>NZ_CP041070.1:0-2400000 GCF_006459125.1 Halarcobacter anaerophilus
ATGACAAGTAAAGAGTTTTTAACTATTATAAAAAAAGAAGCTAATCCAACAGATTATAAAAGATATCTAAAACAGTTAAACTACAAAAAAATAACTTCTGACGAAAAACTAGCGGTATTTGAAGTTCCCAACAGATATTTGGCATCTTGGATAAAAAGTAAATATAAACCTTTAATACAGCACTGTTTCGAGATTTACGACGGAACAAAACCTCATATCGAGATAAAAATAACAGGTGAAAAAAAGAGCAAAAAAGAGATTATCTCCGAAAAAGCTAAAAATGAAGCTACGGAAAGTACTATTTTAAATCCTTCATATACTTTTGATTCTTTTGTAGTAGGAAGTTCCAACCAGATGGCTTATAACGCTTCTTTGGCAGTTTCCGAAAAACCGGGAGTTCAATATAATCCACTATTTATTTACGGTGGTACGGGACTTGGGAAAACCCACCTTTTACAAGCAATAGGTAATGATGCTATTGAAAAAGGCAAAACCGTAATATATGTAACAATTGAACAGTTTATGAATGATTTTACCTTCTCTATTAAAAATAAAAATATGGAACATTTTAGAGGTAAATATAGAAAATGTGATGTTTTACTTATTGATGATATCCAGTTTTTAAGCGGTAAAGAGCAGACTCAAGAGGAGTTTTTTCACACCTTTAACGAACTTCATAATGCAAAAAAACAGATAGTTATGACAAGTGACAGACTGCCTTCACAAATTGCAGGATTGGTAGATAGATTAAAATCTCGATTTGAATGGGGATTAACAGCAGACATACAAATGCCCGGACTTGAAACAAAAATTGCTATTATTGAGAAAAAAAGTGAATTAAACGGTATTAATCTAAGCAGAGAAATCGTAAACTATATCGCAACAAACTTAGATAACTCTATTAGAGAAATAGAGGGCGTTTTGATTAAGTTAAATGCCAGTGCATCACTGCTTAACCAAGAGATTAATTTAGAACTTGCCCAAAGTCTTTTAAAAGAGCAAATAAGAGAGAAAAAAGAGAATATTAAATTACCCGATATTATTTCACTTGTTGCAAATGAGCTTAATATCAAACCAAGTGATATTAAATCGAAAAAAAGAACGGCAACGGTTGCAAATGCCAGAAGGGTTGTAATTTATCTTGCAAGAGAGTTAACACACAACTCAATGCCTGATATTGCTAAGTTTTTAGGTATGAAAGATCATAGTTCTATTTCAAAAAATATTCAAAAAACGAATAAATTGATTGAAACAGATGAGAACTTCAAATTGATCATTCAAAATTTGAAAAATAAAATCATTCATTAAGGGGCGGAAGAAAAAGTTTAAAGTTAAAGTGTGAAAAGGTGTGAACTGTTAAAGCTATTTATTCACATACACAAAGTTCGAATAAATAGGGTTTAGAATAAAGTTTTCATCTTTTCACACTAACTACTACTTCCACTATCTTAAATAATAAATAGGAGCTAATAAATGAAGTTCATAATTACAAAAAGCATATTTGAGAATATTGTCTCATCAATGCAACCTTTTTTAGAGAAAAAAGATGCTAGTTCAATTACTTCTCATATATACTTAGAAGTAAACGATTCTAAACTTACACTAAAAGCAACAGATTATGAAATTGGATTAGAGTGTACGATAGAATCTATAACTGATGCAATATACGGAAAAGCAACTGTAAACGGATCTAATCTACTAGGAATTATTAAAAGATTAAAAGATGCAGATATTATTATAGAAACAGATGAAAACAATCTAATTATTAAACAAAATAAATCAACTTTTAAATTACCTATGTATGATGCAGATGAATATCCTACTTTAATACAAAAAGATGATTTAAAACAATTAGAGATTTCTACAATAAATTTAATCAACTCTATTAGAAAAATAACACCTGCAATTGATAATAACAATCCAAAATTTGAACTAAACGGAGCTTTAATCGATATTAAAACTTCAAAAATCAATTTTGTATCAACAGATA
Source organism: Halarcobacter anaerophilus (assembly GCF_006459125.1). Lineage (NCBI taxonomy): Bacteria > Pseudomonadati > Campylobacterota > Epsilonproteobacteria > Campylobacterales > Arcobacteraceae > Halarcobacter > Halarcobacter anaerophilus. Next base: position 1,991 of record NZ_CP041070.1, read on the forward strand.
CTAGAAGATTGGCAATTTCATATTTACAAAATATTTCAAATGCAGAAGCTCAATTTATTATTCCTAAAAAAGCTATAATTGAGATACAAAAACTATTTTTAGATGAAGCAACTATTATGTATGATGAAAACAATCTTATTGTTTCAAACTCTGCAATGAAATTTTTCACAAAATTAATTAACGGAAAATTTCCCGATTATGAAAGAATCATACCTCAAAGTTTGAAATACAATATGTCTATTCCAAAAAGTATGTTGGTTGAATCAATCAAATTAGTTACATCACTTTTCTCTAATATCAAAATTACATTTAGACCTCATTCTATTGTATTTGAATCATTAGATGAAGATACGGAATCAAAAACTCAAATAGATATAGAACTAAATATCGATCAAGAGTTTTATCTTGCAGTAAATGCAAAATATATGCTTGACTTTTTAAGTCAAACAAATAATGAAGAAGTAAAAATTGGATTCAACGAATCCAATTTACCGTTTTATCTAGAAGATGAAAAATTCTTTACGATAATAATGCCAATCGTATTAGAAAAATAGATTTAAAGAAGGAAATTTAATGAGTCAACAAGAGTACGGCGCTAGTAATATTAAAGTTTTAAAAGGTTTAGAAGCTGTAAGAAAAAGACCTGGTATGTATATCGGTGATACAAATGTCAACGGATTACACCATATGGTTTATGAAGTAGTAGATAACTCTATTGATGAAGCAATGGCAGGTTTTTGTAAAAATATTAAAATTACAATGACAAAAGACGGTTGGATAAGAGTTGAAGATGACGGTAGAGGTATTCCTACTGCAATGCACCCTACTGAAAAAATGAGTGCGGCGACAGTCGTATTAACGGTACTTCATGCAGGTGGTAAATTTGATAAAGATACTTATAAAGTTTCAGGTGGACTTCACGGGGTTGGGGTTTCAGTTGTAAATGCTTTAAGTAAAGATCTTAAAATGACTATTTACAGAGAAGGAAAAATTCATTATCAAGAGTTTTCAAAAGGTATACCTAAATCTCCTTTAGAAGTAATAGGTGATGCTCCTAGAAAAACAGGTACCACAATAGAATTTTTAGCTGATGATTCTATTTTTGAAGTTACATCATATAATTTTGAGACACTAGCAAAAAGATTTAAAGAAGTCGCATACCTAAACCCTTTTATCTCAATTACACTTGAAGATGAAATCAAAAAAGTAAAAGAGGTTTATCATTTTGAAGGTGGAATTCAACAATTTGTTGAAGATTTAAACAAAGATACTCCCGTATCTGATGCAGTAGCTTTTTCAGATAGAGTAGATGATGTAGAAGTTGACATTGCATTAATGTATAACTCAACATATACTGAAAAAACACTATCTTTTGTTAATAATATTAGAACAATAGACGGCGGTACTCATGAAGCAGGTTTTAAAGCCGGACTTACAAGAGCAATTGTTAAATACGTAAATAATAATGCAAATGCCAGAGAAAAAGATACTAAAATTACAGGTGATGACGTAAGAGAAGGTCTTCTTGCGGTTGTTTCCGTTAAAGTGCCTGAACCTCAATTTGAAGGTCAAACAAAAGGAAAGCTAGGATCATCATACGTTAAACCTATTTGCCAAAAATTAACAAATGAAAAATTAGATAAATATTTTGAAGAGAATCCACAACAAGCAAAAGCTATTATGGATAAAGCTTTAATGGCTGCAAGAGGAAGAGAAGCTGCTAAAAAAGCAAGAGATTTAACTAGAAAAAAAGATGCAATGACAGTTGGAACTCTTCCTGGAAAACTAGCAGAATGTCAAAGTAAAGATCCTGAAATAAGAGAACTCTATCTAGTTGAGGGAGATTCAGCGGGTGGTTCAGCTAAACAAGGTAGAGATAGGGTTTATCAAGCAATTTTACCCCTAAAAGGTAAGATTTTAAATGTTGAAAAATCTAGACTTGACAAAATTTTAAAATCTGATGAAATCAGAAATATGATTACTGCTCTTGGCTGCGGTATAGGTGAAGATTTTGATGAAGAAAAAATCAGATATCATAAAATTATAATTATGACCGATGCCGACGTTGACGGAAGCCATATTCAAACACTTCTTTTAACATTCTTCTTTAGATTTTTAAGACCAGTTGTAGAAAAAGGTTATTTGTATATTGCCCAACCGCCTCTATATAGATATAAAAAAGGTAAAAACGAAACTTACTTAAAAGATAATACGGCATTATCTAATTTCTTAATTGAAAACGGTGCAGAGAGTTTCGAGTTTGAAGGTTTAGGAGTAAATGATTTAATTGATTTATTAAAAACCGTTTCAAGATATAGAGAGATGCTTCTCCAACTTGAAAAAAGATACTCTTTGGTAGAAGTTTTAAAACATCTTATTGAGAACTCTGATTTAGTAAAATTGGAACAATCAAAACTATATGAAGAGGTTAGATCGTTTATTGAAGAAAAGGGTTATAATATTCTTTCTAAAAGTATAACTGAAGAGAGAATACAACTTTTTGTTCAAACAAATGAAGGTTTGGAAGAGTTAGTTATTGATGATGAACTTTTTGCAAGTCCTTATTTTAGTGAAGCAACTTACATTTACAATAAACTAATTGAAAGAGATGTCTCTATGTTTGAAGGTAGAGATTTAGTTGAAGTTTTAGAGGATATTGAAGGGTTAGCTAAAAAAGGTGCTTATATTCAAAGATATAAAGGTTTAGGTGAAATGAACCCTGAACAATTATGGGAAACAACCATGACTCCCGAAGATAGAAGACTTTTAAGAGTAAAAATCGAAGATGCAGAAATGGCGAGCGATACTTTTACTCTATTTATGGGTGATGAAGTAGAACCTAGAAGAAACTACATAGAAGAGCACGCAAAAGACGTAGAACACTTAGATGTATAAAAAAGAGGAGAAATCCTCTTTTTACTCCTTTAAACTTATTTTCATATATAATTTGGAGATTTAATGAGAAAAAGAAAATTATTATCTTATGAAGCTAAGATAATTTTGGGTCTAATTTTTATTATTGCACTGATATTTTTGCCTTTCAATATTTCAGAAGATTTAATTTATTTAGAAACAAAAATAGAAAATTTTTATAACAAATATATCAATATATATCCTCTATGGGCACAATTATCGGTACTTTTTACTCCGTTTTTAATATATTTTCTAATTTATCAAATTAGAAAAAACAGATGCTCTTATAAAGAGGATATTATTTATGATATGAAGTGGAAATGGGAGTGGTCTAAAGATGAAATTGTAAATCTACAATGTTTTTGCCCCTATTGTGATACAGAACTTTATTATGATACGACTAAATCAAATTATGATAATTTAGATATTAGTAAACTTGATTTTATCTGCGAAAATTGTAATAAAGTAATTGCTTCAATTCCAAACAGAGATGATGCCTTAAGAACTTCTAATAATATAAAAAAAGAGATAAAAAGAGTTATAAGAAAAAGAATCAATAAAAGAGTAGTAAAGTAGTCATATTTAATTTATTAATATATAAAATAATTATTGTATAATTTTAAATAAACTTAAAAAAAGAGTCTCAAATGAAAATTTTTAAGACAATTTTAATTCTAATATTCGTTTCTATAGGACTGTTTGGAGCTTCTACTTTAGATAATAAAGAAAAAAAAGTTCCTTCAATAGTTTCGATTGATTGGTTAAAAAATAATTTTGACAACCCAAATCTTTCCATAATAGATTTAAGGCAGAAAGAGGATTATTTAAAAGGGCATATTAAAAATGCCGTAAATATTCCGGCTTTAAAATCTCTTTTTGATGAAAAATTTTTTATGCCCAAACTTGATTTTTTGAAAGAGTTATTCAGTAATGCGGGAATCGACGAAAATAGTTTGGTAGTAGCTTATGATAACGGAGATTTTATCTGGGCAGCAAGATTTTATTGGATATTACAAACATTGGGACATGACAATGTAGGACTTTTAAAAGTCTCTTACGGTCCTTTGATAAAAAGAGAATTTTCTATTGCTACAGATGATTATAAAGCTCTTAGAAAAGAGTTTATACCAAGAGTAGATGATGAAAAAATAGAGACAAAATTAAGTACTTATTTATCAATCGGCAATAAAACGATTATTGACGGAAGAAAAAAATCCCATTATGAGGGCAAAGAGTCTTTGGCAAAAAGATTCGGTCATATACCAACAGCTCAAAATTATGCTTGTACTCAAAATTATCAAGTTTCAAAAGACGGCAATGTTATGAGAGATTTAAAGGAGTTAAAAAAAGTTTATAAAGATATACCAAAAGACAAAGAGATTATTCTTTATTGTGACGGAGGAGCTGAAGCTGCTTTAAACTATATTGTTTTAAAAGAGTTGGGATATAAGACTTCTGTTTACGACGGTTCTTGGTTAGAGTGGGGAAATGATTCTGAACTTCCGATTGTAAATCCTTCATTAAATAAAAAGTGATAAAAGTTGAAATATAAAGGTTCTATAAGAAAAAGGCTTATTTCTATAATTATGTTAGTTACTATTCTAACAGGTTCTATAGGATATACGGCTTTTGTATATTGGTATATGTCTAATCAGTATAATAATACTTTAAAACTCTCTAAATCTATAGGATTAGTCTTAAGCCAAGATATAGCAAAATTGGTTTTGTTAAATGATATCTCTGCAGCTTCCGATATTATTACAAAGTTAAAATCTTTTTCTGCTTTAAAATCAATGGTTTTATACAAACTAAACGGTGAACCTATTTTGCAATACAATAAAGCCGATAAAACTTTTAGCGTGGATAAACTTCCAGATGAAAAACATAGAGATTCCATAATCAAAGGAAGAGATTTAAAGCTTTACGTAAAAGCAAATTATCAAAATACAAATTTAGGGCATATTCAGTTTAATTTTAAAATCGATACGGTTTATGATGTAATAAAAAAAGATATAGAAGCTTTGCTTGTAATTCTTTTTATAATAGTTTTTTCTTCTTATCTTTTGGCAATATATTTTGCAAAAAAATTTACGAATCCTATTTTAAATCTTGTCTCTTTTTTGGAAAAAATATATTTTACGGAATCTCTTACAAACAGAATTAAAATTGAAGAGAACAATGAGTACGGGAAACTCTATGATGAAGTAAATACTATGTTGGAACGTATTGAAAAATCTCATGATGAGTTAAAAATTGCGGCAGTAGCTTTTGAGACTCAAAGCGGAATGTTAATCACGGATAAAAATCAAAAAATTTTAAGAGTAAACAAAGCTTTTACAAAAATTACGGGTTATAGTATAGATGAAGTTGTAGGAAAAACTCCGTCGATATTAAAATCAGGAATTCATAATGACAAGTTTTATCAAAATATGTACAGCTCTTTAGGCAAAAATCTTTTTTGGATAGGTGAAATAAATAACAGGCACAAAGACGGAAGTATAGTAAATGAGCTTTTAACGATACATGCAATTTTGGATAATAATGACCAAGTTATCTATTACGTAAGTTCATTTTTGGATATTACCGCTCAAAAAAAGGCAGAAAAAGAGTTAAAACAAAAAGAGAGTCTTTTAGTTCAACAATCAAAAATGGCGGCAATGGGCGAAATGTTGGAAAATATAGCCCATCAATGGAGACAGCCTCTTTCTCTTATTTCAACTACATCTAGCGGACTTTTATTAAGAAAAAGTATGGATATTGAAATTCCTGAAGAAGAAGAGAAAAAAGATTTGGAAAAAATAGGTGATACCGTAAAATATCTTTCTGAAACAATAGATGATTTTAGAAACTATTTTAAACCAAACAAGAGTAAAAATTTATTTGATATCAAAGAGTGTTATGAAAAAGCCTTTAAACTTCTTCAACCCAAATTTAAAAGTTTGGATATAAAAGTAATTGAAAATCTTGAAAGTATCGAAATCCTAGGATTTGAAAATGAATTTATTCAAGTAATAATGAATCTTTTAAATAATGCAAAAGATGTATTGGAAGATAAAGGCGTAGAAAATAAATTGATTTTTATAGATATTTATAAACAAAACGATAAAGCTGTTTTTTCAATCAAAGACAACGGTCAGGGAATCAATAAAGATATTATAAATAGAGTTTTTGAGCCTTATTTTACTACAAAAGAGGAAAGTAACGGTACTGGTATCGGACTTTATATGTCCAAAGAGATGGTAGAAAAACATATGGAGGGTAAATTAAAAGTTAAAAATGAAACTTATACTTATGAAAACAGTGAGTATAAGGGTGCTTGTTTTAAAGTCTATTTACCTTTATAAATTTTTTAAATCTCTTACAATTTGTAATTAAATTAAAAAAATCCGTTTTTTTGTTTTATACTTCCACAAATATATAAAAGGAATTAAATGAATATTTGTGGAATTGAACTTAAAAGTAATTATGCAGTTTTGGTTGTTTTAAAAGATAAAGAGTTCATAGATTTAAAAATAAAAAAAATTGTTTTGGGAGATGATGAAAAACAGGATAGTATAAGAACTTTCTGCAATGAATTTCTGCTTTTTTTAGAAAAGAATGAAATAGAAAAAATTTATATAAAAAAAAGAGCAAAAAAAGGAACTTTTGCAGGGGGTGCGAATACTTTTAAAATTGAAGCTTTGATTCAGTTAAATCCAATTTGTGAAGTTAATCTTATCTCTGCACAAACAATAAGCTCTTTTGAAAAGAAAAATACCGTAACTTTTCCCGAAAATTTAAAAAAATATCAAGAACAGGCATATTTAACCCTTTTGAGTTCATTATAAGATATAATATAAAAAAATATAAAAGGTTTTACAATGTTTAAAATAAAAGCTATAGATCATTTAGTTTTGACCGTAAAAGATATTGAAAAAACTGTAGAGTTTTATACCTCTGTTTTAGGCATGGAAAAAGAGATCTTCCAAGAGCACAGAGTTGCTCTAAAATTTGGACATCAAAAAATAAATCTGCATCAATTAAATAGTGAATTTGAACCTAAAGCATTAAATGTAAAAGAGGGAAGTGCAGATTTATGTTTTGTTACGGATACAAGTATAGTTGAGTTTAAAAAACATATAGAATCTTTTGGTATAGAGATAATTGAAGGTCCTGTTGAAAGAACAGGTGCAATAGGAAAGATTAATTCAATTTATATAAGAGATCCCGACGGGAATCTAATTGAAGTTTCAAACTATATTTATAGTATTTAGCATACTTAAAAAAGTATGCTATTTAAATAGTTTGTAAATAGAGCAGAAATCCTCTTCTCCTTTACCCTCTTTTTTCATTTTTCCGAAAAGCTCTTTTGGAATAGCTGCTGTGTATAAAGGCTGATTCATACTGTAAGCTAAATCTTGCAGAGTATGCAGATCTTTGTAAATTGCACTATTTGAGAAATGGGCACTAAAATCTTCATCTATTAGTTTTTGAGTTTTTCCTTTTAAAACAAGGGATTGACCTCCGCCTACTCCCAATATTTTAAGAAGTTCACTTTTATTTATATCACAAGCTTCACCTAAAGCCGTACACTCTGCAATAGTAGCCATAAATGAACCTAAACAAAGATTGTTTATCAGTTTCATTTTAGAAGCTTTCCCTTTCTCTTTTAAATAAAAAATCTCTTTTCCTATTTTTTGTAAAAATGGTTTACAAAGCTCAAAAGTACTCTCTTTTCCCGAAGTTACTATTGTAAGTGCCCCTTGTAAAGCAGGAGGAACACTTCCGAAAATAGGAGATTCTAAATAATTACCCCCTTTTTTTTCGATTTTTTCGTGAAAAGTAAGAACTTTTTCATAATGATTTGTTGTTAAATCAATAATAGTTTTACCTTTTAAATCAGCACTTAAAATACCGTTTTGCATCTCAAATATATTTTCAACCGCAGCTGATTCAAAAAGACACATAAAAACCGTGTCACACTCTTCAACAAGCTCTTTTGGACTGTTTGCAATATCTAAACCCATATGTTCGACTTTTGATTTTGTTCTGTTATATATTTTTACTTCTTCTTTTTGGTCAAGAAGTCTTTTAACAATTGCACTACCTAAATTTCCAAGTCCTATGAAACCTATAGCCATATAAATCCTTTTCTTTTTTTCAAATTATAATAAAATCTATCATAAAAATAAGACTTCAAAAATAATAAATTTTGTTAACATATAATTCTTATTTAAATAAAAATATTATTAATTATATTCCAAAAGGAATATTATATGCATAATCTCTACAAAAATGGGAGTCTAACATGAGTATTAATGAAAAATCAGTAAATCAACTTCTTCACTTAGCTTCTGTAAGTGATGATATAAAGACCCTTAGAGAATTGGCAAACTCCGAACATATGAATGTAAGAAGAGCTTTGGCAAAAAATAAAAATATAGATAAATCAATAGGAAACAAACTCCTTTTTGATCCGGTGTTAAACGTCTCTTATATGGCTTCGTTAAATCCAAATACCACTATAAAAAGAGAGTTTGAGGAAAGACTTTTAACAGCCTGTGTAAAGTGCAAAATTGATGAAAGAAAGCTTGATTGTCTGCATTGTCCTTTTAAAGAATCTAGATAAGAGTTTCAAGGATAATTAAAAAACCTATTGTAAAAAGTATTACTCCGGAAATCTTTTCTATTAGATTGGAGTAGTTTTCTAAAAAGAGTTTGCTTTTTTTATTGGTAACTAAATAAACTACGAAAATATCCCAAAGAAGAACGGCAAAAAACATCCATAAAGCATAAAAACTTTGTACAAAAACAGGAGTAGTGCTTTTTATTGATATGGAAAACATAGTAAAATAAAAAATCGAGTTTTTTGGATTTAAAATGGCAGATAAAAAGCCCATACTAAAAAATTTGACAAGTGCTTTTCTTTTTTTGCTGATAGTTGTTTTTTTATTAAAAAGTTCTCTTTTTTTGCTTGTAATCAGTAAAAATCCGATATATAAAAGATATATAGAACCTAAAAGTTTAATTAGGGTAAAAATAGTTTGATTATCTTTTATAAGAGATATTCCAAACAAAGCCAGCAAAATATAAAAAAGATTTGCAAAAGCAATTCCAACAGAAGTTAGAACTCCTTCATAACGTCCGTATTTACTAGAGTTTGAAAGAATAATAAAAAAATCTACACCGGGACTTAAAAGTGCTAAAAAATGCGCTAACGCAAGGGTTAAAAAATCTGTAAAGTATATTTCCATAAAGCAATTATAGTTGCTTTGTAAAAATTAATCTTGTACAAAATTGAGTTTATACTCTTTTGGAGTAGCAGCTACATATTTGCAAAAATTTCTATGAAAATGGCTTTGATCGGAAAACCCGCATTCTAAAGCAGTAAAGGTGATACTTTTTTGCTCTTTTAAGAGTTTTTTAGCTCTGTTTATTTTCATATTTAACAAATAAGCATGGGGAGTAATATTTTTTTGGGCTTTAAAAATTCTTATTATATAAAAAGGATTTAGATTAAACTCTTTTGACAACTCTTCTAAAGATATATTTTCAGTAGAGTTTTGCTCCAAATAGTCTGCAATTTTTTCAAAATCTTTATTTTCTTTTTTTTGTTCGCTCTCTTTCATATAAAGTTTAAATAGTTTTGTAAAAAATTGAATTAACTTCTGCTCTTTTTCTTTGTAAGAGATTTCACTGAAAAGAAGATTGCAGAGATTTTTAAAATCCGTATATATCTCTTCATCATATAAAACATCCTCTTCAAAAGGTTTAAAGCCCTCTAAATCTTTGAAAATAGATTTTTGAATACCGTAACACCAGTTTGGGTCTAAATAGAGCATATAATAGAGATTCGGCTCTTTTGTAACAGGATTACAAGAGTGAACCTCTTTAGGATTTACAATAGCAAGCATTCCTACGTCAAACTCATATTTTTTTGTTTTATTTGAATAAATAGTTTTCCCTTTTAGATTCATTCCTATAGAAAAAGTATTATGAATATGATTTTTATAGTGTTTTGTATTATTTGAATATCTAAGTTCTACAAAAGGAAGATTTTTATCATTAAAGATTTTTGTAAATATTCTTTTTTTCATATAAAATTATACAAAATAAAAGTAATCTTTTTTATAAATTAAAGATATTCCTCTATATAATTAATTGTTTTAATTAAGTTTATTTTATGAAATGTCTCAAAATTGTCTCATATTTTAATAAATTCATAAGTTATTATAAAATAGAATTTAATATAACTAAACTTCAGAGGTATTAAAATGAGTGCAGCAGATAGTTTAATTGAACAACTTAATAGAGCTTTTGAGTCAGATAATATAGATGAATTAAGAAGCTTGCATGAATCACCTGATATGAATATAAGAAGAGCAGTTGCAAAAAACTCCAATATTGATTCTGATATTGCAAATGACTTATTATATGATCCTGTTTTAAATGTAAGTTATATGGCTTCTTTAAATCCTAAATGTACTATTAGTAGAAATTTTTGTAACGTAAAACTTACAAAATGTGTAGTATGCAAAAAAGACGAAAGAAATCTTGATTGTCTTGAGTGTAACAAATAAAAGCTATCTTTTTTGATAGCTTTTATTCTTTAAATTGGGGATGATTTTTAAAAAATTCATCAACTTTTTGGGTATAAGAGTACAATTTACCGCTTCTTCTAAGATATGAGTTTACTATATGGTAACCATGGTTTAAAGCAGCGGCAATAGAACCTCCCGTATTAAAAGCAATATCTCCTGCTACATACATTCCCGGAATATTGGTTCTATAGTGTTCATCATAAATAGGTTTTCCTTTTTCATCCAATTTTATACCGACTTTTTTAAGAAAATCAACAGGTGCAGTCCCGCCTATTGCGTAAATTACTCTGTCGTAAATCGTATAATAACCGTCATCGAAATTTACTTTTACTTTTCCGTGTTCATTTTCTAAAGAGATAATATCCGTATTTAGTCTTAATCTTAACTTTTCTTGACCGTTGTATTGATAAAGGATATCTTCGTTTGCCGGATTTAATCTGCTAAATTCAGCTTTTCTATAAACCAAAGTTACGGTATTTCCTTCATCTGCTAATTCATATGCATATTCAGCGGCAGAATTACCTCCTCCTACGACTAAAATTTTTTCTCCGTGGGAACAGTCGTCAAGATTGAAGTTTACAAACTCTTTTATTGAAGGGGGAATTTTATATGAAGGTTTATTGGGTTTTCCCATTTTCCCAATAGTAATTACCACCGCTTTTGCTTTAAAACTTTTTGTTGCAGTGGTTACTAAAAAAATATTTTCTTTTTCATTTTTAACGATATTTTCAACTTCCTCGTTAAAAGCCGTATCGATTTTTTCTTCATCAAGAAGCCTGTCAAAGAAATTTAAAGTAGTCTCTTTTGTTCCGTCCATAAAAGGAATATTCCCTTCTATATTTATAGTTTGACCTTTCCAATCTTTATCAACTTTTTTATTTGCTTTATAAAATTTTCTAATAGTACTTGAGTGGTTATCCGCTTTATCAATCAGAAGAATATTTTCTATACCGTGAACAGCTGCTTCGACAGCCGTACCAATCCCACCTGGTCCTCCTCCTACTATTAAAATATCATAAACGGTCTTCATGGGAAGTCTCCTCAAAATTAAATTTATAATTAAAGTATATATAATTAAATCTTATACCTAATTTGCTTTTATTATAATACTCTTTTCATATAAAATTTATATAATAAAACCTGTAAGTATATTTTGGATAAAATATTACTTTTAATGAAATAGATAATAAGGACTTATAATAATGAAATATGGTGAAAAAGAGATTGTTGAATTTGATATTAACAATGAAGATAATTTTTGGCCAAATATAAATGAAAAAAATTACACTATAAATATTGAACTACCTGAATTTATGGCAAAATGTCCAAGAAGCGGTTACCCTGATTTTGCAACTATTAAATTAGAATATATCCCTGACAAATTAGTAATTGAATTAAAAGCTTTAAAACTTTATATAAATAGTTTTATGTATAGAGAAGTTTCCCATGAAAATTCGGCAAATGAGATATTTGATACTCTGTACGGAAAATTAAAACCAAAATATATGAAAGTAATTGCAGATTTTAAACCTCGTGGAAATGTACATACCGTAATAGAGATCGACAGCGATAAAATGTAAGGATTAATCCTTGGAAAGATTGGTTACAACTTCACAAGCTGCTGAAATCCTTGGGCTGTCTTTACAAGGAGTACACTACAGAATAAGAAAAAACCAATTAAAATCTATTAAAAAATCAGGTAAAACCTATGTTTACATAGATGAAAATTCTCAAACTCAAAGTGAACCCAAAGTTGAACTGAAACAGATGCCTTATACGGAAGTTGTAAAAGAGATTGTAAAAGCAAAAGATGAACAAATTGATCTTCTTAAAAAGTCTATTAAATGGATGAGAAAGCAATACGGTTCGGAAATATCAAGACTAGAAAAAAATCAGAAAAAAATAATAGGTGTTTTTAACAGGGAAATTGAACTTTTGCAAAGTGCCTTTAATGAAATGCGTTCAATCTACAAACCCCAAATTGAAAATATGCAAAAAGAGAAAAAAGAGGAGCAAAAAGAGAAATTTATCTCTCTTCAAGAGTTTACTTTGTACTTAAAAAGACATCAAAAAAGTAAAAAAGATATAAAACTTATAATATTAAAAGCTATTCAAAAAAGAGATAGAAGATTTATTTATAATAAAAAAGATAAAAAACTTTTGATTTTAAATGAAGATTTTTCAGATTTTATATAAAAAAAGAGTGCTGTTAGCACTCTTCTCCAGATACCCAATCACACCACAAAAAAAGGTGCCTTGCTGTGTTCCCACCCTGGGGCGTTGTCTTTAGATACGATTGAAAGGGTCTAAAGAAGAGCATAAAAAGTACCTAAATACTCTTTATGCTTCTCTTTAAGGACACAATTGTATCTTAATAAAGCTTAAATTTTTTATAAAAAATTAATTGACAATAATTTTTAAAAGAGTATAATTTCTCTCCATTTTTCAAGTGAGTAGTACAATGCCCAAATTATCAAGCTTTATAGGTATATTTTTATTAGTTTTTGCAATGTTGATCTGGGGAAGTTCTTTTGTTGCTTTGAAGTTTGCAATGAAAGATTTAGGTGAATATACGGTTATATTTTTTAGAATGTTAATAGCCTCTTTATGTTTTATATATTTTATAAAAGATTTTTCCAAATATGAATTTACAAAAAAAGATAAAAAACTGATTTTGCTTTTAGCAATTTTTGAACCTTGTTTATATTTTATTTTTGAGGCAAAAGCTCTTTTATATACATCTGCTTCGCAAGCAGGAGTGATTACTTCTATGATGCCTCTTATTACGGCTTTTTTTGCAGGATATTTTCTAAAAGAGATTATTTCAAAACAGTTACTTTTCGGTTCTTTACTTGCTATGATGGGTGTAATTTGGTTAAGCGTAAATGCTTCTGCGTCAATAAGTGCCCCAGATCCGCTTTTAGGAAATTTTCTGGAATTTTGTGCAATGGTTTGCGGAACAGGATATACAATAGTTACGAGATATCTAGTGGATAAATTTTCACCATTGTTTATTACTGCAATGCAGGCTTTTATAGGTGCTGTATTCTTTTTTCCTTTTTTTATTTATGAACTCAACGTAAAGGCTTTGAATTTTACTTTTGAGGGAGTTGCTTCTCTGTTTTATTTGGGTGTAGTCGTTACTTTATGCGGATACGGGCTTTATAATTTTGCACTTACAAAGATTGAAGCTTCAAAAGCTGCTATGTTTATAAATCTAATACCTATTTTTACCCTTGGTTTGGCATTTTTATTTCTTGGCGAAAAGTTATCTTTTCAAGAGTTAATTGCCTGTGCGGTAATACTTTCGGGAGTAGTTTTTTCTCAAATAAAAATAAAAAGAAAAAAAAGAATTAAAATTTGATATATCTGGTTCTATTTTTTTCTGCTTTTGTTTCTGCCACGCTTTTCCCAATGGGAAGTGAGGCTTTGCTTATTTTTGATATAAATGAGGGATATAATCTTTATTTGATTCTTTTTTTTGCAACATTGGGAAATGTTTTGGGCTCTTTGCTTAATTATTATCTGGGATTAAAAGGAGAAGAGTTTTTAGAAAAGAAAAGGCTTTTAAAAAGTGAAAAAACAGCTAAATATAAAAAGTTTTTTAATAAATACGGAGGTTTCTCCCTGCTTTTTTCCTGGGCTCCTATTATTGGAGACCCTATTACTTTTATAGCCGGAGTTTTAAAGTATGATTTTAAGAGATTTCTTTTTTTAGTTACTTTGGCAAAATTTGCACGATATCTGTTTTTGGCTTTGGTTGTTTTATAATAAAGCTAAAATCCACTCTTTTAATTTTTTAAAACTCTCTTCATCTTTGTTTGTTAGAAAAATACTCGGTTTGTTTTTTCTATTGTTTTTTACATCTTCTTTAAAGCTCTCTAAATCTACATTTACATAAGGACAAAGGTCAATTTTATTTATAACTAAAAGATCTGAAAATAGAAGCCCTGCACCTTTTTTTCTTGGAATATCTGCACCTTGAGCCACATCAATCACATAAAAGTAGTAATCGATTAATTCATAAGAGAACGTTGCACTTAGATTATCTCCTCCGCTTTCTACAAAAATAATATCGGGATTAAACTCTTTTTCTATCTCTTCCACGGCTTTTTGGTTCATTGAAATATCATCTCTAATAGCAGTATGAGGACAACCTCCCGTCTCTACTCCTATTATCTGTTTTTCATTTAGATTTAGTTTGCTTTTTAAATAGTTTGCATCTTCTGTTGTATATATATCGTTTGTTACAATACCTAAAGTATATTCCTCTTTTAACATATTTGTAAGTTTCTCAATAATAGAAGTTTTACCGCTTCCTACAGGTCCTGCAATTCCAATTTTAATACTCATATAAATAATCCTTTATGTTGTAAACATTTTCGGTTCTAAATTTAAATGTGAGAAAATAACCTCTTCAAACAAAGGGTTAAAATTACTTACATTTTTAGAACAGTTTTTTATTTTTTCTTCCAAAATATCATCAAAACCAAATAAAATTTGCTGTATTTGGGAAGGTTTTATTCTTGATATTTTTAGACTTGCACTTGCAATATTTATCAAAGTTTTTTTGCACCATAAAAGCAAAAAAGTCTCTTTGTCCAAGCCTAATTCAAAAGCGTAGGCACTTAAAATAAAAAGTTCATTTCCGAAACTTTTTTCACTTTTCACTTTTTTAAAATACTCTTGTACTGTTTTGTTTTTTATCTCAAAATCAATATGTTTTAAATAGTTCTCCCCTAAATCTTTTGAGGCTTTTGCATATTCAAAACTAAGCATTGATGAAAATTTTTTATCCTCTTTTATTAGAAGGTTCAGTTTATCTTCTTCTAAAAGTTTGAAAACCTTTTTTACAATAGCAAATTCCATTTTCTGATATTGATCGTAAATAAGATTGTTTAAAAAACTTTCCAAACTTTTTTTGTCGTTTATAAAACCCAAAACAACATGAGGTTCAAGTCCGAAAGAGTGAACAAAAGCTCCTGAGGGGAATATCCCGTCAAGAAGCTGAATAAATCTGCTTAAAGCTTTTGTAGGTGTATTAGTGGCTATGGTGTGCTTTTCCATTTGGTCTGAAAATAGCCTTTGTTTTTTCTACTTTTACCCCTTCAATAGCCTCACAAGCTTTTATAATATCTGCTGTTGAGATATCGTCTAAAATAGTTATTTTAAAATCTTCTATACAAATAGGCTGATGTCTGTTTCCTATTTCATAAGCAATTCTTGCAAAGGTAATATGATCGCTAAATTTTAGAATATAAATACTGTCTTGGGATTTTGAAACTTTGATTTTATATCCGTCTTCACACTCTAAAATATCGTTTTCATGAAGGTGAGTATATTTTGTTTTTATTATAAATTCAACACCGTTTTTCGTAATAGCACAAAGATTGGGCTTTTGCATATCAAACCAATCCAAAAGTACACTATCGTCCGAGTCTATATCTCTTTTTATCTCAATTACTTTTTTAATCACTTCTTATCCTTAAAATAGAAAATATTTTTTAGTCATTGGAAGCTCTTTTTGAAAAGAGGATTCTATGATTTTTCCGTCCACTTTTACATCATAAGTTTCAGGATCAACTTCTATTTTTCCAATAAAGTTATTTAGTTTCATATCTTTTTTCCCGATATTTCTTGTATTTTTAACGGGAAGCATAACTTTTTTGGTATCCATTTTCTCTTCAATTCCTGCTTTTATTGCTGCATTTGATACAAAAATTGCACTTGTATTTGAAGCTGCTTTTCCTAAACTTCCAAACATAGGTCTGTACATATTTGGTTCAGGGGTTGGAATAGAAGCATTTGAATCGCCCATCATAGCCAAAGCTATAAATCCGCCTTTTAAAATGATTTCAGGTTTAACTCCGAAAAATGCCGGTGTCCAAAGAACTAAATCCGCCATTTTCCCAACTTCAACACTTCCTATATGTTCACTGATTCCAGAAGCAATAGCAGGGTTTATAGTATATTTTGCAATATATCTTTTGATTCTGTTATTATCGCTTAAAGAATCATCCTCTTCTAAGGCTCCTCTTTGTTTTTTCATAGAGTCTGCTACTTGCCAAGTTCTGATTACGACTTCTCCTACTCTACCCATAGCTTGAGAATCGCTGCTGGTCATTGAGATGGCTCCTATGTCGTGTAAAACATCTTCTGCTGCAATAGTTTTCCCTCTGATTCTGGATTCTGCAAAACTTACATCTTCCGGAATTTTAGGGCTTAAATGGTGACAAACCATAAGCATATCAAGATGTTCTTCTATGGTATTTTTTGTATAAGGTAAGGTTGGATTTGTAGAAGAGGGTAAAATATTTTCTAATCCCGCAACTTTCATAATATCAGGGGCATGACCGCCTCCTGCACCTTCACTGTGGAAAGTATGAATTGTTCTTCCTGCAAAAGCATTAACTGTGCTATCTACAAAACCTGATTCATTTAAAGTATCCGTATGGATTGCAACTTGAACATCAAAATCATCTGCAACTTTTAGGCAAGTATCGATAGCATTTGGAGTTGTTCCCCAGTCTTCATGCAGTTTTAAACCCATAGCTCCTGCTTCAATTTGAACTTTAAGGGCTTCATAACTTGAGCTGTTCCCTTTCCCCATAAAACCGAAGTTTAAAGGTAAATCATCAACTGCTTCAATCATTTTTTGAATATTAAATTCTCCGGGAGTACAAGTTGTGGCATTTGTTCCCGTATTTGGTCCTGTACCTCCTCCTAACATAGTGGTTACTCCGGAACTTAAAGCTTCATCAATTTGTCCCGGAGAAATAAAGTGAATATGTGAATCAATTCCGCCTGCTGTTATGATTTTTCCTTCAGCTGAAAGAATTTCCGTATTTGCTCCTATTTCTAAACCTTTTGTAATTCCATCGCAGTTTAGCGGATTTCCGCTTTTCCCAATAGCTGAGATTTTTCCTTCTTTTATACCGATATCAGCTTTGTAAATACCTGTATAGTCAATAATCACGGCATTTGTAATAATCAAATCGGCGGTATCTACGGCATTTGGAGACTGGCTCATCCCGTCTCTTACTGTCTTTCCTCCTCCAAATTTTGATTCTTCACCGTAAATTGTATAATCTTTCTCAATTTTGGCTATCAAGCTTGTATCTGCTAATCTAAATCTATCGCCTGTTGTGGGTCCATACATTGAAGCGTATTTTTCTTTTGAGATTTTCATACTCTACTCCCTAAAAATTTTTCAAGATTTTCTATAGCTTTTTCTTTTGTTTCTTTTTTATCTAGGTAACCATTTACAAGAGCATTAAATCCTGCAATATATCTTTGACCTCTAAAAGGAACAACTTCAACCTTTTTTTTACTTCCGGGTTCAAATCTAACAGAGGTTCCGGCAGGGATATTTAATCTTTGACCGTAAGCTTTTTGTCTGTCAAATTCTAAAAAGGCATTTGTTTCAAAAAAGTGGTAGTGAGAACCAACTTGTATTGGTCTGTCACCGATGTTTTCAACTTCTATTGCCGTAACTTCCGAACCTTCATTTAATTCAATTTCTCCCTCATCAATAAAATATTCTCCCGGAGTTATTTCCGATTTTATTTCAGGGATTGGATTATGAACCGTAACAAGTTTTGTTCCGTCATCAAAAGTTGCTTCTGTTTGAACCATATGCATCATAGAAGCAACACCTGGCATAACATCATCGGCTTTTAGCACTTTTGTAGCTTCAACCATAAGTTGAGCAACACTTTTACCCTCTCTGGCACCTTCTAATATAAATGCACTGATAATGGCAACAGCTTCAGGGTAATTTAGTTTTAAACCCTTCTCTTTTCGCTCTTGCGCTAATTTTGAAGCTGTGTAAATAAGCAGTTTCTCTTGTTCACGGTTTGTCAAAAACATCAAATGCCTCCTCTATTTTTCTCTGATAGTTTATCTAAAAACAATTGGTTTATTATATTTACATTTGTATAATATTTATTCATTATTTACAAATACTATCTTTAAATTCTCTTCTGTATTGGTGTAAGATTGGTTCCGTATATCCTGAGGGTTGAGTTTTTCCTTTAAATATCAAATCACAAGCTGCTTTAAAAGCAAAACCGTCGTATGCAGGTGCTATTGGGATATAGTTTGGATCTTTTTCATTTTGTTTATCAACAACTTTTGCCATCTGTTCTAAAGAGTTCATAACCTCTTCTTTTGTACAAATACCGTGTTCTAACCAGTTTGCCAAATGTTGTGAAGAGATTCTAAGTGTTGCTCTATCTTCCATAAGTGCGATATTGTTTATATCAGGAACTTTTGAACAACCGATACCCTCATCAATCCATCTAACAACATATCCCAAAATCCCTTGGGCATTGTTATCAAGTTCATTTTTTATTTGCTCTTTTGATAACTCTTCTTTTAATAAAGGTATTGTAAGAAGTTCTTCTAAACTTGCTCTTCTTTTTCCTTTTAAATCGTTTTGAACCTCAAAAACATCTACTTGATGATAATGTATTGAGTGTAAAACAGCCGCAGTAGGAGATGGAACCCACGCTGTATTGGCTCCTGATTTCGGGTGTGAAATTTTTTCAGTCATCATTTTTGCCATCTCATCAGGCATTGCCCACATCCCTTTTCCTATTTGAGCTTTTCCTTGCAAACCACACTCTAAACCAATATCTACATTCCAGTTTTCATAAGCTTTTATCCAAGGCTCTTGTTTCATTTTTGTTTTTGCAGTCATTGCTCCTGCTAACATTGAAGTATGAATCTCGTCCCCTGTTCTATCCAAAAATCCGGTATTTATAAATACTACTCTATCTTTAGCCTCTTTTATACACTCTTTTAAGTTTACAGATGTTCTTCTTTCTTCATCCATAATCCCTATTTTAAGAGTGTTTAGAGGTAAGTTTAAAGCTTTTTCAACCAAAGCAAACATTCTAACTGCAAAAGCGACTTCTTGTGGTCCGTGCATTTTTGGTTTTACTATATAAAGAGATTTTGTTCGGCTGTTTCTTTTTTGATTTTTATTTGTCAAATCGGGAATTGCAGCCAAAGTCGTAATCATACAATCCATAATCCCCTCAAAAATTTCTTCATCATTTTTATCTAAAATCGCAGGATTTGTCATAAGATGCCCTACATTTCTTATAAAAAGAAGACTTCTTCCGTGAAGGATTAGTTCTTTGTTATCTAAGGTTTTAAAAACTTTATCTTTATTTAGTTTTCTTGTAAGACTTTTACCGTTTTTAATGAAACTCTCTTCTAAAGTGCCTTTCATAAGACCAAACCAGTTTCTATAAACTTCAACTTTGTCTTGGGCATCAACTGCTGCAATAGAGTCTTCACAATCCATAATAGTGGTAACTGCTGCTTCAACTGTTACATCTTTTATCCCAGCAAGATCAAGTTTTCCTATAAAACTGTTTTTATCAAACTCAATTATCACATGAAGATTATTGTTTTTTAAAACAAGGGAAGTCGGATTCTCTTTTTCTCCTGCAAAAGCCAATGCTTTGTTTTTTTCTTTTAAAGAAACAAGCTCTTTGTTTTTAAGTTCAACTTGAAGCTTATTATCTACTATTTTATAAGCAATGGCATCTTTATGGGAACCTTCTGTAAGAGGTGCAAGGCAATCCAAATGCTCTTTTGCAAAGTTTACAACCTTTTCTCCTCTTTTTTTATTGTACTCTTTTGTAATTGCCAACTCGCCTTCTTTTGAAAAAATATCACTTCCGTAAAGAGCATCATATAAACTTCCCCATCTTGCATTAGCCGCATTTAAAGCAAATCTTGCATTTTTAACGGGAACTACTAATTGAGGACCGGCTTGAAGCGCTATCTCTTCATCCACATTTTGTGTTGTTACTTTAAAATCTTCGCAAGGCTCTTGTAAGTAACCAATCTCTTTTAAAAAGTTTTTGTATTCTATAAGATTTTCTATGCTGTATCTGTTTCGTTTGTGCCAATTATCAATTGCATTTTGAAGTTCTTCTCTTTTTTCTAAAAGTGCTTTGTTTGTAGGAGTTAACTCTTCAATAATTTTCTCAAAGCTGCTCCAAAAATCTTCTTTTTTTATCTGGGTTGTGGGTAAAATCTCTTCGTTTATTAAATTATAAAGTGATTCATCGATTTTTAAATTGCCATTTAAAATTTTGTTTCTCATTTTTCCTCTTTTCTTAGTTAAAAGCTAAATTTCTATTTGTCTGATATTTTGATAAAGATAAATATATAAAACCACCGAGAACTGCTCCTATAATCCAACCGTAACCGTTTAGGCTGCTTAAAGAGTCAACCCATACGGTACAAATAGAAAAAAGGGCACCTATTACAAAGGCAACCATAGTATTTGTATTCCAACCGTTTTTATAAAAATAGATACTCTCTTGGGTCTCGTCATATAAAGAGTTCATATCTAAGTCTTGTTTTTTTATAAAGAAATAATCAACTATTAAAATACCGTATAAGGGTGCCAATGTTGCTCCTAAAGTATTTACGATAGGACTTATTCCTACTTGACTTATGAAACTAACCCAAAATCCTCCGATTATTAAAGCAAAAGCGGATGTTATCATTCCTGATTTTTTAAATGAGAGTTTTTTTGGCGCTAAATTTGATATACCGTTAACTGCAGGAATAAAGTTAGCAACTAAGTTAATACCGACTGTTGCAGTGAAAAATGTAATTGCAGCTACTAAACTTAATATTGTACTGTCTGCTTTTTCAACTATATCCATTGGATTTGTAAGTTTTTCTCCGAAAACAACAACGGAACCGGCGGTTATTAAAAGAGCTAAGGCTGAAAAGAAAATCATATTTAAAGGCAATCCAACCAAGTTTCCTAGAACCATTGATTTTTTGTTTTTTGCATATCTTGAAAAATCGCTAAAATTTATCATTACTGCGGCAAAGTAAGCAATCATAGTCCCTACAATTGCAAAAAAACCGTTTATTTCAGAATCAAAAGTAGAACTTTTATTAGAGAAAATATTATTTGCAGCGCTAAAAAGTTCACCTTTTGATTCGCTCCACAATACAATTAGAAGACCTATCATAATAAGATATACAAAGGGTGCTGCAAAATTTAAAAATTTTGATACCCAGTTCATTCCCTTTGAGAAAATCACCATTTGCAGTATCCAAACAACAAAAAATGAGAACCAGCCTACCATATCTAAGCCTAAAACAGTAGTTTTTAATTCAATACCTGTTGAAGCAACTATTAATAGATGTAAAGCAGTAGAGGCAAAATAGGTTTGAACTCCAAACCAAAAAACTGCAACAACAGCTCTTATAATAGCAGATAATTTAGCCCCGTGTATTCCCATACTTGATCTTGCTAGTACAGGATAAGGAATCCCATAATCAACTCCCGCTTTTCCCGATATATTTACTAAAAATGTTACTATTAGTCCTGCTACAATTAAAGCAGAGAATGCCGTCCATCCAGTAACTTGATAACTTATAAATAAAGAAGCAACTAATGTATAGCCAAATAGACTTTGAATATCATTTGCCCATATATTTGAAACTTCAAACCATTTCCAATTTTTTTCACTCTCTTTTGTGGGTGATAAAGAGTCTTTATTAACATCTCTTACCATAATTTTTCCTATTTAATTGTTCTAATTTTTTTTCACCACAAAAAAGATTTTATAAGTTAACTAGTTTGCAATGAAATTACTGAGGTTTTTATTCATCTTTATTCTTCTTTTTAATATTTCTTTTTTTATAATCACAATGCCAGTCGTGACTTTTTTATGAAAATATTAAATATGGAAGTAAAAAAGTCATACTAATCAAACTTATTGCTGCTTACCATTTTCTATCCTTTTATCTAATAATATTTTTGTATCTTTAATTTTAAACTCAATGCACTCTGTTATTTTGTTTTTGATTTGATTACAATCTGTTCTGTCTATAACTATAAACTGATCTTTATCTTCCAGACTGATTAATGGAAAATGCCAAATTCCTCTATTGTAATGAACTCCTTGATTTCCGTTTGTAATAAAAGCTTCAATTGTTGATAAATCAGGCTCTTCTTTACCCAAAGCAACAACTGCCATAAAAGGTTTAAAACTTCTAGGCATGAAAGTTTGTGAAAAGAAAGGATGTTTTTCCAACATATCTATTTTTAAAGGGAACTCTCTTTTTTTTGCTACATAGATATGAAGAGTTGCTTTGCCGTTTTTTTCATTTGAATCCATAGTGCATAATTCAAAATATTTTTGTGCATAACCATTATTGATGGTTTTAGAATCATTGTTTTCAATGCTTACCACCTCTCCAAATTTTTTGAAAGCCTCTTTTGTAAGAGTTTGGGGTTTTAATAAAAGCTGCATTTTAAGCCTTTACCTCTTTTATAAATTTTCCAAAAAGTTTAAGTCTTGAGATTCCTCCATCAGGGAAAATATTTACTCTTATATGGGTAACAGGTTTTTTATGGAGTAAAAAACTGTTGTCAAAAGAGTGTTTTTTATGCATCTCAAGTTTTTGTTTACTTATTAACTCTTCCCAAAACATACTTTGGGTAATTACTGAATTATCTGTTGTATTTTCCAAATAAGCGCTGCAAATAGAAAAAGAATCGGCAAAATTCCCTTTAAAAAAGTTTGTATCAACCATAATATTATCGATAATAGCAGGTTTTGCCAATTCTATGATTCCCCAGTCAAATCCCGGTTCTCTTCTTCTTCTAGTTTCCCAGCCGTCACCCATATTGATAGCATCTTCATCTTTTAAAATATTTCTTAAAGGAGCAAAAAATTCATTATTTGTATAAACTGCTCTTGCTCCGTTTTTCATTGAAGCTATATTTATATTTTCTTTTTCATAAAGTTTTTCATCAAAACAAATCTCTCCAAAAGCTTTAAATCTAGCAATTCCGCCATCTGGATAGATATCAACTTTTAAATGTGTTATTTCACTAATATCTTTTGAAGAAAAGTTTTGTTTTTTATCTCCTTCTAAATCACTTTGTTCAAGAAGTTCAAGCCACTTGAAACTATCTATTTGGTTTATGAAACTTTTATCATCAATCTCTTTTGCATTACATCCTTTAATTGAAATAGCTAAAGGATAATTCCCTCTAAAGTGGGAAGTATCAATTAAAAAAGAGTTGATTTTAGAGATATTCCCAAGCTTGATAATACAAAAATCATTTCCTCCGTCTCTTCTTCTTCTCGTTTCCCAGCCATCCATCCAGTGACCGTTTTCATCATATTTATCCTCAAAGATTGCTTCACTTTCTTGAAGCATTCTACTGGCTTTTGCAAAGAATTCATCTGTCGTAAAAATTATTTTACTTCCAAGTTCACAGCTTGCTACGTTTATCATTTTGTTCCTTTGCTTGAAAAATTTTTAATCCAGTGATTTGCAATATCTAGTCTTGAACAAAACCACACGTCATCAAAACTTCTTACATATTCCAAGAATTTTCTCATTGCCATAATTCTTCCGGGTTTCCCTGTTATTCTGCAGTGCATTCCAATAGACATCATTTTAGGAGATTTTGCTCCTTCTAGATAAAGAGCATCAAAGCTGTCTTTTAAGTAAGTAAAGAATTCATCTCCGCTGTTGAATCCATGGGGCATAAATCTCATATCATTTACATCCATAGTATATGGAATAACTAGATGTTCTTTTGTAGTTATTTCAGGGGCAAAATATGGCAAATCATCATTATAAGCATCGCTGTCATATAAAAATCCTCCTTCTTGGACTACAAGTTTTCTAGTGTTTTCACTGTCTCTTCCTGTGTACCACCCCAAAGGTCGTTTCCCTAACATTTTTTCTAAGATTTCAATACTTTTATATAAATGGTCTCTTTCTATTGATTCTTCAATTTTTTGATAATTCAGCCATCTATAACCGTGAGAGCAAATGTCATAATCATTTTTTGCCAAATATTCCGCAACTTTGGGATTTCTTGCTATTGCCATTGCAACTGCAAAAATAGTTACGGGAATTTGAAAATCTTTAAAAAGTTCCAAAATTCTCCAAACACCTACTCTTGAGCCGTATTCGTACAGTGATTCAATTGATTTATGTCTTTGTCCGACAAAGGCTTCGGGATTTACCATATCTGATAAAAAAACTTCTGAGGCTTTGTCTCCGTGAAGAATACAGTTTTCCGCACCCTCTTCGTAATTTAATACAAATTGAAGTGCTACTTTAGCGCCGTTTGGCCATTTGGGATTAATAGGTTCATTTGCATAACCTATCATATCCCTTGGGTAGTTATTAATTAATTTATTCATTTTAATTTCCAAATATAAATTTATTTTTTTTTGATGGTGTAATACCGAAATTTAATGCTTCTACGCAATGAACAAGATGCTGATCCATAATACTTTTTGCATAAGTTATATCGTTACTTTTAATGGCATCAATTAACACTCTGTGTTCATCATAAGAACAAAAAGAGGTCTCACTGTCATCGTAAATAAGTCCTGCAAGAATACTTAAAGGAATAAGAGGCTTTAAAGCGTTGATTAAAAAATCATTTTCACTTAAAATTGCCAAATTTAAATGGAAATCACATGATGTTTTTACATATTCCCCGTTTCTAAGGGAAACTTTTAAATACTCTTCATTTTCAACTTTTTCATTTAATATAGATAAATCCAACTCTTTTTTTGAATGTTTTTGGGTAACTATTTCTACAATACCTGCTTCAATAACTTTTCTTGCTGTGTAGATATCTTTTGCATTCTCTTCTGTTAGCCAGACTACATGAAATCCTTGATTTTTTTTATATGTTAAAATACCCATAGTTTGAAGTTTACTAAAAGCTTTTCTTACTACATCTCTACTTGCATTTAACTCTTTTGCCAATACGCTTTCTGATAATTTAATTCCCGGATGTAGTTTTTTAGTAAAAATTGCATCAAAGATGAAGTTTACTATTTTGTCTTCTAATGTAAAAATATCATTTACTTCCATTGTTTCCTCTCTTGTTGTAATGAATTTTATCAGATTGTCTACAATCATTGTAGACAATCTTTGTATATTAAATATACATTTTCTGATTTTTTATTCAATTTATATTATGTATATATGGTTTTTATTATATTATATTTTTAATTCTATTACTTATTTAAGGCTTTTTTATAAAAAAGTCTAGCTGTAAAGAGTTTGGGATAATAACCAAAAAGAGACGGCTATTAACATTCCACCGAATATTTTACTTTGAATTTTTACTGCATAATTTGATGCAAATTTTTTAGCCATCCACGAACCGCCGTACACCCATGTCATATGTGTAAAGAGATTTAACAGTAAAAGAGTAAGACTAAGAGTTAAAACTTCATAAACAATAGATTGATTTTTATCTAAAAATTGAGAATACATTGTCAAAACTATTGATATTCCTTTTATATTAAGTGTTTGGGAAATAAGACCGTCTATAAAGTTTAAATTAGTAGAAGAGTTTTTTTGTTTTATCTCTTTTTTACTCAAAAATTTATATCCCAGCCAAAAAATATAAATAACTCCTAATAGTTGAATTGAAAAAAATATTCTTGGATAATTTATTAAAATAACGGCAAGTCCGAACCCTGCAAGGAGTGAATATGAGGTATAAACTAAATTTAGTCCTAATACAAAAGGAATGGATTTTTTAAATCCGTTTGAAGCTCCGCATATTGCACATAAAACATTGCCCGGTCCGGCACTAAATACTAGAGGAAAAATTACACTTAACCATAATAAAAATTCTGAGAAAGAATCCATCTTTTAAGCCTATTTTACAATAGGATAAGAATAGGCATTTATTTTACTTGTTTTTAGTTTTGCGCCGACAAGAGATTCTGCCATTTTAAGGGCACATAAAACTCCATCAACAACAGGAATATTGCATTTTTGCGATAACTCAATTGTTAAATCAGCCATTCCTGCACATCCTAAAATAATTGCTTCACAATTATCCTCTTCTACAGCTTTTAAAATCTCTTTTTCAATCTTTTGTTTTGCATTGCAAGTTCCGTCTTCCAAAGATAAAACAGGGATATTAGCTGCTCTTACTTTTCTGCAAAATTTTGACATTCCGTATTTGTGTGATAACTCTTCAATTATTGGAACTGAACGATTAAGAGTGGTAACTACCGAAAAACTTGAAGCTAAAATAGTTGTCATATGCATCGCTGCTTCGCAAATTCCGATTACAGGACCTTCTGCCAATTCTCTTGCAGCTTCAAGTCCCGGATCATCAAAGCAGGCAATTACATAAGCATCTGCTCCCCAATCTTTAGCTTTTTTTATCTCTTCCATAAGTCCTGCTAAACTTTTAACTTCATCATAATGCCCTTCAATACTTTTGGGAGAATTTTCAGGATTTGAAGCCCAGATTTCCGTGTCATTGTTTTTAAACTTTAGTGCTACTTCTTTGCATTTTTGTGTCATTGATTCCGTAGAGTTTGGATTTATTATTGCTAATTTCATTAGTGACTTCCTCCTAAATATAGTTCAATGATTCTTTCATCATGTATTAAATCTTTTGAATTTCCGCTTAATAAAACTTCTCCTAATTGCATTGCATAGGCTCTTTGAGAAACTTTTAAAGCCATTCTTGAATTTTGTTCAACCAAAATAACAGAGACTTTATCTTCCTTATTGATTTGTACAATTGATCTTGCAATATCTTGAACCAGTTTTGGAGCAATTCCAAGACTTGGTTCATCCATTAAAAGAACTTTCGGTCTTGACATAAGAGCTCTTCCTATTACCATCATTTGTTGTTCTCCACCGCTCATAGTGCTGGCTTGTTGTTTAAATCTCTCTTTTAATCTTGGAAATTTTGTTAAAACTTTTTCTAAATCTTCTGCAATACCATCTTTGTCTTTTCTTGTAAAAGCACCCATTAGAAGGTTGTCCTTTACAGTCATATAAGGAAATACTCTTCTTCCTTCAGGAGTCATTGCAATTCCTTTTTCTACAATTTTTGAAGGAGATTGTCCATTTAACTTTTCTCCTTCAAAAAGTATTTCTCCTGAATTTATATTTTTAAGTCCCGTAATAGCTTTTAAAATAGAAGATTTTCCAGCTCCGTTTGCACCGATTAAAGTTATAGTTTCTCCCTCTTCTAAACTTAAAGAGACACTTTTTACAGCTCTTACTTGATCATAATATACATCTATGTTTTTACACTCTAATAAAGCCATATTAAATTCCTAATTCTTCATCTTCTACACCTAAGTAAGCTTCGATTACTTTAGGATTTTTTTGAATATCAGCAGGTTTTCCTTCTGCTATTTTTTCACCAAAACTAATAACAACGATTCTGTCTGAAATTTCCATAACGGCAGGCATATCATGTTCAACTAAAAGAACGGTTACTCCTGACTTTTTAATTTGTTTAACCATATTCATACATTTTTTTGTTTCATCATGATTCATTCCTGCAAAGGGTTCATCCAATAATAAGATTTTTGGTTTACATGCAAGAGCATTTGCAATTCCTAAACCTCTTAAAAGTCCGTGAGGTAGATTGCTTGCCAATTCATCTTTTACTTCATTTAATCCTAAAAAATCAATAATTTCATCAGCAGACTTACCAAACCTTTTATTATCCTCTTTTGCAAGTTTAGTATTAAAGAAAAATCCTAAAAGGTTTGACTTTGCTTGTAACTGATGAGCAATTATAATATTATCTCTTACTGACATATTTTTAAAAACAGTAGTTTCCTGGAAAGTTCTTACAACACCTTTTCTTGCTGTTATATGGGGTTTTAAACCTGAAATTTTTTCTCTATTGAAAAGAACTGCTCCTGAAGTAGGTTTTAAAAATGAAGAGATTAATTTAAACATCGTTGATTTACCTGCTCCGTTTGGACCGATAACCGATAAAATTTCATTTTCATAAACTTCAAAAGAGATATCGTTTATGGCAACTAAAGAGCCGAACTTTTTAGTTACATTATTTACTTGAAGAATTATTTTTTTCATTTTTTAAACCTTAAACTTAGAAGACCGTTTGGTAAAAACAGCATAAGAAGTATCATAATACTTGAATAAATCAATAATTGATACTCTTTAAATATGAAAAGAATATCCCAGCTAAAATATAAAACAAATGCCCCTAAGATAGGACCGAAAACATAAGCTAAACCTCCAAGAAAAGTGTAAAGCATATAATTAATCGAATCTGCAACTTGAAATGTAGTCGGATATACAGATTGAGTCAGATTAATAAAAATTGCTCCTCCTACTCCTGCAAAAAATGAAGCAATGGCATATGAAATTACTCTTAAATATGAAATATTTACACCAAAAGATGAAGCTAATTCTTCATTTTGTTGTAAAGATTTAAGAAGTATTCCCATTCTTGAATGTACAAGTCTGTAAAGAATTGCGAAAGTTACAATCATAGCAATTACAGAAAGATAATAAAATCCTATTTTACTGTTTTGTAAGTTTGCAAAATCAGGAATTATAGTAATTCCAAAAATACTTAATTCTCCGGGAAGTGGGATATTTGTAATTCCTCTTGGTCCGTTTGTAACAGGAACAAGTGCAATTGCAAGTAATCTTACTACTTCTGTAAGAGTTAGAGTAATCATTGAAAAATAGACTCCTCTTAGTCTTAGAATCGGTAGACCGATTAAAATACTAAATAAAGAAGCTAAAATTCCTGCTAAAAACAGTGCCAGCCAAAAAGATAAATTTAATTGGGTGATTAAAACTGCGGCACAATATGCTCCTATTAGAGCATAAGCGCCTTGTCCCATATTAATTCTACCTATATAAAAAGTCAACCAAACTCCTGCACTAATCATTGCTAAAATGGCAACAGAAGTAATACCGTAAAGAAAATCATTTCTTTGTGTATATATCAAAACGGCAGGAATGATAACCAATAAAAAAATCAGTGCTATTAAGACTCTTGTAATAAATTGTTTATTTTTCATAAATCACCCCCAAGGTTTTCCCATTAGTCCCTGAGGACGTAAAGTAAGGAATATCATTAAACATACAAAAATTGTTAAATAAGTAATATCTCCAGGCAGATAATAAAGTCCCAAAGCTTCAACAATACCTAAAATAAAACCGCCTAAAATAGCTCCTGAGATCACTCCTGCTCCACCAATCATAATCATAGTAAAAGCTTGAACGGAAATTCCCCCGCCAATTCCTGAATTTACTCCTGTTATGGTTACAAGAAGACTTCCTGCTACTCCTGCTAACATGGCTCCCATGGCAAAACCGATTAGACTATATTTATCTAAATCAACACCCATAAGTTGTGCGGCAGTTTTGTCTTGTGCTAAGGCTCTCATTGCACGTCCCGGTTTTGAATATTGCATAAAAAGAATAAATGCCGTAATCATTACTACGGCTATAATTCCAATAGCAATTCTATTGTAAGGAATAATAATATCTATTCCATATGCATCTCCGAAAAATACTCCGTCAACAATTGAAGGAACACTTCTTTGTTTTTCTCCAAACACAATTAAAATCAAAGCGTCAAGAAAAAATGCAGTCCCTGCAGCAAGGAGCATTGAACTCTCTTCTCTAAGGGACTTTTTTATAACCGGATTAAATAGATATTTTTCGAATATTGCACCTATTAGTGCTAATGTTAATCCTGAAGCAATAACAGCTACAATAAAAGGAAGTCCTAATTTTCCATAAACATAATAAGTAACAAAAGCACCTAAAACATACATTTGTCCATGGGCAAAATTAAGAATATTCATAAGTGAAAAGATTAGTGTTAAACCTAATGCTATTAATGCGTATTGCGCACCTGTAATTAAACCATTGAGTAGTATTTGTTCCATATATTTTCCTCTTTAATAAAAAAGATACCCAAAAGGGCATCTTTACTTAGTCTGCAGAACCTACAAAAAGTGTTTTAAACTCACCGTTTTCATAAACTTTTGGAGTAAGAGGCACACCTAATTGTCTGTTTTGACCAAATGTAGTTTTTCCTACAAATTTTAATTTTGCGTCTTTATCTTTAAAGAAAAGATTTGGAGCCGACCAGTTTGAGTCAACAGTTTTTAAGAATTCATCTGCATTGTTAATAGCTTTTGGATTAGATTTTAAAACTGCTAAAATATACTCTAAAGCAAATACTTTTGTATTTGATTCATCATTATATTCGCCGTATTTTTTTGTATAATACTCAACCCATTTTTCCATTTTTTCAGATTGAATTGAAGCATCTGCTCCACCTTGACAGATAAATCCGTTTGCAGCATCTCCTGCTCCCTCTTTTAAAATACTTGCATCAAGTGCAGTTCCAGCTGCCATATATCCTTTGAAACCAAGCTCTCTTGCTGTTTTAATAATTAACGGTGCAGTAGCCGGAGAAACCCCTGATAATACCAAAAGGTCAGGTTTTTTCTTAATAATTGGAGTGATTACGGAATAGAAATCTCTTGTATCCGCTTTATAAGTTGCTTTAGCTTCCAAAATTTTTAATCCTAAATCTTCTGCTATTTTAATACCGTTGTCTCTTTGGTTAAGAGGATCTGCTGCATTTGCCGCAATAAAAGAAATAGTTTTTACCCCTTTGTTTTCTTTTAACCATTTGTATACAGACGGTTCCCATTGATATGATGCAATCATCCCGAATATTGCATAATTTGCGGGTTTTACATATAAACTTTTATCAAAAGCATATGGGAAATATACAATTTTGTTTTTTTCTGCAATAGGTTTTACTGCAATAGCTTGGGCATCATCATTTGGTCCAACAACGTATTTAATACCCTCTTGAGCCATTTTTTCCATACCGGCAACTGCTATTTTAGGATCGAAAGCATCATCAAAAGGGACAATTTCAACTTTATATTTTTTTCCTGCTATTTCAACTCCGCCTTTGGCATTGTAAATATCAGCTGAAGTTTCCATTGATCTTACATTTGAAGTACCCCATGCGGCGTTTGCCCCTGAAAGAGTACCTACAAATCCAATTTTTATACTATCTTGAGCAAAAAGAGTAGTAGTCAGTAAACTAGTTACTAATCCAACTTTAAGAAATTTTTTCATAATTTTATCTCCTTAATTTATGTAATATTTATCATTGATAAATTCTAAAACTATGTTAACAAATTGTCTACAATAATTGTCTACAATAATTGTCTACAAAATATACAATATTAAAAAATATAAGAAATTTATTTTTCAAATTATTATTCTCGAAATATTTATTAAATAGAGTTATTTTATGAATAATGGTTCACTTTGGGAAATAGGTGAAAGTAAAGAGGTATTTTCAAATCCTCAAACCAAAGAGTTACAAAACTTTTTATCTTCGTTTTTATAATAGCCATTTAAAATGGCTATTATCTTCTTTTATTTCTTCATCTAAGTAGCCATTTAGTTGTAAAGATATAGAATATTTCACAACTTTTTTAAAAAATCTTTTTAAGTTTAAAATAAATAACAAATCATTCTAAGGAATTCATTATGAGATTAAGTTCAATTTTTAAAAGTGCTCTTATGTCAACACTTTTAGTATCTTCTGCTTTACAAGCTAAACCTGTTTATGTTGCGACTACTGCAATTGTAGAACATCCGGCACTAGATGCCGTAAGAGATGGAATCAAACAAGCATTAAATGATAACGGTTATAGTGGAGATAATCTTAAGTTTACTTATGAGAGTGCTCAAGGAAAACCTGATATTGCTTCACAAATTGCTAGAAAAATGGTAGGTGAAAATCCTGATATTATTGTTGCAATTGCAACTCCGTCAGCTCAAGCAGCGGTTACGGCTACAAAAACAATTCCAGTTGTATTCTCAGCCGTAACAGATCCATTAGCTGCAAAACTTGTTCCAACTTTAGAACAACCTGGAGGGAATGTTACAGGTCTATCTGATATGGCTAATATTAAAGAACATTTTACTTTAATTAAAGAGTTTGTACCTAATCTTAAAGTGCTTGGTATTCCATACAATCCAGGTGAAGCAAATGCAGTTTCAATGCTTGAAAGTGCTAAAGTTGTAGCAGAAAAAATGGGTATTAAAATTGTAGAAGCAGCAGCTCCTAAATCATCTGATGTAATGATTGCAGCTAAACAATTAGTGGGTAAAGCAGATGCAATTTATTGTCCAATTGATAATACTATTATTTCAGCAGTTGAATCGGTTATAAAAGTTGGTATTGATGCACAGGTTCCAGTTTTTGCAGGTGATACAAGTACAGTTGAAAGAGGAGCGATTGCTGCTGTTGGTTATAACTATTTTGATTTGGGTCGTCAAACAGGAGATATTGTAGTAAGAATTTTAAAAGGTGAAAAACCAGGTTCAATTGATGTGAAAATGGCAAAAGGAACAGATTTGTATGTTAACCCGAAAATGGCTAAAAAAATGGGTATAGAAGTTCCAAAAGAAGTGCTTGAAAAAGCTACTAAAATTGTTAAATAGTTAAAAGTTGTTGATTTGTCACTATATGCTTTTTTAGGAACACTAGAAATAGGGTTTATTTACGGTTTAGTTGCTATGGGAGTTTATCTTACTTTTCGTATTTTAGATTTTCCCGATTTAACTGTTGATGGAAGTTTCACGCTAGGAGCAGCTACAACGGCTGCTCTAATAGTTTCAGGAGTAAATCCTTATTTATCAACTCTATTAGGTACACTTGCCGCAGCAAGTGCCGGTATTGTTACAGCTTGGTTAAATTTGCGTTTTAATATTCTTCATCTGCTTGCAAGTATTCTTACAATGACAGCTTTATATACAATAAATCTTCGTGTAATGGGAAAACCAAACCTTTCTTTAATCATGGAGCCTACGGTTTTAACTCCCTTTGAGGATTTAGGAATTCCTGCCATGTATTTAAAAGTTATATTCGTAGCTATTTGTGCAGTTATTGGAGGCTTGTTATTGTCATGGTTTTTATATACTCAATACGGTTTAGCAATGAGAGCAGTTGGTTCTAATAAAAGAATGGCTCAAGCAAACGGTATTGTTGTAAAAGAGAAAGTCTATGTGGGGCTAGCTTTATCAAACGGTTTAGTAGGACTTGCCGGAGCTTTATTTGCACAAACAAGTGGATTTGCTGATTCAACAATGGGGATTGGAACTATTGTTGTAGGACTTGCTGCTGTTATTATAGGTGAATCAATATTTGGAACAAAATCTATGTTAGTAGTTGTATTAAGTTGTATTTTGGGGTCAATTCTTTATAGAATTGCAGTTTCAATGGCACTTAATGCAGACTTCTTAGGTTTCCAAGCCTCTGATTTAAATCTACTTACGGCTGTACTTGTTACCTTGTCATTAATATTCCCGAAATTAAGAAGTGAATATAAAGCGAAAAAAGCAAAAAGGAAAAAAGTATGATTTGTTGTAAGGATTTACATGTTACTTTTAATCACGGCTTGGCAACTGAGAAATTAGCTTTAAGAGGCGTAGATTTAACAATACCAACCGGTCAATTCGTAACTGTAATTGGCTCAAACGGTGCAGGAAAATCAACCCTACTTAACACGATTGCAGGGGATATTGAAGCAACACATGGGCAGATATTTTTTGATGACAGAGATGTAACAGCATTACCTGCAACAGGTCGAACAAAAGATATAGCAAGAGTATTTCAAGACCCATTAGCTGGAACTTGCGGTAATTTAACCGTTGAAGAGAATATGGCTTTAGCTTACGGTAGAGGTAAAAGAGGAACTCTCTCTTTTGCACTAAATAGTAAACTTAGAAAACTTTTTCAAGAGCAATTAAGTAGACTTAATTTAGGGTTAGAAGATAGATTAACTTCTCAAATGGGACTTCTATCAGGAGGTCAGCGACAATCAGTTAGTCTTTTAATGTCTGCTTTACAACCAAGCAGTATTTTACTTTTGGATGAACATACAGCGGCACTGGACCCAAAAACAGCAGCACTTATTATGGATATTACTTCACAAATTGTTGAAGAGAAATCATTAACGGTAATGATGGTAACACACTCTATGAGACAAGCTTTAGACCATGGAAGCCGAACTATTATGTTACACGAAGGAAAAATTATCTTTGATTTAGAAGGTAAAGAAAGATCTGATTATGAGGTGAAAGATCTACTTAACTTATTTGCCCTTGCAAGAAAAGACGGCGAAGAGTTAGATGATGATAAATTATTATTAGACAGTTAACATAGTTTATTAACTATGTTACTGTTTTCCTAGATTAAACTCTTTTTTGAATCTATTTATTTCTGTATAAAAATTATTTTCTTACTAAATAAATTTCTTCATCTTTCATATTAAATTCTATTTGTTCTACTATTAATTTTTCATCTTTAATTATCTCGGCTCTATCTAAAACGAAAAATTCTTCTTTATCTTTTATACAAATTAACGGAAAATGCCAAACTCCTTTATTATAGTGTACACCTTGATCTCCATTTGTTTCAAAAATTTCAAGTGTTGATAAATCCGGTTCTCTCCCTCCTAGTGCTACTACACAATAAAAAGGTTCTTTGCTTCTTGGAAGAAAAGTCTGAGAAAATAAAGGATGTTTTTCTAACATATCAATCTGTAAAGGGAACTCTCTTTTATTTCCTATATAAATATGTAAAGTAGTAATTCCGCCTTTTTCATTTGTATCCATATTACAAATTTCATAAAACTTTTTAGCAGAGCCCCTATTTATCATCATAGAGTCTCTACCCTCTTTTTCTATTACTTCGCCAAACTTTTTAAAGGCTTCACTTGTTAGTGGTTTTGGTTTTATTTCCATTCTCATATTTATACCCTTAACTCATCTTTTCTTATAAATTTTCCATACATTTTAATCTTAGATTCTACTATCTTGATGTTGTTGCTATTTATATTTTATGTACTGAATAATTCAAAGTAATTGCTTTATTCAAAGCTTAATAACCGATATATTATCATAAATACAATTACAATTAGAATATTTTTACAGTTTTTAGCTATATATAAATTTTAAACAGGTGCTGTATATAATATATTCATTACCTATGTACAGTTATTGATAAAAAATATCTTTACAAAAATCTTTTCAAGGTATAAAATACCCTTAGAAAACATATTGGCTCTTATATCACAAGAGTATGTCATTAGGTGGATTTGTACAGAATCTAAATTATGAAAATGAAGGAAAAACATGACTAACGAAAGAAGAAACTTTATTAAAAAAACAGGTTTGGCAGGCCTTGGTGCAGCTATTGCCGTTCCCTCTATTGCAAGTGCCGATTCTAAAAAAACATTTAGATGGAAGATGACTAACTGCTACGGTGCAGGCGCTCCGTTCTATTCAACGGGACCTGGAAGTGCTAGTTATTTTTGTAAAAGAATAGAAGAGTTATCAAACGGTAGATTAAGAATTAAACACTACCCTGCAGGTGAACTTATTCCTGCTATGGAAGGTTTTGATGCAGTGTCAAAAGGTACTATTCAAATGAACTGGGGTAACTCTTTTTTCTGGGCAGGTAAGACTTTTGCGGCACAATATTTTACGGCAGTACCTTTTGGAATGAACTTTCAAGGAACTAATGCTTGGCTTCAATTCGGTGGCGGTCAAGAGTTATGGGATGAAGTTTATAAACCTTTTAACGTAATAGGTCTTGCAGCAGGAAATACAGGTGTTCAGATGACAGGATGGTTTAAAAAAGAGATTAAATCCGTTGAGGATTTAAACGGTCTTAGAATGAGAGTTCCTGGACTTGCAGGAAAGGTTTTAGAGCAACTTGGCGTTAGTGTAAAACTTCTTCCGGGCGGTGAGATTTTTCCTGCACTTGAAAGAGGTGTAATTGATGCAGCTGAATTTGTAGGTCCTTTTCAAGATAGAAGAATGGGATTTCAAAAAGCGGCAAAATACTACTATACTACAGGATGGGGAGAACCGAGTAATACAAGTGAATGTCTTATTAATAAAGATGCGTGGGAATCTTTACCTAAAGATTTACAAGCAATAGTAAAAGCTGTTGCAGCAGAGTGTAACCTTATGGGGCTGTCATGGTCAGAAGCAAATAACTCTGAAGCTTTGGAAGATTTAGTTAAAAACCAAGGAGTAATGGCAAAAACTCTGCCTGATTCAGTTATTGAAAAACTAAGAGATGTGACATTTGCTACATATGATAAATTAACAGCAAAAGATCCATTAGTAAAAAAAGTTCACGAAAGTTACTTTGCTTTTAAAGCAATGCATGATGATTGGCAAAATAAAAGTGAAGAAGTAGTGATGACTAAGTTGTCATCATGATTTTAAATATTTCAAATAGACTTGATGCGTTCATAGAACGCATTGGTCAAATAAGTTCTTGGTTTATTTTTATTTTGGTTTTGCAAGTTTCGGCAGATGTACTTTTTAGATACTTTTTTCATATAAGTTCAATAGCCGAGCAAGAGTTACAATGGCATATTTTGGCAATAATTGCAATGATTGGTTCTGCTTATACATTTCAACAAGGTGAACATGTAAGAGTCGATCTCTTTTATGCCCACTATAGTGAAAAAGTAAAACAGTGGATGGATATTATCATCCCTGTTTTTATAATCATACCTTATTCACTTTTTATAATATATTTATCAAGCGAGTATGTAATGCAGTCTTATATAACAGGGGAAGTCTCTCCGGATCCTGGAGGTTTACCTTATAGATATTTAGTTAAATCCTTAATACCGATTGGATTTACACTTATTTTAATTCAAGGGTTGGCAGTTTTATTAAAAGCTGTATCTAAAATAAAAGGGGAAAAATAATCAATGGATCCACAAATACTGGCAATCATGATGGTTGTATCCCTTTTTGCACTTATATTAGTAGGAGTTCCTGTTGCCTTTGCAATTGCAGGGGCAGGTCTGTTTTTTGGAGTTATGGGTGTAGATTTAAATCTATTTAATCTTTTGCCTTCAAGAATCTTTGGTGTACTTACAAATTATACTTTATTGGCTATACCGCTTTTTGTTTTTATGGGTATTTTATTGGAAAAATCCCGTTTAGCGGAAAAAATGCTTGATGTTTTAGGTCTATTATCAGGTAAAAAACCAGGCGGTATGGCTATTGCTATTATTGTAGTGGGTATTTTAATGGGTGCTTCAACAGGTATTGTAGGAGCTACGGTTGTAACCTTAACTATGATTGCCTTACCTACATTATTAAAAAGAAATTATAGTCATAGCGTTTCTTGCGGTACTATTTGTGCTTCGGGAACATTAGGACAGATTCTACCTCCTAGTTTGGTTTTAATTTTACTTGCAGATATTAGCGGTGAAGCCATAGGTCCTTTATTTGCCGCTGCATTAGTTCCGGGACTGTTACTTGCTGTTTGTTATATTTTATATATTATACTTTTAAGTAAATTTGCACCCCATCATGTACCGCCGATAGATGAAGAGGAGAGATCTTTATACTCAAAAAAAGAGTTATGGATAGAGTTTTTTAAATCTGTTGCACCGCCTTTTTTACTGATTTTCGCAGTATTAGGTTCAATAATAGGCGGACTTGCAGCTCCGACTGAAGCTGCATCAATGGGAGCAATCGGTGCTTTGGTAATAGTTTTTTTAAGTAAAAGATTAAGTTTAGAGATTTTAAAAGATACTTTATATGAAACTATGAAAGTTACGGGAATGATTATGTTTGTTCTTATAGCTTCTCAAGTTTTTGGCTTAAGTTTTAGGGGGCTAGAAGGGGATTATCTAGTTGAAGATTTATTTGCTGCAATACCTGGAGGAATGTGGGGTGCAATTTTATTTATGATGCTTGTTTTATTTGTTTTGGGATTTTTCTTAGAATGGATAGAGATATCATATATCGTACTTCCTCTCGTATTACCGATTTTTCATGCACTAGATATAAATATGATTTGGCTTGGAATTTTAGTTGCACTAAATCTTCAATCCTCCTTTTTGACCCCTCCTTTTGGTTGGTCACTGTTTTTCTTAAAAGGTGTAGCTCCAAAAGAGATTAAGACGATGGATATTTATAAAGGGGTACTACCGTTTATTGTGATTCAAATAATAGTAATTGCACTTGTAATGGTATTCCCGCAAATAGCACTTTGGTTACCCAAAGCAATAGGATGGATGTAATATGAATACTTTACCTTTAACGCAAGTTTCAGAAAATGTAATGGTGGTTTCTCCTCACCATAAGGCCAGTGAT
This sequence comes from Halarcobacter anaerophilus, assembly GCF_006459125.1. Classification (NCBI taxonomy): domain Bacteria; kingdom Pseudomonadati; phylum Campylobacterota; class Epsilonproteobacteria; order Campylobacterales; family Arcobacteraceae; genus Halarcobacter; species Halarcobacter anaerophilus. The sequence continues at coordinate 40,516 of NZ_CP041070.1, forward strand.
GCCGGTCTTGAAATATTAAAACAAGGAGGGAATGCCCTTGAAGCAACAATCGCCGTAGCTTCATCTTTGGCAGTGCATTATCCTCATATGACGGGAATAGGAGGAGATGCTTTTTGGTTGGTTTATGACCCTAAAGAGGGAGTCAGTTTTATAGAATCAGCAGGTTATTCCGGATTTGAGGTTAATATAGAAAAATACAAAGGTTTAGAAAATATACCTTTTAGGGGAAAATTAGCTGCTAATACGGCTGCCGGTGCTGTTAGTGCTTGGCATTTAGCTTTTGAAAAAAGTAAAAATGAGTGGAAAGGGAAACTAAAACCTTCCCAGCTTGTACAAGAAGCCGTATTTTCAAGTTTAAATGGAATAACAGTTACAAAATCTTTAGAGCAGACCTTAGAAGAGAAAAAAGAAGAACTAAGTGTGGACAAAGAGTTTGCCCAAATTTATTATTCAAATGCTAAAACTCCTAAAAGCGGGGAAACTTTGATTCAAGAAAAACTAGGGAATACTCTAAAAAGACTTGGAGAAAACGGTTTTGATGATTTTTACAGAGGTGAAGTTGCAAAAGATATTGCAGACGATTTCTCAAAAAAAGAGGGCTTACTAAATATAAAAGATTTGCAAGAGCACAAAGCTTCATGGCAAACGCCTTTAAAAATGAAAACTTCAAAAGCAAATTTATATAATGCTTCTGCTCCAACACAAGGAGTTGCATCTCTTATGATTTTGGGACTTTTTGACAGATGGTGTGAAAAACTTCCAAAAAAAGACTCTTCAAATCATATTCATCTTCTGGTTGAGGCTACTAAAATAGCTTTTAGACACAGGAATAAAATGGATACAAGTGTAAGTGCACAAGAGCTTCAAAAATGGCTTGAACCTGAATATCTGGATAAATTAAGTTTGGAAATTGATTTGGAAAAAGCAATTCCTTGGGGTGAAAATGCACAAGCGGGAGATACTACTTGGTTTGCAGTTTCTGATTCTGAGGGAAGAGTCGTAAGTGCTATTCAAAGTATTTATCATGAGTTTGGAAGCGGCTTTACTTTGCCAAAAACAGGAATAGTCTGGCAGAATAGAGGATGCAGTTTTTCTTTGGAACCTTCTCATATTCAAGCTTTAAAACCTAGAAAAAAACCTTTTCATACTTTAAATCCTGCCATTGCTCTTTTTGATGATGGAAGAGTTATGGCTTACGGAACTATGGGTGGAGACGGACAACCTCAAACCCAAGCAGCAGTTTTTTCCAGATATGCTTATTATGAAGAGGATTTGCAAACTTGTATAAATAATCCAAGATGGCTTTTAGGAAGAACTTGGGGTAATTCATCACAAAGCTTAAAAATAGAAGCAAGATTTAATGAAAGTATAAAAGATGAATTAATAAAAAAAGGTCATGATGTTGAGATTTTAGGAGCTTTAGATTCGGCAGTCGGACATGCCGGTGCTTTAGTTTTATACCCTTCAAAAAAAATAGAGGGTGCTTATGATCCAAGAAGTGATGGAAAAGCTTCAAGCTTTTAAAAAAGGAAAAATTATATATGAATGAGTTATTAGTTTTAGTGCCGATTTTACTTGTAAGTGGAGTCGTTGCAGGTTTACTTGCAGGTTTACTCGGTATTGGCGGAGGAATTGTAATAGTACCTATGCTTTACCATATTTTTATATACATGAAAATAGATATCTCTATTGCAATGCCTTTAGCCATAGGAACCTCTTTATCTACGATAGTCGTAACTTCGATAATCTCTGCAAGATCTCACCATAAAAAAGGCGGGATAGACTGGGATTTATCAAAAAGATGGATACCTTTTGTTATTCTAGGTGTATTTATAGGAGCTTTTTCATCAAAATTTATTGATGGAAATAGTTTAAAATTTATGTTTGGTATTTTACTTCTTGTTGTATCTTTAAATATGATAATAAGTAGTTTTAAAAGCCTTGTTATAGCAAAATCTCTTCCCGGAAAAGTGGGACAATCAATTTTTGCAACTTTGCTTGGGTGGTTTTCATCTTTGCTTGGAATAGGTGGAGGAACCTTAATGGTTCCTTTGCTTTCACTCTTTTCTTTTCCCATTCACAAAGCTGTTAGTACAGCTTCGCTTTTCGGACTTATTATAAGTATCCCCGCAACAGCAGGATATATAATAGTCGGTTGGAATGTAGAAAATCTTCCTTTTGCCTCAACGGGTTATATAAACTGGATTGCTTTTATTATTTTAGTTCCGATGACAATGTTTTTTGCTCCTTACGGGGTAAAACTTGCTTATAAACTAAATGTAAAGCAGCTAAAACTTGCTTTTGCAATCTTTTTAGCTTGTGTGGGATTAAAGATGATTCTTGTATAGAATTATTTTAAATCTATAAGTAGGCTTTGCATAAGATGTAAAGCCTACGTAATTGGAAATAGATTATTGTTTTCCTAAATTAAAACTGTTTTTATTTAAATTTTTTCTGTAGATTTTCCAGATGTTTTTTTGCTGTTTTTTTAAATCAGCCATATTTTTTGAACTAATAGAACCTATTATCAGTTTTTTTGATTTTGAGAAGGTAAAAGATTGGAAATTCTCTTTGTGCAGGGTTTTTAAAAAAGTTTCATTATCTTTTGTTTTTATATAGATTTTTAGATAGATATAGTTTTGGTTTTGATGTCTTTTTATATAATCTTTTAGCTCTTTTCCATAAACTTCAAAGTTTTCCAAATATTCAAGTTGATTTTCACAATAAAATTTATTTCTAGTTAGCATTGAGTCAAAATCAAAATGCTCAAAACTTCTTCCCTGAGTTAGAATATCGCTAAAAAAGAAGGTCGAATTTTTATCTGCATTTATACGCAAAAACTGAAGCAGTTTTGAATCTTTGAAAAGAATCAACTCATCATTCAAAAATTCACAGTTTGAGTTTTTTAAATTTATATTTATATAGTTTATTCCAAACTCTTTTTTAGAGGGATAGACTTTTGTTGCCGATTCTGTTGCAAAAATTGCATTTGAATCTTCAAGTTTTATATTGGTTTTTATTCTGTCATTTGGGAAAATTCCTTCCCCGATACTAAGAAGTTTTATATAGTTTTCTTCTTTGTTAAAGTAGTAGTATCTAGTTGGAAGGCTTAATTTGTTTAGTGAAAAAATCTCTTCTTTAAAGTTTAGTGATATGCTCATTTATACCGATAAATACTGTTCTACTATTTCATCACTTAGATTGTCAATTTCTCCTTTGGCAACCACGCTTCCTCTATCTAAAAGATAAAAGTCATCTCCGTGTTTTCTTGCAAAGGGAAGTTTTTGCTCGACTAGTATAACAGTTATCTTCTCCTCTTTTGTAAGATAATCTATTACCCCTCCGATTTGTTGTACGATATTTGGTTGAATACCTTCACTTGGTTCATCAAGAATTAGAAGTTTTGGTTCCAAACATAAAGCTCTTCCTATGGCTAATTGTTGTTGTTGACCACCTGAAAGGTCACCGCCTTTTCTTTTCAACATATCTTTTAAAACGGGAAATAGTTCGTATATTTTATCAGGAACTTGCTTTAAGCCGTTTCTATTTCCAAGTAGTCCAATTTCTAAATTCTCTTTTACGCTTAGTTGAGAAAATATCTCTCTTCCTTGGGGAACATAACCTATTCCAAGACCTGCTCTTTTTTCACTTCCTAAACGGCTTATATCTTTTTCTTCATAAATTATTTGACCGCTTTTAACGGGAAGCAGACCCATAATTGCTTTTGCCAAAGTTGTTTTCCCAACTCCGTTTCTTCCCATAAGACAAGTACATTTTGCAGGTTCAATCTCAATATTCAAATCCCATAGGGTATGGCTTTGTCCATAAAATTGGTTTAGATTCTTAATATTTATCATTTTATTCCCCTAAATATACTTTTCTTACTTTTTCATTATTTTGAACATCTTTCATAGAACCCTCTGCTAAAACAGAACCCTCATGAAGTACGGTAACCTTTTTTGCAATACTTCTAATAAACTCCATATCGTGTTCAACAACTACTACAGAGTGTCTTTTTGAAAGATCTGTTAAAATCTCACCTGTTTTTTCAACTTCTCCGGGAGTCATTCCTGCTACTGGTTCATCTACTAAAAGAAGTTTTGGGCTTTGCATTAAAAGCATTCCTATTTCTAGCCACTGTTTTTGACCGTGAGATAGAATAGAAGCTTTGTTATGATAATGCTCTTTTAATCCAATTAGTTCCATTGTCTGCTCAATCTTATTTTTTTGCTCTCCGCTTAATTTTGCAAACAGAGTTTTAAAAAATCTTTTATCATCTTTCATAGCAAGTTCAAGGTTTTCAAATATGGTATGTCCTTCAAAAACTGTGGGTTTTTGAAATTTTCTTCCGATACCAATCTCGGCAATTGTCGGTTCATCCATTTCTAAAAGATTTGCCGCTTGTCCGAAAATAACGTCCCCTTTATCAGGTTTTGTTTTTCCCGTAATTACATCCATCATAGTTGATTTTCCGGCCCCGTTTGCTCCAATAATACATCTAAGCTCTTCATACTCAATAGATAAAGAAAGAGAGTTTAAAGCTTTAAAGCCGTCAAAACTAACCGTAACATCATCTAAATAAAGGATTCTATCACCCTTTTTTAGTTCTCCTACATTTTGTTCTTGATTTTGTTTAAGCAGTAACATTTTGAAGTTCTCCTTTATCTTTTTTCAAATTAAGTTTAGAAAGAAGTCCTACAACTCCTTTTGGTAAAAATAGAGTAACCACTACAAAAAGTCCGCCTAAAGCATATAACCAAACCTCAGGTAATGCAGAAGTAAAGTAGGTACTTGCATAATTTACGATAAAAGCTCCTACTATTGCTCCGTATAAAGTTCCACGCCCACCGATTGCTACCCAGATTACTAGTTCAATAGAAAACAGGGGTGAAAAAACATTTGGATTTATAATTCCAACTTGAGGAACATATAAAGCTCCTGCAACTCCTGCCATAGCCGCACTTACTATAAAAATAAATAGTTTGTATTGTTCAACTTTGTATCCTATAAATCTTGTTCTGCTTTCTGCGTCCCTGATAGCTATACAAACCCTTCCTAATCTTGAGTTCATAATAAATCTTGCAATCAAATACCCTGCAAAAAGTGCTAGAAATGAGATAATAAGAAGTGCTATTCTTGTGCTATCTGCTGATAAATCAAAACCTAAAATATCTTTAAAATCAGTAAGTCCGTTGTTTCCTCCAAAGCCCATATCATTTCTAAAAAATGCAAGCATAAGAGCATAAGTCATAGCTTGAGTAATAATTGATAAATAAACACCCGTAACTCTTGATCTAAATGCCAAATATCCAAATACAAAAGCTAAAATACCTGGAATTAACATAATCATTATAAGTGTAAAAATAGGATTATCAAAACCATACCAAAACCATGGTAACTCTTTTAGATTCATAAATACCATAAAATCAGGTAAGTCTGGATTTCCGTAAACTCCTCTGTCTCCTATTTGTCTCATTAGGTACATTCCCATAGCATAACCGCCAAGGGCAAAAAATGCTCCGTGACCAAGACTAAGTATTCCAATATATCCCCATACCAAATCAAGAGCAAGAGCAAGCAGTGCAAAAGCTAAATACTTACCAAGAAGTGTTACTGTATAAGTTGATATATAAAATAGAGAATCTTGAGGTAAAACAAGGTTTGCAAAAGCTGTATATAATACAACTACAGCCAATACTCCTAATACTATTTTACCGCCTTTGTCATTTTGTAAAATTTGTAAAATTATCGGTTTTCTCTTCATCTTTTCCACCTTAATCTTGAGCATCTCGACCTTTTTGAGGGAAAAGCCCTCTAGGTCTTTTTTGAATAAACAGAATTATAAATACAAGTATAAGAACTTTTGCTAGAACTGCTCCTGCAACAGGTTCTATAAATTTGTTGATTTCACCAAGGGTAATTGCTCCAATTAGTGTTCCCCATAAGTTACCGACTCCACCAAATACAACAACCATAAAACTATCTACAATATAAGCTTGTCCAAGATTTGGTCCTACATTTGTAAGTTGAGATAGAGCAACTCCGGCAATCCCTGCAATACCGGAACCTATACCAAAAGTCATGGCATCTATAAAAGAGGTTTTAATACCCATTGCCTGAGCCATTTGTCTGTTTTGTGTAACTGCTCTAACTTTTAGTCCTAAAGAGGTTTTATTTAGAACAAGCAAGATTCCAATAAAAACTAAAATAGCGAAAACAATTATGTATAATCTGTTGTATGTAAGTGATAAAGCACTGTTTATCTCCCAAGTTCCACTCATCCAAGAGGGAGTTTTCACCTCTTGATTTAGTGGAGAGTAGATTGTTCTAACTAATTGTTGTAAAATCAAACTAATTCCGAATGTTGCAAGAAGAGTTTCCAACGGTCTTCCGTATAAATGTCTAATCACAAGTCTTTCTATAATAATTCCCACAAGACCGCTTACTATAAATGCAACTGGAATTGCTATTAAAATCGAGTATTCAATTAGGCTTGGCATAACTTGTTGCAGAGTATAAGTAGTATATGCTCCAATCATCATCATTTCACCGTGAGCCATATTGATTACTTTCATAACCCCAAAAGTAATTGCAAGTCCTATTGCTGCAAGAAGCAGAACAGAGCCTAGACTTAAACCAAAAAATGCTTTTTCTACAACTGAGTAGTAAGATCTAATTGTTTGAATAGAATTAAGAGAAGAGTTTGCACTTTTTACAAGCTCTTTTGAACTGTTTTTATTGTTTATTATCTCTTTTAGAGTGATTATTGTTTGATTTGAAAGGTGATCTCCAAGTTTTTTTACGGCATCTAACTGTTCTTTGGCAGTACCGTATTTTGCTATTAAAATAGTATTTGCCTCTTCTAAAATCTCTTTTACATCACTGTTTTTTTCTTTTGTTAAAGCTTTAGAGATAAGTTCTTTATCCTCTTTATCCAAGTTTTTTAAAATATTTTTAGCTGAAAGCAATCTTTTTTTTACATCTTTTGAGAATAGATTCATTTGAGCTAAATTGCTTTTAATAATACTTCTTAATTTATTGTTTGTTTTTACTTTTTTAAAATCTCTTCTGTTTTGAGGTTTTAACTCTTTATTATCAAAAAAGCTTTTTGTAAAGTAAGTGCTGCCCTCTTTTTTCTCCAAGATTACAAACTCTCCTGAATCTTTTTTATAGTATAAATCTCCATCTTTCATTTTTGTTAGAAGAAGGTTTGTTCTCTCATCTTCACTATATTTTTGAACTAGCTGCTCTACAACTTCTTGTTTAGCTTTTAAGCTGTTTGTTTTTAATTCTTCAACGTCTTGTTCAAAATTTGCAAAGAGTGAAGTGAAAAAAAATAAATTAAGAAAGACTATTTTTAGTAGATTATATTTCATAAATAATACCTTTTGTAAGAAGAAGAGGAATTAGTAGGAGATAAATTCCTCTTCTTTTGTTTTTTAGTAGTTTTGTCCTGAACATTTTTTAGTAACTGTATTATAGTTACCGCAGTTAATTGGAGCTGTCCAGTCAGATATTACATCTTTTGATGCAGGCAAAAAGTCTGACCATGCATCACCGTCAACCTCTTTTTCTGTTTGCCATACTGTTTCAAATTGACCGTCTTCTTGGATTTCACCGATTAAAACAGGTTTTGTTAAGTGGTGGTTTTTAAGCATTTTTGCAGTTCCGCCTGTTAAGTTAGGAACTTCAAGACCGATTATTGCTTTACTAACTTTATCTACATCTGTAGTTCCAGCTTTTTCAACAGCTTTTACCCAAAGGTTGAAACCTATATATGTAGCTTCCATAGGGTCGTTTGTAACTCTTTTATCATCTTTGATAAATTTATGCCAGTTTGATATAAACTCTTCATTTTCAGGAGTATCAACACTTTCAAAATAGTTCCATGCAGCCAAATGTCCAACTAAAGGTTTAGTATCTATACCTGAAAGTTCTTCTTCTCCAACCGAGAATGCAACTACAGGGATATTTTCTGCACTAATACCTTGATTTCCTAACTCTTTGTAAAATGGAACATTTGCGTCTCCGTTGATTGTAGATACAACAGCTGTTTTTTTACCCGCAGATCCGAATTTTTTAATTTCACTTACTATACTTTGCCAGTCAGAGTGTCCAAACGGAGTGTAGTTAATCATAATATCTTCTGCTTTAACACCTTTAGCTTTTAAGTAAGCTTCTAAGATTTTGTTTGTAGTTCTAGGATAAACATAGTCAGTTCCCGCTAAAACCCATCTTTTTACACCGATTTCATTCATTAGATAATCAACTGCAGGAATTGCTTGTTGGTTTGGCGCAGCACCTGTATAAAATACATTTTTAGATGACTCTTCACCTTCATATTGAACAGGATAAAATAAAAGTCCGTTTAACTCTTCAACAACAGGAAGAACAGATTTTCTTGATACTGATGTCCAACAACCAAATGTTACGTCAACTTTATCTTTTGTAAGTAATCCCCTCATCTTTTCGGCAAATAAAGGCCAGTTTGAAGCAGGGTCAACAACAACAGGTTCAAGTTTTTTACCTAAAACTCCACCTTTTTTGTTTTGCTCGTCAATAAGCATTAAAACAGTATCTTTAAGTGTAGTTTCAGAGATTGCCATTGTTCCTGAAAGAGAGTGTAAAACACCGACTTTGATTGTATCCGCAGCCTGAGCTAAAGTAGTCATAGCAACTATTGCAGCAATCGATAGAGATTTTGCAAACATCTTCTTCATATTTACTCCTTTTGATTTAAATATCAGATTTGATATTCTTTGGAAGAAGTATAAAAAAGTAGTGTTGTTTTAGTGTTGCTTTTTTTTAGGATAAAAAAATTTTATGTATAAAAATTAAACATGAAATAAGCTTTATAAAATAATCAAATCATATATTATCTATATTTAAATTATTTTTATGTAATATAAGCAAAATTTTTTTGGGACTAAAAGAATGGGTAATGAATATAATGTAATAGAAGAAGCAGTAATAACTTGTGCGTGTGGAGGGAAAGTAACTCTAACTTCAACCGTACCGAATCTAAAAATTGCAGGTAAAAAACCTTTATACCTAAAAGATATATTAGGAGCCCCTGTTTCTTGTCCCAGAAGTATAAATCCTTGTACCAAAGTAGCTAGTATCTCAACAGCAGGAACAGAAGTAAATGTATCTGCAACAGGTTTAACCTATCTTCTAAGAACAGATGGATTTAAAACAGATAAAGGAAGAGCAGTAATTTTGAAGAATCCTGGACAGGGAACTTCAAAAATTTCATCTATTCCAAGCTTAGAAAATCAAGACGTTGTTGCAGAAGAAAAAGCTTTAAAAGAAGAAAATATTAAAATAGAAGAAGAGGTAAAAACAAAATATGAGCTTTATCTTTTAAGAAAATCAGGAGAGGTATATAAACCAATACGCCCATCAAGAGCCTTTAGAAAAGCAGATGAAACCTATGTGAATAATCAAAAAGAGAGTGATTTTGATAATATCTATTCCCATACTCTAGCCTTTGTATATTTAGTAAAAAATAATGAGTATATAGAATACAAAATTTATAACAGCGGTGGAGTAAATGCTGAAAGAGTAAAAGATATATATTATCATGATACAAAAAATGAAGTTTTAAGAAAATTTATCCCTTTAGAAGAGGATACAAGCTATAAAGTTTATTATAGTAATTTCCAATTAAAAAGTTTAACTGATATACAAAAACTTCCAAAATTAGAAATAAATCCAAAAACATTAGGTAAAAAAAATGGGATCTATATAAAAGATATTGATAGTATAGATAAGAATGAAATTGAACAAAAACTCCTAAATGCCCAAACTCCAAAAAATGGAGAAAAAGATTCAAATATAATAGTAGGCTTTTTAGAAGATATTATAGGAGAGATTGAAGATTTATATGAAGAGTATTATACAAACTATAAGTTAGCCTTTAGTCATAATAAAAAAATCTTTGATGATATAAAAGAGAAAAATTCATATGCTTATACCATTGCTAATATAGTAGATTATTTTTATGTTTCCTCTAGTGAAAGTAAAGAGTATAGAGATAACCTCTCAATTTTAAAAAATTGCTATAGTAAATTTGTAGAAATGATTTTTTTTGAGAAGAGACTTTATAACTATGTACTTGATTTAAAAGACATAGAAAATATTGTTCATAAAGATACCAATAAAAAAGCTTTTTCCTTTTATAAAATGTTAGAAAATTATAAGAAAAACTTTTTCTCTTTTACATACCTTTTCCCTTCTAAAAGGGATACCGTTGGTAACTCAGCATTTAGATATACAAATGAGTATATTCGTAGTATTCCCTATATGAAAAATAGATCAACACATAGCAAGTTTATAATGTACCAAAATCTTTTTTATCATGTAGACCAAAATCAAGATACTAAACCTCTGATGAAATTTACAGGTAATGATGATTATACTTTGGTAAAAAAAGATGCTAAACAAGTTTTAGCTCATATAGTATTTTGTTTGTTCTTTTTAGATGATTTTGAAGAGGATTTAAAAAATCTTATAGATTATTCTAAAGTAATACAAATAAGAGATGAGTTTTTAATAGCATACAGAAAAATAACACCTTTACCAAAAATTGGAAAAAGTAATATCTCAAATATAAACGAGTTAATAGAAAAGCAAGAGTTTTATAATCAAACAGTTTTAAAACAAAATGCTGCACAACAAGAGAATAAAAACTTTATACAAAAACTCTTTTCAAGTAGTGAAAAGAATAATAGTTTTTTAGAAGATTATAAGCAATTGGATAATCATCATATTATGAAATCCTTCGATTACTTTTATAAAGTAAGTTTTAAAAGCAATCTACTATACACACCTAATGATATTCAATACTATCAAGAACAAGCCGTTACTTCTCCTAAAAATATATTAAAAACTATTAAAACAAAGTTTCAAAAAGGAGACTTAGAAGAGTTACTTCTAAAATATCAAAGTTGTAGTATAGATAAATTTGAATATGTTGTAGGTAGTATGAATATTATCTATTCTCTTTGTTCTACAAAGATAGATTTAGATGAAGAGATAGAAGTAAACGGGATATTTGCAAGTGAAGATATTCAGTACCTTTTAACTTTTACCGATGATATAGTAGATAAAAGAATAAAATTAGAAGATGCGGACAAAGAGCTTCTTTTAGGGGAATATCAAATTTCAGAATATTTTGATGAATATCTTATTAAACAACTTTTAAATGAATTACTTTTTTTAAAATCAAATGATACTGCTAAAGCTAAAGCACAAAGTTTTTTTAATAAATATCAAAATTTAGCAAAAAAAGCTATGAGTGAAGAAAATGAGAAGATAGAACCTTTGGATTTAGATAAAGATATAAAAAAATTAGAGAAAGAGTTTTATTCTGGTTTAAAATTTATCTCTGGAGTAACAGACCAGATTGATAAAAGTTTGGATAAGTTTTTGGAAAATATTAATCAATACAGTGAATATGGAGATAAATTAATATCAAAATCAAGAGCTTTACAATTAGGCTTAGCTTTTAAAGGCTACTCTTCTATGATGGCAATTGCCTCAATGAAAGAGTATATTTATGATAATACAAACAAAGATATAAAATCAACAATAGGCTTTGTAAATGATTTTGCAGGATTAAATAGTGCTTTAATAGGAATAATGCAAAACAAAGAGTTTGGCAATATAGCACAAACTTTTTTAGATAAAATATATAAAAATCAAGCTAATAAAAATATAATAAAAAATCTTGCAAACAATGAATTTCTTGCTGGTGCAGGAAAATCCTTTGCTAAAGTATCAGCATATGCTGTGATAATCATTAATGCATTAGATGCTATAAAATATAAAAAAAATGAAGACTATGATGCTTTAACGGCAACAGTTGGAATGGTAACTTTAAATATTGTAGCTTTATTTGTAACTAGCGGTACTCCTCTTGTTGTATTTGTATCCTTAAGTTCGATTGCTTATGCAATAGTTATGTTAAAGCTTGAAGATAGTGCTTTTGAAAGTTATTTGAAAAGATCATTGTTTTATAAAGATAATATATATTTAAAAAGTAAAGATAAAAAAATAAATGGGTTCCCAGCAAAATATCTTTTAGAAACAACAAATAGAAAAGAAGAACTAGAATCAATAAATAGTGAAGGTTTTACAAGTGCTAAAAAGATAATTGATTTTATAGGAGAAAACTATGAAACAAATGAACTATACTTTGATACAGCATTAAAAAATGAATTAAGCTTTTTAAAATCTTCTTTATATGGATATAAATTAGATAAAGAGAGAATAAAAAGTTATCAAAAAGTAAAAACAGTAAATGGTTATGAGATTAATTTCTATGTTTATGAAGGATTAAAGATTCCAAAAATCATTGCAGATGATAAAGAATTTAAACTTTTCTTTTCTCCTTATAAAGATGAATATTTGGAAATAAATAAAACAGTATTAATTGATAATAATGGTGTATTTAATTTTTTCCCAGAAGAGAATTCTTATTTTCTTTTAAATAGTTTTACAAATAAAATAAAAAGAGAGAATCATAGCTCATATATAATAGTTACAAGCTCATTAATAGATTTAAAATATAAAGTAGAATTTAAAGATCTAAATAAAATAGCAACTTCAAATATAGTACCAAAAATGGATTGTGCAATAGAAATAGCATCTTTGGAGCAAATAAGCTTTGAACCAAATGATGAACAATTAATAAAAAGGAAATAATTAAATGATAAAAATAATAGTTAAGCTACTAATAATAGGAATAATAAGTATAAGTTTTATAGCTTGTGAAGATAAAAAAATAGAAGAAAAAGAAGTTAAATTTACTCCAAAGTTACTTATGCCTGAAGTTAAAGAAGAATATATAAATAAATATTTTAAATTGAGTCAATTATATAATGCCAAAGACGACCCAATCCCAGCAATGAAAATAGGATATGCCTATTCAGAAAAGTTGCATGATTATGAGAAAGCCTTAGAATGGTACAAATATGCTGATTCTATGATTCCTTTAGGTGAAAATTCTTATTTTGCTTGTTATGCTTTACAACAATTAAAAAGATATGATGAAGCTATATCTTGGTGCCAAAAAGCTATTGATTTAAAATGGGATGAAGCTTTATTTAGAATGGGGAAAGTATTAGAACTTAAAAAAGAATTTAATCAAGCAATAGAGTTTTATAAACAATCATTTGAAAAAAACAAAGATAAAGTAGCAGCAAATAATTTAGGACTTATTTATTCTTTAGAATTAAAGAAATATGATGAAGCAGAACAATGGTTTAGAAAATCAATTCAAGAAGGGTATGAATTAGCTTATAAAAACTTTGCAATTTTTTATCATAATAGCTTTAATGATGATATAAAAGCTTCAGCTTATGCAATAGCAGTAATAGATACAAAATACACAAAATCATCAGTATTAAAACTACTCCAAAATGAAATGAAAATCCCAAATGAAACCATAAAAAAAGGATACGAACTTCAATTAACTTCAGATGAATTTCCTATTAAATATAAAGGTGAATTAGGATTGTAAAATGAATAAAACTATTGCTATTTTAATTGTACTTATTGTTTTTTTGGGTGGAAGATATATTATTCAAAAACAACATGAACAAGATAGAGAACAAAGTATGAGAGGAGCAGTTTTAGATGCACAAAATCCAAATTCCCCCTTTTATATTGGAGATAAGTAAACTAGGTATTATTGCTTTAGATAATTTCTAAAATTTTGAACAAATATTTACAATTTCATTAAATTGGAATTTTTTTACTAAATCCTCTATAAACTCTTTTGTATAGGGGTCTACTTTTTGTTTATTTAAAATTTCAAGTATAGAGTTTCCGTCTAGTTTAATTGCAAAGTCATAAATCTTTCTTGCAAGATTTTTATTTAGAATTATCTCTTTTCTTGTTTTTTCTTTAACTTTCTCATACTCAAACTCAAGGTTTAAAAATTTATTTAAAGTTTGGGCTATATCTTTTTCTTCAAAGGGTTTAGGCAGGAAATCATCTACTTTATTGTTTAAAGCTTTTTGTCTGTCATCTTCAAAAACATTGGCTGAGATGGCAATTATAGGTATATTTTTTGTTTTTTCATCTTTTTTTAATATTTTAGTTGTTTCCAAGCCGTTTAAATTGGGCATTAAAATATCCATAAAGATTAAATCAAATTTTTTATTTTTACAAAGTTCAAGCACTTCAAGTCCGTCTTTTGCTTCATCTGTTGTTAGATTATATGAATGTAGAAGCTGAATCAGTAAATCTCTGTTCTCTTTCGTATCATCGGCAACTAAAATATTAAACTCTTTTTGCTCTTTTACTTTTATAATTTTATTCGAAAAGTTCTCTTTTTCTTCTACTTTATCTAATTTTCCCACCTCGATATCAAAACTAAAACAGCTTCCCTCGTTCTCTTTGCTTTGCAAGATAATTGAGCCGTTCATTTTTTGTATCAACTCTTTTGTAATAGCAAGACCTAGTCCCGTTCCTTGGTGTTTGTGTTTATTCTCTTCTATTTGTTCAAAGGGTTTAAAGATTTTCTTTTGTTCTTCTTTATTCATACCTATTCCGCTATCTTTTACTTTTATAAGAAGTTTTGGGGATTTATAATCTACTCTTACTTCAATAAACCCTTCATAGGTAAATTTATGGGCATTTCCAATAATATTGATTAGGATTTGTCTTAACCTTTTTTCATCACATTTTATATATTTGGGAACCTCTTTTGTTATATGTAAAGAAAATTTTAGATTTTTATCTTCACATCTTGAAGTAAATATAGTTTTAAGATCATCTAAAAGAGTATAAAGGTTAAACTCTATTGGTGTTATTTGTATTTTTCCTGCTTCAATTTTTGCAAATTCCAGAATTTCATTTATAAGTGAGAGAAGATGCTGACCGCTTTTATATATCGTATCAAGGTTCTGTTTCTCTGTTTGGTTATAAGAGTTTGATTTTTTAAGCAGAGTTGCAAAGCCCAAAATAGCATTTAACGGAGTTCTTAATTCATGGGACATATTTGTTAAAAACATAGATTTAGATCTGTTTGCTTTTTGGGCTTCCATAGTTGCTCTTTTTAGTTGATTCTCATGCTCTTTTCTTTTTGTTATATCTGAAAAAACAACAACTGAACCTTCTAAAACCGTAGAGTTATTACTGTAAATGGGTGTACTAACATAATCAATAGGAAACTCTTCCCCCTCCTTTGAGATAAAACTCTGCTCCTCTTTTGAAATAAGCATTAAGCGCTCTTTTTGTTGAGCTGTTTTTCCAAAAAGATGTCTACCTATAGTTTTATTTATATATTGTCCTATTAACTCTTTTGAACTATAGCCTAAAATTTTTGAAGCAGTCGGATTTGCAAAAATAAATCTTCCTTTTGCATCAAGTCCGAATATTCCTTCACCTGCCAAATCAAGAAGTCTTTTATTCTGTTTTTGTGATTCCATCAGTTTTATTGCATTATCTTTAAAGACTTCAACTGCTCCTATCATCTCACTTACTTCATCCATAAAGACTTTTTGAGGTAAATCTATATTCATATCGTTTTTTGCCAGTTTTAACATCCCTTTATTTAACATTTGCACAGGATGTATTATTCTATAAAGAATGATAAAAAAGAAAGAAAATACAAATAGAATAATCAAAAACAGAACAGCCAAAGAGAGATAAGTTTCCATTCTTTTTACGGTTTCATGGGCTTCATTTACTTTTGCCTGGGTTCTTGTTTCAAAAGCTTTATAAAATTCGTTTAAAGGTTTCATAATGGCAATTTTTGCTTTATGATACTGCTCTCCGTGCATAATTTGTCTGGCTAAAGCAAAATCAGGCTCTTTTTTTATAGTATAGTTTCCGTTTCTATCTTGAAAAATTCCTTTAATAGCGTTCATTGCTTTTGTTTCAAGGTAGGTTAAATCATCCGATTCTTTTTGGGATTTATATAAAAGTTCAAGCTCCTCTTCGGGAAATCCTGCTTCTTTCATCAAAGTTCTTAGGGCAACTTTTTGTCCGTCTAAGAGAGGTTTTGCCCCGTCTAAAGTATAGAAATCCCAGAATATTCTATTATAGTGTTTGGGTCTTGGTTTAAGACCGTTTCTTATATCCAAAACAGTATGAAACTGCTCCTTAAACATCTCTTTACCCGTTATTACATGGGTTCTTGCCATTCTTGTCAAATCATCACTGCTTTGTCTTAATTCATCTGCAAGAATCAAAGACCGATGCTGCATTTTATAGGCATTTTCAAGCTGTTTAATGGCATCTTGGTATTCACTTAAAATAAATACGACGCTAAGCAAAGCGGCACTGTTTATAAGTAGTAAAATAATAAATAGTTGTTTAAGTTTCATACAGGTTGTCTATTTTCTTTCTCTTTTTTTAAGTTATAATAACTAAAAAGCGGGTTTTAGAAGATAATAAAATGAATAAAAAATATACTATACTTGTAGTTGACGACAAATTGGAAAACCTTCAATATCTTGATAAAATTTTAAAAGATGAAGATTATGATATAAGAGCTACACCTGATGCTATGATGGCATTGGAAGCTTCAAAATTAAATAAACCAGATCTTATTTTACTTGATATAAAGATGCCTAATATTGACGGTTATGAACTTTGTTCAATGATAAAAAAAGAGGAAAACTTAAAAGATATCCCGATTATTTTTATTTCCGCTTTAGACAATGTAGAGGACAAGGTAAAAGCTTTTGAAGAGGGTGGAGTCGATTATATAACAAAACCTTTTGAACCAAAAGAGATTAAAGCCAGAGTAAAAACCCAGCTTCAAATCCATAAAAGCAAACTTATGATTGAAAGACTTTATGAACAGCAGGATTTGTTTGTAAAAAAGATTATGCATGAGATGAATACTCCTGTTTCAATAATCTCTTTAAATAGTGAACTTTTGGAAAAAAAATATGGGATTTTAAAAGAGATAGATGCTATTAAAGCCTCTACTAAAACACTCTCTTCTATTTACGGAGATCTCTCTTATAAAATTAAAAAACATACAAGAGAGTATAAAATATCACAAATAAATCTTTTGAATTTCGTAAGTTCAAGAGTTCTTTTCTTTGATGAACTTGCAAATATCAAAGATATAAATATAAATATTGAGTGTAGTGAGGATTTTGATGTTTTTATAAACAGATATGAACTAGAACGGCTAATCGACAACACTTTAAGCAATGCAATTAAATACAGTAAAGAATCAGGTGAAATAAATATCTATTTTGGAAAAGAAAACAAGAATTATCTTCTTGTCATCGAGGATTTTGGGATAGGTATTGAAAAGAGTGATCTTGTTTTTGAAGCTTATTATCAACAATCAAATAAAAAACTAGGTTTAGGTTTAGGTTTAAATATAGTAAAAGAGATTTGTGATAAATATAAGATAAAAATAGAAGTCAAAAGTGAAAAGAACAGAGGTACGAAGTTTATTTTTAATATAGATTCAATAGTGAAGAAAGAGATATGAAAATATTTTTATTAGAAGATGATTTTTCATTAAACAGACTTATTTGCAACGCTTTAGAACAGAAAGGTTTTTTTGTTACAAGTGTAGATGACGGATATGATGCCATGACGCATATTTTAAACAATAAATATGATTTGTATATTCTGGATATAAATGTGCCCGGTTTTTCAGGGCATGAGGTTTTAGAAGAGATTAGGAAAATAAACAAGAGTCTTCCTGTTATAATCGTAAGTGCCCAACTTGATATGGATAATATTTCAAAAGCGTATGATTTGGGTTGTAATGATTATTTAAAAAAACCTTTTGAACTTGAAGAGCTGCTTTTACATATAAAGTATCATATAAAAACCCTTTATAAAAATGATATAGATAAAGATATTATTGATCTAGGATACGGCTTTAGTTTTGATTTAAAAGATCAAACTCTATATAAACATGAACATGAGATAATTTTAACCCAAAAAGAGAAACTTCTTCTTACTTTGTTTATTCATAATCTTGATAAAACGGTCAGCTCTGAAATGATACATGAATATGTCTGGGATAATAAAGAGATGGAAGCCGTTAGTATGAGAAGTATGATTCATAAACTGCAGAAAAAACTAAAAAGCGGAATGATCGTAAATATAAGAGGCGTAGGTTATAAACTTATGAAAAAAGAGTTTACTTAAATTCTTGTAAAAAATAAAGAGTTTTTATGTTAGAATGACTCTCTTGACAAAGAATGATTACTTACTTAATATTTTTAATTATAAACTATATAAATATATAAATAAAACCTATATACGGTTTATAGACGACTTAATAGAAGAAAATGATTTAAAAAAATTTAATATAAAAACATCGTTTTTGGATAATTATAGAAGAAGTAGATTCTATAATGAAGTTTTTCTTATAACAAGCAGCGGAAATATAGAGTTTTTGCATAAACAAAATCTTATAAAGTTTGTTTATTGTGACAAATGTGAGATTAATTCTCTTCTAAATATAAATATTAAAAATCAAAAAACCTATGAACTTATAAAAGTTTTAGAAATACTTCAAAAAAAGTTTTTTATAACAAACAATATAAGTGATATTAAATATATCCAGCATAGTGATATTTTAAATATGCATAAAAAAGTATTTAATACTTTTTTGTCTAAACCTATAATTAGTCTGATTTTAAATAATACTGCATATAGAGACAGAGATAACAATATTCATAAGTTATCCTATCTTACTCCCAAAAAATATTTTTTAAACTATATAAGAATAAAACGCATATTAAGTAAATATCCTCTTGCCACGGATGAATTAATAAAAAAAGAGTTGAAAACAGAGTTTGATATAGATATTTCAACGGTTCAAGTCTTTAAAATAAGAAAAAAATATTTTATTCCAAGTAGGACTCAAAGAGTTCATGAAAATAATTATGAGAGTTTTGAATACTATTTCAGCAGACCAAAATTGCTGATTAATGAAAATTTATTAAAATATAAAAACAGTGAAGCTGTTTATGAATTAATCAGTACTTCAAAAATAAATTATACCTACAAAGAGAGCTATACTGTATATATTGGATCAACAAAAAATCTTTATAAAAGACTTAACGAATATATAAACAGTAAAGGTCATACCCCTAAACTAAGAGCTTATATAAAATCCAACCTTATCTACTTTCGAGCCGTAGAAACAAAAAATTATAAAGGGCTTGAAACCACCCTGCTAAATAAGTTTATAGACTCTTTTGGCGAACTACCTCTTCTTAATAGCAATAACTCAAAAAAATAATTTCTTAACCTTAATGAAAAGATAAGATAAGATAAGATAATCGGTTATAAATAATTAACAGGAGTATAAAAAATGACCAATAATATTTCAACAAAAGCTAAGCTTATGTCATTTCCGTTAATGTTTTTAGTAATAATTATCATTTCTATTGTTACTTTTAGTTACTATCACAATTTATCAGAAAAAAGGAATAGTGCAGCTTTTAAAACTGAATTATTTATACAAGATCTGCTGCGAATACGAATTCTTGCAAATCAATTTCTAATGAATCCTAGTGAAAACAGATCAAAAAAAACGATAAAAAGTTTGGAACAATTAAATAATAAAATAATAAATTTTAAAAAGAGTTTAAGTCATAAAGAAAACAGAAATCTTTGTGATGAGATACTAAAAGCCTCAACGCAGTATTTAAAAGATTTTAAAAAACTTTCAAAAGAGGAGTTTTTAAATAACAACTCTTTGGCAAAAAACAATAAAGAGTATCTTTTTTTGATAAAACAGATGGTTGACTCTTCTAACAAATTAGAAGAGTTAATGCTTAAAATAAATAAAAGTGCAACATTATTGAAAAATGAATCTATAGAGACTATGGAAGAGGTATTAATCTCTATGGCAGCGGTTTTTATAATTTTGTTTTCTATTTTGTCTGTTTTTATTTTAAAACAGATTATCTCATCTTTGGATGATTTTAAAGAGGGCTTGGAGAGTTTCTTCAAATATTTAAATAGAGAAGCCAAACAAAGCAAACTTTTAGATGATAAAAGAAAAGATGAATTCGGTGTTATGGCAAAAATGGTTAATAGCAATATCTTAACAACGGAAAAATCTATTCAGGAAGACAGAGATGTTATTCAAAAAGTTATTGATGTCTTATCTGAACTTGAAAAAGGTGATTTATATCAAAGAGTAAAAACAAAATCATCAAATCCCGCTTTACAAAAACTAATATCTTTGTTAAATGAAATGAGTGAAAATTTAGAATCAAATGTTGACAGAGTTTTAAACATATTAGATGAGTATTCAAATTATAAATATAGAAACAAAGTTCAAACAAACAACTTAAAAGAGCATCTTTTAAGATTGGCAACAGGAGTTAATACTTTGGGTGATTCTATTACCCAGATGCTTATTGACAATGAGTCAAACGGTATTGTTTTAGGAAAAAGTTCAGACGTACTTATCCAAAATGTTGATGTTCTAAACAGAAATTCAAATGAAGCCGCAGCAGCTTTGGAAGAGACCGCAGCAGCTTTAGAAGAGATTACGGGAAATATTGTCAGCAATACGCAAAACGTAGTCAAAATGTCCGACTATGCAAAACAGTTGAGTAACTCTGCAAATGAGGGACAAAACTTAGCTTCAAAAACTACTTCTTCTATGGATGAGATAAATGATAAAGTGAACTCAATAAATGAAGCTATTGCAGTAATCGATCAAATTGCATTTCAAACAAATATTCTTTCACTTAACGCAGCAGTCGAGGCGGCAACGGCAGGTGATGCAGGTAAAGGTTTTGCGGTAGTTGCACAAGAGGTTAGAAATCTTGCTTCAAAATCGGCAGAAGCTGCCAAAAGAATAAAAGATTTAGTAGAAGATGCAACGCTAAGGGCAAATGAGGGTAAAAAAATAGCAGATGATATGATTGAAGGTTATGAAGGATTAAATGAAAATATAAAAAATACCTTGGAAATTATATCTGATGTTGAAATGGCAAGCAAAGAACAATCCACAGGAATAGAACAGATAAATGATGCGGTAACCTCTTTAGATCAACAAACCCAGGAAAATGCCCAAATTGCTACACAAACCCATGAGATCTCTATGGAAACGGACAAAATAGCAAAACTGATTATTACAAGCGTAAATGAGAAAGATTTTATAAATCCAAGCAAAAAAGATGAGTTTAAAAATAAAAAAGAAGACTCAGCTTATTTAGAAAAAATCGTATTGTAGTTTGGAAATAAGAGTTTGAAAATGGTACAAGAGTATAAACAAGGGAAAAAAGAGATAAACTCTTTTAATTTTATTATTGATGAAATGGATGCTTTGGTATATGTTATTGATATACAAAGTTATAAAATCTTATATAGTAACAAAAAATGTGAGGACGAATTTGGTGATGTTGTAGGAAAAACTTGTTATAAGGCTTTGCAAAAAAATAGAGATAAACCTTGTATTGAGTGCCCTTTAAGTGACGAAAATAACAGAGTTTTGGGAAAAAGTTTAAAATGGGAGCATAAAAATACACTAAATGGGAAAACATATCTGTTTAGTGACAAAATTGTAAGAGACAATATTACAGGCGGATTAAGTAAAGTACAAGTGGGGATAGATATCTCAAAACAAAAAATATTAGAAGAGGAGATACTTAGACAACAGAGTAAAACTTTAGAGACTTTTGAAGAACTTTTTAACTCTACTATTGAGGGATTGATAATTTATGATAGAGATAAAAAGTGTATAAGAGTCAATAATGTGGCTCCTAAATTGCTTGGATATAGTGCCGAAGAGATGATAGGAATGGATGCCCTTGATTTTATAGAAGAGTCTTCTTGCCCTCTTGTAAGCACTGTTATCGAAAAAGATGAACAAGAGCCTTATGAAGTCTTTATGGTAAAAAAAAGCGGAGACTCTTTTCCTGCTCTTATCAGAGGTAAAAATATATTATTAAATGATGAAAAAATTAGAGTCTCTGCAATAATAGACATAACACAAATAAAAGAGAAAGAGGCAGAGGTCTCAAGACTGGCATATTTTGATGCTTTAACTTCTTTACCTAATAGAGTTTTATTTAAAGACAGAGTAAATTTATTGATTTCCAAAAGTGCAAGATATAAAACTTTCGGAGCTTTTCTTTTTATTGATTTGGATTATTTTAAAACGGTAAATGATACAAAAGGGCATGATATAGGGGATAAAATTTTAATTGAATGCTCTAAAAGATTGAAAAAAATTATCAGAAGTTCAGACTCTTTGGCAAGGTTTGGAGGGGATGAGTTTATTTTATTGATAGATACTCAAAAGATGAATAGATTTGATGCCATTGACAGTATAAAAACGGTTGCAAATAAAATACTTAAAATAATCAGAAAACCTTTTATAATTGAAGATAGTCAATATCAGTTGAGTGCAAGTATAGGCATATCTATTTTTAATGATGAAACCTCTTTTGAAGAGCTTTTAAGAAAAGCAGACGGTGCTATGTATTATGCAAAAGAGAAAGGACGGGACAATTTTAGTTTTTTTGATCCTTTATTGCAAAAAAGTTTGGATAGAAAAGCTATTGTTTTAGATAGATTAAGAGAAGCAATAGCTTTAAACAAAATAGAAATAGCTTATCAAAAACAAGTCGGCTTAAACAAAGAAGTAATAGGTGTAGAAGCTTTAGCTAGGTGGAATGATGAGAAACTGGGGTTTGTGAGTCCTGCAGAATTTATCCCTATAGCTGAAGAGGGAGGATTGATTATTACTTTTGGATATTTTTTAATTGAAGAGGTTGTAAAAGTTTTAAAAGAGTGGGAAGACGATGAAATAAAGTCTAAATGGAGAGTCTCTATAAACGTAAGTTTAAGTCAATTTGAAAAAGATGATTTTGAATTTTTTTTAGAAGATATAATCTATAAATATAAAGTAAATGCGAACCTTATACGGTTGGAAATTACTGAAAGTCTGCTTCTTAAAAACAGCAATAAAGCAGTTAGAAAAATAGATTTTTTAAAAGATCTGGGACTTACAATCTCTATTGATGATTTTGGAACAGGTTATTCCTCTTTGGCATATTTAAAAAAGCTCTCTATAGATGAACTTAAAATTGATAAATCATTTATTGACGATATAGTTACGAATGAGAGTGATGAAGCTATAGTAACGGCTATTTTAGGTATTGGGAATAAATTCGGTTTTGATGTTATTGCCGAGGGGGTTGAAACAGAAGAGATGCATGAAAAACTTTTAAAATTGGGATGTAAATATTTTCAAGGATATCTTTTCTTTAAACCAATGAGTAAAGAAAAGTTATAAAAAGGCTTCTTTTTAAGAGGCCTTTTTTATTAAAACTCTTGAACGTTTGCAGCTTCTTCTCTATCAGCCATTGGAATATCTGCAATAAATTTTTGTTCTTTAACGCTTGGTAGCATTAAACCTTTTTTCTTGTGTACTCTAATTTTATAAATACCTTCTTCATTTCTTTGTTCATAGTAGTCGTTGAATTCAGCAGTATAAGGCATATCCCAAACAATTGCACCTTCTGTAGGACATGCTTCCGCACATCTTGGAGCATCTGCATGATCAACACACTCAACACATGATTCAGGTTTTACATAAAAATAGTCTTCATTTGGATTTTTTTCATTTCCTTCTTCCAAAATTGCTGCTACCGGGCATTCTGGAGCACATGCTTCACAACTAATACACTCTTCAGTAATTCTAACTGCCATTTTTCATCCTTCGCTTTAAAATATGAAAAGAAGATGCAAAATCTATTCCATCTTTAATTTAGATGGTTATACCAAGCAGATAAATTACTCTTTTTAAAGGATTTTTTTAAATAAAACTCTTTTGCTGAGGTATTGTCATTATCGCATACAAGCTGCATTCTTTTTATATTGTGTTTTAGGGCATATTTTTTTAGATATTCAAAAAGGTACGTTCCTATTCCCATATCCCGGTAGTCATCAGATACTATAAAATCCTCAATCAAACCTGTTTTGGCTCCGATTGCAGTGGAGATTATTGTTTGCATGGTAACCATGGCAACAACTTCTCCCTCAAATTTTGCAATTACAACAAGAGATTCTTCTTGTTTTAGAAGTAGTTTTAAACCTTTTTTATGCTTTTTTTTATCAAAAGTGAAATCTTTTTCAATAGAAAAAAGCTGTTTAAGTAGAGGGATTAAAGAATCAATATCTTTCTTCCCTGCTTTGCAGATGCTAATATTATTTTTTAATATCACTATAGCTTATCTCTTTTTTATCAGAACTTTTTTTCTCATTAGGGTCTTTATATACAAGCTCAATCTCTTCTTCTTTTCTTATATAGGCTTTTGTAATTATGCAAGAAGCAAGATTGTTTTCTGAAGGTATTGTATATTGCAGAGGCAACATTATTCTTTCGATTATTCCTCTTAAACCTCTAGCTCCTACATCTTTTTCTACTGCAATTTCGGCAATCTCTTCCAAAGCATCATCACTAAATTCTAAATCAACTCCGTCAAGTTCAAAAAGTATTTCATACTGTTTTGTAATAGCGTTTTTAGGCTCTTTTAGTACTCTTATAAGATCCTCTTTTGAGAGTTTATCAAGTTCAGCAATTACGGGAATACGACCGATAAACTCGGGAATAAGACCGAAAGATATCAGCTCTTTCGCTTCTATCTCTTTTTTCTCAATCTCTTCTTCTTTTCCGTTTACAAATCCCATTACGGCAGATTTTTTCTTATCTTTGTCTTTTCTTAATCCTACAAAAGCACCGCCGCAGATAAATAAAACATGGGTCGTATCAAATAGAACAGTTTCAGCAGTTGAATTTTTTCTACTCCCTTTTACGGGAACATAAACATCCGCACCTTCCAAAATTTTTAGAAGACCTTGTTGCACTCCCTCTCCGCTTACATCTCTACCGCTTGTTGCACTTTCGCTTTTATTGGCTATTTTATCAATCTCATCAATATAAACGATTCCTCTTTTTGCTTTTTCCAAATCAAAATCGGCAGCAGCAAGAAGTCTTGAAAGTATTGACTCAACATCTTCTCCCACATACCCGGCTTCCGTTAAAGCCGTTGCATCTGCAACCGCAAAAGGGACATCCATGATTTTTGCCAAAGATTTTGCTAAGAGTGTTTTCCCTGAACCGGTAGGTCCTACAAGCATAATATTTGATTTTTCAATTTCAACATTTTTTACTATAGGTTTATCTATTCTTTTATAATGATTATATAAAGCAACGGAAAGAACTTTTTTTGCATCATCTTGACCAATTACATACTCATCTAAATGCTCTTTTATTTTAATAGGGACATTAAGCCCTTTTTGAAACTCTTTTTTTGAAGTTTGAAGAGCCTCTTTTTCTAAAACCGTAGCGCACATAGTAATACATTCATCACAGATATGGGCAGTTTCACTACTAAATATCTTCTTTACTTCTTTTATCTCTTTACCGCAGAAGTCACAGGTACTTACTTTATTTGCCATGATTATCTATAAATTCATTAATGCTCATTTTTATATTTTTAAGTGAATGAGTTTTAATAAATTTATCCTCTTTTTTTGTTAATTCTTCTTTGTTTAAAAGTGTGATTCCACTTTTAAGTCCTATGGTTATCTCATTTGCTACCATTCTAAAAGTATCTTTTGAAAAATCTACACCCATAAAAAGATACTCTTTGTCTTTTCTATACTCTTTTAATATAGGGGGAATTGCATAACCTCCCATTGCTTCAGTTAGCCAGTCCACAAAATCGGCATCGGAAATGATAAAGTTCATATCAGGTTTTGTTGAACCCATAGGTTTAAAAAGAATCGGTAAATCCAAAGTCAAATCCTCTTTTTCTATTTTTTCATATTCACCTTTTGAAACTTCATATTTATAAATGATAAATCTGTCGTAATCTGCAGTTATTCTTGAAATACCTGTTATTAAAAAGTGATCACAGTCACTATATATTTTTTGTAGAGAATCATCTACTGTAGTATCAATTATATATTTAGGTTTTAAATCTTTTAACCATTTGTATGCTTTTGGAAGTTCATACTCTTTTGAACTAAAAATATGATTTGTCATTTGAACGACAAACTCTCTACCTTTTCTTTGTTCTAAACTCATAGCAGCTCGGCTGTACTCATACATAAGTCTTGGACTCATTGCTCTTCCGTTGTTTAGTGCCAAAATCATAGAATCACTGTCATATGGTAACTGTGTACCGTCACTTGCAGTAGTTCCTTCAAAAACACCCATTCCTAAAAAGGGAATCAATTCTCCCTCTTCTATTTTTTTTACTATATCATCCATGACAACCAACTCCTGTGTAGGATTGATATACCTTGTTAAGTTCTACTCTAACTCTTTCCATATCAAGAGGTGTTTCCAAATTTTCAGGTATATCAATATGATAGATAGCTCCATCTTTACCAATAATAAATAGAGCTTTTGTTAATTTATTTTTCATAGAACCACTTACAATTTTTGTTCCGTACATATCTCCAAACTCATTATTTACATCAAAAACAGGAATTATTTTTTTGAATTTGGGTAATTTTATGGGTTCATTGAAGAAAATATAGGTAAAAATTTCAACTTTTGCTTCATTCATAAATTCATCGAAAAAAAGTATCTCTTCTTTAAAGTTTTCAAAATCGGGATAAGATAGAAATATCTGAATAGTTCTTGAAGGGCTTGCTTTTTTTATAGTAAACTCTTTTTTTTCTATATCTTCAACATCAACATCTTCTGCCATATATCCAATATCTATTATTTCATCGGTAATATCAAAATTTTCATTTTTATAAATCATTTTTTATTCCATATTTTTTTATTTTGTAACCTATTTGTCTAAGTGTTATTCCTAACTCTTTTGCTGCGTGTGATTGATTGAAATTGTTATTTTCAAGTGCGGTTTCAATCGCTTCTTTCTCTATTTCGTCCAAAGTTTTGTTTTCCATAGGAATTGTTTTATACTCTTTTTTCAAGTTATCGTCATTAAGTGCAGGAAGAAGAAGTAGCATATCAAATTTGTTTATTCCCTCTTCATTTCCCATTAGAACTATTCTTTCTATTGTATTTTCTAATTCTCTAACATTTCCGGGCCATGGGTAATTTGCTAAAATTTCCATTGCTTCATCTGTTATTTTTACTGCTTTTTTATGATTTTTTATTGCCCTCTCAAGGAAAAAATTAACCAACTGTTTAATATCTTCCCCTCTTTCTCTTAAAGGAGGAAGATCAATAGGAATTACGTTTAATCTATAGTATAAATCTTCTCTGAATTTACCCTCTTTTACCATCTCTTCAAGATTTCTATTTGTTGCGGCAACAAGTCTTACATTTACTTTTATTGTTTTGCTGCCTCCTACTCTTTCAAACTCTCTTTCTTGTAAAACTCTTAAAAGTTTTACTTGGGCAGAAGCTGAAATATCTCCTATCTCATCAAGAAAAAGAGTCCCTCCGTCAGCTAATTCAAATCTACCTTTTCTGGTCTCTTTTGCATCTGTAAAAGCACCTTTTTCATGTCCGAAAAGTTCACTTTCAAGAAGGGTATCCGTAATTGCGGCACAATTTAATTTAATAAAAGGTTCATCTTTTCTTTTACTTCTTTTATGAATAGCCGCTGCAACAAGCTCTTTTCCTGTTCCTGTTTCTCCTCTTACTAAAACCGTAACATCTGATTGAGCAATTCTTTGAATAATCTGAAATACTTGGTGCATTTTAGGGCTGTCGCCTATAATATCTCCAAAGTTGTGTACTTTTGAATCCCACTCCATTTTATAATAGAGTTGAAGTTCGGTTAATCTCTCTTTTTCTCTTATATTTAGTTGGTACGAGTAGATAGATTGAGCAAATATTGAAGCAATAATCGTTAATATTCTTATGCAATCATCAAACCCTATTTCCGTACTTTTTGTTAAAGCTGCACCTAAAACACCGATAGTTTCATCTTCAACTAATAAAGGCACGGCTACATATGATAAATTATTAAAATCTTTTTTCCCTGATTTATTTAAAAATAGAGAATCACTATGGATATTTTCTACTACGACAGGCTCTTTTTCTTGGGCTGCCATTCCCGTAACACCCTCACCTAGTTTATAATTAGATAGTTTTTTTTGTATTGATGAAAGTTCAGCAGAGGCAAATACAGTCAAAATATCATCTTCAAGTAGATGAATTGTACAGTTTGTTAAATGCAGTGAATTCTTTAAAATTTTCATTGATTTTTCTAATGAGGTTTTTAAGTCATAATTATTTGCCATCATTAAGGCAATATCGTAAAGAGTAGTTAATTCTCTTGTTGTAAGACAGAACTCACATGCGGATTTATCCATTAATGCCATTACTAAACTCCTTTTGTAGTGTAAATATTAGACTGTATATTTTGTATATTATAGTATAAAAATTAGGGTATCTAGTAGAGGTTTTTGTCTATTAAATACCCAAATAAGTTATTAATCAGCTACTTTTTTGCAAACTTCTTCTTTTGGCAGATTTTTAGGTCCCGGTTTTATCCACCATGTCTCACCGTTTGATAGTTCAACTTCTCCACCCCAGTTATCATCTTTATCAAACTCCAAAGACTCTATTGTCTCTTCCATATCTTTCTTTGCAACATAGAAATATATTACACCGCTATCCTCTCTAAGCATTACTTTTGCCATATTGTCTCCTTTTTTTAAAATAAATTCGTATTAATGTTTATTGATTATTAGATCTCTAAACCTATTTAATGCACCTTTCTCCTCAAATTCCAATTTGAAAAAACCTTTTTTTACCTCTCTTATTAAGATATGTTTTTGATATTTTTTTCTTGTTCTCTCATAATCACTTCTGTGATGAGCTCCTCTGCTCTCTTTTCTTTTTTTTGCAGCTAAGATAACGGCTTCTGATACTTCCAAAGCATTTCTAAGTTCCAAAATAGAGATTAATTCAACATTATTTCTTCTCTCTTTGTTTATGCAGTGAAGAGAGTAAGATTGATTCCTTAGATATTTGATATAATCAAAAGCTTTGACTAAACTCTCTTTGCTTCTTATAATCCCTACATTGTTAAACATAGTATTTCCCAAAGAGACTCTAATTGCATTAAAGTTTTTTGATGTTTCTCCTGCAAAGATTTTATCAATGGTTAAAATATCTTTTATTACAAGATTATAATCAATAGTAGCAAAATCATGTTTTTTTGAGAATTCTAAAGCTTTTTGTCCTGCAAGTTCACCGAAAACTGCACCCTCGAGTAAAGAGTTTCCTCCAAGTCTGTTTGCTCCGTGTATTGCATTTGCTGCCATCTCTCCACATACAAACAGACCTTTTATTTTTGTTTGTGTCATATTACAGGCTACTCCGCCCATTGTGTAGTGTGCAACGGGTTTTATCTCTAATAACTCTTTACTTATATCAATACCTACTTGATTAAAAGCAACCGTATATAAAGAGGGAAGTTTTTTTTGAATCTTTTCTAAACTTAGGTGTCTTAAATCAATATAGACTTTATGTCCTTTTTTTTGTTCATTTAAAATTGCTTTTGCAATTTTGTCTCTGGTATCAAGTTCATTTACGAATCGTTGGTTATCACTATTTATAAGGTAACCACCTTCTCCTCTGGCTGCCTCAGTTACAAGGTAATTTGTTTTTGCTATACCCGTTGGATGAAATTGAACAAATTCCATATCTCTTAAACTTAATCCTGCTCTTAATGCAACCGCTAATAAATCTCCCGTATAGTCTTGTGCATTTGTCGAATTTCCTCTGTATATTCCCGCATAACCTCCTGCTGCTAATACGACGGCTTTTGCAGGATAAACTAAAACAGTTGAATCCAATCTTCTTAATGAAACAACACCGCAAACTCTGTTTTCGTGGGTTGCAAGATTTAAAACATAGGTATTAACCAAAAATTTAATACCCGATTCTTTTGCTTTTTTTATAAGTGTTTGTATTATTGCACTTCCGGTTTTATCTCCTACATAGCAAGTTCTATTTCTACCTGCTCCTCCGAAGGGTCTTTGTGCGATATTACCTTTTTCATCTCTTTGAAAAGTAACTCCGTAACTAACCAGTTTTGAGATAATTGTAGAGGCTTTTTTACACATATATGTAATACTTTTTATATCTGCCAAACCTTTTGAAGAGTTGTAAGTATCTTTTATATGGGATTCAATAGCTTCTTTGTCTTCGGGATCTAAAACCGCATTTATCCCTCCGCTTGCCATTGCCGAATTTGACTTGAAAATATTTCCTTTTGTTATAAGGGCTACTTTGTTTGTATCTGTTTTTGCTTCAATTGCAGCCATTAATCCGGCGATACCTCCTCCTACAACTATTACATCATATATCATAGAAAATCCTGCTATACTCTATACATTAAGTCGTAGTTTGATCTAGGTGTTGCTTTTATTTTTGTTATTTCCAAATTTTCTTTTATATGAACAGGAACTTTAGATGCAAAAAGTGAACTTACTAATCCCGGAGTAGAACGTACAAATTGTAGAGCTAATTGAATATCATTTTTTAATACCATTTTTGAATCAAGAAGATATCCCGTTTCGGGTTTAAATGATTTTTTAAAGAGATTCATTTGCAATAAAGATGAACTTGAAATCACCCCTATGCCTAATCTGTAAGCAGCTTGTAATAGGGTACACTCTTCATTATTTACGCTTTGTGTAGGCATAGTATAAATTGATGTTTTCCCGATATTAAAAGGTGTTTGAATATATTTGAATCTATGCTCTTCTCCACCGACTTTTTTTGCAATATTTACTAAATCTTCCAAATTCATAAGCTCTTTTGAACGCTTATCGTTTGTAAAACCGTTCCAGGTTGCAACGCCGTAATATTTTATAAGACCTTTATCTGCCATTTTTTCAAATCTTTTAAATATAGATTCGATTCTTTTTAAAAACTTGTTATATCCTAGTTTAAGAAGTTGCATCTCGGGATTGTGTAAGAAGTAGATATCTATCGCTTCTACACCCAAATTTTTTAAAGATTTTTCAAAAGACCATTCAATAAAATCGGCTGTTAAACAGTGTTGGTCCAGCTCTATATCATCTTTATTTGCAAGTTTTGTTTTAATAATATTTTCATTTATCCACTCATAAGGATTTTCGGGAAAAGGATAATCAAGCTGAATAAAACCGCCTTTTGAACAGATTATTAGTTCTTCTCTTTTTATACTTTTTTCATCCATTAACTCTTTTAAGGCTATGCCTATCTCTTTTTCACTTTGACCGTATCTGTAATTGCTCGCGGTGTCAATCAGGTTAATTCCGCTTTTTACAGCCTCTTTCACCCCTTCTATATAGTGAAAAACATAGTTCTCTTCTTTATAAGGTTCTTTATTGAAAGTTCCTAATCCCAATTTAGAAAATATTAAATTATTATGTAATGTATAGAAATCTTTATAATTAGAAAATTTTTTAGCAAAATTATATGTTGCATCTTTTGTGGCTACTTGCATAAAAATTAGTTCCTTCTTTTTATTTTGTAAAAATAAAAGAGTAAGGGGCATTGAATCCTTACTCTTTTAAATCTAATTTACAAAAGGTTCTAATGTATATGCAAAAAGTGTTCCGTTACTTATCGGGGCTCTTTTTATGCTTGTAGTTTGCATAAATTATAACAGCACTGATATATGTTATTAAAACGATAGGGAAGATTATGTTTTCTATTTCCATTGCTAACTCCTGTTTTTATGAAGTTATTGCAATTAATATTCCCTATTCAATAATCTTGATATTACTACTTAAGTTTGCCATTCCCGATACATATACAGAGCTTGTAACTACCCCGTCAATTTCACAAGAGGCATAATCTTTCACATTTGAAAGATTTATACCTCCCGCAGCTAAAATTTTTACATACGGATAATTTTCATTTTTGTAGCTTACGATTTTTTTAAGAGTTTCAAAATCAATTTTGTCAAGTTGAATCATATCTGCACCGTTTTGCATCAAAGCTATAGCGTCTTCGAAATCTTCACTCTCTACGGAGATTTTTTTCTCCGTGATTTTTGTTTTAAGCTCTTTTATAACTTTATAAAATTCATTATTGTCTTTATATATAAGTCTATGTCCGTCAAAAAAGAGAATTGATTCGGAAAGTCCAAGTCTATGAGGCATTGCTCCTCCGCAAATTGCTGCTTTTATACAAAATCTTTTTGAAAATGGAAATGTTTTTCTTGTTGTTAGTAGTTCACAATTTTTGTTTACTTCTTCTATCTGCTTTTTCATTTTATAAGCTTGCGTAGAGATTTTACAACTATACTCCAGCAGTACTTGACTTAGTCTCCAAGCTTTATGAATATCTTCGTATGAACCTCTATATTTTAGAAGAATTTCACCTTTTGAAACTTTTTGTTTACTCTTTACAAAAAAATCGACTTTACATCCTAAAAGTTCTGCTATTTTTGCAGACTCTTCCGTACAAGATACGATAATATCCTCTCTTGTATATACTTCAAGTTGTGCTTTTTTATCCTGACAATTTTGTAAACTTGTGGTTAAATCAAAGTAAGGAATATCTTCTTGAATATATTTTTCTATTTCTGAAGTTGATAAATTAAACATAATACTCTCATTTTTTATTTTATGCCACTAATATAACGCTTGATGCTTTAAAAACAGCATAAATATCTTCTTGTTCTTTTAATTGAAGTTCTTCAATAGCTTCATTTGTAACCACCGCACAAAGTAGATTTTCTCCGATAGATAGTTTTACTTCACTATTTACTGCACCTTTGATTATTTTTTCTATTTTTCCTTTTAGAATATTTCTTGCCGTTGCCCTCATTCTTCTTTTACTTAAAATCATAGAAGAGGCTTTGATTAAAACATATACTTCATCTCCTAAAGAGATACCCATATTTTTAAAACCCTCTTTAGTAATTGTTGCACTGATAAAAATTGAAGGAGAGACTTCAACTCTTACCTCTGCCATAACTATGCCTTCAATTATCTCATTTACAATTCCCTTTAATTCATTTCTTGCAGTAGTTTTCATCTTTTATCCTTTTATATAAGTTGTTTTCTTTTTTCAAAGATATTCAAAGCTATAAAAAACAGTAGCGATATTAAAACTAATATTCCACTTAGAATCATGGCTAAATCATACTCCCCGTCAAATACGGCATTAAAAATTGCCAAAGATATTGTATCTGTTTTTCCTATTATATTTCCCCCTAACATAAGTGTGATTCCTACTTCTCCCAACGATCTTGCTACGGCAATAAGAAGTGCAACTATCAGAGCATTTTTAATTGTCGGCAAAACAATAAATAAAAAAGTATAAATTTTTGATTTTCCGCTTAAATATGAAGCCTCTTTTATCTCTTCAGGGAACTGTTCAATACTCGCCTGCAGAGGTTTAACCATAAGGGGCAGTCCTGCAACAAAAGCAGCTATTACAATACCTGAAAAGCTGAAAATTATCTCGATATTGGCTTTTATAAGAAGTTGACCTATAAAACTCTCTTTTCCCAGAAGTAACAATAAAAAAAATCCTACGGCAATGGGAGGAAATACAAGGGGAAGAGTTACAATAGTGTCTAAAAACCATCTTAAAGGGAGGTCTTTTTTTGAAAGAAGATAGGCAAGTGGAACACCTAATAATAAAAACAGGATTAGTGTAACTAATACTGTTTTAAAGCTGAGCCATAGGGGATTGCTTATCTGCTCCAAAGCTATGGCTTCCATATTCTATAATCCGTATGATTTAAAAATCTCTTTTGATTTTGGAGTTTTTAAAAACTCTAAGAACTCTTTACACTCTTTATTGCATTCATTTGTTTTTGCCGCAATTATTTCAATCTTTGAGTAGCTATTCGGGTTAACCTCAAAGTAACCGCCTATTCTTTCTTTATTTTCAAGTGCCGCTGTAAGATTTAAAATACTGGCATCAACTTCACCTGCTATTACATAAGTTAAAGATTGAGGTACTGTTGCTACAATATAAAGTTTTTCTTTGACTTTATCATAAAGTTTTTCATTTATTAAAAACTCTTTTCCTGCAATTCCGTATATAGCTTTTTTAGGTTGAGGCATTGCAATTTTTTTTATCTCGTCTTTTAATAAATCATTTGAAGATTTTATCTCTTTTGCTCCTTTAGGATAAGCAATAACGACTTTTCCTTCTCCTATTGGTGTATACTCTTTTATATTTAAACCGCTTTTTTTAAGCAAGAAATTTTTATCTCCTATAATTAAAGCAATATCTGTCTGTTTTGCTTGGGCACTTACTTGTCTCATATTTCCAAAAAAACCGTCAATCTTTTTGCCGCTTTTTTCATACTCTTTAATTACTTTCATAACTACTTTTTTATATCCGGCACCGGCAGCAACTTTTAGATTATCTGCATTTGCACTTATAAAAAGGGTACTTAACAGTGAACCGATAAGAATTTTCTTTAACATTTTATCTCCTTTAATTTTGTCTTAACATAGGTGCAAATGCTTTTGTACTAACATTTACTTTTTGACCGATTTTTAGAGTACTAGCCTCTTCTGAACTAATAATTACTTCAACTATTTGTTGTCCTATTGCTACAATAGCGACATAAATCACATCAACTTTTGTTATTTCTAAAAGTTCGCCTTCTAAAGAAAACTTGGCACTTCCGCTTGTTTTCAATAAAACATCTTTTGCAAGACCGTCTTTTATTATTTCACC
Organism: Halarcobacter anaerophilus; assembly: GCF_006459125.1. Classification (NCBI taxonomy): domain Bacteria; kingdom Pseudomonadati; phylum Campylobacterota; class Epsilonproteobacteria; order Campylobacterales; family Arcobacteraceae; genus Halarcobacter; species Halarcobacter anaerophilus. The sequence goes on from NZ_CP041070.1 coordinate 75,131, forward strand.
TTGGTTTAAGACAATAACTCTGTTACTAAGTCTATATATTTCACTTGGATCGTGGCTTACCATTATAGTTGTTGTTTTAAACTCTTTATGCAATTGCAAAATTTCATTTTGTAATTTTGTCCTTAAATGGGGATCAAGAGCAGATAAAGGTTCATCCATTAAAAGAAGTTTCGGTTTGTTCATCAAAGCTCTGCACAAGCTGACTCTTTGTTTTTGTCCTCCGCTAAGGCTATTTGGGAATCTTTTTGCCAATTGTGACAAATCGGTTATCCCCAAAAGATAATATGCAAGTTCTTTGTCTTTTTTTACATAAAGAAGATTATCTAAAACATTCATATTTGGAAAAAGTGCATAATCTTGAAATACAAATCCGATTTTCCTTTTTTGGGGAGGTAAAAATACGTTTTTGTCAAGCCAAAGCTCATTATCTATTTTTAGAGTTCCTTCTGCATTTTCAAGCCCTGATAAAATTCTTAAAAGAGTTGTTTTCCCGCTTCCACTTACTCCTGCTAATGCGACAAAATCACCGTTTTTTATCTCTACATTTACATCTAGATTCATTTTCCCTGTTGAGCCGTGCAGTTCTTTTTTTATATCAATTCTAATCATCCCTGTATCCCGTTAAATTTTTTATTTTGTCTTTGATTGAAAACATATACACTTAAAAGGACTAAGAAACTTATAATTACCATAATAGCACTATATACATGAGCTGCTTTATAATCCATAATCTCAACAAATTCATATATTGCAACAGATGCAACTTTTGTTTCTCCCGGGATACTTCCACCTACCATTAAAACAACACCGAATTCACCTACTGTATGGGCAAAAGTTACAATTGTTGCCGTCATAAATGCGGGTTTTATATTAGGTAAGGCTACTCTTAACATTGTTTTTAAGGCACTTTTCCCACTTATATAACTGGCTTCTAACATATTTTTATTTACACTTTCGAAACCGCTTTGTAGAGGCTGAACCATAAAGGGAAGAGAGTACAAACAACTAGCTATTACAAGTCCACTAAAGTTAAAAACCAATTTATATCCCAATAAATTTTCAAAAAATATTCCAATTGGAGAATTATGAGACAATCCCCATAAAATATAAAACCCTAATACAGAGGGGGGTAGAACCAAAGGGAGAGCAGTAACGGCCTCTAATAAGGGTTTGTATTTTGATTTTGTTTGTGATAAGTACCAACTAAGAGGTAATGATATTACAAACAAAATCAAAGTTGTAATTCCCGCTAATTTAAAAGAGAGTAAAAATGGACCAAACTCCATTGCTTTTAATATTTCAATCATTTAACACTTCCAATATAGACATATCGCTTGCTTTAATTAAAAGAATAACTTTATCATTGTTTTTTAAGTTCATTCGTTTTGCAGAATCTGTAGTAATAATGCTTTGCAAATCTGTATTGTCAATTTTAGAGTTAACTACACAAAGAAGTTCCCCTTGGTCTATTTCCTCGATAGTTGCAAGTATTTGATTTGAATAACTTAACTCTCCTTGCAGATTTTTGGCAATAGCAATATGAGTAGGTTTAGTAGTTAAAACTACTTTTTGTCCGACTTTCGTATCTTCATTTAAATCCAAACTTATCATTTTAAGTTTTGTATCATCAAATTCAAATTCCACAATATTGAGGTTCTCAATATTGCGAATTTGTGAAATAGTAGCAACTATTTTATTCATGGTACTAAATATCCATAGTCGTTAAGTATTTTTTTTGCTTTACTACTTAACATAAAACTGTAAAATGCTGCTGCACTAGGATTTGCTTCTGCTCTTTTTAGAAGTACGATTCCTTGGTTAATCGGAGTATAAAGTTTAGGATCTACATCTTCCCAATTTATACCTTTTTTATATTTTTTCATTTTATCGCTGTATAGAGTTGATTTAGCAATAAAACCTACATCCGTTGCAGTTAGTGCATATGTTACGGTTTGAGAAATAGACTCTGCAAAAACTAATTTGCTTTTTGCAACATCATATACACCACCGTTTGTCATAGCTTCAACTGCGGCTTTTCCATAAGGTGCAGTTTTAGGGTTTGCAATAGCAATTTTTTTAATATCTGCACCTTTAACTAAATTAATTCCTTTAGAGTAATCAAGTTTTTCATTACTTAAATATGCTAAAGAACCTTGTGCATAAATTAAAGGTCTAGTTACAGCTAGTCCTTCATCATATAAAGCATTTGGGTATTTCATATTTGCTGCCATAAATAGGTCATATGGAGCACCGTTTTTAATTTGAGCTGTTAATTTACCGCTACTTGTAAGAGTTTCATGAACCTCAATATCCGGATAGATTTTGTTGAATTCAGCTTTTAACTCACCTATAGCATAACTAACATTTGCAGCAACTGCAATATTTAATTTGTCCGCAAAAGCACTACTAACTAGCAGTAATGCAACCAATGTAATTTTTTTAATCATATTTTCTCCTTAAATTAGATTTATTTTCCGACTATAATATCGCTTGCTTTTATTACAGCGCTGACTTTTGAACCCTCTTTTAGTTCAAGGTTTTTAATTGAGCTTGATGTTATAACAGAAGCAATTTTGTCACTTCCTCCGATATCAATAACAATTTCTGAATTAACTTCACCTACATGAATCTGTTCTATAGTTCCTTGGAACTTATTTCTAGCACTGATATTTAGTGTAAAGTCTGTGGTTAATAACACGGTACTTGATTTGAATATAGCTGTAGCTTCATCTCCTAGCTTTAAATCTAAATTATGTGCAGCGACTTTTGTAATTGTTGAAACAAGGGTATAACCACTTTTTAGTTTTATATAAACTTCAGCATTTACTTTCCCTTCATTTATATATTCAACAACGCCGCTAATTTGATTTCTAGCACTTATTTGCATAGCTAATCTCCCAATTGTTTTTAAAGTCCCAGTGTCAATATCTGTCATATTCTTTAAATTGTTAAGAAATTTTTTTTGCTCTTTTTTTAGAACAACATATGTTTTTAGAAGGTTTTCTCCATATTCAGTAAGAGAGGTTCCTCCTCCTCCTTTCCCTCCTGTTTCAGTTTGAACGACAGGGGTAGAAGATAAGTTGTTCATAGCATTTATAGCTTCCCAAGCTTTTTTATAGCTCATTGGAACCTCTTTTGCAGCTTTGTTTATTGAACCACATTTTTGTACCGCAAAAAGAAGATCAATTCTTTTTTCCAGTAAAAACGGTTGTTCAAAAAGTTCTAGTGTCAAGTTTGACGATATCTCCACTTTTTAATCCTTCTTTAAGTTATATATTAAGGAATATAACGGTATATTTGTAAAGACTTTTTTTTAAAATTTATATTTTAACATTATATACCTTAGTATATAGCGAACTATTAAAAAAAACTAGAGGTTTTCCTCTAGTTTTTAAGATTATCTTACAGAATCGAAGAAGTAATCTGTTTGTGCAATATCTTTAGTCTCTTCATCTAATTGGTCTAAAACACTATTAGTAATCCAAGTTAATAAATTGATTCCACCTTCATAACCACTCATAGAGTATCTATGTAAATGGTGTCTATCAAAAATTGGGAAACCAATTCTAATTAGAGGTATTTTAGTATCTCTGTAAAGCTCTTTACCGTAAACATTACCGATCATAAAATCTACAGGTTCAGTAAATAATAGTGATCTTAATGCCCATAAATCTTTACCTGGCCAGATGTTACATTCATCAGCGCTGTTAGATTTAGCTAAAATAGCTTTCATATCATCTTCCCAACCTTTTCTCGGTGCATTATGACACACAATATGAGTTGGAATAGAACCCATTTCAACTAAGAAAGATACAAGACCTAATAAGAAATCAGGATCTCCCCAGATTGCAAATTTTTTACCATGCATATAAGGATAAGAATCTTGCATTGCATCAACTAATCTAGCTCTTTGAACTTTTAACTCTTCAGGAACTTCTTTACCTGTTAATTCTGATAATTTCATAACAAATTCATCTGTACCTGTTAAACCGATTGGATTACAAGTTGCATAATCTTGTTTCCATTTGTTTTTAATAGTTTTTGCAGTTGAAACTGTTGAATATTTTTGTAATGAGATAGTAGTTTTTGCATTAATTGCTGTTTTTGCATCTGCAATTTTAGTACCACCTGCATATAGTTTATATTTACCTGCTCCTGTATCCCATTGCTCTTCATGGTCACCGATCATAATGATTTTGTCACCGAAAAGTTTAGCAATATTTTTGATCTCTCTTAGAGAACCTAAATAAGGCTCAAATCCAGGGATAATATTAATTCTCTCTTCATCTACTACTTTTTCAGCTTTAGTCGGATTTAATTGTTCCAAAGTTGATTTCATCATATTATCATAACCTGTAATATGAGAACCTACAAATGATGGAGTGTGAGCATGAGGGATAAGAACATTATCTAATTCACCTTCAGCTTCTTCTTTTGCACTTATAATAAATGCATTTAAATCATCACCGATAACTTCCGCCATACAAGTAGTTGATACTGCAATCATATCAGGTTTATATAAAGCGTTACAGTTTCTTAAACCATCTTTCATATTTGACAATCCACCGAAAACAGCCGCAGATTCAGACATTGAGTCAGATACACAAGGAGTCGGCTCTTTAAAGTGTCTAGTAAAATATGTTCTAAAATATGCAACACATCCATGGCTTCCATGAACATACGGCATAGTGTTTTCAAAACCTAATCCAACCATAACGGCACCTAAAGGCTGACAAGCTTTTGCAGGGTTTACCGTAATAGCTTCTCTAGCTAGATTTTTTTCTCTATATTCCCAAGATTTTGTCCATTCAGCAATCTCTGCAACTTTTTCAGGAGCTACTGCACCGGCAGCACCTTCAAATTGTTTCTTATTTTTTAAAACCTCTTGATATTCAGGTTTTAAAAATAGTTTTTGTCCATTTACTATTTTTTCTACGTCTTGCATCCTAATCTCCTTACGCTTCTTTATCCCATGGAGCTTTAGAATGTCCCCATACAGGTGAATTTATAGCTAAATCCATATCTCTTGCAAAAATTGCAAAAGCATCATAACCATGATATGGACCACTGTAATCCCAAGAGTGCATTTGTCTAAACGGTAATCCCATTTTTTGGAATACATACTTCTCTTTTACCCCAGCGGCAACTAAATCAGGTCTTAATTTTTTAACAAATTCTTCTAATTCATACTCATTTACATCATCATAAATAAGAGTAGATCTTTCAATATCATCTTTAGTTCTTTTGTAATCATCACCGTGAGCGAACTCATAACCTGTTCCTATTACTTCCATTCCTAAATCTTCATATGCTCCGATAACGTGTCTAGGTCTTAACCCACCAACATAAAGCATAACTTTTTTACCCTCTAATTTTGGTCTGTACTTAGCAATAACCTCATCAGTCATTTTTGTATATTTAGCAATAACAGCTTCGGCTTTTTCTTGAATTGATTCATCAAAAAATGAAGCAATTTTTCTAATAGATGCTGTTGTTTTAGAAGGTCCAAAGAAATTATATTCCATCCAAGGTATACCAAATTCTTGTTCCATATGTCTTGAAATATAGTTCATAGATCTATAACAGTGAAGTAAGTTCAATTTAGCTTTTGGTCCGTTTGCAATCTCTTTATAAGTAGCATCCCCTGACCATTGTGAAATTACTCTTAACCCCATCTCTTCAAGAAGAATTCTTGTTGCCCAAGCATCTCCCCCGATGTTATAATCTCCTATAATCGATATATCATAATCAGTTGATTCAAAATCTTTTCTATGTGATGCATCAGGCATAACGTAATCTCTGATCATATCATTTGCAATGTGGTGACCAAGTGATTGTGAAACCCCTCTAAATCCTTCACATGAAACTGCAACTGTTTGATGACCTGTCTCTTTTTTATGCACTTTTGCAACTGCTTGAATATCATCCCCGATAAGACCGATTGGACATTCAGATTGAATAGATACTCCATTGTTTAAAGGGAATAACTCATCTATCTCTTCAAGAGCTTTTTTAAGTTTTTTATCTCCACCGAATACAATATCTTTTTCATTAAAGTCAGTAGTAAAGTTCATAGTAACAAATGTATCTATACCTGTTGTTCCAATGTAGTAGTTTCTTCTACCTGCTCTACTGTATTGACCGCATCCTATAGGACCATGAGAGATATGAATCATATCTTTGATTGGACCCCAAACAACCCCTTTAGAACCTGCATAAGCACAACCTCTTTGCGACATTACACCGGGAACTGTTTGTTTATTTGAACGTGTTTTATCACATGCACCTTTTTCACCTTCGGGTGAATCAACACCTAAGTGCTTTGCTCTGTTTTTAGCAGCTTTTGCAGGATAAGCAGATAATACTTCCTCAATAGCTTCTTTTTGTAGACTCTCTAATGTTTCTGGTCCCATATTTTCTCCTTCTTCGTAAGCAAAAAGCTTACGCTACTTTAACTCTATATAGATTCATATCATCTAGTTTTTTACATAGATCTTTAGTTGAATCCCCATCTGCTGATTTAGAGATTTCAGAAATTTGGTATTTGTTTGTGTAGTAAAGCATTTTGAAACCATCTTTTTCTTTTACTTCAGTACTATTAAAGTAATCAACTAATGCTTTGTGTGCAAAAGAACCTTCTTCTACTGTAATCTCTTCTAATTTTTTACCTTCTCTTGTTTCAGAAGTTAATGTAACAGTTTTACCTGCTGCATCTAATCCATCTTCAACTTTTTCGATAACTTTATCAAAACTTACATCGTTCCCCATATCTGCCGGGAAGTGGTATCCACATATAAACATCTTCTTCTCCTTAATTTCTATTTATTTTAAATCTTTTTTATTCTTCTATGATAAAAAGAAGCTTATGCTTCTTTTTGTCCTAAGTTCTCTTCATCAACTTCTTCTTCTAATCCGAATTCCATTAATAAGTTTTCTAGGTCATCCATTTCTAATGGAGCAGGAATAACTTTCATATCGTTTTCGATAATTTTTCTAGCTAACTCTTTATATTCCATAGCTTGGTCAGAATTTGGAGAGAATTCAACAACTGTCATTCTTCTTAACTCAGCTCTTTGAACATGGTTAGATCTTGGAACGAAGTGAATCATTTGAGTACCGATTTGTTGCGCTAAGTGTTTAGCTAGATCATACTCTCTATCTGTCATTCTCGCGTTACATACTAAACCAGCAAGTCTTACTCCACCGGTATTTGCATATTTTAAAATACCTTTTGAAATGTTGTTAGCTGCATACATAGCCATCATTTCTCCAGACATTACGATATAAATCTCTTGAGCTTTACCTTCTCTAATAGGCATTGCAAATCCACCACAAACAACGTCTCCAAGAACATCGTAAGATACGAAATCTAGTTCATCATCATATGCACCCTCTTCTTCTAAGAAGTTAATTGCAGTAATAACCCCTCTACCTGCGCATCCAACACCTGGCTCAGGACCACCAGACTCAGTACACATAATATAACCCTCAGTAATCTCTTCATCATCAGGGTGAAATTCTGCTGCACCCGGTTTACATACATCTTCTAACTCTAGATCTTCAACTGTACCGGCTTCAGAAGCTAACTGCATAATTGTTGATTGAGCTTTTTCATGTAAGATAAGTCTTGTTGAATCCGCTTTAGGGTCACAACCAACGATAAGAATTTTTTTACCGTAATAGTGACACATTGCTGCTAATGTATTTTGAGAAGTAGTTGATTTACCAATCCCACCTTTTCCGTAAAACGCTATTTGTCTTAAATCTGACATTGTATCTCCTTTAAATTTTCATATTTACGAAAATGAATATTGCACTTAGTGTTCCACAGAACTATTTTTTTTGAAAAAAATTTCTAAATTTATATATAAAGCCTTATTCTCGGTACTTTTAGTCTATAAAAAAAGTTCATACAAGAAAAACAGGAGTTTTTTTATCTTATTTACACTTCTGCAAATTGAGTGTAATTTTTGTAAAAAAGAGGTGAAATTTGATATTTTTTATAGATTTTTTTTATAAACTTAAATTTATAAAATAGTAAATACAGTAGAATCTATATTAATAACTTCAAAAAGGATAATTTTGGATTTAGAGTTCCCTCATGTTATTTTTTATTACTCATTAATTATAATAAGAGAGTTTACTATTATACTTGTTCTTATACATATGATATATAAAAGAAGGGAACCAAGTACAATGATAGCTTGGATTTTATTTATAATCTTAGTTCCTTATTTAGCCGTAATTTTATATTTTATCTTCGGTACTAGAAAAAGAAGAAATAAATATAAAAGTGAAGATATTCATTTAACTAAGAGCTTAAGTAGTGCAGAAAAAGAGTATTATAGAGTTTATAAAAATGAAACAAAAGGTGAAGTAGAGGTTTTTGTTGATTATGTTAAAGCTTATGATGAATTTGTAAAATCTCTAAAAGAGGCAAAAAAATCTATTTATATCTGCACTTATGTTTTTAAATATGATGAGGTTACCCAAGAGATTATAGAGCTTTTAGAACAAAAAGCAAAACAGAAAGTTTCCATAAAGATTCTAATAGACTCTTTGGGTTCTTTATATACCTATTTGTTTCAAAGCAGATTAGAAGGATTAAGAGAAGCCGGAGTCGAGATTAAATTTTTTATGCCGATTTTTCAAATTCCTTTTAGAAACTATATAAATTTAAGGAATCATAGAAAAATCTATATTTTCGATAACCAAAAAGTTTTAAGCGGGGGGATGAATCTTTCAAATGAATATTTTGGCAAAGAGTATACAGACAACAGATGGGAAGATATACTCTTTTCATGTAAAGGTTCTTGTGTCGAAGATTTTTTTACGGTATTTGCCTCAGATTGGTATTATGCTTCAAAACAGAGACTTCAATTTGAATCTAAAACTTTGCAGACAAAAGAAAATACCAAGATAAGAGTAATACCAAGCGGTCCTGATGTAAAAAGTGATTTTTTGTATGAAACAATATTAAATGAGGTATATCTGGCAAAAAAGAGGATTTGGATTGTTACTCCCTATTTTGTACCAAACGAGTCTTTGAGTAAAGCTTTGATTATAGCAAAACATAAAGGGTTGGATATTAAACTAATAACACCTAAAAATTCTAATCATATAATTGCTGATATTGCAAGAAGCTCTTTTATGCGTGAACTTGCGGATAATAAAATAGATATAAAACTTTATAACGGTTCTATGCTTCATGCAAAAGCAATACTTTTTGATGATAAATGGGCAATGTTGGGAAGTGTAAATTTAGATAACAGAAGTTTGTTCTTAAATTACGAAGTTGCAACTTTCGTATATTCACCTAAAATAATTGCGGATATTGAAAGTTGGATGAATATGCTTTTAGAAAACTCTACAAGCAATATGAAAAGAGCTTCCCATCTAAGAGTTCTTTTCGAAAATATCATGAGAATCGTTTCTCCTCAAATATAATGTTAAAGCCTATTAAAACCGTAAGTTCTTTAAAACATCAAAATATAAAGAGTAAAAATACTCTAAATATTTTATGTTGGAATGTTGCCAAACTTACAAAAAAAGAGCTTTTTAAAAAATTTTTTGAAAAATTGATAAAAGATGAAAAACTAGATTTTCTTATTTTACAGGAGGTAAAAAGCGATATTTCAAAAAGCAGTGCAATTTTAGAAGATTTCTCTTTTGTTATATCTCCAAATATGCAGACCAAAAAACATATTTACGGAGTTATGAATGCTTTTAACATCTCTTGCGAAAGTAATCAAAATTTTCTTACAAGTAAAAAAGAGTTAAAAGTTGCTACTCACAAAAGTATTTTGATTACAAAACATACTTTAAATGATAAAGATGTGTTAGTCGTAAATATCCATGCTCTTAATTTTGTATCTTTTCGAGATTTTAAATATGAACTAGAGAGTTTAAAAGAAGAGTTAAAAAGTTATAAGGACTCTTTGATTGTTGCAGGAGATTTTAATACCTGGAATAGAAAAAGAGTTCTTCTTTTAAAAAATTTTTGTGAAGAGCTTTTTTTACAAGAGGTTACATATAAAGAGATTGAAAATATAAAAAAAGTTTTCAAAAACAGTATAGATTATATATTTTTTAGAGGTTTAACTTTACAATATTCAAAAGTCATAGATACAAATACCATATCAGATCATAATCCTATTATTGCTTCATTTACGATATAATGTTATATTTTATAAATTTAAAGTGCGTCTAAAACTATAAAAGGTGCGATATGTCTATTATAAAAGAGAAAGGACTGACTTCAAAAGAGGCCGAGTCATTACTAAAAAAATATGGTTTAAATGAGATAAAAGAGAAAGAAGAGAGCTATCTTCATAGACTTTTAAAAAGATTTTGGGGACCTATTCCCTGGATGATTGAAATTGCGATAATCCTCTCTGCAATAGCAAAAAGATGGGAAGATTTTGCGGTTATTTTACTTCTTCTTCTAGTAAATGCGATTGTTGATTTTTATCAAGAATCAAAAGCTCTTAGTGCAATTGCCGTATTAAAAAATAAATTAGCAAGAATGGCTTTGGTTCTTAGAGACGCAGAATGGAAGGAAATTGAAGCAAAATATCTTGTGCCCGGTGATATTATCGAACTAAAGATAGGTAATATCGTTCCTTCAGATGTAAAACTTCTTGACGGAGGAGAGTATCTTCTTGTAGATCAATCCTCTTTAACAGGAGAATCTCTTCCCGTACATAAAAAACAAAATGATGAGTTATATGCGAATTCGATAATAAAACAAGGAGAGATGTTAGCCGAAGTAAAGGCTACGGGAGCAGATACATATTTCGGTAAAACAGTTAAACTTATAGCAAAAGCGACAAAAGAGCAAAGCAGCCATTTCCAAAAAATGGTATTAAAAGTAGGAAACTTCCTAATTGCTTTAACCGTAGTTTTAATAGCGATTATAATTCTTCACGGAATAAATACAAATCAACCTACAATGGAACTTCTAATCTTCTCTTTAGTTCTTACCATTTCTGCCATTCCTGTTGCAATGCCTGCTGTTTTAACCGTTACAATGGCAATCGGAGCTAGAAAACTGGCAACAAAAGAGGCTATAGTAAACAGACTTGCAGCAATAGAAGAGATAGCGGGTATGGATATTTTGTGTTCTGATAAAACGGGAACTTTAACAAAAAATCAAATGTCTCTGGCTTCTGCTTATTTATCGGATAATATGACAGAAGAGAATCTAATGCTTTATGCAGCTTTGGCAAGTAAAGAAGAGAATAATGATCCTATAGAAAAACCGATTTTTCAATATATAAAAGAGAAAAATTTGGAAAAAGAGCTTAAAGGTTACTCTTTAGAAGAGTTTTTGCCTTTTGATCCTGTACATAAAAGAACAGAAGGAATATATAAAAATTTTGTTTTTACAAAAGGGGCTCCTCAGGTAATAATAGAACAAAGTGATGAAAAAGATTTTGATAAACAAAAAGCTTACGCTGAGGTAGAGAGTTCTGCTTCAAAAGGTTTTAGAACTTTAGGTGTTGCATATAGAAAAAAAGATGAAGATATTTACCATTTTGCAGGTTTGATTCCTCTTTTTGATCCTCCAAGAGATGATTCCAAAGATGCTATAGAAGAGGCAAAACAAAAAGGAATCAATGTAAAAATGCTCACGGGAGATAATACTGCCGTTGCAAAATATATTGCTTCTATTATAGGTATAGGCGATAAAATTGATGATATTTACGTATTAAAAGGGGAGCCTGTAGAGGAGTATAAATATCTTTCGGAAGTTATAACAAAGGCTATCACTCAAGCTATATATCCAAATAAAAGTGAAGAAGAGATTGAAAAAACCGTCGGCGATATTATGAAAAAGATTCAAAAAGAGCTTTATAATATGCCTATACCAAAAGGGACTATAAAAAAACATGAATCTGAAATTATAGAGATAATTGAAAAAGATAACGGTTTTGCCCAAGTTTTCCCTGAGGATAAATATTTTATCGTAGATGAACTGCAAAAAGCAAACCATATTGTAGGAATGACGGGGGATGGAGTAAATGATGCACCTGCACTTAAAAAAGCAGATTGCGGTATTGCCGTAAGCGGAGCTACTGATGCTGCAAGAAGTGCTGCTGATATTATTTTAATGGCACCTGGATTAAAAGTTATAGTCGATGCAGTTAAACTTTCAAGACAGATTTTTGAGAGAATGAAAAGTTATACCATCTACAGAATTGCCGAATCAATTAGGATTTTGTTTTTTATGACACTTGCAATTATTATTTATGATTTTTATCCTTTGACAGCTTTAATGATTATCTTTTTGGCTTTGTTAAATGATATTCCAATTATGACAATAGCTTATGATAATACGAAAATTATAGAAAAACCTATAAGATGGGATATAAAAGAGGTTTTTATTTTATCTTCTTGGCTGGGACTTGCAGGAGTAGTATCTTCCTTTTTACTCTTTTGGATATTAATATCGAAGTTAAACCTTCCTCTGGATATGGTTCAAAGTCTATTTTTTACAAAATTGATAGTTGCAGGGCATGGAACGCTTTTTAATACAAGAATTGATGATTGGTTCTTTAAAAACCCTTTACCTTCGGCAAAACTTTTCTGGGCAACATTGGCAAGTGCGGTAATAGGAACAATAATCCCTATCTACGGTTTTGGAGTGATGACCCCTATTGGCTGGCAATGGGCAGGGCTTATCTGGCTTTATGCCGCAATTTGGTTTATTTTTAATGATGCAGTTAAAATGGCGGTACTAAAATACTATAGAGTAAGATATCACGAACAGATTATATAAAGATAAAAGGAGGTCTATTTTCTAATTTATAGATTCTCTACTTTATATAATTTTTTTCTCTCTTTTGAAGAAGGAATATCAAGCATTTTTCTATATTTCGTGATAGTTCTTCTTACCATTTGTAGATCAAATTTTTCATATATCATATCTAAGATATGTTGATCTGTTAGAGGAGTATCTTTATCTTCATATTCAATCAAACTTTTTATATAGTTTTTTATTTGAGAAGATGAAAGATCTTTATTATTAACCGCGTTTGTAAAGAAGTGTTTTAAAGGGAATACTCCCAAACTGCACTCTATATATTTATTTGCGACTGCTCTGCTTATTGTTGATTCTGCAAAACCTAACTCATGGGCAAGTTCCTGCATTGAAAAAGGTTTAAGTTCTCCTCCTACAAAAAAACTAATCTGTTTTTCAACAATTAGAAGAACTATTTTATAAAGAGTAGATTTTCTTAAGTTTAGTAAATTTACCAAATCTCTTGCCTCTTTTAATTTCTCCCTTATGGTCTCGTTTTTTGAGCTGAAAGGATCTTTTACTTCAATATCCGGATAATAGGCATGATTTATTTTCACGTTTATATCTTCTCCTATATCAACATAAAAATCGGGAATAATCTGAATATTTGTATTTATATAATTAACAGCAGGAGGATTGTTAAAATATTTTATTATGTTTTTTGCATCTTCAAATCTATGGTGAGCGGCATATTTATCAAGATGGGAGATATCTTTTATGATTTTTTTTATAAAGTTATATAATTCATCGTCAATTTCTTTATCACAAGCATCCAGTTGAAAAAGGAATGATTCTGATAAATCAATTGCTGCAACTCCTGCAGGTTCAAGTCTTGAAAATCTTTGCCTTATAGATTCCACATACTCTTTATAAACATTGCAGGTATTTGCAATTTTTTCTATATCTCCTTCAAAATATCCCTCTTCGTTTATATCACATAAAATTTCAAAAGCGACTTTTTGCGAGTTTGGCGTGGGAAAATTAGGAGAACATATCTGCTCGCTTATTTTATCGTTTAAAGATTCACTGTATAAAGCAAGAGATTCAATAAATTCTCCGCTTGTACCTTGAGGCATAAAATTATTATAAAACTCTTTTGGCTTTTTTATCTCTAAAAAAGGATTTTCATATGAGACATTTTTTAGATGTTTCTCTAGGTCTTGAAGTGAAGTTTGCAGCATAGGCAGCCACATCTTCAAAGATAAGTTAAGGTTTTGCTTCTGTGCTACTGAGGTACTAAGTGTTTGTGCCATAATATTTATTATGCCAAAATCCCAAAAGGAATTTGGCAATTTTTTGTATACTTTTTGATTAGTATTTTATTCTAACTACACCGTTAGGTTTAACAACTTTCATTTGACAAGAAAGTCTAGTGTTATCTGTACATGTACCTGCGCAAGACTCTTTTATAACTTTTACCTCTTTTTCATTGATAGGAGATAAAAATTCCATACCTTGTTCTACTTCAACTACGCAAGTTCCACACTCTCCATCTCTACATCCAAACGGTAAAGCCGAACCTGAAGCTTCAACTACATCTTGAATTGTACTTCCGGGTTTAACATTAATTGCTAAAAAATCATTAATAATTTCTACTCTTGTTGTCATTTTTTTTCCTTATTTCTTTTTAAATGGTTTTACTAAAATATCGCCTTTGATAAGCATCATAGGTGCAATTCTAACTTTTGGGCTAATAGTGAATTGTTGACATTGATGAGCCTCTTCTTTTGAAATTGCTCCATATTTAACAAGAAGGTCTAACTCTTCATCTTCCATATAACTTGTAGGTTCTTCATCCGCAAGATTTTCAACACTAATTAAACATTTAGAATAATCCGTACTTGAAGGGATAGGAACACCTTTCTCCTTTGCTAATCTTACAATCGGTTCACCTATTTTTGCATCATAAACACCGTCAGTTTCCAGGTCAAAATGCATAAAAATAACTCTTGCCATATATCTTCTCCTTTCCTTAGATTGGTTTTTATACCAAGCCATACGAAAAAGTTCTTTAAACTCTTTCATTTGACTTGGTATTAAAACTATTAATCTTTTTTGTAATGCTCTTCTCTATGTTTTCTCATATATTCGAGTTCTTCTTCAACTTCATCTCTGTAATCTTCTAATGCTTCAAGTTCATTTTCTCGACAGCCAACGATTTCTACAGGTGCTTCTTCTACACCTAAAAAATGAACTTCATATACTCTGATTACTTGTAAAAACTCTCCTATTGATTTTATGTAACCTACTGCACCTTGGGGCATCATAAGAGTTCCTATCGGAGAGTGGGGATAAGTTCCGTCATTTACTATCTCTTTGATAAGTTTGACTTTTTGCCCTATTCCGAATTTAGGTTTCTCTTCATCTTTACCTGATCTACTGGCAGTTACACTATCATATAGAACTGTATCGGGGTTTACAATAGATTCGTGATTTATTCCTTTAGCAGCCACAAGAACCTCCTTTATGATCCATAGGTGTTCCCGCGCTACTTCCGCAAGAAGCACAGCCTTCTAATTTTCCTGTCTCATACATATTCCAAACTTCTGCCGCACTTGGTGCATGTCCGTTTTTATAATCTCCGTAAACTCTTAATAATGAAAATTTTAAAAACTCTAAAAGTTTGTTCTCATCACTTATTGAATCCAAACCTTTTTTTATAAGATTTCCATACTCTTTCATCATATGAAATCTTTTTACATTAATTAATGCCTGGTCAAACTCAATATTAAAAAATTTGAAATAATCTTCTGTATCTCTTAATTTGTAAAACTCTTCCACAGTTCCCATTTTTTATCCTTCATCTATTTTATAGATTCCTTCTAAGCCGGTATTTGTCCTTTAAGGCTCTCTATCCAGTTAGCAATTCTTGTATCTGTTTTATCAGCTTCATTATGTTGGTCTATTGCAAGACCGCAAAGTTTTCCATCCATTTCTGCAAGGGAAAATTCATAAGCATAATCCCCTTTATCTACAAAGCCGATGCTTTTTGCACCTAAATCGGTAAAAGTTTTATGAAGTTTTCCTAATGCCGAGCAGAAGTGTTCTCCATGTTTTACACTATCTCCTGCTCCAAAGAAGGCAACGGTTTTACCTGATAAATCCATCTCTTCGTCTTGCATCTCTAACTGAGGATCTACCCAAGAAAAATGAACATCTCCTTGTCCCCAAGTTGAACTTCCTATAAAAAGAACATCATAATCTTCAAATTGCTCAATATCGTCAAAATCTTCTTCCATATTGATAACATCATCTTCTTCAATCTCAAATGCTTCAACTAAAGCATTAGCAACAGCCATTGATGTCCCACCTGCAGTTCCACAGAAAATTCCTATTTTCGCCATTTTAGTCTTCTCCTTATTCTTTTTTTAGTTTTTATATTTTTTATATTTTTCTTGAGCTTTTATAAGCAGTTTTTCACCCTCTTCTTCTAACTTTTCAAGTGTTCTAAAAGAGAATCTATGGGCATCTTTAAACCCTTTTTCACACAGCACTATATCTTCTGCAAATACAACGACTCTTCCAAAACCTTCATGACTCATCTCCATTACAACAGAACACATAACTCCCGTAATTTTTTCAAAGGCAAGAGCTATTGCCTGGTATATAAGTCTGATATCTTGAGTTTGCATTTCATCTATATCTGCAATGATAGGGATGTTTTTTAACTCCTCTTTCGTTTTTACGTATTTCTCTTTTAAAAGGTCTTCATTTGATTTGTTAACCCAAGTTCCAAATTGGTCAAGGGCTCTTATTTGACCGACTAAAGTATCTGTGAAAAGTTTTTTAGCATCCATTACGCAACCTTTTTTTCAATTATTTTTTTAATAAACGGAGGAGGATTAGTGTTTAGCATATCTTGAAGTTTTTGTACCTCTTTTTCTATACTTACTACCTCTTTGTATTTGATTGTAAAGATTCCGCTATTTATAAGTTTTGCAGCAGCTATTGCTCCCACATTTGTAAAATAGACGATATCTATATCATCTAATAAAGCAACAGTTTTATCAGTATCTTTTTCTGTTACTTTTTTTATTTCACATACATTAATAGAACTTTTGCTAATTTCATAAACTGCAAACTGCTTTGCACTACCGAAATGTGAATCGATATTTTCCAAATCTTTGGTTGCAAATGCTACTTTAATCATACCTTCACCTGAAGTATTCGAAGTTATTTTTATACTACTCATGGCATTTTCCTAATTAATTTATTGTAGTATATGCAAAAAGTGTTCCACTGTAAAATTATGATTTTTTGGCAGCTTTTATAAGTGCCAGAAAATCGATTAAATCGCTTAAAAAAAAGGCTCTGTTATCAATAAAAGAGAAATAAACATTTACAAAAGTGTTTTGCCCTATAAAGAGTTTTGCATTTTTAATAAATTCAGGAGGAAGTTGTCTGTTTATTGCCTTTTCTTTGACCAATTCTTCGCATACTTCTTCAAAAAGGAAAAAAATTTCGGCAGGTTTTTCTTGGGTAAGCATATAAATATCACTTCTAAAAAGCTCATACTTTTTAAAAATATTTAAGTAGGTTTCTTTACTCATTGGACTATCTTCCTACTGCTTGAAGATATAAAATGTTATTTTTCGTATTAAGAAAATTTTGTGTTTCATCATCAAAATATGCACCGATTCCACTTGAAGAGATATTCAAGTGAGTTGCTTTTAAACTTATTATATGAGCAAAAAAGGCACAAAAAATAACTGCTTTGGCGTACTTTTCCTCTTTTGAAGTGTAAAAAAGAGTGAAACAACTCTCTCCGGCTAATTTTTGATTAAAGGCAAGTTTTGTTTCTATCTCTTTAAAATCCCCCTCTTTTAACAAAGTTACATTTTTGTAAACTCCTCTTTTCATATCCTCTATATTGTTGTTTATAAAAAATATTTCAATACCGAGTTTTTGGGAGATTTTAAATATATTTTCCGTTATAAAAGCAAACTCTGCTTTAGAAATCGACTCTTTTTTAAAGGCTCTTACGGATCTTCTTTTGTTAATAGCTGTCTGTAACTGCTCTTTTGATAAATTTTCAAAAAAAGAGAGTTCCTCTTTTATTTCAAAGTTCTCTTCTTCGAACTTTTTTACAAACTCTTCAATAAAAGAGTTTTTTATAAAATAGTCTGTAGGGCATACGGTAACAGGTCTTTCTCTTAATTTTTTAGGTTTTGTCTCTTTTTCATTATCTATTAAAACTGCGCCTTGAAAAAACTCCTGGCAGTTAAAACCAAACTCCTCGTTTAATCTTTTTTTATCAAAATTGAAGTTAAATGAAAAATTTATATTTTCAAGTTTCAATGAAGAGAAGATAGAAGCTAATTGATGACCTGTATCTAAAAGTAAGTATCTAATTGCTCTATTATCATATTTCCAAGCGCTTCTAAAATATACATTGCTTATTAAAATTACAAATTTTTTAGAAGAGGTTTCATTAAAATAGTATTCAAGTCCGTCATTGCTTAATTCATGAATTAAGCATAAAGAGTCTTCTAAAACTTCATAATGGTAAATTCCGGATAGAAATCCTTTTATTCCTCTTATTTGGATATAGATTTCACAAGGATAAAGACCTCCCGCGCTGGGATTAGTTCTTAAATTTACCTCTTCTTTACCGTATTTTTTCGAAGTTGTGATTTTTCCGAAGTTTTTTATAAATTTTAACTCTTCATAATCATCAAGTTTATACCTTCTAAAAAATTTTGGATAGGTTTTAAAACTCCTGGGTTGAGTTCGCCAATCTATAAATTGTGTCTGCTCAAAGGAGTTTTTTAAGGTTATATTTGTTTTATCGTGAAAGTGTTGCATTTTTCAGCATTTTGAATATTTTAGGAGTCACGGCTAAATCAATAGCTTTAAATCCGTCAAGATTTTCTAACGTCGCATCGGCACTGTTTTCTAAAAGAAGTTTTACAAAATCCTCTTTTCCTGCACTTGCACAATACATTAAAGCAGTAACTCCATTGTCGTTTTTAGAGTTTATATCAATACCCCCGTCAATAAGTGCATAAAAACATTCATATGATGAAGCAAAACAGGCATTCCACAAAGCACTGTTTCCGTCAACGTTTTTTATATCAAGGTTTACGCCTTTTCCTATTAACTCTTTTACAATATCGACTTTCCCTTCTCTTGCGGCTTTCATCACGGCAGAATTTCCGTATTTCCCCTGTTTATTTAAGTCGTTTATATCATAATCATTTTCTCTAAGCCAGGTTTTTGTTATATCCGTAAATGACATTATACACCCATCCAATTCTCATGGGTATGACCTTTTTGTTTAAAGTTTATTACCTCATGAAGATTCTCTTTAAATTCATCTAAATCAAAGCTGGTTTCAATGTTTGAAGGGATTTGTTTATATTTTATAATTCCCTCTTTATCAATTATAAAAATTGATTTTGCAAGAAGTTCATCATTTATATTGACACCGAATTTAAGTGAAAAATCTTTGAAATCATTTGAAACAAAGTTTTCATCTATTTTGTAAGCATTGGTGATTTTTTCAAGATTATCATCACTGCTTTTTGTGATTATATAAACAATAGCTTTTGATTCATATTCAGATAAAATATTGTGTAAACCGTTGTTATAGGCTTTAATACAAGGTAGAGTAATCATAATCTGAATTTTGGGTGCCATCATTCCTATAACTTTTGTCTCTTGGGTTATCATTTTTACTCTTACGGCAGGAGCTTCAGAATCAATTTTTCTTTCTCTTTTTTTTAAAGGGAAA
Source organism: Halarcobacter anaerophilus (assembly GCF_006459125.1). Taxonomy (NCBI): domain Bacteria; kingdom Pseudomonadati; phylum Campylobacterota; class Epsilonproteobacteria; order Campylobacterales; family Arcobacteraceae; genus Halarcobacter; species Halarcobacter anaerophilus. Next base: position 94,666 of record NZ_CP041070.1, read on the forward strand.
ACTTCTTTTTTATATGTAACTTCCATTTTATAAAATATCCTTATGTGTGATTTGACAATTTGTATCAATAATCATTAATGATTTTTTTAAGTTTTTATCTTCATCAAGCATATTAAAGAGTTTTGAAAAATCTTTATACTCTGTTGAGATCAAACTCTCGTCAAGATCATATTTTTCAACTATGCTTTGACAAATATTTCTAGGACTAGAGGTGATTATAAAGCAATCTGCTCTGTCTCTGAAAAACTCAATTGATTCACTAAGTTTTTCATTAAACTCTTTGATATCTTTAAGTGTTATGACTACTTGAACTTTTTGTTTGGGAATTCCCAAAAGTCTGTTTCTACCGTTTATCATCTCAATAGCTATTGCAGGGACTATTGGTCTTTGTAAATTAATGCTCATCATGGTTTACCTCATGGCGATGATTGTTTATGATATTCGCCATTTCAAAAAGAAGATAGGCACTTCCTTCATAAAGGGAATCATTTTTAAGTTGATTTCCTAAACCTTCAAAGTCTGGAAAACCTCTTAACATCAAAGCCTTTTTATGTTTCATTGTATATCTTTCTCCATGAAAGTTTGATATTAAAAGTTCACTATCTTCCAAAAAATTTTCAACATCTTCAAAATCTCCTATTAAAAGATTTTCACATTCGATTGTCTCCAGCAAATCATTTTTATGGGTTGTTACTATTGCTTTTATATTTGCTCCAGCTTCAATAATAGTATGAGCAATAGAGAGGCATTGGTCCGGTTCTAAAGCTAATACTACGGATGAACTGCCTATGGCGAAATGGGTATCCAAAAGGGCATCTTGAAGTCTTTTTCGCCATCTTACGATGCTAGGATGAGGAGAAGTTACCTCTTTTATTTCACAAAGTGTTTTAAAAAACCTATCACTGTTTTCTAATCCTGCCAATGAGTCGAAATGTACTAAGTTTATATTTTCGTTTTTCTCTTTTAGTTTGATTCCTGCTTTTTCTACACTGCTTCCTATTGAAATTACCAATGAAGATGATGCTAAATCCTTTATCTCATCTAAAGAGATTCCACCTGAAGTTAAAGCTCCTTGTTTAACTCCCAAATGTCCGTCAAGAGAATCACTTAAATCAGGAAGAGCTAAAGTCTCATATCCGAAAAGTGCAATTGTATCTTTTATCTTCTCTACTTCTATAGGTTTTAAATTTACATTTGGAATTATTACGGCTTTTTGAGAATCTATCTCTTTTGTAGGAGTTACAAGCTGCTCTATAATTGCTTCAATAGATTTTGCAAACCCGCTCTCAATAGAACCTTCAAAATCGGGAGTATTTACATAACAGATTGTTTGTTGATCTTGAAGCAAAAGAGTTGCTCCTTTTATATCATCCCCTTTTGTTTCCGTAAGTCCTGTCGTAAAAAGACCTACTAAATCAGGTTTTACTTTTTTTGTAATATTTTTAATTGATTCTGAAATTGAATAATCTCCTCCGTCAATTACTGCCGTTATATCATTTACTGCAGTTGTTTGAACGGCGATAGGATCATTAAAGTGTCTTGTAAAAAACACTTTTGAAAAGGAAGCACACCCTTGAGCCCCGTGCATTAGAGGCATACAGTTTTTTATTCCCAGAAAACAGAGCATTGCTCCCATTGGTTGAGAGAGTTTAATAGGATTTAATTGTAAAGGTTTTGAACTAATTGCTTCCATATGATCTTCCTTTTGCAAGATTTTTGTAATAGAATGCAAAAAGTGTTCCTAATAAAATAATAGGAGATTAAGAAACAAAGGCATATAATTAATCCATTTATTTAAAAGAGGGAGGAAACTATGGAAGTAGGTACTTTTCAGGCAGTCGAAGATTCAAATAATACATCTTCTTTATATAAAGGAAGTGATTCACAAAACGGCGTATTTGAAGCTCAAATGATACAACATAGTGTTGCAGCACTTCCTATTCCTGAACCTAAAGAAGTTGAAGGCGTGGATTTAACAAAAAAAGATCTGCCTAAGGTTATGATAAAAGAAGAATATAATGAAGATACCTATGAAGAGTTACAACAAATAAGACAACGTTCTATAGATATGCTTAACAGCGGTACTATTATGAAAGCAGTATTAAATCAAGAAGAGAACGCTTAATCCTTCTCTTTTCCAACATCAGACATTAAAATCGACAACCATTTTGTTGATTTATTTGAATCAAAAGCTATTTTTAAAGTCATTGTAATAGGAACGGCTAAAAACATTCCTACAATTCCTAAAACCCATCCCCATAAAATCAAAGAGAAGAATATAATTAAAGGTGATAAGCCAAGTTCTCTTCCCATAAGTTTAGGTTCAATTATATTACTTATCGAGATATTTATAACTACATAAAAGATTCCCAAAATAACGGTAGTATTTAAATCAGCACTAACTAATGATAATAAAAGAGCAGGAACAGCTGCGATAATAGATCCTACAACAGGAATAAAGTTAAAAAGCATAGCAATAACACCCCATAAAATCGGGTAATCTATATTAAAAAACATTAAAATAACAGCTATTAAAAAACCGGTTAGAAAACTTGTTGTTGTTTTTACTAAAAAGTATTTTTGGATATTGTGAGAAAAAAGATTAAAGTGTTCTAGCTTCTCATTATTGTTTTGGAAAATGATTTTTAATTTTTTTTCAAAAGATTTTGATTCTGCCAATATAAAAGCAACACCAATAATAAGAAGTAAAAATTTAGATAAAAAAGTACCTATACTTCCTATAAGATTTGTAGTAATCCCAAGAAAAGAGTTAAAACTAAGAGCATCTAAAATAGTTTTTTTATCTACTTGGAAACCGTATTTTTCCCCTAAACTGATTATATTTATAACTCCTGCTTGCAACTGTTTTTCATATTGGGGAACATTTGATAGAAAATCTTTAAGTGAAATATTTACGATGTATGACAAAAGAAGTGAAATCAGCGTAAAAATACCTAAAACAACCAAATAAGAGAATAGTTTGGGAATATGTTTTTTTTCTAATAAGTTTATTAAAGAAGAGATAATAGAAGAGATAAAAATAGCTAAAAAGAGTATTATAGCTATTTCACTTACCGCCTTAATCCCGGCAATAATAACTACAACACTAGCTAAATAAAAAAAATAGTATTTTATCTTTACGGCATCCATAATATTCCTTTAGATAGGAATTATATCTATAATCTTATAAATTACATATTTTATAAAAAACTCAAAATTTATTATATCTTAAAAGTATTTTATAGAAGTTTTTTAGCTTCTACATCCGTTGATATTTAATTTTATATTATAAATACTATCTAAATTAAGACCAGATAAAAAGTAAGCAAGTGATTTTAATTTCTTATTCTTATTTGTTATATCTTTATCAACAATTTATCATTTAAATCAAGCATAAAAAGGCGCCCCTACAGCATCATTATAGTGCTGTTGAAAAAGTTTATATCCATTTACTATATTTTGATATTGTTCTTTAACTGTACCAGTTGTTTCACTTAAATCTTGGCTAAACTTATCTAACATAGTCGAGATAAAAGCATCAATATCAATACTGTTTAATTGAGCTCTTGACAGTTCGGTTGAGACATGAATATCATCATTTGAGACAACGAAACTAGCTTCTGTAGGTTTGCCAGCATAAAAATCTTGAAGATTTATTTGCATTTCTAGTTGCATCCACATTGTATTAGCAGGATTTTCTATACTTCCTAAAGTTTCATACATTGCTTTATTTAAATTATCATTATCTGACATATTTATTTTTGCATATTGAAACATAAGTGCAGTTTTTTCTCCATCTTTTGTATCTTCTAGTTCATTGATTCTTTTTTGTATATCCTCATAGTTTGCTTTAGCTTCTTCATAAGAAATCTTTCTTATATCACCAGCTGAGTAGTTACTATAGTCAACTTTTTCATTTTCTTGATAATTTGAAGTTTCATTTGTCTTTTTAACTTGAGACACTGTATTTATATAATTATTAAACGATATTTGCATAATATATAGCCTTATATAAAAATAAAATATAACTGATTTTATAATATATGGAGTTAAAGATGAGTAAAATTATTAATTAAAGATAGATTATATGTAAGATAGTAGAAGGAAGAGTTTATCTTCTTCCTCTGATATTATTTAGATAATTTGCTCCAAGGCTCCGGAGTTCCTACAACTTTAAATACTTTGTTGTTTACGGAGTGGCAAACATCTTTTGCAAGATTTATTAAACCGTTGTAAGCACCGTAACTTATCTTTTTCTCCTGATTAACATCTACAAAAGCGACTTTTTTCTTAATTGCGGTATAAAGACTTCTTCCTCCTGCTAAAAGAATATCTACATTATGCTCATCTATTAATTTTGCTTGTTCGGCTCCGGGATTTGTCATAAGGATATCCACATATTTAGAGGCTATCTCTTTATCTTCCAAGGTTGCTTTTTTTACAGATGTTGCAACTACGTTTAGACCTATATCTTGAAGAGCACTTGCTATTGACCAAGATTTATTTCCCCCCGTATTTAAAATAGCTTTTTTGCCTTCTAACATCTTTCTATAGGGAATTAAAGCTTTTTCCAATTTTGCTTCTTCTTGGGCAATTACCTCTTCTGCTCTTTGGATTAACTCTTTATCTCCAAAAGCATTTACAATACTTCTTATTGCATTACTTGTATCTCTTTTTCCGTAAAATGAGATTGAGATATAAGGGATTTGATACTTCTCTTGCATCTTTCTGCATAAAGTTACTAAAGATTTTGCACAAACTATTACGTTAAGTTTTGCTCTGTGAGCCATTTGAATATTTTCTACTCTACCGTCTCCTGCAAGAGTAGATACGATTTTAATCCCTATTTTTTCTAAAATAGGAGTATATTGCCACATATCTCCCGTAACATTATATTCACCGATTAGATTAATTCCATATGGATGAATCTCTTTTGGCTCTCTTGTTCCTATAAGCTGGTGAAGTACCGATTCTCCTCCAAGTCTGGAACCTAGATTCTTCCCTCCTACAAAACCAGGAGAGTGAATAACTACGATAGGAATACCGTGCTTTTCTTCCATTCTGGCACATACATTATCCATATCATCACCGATCATTGCAGTAACGCAGGTTTCATATACAAATATTGCTTTTGGATTTTTATGTTCTACTAAGTAGTTAATAGAATCTTCCAGTTTTTTATTTCCTCCGAATATTACATCATTTGTATTAACATCGGTAGTATATCCCGTAAAAGTATTGTTCTCACCTTTATGGGAAGTTAGGGTTTGTCTGGTCTCCCATGACGCTCCGATACAAGTTGCAGGTGAGTGAACTAAGTGTATAACATCTGCATAAGGGAAAAGTGCAATTTGAGAACCCTCAAAGGCACAACCGCCTGATGTGGCACCCGGTTTTGGTTTATCGCATGAAGATTTTTTTGTTTTGTTATGAGAACATGCACTCTCATTTAATAGATCTCTAATTAGTTTTTTATTTACCATCTTAGACTCTTTATGTTAATTTTGAAGATTTTCATGCAAATTATATTCCTTTGAGTTTATGGAACAGTTTTTGCATTGTAATTTTAAAATAATTTAAAAAGAGCGAGGAGATTAAGATGATTGCTATACCATTAAATAAAAGTAGTTCTACTACGATTTCGGATTTATATGGTAATGCTCCATATTTTGCTCTACTAAACCCTACAACCGGAAGTTTTACCGTAGAAGAGAACATAGGTTGCGGAAACGGTTTGGATACTGCTAAATTTGTTAAAGACTTAGGCGTAACAAGTACAATATTCTTTCATATGGGAGAGGGTGTTTTTAACTATTTAAATGAGAACGAAATCAAAGTATTTTCTGCTACAAAAATGTATTTAAGTATTGAAGATATTTATAGAAGCTTATTGGAAAACAGTTGTAAAATTGTTACTAAACATAATTGCGAATCACTACTTGATCCGGGCACTGCAAGTTGTGCTTGTGAATGTGAAGATAGGAGTTAAAAATGGCTGTAATGATAACAGATGAATGTATTAATTGTGATACTTGTATTGAAGAGTGTCCTGCTACTGCAATTGTAAGTGCGGATGATTCTCCTTTGGAAGAGGGTGAATATACTTATGTAAAACCTGAAAAATGTATTGAGTGTGTTGACGGTTCTGTTCCAAAATGTTTTGATGCTTGTCCCACTCCCGGGGCAATAGTTTGGGATTTGCCTTATACTGCCGAATATGATGATTATTATCTGGAAGGTAACGAAGAGGGTATTTATAAAATCAGAGTACATAAGAAAAAAGGTATTTTCTCTCCTGCAAATCAGCCAAAACCTTTTAGGGAAGCTATTAGTATAGAAGAGAGAATGGAACATAAGGCTTTGGAATTTTAGAAGATGAAAAAAGAAGATTTGGAACATTATCTCCGTCTTGAATATCCTTTTGAGTGTTACAGCGGAGAGCATGAAGTAGGCGATGCCTATTTAGTTCAATTTACCGATTTTGATATTAAAGCCTCTAGTGAAGATTATGAAGAGGCTGTAACGCTTGCCCATGAGTATTTGGCACAGCATATTGTAAGTGAGTTAAAAAACGGAAGAGAACTTCCAAATCCAGGTGAAGGAATAGAATTTATGAAACATAGAGAAGCATTAGCGGCATATAAGAAGAAAGATTTTGAAACAGCTTTTAAAATTTGGGAAGAAGAAGCCAAAGTCAAAAATGACAGGGCAATGGCAAATCTTGGACTAATGTACTTAAAAGGTGAAGGTGTAAATAAAGATTATGCCAAAGCTAAAGAGTGGTTTGATGAAGCCAGCAAATATGATAATGACTCTGCTAATTTTAATTTGGCTTTAATGTATCAAACAAAAATCGGAGTAGAAGAGGATCTTGAAAAAGCTAAAGAGTATTTTAGACGTGCAGTTAGAAAAAATCATACACAAGCTGCTTTTAGACTAGCTCTTCTTCTTTTAAAAGATAGAAACAATCTTGATGAGGTAAAAGAGGGTTTTGATTGTATGATTAAAGCTGCTTCAAAAGGTCATGCAATGGCAAATATCCAACTTACGGGGATGGATAAACCTTTTGAAGAAAATTGTGAGTTAAATGAACACTTTAGGGCACAAACAAAAGAGAAACAACTAGAGATAATAAATGATGCTTTAGATAGATTTATCAGACCGATTTTATTAAAAGACGGCGGTAATGTTGTTTTAGTAGATTTTATAAATGAACCGGAATTGGAGTTAAGACTTGCTTACCAAGGTGCATGTGTCGGTTGTTCTATCGCTTCAACGGGAACCTATTCAATGATAGCAGATACTATGCAAAAAGTAATAGATTCAAGAGTAAGGATATTTATCCTATGAGAATTGCATTTGCTTCCAAAGATAATATCCATGTAAATGAGCATTTTGGATGGTGTAAAGAGTTTTATATTTATGAAATAGATAAAGACTCTTTCTCTTTTATCAAATCTGTAGACTCTTCAATAGAGATTGACGATGAGATTGATAAATTAACATATAAAATTGAGTGTATTGAAGATAGTGATATTTTATATGTACAGCAAATCGGTCCAAAAGCTTCAATGATGGTAAAATCGGCAAAAGTTTTTCCCATGCAGGCAAGCAAAGAGAATGAAAAAATAGAGGATGTATTAAACAAATTGATAAAAATGCAGGAAAATCCTCCAATCTGGATGAGAAGGTTAATAGTAAAATAAAATGGAAAATATTAATAATGAACCAATTGAAATAGCACCGAATATATATTTTATAGGTGCTTTTGACCCTGATATCAGAACTTTTGATATTATTATGAAAACGGCAAACGGGTCATCTTATAATGCCTATTTAATAAAAACAGATGAAGGTGTCGTAATAGTAGATACCGTAAAATTAGAGTTTCAAAATGAGTTTTTTCAAAAAATAGAGAAGCTTTGTTCTTATGATGAGATTAAATATGTAATAGCACATCACTTAGAACCCGATCATGCGGGTGCAATTCCTGAATTAATCGAAAGAGCGCCTCAGGCAAAAGTTTTAATCTCTCCTCAAGCAACGGCTATGTTAAAAGCTATTACCCATAAAGATAATATTGATTTTGAAACTGTCTGGACAAACAAAAGTTTAAAATTGGGAGATAAAACGATTAAGTTTCTGACAACTCCTTATTTACACTGGCCTGAAACTATGAGTTCATATGTAGAAGAGGATAAACTTCTTTTTTCGGGAGACGTTTTCGGAAGTCACTACTATGATAAAAGATTGTTTGACGATTTAGTAGGAGATTTTTTCTATGCCTTTAAATACTATTATGATCATATTATGAGACCTTTTAAATCTTATGCCTTAAATGCAATAAAACTGTATGAAAAATATGAGATTGATATTATTGCGACTTTACATGGACCTATTCTAAGAGATAATCCTAAAAAATATGTCGATTACTATAGAAAATGGAGTCAAGATGATTATAAAGTAATCTCTAACGGTAAAAAAACTCTCTCTATTTTTTATCTTACAAGTTATAAAAACACGCAAGATATGGCAGAAGCAATTTATGAAGGTGCGGAGAGTGTAGAGGGAATAGTTGCAAATGTGTATGATTTGGCATCTATTGAAGAGTCAAATATGATAAATATTTTAGAAGAGAGTGACGGTATTTTAATCGGAGCTCCCACTATTAATGCAGATGCTCCGAAACCTGTTTGGGATTTGCTTTCATGTATGATGCTTTTGGAAAAAAGGGGAAAAATAGGCGGAGCTTTCGGAAGTTACGGCTGGAGCGGTGAAGCAGTCGATATGATTGTTCACAGACTTAAATCTTTGAATTTCAGAGTACCTCCTTTACAAAGTATGAAAATAAAATTAATTCCTACAAAAGAGGAACTTAAAGATTGTTACAATTTCGGGGTAGAGTTTTCAGAAGTTTTAAACGGAAAAATAATAGAAATAACTATGAATTAAAAGTTAATTGGTGATGAGTATAAAATTACAGTATCTTTGACTAAAACTAAATAAAATTATACTCATCACTAATTAGTTTTTAATTTAGGTCGCTAAGACCCGAAACTTTATAAACTACATCTTTCAACTCATTAAGTTTCTTTACAATTGCATCATTACAGTGTTTATCCAAATTATATCTACTATCCATAAAATCATATATATTGTCAATATTAGATAACACCTCTTTTAATAACTGCTCTTTGATTTGCTCCTGTACTGTCATAATACATCCTTCCTCCAATTTTACTTTTATATGCATATACTATTCCTAAATTTTAGATATTTCTTCTATGGAACGCTATGTGCATGAGGTAGTGTGAAATAAAAAAATAAGCGTGGCTATAAAAAGGAGATACTATGAGTTGTTCTTGTACATCAAGTAGTACACAAGAGAGTTTAGAGCAAGAGGTGATGGATAAAATCAATAACCATCCGTGTTATAGTGAGGGTGCTCACCAACACTATGCAAGAATTCACGTAGCTGTTGCACCTGCATGTAATATTCAATGTAACTACTGTAATAGAAAATTTGACTGTTCAAATGAATCTAGACCGGGAGTTACGTCAAATAAACTAAGTCCTGAAGATGCAGTTAAAAAGGTATTATACGTAGGTGGAGAGATTCAACAACTTTCAGTTGTAGGAATTGCGGGACCAGGGGACGCATTGGCAAATCCTAAAAAGACTTTTGACACTTTTAGAATGCTGCATGAAAAAGCGCCTGACCAAAAACTTTGTTTATCGACAAACGGATTAAGACTTCCTGATTATGTTGATGAAATGGTTAAATATAATGTTGACCATGTAACTGTTACAATCAATTCTGTTGATACAACAGGTGAAATCGGTGCTAAAATTTATCCTTGGGTTCATTGGAACCATAAAAAAGTATTTGGAGCACAGGGTGCAAAAATCCTTTTAGAACAACAATTAAAAGGTATTCAAATGTTGGTTGAAAGAGGAATTCTTGTAAAAGCAAATTCTGTTTTAATCCCGGGCGTTAATGATAAAGAACTGCCGAATGTTGCTAAAAAACTTAAAGAGTTAGGCGTATTTTTACATAATATTATGCCTCTACTTTCAAAAGAAGAGTTTGGTACTTATTATGGCTTAAATGGTCAAAGAAGTGCGACTGATCAAGAAGTTATGGAAGCACAAGAAGCTTGTGGTATGGATATGAAACTTATGAGCCACTGTAGACAGTGTAGAGCTGATGCGGTAGGTCTAATCGGTGAAGACAGGGGTGAAGAGTTTACTCCTGACGTGTTCCAAGATATGACATGGGAAGCTTTAGAAGATAAATATGATATGGAAGCTAGAGCAAAAAAACATGAAGTTATTGAAAATTGGAGAGCTGCTTTAGAAGCTGCAAATGATAGAATCAAAATTGAGCAGGCATCTAAAGAAGAACTTAGTTCAACAGGAGAAACAAAACTTGTAGCAGTTACAACAGCAGGTGAAGGTACTATTAATTTACACTTTGGTAGTGCAAAAGAGTTCCTAATCTACGAAGTTGGTGACAAAGCAATCAAATTTGTAATGCACAGAAAAGTAGAAAATGCCTATTGTAAAGGACCTGAAGATTGTGACGGTTCTTATCCTATTGAAGAGATTAAAGAGACTTTAAAAGATGTTGATCTGCTTTTAACCGAAAAAATAGGAGACTGTCCTCAAGGTGAGTTAAAATCTATTAACTTAATCTCTGATGATTCTTATGCACTTCAACCAATAGAAAAATCGGTATTTGCAGCAGCACAAAAATATTTCTTTGTAAATGAATTAAAAACTGAACAAGAGTTAGGGTAACCCCTAACTTTTTAAAATGAAAAAAGCTAATAAAATAGTTCTGCTAAAGGGTAACGGACCTGTTTCTATAAACAGTGAGTTATTAGAACTCTATCCTGTTACGACTTCTCACGGGGCAATCGGTTTTCCTCTTAAATCTCTAAGAGCAGACAAAATCTATTTTGTTGATACTTTAGAAGAGTTTTGGGAAATAGAAAAAAGAATCAAAGATAAACCCTGCTGTTTTATATACTCATATGAAAATCTTGAAGATGAGGATTTAGAGAAAATCCATTCAAGTAAAATCTTAAATTTAAAATAAATGGAATAGTTTTTGCATATCTTTTTCTAATTCAAAAAAAGGTAATTCCATGTTACTAATAAACGATACAACTTTAAGAGACGGGGAACAAGCTCCATACGTAGCATTTAATACTCAAGAAAAACTGGATATTGCACAAAAGCTTTACGAAGTGGGTGCCGATGAACTTGAAGTTGGGATACCGGCTATGGGACAAAAGGAACAGGATGATTTAAAAGAGATTTTAAATCTTAATTTACCTATTAGAATTATGAGTTGGAACAGAGCAACTCTGAAAGATTTGGAAGATTCTTTAAATTGTGGATTAAAAGCTGTCGATTTATCTATCCCCGTATCGGATATTTTAATCGACGTAAAATTTAAAGGAGATAAACAAAGGCTTTTAAAACAGCTTGAAGAAGTTATTTTAGAAGCTAAAAAAGAAGGATTGTTTGTTTGTATAGGAGGAGAAGACTCAAGTCGTGCAAATTTAGGTTTTCTAAAAGAGCTTATGACTTTGGGAAAAAGTTTAGGTGCAGACAGATTTAGATATTGTGATACGGTCGGGATTTTAACACCCCATAAAACTTATGAAAATATAAGTGAATTAAGCTCTTTAAATCTTTTAGATATAGAGATGCACACTCACAATGATTTTGGAATGGCAACGGCTAATGCAATCGCAGGTTTTGAAGCAGGAGCATATAGTTGTAATACTACTGTTATAGGACTTGGGGAGAGAGCGGGGAATGCCTCTTTTGAACAAGTTTTGATGAGTTTGGTTAGGCTTTTTAATAAAGATGCAAAAATAAGTTCAAAAAGGCTGAAATCTCTAATCTCAACAGTAAGCAAAGCATCAAATAGAAGAATAGATACAAATCTTCCTATTGTAGGGGAGTATATTTTTTCCCATGAATCGGGGATTCATGTAAACGGTATGATGAAATCCAAATTGGCATATGAACCGTTTACTCCAAAAGAAGTAGGACTTAAAAGATGTTTTCCTATCGGTAAACATTCAGGAACTTCAACACTTCTTTACCATTTAAGATCTGTTGGAATTGAGCCTAAAAAAGAGGTTTTAGAAGCAATTTTACCTATTGTAAGAGAGATTGTAACAAAAAGAAAAAGAGTACTTGATACTCAAGAATTAAAAGAGTTATATTTATGTTCGTCGGTTATTTAAGAAACGATTTTGAAGAAGATATTCAAGATATATTGAATAGTGACAAGCTTTTTGAGCTAGAACTATTAAAGCAGACCTATAAAGCATATCCTCAATATTGTTTCGGTGCTTATGAGGATGGTAAAGTAGTAGGTGTAGTAAGTGCATATGAATTTGGGAAACATATTTTTATAAATGTGGTAAAAGTGATGAAAGCATATGAAGATGTATTAACAAGACTTTTTAAGCTTCTTATTCAAAATGCAAGCAGTATGAATATTTTTATATTAATTGAATTTGATAAAAAACATTATGTAGAGGCTTTTAATTTTAAAGAGCACTCTTTATTTATAAGATTTATGCACAGCGGAGAAGCCGTACCTTTTAATTTTTCAAACTCTATTGCGAAGCAAGTCAGCGGTGAAGATTATGAAAAGGTTTCAAAAAGAATTGATAAAGAGGTTTTTATGGATGACAGAGAAGAGTATATAAAAAATGACTGTACTTTTTCTAACTCTTTAAAACTCTCTACTCAAACGGGGTTTTTACACTCTTATGTTGTAAATAAAAGACATATAAAAATTTCGCCTTGGCTTATGCAAAGTGAATCCTATCTTGATGCAGAAAAACTTCTAAGAGGTGTTCTTTATTATAGAGGATTAAAGAAAATTTTTGCCTACGCTCCAAAAGGCGTAAAAGAGATATGTGAATTATATGAGAGTTATAAGTTTAAAAAAGAGGGAACCTTTGCTCTTATGTATTTAGGTGAAAAACCTGATTTAAAATTAGAAAATTTATATGCAATTTAACTAAAATTAAGGAGGAAATATGGCTGGATTAACAGAAGAACAAAAAGAAAAAAAGAAAGAATTGGCAAAATATAAAAGAAAAGTTGTCGAACTTGCGGGTGTTGTTCATGATATAGTTGAAGATACTATATGGACAGATTATGATAAACTACCTGATTTGAGTGAGAAAATAAATGTTGCCATGAAAGATGTTATCGATTTTAAAGAGCAACACCCTTTTTTAAAATAAGATAGAAGTTTTAAATGGAAGATTTAAAAAATAAAAGAATCTGCGAATGTGGGGAGAAGACAGTTCAAGAGGCTATTGAAATCTTCAAAAATACAGATCTTCCATATAAAAAAGCGAAAAAGCTTGTCACGGGCTGTAATAAAACCTGTTGTAGAAAACCTTTGATGGCTCTTTATAATATGGTTGATTTCGGTTTTGTCGATTATGAAGAGATATCTTTTTTAATTGATGCTATGAAGGACAGAAAGGATTGAGATGAAGAGTGATATTGAAGAGTTTATAAGATGGGTTAAATCTAATGGATTAACTTCTACTATATCAACTCATATAGATGATATTAATATGATGACTCATCTTGATTTATCAAAGAAAAAGATTAGAGAATTGCCTGAATCTTTCGGAGTTTTAAAAAACTTAAGCGTGTTAAAACTCTCTAATAACAGATTGCAAAAGCTTCCTTCCTCTATAGGAGAGTTAAAAAATCTTAAAAATTTTCAGTGTGAAAACAATCTTTTGGAAGAGCTTCCCTCTTCTATAGGAAATCTGTCTAAATTGATGATATTAAATCTAAACGGAAACCGTTTGGAATCTCTTCCTGAAGAGATATATAATTTATCATCACTTACAAGACTTACTTTTGCCGCAAATAAGATAAAATCTTTATCTAAAGGTTTGGGAAAACTAACAAAACTTTTATATCTATCTTTTGATACTAATGAGCTTGAAGAGTTGCCTGATGCTTTTTCAAATATGAAATCTCTTTATTATTTGGATTTATCATACAACAAGTTAAACTATCTTCCTGAATCAATATCAAAAATAGAAGAGTTGGAGACTCTGCTTTTAGAAGGAAATCAACTAAAAAATTTACCCTCTTTAGAGTCTCATGATATGTTGATAAAACTTGATTTAAGTGATAATTCTCTTAATCAGTTGGATTTTAACGTGAGTAAATTAGAGGATTTAAAAATACTTATTTTGGATAATAATTTTTTAAAGAGTTTACCTGATGAAATTTGTAATCTGAAAAATTTGACGAATTTGAGTATCAGTTCAAACTCTTTAATAAGTTTGCCTCAAAATATTGGTGCCCTTCAAAACCTTGAAGAGTTGGATATCGAAGATAATGAGATAGAAAAACTACCTCAGTCTATTAGCTTATTAAAAAATCTAAAAAATCTTTATATAAACGGTAATAAAGATTTGAAAAGACCGCAAGGTTTGGATTTGGAGTATTGCGACATAGATTAAGAAAGGAGATTGAAATGAGTGATTTAGAGATGATGGAATTTGAAGTTTTAGAACTTCTTCAAAAAAATGCAAACGATGATTATGCTAAAAATACATTAGCTCCTTGGATAGCTAAAACCTCTCTTAGAATGGGACACCTTTATTCTGATTTGGGTCTTATTAGCAGAAAAGAAATGGGAAGATTAATGAAAAATAATTTTACGGCTTTAGCTAATATCAAACCTAAAGATATAAGATGGAAAAAGTTCATTTATGACAGCATAGGTAAAACCGCACCGGCTTGTGCAACGTGTAAAGATATTACAAATTGTTTTCAATGCTCTTTGGCTTCATAAAAAGCTTTAAGAGCTAAATTGATTATAAATATCTCTGTTTTTAGAGAAAATTTTATAAATAACTTTTTTGTAAGTAAACTCTAAATAGTTTGCTTGAAGCCAGAGTCTATTTGAACCTGTAGTTTTTATTCTTTCTTCTATTAGTAGAGTTTTATCCAAATAGGCTTCTGCCGTATCGTCATTTACTCCGTAAATAGGATCTCCTAAAATTTTATGACCTATTGAGTATAAGTGAACTCTTATTTGGTGTTGTCTTCCTGTTATAGGAACTACTTCTAAGAGGGTTAAATTTTTTTCTTTATTGTATTTTAGAGGTTTTATGTGAGTAATGGATTCTTTTCCTTCCTCTTTTTCGCATGTTGTCATACGAACTCCGATTGCTTTGCCCTCTTTTTTCAAGTTTTTGTTTATTGTTATCTCTTTTTTTATCTCTCCCTCAACAATCGCCAAATAAGATTTTTTGTACTCTTTTTTTTCAAACATTGTTGCCAAAGCATTTGTAACTTTTTCATTAAATCCCACAAGTACCAAGCCTGAAGTCTCTGCATCTATTCTGTGAGCTTGGTTTGCTTTGTCTCCAAAATGGTATCTGATTTCATCAAGAAGTGAATAAGGAGTCTTTTTTGAGATAGGATGAATCATCAGATTTGAGGGTTTATCAAAAATAGCAAAATCTTCAAAAACCAGTAAGGGTTTCAAACCTCTTGAATGCCCCTCAAACAGTGCAATATAGATGAAGTCGTCTTTAACCTCTTCTGATATGAGATAGGGTTCTTTTTTTATATTAAAAACTCTGCTTCTTGATAGTAAACGATTGGCTTCACGGGGCTTC
Organism: Halarcobacter anaerophilus; assembly: GCF_006459125.1. NCBI lineage: Bacteria > Pseudomonadati > Campylobacterota > Epsilonproteobacteria > Campylobacterales > Arcobacteraceae > Halarcobacter > Halarcobacter anaerophilus. The sequence goes on from NZ_CP041070.1 coordinate 110,367, forward strand.
AATGGTACTTCTTGCATTAATGCAACTTGTATTTTTTTACCCTTGCTGACAGAAAATTTTTTTAAAACAAATGGCAAAGTTAATTCCTAAAATTTAAGTAAAAAGTAAACAAAGATTAATGAAAATCTTTGGCTAATTTTGATAGGATATCATACTTAAAAAATAGAAAAAATTAGATAAAAACTACTGAAATATAGATAATAAGGGATTGCTAGATGGTTGAAAGATACGCCAGAGAAGAGATGAAGTCTAAGTGGACGCAACATGCAAGATATGCAGCATGGCTTGAAGTAGAAAAAGCAGCTGTAAAAGCTTGGAATAAGATTGGACTTATTCCTGACGAGGATTGTGAAAAAATAGTTAACAATGCTACTTTTTCGGTAGAAAGAATAGAAGAAATTGAAGCTGTTACAAAACACGATTTAATAGCATTTAATACAAGTGTTTCGGAATCACTTGGTGAAGAATCTAGATGGTTTCACTACGGTATGACCTCTTCGGATGCAGTTGACACAGGTGTTGCTCTTCAAATGAGAGACTCTTTAAAAATCATCATTGAAGATGTAAAAATGTTGATGGAGTCTATTAAAAAAAGAGCTTATGAACATAAATATACCCTTATGGTAGGAAGAAGCCACGGTATCCACGGCGAACCTATTACTTTTGGATTAACTTTAACCGTTTGGTATGATGAAGTAGCAAGACATCTTAAAAATCTTGAAGAAACAATGGACGTAATCTCTGTAGGTCAAATTTCAGGTGCTATGGGTAATTTTGCCCATGCTCCACTTGAACTTGAAGAGTATGCAATGGCAGAATTAGGACTTAAACCTGAGCCTTGTTCAAATCAAGTTATTCACAGAGACAGATATGCCAGACTTGCAACGGCTTTAGCTCTTCTTGCTTCTTCTATAGAAAAATTTGCAATACAAGTAAGACATTTACAAAGAACAGAAGTTTATGAAGCAGAAGAGTATTTTGCAAAAGGGCAAAAAGGAAGTTCTGCAATGCCTCATAAAAGAAACCCTGTTCTAACGGAAAATATAACAGGACTTGCAAGAATGATCAGAGCATATTCTGTTCCTGCTATGGAAAATGTAGCTTTATGGCATGAAAGAGATATTTCTCACTCTTCAACAGAAAGATTTTGGTTACCCGATGCATTTATCACTTCTGATTTTATGCTTCATAGAATGAACAGCGTAATTGCAAACTTAACTGTTATGCCTGAAAATATGATGAAAAATTTAAATCTTACGGGAGGATTGGTTTTCTCTCAAAGAGTTTTATTAGAACTTCCAAAAGCTGGAGTAAGCAGAGAAGATGCTTATAAAATCGTTCAAAGAAATGCGATGAAAGTTTGGGAAGAGATACAACACGGTAAACCTACGACTAATGAAGACGGTGAATCTTTATATCTTGGGCATCTGTTAGCAGATGAAGAACTAAGAAGCAAACTCTCTGAAGAACAAATAAGAGAGTGTTTTAATTACGAGTACTATACGAAAAATGTTGATGCTATTTTTAAAAGAGTATTTAAATAAGATAATTTTAGACTATAAGGCAATATTATGGGAATAATGATTGAAAAGAGAAATGGAAGAAAAGAGGTCTTAGATATTACTAAAATCCAGAAAATGACGACTGCAGCAACAGAAGGATTAGTAGGAGTATCTCAAAGTGAATTGGAATTAGATGCTCAGATTAAATTTATTGACGGGATGAGCTCTTCGGATATCCAAGATGCATTAATAAAAACAGCTGTTGAAAAAATTGATATTGATGTTCCTAACTGGACATTTGTCGCAGCAAGGCTGTTTTTGTTTGATCTTTATCACAGAGTAGGAAAAATTACTCATGGGTTAAAAGGTGAGGCTTACTGCCATTTAAAAGAGTATTTGGAATACGGTAAAAAAATCGGAAGATTGATTCCTAGCTTAGGTGAGGGATATGATTTAGACGATTTAAATGATTATATAGACCCTTCAAGAGATTTTCTTTTTAATTATTTAGGTGTAAAAACACTTTATGATAGATATTTGATTAAAAACAGAGAAGGAAACCCAATAGAACTTCCTCAACAAATGTTTATGGCAATTGCTATGTTTTTGGCTCAAAATGAAGAGAATAAACAAGAAAAAGCAAAAGAGTTTTATGATGTTGTTTCAAAATTTGAAGTAATGCTTGCAACACCTACTTTAAGTAATGCAAGAACAAACAGACATCAACTTAGTTCTTGTTATATCGGTTCAAGTCCCGATAATATTGAAGGTATTTTCGACGGATACAAAGAGATGGCACTTCTATCTAAATACGGTGGAGGTATCGGTTGGGACTGGAACCAAATAAGAGCTTTAGGCGGTGTTATAGATGACCATAAAAGTGCAGCAGGAGGGATTATCCCTTTTCTTAAAATCACAAATGATATAGCAATTGCCGTTGATCAATTAGGTACTAGAAAAGGTGCTATTGCAACATATATAGAGCCTTGGCATATGGATGTTGAAGATTTCATCGAATTAAAGAAAAACTCAGGTGAAGAGAGAAGAAGAACTCACGATTTATTCCCTGCTTTATGGATTCCCGATTTATTTATGGAAAGAGTAGTTGCCGACGGTTCTTGGACTTTGTTTGATCCTTATGAGGTAAAAGATTTATCTGAATTACACGGAGAAGAGTTCAGAAAAAGATATGAAGAGTATGAACAAGACGAAGCTATAACAAAAGATAGAATGAAAGCAAAAGATCTTTGGAAAAAAATTCTAACAAACTATTTTGAATCAGGTTCACCTTTCCTTTGTTTCAAAGATAATGCAAACAGAGCAAATCCAAATCCTCATGCAGGACATATTAGAAGTTCAAACCTTTGTACGGAGATTTTCCAAAATACAAGTCCTAATTACTATAAAATTAAAATAGAGTATGAAGACGGAACAATTGAAGCTTATGACGAAACTGATATTATTGTTGTAGATGGAGGTCAAAAGAAAAAGGCAAATAAAATTACCGCTCTTGATTCAATAAACGGTAAAAGAGTCTTTATAGTAGAAAAAGAGAAAACAGACGGGGATACTGCTGTTTGTAATCTAGCTTCAATAAATCTTGGAAGAGTTCACTCAAAAGAGGATTTACAAAGAGTTGTTCCAACGGCTATTAGAATGCTTGATAATGTAATAGATTTAAACTTCTATCCTTTAAGAAAAGTAAAAGCAACAAATTTAAAATCAAGAAGTATCGGACTTGGTGTTATGGGTGAGTCTCAAATGCTTGCGGAAAACAGACTTGTATGGGGAAGTAACGAACACTTTAAAAAAGTTGATTCCGTGATGGAAACAATCTCTTATCATGCAATTAAAGCTTCATCTGAACTTGCTGTCGAAAAAGGTATTTATCCTACATTTGAAGGTTCAAACTGGTCAAAAGGTATTATGCCTCATGATCATGCACCGCAAGCTGTAAATGCTCTTGTAGACAAAGATCTATTTGATGCAGGATATGATTGGGATGCTTTAAGAGAACAAGTTAAAAAAGACGGAATGAGAAACGGATATTTAATGGCTATTGCTCCGACTTCGTCAATTTCGATTTTGGTTGGAACAACGCAGGCAATTGAACCTGTATATAAAAGAAAATGGTATGAAGAGAATTTATCGGGACTTATTCCCGTAGTTGTACCTAATCTATCTCCTGAAACTTGGCAGTTTTATACTCCTGCATATGAAGTTGACCAGTTAGATATCATAAGAGCCGCAGCAGTTAGACAAAAATGGATAGATCAAGGTCAAAGTACAAATATCTTTATGTCTTTGGACAAAGCAAGCGGTAGATATCTTCATGAAATCTATACTTTGGCATGGAAGCTGGGACTTAAATCTACTTATTACCTAAGAAGTCAATCTCCGGAAGCTTCAAATGATGTAGAAGATAGAAGTATGGAGTGTGCAGGTTGTCAATAAGATAACCTTCTCTCCTCTTCTGATTTAAAAATACTCAAATAAAGAATAATATTTAAAAATAAAAGGTTGACCCAATGTCAAGAAAAACGATATATAATCCAGATTCAAGTGAGACTCTAAATGAAAGAAGAACTTTTGGCGGTAATCCTGATGGTATGATTAACTTTACCAGAATGAAGTATCAATGGGCATTGAATCTTTGGGATATGATGGAGGCAAATACTTGGTTTCCAAGAGAGGTGCAGATGACGGCAGATGCAAAAGATTATAAATATTTAGCACCGGCTGAAAAAAGAATGTATGATTTAGTATTATCCCAACTTATTTTTATGGACTCTTTGCAAACAAATAATCTAATGGATAATATTAATCCATATATAACAGCACCTGAAATAAATGCTATTCTTTCAAGACAATCTTATGAAGAGGCAAATCACAGTAAATCATATGCAGTAATGGTTGAATCAATCTCGGATAACACGGATAAAATTTATGATATGTGGAAAACAGATGATAAATTAAGAGAAAAAAACAATTACATTGCAGCTGTTTATAAAAATCTTGCAGGTGAAATTACCGATGAAAAAATAGTTTTGGCAATGTTTGCAAATCAAATTTTAGAAGGATTATATTTTTATGCAGGGTTTGCTGCAATTTATGCTCTTGGAAAATCAGGGAAAATGCTTGGAAGTTCTCAAATGATAAGATTTATTCAAAGAGACGAAGTAACCCATTTATTACTTTTTCAACACCTAATTAACAGTACAAGAAAAGAGAGACCTGAACTTTTTACACCTGAATTAGAACAAAAAGTAAGAGCAATGTTTAGAAAAGCAGTAGATTTAGAAGCCTCTTGGGGTGCATATATCACACAAGGACAAATCCTAGGGTTTACAGATGCAATTATTAGACAATATATCGAATATCTGGCAGATAGAAGATTTGAAGCAGTAGGATACGCACCTGAATATAATGTGAAACACCCTATTCCTTGGGTTGACGGTTATGCTTCATTTAATGACCAAAGAACGAATTTCTTCGAAGGTAACGTAGTTAACTATTCAAAAGGTAGTATCGACTTCGACGATTTTTAAAAAAGTAAATTTAATATAATTTTATGAAGGAGTGATTTTAAAACTCCTTCTCTAAAAATGCCTTTTTCTATATTTTTAATAAAAAAATTAAGTTCTACATATTTTTTGTAGAATTTTTTCTCCATAACTATTTATAATTAATGCAAAAATTATAAAAATTGAAGCAACAATTTTTATAAAACCCAATTCTTCATCTAGAATAAAATAAGAGCCTAATAAACCGAATATAGGTACCATTAAACCCATAGGAGCGACACTTGACGCAGGATATTTATGTAGTAAATTATTCCAAATCCAATAACCAAAAAGTGTAGTTGGATAAATTTGAAATAGTATAGAAAAAATTGCAGTTTTATTAAGATTATAGAAAAAATTTGTAAATACAGTATCTCCATGTGTTAAATAAGCTAAAATGAATAAAGGAATCGGTGAAAAAATACTTGCCCAAATAATAAAAGAAAATATATCTTTTGAATTAGCTTTTTTTACTATTATATTTGTGAAACTCATTGAAAGAGCGCCAACTAAAACTAAAATGAGTCCTAAAAATGTAACCGAACCATCTGTAACATTAATAATTAGACATAATCCAAATATAGCTATAATAAAGGCTAGTTTTTTTGATATATCTATTGATTCTTTTAAAATAATACTAGCTAAAATAACAGTAAAAAATGCACTTAATTGAAGAACCAGTGAAGCTATCCCTGCTGAAATCCCAAAATATATTCCAAGAGAAACAATTCCCCATAATCCTACTCCAAAAAGAAGACCATAGCTTATTATATATTTCATTGGGATATTAGGCCTTTTTATAAAAAAGATTAAAGGAAAGCTACATAATAAAAACCTTATCCCTGATAGTAAAAATGGATCAATTGAATTTAATCCAAGTTTTATAAAAGAAAAATTAATTCCCCAAATAAAGGTAATAAATATTGCTAATAAAAAATCATATTGTTTCATATCTTCATCCTTATCTCCTGATTGATTCAAAGAAGTTTATCATTTTAAAAAAGTTAATTCTTTACTGTTTATATAATAAAAGTTATCTATTTTTGAAAAAAAATATTACTATTTATGTTATAATTATTATATAAAGTGAGAATAATGAAAAAAAGAAGTACATATAATAGAGATATTCAAATATCAAACGATACGATGTATTATATATATGATTATATAGATACTGACATAAATATTGGTGATTTAGCTTTTAAATTTGGTATAGATAAAACATATTTCCATAAAATATTTAAAGAAGTAATGGGTTCTAACATTTATGAAACTATTAAATCTATACGTTTACAAAAAGCTTCTAATCTATTATTAACAAATAAGTTGTCTACAATAACGGAAATTGCCTCTATGTGTGGATATAGTTCTCAAACGTCATTTATCCGTTCTTTTAAGGAAAGATTTAATCAGACGCCGAAACAGTGGAAAAATGGAGGATATATTGAATATTCAACAAATATATTAAAAAATTCAAAACTTAATTTATATGATAATAGTTGTTTTGATAAAATTGAACCGAAAATTGTAAGAACAAAGGGGAGAAAAACATATTATATAAGATATAAAGGTTATATTCAAAGAGATGAATTAAAAAAGATTTGGCAAAAGTTATATGCTTGGGTATATACAAATAATGTAAAGAATTTTGAACAAATTGTTGTGTATCATGATAATCCCATTATTACTCCTGCAGAAGATTGTTTTTATGTTGCTGGAATTATCCCTGAAGAAAAAATAGGTTTGTCTAATACAAACTTACCATGTTTTTATACACCAGAAGCATTATATGCAACTTTTGAATTTAATGGGGGATTTGACGATATTTTAAGATTTACTCAATGGGTATACCATAATTGGTTACCTAGAAGTGGATTTGAAACAACTACTAATCCTCCATATATAACATTAAATAAAAATCATTTTATAGAAATTGATGGAAAATTTGATGTACTCTATTATCTCCCCATTCAATATATTTAGCATTTTAACTTTTTCAATAAAAAAGTAGCAATACCTACATAATATTATTACCCCTTGATTTTTTCATTTTCTTGTAATACAATTTAAATTATGGAAATAGGAAACAACACTTCAACCTTCGGCTATAGTGTCGACTATTTTTCAAGAGCAAATGCTCAACAACAAGCTGTATCCAATGACCAAGGAATAGAGCAAGATATAAGAAGTGTTGAAAAAGATGAAGCCTCTAATCAAACAAATAACAATCAAGAACAAACAAATCAAAGCCAAACACCTCAAAACAGTACAGAACTAACATCTGAAGAGAAGTCACAGCTTAACGAACTTAAAGCAGTAGATGCACAAGTAAGGGCACATGAAGCCGCACATCAAAGCGGACCTGCAGCTGTAGGCGGAGCATCTTATACTTATGCAAAAGGTCCTGACGGAGTTATGTATGCCGTTGCTGGAGAAGTTCCCGTACAGATAGAAACAAGTTCTGAACCTCAAGAAACAATATCAAATCTGCAAGGCGTGATTGCAACTGCATTAGCCCCTGTAGATCCTAGTCCTCAAGATATCTCTATTGCCTCTAAAGCCAGAGTACTGATGATGAAAGCTCAACAAGAGTTTGCACAAGAAATTCAAGAAAAGATATCAAATTCAAATGAGTATTCTCAAAATGCAAAAAACCAGTATGAACAAAATAGTAATTCCAAAGTAGAAGATAAAGCCGAGGATCTTACTGTTTAGTAAAAAAGCAAAATAAAAAGTTTTTCAAAGATAAAAGTTAGATTAATCGACATAATTAGAAATTATTTTACAAACTATATTTTCCAAATTTTGTGATAATTACTTTATAAATAAAATGTAACTATTTTGAAATATATAACTATTAAAATAGTGATATAAAAATTAAGGAGTGAAAAATGTTATTAAGTAAATATGAAAATTCGATTCTTTTTTTTACAATGTCGGCGGCATATTTTACGACAACTTTTTTAACGTATATTTTAACTTTTTAAAAAATATAAAAATTGATTAGAGATAATTAATTATTTTATAACATATTTGCTCAAAATTGTTTTTTTTTGCTTTTAAAATTAGCAATTTAAACCAAAAGCTAAATGCATTTTGTTAAACTTATTTTACCTTAATTTAGGAGTTAAAATATGTTTACCGAATTTATTACACCAAGATTTTTAGAAACAGATGCTTTAGGGCATATAAACAACAATACTTACGGTGTATGGTTTGAAGCTGCAAGAGATGAGTTTTTCCGTATTTTTGTTCCTGACTGTGATATTAAAAAATGGAACCTTGTTATGGCTCACAGCTCTTTTGATTTTTTAAAAGAGGTTTTCTGGGGGAAACAAGTTATTATAAAAACAGCAGTATCTAAAATCGGAACATCTTCTGTTGAGTTAAACCATGCTGTTTATCAAGAAGGAAAGTTATGTACAACCGGGAAGTGTATATTAATTCATTATGACTTATCAAAAAAAGTCTCTGTCCCTATTCCCGATTCTATTAGAAAAACTTTGGAAAAGCATATCTATCTTTTACCTTGGAGCGGTACTCTTGAAGAGTTAGAAGATAATTTTGAGGAGTTACCTTAATATTTATTTTTTATACAAAATATCTAATGTTTCTTCTTTATAAGTGATATAATAACTTTTTATTAGGAGGTTATAATGTCATTTTTAAGTATGCTTGCTTTTGCAGGTGCTATGTTTTTATTGGCAGCTACTCCAGGTCCCGGAGTTTTTGCAACTGTATCGAGAGCTTTGGCTTCTGGATTTTCAAATGCTTCATTTGTTGTTCTAGGTATTGTTTTAGGCGATATAGTCTTTTTACTTTTGGCGATTTTTGGGCTTAAATCTATTGCTCTTGTTTTAGGTGATTTTTTTGTTTTTGTAAAATATATAGGTGGAGCTTATTTAATCTATCTAGGGTATAAAATATTAAGTGCTAAAGAGCATAAGATGGATATAAAAGGTAAAAGTGAATTATCGTGGAAGAAAAATTTTATAACAGGACTCTTAATTACTCTTAGTAATCCCAAAGTAATTCTATTTTATCTTGGATTTCTACCGACTTTTGTAGATTTAAATAGTTTGACAAGTTTTGATATAGTGATGATTACTTTAATTGTAACTGTTATTCTGGGGTCCGTGATGTTGGCTTATGCTTATAGTGCAAGCGGGGCAAAAAAACTTTTTAAGAGTAAAAGTGCAGAGAAAAAGATGAATATAACCGCAGGAAGTGTTATGATAGGTGCAGGCGGTGCACTTATATTAAAAGCTTAGAAGGGGATTTAAAAATCCTCTTCATTGTGATAATATTCATTAACTCCGTTGAATCCTTCTAAAAAATATAAGAAAAAAGTTACATCTTCAATCTCTTCTTCGGAAATTTTACCTTTCATGCTGGGCATTGTATCAAAGTGTCTTATAACTCCTTGAAGACAGATTGTTTTTGCTTTGTTAGGATTATATAGATAATCTTTTACAAAATCTGCCGTTTCTTCTAGTTGGAATTCAATATCATCTTTGTGCCCTATTTGTTGTTTGAGTCTAAAAGAGATTTCGTTTCCTGTCGGAGCTTTGAGATTTAGAAGTTTATTCTCTTCTTCTAAAAAATTTTTCATAAGAAGTGCAATGGGCATTGATTTTTCATGGCATTGGGAACATTTGTTTTCAAATATTTTTTCACCTTTATTATACCTTTGTTTGTCAAACTCTTCAGGAAGAGCAAATAAGGAACTAAACAGAAAAAATGATGCGGCAACTACTTTCATAAGAAACTCCTTTTTTAAGATATTTTTATTATAAAATAAACTAAATAGTTAAAACTTATGTTTTTTAATTAAATAAGAATAGTTATTTGTACTCTATTTATACCTTTTTGATAATTAATAAGTTAAAATATTGCTAAAAACTAAAAGAGAATAATATGAGCTCAGAAAAGAAAGTTGTTTTTCTATTTTTGTTATTAATTATATTGATTGTTTCTTGTGTCTATTATCATGCTCCTAAAATAGCTAAAACAGAAGATTCAAATATAATAAATCAACCTACAAAAATCGCAATAGTTGAAGATAATCAAGATAGTGATATTAAGAAAGCTGAAGAAAATAATATTCCAAGCAGTGAAGAGAATAATATTTTAGAAAACAGTGAGGATAGTAAAATATCAGACTCTTTGGAAAACAAAGAAGATAATACTTCTCTTGAAGAACAAGTACAAGAGGATACTTCTACAAAAGAGACTTTGGAAAAGATTCCCGAAGAGGAAGTTCAAGAAAATGTCGAAGAAGTGGAAGGAAAAGCAACAGAACCTTTAATTCTAACTGGAGAAAAGTATATTAGAGAAGGAAATGAAAAACCTATAGAAGAACTCTCTATAAAAACACAAGAACTTCAACTTGAAATAAATAAATTAGTTAAAGAAAAACCCGTAATTTTTAAAAGAGCAGGATATAAAACAACTAAAAAAAGTGATATTACGATAAATCAAATAGCAGATATTTTAAAACAGTATCCTAATATAAGAATAGAAATTGCCGGGCATACCGATGCAGTAGGAGCGGCTAAAATGAATCAACAAATATCTTTAGCCAGAGCACAAAGCGTAAGAAACAGACTTATAGCTTTTGGAATATCCTCAAAAAGATTAGTTGCAAGAGGATACGGTGAAAATATACCATTGGAAAATACCGGTGGATATTCAAAAATCAATAGAAGAGTAGAATTTAACATAATCGAGGAATAAAAAGTGGTAGAAGTAGCATCTCAGATAGTAATTTGTTTAGCAGCAGCAGCCTTTATAGGGTTTCTAATTGGATTTATAATAGGAAGAGCTTTCGGTGGGGATAGAAGACCTGTTTACAGTAGTGTAACTTCTCATGGAGGTGCAGCCGCAGGGAATATTTACAATAAACCTTTGATTAGAAGTTCCCCTAGACCTACGGGAAAAGATAAATTACAGGATATTGAAGGTATTGATAAGGAGATGGAGAACAAACTTAATAGTTTGGGAATTTTTCATTTTGATCAAATAGCTAAGTGGAATGCAAAAAACTGCCATTGGGTTGAAGAGTATTTTACTTTGGAAGATAACCAGATAAAAGAAGAGAATTGGGTAGAACAGGCTAAGAAGCTATCTAAAATTATATAAGCTTCTTTTCTATAAGAGTTTTTACGCAATTATCAATCATATTGAAAACTTTGTCAAAGCCTTCAAATCCATCAAAAAAGTACGGATCAGGTACATCTTCTCCATTGAAACCGAAATCCCCCAGTTTGAGGGGATTTTGACACCCTAGATTTTTAAGGTTTTGTATATTTTTATTATCTAAGCCTATTATTAAATCAAATTTCTCAAAATCTTCTGTTTTTATCTGTCTTGCTCTTTGAGTGGAGATATCTATACCGTTTATTTTTGCAACTTTTATGGAATTTTGACAAGGAGGTTCTCCTATATGCCAATCTCCCGTTCCTGCACTCTCAATTCTTAGATTTAAGTTATATTTTTTTATATACTCTTTTGCAATACCCTCTGCAAGAGGAGAACGGCAGATATTTCCCAAACAAACAAATAGTATAGAGTTTATTTCCATTTTTTCTTTAATCCTATATCAATATATTTTCTCATTTTTTTAACTTCACTTAAATCCATATTGTGAGATATTATCTCTTCTTCATCATCTCTAATCTCTTCTCCCCAAGGAGTTATTATTCCGCTTCCTTTTGCCATATCTTCATTTGCACTGTTTGCTGTTAGAACATAGCATTGGTTTGCCACGGCAAGTGCTTTGGTCATTGTTTCAAAGTGGTTTTTCCTTTTTACTCCCCACATTGACGGATTTAAGATTAAGTCTGCCCCTAAAACGTTTAACCAATATTCAGGGAATCTGATCTCAAAACAGATTAAAGATGCGACTTTTATTCCGTCAACATCAATAATCTTCATATTCTCTTTTTTACCTTTTGCAAAATTTTCAGGTTCATTTCCTAAAGGGAAAAGTCTATGTTTTGATTGTCTGTGAATAACTTTTCCTTTATGAAAAATATATAAAGTATTATAATAATCAATGTCCTCTTTTTCTAAAAAAGTTATTGCTATTGTTTTATTTTCCGATAGTTTTTTTATTTTTTTCTTTGTTTTTTGAGTAAATTCATCCGCTGCATCCATTCTTTCGTAACAAAACCCCGTAAGACAAAGCTCGGGAGCTAAGATAAAAGATCCCTCTTCACATGATGTGATTAACTCTTTTAAGTGTTTATAGTTTGTTTTAAAATTATCTGTTGTTTTTGTTTGAAGTGATATTAATTTCATTTTGTGCTACTTTTATTAAATTATTTAATTTCTTTTCATACTCTTTTACAAGATTTTTATCTGTTGATTCAAATCTTGTGACTAATATAGGGGTTGTATTTGAAGCTCTTATTAAACCCCAACCTTTTTCAAAAATTACTCTTACTCCGTCAATACCTATTGTTTTTATAATTTTAGGAAAATCTGACGGAGGATTTTTTAATAGTTCTTTTATTTTTTCTACAAGTAAAAATTTCTCTTTGTCTGTAGTTTTTATTTTTAATTCTTCTGTTGAGTAAGTTTTAGGAAAACTTTCTATCTCTTTATCTATATTCATTCCATTTTTTATAAGTTCTAATACTCTAAAGGTCGCATAAATACCGTCATCAAAACCAAAATATCTGTCATTGAAAAATATATGCCCTGAAACCTCTACCGCAAAATCCGCATTACAGCTTTTTAATTTTAGTTTTAGATTTGAGTGACCAGCTTTATACATAATTGCTTTACCTTTTTTATTTATCAAATCATACATTATCTGTGAACATTTAACTTCTCCTACTACAGTTGGATTTTTCATATCTTTTGCAAAAAGAAGAGCCATAGTATCACCTTTTACTATATTATTCTTTGTTAGAAGAACAACTCTGTCGGCATCTCCGTCATAAGCAAATCCAAAGTCATAACTACTTTTTATCTCTTTTAAAATATCTTCTATATTTTCTTGAATAGTGGGATCGGGATGATGATTAGGAAAATTACCGTCAGGTTCTCCGTAAAGTATTTTACAGTTTAACTCTAACTTTTTTATAATATCAAAAAGAACACTATTTGCTGCACCGTTCCCGCAATCGACTATAAAAGCGTTTTTCATTCCTTTTAGATGTGAAAACTTTTTCACGATATAATCTATATACAAACCCTTTACGTCAATAATAGTTGCTTTATCATTATCTTCTATTTGAAGTTCTTGATTTGCAATTATTTTGTCTCTTAATTTATATAGATCTTCTGAGAAAAAAGGTTCTTTATCAATTGTTATTTTAAAACCGTTATACTCTTTTGGATTGTGGCTTCCTGTTATCATAATTGAAGCACATGGATTTATCTCTTTATTATTTATACAAAAGGTTTGATAGTTTGAAAAGTAGTTTACTCCTGTGGGTACCATTTGCATATTTAGAACTTTGCAGTTTGCTTTGTTTAGTCCGCTTGCAAGATATGAAAAAAGTTTCGGGCAGTGAATTCTTGCATCATATCCAACGGCAACATAAGCACTCTCTTTAAATTTTTCAAAAATAATTTTTCCTAAAAAATATCCTATTAATTTAACGCAGTTACTATTTAGCTGACTTTCAACAATACCTCTGATATCATACTCTCTAAAAATTGAATTATCTATCATTCACATTCCGAAAAATTTTTAAGCAATTATATCATAAGAGTAGCTGTTTTCAAGTTTTAAAAGTTCAATTTTTTTATCAATTCCCGAAGAGTATCCGCCAATTTTACCCCCGCTTGCTATAACTCTGTGACAAGGAATAATAATTGAAATGGGATTTCTTCCATTGGCATTTGCCACTGCTCTTACGGCTTTTTCATTTTTTAATAATTTTGCTTCATCTAAATAAGATATGGTTTCTCCGTAAGGAATAAGTTGAAGAATTTTCCAAACACTTTGTTGAAAAGGAGTTCCTACAAGCTGTAAAGGAACTGTAAAATTTTCTCTTTTTTTTTCAAAATACTCTTTTAACTCTTTTTGCAAGACTTCAAAATATTTGTTATGGGCGGGGATTATATCCGCATTAAAGAATTTTTTCATCTTTTCTAACTCTTTTTGAGTCTTCTCTTTTCTTTGATCGTAATAGTTTAACATACATATTCCGTTTTTTGTGGATGCTGCAAACATATCTCCCAGAGGAGTTTGAATAACTGTCGTAGCTATAATATTTTTTTTGTTGCTTTTATACTCTCTCATACTTTTCCTTATTTACTTGAAATTATAACTAAGATATAATTATTTTTTCAAAGGATAAATATGATTGAACTTCCAAATCTTTATATGTTTATAATAGCTTCGTTTCTTTTATGTCTTGCTCCCGGACCTGATAATATATATGTATTGACTCAAGGTATGACAAAAAGTAAAAAAGCCGCTATTGTTACGACTCTTGGTTTATGCAGCGGACTTATTATTCATACAAGTGCAGCTGCTTTTGGTATATCTATTATTTTTAAAACTTCTGAAATAGCTTTTAATATAGTAAAATTTTTAGGGGCTGCTTACCTTTTGTATATTGCTTATCAAGTATTTAAGCATAGAAATGAACCTCTTGATTTAAGTGGACAAAATAGTAAGGTTGAGTTAAAGAAACTTTATGTAAAAGGATTTTTTATGAATGTTCTAAATCCGAAAGTATCTATATTCTTTTTAGCTTTTCTGCCTCAGTTTGTTTCACCTCAAAACGGTAATGTACCTTTACAAATGATTCTTTTGGGAGTTGTTTTTATGGTTTTAACTATTTTGGTTTTCTCTTTAATCGGAGTAGCAGCAAATATCTTAAGTGCAAAGCTGATTGAAAATACGAAAATCGTTAAGTATATGAATATTTGTACTTCATTTATCTTAGGCGGTTTGGCTTTAAAACTCGCACTTTCTCAAAGATAAAGAAGGATTCTTCTTTATCTTATTTGTCCGTTTCCGTAAATTTTGTATTTAAATGTTGTTAAATCATTTATTCCCATTGGACCTCTTGAATGAAGTTTGTTAGTTGAAATACCGACTTCAGCTCCTAATCCAAAAGCTCCTCCGTCAGTGAATCTTGTACTTGCATTGGCATAAACGCAAGCAGCATCGACTTCATTTAAAAATTTGGTTACCATTGAATAGTTTTCACTTATAATCGATTCTGAATGTCCCGAACCGTATTTTGCAATATGTGCTATTGCTTCATCTACATCTTTGACTACTTTTATATTTAAAATATTTGCTAAATATTCAGTATCGTAATCTTCTTGCGTAGCGCATTGAATATCAATATACTCTCTTGTTAGTTCACAACCTTTAAGTTGCGTATTATTCGCCGTAAAGGCTTCGTATAAAGGAGGAAGAATATATCTTGCCACATCTTGATGAACAAGAAGTGTTTCCATTGCATTACATACTCCCGGTCTTTGACATTTTGCATTAATTGCTATTTTTATAGCTTTTGAATGATTCGCATCTTTGTCAATAAAGATATGGCATAAACCTTTATCGTGTTTTACAACTGGAATTGTCGAGTTTTGACTTATATATCTAATAAGTGCTTCTCCGCCTCGCGGTACAATTAAATCTACGTATTTATCTTGTTTGATAAGCTGTGCTACCCCTTCTCTGCTTGAATCAGGCAGAAGTGATATTGCTTGTTCAGGAAGTTTGTTTTTTGCCAATACATGTTTTAATACGTTTGCAATAGCATTATTTGAGTGCTCAGCCTCTTTTCCGCCTTTTAAAACACAGACATTTCCGCTTTTAAAACATAAAGCCGCCGTATCTGAAGTTACATTGGGTCTACTTTCATAGATAATACCGATAACACCTATAGGAACCGATACTTTTTGTATATTTAAACCGTTTGGAGTTACCCAGCCTTCAAGTGTTCTTCCTACAGGCTCTTTTAGGGCAGCTATTTCTCTAATAGCTTGTGCCATAGCTTCAACTCTTTGACCTGTTAGTAAGAGTCTGTCTAATAAGGCATCTGAGAGTCCGTTTAGGGTTGCTTCACTCATATCTTTGTCATTTTTACTTATAATAAAATCACAATGTTCTATTAAAGCATCAGCCATTTCATTTAAAACTTTTGTTTTTGTCTCACCGCTTAAAGTGGCAATTTCTTGACTTATTTTTTTTGATTCTTCTAAAAATTGTTGCATGTTCTGTCCTAGTTAAATTACAATTTTTTGATAATTTTATCTAAAATTTTCTTTTTTTAAACTAGAAAGAGAAGTTTGTAAGTTTAACGGCAGTAAAAAGTTACTGCCTAAATATTTCGTAATTTATTATAATAATGAGTCGATTTTTTCTGCCAAAGCTTGTTTTGAATGTGCTCCGACAACTTGTTCAACAATTTCACCATCTTTCATAAATAGAATAGTTGGTATAGATCTTACTCCATATTTAACAGATAAATCTTGTTGTTCATCTGTATTTACTTTACAAATATTCGCTTTCCCCTCAAATTCTTTTGCTAAGTCGTCAATAACGGGGGCAAGCATTCTACAAGGTCCGCACCATGGTGCCCAAAAGTCTACTAAAGATACACCTTTTCCTACAACCGAGTCAAAATTTTCTTGAGTTAATTCAGTATAACCTGCCATAAAATCTCCTTTTTTATTTTTTGTGAAGTGATGTTATCCTAAAATTTTACAAATGTCAAGTATATACTAAATAGTTTTATAGGCACTTTTAAGTAACTATTTATCTGCTTTGATTTACAATAAAAAAATATTAGGAGCTTGTTATGGAATCTAGAAGTTATAACTGTTTTTTTCAACTTGCAACGGATATTATCGGTGGAAAATGGAAAAGTATGGTTCTTTGGGCGTTGAAAAAAGATGTAAAAAGAAACGGGGAGCTAAAAAAACTAATTCCTAATATCAGCCAAAAAATGTTGACTCAGCAGTTAAGAGAGTTAGAGGGTGCAGGAATAGTTGAAAGGATTGTTTATCCCGTAATACCTCCGAAAGTTGAATATAAACTTACAAAAAGCGGAGAAAAATTAATCCCTATTTTAGAGCAACTTCATGATTGGGGAAAAGAGTATGCCAAAAATCATGATATAAAAATAGTAAAAGATGCAAATTGTATTATAGAATAAAAGAAGATATTTAGATTTTAACTAAATATCTTCCTACTGCTTTACCTTCCAAAAGTGTTTTATATGCTTCTTGTATCTCTTCAAGGTTTATCTCGTTTGTCAATTTTTCCAAAGAGTCAATTTTAAACTCTTTTGCCAGTTTCTCCCATGCTGCTTCTTTTTTCTTTATTGAACACTCAACGGAATCAATACCTATTAGTCTTACACCTCTTAAAATAAAAGGAAATACATTTGTATTAAGTTCAAAAGAGGAGGTTAAACCGCAACAAGTAACCACTCCGTCATATTTCACTATTTTCAAAGCTTCAGCTAAAATATTGCCTCCTACAGTATCAACAACACCGTCATATTTTTCACTTTCAAGGGGACGTTTATTTTCAATATCAAAATCTTTTCTTAGAATTATCTCTTTTGCACCAAGGGCTTTTAAAAAATCAATCTTATCCTCTTTCCCGCTTATTGCCGTAACATTAAAACCTAATTTACTTAATACGGCAACTGCAATAGAACCTACTCCTCCTGTTGCTCCCGTAACTAAAATCTCCCCTTGTGTGATATTATTGTTAAGAAGTTCATTTATGCTTAATGCAGCCGTTAAGCCCGCTGTTCCGTATGTCATTATCTCTTTATTTGTTAAGCCTTTAGGTATTTTTATAGCCCATGAAGCAGGTACTTTTACAAACTCTGTGTGCCCTCCGTTTGTATTCATTCCTAAATCATATCCCGTAACGACTACTTTATCGCCTTTTTGAAAATCTTTTGAATTTGAGTTTTCAACTACTCCTGCAACATCTACTCCCGTAATATGAGGGAATACTCTTGTTACTCCTTTGTTCCCTATTGAACTTAAGGCATCTTTATAGTTTAAAGAGGAGTAAGTCGCTTTTATAAGTATTTCATTCTCTTCTATTGTAGGAGTTTCAATATCTTGCACTCCTGATACAAATTTATCTTCTATTTTTTCTACAACATAAGCTTTCATACATATCCTTTTTTGCTTTATCTTAAAACTTTAGCTAAAATATATCAAAAGAGCAAGAACTTACAAAAAAGATAGGTACTATCTAAAAAGATACTATGGGATTAGTTATGACAAAAAAAATAGATATAGATAAAATTGAAGATAATGAGAAGTGTCCCGTTGAAACAGCTATTGATGTCTTAGCAGGAAAGTGGAAAATACTTATATTATGGTATTTGCGAAGAGATACAAAAAGATTTAGCGAATTAAAGAAGTTATTGCCTAAAACTACACAAAAAATGTTAATACAGAAATTAAGAGAGTTAGAGAAAGACGGAATAGTTCATAGAGAAGTTTATCCTGTGGTTCCGCCTAAAGTAGAGTATTCATTAACTGAATATGGACAAACTTTAAAACCTATAATAAAACAGTTGTATTTATGGGGTGAAATTCACAAGCAGAAGCTTAACAAGTAGTATTAAAACTTCTCTGTTTTAATGTAAAGTAGATAATTGAACTAAGTCCTGCACTTGAAAGAGTCATCGTCATAATCATTATTTGATATCTTACGGCAATTAAAGGGTCTATCCCTGAAAGTATTTGTCCTGTCATCATTCCCGGAAGTGAAACAAGCCCTACGGCTAAAAAAGCATTTACTTGGGGTATCAGACAGGCTTTAAAAGAGATTTCTCGTGCTTTTTCAAAACTTTCAGCTCTTAATATCTCTTTTTCAAATCTTTCTATTGCCAAAGACAGAGCATTCATAGTATTTGCAAATACCATCCCCGCCAAAGGGATAATATATCTTGGTTCATAATTGTATTCCAGATCTAATACAAGCATTATAACAATCAGGTTTACGACTCCTGCTATCATAATGGAGAGAAAAATTTCAAAAAAATGTTTTTTTGTTTTCTCTTTTGTATTTCTTATGGTAATAAAAGAGGATACTACAATCATAAAACCGACTATAAAGATTCCAAGATAGATATGTTTGTTTTCAAATATAAAGATTAAAAGGTAACCTATTAGCAATAATTGGATAACCATTCTTAAAGTGGAGACTATTATCTCTTTTGAGTTATTTGTCCACTTTTTATAATAATACCATACTATAATCAAAGGTATTAAAGTAATACAAAGATTATAAAATGATATGCTCTGCATTTTATCCTCTTAACAGATCTTTAAGGCTGTCTTTAGGATGTTTCCCGTCTAAAATAAGTTTAACTTCTCTTGCTATTGGAGAGTAGATTGAGTACTCTTCTGAGAGTTTGTAAATTGCTTCGGCAGTTTTGACTCCTTCTGCAACTTCTCCTAGTTCATCGAGTATATCTTCTAGTTTTTTATTTTGTGCCAAACCTAGTCCGACTCTATAATTTCTACTTAAAGTACTGCTTGCTGTTAAAAAGAGATCCCCTGCTCCGCTAAGTCCTATAAAAGAGGATTTTTTCGCACCGAATTTTTTCCCGAATCTTTTCATCTCTACCAAACCTCTTGAGATAAGAGAAGCTCTTGCATTATTTCCTAATTGAAGTCCGTCGCAAATACCGCTTGCAATTGCCAAAACATTTTTATATGCTCCTGCAATCTCTGCACCTACAACGTCGGAACTATAATAGACTTTTATAAAATCAGGGAAAAAAGGTTTGAATTTATCATATACTTTTTTTGATGTTGAATTTAAAACTAAAGCACAAGGCAAACCTTTTATTACCTCTGCCGCAAAAGAGGGGCCGGAGATAAATCCTATTGAATCTTCGGGTACGTATTTTGAGTATATTTCATTTAAAAATTCTCCCGTTGAAGCCTCTATACCTTTTGAAGCTACCAAAATTTTTTGTCCCTCTTTATATTTAAAATTGTTTTTTAACCACTCTCTTATTTGTTGGGCAGGTATTGCTATTACGAGGTATGGACAGTTTAATGCTTCTTCTAAAGTAACGAAGTTTTTAATATCTCTTTTTGTTCTTGAAGTTATTAGGCATTCTTGTTTTTGACTTAGGGCAAAATGAAGGGCCTGTCCCCATTTCCCAGCACCGATTACTGCTATTTTTGCCATTAAAAACCTTTTAAGTAAATCTATATATGATATTATCTAAATCTCTATTTAGATGTTTTGAAGTGAAAAAGCAAAGTAGAGAGTCTCTACTTGCTTATGCTAATCTTTGTTTTAAAAGTTGATTGACTTTTTGCGGGTTTGCAGTTCCTTTTGAAGCTTTCATTGTTTGTCCTACAAAGAAACCGAATATTTTCTCTTTACCGCCTTTGTATTCAGCTATTTTATCTTCATTTGCCGCAAGTATTTTATCTATTATTTCCAATAAAGCGTTATCATCCGAAACTTGTTTTAATCCAAGTTTTTCAATTACAGCTTCAACTTTCTCCTCAGGATTTTCCATTAAATAGTCTAAAACTTCTTTTGCTGCTTTTCCTGAGATTGTACTGTTTTCAATATTTTTTATGATTTGTGCTAATTTATGAGGTTGTACAGGCGAGTTTTCAATCTCTACACCCTCTTTTAATCTTCCTTGTAACTCTACTGTTAACCATGTAACCGCATTTTTTCCCGAGATCTCTTCTTTCATCATCTCATCAAAGAAATTAGCCATTTCAACAGATGAAGTTATAACAGAAGCATCATACTCTTTAATTTTATATTCATTTACAAATCTCTCTTTTTTTTCATCGGGAAGTTCAGGGATTTTTGAATATTTCTCTATCATTTCATCGGTGATAATTAGAGGTAAAAGATCAGGATCGGGAAAATATCTGTAATCAGCAGCATCTTCTTTACCTCTCATTGATCTTGTTTCTCCCGCGTCTACGTCAAAAAGTCTTGTTTCTTGTACAACCTCTTCTTCGTAAACTCCGTCTTCCCAAGCTTCGATTTGTCTTTCAACTTCATACTTGATAGCTTTTTCAATAAACTTAAATGAGTTCATATTTTTGATTTCACATCTTGTATAAAGTTTTGTATCTCCTTTAGGTCTGATTGAAACATTTACGTCACATCTAAAAGAACCTTCTTGCATATTTGCATCACTAATACCCAGATATCTTACTATTGAGTGAAGTTTTTTAAGATATAAGATCGCTTCTTGCGCACTTCTTAAATCAGGTTCCGAAACAATTTCCAAAAGAGGTGTTCCTGCTCTGTTTAGATCCACATGAGAAACTGAACCTGCATGAATATTTTTACCTGCATCATTTTCTAAGTGTGCTCTTGTAACACCTATTTTTTTACTGCTTCCGTCTTCAAAATCTATTGTTAGCTCACCAAGTCCCACTACGGGAACTTCAAATTGAGAAATTTGGTATCCGCTCGGTAAATCAGGATAGAAGTAGTTTTTTCTATTAAAAATTGATTTTTTGTTTATTTTTGATTTTAGTGCCGTTCCTAGCATAATTGCTTTGTGAACAGCTTCTTTATTTAATACGGGAAGCGCTCCTGGAAGTCCTAAGCATGTAGGGCATACGTTTGTATTAGGCTCTTCTCCGAAACTTGTTGCACAAGAGCAAAAAAGTTTTGAGTTTGTATTTAATTGTGTATGAACTTCAAGACCGATAATTGTTTCAAACATTTCTGACATCTATTTCCTTTTATCTCACTATTGTTATATTTGCAGATAGTTTTAGTTTTTCAAAATAATCTTTTAAATATTTTTGTTCTCTATCTTGCATAATAATATTAAAAATTCTATCTTTTACATCATCAAACGGGATTGTTTGTTCATTCTCTTTTTGTAAAATCATCAAGGTAACATACTCTTTACCCGTAGAAAAGATTGGTGTAAATTGATTTAGGTTTGTTTCGTTTATCATATATCTAAGTTGAGGATTTATATTTCTTTGATCTAGATTTACCGAACTTTTTTCTACATCAGGAAGAGTCATATACGGATTTTGAACAATTGTATTTAGACTGTTTTTATTTGTTGAAGCGTATTGTACTGCTTTTACGTTTGTAGCCATAGTAAACATTGACGGATTATTTTCATAATAGATTTCTAAGTCCTCTTCTGTGGCAATTTTAATATTACCTCTTACTAATTTATCTGTTAATTTTTGTCTTATTATTAACTGTTTAGTTTGCTCTTCGTATTTGCTGTAGTCTTTATATTTTTGTCTGATTATTGATTTAAATTCATACAGACTCATACCGTTTGAAGCTGCAACTTTTTCTAAATAATTATTTACATCAAAAAGATCTGCCGTGATATTGTATTTTTTTATTAATTGTTCATATAGAGTTTCATCAACTAACTGGGCAACGGCTTTTTCTCTCGGTATATTATTTTCAAGTTCTCTCTTTTTTATATCATATAGAGTAATCGGGTCATCATTTACCGTTAAAGCAACACCGTTTATAATATCCGCAGATGATATAGAAACCAACATAAAAAGGGCAAGTAATATCTTTCTCATTTTAATCCTTTGTCTTAAAAACAAATATTTTACCAAAAAAATGGTAAATATCTGTTTTTATATGAAAAAGATTAACTATTTTTTGCCACAGTGACCTTGTCAATTAGGTAAAATATTGAGTTGTAATCTAAATTTGAGTGTTCGCTTAAACCTATTTCACAGGTTTTGGATGTGCTAAAAGCGTATTTTGCTTCTTTTGTCTCTTCTTTTAAAAATCTTAATGCCGAGTCGTTTAATTCAGGATAGGTAAAACCTCTGTCTCCTGCAAAACCGCAGCATTTTACGTTTTGGGGAATTATAACTTTTGTTGAGCACATATTTGCAAGCTCTATAAATTTTTCATGAAGCCCCATTTTTCTTGAACTACAAGTTGTATGAATAGTAATGGGTTCATCAATTTTTGTAAACTCTAGTTCTTTTGTCAAGTGTTCAAGTGCAAACTCAATTGGCTCATAGATTTTTAATCTTGAACCGAAGTTTCCAATCATTGTTTTTGTACATGGACTCATATCACATAAAATAGGGTAAGCTCCTTGTTTGCTAGCTTCTCTTAAAGCCTCTTCCAACTCATCAGATTTTAATTTTCCTTGCTCTTTATACCCTTTTGATGAAAATGGCATACCACAGCAAAGTTTATCCATCTCTTCTGGGAAAATTATTTGAAATCCTGCTTTTTTTAGAAGTTTTACTGTTAAATCAAAAAGTTCTTCGTCAACAGTAGATTTACTATTTCTTCCCATACTTCTATTTATACATGAAGGAAAATAGACAACTTTTTTCTCTAATACTTGCTGCTCAAATCTAGTATTGATGTTTATACCTTTTGGTAAATATGGAGTCCATTTTGGAAGTGTTCCTTTTGACCAAGCTCTAAAAGTAGAAGAAATAGCTTCTAAACTAGAAGTACCAAGTATTTTATGAACTAAATTCACCCCTTTTAAACCTACTCTCATACCTTGTAGAGTTGCTTTGTAGTTATTTGCAATGGCACTTGCTATTTTATCTGCTCTTGGAGATATTTGTTCTGCCCTTAGATGTTTTGTTAAACTTCCCGTATCTATTTTAACTGGACAAGCAGTAGAACATAAAGAACAAGCGGCGCAAGTCTCTAGTCCGTCATATTTATAAAGTTCCAGATACTCTTGTGCCTCTTTTTTATTCCCCTCTTTTTGAAGTCTTGAAATTTCCCTGTTGATTACGATTCTTTGTCTAGGAGTTAATGTTAAATCATTTGAAGGACAAGTAGGTTCACAAAAACCGCACTCAATACAAGTATCTACTAAATCATTTGTTTGAGGCATTGCTTTAAGATTTTTTAAGTGAGCTTCTTTGTCCTCATTTATAATAACTCCAGGATTTAAAAGGTTTTTAGGGTCAAAAAGCATTTTTATTTTTTTCATCATATTATAAGCAGTTTTACCCCACTCTACTTCTATAAAAGCTGCCATATTTCTTCCTGTTCCATGTTCTGCTTTTAAACTCCCTTCATATTTCCCTGCAACTTGATTTACCACATCTTTCATAAATTCATCATATCTTTTTACCTCCTCTTTTGAAGAAAAATCCTGGGTAAATACAAAGTGAAAATTTCCGTCTAATGCGTGACCGAAAATAAGTGCTTCATGGTAACCATGTTTCTTAAAAAGTTTTTGAAGTTCTAAAGTTGCAGGGGCAAGTTTTTCAATGGGATAAGCTACATCTTCTATAATAACCGTTGTTCCCGTTTCTCTTACTGCACCTACGGCAGGGAAAAGACCTTTTCTTATTTTCCAGTACATTGTGTACTCTTTTTCATCGGTTGTAAAATAAAAATCTCTTACTACTTTAAACTCTTGAAGCAGCTTCTCAATCTCTTTAATTTGAATTTGAAGTTTTTTTGCATTTTTTGCTCTTGTCTCAATTAAAAGTGCCGTTACGTCTTCATCAAACTCTTTGATAAATTCAGGCATTGCAGGGTCGTTTTCTATACTTCTAAGCCCTGCTCTATCCATAAGTTCGACTGCATCTACTATAATCTCTTTTTTATCTCTTGCAAGTTTTAATTTTGTAACCGCACTACAGGCTTCATTTACGTTTTTAAAGTAGATTAGGGCACTTGCTTTATCTTTTAAATCTTCAACTGTTTTATATGTTATCTCTTCAATAAAAGCTAAGGTTCCTTCACTTCCTATTATTAGATGTTGTAAAATCTCAAACACATCTTCAAAATCAATAAGGGCATTTAAAGAGTAACCGCAGGTATTTTTGATTTTATATTTTTTTTGGATTCTCTTTTTTAGCTCTTTATTGTTTTTAGTCTCTTGTGAAAGATTTTGAAGCTCTTCTAAAAACTTCTTATGGGTTTTTCTGAAATTCTCTTTGCTTTTTTCATCTGCGGTGTCAAGTTTTGTTCCGTCTGAAAATATCAATTTCATTGATTTTAGAGTTTTATAAGAGTTTTGTGAAATTCCGCAACACATTCCTGAAGCATTGTTAGCTGCAATTCCTCCGATCATTGCAGCATTTATACTTGCCGGATCGGGACCTATTTTTTTAGAAAAGGGTGCTAAGATATTATTTACTTCCTGCCCTGTTAAGGCAGGTTGAAGAGAGATTAACGATTTATCTTTTGAAACACTAAAAGCTCTAAAATTTCTTGAAGTTACAACTAAAATAGAATCGCTTATTGCTTGTCCGGAAAGAGAAGTTCCCGCTGCTCTGAAAGTCACGCTTAATTGCAGATTATTGCTAAGTTTTAATATTTCTTCAACTTCTTTAGGCGTATCTGTTTTTATAACTATTTTAGGAATAAGTCTGTAAAAAGAGGCATCCGTACCGTAGGCTAAAGTATGTAATTTATCCGTAAAAATCTTTTTTTCGTCAATAGTTTTAGATATTTGTTCATAAAAACTTTTGTAGTTTTCTTCTAACATTTTAAATCCTTTTTAATTTTTATATTATGAATTTAAAATTTCTACTATTCAAGTCTTGGAACTGTATATATTCTTTGTTGGGGATCGTTTATAAATGAGAACATTTTGTCACACTGTTTTAATATTATATTTAAGATCAGATTTAAACAGTGTGACATTTTTAATTCTTACATTTGGGCTGTCATACCGAAAATTTCCGGATAAAAAGCTACAATTCCTAATATTATCACTTGAATAAGAATAAAAGGAACAACTCCTCTATAAATGTGTCCTGTTGTTACACCTGCCGGTGAACATCCCTTTAAATAGAATAAAGAGAAACCAAAAGGAGGGGTTAGAAATGAGGTTTGAAGATTCATTGCAATTAATATTGCAAACCATACGGGATTTATTCCCAACGTTTCTGCCACAGGTAAAAGAATAGGAATAATAATATATGAGATTTCAATAAAATCGATAAAAAATCCTAATAATAATATAGCTATCATCGTAAAAATAATAAATCCCCATTTATCGTCTCCCGGAAGACTTAACATAAGTTTTTCTACGATTTCATCTCCCCCTGTATATGAAAATACCATAGAAAATGCCGTTGCTCCGATTAAAATGGCAAAAACCATAGATGTGATCTTAACAGCTTCAAGTGACGCCTCTTTTATTATTTTTATTGAAAAAGTTTTATACATCAAAGCCAATCCCACTGCTCCAAAACATCCTACCGCAGCAGATTCCGTAGGTGTAGCGATTCCTTCAAAGATTGAACCTAATACAAGTATAATAAGAGTTAGTGATGGAATAATATCAATTAAGGCTCTTATAACCTGTTTCTTTTTGGTTCCTCTGCTTGGATCTGAAGGGATTGAAGGTGCAATATCTTTATTTAAGTATGCCAAAATCAAAATATAAAGAATATAAGCTCCAACAAGGGTTAATCCCGGAACCAATGCAGCTTTAAACAGATCTCCAACGGGAACTTGGAAAACATCTCCTAAAATGATTAATACAATAGAAGGAGGAATAATTTGTCCTAAAGTACCTGAAGCACAAATCGTACCTGTTGCAAGCTCTTTATTATACTTATACTTAAGCATAACAGGAAGAGAAATAACTCCCATAGCTACAACCGAAGCTCCTACTACACCTGTTGAAGCTGCAAGTAAAGTACCTACAAGGACTGTTGAAATAGCAACTCCTCCTCTAATCTCTCCGAATAAAAATCCCATAGATTCAAGAAGTTTTTCCGCAAGTCCTGTTTTTTGCAGAATAATTCCCATAAAAATAAACATAGGAATTGCCATTAAAATCGTACTTTGCTGAATTGCAAAAATTCTAAAAGGCATATAATCAAACATAGAGATACCTTCGACCCATCCGTCATGGATTAAAGATAACAAAGTCTGTCCTTGTTCGGCATAAGATAAAATTTCTACAAAACCTGCAATAATACCGAAAAGCACTGAAACGGCTGCAAAAGTAAAAGCAACGGGGAAACCTATGATAAGCATAAATAAAGCCGTAAAAAACATTATAATACCGATCATTTATTGTCTCCTTTATCTTCTTTCCCATCAATATTTACAACATGGAATTTATGTTCTTCTAAATCACATTTTAGACTGTCAATCTCATTTTTTATAAAGTTATCATCAAAATCTTTATACCCTTTGTAGATATTCAGATTTTTGATAAAAAATCCTATAGTCGTAATTATTAAAAGAAAAAATGAAAGGGGTATTAATGATTTTACAATCCATCTATAAGGTAACCCTCCCGGATCACCACTTTGTTCCATTGATCTAAAAGCTTCAACAGCATTATCTATTGAGCTAAGACCTACTAAAATTGCAATAGGTAAAATAAATAATATAGAACCTACCATATTGATCATTGCCTTTTTTTTGGAAGGTAATCTATCATAAACCAAATCAACTCTAACATGACCGTCCTCTTTTAAGGTATAGGCAATACCAAGTAATATAATAACAGAGAATAGATGCCACTCCATCTCTTGCATTGCAATGGATCCTGTTCTGAAAAAGTATCTCATTATTACATCATAAAATACGTTTAATATCATAAGTACCATTGCTACAGCAGTGATTGCTCCGATAATATTTGCAAACTTATCGAAACCACGCTCTAACTTTAACAACATAAAAGTTCCTTTGGGTAATTTTAAAAGTTAAGATAAATATAAATAACTTATATCTATATTAACTGTTAGTATAATGCAAACCCCCTTAAGAGGGGGTTTAATCACTATAAATTGTCTTTTAGATAAAGATAATCCGACATTTCAGTCCATGCTCTAACTCTTTTTAAGTAGGCATCTTGAGAATTTAAGATCTCTTTTAATTCAGGAGATTTTTCCGACATTTCGGCTCTTAACTCTTTATTAGCTTTTTTCATAGCATCCATTACTGATTTTGGAAGAGTTTTAACTTTGATATTTGGATACTCTTTTTTCATCTCTTCCCAAGCAGTCGCATTCATATGGTAGTTTTGAATATACATATCATAAGCAGTAACTCTCATTGCAATTATTAATATCTCTTGCAAATCTTTCGGTAATTTTTTTAATGCTTTTTGATTTACTAAATACTGTAATTCTGTTGCAGGCTCATGCCATCCTGTATAATAATAG
Source organism: Halarcobacter anaerophilus (assembly GCF_006459125.1). Taxonomy (NCBI): domain Bacteria; kingdom Pseudomonadati; phylum Campylobacterota; class Epsilonproteobacteria; order Campylobacterales; family Arcobacteraceae; genus Halarcobacter; species Halarcobacter anaerophilus. Next base: position 138,517 of record NZ_CP041070.1, read on the forward strand.
GGTGCAATTTTATGAAATCCCATTTTAATATCCATACTAGGACTTACCCACTCTAAAGAGTCTATTGTTCCTCTTTCAAGTGCCGTATAAAGTTCTCCGGGAGCTATATTTGTAACTTGGACACCCAGTTTTGCCAGAACTTCTCCCGCAAAACCGGGAATTCTCATTTTTAGTCCCTTTAAATCATCAAGTGAATTAATCTCTTTTCTAAACCAACCACCCATTTGGTTCCCTGAGTTTCCTCCGGGATATGATAAAATTCTATGTCTTTTATATGCTTTTTCCATTAGTTCCATTCCTCCGCCGTAATAGAACCAAGAATACTGTTCAGGTGCAGTCATACCAAAAGGCATTGTTGTAAAAGGAAGAAGGTTTATATCTTTACCTTTCCAATAATAAGAGGCTGTATGAGCCATCTCGTACTGTCCACCTTTTACCATATCTAAAACCCCTAAAGGCGATTTATGTTTATTTGCAGCATCAACTCTTATAATAAGTCTGCCGTCAGACATCTCTTCTACTATTTTTGCAAGGTTTTTAGGTGCATCGATAAATGGAGATAACGTAGGTCCCCAAGTAGTAGCTAATTTCCATTTATAGACTTTTTTTGCCATTGCTGAAGTTCCCATCCCTGTAACTAGGGCAGCAGCAACTAAAAGTTTAGTTGTTTTACCAAACATTTTCATTGTGATCTCCTTTAAATTGTCTCTCAGACAAGATTGTAACCATACAAAATGAAAAAGATATGATATTTTAAAGTTTTATGTATAGGTTATGTAGCTTACGGGACTTTAAATATATAACCTGTATCGACTACCGTTTGGATATACTCTTTTTTTAATATTTTTCTTAATCTTCGAACAAGGCTTCTAATTGAATCAATTGAGGCAAAAGAGCCTTCCCATACATAATTTTCAATAATTGAGTAGGTCAAAACTTCATCTTTTTTAGTTATAAAAAGATTTATTAAAAGTCTCTCTTTTTTTGTGAGTCTTATTTTCTCATTATTTATTATCAAAGTAGAGGATTTATAATCAAAAAAAGAGTCATTATCAAACTCTATTTTTTCATCTTTTATTTTACAGAGCTTTTCTATTTTTATTTCCAGCTCATCTATAAAAAAGGGTTTTTTTAGATAATCGTTGCATCCAAAATCATAAGACTTTTTGATTATATCTAGTTCAACGGTCGCACTTATAATAATAACGGGTACATCTTTGTAATATTCACGAATTTTCTTTAAAATTTTTATTCCGTCTATGTTGGGAACATTTATATCAAGTACAAAGCAGCTAAAGCCTTCGGTTATATTTTCATATGCCTCTTTCCCGTCTTCAAAATTGTAAACCTTGTGACCTTTAAGTTCCAACCTTTTTTTTATTGCGGCATTTAGTTTTTTATTGTCTTCTAAAAGAAGTATTTTCATTGGGCTCCTTTATGGTGGGGAAGTTTTAAGGTAAATACAACATTTTTATCTCTGTTTTTTACGCTTATTAAACCGTTCATTTTATCTTCAATTATTACTTTTGCCATATACAGACCAAATCCCGTACCGCTTTTTTTAGTCGTAAAATAGGGCTCAAATATTTTATCTAAAATATCTTCTTCTATATTTCCTCCGTCGTCTATTATTTCAATAGTCGTATAATTTTCATCGTAAAAAATATTAATAATTAGATTGTATTTGTTTTGGGAATCTTTTTCTATAATTTTATTTTTTGCATTATTAATTAAATTTAATAAAACTTGCTTAAATTCATTTTCATAACCGTAAATTAAAAGCTCCCCTTTATCGTACTCGTAATTAAGTTTAAGATCTATATTTGAGTAATATATCTGTTTTCCTAAAATTTCAAATATCTCCTCAAAAGCTTTTCTAATAGAAAAAAGAGTTTTTTTTGTAGAGGGTTTTAAGAAGTTTCTAAAATCACTTAAGGTTTTTGACATATATTGCAGTTGAATCATTGAATCCGTTACAAACTCTTCAACTTGAGTATCTTTTAGTTCATTTAAAATAAATGACGTTTGTATGTCCTGTACTTGTGCGGAGAGTTCTACTAAAGGTTCATTCCATTGATGTGCAATTGCTGCAATCATATCTCCCATTTCAGCCAATTTTGCTTGTTGAATCAAAAACTGTTTTTGTTGTATTCTTTCTGTTATATCATCCATTACACATACGATTCCTCCTATAGAGCCGTCATTATTTAAATATACGGCTTTATTGATTATTATATGTTTCATCTGATTGTTTAAAGTATGAAGAGTCATTTCAGAAGTATTCGTTCCTAAAGTCTGCATTAACTGTTTATCTATCTTGCCGTTTTTTTCGGCAATCTCAGGAGGGAAAAAGTCTTTTGCCGTTTTTCCTATCACTTCTGTTTTTGATATGTTTAAAAGTTCTGAAAAGGCTTTGTTGCAACCTAAAAATTTCCCCTCTTTGTTTTTATAATAAATGGGATTGGGAAAGGTGTCGATTAATACCTTATCGAATTTTATTCTGTCTTGAAGAGCTTTTTCTACAAGTTTTCTTCTTTGAATATTTGCTCTCATTGCCAAAACTAAAATAAGCAAAGTTGCAATTATAGTAATAGTTATTACTACAAGTTTTGTATATTTTTGCAAAAAAGTGTGAGGTTTGTTTATAATTTCATATTTGTTTACGACTTTTTCAACATCTAAATTAAATCTTTTAAGTTCATCATAATCAAAAAGGTATCTGTTTGGAGATTTTTTTAAAATAGGAATCTCTTCTATTTTTTTACCGTTTAAGACTTTTATTGCCATTTTAGAAACTGCTTCTCCTTGGGCAAGAGCTGAGGTTACAAGCCCTCCTACTATCCCGTAATCCAAATAAAAATCCCATAAGCCGTATATAGGCACTTCACTTGCTTTTCTTATCTGTTTTACACTCTGCTTATAAGTGAAAAATTTTCCGGTACTATCTTTAAACAGCAATACAAGAAGAATTGCCGTATCGTTTTTTAGCTTTTCAACTTTTCTTTTTAGATGTTTTATATCCATATTATCTATATATTCGATATCTATTTTTTTTGAATACTTTTTTATAATAGGATCCAAATCTTTTTTCATAGCAAGCCCGGTTTTTGATTTGTCATTAATAATAAGCAGTTTTTTAAGTTCGGGTTGAAGATTTAAAATAAGTCTAAAGTTTTTTTCTAAATCAACTTGTTCAATTACACCGCTTACATATTGCGAAAGATTGTTCTTTTTTAAAATATCTTTATCAAAGTTATTAATTCCGCAAAAAAGTACAGGAGTATCTTTAAAGAGAATTTTATGATATTTTACTGCAAAATCAAAGGCATTATTATCGCTTGAAATAACCAAATCAAATTTTCTGTTTTCCAACTGCTCTTTGTAAAGTTTTGCCAAATGTTCCAAATATGTAGGACTGCCGACTCTTTTTGTATCCATATATAAAACCGTAAGTTCGATATTATCGTGATTTTTAAACTCTTTTTCTACGGCATTAATAATATCGTCACTCCATTTATATCCCCTGTGATAGGAGTTTAAAAAAAGAACCTCTTTGCTTTGGGCATATAAAAAGTTTATAAAAAAAAGAATAGTGATTAAAAATTTTTTCATTTAAACCTCAATATAAAAAATTATATCATTATTCTATGAAAATAACATATCCGGATTTTGGTCCGTGTGCCCCTATAACTAAAGATTGTTCAATATCAGCAGTTTTTGAAGGTCCGCTTATAAAAGTGCCGTAAGATATATTCTCAAAAGATATTTTTTCATAAGCCTCATGCATATTATGTACTATGTCTTTTTTATCTACCAAAATCACGATATTTTGGGCTATAAAGTAAAGAGTTCGGTGTCTGTTGTTTTTATTGCTTACCCATACCGCTGCATTTTCTGCAACTGCAAAATTTCCATCTACTACAGCTACGTCAATATTTTTTAAAAGGTGGGCATCTTCTTGTTCATTGGGGAAGAAATTACCTTTCTTGAAATAGAGACTGTTACTTGCAATCTCTTTCTCTTTTGAAAATAGATTAAAAATAGTATCTTCTATCTCTTCTTTTTTTATAAACAGTGTCTTTCCTCCTACACTTTCAAGCATCTGGTTAAATTTTGAGTAGGGGTCGTCAAATTTTATTCCAAAATTGGAATAACTAGGAAGTCCCAAATCTTTTACAAGATTGTTTTTTCTAATATTTTGAAGAATAATTTCTTTGCTAGTCATTTTTAAACTCCTCTTTATAAATCTCTTTAAAACTTTTAGCGGGCATTTGTGGAATATCTCTGTGTTTTCCCCAAATATTATATTTGTTGTATATAACTGCTTTTGGAAGAAGAGGAATTGTTTTTCTTGCAAGTTTACTTATAAAAGAGAAAAGAAGAGGTCTGTTCATCAGCCAGACGGCAAATTGCATAGTAACTCTTTTTTTATTTGAAATTATATTTTTTTCTCTTAAATCTTGTCTGTGTGTATAAAGCTGTGAATCCAAATCAATTTTCACGGGACAAACATTTGAACAAGAACCGCATAAAGAGCAGGCAAAAGATAAAGTTTTATAAATCTTTGGATCTCTAAAACTTCCAAGCGTCGAACCTATGGGTCCAGGTATTACATAATCGTATGAATGTCCGCCGCTTCTTCTATAAACGGGGCAGGTATTCATACAAGCACCGCAGCGAATACAGTTTAAGGCATTTTTATATGAATTTGATTGTAAAAAGGGTGTTCTTTTATTATCAACTATTACAATATGCATCTCTCCATTTTCAACACTTGAGTGAAAATGTGAAGTATAAGAGGTTATTGGCTGACCTGTTGCACTTCTTGCTAGTAGTCTTGTAAAAACACCCAAATCTTCTGCTCTTGGAATAATTTTTTCAATTCCCATGCAAGCAATATGAAGTTTTGGAAGAGTTGCTCCCATATCTGCATTCCCTTCATTTGTGCAAACTACCACTCCTCCTGTTTTAGCAACGGCAAAATTTACGCCTGTAATACCTGCTTGGGCATTTAAAAACTTCTGTCTTAAATTCTCTCTTGCAGCATTTGTAAGATAACTTGGGTCGCTGTTATCCTCATCTGTACCTATTTTTTCATGAAATGTTTTTGCAACATCTTCTTTTTTTAGGTGAATTGCAGGAAGAACGATATGCGAAGGTGTCTCTTTTCTAAGTTGAACAATTCTTTCTCCTAAATCCGTATCTACTACTTCAATACCTCTTTTTTCCAAAAAAGGATTTAAACGGCACTCTTCTGTTAACATTGATTTGGATTTAACTACTTTTTCTACGCGGTTTTCTTTTAATATTTTATAAACAATCTCATTATGCTCTTTTGCATCTTTTGCAAAATGTACTTTTATTCCTCTTTTTTTAGCATTGGCTTCAAACTCTAAAAGATATTTATCCAAATTTGCCATAGTATGGGATTTTATTTGAGCTGCATAAGTTCTTAGTTTTTCCCATTCAGGAATTGATTTTGAGGCCAAATCTCTTTTCTCTCTTACAAACCATAAGGCTTTGTCATGCCAGTGCATTCTTTCATCGTTTCTTACAAACTCTTTTGCTTTTAAAGGGTGATTATAAAGACTCATTTTAAAACTCCCCTGCTAAAATTTCAGTAATATGCATAACTCTTAAAGGTTTTTTATCCCTTTTTATAATTCCTTCCATATGCATCAAGCAAGACATATCCGCTCCTGTGATAACTTCTGCTTTAGAATTTAGATGATCGGCAATTCTATCTTTTCCCATTGCAATAGAGATATCCTCTTCACTTACGCTGAAAGTTCCTCCGAAACCGCAACATTCATCCTCTCTTTGAAGCTCTATAATTTCGATTTCCTCTACTAAATTAAGAAGGTTTTTGAGTTTATTGTTATAAGGAATATTAAGTTCGCTTGCACTTCCTAATCTTAGAGTTCTATGCCCGTGGCAAGAGTTGTGCAGTCCTACTTTATAGGGAAATTTTACATTAAGTTTTTCAATTTTTAATACATCATGCAGAAATTCGCAAACTTCATAAATAGAGACTTTTACTTTATTATAATCTTCATTATAATGGAAAAAAGGTTCATAATGCTCTTTTACCATTGTTACGCAAGAAGCGGAAGGAGCAACTATATAATCATATTTTTTAAAAGTATCTACAAATTTGTAAGCCAAGCTTTTCATATCTTTTGAACAGCCTGAATTTGCCATAGCTTGTCCGCAGCAGGTCTGCTGCATGGGATACTCGACATCCAAATCAAATTTTTTCAGTAATTTTAATGTGGCAACACAACTTTTAGGATAGAGTTCATTCATAAAACAGGGAATAAATAGTCCTACTTTCATATATCTTCCTTAGAAATATTTTAGGACTAATTTTATATTGTAGATATGAAAAAGTTATGATATTTATTTTTATAAAATCTTTATCTTTTAACTTGTTCTATTGTTACCCCGTTATCTTTTATAAATCTTGAAACTATTTCAGAGTTGGTATGTTCATATGCAATATCATAAACAATTCTTTTTATTCCTGCTGCAATCAAGTTTTTAGAACATTCACTGCAAGGCTCCAATGTTACATAAATTGTACCTCCTTCAATAGAGATTCCTTTTCTTGCCGCCCAGATTAGTGCATTCATTTCTGCATGAATTTCATAAGTTTTTGACCACTCATGATGATCTTTTGTATACTCTTCATTCCAATAACTGCTACAGTTTATATACCCCGCAGGTGTTCCGTTATACCCTGTAGATAAAATTCTGCCGTCTTTTACAATTACCGCACCTACTTGTTTTGATACACATTTTGAAGCGCTTGCTATTTCGTGTGCAATATTTATAAAGTTTAAATCGCTTATCATCGAATTTTCCTTGTTTTATTTATATAAATTGTATATAAATTGTTTAAAAGTTGTAAAAAATGAAAAATCTAAATTTTATTAAATTTTTGCCAATTTTACTCAAATAATTAGTAATTTTTGATAAAAAATGGTTGGGAACGGCAAATTTGTTAAATTTGATAAAAGAATTTATAACAAATATTATGGTAGGATTCCACTTAAATTAACAAAAAGAGGTTAACAATGGATTTTAAAGAAATAAAAGAATTGATAAGAGTATTTGATAAAAGTGAATTAAATAAATTAAAAGTAAAAGAGGGTGAGTTTGAAGTATCTATGCAAAAAGGCTTTGAAGGGAACACTGTAGTAACTACTGCAGCACCTGTTGCCGCTCCTGTTGCCGCTGCACCTGTACCTGTTGCAACTGCAAGTGCTGCTCCTGCTGCGGAAGCTGCACCTGCAATTAGCGGAGATACAATTAATTCTCCTATGGTAGGAACTTACTATTCGTCGCCTTCTCCTGAATCGCAACCTTTCGTAAAAGAGGGAGATACAATTAAACAAGGTCAAACTCTTTGTATTTTGGAAGCAATGAAAATTATGAATGAGGTTGAAGCTGAGTTTGATTGTAAAATCTTAAAAATTTTAGTTGATAACGCATCTCCTGTTGAATACGATATGCCACTTTTCGTAGTAGAAAAACTGTAAGAAGAACTGATTATGGCAGAAATAAAAAAAATACTAATTGCTAATAGGGGTGAAATAGTTCAAAGAGCTATCAGAACTATTAGAGAAATGGGTAAAAAATCTGTTGCAGTTTATTCTACAGGAGATAGAAATGCTGCATATTTAAAACATGCAGATGAGGCTATTTGTATAGGTGATGTTAAATCAATAGATTCATATTTGAATATCCCTGCAATTATCACAGCAGCGGAAATTACGGGAAGTGATGCTATTTTCCCGGGATACGGTTTCCTTTCTGAAAATCAGGATTTTGTTGAAATCTGTAAACTTCACGGTTTTAAATTTATAGGACCTTCTGTTGAAGTTATGGAAAAAATGGCTGACAAATCTAAAGCAAAAGAAGAGATGATTAGAGCGGGTGTACCTGTTGTTCCAGGATCAGACGGTTCAGTAGGAACAGTAGAAGAGGGTAGAAAAATAGCAAAAGAGATTGGTTATCCTATTATGGCAAAAGCTGCTGCCGGAGGCGGTGGAAGAGGAATGAGACTTATAAAAGGTGAAGAAGAGTTCGATCATCTTTTTATGGCTGCATCTTCTGAAGCTTTAGCTGCATTTGGTGACGGAACTATGTATTTAGAGAGATTTATTTCAAATCCTAGACACGTTGAAGTGCAAGTTTTAGGGGATTCTCACGGAAATGCAATTCATATCGGAGAAAGAGACTGCTCTTTACAAAGAAGACACCAAAAAGTATTAGAAGAGTCGCCTGCTATTATTTTAAATGATGAAACAAGAAAAAAACTTCATAACGTAGCCGTAAAAGCAACAAAATATTTAAAATATGAAGGTGCGGGAACTTTTGAATTTTTAGCAGACGATAAACAAAACATTTATTTTATGGAGATGAATACAAGACTTCAAGTTGAACATCCTGTTTCGGAAATGGTTTCGGGACTTGATATTATTGAATGGATGATAAAAGTGGCTGAAGGTGAAGAGTTACCTCCTCAAGAGAGTATCCAATTTAACGGTCACGCTATTGAAGTTAGGATAACAGCGGAAAATCCTGAAAACTTCCTGCCTTGCCCCGGAAAAGTTGAACAATGGTTTGTTCCAGGCGGTAGAAATGTAAGAGTTGATTCTCATGTTTATGCAGGATATGTGGTACCTCCGTATTATGATTCAATGATCGGAAAATTAATTGTTTGGGGAAGAGATAGAAACAAAGCAATTAATATTATGAAAAGAGCTTTAAACGAGTTTGAAGTAGAAGGGATTAAAACAACAATTCCTTTCCATCAAAAAATGATGGAAAATGAAGATTTTGTTTCAAACAATTATGATACTAAATATTTAGAAGATTATAAAGGTTTAGACAGTATCTAATAAAATCAAAGAAAGTAGGGCACTTGCCCCGCTTTTTCTCAAAGCTTAAATTTATCTAAATTAGGATAAAATCCGCCAAACTATACACAAATATACTGTAACTACTTTGAGTATCGAATTTCAAAGCCTTGTTTTATCATTTTAAAATCAGTTGTAATTTTCTACTTTTGAAAAACTGCAAGTTTATTAGTGTATATTTTGTTATATAAATATTAAGGAAACTAATGACTTTTAAAGATTTTGATTTCAAAGAGAAATTACAAAAATCGATTGAGGATGCAGGTTTTAAAGAACCAAGTCCTATACAAGTAGATGCAATACCAGTTATCTTATCGGGAAAAGATATGGTAGGGCAAGCACATACAGGAACAGGTAAAACAGCGGCTTTTGGACTGCCTCTTATAAATATGATGAAAGGAAACAACGGAGTAGAAGCGGTTGTAATCGTACCTACAAGAGAACTTGCAATGCAAGTATCCGATGAATTATTCAGATTCGGGAAAAGCTTGTCTATAAATACAGCAACCGTTTACGGTGGACAATCTTACTCTAGACAGCTAAAACATATAAGTACAGCAGGAATAATAGTAGCAACTCCGGGAAGATTTTTAGATCTTTTAAGAGATCATAAAATTGATATAAATCCCTCTTTTGTAGTATTAGATGAAGCAGATGAAATGCTTGATATGGGATTTTTAGATGATATCAAAGAGATTTTTACTTTTATGCCTTCAAACAGACAAACTCTGCTTTTCTCTGCAACAATGCCTAATGCAATAAAGTCTTTGGCAAAATCGATTTTAGTAGAACCTGAGTTTATAACAATTACTCAATCAGAGATTACAAACTCAAGAATTACGCAAACTTATTATGTGGTGGATGATTATGAAAGGGATGATGCTTTAATCAGATTATATGATTTTAAAAACCCTGAAAAATCAATAATCTTCTGTCGCACTAAAAAGGAGGTTGATAGATTGTCAACTTTCCTAGTATCACAAGGCTTTTCAGCAAAAGGCCTACACGGTGATATGGAACAAAAACAAAGAGAAGAGGCTATAAACTCTTTTAAAAAAGGGAAACTCGAAGTTCTAATAGCAACAGACGTTGCAGCAAGAGGACTTGACGTAAATGATGTTTCTCATGTCTTTAACTACCATCTACCTTTTGATTCAGAAAGTTATGTTCACAGAATAGGAAGAACAGGTAGAGCAGGAAAAGATGGTACTGCCATATCAATTGTAACTCCTCATGAATTTAAAATGTTACAAAAAATACAAAAAGATACAGGGGGAAAACTTGAAGCAAAAGTTATTCCTAATATTGAGTCTGTAAAAGAGAAAAAAACTGACAGTTTAAAAAATAAAATCAGAGATCAAAAAGTTTATGATTCTGGTGTCTCTTTGGTTGAATCTTTAAAAGAAGAGTATGATTTATCTACAATTGCTCATAAACTTGCTTCTGTATTAACAAATGACACTTATATAAAAGGTAATAACTATATAGGTAAATCAAAACTTGATATAGAAAGACTTTTAAAAAGAAGTAGTGAAGATAATAGAAGAAACAGAAACCCAAGAAGAAGAGACGGTAGAAGAGGGAATAATAGTTTTAATAACAATAGAAAAAGAAGAGACAGTAAAAGAGGAAGCAGAAATACAAGCAGATCATAATTTCTGCTTTCTATAGCTTATAAAACAAAGACTTTAAGATTCTAGAATTCGGCGTTATTTTAAACAATTAATGTTATTATTAGCAAAAACATTAAAAATAAAAAGGTTTTAAAATGCCTTCTAGAAGTCTAAAGTTCATTTTTTTATTGTTTATTATTTTTATACAGGTTCTTAATGCCCAAGGGCTTGACTACAATTTTTATAATCTAAAACTAACAACTTCCAATGATAAAAATGCAGAGGTAAAAGTACAGAAAAAAAGAGACTTCTTTGAGTATTCACTAAAATATAAACTAAGTAAAGACGGATATGAATATATACAGACTCCCTATTACGACTTTAGCAATGTTGAAAATGAAAATTTCTCTAATTTGGTATTTGATAATCACTTCTATTTTGATGATAATATCTGGTTAGATATTAATATGAACTATGAAAATTCAAAAGGTAAAACTATTAGCGGTTTTGGTAACCTTTTATATAGAAAAAACAGTATCTCCCAAAATTCTAAAGTTGAATTTTTTTTTAAACCCAACTCTATTGTTACGACAAATATAAAGTTTGAAAATACAGATTTGGGTACCTCTTCTTATGACCGTTTTAAAAATAATGAAAATAAAAAATTAACTTTGAGTTTAAAAGGCGAATTTGATCTATTTACAATAAAAAGTTCTGTTTACCAGTTAAGCAGTGATTCTAACTATTTTTACAAAAGACTTGACTCTTACAGCTATTATCAACTTACAAATAAAAATTACAAAGGAGTAGAGCTTAATCTCTCAAAACAGATTGATGATACTTCTTTTGTTTCTAGCTCTTTTTTTAATGTAGATAGAAATTATAACTATTTTTATGAAGAGGAGGGGGAAGATAACTCTTCAAAACTAATAAATGAAGTTTATAAGGGAGTAGAACTCTTCTTTTCCAAAGAATTCTTAGAAAATTTAAAACTTATTGCCAGCGGGAAAATAACTGATGTGGAGATAATAAACAGTAATAAAGATTATTTAATCGGTAAAAAACCTAAATACTCGCCTGAAAAAAAAGCAGAACTTCGTTTGGAGTATGCTTTGAAAAATATGGAAATCTCCGCAAATATTTCCCATACAGGATCTAGGTATACCAACAGTTCAAATAGCAATGAATTGGATTCTTATACTTTAGGAGGTTTAGGGGCGACTTTTTATACGCAACTAATTAATAAAGATATAAAAATAAATCTTAATATTGAGAATCTTTTTGACAAAGAGTATTTTTTGTATTCTGATACTTTAGGCAGACCAAGAACACTCTTTTTTAATATTTCAATGGAGTTATAAAGAAGAGGTGAAATTCACCTCTTCTTTTTATTTATAGTAGTTTTTTAAAGCTTTTTTTGCTCTTTTATAAGCAGCTTTTGTATCTCTTCCAAATCCTCTGAAAGCGCCGTCTTTGTTGAAGAATTCAATTATATTTAAGTTACCTTTTTTCATTGAGATAACTCTAAAAATATCAAACTCTTTTTTCACTTTAGAGATTTTAGGAGAGCTTTTATCTGTAAGTATTGTAATACTCATTTTATCTCCTTTATTATTTATAAACTCTATATTTTATTACTATTCTAATGAAAAAAGTATTTTTTGTCAAGAATTTTTAATGTAATTATATAATAATTTGTGAAAATTGATATATTTTTTGGAATATTATATAGAGAATAAAGATAAATTAACTATTTTAGTAATAAATATTTTAAGTTTATTTAAAGGTTAAGTAAATAAAAACCCAATATAATCATAAAAAATTTTAATTACATTACGGTTACAAAGGAAAAATTTGGATATTCAAACATTAGACAGGATTGATAGAGCTACGGAAAAAACTCTACCTTCATTTGCCAAATTCTCATTGGCGCTACTTTTTGTAGTGATAGTGTTTCTTTGGAGTTATGCTTCACATGGAGATATTCATAACAATACGTTTCTAGTAATAGGCGCAGTTTTTGGAGCCTATATGGCTATGAATATCGGTGCAAATGATGTTGCAAACAATGTCGGTCCTGCTGTTGGTTCAAAAGCAATGACTCTTATGTGGGCAATTATTATTGCTGCGGTTTTTGAAGCATTGGGAGCCTTGATTGCCGGAGGGGATGTTGTAAAAACTATAAAAAAAGGTATTATTGACCCTGCTTTAATTGAAAATCCGGAAGTTTTTATTTGGGCTATGACGGCTGCTTTATTATCTGCTGCAATATGGTTAAATTTCGCTACTTCAATCGGTGCACCTGTTTCAACGACACACTCTATCGTAGGTGGAGTTATGGGTGCAGGTACGGCTGCGGCAGGTTTTTCTATAGTTTCATGGAGTACAATGGGTAAAATTGCCGCTTCTTGGGTTATCTCACCTATTTTAGGAGGTATTATTGCAGCAGCATTTTTATTTTTTATTAAAAAGAATATTATCTTCAAAAAAGATTTGAAAGAGTCGGCAAGCAAGTTTGTACCTCTTTTGGTTGCAATTATGGCTTGGGCTTTTTCTACCTATCTTATTTTAAAAGGTTTAAAAAAGCTTATTAAAATAGATTTTTTCTGGGCTTCCGTTATAGGTATAATTTTTGCTCTTATTGTTTATATTTTGATAAAACCCATAATAATAAAGGCTTCTAAAAAGATTCAAAATGATAGAGATGGAATAAATAAACTTTTTACTATTCCTTTAATCTTTGCTGCTGCTTTGTTATCTTTTGCCCACGGAGCAAATGACGTAGCAAACGCTATTGGACCACTGGCGGCTATAAATGATGCTGTTATGAGTCATGAAATATCTTCAAATGTAGGTATTCCTTTATGGGTTATGGCTGTAGGTGCTATAGGTTTGGCTATAGGTTTGGCTTTATACGGTCCAAAATTGATAAAAACCGTAGGTTCTGAAATTACGGAGCTAGATCAGATAAGAGCTTTTTCTATTGCAATGGCAGCTGCAGTTACCGTAATTGTAGCAAGTCAGTTGGGGCTTCCCGTCTCTTCAACTCATATTGCTGTAGGCGGGGTCTTTGGTGTAGGATTTTTAAGAGAGTGGTTAGACTCAAGTGAAGCAAAATTTATAAGAGATACTAGAAGAAAATTTAAAAAAGATAAAAAACTTTTGGAATCATATGAAGAAGAACTTGTAAAACTTGAAGCTTTAGAGAAAAAAGGCAAATCAGATTATGTAAAAATTGCGGGATTATATAAATCAATTGATGAAAAAATCGAGCAAGTAAAAAAAGAGAAAAGAGAGTTTAAAATCGCAAAAAGAGTTAAATACGTAAAAAGAGATGCCGTTAAAAAAATTATCGCCGCTTGGTTGATTACTGTACCTGCAGCTGCACTTCTTTCTGCTTGCATCTTTTTTATGATTAAAGGTTTTATGGCTTCTTAAAAGCAAAGAGACTACTACTATATGATAAAATATCCTTTTTTTAAAGGAATATTTTATCGAAGCGTTAATTTCAGTTGCTACAATCTATCTTTTTATTATTATTGGTTTTATCTACAAAAGAGCTTTTAAAAATCAGGTAAATGAGAGAAGTTTTGTTCTTCTAAATCTCTATTTTCTACAACCTATACTTATTTTTTGGGGATTAACAAGAGCAAAAATCGATGCGAGTTTTATTACTACGCCTTTTGTCTATTTTACGGCTGTTTTTATTACTTTAATTTTCTCTTTGCTTTATGCAAAAAAAATTTTTAGACATGATTTTCAGGATAAATCGGTTTTTCTTGCCGCTTCATTAGTGGGGAATACGGGAAATCTTGGAATTCCTCTTGGAATTGCACTTTTCGGTGAGGCAAGTGTTCCTTATACCTCTATTTTAAATATTGCAAATACTTTTTTTATCTATATTTTCTCAGTCTATTTTTTTGCAGGAGATAAATTTAAATTTTTTGATGCTTTAAAAGAGGTAATCAAAATACCGGCTATTCATGCCTCTTTTATTGCTTTAGCTTTTAATTATTACGGGTTTGAACTAAGTTCTGATTTTGATAAACTTTTTACTATGGGGGCTTATTCTGCAATTGTTATGCAGTTGCTTGTTTTCGGTATTTTTATTTCACAAGTAAAAATCAAAAGCGCAAATTGGAAATTGACTTTTAATACCGTTCTTTTTAAACATATTGTTCTTCCTTTAGTAGGAATTTTTGTAATACTTAATTTTGATATTGATCCTTTTATCGGGGCAATTATTTTTTTAGAGTTGATTGTTCCTCTTGCTGTTAATAACGTAAATCTTTCATCTTTATATAACTGTAAACCTGTAGATACCACTTTTGCAATTTTAATAAGCAGTGCTACTTTTGTACTTCTTATATATTTTTATATTCTTATAATTCATAATCTTCTTGGAGTTTAAAATGTGTGGAATTTTAGGAACGAATTTTATCAGCGGTAACTTTGACGAGGCATTAAAAAACTTAAATAATAGAGGTCCCGATTTTAATAAAAAAGTTCATATTGATGAAAAAATGTTCGGCCATACAAGATTATCTATTATAGATTTAGATGATGAAGCCAACCAGCCTATGGTTTTTGATGATATTTTGATAGTTTTTAACGGAGAAATCTATAACTATAAAGAGCTTATAGAAAATGAAGATTTGGAGTGTAAAACTTCTTCTGATACGGAAGTTTTAATAAGACTTTATCAAAAATACGGTTATTCGTTTTTAAATAAATTAAACGGTATGTTCTCTTTTTGTATATATGATATTAAAAAACAAAAGTTTTTTTGTGCTAGAGACAGGTATGGGAAAAAACCGTTTTTTTATTATCTAAAAGAGAATAAATTTATATTTTCAAGTTCAATCAACTCCATAATAGATATTTTAGGAACAACTCCTTGTTTAAATAAAGTTGCATTGTCTCAATATATACAATATTTTGTTCCTTTGGAAGATAACACTTTTTATAAAGATATAAAAGCACTTGAGTCCTCAACTTTTCTTGTTTATGACCAAAAAGAGTTTATAAAAAAAAGATATTACAAAATAAATACCTATAAAAAAGTAAAAGATGAAAAAGAGGCTTTGGAAAATATTGAAGAGCTTCTTATAAAAAGTATTCAAGCAAGATTGGTTTCGGATGTTGAAGTAGGCTCTTTACTTAGCGGAGGTATAGACAGCTCCTTAATCTCGGCTTTATATTCAAAGATTTCCAATAAAAAGATTAATACCTTTTCAATAGGTTATAATGAGCATAAAAACTATTGCGAACTTGATTTTGCCCATATTGCTGCAAAACATATAAATTCAAATCATACTCCAATAGAGATTGGTAAAAATGATTTTATAGAGTATTTAGAAGATACGATTACGGCTTTAGAACAGCCTCACGGTGACAGTGCGGCAATTCCTCTTAATATTTTGACTAATAAAATCCATAAAGCAGGAATAAAAACCGTATTAAGCGGTGAAGGGAGTGATGAACTCTTTTTAGGTTACGATAATTACTCAAAATTTTTAAAATATTATAAGTTTGAAAAGAGTCTCTCGTCTGAACAAAATTCTTTTTTGGATTCTATAATAGGTGCTTTGCAGAATAATACGAAAGAGAGTGAATATTTAAGAAGAATTATAAAAAAAGAGAACCTTTATAACTCTTTTGGAGAAATTTTTACGGATATTCAAAAAAGAAAACTTTTTAAAAAAGTTCCCTTTTTCAAAAGAGATACTCCTAAAAAAGACCCTGTTGACTGGATGAGTTATATTGATTTAAAAACCTGGCTGGGTGAATCTTTGTTAAGCAAAGTAGATAGAATCTCTATGAGAAACTCTTTGGAAGTTAGAACACCGTTTTTGGATTACAGATTAGTTGATTATCTTTTTTCAGTCAATTCCGATATAAAAGTGGGAAATACAAATAAATATCTTCTAAAAAAGATTGCTTCTAAATATATTCCGAATGTAATCGTAAACAGAACAAAAAAAGGGTTTAATTCTCCTTTTAACGAGTGGCTTCATAAAGAGTACAAAGATTCTGTTATTACGACTATTTTAGAAGTAAATGCAAATACAAGACTTTTTAACGAAGAGTATTTAATTCATATTTACGAACTTTCAAAATCAAGGAAGTTTAAACAGCATTTGTGGTCTTTATTTATCTTTTCAAAATGGTATAAAAAGAGTTATTTATAAAAATTCTCCTTTTATAATATTTTAATAAGGAGTAAAAATATATAATAATCTCTCATTTTTAAAGATTCTCAAAGACAAAATTGATAATATTCTTAAAAGTGAAATAGAAGGAATGGCATGAACTTACTTATACCTGTAGATTGCAACAAAAGACACGAAGCTCTATTGACAACGTTGGATACTTCAAAATATTGGGCTTTTGTTGAATTGGATGAAGGTCAAATAGTAAATTGTAAATTTTATAAAGATAGAAATGATATTGAAGCTTGGGTTGAAAATGTTATCGTAATCAACGATCAAGAGTATACTTGGCAATTTTTAGAAGAGAATATCTCTGTTTTCGTTGCTCCTACACAAAGAAGTATAGATGAAATCGTTGAGGCTTTTTTACTCAAAAATCTTAAAGTTCTAACAAAATAATCAGGTCGTATAACTCAGTGGTAGAGTGGCACCTTGACATGGTGTTGGTCACTGGTTCAAGTCCAGTTACGACCACCACATTTATTAAATGCTGTCCTAAAATCTTATATATAAATAATACTTTTATAACTTTTGATTATACTCTTTAAAAATTCTTTTAAATGCAATTATGGTAAAATCTCGTCCTCTTTGATGGAATAGGACCTTTCTTTCTTCTTTTTTATCAAACTAATCAATCTTTATAAAAGGATAATAATGAGAAATTTTCTTAAAATTATACTATTTCTTTCTCTGTTTTTTAGTTTCTCTTATGCTCAAAAAGTATACAGACTAAAAATGGCAACAACTTGGACTTCAACTCAGTCTCCTTTGTTTGACACGGCGCTTCATATGGCAAAATTGGCGCAAGAGCTTTCAAACGGGGAATTAAAAATAAGAGTTGACGCTTCAAACAAACATAAAGCGCCTTTTGGTGTTTTGGATATGGTAAAAGGAGGGCAGTATGATTTGGCTCATACAGCTTCGTATTATTGGAAAGGGAAAGATATCGCTACTTTGCCTTTCACTTCAATGCCTTTTGGTTTAACTGCACCTGAACAATACGCTTGGTTCTACGAAGGCGGCGGTTTGGAACTAATGCAAAAAATCTATGCAAAACATAAAATACTATCTTTCCCCGGAGGTAATACGGGAGTTCAAATGGGTGGATGGTTTAGAAAAGAGATTAAATCTCTTGATGACCTAAAAGGATTAAAAATGAGAATCCCAGGTTTTGCAGGAGAGATTATGGCAAAATTAGGGGTTCAAGTTACAAATATTGCAGGGGGAGAATTATATACCTCTTTAGAAAGACATACAATAGATGCTTTAGAGTGGGTAGGACCTTCAATGGATATTAATATGGGATTCCATAAAGTTGCTCCTTATTATTATACAGGATGGCACGAACCGGCTTCTGAAATGCAGTTTATCGTAAATAAAAGAGTATTTGACAAACTGCCTAAACATTTGCAGATCGTACTTACTTCTGCCATGAAATTAGCTGCTTATGATATGTATATTCAAAATTATGATATGAATGCAACAGCCTGGCAAAAAATGAAAAAAGAGTATCCTAATATTCAGGTAAAAACTTTTCCTAAAAAAGTAATGGATGCAATGAAAAAAGCGAATAAAGAGTTAAGAGCCGAAATGTCGGCAAAATCTCCTGAAATAAAAGAGGTTTTAGATTCACAAGATGCTTATATGAAAAAAATAAGAGAGTGGTCTAAAATGTCGGATTATCTTTATTTAAAAGATAATATCTAAAAGGTTTAAAACCTTTTAGAATCCATTCGGGTTAAATCCTCCAAAAGAATCAAAACCAGTATCAAAGCCGCTGTTAAAAGATGCTATTGATTTATCTTCATACCCTTTTTGTACGGATTTCATTCTTAAATTCATAATATCACTTTTGGGATCAATAAATTGAGGACAGACAAGAGTACAGTTACCGCATAAAGTACAGTCCCAAATTCCGTTATTTTGGATTTTTTCTAGGATAGGAGCGCTATTTGACTCTTTTTTATCATTTACATATCTCAATGCTCTTGTAAGAGAATAAGGACCTAGAAAATCTTTATTTACTTCATAAACAGGACAAGAGCTGAAACAGCTTTGACAAAGAATACAATTACTTTGGGTATCAATAAGTTTTTCATCACTTTTTGTAATTTGCCCGCTGCTTGCTTTATGTAAAAAAGTTTCGCTGTTTTCTAAAAGTTTATATTCATGTTCCAAATCTACTATTAGATCTTTGATTACCTTTGCGTTATTTAAAGGTTCAACTAAATCATTATCTTTAAAATGCGTTTTACAGGCTAATCTTTCAGTTCCGTTCACTCTTACGGCACAGCTTCCGCAAACTCCTGTTTTACAACCGCATCTAAAAGCAAAAGAGTTGTCTTTTTTCTCTTTTACTTCTATTAGAGCATTAAGTATTGTTTCTTCCTTATCTATTTCAAACTCTTCTATATAAGGCTTTTTTTCTTTACTTTTTTCTCTTTTTATTCTAATTTTCATTTGATTTCCTCAAATGTAGTGATTATATCAGAGTTTTCAAGTTTGCAAATAGATATTTTGTCGAATTTTTTATCTTCTTTTATAAAATCCGTTCTAAAATGTGCCCCACGGCTCTCTTCTCTTTTATATGCGCAGTTTGTTACTATTTGGCAAAGAAGTAAAATATTTTCAAATTCAAGATATTCAACTAGGTTTTTATTATACTCTTTACTTTTATCTTCTATTCCCATACTTTTAATTTTGTTTTTTTCCTCTTCCAAATACTTTAATGCCTCTTCTAAAGTATTTTTTTCTCTAAATAAACCTACTTTATTAAATAAAAGCTCTCCAATTATATTTTTTGATTTGTAAAAGTCTTCATTTTTCTCTTTTTTTAAGATTTTGGCTACTCTTTTTTTCTCTGTTTCCAGATTATTTTCATTTTTTTCTTCACACTTAACTTCTTTTGCCTTTTTAGCCGCATTTTTAGCCGCTAATCTGCCGAATGTAACTATTTCCAATAAAGAGTTTCCTCCAAGTCTATTTGCTCCGTGAATACCGCTTTGGGCACATTCTCCGCAGGCAAAAAGATTTTCTATATTAGTTTGGGCATACTCATCTGTTAATATTCCTCCCATACTGTAATGAGCCGATGGAGTTATAGGTATTACCTCTTCTTCCATCTTTATTTTTAAAAAGTCTAAAACCAATCTTCTTTCTTGGGGAATAACTTCTTCTATTTTCTCTTTTCCCAAATGAGTAAGATCTAGATATACTTTGTCACCCTCTTCATATTTCTTATATATTGCTCTTGCAACTTCATCTCTAGGTTTTAGTTCATCAATAAAACGCTTGCCTTTTGAATCTATTAAATATCCACCTTCTCCTCTTGCACTTTCACTAATTAATATATTTTTGTTTAGTAGTGAAGTAGGGTGAAATTGAATAAACTCCATATTAGAAAGCTTTGCACCTGCTTTAAAAGCAACTGCAATACCGTCTCCTGTCGTGGCGTAAGAGTTTGTAGTAAAGTTATGGTAGATTCCTCCATATCCTCCTGTTGCCAAAATTACCGTTTTTGCATCTATTTGTACAATTTCTCCTGTTTTTATATCAAGAAACAGGGCACTTGTTACGGTATTGTTTTTTGTAAGTAGTTTTAAAAGAAGATGCTCATTTTTAAAATCGATACTATTTTTAATGCATTGGTCATAAAGCGTATGAAGAATTTTGTGTCCTGTATAATCAGAACTGTAGCAAGTTCTTTTGGCTTTTGTTCCTCCGAACTTTCTTTGTGCTATATTATTGTTCTCATCTCTGCTAAAAGGAACTCCGATTGAGTCTAACCAATTTATTGTTTGTTTGGAGTTTTCACAAAAATATTTGAGACTCTTTTTATTTGCAAGTTTATGGGAGGCTTTATAGGTAT
Source organism: Halarcobacter anaerophilus (assembly GCF_006459125.1). Taxonomy (NCBI): domain Bacteria; kingdom Pseudomonadati; phylum Campylobacterota; class Epsilonproteobacteria; order Campylobacterales; family Arcobacteraceae; genus Halarcobacter; species Halarcobacter anaerophilus. The sequence goes on from NZ_CP041070.1 coordinate 159,134, forward strand.
CTTTTTCATAATTCTCAATAGAATCATTTTCTGTTGTTTCTAATACTGCATTTATGCCGCCTTGGGCTTGGCAGGTTTGAGAGTGAGTAGTGTGAGTTTTTGATACTACTAAAACAGAAGCATTCTCCTCTTTAGCTTTTAATGCTGCACTTAATCCTGCTCCTCCCGAGCCTATGATAAGTATATCAATCATTGTTTATTCCCAAAACTCTTTTAGAGGCTCTTTTTTCTCTTCTGCTTCCTTTTGAACATCTTTATCTTCAATTTCAAGCTTTTCAATTTCTTCTAAGGCTTTTTTGTACTCCTCTTCATCTATTTCCTCTTGTGTATGTTCTGATTCGATGATTTTTATATTATCCTCATATTCATATACTTTTTTAACGGGTTTTTTTATTACAGTAGAATTCTTATTTGTATTTTTCAACTTTAAATACTCTGTCATCAATTCCTCATACTTTGAGAACTCCAATAACATAAAACTAGGTTTACCGTCTCTTAGTATTACGGCTTTGTCTATCTCCTCTTTAGTAAGCTTGTCAAAGATTTTTTTATTCTTTCTTATAAGCTCTGTTGATGAAAACATCTCTTTTGATGTATATTGTAAAGGCTCCATTCTAACTCCTATATGTATTTTAATTTGTATCAAAATTTGTAATCAATTATATTTTTATAAACTAAATCTATCAATCTTCTTCTTGCTTCAACAGAAGCCCAGGCAACATGAGGTGTAATTATAAGTTTGTTGTTATCTAATACTTTATTTAAAGGATTCGATTCTTCTATAGGCTCTTTTTCTAGAACATCAAGCCCACAATATAGACTTTTTTCAGTTTTTAATATTTCCGCTAAATCTTTTTCATTTATAATTCCGCCTCTTCCTACATTGATTAAAATTGCTCCATCTTTCATCATATTTAAATATGTTTTATTAATCAAATTATATGTTGTTTCATTTAAAGGAGCATGTATTGTAATAATATCAGAAGTTTTAACAAGTTCTTCTAGTGATATTGAATTAAAATTTGAATTAAAATTCTTTTTAGAAGTTGAATAATAATTTACATTACATCCAAAAGATTTTGCGATATTTGCAACTTTTTCTCCAATTGCTCCTAATCCTATTATTCCCCAGTTTTTGTTTTCTAATTCACAAAAGGGTACATCTAAGTGGGTAAATGTTTCAGAGTTTTGCCATTTTTTATTCTTTACGTAATTGCTGTAATAGTCTAACTTTTGTACAAAATGAAGGACTAATGAAATTGTATGCTGTGCTACGCTTGAAGTTGAGTATCCTGCAACGTTTTTAACTTCAATTCCTTTTAGTTTTGCGTATTCTAGGTCTACATTGTTAGTTCCTGTTGCTGCAATACATATTAATTTAATTTTTGAGTTATCCATTATCTCTTTGTCTATTACCACTTTATTTGTTATAACGACATCAGCATCTTTAACTCTTTGTAAGCGTTGATTTTCATCTGTTATTTCATATATAGTTACATCACCTAAAGTTTTGAATTTTTCTAGCGATATATCTTTTCCTAAAGTTTCACGATCTAAAAATACGATTTTCATTTTGTATACCTTTACAAAGTTTAATATGTAAAGGTATCAAAATTTTAATAAATAGCTAATTATTTGTTTTTTGTTGTGAATATTTTTTCAGCCCATTCAGTAATTGGACCTCTTAAAACTTTTTGCAGTTTAATAGCGAATATTTCAACTAGTTCACTTCTGTTTTTTGTAGATTTAAGTAGAGTTGTAAGTGCATTTGTATGTTTATTTACATAAAAGTTGTCAATTTGTTTATTACTTCCTAAAACAACGACTTTGCAGGTGCTGTCTATTCTTGAAAGTACCATTTGCATAGTTTTATTTGACATATTTTGCGCTTCATCTATTATAACAAATGAGTTAGAGAGTGTTCTACCTCTCATTTCTCCTACCCACATTGTTTCAATACCGTAGTTTTGTATCATCTGTTCTACTCTTTGATTAACCTCTTGATCGTCAAGCTCCGGTATGTTTTCATTATTCTTTCTGTTTGCTCTTTTTTTCTTATATTCACTTCTGATAATATAATCCAAACTATCCATTAAAGGGTGATTATATATTTTAAATTTTTCTTCGTATCCTGGTAGATAACCTACATCTTCACCTTTGTCCAAAGATTCAATAGAGTTTCTTATATAAATGATTTTTTGGAAATGTTTTTGTCTAACAAGTTTTAAAGCTCCGCTTAATGCCAACAAAGTCTTTCCTGAACCCGCTTTTGCTTCTATAATTAATACATTATAAAAGTGGGAAAGAATTGCATTTGAGAAAAAAAGCTGCTCTTTATTTAAAGGAGTGATTACTTGATCTCTTATTTGCGTTTCATCAAGCAAATAGACTCTTTTGTTTTTTATTGCCGCTAAAATCACTTGATCGGAACTTTTTACTTTAAAACAGTATGAAAAGTTATAAGGCTGATAGTTTTCATCAAAATCCGTTATGAGTGCATTGTCCAAAAATTCAGTTTTTTCAAAAGGTATTTCAACAGTTTTAATAAACTCATAATTAAATTCATCTTTATATGAGCCAATTAGAGAATCTGTTTTTATATCCAAACTTACAGCTCTTGTTCTAGCCATAATATCAAGAGAAAGAAATGTTGTTTCACTGCTTTTATAATATTCATCGCAAAAAGATGCAATTTCAAGTATTTTTCGGTCATTTATTATATTTAGAGCTACGTTTTTGGTACTTATAGAGTACTCTTCTTTTGAAATAACATCAATTATTGCACTTTTGGGTTCAAATATTTTTAACCTTATAATTTTATATGAACCGACTTTTTTAGATTCGATAATTTGCGAGTTTTCTAAGATTCTTGCAAATTCCCTTGCTTGGAAGTTTATTTCATCAAAACCGCTTTTTTTAGTATCTATTTCATCTAAAACCGTTTCAGGAAGAACTATTAAGTTTTTATTTTCATCACTTATTTTAAAAATATTTGATGCATCTTCAAGTAATATATTCGTATCTAAAACATAAACTTTTTCGAAACTCATATTACTCTTCTTTCTTTTTTTGTTTATAGACTTTATAAATCAAATAAGCTGCAAAAAGTATGGTTATAAATGTGAAAGCAAGGGAAAAAGTTTTAGTAATCACGTATCCAACGATTAAAATAGATAAAAATGTCGGAACTTCATTGTATGCTCTAAAAAAATTTCCGCTTTTTGAGTAATCATTATTTTCCAATTTTTTTCTATAATAACCCAAAGAAAAAGAGTAGGCAATAAGAAGTAGGGCAAAAAATATTTTTGCATGCATCCAACCGTCGCCTTTAAGTAAATCAGGTCTTAAGTAAAGCATTAGAACTCCGCTTATTATTGTTGCCCACATTGCAGGAAGACCGATATATTTGTACATTTTGTACTCTTGAATCTTTACGACTTCTACAAACTCTTTTTTATCTTTATGCTCTGTATGATATACATATAGTCTTGGTTGATAAAAAAGCATTGCCATCCATGACATTACAGCCATTATGTGAAACACAACAATCCAGAGATAGTAATCCATTATATTCATTCTTTTCCTTTATGATTATTTATCTAATTTTGCCCTTTGATTTTTTTTAACCATTCACTTAGTGTTTTTTCATAAGCGATATTTTTAGGTTCATAAAATTTAAGGTCCTCTTTTAAATACTCTTGTTCAACCCAACCTCCGTAATCATGAGGATACTTATATCCTATATGTTTATTATCTAGATGTTTGGGAATATTTAAAATTTTACCATTTTTTACTTCACTAAGTGCTTTATTAATTGCACTGTAAGCACTATTTGATTTTGGGCTAGAGGCTAAATAAATAATACATTGACCTAAAAGTATTCTGCTTTCGGGATATCCGATTTTTGAAGTAGCCTGCATAATACTTACGGCAAGATTTATTGCATTTGGATTTGCATTTCCTATATCTTCACTGGCAAAAATCACAAGTCTTCTTGTGATAAATTCGACGCTCTCTCCTCCGTCAATTAATCTTGCCATATAATATAAAGCGGCATCAACGTCGGAACCTCGAATTGATTTTATCATTGCACTTGCCAAATCATAATGGCTGTCTTTTGAACTAACACCGTCTCCGATTGGATTATTTCTTAACTCTTTTAGAAGTTCAATAGATATATTAGAATCAATTTTAAGGGCAAAATTAAGAAGATTGAGCATAGCCCTTGCATCACCACTGCTTGATAGGATTAGATACTCTCTAGCCTCTTTATCAAGCTTAAAATCTATATCTTCGTTGGCTTTATTCAAAACCTCTTCTAACTCCTCTTTTGTAAAAGGATTAAATTTAAAAAGAAAAGATCTTGACCTAATAGCATTTGTTAAGGTGAAAAAAGGGTTTTCCGTACTTGCTCCTATTATAACGGCTTCATAATTTTCCATTATGGGAAGCAGCACTTCTTGTTGATTTTTTGATAATCTGTGAACTTCGTCAATAAAGACTATAGGTTTTATCAAAGAGTTTTTGTATCTTGAAAAGACTTTTCTTAACTCTTCGACTTTTATTGTTGTTGCATTAAAATAGTAGTAATCGCTATCTATCTCTTTTGCTATAATTTTTGCTAAAGAGGTTTTTCCTGTTCCGGGTTTACCGTAAAAAAAGAGATGAGGAATCTCTTTTTTTTTGATTAGTTTGTATAGAGCAGAATTTTTGCCGATAATATGTTTTTGACCTATAAATTCATTTAGAGTTTTAGGTCTCAATATATTTGATAAATCATTCATCGCCGTTTAAAAATAGCCTTAAATCTTTATATTCATCTTTTGTAAGATATCTTGATTTCCCTGTAGGAAGATTGTTTAATGATATCCCGCCGAACTCAAATCTTTTTAGATCTAGTATATCAAGACCGAAGTGTCCGAAGAATCTTCTTAATTCTCTATTCTTCCCTTCACTTATTGCAACTTTGATTTTTGAAAAATTTTTATTGTTTGATATTATTTGATATGCGATAAAAGGTTCAAAATTCATTGCTTTGATTTTTGATTTTTCATGACCTCCTACTCTTGCATCTTTAAGTTCAAGACCGTTTAACATTGCTTCTTCTACTTTGGAAGTTACGGGACCGTTTACTTTTAATTTATAGATTCTTTCTAAATTTGAATGCATAAGTTTATTTGCAACATCTACGGAATCTGTTAAAAGAATCAAACCCTCACTTGCATAGTCTAATCTTCCGATGGGAATAAAATGTTTATATTTTTTATCTAAAGAATCATATATAACTTTTCTTCCTTGGGGATCGTTTTTTGTTACAAGTTCACCTTTGGGTTTGTTATAGATAATCACAGTATACATTTTGTTCTTATCTTCTTTTATTACTTTTTTGCCGATTCTTACGATATCTTTATTAGAAACTTTTGTTGCAAGATCTTTAACGGGCTTGTTATTTACCGTAATTCTTCCTTCTTCAATTAGTTTATCGGCTTCTCTTCTTGAGTAATTGCTGTTATGAGAAATAAATTTATTAAGCCTTGTCAGACTCTCTTCTTGCTCTTCTTCTATCTCTTTTTTCATTTTATTCCCGCTTCTATTAGGTCATGGATATGTAATACACCAATTATCTCATTATTTTCATTAGTTACAATTAAAAGCTGGATTTTATACTCTTCTATTATTTTAAGTGCATCACTTGCCAATAAATTTTTATCTTTTATTGTTCTAGGGTTTTTTGTTGCAATCTCTTCTACACTTTTTTCAATAGAGAAGTCAGGATTCATTAAGGCTCTTCTTAAATCTCCGTCACTTAATATTGAAGTTAAATGATTTTTTTCATCGATTATGAGTACGTTTCCCAATCTTCCTTCACTCATAGTTACAATAGCATCTTTAATTTTTGTTTCACGTGAAACAATAGGGAGATTTTCTTTTCTAAGAAGATCATCGACTTTTACAAAAAGTTTTTTACCTAAAGTTCCTCCGGGATGAAAAGAAGCAAAATCCTCTTTTTTAAAATCTCTTTTTCTCATTAGGCAAACTGCCAAGACATCACCCATAGCCAAGGTTAATGTAGTTGATGACGTAGGTGCGGCATCTAATGGACATGCCTCTTTTGTAACGCTTATATTTATAAAAATATCCGAATATTTTGCCAATGTAGAGTTTTCATTTTTAGCCATGGCAATTAAAGGAATATCAAATCTTTTAATATGGGGAAGAAGTTGGATTAACTCCTCACTCTCTCCGCTATATGAAATGCCAAGAACAATATCATCTTTACCTATCATTCCAAGATCTCCGTGCATTGCTTCTGTAGGATGTAAAAAGAATGATGAAGTTCCCGTACTTGCAAAAGTAGCAGCAATTTTTGCTCCTATAAGACCTGATTTGCCTACACCTGTAACTATAACTTTGCCTTTGCAGTTATATATTAACTCTACCGCGTCTTTTATATTAAAAGAGTCTATATTTTTTGAAGCAAGATTTAACTCTTTTGCTTCAATATCCAAGACCTCTTTTGCTATTTCATTAAAATCCATTTTTCTTTTTCCTTTATTGTACAAAAAGTGTAGGTACAATCATAGGGTATTTTTTATATTTTCTAATACAATGTTTTCTTACAGTTTTTCTTATTTCATCTTCTAAGATTCTATTATTTTTAAAGATACCTTCTTTTGCATTTTTCAAGAAAGTCTCTAATAACTCTTCAATCTCTTTTGCAAAATGTTTGTCATATCTATCCGAAACTAATCCAAAAGATGTAACTTTAGGTCTATCTACGATTGTTCTGTCGTTTGCATTAATATGTGCAACAATAATAACTACACCTTCATTTGCCATTGTTTGTCTATCTATTACTATATCATCCGATATTTTATGATTTAGTTGATTATCTATATAAACTTTCCCTGTTTTAACTGTTTTTACTTTTTTAAGATATTTCGGGCTTACTTCTATTTGCTCACCGTCACTCATAATATAAGTATTTCTTTCTAAAACTCCGCATGCAATACCTGTTTTTGCATGTTTTACAGCATGATTATACTCTCCGTGAATAGGCATAAAGAATTTAGGTTTAACTAATCGAAGCATCAATTTTTGTTCTTCTTGGGCTGCGTGACCTGAAACATGAATTTCGCTGAAATCTTGATAAGCAACAGTTGCTCCTGCTTTAAGAAGATGATTAATAATTCCTGAAACACTAGCTTCATTTCCGGGGATTGCTTTTGCTGAAAGAATAATTTGATCTCCCGGTTTTATTTTTACATGTCTGTGTTCATGAATTGACATTCTATATAAGGCACTCATTGATTCACCTTGACTTCCAGTAGTTACGATTAAAACTTCTTTATCATTGTATTTATTTACTTCATGAGCTTCAATAAATTGATCTCTTGGAAATTTTATATATCCCAAGTTCATGGCAATTTCAAGGTTTTTTTCCATTGATCTTCCGATTACGCAAACTTTTCTTCCGTATTTCAAGCCATATTCAATTGCTTGTGAGACTCTGTGAATATTTGAAGAGAAAGTAGACATAATAACTCTACCTTTTGCAGATGAGAATATTCTATCAAAAGTAGGAGCAACGGCTCTTTCTGATTTTGTAAATCCCGGTGAATGAGAGTTTGTTGAATCGGACATCAACAATAATACACCTTGTTCCCCATAATATGCAAGTCTATGAAGATCTGTAGGGAATCCGTCAATTGGAGTATGGTCGATTTTAAAGTCACCTGTATGAATAATAGTACCGGCTTCGGTTTTTATTGCCAAAGAAGATGAATCAATAATAGAGTGGGTAATATGAATCCATTCTATTTCAAAATCGCCTATTTTTATAGGAACTCTTTTCTCAATAGGTCTAAAAAGTTTTCTATGTTCTCTCATTTTATGTTCATCAAATTTTGAACCAATCATTTCAAGGGGTAATGAAGTTCCGTAAATAGGGAATTGCATCTCTTTAAAAAGATAAGGCATTGCACCTATATGATCTTCATGACCATGTGTAATAATTACAGCCGCAATTTTATCTTTTATTTGTCTTAGATATGTAAAATCCGGGATTAAAATATCAACACCGTGCATATCTTCATCAGGGAAACTCATCCCAACATCAACGATAATTGCAGATTTTTCTGTCTCTATTACCATCATATTCCCACCGATTTCACCTAATCCTCCTAATGGAGTGATTCTTACTTTTGCATTAGTTGAGAGGTTTAATTTATTATGGGGATTTAATCTATCTTTATGAGATTTTTCATTTATACTGTGAGCTTTTCTTAAATCATTAATCCAAGAGTTGTTTGCTTTTGAATTATTTGTTTTTGCTCTGTTGTTTGGGTTTCTTCTTCGTCTGTTAGGACTTGGTTTTTTCTCGCTTGTCTCTTTTTTAGGAGAAGGTTTTCTTTTTTCTGTTTGATTACCTTCTGGCTTCGTAGTTTTTTTAGCTATCTCGTTTTCTTGATTATTAGCTTTGTTGTTTTCCATTTTTTACCTTTGTATACATTTGGCTATACAAAGATACGTCAACTTCATGAGGTCTTAAAGTCTCTTTTATATTAAGTTCATTATAGATATTAGATAAAAACTCTTTTTTATAAAGACCTGATAAATTTTTAAAGAGTTTTTTCCTCGGTTGAGAAAAACAGACTTTTAAAAATTTTAAAAAATCTTTATCTAATTCCACTTTTTCTTTTTTTGAAATATAAAGAATTGATGAGACCACTTTGGGTGGCGGATCAAAAGATTCAGGCGGAACATCAAACAGTATTCTTGCCTCTTTTGACACTAATTCAGTAATTATTGAAAGTGAAGAGTACTCTTTATTATTTACTTTTGCAGTAAATTTTTGAGCAACTTCTCTTTGTATCATTACTATTATATTCTCACAATTTATATCTTCAAATGCTCTTAATATAATATTTGTTGCAATATAGTAAGGCAGATTTGCTATTAAATCGTATTTACTTTTATACAAACTACCTTTTTCATCCCAAGCTTTCAAAACATCTGTGTGGATTAGTTCAAAACGCTTGTTTTCAATTTCAATTGCAAATTTTGACTTTAAAACAGCTATTAAATCTGTGTCGACTTCATAAGCTGTTGTATCTTTGTACTTGACTAAATTTTCCGTCAAATCACCTAATCCAGGCCCAATTTCTACAATATGATTACTGTTTTTGGGCATCGATTGGATGATCATTGATAAAATGTTTTTGTCTTTTAAGAAATTTTGTCCGAATTTCTTTTTTGCAATTATACTCTTTTTCATTAGAATAAAAAGTATATCTGCTTTTAACTTACAATTAGATAAGATTATTTTCTATTAAAATTAAGGAATAAATTTTGAGTAATTTTGCAAAAAGAATTATCCCTTGCTTAGATGTAAAAGACGGAAGAGTTGTAAAAGGCGTAAACTTTGTAGGTCTTAGGGATGCCGGAGATCCTGTCGAAGTAGCAAAAAGATACAACAATGAAGGTGCAGACGAACTAGCATTTCTTGATATTACTGCAAGCCACGAAAACAGGGATACGATTGTAGATATCGTAAGAGATGTAGCTAAAGAGGTTTTTATCCCTTTAACAGTCGGTGGAGGGATTAGAAAACTAGAAGATATCTATAAATTACTAAATGTCGGATGTGATAAAGTATCAATAAACTCTTCAGCTGTTTCAAATCCTGATTTTATAAATCAAGGGGCAAAAAGATTCGGTAGTCAATGTATTGTTGTTGCGATTGACGTAAAAAAAGTGGAAGATGGCTCTTATCATGTTTTTGTAAAAGGCGGTAGAGAAGATACCGGACTTGATGCAGAACAATGGGCAAAAGAGGTTTATGACAGAGGTGCAGGAGAAATTCTTTTAACCTCAATGGATACAGACGGAGCAAAATCCGGATTTGAATTAAATATTACAGAAAAAATATCATCTTTGGTGGATATCCCCGTAATTGCAAGCGGTGGAGCAGGAACTATGGAGCATATAAAAGAGGCTTTTGAACATGGTGCAAGTGCAGCTTTAGCCGCTTCAATTTTTCACTTTAAAGAGATAGATATAATGGAACTAAAACATTACCTAAGAGAGAATAATATACCCGTAAGGATATAATATGAAATTTTTAAACCTACTATTAATACCGGCTTCTTTGTTCTCTTTTGAACTGGAATTTTCAAAAGAGTTTACACACCAGCTTCCCCATGACACTTTAAGTGCAAAGTTATTAATTACAATTGAAGATGAAACAGAGAGTATCGTTAATAATAGGTTTAAAGTTTTTAGTAAAAAAATAAACTCCTTTGATAAAGTAGAAAAGAAACTTGAAAAGTTTAATATCAAGCCAAGATATAGACACCTTGACAGTACACCAAGAATTATTGGATATAAAGGTGAATTAAAATATGAATTAAATTCATATAAAGCAAGAGATATGCATGATTTTATATCTGAGGTTACAGAATTAAAAAAATATAGAGATACAAACGTATCTGTAAGTAATCTAGCTTGGAGTGTAAGAGAAGATACCTATAATGTTACTTTAGATTTGTTAAGGCTTGAAGCTATTAATTGGGCAGATAGATATGCAAACAATTTGTCAAATGACTTAAATAAAAATTGTGTGGTTAGGAAAATTGTGATAGACAAAGATATTATCAATGATGCTAAAAATAAAAATATTTTATATAGCAGTAGTTTTACAGGTTCAAAAGGTTTTGATGTTCCCGATGCAAAAGAGGAGAGGGTAACTGTTTACTCAAAATATTTTATGGAGTGCAAATGATTGTATGTGCAGGAAGAAACGAAACTTTTAATTTTGCTCAGCCTATAGGAGTAGGATTAATAGAGAGTTCTATCAACTTAACAAGAATTGCTCTTTTTGATAAACCTGATTTTTTATTGTTTATCGGAACTGCAGGAAGTTACGGAAACTATAATATTTTTGATATTGTAGAGTCTAAAAGAGCAGCTAATTTAGAACTTTCATTTTTGAGCAATGATTCATATACTCCTTTAGATAATGTATTAGAATCGGATAATAAGATGGTAAAAAATGATACCATAGTTAATAGTTCAAATTATATAACAACAAATTTTGAATTGTCTAAACATTATAATGAGTATGGAATAGGAATAGAAAATATGGAATTTTTTTCTGTATTACAAGTAGCAAAAGAGTTTGAAATACCTGTTGCGGGAATATTTATCGTAACAAATTATACAAAAAAAGATGCACACAAAGAGTTCCTTTCTAATCATGATGAAGCAATGAAACGTTTAACTAAATATCTAATAGAGAAGCAAATAATAAAATAGTTTCACGTGAAACGTCGTATAAAAAACGTGAACTGCTTCACGTTTTTAGACGTTGAAAACGAAGTGGTATGCAGAGCATCCACGAAGTTCGGGAAACGCCAGTATTGAAAGTGAGGGATATAATAACTTGTTCATAGAACTTGAGAAACACCGTTAAGAAAATGTGAACTGCTTCACATTTTTAGGTGTTGAAAACGAAGTGGTATGCAGAGCATCCACGAAGTTCGGGAAACATCAGTGTTGAAAACGAAGTGATCTGCAAAGCAGACATGAAGTTCAAAAAACAACAATATTAAAAACAAAATAAAAATATTTAAAGCAGATAAATAAAAAGGAAAATATTGAATTCAATATATGATTACACATTAGATGAATTAAAAGAAAAGTTAAAACCTAGCTTTAGAGCAAAGCAGGTTTATAATTGGTTATATAAAAAATACGTAACTTCATATGAACAGATGAAGAATCTTCCTAAAGAGTTGATTGATGATTTAAAAGAGAATTATCCGATTAATATTATGGAAATAGTAAAAAGAGAGAAGAGTCTTGACGGAAGTATAAAATATCTTTTTAAATTAAGAGACGGTCATACGGTAGAAGCTGTTTTATTACTAATGAAGAAGAAGATTACAAATGATAAAGGTGAAGTTGAACAAAGCGAAAAATTTACCGTATGTATCTCAACACAAGTTGGATGTAAAGTCGGATGCAGCTTTTGTCTTACTGCAAAAGGTGGCTTTGTAAGAAATCTTACCGTAGGTGAAATAGTAAATCAAATAGTTCAAGTAAAAAGAGATAATCAAATAGCCCAAAACAAATCTTTAAATATTGTTTTTATGGGAATGGGTGAACCTTTAGACAATTATGATAACTTTGTTCATTCTGTTAAAGTCTTTTCTGAACTTGAGGGATTGGCAATTAGTAGAAGAAGACAAACTGTTTCAACTTCAGGATTATCGACAAAAATAGAAAAACTAGGAAATGAAGATTTAGGAATTCAACTTGCAATATCTTTACACGCTGTTGATGATGAATTAAGAAGCGAATTGATTCCTATGAATAAAGCATATAATATAAAATCAATTATTGATGCCGTTAAAAAATTTCCGGTTGATACAAGAAAAAAAGTAATGTTTGAATATTTGGTTATTAAAAACAAAAATGATGATATTGAATCTGCAAAAAAACTTTTAAAACTTTTAGACGGAATAAAAGCAAAAGTAAATTTAATATATTTTAATCCATATCCAGGTACATCATATCAAAGACCACAAAGGGATGATATGCTAAAATTCCAAGAATATTTAATAAGCAAAGGTCTACTTTGTACTATTAGAGAATCAAAAGGTCTTGATATCTCGGCTGCATGTGGACAACTTAAAGAGAAGGAAGCCAATGGGAGCGCTTGATTATGCAATGTTGATTTTTATTGCAGCTGTTGCAATATTTTCTGCAATAGGATTTTTTATTAATAATAGAGATACAAAAGACAAAAAAGAATAAGGAAGATTATGGCTGTTACTAGATTTGCTCCAAGTCCTACGGGATATTTACATATTGGAGGATTAAGAACTGCACTTTATAGCTATTTATGGGCTAGAAAAACAAAAGGTCAATTCAGATTAAGAATTGAAGATACGGATACTCAAAGAAATAATGAAGATGCTATGAAAGCAATTCTTGAAGCCTTTGAGTGGGTAGGTATGGATTTCGACGGTGAAGTTGAATATCAATCAAAAAGATTGGATATTTATAAAGAGTATATTCAAAAACTTTTAGATGAAGGAAATGCATACTACTGTTATATGACAAAAGAGGAGCTTGATGCTTTAAGAGAAAAGCAAATGGCAAATAAGCAGACACCTAGATATGACGGAACATGGAGACCTGAAGAGGGGAAAACTCTTCCTTTAATTCCTGAAGGTGTAGAACCTGTAGTTAGAATAAAAGCTCCAAAAGAGGGAATGATTACATTTATAGACGGAGTTAAGTCTATTATGAATTTTAACTGTTCTGAAGTTGATGATTTTGTAATTGCAAGATCAAACGGAATGCCTACATACAATTTTGTTGTTACTATTGATGATGCTTTAATGGGAATAACAGATGTAATAAGAGGTGATGACCATTTAACAAATACTGCAAAACAAATTATTATTTATGAAGCATTGGGATTTAATATTCCTAAATTTTATCATGTGCCTATGATAAATAATCCCCAAGGTAAAAAGCTTTCAAAAAGAGACGGTGCTTTAGATGTGATGGAGTATAAAAGACAAGGTTTCCTTCCTGAAACACTTTTAAACTTTTTAGTAAGATTAGGATGGTCTCACGGAGATCAAGAAATTTTTTCTATGGAAGAGATGTTAGAATTATTTGATCCTTCAAATATTAACAAATCAGCTTCTTCATATAATGAGGAAAAACTTTTATGGCTAAACTCTCATTATATAAAAAATGTTTCAAATGAAAGATTGGCAAATGAGCTGGAATATTTTGACTGTCATATAAAAGGACATGATAAAAAAGAGATAATTTTAGATCTTTGCAAAGAGAGAGCTCAAACTCTGATTGAACTAAAAGAGGCAATTAATAAAATTATTCTTAGACCGACTTCATATGAAGCTAAAGGAACAAAAAAATTTATTAAAGAAGATACTATAAAATTTTTAGAAGTCTATTTACAAACATTGGAAGAGAATAAAGAGTCTTTGCATTTAGCTTGTGATTATGAAGTAATAACAAAACCTTTTATAGAAAAATTTGAGCTTAAATTTCCTCAACTTTTTCAACCTATAAGAATTTCATTGACAGGTGGAACACAAGCACCGTCAGTTTATGATATTATGGCAGTATTAGGTTTTGAAGAGGTAAAAAGTAGAATTTTAACTGCAATTGAGAGAAATTTTGGTAAAGAAGCGTAAAAAGACTTGCCAAAAATAAATTAAAAAGGCATAATATTCATACTTATATGAAAGGAAGAAAAATAAGAATGAATATTTATGTTGGTAATTTGTCGTATAACGTTGATGACAATGGTTTAAAAGATGCTTTTGAAAAGTTTGGTGAAGTAAAAAGTGCAAAAGTTATTACTGATAGAGAAACAGGAAGATCAAAAGGATTCGGTTTCGTTGAGATGATGACTGAAGTAAGTGGAAGTCAAGCAATTGAGGAACTAAACGGATCTGAACTTGACGGTAGAACTTTAAGAGTAAACGAAGCTAGACCTAGAGAACAAAGACCTAGAAGACAATACTAATCATTTAAAAACTAATCAACAATCTAAAATCAAGATTTTTTAAAAATATAATGAAACTTGCAAAAGGAGAAAAATCTTGTAGGTTGTTGGTTTTAGTCATTAGTTAGTCAACAAGTTTCATTATATTAATTGTTTAGCTGTAAGAGAATTATACTAATTAATTGTGGAGTAATTGTGTGCTTTTATTTATTCCTACTAAAAATTAGTAGGATAAATCATTGTTGATAATTTTCTCTTTTTTTCTCAAAGCTAAAATATAAAATATTGTAGGAATAATGATAAGCGTTAAGAATGCAGATGAAGTCATTCCTCCAATCATCGGTGCAGCTATTCTTTGCATAACCTCACTTCCCACACCGTTTATATACATAATAGGAATTAGCCCTCCTAAAATTGCAAAAAGAGTCATTAGTTTTGGTCTAAGTCTTAGAACAGCCCCTTTATAAATTGCTTGCGCAATACTTTTTTTATCAAAAGTTCCATTAGATCTTTTTAATTCAAGCATAGCTTCATGAAGATACACAATCATCACAATAGAGGTTTCAGCAGCAACTCCTAAGAGTGCCAAGAAGCCAACTATAACGGCAATGGAGATATTAAAGTTTAGATAATCAAGATAAAATAAACCTCCTGAAAGTGCAAAGGGAAGCGTAAAAAATATAATCATAGTATAGGTAATATTTTTAAGTGCAAAATATATCAAAATAAATATAATCATAAATGTCAAAGGAATTATATATATAAGTCTATTCATTGCTGATTCCAAATATTCACTTTGACCTGCCCACTCATAATAGAAGCCTTCGGGAAGTTTTAAATCTTTTAAAAGTTTTTGGGCACTATCTTTATACTCTTTTGTAGAAACACTGTTTTTAGGAGTAATATATATAAAGTTTACGTTTAAAGCTTTTTCAGATTTTATAACAGAAGGTCCCTCTTCATAATAAAGATTTGCAAACATTGATATTGGTTGAAATCCAAGTTTTGTTTTAACTTGAAGATTATTAAGTTTTGTAATATCTTCTCTTTGTTCAGCTTTAAATCTTAGAGAAATAGGGTATCTCTCCAAACCTTTATAAAGAGTTGATATCTTACTTCCAGCAACACCTAAAGAGATAGTTGATAAAATATCATTTTTATTAATACCGTATCTATCAAGCATACTCTCTTTTATATCTATATTTAAATAATATCCTGAATTGATTTTATCTGTTGATACTGATAGAGTTTTATCATATTTTTTTAAAATCTGTTCAATTTTGTTTGCCGTATCTTCCAAAAGTTGATGATCGTTTCCATATAGTTTTATACCAAGAGGAGTTCTAATACCTGTTAGAAGCATGTCTATTCTTCCTCTAATAGGATAAGTCCAAGAGTTGATTAAACCTGCAACTTGAAGTTTTTTATCCATCTGCTCCATTAACTTTTTATAGGTCATTCCTTCTCTCCATTGCTCTTGTGGTTTAAAAGTCACAATGGTTTCTATCATGGCCAATGGTGCAGGATCTGTTGCTGTATCTGCACGTCCTGCTTTACCGAATACCGTAGCAACTTCAGGAAAAGATTTAAGTATTCTATCTGTTTTTTGGGTAAGTTCTTTTGCCAAATCAATACCTATACCGTATGGAGTGACCGGCATATACATAAAGGTTTGTTCATTCATCATTGGCATAAACTCCCAATTTAGTTTTTTATATGCGGGATAAACTGCTATTAAAGTTGCCAAGAAAATAAAAACGATAAGGTATCTAAATTTTAAAGAGGCTTTTAATAAAGGAGAGTATAAAGCTATAAAAAATCTATTTAGATAGTTTCTCTTCTCATCTAAAATTTTACCTTTTATAAAAAAGACCATAAGAATAGGCACTAAGGTAATAGAAAGAATTGCTCCTGAAATCATTGCAAAAGATTTTGTAAAAGCAAGGGGAGAAAAGAGTCTTCCCTCTTGCCCGCTTAAAGCAAAAATAGGTAAAAAAGAGACAACAACTAAAATCAAAGCAAAAAAGATAGGACGTCCCACTTGTTTAGCTGATTTTACAATAATCTCAACTCTCTTTTTATTTGAGATATCATTTTTACCTTGCAGATATTTATGGGCATTTTCTACCATTACGATTGTTGCGTCAACCATAGCTCCGATTGCAATGGCAATTCCTCCAAGACTCATAATATTTGAACCTAAACCAAAAGCTTTCATCAAAAGAAAAGTAAATAGTACGGTAATAGGTAGAGTAATAATTATAATCAAAGCACTTCTAAGGTGAAATAAAAACAGTGCAGATACAATCATTACAATTATCGACTCCTCAACTAAAGTATGTTTTAGAGTATAGATTGCTTTATCTATTAAAGAGCTTCTATCATAAGTTTCTACAACTTTGACATCATCAACTTTTAGTGTTTTGATTTTCTCTTTAACTCTTTTTATAACATCATAAGGATTTTCACCGTATCTAACAACGATAATTCCCCCGACTGTTTCTCCTTGACCGTTTAAATCTGCCATTCCTCTTCTATTTGTAGAAGTAACATTAACTTCGGCAATATCTTTTATGGTAAGGGGAATAGAACCGTTTGTTTTAATAGTAATGTTTTCTATATCATTTACATTTTTTAGAAAACCTTTTGCTTGAATCATATGTTCAAAACCGTTTTCTAAGATGATTCTTCCGCCTTTTTCATCATTGTTTTTTGTTAATGCCTTTTTTACATCATTGATACTAAGATTGTATTGAACTAATTTATCCTGGTCTAAAGTGATTTCATAATTTTTTATAAATCCACCCACAGAAGCTACTTCACTAACTCCGTCAACTCCAAGAAGTGCAAATTTATAATAGTAATCTTGAAGTGTTTTTAACTCATCCAATGATTTTGTATCAGATTTTAGTGCATACTCGTAAGCCCATCCAACTCCTGTAGCATCGGGACCTATTGCTACATCTACGCCTGTGGGAAAACTTCCTTGCAGCTGCGATAATTGCTCTAATATTCTGTTTCTTGCATCATAAAGATCTGTTCCATCTTTGAAAATAACATATATTAAAGCATTTTGAAAAGAGCTCATAGCTCTAACTGTTTCAATATTTGGAAGACTCATAAGATTTGAAATCAAAGGATAAGAGACTTGGTCTTCTATAGTTTTCGGACTTTGTCCGGGCCATTTTACCTGTACGATAACTTGTGGAGGTGAAAGGTCTGGAAGCGCATCCAGACTACTTTTTTTTACTGCCCAAAATGAGGCAACAATTAATATAAAGGTACTAATAAGAATTAAAAATTTATTTTTTATACTATATGAGATAATTGATTCTACCATAACTAATCCTACCAGTCTCCGTCATCAGAACTATAAAGACCGTTTGTAACGGCATCTGAATCAAGTAGAAAAAGGGCATTGTTAATTACCTCTTCCCCTTCATTTACTCCTTCAAGTATTTTATATTTGTTTGAAGAGACTCTTTTTGCTTCAATCTCTATTGGTTCAATTTCTGTTTTAGATAGAAGTTTAAAGACATATTTTTTATCACCTTTTAAAAGAACGGCTGTTTTTGGAAGAGTTAAAGCCTCTTTAGTTTTTTCTTGCAGCAGCACTTTTCCAAACATATTAGGAAAATATTTTAAATCGCTGTTTTTTAATACAAATCTTACATCTACACTTTTTGTATCACTGCTTACTATTGGGTAGATCTTGTCAACTTTAGTTTTAACGGGATTTTTAAATCCGTCCAAAAAAACATTTGCTTCCATATTGTTTTTTATAAAAGATAGATCTTTTTGATAAATAGAAGCTATAAACCAAATACTGTCCAAAGATGCAAGTTGAAGAAGAAGTTTTCCTTTTTTTACAAAACTTCCTTGATTTATCTCTTTTTTTAAAACTATTGAATTAGATGGTGAATAAAAAGGGATATCTTTTAAAACAGTTTTTGAATTTTTTATTCTGTTTATTACTTTAGTATTTATATCCAAAGCTTTTAGTTTATTAAGACTGCTTCTAACTAATTGTTTATTTAGATTTTTTGCAATCTGAATCTCTTGTTGAATAGATAAAACTTCATCAGAGTAAAGTGAGAATAGTTTTTCTCCTTTTTTCAAAGTTTGATATTGTTCTTTTGCATCTAAATTTGTGACAAAACCGTCAAATCTGCTTACAATATCATAAATTTTTGTTTCATCAAAAGTTAGACGTCCATAAAAGCTTTTTAAGGTGCCTATTTGCTCTTTTTTTACTTTGACAAGCTTTTTATTGAACAACTGCTCAACTTCAAGAATCTGAGCATTTAGTATTGTAACGCCCAATATTAGGGCACTTAAAATAAATTTCACTTGATATTCCTTGTAAAATAGTGTGATTTTGCCAAAGCAGTAAAATATTTCTCTTTTTCATCTACTGCTTTGAGTTTGTATTTGATAATCTCATTTTCATTTTTTATCAATGATGAGGTATCGATATTTGATTTTAGATAACTGTTGTCGTTTTCTAAAATTTTTTGAAGTTGGGAATATTTTGGAAGAATTCTTTTTTCTATTATATTATATGTGGTGATTGAATCATCTATATTTTTTTGTAAAGTATCTATTGAACTAAGAAACTTCACTTTTAAATCTTCCAATTGATTCTTAACTTGTTGTGATTGATATTTTGCTTTTGTAGCTTTGATATTCTCTTTTCCGTATATTGCAAGGGGGAAAGAGAAACTTACGTTCATATAATCTTCAAAATTAGAACTTCTTTCAAAATAGCTGACACTCATCTTTAAATCAGGGATTTTTTTCTCTTTTTCCAAATCTGAGACATTTAAGTATTTTTTGCTGTTTTGAGAGAACGATAAAACTTTAGGATGTTTTGAAATATCTTTAGAAAGAACTACTTTTTTTATCTTTGTATCAATATCAAGATTTTCAAACTTTTCATAAGTCAGCTCTTGAAGTTTTAGATAACTTGTATCCAAAAAAGTTTTTAACTGTTGAGATTTTAAATCTAGTTCATTATAAAGAATTTGTGCATTTAGTATATCTTTTTGTTTAGCTTTGCCGTATTTATAAAAGTTTGTAAGAAGTGATTCTATCTTTTTTACGTTTTTTTTAAATTTGTTATAAAGAGAGAGCCTCTCTTCTAAAAGTTTTATTTTATAAGAGTATTCATATATATTTGAAGTTAGTTCCAGTTTGCTGTTTTCTAAATTGTATTTTGAGATTGAGTAGTCATCTTTGGCAACTTTTTTTGCAATATCAAGTCTGTCTCCTAGGGGAATATTTTGACTTACTCCTATAAACTGAGCTTGCATTGCCTCTTTATCTCTTACATAATAGTCATTAAATTGAACATCATTTGCTCCAAAGCTGATAACGGGATTATCCCATTTTGAAGCTAGTGCTATTTCTTGTTTTGCAATATCTATAGAACTCTCCAGTGCTTTTAGAGAGCTGTTTTTCTCTAAAGCATTGGATACGATATTTTCTATTGATTGGGCATTTAAATAAAAAGGAAGAAACCCAAGTAGAAGATATTTTTTCAGCATTATAAGTTTACGCTTGCTCTTATTTTATGAACTTTACCGTCGGCAGTTTTAAACATTAGATGATATTGCCAAGTTCCACCCATAGAGAAGTTGATAAGAAATTTGTATTTTCCGTCAACGAATTTTGCTTTTGCCTCTTGTTCCATATATGGCATACCGGGCATTTCAGGCATAAAAAACTTTGCTTTTACTTTAGCATCATTTAAAACTTTTCCCTCTTTTTGAAGTGTTACAATAAAAGTATTGTTACCCATAACCAACGATTTTTCAGATTGAAGTTGTACTTCATATCCATCTTTTTTACTTTTCACATCAAGGGGTTGAGCATTTAAGATAATGCAAGAGAAAAGCAAGATTGAAACTACTTTTAATAATTTCATATAGACTCCTTTAAAAAATTTCGTGAAGTCTATTTATTTAATATGGAAAGAGTGTGGAAATTAAAACTTTAGAATAAAGCTTGTTCCTTTTTTTAAAGTAGAGTCAACAACTATTTTTATAGAATATTTTTCGCAAATATTTTTAACGATATTTAATCCGATACCGAAACCTCCGCTATAATCCGTTGCTCTATAGTATCTGCTGAATATATCATTTATTTTATCTTTTTCAATACCGATACCGCTGTCGCTTATGGTTAAAGTATGATTTTTAAGTTCTATTTCTATTTTTCCTTTTTGTTTGTTGTATTTTATTGCATTTGATAGAATATTGTTAAAAAGTCTAATAAAATCATTTTCATCAATAGTAAAAAAAGTATCTTCTAAAAAGGTATCTATAGATATTTTTTTCTTTTGCGCCAAGGCTTCAAAATATTTGATTTGGGTATTTATTAACTCTTTTAGATTGTGTTCTTTAGGTTCACTGAGAACTCTTTTATCTTCTAGAAAAATATAGGTTAAATCCTTATATACTTCCGATATCCTTTGGGCAGCTAGTTTTATTCTTTTTATCTGTTTTGAGCTTAAATGCTCTTCTTCTGCCGACATTAAAATAGCACTTATGGGAGTATTTAATTCATGGGTTGTATCTTTTATAAAATTGTTTAATCTCTTTCTTTCATCTTTTATAGGTTTTAAAAATAGTTTGGCAAGAAAAAATCCAAGGACTGAGACCATAAAGTAGATGATTAGAAATAAGATGATTATCTCATTTTTAAGTTTGGCAACTCTATTAAAAAAAAGATTCTCTTCTATAGCAATATAATAAATACCTAAGTGCCCATATGTAGAATCATTAACTAAAATAAAGTTTTTTTCTTTTTCTATTATTTTCTTAGAAAAATCTATAGTGTCATTTAGATTACCGAAAATTTTTCTTCTATTCTCATCATAAAAAGAGATTTTATAAATATCGGTTTTTAAAAACTGGGAAAGTTCCAGCCCATGACCGTTCATATGGGAGTGGGTAATTTGTGAAGAGATATTTGAAGCTATATTTTGCATTTTTGTTTTTGCCAAATCAAAATAAAGTTTTTTTTCATTTTGATAATAAAGCAGGGCAATTAGAAGCATTAGAATAAAAGAACCGCCTAAATAAAGGGTAAAAAATCTTATAAAAGTTCTTTTTTCACTATAAGTTAAATCTTTGATATAAATCCTTTTTTATTTGGATTATATCATAAAATTTTTCCATAGATTTTACACAAAGTTATACTATACTTAAGATTATGAAAATATTACTTTTAGAAGACGACACTTTATTAAATGAAATTATTGTAGAGTTTTTAGAAGAGCTTGATTATGAAGTTATAACGACTTTTGACGGTCAAGAGGCTTTGGAAACAATTTACGAAGATAAGTTCGATTTGCTTATTTTAGATGTAAATGTACCTAGTCTAAACGGTTTTGAGCTTTTAAAAGAACTTAAGTCAAACTCTATAAATATTCCTTGTATTTATATTACCTCTTTGCATACTTCAAAAGATATGGAAGACGGATTTAAAGCAGGGGCTGATGATTATATTAAAAAACCTTTTCATTTAAGTGAGTTAAAACTAAGAATAAACAATATAAAAAGATTAAGACAGATAGAAGCAAACGGTATAATAAAACTTGCCGATGCAATTTTTTACGATAATGATGAAAAAATTTTAAAAGTTAATGATAAAGAGAGTCATCTTTCAAAAACAGAGGCAAAAGTCTTTGAGTATTTTATAAAAAACAGAAATAAATCTATATCTATAGAAGAGATCTCTTTAAATAACTGGCTTTATGATGAAGTTCCTACTGCAACAACTATTAGAACATATATAAAAAATTTACGAAAAATTTTGGGCAAAGACAGGATTATTACTTCTAAAGGAATAGGTTACAGGCTTAATCTTTAAATTTTAGTTTAAAAGTTGTTCCTTTTGTCTCTTGGGATTCTACTTCTATTTCTATATTATAAGTTTTGCAAATATGATATACGATATTAAGACCTATACCGAATCCTCCTTGCTCTTTTGTTCCTCTATAGTATCGATTAAAGATATCTTTTAATCTATCTTTTTTTATTCCTATTCCTCCATCTTCAATTATAAGTGTGGAGTCTTTTAGCGTTATATTGATAAAACCTCCGATTTTATTATATTTTATAGCATTTGATATTAGATTGTTAAAGAGTCTTGAAAAATTTTCTTTATCTATTTTAAAAGTAGTAGGTTCCAGCTTTGAGTTGATTGTTAATCTCTTTTTTTGTGAAAAAGATTGAAAATATTCAAGTTGTTGTTCTATTATCTTATCAAGCTGCAGTTCTTCGATATGGGGTTTATTATTGCTGTCTTGTAAAAAAAGATAGACTAAATCTTTGTAAATTTCCGAAATTCTTTTTGCGCTTAAATTAATTCTTTGAAGATTTTTTTGAGTTAAAGGTGCATCTTTTCCCGTACTCATTAAAATAGCCGTTATGGGAGTATTTAACTCATGGGTAGTATCTTTTATAAAGTTATTGAGTTTTTTTCTTTCATTTATAATAGGGCTTATAAAAAGACTTGCCAGATAGTAACCTATTACTGCAATAGTAGAATAAATCAAAAAGAAATAGAAAATGAGTTTTTCCGTTAGTTTTGTGATTATATCATGGTAGATATTCTCTTTTATTACAATATGATATACTCCTAAATGCCCCCTTGGCGTACTGTCTACTAGAACAAAACTGTCATCTATCTTTTGCAGTTTTTTTGACAAATCAATTCTATTTTTTATATTTCCTATTAATTTTCTATGCTCTTTATCAAATAAAGCATAATCATATTTTATAAAATTTGCCATTTTTGCAGTATTTATTGAAAGCCCTGCCATATGAGCGTAAATTATTGCAGAAGAGACTTTTGAAGCCACATTTTGCATATTTGAGGTTATTAACTCATATTGTGATCTTGATTCCATTTTATAAAAAAGAAGAAATATTATGGTTAATAAAATAAAAGAAGAACCTAAATAGAGTCCTAAAAATTTGCTAAAGGTGATTCTCTCACTTCTTGTTAAATCGATAACCGACTCCTTTTATAGTTTCAATAAACTCTTCTCCTAAAACTTTTCTGATATTTTTTATATAAGTTCTAATAGTAGATGAGGTAGGCGAAGTCTCATAACTCCAGATATTTGAGCTTAGTTCATCTTGGGAAATACATCTGTTTGCATTGTTTATAAGATATTTGAGAATCTGAGCCTCTTTTAAAGGAAGTTTTGTTTTTATTGAATTATTGTTTATATAATTGAGTTTTGAATTAAATTTTATATCTTTTGAAATCTCTATCTCTTCATCTTCTAAATGAAGAAGTCTTTTTATATTGTTTATTCTAAGTTCTAACTCTTTTAATTCAAAAGGTTTTTTCAAATAATCATCTGCTCCGCTTTTAAAGCCCTCTTCAACATCTTCAACCGAGTTTAAAGAGGTAATAAAAATAGCAGGAGTGGTTATCTCATTATCCCTTAGATTTTTTAAAAATTCAAAACCCGTAAGTGTAGGTACGTTTACGTCTAAAATCAGCAAATCAAAAGGGTTTTCATATATAATCTCACTTGCCTGCATTCCGTCAAATACGCAGGTGACCTCATATCCTAGTTCTTGAAGGAACTCTTCAATTATCTCATTTAGTATTAAATCATCTTCTAAAAGCAATATTTTCATAAAAGTAAGTATATCACACAAAAGAATAAATAGTCCCCACAAACGCTACACAAAAACTTAACAAAAGATTATTAGAATAAAGGTACAAAAATAATCAAAAGGAGTATTAAATGAAGCTATTTGGAAAAATGCTTTTAACAACGATTTTAGGGGCTGGTTTAGCTTATGCGGCACCTTATAAACTGGATAATTCACACACTGAGGTAGGTTTTTCGGTAAAACACCTGATGATATCAAACGTAAAAGGTAAATTCAAAGATTTTGGTGCAACTATAGATTTTGATGCGAAAACAAACACTTTTAAAACTTTTGAGGCTACTGTGGATGCAAAAACCATTGATACTGCAAATGTAAAAAGAGATGACCATTTAAAATCTGCAGACTTTTTTTATGCAGAAAAGTTTCCTACAATAACATTTAAAATGAAATCTTATAAAGCTGACGATGATGACGAAGGCGTTATGATCGGTGATTTAACTATGAGAGGGGTTACAAAAGAGGTAAAACTTGAAGTAGAAGATTTAGCAAAAGGAAAAGGTTTTAAAGGAGAAAACAGAGTAGGGTTCTCTTTAGAAGGAAAAGTAAATAGAATGGATTACGGTTTGAAATGGAACAAAGCTTTAGAGTTCGGTGGAGTTGCCGTAGGTGAAGAGGTTAAACTGCTTATTGAAGTTGAAGCTATAGAGCAGTAAAACTTACTTTATAACAGATTTTTCCCGCAAGATTTCTGTAGCAGGTTTTTTGTATAAAAGTGTGCAAAAACTGCTGCAGAGTAGATCATAATCAAAACTCCGACCCAAAGATAGATATAATCCAACTTGAAAATTACTACAATAGTATAAGCAATAATAAATTTGGCTATAATCTGCCGATAAAGAGCAATATATAAAATCATTTTTGGTTTTTTTATTCCTTGCAGAGTTGAAACTGAGATAAATAAAACAACATAAGCATAGAAAATCCAAACTTCAACAAGAATATAATTAAATCCGTAGTTAATAACTTCTACGTCATTATCAAACTGCTCAACAAGAAGTTTTCCAAAAACATATAAAAAGATAATCCCAAAAGTTGAGATAATAAAGCCGTATTTTAAAGCTTTGCTAACTGTTTGTATAACCCTGTCATATCTTTTTGCTCCGAAATTGTTTGAAACAATAGATAAAACAGCGGAACTAAGTCCCAAAGTAGGTAGAAGCATTAATTGTTCAACTCTAAATCCAATACCGTAACCCGCAACTGCCTTAACTCCGTAAAGAGATACGAAATACATTAAAAAAAGTGATCCTATAGACATAATAAGCATATTTAAACTAGAAGGAATTCCTTGGGAGATTAAATCTTTATATATTTTTTTATGGGGTAAAAAATATCTGAAATTTTGAAAATGTATAAGTTTTGTCTGCAAAACTTTATAAAGCAGATAAAAATTGTTTATTATCTGAATAAGTACGGTCGCAAAAGCAATTCCGGATATTCCCATTGCAGGAATAAACCAAAATCCATAGATAAAAAGAGGGTTCAAAGCCAAGTTTGCAAAAAAACCGAAAATTAAACTATTTCTATATGATTTTGTATCCCCTCTTGAGACTAAAACAGCGTTTAATGCAAAATTTGTCATAAAAAATATTGTACCGGCTAAAATAATATTTATATAATCAAGTGCAGTCTGTAAATACTCTCCGCTTGCTCCTAAGATTTTGAATAAATAAGGAGAAAACCAGAAACCAAGAAGAGTTAACAAAATAGCCAATAACTGCATAAAAAGAATTCCCTTGTGGGCATACAAAGAGGCTAGAAAGAATTTGTTTTTTCCGCTTGCATTTCCTATTAAAGCAGTTATTGCAGTAGAAAATCCGTATCCAAGTCCGATTACCGTAAAAAAAATCATAAAAGATAAAGACAGTGCTGAAATAGCTTGAGTGGAAATCAGTCCTGCATAAAAAGTATCTACGACATTATATAAAGTATTAAAAAGCATACCCGTACTTGCAGGGATTGCTATTTGTTTTATTAGACTTGGTATATTGTCGTTTAGAAGGTGGTTTTTCTCATTTTTCACAGGGATTTCCAATTATTTTTTGTGAAATAGTAGCGTTTTAATACTTTAGGAAGATTAGAGTTAAGGATTAATCCTCAATTCTAATCATAGCAGGTTTAGCTGTAACTACTCCTGCTTCTTCTATTGTTTTAAGTGCTTCGATAATATCTTTTTCAACTGAAGTATGAGTTGATAATAGAATATGAGAACATGTTCTGTTTAGAGGTTTTTGAATCATTTTTTCTATAGAGATGTTTCTTTCCCCTAAAATTGTTGCAATTTTAGCTAAAACGCCTGCTTTATCTTCAACTCTAAATCTTAGATAATATTTTGTTCTAATATCATCTTTTGACATAAGTCTTATATCTTCTCCGTGAGGTTTTTCAAACCCAAGCATCGGAGAACCTTTACCTCGACGTGCTATATCAATAATATTTGCAATAACTGCTGAAGCAGTTGCGTCTCCTCCGGCTCCGGCACCGTAATACATAGTCTCTCCGACTTTATCACCTACTACGGATACTCCGTTCATAACTCCGTCAACTTTTGAAATCATTTCAGTTGTTGGAATAAGTGAAGGGTGAACTCTAAGTTCTATCTCTTTTCCTACTTTTTTTGCAATAGTTAAAAGTTTGATTGAGTAGTTAAACTCATTTGCAAAATCTATATCTTCATGGGAAATATTCTGGATTCCTTCTATTAAAATATCTTCAGGTTTTGCATCTATTCCGTAAGCAATAGAACCCAAAATCAAAAGCTTATGAGCAGCATCAAAACCACCCACGTCAAAAGTAGGATCTGCTTCTGCGTAACCTAACTCTTGCGCCTCTTTTAAAATAGTTTCGTAATCTACACCTTCATTTATCATTTTTGTAAGCATATAGTTACAAGTACCGTTCATAATTCCTCTGATAGATTCAATATGATTTGCAGTAAGACCGTCTCTTAGTGCATTAATAATTGGAATACCTCCTGCAACAGCAGCTTCGTATTCAAAAGCGGTATCTCCTGCAATTTCTTGAAGTTCGTATCTATGGTATGCAAGTAAAGCTTTGTTTGCCGTAACTACTGCTTTACCGTTTTTTAACGCTTTTTTTATAATCTCATAAGGTTTTTCTATTCCGCCCATTAGTTCTACGATTACATCAATAGATTCGTCGTTTAAAACTTTTTCAACATCGTCTGTAAGTTCTATCTCAACATCTCTTTTTTTGTTTAAATTGCTGACAACACCAATTGCAGGTATAATCTCACAACCAGCTCTTGCAGTAATAACATTTTTGTTATCTCTTAAAATATTTGCAACGCTAGCTCCTACTGTTCCTACTCCAATTATTCCTATTCTCATAAACTATCCTATAAACTATTTAAATATTTCTTTATATTTTTTGCAGCTTGTCTAATTCTTTTTTCATTTTCAATTAATGCAATTCTTACGTATTGATCTCCGTAGTGACCGAATCCAATTCCCGGACTTACTGCAACTTTTGCTTCTGTTAAAAGCTGTTTAGAAAACTCCATACTTCCAAGATGTCTTGCTTTTTCCGGAATTTTAGCCCAGATAAACATTGAAGCATTCGGTACACTCATTTCCCAACCCGCATCTTTAAAGACTTCAACCATAAGGTCTCTTCTTTTTCTATATTTTTCAATATGCTCTGCCACACACTCTTGAGGTCCGTCAAGAGCAACTGTAGCTGCAACTTGAATCGGAGTAAACATTCCGTAATCAAGCCAAGATTTAATTCTTTTCAAAGCTCCGATTAGTTTTTCATTTCCAACTATAAAACCTACTCTCCAACCTGCCATATTATATGATTTTGACAAAGTAAATGATTCTACTGCCACATCAATAGCACCTTTAGCTTGGAAAATTGAAGGTGTTTTATAACCGTCAAAAGTTATATCCGCATAAGCAATATCCGAGATAATATAAAATCTCTCTTTTTTTGCCATATCAACAAGTCTTTGATAAAACTCAGGTGTAACCGTCGCACAAGACGGGTTGTGTGGAAAGTTTACCAATACGTATTTTACTTTTGGAATAGATTCTCTTAATGTTTTAGTTAATCTTTCAAAAAACAAATCTTCATCAACTTTAAAGTTCTCTTCATCAAAAGGTAGCTCAAAATTGTGAATTGCACCACCTGCTAACATAAAAGCGTATGAGTGAATAGGATAAGTAGGATCCGGAACAACTGCAACATCTCCTACATTTACGATTGCTTGGATTAAGTGAACGTAACCCTCTTTTGAACCCATTGTCGCAACTGCGTGTTTATTCGGATCAAGATAATCAACTCCGAATTTTCTTTTATACCAGTTACAAACGGCAAGTCTTAATTTATAGATCCCCGCACTTACACTGTATCCGTGATTTTTCGGTTTATCTGCCGCCTCTTTTAATTTATCCGTGATATGTTGAGGTGCAGGACCGTCAGGATTACCCATTGAAAAATCTATAATATCTTCACCTGCTCTTCTTGCTTCCATTTTAATAGCATTAACTTCTGCAAAGACATAGTTTGGAAGTCTCTTCATTCTCTCAAATTCAATTTCTGGAAACATTTTAAAATTACTCCTTAATTATTACACTTAGACCACGCTTTATATTTGCAAGCGTGTAAATATCTTCTATTTTTATATAATTTGTCTCTTCAGGAATTTCTAACTGAAGAGAATCCTTTCTTTCATTCTCTTTTACGATATTTAAAATATTCAGATGTTTATCGTAAAAAACTATTTGAGGAAACCAATGATTACCGTATTTTGAATGAATTTCTATAATATTTGCATTATCAACTTTTATAAAATACGGTGTCAACGGTTTTCTAAAATCTACTCTTTCATTGTTTGTTATATTATAAGCATTTGAAAGAGTAGAGTTTGATGTATCTATTTTGTACATCCACTTTGTATACCCCTCTTGTTTGATATCAACAAATCGGCAATTGTTTTTTGCTAACTCTTTTGATAACATAAGAGGGTCAATGGCGGCCTCTGTTTTCAGATTTATAGTCCATGTTATCGTTTTATTGTCATCATAGATTAAATCTTTTGTAAAATAGTGGTAATAACCCAATGCTGTCAATGAGTCTGAAATGATTTTCATAGATTTTATAGCATCATCAGAGATTTTAAAAGTTATTGAAATATCCTGAGGTTTATTTAAAACAACTTTTAAAAGCCCGTTATCTTTGAGTTTTTCAATTACGGCAATATAGTTTA
This sequence comes from Halarcobacter anaerophilus, assembly GCF_006459125.1. NCBI lineage: Bacteria > Pseudomonadati > Campylobacterota > Epsilonproteobacteria > Campylobacterales > Arcobacteraceae > Halarcobacter > Halarcobacter anaerophilus. The sequence continues at coordinate 188,619 of NZ_CP041070.1, forward strand.
TACTTCCATTTGCATAATATGCCGAATCATTTTGAAATAGATACTCTATTAAACTTCTATTTTCGTTAAACTCTTGATATCCAATAATGTTTTGAATCTTTTCATCAAGTGTAGAAGCGTTTAGAATAATTGCACTAATAAAAATCAAACTTAGTTTTTTTATCATTTTTCACTCTTATTTTTTTAAGTTATAAATCAATATTCCACCTGCAACAGAGACATTTAAAGAGTCAAAACTATTTGACATCTTAATTGAAATTTTCTGATCAAGTTTTTTTAACATTTTATTTGAAAGTCCTTTCCCTTCACTTCCAAGAACCAATGCCGTTTTTTCACTGCTGTTTTTAAACTCTTTTAAGTCAACTCCGTCCATAGAAGCACCGTAAAGTTTAAATCCGTACTGTTTTAATTCATTGGCAACATCCAATGAGTTTTGGCTATGACAAAAAGGGATATCAAAAAGAGCACCGCTGCTTGTTCTTGCTATTCCTTCAAAGTTCAACTGTTTGATATTGCTTGCTATTATCGCATCAACATCCAGTGAATAAGCAGTTCTGCAAATAGCTCCGATATTCCCCACATCTGTAAGTCCGTCTAAAACAACAACAAAACTTGAATCTTTTATATTTTTTAAAGTTTCAGTCTCAAATTCACGAAGTTTTAGAAAAAAACCTTGATGGTTTCCACCCTTTGCCAAACTTTGTGCTTTTTTATTATCTAACTTGATAATTTTTTTATTTAGACTAACAAATCTTTTAAATAGTTTGGGCTCAATATCTTTTGAGAACATCACTTCTTCAATAAGGTCTGAATGTCTATCTAGTACGTAGAGTACTACTTGTTTTCCATATATAATCATGGGCTAAATTTTATCTAAAAGTTGTTGATAAATCTCTTTTACATTTTTGCCTGTTATTTTGGCAATAAGTTTTGCTTTTGTTTTAGGCGGCAAATCAAGATTTTCAATATCTGAAACCTCAAGATTTTCACCTTTTGTGGGGGTAGGCTCTACAATAATCACCCATTCACCTTTTATATTTTCATTTTTTAATATATCAAAAATATTTTTTGCACTCTCTTTATAATATTTTTGATGCATTTTAGTAAGCTCTTTTATTAAAAAAAGAGTTCTGTTTTCATCTATGTTTTTTATCTCTTCTAATGTTTTTAAAAGTCTGTGGGGAGATTCATAAAGAATAGATAGAATGTTACTTTGCATAACTTGAGCCAATTTTTGATGTCTCTCTTTTCCTTTGTGGGCTAAAAAGCCGTAAAAAGTAAACTCCGTATTTTCAAATCCGCTCATTGCAAAAGCTGTCAAAAGAGCATTTGCTCCCGGAATAACGTCATAATCTATTTTATTTTCTATACAAAATTGAACAAGTGAGGCTCCCGGATCCGAAACACAAGGCATTCCTGCATCACTTACGTAAACAACGTTTTTATCAAATTCATCTTTTGACAAGTTTTTTAATATCTGTTTTTCATTATGTAAATGAAAAGATCTGAAATCAGTACAGTTAAATTGGAGATTCTCTTTTTGAGATAAAAGTTGTAGAAGTTTTTTTGTAACTCTAGTATCTTCACAAAAAATTAGCTCAGCCTCCAATAGGGCTTTTATAGCACGTTTAGAGATATCCTCTAAATTTCCTATTGGAGTGGGAACTAAAGTTAACACTTTTGGCAGAAAGCTATTTTTTCGCGTATTTAGCTTTGAATTTCTCTACTCTACCAGCAGCATCAACGATTTTTTGCTCACCAGTGAAAAATGGGTGGCAAGCTGAACAAATGTCAATTCTCATTGATTCTACATTTGATTTTGTTTCAAATGTATTTCCACAAGCACAAGTAACTGTACAAGTTTTGTAATCTGGGTGAATATCTTTTTTCACTTGATTTTCCTTAATTTGGCAAATGTCAAATAAAAGGTCGAATCTTTGTCGCCCTTTATTAAACTCTTTAAATGGATTGGGATTATATCTAAAAAAACTTAAGTATATCTGAATTTAAGTTCTCTATAAAGTTTGAAGTTTTATCTTTAAACTGACTTTTATTAAAAGTATTTTGTCTTTTCGCAAGTTTTGCAGTGTTTGAACTAATTTTTTCTTCTAACTCTTTTTTATCCAATTTTCCGTCTAAATACTCCAAAGTCTCTATAATTCCAATAGAACTCATACAATTGGGTTCTCTTGTATATTTGCTTTCCAAGTGAATCACTTCATCTATAATTCCGTCTTTTATCATTTGATGTGTTCTTAAAGCAATCCGTTTTTTCAGCTCTTCCCTGTCCCAAAGTATTTCGAAAATTTTTAAATCTTTTGCTACGGGTTCTTTTGGATTTAATTCAAAATAGTCACTTGGAGCCATACCGCTTTGTTTATATATAGAGAAGGCTTTTCTGATACGATAAGAATCATTTTTTGAAATTTTTTCCATATATTTTTTATCTAATTTATATAAAAGTTCATAGGTCTCTTCCAAAGAGCTTTCCAAAGGAACTTCTTTTTCTATACCTGTTGATAAACCTTCAACTAATGCTTTTAAATAAAATCCCGTACCGCCCACTATTATAAGGTTTTTATTATGTTTTGTTGCATACTCTTTTGCTTTTTTGTAAATTTTTATAAACTCAATAACTCCAAATTTTTCATTGGGATAGACTTCATCTATTCCAAAATGAACAATATCTCCTCTCTCTTCTTTTGTTGGTTTTGCCGAAGCTATATCAATCTCTTTGTAAACCGATAAAGAGTCAAGGGATAGAATTATAGAGTCTGTCTTTTTTGCGATATCAATAGATAAAGCAGTTTTTCCTGAGGCTGTTGAGCCTATAATTGCAATTTCTTTCATAAAAAAATTGTATCAAAATAAGGGTAAATTTTACTCTTGTTTGATATACTTTCGTCCATGGAAAATATAAAAAGAATATTAAATAATTTTAGTGAACTAGTCATGTTCAAACACTCAGTCTTTGCTTTACCTTTTATTTTTATTGCAATGATAACCTCTTCTGTGGAGGTAAATGCAAGTGCCTGGTTTGGATTTAAACTTTTGATTTTGGGAGTTTTAGCCGCAGTTACGGCAAGAAACTTTGCAATGGGTTTTAATAGATATATGGATAGAGATATAGATGCTCTAAATCCAAGAACAATAAACCGTCCAAATGTAGACGGAAGAGTAAGTGCTACCCAAATGCTGGCTTTTGTGATTTTAAATGCTTTGGCTTTTATTGTTGTTGCGTATTTTATAAATGACTTGGCATTCTATCTATCTATACCTATTTTAATAGTAATAGGCTCATACTCATATTTTAAAAGGTTTTCATATTTTGCACATATAATTCTTGGAATCTCTTTAGGACTTGCTCCTATTGCGGGAGTTGTAGCAGTAAGTGAAACAATAACTTTATGGTCTGTTTTATTAAGTATCGGAGTGATGTTTTGGGTTGCAGGATTTGATCTTTTATACTCTTTGCAAGATATTGAAGTAGATAAAAAGTTGGGACTTCATTCAATACCAAGCAGATTCGGTGCTAAAAAAACAATGCTAATCTCAAAAGTTTTTCATTTGTGTACGGTTGTATTTTGGCTTCTATTTGTAATCACTTCAAATTCGGGATTATTTGCCTATTTAGCAGTAATAATAAGTGCAGTAATGCTCACTTATGAACATATTATAGTACATAGAGATTTTACGAAAATAGATAAAGCTTTCTTTACAGTAAACGGATACCTAGGAATAGTCTTCTTCTTTCTTATACTAATTGACGCATTTTAAGTCAATTAGTAAAATAATAAAAAAAGATATTAAATAAAACTTAAACCTAAAACTACCTTCTCTTTTTTAAGATTAATTATTCAAAAAGGTATATACTAACCTTAAAATCGTAGCTATGACTAAACTCTTGACAAAAGTGAATAATTTCTTTATTATAGTAATAAAATATAGAGAAAGGATATAAAAATGAGTATTTATAAAATCAAATTAGATGCAAATTTGCAAACAAGCAAAATAATTTCAGTGAAAACTATCGCAATATATACTTTAACAATATTCCTAATAAGTTGTTTGAGTATTTTATTACAATAGTCTAAAGCGAAAGTAATTCAGAGTATTTTAAACATAGAGTGTGTAGAATTCGCACTCTAATATAATAATCTAATGCAAAAATTTGGATTATCAATAAAATACAAGCGCGTCTGTGGCTCAACTGGATAGAGCGCCGGGTTTCGGCCCCGGTGGTTGTGGGTTCGAATCCTACCAGGCGTGCCATTTTGCAGTACAACTCATAAAATCAATACTTTTACCTAAATTTTTTTATTGTGCTAAAATTATATAATATCAATATTTTGAATTAATATTTTGTAGTGTACTGAATGATTCAGAATTAAATTTTTTTTTAGTATCCATTTTGGAAAATAGAGAACTTATAGGTTTCCCATTAATTTTAATGTAATCATCCCATTGTATATTTGAGTAAAAAAGAAAAGAAAGAAATACAATGACGAAAATCATTGTATTTAATTTTATCGTCCAATTAAATCGATCTTTTATAGAAAAAGTTAATTTTTCAAGACTAGCTAAAGTTGATTCCACTGAATTATATAATTTATTTACTTCTTTACATTCCTCTTTTTTTGATTCAATTTCTTTTGATAATGCATTTAATATATCTCGTTGTATAACGGAAAACTTATATAAGATAAGACAAAAAATAGACATACCAAGAAGTATAATGAAATTTTTTGCTTGAGTTTGTGAACTCATTTGACCTAAACTAACAATAAATGCAATAGGAAGAAATATTATTTTACTATTTACATCACTTAAAAGTGTATTTAGTTTTGAAAAATATTCTTTTAATGCTTTATTTGCATCTTCTTTTAGCTTTGCAGGATCAAGTGAATTTATATAAGCTCTGTGATGAATTTGGTATTCATCATAAACTTTTGATAGCAAAGGAAAAATTTCATTAATATTGATTTGTTTCTTATCCTTAGATAAAGTATCTTCTAACGCATTAATTAAAAAAATTTTATTTATTCTTTTTTCTGCATTTACTAAAATTTCATCAGTAAATGTGTTAATAAGTTCATCAATATTTTTTATATTTTGAAAAATTAAAATATCTTTCTTATTATATAATGAATGTATAAATATCTTTCGCTTATCAAAAATAGTATATTTATAGTCTGATAGTCCTTCTTTATCTTTATCTATTGATATTTGATTAATAATATTAAATAGTTGAGATATTTTTTCATATTGCATAATAAAATCTAGTTTTTTTTCTGTTGATAATGAGCTATATTTAAACTCATGAATATAGTAAAACTCAGATATATTATTAACTCTATTAACATTTAAAAATTCATCAAAATCTTTAAAAATAAAATATTTGTATACTTTTCTTAAGTAGGAAATACTTAATTGAAGGCTATAAGTTTTATTTATTTCTATACTTGTAAGATTACAGTTAGTATTATTAATTTTAATTTCTTTTAAAATAGAATTCTCATCAAAGTCTTGCAAAAGTGAAATATAATCAGATTTTTCAATTTTTATATCTATAGAAATGTCTTGTCCTTCATTAACAAAATCTATATTATTATCTTTGTTTATAATCAAATCATCAATTAATTTCATAATATTCATTTTACAATTCTTCTTCAATCACTTGTTTTAATTTATCATCAATCTTTATAATCAATTTATCCTTATTTTCTGATAAATAAATATCTCCATCATCATATAGTTTTCTTTGAAAACTTAATTTTATTCCCTTTCCTGTATATTTGAACAGTTCAAGTTTTTTTATCTCTGATCGGTTAATGCTTTCAATTGTATTACTTAATTCAATTTGATTTTCATTGATATAATCAAAAAAACCTTTTGGATTGTCAGGATCTATAAAGTTTGATACAGATTCCATTGTTAAAGGCTCTTTATTTTTTATCTTTTCATCACATAAATTATATATTCTCATTTGCAAAGATTGAATCTTTTCTTCATCAAAAGTTTCTTTTAGATAATTATTTAATGTAGACACAAATAATTTTGTTGTCTCTTTTGAACTCTCTTTCTTTTCATCTGCACCCATAAAATCAACAAAGTATTCACTAACATCTTTAACTCCTTTCATAAAAGAAAGATATTTACGTTCTTCGTCACTTGAATATGAATCAATGTTAATAAAACCTGCCATGGCTATTTGATCTGTATTTAGTTCATTTATCATTTTAATTACTAAACTTGAATCATTTGCAGTAAATCCAAATTTTTTATTTAGTAAAACAATCATTATAAATCTATCTCTCATTTTATAATCTGCTACAATTAAATAACCACCTGTTGACTGTGGTTTTTTATTCATTTCATCTGTTAAATGTTGTGCAGCTACTTGAGAAAAATCTAGAAAAGATTCATCACTAGGTAGTGTTATATATTTATCAATTAGTCTTTTAAATGTAGGCTCTGGTCGTTCTTTAAATTGTCCATATTCTTTAGTTGTTCTTTTGTGATAAGAAAAAGAAACTGTTTGTGCAAACTTCTCTATATCTTCATCTGATATGTCGAGTAAAGCTTTTCTTTCTTTAACTTCACCATCTTTTACACCTTGTGTTTTATTAATCCTATGTAATACAATTTTGTTTAGAATAAAACTTTTTTCCATATAGTCTCCTGATTAATTATAATAACTGTATAGATTTATTATATTACAATTTTGATAAATTTAAAACTTCTAAAATATTATTTATATTTAAATAATTAATATTAATAACGGTAAAATAAATTCTTTAAATAAGAAGAAAATAGAGAGTTACATTGAGATTATTATTTATATATTTTTATGAGAATAAAGGACCTTTCCCAAAAGGTACAATTATACAGTTTAGTAAAAAATATCATATATCACAGTCTAAAAAGAATGAATTTAATTTTAATATGAAGAAAAATCAAAATTTTGATGAGAATTTTTATTCAAATAATATAGATATTGGTGTAATAATTGGAGAAAATGGATCAGGAAAAAGTATTTTGGTTAATTCAATTAGAGATAAGAATAATAATTATTCTCTAATCGTTTTTGAATCTAATGAAGGAAATTTTTATATTTCAAAAGATGAATTGAAAGTCCACATTAATGATAAATTACTAAAGAATAAACGAGACTTTGAATATATTTATTATTGTCCAATTATAGATATATTTGATGATGATTTAAATCCAAAATATAACATTTCAAATCGAAAATTAATGAAGGATGCAGAAGATAAAGGTTGTGATTTAAATTCAGCTTTAAAAGAAATAGAAAATGATGATTTAAAAAAATATTTTAAATATAATAGGAATAATAATGTTTCAATTAACTCATTAAAATTAAAGGCAAGTGATGTATTCTTTGATCAATTTTATTATGATATAGAGAAAAATGCAATTGAATTATTTAAAATTATGACTGCTGATTTTGATAAAAGAGTATTTTTGAAAATAATAGATTGCAGTAATAGTAATTTTTTAAAGCATATAATTAATGAAGAAATATATAATAGTTATATGGAATTTGAAAAGTTATATGCCATATTTGAAAATGATTTTAAATTATGTAAAAAATACTTTAAAAGCTTAGAATATTTAATTAATAAAAAGTTTTTTAGGCCTTCTTTATTTGAATATGAAGATTTAATAAAAGAATCTTTTATTCTAATTACTAAAGAATTAAATGAGAATAAAATGGAAAGAGTAATTTCTCATGATGGTAGTTTTGATAAATATTATTTAGAAAAGTTTTTTAAAAATCAAGTTTCAGAAATTTTAGAATCTAGTACGCAAATATTTCTTGATTATTTAAAAAGTACCCCTCAAGGAAACTATGAGAAAGTTTTTTCTGAACTAGAAAATAACTCTGAATTTCTTTTATTTATAAAAATTATATATTTACTTGAATTGTTTAATTACATTTTGGGATATTTAGATAGAAATTCTTTATTTGAAAGGAGGGGGTATAATTTTATAAATATTAGATTATTAAATCGTGAGAAGAGATCTTTTAAAGAATCAGTAGAAATGTTTCTTTTGCCAAGGTTATTTGTAAGAATTCACAATTTATTAAAATTAGAAAAAATACATTTTTATAATTTTAAATTAGAAGATTATAAAAAAATAGTTAATTCCTTAGTTGAAGATAACTTGATAGAGAATTACAATAATTTTTATAATATAAATGATAAGCAAATACAAACTGTAGTAAATTCTTTAATAGAGAATTATACGTATGAAGTAATAAATAATAAAAAAATAAATTTAGAATTAAAAAAGATTGTATTTGTTAATTCTTTTTATAAATTATTTGATAATCAAAATGAATATAAAAAATTAATTTTAGTTTTAAATTTATTAAAAGTATTTATGAAGGTAAATGATACAGAAGAATTAGTTGATTTCTTTGATAAAAATTCAAAAAAAAATATAGAAGAATATTTTATAATTGAGGAATTTGATAATGAGTTTATCAATAAAATTGATGAAAATTGTATTATTTATTTGGATGAAAATATAGATGTTTTTTTTAAATATAATAAAAAATTATTAGAGTACGAATTTGATTTTTTTGAATTAGAATTAAATCCTCCCCTCTCTTCAGGACAAAAAGCAATATTATTTATTTTTGCAAGAATAAATGATGCGATACAAAATATTGATTCTAGTAAAGATATTATTATTATATTAGATGAAGCAGATTTAAAACTTCATTTAGAATGGCAAAGAAAATTAGTATATGATTTGATAAATTTTTTGAATAGTTATAGTAATAATTTTTATATACTATATGCTACACATTCACCAATGATCTTATCTGATATAACAGATGATAGGGTAGTCTTTCTAAAAAAAGAAAAGAAAAGAATTATTGAAAATGATAAAGAAGTTGAAATAGAATATAGTGAAAATATTTCAACAAATATTAATAATAAAAAGAGAACTTTTGGTGCAAATATTTATGATCTTTATCATGATAGTTTTTTTATGGAACAATTCATGGGAGAGTTTGCTCAAAATAAAATAAATGAGCTTATTGATATTATCAATCTTTATAAGATCATAGAAGAGTTTGAAAAAACAAGAGCAAATAGTAAAATGATTCTAAAGTTTATTAAGCCAATTATTAATAAATATAATTTAAAGAAGATTATTTCAACTTATAGAAAAAGGTATTACAAAGAGAATCGTATAAAGTCTGATACATGGAAAGATATATCTTTTGAAATTTTTATAAAAGTATATGATGATAAGAAGTATTTAGATAAAGTTAAAAACGATATTATAAAGAGTAAAGAAATAATTCAAAATACAATTGAATTTATTGGTGAACCTATATTAAGAAATGAATTGTTAGATCTTGTTAAGATAATTGGGGATGAAGATAATATTCAAGATATTATAGATAAGTTGAGAGATTTACCTTCTGAAGAAATTGAAAATGAATTGATTAAATATGATAGAGAACAACAGATTGAAATATGGAAAAAACTTTATAAAATAAAAGATAGTCAATGGTAAATGTAGATAATTCTTTCAAAAATAGAATATTCATTGATGAATTTGATATAGATAATAGAGCTTTATTTGATAGTATATTTAATTTAAAAAAGCTAGTTGAATCAAAAATAGAAAAGGTTGACCTTGAAAATGGCGATTATTCTATTTTGGATGAGTTTAGAGGTTATGATAATGCAAAGTATTTATCCATTTATAGATATAGAAACGTAGTTATAGATAAAATTAATGAGTTATTGAGAGATAGATCTATACATCCAGATTTAAAAACAGAATTAAGAGATATTAAAGATAATATATATTTAATTTTAATTGGTAGTTTTGAAAGAATGAAGCTTTATTTAGATTCTAAAATTGAAACTTTACTGGTACATAGGACTGATGATGAAAAACATGACAGTTTTAAAAAATATCAAACTATATTTGAAGATTTATACAAAAATGAATTAAGTAGTTCAACTTTTAAAAAATCATTTTTTGAAATGTTTAAAAATGTACATGTATGTCCATATTGTAATAGAAATTTTATTAATCCTATTTATAAAAAAAAACAGTTAGGAAAAGATTATAAAAAATGGTCACCGGATATAGAACATTTCTATCCTAAATCAATTTATCCTTTTCTATCTCTTAGTATTTCGAACTTGCTACCTTCATGTACTTTTTGTAATAAAATAAAAAGTAATTATGATACATACAATAAATGTAAAAGTCCTTATCAAATAAAAAGTGATGATATAAAATTTAAGTTTGCTCCTTTAAGTAATGAAAAACATGTAATATTGTTAGAAAGTAAAGATAATATTAAAAATACAGAATTATTTAATTTAGATGGTTTGTATGATAAAGTTCATAGTCAATATGTAAATGATATTTTTTTAGAAATGAAAAAACATCCTATAGAAAATAGGAGATATTTAAAAAAATTTTTTTCGTTAAGTATTGATTCACAAGATAAAATATATAAACAAAAATTTTGTAATTATTATAAAGAAATAGATTTTAATAAACAACCATTGTCAAAAATGATTAAAGAATTGTTTTTTCATATTAAGGAAAATGAGCTTAAGTAAAATTCTAATATAGTATTCTTTTAAATGAGTATTTTACTTTCTATAATTGGTTGTTCAAAATTTGTGCTAAAAACAGCTATAAATAATATTTATTTAAAGAAAGGAAATGCTTTTTTATGGCTACTTATGCTTTTTAAAACTACTTTATGAATTTCCTACAGGCGTGCTATTCACCTATATTTAAGCTTTTACATCACATTATCTTACTCTTGTACCAATTTAGTGTCTATAAGTATCTCAATTTTTCCAAAGCAACTATCACTTTCCAAAATAATAATTAAAAATAAAAGAAATCCCACAAAATTAATAACAAGCAGAACTTCATTAAATAGCAAGTTCATACAATACTTTTTTATCCAAATAATATAAACTTCTCCAAAATTTATATTAAAAGGTAAAAAAATGCAAAGACCTATAAAAATGAAAACAATCGGTATTTTAGGTGGGATGAGCAATGAAGCTACGGCAGAGTATTATAAAATGATTAATGCAGAGGTAAATAAGTGTTTAGGCAATTGGGATATTGCGGAAATACTTCTTTATAGTGTTAACTTTGGAAATATTGAATATTTTGTTCGTAATAAAAAATGGGATGATGCAAAAAAATATTTAATGCATAACGCAGCCAATGTTGAAAAAGGCGGAGCAGATTTTCTTATCTGTGTTTCTAACACAATGCATAAGGTTTTGGATGATATTTCAGATACGATTAAAATTCCGTTTATTCATATTGTTGATCCTACGGCAGAAGCTATTAAAAAAGCAGGTTTAAAAAAAGTAGGTCTTCTAGGAACAAAAGCAACAATGGAATCTAGCTTTTTTAAAAATAGGTTTAAAAACAAACATAATATCGAGCTTATAATTCCTAATGAAGAAGAGCAAAAGATAATTGATGAAATCATCTTTAACGAACTGGTTAAAGGAATTATTTCAGAAGATTCAAGAAGAAAATATATTGAAATATCTAAAAAAATGAATCAACAAGGTGCCCAAGGGCTTATTTTGGGTTGTACTGAAATTTTTCTATTGTTAAGACAGTCGGATATTCCAAACTTGCCTATGTTTAATACTACGGAACTTCATGTTAAAGCAGCCGTAAAATTTGCGTTAAGTAGTGATTCTTAAAAGAAATAATTAAACTCAAGTCCTATAACACTTTGATCGGTATAAAATTTTTCGATATATTTATATTTAAATTTTAAATCAATATTTTGTTTAGGAAAATAACTTTGTGTTAGATGAACCAAACTTTGGCTCTCTTTATTGTCAAAATATTTATATGTTAATTCTATATTTGTTTTATATTTTTTCCCTTCATAAAGTACGGCTCCGGCGGTAAAACCTAAACTGCTATGGGTATCTCCTTTGTCATAGATAAAGAGATCAGCCATAGTATAAGTATAATTATCTTCCATAAATTTCCAGGCACTTCCAACACTGACTCTTCCGTTAAAATCAAGTTTATCGTCTTTGCCTTCTCTGTCAAACTGCCAAGAGGTCATCCAAGATAAAGGGTTAAAAAACTTTGTTTGAGGGGCAATTGAGCTTATGGTAAGAAGTTTAAAATAATCAATCTTAAAGTTTGTATCTTCTACTTTTATTTGTGAATCAAAAAATTCAATCTGCGTTCCTTTTAAAAATCCAACATCATTATTTGTTATATCATGATATGTAGGTCTTAATCCAAGGGTATAATAGTTATTCCCGTTTTGGGTATTAACATTGCTTCCTACTGATATTTTAAGTTGTCTATGCCCTTGATCGGGATTATCAGGTGTTTTTAGTTTTAATTTTTCGCCTTTTCCTAAAAGTGCACGTGATTTAGATAGGTTATGAAATATCTTAAGATAGTTCTCTTTTTTTAGTTTTCTTTGTATGTAATTGTATTCAGAAAGTTCAAGGGAAGCATCAAAAATAAGTTGTTTATCTTTTTTGTCGATTCTGTTGTTATTTAAAATTTCATCACTTTTTATCTCTCCTAAAGATAATCCTTCTACTATCTTTATATGGGAATCTTTTAGGCTCTTTTCATATGCCAGTAAAGTCGTTCTTTTTGAGGCTCTATATGTTTTATCTTTTACCAAATGCTCTTTCTCAATTGCAAAAATTGTTTCTGGCGGACTTACTTGATATATAAAATAATCTCTTAAATTAACAGAAGGTCTTGCAACTTCAAGGAGCCAAAGCATATTATATGAACAGTTTTCATCAAAAAAATAATAGTTGGAATAAGTTTCAGAAAGTTCCCAAATATGATCAACCATTCTTGCTACTTCATTTTTTGAAAGATTTAAATTATACTCCCAAATATCTCTTTGTTCCGTATCTCTATACTCTTTTAACTTATCATAATAAGGCAAAAGAGAATATCTTCCGTAATAGCCTCCTAACAGACCTTTTATAGCAAAGATAAAACCGTTTTCCGTATCTTGGTTTGCACTTGCTGCATAATTTATAGCATGGGAAAGAAGTCTTGATTTATAAGAAGAGTCAATTCGTATAAAGGTATGTCCGAACATTGAAGCAGGAGAATTGATATGTGCAGATGAAAAGATTAAAGAAGCGGTTGTCGCATCCATCTCTTTTATCCATTGAGTATATTTTTTACATTTTGTTTTCGGTAAATCTTTTAATTCTAATTTTTCTTTTAGCCATTTAATTCGTGCAGGAAATCTGCAAATAACGGCATCATCGTTTAAAACATCTTGATTATATAACTCCTTGATAGTTGCTAACAATTCATCTTTAGGAGAGATTTTTCCGTTTTTTGATAGAAAAAAGTTTTCTGAATCAATTTCGCTTTTATTTCCGTTTGCATGAAGCAAAAGTTTCCAGTATTTATCCTTCCAAAGTTCTTGACCAATTGCTTTTTTTTGATAGATTTGAAAATTATCCGCAAATAAAAAATTAATAAATATAAGAAAAAAGAGAAAGTGTTTTTTTATAGGATATGCCTTAAAAGAACATAAGTGAAAAATCACTTATGTTTTTATAATTGAGATACATTATCTAATACGTCAGCCATTGATGAGTTAGATGATGTGTAAATTTTTGTATAGTTTTTTTGTAAAGATGCGATAAATTCTGCTTTATCTTGAACTTCTAATAGTTCAGCTAGTGTTTCTACTGCTTCTCCTTGACCCATTGCAATCTCTTTTGAAAGTTGGTCCATATTTGATGCAACAAATTCTTCAGCTTTGTCATTCATTACAAGTTTTGTTTTTTTACATCCTGAAGTTCCAGAACTTATACCGAATGTTTGGTTACCAGATGTTCCGTTTGTTGTAGCTTGAAGTGCAAGTAAAACTGCTGAAGAGTCATCTTTGATTATTTGTGATCCAAGTCCACAACCTGTTTGAGAGTTTACTGCAGCAAATGCAGAAGACGTAGTTAAGATTATTGCAGTAACTGCACTAGTCAATACTTTTTTCATATAGTTCCTTTTTGATAAAAATTAATCTTAGTATATAAAATAGTTTCTTAAATTAAATATAAATATTTATTATTTTAGCTGGTTACTTGAGTTTTAGTATTAATTTACCAGCTTATACCCATAGTTTTCAGTCTGGATGAACTCTTTGCATATTTTTGAGCGAACTCTTTTTATCAAAGAGCGGATTCCCGAGATACCTACTATTTCACCTTCCCAAACATATTGTTCTATTGTTTCTAAGGTAACTGTTTTATTTGGAGTTTTACATAGCAGAGTTAAGAGTCTTTTCTCTTTTTGAGTCAATTTTACAGAATCGTTTTTTTCATCAAAGAGCATCTCTTCTTCCAAGTTATAGCTAAAGCCGTTGCAAAAATCGATTTTCTTTTCATTTTTGCATAAAAGGTCAACCTTACGTTCCAATTCGTATATATAAAAAGGTTTTTTCAAAAAGTCGTTACAGCCGTGTACATATGCCTTTTGGATTGTTTCTAACTCTATATTTGAGCTTATTATTATTGTGGGAGTATTTTTATCTCGGTCTCTAATCTCTTCTAAAAGTTTTAATCCGCTTAATGTAGGTACGTTTATATCCAAAATAAAGCAGTCATAGCCGTTTATAATTGCATATAAGGCTTCTTGTCCGTCTTGAAACCAGTCTACGCTAAGACCTTTTTCTTCGAACATCTCTTTTATTATTTCTGCTAAATTTACATTATCTTCCAATAGTAAAATTTTCATTAATTAATACTTTCCGATATTGGTATTGAAATACAAAACTTTGTACACTTTTCAGAGGGTAAAATATTTATTTTTCCCTGCATTTTATTTTCAATAATTAATTTTGCCATATATAAGCCAAAACCATCTCCACTATTTTTTGTTGAGAAGAAAGGATTAAATATTTTATCTCTAATCTCATCTTCTATGCCTTTACCGTTATCTTCGATAAAAAGTTCGATATTATCACTGTTTTTATAAAGGGTTAAAACAATTTTGCCTGTTAAAGAGGGGGTTGAATCTTTTGCTTCGACAACAGCATCTCTTGCATTGTTTATAATACTGACTATAACTTGTTTGAACTCATTTGGATATCCGTATGCAAAACAATACTCTTTTGAATTATTTACATAATCTAACTCAATATGAGAATATTTTAAAGAGTGTGATAAAAGCATCAAAACCTCTTTTAATCCTGTATCCACATTAAAAGTTTTCGGTTTATTTGAAGGTTTTATAAAATCCCTAAAACCATCTATAGTCTCGCTCATATAAATGGTTTGGGTCATAATATTATTGTAAAACTCTTTTATATTATCACTTGTGAGTTTTTTCTTTTTGTCATAATACATCATTTTATGAGCAACAGCCGAGAGCTCAACTAAAGGATTTTTCCATTGATGTACTATTGCGGATAACATCTCTCCTACTTCGGATAATTTTGATTGTTGAACAATAAACTGCATATTTGCTTCAAACTGTTTTTTCTCCGTTATATCCGTAATAATAGAGACTATACCTCCATTTTCTCCTTTATTGTCAAGAAAAATTTGACTTCTTAATCTATAAATTTTATCTTCATACGTAAACTCTGTCTCTTTTAACTGCTGCAAACTCTTTTTAATAGGTAAATTGCAAAGATCAAAAAATATTTTACAAATCTCTTTTCCTATTATCTCTTCTTGGGAGAGCTTTAACAAGTTGCAAAAAGAGCTGTTGCAGCCTTTTACTCTATCTTGGTTATCAATCCAGAAAATAGAGCTGTGTATATTATCAAGAAGTACTTCTTGTAACTCGCTTTGGGCTTTTAATTTTTGACTTAATCTGTATTTTTGATAGTTATTGATTACTGCAAAAATAAGTGAGATAAGTAAAAAAGGAAAAAGAATAAAAGCGTATTCGACAATTTTTCTATTTCTTTCAAAAAAACTTTTAGGTAAATTTATTATGATTGACTCTTTTGGTATTTTTGACATATTTATATGATATTTTTGAGCTATTTTATAGTCAAAAGCCCATTGAGAAGGAACTATAATAGGATTCTTAGAAGGTGTAGAATCTTTTTCTAAAATTTTAATAGTCTCTTTTGCTGCCGCTTCTCCTAATTCATAACCTCTTAAAAGATAACCTCCTATTACACCTTTGCCAAAATGAGAATCAGATACTGAAAAAAGAGGAACTTTTGAGGAAGTTAAGACTTTGTTTACTTCATAATAAGGAATATAGTTTCCGTATTTATCCCTAAATAAACTTCCGAAAAGCACGGCACTGTTTTTGGGAAGATTTTTAATATCTTCTGTTATTTTTTCCAAATTCCCGTCAAAATTTAGTACGGTTTTTATTCCTTTTTTTTCTAACTCTTCTGCCTCTTTTTCATATGTATGATTTACAAGTACGGAAGCTCCCGTATAGTCATTGATTATATAAAGCTCTTTTAAATTAGGTAAAATCTTGCTTATAAAATTCATATTTATTTTAATCTCTTTACTCTCTAAGATTAAAGGTATATTCTTTTTTAGTATTATATTTATATCCAAACCGGGGTCTCTTTTATCTATACCGCAAAAAACCATAGGGGTATTTTTAAAAAGTGTTTTTTCATACTCTAAAGCAAACTCGACAGCTTCGTTATCTGCAACTATAATTGCATCAAAAGTCTGCTTTTTCATCTTCATTGCAAAGAGTTGATATAAAGAGTCGATATACTCTTTACTGTTTATCTTTTTTGTATCCATATACTCAGTTGTCAATTCATAATGATTTTTTTGCAAAAGGAGTGTATCTTCAATACCTTTTGAGATATTATCAGTCCAGACCAATCCTTTATTATATGATTGTAAAATCAATATATGTTTACTTTTGGCATATAAATCTATTGAATAGATTGACAATATTAATAGAGTCGATAATAAAAATTTCATTGCATATCCAATTTTTTCTCTATTATATCTATATCTTCTTATAAATATTTTACCACTTATTAAAAACTGACAACTTTTTGCTAACTTTTTTTTATAAGATTAGTTTTATAAAAGATATAAAACAAAGGAGACATCATGCATAAAGTTAGTCGACGACAATTCTTGCGATGGAGTGGAGTTTTAGGCGGTAGTGTTGCAGCTACTTCTATTTTGCCTATTCCAACTCTTGCAAGTAAAAACGAAAAAGTTAAAAAATTAGAGTATGACTCAGTAAAATGGGCTGGATGTACTATTAACTGCGGTAGTAAATGCCCTGTAAGAGTATTTGTTAACGACGGGAAAATAGATCATATCGAAACAGATAATACCCAAGGAGATGAATTCGGTTCTCATCAAGTAAGAGCCTGTCTAAGAGGAAGATCAAACAGATTTAGAGTCTATAATCCAAACAGATTAAGATATCCTTTAAAAAGAGTAGGAAAAAGAGGTGAGGGAAAATTTGTAAGAATCTCTTGGGATGAAGCTTTGGATACTATTGCCTCAAAACTTAAAGAGGTTAAAGCAAAATACGGAAATGAAGCAATCTTAATTCCTTATGCAACAGGTACCACAGGTGCAATAATGAACAGATGTACAAAAGGTCCTTTTATGAGACTTATGGGTATGTTCGGTGGTTATATCAACTATCATAACTCATATTCGACAGGACAAATTTCAAATGCATTAAAATATTTCTACGGTACCCATAGAGGAAGTGATATTATGCAAATCCAAAATGCAAAACTTGTTGTTATGTTTGGGAATAACCCCGTTGAAACTAGAATGAGCGGAGGTGGAACAGGATATGCCTATAAAAATGTTTTAGAAGAGAATAGAGTAAAAATTATTCATATTGATCCTAGATATTCTGATAGTCTAGTCGGTTCTTGTGACCAATGGATTCCCATTGAACCTGGGACAGATGCAGCTTTAGTTGCAGCTTTGGCTTATGTAATGATTAGCGAAGATTTACATGATAAAGAGTTTTTGGATAAATATTGCGTAGGTTTTTCTTCCGATACTTTACCTGAAAATGCACCTGCAAACGGTTCATATGAAGATTATGTTATGGGAAGAGGAGATGATAAAACAGAAAAAACTCCTCAATGGGCTGAAAGAATCACAAAAATTCCTGCTGAAACAATTATAAAACTTGCAAGGGAAATGGCAACTACAAAACCTTGTTTTATTGCCCAAGGTTGGGGTGCGCAAAGACACTCAAACGGAGAACAATCTGCAAGAGCTATTGCTACTTTATCTGTAATGACAGGAAATCTCGGTTTACCCGGAACAAATTGCGGAGGAAGAGAACATACGACAGGCTGGATTGAACCGGCACATTTACCTTTTAAAAATCCGATTAAAGACTCTATTCCATGTTTCTTATGGACTGATGCAGTCGTAAGAGGAAAAGAGATGAGAGATATAACTGACGGTATTAGAAATACTAAACAGTTAAAACAAAATATAAAATTTATATTAAATACAGGAGGTAACTGTCTTATAAATCAACATAGTGATACAAATAAAACTGCAAAAATATTAGAAGATGAAAGTTTATGTGAATTTATAGTCGATATAAATGTAACAAGAACTTCAAGTAATAAATTTGCAGATATTATTTTACCTGATGCAACTCCGTTGGAACAAGAAGATTTTGTACGTTCAAGTGCAGGTTATTCAAATGACAGACCGTATATTATCTACTCTCAAAAAGCTATTGAACCTCTTGGCGAATGTATGACAAATTATGATATGTGTACGAAATTAGCAGAAAAACTAGGAGGAGAAGAGCTAAAAGATAGATTTACCGAAGGAAGAACACAAGTTCAATGGTTAGAACATTTGTGGAATATCAAATTTGAAAACAATCCTTCAATGCCGACTTTTGAACAGATGAAAAAAATGGGGATTTTAAAACTTCCTAGATATAAAAAACCTTTTATTATCCATGAAGAGTTTGTAAATGATCCCGTAAAAAATCCTTTGAAAACTCCAACGGGAAAAGTTGAAATATATAGTACAGAGCTTGATAAAATGTCAAAAACGTGGATTTTGAAAGAGGGGCAAAAAATAACTCCGCTTCCTGAATTTGTAGAATCAAAATACGGACCTTTGGATCCTCTTAGAAAAAAATATCCTTTACAAATCTTTGGATATCACTATAAAGGAAGAACCCACTCAAGTTTCTGGGAAAGTGCACCTATTAGAGAAATAAATCCGAATGAACTTTGGATAAATCCTCTTGATGCCAAAAAAAGAGAGTTGGAAACAGGAGACAAAGCTTTTGTTTACAATAATCACGGACGAATTATCCTAACTGTAAAAGTTACACCGAAAATTATGCCGGGTGTTACTGCTTGTCCTCAAGGAGGATGGTATAAAAAAGAGAATGGAATTGATGTTGGAGGTTGTATTAATACTTTGACAGATCAAGAAGGAACTGCAATCTCAAAAGCAAACCCTCAACATTCAGCATTAGTTGAAATAGAGAAATATAGAGCTTAAAAGGAGATATTATGGAAAAAAATAAACAATTTGGTTTTTATATTGACCAAACAAGATGTGTGGGATGCAGAACTTGCCAATTGGCATGTAAAGATTATAAAAAATCTCCTGTAGGCATAAGTTTTAGAAGAGTAGTTGAATATGAAGGCGGAAAATGGCTTCAAAAAGAGAGCGGAGCATTTGAACAAACAAATGTATTTACATATTATACCTCTTTGTCTTGCAACCATTGTGATGATCCTGCTTGTATAAAAGCTTGTCCTACAGGTGCAATGCATAAAGATAAATACGGAATAGTTAGTGTCGATGCCGATAAATGTATCGGTTGTAAATCATGTGCAATGGCTTGTCCTTACGGGGCTCCTCAATTTGATGAACGTGCAGGACATATGTCAAAATGTAACGGGTGCAGCGAAAGACTTGATGAAGGGCTTGAACCTGTATGTGTAGAAGCTTGTCCTTATAGAGCAATAGAAGCCGGACCTATTAGTGAATTAAGGGAAAAACACGGACATATTGCAGGGGTTGCTCCACTTCCCGAATATGAAAAAACAAGACCTAATTTATGTATTAAACCTGAAAAAAATGCGCAACCTTCTCAAAACGGTTCGGGAGAAGCGCATATTCCTCAAAGTTATCAGGAGGTGACTTATGACATTATATAATTCATTTATAGAGGAATTGCCTCTAATTTTGTTTACGGTAATTGCACAAAGTGCAGTAGGTTTTTCTCTTATCTATGCATATAGCAACGGTGCAGCAGCACAAAAAGATGAAAGATATAAAAAATTTGCAATTGTTTTTTTATCTCTTGTAATTTTAGGAATGTTTTCTTCTGTTTTTCACTTGGGAGATCCTTTTCATGCACCTTATATGATAACTAGAATTTTTGGTTTTACGCAAAACGGCAGTTTTGTTATTTCATGGCTTCCTTTGGAAATCTTAGGTTTAGGACTTATGGTACTTGTAGGACTTCTTGTTCTTTTAAAAGGGAATAAAATCGTGATTTATAGTTTGCCTGTCGTAGGATTTGCTATGCTTTATGCAATGGGAAATATTTACGGATCTATGTCAAATACTATTCCAACTTGGAATCTATCTTTGACTCTTTTACTCTTTTTTGCCTCGGCTTTATTATTAGGTGCAGTAACATATGCCGCATTTATTGCAAAAAACAGTATAGAACATAAAATCTCGGTTACGGCTACGGCTGTCGGATTTATTCTTTTTGTTCTTGCTTTGGTTCTTTATACTTATCACTTAGGAAGTCTTAGATTAGATGTAATAGAAAATGTGTTTGATCTAACAAACGGCAACTATCCTCTTTTGGTTAGTCTTGGAATAATTTTTTGCGGAATAAGTTTAGTTCTTCTTTTTATGCAAGAAAAAGAAGACTCTTTATTGCCGAAATTTGCATTTGTTTTATCGTTAGTGGGAGTATTTTTAACAAGGATTTTATTTTATGGGATGATTACTTCTCATATTTTTTTAGGATAAGGAGATTATTATGAATGATTATAAAGTCTTAGGTTATATGGCATCACTATTTTCACAATTTTTATATAACCCTTTAAAAGAAGAGGAATGGGAAAAAATAAAAAAAGAGGAAATTTTATTGGAGTGGTTTATCCACTCCGATGATTCAAATAGTTTACAAGGAAATAAATTCTGGAAAAATTCTCATTTTCAAGAAAATTATTTAGATTTGGCTACTGATTACGTAGATCTATTTATTTGCGATGAGATTAGCTTAAAAGCACCGCCGTACGGTTCATTTTATTTAGATGTAACAGGGGAATTATACTCAGAAGAGTCTGACAGGGTAAAAGAGTTTTATACCAGATGTTCTTTTTTTACAAAAGTATTATTGGAACAACCTGCGGATTTTATTGCAATTGAGTTAGAATTTCTAAGTATGCTTCTTTATAATGCAAATAAAGATGAGGTATATAAAGAAGTATTAAAAAATTTTTTAGAAGAGAATTTTTTATCTTGGGTTAATGTATGGGCTGAAGATACCAAAAACAATGCAAAAAGCAATTTTTATAAAGGTTTAGGTGCACATATGAAAAATTTTTGCGATCTTTTGTCAAAAGAGTTTTGTATTAATAATATTGAGAAAAAAGTTTTTAGGAAAGCTTCATAAAAAAGGCATTTTCTGCCTTTTTTATATTATTCTTTTATTATATTTAAATGCTCAATGGCACTATTTATATCTTTAAAGTTATAGATATTTTTATTGTCAAACACTATTTTTGCTTTCTCAAATTTTCTTTTTATTCTATCGTTTAATCCGCATACAATTAATTTTTTTTCATTATCCAAAAGGTTTTGAATAATTGAATTAAAAGCAACCAAGCCCGTCATATCTATCATAGGAACATTTTTCATATCTATTATAAGCGTGTCTATATCGTTATTTGTAGAAACAAGAGTTCTAAGAGCGCTTTGTGCCGCACCAAAAAACATTGGTCCGTTTATACTATATACGGAGACATTTTGGGGAATTGTCAAATCTATAGAGTTATAACTATCATTTAAAAGATCAATTGAATATAAATCAATAGTTCTTTTAATAAAAAGAATTGAAGCTAATCCCATACCCACTCCGATAGCTATTTGCATATCTAAGAATACTGTTAATATAAAGCAGGTTAAAAGTACGTAAATATCATGTCTAGGCGCTATTTTTATTATATTTATAAAGTGTTTAATCTCAGACATATTCCATGCCACAACTAAAAGCAGAGCAGATAAAGATGCCATTGGAAGATATGATAAATAAGGAGCAAACAGTAAAATTGAGAGTAATACGAAGATTGCATGAACAATTGATGATAATTTACCTGTTGCTCCTGATCTTATATTTGCCGCACTTCTTGCAATTGCTGCAGTTGCAGGAATTCCTCCGAAAAAAGGAACGGCAATATTTGCCAACCCTTGTCCTATAAGCTCTTTATTCGGATTAGTATTGTTTTTTGTCATACCGTCTGTTATAACAGCACAAAGCAAAGATTCTAAAGCTCCTAAAATAGCAATAGCTACACTGTGAGGAAGAAGTTTATAAACAGTATCTAAATTAAAAAGGTCAAAATTTATATTTTCCCAAGGAAGAGAAAACTGTAAAGCAATAGGAGGAATACCTTCTCCTTTTAAACCGTTTATATCATAAGAAAAAGTTGATTTGATTGTTGAAATATCAAAACCGTAATTATTGTTTAAAATATAAACCAAAACAGTACAAATTGATAAAGCAATAAGTGCAGGAGGAATTTTACTTTTTGTTTTTGACCAAGAAATAAGGATAAAAAGTGTTAAAAGACCTATTATCGTTTCACTAAAACTTATGGTATGAAAAGAATTAAAAAGAGTTAAAACTTTTTCATGAAAATGACCGTCGAATTTTTCAATTTTTAAGCCAAAAAAATCTTTTATCTGAAAAATTGCAATTACTACCGCAATTCCCGTGGTAAAACCGACAGTTACTGGATAAGGTATTAATTCTATTAATTTCCCGAATTTAAACAGACCTATTAAAATAAGAATAAAACCCGAACCCAATCCGCAAATTAAAAGTCCCGCTAAGCCGAATTCTTGAACTATAGGAATTAAAATTACGACAAAAGCTGCCGTAGGACCTGAAATATTAACTTTGCTGCTTCCGAAAATAGAGGCTATTATTCCTGCAATAATTGCCGTATAAAGTCCGTTTTGCGGCGGAACACCTACTGCAATTGCCAAAGCCATAGATAAAGGAAGTG
Organism: Halarcobacter anaerophilus; assembly: GCF_006459125.1. Classification (NCBI taxonomy): domain Bacteria; kingdom Pseudomonadati; phylum Campylobacterota; class Epsilonproteobacteria; order Campylobacterales; family Arcobacteraceae; genus Halarcobacter; species Halarcobacter anaerophilus. The sequence continues at coordinate 211,909 of NZ_CP041070.1, forward strand.
CTATAATCCCTACTGTAATCCCCGCAAAAATATTTTTATAAATCATTTCACTTTACTTTTTTTAGGTTTATTATTTTTAAACTTTGAATCTTTTAATTTTTCTATCATTGAACTAGATATTTTATACATTTTTAAAAGATTTTTTCTATACTCTTTTGTGGATTTGGGTTCTTCATAAAATGAGAGCAGTTTTATATAATCAACATCATTTAAAAAAGTAAAACTTGAAATTGGCTTCTCTTCTTCAATAACCCATTCACAAAGCAGTGAAAAAACTATATGTTCGGGAATCCAATGATTTCCCTCTTTTAAAGAGGCTTGTATCTCTTGTAAAAGGGTATTATAATAAAAAGCGAGGGCTTTATATCTGTTTTTTTCGTCTTTTGTTGAGATAAGTTTGCGGGCAAGTTCTTTTTGGGTTAAGACAGACTTCTCTAAATTGTTATGCAAAAAGTAGATGTTTTTTTTAATTTCTGCACTGATTTCGGGATTTTTTAAGTCTATTTTATACTTGTTATTCTCTAATTGATTAGTTAAATCTTCTAATACGCTTCTAACATATATTAGAAGAGACTCTGTTTTGATATCTTTTAATATTTTGATTTGCATAAAACTCCAATGAGTTTGGAATAGCGTAGTTTATTGAAAATTAAATTAATAGTGAATTAAGTTCAAAATAATAAATTATATTCCAAATATATTTTAAATAAAAAATAAATATAATAAAAATAAAAAGTCTGGTCTTGAAACGAAAAATTACAAAAAAAATAAATAAAATAAAAAAAGAATTATATTTAAAAGAGATTGTCAAATATATAGATTCAAAAGGGTATAAAAATTTTAAGATTTCCGAACTAGCTGTTATTTTAGAGACTTCAATAGGTACGATTTATAATCTTTTTAATTCAAAAGATGAACTCTATTTAGAATATCTATTGCTGAAATTTGAAAATTTTTTAAATAAACTCAATGAAAATAAAGGCGATGATCCTATGGAAAATCTAAGACTCTATTTAAAATACAAATATGAAATTTTTATACATATTGATGAGAGTAAAGATGAACCTATTACAAACGATCCTTTCTTTTTTCATAAATTAGATGTTGCAAATCACCCTGTGGTTATAAAACTTTATGAGTTTTTACAAGAGCAGTTTAAAGTGATATTCAATGACGGAAGTATAAATCATATTCATCTTCCTATGCTTTTTAAAAAGCTCTCCGACGGTTATATTGAAAGTTATCTATTTAAAAAATACGATACTTCCAATATCGTAGAAGATACGCTTAATCATTTTTTCTACGGCTTAAAAAAAGTCTAAGAAACCCTCTTCTTTCTCTTCTAGTTTTTTTATAAGTTCAGCTTCTGCTCTGTTTGAAAGTATACTTTCATATAGTTTTACGTCAACTTTAAAAAGTTTTTTGCTGTTTAATTGAATTTGTTCTGCAACAATTTTCGTATCTACTTTAATTCTTGCAAAAAGTTTTTTATTTGAATTTTCCCAAAAACCTTTTACCTTTGCCAAATCAAGAGATTTTAGGGCAACTTGTTTTGCCGCCTCTTTTATATCATTTTCAAAAACTTTATTTTCAGGAGCTTTTTCTAAATAAGCTTTGTATATCAATACTGTTTTTATAAAAATTTTTCTTGTTAAATTGTGTCCTGCATTTATTAATGCTTTTTGCTGATAGAATTTTATATTATCTATATTTACGTTTTTTGTAACTCCAATAGCAAAAAGAGCATCTTTCTCTTTTTCGTCTTTTAACCATTGAGGTGCTTCTTCGGGTATCTCTATTGCTGTTTTATTTAAATCCTCTTTTTCTTCTGAATCGGAAAAAGGGTTTAAAGAAGAGAATGAAAAACATCCGCTGAATAAAAATACCGTAAGAATAAGTAGTAAAAGATTTTTTTTCATAATTAACAATCGGTAAATTTTGAGATAATCTCTTTTGATTTATCCAAAGCATTTTGGCTTGAATCTTTGTCAAATACCAAAGCTACTGCCATTCTTCTGCCTTCATGAGACTGAGGTTTCCCGAAAACTCTTACAAAACTGTTTTTTGTAAAAGCACTATCTTCTATATCTATTGTAGGAGTAAAAGTATCTTCTTGTGCTTTATATGCCGCACTAGCTCCGCATCCGTAGTCAATATAATCTAAAGGTAATCCAAGTACCGCTCTTACATGAAGTGCAAACTCACTTTGAGATTGGGTAATCATAGTAACCATTCCCGTATCATGAGGTCTTGGACTAACTTCACTAAAATAGACTTCATCCCCTTTTATAAATAGTTCAACTCCGAAAATACCTCTTCCGCCTAAACCGTCGGTTACCGTTTTTGCAATTTCTTGAGCTTTTTGTTTTGCTTCTTCACTCATTTCCATAGGTTGCCATGAAAATACATAGTCACCGTTTTTTTGAATATGTCCTATTGGCTCACAAAATACTGTTTGGTTTTCATTTCTTGCCGTTAGCATTGTAATTTCATAATCAAAAGTGATAAACTCTTCAACTATTAGTTCACTAGCATCTCCTCTTGCTTCTTTTGCCAATTCCCAAGATTCTACCAGATTTGAGCTGTTTCTTGCAATACTTTGCCCATGTCCCGATGAACTCATTACGGGTTTAATTACGCAAGGGTATCCAATCTCTTTAGCTGCTTCTTCCAAACCTTCGAAAGTAGTAACAAATCTATAATCGCTTGTAGGAAGATTTAATCTCTCTGCTGCAAACTCTCTTATATTTTTTCTATTCATTGTTTTATTTACAGCTTCTGCATTAGGAATTACGTGAAAACCTTCGTTTTCTGCATCAAATAGTGCTTGAATACTGATGGCTTCAACTTCAGGCAGTATATATGTAGGTTTTTCTCTTCTTATCACATCTAAAACTTCATCTTTGTTTTTCATATTTATTGTATAAGCTTTATTTGCTACAAGTTGAGCAGGTGCGTTGTTATACGAATCTACCGCAACTGTTTCGATTCCTAATCTTTGTGCTTCTATTATTACTTCTTTTCCTAACTCTCCGCTTCCTAAAAGCATAATTTTTGTTGAGTTAGATTTAAGTGGTGCTGTAAATTTCATTTTTAACCTCTCTTAATCTAAATTTTTAATTTTTTCGTAAAATTTTATATCATAATTTATTAACTGGCTTTTTCTGATTATTGATTGCAATATTTTAACGTAATCATGACCTATACCTGAGTATTTTGTCATTGTTGCACTTAATACCAAGCCATTTATAAATATTTTTGTAGATCTCATTTTTTCTCTTAAATCTCTAAACTTTTTATAAGCAGGTGTCCTGTTTAAATTTAGCATATAAGCCGCAATTGAGTCTTCAAGGGTTGAAAAAACCCTTACTAAATGTTTTGCTCCCTCTTTTCTTTCCAAAGGAACCATTCCTATTTTCGGATTATAAGTCCAGTGTCCGAAGATATTGTTTGCTTTTTTAAAAAATCTGCTTTTCCCCCAGCCACTCTCTGTTGCTGCTTGGGCAAGAGCCATCGAAGGAGGAATTATATCTATTCTTCTTAAAAACTTAGAATAATCGAACATATTTTGAACTTTGTATTTCTTTTGCAAAAGTTCAAGTTTTTTGTATTCTAAAGAGTCTTTTTTAGGAAGAGGGGAGTTTAATAAAGATTTTACAAAAAGCCTGTCTGCCAAGATTTTTATATTTTCAATTTCAATTCTTTTTTCAAAATAGTTAAAAAAGAACTCTTTAGCCTTCTTTGAAGACATCTTATAATATTTATCAGGGAAACCGATGCTTGCAAAAGCAGAACCGCCGACAAGAGAAGAGAGAAATAAAATTTTTATGAAAAATTTCATATGCTTACTCTATTGTTGCAGTAAAAACTTTTTTTACCGCACCTTGAAAATAGATTTTTTCTCCCACTTTTGAAACTGTTAATTCTTCATTGCTTTTTGGATAAATAAGAGCAGTATCTTTTACCAAATTCAAATCTTGGGCTCTTAAAAAACAAGCAACCATTCCTGTTCCGCAAGCAAGAGTCTCTCCTTCTACTCCTCTTTCATATGTTCTGACTTTTATTTTCCCGTTTTGCATTTTTGCAAAATTTACGTTTGCATTATGTTCATATCTCATTTTTGCACATAACTCATGGTCATATTTTTCTAAATCGTCGACAAAAGTTACTAAATGAGGTACTCCAGTATCAATTAAATACCAAATAAAACCCTCTTGTTCAAACTGCTCTTTTATAACTTTTGGCTCGGTCATTTGTGTTTTTACTATGTTATTATTCATAACTTCAGATTCTATAATTCCCGCATCAGTCAAGAATTTCATTTTTGAAGAAGCTAGATTATTATTAAAAGCATAGTGGGCAACTGCTCTTGTTGCATTTCCGCACATAGCAGCTGCACTTCCGTCGCTATTATAAAATTTCCATTTAAAATCTGCTTCTTTAGAAGGGAGTAAAACAACGAATCCATCGGCTCCGATCCCTTCCGTTCTATTGCAAAGTTTTATTGCTTCTTGTGTAAAATCTTTTTCTACAAAGCAGTGTAAAATCACAAAGTCGTTTCCACTTGCAGAATATTTCGCATAAGTCATAAAATCTCCTTAATAACTCTTTCAACCTCATTTTGTAAATTTTTTAAATTTGAAGAGTTGTCTATTATTAAATCTGCCATAGATTTTTTTTCTTCAATATCCATTTGATTTGATATCTTAAGAAGGGCTTCTTCTTCTGTTATATTATCTCTTTGCATTAACCTTTGTATTTGTATCTCTTTTGGAGTATAGACTACAAGAGATTTAGAAATAGGATAATTCATCTTTTCAAAAAAAAGAGGAATATCTATAAAATAAGGTTTTTTTTGTTCCTCAAAAACCCTTGACTCTTTTTCTATCTCATCTTTTATCAAAGGGTGAAGCAAAGCTTCAAGTTTTAGTTTGTTTTCTTCATTTGAAAAGATGATTTTACCTAGTTTTTTTCTTAAAACTTTACCATCTTCTACATACTCGTCTCCAAACATTAAAGCGATCTTTGAACTATTTTGATCAAGTAGTTTATGGGCTATTTTATCTGCATCAATCGTCAGAAAGCCATGGAGTTTGAGTAGATTACAAACTGTGCTTTTACCTGTTGCTATTCCACCTGTTAATGCAATTGCATATTTAAATAAATCATTATTCATAATGATAGTTTACTAAAATAATGATTTATTTTTTATTATTAAGATTTTTTTAATAATATTTATCTTTTTGCTATACCTGTCAAGGCTTTGTGTTGAGCTGCCGGAAATACAAACGAAGCTGTATGAATCTCTGTTGAATAATACTCTAAATCGTTTAATAAATCAGATCTTTGCAAAATTATATCTGCTGTAGGATGATATTTTTTTGAAGCTAAAATTGCTGTTTCATGACCGAATCTAAAAGGCATTGCAATCCAGAAACTTTGACCGACTAGTTGTAAATCTGCTTTTAATTTATCTTCATTTTTGTGAAAACTTTCAGTTGAAAATGTGATTAACCCGTCATCTTTCAAAACTCTTCGAATATTTGCTAAAACAATTTCATCTATGTTTATATCCGTTAAAATTACTATATCGACATCTTTTTCATTTTTTGCATTAAAAGTTGCTAAATCTATAAATTCAATATTTCCATTATGCTTTGCAGCCTCTTTTTTAAGCCCTTGGCTAGCTGTTCCCACGATTGAAACATTTTGGGGCTCTTTATGAGTACATAATGGCGTATGTACCATCATTTCATTAAAAGCTTGATTTTCTTTCATTGTCTTCAAGTCCTTATTTTATAAAAATTTCGATATAATACCACAAGTTTTTTAAATTACAAAGATATATTATTGAAGCTAAAAAAATTAAGTTAGATTTTACTTATGAGGCTTAGAAAATGTATCAATTTCATTAATAATAAGGAAAATAATGTCAACAGTAAGTTACAAAGATGCCGGTGTAGATATTGATGCCGGAAATCAGTTTGTAGAAAATATTAAACCCCACGTAAAATCAACTCTAATCCCGGGAGTTTTAGGTGGTATCGGATCTTTTGCAGGTGCTTTTGAGTTACCGACCGGTTATAAAGAACCTGTTTTATTATCAGGAACAGACGGAGTTGGAACAAAATTAAAATTGGCAATTGATTCTAAAAAGTTTGATACTGTTGGAATTGATTTAGTGGCAATGTGTACAAATGATCTTCTATGTAACTTTGGGGAACCGCTATTTTTCTTGGATTATTACGCAACTGCAAAGCTTGAAGTAGATGAAGCAACCGATGTTGTAAAAGGTATAGCTGAAGGTTGTATTAGAAGCCAGTGTGCTTTAGTAGGCGGTGAAACGGCAGAAATGCCAGGAATGTACAAAGAGGGTGATTTTGATTTGGCAGGTTTTTGTGTAGGTATTGCAGAAAAATCTGAACTAAATAGAATTGAAAAAATAGAAGAGGGTGACACTTTGATTGCTTTACCCTCTTCGGGTATCCACTCAAACGGTTTTTCCCTTGTTAGAAAACTTCTTTTGGAAAAACTGGGAATGACTCTTGAAGATGAGTTTGACGGTAAATTATTAAAAGATGTACTTCTTGAACCTACTAGAATTTACGTAAAAGAGTTCAAAGCCAATAAAGATAAAATAAATGCATTAGCTCATATTACAGGCGGTGGAATTACTGAAAATCTTCCAAGAGTTCTTCCTGATAACTTAAAAGCCCTTGTAGATAGAAGTAAAATAAAAGTACTTCCTATTTTTGAATATATGGGACAATTCGTTGAAACCGAAGAGATGTACAGAACGTTTAATATGGGTGTAGGGATGATTTTAGTCGTAAATCCTAAAAATGTTGATTCTGTTTTAGCAAATACGGACGGTTATGTAATCGGTGAAATAGCAAAAGGTGAAAAATGTGTTGAGTTTATCTAAACTCAATACATTAGGATTTTTTCATCTCAATAAAAAGAAAATGAGATTTTTCTAAAGCTTCAATTTCTAAAACTTCTTCATCTACAATCTCTAAAGCTTCCGCAAAATTTAGTTCAATATTATTGATTCTACTTGAACCTTCAATCTGAACAAAATATATTTGTCTGTTTTTTTCTATATTAAAAGATGTTTTCATATTTTTATCAAATTCTGCTACATATATATTTATATCTTGATAAATCTTTACTTTTGCATTATCTTTTATGGAAGATACTATTTTTAGAAGTCTGTTTTTTCTCTCTTCTTCTTTGAAACGATAAGAGCCGTAAAGTTTTTCTAAGCCTTTTTTAGGAGGAATTATCCAAATTTGAAGAAGTCTTAACTCTTCGCTTTTATGAAGATTATATTCACTGTGAAAAATTCCGTCTCCTGCACTTAAATATTGAACTTCTCCTCTTTTTAAACTCTCTTGATTTTCCATTGAATCTTTATGGCTTATCTCTCCTTTTACAATATAAGAGATAATTTCCATGTTAGAGTGGGGATGAGTGTCAAAGCCGGTGTTTGGTTTGATTATATCATCGTTTAAGACTCTTAAAACTCCGAAGTTCATACGGTTTGCATTGAAATAATCAGCAAAAGAGAAATGGAATCTACTCTTTAGCCAACCGTGGTCTGCTTTACCCATTTGCTCTTTGTTGATTTTTTTTAACATTATTTATCTTTTATAAAAGTTGTAAATTGTTTTAAAATCTCTTTTGAACTGTCTTCTCTTAAAGCGGAAGTATATGAAGTTATAATCTCTCTTGGCATAACAATAGAACCCAATTTTGTAAACTGATTTCTCATTGAATTTAATAAATCAATTCCGTTGCTTCCCGAGTGGGTTGCCAGTTGAATTATTTTAGAAGAGAACAGTTCTCTGAAATCATCTCCTATTCTTGAAACCCAAGCTATCATATTTACTAACACAGGAGGAACATTAAAGTTATATTCAGGAGCTACAAAAACATATCCTGCAGCACTTTTCATCTCTTCTCCCAAATCTAAAGCTTTTTGGGGAATACCGTCATTTTGTTCTTTATTCGTATCATACATAGGAAGGTTCATCTCTACTAAATTTACTATTTTACTTTCTATACTATTTTCTTTTAATTGTATTTGTATTTTATTTGCTAATTTTACATTTTCATTTAAGCTTGATACAAAAATTAATACCATAATTTACTCCTTAAATATTATTGTATCCATTGATTGATTTCCATACATAAAAACATTATGTAAACTTTTGCCGATTTTTGATTTTGAGCTTCCCAAGGCTATAAAAAGAGGTAATAAATGTTCAAGAGTCGGATGGTTGTGTTGCACAAAAGGAGCTTCTTGACTGAAGTTTAAAAGTTGTCGGTATTTACCGTTTTCTAATTTTTCAACCATCCAATCTCTAAAATCTTTTGCATATCTTTTTATCTCATTTGGCTCTTCCCATGATATATCTCTTAGATTATGAGTCATGGCTCCGCTTGCAATAATAAGAGTATCTTCTCTTAAACCTTGCAAAGCGTTGCCGATATTATATAAGTCGGATACGTTTGTATATGGCAGAGAAAGTTGAATAACAGGTATCTCTGCTTTTGGATACATAAATCTAAGAGGTAGCCATACACCATGGTCAAACCCGTTTCTACTCATATCCTTTTCAATCTCAATATTATGTGAGTTTAACAATTCTATTATTTTGTCACTCATTTCTAAACTTCCGGCGGCATCATAAGTTAGTTCATATAACTCTTTTGGAAAATTATAGAAATCATAAATCAATGAAGGGTTTTGTTTATATAAAATTTTTAAATTATTTGTTACCCAATGGGCTGATATTACCAAGATGAATTTAGGTTTTTCAAATTTTGACGATAACTCTTCTAAAAATTTCGTTGTTTCATTTTTCATCAACATCAAATACGGCGAACCGTGTGAAATATATAAACTCGGTAACATCTTTCTGCCTTTATTTCGCTAGAATACCTTCTAGTTCAACATTGATTTTTACTTCTTCACCTACTACTACACCGCCTGCTTCAAGAGCTTTATTCCAGTTAAGTCCGTAATCTTTTCTGTTAATTTCACCTTCAATTTCCAAACCTACTCTTTTATTTCCCCAAGGATCGGTAACTGCACCTGTTTTTTCAATATCAAAAACAACATCTTTTGTAACACCTTTTATAGTGAATTTACCGTAAGCTTTGTTGTTTTCTATTTTATTAACTTTAAAAGTGATATTAGGATATTTCTTTTCATCAAAAAAATCTGCCGATTTTAAGTGACCGTCCCTTTTTACATTGTCTGTATTAATTGAATCAACAACGACTGTACCGTCTACCGATTCGATTTTTCCGCTTTTTTCGTCATAAACAAAAGAGCCTTTAAAATTGTCAAAGTTTCCTCTAACATTTGAGATCATTAAATGTTTTACTTTAAATCCGACATTTGAATGACTTGCATCTACATTATACGTTCCTGCGTAAAGTGCACTTGCTGCTATAAGTGAAGCTACACCTATTTTGATTAATTTCATGTTTTTCTCCCGTAGTTACTAATTAGTAATATAAATTAAAAAAAAGTTTATGTTTTATAAACTTTTCTCAACAAAGTATAAAGAGTATCAATTTCTTCTTCATCTAATATATCCATATAATCATGGATATTTTTTGCGTGTTGAGGGAAAAGTGATTGCATTTTATCTTTTCCTTTTTGCGTAATTGAAAGAATATTTGCTCTTTTATCGTCCGGATTAACAATAGAAGTAATCCACCCGTCTCTTTTTAAATTTTTTACCACAACAGTAATATTCCCGGGAGTACTAAGGGTTAATTTAGTAATTGCACCGATTGTTAAATCTCCTCTGTGGTAAAGAACTTCCAAAACTTTAAATTGAATAAAAGTTAAATCATGTTCAGAAAAATATTTAAGTTCTTGTGTAAAGAAACGATTATAGGTTTTTGAAATTTGTACCCAAGTTTTCATTGCTTTATCGGTTTTTCTACCGTAACTAATCAGACTTTTTCTGTTCATATTAACTCCTTGGATGAAATTATATTACTAATTAGTAATAAAAGTCAAGGGTAAATAAAATTTTATATACTACTAACTAGTAATAAAACTATTTCAAAGAGCGAATTTATGGGCTTTTGAAAAATTTTAAAATTTATATTTTTTTAGGGAAGATAGTGTTTAAATCGGTGCCGAAAGTAGAAAAACTACTTCCGACAAATAAATTATGCAGCTTTTTTTGCCGCTTTTTTTGCCGCTGCTTTTGCTTTTTTAGGTTTAGATAGTTTTAGTTTTACAACTTTTTTTGTAACTTTTTTAGCTACTTTTTTAACATCTTTTTTCTTTGCTACTTTTTTTGCCGCTTTTTTTGCAATTTTTGCAACTTTTTTTTCTTTTAACTCTTTCGCCACATTATGTCCTTTTAAATAGTTTTTATCTATTACTTATGTAAAAAAGTAATAAATTATAGTGGATTATAACAATTATTATTTTTTTTGTCAATAATTCTTGTAAATACTTTATAAAAATTCCAAACTTTATACTTAACCTCTTCGTAATTTTTATTTGGATAAAATATTCCGCTTTACTAAAAAAAGAATTTTTATTTTGAGGATTTACAAATGCTATTAACACCAGGACCAACTCCTGTACCAGAATTTGTTAGAAAAGCTATGGCGGATGTTACCATTCATCATAGAACACCAGAGTTTGAAAAAATATTTGAAGAAACAAGAGAATTATTATTTGAATTATATGGCATGGATGAAGTAGTTATGCTCGCTTCTAGCGGCTCAGGAGCAATGGAAGCTTGCGTTACTAATCTAACGCATAAAAAAGCACTAACAATAAATTCGGGAAAATTTGGTGATAGATTTGGAAAAATTTGCAAAGCTTTTGATATAGAATATAGTGAAATCAAAAATGAGTGGAATACTCCTGTAGACGTAGATGCAGTTGTGGATATTGTTAAAAATGATAAAGATATCGATGCAATATTTATTCAATTGTGCGAAAGTGCAGGTGGATTACGTCATCCGGTTGAACAAATGGCAAAAGCTGTAAAAGAGATTAATCCAGATATTACAATTGTTGCAGACGGTATTACTGCAATTGGAGTTGAAAAAATCGATACGACAAATTTAGATGCAGTAATTACGGGGAGTCAAAAAGCTTTAATGCTTCCTCCGGGACTTGCAATTATCGGATTATCAAATAAAGCTGTTGAAAAAATAGAAAAAAACCCGAAAGGTTTCTATTTTAATCTTGCAACTGAAATAAAAAAACAAAAAACAAATACTACTGCTTGGACAGCTGCAACGACACTTATTATAGGATTAAAAGAGGTTTTAGCTTATATAAAAGCTAATGGTGGATTTGAAGAACTTTATAAGCAGACGGCAATAAGAGCAAATGCTACAAGAGAGTCGTTAAAAGCTATTGGATGTGAAATTTATCCAAAAGTTCCTGCAGATGCGATGACGACTATATATACGGAGCATGCACCTGAAATTAGAAAAATATTAAAAACTAAATATGATGTAAATATTGCAGGTGGACAAGATCATATTAAAAGTTTGATTTTTAGAATAAATCATATGGGATTGGTTGAAAACTTTGAAGCCGCTTGGGTTGTAAATGCAATTGAATTGGCTATGGATGAATTGAATCTAAGAACATTTGACGGAACTGCAAACAAAGTTTTTCTTGAAAATATGTTTAAAGGTAATTAATGATATTTGAACACGAAATACCAAAGGGTAGTCGCTTATATTTCGGTAAAGCTGCAAAAGCAAAAAGAGAGCTTGAATATAAAATCAGCACTCTTTTAGATAGCAGAGGTTTTGAGGAGATAGTTACACCTAACTTCTCTTACTCTCAACACCAAGCTATTGCAAATGAGAGAAAACTTATTAAATTTTCAGATGAAAAAAATGAGCAAGTATCTTTAAGAGCAGACTCTACTTTAGATGTGGTAAGGATTATTACAAAAAGATTAGGAAGAGCAACGGATCATAAAAAATGGTTTTATATTCAGCCTATTTTCTCTTATCCTTCAACAGAAGATTACCAAATTGGTTGTGAGTGGATTTGTCATGATAATATTGTGGATATTTTAAATTTAACAGGAGATGTATTAGTAGCACTAAATATAAATCCTATTTTACAGCTTTCAAATATAAATATCCCGAAACTCGTCTCAAAAGAGTTAGATATTGATATCCAACTTTTTAAAAACGGTGAAATTGCGAAACTTTTAAGTTTAGATATACAGTGGCTAAATGAGCTTGTAAAAGTAAAAAATATTGAAGATTTAGAAAATAGTATAAAATTAGTTCCGCAAAGTATAAAAGTTGAATTAGAAAAACTTTTGAAAACGGCAAAAGAGGTTTCATACAAAAACTTGGTAATAGCACCTCTTTATCATGGAAGTTTAAAATATTATGATGATGTATATTACAGAGTAATTCAAGACAATTATGTATTATGCAAAGGCGGAAAATATAGTTCTGAGGGAATCAGCTCTTTAGGTTTTGCATTATACACAGATAGTTTATTAAAAATTTTAGAGGATTAGGAATGAGCGCAGATTTAATCGTTGGTATTCAATGGGGAGATGAAGGAAAAGGTAAGATGGTAGATATGCTTGCCCAAAATTATGATATGGTTTGTAGAAGCCAAGGCGGGCACAATGCAGGACATACGATTTGGGTTGACGGCGTAAAATATGCTCTTCAACTTGTCCCTTCTGGTATTTTAAATCCAAAAGCAGTAAATATTATCGGTAACGGAGTAGTACTTTCTCCTGAAGCAATTATTAAAGAGATGAAGCAGTTTGAAAATTTGGAAGGAAGACTTTTTATTTCCGACAAAGCACATTTAAACTTGCCCTATCATGCTCAAATAGATCAGGCAAAAGAGAGATTAAAAGGTGACAAAGCTATCGGAACTACAGGAAAAGGTATCGGTCCTACGTATGCGGAAAAAATCAGCAGAACAGGTTTTAGAGTAGGTGAACTTTTAAATCCTAAAAAACTTTGCAAAGGTATTTTGGAGTATTTTAAACAAAACAGAGCGATTTTCGATGTTTTAGAAATTGAAACACCAAGTGAAGATGAACTGCTTGCTTTATTAGAAGATTATAAAGAAAAATTAGAGCCTTTTATTACAAATACCACTAATATGGTTTGGAAAGCTCTTGATGAAAATAAAAAAATCCTTTTAGAAGGGGCTCAAGGAACTTTGCTTGATATTGATCATGGAACGTACCCTTATGTAACATCTTCAAGTACGGTTAGTGCAGGAGCTTGTTCTGGGCTGGGAATTAATCCTAAAGATATCGGAGTGGTTACGGGAATTGTAAAAGCTTATACTACAAGAGTCGGGAACGGACCTTTCCCTTCTGAAGATTTTACGGAAGACGGAGAAAAAATTGCCAGAATCGGTAAAGAGTTTGGAACCGTAACTGGAAGAAAAAGAAGATGCGGTTGGTTCGATGCTGTTGCGGTAAAATATGCAAGCAGACTTAACGGTTGCGATCAATTAGCTTTAATGAAACTTGATGTTTTAGACGGCTTTGAAAAAATCAAAATTTGTGTTGCATATGAACTTGAGGGGAAAAGAATTGATTATATGCCTTCAAATTTAGAAGATGCGAAACCCGTTTATGAAGAGATTGCAGGATGGGATAGTGTAGTAGGTTGTAGAGATTTTGATTCACTTCCTGAAAATACAAAAAAATATATAAATAGAATTGAAGAATTAACTGGTGTTAAAGTTGGTATCGTTTCAACATCGCCAGAGAGAGAAGATACAATAATTAGAGGATAGACTCATGAGAATGAAATTACATCATACGCCTTATATTGCAAGAAGAATTTCAAGAGATTTGGTAAATTGCAAATTTGTAGAGATTAGAAAAACAAAAGATGAAATTACTGATGAAATTGAAAAAATTTTAGACGCAGATATTGAAAAAGAGTTTGAGTTAGATGAAAAAGTTGCTGAAATCTTGGAGCAACAAGAGGATAATATAGAGTTTTATAACGCTGATTACAGACAACTTTTTTGGTTAACAAAAAAAAGGTTGGCTAATGATTTTGGTGTAATTTTAAACAATGAAGATAGATTTTCCGATATGGCTCATAAAATATTGGATTTCTTATGGGAAGAGGATTATATTCATTATACTTGTACGGATAATCAAATAAAAAATATAATATTCTCTTCTATTGATGAGTTTTTAAAAGGTTTTGAAAAAGCCGATGATGTTGTAATGGAAAAAATAAAACATTACAAAAGAAAACTTATTCCCGGTACGGAAGAGTATGATGTGGTTTATCATAGACTTTATGAAGAAGAACTAATTAAACGAGGGTTGATGTAAAATGCAGAAAGTATGGATTTATATAGAAAACGGTACATTTTTAGAAGCTGATTCTTTTGGTGCAACAGGTACGGCTGTTGGAGAAATTGTTTTTAATACTTCAATGACGGGATACCAAGAAATAATTACAGATCCAAGTTATGCAGGTCAATTTGTAACTTTTACAATGCCTGAAATTGGAAATGTCGGAGTAAATGAAGATGATATGGAGAGCTTCCTTGCACACTGTAAAGGAGTATTAGTTAGAAGTTATCATCATGAATATTCAAATTTTAGAGCACAAGGTGATTTAGACTCTCTTTTAAAAGAGCATAATGTCCTTGGAATTTGTAATATTGATACAAGATATTTAACAAAAATGCTAAGAGATGAAGGAGCTATGATGATGATAGCTTCAACCGAAATCTCAGACAAAGAAGAACTTGCAAAAACTCTTAAACAAAGTCCTAGAATAGAAGATATAAACTATATTAAAGAAGTAACTACAAAAGAGCCGTATATTCATAAATACGGTACATGGAATCATGAAAAACTAAGATATAACAAAGCTGTGATGAGTGATAAAAAAATTGTTGCTATTGATTATGGTATAAAAAGAAATATCTTAAATGAGTTAGTTGAATCAGGCTTAGAGGTGGAAGTAGTACCTGCAACTTTCAAAGCTGAGGATTTAATTGCAAAATTTGAAGCGGCAGAAATAGGCGGTATTTTCCTATCAAACGGACCTGGTGATCCTTTAACTTTAACTGAAGAAAAACAAGAACTACAAAAATTAATTGATAAAAACATTCCTATTTTTGCAATTTGTTTAGGACATCAAATGTTGTCAATTGCTCACGGATATGATACGTATAAACTTAAATTCGGGCAACACGGAGGAAATCACCCTGTTGCAAATTTACAAACTAGCGTAGTTGAAATTACGGCACAAAATCATAACTATAATGTACCTGATAATATTATTGAGATTGCGGAAGTAACACACAAAAATCTTTTTGATAATACAATTGAAGGTGTTAAATATAAAAATAAAGAGATTTTCTCTGTACAACATCACCCGGAAGCTAGTCCCGGACCTCATGAATCAAAATATATTTTTAAACAGTTCGCAGAAATAGTGAAATAATTCACTTTTTCTGTAGATTTAAAGAAGTAGTTGTTTAGCTTTAAAATACAAATCTTGTAAGCAGTTGGTAAACAGCCGAGGCAAGGATTCCTCCGGCAATTCCAGCGACAATATCATCACCCATTACACCCCAACCGCCTTTTACATCTTTATCAATTTTTCCGATAATTGAAGGTTTCCAAATATCAAAAAGTCGAAAAGAGAGAAAAGCTAAAATAGATAAAATATAAAAATTTTGTTCATTTATTCCACATATAGAAAGAGCTATCCACATACCTGCAAGTTCATCTATTACAATCTCTTTACTATCATGCTCGCCAACCTCTTTTTCGTAAATATCTATCTGTTTTGCCGCAATCACGGAGATTAGAAAAGCAAGCAGAAAAAGTGTAGAATGGGGAATATATTTTATAAGAAGCATGCCTAAAATTAAAGCAACAAAAGAACCTACAGTTCCCGGTGCTTTTGGACTTAAACCGCTGTAAAACAGTGTTAAAAATAGTTTTCTCATATTATTTCTTTTTCTCTATACCTAATTTTTTTCTTTTTTCCCATAATGATTTTCTTGAAATTCCAAGTTTTTTGCTAAGTTCAGTATCGGGATATTTTGACTGGTAAGATAAAACCATCATTTTTACGTAATCATTTATAGTCATTATGCTATTTGTAAACATAAGTTCGTCATCTTTGTGAAAATTAACTTTTGAATAAGGAAAATCATCTTCTGCTTCTAAAGAGACCAAAATAACTTTTTTCTCTTCAATCATTCTATTTAGGTTCTCTTTTGCACTTTTTTTCAAAGTGTGATAATCCGTTAAATATAAAATACCGTTGAATCTTTCATTTACGAGTTTTTGCCAGTTTTCACTGTTTAAAGAGATAAATTTCATTTGATAGTCAAGTTTCCTGCAAAGCTCAAAAGCCAATTTATCGGCACTAATTTGTGAATTAGTCTCAATAAGAATAGGAAAACTAGTAGGTAAAACAGAACCTGAGGTATCCACATTTGCAAATTGAAAATTTAGATATTCTCTTAATGTTTCTAACTCTTTTCTTAAAGATCTGCACTCTCTGTAGTGATATATTTTTCTAAGCAGCTCATCCATAATAAAAGGTTTCATAATATAATCTTTTGCACCCTCTTTGATTGGATCTGTTACTGTCTCATCTGAAATATAAGATACAAGTAAAAGAATAATTGAATCATTGTATCTTCTGATAATAGTTTTACAAAGAGGAGCAGGAAGAGAGGTAGACAATAAAATAATATCATAATCCTTCGTCAAGTTGTCAATATTCGGAGACTCGACAAAATCACAATTATGTCCATCATCAAGCAGTCTTGAAACTACTTTTTGTGCTAAATAGATCTCGCTTTCAATTATTAATATATTCATTTTCTTTTCCAATT
Organism: Halarcobacter anaerophilus; assembly: GCF_006459125.1. Lineage (NCBI taxonomy): Bacteria > Pseudomonadati > Campylobacterota > Epsilonproteobacteria > Campylobacterales > Arcobacteraceae > Halarcobacter > Halarcobacter anaerophilus. Next base: position 228,803 of record NZ_CP041070.1, read on the forward strand.
ATAGTATTTAAGTGTTGCTATACTTTGTACCGCTACTCCTTCAGCTCTTCCTATAAATCCAAGTTTCTCTGCTGTAGTAGCTTTTATATTGACAAACTGTTTTTCAATATTTAGAAGTTCCGTAATTGTAGTTTTTATAGCATTTTTATAAGGGTTTATTTTAGGTTTTTGTGCAATTATCGTTAAATCTACATTTACAATCTCATATCCTACATTGTAAATAAATTCAACAATCTTTTTTAGTAATATTTTTGAATCAATATTTTTATACTCTAAATCGGTATCTGGGAAAAATTCTCCGATATCACCTGCACCTGCGGCACCTAAAAGAGCATCAATTAATGAATGAATTAAAACATCACCGTCACTATGTGCTTTAAATCCATAAGGTACATCAATATTAACTCCGCCAAGATACATTGGTTTATTATCTTCAAAAGGATGAATATCAAACCCTGTTCCTGTAAAAAAGTTTTTCGAAGGTTCTTTTAGACAAGGTATATCATTGATATCATCTTCAAAAGTAATTTTTTTACTTTGTAAAGCACCTTGGACAAATTTAATACTTCCACTTATACTTTTTATAGCAGAACTGTCATCGGTGAACTCCTCTTTTGTCTCTAAAGCTTTTTTTAAAACCGTAGTTTTTGAGAGTTGAGGAGTTTGAATCAATTTTACTTCATCTCTGTTTATAGTCTCACTTTTAAATGTCACCGTATCACTGACATTTAAAACAGGAACTATACAATCTGCCTCATTTTTTGAGGAGATTAAATTTTCTATTACTTCTTTTGGTATACAAGCTCGTGCCACATCAGTTACCATTACATATTCTGTTGATACTTCTTTTAAGGCATTTTTCATTGATTCTTGTCTTGTATCTCCACCTTCGACAAAAATAAAATCATCAGAAAAGTTTTTCATATAATTTAGCTCATCTTTATGAGATGCGATAATTATTTTTTTGAAATCTGAAAAGTTTTTAATCCTATTTGTAACAAATAACCACAATGGTGAATTATCTATTCGTAACCACTGTTTTTTTGCTGTGAGATCGAATCTAGAAGAATTACCGGCACATAAAACTATTAATGTAATCTCTGACACCAAGCTCCTTTGAGTAAAAAAGTTACAAATTATACTTTAATGTAACTTATGAAAGCTTAAAGGTCATTATCTAATTTAAATTTAATAGATTCGATTGATTGAATTAGCGGTTTAGTATCCATCGCAAATTCAGTCGCTTTATTTAAAGCTCTTTGTATATTTTGTTCTGAAAAAGGGTTTCTTAAATCACATAAAATCTTTATTATTTCTAATATTTGAACTTTTTGGAGATACTCTTTCGGGCAGTTTTCCAAATCTTCTACAAAACCTATGGTGAAAATCAGATTATGGCTTAAATTCCAGTGTTTAAACATATTTGCGGTAATTCTTGCACAAGAGTAACCCAAAAACTCTTTTTCTACACTTGATACGTTTTTATTAATTTGTAGTCTGCTTAGAAAATCCTCTTTTTTTCCGCTGTCAATAATAACTTCCGAAATAACGAATTTCCCCACTTCTTGTAAAAAAGCAGGTAAAAGCAGCTGTTCTTTTAAATCCAGACTTATTTTAGATACCCAATTTGTAACCAATGAAGTAGCAAGATTTGAAGAAAAGATAAAATCTTCCGTTGATACGTCATAAGCGCTTAAATTTGTATTTATAAGATTTTGAATTACGGTTCCCAAAGCAATAGATATCGTAAAATTAACGCCTAAAAGCGAGATAGCTCTTCTAGGTGTTTCTACTTCACTTACAAAACCAAACATTGCCGAATTTGCAACTCTGAGAACAGTTGTGATAATCAGAGGATCTTTCTCTATAATTTTGAGTAAATCTAAAGGCTCTTGATGAGGCATTTTTCTGAACTCTTCTAGTTCAAGTACACTCTTAGGCAGAGCCGGCAATGAATCAATCTTTTCAATAATAAGTTTCTTCATCTTTGTTTATCCTATTGTATTAAGTAAAACTACTTTGATTCTTTTATAATATCAATTAATTCTTTATACTCATCTGTAACAACTTCTTAAGGTAACCATTTGTATTAATATCGATTATAAAAGAAAATTAGTGTTAATAATTAAGTTTATATAAACTAAATTTGATATAATCAAAAAAAATTTATTAGGGATATTATATGAGAGATTGGCTAGATAATCATAAAGATGACCAAGTACGAACACAGATGCATTATGCAAAAAAAGGTATTATAACGCCGGATATGGAATATATAGCAGAGGTTGAGAACCTTGATCCTGAACTTGTGAGAAGTGAAGTAGCAAAAGGAAGATTGATTATTCCCGCAAATGTAAATCATAAACATTTGAAACCAATGGCTATAGGTATGGCAAGTTCTTGTAAAATTAATGCGAATATCGGTTCTTCTTCTTTGGCTTCTGATATTCAAGGTGAAATTGAAAAAGTTGATGTTTGTCTAAAACATGGAGCAGATACGATTATGGATCTAAGTACGGGCGGAGATTTGGATTCTATTAGAAGAGCCGTAATTGAACACTCAAGTGTTCCCATAGGAACAGTGCCGATGTACCAAATTTTACATGATTGTAAAGATAAAATCGAAGATTTGACGATTGAAAGTATGTTGGCTGTTTTAGAAAAACAGGCTCAACAAGGAGTATCTTATTTTACCATTCATGCAGGATTTTTATTACGATTTATGCCTCATGTTGCAAAAAGAAAAATGGGAATAGTAAGCCGTGGCGGATCTTTAATGGCTGCTTGGATGATGCATTATCACAAAGAAAATCCATTTTACGATGCATATGATGATATCTTGGACATTTGTAGAAAATATGACGTATCTCTTTCTTTAGGAGATTCTTTAAGACCCGGTTGTTTAGCAGACGCTTCAGACGAGGCACAACTGTCTGAACTGAAAGTTTTAGGAGAACTTACTTTAAGAGCTTGGGAAAAAGATGTTCAGGTTATGATTGAAGGTCCAGGACATGTGCCTTTAAATCAAATTGAAAGAAATATGAAACTTGAACGTGAATATTGCCATGAAGCTCCTTTTTATATTTTAGGACCTCTAACAACAGATATTGCGGCAGGTTATGATCATATCTCTTCTGCAATAGGTGCAGCAGTAGGCGGTTGGCATGGAGCATCAATGCTTTGTTACGTAACACCTAAAGAGCATTTAGGATTACCTAATGCAAAAGATGTAAGAGAAGGAATTATTGCATATAAAATAGCTGCCCATAGTGCTGATATTGCAAGAGGAAGAAAAGGTGCAAGGGATATTGACGATGAAATGAGTGATGCACGGTATGCTTTTGACTGGAATAAACAATTTGAACTTTGTCTGGATCCTGATCGGGCAAAAGAGTATCATGATGAAACACTTCCTCAGGATGTATTTAAAGAAGCTGAATTTTGTTCAATGTGCGGACCTAAATTTTGCTCATATAAAATCACTCAAAAAATTGTAGATAAGCATGGAGAGGAGATGACAGCAGACGCTGTCTAAAAGTTTACAGCTAAGATTTTATTTTGGCTGTAAAAGTTTATAGGCTAAATTAAGACAAAGATTATCCTATTTAAAATATAATACGTGAAAACTACAGAAGTAAGGAAATTATATGGCAAATGTAGCTGATATTAAAGAAGAACTAAATAAAGTTCTATATCCGGGATTTCAAAAATCTATAATAGAATTCGGATTCGTAAAAGATATTCAAGAAGATAACGGTACCTGTACAATAACTCTTGATATTACTTCAAGTGCGGCAGAAGTTGAAGAACAGTTAAAAAAAGATATAAGTGCAGTTTTAAAAAATATAGGAATAAATAGTGTGAAACTTAATATTTCTAAACCTGAAGCTCCTAAACAACAAAGCAATAGCGTAAGCGGACAAAATATTGCCCCTCAAATTAAAAACTTTGTAATGGTTAGTTCAGGAAAAGGCGGGGTCGGAAAATCAACAACAACTGTTAATTTAGCCGTAGCAGCAGCAATGCAAGGTAAAAAAGTAGGTATTTTAGATGCCGATATTTACGGTCCTAATATTCCAAGAATGATGGGATTAATAGGAAAAGAGGTTGAAGTTGTAGGAAATAAGGCAAAACCTTTCAATGCTTACGGGGTAGATGTAATGTCAATGGGATCTTTAATGGATGAAGGTCATGCCTTAATCTGGAGAGGTGCTATGATTATGAAAGCTGTACAACAACTTCTAAGAGATATTCTTTGGGAAGAGTTGGATATTTTATTTATTGATATGCCTCCAGGAACAGGGGATGCTCAATTAACTCTAGCTCAAAGTGTTCCCGTAACATGCGGTGTAAATGTAACAACTCCTCAACATGTAGCTCTTGATGATTCAAGAAGATCTCTTGATATGTTTAGCAAGCTTCATATACCTATTGCAGGAATTATAGAAAATATGAGTGGTTTTATTTGTCCAAACTGTAAAACAGAATCAGATATTTTTGGAATGGGTACATGTGAGCCTTTAGCTGAGCAATATAATACTCAGGTTTTAGGTAACCTTCCTATTGAACCTGCAATTAGAGAGGGGGGAGATGAAGGTAAACCAATCGTTTACTGTAATCCTGAAACAGAATCGGCGAAAAGATATATGAGCACAACTGCAAAACTTATTGAATTTATTGATAAAGTTAGCGATACTGCTTCAAATGCCGAAATCCAACCTACAACACCTCCTGGTGTTTCAGCTTGTTCAAGTTCACAAAACAGTTCACATTCAGGTGACAGCTGCGGATGCAGCAACTAAATAAAAAGAGAAATTTCTCTTTTTATTTAACTTTTCTTTCAACTCTTTATTTATCTTTTTTCAACTTTTCAAAACAAAAAAACACTTAAAAAAACTCTTTTTAATAAATATGATAATAATTATCATTCAATCTTTATTAAGTTTAAGATGAGTATAATTTTGATATTCATTATTAAGGGAAATGTTATGGTTCTTAAAAAAGAGAAGAATAGTTTTGAATCTTCAATGTTTTATAAAATAAATATGAAGATTAATAAAAACTTGCCGAAAGTATATGCAATAACGCTGCTGATTTCTATGCTTACACTTTTAACGGGAATAAAATAATGTCTAGCTTGGAGAATAAAAAGTTTGATATTTTTATGAAAAATTTCAGAACACAAATCAGTAAACTTGGATTTAAAAATACGATTCAAAAAGATTATATTCTAAAAATTCTGTTTTTTAGTAAAAAACATTTAAGTGCAGAAGAGATCACGAAAGAGATACAAAAAGAGTTTAATCTAGATATCGGAATAGCAACGGTTTACAGAGGACTTAGTTTTTTTGAGCAAATGGGGATAATAAACTCATTGGACATAGGAGACGGGATAAAAAGATTTGAGTTTAAAGTGGATAAAACTCATCATGACCATTTGGTTTGTATCAAATGCAATAAAATTATAGAATTTAATGATGATTTTATAGAGTTAAATCAGATAAAAATTGCCGAAAAAAACGGTTTTATTCTAAAAGATCATATTATGACTATATACGGTATATGCACCGAATGCGATAAAAATTAGATAAATTCTTTTTGATTTATATAAAATGATACTTATTATCAGTTTTAATTTAGATTACTTTATGTATAATTTTAATAATTAATATCATAAAGGAACAAAAATGCCATTTTTATTACCTCTTGCAGCAGTTATTACTACAGCACTTACAGTACAAACCGTAAACGGAACAATGAAAAAAATCGAGAGAAAAAGAGCAAGAAGAGAAAAAAAACTAAATAAAGCTTAAAATCCCTTAATAAAAAAGCAAATATCATTTTAGATATTTGCAAAAATCAAAAGAAAAATCAGTATAATACTTTGATAATATTCTTAGAAAAAATAATAATCTTCAATTAATAATCTATATGATAAAATTATTTATTTAACCAAACGGTTAGTTAGATCTAGGAGATAATATGGGCAATAAATTCAAAATCTTTTTCCTCTTTATTTTACTATTAATAGTTGCAGGAACAATTTACATTGGATATAAAAGAGTAAATTCATCTTCTTTACCTAAAGAGTTTGCTTTAGGAAATGGAAGACTTGAAACTACGCAAGTTGATATCACTTCAAAATTATCCGGACGACTTCTTAATATAGAGGTTGAAGAAGGAGATATTGTAGAAAAAGGGCAGGTTCTTGCAAGACTTGATACAAATGAACTACAAGCTAAATTAAGAGAAGCAAAAGCTTATGTAGAACAGGCAAAACAAGAAGAGAATTATGCCAATGCTATAGTTGAAGAAAGAGAGAGTGAATTAAAATTAGCAAAAACTAATTATAACAGAACATTAAAGCTGTATAAAAAAAGAAGTGTTCCTTTGTCTAATCTACAAAATGACGAAACAAAATTAAAAACTGCCCAAGCAGCTTTACTTGCGGCAAAAGCACAGGTAATCAACGCAAAAGCTGTTATAAAAGCGGCACAGGCAAAAGTAGAAACAGTGCAGGTAAATATAGATGAGAGTACATTATATTCTCCTATAAAAGGTAGAGTTTTATATAAAATTGCCCAAAACGGAGAGATGATCTCAAATGGAGGGAAAGTTTTAGTCGTACTTGATTTAAAAGATACTTATATGACAATCTTCCTTCCGACCTCACAAGCAGGGTTGGTAAATATCGGTTCGGACGCAAGAATTGTTTTAGATGCTATTCCTCATATAGCAATTCCATCTTACGTAACTTTTGTTTCCCCTTTAGCTCAATTTACACCAAAAGAGATAGAGACGCAAACAGAGAGAGAAAAACTTATGTTTAGAATAAAAGTCAGAATCGAGCCTAAATTATTAGAAAAATATTTTGAAAAAATAAAAACAGGTCTACCCGGAGTTGCTTATGTTAGATTAAATTCAAATACTCCTTGGCCTAAAGAGTTAAATAATCTGCCAAAAAGTGTAGATGAGAAATAGATATGCACGATTATGTTGCAAAAATAGAGGAACTCTCGCACAAATACGGGGATGTAGTCTCCTTAGACAATATCTCTTTAACTATTCCAAAAGGCAAAATGATTGGATTTATAGGTCCTGACGGAGTAGGAAAATCAACCCTTTTGGGAATTATTTCAGGCGTTAAAAAAATTCAAGAAGGTAAAGTCGAGGTTTTAGACGGAGATATAAACAATAAAAAATATAGAAATAAAATTTGTCCGGATATAGCTTATATGCCTCAAGGTTTGGGTAAAAATCTTTATATGTTATTGTCTGTATATGAAAATGTAGAGTTTTTTGCAAGATTATTCGGTCAGGAAAAAAAAGAGAGAAAAATAAGAATAGAAGAACTTCTTAAAAGTACAGGGCTTTTAAAGTTCAAAGATAGACCCGCAGGAAAACTTTCAGGTGGAATGAAACAAAAACTAGGACTTTGCTGTGCTTTGATACATGATCCTAAATTATTGATTTTAGATGAACCCACAACAGGAGTTGACCCTTTATCAAGACGCCAATTTTGGGATTTAATAGATAATATCAGATTAAGAAACAAAAATATGAGTGTTTTAGTGGCAACTGCATATATGGAAGAGGCACAAGCTTATGATGAAATTATTGCAATGGATGAGGGAAAAATTCTTATTCAATGCTCTCCGAAAGAACTTTTACAAAAAACTAATTGCGATAATATAGATGAAGCTTTTATTGAACTTCTTCCTGAAAAGAAAAGAAAAGGGCACAAAAAACTAATTGTGCCTCCTATTGATATTTCAAATAACGAGTTTGCGATTCAAGCAAAAAATCTTGTAATGAAATTCGGAGATTTCACTGCTGTTTCAAATGTAAGTTTTGAAATAAAAGAGGGAGAAATTTTTGGTTTTTTAGGTTCAAACGGATGTGGAAAAACAACAACTATGAAGATGTTAACAGGCTTATTAGTCCCAACAAGCGGAGATGCCAAACTCTTTGGCGAATTTGTAAAAGATAACTCTTTGCAGATGAGAAAAAAAGTGGGATATATGACACAAGCTTTCTCTTTATATAAAGAGTTGACTGTTTTCCAAAATTTAGAACTTCATGCGAAACTTTTTCATATCAATAAATCTGAAATCAATAATAGACTACAAGAGATGTTTGAACGTTTTAATCTTGAAAAATATAAAGATGCTATAACAGAGGATTTACCTTTGGGAATAAAACAGAGGTTATCTTTAGCTGCTGCTGTTATTCATAAACCCAAAATGTTGATTCTTGATGAACCTACTTCCGGAGTTGATCCTGTTTCAAGGGATAACTTCTGGGAGCTTCTTATCTCTCTTTCAAGAGAAGATAAAGTTACGATTTTTGTATCTACACACTTTATGAATGAAGGTGAAAGATGTGATAGAATCTCTTTAATGCACCAAGGAAAAGTATTGGCAAGTGCTTCTCCCAAAGAGCTGGTTAAAGCAAAAAATAAAGATAATCTAGAAGAGGCTTTTATAGAGTATTTGCAAGAGGCTGTAAAATCAGATGAAGAACCTTCTTTGGAGCAGATAAAAGAAGAAGAGAAGAGTTTGCAAGAGTTTTCAAAAAGAAAAGAACAAAATAGTTTTTTTAGTTTTTTAAGACTTTTCGGCTACTCTTACAGAGAGTCTCTGGAACTTGTAAGAGACCCTATACGATTGGTTTTTGCTTCATTTGGTATGATTATTTTAATGTTTGTAATGGGATACGGAATTACAATGGATGTAGAGGATTTGAATTTTGCCGTTTTAGATCAAGATAAATCTTTGCAAAGCAGAAATTATATACAAAATGTTTCGGGTTCGAGATATTTCTTAGAAAAATCGGAACTGAGCTCCCAAAACGATTTAGATGAACAAATGAGAAAAGGTTCAATCAGTGTTGCTTTTGTAATTCCTCCAAATTTCGGCAAAAATTTAAATAAAGGGTATGAAGAAGAGATTGCTGTCTGGATTGACGGTGTTTTGCCTTTTAGAGCTGAAACGATAAAAGGATATGTTCAAGGATTAAACTCAAGTTATTTAAAACAAATTGCAGAAGAGTCTTTAGGTATATCTACGGCTTCAAATGTGGATATTCAATTACGGTATCGGTATAATCAAGATTTTAAGAGTATATATTCAATGGTACCTGCGGTAATTCCTATGCTTTTGATTTTTATTCCCGCAATCTTGATGGCTTTGAGTATTGTAAGAGAGAAAGAGTTAGGTTCTATTACAAATTTTTATGCTACTCCCGTAACAAGATTTGAATTCTTAATCGGAAAACAGATTCCTTATATTTTTGTTAGTATGATAAGTTTTTTAGGTTTAATTCTTTTTGCAATTTTTATTTTCGGTGTTCCTTTAAAAGGAAGTATAATAACTCTTTCTATGGGAGCTTTATTATTTGTGATTGTTACGACGGGATTAGGAATGTTAGTCTCCTCTTTTGCAAAAACCCAAATAGCGGCACTTGCAGCAACCGCTATTTTTACTCTTCTTCCTACTGTTAATTTTTCAGGATTAAAAGAGCCTGTTAGTTCACTAGAAGGAGCAGGTTCTTTTATAGGAAGCATTTTCCCTGCAAGTTATTTTATCAATATAAGCAGAGGTGTTTTTTCAAAGGCTGTAGAGTTTAAAGAGCTTCATTTTGATTTTTTTGTTTTGGCAATTACTATAATTATAATTACAATTTTAAGTATTTTAGTTCTAAAAAAACAGGAAGTTTGATGAAAAATTCTATTTTAAATATTTATAATCTAGGTATAAAAGAGCTGAAAACACTCTTTAGAGATAAAGTTATGGCTGTATTAATAGTTTACTCTTTTACTTTTGCTATTTATATAGGAGCCACTTCTCAGTCTACAGAGCTGCATAATGCTTCTATTGCTTTTGTAGACGAAGATCGTTCTACTCTCTCTTATCGTATAATTGAAGCTTTTTATAAACCAAGATTTAATACTCCTGATACTATAAAATTAGAACAAATTGATGCAAATATGGATAACGGATATTATACTTTTGTTATTGTTCTTCCTTCAGGTTTTGAAGAAGACGTATTATCGGGAAAAGATGTGGATATTCAGGTAAATATTGATGCTACAAGGATGACTCAGGCAGGAATCGGAGCAGGATATATTCAAAATATAATTATGCAAGAATTATCGACTTTTTTAAATAGTTCTAGTTCTAGTAAAATAAAAGTTATAAACAGATACAAATATAATCCAAATTTGACAAGTAGCTGGTTTGGAAGTATAAATGAAGTTATAAACAATATTGTAATGCTTTCAATTCTATTATCGGCTGCTGCTTTGATCAGAGAAAGAGAGTACGGAACGATAGAACACCTACTTGTAATGCCTTTAAGCCCAATAGAGATAATGCTTTCAAAAATATGGTCTGTATGTATTATCGTTTTAGTTTGTGTAGCCTTTTCTCTGGTTTTTGTTGTGCAGATGCTTTTGCATGTACCTTTAAGCGGCTCGATTCTTTTATTTCTATTTGCTACTTTACTTGTTTTGTTTGCAACTACGTCAATGGGAATATTTATGGGAACTATTGTTAAAAATATGCCTCAGCTGGGGATGATTTTCATTATAACCATTTTGCCGTTGATTATGCTTTCAGGTGGAATCTCACCTTTTGAAAGTATGCCTAAAATTATACAAATAATTATGAGTTTTATGCCTACAAGTTATTTTGTAGATATCTCACAGGAGATTTTGTTTAAAGGAGCAGGTATAAAAATTGTCTGGAGTGAAATGTTAAAGATTTTCTTAATAGGAGTTGTATTTTTTATATTGACTTTTATTTTCTTTAGAAAAAGTTTAGAGTCTCAGATGTAAATAGAAGAGTTTTACTCTTCTACTCTTGAATTTTTCTCTTCAATTCCAGACATTCCGAATCTTCTAGCTAATTCTTGTTTGATTCTATCCGGACTTATATTTTTTGAAGCAAGGGCAACTAATACATGATAAGTTACATCGGCAGCTTCATAAATAATTTCATCTGTATCATCATCTTTCACGGCAAAAGTGAGCTCTCCAGCCTCTTCAACAATTTTTTTAAGCATTGAATTTTGTTTGCCTTTTAAAAGTTTTGCCGTATAAGATTTTTTCGGATCTTCATTTTTTCTTTCTTGAATTACATGATATAAAGTATCGATTACTCCATAAGCTGCTGTTGTATCAACTTCAACTTTAGATATCTCTTCTTTAGTCTCTAGATTTGTGAAAAAGCAAGATTTTCTTCCTGTATGGCAAGCAACACCGTTTTGTTTTACTTTTAATAAAACCGTATCATTATCGCAATCTACCAAAATTTCTTGAACTTCTTGCGTATGCCCTGAACTTTCGCCTTTTTGCCAAATTCTTTGTTTGCTTCGGCTATAGTAATGAGCTTTTTTTGTTTTTAATGTTAAATCTAATGCTTCTTTATCCATATATGCCAGCATTAATACTTCATTTGTTCCTGCTTCTTGCGTTATAACAGGAATTAATCCATTCATCTTTTCCCAATCTATTAATTCTATATTTTCCATTTTAAACCTTAAAATTTTGTTCCTATATTTACATTTACACCTTCAATGGTTTTGGTATCTTTGTTAATATCGACATTTCCACTGAATTCTAAATCATTCTCTTTGTCTTCTTCACTCTTTTTTAAAGGTACAGCCTCTTTTTTTAGAGGTGTATCCTCTTTTTTTTCATAATCTTTTTTTGTTTTTTCTATAGTCTGTTTAGGTTCGACAAGTTTGATATCTAAATCTTTGTTTTCTAAATTTACATCATCTGCAAAAAGAAGAGAAAAGAGCAAAGGAATAAATAAAATAGCAACTTTATACATATTAAAAGGCTATTTTCAATAAGAGTTTAAAACTCTTATTGATTTATAGCTGTATCTCTTGATTTGTTTTTTGTATCAACCCAAATATTTGGAGTAGAACCGCCAGGAGTTAAGAAAATTTTAGCATCTTTGTTTTCTTTAAGTGCTTCATTAAATTTACCTTGAACTTGAATTTGTTGCATTTGAAGAAGTTTAGGTGTTAAAGAGTTTGCAATCTCTTTATTTGCTTGTGCTTGTGCTTTTGCTTCGATAGTTACGGCATCCGCTCTACCTTTCGCTTCAATTCTGTTTTTATCAGCTTCCCCTTTTGCTAAGGCAGCTTTTTTCTCAGCTTCTTGTTTTGCTCTTTCAACTTCATATCTAACTCTTTGAGCCTCTTGATTTGCTATTTGAACTCTCTCAATTTGATCTTTGATTTTTTGAGGAAGAACAATCTCTCTTAATTGAACTGATTCAACAGAAACAGGTTTTCCTTCAAGTGATTCAATCTGTGTTCGGATTCCATTTTCAATTTTTGTAGCAATTTCATTTCTTCTTGTGGGTAACTCTTCCGCATTAAATCCACCGACAACGTTTCTTACGATATTTCTTACAACCGGGTTTACGATTTTATCTTCCCATGCAGGTCCCCATGTAGCAATTGTTAACGGAGCCCCGTCAGCTGTAAGTCTGTATTGAACGGTAAGTTCAATAGAAACAGGTAAACCTCTGGCATCAAGAATATTAATTGCAGGATTACTTCTAATACTTTGATCAAATCCTGTACTTGTTTCAATAGAAGCATAGTTCATTAACCTAACTTTTGTATCTACAACCGTAACTTTTTGGTATCCCGGAATTATAAAGTGAAATCCAGGTCTTAAAGGAGTCTCTTCATATTTACCTAAAGTTTGTTTAATCCCTACATTCCCCGATTCGATTGTCATGAACGGTTTTGTAATAAATAAAATAGCAATAACTATAATTATTCCATAAATAATTCCCGCTTTTTTCCCGAAATTTTTGAAAAATTCAGGCGGTTCAAAAGGCGGTTGGTATCCTCCTCCGCCTCCTCCATTAGAGTTTCCGCTGTTCTTGTTCTGCTGTTGTCTGTTTTTAAAATAGTCGTTATCTATTGGCATAAATTTCCTTTTTTAGTTTATATATGTCAGATATTTCAAGTATTTTTCATTTTTCCCTGTTACTACATCAAAATATGCACTTTGAAGTTTTTCCGTAATAGGACCTCTTGATCCGCAACCTATTGTTCTACTATCTACATCTCTAATCGGCGTAACTTCTGCTGCTGTTCCCGTAAAGAATGCTTCATCAGCTACATAAATCTCTTCTCTTGTAATTCTTCTTCTTTGAACTTCATATCCTAAATCTTTTGCAAGTTCTATAACGGTTGCTTGTGTTATAGACTCTAAAGAGTTATCGTTTGGCGGAGTAATTATAACACCGTCTCTTACAATAAAAATACACTCACCGCTGGCTTCTGCTATATAACCGTCATCATCTTTTAATAAAGCTTCATCATATCCCGCTTCAACAGCTTCATATTTTGCCATTTGTGAGTTTAAATAGTTTGAAGCAGATTTTGCTTTACCCATTGTAGAGTTATTTGAAGGTTTGTTAAAAGAGCTGATTTTTACTCTTACACCTTTTTTCATTCCTTCTTCACCTAAATATGCTCCCCATTCCCAAGCGGCAACACTAACATTTACGGGGCACTCTTTGTGATAAATTCCCATAACACCGTAACCTAAATAAACAAGCGGTCTGATATATGCACCGTTAAATAATTCATTTTTTTGTAATAATTCAATTTGAGCATTTTTCAGCTCTTCAAAACTAAAAGACATATCCAAAAGTAACATTTTTGCAGAATCAAAAAGTCTTTTAGTATGTTCGTCTAATCTAAATATCGCACATCTTCCATCAGCTGTTTTATAAGCTTTTACACCTTCAAATACTGCATTTCCATAATGTAGTGTATGAGTTAAAATATGAACTTTCGCATCTTTCCAATCAACAAATTTACCATCCATCCAGATGTATTTTGCTTCATTCATTATAAACATCCTATCTAATTTTTAGGTAATATGGTATCTAAAGAAATATTAAACTAAAGTGAGATATTTATTATAACTATAAAAGCAATATAAAACTTATGTTTTTTTGTTAAAATTCAAAGAAAATTATAAGAGGAAGTAATGAGTCAACAACATTTTTGGAATGAAAAATTTGAAAGAGAAGAGTTTTTTTACGGGAAAAAACCAAATGCTTTCATAGAATCTTGTAAAAACTATTTTGATAGAAGTAAAAAATTTTTATGTTTAGGTGAAGGTGAAGGACGAAACGCTATCTTTTTTGCAAAAAAAGGGTTTGATGTAACTGCTTTGGATGCTTCAAATATAGGGCTTAAAAAACTTGAAGAGTTTGCAAAATTTGAAGGAGTTCATGTTTTAACAAAATGTGTGGACTTAAACGAATGGCAACCAAGTAAAAAGTACGGATCTATAGTTGCTTCATATTTACATATGCACAAAGATGAAAGACCAGATCTTTTTAAGAAGATTGAAGATACTTTAGAAAAAGACGGTTATTTCGTAGGAGAGTTTTTTTCGACAAAACAGTTAAATTATAACAGCGGCGGACCTAAAGCTGTGGATTTTCTCTATGCAGTGGAAGATTTTACAAGCTTTTTTGAAAATTGTAGAAAAGTAAGTGTTGAAGAAGTTATTACTCATCTTGATGAAGGATTGGGGCACCAAGGAGAAGCTAGCGTTATAAGAGTTGTTTTGCAAAAAAAATAAACTCTTTTTAAAGCACTTTTTTTATATACTATTTACTTAAAATTATAATAAATATGACTTATTTTATAAAGATTAAGAAGAATGATAAACAAAATAAAAGAGATAATAGAAAACAGAGTTTTAGTTATTGACGGAGCAATGGGAACGCAGCTTCAAATAGCTGATATCAAAAAAGAGAGTTGGCAATATGAAGGAGAAGACTTAGAAGGGTGTAATGAACTTCTAAATTTAACCGCTCCTCATATTTTAGAAAATATCCATGATGCTTATGCAAAATCGGGAGCCGATTTTATTACTACGAATACTTTCGGTTCTATGCCTTGGGTTTTAGATGAGTATGGAATAGCTCAAACCTCATATGAACTTTCAAAATTAGGAGCGCAACTTGTAAAAAAAAGTTGTGAAAAATATAGCACTAAAGAGAAGCCAAGATTTGTTTTAGGTTCAATAGGTCCCGGAACAAAACTTCCGAGTTTGGGTCATATCTCTTATGATGAGATGTTTGAAGGGTATAAAACTATGGCACAAGGTTTGGCTGACGGAGGAGCTGATGTTTTTCTTCTTGAGACTTGCCAAGATCCGCTTCAAATTAAAGCTGCACTTCATGCTCTAAAAGATGCAGCTCCTCAAATTCCCGTTATGGTATCTGTAACTATTGAATTAAGCGGAACAATGCTTATAGGAACAGATGCAATGACAATTGCGGCTATTATGAGTCCTTTTAATATTTTGTCTTTAGGCTTTAACTGCGGAACGGGACCTAAACAGGTACATAAACATGTAAAAGCTTTAAGTGAAGTTTGCAGATTTCCAATTTCCGTTCACTCAAATGCGGGACTTCCTCAAAACAGAGGCGGCGTAACATATTATCCAATGCAGCCAGAAGAGTTTACAAAACTGACTTTAGAGTTTTTAGAGTTTAATGGAGTATCTTTTTTAGGAGGTTGCTGCGGTACAACTCCTGAACATATAGAGGCTTTAAGTAAAGCTTTAAAAGGAAAAATTCCTAAAAAACCAAGCGGATTTTTAAAAGCCTCTTTATCCTCTTTATTTAATGTAGTTCCTTTAAAGCAAGACCCCGCTCCTCTTTTAATAGGAGAAAGAAGTAATGCAACAGGAAGTAAAGCCTTTAGAGAATTGCTTAAGGCAAATGATTATGAAGGAACTTTATCCGTAGGACAACAGCAAGTAAGAGCAGGGGCTCATGTAATTGATGTTTCCGTAGGTTTTGCAGGAAGAGATGAGAGAGAAGATATGGATAAAGTCGTATCTTTATATTCTCAAAAAGTTGCACTTCCTCTTATGCCTGATTCTACACAGATTCCTGCACTTGAAGCGGCACTTAAACAAATAGGAGGAAGACCTATTATTAACTCCGTTAACCTAGAAGACGGAGAAGAAAAGTTTGATACTATTTGTAAATTGGCAAAAAAATTCGGAGCTGCACTTGTTTGTTTGGTAATTGATGAAGTAGGGATGGCAAAAACAAAAGAACGTAAGCTTGAAATAGCCGAAAGAATCTATGATTTATGTGTAAACAGACACGGGTTTAATCCTGAAGATTTGGTCTTTGATATGCTTACTTTTACAATAGGTTCGGGAGATGATGAGTATAGAACGGCAGGAATTGAGACCTTAGAAGCAATTAAAGAGTTTCAAATCAGACATCCTGAAGTGGGTACCACATTGGGACTTTCAAATATCTCTTTTGGACTCTCAATAAATGCAAGAATCTATTTAAACTCAATCTATCTTGACCATTGTGTAAAAGCAGGGCTTACAAGTGCTATTGTAAATGTAAAACATATTCTGCCTTTGAATAAAATAAGTGATGAAGATAGAAAAGCCTGCGATGATCTGATTTTTAACAATCAAGAAAAAGGTGATCCTCTTTTTGCTTTTATCGAACACTTTTCAAATGTTGAGTCTCAAGAAGATACCAGCGATGAAGAGTTTCAAAAATTAGAACCGATAGAGAAAGTTAAAAAACTTCTTTTAGACGGGGATAAAGAGAGAATGCTTCCTTTGGTTGAAGAGTTAAGACATAGTGTAAATCCTGAAATCATAGTAAATGAGTGGCTTATTGACGGAATGAAAGTTATAGGAGAGCTTTTTGGAAGCGGACAAATGCAGCTGCCGTTTGTACTTCAAAGTGCCGAAACTATGAAAGCAACGGTTGATGCTTTAAATCCATATTTGCCAAAAGAGGAAAAAGCCAGTGAAACGGTACTTGTATTAGGAACTGTTAAAGGCGATGTTCACGATGTGGGTAAAAATCTTGTGGATATTATTCTTTCAAACAACGGTTTTAAAGTAATAAATATAGGAATTAAAGCAGATATAAATGAGTTTATAATTGCAGTGCGAGAACATAAAGCACAAGCAATAGGAATGAGCGGGTTACTTGTAAAATCAACTGCCGTTATGAAAGAAAACCTTGAAGAACTTCAAAAGCAGGGCATTGATATTCCTGTTCTTTTAGGCGGAGCAGCACTTACAAAAGGCTTTGTAAATGATTATTGCAGACCTTTATATGATGGACCGATTTTCTATTGTAGAGATGCTTTTGACGGTGTTGTTTCTATGCAAAGAATAGAAGAGGGCGATTTAAGTAATACTGCACTTGCAGCTGATTTAATGGATGAAGATGCAATTACAAAACCAAAAGAAGAAGAGGTGATAGTAAAAGAAGAGGAGGTAGAACTTCCTGTTGAAGCACCTTTTACTTTTCCTCCTTTATGGGGAAGAGTAGCTCAAAATAGAAATATGGTAAATAAAGATTTAGCTTTTAAATGGATAAATCATAGAGTTCTTTTTAGACAAAGATGGGGATATAAAAGAGCTAAACAAAGTTCCGAAGAGTTTTTAAAACATGAAAAAGAGGTTGTAGAACCTCTTTACGAAGAGTTAAAAGAAGAGTTTATTTCAAAAGGACTTTTTGAGCCGATTGCAATTTATGCTTATTATCCTTGTATTGCAAAAGAGAATAAACTTTATGTTTTTGATAAAGAGTATGGTTTTAATTCCCAAGAGGAAGCAAAAAAAGTACCTCCTCTTGAAAAAGCGATAAAAGTTTTTGAGTTTCCAAGACAAAAAAGAAAACCTCATAGATGTATTGCCGATTTTTTTGCCCATGATAGATTGGATGTGGTTGCCTTTTCACTTGCAAGTGCGGGACTTAAACTAAGCCCGTATGAAGCTGAACTTTATAAACAAAGCAAGTTTTCACAGTACTATCAAGTGCATGGATTAGGAGTGGAGTTAGCGGAAGCTTTAGCTGAGGTAATTCATAAGCAAGTTAGACTTGATTTGGATATAGTTCCACATGAAGGGCATACTTTAAATGATGTACAAATGAAACAATACGTAGGTTGCAGATACTCTCCTGGATATGCAGCTTGTCCAGATTTGGAGCTTAGCCGTGAGATTTTTGATTTGTTAAACCCTGAAGAGTTCGGTGTAACTTTAAGTGAGACTTTCCAAATAGATCCTGAACAATCAACTTGTGCTATTATCGTGCCCCATTTTAAAGCCAATTATTACAATATCTAAAAAAATATTAGAGAGAAAATATGAATAATAATACAAAAGGTATTTTAATAACCGCTTTGGGTGTTTTTATAATGAGTTTAGAATCTTTATTTATAAAACTGACTTCCGTCTCGGCTTTTACTTTCTCTTTTTATCTTGGAATATTTATGTTTGTTTCAATGTTTTTCTTCCTTATTCTAAAACAAAGAGATATTATAAGAGATATTACGAAAACATCTTTTTATATTTTTCTTTTATCTGCTATATTGATGGGTAGTGCAAATATTTTCTTTATTTGGGCAATAAAAAGTACGACTGCCGCAAATGTTGTACTTATTATAGGAACAGGAGCTTTGTTTACCTCTCTTTTCTCATATCTATTTTATAAAGAGAAAATAAAAATAAATGTTCTTATTGCTTCATTTTTTATGATTCTAGGACTTCTTATAATCTTTAACGATAAGCTTGGATTAGGTAATCTAAAAGGTAATCTTTTAGCACTTTTATGCACGATTACTTTTTCTTTGTCTTTTGTTTTTATGTCAAAATACACAAATATAAATCGTGTGGCACTAACAGGAATGACGGGAATATCATTAGCTCTAATAGCTTTTTTTGTAAGTGATACAATAAATATTGATTTATATAATCTTGGCGTTGTAGCTTTAATGGGATTAATCATTACACCGTATTCAAGAGTTTTGATATTTAACGGAACAAAATTTATAAATGCAAGTGAAGTTAGTCTTTTAATGATTATTGAAACAGTTATGGCACCTGTCTGGGTTTGGATGGTTTTAAAAGAAGTTCCCAGCACCTATACTTTTATGGGTGGAAGTATTATTTTGTTGACACTAATAGCCAATTCAATTTACATTATGAAAAAAGAGTAGTTCTTTTGGTCAATTTTAGGCTGGGTAATATTTTATATTCATTCAAAAAATTTTTTCAATTGTTTATCGTGATATTTACCTAAAGTTAGTAAAGCAAGAATACTTCCTAAAAGTGCAAATGCCATATCACTTTGGGTATCCCAGATATAACCTTGCGTTCCTAAAAAAGCTTCGGCTTGTGTTCCCGTACATACTGCGACCAGCCACTCAATAACTTCATAAAGTGCCGCAAGAGAGAAGCAGAAACAGACTATAAAAAAGTTTCTCCAAGCGGGATAAGGGATTATCTCTTTTCTAATTAATATCTCCCTTGCAATCATAGCAGGAATAAATCCTTGTGCCAAATGCCCCAATTTATCATAATTGTTTCTTGTTTGATGAAAAAGCTCTTTTATAGTATCAAAAAGAGGTACCTCTGCATAAGTATAGTGACCGCCGATCATTAAAATTATACAATGAATTAAAATAAGAGTATAAAGAAGAGATGTAAGTCTAAAAGTCTCATATGTTAAAGATAATACAACAAATCCTGCAAGGGCAGGTAAAACTTCCAAAAACCAAGTGAAATAATCATGAGGATTAACTGCCGACCAGATTAAAACTCCAAAAAAAACAAATAACCATAAATACTTCATATCTCATCTTACTAACAAATTTTTAACAATTTCAAATAATTTTACTATTAATTTGATAAAATAACCTTCATAAAAAAAGGAATTAGCTATGACAAAAGAAAAAAGCTTAAAAGAGAAAATTTTAGACTATATTTATATCTTATCAAAACAACCTTTACTTCTAAGAGATTTGTTAGAAGCAAACAGACAGTTTAATGAAGGAATGCATGCAGACCCTTCAAAATTGGGTTTTAGATTAAATCTTGCAAGAGCTTATTTAGTATATATTTTAATTGTATTGGCTATTTTAATTCCCCTTTCTGCAATCTTACACCAACCTTTGGCAAATATTGATCCTCATATCTCTATTTTAGGTGCAATGATTATAACAGCAGTTATTTTTATAGGTTTTAATTTTTTCCTTGCAAAAATGAGAGATGAAATTACATATAAACAGATAAAAAGATCTTGGGCACTTAGATTCCCATATTTTCCTTATGATGAATATAATAAAAAAATAGAAGAGATATATTTAAAAGCTATCAAAGAAGAGATTTCAAAAAAAGATTTAGAAAAATATATTTTAGATAATCTTGTTGAAGAGGAGTAATTAAGAGTTTTGATATAAAACTAATTATCTTCAATCTTTTATAAATATATAACAAACTGCAATATTTTTTAGTCAAAATTTATTTTTATGTTAAAGTTTGAAATTACTAAATAAAAGGTAATTTAATGAATAATATATCAAATATTGTAATTTATAATGATGGAGAATTAGAATTAAATGTTTCAATGGATAGTGAAACAGTTTGGCTTACACAAGCACAAATAAGTTGTATTTTTGAAAAAGATCAAAGTGTTATTAGTAGACATATTAATAATATTTTTAAAGATAAAGAAGTTGATAAAAAAAGCAATATGCAAAAAATGCATATTGCAAATTCTGATAAACCGGTAAACTTTTATAGTTTAGATATTATCCTTGCAGTTGGCTATAGAGTAAATTCTGTTAAGGCTATTAAATTCCGACAATGGGCAACCTTGGTTTTAAAAAGTTATATTTTAAATGGTTACACTATAAATAGTGAAAAGATTACGAATGAAAGGTTTGTAAACTTAGAAAATGATGTAAATATTTTAAAATCTCAATTAGATGAGATTAAAACACTTGTAAAAAATAATAAGTTAGAAACTGATCAAGGTATTTTTTACGATGGACAGATCTATGATGCTTACTCTTTTATAAATGATTTGTTAAAACTTGCTAAAGATGAAATTATTTTAATAGACAATTATATAGATGATTCTGTTTTGACTTTATTTAGTAAATTTCCCAATATCAATACAATTATTTATACAAAGAGTATCTCCCCGCAATTAAAATTAGATTTTGAAAAATATGAGAAACAATATAAAAATGTAACTATAAAAACTTTTAAAAATTCTCATGATAGATTTTTAATTTTTGATAAAAAAGAGATTTATCTTATAGGAGCAAGTTTAAAAGATTTAGGTAAAAAATGGTTTGCCTTTTCAAAAATGAATTTAGATATGAAGAACTTCTTTGAAAAGTTAGATTAAATTCATTTTAAAACTAAATATTTTCAAGTAAATTTGAATAATACACAAATATAAAAAATAAAATCAACATAATAAATGTAAATAGTGAAGCAAAGCCGTAGAGTTTTGTTTTTTTCAAAATAGTCCTTAAATAAAGCAAAATATTTTCGTAAAATTTAAATAAACAGAAAAATACTATCTAAATATAGATAATATTTTGCTTTTATATTGAATAAAAGGCAATTATATTGCGAATTTATTTCATAGATTTTTTAATGTAAAGTTATTTTATGAAATTAACACAACAAGACATGGCTAGATTATTAAATATAACTCCTATGACATTAAGAAATTGGCGAAAAGAGAAGCCAAAATTATATGAAATTATTATGAAAGGCTTTGCTTTTGAAGAAGCAGTAAAAAAAGCTCAACAAAATGCCGATGAACTAAAAGCTTTGGAAGAACAGTTTAAAGCAAAAAAATAATAAATTTTTATATGAGTTGATAACCAAATCTTTAAACTTATGACTTAAAAAGTGATTTTTGTTGTTCAAAAAGTCCTAAGGAGTTGAGAGAATCTCTAAATTCTACTTCTTGAACGCTTTTGGGAACAAATTATATCTCTAAATAAAGGTTATAAAGCCAATAAGTTAGATTTTCTAATTTTGTTCCAAAAGTAAGAGATTTAGGAAATTAACGTTTAAAATGAGCCAATGAATTGCCCGCAGGATAATTCATTGGCTCCTCTGATTTGTTAACTGTTTTAATATCCAATTATAAAGCAGCCTTTTACATTGATAAAGTTTTCTTCTCGAAAAAATGAATCAATTCTATTTACAACAGGATCAAAAGTTTTAGTGGTTCGTCCATTATTAGTTTGTCTGACTATTGGTACAATTAATAATAAATAATCTGCTTCTTTACAAATATGACATTTCCATATATCAAGTAAATCCATATTATTTGTTATTGTTTTTCCTCTTTCAACTTCCATGATAATACCCGTTTCATTTATAGGCTTATAATAGTCTGGTCTTAATTGAGGTGTTTTGTAATCAGAAAATAAACCTTTTTTCTCGCTTCTAAAACCTAAGTCTTTACATTTATCAATAAAAATATCTTGTATTTTATGACTTGTAGCATTAACTTGATGGGTTTCATTAATTTTATTTTTTATCTGTTCAATAGACATAAAATCATATATTTCTCGTACTGTAGATTGTGCAAGAATAAATTCTTGATTATTTTTGTCTTGTCCGTATTCAAAATATTCTATGACGATTCCTTTTTCAGTTAACGTTTGAAGTGAGCTAATAAATTTCCCTTAGGGTAATTTATTAGCTCCCCTGATTTGTTATGTACCATTAATTAATTTCCAAATAAAACTTGATAATATATTTATAGATGTAGAAAATACAATAGTTATCAATATGGATAAAAGTGGATATTTTTTAATAAATAACTCAACACTTTTCAACCAAGGTTTCTTTATATTATTAAGCTCTTTTGTGATAATTTTGATAAAATCATCAGGGATCGTTTTTTTGTTTATTCTTGATAAACATTCATCACAAATAATTGGTTTTTCTGTATTGTAAATAATATCATTTTTGTCACCATTTAAATCAAATAAACAACCTCTAGTGTCTTCATGTGTAAACTCATTTACATTAGCACTAAAATCTGAGTTGAAAATTGTATATAAAGCAAATATTTCATAAATATTTTTTAAAATAAAATTTTCTAAAGATATATCTTTTTTAGCTAATACGTATTCTAAGTTTGAAACTGAAATACATATTTTATTTTCACTTATTCTATGCATATAAAAGTTATCTAAAAATTTATAATTCATTACAGCGATGCAAATACCATCACAATTAACATCTGATAAAATACTTTTTACTTCATCAACAGAATAAACTACATCTAAGTAACCATCATTTTTTGATGGGGGTGGCAAGTCATTTTTTCTATCCAATCCCTCAATTGAAAACAGTTCAGATGTATGGTTTTTAATTAAATCAAAATTAACGATTCTATCAATATGTCCAATCATTATAATTTTGATTTTTACTTTAGGCATTCAGTTCATCCTTGTACATAACTATTTATTAAATATACATTATATATAAAACACCCTAAAAATGAACAAATAACATGCACAAAAAGTCTTCTATATCAAAATGCCTACAAAGACCGTAAATAAAGTATTTTTCTAAATATTACTATAAAAAACATTGGAAACTGAGATACTTCTTAAATAAATTTTAAGTTTATGATATGCTTTTTATGTATGTTTATTGTCGATATTTAGACGATAATAGTACATAATGTATGTATATTAAGGTGATATCGTAATAAACCTGCAAAATGTTAAATATATTAAGAGGAGTAATGTGGACAGAAAATTGCTACAAAGATAAATTATAAAACAAGTTCAACAACCTGTACTTTTTGGCACAAATTAGGCTAAGTAAGTTTAACTATGCTGAAATTCTAGGACTATCAAACTTTGACACAAAACTCTGAACAGTCTCAAATTTTTTTCATAAACTTAAAGACCTTTCAAAAATCTGGGTCAATCCACTTTATCAAAAATAGCTTTTGCTTCTTTATTTCTCTGTTTCTTTAGTTCCATATCTATATATTTTGCTTCAATTTCAACTTTTGATTTAAAAGCTATTGTCTGTTTTCTTTTTCCTGTCGGGTTTATTTCATAGATTTTAAAACCTGCTTCATATAAAGATAATCTTACATTTGTAGCAATTGAATAGGTGGTTACTATGCAATTATTGTTTGTGCAGTTAAAGATATCTTTAAAATATTCTACGCTCCAAAGTTCAGTGTTTACTTCACTTGAAAAAGCATCTTGATAAACAATATCTATATTGTGCAAGGATTTTATATACTCTCTTGCATCTCCAATAAAAAGTTCTATTTTTATATTTTCATCTTCATATTTTTGTTTTGTTGAAAGTTGTTTTATTATATTTGACAATTCATCAAACTCTTTTGGGTATTTAAAATCTTTTAAAGAGGTTACAAGCTCTAAATCAAGCTCCGGGGAATATATTTCAAGTTTAATATCGGGAAAATATTTTTTTGCATAGTAAATCGTGCTTAATGTGTTATATCCCAAACCAAAACAGATATCAAGAATTTTTAGACTTTTTCTGTTTTTTTTGTAGTTAAAAGCAGGAATAACGTGTTTTATCAAAGACTCTTTTATTGCCCCTGTTTTTACATCATGAAAGTGTTGCTTGTATTTTGTAGAAAAGAGTGTATTTGAGCCGTCGTTGGTTTTTATAAAATCTATATTTTTGCCTTTAAAGAGGTTTCAAAGAGAATTTTCTCTTTAAAACTTTTATGAGTTTAAGCTCTCTAGTTTTTCTTCAGAGAGGTATAACTCTTTGTTTGACATAACACCTATTTTATGATTTAAAACCTCTTTTGCTATCTCTTTTGCCTCATCTAAAGAGTGCATTTTATATGAACCGCATTGATAAAGATTTAGTTCGGGAATATCTGCTTGTGATTTTACTTTTAATACATCTTCCATAGATTTTTTCCAAGCATCCGCTACTTCTTGTTCACTTGGATTTCCAAGTAAACTCATATAAAATCCCGTTCTGCATCCCATAGGTGATACATCTATAACTTCTACTTTATCAGAGTTTAAATGTTCTCTTATAAATCCTGCAAACAAGTGTTCTAAAGTGTGTACACCTTTTTCACTCATTATTGCTTTATTCGGTACGCAAAATCTTAAATCAAATACAGTAATAACATCTCCTGAAGGTGATTTCATAGTTTTTGCAACTCTTACGGCAGGTGCCGGCATAATTGTATGATCTACTCTAAAGCTGTCTAATAATGGCATTTGGTTTTCCTTTTTACCGCTTTTAGTTAAGACTAAAAGGAGTCTGTTTTTGTGATTTTATCTAAATTCCTATTTTAAAGTCTTAAATTTTGTATTTAGAGTAATCCTAAATTTTTTCTAACCATTTTTTTATAAGCTTTCATATGAACTTTTAGCATATTTGGAATAACTTCCACTCTACAAGCATGTATTATAGGTACATATTGAGGTTTTGAGTAAATAGTATCTCTATCCCTTGCCAATAAAACAAGCTTGTTCATATCATCATCAAGAGAGATATCTTCTCTATCTGAGATGGCATCGTAAACATAAAAAAACATTTTTCTGTCTTCACTGCTCATTTGGCAAGAGTCGTCCAACATTTTAAGAGCAAGTTTTGAAGCGTACTCTATCTCGATTGGTTCAAAATTATACGTTTTTGCCCAATCATAAGCTTTTTGATAAATATCCATTTGCATATCCTTTAAAAAGTAAATGCAAATTTTATTCCTGTGTTACCTCTTTTTTGATTTTCTGAAAACTGTTTTCTATATATTTAGTTGCTGTTAACTTTTGTAAATAGGCAAAGACAATAACCAAAATAACTCCGATTCCGTAAGTAAAAAAAATACTGAGAACTATAAAAACAACCAGTATCCAGACATTTAAAAGTTCTGCTTCAAAATTTAACGAAAAACTCTCTTTTGCATTTTCTACAGTCACTTTTAAATCATAAGGCAATAAATTTTTTGGGGCTTTGAATTTTTTAAAAAAGAGTTGGTTCTTTTGTGTTTCTGTATCAATAGATTGCTTTGAAAGAGTCTCTTTTAGAAGAGTGATTATTTTATCTTTTTTTTCAATATTATGTGATTTTACCTGCGTTGTAACATCAAATATTCCCATATATTTCCTTTTGAAGTTTTTAAAAGTATAACAAAAAGAGGGGATGAATTTTTTTGTATTTTGCTTATAAAATATACAAGTGTTTAAATTATCTTGTTTAAAGGCATATTTGAGCTTTTTCATTAGGTTTTGCAAATAAGAAACCTTGAGAAAAGTCGATTTTAAGCTCTTTTATAAGATTTGCAAGCTCTTTAGAATCTACAAATTCGGCAATAGTTTTTATCTGGTTCATTTTAGAAAATTCTACTATTAGTTTTATTAAATTGATATTTTCGGCATTTCCTAAAAGATTTTGAATAATGCTTCCGTCAATTTTTATAAAATCTGGGTTTAATTTTAGAATATTATTCCAATTTGAATATCCTGCTCCAAAATCATCGAGAGCAACTTTGGTTCCATACTCTTTTATTTTTTTTGTAAACTCAATCAAAATATTATAATCGGCAATATTTTCTGTTTCTAAAAACTCTATTGTTAATCTTTTTGCAATTTGGGGATTTTGTTTTAACATTGAAAAGATAAAATTGCAGGTATTTTGATTGATAATATCGATATATGAGAGGTTGATTGAAAATTCGCAAGAGGAGTTTTTAAAATCATTAAAAGCACATTCGATTATTCTATGGGTTATTTTATGATAAAGTTTAAATTTTTTTGAAACATTTATAAATTCAAAAGGTGAGATAAGTTTATCATCTTTTTTTATCCTAGCCAAAGTTTCGTATTTATATATTTCTTGAGAGTTGTTATCGTAAATACCTTGATATACGGGGATAATTTGATTTTTGTCCAATGCTTCTCTAATAATATTTAACATATCCAAAGAGTTTGTACAATAAATTTTTTGAGGATTATACGAACTTATACTTTTTTCAATAGATTTTCTTATTGCAAGAAGAGCTTCTGCTGCAGTTAAATATTTCGGTTTGGTATTAGAATAAGCAATATTTAAATGCATATAAAATTTATAAGAGTCTACTTCAAAAAGTCTCTCTTCAAACTTTGATTTAAGGGATTCTAAAACCTCTTTTATATTATCTTTATCGTAGTAAAAAGCAAATTCATCTCCGTAAATTCTATATGTGGGTTCTTTTATCTCTTCATAAACAATATCTCTTAAGCATAAAGCCGCTTTTTTAAGCAGTTCATCTGCTTTTTTAAATCCCAAATGTTTGTTAAAGTTCGTAAAATCAATAATATTTAATAAAATTAGATACTTTTTTTGGGTTTCACAAACTTTAAAGAACTCTTCACGATTTTTAAGTTCGGTTAGTGTATCTCTTTGATTACAAAAGTTTAATCTGTTTTTCACTTTTTTTAAATCAAAATATTTTTTTAGGGCATAAAACGTAGTGCAGATAGAAATAGCAATAAAGATAACGAAAAATTCATCAAGTTGAAAATGTTCATATTTTCTTGAAAGATTATAAAGATATTCAAAGCTATCAAGTGAGATCAAAACAATAGAGATTATTAGAATTGTGGATAATAATATTAACTCATCTTTATGATTTTTTAACATGTAAAAGACCTTTTGTAAGAATAAATAAATTATTTTATTTATAAAATTTATAATAATATCGTAAATATAGCATATATATGATTATAAAAATATTATTTTTTATACAATTAATAAAAATATAATTATAAATATCATTCTTAATTTTATTTTTAGAATAGAAATATTTGGATATAAAACAATTTTCAAGCAGGATATAAAGATGAAATTTAAAAAGTTATTTGTAGTAGTTTTTTTCAAAGAGGGGCATAAAATCCCTCTTTGAAATAAGATAAAAGTTGTTTTAAACTCTTGCTTCTTCTCTTCTTTGTAAGTACTCCCAATATTTATCAACTCTTTTTTGCCATTCGTCGATTAAATATTCGTTTTCAGGTTTAAACAGGTGTTTAAATCTTGGTTGGAATGCTAAATAATCTCTTACAGGTACAATATTTTTAGGTCTGTATGTAATATTTAGTTCAGTTCCGTCAACGATTTCATAAAGTGGAAATACAAGTGAATCAACAGCTAAATCTGAAGCTTCAATTGTTTCATGAGGTTGAAATTTCCATTCTGTCGTACATGCAGACATTGCATTAATAAATACAGGTCCTTTTGTAGCAAACCCTTTTTGGATTTTTTTAACCATATCTTTCCATTTATTCGGAGCAACTTGTGCAACATAAGGAGAACCGTGAGCTGCCATAATTTGAAGCATATCTTTTTTGTTTCTTTTTTCACCGTAAGATGTAGAACCGGCAGGTGCAGTTGTAGTTGAAGCTCCAATTGGTGTAGAAGAAGATCTTTGCCCTCCTGTGTTTGCATAAACTTCATTGTCTAAACAAACATACATCATATCGTGACCTCTTTCAAAACATCCTGAAATCCATTGGAAACCGATATCATAAGTAGCACCGTCTCCACCGAATGCAACGAATTTAGGTTCCGGAGTATCCGGACTGATTCTTCCTTTTTTTCTTAAAGCTTTATTCATAGCTTCAGCTCCTGCAATCGCAGTTGAACCGTTTTCAAATCCGATATGAATCCAAGAACAGTCCCAAGAAGTATGAGGATATATAGCTGTACAAACTTCTAAACAACCTGTTGAAGCTCCAACTACTAAGTTGTCGTTTGTTGCATTTAAAACTTCTCTTACAATGATTGAGTGGGCACATCCCGGACATAAAACGTGAGAACCCTCAAATCTTTCAGCCGCAGTTGAAAACGTTTTTAAGTTTTTGATTACTTTTTGATTACTCATTTTTATTCCTTACAGCTCATAAAAGCTTAATTCTGGTCCTCTAACTCCGTGAAGTCTTTGGATTTTTCCAGTTATTTTTCCATTTTCAGCATCTTTTGCCAAATCTCTAAAAATATCTTTTAACTCATGTACAGTTATATCTCTACCGCCTAATCCGTAAATTAAGTTTCTCATTACAGGTCTTGCTTCCGTATTAATCAATGCTCCTGCAACTTCATTATATAAAGCACCTACTGTTCCTCCTGGAGCTGATCTATCCATACATGCAATAGCTTTTACGTTTTGTAATTTTTGAGCTAATTGTGTTAAAGGAAAGGGTCTAAAAAGTCTTGGAGATACTACTGCTGCTTTTATACCTTCTTCTTTTAGTTCATCTGCCGCAATTGTTGCAGTTTCATATGTTGTACCTAAACAGATAATAGCAACATCTGCACCTTCAAGATTATGAGTCTCTACGATATTATATTCTCTACCTGTTAACTCTTTGAACTCTTTAAATACCTCTTCAACTACAGGAAATGCAGCTTGAAGTGCAGCATGTTGTTTTGCTTTATGCTCAAAATGCCAGTCATGTTCTGTTTGAACCCCGTGAGTTACGGGTTTTGAAAAATCCAACATAGCATTTACGGGTACATAATCTCCTATAAAGTTATAAGCAACTTCATCTTTAAGAGGTCTTACTGTTTGTGCCGTATGTGAAGTTAAAAATCCGTCTTGATTTGAAATAACAGGAAGTCTAACATCCATATGTTCACCGATTTTAAATGCCATTAATGTTAAGTCATAAGCATTTTGTGCATTAAATGAATCTAGTTGAATCCATCCTGCATCTCTTGTAAGATACATATCAGAGTGGTCACCGTTTACATTTAAAGGTGCAGCTAAAGCTCTATTCACAAGGCATAATACAGCAGGAAGTCTCATCCCCGAACATTGGTAAAGAACTTCAACCATAAGGGCACAACCTTGAGATGACGTAGCAGTCGCAACTCTTCCTCCAGCCGCCGCTGCACCCACACAGGCAGACATTGCAGCATGTTCAGATTCAACCATTATAAACTCACCGTCAACATAACCGTTTGCATGGAAAGTCGCATAGTTTTCAACAGTATTTGTAGATGGAGTAATAGGGTATGCCGCAACAACATCAACACTAGCTTGTCTTAATGCTTGTGCATTACAGGTATTACCGTCCCAAACTTCTACTTCATTTAGTTCCATTTGTTTGCTATTCATTATTCTTCACCCTTTTTTTTCTTCTCAGGCCACTTTGTAAGTGCATCTTCGTTTTTTTCAGTTTCATTAAACATTAATAGTGATTTTGGATTTGTAGGACATACTTGAACACAGATTCCGCATCCTTTACAGTGATCGTAATCTACACCTTTCATCTCTTTCTCTCTTGAGATAATTGCTGTATCCGGACAGAAAACCCAGCAGTTTTGACAGTCGATACATAGTTCACTGTTCCATACCGGTTTAATTACTCTCCAATCTCCAACATATGCATTTTTAGAGTTTGTTTCGCAATAAGTTCTATCTTCAGGTTGTGTTTCAGCCATAAGATAATCAACATTCGAATCAAAAGAGTATAATGCAGCTCCCGGAACTAATTCGTCCCATCCCATATCTTTAATTGATTTACTCATTGTTGCTCCTTAGTGTACTTCGTCATATGCTCTTTTTATAGCAATCATGTTTGCATCGATTACTTTTGGAGGCAATTTTTTTAGTACTTTTCTCATTGCATTTTGAAAATATTCAAGTTCAAACATTCCGCTGATTTTCATAAATGCACCTAACATTGGAGTATTAGGAATCGGTCTTCCTATAGTCTCTTGAGAGATTTTTAGACAGTCTAAAATATAAGTTCTATCTTCTCTTCCTTGCAGTGCAGGGACTAATTGTATCAACTCATCTTTTGTCAAGTGAGTTGTAATGATATATTGTGTTTGCTCTGTTTCATGTGCTGTAAAATCATCAGTAAATGCTAATGCCGGGTCAAGAATAAATACATAATTTGGATGCATAAACTTTTCATGATTTATGATTTGTTTATCATCTATTCTATTATATGCAGTCATTGATGCACCTCTTTTTGCAGAACCGTAGAATGCAAAAGCTTGCACTTCCTTCCCCGTCTCAGCAACAACTGAACCTAGCCCTTTAGCACCTGTTACGGCACCTTGACCAGCACGGCTGTGCCATCTAATTTCTAGC
Organism: Halarcobacter anaerophilus; assembly: GCF_006459125.1. Classification (NCBI taxonomy): domain Bacteria; kingdom Pseudomonadati; phylum Campylobacterota; class Epsilonproteobacteria; order Campylobacterales; family Arcobacteraceae; genus Halarcobacter; species Halarcobacter anaerophilus. Next base: position 259,783 of record NZ_CP041070.1, read on the forward strand.
ATGTTTGCTCCTAAAATTTATTTTAGCTTAATAGACTCATCTAATTTGTCTGCGCAAAGTTTATGAAAACAAAACTTAGCGTATAATTAAAATATGTAATAGTTATGTACAAAAATTGTGGAATTTTAAAATTTATTGAAATGGTGAACATATGTCCATTTTATGGGGCTTTTTAGTGAACATATGTCCACTAAAAAGCAGTTTTTGTGATAAGTTAAACTTATTATTCTTCTATTTCATCAGAGTAATCAGCTGCTGCCATTCTCTTTAATTGTCTAAATCTGTACTGAGCATCTTTTTTATTTTGTTCTAGTAAAAAGTCTGCATGTTCGGGATTTATTTTTTTAATTGATCTATATCTTGTCTCTTTCATTAAGAACTCATCATATTTTTCCCAGTCGGGTTTTTTCCCTGAGATTTTGATTGGATTTTGTCCTTGATCAATTTTTCTCGGATCAAAAGTATAAATAGGCCAATATCCGCAATCAGTTGCAAGTTTACCTTGTTCTACCGATTTCATAAGTCCACCTTGGATTCCGTGAGCAATACAAGGAGAGTACGCAATAATCAATGAAGGTCCGTCATACTCTTCAGCTTCTTTCATAGCTTGTACCGCATGTTTTTGATTTGCTCTTGAGTTAATTTGTGCAACAAAGATATTTCCGTAGGTCATAGAGATATATCCTAAGTCTTTGTTTTTATTCGGTTTCCCGTCATTTGTAAAGTCTGCAATAGAACCTGTTCTTGCCGCTTTTGAAGATTGGCCTCCCGTATTTGAGTAAACTTCAGTATCAACAACCAGCATATTTACATTCTCTCCTGTTGAGAGAACATGGTCAAGTCCTCCATATCCGATATCATATGCCCAACCGTCACCACCGATTATCCATTGAGATTTTCTTACAATGTATTTTTTAAGACTTAATAACTCTTTTACTCCAGGCAAATCTTGATTTTGTTCTAATTGAGGAACAAGTTTATCTCTGATTTCTTGAGTTTTAACTCCATTACTTCTATTTTCCAACCACTCTTTATAAAGACCTTTTAAAGGATTAGTTACTTTTTCCATAGTCTCTTGCATGATATTGCCCATTCTGTTTCTGATAGTCTCATTTGCAGCATGCATACCGTATCCAAACTCTGCCGCATCTTCAAACAGTGAATTTGCCCATGCTGGACCTTCACCTTTTGCATTCTTTGTAAACGGTGTTGAAGGTGCTGAAGCTGAATAAATAGATGAACATCCTGTAGCATTTGAAACCATCATTCTATCACCGAAGAGTTGAGTAGCAAGAGTAATATACGGAGTTTCACCGCATCCGGGACAAGCTGAGTGGAATTCAAACAGAGGTTGAGCAAATTGCGAACCTTGTACCGTATCTTTTTTAACCAAGTAGTCTTTATATGTTACATCATTAAATAGATAATCGGCATTTTCCTGTTCTTTATTTTCATCTTCAACTTCATATGGAACCATTTTAAGAGATTTCTCTTTTGTAGGACAAATATCAACACAAACATTACATCCAGTACAATCCATAATAGAGACTTGGATTTTATATTTTAAACCTTGATCTTTTGTTCCTTTTGCTTTTGCATCCAGAGAGTGTGTTTTTACGCCTTCAGGGGCACTTCCAAACTCTTCTTCATCCATTAAAAACGGTCTGATAACTGCATGCGGACACTCAAATGCACATTGGTTACATTGAATACAGGTATCTTCGTTCCATTGAGGAACCATAGTTGCGATAGCTCTTTTTTCATATTTTGTAGAACCGTTTTCAAAAGTTCCGCACTCCATTCCGAGATTTACGATTGAGGATACGGGAAGTTCATCACCTTTTGCGGCATTTACTACTTTTGCAAATTTTTCTACATATTCACTTCCGTGGTATTGAGATTTAACTACTAATTCTCCGCCTTCTAAGTTTGACCATGCAGAATCAACAGGAACTTCAACAAGTCCTTCTTCTCCCGAATCAATAGCAAGGTAGTTCATTTTTACTATCTCTTCACCTTTGTTACCGTAAGCTTTTTCTGCATACTCTTTCATATATGTTTTAGCTTCTTCATAAGGGATAATATCCGCAAGTTTAAAGAAAGCTGCTTGCATAATAGTATTTGTTCTTGTTCCTAAACCTATATCTCTTGCAATTTTAGTTGCATTGATGATATAAAATTTAACTTCTTTATCTGCAATAATTTTTTTAACTCTATCAGGAATTTTATTTGCTATCTCTTCTACTGAATAGATTGAGTTAAGTAAAAAAGTTCCTCCTTGTTTAATTCTGTCTATTACTTCATACTGCTCTAAATATATCTCTTTTGAACATGCAATAAATTTAGGTGAATTTACCAAATATGTAGATCTAATAGGATTTTTGCTAAATCTTAGGTGAGATCTCGTATAACCGCCGCTTTTTTTAGAGTCGTATGCAAAATATGCTTGAGCATAAAGATCTGTTTTATCCCCTATAATTTTTACGGAGTTTTTATTAGCTCCTACAGTACCGTCTGCTCCAAGTCCGTAAAATAAACATTCACTTACATCTTCAACAACGGAAATACTCTCTTTTACATCTATAGAAGTAAAAGTTACATCATCATTAATACCTACCGTAAAGTGATTTTTTGGATTTTGGCTTGCTAGGTTATCAAATAAAGCAATAATTTGGTTAGGCGGAACATCTTTTGATGATAAACCGTATCTTCCACCTATAATAAGAGGTTTTTTCTCTTGTTCATAGAATACTGCTTTTACATCTAAAAATAACGGTTCTCCTAAACTTCCCGCTTCTTTTGTTCTGTCAATTACACAAATTCTCTCTACAGAATCAGGAAGTGCATCCATAAAATATTTTGTACTAAAAGGTCTAAATAGATGTACGATTAGTAATCCTACTTTTCTTCCTTCAGTTTTTCTTAGGAAATCAACGGTTTCTCTGATAGTTTCATTTACCGAACCCATTGCTACAATTATATCTGTAGCTTCTGGATCTCCGTAAAAAGTAAAAGGAGCATAATCTCTTCCTGTTACTTTTGAAATCTCTTTCATATAATTATTTACGATATCAGGTAAAGCTTCATAATATTTATTTGCAGCTTCTCTTCCTTGGAAGTAGATATCATCGTTTTGTGCGGTACCTCTTGTTACGGGAGATTCCGGATTAAGTGAAGTATCTCTGAATCTTTGTACTGCATCATAATCGATTAATCTGTCAAAAACTTCATAAGGCATCACTTCAACTTTATTTATTTCATGAGATGTTCTAAATCCGTCAAAGAAGTGTAAAAAAGGGACTCTTCCTTTTATTGCAGATAGATGCGCAACCCCGCCTAAGTCCATAACTTCTTGAACCGAAGATGTTGACATCATTGCAAAACCCGTAGCTCTCGTACTCATTACATCTTGGTGGTCTCCGAAAATCGATAAAGCGTGAGTTGCCAAAGAACGAGCTGCCACATGAATAACACCCGGTAATAACTGTCCTGCAACTTTATACATATTAGGAATTTTAAGAAGTAGACCTTGAGAGGCGGTAAAAGTAGTTGTTAAAGCACCTGCTTGAAGTGAACCGTGAAAAGTTCCCGCAGCACCTGCTTCACTTTGCATTTCTATAACTTTTACTGTAGAACCGAAAAGATTTTTTTTACCTTGAGTTGCCCATTTTTCTACATTATCACCCATTTGTGATGAGGGCGTAATAGGATAAACACCGGCAACTTCCGTAAAAGCGTATGATACATATGAAGCTGCCTCATTACCGTCCATTGTAGCAAATTTTTTTGACATTTGATATCCTTCAAATATAGTAATTCTTATGTTTTGATATTAATTAAACTTAACTTATATACTCTTGAATATTAACAGAAATAAGTTTATATTAATTAATATAATTAATTAACTACACAATTTATGAAGAATTTAAGTTTTGCTTTTAGCTTTCAGATAATTTTTTTATAAGTTTAACTGCTTCTAAGGGGTTATTTGCAATATACGAAGTATGCTCTTTTAAACTCTCTTCTTTTCCGTAACCGCATAAAACACCAATAGAGTTTATACCTGCACTGTTTGCAGCTATTAAATCAAGTTCAGTATCTCCTACCATCCAGATATCACAAGTATTTTTTATGTTCATTAGGTCTAAGGTTTTATGAATAGGTTCAGGATGAGGTTTGGGATTTTCTACATGCTCTCTTCCTGTTACAAACTCGAAATATTTCATTAGTTCAAGGTGCTCTAAAAGTTCTTGACTATATATTCCCGTTTTTGTAGTAACAACCGAAAGTCTGGCAAAGGTATTTGCAAGTTCTATTGCCTCTTTTGCAAATTGTAGAAGTTCTGTTTGTTGTTTTGATATCTCTTTATATCTTTTTTTATAAGTATCTACATAATCCCATACGACTTCTTGTTCAACACCAAGTTCTTGAAACATAATATCTAAAGGATAACCGATTAGAGATTTTATATCTTCATCATCTCCTTTAAAGTCATAATTCATTTTTTCAAAAGAGTGGTGAAAAGTAGAAACGATTGCATCTGTAGAATCGATTAAAGTTCCATCAAGATCAAAAAGTATAATTTTTTCCAATTAATAGCCTTCTTTATAAAGTCATAAAAGAGTTTAGTGAAAAAAACTTTATAGTTGAATATATTTTTTTAACTAATATCTATTCTGGTTTTATCCAATCTTTTTGATTATGCATAATACCTATAAAAGCAGGCTGTACATTTTTTATTTTTGAATTTACAACCGTAATAGAGTTTGGAATATATAAAAACAGATAAGGTTTGTCATTTGAAATAATAGTAAAAAGCTTTTTATAAATTTTTGAAAGTTTTTCCATATCTACTGTTGTAGAACCTTTTTCAATAAGTTTATCTACTTCTTTATTGTGATATCCCACCAAATTAAATCCTCCAAGTCTGTCTGAATCACTATGCCAAAGAGGATATGCGTCAGGCATAAGAGCAAGACTCCAGCCTAATAAAACAGTTTCAAAGTTTCTTGGAAAAACAACCGTATTCAAAAATGCCTGCCACTCCATAACTCTTATGGTAACTTTAACTCCTATTTGTGAAAGCTGGTATTGAATTATTTGAGCCGCATTTATTCTTGTATCTCCGCCTGTACTTGTAACAATTTCAAAAGAGAAAGGATTTTTTTCATCATATCCCGCTTCTTTTAAAAGTTTTTTTGCTTTTTGTAAATCAGGTTTTATAGCTTTTACGTTTTCATTATAAGCAAAATTTCCCGGAAGAAAAGGTCCTTTGCAAACCTCTCCGTGACCGAAAAAGAGAATATCCACCAACTCTTGTCTGTTAATTCCCAAAGATAGAGCCTCTCTTACTCTTTTATCTTGAAATTTTTTATTTCTTAAATTAAAACCTAAATAATCATATGAGAAGCTGGGTCTTTCGATTATTTTAAAATTTTTTCTAAAATTTGTATTTATTTGTCTATCTATTTGAAGAGGAGATAAGCCTCCTATATCAAGCTGTTTTTGTTTTAACATTAAAAAAGAGGTATTTGTATCGGGAATAAATTTATAATGAACCTTTTCTATTTTAGGTTCTCCATCAAAATACTCTTTATTTGCGAAAAGTTTAATATCTTCCCCTGTTTTAAACTCTTTTATTTTGTATGGACCCGTACCTATAGGTTTTCTATCAAAAAATGAACTCATAAGATTTTTTTCATTTTCTAAAAGATGTTTTGGAATAATCTCTACCATCCAAATAACCAAAGCTTTAAAATAAGCTCTTTTGTAATCTACTTCGATTGTATATCTGTCAATTTTTTTTACGGATTTTACCTCTTTATAATTTGATTTTAAAGCAGTATAGATATTTTTATCAATAATTTTTTCATATGTGAAGATTACATCATCTGCGCTAAATTCTACTCCATCGTGCCACTTAATACCTTTTTTTAGTTTGAAAATAAGTTTTGTATCTGTTTTGAAATAATAAGACTGGGCTAAATCTGTTACTATATTTCCGTCTTTGTCATATTTTAACAAACCGTTAAAAAGCCATCTTGTAATTTCCGAACTTGCACTATCTGCTGCAATAATAGGATTTAATCTACTGGGACTTGATGAAATTGATAGATTTAACGTACTTGCAAAGCTGTTAAAAAAAAACAGTATTTGTATTAAAAATATTCTAATAAGTATCTTCATAGGCAAATTATATCCTATTAAAACTTTTTTATTGAGGATAACGCAGTTTTAACTATTTTTTTGTTACTATTTTTCAACTTCAAAGATAAAGATAAATCATGACAGTTTTTTTTACGCTTTTAGGGAAAATTCTTCCTTTATATCTTAGTATTGTTTTGGGTGCATTAAGTACATACTTTTTAAAATGCGACAAAGAAACAGTTGCTAAGATATTACTTTTTATTTTGGCTCCTCTTATTGTTTTTAATGCAACATTAAATGTGAAATTAGACTTTTCGGTAATTTTTCTGCCTCTGTTTTTTTTCCTTTTTAGTACGGTTCTTGCTTTTTTACTCCTTCTTTTTTTTAAAAAGATTTGGGATGATAATACTTCTAATCTTTTGGCTTTTAGTACGGCAACGGGAAATACGGGGAATATAGGAATTCCTCTGGCAATTTTGTTTTTAGAGCCAAAATATGTAGATATTTTTATATTTACGGTTTTAGCTTCGATTCTTTATCAAAACTCTGTTGGATACTATATTACCGCAAAGGGAAATTTTACGGCTATGCAAAGTATAAAAAAAGTTTTAAAACTCCCTGTTTTATATGCTTTTATTTTAGGGCTTGTTTTAAATTTATGGGGCTTTAAACTGCCTGAAATTTTTTCATCTTATAGCTCTTATTTAAAAGGTGCTTATGCAATTTTGGGAATGATGCTGCTTGGAATGGGAATGGAAAAGATAAAATTAAACAGCTCTTTTGTGGATATGAAATTTATCTCATATGCAATGTTTATTAAATTTATAATCTGGCCTGCAACTGTTTTAGTTTTTATTTTTTTAGATAAACATTTTCTGTTTTATTTAAACGATAAGGGGCTTTATATGGTTATGTTTTTATTTTCTATTGTTCCTCTTGCAGGAAATACGGTTACCGTTGCAACTTTATTGAATGTTAAACCTGAGAAGATGTCCTTAACGGTTTTTATATCTAGTCTGATTTCACTTTTTTATATACCTTTTGCAGTATTTTTATATATGAGTTAAAAAAAAAGGAGACAAAATTTTTGTCTCCTTTGAAAGTAGTGTAATTTCGGCAAAAGCAAAAAAATTGCTCTTGTATAAAAATTATCTTTTTGAGAACTGAGTTGATTTTCTCGCTTTTTTCTTTCCGTATTTTTTTCTCTCTACAGATCTTGCATCTCTTGTTAATAAACCGTAAGGTTTTAAGATAGCTCTGAATTGCTCATCATAAGCAACTAAAGCTCTTGAAATACCGTGTCTGATAGCATCTGCTTGTGCTGAGTAACCACCGCCAAGTGTTTTAACAACAACATTAACTGATGATTCTTGTTTAGATACTTCTAGTGGTTGCATAACTCTTTTTTTAATTGCTTCATGTCCACCTAACCATGCATCTAAAGATTGACCGTTGATTGTAAGTTGACCGTTTCCGTTTTCTAACCATACTTTAGCTATAGAAGTCTTTCTTCTTCCTGTTGCATATACTTTTGCCATTAGTCTTATCCTTTAATTTGCGCAGTGTGTGGGTGTTCGCTTCCTGCGTATACTTTTAATTTTTTTAACATCTCTTTACCAAGTTTTGTTTTTGGTAACATACCTCTTGTAGCTAGTTTATATAGTTTTTCAGGATTTTTTTCTAGCATTTCAGACATTTTGTGAGTTTTTGTACTTCCAAAATATCCAGAGTGAGTGTAATAATTTTTATCTTCTATTTTAGCACCTGTAAATTTAGCTTTAGATGCATTGATGATAATTACATTGTCTCCACAGTCTACATGGGGAGTATATGAAGGCTTATGTTTTCCTCTTAATAGTGTTGCAACTTCAGTAATAATTCTACCAAAAACTTTATCAGTTGCATCTACTACTATCCAATCTCTTTCGATTTCGTTAGCTTTTGCCATTTGAGTAAATTTCATTTATTTTCTCCGATTTTGTTAATGAGGTGGAATAATATTCTACTTATGCTTAAATATTACTTAATTTAAGTGATATTTAATAATTTATGCTAAATTCAGAACCTTCATGTATTTTACTGCTTATTTTAAGCTCAAAATTGTGAAGTTTTAATATAGAATGAACAATAAAAAGACCAAGACCTAATGAGTTGTTCCAACCGTTTTGAGATACTCTGTAAAATTTTTGATTAATCTTTTTAATTTCCTCTTCGTCTATTCCTATACCTTTGTCTATTACTGAAATAGTTGAGGGGGTTATTTTTACTACTACTTCATCTTCCGAATATTTTAGGGCATTTTCTATTAGATTTGTTAATGCCATCGAAAAAAGAGTTTCATCTACTTTTATTATAATATCTTCACCTATTATATTAATATCTCTTTGCGTATATTTTTCTTTTAAATCAGGAATAATTTCATTTAAGATAGAGTATAAAGAGCATTCGCTTGTCATAATACTTTGTTTACCCTCTTCAAGTTTTAAAGTTAGTCTTAATTTATCAATTATCTGAGACATTTTATTCCCGTTTGAGTATATTTTATTTAAAAACTTTTCTTGCATTTTTTCAGGTAAATCCCTATCATTTAAGATAGTCTCCGCATATCCCGTTATAATTGCGATAGGATTTTTAAATTCATGGGAAATTGCCGATATTATTTCATCTTTTTGTCTATTTGCCAGTTTTAGTTTGGCATTTTGTTTTGCTTTTTGTTTCTCTTTTTTTGATAATTTACTTGCTACTTTGTTTAAAAGTCTAGTTATCTTGCTAAACTCTTCACAAAAATCCGAATAGAGTTCCTGCTTGGGTCTTTTGTGGCTCATTTGAATTAAGTAATCCAAAATTGAGTTTGTTTCATCTTTTATTTTTAAACTTAAATAATAAGTAACAATAAAAAAACCGCCTAAAAATAGGGCAATAAAACCTATTAGCTGATATACTAACTCGGTAAAGTTATCTTGGATTTTATATGTATAATCGGCTAATCTTATATAATAGATTTTATCATCGATTACGATTTTTTTTGCAACATAAAGAAGCTCTTGATCTAAAGTATGGGAAAATCTGATTTTTTTACCGTATCCGTTATATTTTGCGTGAATTATCTCATATCTGTTAGAGTGGTTTTCCATTCTTTTAATGTTTTTATCGCTATCTGCGATTACTACTCCGTTTTCATCTATTATGGTAATTCTGTTTCCTGTTTTTGCTTTAAAGGTTTTTACTATATATTTTACGTTATCCAAATTCGTAAAAGAAAAAGAGAGAGAATCGATATTCTGGGAAAGATTTTTCTCTATTTGATCTAAATATATATGTTTTGACCAAAAATATATGGTAATACTTAATACAAGTAACATTAATAAAAAAATAAGTGAAAAAGTTCGTAAAAAAAGTTGATGTAATTTTAGCAAAACAAGTAACCTTCTCCTCTGATTGATTTAATATAATCTTTTGTACCGTCAGGATCGATTTTTGCTTTTAATCTTTTTATCGCAACATTAACAGTTTTTAGTTTTTTGTCGTAAGAATCTTCCCAAACAGTTTCAAGCAGATGTTCTCTTGTCATTAAAATATCTCTGTTTTTTATAAATTCCAAAAGTAAATTGTGTTCTAAATGAGTTAAAATAATCTCTTCATTGTTGATATAAAACTTTTTATTTGCTGCTTTATAAACTATATCTCTTACTTTTAAAACATCTACTTCTTTATTTGATCTTCTAATAATCGCTTTTATTCTTGCCAAAGTCTCTTTAACATTAAAAGGTTTGGTAATATAATCATCTGCATAAGCGTCAAAACCCTCTAAAATATCTTCATCTTTATCTTTTGCCGTAAGATATATTACAGGGGTGTCATAACCTCTCTCTTTTATTTTATTTATAAATTCAGTTCCGTCTATTCCCGGAAGATTTCTATCCATAATAATTAAATCGATTTTCTCTTCATCTAATACTTTTTCAAGTTTTTCATTTACGTTTAAAAAGCCTATTGTTTCATATCCCTCTTTTTGTAAAGAGTATTCCAAAAGTTCTAAAATATCTTCTTCGTCTTCTACTATTAATATTAATTTTTCATTCATTCTTTTTACTTTATACTTTTTTATCTAATCGTTTTCTTCTTTTTTATTTTTCAAAAGTTTGACAACACCCGGGGAATATTTTATTGCTAAAATCCTAAAAATAAAGAATACAAAGATAACAAAAAGAAGAAAAAGTATTGTAAAATAGTCTTTATTTGGATAAGAGGTATTTATAATTACGTCTCTTATTAGAAAAATTATAAATATATCAATTACGAACCTAAGTCTTAATTTCTGTTTTTTGATAAAATCAGAAATCATTTTCACTACTTCCATAACAACTATAAATTCAAGCATTAAAACAATTGCTTTGTAAAATTCAAATCCCGCAACAATAATTATCGTAAAAATTATTGCTGCGGCAAGAACTTCATAGTTGTTGCTGAAATACTCTTTTATATTTGAAAATAGTTTTTTCATTAAAATTATTTTGCTTGTTCAATCTCTCCGCCGACTCTTGCAAATAAAATTAAGTTTGCAATGGATGCTGCTCTATCTGCCGTTTTTTCAAGTCTTCTAAGACTGCTTAATACATCAAAATAGTCTTTTGACAACTCAATATTTTTTGAAATAAGTTTTAGAGTGTTTTTACCGATTATTGCATATAAATCATCGGTTTTACTCTCTTCTACGCTTACTTTTCGAAATCCTGCTTCTATTGCTTTGTCATCTGTCTCTTTTAACAAACTTACGGCAATTTCAAAAGCAGAGTTTGATGCTTTTAATAGAGGAATTGCATACTCTAAAATTGAGTGTTTATCCAAGTCATTGGTAAAAGATTGTCTAAATGTTTTAACAAATATTTTAGAGTTTGCACCTGCTCTTAACATTTCGTTTGTTATTTTAAGATATGACACCATCTCTCTTAAATCTTTTGCCTCAGGAGAGTAAAGGGCAAGTGTTTTTACTATTAAATTATCTATCTCATTTGTTTTTATAGATAGATTTTTTATAGATAAGGTCACATCTTTTAACATAGATAAGTCATTCTCTTTTAATGCAGAAAGAGATATCTTATTTGCATAAATTATCTCTTCACCTATACCGTAAATTTCTTCTCTTATTTTTTGTAAGTTTTCTTCATATGGTTTTAACATTATCCGAACCTTCCTGTAATATAATCTTCTGTTTTTTTATTTGTAGGGTTTACGAAAATCGTATCAGTTTCATCATATTCAATCAATTTTCCTAGATGAAAAAATGCCGTATAATCCGCAACTCTGGCAGCTTGCTGCATATTATGGGTTACTGTTATAATTGTATATTTCTCTTTTAATTCAAGCATTAAAGCTTCAATCTTTTCAGTTGAAATAGGATCAAGGGCAGATGTAGGTTCATCCATTAAAATCACTTCGGGTTTAACCGCTATTGTTCTTGCAATACAAAGTCTTTGCTGTTGCCCTCCTGAAAGGGAAGTTCCCGGGTCATTTAATTTATCTTTTACTTCTCCCCAAAGACCTGCATCTTTTAAAGATTTTTCAACTAATTCGTCACATTCTCTTCCTTTTTTTACATGACCGTGTTTTAAAGGAGCATAAGAGACATTGTCGTAAATAGATTTAGGAAAAGGGTTAGGTTGTTGAAAAACCATTCCTATTTTTTTTCTTACGCTTACTTCATCTACATCTTTATCGTAAATGTTTTTCCCGTCAATTACAACCGAACCGTCAATTTTAACTATAGAGATTAAGTCATTCATTCTGTTTAAGCATCTTAAGAATGTAGATTTTCCACATCCTGAAGGTCCGATTAAAGCAGTTATTTTATTTTCGTAAAGTGGTACAGTGATGCTATGAAGAGCATGATTCTCTCCATACCAAAGATTTAATTCTTTTACATCTACTTTTATTTTATTTTTTGACATTTTTATTTTTCCTTATTACCATTTAACTTCATATTTTTTTCTAAGATATATTGCCAATGAATTTAGCGAAATTAAGATTGTCAATAACACCATAATTCCGGCAGCTGTTTTTTCAACATACATTCTCTCAGGCATACCTGCCCATGTAAAAAGTTGAGCAGGCATTACAGTAGCTGCTTCTAAAATCGAACCCGGAGCATCGGGGATAAAAGCAATCATTCCTATAATAATTAAAGGTGCAGTTTCACCCATAGCTTGAGCCAAACCGATAATTGAACCTGTTAAAATCCCCGGAAATGCAAGGGGTAAAACATGATCTCTTGTTACTTCGATTTTTGTAAGTCCTAAACCGTATCCCGCTTGTCTTATTGAATCGGGAACCGCTCTTAGTGCCGCTCTTGAACTTACTATGATTATAGGTAGAGTCATTAAAGCAAGGGTTAAACCTCCAACTAAAGGGGAAGATCTAGGCAGACCGAAAAGATTAATAAAAATTGCAAGCCCTAAAAGTCCGAAGAGAATCGAAGGAATTGCTGCCAGATTGTTTATATTTACTTCAATAGTTTGGGTGAATTTATTGTCATCCGCAAACTCTTCTAGATAGATTGCCGTCATTACTCCTACTGGAAAAGCAAAAAGCATTGTAATAATAAGTGTTAAAATAGAACCTACTATTGCAGATTTAAGCCCTGCATATTCAGGTGCCTTTGAGTCACCGTTTTGGAAAAAAAGTTTACTAAATTTTAAATCTATTTCTCCGTAGGCTTTCATATCATCTATAAGAGCTCTATCTTTTCTTTTCAATTTATAATAGTGACCTTTTATATATTGATCAACTTGGTCATCTGCTAAAACCCAAGTTTTTATAGTTTTTCCTATTAGTTCCGGATTTTCTTCCATTTGGGTAGGAACGGTTCTAAGCCATGCTCTTGAAACGACTCTTGAATATTTTCTATCTATTGCTTTTCTATAGTTGTTTTTAGCTTCCTGGCTGTATGTTACGTTTATGTGCAGATATGCTTGCTTAAATGCGGGAGTTCCTTTAGTAATCATATCATAAAGAAAAAAAGCAAGGAAAGCAATGGAAAAGACTAATGATGTTACGGTAAATACTTTAAATCTTTTTGAACTTCTATGTCTTTTGTTTAAAGTCGGGTCATAAAATGGATTATCTTTGTGTTTGTCATTCTGTTTTATCATAATGTATTCACTTTATATTTTTCTTTAAATTTTCTAATCATTGTTAATGAGATAATATTCAAAATCAATGTTATAACAAATAGTGCAAGACCTAAGGCAAAAGCAGATAAAGTCTCAGGTGAATTAAATGCTTGGTCACCGACTAATGCATCAACGATTCTAACTGTTACTGTAGTCATATCTTCTAAAGGATTAAGAGATAAGTTTGGTCTAAGACCTGCTGCCATAACAACAATCATTGTCTCTCCCACAGCTTTTGAAAAACCTAAAAGCGTAGCTGAAATGATTCCCGGAAGCGCTGAAGGTAATACTATGTTTTTTATAGTTTCACCTTGAGTCATACCAAGACCTAAAGAGGCTTTTCTTTGTGAATCGGGAACTGCTTTTATTACGTCATCTGAGAGTGACGAAATAACGGGGATAATCATAACTCCCATAACAACTCCTGAAGCCAAAGCCGAATTAAAGGTGGCTTCTAATCCGAAAAATGATGCGGCTTTAACAACAAAAGGGGCTACTGTAATAGCTGCAAAGAATCCGTATACAACTGTCGGAATACCTGCTAATATTTCTAAAAGAGGTTTTAAATAATCTCTTGTTCTAGCTGATGCATATTCACTTAAATATACAGCACTTCCAAGACCGATTGGAATGGCAACTGCCATAGCAATAAGGGTAATCATTAAGGTACCTGCAAAAATAGGAACAGCACCGAATTTACTTCCTACAATACCAGGAGACCACTCAAGACCTGTTAGAAAATACCAGAAGCTTCTTAATTGAAAAAATGAGATAGCTTCAAACAGTATAGAAAAGAGAATCCCGAAAGTGGTTAAGATTGAGATGGTTGAGGCAACAATCAAAGCAGTCTTAATAGCTTTCTCTTTAATTACCGTTGTTCTGTTTTTTGATTCAAATGAATGCAATTCTTACCTTTCAAATAAATTTAGGCAATTGTATTACGAAATGGTTACATTGAAGTTACATATTAATGCAGATACCAAAAGGGCTGTTTTTTGTTTTAGATGCTTTTTTTATAGCGCCTAGTTTTGAATTGAAATTTTCTAAAGAACTGTTTTTTGAAACTTCGATTATAGAAGCTGATACGCTTAAAAGTTTAAACTCTCTTATTATCCCGTATCTGTCTTTTGCCGTTATATGACCGTTTTTCGTATCTGTATCATTGTAAAGACTCTGTACGTTTAGTTCAAACTCTTTTTGAATGTCAAAAATAATATTATAGATATTTTCGTAAGCCATATTTATAAAACCTACAAAAAAGTCGTCTCCACCTATATGAGCAATAAAACTCTCCCTTGAAAGATGTTTTTGTAAAATTTCTGAAAACATTAAAATTGCTCTGTCTCCCAATCTAAAACCGTAAGTATCATTAAAGGGTTTAAAGTCGTTAAAATCAAAATATACAATTTGGGCTTGAAGTTTTTTATCAAAAACGCTATATATAAACTCATCAATCTGACTATTTCCGGGAAGTTTTGTTAGAGGGTTTTGGTTCTCTGCAATTTCGAGATTTCTTTTATAAGATAGCAAAAGCAGATTATTTAAGCTTATAAAGCCGTAATAAATAGAGTCTTTACTTACAAAAATACCTTTTGCATCATTTCTCATATTAAATATTTCAAGAGCTTTGTCAATTCCCCAGCTTATATCAATCTCGGGAACAGGTTGTAAATAATGTTTGAGTTTTGCTTTAAAAGATTGATTTTTTGCCAAAGACAAACCGTATTGAGAGTATGATATTTTTTTTATATCTACTTCATAAACGGCACCTAAAATTTTCTTTTCATCATTTACAATAGGAACAAAGGTATTTTTAGTATGCTCTTTAAAATATATAAACAGATCATGTAAAGATGAGTTTTCATTTATAGGATCAATTTTTTGAATAAAAGATTTATCTATGTAATTACTTAAATGCCGTCTGTCTTTTTTAAAAAAACTTTTGTCTTTGTAACTTTTTTTTATCTCTTTAATATCAGTTTTGGGTCTGCAAAGAAGGTAACCTTGAACATAATCAACTTTAATATCTTTGCAGGTGAAATACTCTTCATTTTGTTCAATACCTTCTGCAATGACTTTTATTCCCATTATATGAGCCATTTCAACTATAGAAGAGCAAAAGAGTCTTTTCTTGTGGTCTTTATGAATATTTTCTATAAAAAATCTATCAATTTTTATAAAAGTGGTATCTGAAATATATAAAAGATGAAGCCCTGAGATACCCGTTCCAAAATCATCGATTGCTATATTTATACTATTTTGTTTTAGATTATTGATAATCTCTTGAAAAAGTTTTTCATCTTCAAAAGGATTATGCTCCGTTAGTTCAAAACACAATCTGTCTGATTTGATGTTAAACTCATTTAGCAAACCCATAGTATCGTCAAGTTTTCTATTGGGCATTGCAAAGACTCTGTTATCTATATTGTAAAAGAGCTTTAGATTGGGAATATCGATTTTATTAAATTTTTTTAAAGCTTTTTTTCTCAATTTTATATCATAGTAAAATAGGGTTTCACTATTTGCCAAATAGTCAAAAAATGCTTTTATAGAGTCAAAATTTAACTCTTGGCAATTTCTTAAAAGAGCTTCAACGGCAAATGTTTTACCCGAAAAAGTATTTATGATTGGTTGAAAAGCAAAGTCTAGTTTGCTTATATCGAGATCCTTTTTTATAGCTTTTCCCTTAGAGTTGGACTTATAAGTAGGTTTTTGTTTTTAAAAATCTAATTATAAGTCTAAAAGAGAAGAAAACTTCTCTTTTAACTTATTTTTTAGATAAATCATCTAATGTAAGTTTTTTACCTGCTAATACATCTTTTCTGATTGAAGTTCTAAAATCTTGCGGTAACGGGATTAATCCGATTTCACTTAAGATTCCGTCTTTTCCTATCATATTTTCAGACATAAACATCTCAATATATTTGTTCATTGCAGGAACATCTTTTTTATGAGAGTTTTTTGTATAGAAGAAAAGAGATCTTGATACAGGATATTTTGCAGATGAAATATTATCAGGAGTTGCAGCTATTCCATTGATTGTAGCACCAGATAATTTATCTTCGTTCTCTTCTAAAAATGAGAATCCGAAAATACCGAATGCATTTTTGTTTTTAGTTAGTTTTTGAACAATAATATTATCATTTTCACCAGATGGTACATATACACCGTCTTGTCTTATTACAGAGTATTTTTTATATTTTTTATCAGCTTTTGCTTTATCTGTATAAACTGCCATTTTTTTGAAAATGTGTTGCATTACTAGCTCTTCAAAAGCATCTCTTGTTCCTGAAGATTTTGGCGGTCCGTAAACGATGATTTCTCTGTTTGGTAAAGAAGAATCAATATCAGACCAATTTTTATATGGGTTTTTAATTAAAGATTTTCCGTCTTTTGAAGGTACTTCTTCAGCAACAGCTAATGCTAATTGCTCTCTTGTAACATTAAAAGCATTATTTGATTTATCTTGTGCAAATGCGATACCGTCATATCCGATTACCGATTCAGTAATATCAGTTACTCCGTTTTCTTCACAAAGTTTGAACTCTTTTGTTTTCATTCTTCTTGAAGCATTTGTAATATCAGGAGTGTTTAAACCGTTTCCTGCACAGAAAAGTTTCATACCTCCACCTGAACCTGTTGATTCAACTACTGGAGTTGGATATTTTGTTGTTGCACCTAATTCTTCAGCTACAGCAGAAGAGAAAGGGTATACTGTAGAAGAACCTACAATTTTAATTTGATCTCTAGCACTTAAAGATACAGTAAGTGCAGCAGATGCAAATAAAGCAAGTGTTGTTTTTTTGATTGTCATTTTTATCTCCGTAAAAAATTAAGATAACGGAATTGTACATTCAGACGATTACATTTTGGTTACTTCTAATAATTAAATTTTATTTAAGAAAGTTATAAAAAAAGGTTGTTTATAAAGATTATTTTAGTTGAAATAAACGGATTTTACAATCCGTTTGCTTCTATAAGTCTTGCTTGATGGTCTGCGATTAAAGGATCAATAATCTCATCAAAAAGTCCATCATTCATAATATAGTCAAGTCTATATAAAGTTAAATTTATTCTATGGTCCGAAACTCTGTTTTGCGGATAATTATAAGTTCTAATTCTTCCGCTTCTGTCACCGGTTCCTACTTGTTCTTTTCTACTTGCACCTTCTGCTTGCATTTTTTCTTGCATTTGCATATCATAAAGTCTGGCTTTAAGCACTTTCATAGCTTTCTCTTTATTTTTGTGCTGAGATTTCTGATCTTGGTTTGTTACGACAATTCCTGTCGGAATATGGGTAATTCTTACAGCTGAGTCGGTTGTATTTACAGATTGTCCACCGCACCCGCTTGATCTCATTACATCAATTTTAAGGTCGTTTGGATTTATATCTACTTCAACATCATCAACTTCAGGCATTACCGCAACCGTAATTGCCGAAGTGTGTACTCTTCCTTGTGATTCCGTTGCAGGAACCCTTTGCACTCTATGGGTACCACCTTCAAATTTTAATTTTGAGTATACATGGTCACCTTTGAAAAGAGCTACTATTTCCTTATATCCACCGGCTTCACTCTCACTTTGGTTCATGATTTCTACTTTCCAACCATTGTTTTCGGCATATCTTAAATAACCTCTGAAAAGATCGCCTACAAAGATTGCAGCTTCATCTCCGCCTGTTCCTGCTCTTAATTCCAAATAGATATTTTTTGCATCATTCGGATCTTTAGGAATCATTAGAAATTTTATCTCTTCTTCAAGTTCGGGTTTTTTTGCTTCAAGCTCTTTTAACTCTTCTTTAGCAAGTTCCCCTAGCTCTTCATCTTCAAGCATTACTTTGTTTTCTTCGATATCTTCTATTACTTTGATATACTCTTTTGCTTTTGTAACAATTGGTTCAATATTTGATTGTTCTTTGGAAAGTTCAGTCATCTTTTTTATATCAGATGTGATATCTGGAGAGATTAATAAATTATTAATCTCTTCATATCTGTCTATAAAAGGTTGTAATTTATCTTGTAGCATAATTGTTTGTATTTATTAAATGTTATAGACTAAATATATAATATAATATTATTTATATAGCATTAACTTTTGTTTGTAATCTACTAACTTTTCTTGCTGCATTACCTTTTTTCAAGATTCCTTTACTAACGCAGTGATGGATATATTTGTTAGCAGCTTTCATAGCTTCAGCCGCTTTAGTTTTATCAGCAGCTTCAATAGCAGCTAAAACATCTTTTGTAACGTTTTTAATTCTAGTTTTGTAAAATCTGTTTCTTTCAGTTTTTACTTTAGTTTGTCTTGCTCTTTTCTCAGCAGATTTATGATTTGCCATATTAATTTAACCTCTTTGTAAAATTTTTAAGGGTAGAATAATATCCAAATAACTTTAAAGTTAGTTTAAAATAAGGTAAGTTTAATAAAAACATAGGAAATTATATGAAACTATTTGGAACAGATGGAGTTCGTGGTAAGGCTGGCGAATTTTTAGATGCAATTACAGTTTTAAAATTGGCGAAAGCTGCTGGAATATATTTTAGAAAATTTTCAACAACAAAAAAAATATTAGTGGGTAAAGATACAAGACGTAGCGGTTATATGATAGAAAATGCTCTTGTCAGCGGTTTAACCTCGGTAGGGTATAATGTAATTCAAATAGGACCGATGCCTACGCCTGCTATTGCGTACTTAACCGAATCTATGAGATGTGATGCGGGAATTATGATTAGTGCTTCACATAATCCTTATGAAGATAACGGAATTAAATTTTTTGATAATCACGGAGACAAATTAGGTACTTCATGCGAAGCTGAGATTGAAAAAATATTTCATAATGATGATTTGCTGCAAGAAGAAGAGGCTACAGGCAGAAGTATAGGATCATCAAAAAGAATTGATGATGTTATAGGAAGATATATTGTAGCTATAAAAAGCACTTTTCCGCAAGATTTGACATTAAACGGAATAAGAATCGTTCTTGATTGTGCAAACGGGGCAGCATATAAAGTAGCTCCTACTATTTTAGATGAATTAGGAGCAGATGTTATTACTATTAACAATGAACCTAACGGTTACAATATTAATGAAAGCTGCGGAGCTTTACATCCTGAGCAAGTGGGAAAATTAGTAAGAGAATATAGAGCAGATATAGGTATAGCACTTGACGGGGATGCAGATAGAGTTGTAGTAGTAGATGAAAACGGAGAGGTTATCGACGGAGACAAACTTCTTGGTTCTTTAGCACTCTTCTTAAGAGATGAAAAACTTTTAAAAGGAGATGCTTGTGTTGCAACCGTGATGTCAAATAAAGCATTAGAAGATTTTTTAGCTTCACATGATTTAAAACTTATTAGATCAAATGTAGGAGATAAACACGTTTTAGAACAGATGAAAAGCAACGGCGTAAATTTCGGCGGAGAACAAAGCGGTCATATAATTTTCTCCGATGTTGCAAAAACAGGTGACGGTTTAGCTTCGGCTCTTCAAGTATTGGCTTTAATGTTAAGAAGTAAGAAAAAAGCAAGTGAAATTTTAAATCCCTTTGAATTGTATCCTCAAATTTTGGTTAATGTAAAAGTAAGTGAGAAAAAGCCTCTTGATAAAATAGAAGGATTAGAAGAACTTTTAAGCGGTTTTAGAAAAAAAGGTTTAAGAGATCTGATAAGATACTCAGGTACAGAGAATAAAATAAGACTGCTTCTTGAAGGAAAAAATAAAAAAGAGGTAGAAAAATCTATGAAAGAGCTTGAAAGTTTTATTAAAAAAGCCCTATGAAAAGCAGATTAAAATCAAGTATTTATATATTTTTAACCGTTTTTATAATTGATCAGGCAGTTAAATACGGATTTGCACATTTCAATTGGGATGTGCAAGGGTCTGTAATGTCTCTTCAATTAGCATATAATTACGGTGTAGCCTTCTCAATGTTCTCTTTTTTAGCTCACTATTTAAAATATATTCAACTAGGATTAGTAATATTAGGAACTCTGTATCTTTATAAAAATCAAGATGTTTTCAAAGAGTATTATTTTGCTATAGCACTTTTATATGCAGGAGGTTTGTCTAATATTTTAGATAGATTTACTTACGGAGGAGTTGTTGATTATTTCTATTGGCACTATTTATTTGAATTTGCAATATTCAATTTGGCTGACGTAATCATTGATTTGGCTGTAGTAATAATAATCTACAAACAGTTTAAACAGGGCAAAAAGAGTAATAATAAGGTTTGTGAAAATTAACAAAATTTGGTAGTTAAAAAAAATTTAGCTATAATCGGGCAAAAAATTAAAATTTAAAGAGAGTAATTAATGGGTCAAACAATTACAGAAAAAATATTTAGTGAACATGTTGGACATGAAGTTTACGCGGGAGAAATCGTAAGAAGTCCAATTGATATGGTTATCGGAAATGATATTACGACTCCTATTTCAATAAAAGCATTTGAAGATGGTGGTTTTGAAAAATTGGCAAATCCTGACGGTTTTGCAATTGTACTAGATCACTTCATTCCTGCTAAAGATATAGCAAGTGCAAATCAAGCAAAAATCAGTAGAGATTTTGCAATAAAACATAATCTTAAAAACTTTTTTGATGAAAAAGATATGGGAATCGAACACGCTTTATTACCTGAAAAAGGTTTAGTCTTACCTGGTGACGTAATAATAGGAGCAGATTCACATACCTGTACTCACGGAGCTTTAGGAGCTTTTTCAACGGGAATGGGAAGTACTGATATCTCATTTGGAATGATAACAGGAGGAAACTGGTTTAAAGTTCCCGAATCAATAAAAGTAGTATTTAAAGGAAAACCTGCACCTTTTGTTACGGGAAAAGATTTGATTTTGGAAATTATCAGAATTTTGGGTGTTGACGGAGCTTTATATAAAACTTTGGAATTTACCGGAGATACAATTAAATATTTATCAATGGATGATAGATTCTCTTTATGTAATATGGCTATTGAAGCAGGAGCTAAAAACGGTATTGTTGCATATGATGAAACAACAAAAGAGTTTTTAGATAAAGTATCACAGGCAAACGGTGGATTAAGAGCAGAACCTAAAATCCATTATAGCGATGAAGATGCAAACTACTGTCAAGTAATAGAGATAGATGTTGAAAAACTTGAGCCTGTGATTGCTTATCCGTTTTTACCTTCAAACGGGCACTCTGTTTCACAAGCTGTGGCAGATAATATAAAAGTTGATCAAGTATTTATAGGAAGCTGTACAAACGGTAGATTAAGTGATTTCAAAATTGCAGCGGAAATTTTAGACGGTAAAAAAGTTGCAAGACATGTAAGACTTATTTTAACTCCGGGAACTCAAAAAATCTTAAGAGAAGCAACTAAACTTGGATATATCGATACTTTGGTAGATGCGGGAGCTGTTGTATCAAATCCTACTTGCGGAGCATGTTTAGGCGGTTATATGGGGATTTTAGGAGACAATGAAGTATGTATCTCAACTACAAATAGAAACTTTGTAGGTAGAATGGGTTCTAGAACTTCTAAAATATATTTGGCTAATTCGGCAGTTGCCGCTGCATCTGCAATTTCAGGTTATATAACAGACCCAAGAAGCTTATAAAAAATGAACACTCTTCCCTTTGAAATACCTTGTGTAATTCTATGCGGAGGAAAAAGTTCACGAATGGGAGAAGACAAGGCTCTTCTTCCTTTCTCAAATTTTGATACTTTATCACAATACCAATACGAAAAATTCAAACCTTTTTTTAAAAAAGTTTATATCTCTTCAAAAACTAACAAATTTGATTTTGATGTAAATTTAATATTAGATAAAAGCAATATCTATTCACCCATAGTTGCTCTAAAATCTATTTTTGAGAGTTTAAAAGATGAAAAAAAAATATTTATAATTTCAGTTGATACTCCTTTTATAAAGATTGAAACTATAAAAAAGTTAATAGATAACTCTTTAAATTATGAAATAGTGGTTCCCCAAACTGAAAAAGTTCATAATTTGTGTGCTGTTTTTGATAAATCATCTCTGTTATTTATCGAAAAAATGTTATCTGAAAATATTCATAAAGTGGGTTATCTTTTAAAGAATTGTAATACTAAAATAATCAAATTCTATGATGAAGATGAATTTTTGAATCTAAATGATAAAATAATCTATAATAAAGCAAACTTATATATAAGATAAACTAATATTTAAAATTAATTAATTCAGTATACTCTAAGTTTTGTATTATCTATTTTTCGGTAATCTATATAAAACAATTTTCAAAGGACTTTATATGACAAATAATGAGGAGCTTAAAAAAGCTTTAAATATTTTAGATTCAGAACTTAAAAAGAAAGGAATTTCAAGAAGGGATGCTCTTAAATTAGCTGGACTAGGTTCAGCATCTTTTTTAATGGGAAACGGTACTGAAGCAGAAGCTGCAACTGTAGCAAAAGCAAGCGAAGCTAAAGGGAAAATAGTTATTGTAGGTGGAGGTCTTGGAGGTATTGCAACTGCTGCAAAATTATCTCATGATTTATCAAATCCTGATATTACGGTAATAGAACCAAATCCGATTTCAGTATCATATCAACCGGGACAAACACTAATAGGCGGTGGAATTTGGGAAAAATCAGATATTGTTTATAATACAAAAGATTTTATACCAAGCGGCGTAAAAATGATAAAAGACAAGGTAGCTGAATTTAATCCTGAGGCAAATCAAGTAAAAACAGAGAGTGGACAAACTATCTCTTATGATTTTTTAGTAGTTGCTACAGGATTAGTTTTAGATTATGGACAAATTAAAGGTTTAGAAGGGGTAGGGCACTCTGCCGAGGCAAACCCTGAGGTTTCTAAAAAAGTGGGTAAAAACGGAGTTCACTCGATTTATTATGCTGATGGTGCTGTAAATACTTGGAAAGGTATGCAAGAGTTAATAAGCGAAGCAAAAAGCGGTAAAAAACTAAAAGCACTGTTTACTCACCCAAATACTCCTATTAAATGCGGTGGAGCACCTAAAAAAATCATGTATTTAACTCATGCAAGACTTAGAGATGCAGGAGCAAGAGAAAATGTAGATATGTGGTTCTATCCAAACGGTGCTACAATGTTTGGAGTTCCTGAATATCATGAAGCTATTAAAAAACAGTTTGAAGCAAGAAATATGAACTGGGAATATAGAAATAATTTAGTTGAAATTAATACAGATAAAAAAATTGCAACTTTTGAAAAAAGATGGTTTGAAAAAGGTGAATGGGATGAAGATTTAGAAGATTATGAAATGATTCCTATGAGCAAAAAAGTTGAAAGAGAGTATGACTTTATTCATGTAACTCCTCCAATGAGAGCACCTGATGCAGTTAAAAATTCAAGTTTAGCATGGCAAAAAGGTAGTGCTGCAAAAGGCGGTTGGGTTGAATTAGATAAAGAGACTCTACAACACACAAGATATCCAAATGTATTCGGTATCGGAGATGTTGCTGGTATTCCAATGGGGAAAACAGGTGGAAGTGCAAGAAAACAGTATAAAGTATTGGCTGCAAACTTAATTGCTGCAATGGAAAATAAAGAGATGACGGCAAAATATGCAGGTTATACAGTATGTCCATTAGTTACTGATATAGGTAAAGTTATGCTTGCAGAGTTTAACTGGACTAAAAAACCGACTCCTTCTTTCCCTCTTGATCCTACTCAAGAAAGATATATTTGGTGGCTATTAAAAGTTTATTTACTTAAACCTATGACAGTTTACGGAATGTTATCGGGAAGAGCATAAGAGAGATTAAATTGAAGAGAATATTTTTAGGAATTTTATTTTTATTATTTGGTTTTGCTAACTTCTTAAATGCTCAAGAATTGACTTTAGATGAGGTTAAAAAAAAGGCATTAACAGTTACAAAAGAGTTTGAATCAAAACTTAAAAAAGAGTTGAAAAATGCAAAAAGAGAAGGCGGTATAAAAGCTATGACTGAATATTGTATTAAGGACTCTAAAAAAATTTTAGAAAAAATGAATAATAAATATAATCCTCAAATCTCTATAAAAAGGGTTAGCCTTAATAATAGAAACTCTAAGGCAAAACCTTTAGAAGATGAGGTTAAAATTCTTAAAGCTCTTGATCTAATCCAAAAATCAGATGCTTATGAACCTGAACAGATAGTTCAAGTTATATCTGATACTAAATATAAGGTTTATTCTCCTATTCAGATGAATAGCAGGGATTGCAAAAAGTGTCATGGTTTAGAGAATAAAGTTAATAAAGAGTCCCAAAAAAGATTTTTTGAAGTTTATAAAAATAAAAAAGGTTTTGGGCATAAAAGTGGAGATATCAGAGGCGCAGTTGTTGTTACTATCTCTAAGTAAATATTTAAAAGGAAAAATAAATGCAAATTAAAAAAGCAATTTTTTTAGGTTTCATCGCGTGTCTATTTGCAATAACGGCTAATGCAGCAGACAAGAAATATACAAATGCAGAAATTTATTCAAAAATGTGTTCTAAATGTCATGGACTAAACGGGGAAGGTAATCCTGCAAAAAAAGGTCCTGCTTTAAACGATCAAACTGCACATGAACTAGAGATGAGTTTAATTGATTTAAAAAGCGGCGGACTAAATCAATCTTCAGGTACAGAGCATGAGATTATGGAGCATAATATGCAAAAAATTATTGAAAAAGGTATGGATTATGAGCCAAAATCTATGTCTGAATATATTTTTGTAGCTTTTAATCCTGAAGCAAAATATTATAAAAAAGGTGATGAAAAAAGATCATACACTGTTTCTGAAATATATGCAAAAATGTGTTCAAAATGTCATGGTCTAGCAGCAGAAGGTAATCCTGCAAAAAAAGGTCCTGCTTTAAATGATAAAACATCACATGAATTAGAGATGAGTTTAATTGATTTAAAAAGCGGCGGGTTAAATCAATCTTCAGGTACAGAGCATGAAATTATGGAACATAACCAAAACAAAATAGAAGAGAAAGGTATGGATTATTCTCCTAAAGAGATGGCTGATTTTATAGAGAATAATTTTTATAAAAAATAGAGAAGTAAAGGAAAATATCCTTTACTTCTAATAATGGAAAAGAATTGAAAAAATTAAAAAAAGAGATTATTGTTTTTTTTACAATCTTTGTATTGTCATCTTTGATTATGCATTATTCGGCTTGGATTAGTCACCCTATTGAGCATATAAAAGCTTTATCTTATCACTCAATGCCGTACCATCCGATTTTATACACATTTATCATATATATCTTAGTAGCAGTTGTTAGAGGAATTTTTCTTTTAATCAAGAAAATTATAAGTAAAAAATAGTTTTTTTTAAAATAAAAATATGAATGAACAGTCATATGTTAGGTTAATATGAAAAACAGTAAAAATAAAACTTATGTTTGGTCTTTTCTTGGAAGATTGAGTCACTGGATGTTGGTATTCTCTTTTTTGGGATGTTATATTACCTCTTTTTATGAAAATCTGCTAACTCTTCATATAGCTATAGGAATTACAGTTTTCGGTATGCTTTTAATGAAAATCGTATGGGGCTTAATCGGTCCTAAATATGCAAGATGGAGTGATTTTAGTTTTTCAGTTGATGCTCTAAAGCACTATTTTTTGGAAAAAATACATAATAGATATAGAGACATAAACCCGGGACATAATCCTGCTTCCTCATGGTTTGCTTTTTTAGTTACGTGGATAGGAATTTTATGCTGCTTAAGCGGATTTTTTTTATACGGTATTCAAGAAGCCAAAGGGATATTTTCATTTTTAAATGAAAACTATATTTCTAAAAGCTATATTTTTGATAACATTCATGTTTTTTTAGTTTATATTCTGCTTCTTATGATATTTGCACATATCTCAGGAGTATTGATTGAGCAGTTTTATCATAAAACTGATATGGTGATGGCAATGGTAAGCGGATATAAAAGAGCAAAAGGTGAAGATATAAAAATTACTCTTAGAACAAAAGTTTTGGGTACTATATATATTGTTCTTGTTCTTTTTGTATCTTTTTATACTTATTATGTACCTGAGAATATAGTAACAAAAAGTAAGTTTAAAGAGATTTCATATAAAGAGCAAAATTACGACTTCTATTTTGAGTGTTCAGATTGCCATAATCTCTATCCTCCTTTTTTATTGCCAAAAGATTCTTGGATTGCTTTAATGAAAGATCAGCATGAACATTATGATGAAGATTTAGAATTAGATGAAAGTTTGGTAAAAAATATTACATCATATATGGTTACTAATTCAGCTGAAAATTCTACAAAAGAATCTGCTTTTAAATTTAGAGATGAAATAGAAAATTCAAAAGAGTATACTATTACAAAAACTGATTATTGGAAAAGAACTCATAAAGATATTCCCGATGAAATATTTGAAAATGATATAGTTGAAACAAAATCAAATTGTGTTGCTTGTCATAAAGATTTTGAGAAAGGAATTCTTGCTGACATAAATATTACATATCCTCCAAAAGTAGCTAAAAAGTAATAATTTTTACTTATAATAAACAATAAAAATCAAAAAAACTTATAAAATATATGAATATTCATTCATAAATAAGTTTTTTTTATCAATTTTAATGTTAAAATTATCTTATTAATATAAAATACTAAGTAATAATTAAGAGGAGAGAAGATGGAAGTTGAGATTTCAAGAAGAAAATTTCTTCAAGGTACAGTAGCACTTTCTGTTGTTGCAGCATCAACTTCAGCACTTTCAAGTACCAAATCATATAATGATAAAAAAGTGTTTGGCACTACAAAAATTTCTTCAAATAAAGAAGATATAAGAATAGTTCCAACCTTATGTGAAATGTGTGTAAATAAGTGTGCGGCATATGCCAGAGTTGAGAATAATGTGGTTACCAAACTTGATCCGAATCCCCATTTCCCTAAATCACAAAATATGTTGTGTGCCAGAGGTAATGCAGGAATTCAAGCTTTATATGATCCTGATAGAATTAAATACCCGCTTATAAGAGTGGGAGAAAGAGGTGACGGAAAATATAAAAGAGTAACATGGGATGAAGCTTATACCTATATAACTAAAAAGTTAACTAAAATACTTGATGAAGAAGAAGATAACAGATCATGTATAGGTTATTGTGCGGGTGAAGGTATGGCAGAACATACATTCAAATCTTTTATGTTTGATAAAATAGGTTCTTCAAATTTTGTAAACCATGCCTCAATTTGTCTTCAAACAGCCGTATCTGGATATGCTTTAACTATAGGTAAATACGGGCAAGCAGATTTACAAAATGCAAGATATGTGATTATGGCAGGAGCAAACAGAGCTGAAGCAATCGTTACTCCAGATACTATGGATATCTTTAAAAGAACTAGAGGAAAAGGTGCCTCTTTGGTAGTGGTCGATCCTAGATTTACAAATACTGCAATTCATGCAGACAGATATCTTGCTATAAAACCCGGTACGGATTTGGCTTTTGTACTTGCAATGACATATCATGTAATTAAATATGAACTATATAACAGAACATATGTAAAAAACAATTTTTCAAATTTTGATAAATATAAAGAACATGTTTTAAGTAGTAACTATACTCCTGAGTGGGCAGAGAAAATTACGGGAATTTCTGCAAAACAGATAAAAGCGGTTGCCGAAGAGTTTATGGAAAATGCACCGCAATCTATATATTATCAAGGAAGAAGATCTACTTGGAGCAAAAATGATTTTCAACTTAGACGTGCCCAAGCAATTTTTACTGCTTTAGGCGGAGGAATAGATGTAAAAGGAGGAATTGTTTTTGGGAAAAAACTTCCTTTAGGAACTCATAAAGTAAACGCTCCTATGTATGCAAACGCTGAATCAAGAATAGAAAAAGATGTGGCTGCTATTGTCGGTGCCAGCGGTTCATGGATTGGATGGAGAAATAAAATTTTGGAAAACAAAACTCCTTATCCTGTTAGAGCCTTTTTTGCATATAAACAAAATCCGATGTTATCTGTTCCTACAACTTCTAAAACAAAAAAAATGTTAGAAAAAATGGATTTGGTAGTTGTAATTGATACTATTCCAAGCGATACTGCAATGATGGCTGACGTTATTTTGCCTGAATGTACTTATTTGGAAAGAGAAGATCCTGTAAAATCTTTTCCCGGAATAGAACCCTCTATTGCTTTAAGAAAAAAAGCCGTGGAACCTATGTATGAGACTAAACCTGTTTTAGAAATTGTTAGAGGTTTGGCAAAAAAACTTTCAAAACCTTTATGGGAAATAACTAAAAAATATGATGAAGATGTTCAAGACGAATTAGACGGAATGTCAGAAGAAGAGATTGAAGAGTATTACCAAGAAAACGGTTTTAATCTTGCAGATGCTTATGAACAATCTCAAGAAGAAGTAAACAAACATATGGTTGAATCCGTGTATGGAGAAGAGGCTTGGAAAATATTAAGAGAAAAAGGAGTTTTTTATCCAAACTTTTTAAAAGATTTTAAAAAAATTGATAATAACTCTTTTCAATATTATGATGAAAAAGAGAAATTTTACACAGTAGTTAAATTGGAAGATAGTCATGATTCCGATGATATTGATACTTGTATAAATCCAAGAGATATAGCAGAAATAAAAAGATTATTTCCGACACCTAGCAAAAAAATAGAGTGTTATTTGGATAATTTAGAGAAAAAAGGTGTTGAGCCAATGCCTGCATGGCATGATGAAGATTATAAAAAAGTTCCAAAAGGTAAATTTAAATTTATCAGCGGAAGACATGCTCAATTTACGCAAAATGCAACACAAAACAATGTGATGTTATTAGAACTTATGCCTGAAAATTATGTTTGGATAAATAAAAAAAATGCGAAAGAACATGGAATAGAACACGGAGATTTGGTTGAAGTTAAAAGTAGCGTCGGAACTGTACAGATAAAAGCATTTCCTACTGATAAAATAGTAGAAGATACTCTTTTTTATATCCATGGATTCGGTTCTAAATCTACAGGTATGACATTTGCCCAAAGAAACGGAGCAAGTGATAATGAAATTATAGAAGATGATATAGAACCTGTATTCGGTAGTGCAATTATGCATGAAACTATAGTTTCTATTAGAAAGGTTTAATTATGAATTACGCAATGGCCTTAGATTATCAAAACTGTATAAACTGTAAAGCATGTGAAACTGCATGTAAAGAAGAAAACGGTGTACAGTTGGGTGCAGATAAACAAAGAATTTGGGTAGGTATTACAGAAGGATCGATTTTTGGAAAATCATTTGTTAACTTATATCCTTCTCAATGTAACCACTGTGAAACGGCACCTTGTGTTAGTGTGTGTCCTACAAATGCAAGTCATATAGTTGCAGGAGGGATTGTTAAAGTTGATCCGGATAAATGTATTTTATGTAAAGGTTGCATGGAAGCTTGTCCTTATGATGCAAGATTCGTAGATGATACAAAAGTTGCCGTAGATAAATGTACTTTTTGCGATCATAGAATTGAAGAGTACGGAACTACGGCTTGTCAAGCAACTTGCCCTACAAATGTAAGATTATTCGGCGATTTAGATGATGAAAACAGTGATTTGGTTAAACTTTTGAAAAAAAGTAGATTCTTCTTCTTAAAAGAGGAAGCAGGAACTAGACCGAAACTGTTTTATATCGTTCCTGAGTCTGAGAATTATGCTAGACAAAGTATCTCTCATGATACCAAAATATACACTTGGGATGAGTATCTAAGAGTATACAGAAACGTGAATACTCAAGGAGTTTAGGATGGAAAAAATAGTTATATTGGGTTTACCTATAAATAAGGTTCCTTTTAAAGAGATATTTTTTAATAAAATTATGCTTTTATCATATATCTTAATCTGTTTTGCAATCTACGGAATTTATGATATTTTTGAATTGCGGTATTTCTCTGATGTTGCAACTTCTCACTCTTTGGCTTTGGAACCCGCAACTGAAGGATTAAAAGAGGCTATAAGAGAGGCGATTTTCGGTCATGTGGGAGAAGTCAGCAGAGAAGTTCCCTGGACGCTTTTCATTACAAATTATATGTATATGATATATACAGGAAGCGGAATGATTTTTCTTGTTGCTTTGGCAGAACTTTTGAATATAAAAATAGTAGAAAAACTTGCAGCTTCATTTATGGTATTTGGACTTGCAATGGTTTTTGCAGGACTCTTTACAATAGCAACGGATTTGAATATGTTAAATATCATATGGATGTTTTTAGATCCTAATGTAAATACAGGTATGTGGTTAATGTTACCTCTATATTGTACATATATTCCCTTTGTTTTATTTGAGATATATTTGATTTTGACTCAAAAAAGAGATTTGGCAAAAAAATTGGCATTTCCTATTTTATTATTAAGTATTTGCGTTGACTTAATTGAGTATTATATTCAAGCAAAACTTTTTTCTATGAATACAGCTAGACATTTATGGACAGAGTTCCCAGGTTTGATGTGGTACTTTATTATATCGGCATTCGTGTCATCATTGGGAATTATGGGAGTCTTGTCATTTTTTGTACATAGAACTAAAGACGAGTATAAAAAATTGATGGTTTTACTTAGAAAAGCACTGCTTTTTTTCATATATTTATTGGCAATTTACGAAGTTGTAGGATATTTGATAATTGATAAAGATTGGGCTTTTATTATTCTTTTCGGTGAATTTAAAGAGTTGTTTTTCGGTGGATACATTCTTTTTGCTTTGGTTCTGCCTTTTTTACTTTTAATGAGACCAAGTAAATATTATGTAATTCCTGCTTCAATTTCAGTTATTATAGGAGGTTATATAGGTAGATATTTATTTGTTTATGGAGGAAATGCAAACCCGCTTTCAAATAGATTCGGTGTTGGTTATGAGATGTATAACTTTTATGATATACCAAGCAGTTTTAACTATGTTCCTCCTCATTTAGGAGAGATATGTATTGTTATCGGTTCAATAGGTGTAGTTCTTTTTATTTATAAATTAGTAGATACACTATTCTCTGTAAATAAAAAAAGAGAGCTAGATTAAAATAAAGGAGAAAAGATGAAGACTATTTTAAAAAGTTTAGTGGTTGTTGGGTTACTTATTGTAGGTACTTTTGCAAATAGTTCTGATGCTTTGGCTAAACCTAGTGCCAAAGTTCAGTCTATGATTGACAATTTTAAGCTGGAAGTTGTTGATTATAATTATGCTAAAGCAAAAGTTGCCAAAGGAACTAGAAACGGAAGTAAAGCAATCTTTATTGATGCAAGACCGAATAAAAAATATAAAGTGGGAACTATTCCAAGTTCTTTGAATATTCCGGATACTGAATATGATAAATATGTAGGACAATTAAAAGATACACCTAAAAACAAAGAGATTCTTGTATTTTGCGGTGGATGGAAATGTACAAAAAGTCCAAAAGTTGCCGATATGCTTAAAAAAGACGGTTTTACAAACGTAAAACTTTATCAAGCAGGTGAGCCTGAATGGAGTAAAAGAAATTATAATGAAGTTGATTTAGCTGTAATAAAATCTGCACAAAGTAAAAACAGTGCCATTTTAATTGATGCAAGACCTTATCCAAAATATTTGCAAGAAACAATTCCGGGTTCAATCTCGATTCCTGATACGAAAATTGATGAATTAAAAGGAAGATTTCCTGTTTATCATATGGAAAAAATAATTGTATTTTGCGGTGGATACAAATGTGTTAAATCACATAATGTGGCAAAAAAACTTGTTTCTATGGGATACGGTAATGTTTCTGTTTTTGCAGCAGGTGTTCCTGCTTGGAAAAAAGCAGGGCTTGCTACAACAAAAAGTGCTTCTACTCAAAAACCCGTAACTCAAGAGAAAAAAGCTCAATTTAGTAAAAACGGAGCTAAAATAGGAACAGATGAGGGAAGTATTGACGGAGAGTGGTTATACTCTTTGATTAAAGAGGATAAAGTTCCTTCTTTTATTCAAATTGTTGATGTAACATCACCGCAAGAGTATAAAAGCGGTCATTTAAAAGGTGCTATAAATATTCAAGCAGAGAAATATTCTGCAAAAGATTTGGTATCAAAATTTCCAAAAGGTAAAACAATAGTATTTAATTGTACGGCAGGCGGTAGATCAATGGATGCTTGGACAAAAATAAAAGAAGCAGGATTAGATATCTCTGAAGTCTTCTATTTCGATGCAAATATTGATTGTAAAGGAAACAATTGTAAAATTGAGGTTAATGAACCTCTTGAATAAAAAAAAGAGATAAAAAAAGGGGTTGAAAAAATTCAACCCCTTTTTTATTGCAAATTTATATTTAAATTATGCTGCTAATGCTTCTTTTGCCTTTACTACTAATGCCGAGAAAGCCTCTGCATCATTCATAGCCATATCAGCTAAGATTTTTCTATCTAACTCAATGTTAGCTAGTTTTAAACCATTCATAAATCTTGAATAGTTAATATCGTTTAATCTGCAAGCAGCATTGATTCTGATGATCCAAAGCTTTTTAATATCTCTTTTTTTCTGTCTTCTGTCTCTGTAAGCATATACTAATGAGTGTTCTAATTGCTCTTTAGCTTTTCTAAAATGTTTTCTTCTTCCGCTAAAAAATCCTCTAGCTTCTTTTAAAACTTTTTTGTGTCTTTTTCTTCTTACTACACCAGTTTTTACTCTTGGCATATTATTCCTTTCTTTACCGTATTTTTTTTAATAGGTGTCGATTTTTTAATCGAACTTGTCCACTTAATTATGTGGAGGGACTATATAATTAAATTTTATTTAATTACGCGTTTAACATTGTTTTAACTCTAGATAAATCCGAGTTTGCTATTGTTTGTGGACCTCTAAGATTTCTTTTTCTCTTTTGAGTCTTTTTTGTTAGAATGTGGCTTCTAAAAGCTGATCCTCTTTTGATAGAACCATTTTTTTTAACTTTAAATCTTTTTAAAGCACTACTAACTGATTTCATCTTTGGCATCGTATAGTTCCTTTCTTATAAATTTGCATTTTCATCTTTATGAAAAAGTGTGAGATTTTACTTAAAAATAACTTAAGTTAAGGTTAAATAGTAGTTTTTGAAATATAAAGGGGGAAAAGAGAAGAGTGAATAGAAGCTCTTCTCTTTTTTATCAGTTAGTTTTTTGTTTTTTCAGATTTTGGAGTAATATACATATTTACAAATCTTCCCTCTTGCTTAGGTTCAGATTCTCTTACTCCATACTCTTCTAACATAGGCCAAACTCTCTCTAAAACTTCAGTACCAGCTTCTGGATGAGCCATCTCTCTACCTTTTAAAAAGACTCTGCATTTTACATGGAATCCTTTTTCAAGAAATTCAATGGCATGTTTTACTTTATAGTTAATATCATTTTCGGCAATTTTAACAGAAAATTTGACTTCTTTTATAACAATTACTTTTTGTTTTTTCTTAGCCTCTTTTTTCTTTTTTTCTTGCTGATATTTAAATTTACCGTAATCCATGATTTTTGCTACAGGAGGTTTGGCATCAGCAGCAATAAGAACTAAGTCTAATCCTAACTCGTCAGCAGTAGATAGGGCATCTCTTGTTGGAATAATTCCATAATTGGTTCCATCATCACCCATACATCTCACTTCTTTTGCAGTGATTTCCTCATTCATTATTGCTTCTTGTTTTTTAGAATTTCTACTCAAATTTTACTCCCTGAATTTATTTGATTTAACATTTTAAAGAACTCGTCTTTACTCATATTTGATTGTTCTCTTTTTCTTCTATTTCTTAGTGCAACACTTTTATTTTCAACCTCTTCGTCTCCAAGTACGACTATCATAGGTACTCTTTTTTTCTCAGCCATTCTGATTCTTTTATTTAGACTTTCGTTCATATCATAAATTTCAGAATCTATTTCATCATATAAAAGCTCTTTTTGTAACTCTTTTGCATACTCAACATGAGGTTGGGCAATAGGTACAAAAATAACTTGCGTAGGTGCAATTACAAAAGGAAATTCTCCTGCACAGTGTTCAGTTAAAATACCTATAAATCTTTCAAATGAACCTAAAATTGCTCTGTGAATCATAACAGCTTGTTCTTTTTCACCTTTATCATTTATATAATCGGCTTCAAATCTGCTTGGCAAGTTCATATCTACTTGAACAGTACCGCATTGCCATTTTCTTCCGATTGCATCTAAGATTTTAATATCGATTTTAGGACCGTAGAAAGCTCCTCCACCTTCATCAATTCCGTAATTAATACCTTTTTCATCTAATGCATCCATTATTCCTTTGGTAGTTTTTTCCCAAAAGATATCATCTCCGATTGCTTTTTCAGGTTTTGTCGATACTTCGATTTCATATTTAAAATCAAATAAGTTAAGTAAAGAGTCGACAAATTCTAAAACTTCAAAAATCACCTCTTTTATTTGATCTTGTGTACAGAAAATATGTGCATCATCTTGAGTAAACTCTCTTACTCTAAAAAGTCCATGCATCGCTCCACTCATTTCATGTCTGTGAACTACACCGTATTCAAAAAGTTTTTTCGGTAAGTCTTTATATGAAACTATACTGTTTTTAAATATTTGAATATGTCCTACGCAGTTCATAGGTTTGATACCGTACTCTTGTTCATCAATAGTGGTAAAATACATATTCTCTTTATAATTTTGATAGTGTCCTGAAATTTTCCACATATCTGATTTTAGTATTTCCGGACCACGTACGGGTTCATAACCTCTTACTCTATGAGCTTTATATAAAAGTTTTTCAAGCTTTCCTCTAAGTCTTGCTCCGTTTGGAAGCCACAAGGGAAGACCTGCTCCTATATCATCATTAAAAGCAAAAAGTTCTAATTCTGCTCCAAGTTTTCTATGGTCTCTTTTTTTAGCTTCTTCAAGCATTCTAATATAATCGTTTAGCTCTTTTTTATCAAAGAATGCTATTCCGTAGATTCTTGTAATCATCTCATTTTTTTCATCACCGCCAAGATAAGCTCCTGCTACTCTTGTAAGTTTAAATGCTCTGATCATTCTAGTATTAGGAAGGTGTGGACCTCTACATAAATCTTCAAAATCACCTTGCTTGTACAAGGTTAAGGTATCATCGGTAATATTTTGTAAAACAGCCTGTTTTAATTCATCTTTCGCAAATTTTTCTAGTATCTCTTCTCTGGTCGTTTCGTATCTTTGAATAGGAAGCTTTCTATTAGCTATCTCTTTCATTTTCTTTTCAATTTTCGGTAAATCTTCGTCAGTAATTTTTGATTCTACTTTAAAATCGTAATAAAATCCCTCTTTTACAACCGGACCTACGAAAAATTTTGCTTCTGGATATAACTCTTTGATAGCTTGTGCCATCATGTGAGCACATGAGTGTCTAAGTATTTCTAGAGACTCAGGGGAATTGTCTGCTTTGATAACATCACCTTGGATGTTTAAAGCCTCAGCAGTTTGAAGGTCATATATTTGACCATCACTTAATATACCAATTGGTTCCAATAATTTCCTTTCCTTTTAGTTTTTTTAAAAATTTGTACATTTTATCGCATTTGCACTTAAAAGTAATCTTAAGTGCTATTTTTTAATATAATTTTGTTAGAATATAGCATGATTTTAAACTTATCTCAAATAAAAACCGAAGCTTTATTACTTTTTTGCAAAGATCTGATTGAGTCTTATATTAACAAAGATGATATCGATTTTAATATTGATAAAGAGATAAACAGTTATATAAATGAAACTTCCCATGAGTTTTTAAAACAGCTTAAACTAATAACTTTTCCCAACGATTATTATATGAAAAATAGAAATCATTATAGAATCAAAGCAGTTTTAAAAGCTTATAATTTTATAAATAAAGAGTTAGACAAAGAGCTAAAAAAAGGAAAAGTCTTTAATCCTTCTATGCTCTATTTCTCTCTTTTAGCTGTTTGGTTTAAAGAGTTAAATAAAGAAGCAAACTCCAAACAATATATATACTTTACAATCTATCCGTATGCAAATGTTTATGATAAATTGTTAATTAATATCAAAGATGAAAAATTTAAATTAATTAATATTGCAATGTTGGAAATTGCCGAAAAAGTTATATTAGAACTGGATAAAATATCTTTTAAATAAAAGAGGAGAACCTCTTTTATTTTAGTATTAGAATCTATATCTTACGTATGCTGTAATACTTTGTGCTTTTTCAATAGCACTTGGTACATCTTCTATATCGAAAGGTTTACCATCATATCCAAAGAATGAGTTACTTCCTGTATAATCATATTTCATATATAGGTAACTTAAATGCCAACTTAAAGAATTAGTAATTTTTTGGTTTCTATAAACTTCCCAAGCATCACCTCTTGTAGCAATTTTACTTCCTGCAAAAGTATCTTCACCGTATGTCATAGGTCTCCAATATTGAGAACCGTGGTTAAATTCAAGACCGATTCTTGCTGTATCCGGTGTTAAAAGACATGGAGCATCTACCCCTAACCAGTAAGAGTAACCTGTTTTTGACTCATCTGAACCTAACATTCCTCCTGATGTACCACTTGGGTTTGTTCTTGTCATAGCAAATGAAGTAAAGAATTTTGTATCATCTAAATAATCAGAAATACCGTCACCTATACCGTCAACTTTAAATAAGACAGTTGCCATATCCATATCTCCAACATCCTTAAATGATGGACTTGCTGCATTTAGACTGAAAGCAGCATCGTTCAGACTTGAAAGTGTGGCACTACCAGTTTTATAACTATTATAAGTAGTTTGATAGTTTTGATATGCTCCCATAAACTGGTTGTAAGATGTTTCGTCAAATCCAATTAAGTTCCATGCATGAGCATATTGCATATGAACAGAGTATTGACCGTCATCATATGGAACGGCAATAAATCCTAACATATCAACATCTTCATTTTTAGTATCGTCTTTTGAGTATGCGTCTCCAAACATATCAAATCTAGGAGTTGCATTTGTAAGACCTCTACCTCCACAAATTTTAAACCAAGAACCTGTAAATCCAGTAACTTTTTCTGTATCCATTTTAAATGAGAATCCATCAAACTCTACATTTACAAGGTGTGATAATGGAGATTTTCTTTTTTGATCGTCTCTTACATTAATACCCAGTCCATCTGTTGAAGGTCTTCTCCCGACTGATACTGTCCAAGGAATATCTGCACCAAATAGAGTTTTATCTGTATATAACCAATAAGCTTCTTTAACTTTAAGTTCATTATCTAAAGCATTCTCATTTGTAACCCAGTCAAAGTCTGCATATCCTGGATTCGTATTAGATTGGCTATGATCAGCACTATCACCAAACGCTTTATTATATGATAATAAACCGTGGAAAATTGAATTATCATCAGGTTTATAAGCCATACCTAACCAAAGTCTGTTTGTCATAAGGTTACTATTTCTAGATTTTGAACCATCTGAATGTTTATATTGGATATTATCAACTCGTGTTCTAAAGTCGACATCCCATTTAATATTGTCACCTGCACTTTGAATTTTAGCAGCTTTTGCAGTTCTGTCAATTCGACTAACTTTTTTCTCTAACTTTTTGAATCTTTCATCGCTAACAGTAACAGGTGTTTCACCTTTCATCATTTTTTCTAATGATTCTTTATTTGCTTTTGATGTAGATTCCGTAGCACCTACTTTACTCTCCAATGCTGAGATTTGAGCTTTTAAAGCTTCAATTTGTTTCATCAAATCTTCTTGTGAAATAGTTGAAGCAAAACTTGAACTCCACATCGCAGCTATCGCACTTAATGCAATAATTGATCTTTTCATTTTCCATCCTTGTATAAAAGTTTAAATGTATTATATACTTTATAATATTAAGTGAATATTAAGTATGAATAATCATTCACTATATAAATTGAACTTATATTACGTAAACTCAATTTTAAATAAACAAAAAAAAGGGGAAATAAGATTAACTTATTTTCCCCTTTTTTGCTGTTATTATTAAAACTAATAGATTAACAAGATGGTACGTTTCCTGAATCATTTGCATATTCATATGAGAAATCATAGATATGAGGAAGCCATTTATCTTTAATGTCACTCTCTTTTACATTTGGACAAATTTTCATTAATTCTTCTTTGAATTTACCGTTTGCGTTAATTTCTTCCCATTCTGCTTGAGAATGTTTTGCAGCAAATTTAGCACCATTGAAACCACAAGCTTTTTTAAACTTCTTAATAAACAGTTTTTGACCCTTTACAGCGTCTGCTGAAGCTGTTGTTGAAGCAACTCCAAGAATTAGCATACTTGCTAATACGATTTTTAATAATTTACTCATTATTTATCTCCTAATAAAAATTCTGCTACAATTATATCAAATGAAAATAAAAAATATCTTATAAAAATGATAAGAAAAAGTGAATTTTGTATGAAATATTATCTCTTAAAAGCCATTGTGACATATTTGTGTCAGAATACCCGTAAAATCAAGTTTATAAAAAGAATATCGAACAATACTATTATAATTGAATTTAATAATAAAGAGTTTACATACTTTGATATGACAAAAGGCAAAAGTCTTATATATAAAAGAAAAGAATCTTTAAAAGCAAAAAAAGATTTTAATGCTCCTTTTGACGTGATTTTACAAAAAAGGTTTAATAATTCAATTATTGAAAACATTGAGTTATATAATAATGACAAAGTAATAAATATAAAAGTGAACTCTTCTTCGTCTTATAAAAAGCTAACGACTATTCTACAACTAGAGTTTACGGGTAAACATACCAATATAATTATCTTAGATGAGAACAGAGTCGTATTAGAAGCTCTTAGACATATTGACGAGTTTGCATCAAGCAGAGTTGTTAAAGTAGGAACAAAACTTGAAGAGATTCCCAAAGTAGATATTGTTTTTAAAGAGCAGGAAGTAGAAAATATTGAAGAAAAACTTTATGCAATTTATGAAGAGTTGGAAAAGAAAAACTTAGAAAACTATAGAAAACAGAAAATTACGCAAATTTCAAAAAAGTTAAAAAAGCTGGAAAAAATAGTAAAAACTTTACCTTTAAAAGAGAACTTAGAAAAAGAGTCACAAGAGTTATATAACAACGGTAATCTTATCTTAAATAACTTATATAAAATAAAGCCGTATCAAAAAAGCTTGCTTACAGATGATTTTTCAGGAAACGAAGTTGAAATAATTCTTGATAATAAAATACCTGCATCAAGATATGCAAATGAACTTTTCAAAAAAGCAAAAAGACTAAAACAAAAAGCAAACAATATAAAAATAGAAAAAGGAAATCTAGAAGAGAAAATAGATTTTCTAAATAGAATGATAAATAATCTTCAAAAAGCAGTCTCAATAGATGAAATGGAGTTTTTAGTTCCTAAAAAACAAAAAAATCAAACAAAAACTAAAAAAAGCCAACATTTTGAAAGTTTCTTCTTTGAAGGTTATAAGATAATGCTAGGAACCAGCGAGAGAGAAAATATTTTCCTTTTGCATAATGCAAAAGCGAGTGATTTTTGGTTTCATCTAAAAGACAGACCCTCTTCTCATGTAATAGTGCAAAACAGCAAAAAAACATTGCCTGAAAGCGTAATCATAAAAGCAGCAACAATTTGTGCCCAATTTTCAACTGATTTTTCAGGCACTTATGAAGTAGACTATACCCAAAGAAGAAACGTAAAAATACAAAACGGAGCAAATGTCCTTTATAATCCTTATACGACAATAAATATAAAAATATAAATAATAATTAATTTTATAAATATGATAAAAGTTAAGAGTGCTTTTGATAAAATAATTTAAGTATTTTTTTAGGAGAAAGAATGAATAAAATAAAAAGTATTGGATTAAGCGTAGCCGTTGCGGCATTATTTTTTTCGGGATGTGCAACAACAGAATTACAAACTAATGCGAAAATGACACAAAGTATTTTTGTAAATCCGGTAGCTAAAAATAAAAGAATAATTTTTGTATCAAGTAGAAATACAAGCGGCAAAAATATAAATTTAGAGAGTTCGATTTTATCTCAATTAAAAGCAAAAGGATACAAAATTGTTGATGATCCTGAACAAGCAACATATATCTTAATGCTGAATGTTTTATATTGTGATAAAAAACAAGAAAGTAATGCTGCAGGAGGAGCTCTAGCAGCAGGTGCAGCAGGAGCAGGTGTTGCAGGATATAATACAAGAAGTGCGGGAAGTACTATTGGAGTCGGTTTAGGAACAGCCTTAATTGGTGGACTTATATCAAAAGCTTTGGAAGATACCATTTATCAAATGCAAGTAGATATACTTATTAGAGAAAAAGCAAAAGGCAAAGTGTATACTTCTACAGGAAACTTAAGTGGACAAGCAAATGTGAATGATTCGACAAAAGCAGGATTTTTAAACGGTTTTGGAGGTTCTGTAAGAAATACAAATGCGACAGGACAATTAAATTCAAATATGGCTAATAGCTCTGCTCAACATTACGAAACAAACTATATTGAACATAGAACAATGTTATTTGCTGAAGCAACAAAAATGGATTTAACTTTAGAAGAAGCAACGCCTATTTTAGAAAAACAAATTTCAAGTCAAATTACGGGATTATTCTAAAAATTTAATCAAAAGCCAAACTTTAGTATAATCTTAATTCACAATAAATAATTTAGGTTTAAAATGAAAGATATTATAAAATCGAGTTCTACAAGGATAAAAACAGGTATTGCTTTATTAATTGCTATTTTAATAATAGGATTTATTGATTCTTTTTTTATTATGTGGCTTCTGTTTGGAGGATTACTTGTAATCTCAATAAATGAATCTCAAAAGCTTTATGATATGAAAGTTGATTCAATATATTTTTATGTGGGAATAATTTGGTTTATTGCATATTTTTATCCTTATGCTGAGGATTTAGTTTTTGTTGCTGCGATTGTTTTTGCTTCAATTTTAGCTTATAGTAAAAATTTGGATAAAAAAATATTTTTACCTCTTATGTATCCTACAGCCTCTTTTTTGTTTTTATTAACTTTATACTATGAATACGGTGTTATGTCTTTACTTTGGCTTTTGGTAATAGTAGCTGGAGCTGATGTCGGAGCATATTTCGTAGGTAAAAGTATAGGTAAAACAAAATTCTGTGAAACAAGTCCTAATAAGACAGTTGAAGGTGTTTTAGGAGGTCTTGTGGTTGCAACTATTTTAGGTATTATTTTTGCTATTGACAATATCTCACTTCTTGGTGCAATCATAATCTCTTTAGTAGTTGCTTTAGCTTCTGTTTTCGGTGATCTTTTTGAAAGTTATTTAAAAAGAGAAGCAGGAGTAAAAGACAGCGGAGATATTCTTCCAGGACACGGAGGAATATTAGATAGAACAGACGGATATTTGTTTGGAGGCGTAATGATGTTGGTGATTTTGAGAGCTGTATTGTGATTGTTTTAGGCAGTACAGGTTCAATTGGCGTAAATACATTAAATATAGCAAGAAAATTTAACTTAAATATAGAGGCACTTGTTGCCGGAACAAATATTGAACTTTTAAATAAGCAAATAAAAGAGTTTAATCCCAAAAAAGTCGTAATAGCAAATCAAAAAGATATTTCAAGGGTAAATCATTCAAATGTCGGTTTTGGCGAAAAAGATATTTTAGAACTTATAGAAAATAGTGAATCAAAAACCGTAGTAAATGCTCTTGTAGGATTTTTAGGTCTTAGACC
Source organism: Halarcobacter anaerophilus (assembly GCF_006459125.1). Classification (NCBI taxonomy): domain Bacteria; kingdom Pseudomonadati; phylum Campylobacterota; class Epsilonproteobacteria; order Campylobacterales; family Arcobacteraceae; genus Halarcobacter; species Halarcobacter anaerophilus. Next base: position 301,705 of record NZ_CP041070.1, read on the forward strand.
GACTCTTAAAGCAATAGAGTGTAAGAAAAAAATTGCTTTGGCAAATAAAGAGTCTTTGGTTGTTGCAGGAAAATTTATAGACCAAAGTAGATTAAGCCCGATTGATTCCGAACATTTTGGACTTTGGTACCTTCTTCAAAATAAAAAAATCTCTTCTATGACAATAACGGCAAGCGGAGGATCTTTTAGAGATTATCCTTTAGAAAAGCTTTCTTGTGTTTCAGTTAAAGAGGCACTTAACCATCCTAACTGGTCAATGGGGAATAAAATCACGATTGACAGTGCAACTATGACAAATAAAATGTTTGAATTAATAGAAGCAGCGTGGCTTTTTAATACAAGAAAAGTTGATGCAATAATAGAAACAAAATCTTTGATTCATGCTTTTGTAAATTTTGAAGACGGAAGTACTACGGCTCATATTGCAAATGCTTCAATGCAGCTTCCAATAGCCTATGCAATCTTAGAAAAATGCAATGAGCAGATATTAAAACCCGTAAATCTCTTAGAAGTCGGAAATCTAGAGTTTAAAGAAATAGAAACAAACAGATATCCTATTTGGGAGATAAAAGATGAGGTTTTAAACAATCTTGATTTAGGGCTTATCTTAAATGCTGCAAATGAAGTTGCTGTTTCAAAATTTTTAAAAGGTCAAATAGGATTTTTAGATATTTCAAAAATTACTTTAAAAGCTTTAAATAAATTTAATGCTCTTAAAGCTAACTCTATAGAAGAGATTTTTGAAATAGATAAAGAGGTGAGAAACTATTGTGACTCTTGATTTACTAATTCCGTTTATAATATTAATCGTACTTGTTGTATATCTGATTTATACACGAAATAGATTTGAAAAGAAGATTGTTAATATTTATGAAGATAAGTTTGAGCAATGGAAAAAGAGTAGTTCAAACAGTAATGAAGATAAAAAAGAGTGTAAGGAACTTGTTGGATTAATTTATAAAGAAGGGTATAATATAACAATTGAACTTTTAGATAAAAGTGTATCATCTACGATACAACGGGGAAAGTTTAAAATAAAGGATAGATGATGAGATATTTATTCATCTTTTTTTTACTAATTAATTTTTGTTTTTCTGCTAATTTGCAAAGGAATGACTCTTTAGGAGTTGTAGTCGATAAGGAAAATAGATTAATGTGGGTAGATGAGGTTTCAATTTTGAAACAAAAAATGACTCACCAAGATGCAACAGACTTTTGTGAAGAGCTTCAATTTGCAGGTTATAGTAATTGGCGTGTTCCTGAAATAGAAGAGTATGAGCTAATTGTCGATAAAACAAATGAAAGAAGTTATATAAACAGAGCTTTTAAATATAATAAAAAAGATGGTTTCTGGGCAAGAAAAGCTCATTGGAGAACTTTATGGTTTTATGCCGATTATATGTACTTCGTAAGTGGAACACCTTATTATGACAGCAGACACAAACTAAAATATGTAAGATGCGTAAGAGATTTAGATTAAGAGGATAATATGAGAGAAAAAAGAGTTTTGATTTTACACGGTTTAGGTGGAAGTGATTATCCCCATTGGCAGGCTCATCTGGCAATAGATTTAATAAAACAGAATACGCCTGTATCTTTTCCTGCTTTACCAAATAGAGATAAGCCTAAGCTAAAAGAGTGGAAAGAGTTTATTAAAAAAGAGATTGAACACTTTAAACCGACTATTGTAGTTTGCCACTCTTTGGCAAATATTGTTTGGTTTCATATTTGCGAAGAGTTAGATATAAAACTTGATAAACTTATGCTTGTAGCACCTGTTAGAATGAATTGTGATATAAAAGAGATAAAAGAGTTTTTCCCTTATCCTTTGCCAAAAAGTTTAAAATCCAAAGAGGTTATAATGGCAAGTTCAACAAATGATCCTTATATAAACGTTGAAGAGGCTATAAGGTTGCAAAGTAAGTTAGGAATAGGAATGAAACTTTTAGAAGAAGCAGGGCATATTAATGCTGCTTCTGGATACGGAAAATTAGATTGTGCTTTGGATTGGATAAATCAAGAACAAGAGTGTGAGGAAAATCATTGATTTTAAGTATAGAATCTAGTTGTGATGATAGTTCAATCGCAATAACCGAAATTGAAACAAAAAAATTAATTTTTCATAAAAAAATATCTCAGGAACTGCAACACTCAATATACGGAGGTGTTGTACCTGAACTTGCCGCAAGACTACATGTTGAAGCCCTTCCTAAAATACTTGAAGAGTGTAAAGAGTATTTTCCTAAATTAAAAGCAATAGCTGTTACAAATGCTCCGGGACTCTCTGTAACTCTTATGGAAGGTGTTACTATGGCAAAAGCTTTAAGTATAAGTTTGAATCTGCCTTTAATAGCCGTAAATCACCTAAAAGGTCATATTTTTTCGCTTTTTATTGAAAAAGAGGAGATCTTTCCTACAACTATTCTTTTAGTTTCAGGCGGTCACACTCAAATAATAGAAGCCAACTCTTTTGATAATATGAAAATTCTTGCAACAACTATAGATGACAGTTTCGGAGAGAGTTTTGATAAAGTAGCAAAAATGCTGGGTTTAGGATATCCAGGCGGTCCTATCGTTCAAGAAAAAGGTTTAAAAGGCGATGAAAACAGATTTGATTTTCCCGTACCTTTAAGACAAAGTCCCAATATCGAGTTTAGTTATTCAGGACTTAAAAATGCAGTTAGAATACAAATTGAAAAACTTGAGAAAGAGGAAATATCAGAACAAGATATTTGCGATATCTGTGCCTCTTTTGAAAAAACGGCAGTTGCCCATATTATGCAAAAGGTGAAAAAACTTTTTAAAACAAAAAGTTCTAAACATTTTGCAATAGTTGGAGGTGCCAGCGCAAATATAAGATTAAGAAGTGCAATAGAAGAGTTTTGTAAAACAAAAGAAATGACTCTGTTTTTAAGTGAACTTAAATATTGCAGCGATAATGCAGCTATGATAGGAAGAGTTGCTTTAGAACAATATAAAGCAAAAGATTTTACGACGGCAAAAGATATTGATGTAAAGACTAGATTAAAGGAGTTTTGATGATATTTGAAATGGGTGCAAAACTTGACGGAGATGTTTTTGATACTTCAAAAGAGGATAAAAAAAAGAAAAAAATTTCAAATGAAATAATACCTAAAAATCAACATCAGCTTGTTTTTACTTTTGAAAAAAGAAAAGGCAAGCCTGTAACTTTACTTGGACGATTTTATCTTGAAGAGAAAGAAAAAAAAGAGGTTTTAAAACTTCTTAAAAAAAAGCTAGCCTGCGGTGGAGCCATAAAAGAAGAGTGGATAGAACTTCAAGGAGAAGTAAAAGAAAAAATCAAAATTATCCTTGAAAAAGAGGGTTGGAAGTTTAAAAAATAAGGAAGAGTCATGCAAAATATCTATTATGAAGTTGGAAGTTTAGATAAAAGGTGCTATGAACAGTTTGCATTAAGTGAAGATTTGTTGATGGAACATGCAGCTTTAGCCTTAGAAAAAGAGATTACGAAAACTTTTGATAAAAACAGTTCCGTTTTAATCGTTTCAGGAATGGGGAACAACGGTGCAGACGGTATTGCTCTTGCAAGATTGCTTTATAAAACTTATGATGTGAAACTTTATATACCTTTTGAATTAAAATCTCCTATGGCAAAACTCCAACTAAAAAGGGCACAGCTTTTAGGAGTAAATCTTATAAATGAACTTCAAGAGTGTGACATTGTAGTTGACTCTCTTTTTGGAAGCGGATTAAAAAGAGATTTAAATGAAGCTTCACAAAAAATAATTGAAACGTTAAACTCTTATAACTCTTATAAAATAGCTTGTGATATTCCGACAGGTATTGATTTTAAAGGAGATATTTCAACTCTTGCTTTTTTTGCAGATGTAACTGTTACAATGGGAGCTTTGAAAACTTCACTTTTTACTGATACTGCAAAAGATTATGTAGGTGAAATAGTTGTTGCCAATTTAGGAGTTCAAAGAGAGGTTTATGAAACAAAAACAGATCTTTTTTTACTTGAAAAAGAGGATTTAAAACTTCCCTTAAGAGATAAAAAAAATGCACATAAAGGAACTTTCGGACACTTAAATGTGGTAATCGGCAGTAAAAAAGGAGCGGGAGTAATTGCGGCAAAAGCAGCTTTTGGTTTTGGCGCCGGACTTGTTAGTGTTATTTGTCATGAGTGTGTAGATCTGCCTTATCATATTATGCAAACTCACAATTTAAGTGAAAACTGCACTGCCATTGCTCTTGGAATGGGGCTTGGCATATATGATGAAAAAGAGATTGAAAATATTTTACAATCAAAGCTTCCGACTATAATAGATGCAGATCTTTTTTATGAAGATATTATTAAAATCGCTTTACAAAAAGAGGTTGTTTTAACCCCTCATCCAAAAGAGTTTTGTGCTTTATTAAACGTGTGCGAGCTAGCAGATATAAAAGTTAAAGAACTTCAAAAAAACAGATTTAAGTATGTAGAGATGTTTTGCAAAAAATATCCTAAAGTAGTTCTTCTTTTAAAAGGAGCAAATGTATTAATTGCCCAAAATGAAAAAATATTCGTAAACACCTTTGGAAGTGCAGTCTTAAGCAAAGGTGGAAGCGGAGATGTATTAGGAGGTTTGGTAGGTTCTTTATTGGCTCAAGGGTATAAACCTCTTGATGCGGCAATTAGTGCAAGTTTGGCACATGCAATAGCTGCAAGTAATTATAAAAAAAATAATTACTCTTTAATCCCTTCTGATTTAGTTGAAGAGGTTAAAAGATTATGAAAACAATAGTTATTCAGACAACTTGTGCAAATAAAAAAGAGGCAGAAAGTATTGCCAAACTTTTAATAGAACAAAATCTTGCAGCATGCGTACAAATGTCAGATATTGAATCTTTTTATAAATGGAAAGATGAGTTTTGTAACGATAAAGAGGTGCTTTTAAGTATAAAAACTAAAAAAGAAAATTTCAAAAATATTAAAAGCAAAATTAAAGAATTACATAGCTATGATGTGCCCGAAATAATAGCTGTAAATATTGATAAACTAAGTAAAGATTATAAAAAATTTATAGCTAAAACTTGTAAATCATAGTGAATCAAAATTGGAGGAAAAAATGAGTGATATCCTAAAAATAGGAGAGTATGAGTTTAATAGTAGATTAATAGTAGGTTCCGGAAAATACAAAGATTTTCAAACTACAAAAGATGCAACATTAGCTTCAGGTTCTGAACTAATCACAGTTGCAATAAGAAGAGTAAATATTACGAATCCAAATGAAGAGAATTTATTAGATTATTTTAAAGATACAAATGTAAAACTTCTTCCAAATAGTGCAGGGTGTTTTACAGCAGAAGAAGCAATTACCACTTTTAGACTTATGAAAGAGGCAACAGGAATTAATTTAATTAAGTTAGAAGTTATAGGGGATGCCAAAAAAACTCTATATCCTGATGTAATTGAGACGATCAAAGCTTGTGAAATCTTGAAAAAAGACGGTTTTACTATTATGGCTTATACAAACGACGATCCAATTATTGCAAAAAGATTGGAAGATGCGGGAGCTGATGCCGTTATGCCTTTAGCTGCTCCTATTGGAAGCGGACTTGGTATACAAAACAGATATAATATAGCTTTTATTAAAGATGCGGTTAAAGTTCCTGTTGTCGTTGATGCAGGTGTTGGGTGTGCAAGTGATGCTGCAATTGCAATGGAACTTGGAGCCGATGCAGTTTTAACAAATACGGCAATAGCCGGGGCTAAAGATCCAATATCTATGGCTGAAGCTATGAAATATGCTGTAAAAGCAGGAAGAATAGGATATAAAGCAGGAAGAATAGCTAAAAAACCTTATGCTACGGCATCTTCTCCTGTTGATGGATTGATTCAATTTTAATTTATAGTCTCCTTTAAAAAAGGAGACTGTTTTTGCTTAGATAGATTATAAAAACACCTATACTCATAGATAAAAAAATATTTTTTGTTTTCATCATTACCATAATAACGACTAAAGAAGCCAAAATTCCTACAACTCCCTCTTTTACGACAGGTGGAACAATAAGAGCGATTAAAAGTGTAGATGGAATTGATTCTAAAATAGAATCTACATATTTATACTTTTTTAGTCTATTTGATAATAAAAGTCCGCTGATTCTTAAAAAATAAGTCCCAAGGGCAACAAAAAGAATAATTATTATGATATTTTGACTACTCATTGCTTTCCTTTTTTTTGACAAATAACAAAGATAAAAGAGAACCTAAAACAGCAGAGATTAAGATATATACAGGATTATTTAGAAGATAATCCAAAGATATTGCAATTATAGCAGTTATCAAAAAAGTGTAAAAATCATTTTTTGATTTATACATAGTAGTTAAAATAGCTATAAATACTGCATAAAAAGCAAAATCCAAGCCGTATTTTTGTGGATCAAGGATAAATTGCCCGGAAAAATACCCTATTGAAGTTCCCAAAAGCCAAGATGAAAAAATACACAATCCTCCTCCTAAAAGAAAGTAAACATCTATATCTTTCTCTCTGTTTTTCATTGTAATAGCCCATGATTCATCTGTTACAAAATGCATAATAAGTAGTTTTTCTTTTAGTGTTCTATTAAAAAAAAGAGTATTTAATGTTGTTCCTATTAAAAAATATCTCAAATTTATAAGAACTGCCGTACCTATTATAGTTGCTATTCCAAATGAACTTGAAATCATATCAGCGATAACAAATTGTGAAGAACCTGCAAATATAAAAATATTCATAAGCATAAGTTCTAAATAATCTATACTTTTGGTATTGCACGTTATCCCTAGTATCGCACCGTAACTAAAAACACTCAAACTTATAGGCAAGTTTGATAAAAAACCGTTTTTCATATTATTTTTCATTTTAAAATTCTATATTAATATAAAAAATGTGCATAGTATAATATTGCTAAAGAAAAAAACTTTTATATTTTCCCGGAGTCATACCTGTTAATTGTTTAAATTTTCTATTTAAATGACTTTGGTCTGTGAAGCCGCATAAATAAGCAGTTTGTGAGATATCCCAACCGTTTCTTAAAAAGTGTTTTGCTTTTTCAACTCTTCTTATCATTAAATAAGTGTGAGGTGATACAAAAGTGTGTTTTTTAAAAAGTCTGAGAAAATGGTATTTTGAAATATTAAACTCTTTTGATAAATCATCTAAAGTAAAATCATTTTCATAATTGTCATTTATAAACTCTTTTGCTTTTTTTATCAAATCGTAATGGGAGGGCAGTGTTGTAATATTTGTTGCTTTTGTATTTATCTGTAATATAACATTTAATGTTTCAATAAGTTCACTTTCCCATGACAATTCCATAAAAGAGCTGTTATATTTCATCAAAAAGTATAATTTTCTATAAATAAAGTCGTTTGAAAATGCAAAATTTTTAAAAGGAAGAAGAGATTTGTTAAAATTATCTTTTAATATACTCTTAATAGAATCAGGAGAGAGATATAAAGAGTGGTGTTTGTATCCCTCTTTAGATAATACACCGCATGAGTGAACTTCATCGGGATTTATGGTTATAATAGATGATTTGTCGAATTCATGATTAAATCCTTTTAAGAATGCACCCATGTGTCCTTTTTCTATAAGACTGATTGTATACTCATCATGTATATGCTTTTCAAATGTAAAGTTATTATAATCACCTTCATATATAAAGATCTCTTTATTTTTATTAGGTTTTAAAAACTTTGCATTGTGGGTCAATTTTGATATACTATTCATAATCTTTATTATATCAATAAAGTTGATTTTTGTCTTGTATGAGATTGCTAAAAAAATAAATTTTAAAATTTCCATCTTTTTTTATAAAAAGGTCTTGACAATATTAAAAAAACATAGTATAATTCCGTCCACTTTTTGAAAGAATTGTTGATGTTTTCGGGGCGTAGCGCAGTCTGGTTAGCGCACCTGGTTTGGGACCAGGGGGCCGGAGGTTCGAATCCTCTCGCCCCGACCATTCATATGGTGGGTATAGCTCAGCTGGTTAGAGCATCGGGTTGTGGTTCCGAGGGCCGTGGGTTCGAATCCCATTACCCACCCCATTTTTTCAAATAGATGCGTCTGTAGCTCAGCTGGATAGAGCACACGCCTTCTAAGCGTGCGGTCACAGGTTCGAATCCTGTCAGGCGTACCACTTTAAGATTTTAGTTGAATGCCAACTGAATCTTTTTTTTTGTTTTTTAACTTATCGCGGATGTGGTGAAATTGGTAGACACGCCAGACTTAGGATCTGGTGCCTCACGGTGTGGAGGTTCGAGTCCTCTCATCCGCACCACTTAAAATCGAATATATTATGCTGTTAAAGTTTATGTATGACGCGGAATAGAGCAGTTCGGTAGCTCGTCGGGCTCATAACCCGAAGGTCGTTGGTTCAAATCCAGCTTCCGCAACCAAAATATAATTCTATTTTAAGTATACAAAAATTTAGGAAATTATAAGAAATAATTTCATATAATTTTTTTCTCAAAAGATTAATCTAATCTTTATTATTGCGGGAATAGCTCAGTTGGCTAGAGCCTCTGCCTTCCAAGCAGATTGTCGCGAGTTCGAGTCTCGTTTCCCGCTCCACCGTTTATTTTATTGGGGTATCGCCAAGTGGTAAGGCAACGGTTTTTGGTATCGTCATTCGCAGGTTCGAATCCTGCTACCCCATCCACTTCTTAAAAGCTTTTCATTAAAATAAATTCAAAATAATTTTTAATTTTTTATATTAAGATTCTATTAATAATATTAGAGTAAAATTCATTTCCAATAAATGACCGACGGTCATTCATTTTTAAGTTTAGGATTTTAATTGGCAATTATAGTTGATAAAACACAAAAAAGAAAAGATATTGCATTAGCTTGTAAAGATGCTTTGATAAACGACGGGATACATAATGTATCAATTTCTAAATTGACAAAAGCAGCAGGTATCAGTAAAGGTAGCTTTTATGACTATTTTGAAAATAAAAATGATTTGATTTTCGAAATTATCAATATCTCTTTATCCAAACACAATGAGTTAAAACAAAATAAATTAAACAGTGTTGAAACTACAAGAGAGAAAGCAAAAGTTTTTTTGCAAATTTTCTATGATGAAGATGATGAAGAGTTAAAAAACCTATATAAAGAGTTTTTATCTATATCTTTGTCAAATCCTACAAAAGATATTTTGGACTATCATAAAAATAGAAATGATGAGTATTTTGAATGGTTTGTATCGATTTTTAACGATGGAATTAAAAAAGGTGAGTTAAAACCCGAAGCATTGAATCTCGTTAAAGGTTTGTTTATTTTAGGGAACGGGTTATTCCTTTCCGGATTAACTTGTAATTTCCATAAAAACGACAGCAATATGGAGGAAGTTAATGAGTTTATTGATGTAATTTTCAATTTTGTAGAAGTTTAAAATTTGTAACTGTAAATTGAATAATTTATTATAGAATATATAAAGAACAAAAATCAGACAATCAAGGAAAAAAGATGAAAAAAGTGTTTATTTTTCTTTTAATTGTTCCTTTTAGCCTTTTTGGTGAGAACTTGGCACAATTAATTGAATTATCAAAAAACAATAAGATGATTGATTCTTCTAGAATTAACATTGAAAGTACTAAAGAAGAGTACAAAAGTGTTCAAAACAGCTATTTGCCTGAAGTAAAATTGGGGGCAAATTATCAAAGAACAAATAAAGAGACAAGCTCGGTTCCCGACAATAGAACTACGGTTCAAGGTAGCGTTGATTATGTAATCTACGACGGTGGGAAAAAGTATGACACTTTTGATTCATATGAAGCAACAATTAAAAGTCAAAATAATAGTTTGCAAAATCAGAAAAATGAATTGGCATTGGAAGTAACAAACTATTATTATGAGTATTTATCTTTGGAAGCTCAAAAAGAGGCAAAAATTAAAGAAATTGAGCAATTAAGAGCGCAATATAACAGATTAAAAAGATTTTTGGATGCAGGTACTACCACAGAAGACGAAGTTCAAAAAATCATTTCAAGAGGTGAAAGTGCAAATGTTGATTTGCATGAAATAGAGTTAGATATTCAAACAATTATTCATAACCTTGAGTATGTTGTAGGTAAATCAGTAACAATACAAAAAGGTTCTATAGTAGAAGAGTATACTTCAAATGAAAAAAAATTAAGAGCAGATATCAAAGCACTTGAATTTGAATTGGAATCTTTATTAGCAACTGCAAAAGGTGTAAAAAGCGGATATTTACCTGATTTAACTTTTAATGATACGTATGCAAAAAATGATTTAAATTATAAAAAAGGTGCTTTTGATGGCAATTCAGATGATTATGATCAAAATATTGCATCTTTGAATATGTCTTGGAAAATATTTGATTTTGGGGCAACAAGCAGAGAGTATCAAGCTGCATATAAAAAATATTTATCGTTAAGATCTCAATATGAATATGAGAAAAATAAAGCAGACGTGGATTTAAAACTTGCATTAAAAGCATACAAAATCGGGAAATTAAAAATTAAATCGGCACAAGCGGGATTAAAAGCTGCAAACAGTGCGTATGATGTAATTAAATCAAAATATCAAAACGGTTTAGTAGATAATGTTGCTTATTTAGAAGCATTAAGTGAAAAATATGATGCTCAAAGTGTTTTAAAAATGGCACAGTATGATTTAGAAGTCAAAAAAGCAAATATAATTTATTATAGCGGTGAAAAATTAGAGGAGTTTGTAAAATGAAAAAATTTAGAAGTTTATTAGTTGTTTCTGCTCTTGCATTAACTACAATCAGCGGGAATCTTTTAGCAGAAGATGCTCCTGCTGCAAATCAGATGCCGGCACCTAAAGCTGATATTTATATTGTGCCTAAAAAGCAGGATTTAAAAATAGATCTAAAATATCCGGCACAAATAAAATCTTATTTGAATGCAAAAGTTTATTCAAGGGTTTTAGGAGTACTAGAAGAGAAAAGATTTGTTGAAGGAGATAGAGTAGAAAAAGGTCAATCTTTATTTAAAATTGAAGATGATTTATATCAAGCAAAAGTTGATGCAGCTGAAGCTTCTGTTATGATGAATCAAGCAACTCTGAATAATGCAACAAGAAATTGGAATAGGATTAAAAAGCTTTATAAAAGTAAAGCGGTAAGTGATGAAATGAGAGATAATGCTTTATCTGAATATGAAGAAGCATTAGGAGCCTTAGGTGTTGCTAAAGCAGAATTAAGACAAGCAAAAATTGATTTAAACTATACAAAAGTAAAAGCTCCTATTTCAGGAATTACAAGTCTTAAAAAAGTTGACAGCGGTAACCTTGTTACTCAAAATCCTCCGATGGAACTTGTAACAATTACAAACAATGACAAAGTTTATATTGATTTTTCTATGCCTTTGAGTGATTATAAAAATATACAAAGCGGTTTATGGGCTATTCCAAAAGATAAAACAATCAATGTAAAAGTAACTGTGGATAATAAACCTGTTAATGTAAAAGGTTATGTAGATTTTATCGATGTAAATATTGAAAAAGATACTTCTACGGTTAAAATGAGAGCATTAATAGATAATAAAGAAAAATTTCTTATGCCTGGAAACTTTGTAAGAATATCTTTAGACGGAATTGTTCAAAAAAATGTAATTACTATCCCTCAAAAAGCATTATTACAAAATCCGTTAGGAACAGTTGTCTTTGTTGAAAAAGATGGAAAAGCAGCAGTTAAACCTGTAATAATAGGAAATGAAAGCGGAGATAAATATGTAGTTGCAGGCGGTCCTCTTCAAAGCGGTGACAGAGTAATTGTCAATAATTTCTTTAGAGTAAAAGCCGGTGAACCTGTTGCAGTTGATAAAATAATTAATAAGTAAGGAAAATAGATGTTTTCACGTTTTTTTATAAATAGACCCATCTTTGCAACAGTTGTCTCTATTTTAATAATACTTGCAGGGTTAATTTCAATTAATATTTTACCTATAAAAGAGTACCCTTCAGTAACTCCTCCCCAGATTAATGTAAGAGCTACATATCCCGGAGCTGATGCTAAGACTCTATCTGCAACTGTTGCAACTACACTTGAAAATGAGATTAACGGTGTTGACAATATGACATATATGTCTTCAACTGCATCGCCAAGTGGAGTATTATCTTTAAGTATAATTTTTGATGTAGGAACTGATGTTGAACAAGCAAAAGTTGATGTAAACAACAGAGTACAATTAGCATTAAGTAAATTACCGCAAGAGGTTCAAAGACAAGGAATCTCGGTAAAAGAGAGATCTCCTGATATGTTAAAAGTAATTGCTTTCAGATCAAAAGGGCAAGTTCATGACCGTCTTTATATATCAAACTACTTAACAGTAAATGTTGTTGATGATTTAAAAAGAATCAAAGGTATCGGAGATGTAAATGTATTTGGAGCTAAAGATTACTCTATTAGAGTTTGGATTGATCCTGAGAAATTAGCTTTTTATAATTTAGTACCAAGCGATGTAAGAGCTATTGTAGAGAGTCAAAATAATCAATATTCAACCGGATCGGTTGCTGCCGAACCAATAGATAATATTCAACCGTTTACTTACTCTTTAACCACAGAGGGTAGATTAAAAACTGTTCAAGAATTTGAGAATATAATAGTTAGATCTAATCCTGACGGTTCTACGCTTAAATTAAAAGATATTGCAAGAATTGAACTTGGTTCAAATTCTCATGATACAAGTGCTAATTATAACAAAGAACCTATGGTACCCGTTGGTATTTTCTTGTCTCCAGGAGCAAATGCTCTTGAAGTTTCAGGAGCATTGGATGAAAAATTAAAAGAGCTTTCGGAAAAATTCCCTGAAGATTTAGAGTATAAAATACCTTATGATGCAACACAGTTTGTGGATGAATCAATCCAAGAGGTTGTTAAAACATTATTAGAAGCAGTTGTTCTTGTTATTGTTTTAATATATGTATTCTTAGGAAACTTTAGAGCAACGATTATTCCTGTTTTGGCAATTCCAGTATCGATTATCGGTACCTTTGCCGGACTTTATGCAGCAGGTTTTTCAATAAACCTTTTAACGCTGTTCGGACTTATTCTGGCCATTGGTCTGGTTGTTGATGATGCCATTATTGTTATTGAAAATGTTGAAAGGGTTTTACGAACAAGCAAAGGTATTAGCGTAAAAGATGCTACTATTGAAGCGATGAAAGAGTTAACGACTCCGTTAATTGCGATTATTCTTGTTTTATCTGCAGTATTTATTCCTGCAGCTCTTACGGGAGGTTTTAGTGGGGTTATGTATAAGCAGTTTGCAATCACAATTGTTATTTCAGTTGTAATTTCAGGTCTAGTAGCATTAACATTAACTCCTGCCTTATGTGCAATTTTTCTAAAAGAAGAGGAGAAAGAGCCAATATTACCGATTAGAAAATTTAATGAATTTTTTGATTGGTCTACAAAAGTTTTTATAGGAATTACTAAAAAAACAATTAGGTTATGGTTTTTCTCTCTAGCACTATTTGCTATTTTACTAGGAGCGACATATTCAATTATGAAAATAACTCCGACAGGATTAGTTCCTTCTGAAGATAAAGGGGTGTTACTTGTTATTGTTAATATGATGCCTGCAACTTCTTTAGGTGAATCTAAAAAAATTGCAAATGATATAGAATCACAACTTCTTGATAATCCTGAAGTATTTTCTACAGGTGCTATTACAGGTCTGGATATTTCATCATTTGCTTATAAAACCGATGCGGCGTTAATGTTTGCAAAACTAAAACCTTGGGATGAAAGACCTCTTGCTAGCCAAAGTTCTCAAGCAGTTGCGGGACAATTAATGGGACACTTTATGATGACAAGTAAAGAGGCATTTGTTATTCCTGTTAACCCGCCTCCGATTATGGGTATGAGTACAACAGGTGGTTTTGAAATGTGGATTCAAGATAGAACAGGTGGAGATTTAAGTACTTTAAATCAGTATATTCAACAAATTGTTTCAAAAGCAATGCAGGATCCAAGACTTACATCTGTAAGAACAACACTTAATACAAATGTTCCTCAATATTTGTTAACAGTTGATAGAGAAAAAGCTAAATCTATGAATGTAAGTATAAGTTCTATATACAATGTAATTCAAAACAGTTTCGGTATGGGGTATATAAATGACTTCAACCTTTATAGTAGAACATTCCATGTAAATATTCAGTCTGAATCTGAATATAGAAAAACAAGAGATGATTTTAAAAATATTTTTGTTAAATCAAGCGAAGGTGATTTGATTCCTGTAAGTGAATTGACTACGTTAGAAAGAAAAGTGGATGCAAGTATTATCGAAAGATTTAATATGTTTAATGCGGCAAAAATAACAGGTAATCCTGCAATGGGATTTGCTTCAAGTGATGCAACCAATGCAATTGAAGAGATTGCAACTTCAATTTTACCAGACGGTTATACTGTAGCTTGGTCAGGAACAACATTTCAAGAGAAAAAACTTGAAAAAGAGGGAAATTATACCTCTCTTTATGCGGCACTTTTCGTATTCTTGATTCTTGCGGCTCTTTATGAAAGTTGGAGTATTCCTTTATCTGTAATCTTGTCAATACCTTTTGCCATTTTCGGTGCGGCTTTAGGAGTATTTTTAAGAGGATTGGAAGCAGATATCTATTTCCAAGTAGGTCTTATTACGCTAGTAGGATTGTCTGCTAAAAATGCAATTTTGATTGTTGAGTTTGCAATGGACAAATTACGTGACGGCTTGTCCTTATTTGATGCGACTATTGAGGCAGCAAGACTTAGATTTAGACCTATTGTAATGACGTCTTTGGCATTTATTGCCGGAACATTGCCTTTGGCAACAAGTACCGGAGCAGGAAGTGCAAGTAGACATATTTTAGGTACAACAGTTGTTGCAGGTATGATTGCAGCGGTTGTAATAGGAGTTGTTTTTATTCCTCTGTTTTTCTATGGAGTAATGAGAATAAAACAAAAATTTTCAAAAGATATAGACTAATAAATTAAAAAGAGACTCTGATAGTTTATTCTATTAGAGTCTTTTCTCTCTTTCTAAACTTTAAAATAAAAAAAATCTTAAAAATTATACTAAGCAATTTTACTAAAGGAAAAATATTATCCATTAATATATACTACATTTAAGATAAAAAATATTAAAGGATAAAAAATGTTAGTAGTAGAACAATTAAAAACAATTCAAGCTAATGCTTTGGTAATGTATGTAAAATTACATAATCTACATTGGAACGTAAAAGGTATGCAGTTTTATGCAGTACATGAAATGACTGAGTCTATGTACAATAAAATGGCAGAAATTTATGATGATACGGCAGAAAGAGTTTTACAAGTGGGAGAAAAACCCTATGTAACAATTAATGATGCCTTAAAAGTGTCAAAAATAGAAGAAGATAAAAGAGTTGAATTTTCACCTAAAGAGGTACTTGAAATTGTACTAAATGATTATAAAACTTTTTTAAATGATTTTAAAGAGCTATCTATAATATCTGATGATATTAAAGATACGACAACAGTTGCTTTTTCCGATGAACAAGTTGCCAAACTTGAAAAAGATATATGGATGATAAAAGCATCTTTATCTTAAATATAAAAGTATGAAGCCTTATCTTCATACTTTTTGATATTTAATATTAATAAATATTCAGTTAACATTATAAGTAGATTAATTATTAAGAGCTATTTATAAATAGTTCTAAACTTTTCAAATTTTATGTCTTTATATTTTCAGAAAAATGAGAATAAAACCCTTTTATCAAATTAGATTTTACCGTTAGGAGTAGATTATGATGAGATATATTAAGTTTTTTGATCAATTAAAGTTGACTGATATTAATACAGTCGGCGGTAAAAATGCAAGTCTTGGTCAAATGTTAAGCGATATGCAGGTTTTAGGATTAAAAGTTCCTTTTGGATTTGCTACTACAGCGGAAGCTTATTGGCTTTTGATTAACCAAAACAATTTAAAAGATAAAATATCGGAAAAATTAAGCGGTCTTGATATTTCGGATATTGATAATCTTCAAGAAAGAGGCAAACAAGTAAGAGAGCTTATTTTAAATGCGACTTTTCCCAAAGAGCTTGAGGAAGAGATAAAACAAGCTTACAAAATCTTGTCTGAAAAATACTCTTCATCAAATATAGATGTAGCCGTAAGATCTTCTGGAACAGCAGAAGATTTACCCGATGCCAGTTTTGCAGGTCAGCAAGAGACTTTTTTAAATGTAAAAACGCAAGAAGAATTAATAGAATCTGTAAAAAGATGTTTTGCTTCACTTTTTACAAATAGAGCAATAAGTTACAGACAAAGCAGAGGCTTTGACCATATGAAAGTTGCACTCTCGGTGGGAGTTCAAAAAATGGTAAGAAGTGATCAAGGAATCAGCGGAATAATGTTTACAATAGATACCGAAAGCGCAAATGATAAACTTATTTTGATTAATTCAATATACGGAATAGGTGAAAATATAGTAAGCGGTCGTGTAACTCCCGATGAATTTTTAGTATTTAAACCTATGCAGAAAAAAGGATATAAAACTATACTAAGAAGAAAAATCGGTAATAAAACATTAAAAATGGTTTATGATGAAAAAGCTAGGACAAAAAATATTGAGTGTTCTAAAGAGGAGATAAACAGTTTTTCTTTGAGTGAAGAAGATGTTATAAAATTAGCAGGATACGGATTAAAAATAGAAGAGTATTACTCTAAACTTGCAGATGAATATAGACCTATGGATATAGAGTGGGCAAAAGACGGTATTGACGGAGAAATTTATATAGTACAGGCAAGACCTGAAACAGTCGTATCAAAAGAGCTTAAAAAACAAAAAGAGAATCTGTTTATAAAATACAGATTAATATCAACAGTTTCAAAAAATGATATTTTGGTATCAGGTACGGCAGTCGGGGAAAAAATAGGAAAAGGGGCAGCTCATTTTATCAGCGATCTAAAATACGCCGATGAGTTTAAAAAAGGAGAAGTTCTTGTAGCTTCAACTACGGATCCCGATTGGGAACCTTTGATGAAAAAAGCTTCTGCCGTTGTTACCGATAAAGGAGGTCGTACTTGCCATGCTGCAATTGTTGCAAGAGAGATAGGCGTTCCTACCGTTGTCGGGGCTCAAAATGCCACACAAATATTAAAAGACGGCACAGACATTACCGTTGATTGTACCTCAAGTGATGAAGGAAAAGTCTATAAAGGTCTGCTTGAGTTTGAAGAGCAAAAAATTGAGCTGGAAAAACTTGAAGATACCAAAACAAAAATATTTGTAAATGTAGGAAATCCTAATAAAGCCTTTGAAACTGCTCTTCTTCCAAGTCGAGGAGTAGGACTTGCCAGAATGGAATTTATTATTAATAACTATATAAAAGCTCATCCTATGGCATTAGTAGAGATGAGTAAAGGAAATAGAGTTGAAGATGAGGAAGAAATAGTTAAATTCTTGAAAGGTTATGATGACTCTAAAAAGTTTTTTATAGATAAACTTTGCGAGGGTATAGGAACTATTGCCGCAGCTTTTTATCCAAGACCCGTAATAGTTCGTACAAGTGATTTTAAATCAAATGAGTATAAAAATATGCCGGGCGGCGCACCTTTTGAAAAAGATGAAGAGAATCCAATGATAGGATTTAGAGGTGCAAGCAGATATTATTCAAAAGATTATAAAGAGGCTTTTATCTGGGAGTGTGAAGCTTTAAAAAAAGTTCGTGAGGAAATGGGACTTGAAAATGTAAAAGTGATGCTGCCTTTTGTAAGAACTCCCGATGAAGGAAGAAAAGTAATTGAAATAATGAAAGAAGCGGGATTAGAACAGGGTAAAAACAGTCTTGAAATCTATGCTATGTGTGAAATTCCTAGCAATGTTATATATGCCGATGAGTTTTTAAAAGTTTTTGACGGTTACAGTATAGGTTCAAATGATCTTACTCAGCTAATGTTGGGAGTTGATAGAAACAGTGAACTTATATCTCATATTTTTGATGAGAGAAATGAAGCTGTTAAAAGAATGTTTAAAATGGCTATAGATGCTTGTAAACAAAGAGGAAAATATATAGGTATCTGCGGACAGGCACCTTCTGATTATCCCGAAATTACAAAATTTTTGGTTGAAAATGAAATTGAGTCAATATCTTTAAATCCCGATTCTTTATTAAAAATGCAAGAAATAGTTTCAAAGCTTGAAAAAGAGCTTGAATCTTAAGTTTAAGGAGATCTCTTATCTCCTTAAAAAATTAAAAACTACTTTTTGGACTTCCATAATAATTACTAAAACAAAAGCTATGCCAAGCAGATAAAGCCACATAATAAAACTTACTGGTTCAACTCCTAAAAGAGATTGCATAAAAGGAGTATATAAACAAAGAATATGAACTATTTGGGCTATTATCACAGAAAGCAGCAAAAATATATTTTTTTTATGATCTATTTTAAAAATAGAGAGATTTTCCGATCTTGAATTAAATACCTGTACATTTTCAAAAAGCACCATTAATAGAAGAGTTAAGTTTCTTGCTGATTCTTGGGAATACCCTGTTTGAAGTAGATAATAAAAAAGGATAAAAGCAGTTATCCCCATATATAAACCTCCACACAATATTCTGCTTATCATTACTTTATTGAAAATTGGTTCTTTGGGATTTCTGGGTTTTCTTTCCAATATCCCTTTTTCGGCTTTTTCAAAACCTAAAGTAACATCTTGTATACCGTTGGTTACGAGATTTAACCATAACAGTTGAACGGGAAGCAAAGCAATAGGAAGAAAAAAGAGCATACTTAGAACAATAAGTATTATCTCTGCAAAACCTGTGGAGATAAGAAGATGGATAACTTTTCTAATATTGTCATAAGCTACTCTTCCCTCTTTTATACCGTTTACTATAGAACTGAAAGAATCATCTGTTAGTATCAAATCGCTTGATTCTCTTGCCACATCGGTACCGCTTTTACCCATTGCAATTCCGATATTGGAATATTTAAGTGCGGGAGCATCATTTACTCCGTCGCCTGTAACTGCCACAAAATGTCCTAGTTTTTGAAAAGCGGTTACAATTTTTTGTTTATGTTCAGGTGAAACTCTGGCAAATACGCGTTTTGAAGCTATCTCTTCTTCCGGTGCACCTTTGTTTATCCACTCTTGGATTTGGGAGCCGCTTATTACTTCTTCCTCATCTATGGCAATATTAAGCTCTTTTGCAATATGAAATGCTGTACTTGGGTGATCGCCTGTTACCATTGCAACTTCTATACCTGCTTTTTGAGCAGTTTGAACGGCAGAAAAGGCATCTTCTCTTAAAGGATCGATTATAGCCGCAAAACCTAAGAATTTGTAATTATTTAGAGAAATAGTTTTTTCATCGGATAGTTTATACGCCAGAGCAATATTTCTAAATCCTTTTTGAGCCCATTGTTTATTAAGATCTAAAATTTTTTCTTTTTCTTCTTTTTGAAGAGTACAAAAATTTAGTATTATCTCTAGGGAACCTTTTATATAATGTACATTTCCAAGTTTTGTTTCATAAAGTATTGCAGAGTAGGCATTTTGTGATTCATAAGGAATTTCATGTATTTTATTTGATATATTTTTTAGGTTTGCATATTTTTCATCAACTGCAATTGCATATTTTGCCAGGGCAATATCTACTTGGTCACCTAAATATACATATCCGTTTTTCTTTTTTTGATAGCTAGACTCATTGCATAGTACAAAACCGCTTAATATAATAGGGTCAAGTTCTTTTGGATTTTTGAACTCTTTTTCTAAGCTTATAAAGCGTTCGACTTTTAATCTGTTTTGTGTAAGTGTTCCTGTTTTGTCGCTTGCAATAAGAGTACATGAGCCAAGACCTTCTATTGCCGAGAGTTTTCTTACAATTACGTTTTTTTTACTCATACTCATACTAGCATTGCTAAGTGCTACTGTTATTGCTACGGGAAGTCCTTCAGGTATAGAAGATACTGCAAGTGCCACTGCAAAGAAAAAGAGTTCTTTTATCCCTATATTTTGATAAATTCCCAAAAAAATAAGTAAAATTACCACTACACCTATTATTTGGGCAATATTTAAAGAAAACTTTTCCATTCTAACAATAAGAGGGGCTTTTTTATCTTTTGCACCTGCAAGCAAAGTTGCAATTTTTCCTATTTGGGTATTTGAACCTATGTTTGTTACTACTGCTTTTCCTCTACCTTTTGTAACAAAAGAGCCTGCATAAAGCATATTTAATCTGTCACCGATAGGAAGATTTATATCATCTGATATAAAAGAGTGGTTTTTTAAAACATTTATAGACTCGCCTGTAAGTAGTGATTCGTCAACAAAAAGTTCGCTTGCTTCTATTAGTCTAACATCCGCAGGAACTTTTGAACCTGATTCAAAAAGTATTATATCTCCTATAGTAACATTAGTGCTGAGAACTCTTTTTTTTATACCGTCTCTTAATAGATCCACATAGGTTTTAACGGAGCTTTTAAGGGAATCCGCTTTTTTTCGTGCGGTATACTCTTGATATGTTCCTATAATTGCATTTATAAAAAGCACTGCCATTATAAAAGCGGCATCGCTATACTCTTTTATCATCACCGATACTATTGATGCAATAAGAAGTATATATATTATGGGACTCTTAAATTGCTCTAAAAATATCCTGATAAGAGTTTTCTCTTTCTCTTTTGGAAGGGAATTTTTACCGAAATGTTTCTCTCTTTTTTGAGCTTCTTTTGTACTTAAGCCTTTTTCAGTTGCCTCTAAAAGTTTAAAAGTTTCATCTATAGATTTAGTATGATAGTTCATTATCTTTTCTTTAGATTTGATTTATAAATTATTATATCGCAAAAGATTTATAATGAAACTTATTGTTATTTTTAACTTAAAAAAGCTCTTTGAAGGTCAAAGAGCTTTAATTTTTTAATTGAATTAATGTAGTAAGAAGTTGATCTGCTGTTGTAATAGATTTTGAATTTGCTTCAAAAGCTCTTTGAAATACCATAAGATTTACCAAACTCTCACTTAAATCGGCAGTACTTAGTTCTAAAGTTTCATCTTTTATTACCGTTGTATTATCGTTATTAGTAGAATACACGGCTTTACCGCTTTTTGTCGTTTCTTTGAGTAAATTATCTCCTATGGCTTCAAGTCCTATATTATTAACAAATTGTGCAATTGCAATTTGCCCTACAACAAAATCAACTCCATCTTGTGTCATAGTAATTAATCCAGATTCATCAACTGAAAATTCACTAAAGGATTGATCCGTTAAACCCAAAGTATCGAGTCTTAATTGTAATGAACTCATAGAAGTATCTTGTTCAACTGTAGAAACGATTTGCATAAATTCGGCACCTGCTCCTTTTCTTCCTGAATAGTTTGCATTTATCTCAATCTTTGTATTTTCGTTTGTTGAGTATTGAACTGAATCAAATTCATCTTCTGTATCAGTTAAAGAAGTAACGGTTAAAGAAGGAGTTGAGGGAAGACCTTGATACCCTTGAGAACTAATCTTTTCTCTTATAATAATATCTGTCCCGTTATTTGTTATTTCTATTTTATCTGCCAAACTGGACTCTTCTGCCAATGCTCCTGCTAAAGCATTTCCTAATTCTGCAACAGTAGGAGTTTGGTCTGTTTTTACTTTTAATTCAACACCGTCTATTTCTAAAGTAAAAACTGAGGCAGACATATCATCTGCAAGTGTAGGTGAAAAAGCATACTCTTCAGGCGTTCCTACAGTTGCTGTTGTTGAACTACTATATGATAGATTTGAAAGAGGAGCTATCGTTACACTTGGAGATAAAGTATCTATTTTTGTTTGAGAAATATTAAAATCATTGCCTGATAAAGAACCTATATCTACTAAGTTATTGATATTTGAATTTAGATTTATGGCAGAAACAATTCCATTATATATTGAAGTAGAAGTTGCACCTGTACCTGAATTATAAGTTATTGTTTCTCCTAAAATATCTAAACTATAAGTAGTATTATCAGCAGGTGTAATTGTAAACATACCCTCTTCTAATACGGTTAAGTTTGCAGGAGTTTGTACTCCTGTTGGATTTACAGGTAAATTTTCTCCGTTTATACTTATTGTTGAACCTTCTAAACTAACCTCTTTATCTTCTGTATAAATACTAAAATTCCCATCGTTTAAAGGAGTAATTTTTAGTTTGTCCGTAGCAGTTAGATTATAAGTATTTATTTGTGTTTTTATATCATTATATATTTGGGATGCGGTTGTAGTATATGGGTTTATTAAAGGATCCGGAGAATAAGTAGATGATATTACTAAAGTTCCGTCTATATTTATATTAAAAGTGTAATCTGCATTGTCAACTATATTATTTAAAGATACTCCAATAGAGGGTAACTCTTCCATACGACTGCTAAACTCTACATCATAGTTTGAATTAAGTGTTTGCACAACTAAATTTCCGTTTATGTTTTTTGCTTCTACATATTTTGATAATTCAGAGTTTGCATTTATTTGTTTTGCTGCATCGTCAATTGAAGTTACGTTTGAAATCAATAAGTCGCTTGAGGGAACAGAGATATTTTCTCCTGCTTCTTTATCGTATATGGTCATTGAATAGGTATAATTTTTAGGTATACCGTCTATATTTAGGTCATTTGTAGAAAATACATCTTGCTGTTTTCCCGATATTGCTTTTGATAAAGCTTCCATTGCACTAATAACGGCACCTTCTGCACTACCTTTTTCAGCCACGCTTAGGGTCGTACTTTTCCCTTCAACTTCAGTTGTTCCCGAAGCTTCAATAACATCTCCTATGGTAAACTCTTCTCCTGGTATTATAGAATCTATTTTTACAAGACCGTTTATTACATCT
The DNA here is from genome assembly GCF_006459125.1 of Halarcobacter anaerophilus. NCBI lineage: Bacteria > Pseudomonadati > Campylobacterota > Epsilonproteobacteria > Campylobacterales > Arcobacteraceae > Halarcobacter > Halarcobacter anaerophilus. The sequence goes on from NZ_CP041070.1 coordinate 324,536, forward strand.
TCAAATGCGGTTGAAGCTTCATTTGTCGTACTATTTACAGTATAAGCATTTAAGCCTGTTTTACTTGAAATCTCATCTGCCAAGGTTTTATATGTGGCAACTCTGCTTGCTAAAATATCATAATCTCCTTGTCCTCCTACTGTTCCGTCTCCATCCAAATCTGTCATTGTAAAAGAGCCGTTTGATACTGCTAAATCAACCTCTTCGATAAAATCTGTAGTAGCAGTGGTATTTACATACTCTGCATAAACTTTATCACCGTTTATATAAGTATAAATTTGGTCTTTTTCTCCATCCATAATGCTATTTGTATTATCGGGAAAATCTAAAAGTGTTGATTGTGCAATTGAAGGAGATGAGGTTGCATCGGGATTTTCTGCATAATCTTCCAAAGCATTTTGATAGTTTATCATCAAAGTATTAATATCAGAAATTTTATCTGACTGAGACTTTATTCCGGAACCCGTAAGCACGGTGGAATCACTTTTTGCAGTTGAGGCATAATCAGTAACTTTAGCAGCATAAGTTTCTACTCTATTAGAGAATTGAATGATCTGATTTCCTGCTTTTTCCGTAAAATTATCATTAAAATATCTCCAATTATTGTTTGTACTTACTATGTCGCTTGTAGGATCCAAACTACTCATAGCCCAACCTTGAACTTCATAACCGTTTGCATCTTGTAAGGTTCCGTTCTCACCCATTCTAAGATTTCCTGCTCTTGTATAATAGGTTTCGGAAGTTCCCGTGGGGTTTATATTTGATACTACAAAAAATCCGTCACCGTCAAGAGCTAAATCATAAGAAGAACCTGTAGGGTTCAAACTCCCTTGGGTGTACTGCTTTTCTGCATTTGTTACACTTGCCCCTTTTCCTATACTGTCTTGATACATCATATCTGCAAAAGATACTCTTGATGCTTTATAACCTACAGTATTAACATTTGCAATATTATTTGATTCATTGTCCAATGCCGCTCTTGATGCTGATAAACCCGATATTCCAGTCCATAGTGCCCCGATCATTTAAATCTCCTTTTAAAAATATAGGAGATTATACTTTCAGGCTGTGTCAGCTTTGTGGCAGATTATTGTCAGTTGTTTTTTGAGTTTACAATTATCTCTTTTAACTCTTTTATCTCATTTTTCAAATCTTCGATCTCTTCTTTAAGACCGTTTTGTCCTCCTTTTACTTCTGTAATAATATTTGTCTCTTCACTCTCTTTTAAAACAGCCATTGCATCGACGATTATTGCGACAATTAAATTTACCATTACGAATGTTGCAACAAAAATAAAAGGAATAAAAAACATCCAGGCAAAAGGATGCTCTTCCATAAGCGGTCTTACTATTCCCATAGACCAAGATTCTAAAGTCATAACTTGAAAAAGAGTATAAAAAGATTCTCCCAAAGTTCCGAACCATTGAGGAAAAGTCTCTGAATAAAGATTTGTAGAGATTATGGCAAAAATATAAAAAATCAAAGACATTAATGCCATAATTGAAAGCATCCCCGGGATTACTCCAAGTAAAGCGGCAACTATTTTTCTCATTTGAGGTACGACTGTTATTAATCTAAAAAGCCTAAAGACTCTTAGGATTCTAAAGATTGAGAAAGTCTCATTTGCTGGGAACAGAGAAATTGCAACAATAAAAAAATCAAACAAAGACCAAGGATCTTTAAAAAATGCAAATTTATGAACATAAATTCTAAGTATTATCTCAATAGTGAAGACTGTAATAACAATTTTATCAAATGCCAGAATAAATTTTGAATATGACTGCATAATAGAGTTTGAAGTCTCAAAACCCATTGTAATACCGTTTAATATAATCAAAGCAATAATAAAATTTTGGAAAATAGCTGATTCAACCAAAGATTTAATAATTTTATACATTTTAAAACCCTTTTATTTTTTGAAATTATACAAAGAAAAGTTTAATTTTTGCAGAATTATTTTAATAAATTTTTTAGAAGATTAAGCCTTTAAGAATAAAAATAATAGAATACTTTCAATGTAAAGGAAAAGAGTTTGTTTATCTCTAAAAGAAGGGCTGTTTTATGAATACAAAATCTGTAGAATCTTTACTTGAAAATTATTTTAAGTCAATTGAAAAAATTATATTATCAAAACAAGATCCGATAACAGGACTGCTTCCTGCTAGTACGGCGGTTACCGAACACGGTGATTATACCGATGCCTGGGTTAGGGATAATGTTTACAGTATCCTTTGTGTTTGGGGATTGAGTCTTTCCTATAAAAGGTATAATCCTGACCATTATAAAAGTTATCTGCTCTCTCAAAGCGTAGTTAAACTAATGAGAGGATTACTTATCTCAATGATGAGACAAAAAGATAAAGTAGAAAAGTTTAAATATACTTTAAATCCTTTTGATGCTCTGCATGCAAAATATAATACAAAAACAGGATTACCCATAGTAGGAGATGATGAATGGGGACATCTTCAACTTGATGCAACTTCTTTATATCTTTTAATGCTTACTCAAATGATAGCTTCAGGACTTAAGATTATTTATACTCTTGATGAAGTTAATTTTGTTCAAAATCTAGTTCACTATATCAGCAAAACATATTGTACTGCCGATTTCGGTATTTGGGAAAGGGGACACAAAATAAATACCGGAGATACGGAGATTAACTGTAGTTCCGTGGGTATGGCAAAAGCTGCATTAGCTGCAATTTCAGGATTTAATCTTTTTGGAAACAGTATTTGTAAAGAGGCTACTATTCATGTAGTACCAAGTGATATTGCAAGATCAAGATTTACTTTAAGCGAACTTCTTCCAAGAGAATCCAGCTCAAAAGAGACTGATGCCGCACTTTTAAGTATTATAGGTTATCCCGCATATGCCATAGAAGATGAAGAGTTATTAAAAAAGACAAAAGATAAAATTCTAAAAAAACTTGAAGGGAAATACGGTTGCAAAAGATTTTTACTTGACGGGCACCAAAGTTGTTTGGAAGACAGCAGCCGACTTCATTATGAAAAATCCGAACTTAAAAAGTTTGAAAATATAGAATCAGAGTGGCCACTGTTTTTTACTTATTTGCTTTTAGATGCTTTAATGAGAGAAGATAATATAGAAGTAGAGTATTGGAGTAAAAAACTAGAACCTCTTTTTATTGAACGAAACGGAGAAAAACTTCTACCTGAATTATATTATGTTCCAAAAGATTTAATTGAAAAAGAGAAGAATAATCCGGGTTCCCAACAAAGAGTTGCCAATGAAAATTTACCTTTGGTTTGGGCTCAAAGTCTTTATCTTCTTTCAAGCATGATAAAAGAGGGTATTTTAAATATAAATGATATAGACCCTTTAAACAGAAGACGCAGAATAGGTCATAAAAGAAAAACATATCCATTGATTGCCATCCTTTGTGAAGATGATGAAGAGAAACAAAAACTTTTAAACTTAGGAGTTAGTGCACAAACTATTGATGAGTTAAAACCTTTGAAAATCATACATGCCTCAGAATTGGCTTTGGTTCATAAAATAATAGGGAAAAACGATAAATTAGGTTTAAGCGGCAGACCTTCTTGGGTACCGCGTTCAATTACCACTGCAAGGTTACATATTTTAGCCGGTGAATATATTATCTTTTTACCTTATTACTTTAATCCTAAGGGATTTTATTTTAATTACGATAATACTCTTTTAGTAGAACATTTTAAAGCTTCGTTGAAATTTTTATCAACTCATTGGGATCGTTTAGGACAGCCTATAATACCTTTTTTTGTAAAAAAAGGTATGCTTGAAACAGACCAAAAAGAGGAGATTGTAGAACTTTTAAATGAGTTGCAAAACGGAGTTTGCAATAAAATAGAAGTAAGAACCGGATTTTTACAGGAACTTATAAATAGTGCATCTGTTGAAAGAATAGAAAATCTGCACGGGCTGAAATTTGATGATTTTAATTTAAATCTTGGAAATAAAAGTTTTCTTTCATCTTCTTTGTTCCAATGTGATTTGCATGATATTCCTAAAGATATTTTACAAGGGTATGCTTTTTTAAGTGAAGAAGAACTTCTTTCAAAACTTACGGAAAAAATTACTTTAGAAGAAAAAGTTAAAATAATAGAACTTTTAAATGAAAAAAGAGGTTTGGATTTTGAAATTTTTATTGATGAAAAATATACTAAACTTCGTGATTTGGCACAACACTATTATGAATTTTCAGCTGTTTGCCAAAAGTGGTCAAGTATTAGAACCTTAAGTGATATTATTGGATCTTTTGATGAGCGTTTGGAAGATGCTTTGCTTGAAATTGTTATTAGACAAAAAAGATTGGCAGTAGGAAGAGCATACAGTGAAGAGGCTACTTTATCAAAATCTATAGATAACCATTCTATTTTGGAGGCAATAAAAAGGTTTTGCGGTAAAAATCAGGCAGAAAGAGCTTTAACCCAAGAGATTGTATTACATCTTGGACATTTAATCAGAGTTGAACCTAAACTCTTTGAAGGGATACTTACGATTAGAACTTGGTATTTTGTACAGTTATTAGTAAGTAATATCTCAAAAGAGAAAAAAATTCCTATTGCAGATGCTTATGAGTATTTGATTACTCTCTCACCTCATACTATTTATAATAATCTAAAAAATATATTGATATCTTTTTCCTCAAATGTAGTAGATATGAAAAAACAAGAGAATCTTTATGTGTCAAAAGTTCCTAATTTGAACTCTATATTGACTCAAAAAGAGTTAAGAGAAGATATTAAAATCGAAGATTGGGCACAATACAGAAAAGATATAGGAATGTTGTCAAGACTTCCAAACAGTTTTTATAAAGGTTTGTGGTATCTTTTACAGCAATGCAAAGGTTTAGTAATAGGAGATAAATATAATTTAAACAATAGAATAGGTTCAGAGTTGACTTTTGATACAACAGCAGGTGAAAGAAATTTTGAACTAAGAGTTGAATCTCTGCTTCAAAGTATAGAAGCCTCTGATTATAGACAGCTGAATCTGGAGCTTTTGCAAACTCTTTCAAGAATTCTCAAGGAGAATCCCGATATTAAAATTGAGGCTGATTTGATGCTTGACGTGATAATCGGTCATGCTGTAAGAATAGCCTGGCAGAAAACACACAAAGAGGGTAATTATGATGAGCAAAAAGCACAAGCATGGAATGCTTTTTACAAACTCTCACCTCAAAAAACAGAAGAGTACTTTATTGAAGCTTTTATGTATTTATTAACATTACAAGAGGAGAACGGATGATTTTAGCTGGAGACATCGGTGCAACAAAGACGAATTTAGCTCTTTTTGAAGTAAAAAAAGGAAAACTTAAAAATGTTTTCCAAGATCAATTTCAAAGTAAAAAATATGAAAAATTCGATGATATTTTAGCCTTGTTTGAAGAGCAGATACCCAATATAAAAATTAAGGCTGTTTGTATAGGTGTTGCAGGAGCAATTATAGAGCAGAAATGTAAAACTACAAATCTGCCTTGGGATATAGATGCAGAAGTTTTAAAAGAGCGTTTTAAAACCTCAAAAGTAAGATTGTTAAATGATTTAGAAACAACAGCCTACGGAATGTTGTATCTAAAAGACGAAGAGTTTTTAGAATTAAATTCAAATGCAAGAAAAACAGAAGGGAATATTGCAGTTATTGCTGCGGGAACTGGACTTGGTGAAGCAATTTTACATTTTGACGGTAAGCACTTTACTCCAATAGGAACAGAAGGGGGGCACAGTGATTTTGCACCCCTTACGGCACAACAAGATGAACTTTTATTTTGGCTTAGAAAGAGATTTCCCGGACATGTAAGTTATGAACGGGTAGTTTCAGGCATGGGAATATATACAATTTATGAATTTCTTTTAGAAAGCGGTTTTGCAAAAGAACCAAATGAAATGAAGAATTTATCTTTGGATGCGGATAAAAGTGCAATGATAAGCCAATGCGCAATGCAATTAAAAGATCCTTTATGTTTGGAAACTTTAAGACTTTTTTCAGAGATATATGCAGCTGAAGCCGGAAATTTGGCTTTAAAATATATGTCATTGGGAGGTGTTTATATAGGAGGAGGAATTGCTCCTAAAATTTTGCCTTTTATAAAAAGTGAATATTTTTTGAATGCTTTTGTAAGTAAAGGAAGATTTGAAGAGTTGTTAAGAAGAGTACCTTTAAAAGTTTCGTTAAATCAAGAGACTGCACTTCTTGGTGCGGTAAAATTTGCTTATAACAAACTTCTTTAGAAAGGCTTTTTTGAATCAATTAATTACAAATAATCAAAACAGCAATTTTTATAATCATCTCACAAAACTTTTATTAGAGTGCAACTCTTTTATTTTTAATGTGGCTTTTATAAATTATTCGGGGGTACAGCTTCTTTTAAACTGCTTAGAAGAGCTTAAAAAAAAAGGAATAAAAGGAAAAATTTTAAGTTCTACTTATCTTAATTTTACGGAAGTTGAGGCTCTAAAAAAACTTCAAGAGTTTGAAAATATAGAACTTAAAATATATGATTGTACAAATAAAGGTTTTCATGCAAAAGCCTATATTTTTGAATTTGAAGAGGAATATAAAATTTTGCTTGGTTCTTCAAATATAACTTCAAGTGCTTTTAAAACAAATATTGAGTGGAATATAAAATCAATTTCAAAAAAAAATGAAGAGTTTTCAACTAATATTCTACAAGAGTTTAAGACTCTTTGGGAGGACTCTTTTTTTGTAACAAAGGACTTTTTACAACAGTACGGTCAATATAAACTAAAAACAAAAGTAGAAAATTTTGTTTATGAAAAAGAGCTAAAAATAAACTCTATGCAAAAACAGGCTTTGGAAAAATTAGATTTTTTTAGAAGAAAAAAAGAGACGAAGGCTTTGGCAATAGCTGCAACGGGAACGGGAAAAACTTATCTTGCCGCTTTTGACGTAAAAGCTTTTAGTCCTAAGAAAATGCTTTTTATAGTACATAGAGAAAATATTTTGCAAAAAGCAAAAAAGAGTTTTGAAGCAGTAATAAAAAATATAGAGTGCGGTTTTTTTACGGGAAATAAAAAAGAACAAAAAGCCTCTTATCTTTTTGCAACGGTTCAAACTCTAAGTGCAAATTATAAAAAGTTCTCAAAAGAGGAGTTTGATTATATAATTTATGATGAAGCTCATCATATAACTTCCCCTTCTTATGAAAAAATTACAAACTATTTTAAACCGAAATTTTCTTTAGGTCTTACGGCAACTCCGAATAGGATGGACGGTAACTCTATTTATGAAGTTTTTGATGATAATATAGCTTGCGATATAAGATTGAATGAAGCGCTTGAAAACAATCTTGTGGTTCCTTTTCACTATTACGGGGTTACGGATATTAAAGAGATTGATTATGAAAGTGTTGATTTAAAAGATATAGTTTTATTATCCAAACTTTTAATGGTAAACAAAAGAGTTGATTTTATTATTCAAAAATTAAATTTTTACGGAAACTCAGGAGATAAAAGAAGAGTTTTAGGTTTTTGTGCCTCTAAAGAGCATGCAAAATTTATGAGTGATGAATTTAATAAAAAAGGCATAGTATCGGCTTTTTTGACAAGTGAAGATTCTGTTTTAAAAAGAGAGAAAATAATAAAAGAGTTAGAAAATGAAAAAAACTCTTTAGAAGTAGTTTTCAGTGTAGATATTTTTAATGAAGGAGTTGATATCCCTTCCGTAAACACGGTATTGATGTTAAGACCTACAAACTCTCCTATCGTATTTATCCAACAACTAGGACGAGGTTTAAGAAAATATAAAAGCAAAGAGTTTTTGACAATAATAGATTTTATAGGTAACCATAAAAAAGCTTTTTTAATAGCTCTAGCTTTATGCGGAAATAAAATTTTAGATAAAGAGAGTATAAAATTTTCTCTTTTAAACAATTTTGCCGATTTTGCAAATGCGCATATCGTAATTGATGAAATCTCTAAACAAAGAGTTTTAGAGCAGATTAACAGTGAAAATCTAAGTAGTTTTAAATATCTAAAATCAAGATATTTTGAGTTTAAAGCTTTACTTGGAAACAAAGTGCCTAAGATAGAAGATTTTATAAATTATGATGAGTTTATCTCTCCCGTACCTTTTATACTTGAATCAAAATCATATATTGAATTTTTGCAAAAAGTTGAAAAAACAGAAGAGTTAAAAGAACTTTGCAGTGATGAAAACTTTTTAAAAGCTGTAAGATTTATAGATTTTTACCTTCCTCTTAGAAGAGTTTATGAATTTGTTATCTTAAAATATCTGCTTTCAAATGAGTGTTGTAGTTTGGAAAAAGCTTTTAAAATCTTAGATAAATATTTAAATAGGGTTGATAAAGAGACAATCAAACATAGTTTTTCTTATCTAAATCAAGAGTTTTTTGACTCTTCTCAAAAAAAGAGATTTTTAAAGTTGGTCTTTTGGGAAAATGAAGAGTTAAAAAGAACTCAAGAGTTTGAAAAACTTTTGGAAAACAAAGATAAAAAAAATATAATTGAAAATAGTTTAAACTACGGAATTTTAACCTATGAAAAGAGTTTCGGCTCTTTTGATTTTGGCTTACCGTTTTTAAAACTTTATGAAAAATATAATATGCAGGAAATAGCGCTTTTAAGTAATTTTGATAAAATTCACAGCTCTTTTAGAGGAAGCGGTTTTTTAAAATTTAAAGATGATTTCTTTTTATTTATCACTTTGGAAAAGGATAAATTTGCAAAAGGAAGTCATTATGAAAACAATTTTTTATCAAAAGATTGTTTTACTTTTATTAGCAAACCTAAAATGTCTCAAGACAAAGGTGACGGAAAAAGATTAATCAATAATAAAAAAGAGAAAGCAAAACTTCATATTTTTGTTAGAAAATTTTCCCATGTGGATAAAAAAGTCCAAAAGTTTTTATATTTAGGTTTGGCAAATTGTATAAAATATGAAGGTAACCAGCCTATTAAAACCTGGCTTAAACTTGAAAAGCCTTTAAATAATAAAATCTATGAAGAGTTTACTAAGATTATTTAACGTTTTAATTCAATAGTAAAAATTGCCCCGTTTTTGCCGTTTTCAACTTTTAAAGTTCCTTTTAAATGTTTTTCAATAATCGTTTTACTCATATAAAGCCCCAGACCTGTTCCTTGGAACTGATGTTTGGTAGTAAAATAAGGATTAAATATTTTTGGAATAATCTCCTCTTTTATTCCTCCTGCATTATCTTCAATAGTTATAATAACTCTCTCTTTTAGGGATTTTTGGGTAATTTTTATCCACCCTTTTTCTATGTTTTTTTGGCTTATTGCATCTTTTGCATTATTTAAAATATTTATTATAACCTGAGATAATTCATCTGAAATCATTTTTATTGTAACAGGTTTTTTATAATCGATTTTTTTTATTAGTTTTATATGATAGTTATCTAACGTAGCTTGGACAATTTTTAAGCTTTCATCTATTTTTTCTTGTATTATGACCTCTTTTTCCACTTTTTTCTCTTTTATAAAGTCTCTAAAGGTATCAATAGTTTTTGAAAGATATTTTGTATTTTCGACTATTAAGTCCATATTTTTAGCCACATCTTTCTCTTCTAAAAGTCCGAACTCTTGATTAAGTTTAAGACCGCTTGCAATTGTACTAATGGCACTTAAAGGTTGTCTCCATTGATGTGCAATATTTCCCAACATCTCTCCCATTTGTGCCATTTTTGCTTGTTCTAAAAGTTGCTGGTCTTTTTTCATCATTTTTTGCGTCAACTCTTTATCTTTGATATTTTTGATTTTTTGTTGTAAAAATAGAAGTATTACCGTTGCATAAAGGAAAATAAATAGAAGAAGTATGGTTAGATAGTTGTTATTTAAAAGATTTATAGTAGTTCCTTTGCTTATTATCGAAACAAAACCTTCATATTCACCTGATATCTTATGAAAAATAGGAATTATTGTAATAATTGAGGTTTTCTCTTTTATAAAAATTGATGCGGGCTCTTTTTTTTGTCCTAGTTCATAAAGTTTTTTTGACGATGTTTTAGAGGGTTTTAGATCTTGAATATTTTGATTTGTAATCTCTTGTAAATCTTTTAATATAGCTTGATTGTGTAAAAAACCTTTAAAATGAGCCTCTTTGTAATAGTTATTGTTTTTTAAAAAATTTTTATTGAAATTTAAATCACTAATTATAAAATTGCTTAATATCTCATACTGCTTCATTAAAGCTTTAGTTATAGCTTCTTCACTGAAAGTTAAAGAGACAACTCCTAAATATAAACCATCTTTTATTAAAGGGTATAAAAATTTGTAGCCTGAGGTATTATTAGTTACTTCATGGGTGAAAGTAGGCAGTTTATACTTTTGTACATAATTGATTCCTTTATTTTTACTATCTACTTTGTTTCCTTTTTGTTTAGGATTACTTAATCTTAGAAATATAGTATTATTAGGAAGAATATAATCAATATTTATGATTTTTTTCTTTTTTAGCAGATTAAATCTTTTTATAGTTTGAAGATATAACTCTTGTCTTATTTTCTCTTTTTGATTAAAATTTTTTGTCTGGATTTTATACAATTTTTCATCAACTTTTGTAAAATTTAATAAACCTGTAAAAATGACTTCCGATAACTCTTTATATTGATGAATAATACTATGATAAGCCTTTACATAGCTGTGAGTAGTCTGTACCAAAACTTTTTCTTTATTGCTGTTTGTTATAAAATTAAGGGTTAAATAGGTTAATATTGATAATATAAAAAAATATAGTGTGTATTTTAATTTTAGAGTTTTTAAAACTTTTCTTGTTTCTATAAAAAATCCTTGAAAAAGTAAAAATTTTGTAAATTATTGTATCATAACTCTCTTAATACCTTTTCTAAATCACCTACTATAATTTTTTTGACGGAGCATGAAATCATTAGATTTAAAGGCAAACCAAAATCTTCTATAGTTCTATTTTTCATATCATATGTAATATTATCAATACTTATTTTCTCTTTTTCTTCAAATTGTTCTATATAAGTTCTTTTCTTTGAGATATATCCGTAAACCTCTTTTTTTAAGCCAAAAGCATAACCGCACTCCCAAACGGTTCCACTGTCACTCTCTTTTCCTCTAAAAGAGTTTAAATTTGCAATTACTATATCGCACTTTTCAATTAGTTTTTTATTTGCCAAAAAGATATCTTGGGCAATTTTTTGTTTTGGTTGGTCAAAATCTATAACATTATCAAGAGGATAAAGTCCTTCAAAACCGTATTTTTTGCAAAGTGCAACATATTTTTTACCTATTTGGATTGAATCTTTTTCAAAAACATCAGGTCCTGCGAGATATATTTTTTTCATTTTAAGCCTTTAGTTCTTTTTTCCGTACTCAATTTTTTTGCCGCTTTTATCAAAGAGGGGATATTTTTTTTCATTTAATTTCATTTTTTTTATAATAGCTTCTTCCAAATTTATATTATAGTGCATACATATTCTAAGTAAATAAACGGCAATATCTGCAACTTCTTGTTTTAGATGCTCTTTTTTATCTTCACTTAGATTTGCTGCTTGTTCAAAATCAAGCCATTGGAAAATTTCTACTAATTCCGAAGTTTCTACGCTTAAAGCCATTGCCAGATTTTTAGGATTATGAAACTTGTCCCAGTCTCTATTTGCAGAAAAATCTTTAATTATCTGTTCAATTTTTTTAATATCCATAATAAGCCTTTTAAATGATAAATGATTATATAATACCTAAAATTTAAAAAAAGAATTAAGATGGTAAAAAGAGAGTTTGTACAAAAACATAAACCTTTGGATTTTCAATTTTTTCAAAACGAGAATGATTTTATTGTTGAAGAAAATCCCATAGAGTTTTCAAACAGAGGTAATTTTATTATTGCAAAAATAAAAAAAAAGAATTTAGGAACCTGGGATTTAATAGAAAAACTCTCAAAACAGTTAAAGATTTATGAAAATGAGATAGGTTATGCAGGATTAAAAGATAAAAATGCAACAACTACCCAATATATTTCAATACCCAAAAAATACTCAAAAGAGCTGAAAAAATTCAAAGCAAAAAATATTGAGATATTGCAGACTACTTTACATAACAGCAAGTTGAATATAGGAGATTTGATTTCAAACAGTTTTAAAATAAACCTTCATGAAGTAAAAATCGAAGATATAGGGAAAATAGAAAAAATTATAAATCAAATTGCAAAAATAGGAATGCCCAACTATTTTGGATTTCAAAGATTCGGGAAAGAAGCAGATTTGAATATAAAAAAAGCTAAATCTCTTGTTTATGAGGATTTAGTAATAAAAGATAAAAAAATAGCAAAAATGTTGATTTCTTTGTATCAAAGTAATTTTTTCAATGCATGGCTAGTTAAAAGGTTAAACTTAAGTCAAAAAGAGTTTCAACTTTTAAAAGGAGATGTTTTTAGAAATACTCAAAATAATAAGTTTTTTACTCCAAAACAGTTAAATGAGAAAATTATGGAAGATTTTCATTTAAAAAAAATAGTTCCTACAGGTTTGCTTCCGGGAAGAAAAGTCTTTAGAAGTATAAATGAAGCAAGAGAAATTGAAGAGAAATTCGATGATATCTATATTCAGGAAAAAGGATTTAGACGTGATGCGATAGTTTTTCCAAAAAATGTAAAAATAGGTTATAATAGTCATGAAAAAATATTATCTTTAAATTTTACCCTTCCTAAGGGTTCTTATGCAACGGTTTTAATTGAAAACATTGCCAATAAAAATCTAAATAACTAAAAAAAGAGTTTTTATAAGAGGAGGTTAAATAGTATGAATTCAGATAATCTAAAAAAAAATCTACTTTCACTCTTTTTTTCTTACCTTTTATTAGTAACTGTTTTAGCAGTGATAAGTTATAAATTTTTTATTAACGATTTTATCTCTCTTGAACAGAAACATAATAAAAACAGTATTATATCTTTTACAAAGATGATGGATAACGAACTCTCAAATTTAAGAAATATTATAAATGATTATGCAAAATGGGATGATACTTATGATTTTATCTCAAATGCCAATAAAAACTATATCTATAACAACTTCAGAGAGGATTCAAATACTCTAAAAGATTTGGGAATAGACGGAATATTGTTTGTAAAAACAAACGGGCATGTAGTATATTCAAAGTATAATAAAAACAATCGCTTTTCCTCTTTTTTTAAAAAAGAGTTTGAACTGTTTCTTATGAAAAAATTAGAGAATGAAGATGAGGTTTCAACTCTTCTAAATTATAATTCAAAACCTTTTTTCGTCGTTAAATCAACAATCTTACAAAGTGATTTTAAAGGTGAAAAAAGAGGTCATATAATAGCTTTTAAATTTTTAGACAAAAAGACTCTTTTGGAAGATTCAAAAGCACTCTTTAATGAAATAAAAATTTTAGATAAAAGTACGCAAAATCATAAAAATAGTTTTATCATCTCTTTTGAAAATATGAAAACAATGAAAGTATTTTCTCAAAATAGTAAAGGGAAAATTATCAGTTTTATAGACTTTTATGATTTTAAAAACGAGTTTGCATTAACCTTGCAACTTTCAAACAATAGTTTAATTATAGCAGAAGGTGAAAAAACGATTTTAATATTCTGTTTTATCTCTTCAATAATTTTACTTTTTGTTTTTATAGTAATTTATAAAAATCAAAAACTGATAATAAATCAAAATATAATTCTTAATGAAAAAGTTGAAAAAAGAACAAACCAGTTAACAAGAGCATACAGAACATTAAAGAGTAAAAACAAAGAGCTTTACAAATTGGCAAATACAGATTTTTTGACAAAAATAAGAAACAGGGCAAACTTTTTTGAACAGAGTATTAAACTGCTAAAAAAATCAAATAAAGAGAATCTCTCTTTTTCCGTTTTGATGATGGATATTGATTATTTCAAAAAAATAAATGATAGATACGGACACAGTGTAGGAGATAAAGTTTTAATAAAATTTTGTGAAATAGTTTCTGAAATCATAGATAAAAACATGGTTTTCGGAAGATTAGGAGGAGAAGAATTTGCTATTTCTATAATTGAAAAAGATGAAAAAAGCGTAGAGCAAATCTCTGAAAAGATAAGAGAAAAATGCAGCTCTACTTCAATTGAAGTAAAACAGAACAGTATTAAATTTACAGTTTCGGTAGGAACAGTGTTCAAACAGTCAAAATATGAAACAATAGATGAAATTCTGCATAAAGCGGATGAACTCTTGTATAAAGCAAAAGAGCAGGGTAGAAACAGAGTTATCCGTTCTTTATGATAAAGGTAAGGTTATTGTAAATTTCGCACCGTGGTATTTTTTTGAATCTAATTCAAAATCGGCATTACATACTGTGATTCTGCCGTCAAAATGTTTATTTATGATTTGTTCACTCATATATAAACCGATTCCCGTTCCTTGGGATTTATGTTTTGTAGTAAAATAAGGTTCAAAGATTTTATCAATTATATCTTTGTTAATTCCTTTTGCACTGTCTTGAAAAGATATCTCGACACTGTTTTTTACTTTTTCAATATTTATTAAAATAATTCTATTCTCATCTTCCATATTTTTAAAAGTATCAATACTGTTATTTATAAGATTTAAAAAGACTTGTATAAATTCATTTTTAAATCCTTCTATAATAACCTTTGAATCATCTCTAAGATAAGTTTTTACCGAATTAGAGTTGATTTTTAATCTTAATATATTAAATGATTCTTGAATAGCAGTAGATATTTGAAACTTCTCTTTATTATCGCTATGTTTAAAAAAGTTTCTAAAATCCTCAATGGTCTGGGAAAGATAGTTTGCAGATCTGATTATAATTCCTACTGAATCATTAAAAAAAGTGTCATCAAGAAGTCCAAACTCTTTTTTTAGTTTTATTCCCGATGCTGCTGTTGTTATGGTAGATAAAGGTTGTCTCCATTGATGTGCAATATTCTCAAGCATTTCACCCATTGATGCCATTTTTGCTTGTTGATAAAAAAGTTTTTGTTTCTCTTCAAACTCTTTTTTTAATTTTAGCTCTTCTGTTATATCTCTTATTATTGAGTATATAAGTTTTTTGTTATCAACATCTATTAATGAAGAGTAAACCTCCACATCTCTTATTTTACCGTTTGCCAGTTTATGTTTAAAATAAAAAATATTCTTCTGCTCTTTTAAAATATCTTTAAAGATATTTTCATTCTCTTTTATATTGATATTAATATCACTACTTTTTAATTTCTTTATCTCTTCTTTTGAATAGCCGTAAAAATCAAGTGCTGCTTTGTTTGCATCGAAAATATTCATGGATTGGGGGTCTACTACTATTTTTATTGCTCTTGAGCCTTCAAATAACTGTTTATATCTTCTTATTAATTGATTTAATGCTTTTGTTCTGTTTTTTACCTCTTTTTCCAAAGTTTTTGCATATTTTGATTTATTAAAATAGTAATATGTTGAAAAAATGGCTATTATGATTAAAGTACTTAAATATCCTATAATTCTCAAAGAGTTTTCCAAACTTTGAATCTCATTTAGAAAAATTTTATTATAGTTTTGAAATGTCAGAACATTTGCCATTTCATTGTTTTTAAAATCTTTTATTTCATATCTTGTTATAAACTTATTAGAATTTATTTCATAGTTTTTTATATTAAGAAATTCACTCAGATTATTTTTTGTCAAATTAAGAAGCTCTTTTTTAGCATTTATATTTGCTACATAATAATCGTCAATAAAAAGTTTGCTGAAAGGTTTTTTTATTTGCTTTTTATATTTTTTGTCAACTAAGATAAGAAAATCTATCCCTTTTTCATGAAATTTTTTTGCTATTGAATTAAATTTTGTAATTGTTTCAATTAACCCCATAAATTTTTCGCCCTCATAAATAGGAACAATACTTTTAAAACTGATATCAAAAATTCCGACACTTATTAAATTTACTATTTTGGGTTTTTTTAATAAAGGAATTAACTCTTTTCTTACGTTTAATAGATAATCTCCGCTTTTTTCAGACCAGTTTCTATATCTGCTTATACCTTTTGCATCTACAACATGAATCCAAAGGTTTCTAAAATTACTGTTTTTTTCTATTTTCATAGATATATTTTTTAAATTTTTTAACTCTTCTTTATTTTGTTTGGATAAAAGTTTATGGGATGATGCATATTCCGATATTGATATGGCAAGATTAAGAGTTGAATAGATTTTATCTTCTATTGCTTGATCGATCAGCATTTTTACATTATTTGAAATAGTACTGAATTTATCTTTTTTTATGGAATCGACTTTAAGTTCTACAAAGTAGTTAATAGTAAAAAAAGCAGATATTGAAATTATAGAGATAAGTAGTAGGTACTTTAAGTTGCTTTTCAAATCCATAGTTTTGTTTTTCTAAAGTTCTATTTAATAATAGTCACGAAGAGATTAAATAGATAGATAAAAAGTATATTATTTTAAAATAATATACTCATCATCATAATAGATTGTATCTCCTAATGCAATAACTTTTTTTTCATTATCAAAAGAGAAATCGTAAATAGTATCTGTTTTAAAATCATCAGAGATATTGATTAAATAACCTTGAGACTCCAAAGCATATAATGAAGTTCCGTATGCAAGTGCATAAACTTTTGCAAATTTATATTTTTTTCTATTTATAATATTTAAAGAGATATCGGTTTTAATAATTTGCCCGTCTATTGTAGCTATATAAATATAGTTATCTTTTGAAATTATATCTCTAACTCTATAATCTTTTAAGTTAAGTACACCGTCTCCCACAGAGATTACTTTATTTGCTGTTGCCGCAACTAAAGTGTCGTTAATTACATCTAAGAAAATAATATTGTTAAATTGACCGTCCGCATCAACAACAATATTTCTGATAACTTTGTTATTCTCATTTGCAACAACCGTAATTTTCCCGTCTAAAGTAGGAAATAAAATAATATTACTCATAAAATAAGGGTTTGCAATTCTAGTATCATTTACATATGAGTGAGGATAATACTCTTTTAGAAGAATTTTACTTGAAGCTAGATCATACAATTGAATTGAGTTATCTGAAAAAAGCATAGCAAGTTTATTCTCTTTTACCGAAGCAGCAACTACAACTCCTCCTACTTTGATAACTTTTTTATCAAGCATTACGCTATCTTTATAATTAGAAGTAATTACTTTATCGTCACTGATATTTAAAAATTTATACCCTTCAGGAATTTTAAATTTTGAAACGCCTCTTTTTGTTATTATCTCTTTGCTATCTAAAGTAGCACCGTCTCTGTTCATATAAACAATATCACCCTCTAAGTAGGCTTTTGTATTATCATAGTCTCCCGCAGTATTTTCAGGCTCGAAATACTCTTTGCTAGAACAACCAGCAAAGATAACCAGTAGTGGAAGTAAGAAAAATAGTTGTTTCATATTATCCCTTTATTTTGTTGCTAAATAGTGTTTAAGTACGTTAACTAAATCATTAACTTTTGAATCAGCAGGAATCAACTTCAAGGTTGCTTTTGCATCTTCATATTTGCCGTTTTGTGTCTGTATTAAAGCTTTGTTAAAAATTGCAAACTCTTTTAGTAAAAAATCGTTTTGCATTGAAACTTCATTGAGTTTTTCAATATTTTTCTCTTTTAATGCTTTTTCATATTCAGTAATCTCTTTTAAAAACTTGATATCAACTTGAACTGTTTTACCTTCATCTTTTGCATTTAAATATTGTGCTATTTCATAAAGTTTTTCATCTTTTTGTTTTAAAGTCTCCAAAGCAGCACTATCTTTAGGATTTTGTAAAACTTTATTAAGAGCAATGTTGGCTTCAAGTTTATTTGATGCATTAACAGACTTGCTTATATAAAAACCTATAACTAAAGCAATCAAAACAACTATTACAGTGATAATTATAATTTTATTCTTGTTGTAAAATCTCTCTACTTTTACAAAACTTTCGAGAAATTTCTCTTCACTGTTTAATTCCTCTTTTACATAATCTACATTATCTTTTAGACTCATTCAAAACCTTCTTGAAAAATTAGACAATATCATACTAAAAAAATTATAAAACCTTACTTTTATATAAAATCTTATATAATTCAAGCTCTTATAATAAATAAAAGGTATGAAATGAAAAAATTGAATAAGTTTTTTTTGATAGCATCTTTTTTGCTTGTTTTATCACAATCTGTAATCGCAAAAGAGGAGGCTAAAGAGAGTAATCAAAGTAGATTTGAATCTTTGTCAAAACTTACTCAAGTTATAGGCACAGTTGAAAAATATTATGTGGATGATATAAAGCTTGAAGAGATTGTAGACAAGGCTTTAAAAGGTTTAATGCAAGAGTTGGATGCCCATTCGACTTATCTTGATAAAAAATCTTCAAAAGAGATGAGTATTCAAACAAGCGGAGAATTCGGCGGTTTAGGTATAACTGTAGGAATGAGAGATGCGGCATTGACGGTAATTTCACCTATTGATGATACTCCGGCAGATAAAGCAGGTGTTGAACCAGGAGATATAATCCTAAAAATAGATGATAAATCGACTCTTAATATGACGCTAGACGAAGCTGTGTCTTTGATGAGAGGAAAACCAAAAACAAAAATAGCTTTAACTGTTGTTAGAGAAGGTGAAAACAAACCTATAAAAATTGATATTGTAAGAGATATTATAAAAATCAAATCTGTTTTTGCAAAAAATATTGAAAATGAAGATTTGCTTTATATCAGAGTAGCAAGTTTTGATAAAAATGTTACAACTACAATGAGAAAAGAGATAAAAGCTAACCCTAAAACCAAAGGGATAATTTTAGATTTAAGAAATAATCCGGGCGGACTTTTAACTCAGGCAATAGGAGCAGTAGATCTTTTTGTAGATAACGGAGTTATTGTTTCTCAAAAAGGTAGAGATGTAACAGATGAAGAAAAATTTAATGCAAAACCTTCAACTACGGTAACAAAAGTGCCTGTTGTTGTTCTTGTAAACGGTGGTTCGGCATCAGCTTCTGAAATTGTAAGCGGAGCTTTACAAGATCATAAAAGAGCAATTATCGTTGGAGAAAAAACTTTTGGTAAAGGTTCTGTTCAAGCAATCTTACCTATAACACAAGACAGATCTGAAAATATAAAATTGACAGTTGCAAAATATTATCTTCCAAGCGGAAGAACTATACAAGCAACAGGAATTACTCCGGATGTTCTTGCTTATGCGGGAGAAGCTGTAAAAGAGAAAAACTCTGAATTTAAAATTAAAGAGGCAGACTTAAAAAAACATTTGGAAGTTGAATTAAAAAAAGATAACGGTAGTAAAGAAGTAAAAGAAAAAGAGGAAGAAGATAGTAAAGTTCTGACAAAAGAGGATATCTCAAAAGATAACCAGTTAACTGTCGGAATAGGTATCTTAAAAAGTTTAATAATTATAAAATAAGAATAATTTCAAAAGGAAAAATAAAAATGAAAATCAGTGATATTGTAGAGCTTGGTCTTTGGCCGAAATCAAAAAAAACTACATCACAAAAAGGTATTTCTGAATTAGAAGAGTTAGGTTATAATCTATTTTATATAGGTAAAAATGCCGATTTATACACTTGCCCGGGAGAAGAAGCAAAAGTTTTATTAGTAAGAACAGATCGTTGTTCTGTATTTGATATTCCTTTAAATTTAGAGATTGAAGGGAAAGGTATTTTACAAACTGCAATCTCTAACAGCGGTGCAAAATTTGCAAAAGAGTCTGGAATTAGAACAGCTATTTTATCACAAAACGTAGATGAAAAATTAAAAATATATCCAAGATGCCAGCTTATGGAACTATGTAAACCTTTAGAAGCCGAAATTGACGGAGATATTGTTCAATTTGAGCTGATTTTTAGAAACTATCTTACAGGTTCACTGTTTGAAGCATGTCAAAACGGTAAAGACCCTTATGGTTTAGAACTATCTTCAAATCTTTCTCAATGGCATAAATTTGAGACACCTATTTTTACGCCTACCACAAAAGGGCTTAAAGACGAACCTTTAAATTCTGCAAAAGTGAGAGAAACTTTTCCCGAAATCGTATCAAGTCTTGAAAAACTCTTTAAAGATTTTACTAAATATGCTCATGATAACGGCATTGTAGTAGTTGATACTAAATTTGAGATTTTTGTTAATTCAAAAGGAGAGTGGGTTTTAGGAGATGAAGTATTAACTCCTGAAAGTTCAAGATTTATATCTCTTGAAAATTTTGAAGCGGGAAATTATATCTCAATGGATAAACAAATTCTTAGAAATTTTGCTAAGAAAAACAGCTGGAAAGAGAAAGCAAAAGATTTGAAACCAGGTCAAAAATTAGATGTAGAAGTACCTGCTTCTATTAAAGATGAGATTTTAAACGGGTACAGTACAATAAAAGAGAGATTAAGTAAATAGGCTAAGAAAGGAAATCCTTTTTTAACCTAATTTTAATAAGGCAAATTTAGATATAATCGCAAAAATATAAATTGAGGTAATAAATGAAAGCAATCGTAAATGTAGCATTAAAACAAGGTGTACTAGATGATCAAGGTAAAGCAACTCATCATGCTTTAGATACATTAGGATTTAAAGATGTAGTAAAAGATGTAAGAATCGGTAAACAAATAATTATGGAATTGAATGCTTTAAATGAAGAAGAGGCAAAAGAAGAGGTTACAAAAATGTGTGAAAAACTTCTTGCTAATACTGTAATTGAAGATTACCAAATTGAAATTGTAGGTTAATATTATGAACGTAACTGTATTACAATTTCCAGGTACAAATTGTGAGTATGATACTAAATACGCTTTTGAAAAACTAGGATGTGATGTGTCGATTATTTGGCATAAAGAGAAAGAACTTCCTGAAAATACGGAACTTTTAGTAATTCCCGGAGGATTCTCATACGGTGATTATTTAAGAAGCGGAGCAATTGCAAGATTTGCAAATATAATGGATTCTGTTCAAAAGTATGCCGCTAAGGGAGGAAAAATTTTAGGAATTTGTAACGGTTTTCAAATTCTTTTAGAAGCAGGACTTCTTCCAGGAGCTATGAAAAGAAACAGCACTTTGAATTTTATCTCAAAATTTAATCACTTAAAAGTAATAAACAATGATAATATCTTTTTATCAAAATTAAAAAAAGATCAAATTATAAATATACCCGTTGCTCATCAAGACGGTAACTATTATATAGATAATGAGGGTTTAAAAGAGCTTGAAGAGAATAATCAAATTATTTTAAGATATTGTGATGAAAAGGGAAAAGAAGAGAGCATAAACGGTTCAGTATCTTTTATAGCAGGAATTTGTAATAAAGAGAAAAATGTTTTTGGACTTATGCCTCACCCTGAAAGAGCAA
Source organism: Halarcobacter anaerophilus (assembly GCF_006459125.1). Lineage (NCBI taxonomy): Bacteria > Pseudomonadati > Campylobacterota > Epsilonproteobacteria > Campylobacterales > Arcobacteraceae > Halarcobacter > Halarcobacter anaerophilus. The sequence continues at coordinate 345,843 of NZ_CP041070.1, forward strand.
TGGAAGATCTTTTGGGTTGTGCTGACGGAGAACTTATGTTAAAAGGGTTTTTGAAATAGTGAAAAAAGTATTAGCACTTCTTCTTGTTTTTTGTATATCTTTGTTTGCAAATGAATTTGTAAAAGAGGAGAGTTCCGCTTTTGCAGCTTCAAGTAATCAAGAAGATGTGTCGATTCCTACGGCAAATACACCGAATATTCCCAAAAATCTCTATCTTAATTATTTAAAATACCCTAAACATATTTATAAAAATCAACGTTTTGAAATTGAAGTAAAAGCTTTAATTACAAGATCAAATTTCGATTCAATTAAAACCGAATTTTCCGATGATATAAATATGACTCCTCTAAATGCTGAAGAATCATGGGTAAAATCATCGGATAATAGAAATACATATATAAATAAGTTTTATTTTAAAGCATATGAAGAAAATTTTAAAATGCCTAAAATTACAGTTTTTTTATATGACGGTGATAATTTGGTCGAAGCAAGAAGTTTAGAACCTCTTGAAATGACTTTTTCCGAGATTGCAAAAGGGGATGAAAGATTTTCAAACGTAATTGCAAAAAATCTTACTTTATTAGGATCAAAATCCAAACAATATACAAATAAAGAGGCTTTAACCATTTTAGACATAAATGCTTTTGAATCAAATTTGGAAGATTTCTATCTAAAAGGTATTGAAGATCAAGGCTTTACGGTAATTGAAGATGAATATCCGAATCAGCATATTATATATTATGCAGTAATCCCGATTCATAAAAAAAATATCATATTTGACTACTATAATACAGATAAAAAAAGATTAGAAAAAATTGAAGTTCCTGTTGTCTTTACCGAAGAATTGGTAAGTACGCAAACAGATCTAAATCCAAACAACTCAAGTTTTGAGTTTTATAAAAAAATTATAGTAGCGGTTCTTGCTATGTTTTTCTTAATTTTGTTTATTTGGAAAAGAAAATATTATATTTTAATTCTATTTTTGATTTTTACAATAGTTTTTGTATTTTCTGCTATTCCTAACAAAACAGTTAGACTAAAAGCAAACAGTGTTATCTACATATTGCCGACTAAAAATTCAACTATCTTTAAAAAAGTTCCAAGCGATATGATTGTTGAAGATATGAAAGAGAGAAGCGGATTTATAAAAATTATGTTTAAAAGCGGCGAAAACAATTTTATTGGATGGGTGAAAAAAGAAGATGTTATCAAGAATTAGAGGTTTTGTAGTTTTAATACAATTTTCAATTACGGTTGGAATTGTAATCGTTCTAATGTATACTTTTAGGAATCATACCCATAAAGTAATAAAAGGTTGGATGAAAATTCAAATGTTTCTTCTTGGAATAAAATTAGAACAAGAGGGTAAACTTGATACGACTTGCGATATGGTGATATTAAATCATCAAAGTCTGTTGGATATTATCGTAATGGAGTATATTCATCCAAGAAATTTAGCATGGATAGCAAAAAAAGAGATTACCGATCTTGTTTTTTTCGGACATATAATAAAAGCTCCTAGAATGATATCTGTTGACAGAGAAGACAAAGCAGGTATTATTGCTTTATTAAAAGATTGTAAAGATAGATTAAGTAAAGGCAGACCAATAGCAATGTTCCCGGAAGGTACAAGAAGTACAGGCAAAAAGATGCTTAAGTTTAAACCCGGTGCTAAAATGATTGCAAATAAATTTAATCTAAAAGTTCAACCTGCAATAATCATAAATACAAAAAATATTTTAGATTCAAAAAGTTTGAAACAGACTCCGGGAAGAGTAAAAGTAATATATTTAGATCCGGTTCAAGCAGATAAAAAAAGTGATTGGTTTGAAAAATTAGAAGAAGATATGAATGCCGTTTATAACAAAGAAATGGAGAAATAATGGCTATCTCATGGCAAACTCTTCTAGCCATTGGAACAGGTGGATTTTTAGGAGCAATATCAAGAGCATATGCAATTCATTTTGCAAATAAACATGTTCCTTTAGAGTTTCCTGTTGGAGTATTGCTTGTAAATGTTATAGGAAGTTTTGTTATTGGAATATTATTTGCCGTTTTTGCACATTTTACTTTTAGTGAATCAATAAAAGCTTTTTTAACAACAGGATTTCTAGGGGCATTAACAACTTACTCAACTTTTGCTATTGAGAGTTTCTTCCTTTTACAAAATTCAATTTTTCTAGGTATTACTAATATGGTTTTAAATCTTTTTGGAACTATTTTAGCAGCAGCTAGCGGATATAAACTAATACATTTTTTTCTTAAGTAAAGAGTGCAAATAACTTAATTTGATTTAAGTCATTTTTTTTAAGCTTCAAAAAGATATAATATTTACCAAAAATTAGAAATTAAGGATATGAAATGGGTATGCCAGGTGGTATTGAATGGGTAATTATTGCCCTAGTAGTATTATTGTTATTCGGTGGAAAGAAAATTCCTGAATTAGCTAAAGGTTTAGGTAGCGGTATTAAAAACTTCAAAAAAGCTGTAAAAGATGATGAAGAGAGTGCTTCTACTGAAAAAAAAGAAGAGATAGAGAAAAAAGCGGAAGCTAAAGAAGAAGAACCAAAAGAAAATAAAACTGTATAAATAAGAGAAGATAATTGCAAAGTAAAGTAAAAGAACATATTGAAAATATTTTAGAAAAAGAGATTGTTTTAGAAAAACCTAAAGATGTCTCATTGGGACATTTTGCAACGCCGGTTGCTTTTTCGCTGGCAAAAGAGTTTAGAAAATCTCCTATGATAATAGCTCAGGAGTTAGCATCAAAATTTGTTGATGACGAAATGTTTGAAAAAGTTGAAGCAGTAAAAGGCTTTTTAAATTTTAAACTCTCTAATCTATTTTTGGAAAAAAAATCAAAAGAGGCACTTCTTAAAGGTTCTTCTTTTGCAAAAGAAGAGACTAAAAAAGAGAAAATACTTCTTGAATATGTAAGTGCAAATCCTACGGGACCTTTACATATAGGACATGCAAGAGGTGCAGTTTTAGGTGACACTTTGGCAAGAGTCGGTAGACATTTAGGGTATCAAATCACAACAGAATATTATATCAATGATGCTGGTGCTCAAATGGATATGCTGGGACTTTCAGTATCATTAGCAGGAAGAGATTTTATCTTGCATGAAGAAGTTGAATATCCCGAAAACTATTACAGAGGCGATTACCTTGTAGATATTGCAAAAAAAATCTATGACAAATACGGCGGAGATATTTTCCATGATGAGTCAAGATATAGAGAAATGGCGGACTTTGCAAAAAACATAGTAATGGATATTATTGTATCTGATTTAAATGATGTGGGAATAAAATTTGATAATTTTGTTTCTGAAGCATCACTTTATAATTTATGGAAAGATACAAAAGAAGTTTTGTTAAAAAACGGTTCTTTATATGAAAAAGACGACAAACTATTCTTAAGATCTACCCTTCACGGAGATGATAATGACAGAGTAGTTGTCAGAGAAAACGGAATACCTACATATTTAGCAGGTGATATTATCTATCATAAAGATAAATTTGATAGAAAATATGACCATTACATAAATATTTGGGGTGCAGATCACCATGGATATATAAAAAGAGTACACGCTGCTTTAGAATTTTTAGGTGAAGATTCTAAAAAGCTTGAAATACTGCTTTCTCAAATGGTTCAGCTTTTAAAAGGCGGAGAACCGTATAAAATGAGCAAAAGAGCAGGTAACGTAATCTTAATGAGTGATATCTCTCAAGAGGTTGGAGCGGACGCTTTGAGATTTATTTTCTTAACCAAAAAAAGTGATACGCATTTGGAGTTTGATCTTGATATGTTAAAAAATCAAGATAGTTCAAATCCTATCTTTTATATTAATTATGCATATGCTAGAATAAACCAAGTTTTCAAAAAAGCCGGAAAAACACCGAAAGATGTTTTAGATATTTCATATGAAAATCTAAATGAAGAGGCTTTGAATCTTGTTTATGAATCTTTACTTTTACCGTCTGTTTTAGATGAGGCTTTTAGTAAAAGAGATATGCAAAAGATTACTGATTATCTTTATACTTTAGCGTCTTCTATACATAGATTTTACAATCAGTATAAGATTGTAGGAAGTGCAGAGGAAGATAAATATTTGAAAGTTTTAAGTCTTTGTGCTTTAACTATTAAAGTAACTTTAAATATTCTAGGAATAAAGGAAAAAGAGGTGATGTAATGAAGTGGTTTATAATTATTCTTATAATCTTGCTAGGAATAGCAATTTCAACGGGTTATATGGGTGGTGCAAAAGATGCAGCAGGTAATTATAATAAACTCTTGTCGGGAAGACCCGCAGCAGATAAATAAAAGGTTTTAACCTTTTATTTTAGTTGTTTTTATTCTCTAATTCGCTTAAAAACTCTTCTAATGAGTATTTCTCTCTATGTTTTTCACTCATTAAGTGGATGAAAATATCTCCCAAATCTATAATTGTCCAGTTTTCATCATCGTCTACTCTTAAAAACTCTTCACCAAGAGGTTTTAATTCTGCTTTTAGATAGTTTAAAAGTGCAAATGCATGCTTTGGATTTAAAGTTGTTGCAATAACAACATAATCAACAATATACTCTTTTGACGTTAAATCAATAATATCAATATTTTCAGCTTTTTTATCGCTTAAAATTGATTTTATTTTTTCTACTCTTTTATTCAAACTTTACCTTTTTTATGCCAAATTTTTTTTATGTCTTTTCTTATTTTTTTAGGTATATACTCCAAATTAAAAGTATTCCTAAGTTGGGTTGAACTGATTTTTATATTGACTTTAAGTCTTTTTATTTTGCCGTCTTTTTTAGGTTGTTCTATTCCGTCTCTTGTCACAACAACTAAAGTGACCAGCTTTTCAATCTCTTCGTAACTATCCCAAAGATGAAAAGATTTATAATTATCAGCTCCAATTACTAAATATAATTTTTCAGGCTTATATTTTTTAATTATATGTTTAATCGTTTCTATTGAATAAACAGCTCTTTGTTTATCTATCTCATATGAAGAGACAATAACTTTCTCTTTTTTTGAAAAAAGTTTTTTAAGAAGTTTATACCGTAACTTTGCATCTAAAAAAGACCGTACTTTCAAAGGATTTAAATAAGCAGGAACTACAATTAGCAGATCAATATCAAGTTTTTTCAAAACTTTTTTGACAATTGTCTGATGACCTATATGGGGTGGATCGAAACTTCCACCGAAAATTGCAATATGCACCTAAAATAGCCTTTGAAATATGATTAAATAATATTATAGCAATATTTTGATAAAATATCCACCAATTTTATTATTACAAAAGGGAAGAAATGGCTGTTAAAGTTGCAATTAATGGATTTGGTAGAATAGGTAGATGTGTAGCAAGAATTATAGAAAAAAGAGATGATGTTGAACTTGTTGCTGTAAATGATACTGCCACACCTGAAATGTTAGAATATATTACAAAATATGACACAGTACATGGAACATTTGACGGTGAAGTAAAAGTTGAAAACGGATTTTTAAAAATGGGAAAAGTCAATGCAAAACTTTATTCAACAAGAGATGCAAAAGAGTTGACTTTCAGTAAAGATTGCGGAGCTCAAGTTGTTTTAGAGTGCACAGGAGCATATTTAACTCAAGAAAAATGTCAAGTGCATTTAGATAACGGAGCAAAAAAAGTCGTAATGAGTGCACCTGCAAAAGATGAAAATACGCCGACTTACGTAATGGGAGTAAATAATGACCAATATAAAGGTGAAGCAATAATTTCAAACGCATCTTGTACAACAAACTGCTTAGGACCTGTTGCTAAAATAATTGATGATGCTTTCGGGATTGAAAAAGGTTTGATGACAACAATCCACTCATATACGAATGACCAAAATATTTTAGATGTAAAACATAAAAAAGATAAAAGAAGATCAAGAGCAGGGGCTCTTAATATGATACCTACAACAACAGGTGCTGCAAAAGCAATGAAACTTATTATGCCCAAACTAGACGGAAAATTACATGGGCAAAGCGTAAGAGTTCCGACTCCAAACGTATCTATGGTTGATGTAAATTTTATAATTTCAAAACCAACTACAAAAGAGGAATTAAACGCACTATTTGAAGCAAAAGCAGAAGAGTTGGCAGGAGTAGTAGCGGTTGATAATGATATGATGGTATCTTCTGATTTAGTAGGAAATACAAACTCTACAATTATCGCGGCAGATTTAACTCAAGTAATTGACGGAAATATGATAAAAGTTATGACTTGGTATGACAATGAGTGGGGATATTCAAGCAGATTAGTCGATATGGCTGTTTTTGTATCAAATAAATAAGGAATGGCAATGAAACTTCAAGAGATTAAAAATATTGATATAGACGGTAAAAGAGTATTTATAAGATGTGATTTTAACGTACCTATGGATGAGTATAATAATATCACCGATGATAGAAGAATCAGAAGTGCATTGAATACTATCAGATATTGTATAGATAGAGATTGTTCTATTATCTTAGCTTCGCATTTCGGTAGACCAAAAGAACCAGGTGAAGAAAAATTCTCTTTAAAACCTGTAGCAAAAAGATTACATACTCTTCTAAAACAAGATATAAAAATGGCAAAAAACGTTGTAGATGAAGATACTTTGGAAATGGCAAAAAATCTGCAATCGGGTGAAATTATGCTTCTTGAAAATTTAAGATACGAAGCAGGTGAAAAAGCAAATGAGAGTGAATTTGCAAAAAAACTAGCTTCTATGGCTGAAATTTATATTAATGATGCTTTTGGAGTATCTCACAGAGCTCACGCTTCTGTTGAAGCGATTACAAAGTATTTTGATATAGAACATAAAGCAGCAGGTTTTTTACTTGCAAAAGAGATTAAATTTTTCCATAATATAGTAGAAAATCCAAAAAGACCATTTGTATCAATTGTCGGAGGATCAAAAGTATCAGGAAAACTGGAAGTTCTACATAATCTGATTACAAAGGTTGATAAAATCTTAATAGGCGGAGGAATGGCATTTACCTTTCTAAAAGCACAAGGTTATGAAGTAGGAAAATCTTTAGTTGAAGATGATTTAATTCCTGAAGCTTTAAAAATTATTGATGAAGCAAAAGAGCTGGGTGTAAAACTCTATTTGCCTGTTGATGTAGTTGCAGCAGAAGCTTTTGACGCAGAAGCTATAGCAAAACTTGTTACAACACAAGAGATTCCTGAAAACTGGATGGGCCTTGATATAGGACCGGCAACGGCGCAACTGTTCAGACTTGCTTTAGGTGATGCAAATACGATTTTATGGAATGGACCGATGGGTGTTTATGAAATGGAAAAATTTGCAAAAGGAAGTACAAGAATCTCAAATGCCGTTGCACAATCATATGCAACAACTGTAGTAGGCGGTGGAGATACTGCCGATTTAGTTAGAGTAACAGGAGATGAAGAAGATATGACTTTTATCTCAACGGGTGGTGGAGCTTCATTGGAGCTAATAGAAGGAAAAGTTTTACCGGGTGTTAAAGCTTTAGTTTTAGAGGAATAAATATGGCAATTATCGCATCTAATTTTAAAACGAACCATACAAGAAAATCAACAGCTGCTTTTATAAAAGAGATTGACTCTTTTATAAAAAGCAATAGTATTAAAAATGAAATAATGATTTTTCCGACTGCAACTTCACTTGACAGTTTTGAAATTTCAGAAAATTTGAAAATCGGTGTTCAAAATGCCTACCCTGTTGAAAAAGGTTCTTTTACAGGTGAGATAGGAACGCAGCAATTAGATGAATTTGGAATAAAAACTATTCTAATAGGGCATAGCGAAAGAAGACATATATTAAAAGAGACACAAAAGCAAATAGCAGAAAAATATAACTTCTATAAAGAGCTTGGATATACGATAGTTTATTGTATAGGAGAACCTTTAGAGGTAAAAAAACTAGGACTAGAAAAGACTTTAGAGTATCTTTATGAACAATTTGAAAACATAGATACAAATTATGAAAATCTTATTTTAGCATATGAACCTGTTTGGGCTATAGGAACAGGCGTTAGTGCTACAAATGAAGATATAAAAGCCGTTCATGAAGCAATAAAGAAAAAAATAGACAAACCGCTTTTATACGGTGGAAGCGTAAAAGTTGAAAACGTAAAAGAGATTTGTTCAATTAATAGTGTTGACGGGGCATTAATAGGTACTGCATCTTGGGTTGCAGAAGATTTTAAACAAATAATAGAAAATACAAAGGATTTATAAAGATGTTAATGGAAGGTAAAAAAGGTGTAATTTTAGGTGTTGCAAATAATAAATCAATTGCATACGGAATTGCCAAGCAATGTGCGGCTCAAGGAGCAAAAATCGCTTTTACATATTTAAACGACAGTTTGAAAAAAAGAGTTGAACCAATAGCAGCTGAATTTGGAAGTGAAGATTTGGTATATCCTTGTGATGTAAGCAAACCAGAAGAAATAAAAGCATTAAAAGAGTCTTTACAAAAAGATTTAGGAGAAATTGATTTTATCGTTCACTCTATTGCATTTGCACCAAAAGACGGATTATCCGGAAGATTTATGGATATTTCAAAGGAAGCATTTGATATAGCTATGGATATTTCGGTTTATTCACTTATAGAAGTCGTAAGAGAGTTGAAACCTTTATTGTCTAAAAGTTCTTCTATCTTAACATTAACATATTACGGTGGAACACAATATATTCCAAACTACAACTTAATGGGAGTAGCAAAAGCTGCATTAGATATGACTACAAAATATCTTGCGGAAGATTTAGGGAAAGACGGAATTAGAGTAAATGCAATTAGTGCGGGTCCAATTAAAACCTTAGCTGCTGCTGGAATCGGTGATTTTAGATTTATGCTTAAATGGAATGAATTTCATTCCCCTCTTAAAAAGAATGTTTCAACTGATGAAGTAGGAAATTCAGGTATGTATTTACTTAGTGATTTAAGTAGTGCCGTAACAGGTGAAATTCATTATGTAGACTGCGGTTACAATATTATGGGAATGCCTGCTGTTGATTTTACCGACGGTAAACCTAAAATTGCTTGGAACGGAACGGATAAATAGTCATAAAGCGAAAGCTTTATGATTATTCAAATAAAAAATTTTTATTTAAGATTTAGTGAAATTTTAAATTAAAATTTTAAAAAGAGTATAGGAAAAAGATGAATATAGATTTTAAAAAATTGGCAGACAAATATCAAACACCGTATTATGTATATGATTTTGATTATATTTCAAATCAATATAATGAGTTAAAAACAGCTTTTAAAGCAAGAAAATCTTTAATTGCATATGCCGTTAAAGCGAACTCAAATTTGTCTGTAATAAAACATTTGGCAAATCTTGGAGCGGGAGCAGACTGTGTTAGTATCGGTGAAGTTAAAAGAGCTTTAAAAGTAGGTATTCCTTCTTATAAAATCATTTTTTCAGGTGTTGGAAAAATAGATGATGAGATTAGAACTGCACTTGAACTTGATATTTTGATGATAAACGTAGAGAGTGCCGCAGAACTTGACAGAGTGGAACTAATTGCAAAAGAGCTTGGAAAAGTAGCAAGAATATCTATTAGAGTTAATCCCAATATAGATCCTCAAACTCATCCATATATTTCAACAGGATTGCATGAAAATAAATTCGGAGTCGATATTGATACGGCAAAAAGAATGTATATTCAATGTAATAATTCTGAAAATCTTGAACCTGTGGGGATTCATTGTCATATCGGTTCTCAATTAACACAATTAGAGCCTATTAAAGAGTCTGTAAAAATAGTTGCCGATTTAGTGAAAAATCTAAAAGCTATTAAAATAGAACTCTCTTTTATGGATGTGGGCGGAGGTCTGGGTATTATTTACAATGAGGAAAAACTTATTGATACAAATGAGTATGCACAGGCAATTTTAGAAACAATGTTCGGTCTTGATATAACGGTTGTTTGTGAACCTGGAAGATTTATTGTAGGAAATGCAGGTACTTTTATTACAAAAGTTTTATATGAAAAAATAAACGGTGAAAAAAGATTTGTTATTGTTGACGGAGCGATGAATGATTTAATTAGACCCTCTTTATACAATGCTTATCATAAAATAGAAGTGCTAAACGATAATAAAGAGTTAAGTCTGTGTAATTTAGTAGGTCCGGTTTGTGAAAGCGGAGACTTTTTTGCAAAAGATGTAGAGTTGCCTAAAACAAAACATAATGATTTAGTAGCTATTTACAGTGCGGGAGCATACTGTTTTACAATGGCAAGCAACTACAATACAAGAGGAAGAGTAGCTGAAATAGCAGTGCAAAACGGTGTTGACAAACTTATAAGAAAAAGAGAAACATTTGAAGATATAATTGCATTAGAAGAGGAGTTTATAAACTAAATTTATGAAAAAAGGTTTTTTTATAGATGTTCAAGGTACTTTAATAGATGATATTGCTAAAAAACCTATAAAAGGTGCCTGTGAATTTATCAAATATTTAAATAATAACAATATTCCCTATGTTGTTATTACAAATAACAGCAAACATAAAAGTGAAGATTTTATTGAAGAGTTAAAACAAAAAGGTTTTGATATAAAAAATTATATTGATCCTTTTTATATCTTAAAAAAGGTTCTTAAAACAAAAAAGATTGCAGCTTTCGGAACTGACAAATTTTTGGAAGTTTTAAAACAAATGGGATATCAATTAGATTTTAAAGATTTTGATTCTTTGATTGTTTCAATCAGGCAAGATTATACAAACGAAGATTATGCAAAGATGATTGAATGTGCTTTTAAAACAGATGATTTAATAGCAATGCACGGAACATCGACTTACAGTAAAGAGGGGAAAAGATATCCCGGAGTCGGTGCAATAATGAGCATGATTAAGTTTGCGGTGAATAAGGATTATGAAACGGTGGGAAAACCGAGTTTTGAATTCTATGAAAAAGCAAGAAAACTTATAGATTTAGATTTCAAGAATATTACCGTAATAAGCGATGATATGATTGGAGATTTATTAGGGGCAAAAGCTCTAAAAATGAAAACAAATCTTGTATTAAGCGGAAAAACAAAATCTAAAGAAGAGATTGTAAATACTTTAGATAAAAAAGATTTGCCGGATAAAATTTTCAATGATATGAGTGAAATATTAGCAAGTTTGAAAAAAGGTGAGATATGACAGAGCAGGGTTTAAAAGAACTAAGGGATAAATTAGATAAAATAGATAACCAACTTTTAGAACTTATAAACGAAAGAATGGAATTAGTTCATCAAGTAGGTGTTGTAAAAGCACAAAGCGGTGGAGCTATTTATAGACCTGAAAGAGAAAAAGCCATTATTAATAGATTAGTCTCATTAAATAAAGGCGGAAGATTAAATAAAAAAGCAATAGAGGCTCTGTTTTTAGAAATTTTTGCAATTTCAAGAAATATTGAGTTACCTGAAAATATAGCTTATTTAGGACCTGAAGGAAGTTTTACCCATCAAGCGGCAGAAGCTAGATTCGGTGCTATGAGTTCTTATATTTCAATAGGTTCTATAAAAGGTGTATTTAGAGAAGTAAGCACCAAAAAAGCAAAATTCGGAGTAATTCCTATTGAAAACTCCTCAAACGGTATTGTAAGTGATACAATTAACTGTTTAAGCAGCTATAATCTTAAAATTATTGCTGAGGTAATTTTGGATATACATCATACTTTTGCTTCAACTTGTGATAAAGTAAATGATATAAAAAAGATATATTCAAAAGATATTGCTTTTGATCAATGTCATAATTTTTTAGAAAATTTCGGATTAGACGAGATTGAACATATTCCCGTAGAATCAACTACAAAAGCTGCAAAACTTGCGTTAAGCGAACCAAACAGTGCGGCAATATGTTCTCATGTAGGAGCTAAACTTTATAATCTTCCGATTCTATTTGAAAATATTGAAGATATTGATAATAATAGAACAAGATTTTTTATAATAAGTGATTTTGATAATGCTCCTTCAGGAAACGATAAAACGTCAATTTTAGTTAAGTTACCTAATACGCCGGGAACTTTAGTTGATTTTCTGACAGAGTTTGACCAAGAGGGAATAAACTTAACAAAAATAAAATCTCATATTGTTGAGGGAGTATCGATATTTTTTATTGATTTTGACGGGCACCGAAATGATGAAAATATTAAAAAGATTTTTGATAAACACGGTAAAAATATAAAATTTTTAGGCTCTTACGTAAAAGAGATAGATGATATTTGAAAGAAGGAAAAATGAAATTTAACAAATTATTAGAAAATTGTAAAATATATGAAGCTGGAAAACCGATTGAATTGGTTGTAAGAGAGTATGGAGTTAAACAAGAAGATATTATAAAACTTGCTTCAAACGAGAACCCTTACGGAACTTCTACAAAAGTAGTTAAAAAGATTCAAGAATTAGCAAAAAATATGTTTATGTATCCTGATGATTCTATGTATGAATTAAAAGAGGCATTGGGTGAAAAATTTGATGTAAATAGCAAAAATGTGATAATCGGAGCAGGAAGTGACCAAATAATCGAGTTTTTAATCAAAGCAAAATGTAGTGAAAACTCTAAAATTCTTATGGCTAAAACAACTTTTGCGATGTATGAAATTTACGGAAGACAAGAAGGGTGTGTTGCTTTAAAAACTGAAGACGGTATGCACAATCTTGAACAGTTTGAGGCTTTATATAAAGAGCATAATCCCGAAATGATTTTTCTTTGTATTCCAAACAATCCTTTAGGGGAGTGTTTAGATAAAGAAGAAGTTTATAAATTTTTGGAAAAAGTCAGCAGTGAAACTTTGATTGTTGTTGACGGAGCCTATCAAGAGTATGCGGCATATAAAGATCCTAAAAAAAGAATTGATCCAAAAGAACTAATTACAAAATTTCCAAATGCGGTATATTTAGGAACATTTTCAAAAGCTTATGCTCTTGGAGGAATGAGAGTAGGGTATGGAATAGGTGATGAAGCGATTATAAAAACTTTATATAAACTAAGACCTCCTTTTAATATTACGACTCTATCTTTAGCTGCTGCAATTGAGGCTTTAAAAGACCAAGAGTTTGTAAACGAGTGTATAAAACTTAACTTTAAGGAAATGAAAAGATATGAAGAGTATGCTAAGAAAAAAGGTTTTTCTTATATAGAAAGTTATACCAACTTTATAACTTTTAAATTTGAAAACAAATATATCTCTTCTGATGTTGCTCAAAAACTTTTAGAAAGAGGAATTATTGTTAGAGATTTAAAAAGTTATAGTGTAAATGCTATTAGAATAACAATAGGAAGAGAAGATCAAAATACAAAAGTTTTCAAAGTCTTAGATGAAGTTTTGGATGAATTAAAAAAATAAAAGAATAGTTGAATTATGGAAATAAAAGATAAAAACTTAGAAGAATTAGAGAAAATTTGTTCGGATATTAGAGATAGAATAATTGATGTAGTATCTAGAAAAGGCGGGCACTTCTCTTCAACACTGGGTGCTGTTGAATTAACAGTTGCCATGCATAAAGTTTTTGATATCAAAAAAGATCCATTTATTTATGATGTTTCTCATCAATGTTATCCTCACAAACTTATAAACGGTAGATGGGATGAGTTTGAAACAATCAGACAGTTTGGCGGCTTAAGCGGATTTACTAAACCAAAAGAGTCTGATGCCGATTATTTTGTGGCAGGTCACAGTTCAACCTCAATCTCACTTGCAGTCGGTGCTGCTAAAGCAATAAAACTAAAAGGTGAAGATAGAACTCCCGTTGTTATGATAGGTGACGGTTCCATGACTGCCGGGATGGTTTATGAAGCTTTAAATGAATTAGGAGACAGAAAATATCCCGTTGTCATTATTTTAAACGATAATGAGATGTCAATAGCTAAACCAATAGGCTCAATCTCTAAGTATTTATCAAAAATCCTGGCAGGAAAATATTATCAGGCTTTTAAAGAAAGAGTCGATAAAAATATAATTCAACACCTTCCTACAGGTGCAACTTATATAGCCAAAAAAATAGAAGAGAGTATGAAACTTATTACTCCGGGAATAATTTTTGAAGAGATGGGAATAGACTATATAGGACCTATTGACGGGCATAATCTTGAAGAGATAATTGAGACTTTAGAGATAGCAAAAGCTATGAAAAAGCCTGTTATCGTTCATGCAAGAACAGTTAAAGGAAAAGGTTATAAATTTGCCGAAGGTCAGCACGAACGTTGGCACGGAGTAGGACCTTTTAATGTGGATAACGGGAAATTTGTTAAGAAAAATTCAGCAAAATCCGCAACGGCAGTATTTGCAGATGCTTTATTAGAATTGGCAAAAAAACATGAGAATATAGTAGGTGTAACAGCAGCAATGCCAAGCGGTACGGGAATTGACAAGCTAATGGAAGAGTTTCCTTCAAGATTTTGGGATGTTGCAATAGCAGAACAACATGCCGTAACTTCAATGGCAGCTATGGCAAAAGAGGGTTTTAAACCTTTTATTACAATCTATTCTACTTTTTTACAAAGAGCCTATGACCAAATTATTCATGATGTATGTTTAATGGGTTTGCCCGTAGTTTTTGCAATAGATAGAGCAGGAATTGTTGGAAATGACGGTGAAACGCATCAAGGAGCTTTTGATATCTCATATTTAAGATTTCTTCCTAATATGATTTTATGTGCACCAAGAGATGATAAAACATTAGAGTACTCTTTAGAGTTCGGTTATGAAGCTACAAGTCCCTGTGCTATTAGATATCCAAGAGGAGCATTTAAACAGCTGCCTTATAAAGCTTCCAAATTTGAATTAGGAATTTCGGAACTTCTTAAAGAGGGAACTTCAAATAAACTTTTTATAGGTTACGGAGCTGGAGTTTCAAGAGCCTGTGATACGGAAGCTTTACATAAAGAGGATATCTCAATTTTAGATTTAAGGTTTGTGAAACCTTTAGATGAAAAAAAATTAAAAGAGTTAGCTTCTAAATATGATGATTGGTATGTTTTCAGCGATTCTCAAAAACAAGGGGGAGTTGCAAGTGCGATTTTAGAGTTTTTAGATAAACAAAAAGTTTGCATCAATGTTACTTCTTTTGAATATGAAGATAGCTTTATCCATCATGGAGATACGAAAAAAGTAGAAGAGAGTCTGGGGCTTTTACCTGAACAATTAGTATTAAAAGTTAAATAGTTTTGTAAAAACAACAGCTAACAATATAGCAGGTGCCATAGGGGCACTTCTTCTTTTTTTTATTTTTTTAAAGTATATTAAAAAAAACATCTGAACCAAACCTGCAATTATCAAAAAAAACGGAAAATGACTAGGCTCCAAATAAAGAGTTGAAACAGCCATATATTTTATATCTCCTCCTCCTAAAATCTGTTTTGGAAAAAGAAGTAAAACTATTATATAAAAAAGAGTGATTACAAAAAGATTTAAAAAAGAGAAAAGATTTAACTTATCTTCAAAATATCCAAAAATAAATAAAAAGACTAAAAGTGTGCCTAAAAGAGCATTTGGAATTATACGTTTTTTACAATCAAAATAGAGTAGAAAAAAAGAAAAAATATAAAAAGATATATGAAAAATCATTAGTAGAAGATTTTATATGTTTTTAGAAGAGACCTTTTCTTCCAAACTTTGGGATTTTATTAAAGAGTTGCCTAAACTTGGACTTTTTTTCTGCATCCAAAATTGTAATCCTGCTACAATTGCAATTCCTAGAACAATAAGAAAAAACGTAACGAGAATTCTATCCATAGAGCCTTTTTCCGATTTAAGCCTTCTTTTTAAAAATTCAAACATTCTTTCTCCTACTACTTTGTTAGCGAATTTTAACATAAAAGATTTTAAGCTATTTAAAAATATTAATATTTGTATAAATTTATTACATAAAAGTTTTTAATTTTTCTACGCAAAGTCCCATGGCGGTACTTTCATATCCTTTTACTTTTTTGATGTAGGGTTTGCAAAAACCTTCAACCATAATAGCTCCGGCTTTACCGAAACATTCTCCTGATTCTATATAGGCTTCCATATCATTTTTGTCAAAAGCTGCAAACTCATAAGTTGTAATAGATAAGTCTAAAAGCTCTATGTTTTTACTTTTATATATCATACAAGTGATAACAGAAGTTTTATTCCCGCTTTGAAGTTGCAACATTCTTCTTGCATCATTTTCATCTTTTGCTTTTCTAAGAAGTTCATTATTTGCCGTTACTACTGAATCTGCAACCAATAAAGGCATATCATCAATACCGTATTTTTTATAAAGTTCTTTGTATTTTCCCAAAGTTGCCTCATAAACAAAAGATTTTGGATTTTTTGTTTTTATTGAATCTTCATTAAAATTTCCGCCGTTTTGTATAAATTCAATATTATTATTTTTTAGTAATAAAGCTCTTGTAGGAGAGTTTGAGCCAAGTCTTATCAATAGAATCCTTTTTTTGATTTAGGTATTGTACAGCAGCTTGAGAAAAAATGAAATAAATTTCAGTATAATTACGAAATGAATATACAAAAATTATCGGGCATTTTGATTTTTGCCTCTTTTTTAATTACAGTAATTAGTTATTTTTTAGAAGATGAACTTTCGGTTTTTTCAGGAATTTTTGCTTGGGTTGCTTTACTTTTTCTTTTTAGAAAAGCTGCAAATATAAAACTTTTGATTGTTTTACTGCTTCTGTCGATTTCAATTTTTATGTACTGCCTTTTAAACGGTTTTGAAGTAGATTTTAAAAGAGCAATCTTAGCAAATCAATACTTGCTTACACTTCTTATTGGAGTAGGTTTTTTAAGACTTATAGCAACGCCTAAAAATGAAAAAGTAAAAGAGCTTCCAAAAGGAGAGAACTCTTTTATAAAAACCTATTGGGGAGTACATCTTTTCGGTTCGGTTATAAATATCTCTTCTTTGATTTTAGTAGCCGATAAGCTTTATAAAAGGGCAAAATTTACAAAAGAGCAAACAATACTTTTAACAAGAGCTTTCTCTACAGATGCTTTTTGGTCTCCTTTTTTCGTGGCTTTTGCAGCCGCAACTACATATGCTCCTAATTTAGTAACGTCAAAAATTTTAATTTCAGGGCTTGTTTTAACTATAATAGCTTTTTTTGTAACACTTTTAGATGTTAAAAGAAATTATAATATAGAAGAGTTTCGAGGTTATCCAATACAGTTTGATACGCTGCTTTTACCTTTTTTACTGGCTGCTTTGGTTTTAATAACAAATCATTATTATCCAAGTTTAAAAGTGATTGTTTTAATCTCTTTTTTCTCTATTGTTTTAACAAGTTTGATACTTCCTTTAAAAGTGGGAATAAGAAAAGCAATAGAGCAGTTAAACTCTCATGTAAGCACGGATTTACCTAAAATGAAAAATGAAATTTCACTGTTTTTAGTAGCAGGAATGTTTGGAGTTAGCGTAAGTTGCGTTTTAATGGCATATAATATTGAGTTTCCTTTTGAACATTTTAATGCCGCAAGCGGTTCTGTTATGCTGCTTGTAATTATACTTTTATCATACGTGGGTATTCACCCTATTATTTCAATTGCCGTAATAGGAAACTGGACAATGGGGTTAAATCACACCTTTTTAGCTACAATATTTCTAATGGCTTGGTCGATTTCCGTTTCAACATCACCTTTTAGCGGAGTAAATCTAACAATGCAGGCAAGATATGATTTAAATGCAGTAGAGATATTTAAACTAAATCTTTTTTATGGAATAAAAATGTATATTTTTTCTGTAATAATTCTATTTGTCCTGGCAAACTATTTAGGACTTTAATTGAAAATTTTATTTATAATTTTAGGAAAAATTTTTCCTTTGTATTTGACTATTTTTGCAGGATATATCCTTGCTAGATATTTTAAAATAAAAAGAGAACATATAGCTTTTCTTCTTATTTATATATTAGGTCCCATTGTAATATTTTTTGCCGTATTATCTATCAATATAAATTTTCAATTGATTTTTCTTCCTCTGTTTATTTTCCTTTTTGGAAGTTTAATTGCTTTTTATATTTTAAAAAAGTATAAAAACGAGTGGAAAGATGCCAGCGTAAATACTTTGGCATTTACCTGCGGAACGGGAAATACCGGATATTTTGGAATTCCTCTTGCTATGATTTTACTTGAACCTAATAGTGCAAATATTTTTATTTTCGGGACTTTAGCTTCACTTCTTTATGAAAATACGACAGGTTTTTTCGTAACCGCAAAAGGGAATTTTACTGCAAGACAATCTATTATGAAAGTTTTAAAACTGCCTCTTTTATATGCTTTTATAGCAGGAGTCTCTTTTAATATTTTAGGTTTTAGAACGCCAGAGTTTATCGTTCCTTATTTTGAAAATTTCAAATGGGCTTACGGTTTGCTTGGAATGATGATGCTTGGAATGGGAATGAAAGGTTTTAATCTAAATGAAGATTTTGACAAAAAATATATAAAAATATCATACTTCTTTAAATTTATTTTTTGGCCGGGAGTCATCTTGGCTTTGATTTTTATAGATAAAACTTTTATTAATTTTTTAAATGATGAAATCTATAGAGTAATGTTTCTTTTCTCTATTGTTCCCCTTGCAGGCAATACTGTAACTTTGGCGGTATTATTAAAAGCAAAACCCGAAAAAGCCTCTTTTACCGTTTTGCTTTCAACACTGATTTCTGTTATCTATATTCCTGTCGTGCTTGCTATATACGGTGGATTTTGATCTATAACTCTTTTTGAAGTCCAATAAGCTTTTTTATAAAAGGGTTTATTTAGTTTTGTTACTTTAACCCCTTTTATTGAAGCATGCATAAATTTTCCCTCTCCTATATAAATCCCCACATGTCTATCAACTCTTCCTGTTTTAAAGAAAATCAAATCTCCTAATTCAAGCTCGGATTTTTTTACAGTTGTTCCTATTTTAACTTGAGTTCTAGTTGTTCTTGGAATATCTAAATCAAATTTCTCTTTAAAAACTTTTTGTGTAAAAGCCGAACAGTCGATTCCTTTTCTATCATCTCCTCCAAACTTATACTTTACGCCTTTCCATTTGTTATAGAAATCCATTAAAGCATTGTGAACATATTCTGCTCTTTGAAGTTCTATTTTTCTATTGTTCTTCTTTATTTTATCTTGTATGCTTTTATCACTTTGTACATATTTTGAGTTTGTTGAAGTACACCCTGTGATAAATGCAGCAAATAAAGATAAAAAAACTACTTTTTTAATCATTTATCCCCTTTTAATATAAGACTCTTCTTATTTTCCATAAATGTTTGGAAAAATAAGGATTATCAAGTCTTGAAATAATTACGCCTTTTTTTGTAGATACATGCATAAATCTTCCGTTTTTTAGATATATACCCACATGATTTGTTTTAAAACCCGTTTTAAAAAATAGTAAATCTCCCGTAGCTAAATCTTCGGGACTGATGTCTTCTCCTATTTTAAGCTGCATATAAGTGGTTCTTGGAAGATTAAAGTTTAATTTCTCTTTAAAGGTTTTTTGTACAAAAGCAGAGCAGTCAATTCCTTTTTTTGAATAACCGCCGTATTTATACTTTACGCCTTCCCAGTTTTTATATTGTGTAAGTAAATTATTATATATTTTATTATAATCTAAAGATTCAGAGGGTTTGTTATTTATAGTTTTATAATCGATAGAATCATACTTGCTGCTACAGCCTTGTAGTATCAGAATAAGCAGTAAAAAGATAAATTTCAAACAGTTTTTAAACACTAATATACCTAAAAATAGAGATTTGTAACTCTATTGTAACTTAAATTTTCTTAAGTTTAAAAAATTAAGTTACTTTATCAAAGGATTTATATGACGAATTTAAATACAAAATCAATGTTTACCCTGGGAATTTTTATTTTTTTAGGCTTAAGTTCATTAGGATATTTTATCTCTTCTAGCGTAGTTAAGTTTAAACAGTACGATAGATCTGTTACCGTAAAAGGTCTTTCTCAAAAAGAGTATAAAGCCGATATTGTTTTATGGCCTATAAAGTTTGTTCTTCCCGATAACGACTTTTTTAAATTAAATGAAAATATTGAAAAAAATACGAAAATCATACTTGATTTTTTAAAAAATAATGGCGTAACAGATGATGAAATAACAGTTCAATCTCCTTCTATAACCGATAGACTGGCAAGTGATTACTCAAACAGCAGAAATTTTGAATATAGATATTTAGGAAAAAGAACAATAAATATATATTCAAAAAACGTTGATAAAATAAGGGAAACTATTTCCAAACTAAATGAGTTGACAAAAGAGGGTATTGTTTTTAAAATTGATGATTATGATACACGAATTGAGTATATTTTTACAAAATTAAATGAAGTAAAACCTTTGATGATAGAAGAGTCTACAAAAAAAGCAAGAGAAGTAGCTTTAAAGTTTGCAAAAGATTCAAGCAGTAAATTAGGAAAAATCAAAAAAGCCAGACAAGGACAGTTTAGTATTACTAACAGAGATAAAAACACTCCTTATATAAAAACAGTCAGGGTTGTTTCTACCGTTGAGTATTATTTAAGCGATTAAGAGGACTCCTCTTTTTTAGCTTTTTTAAGATTTTTATAATCAATTCTGCTCTGTTTTGCATCATTGTAGAGTTTTTTCCAGTTTGTCACAAGAAAATTGTCTTTTATTCCAATTTCCGGTTTATTTTCGCTATGAGTTAAGGCTTGATCTGTTTTTGGGCAGTTTCTAACGCATTCACCGCAATAGATACAAAGATATTCATTATAATTATACTCTTTTGTGCCGTCTTCATTTTGATGAAAAACTATGGCTTTGGGAGGACAGACTTTCTCGCATTTATCACAAAAAATACACTCATTTACATCATAAACAATCAAACCTCTATATTTTGGAAAATGTTTAATAGTTTCAGCCGGATAGTTTTTTGTTACGGGTTTTTTAAAAATATTTGTAAAAGATTCAACTATTGATTTAAACATAATTCTCTACTTTGCCGTACATGACATACAAGGATCAAATGAGGCTAAAATTGCATGAGCATCTGCATAATTAGCACCTTTAAAAACATTTACCATTGCAGGAATTTGAGAAAAAGTAGGTGTTTTTATTCTTACTCTTTGAAGCATATTTTTTCCTGTTGCATTAAGATAATAAAATATTTCACCCCTTGGAGCTTCTATTCTCATAAAAGTTTCCCCTTTTGGTTTACCTTTAACTTTTTCCATAATTTCACCTTCCGGAACTCCGTCAACTATATTTCTAACCATTTTAATAGAGTTTTTTATCTCCCTTAATCTAACCATATTTCTTGAATGAATATCTCCTCCTTGTTCTAAAACAAGTTCATATCCCACTTCATCGTAAGGAAAATCGGAAGTTTCAAGTCTTACGTCTATCTTAGCTCCGCAGGCTCTCGCCATCGGTCCTAAAGCGTTCATATTATAAGCATCTTCTTTGCTTAAGTGCCCTATGTTTTTATATTTTAAACTTAAAGACCAGTTATTTGTAAATTTATCTATTAAGTCATCAATTTTTTCTTCAAGCAAGGAAATATTTTTTTTCAAAAGTTTTTCCGTTTCCAAGTCTAGATCCCTGTTTACTCCACCTATTGAGACATAATCAAACTGAACTCTGTTTCCCGAGATTGCTTCTTGAATATCCATTACAAGTTCTCTGTCAGCCATTATTTTCATAAACATACCTTCAAAGCCTGCATTTTCGCTTACATGGGCAAGACATAGCATATGAGAGTGGATTCTGTCTAATTCAAGCATTAAAAGTCTTAGATATTTTATCTTTTTATTAACTTCATGATCTAACAGTTTTTCAACACCAATGGTATAAGATAAAGAGTGGGTAATAGCACAAAGTCCGCAAACTCTTGCAACTACATATCCTACTTGCTTAAACTCAAAATTTGTAGTGCAGGCTTTCTCTATTCCTCTGTGAACAAAACCTACATCCCAATCTACATCGACTATTTTTTCGTTTTGTGTTGAAAAGTTAAATCGAATTGGTTCCAAAAGGGAAATATGTTGGGAACCAAGAGGTATATTTATTGTTTTTTTAGTTGCCATTTTTTTCCTTTAAAGGAGTTTGTTGTGAAGTTTCATCAAGATAAAGACCTTTTTTTATAGTTTGAATTTTTAAACCGAATAGATCAACTATCTCCATCTCACTCATTATTGCACTTGGGATTATATCTGTTATTGTAGGAACTGTTGCATTAAAAGCTACGTCACATTCAAAAACCGTGAAATTCTCTTTTTCTTCATACTTTGAAAATATCCATTGCAGCTTGCAGGTCCCTTCTATATCATTCGCATTTAAACATACAAAATGCCAAAGATCAGGTTTATAAAACTCTTTGATTTTGTTTTTTACTTCATCTATATTTACTTCAATTTTTTCTATCATCTATATTTCCTGCAAATTTTGTTCTGTCGATACTAGCTTTGCTTTCATCAAGCTCTCCTAAGAGTTTTTTAGGTTTTTCTATCTCTTTTGTTTTTTGCTCTAAAATTTCCAAACCTTTTACAACACCGTCAATTATAAGTTCCGGACTTGCCGCACAGCCCGGAATATATACATCAACAGGAATATATTTATCTATTCCGTTTTCCACATTGTACATATCATTAAATACTCCACCCGTACAAGTACAACTTCCAACTGCAACTACGACTTTTGGTTCGGGCATTTGGGTATAAAGTTCTACTAATCTCTCTCTTGAACGATAGGTTAAAGGACCTGTTACCAAAAAAATATCCGACTGTTTTGGATTCCCGTTGTTTAAAATACCGAATCTTTCCAAATCATATTTAGGAGCCAAAGCTGCAAGTATCTCTATATCGCAGCCGTTACAGCTTCCGCAGTTGTAATGAAGTATCCAAGGGGATTTTTTTCTATATTTTTTTAAACTCATAGAACACTTCCTAAAATATTTATACTAACTAAAATCACTCCTAAGCCTAAAACAATTTTTACCATATGATTTATTTTTATCCTAGCTGTAGAGTTATCTACTAAATTTACAAATAAAAAGGTAAAAAGAACTAAAATTGTTCCAAGAAGATGATTACTCCCTGCTAAAATATAGACGAAACTATAAGCAAAAATCATCTCTAAAAATTTTGCGGCATATAAGAACTCGTAAAATATTGAGCCGAACTCTATTTCTATTCCTCCTACTATCTCTTGGTGAGCTTTAGGTGCATCAAAAGGAGAGAGTTTTGTAATTGAAGGGATTATAAGCAAAAGGGCAAAATATACAAAAAGCAAAGATAAAAAATGTGAAGGTGAGTTTAAAATTTCACTTATTTCAAAACTTCCGTATACTAAATATATTGCAATACAGACCAAAAGAAGTACGGGTTCATATGCAACGATTGAGAGAAGTTTTCTATTTGACCCTAAATGAGAAAAGATAGATTTCACGCTAAAGCCTGCAAGTATTAAAATAATAGAAGATAATAGATGTAAAAATATTATATAAAGAAGATTAAATCCCATATAAATTAACCCTACTACGCACCAAAGGGTGACAAAATAAAAAAGTCCCAAAAGGGTATGGGTTTTGTTTACTATTAAGGCTCTTTTATCCATAAGTTTATACATATCAAAAATAGGCTGCATAAGAGGAGGTCCTATTCTTCTTTGCATTTTTGCTTTTAAAACTCTTTGTGCACCTTCAAAAAAAGCTGCATATACAGGAGCAAAAAGGATTAAAAAAAATGTTATTGTATTCATAAAGCCAATCCTAATATAACTATTGCAAAAAGCATAAATATAAAACTATTTTGAAGTATAGTTTTATATTTGTCAAAATCATAATAAAATACTCCCACATTGTGGGTATATTTCTCTCCGCACGAATACTCTTTAACTCTGTCTATGCCTTTAAATTTTGCTTTTTTCAGAAAAATAAAAAAAGCAAAAAAGAGTAAAAGGATTATAATTGTAAACATTATAAGACTTAATTTGGAATAAACAATTACAAGTAATGAAACAAGTGCAATAAAAAATAAGATATAAGAGGTAAAGGTAAACTCTTTTGGTATTTTATGCTCTAAAACCTCATGTTCGGTTGAAGATCTGTCTATTAGTTTTGAAGCAACTTTAAAATATAGAAGAACCAAAATTGAGGAACCTATAACTAAAGAGATTACAACTAAAAGATAAAAAGGGTTTTGTTTTATTAAAAAGCTTAAATACTCTATTGAAAATAATTTCGCAAAAAACAGACCAAAAGGAGGAAGCGTAATTGAAGCAAAAGCCAAAAGAATAAAAATAGTAAGTTTTGGTGCTTTTTCAAAAAGCAGAGTAAAATCTTCAATACTTTTTATATGAAACTCTTTTTCCAAAATCCCCGCAATCATAAAAAGCAAGGCTTTTGAAACAGCATGGAAAAATATCAGATATAAAGTAATAGTAAAAGCCTCTTTTGTACCGATTGCCGCAATACTTACCATTAAAGCCAAAAGTGCGATGGTAGAGTAGGCTAAAATCTCTTTGAAATTATCTTTCCCTAAAGATTGTAAAGATACTACGACAAAAACAAGCATCGCAAAACAACTTATTAAAAAAGAGATTAAAGGAGAAAAGGCATAAGAGATTTTAAGTATTAAAAAGGGTGCAATTTTTACCATAGTAGCACTATGAAGTATGGCACTAACAGGTGTTGGCGCAACCATCGCCCCTAAAAGCCAGCTTTCAAAAGGTTTTGAAGCACCTTTTACAAAAGCTGCAAAAGCTAAAAATATAGTTATTAAAACAGCATTATTGTTTATATTTGTAAAATAGATAGAACTGTTTGTATGAATTGCTATAATTACAGCAAAAAGAATAAAAACTCCGCCTATTTGATTTATCCACAAAGCTCGAAGAGAATTGTTTATGGAAATTTCATCTTCTCTGAATCTAATTAAAAGATACGAAGATAGAGTTGTTAATTCAAAAAAGAAGAAAAAGAGCATAAAACTATTTGAGATAACTACCATATTCATAATAAAAATAAAAAACCATAAATAAGAAAGAAAAAAGGTTTTTCTTTCTTGTGAACAATCCTCAT
The DNA here is from genome assembly GCF_006459125.1 of Halarcobacter anaerophilus. Taxonomy (NCBI): domain Bacteria; kingdom Pseudomonadati; phylum Campylobacterota; class Epsilonproteobacteria; order Campylobacterales; family Arcobacteraceae; genus Halarcobacter; species Halarcobacter anaerophilus. Next base: position 370,861 of record NZ_CP041070.1, read on the forward strand.
ACTCTATATATTTGAGAGCATAAATAGCAATTATAGAACCTACTAGATTTATAACTAAAAGCATAAAAAAAGATAATTTGTCTGCATAAAAATCACTAAATATCTCATTTTCTAAAAAAGTCTCGCCGTAAGTAAATAAAAATAGTTGAATTAAAGCTAAGCAGAGTACTTTTAGACTTTTAAACTTAAATCCTATATAAGCAAAATAGAGTAAAAGCAGAGTGTCTAAACTTATAATTATATAGTGCAAAGTGCTGTTTATAGAGAACTGGACAACTGCATCAATAGATAAAAGATATAAAGAAACTGCACTTAAAACTATAGCCGAAATTGCTGAAAACGTATAAATAATTTTCTTATTATTGGATAAAACAGAGGCTGAAACAAAAAGAGGAAGTAAAATATAAAGAATGAGCATATACATTATTTTATATCCTTAAAATTTTATACTTAAGTATAGTAAAAAAAAGTTACAGAACTATTTAATAAAGGCTGATTTTACCAATAAAATAAGAAGTTGTTTTGATTTTTTACAACTTCTTGATTTTTAAAATCCTCTTAGTGTAATTCCTAAATAAATAGCAACAATTCCTAAAAGTATATTAAGGGGAATAAGATAGTTGGCTATTGGAGCCAATTTCTCTTTTGCCAAAGGAAGTTTTCCTTCATCAAAAGCTTTTTGTGCTTGGTTTCTTTTTATAAAAATTACGGCAAAAACTATAGTCATAATAGTCCAAACACTCTCTTTTGCTATAACGATTGAGTATAAAGGAGTTCCTTTAAATCCAAGAGCAATTATCATAATTATTGCAGTTAAAAGCAAAACAATAATTGAAGGGATTACCATATTAAAAAATCTTCTAAGATTTTCCAGTGTTCTTCCAAGTTTTATTTTAGGATCTTGAACCTCTTGCATAGAGTAATGAACGGCAAGTCTTATTGCTATCATTCCTCCAACCCAGATTACGGCACTTATAACATGTAAAAAAACAATTATTGAAGAGAAGTTATGAAATAGTGTTTCCATCTCTTATAAATTCTCCTTTACAAATTTTAGTGCCGCTTCTTTTGCTTCATCGATTTTTGAAATATCTTTTCCTCCTGCTTGGGCAAAGTCGGGTCTTCCACCTCCGCCTCCGCCTACAATAGGAGCAATATTTTTAATCCAGTCGCCTGCTTTGATTGCCGTATTTTTAGATCCTGCAACCAACATTACTTTTTCGCCTTTTGGCTGAATAAGCATAATAGCGACTTTCTCATTTCCGTTTTTATAATCATCAACTATTTTTTTAATATCACCGTTTTTTACGATATCTACAACTATTTTTGTATCGCCTATAAGCTCTTCATTAATAGGAGCGGCAACTGAGTTTTGTGCAAGTTCCAACTCTTTTTTAAGCTCTTTTATTTGATCTTTTAATTTTTTAATACCTAAAAGGACATCACTGTTTTTAACTTCTGTTTGCACTTCATTCATTTTAGAGATAATATCTTTTGTGTATTTAATAGCCGACAATCCGCAAACAGCTTCTATTCTTCTAACTCCTGCACTGACTCCCGATTCTTTTGTAATATAAAAAGAACCTATATCATGAGTATTTCTTACGTGAGTTCCACCGCAAAATTCAACAGAAGCATCTTCAAAGCTTACAACTCTTACAACATCTCCGTATTTCTCACCGAACATAGCTATTGCGCCTTTTTCTTTGGCTTCTTCAATAGGTAACTCTTCGGTTTTTCCTTCAATACCTCTTGCAATCATTGTATTTACTAGATCTTCAACTTCTTCTATCTCTTCGTTTGTCATAGCTTTAGGGTAAGTAAAGTCAAATCTTAGTCTATTTGCATCATTTAATGAACCTGCTTGTGAAACAGTATCTCCAAGTACCATTTTTAAAGCACTTTGAAGTAAATGCGTTGCAGAGTGGTGTTTTGCTATTTCCCATCTGTTTACTACAACTGCCGAAACTTTTTCATCTTTTGTTAAAGTTGATTTTTCAACCGATACTTTAGATAAATTAACTCCGTGGAATTTTTGAGTTGTTTTAACAATAGCAATATGTTCATCATCTTCTAATGCGCCCACATCTCCTTCTTGTCCACCGCTTGTAGCATAAAACGGAGTTTTGTCAAGCATCACCCAACCTTTTTCACCTTTAGATAATTTTTCTACTTCATTGAAACTTTCATCTAGCAGTGCAACTATTTTACTGTCGTATGTTGTATGATTATATCCTACGAATTCATTTATTCCGTATTTTTCAATTAAGGCTTTGAAATCACCCTCTTTAGCAGCGTCTCCGCTACCTTTCCAAGCAGCTTTTGCTTTTGTTTTCTGCTCATTCATAAGTTCGTCAAATTTTTCTACATCAACTTGGATATTTTTGTCTCTTAACATATCTTGAGTTAAGTCTAAAGGGAAACCTTTTTCATCATAAAGTTTAAATGCAATTTCACCGCTGAACAGCTCTTTTGTTTTTTCAAGCTCTTCATTAAATAAAGCCATACCCGATTCAATAGTTTTGAAAAATCTCTCTTCTTCTAAAGTTAATTGTTCTTTTACATATTTTTTCTGTTCAATAAGCTCTTTATAATGAGAACCCATAATATCGCAAAGTGTATCATAAAGTTTTGCCATAAAAGGCTCTCTAAAGCCAAGAAGGTATCCGTGTCTTACGGCTCTTCTCATAATTCTTCTGTTTACATAAGGTCTTCCTTCATTTCCAAAAAGAATACCTTGGCTTAACATAAAAGCATTGGCTCTTAAATGATCCGCAATTACTCTATATGAACCGATTGTTTCAGATGTTACTTTTTTACCTGATAATTCTTCAATCTTTTTTATAATAGGTTGAAAGTTAGATGAATCAAAGTTATTAAAAACACCTTCTTTGATTGCAATAACTCTTTCTAAACCCATACCTGTATCTATTGAAGGTTTAGGAAGAGGTGTTAAAGTACCGTCTGCACTTCTTTCATACTGCATAAAAACTAAATTCCAGATCTCTAAAAATCTGTCACCGTCTCCACCCATTTTATCTTCAGGAGAGTTGAAATTTTCTGCACCTTGATCATAAAAAATTTCAGAACAAGGTCCACATGCACCGGTGTCACCCATTGACCAAAAATTATCTTTATCCCCGAATCTCATAATTCTTGAAGGATCAATATGTTTTGACCAAATTTCAAAAGCTTCATCGTCACTGTCATGAACCGTAACCCATAATTTCTCAATAGGAAGAGCTAAGTTTACCGTAATAAATTCCCATGCGTAAGCTATTGCATCCTCTTTGAAATAGTCTCCGAAAGAGAAATTTCCTAACATCTCAAAAAGTGTATGGTGTCTTGCCGTATAACCGACATTTTCTAAATCGTTATGTTTCCCTCCGGCTCTTACGCAAAGCTGACAAGATGTTGCTCTTGGGTTTTTAGGTCTAGGAACAGCTCCCGTAAAAATATCTTTAAATTGTACCATTCCCGCATTTGTAAACATTAATGTAGGATCATCGGGCACTAACGGCATTGATGATATTACTTCATGTCCTTTGTTTTTAAAAAACTCTAAATACTCTTTTCTAATATCCATATAAACTACCCATATTAAATTTGGGACTTATTCTAACTAAAAATTTATTTATGATAGATTAGGGGTATAAAAGATACAACTTTTTTTAAGGTTTAATAAGTATAATTTTGAATAAGTACATTATAAAAAAGGAAAAAACATGGGTAAATATATAGATTTAACTCCTGAAAACTTTAAACAAGTTACTGGTTCCGGCGTATCATTGGTAGATTTTTGGGCTCCATGGTGTGGACCTTGTAGAATGATTGCTCCTGTAATCGAAGAGTTAGCAGAAGAGTTTGAAGGGAAAGCTAACATTTGTAAAGTTAATACAGATGAGCAACAGGACTTAGCAGTAGAGTATGGAATTAGATCTATTCCAACTATTATTTTTATGAAAGATGGAGAAATAGTCGATCAAATGGTTGGTGCCTCATCAAAGCAAGCTTTTGTTGATAAAATTAACTCTTTCTTATAGGAGAGGTTAAGCTTTAGATAAAAAAAGGGAGACGGATTTTATTCTGTCTCCCTTTTTTTGTAGAGAAAAACTTTTTAAATAATTCCATATAATTTCGCTAATATAAATCCTACAGTTGAAGCTGTACCTACTCCAAGAATTCCAGGAATAATAAAACTATGATTTATAACAAATCTACCTATTCGTGTAGTTCCTGATCTATCAAAACTAATTGCTGCTAAATCACTTGGATAAGTCGGTAAAATATAATAACCGTAACAAGCAGCAGCAAATGCAGCAATAACACCCGGGTCAACACCGACAGATAAAGCAATAGGCACAATTGCGGCTAATGCAGCACCTTGTGAGTTAACCAATTTAGATACAAATACAAGAACTAATGCATATGCCCAAGGATATTGTGCAACAATATTTCCCATTACATCTTTGATATCACCGATATGCGCACCAAACATTGTTTTTGTCATCCATGCAACACCGTAAACAGCGATTAATGCAACCATACCTGATTTAAATACTGCGTTGCTTGAAATATCTTTTGGTTTAACTTTTGCAACTACAAAGATAATTGCCCCCGCTGTTAACATAAACATTTGAATTACGTAAACCATAGATAAAGCTTTTCCATTTACAATTGGTCTCATTTCAGGGAATGCTCCCAAGATTGCTACAACAACAATTGCCCCTAAGAAAATCCACATTGCATTCCATTGAGATTGTGGCAATTTTTGATTTAGCAATGTTGTATTTTCACCGTAAATATATTTTTTTGTTTCAGGATCTTTAATTTTTTCTTGAAACTCTTCATCATCTTCTAAGTCTTTACCTCTAAACATACTCCAAAATCCTATAACAAGTACACCACAGATAGCACCAGGAATAGTAATAGACAATAACTGAACTAAGTCAAGTTCATTACCGTTGATCATAGTATGCCCAGAAAGCATTGCCACTAGTGAAACTACTGCAACAGATACGGGAGAAGTTATAATTCCCATTTGTGCGGCAATTGTACTAGCTGCCATAGGTCTCTCAGGTCTAATTCCTTTTCTAATTGCAATGTCATAAATAATAGGCAACATTGTATATACTACATGTCCTGTACCACATAAGAAAGTTAATGTTAACGTACTTAACGGAGCCAAAAATGTAATATGTTTAGGATGTTTTCTTAACAAACGTTCTGCTAATTGCAGCATTACATCCAAACCACCTGATGCTTGTAGCGTAGCTCCTGCTGTAATAACCGCTAACATTACAAGCATAACTTTTATAGGAGGATTACCAGGAGGCAAACCAAACCCAAACACAAGTAATACTACTCCTATACCACCGAATAACCCTAGTGCAAGACCACCTTTTCTTGCGCCCATGAATAATACTGCTAAAACAATAATTAGTTGAATTGTAAAATCCATAATAGCTCCTTTTTTTCATTCTAATGAATGTTTATTCATAATGTAATTGTAAAGATATAAAGTGTTATTAGTATGACAATTTAAAAAAGTATAAAGAAAATAAACTAATATTAAAAAATAAGTCTAGTGATATTTATTTTTAATGTAATTTTGCTATTATATGAAGATGAAAAAATTATTATTCCTATTTATTTTACTTTTTACTATCAATCTATCTGCTTCCTCTATTCTTATTTTGAATTCTTATCATAAGGGATATGAATGGAGTGATAACATTATAAACGGAATGGAAAATTTCTTTTATAAAAAAAGGGATTTAGATATTAATATTTTATATATGGATTCAAAAAGGGTTACTTCAAAAGAGTATTATGAAAGTTTAGAAAAACTTTATAAAGTTCAATTAAAAAATAGAAAATATGATTTAATTATTGCAGTCGATAGATTTGCATATGATTTTATCTTGAAAAATTATTATGAATTTTTTACGACTGAACCTATATTAGCAGTAGGAATAGAAAACTTTTCATATGAAAAAGCAGAAAAATATGGTGTTGCAAACAGGGTTTCTGCACTTTTAGAAAAAAGAGATCTACAAGGCAATGTAGATATTATAAGAACAATTTTCCCTAGCATTAAAAAACTTTATATAATAAATGATAAAAGTTTAAATGCTTTACATACTGAACCCCTTATTTACAATCTAATAGATAATTTTAACGGAAGTTTTGATTTGATTTATCTAAAAGAGGATAATTTAGAAAATTTAAAAAAGAAGTTTTCAGAAAAAGAAGAGTCTAGTGCGGCACTTTTTATAAGATTTTATAAAAATAAAAACGGAGAGTTAAATAAAAACCAAGAGATAGCAGATTTTATAAAAAATGCCAAAATACCTATTTTTGTTACAGATTCTATTTTTATAAAAAGAGGAGCTACTGGAGGGAAAGTTATAGATTTAAACAGGTTTGGGCAGACATCAGGACAGATGGCATTGGATATTTTGTCTAAAAAAACTAATAAAATTGTAGAATCCAAAGATCTATATTATATTTTTGATTCTACAAAACTGGGTGAATTTACGCTTCCTGTTGATGCTTTAAAAGTACCTTATGAATTGGTTAATAAAAGATTGACCTATTATGACAGACACAGAGGATTTATAAATTTTGTTTTTACGATTTCTCCTCTTTTGATTTTTTTAATTTTAGGACTTATTCATAATATATATATGAGAAAACAGGTTGAAAAGGATTTAAGAAGAAGAATAGAGTTTGACGAAACTTTGTTAAATGCTATAGAGAGTCCTATTTTTTGGGAAGATTTTCAAGGTGTAATTGTTGATTCCAATGAAACATTCTGTAAACTTTTGAAATTGACTTGTAAAGATTTATATGGGAAAAAACTTGAAGACTTTAAAAATAATAAATATGTAAAAAGTGTTATAGAAATACTTGATAAATATAAACAGAATGAAGATGAAAATTATGAGTTTGATTACTTTGATGATAATTTGAAAAAAAGAATATATTTGGTAAAACAAGAGAAATTTAAAGATGAAAAAACAAAATCAGAGGGGTTTGTTACAATCTTTACCGATATTACAAAAGAGAAAGAGATAACTTTGGAAAAACAGAAAAATAGACAGTTTGTTATTCAGCAAAGTAAATTGGCAGAAATAGGTGAAGTTTTTTCCTCTATTGCCCATCAATGGAAATCTCCTCTTGTTGAAATAACTGCAATAGCCCAAGAACTTTTTTATACAAAAAAGTGTAAAGATTTAAAAGAAGATGACAGCTTTGTAAAAGATATAATGAATCAAGTAACATATATGACAAATACTATAAATGATTTTCAAAAATTTATAATGCCTTCAAACAAAGAAATTGAATTTAATATTAAAGAGGCGATTGAATCAATGCTTCAAATAGTACATCACAATATGAAATATAATAATATAAAAATATCTTTGTATATAAAAGAGGATACAAAGCTTGAAGTTTATGGATATAAAAATGAGTTTATGCAATCATGTTTGAATATAGTAAATAATGCAAAAGATGCCTTGTTAAGCAAAGATTATAAAAATAGAAGAATTGATATAAAACTTTTTAATGAAAAAAATTGGTTAATTATTAAAATAAAAGATAATGCCGGTGGAATAAAAAAGAAAAATATGAATAAAATCTTTGAACCTTATTTTACAACGAAAGATAACGGTCACGGGATAGGTCTTTATATGACGAAAGTTATAATTGAGGATAAAATGAAGGGTAAAATTTTCGTAGAAAATGTAGAGGAGGGAGCTATGTTCACTATAAAATTGGAACAAAACCGATGAAAGTTTTAGTACTTGAAGATAATGAAAGACTTTCTAACGTTATTAAACAAGCATTGATTGAAGAAGGTTATATTGTTGATTGTTTTTATGATGGAGATGAAGCTTTTGAAGTTTTAGGAAATGGCTATTCATGTTTTATTTTGGATATAAATGTTCCCAATTTAGATGGAATATCAATTTTAGAATATATAAGATTAAATCATTCCAATACTCCTGTAATAATAATTAGTTCAAATCATGATTTGGAAAAAGTTCAGAAATCTTATGAAACAGGCTGTGACGATTATCTTAAAAAACCTTTTTATATCTTTGAGCTTGTGCAAAAAGTAAAAAAATTTTGTAATTCAGAAGGTCAGTATATTGTCTTTAATGATTTGTTTAAATATGATTTCCAAAACCATATTTTATATAAAGATAAAGAAGAGATAGAATTAACAAAAAAAGAGATTTTATTTTTAGAACTTTTTGTAAAAAACCTTCACCACCTTGCCTCTTATGAAGAGATAGAGGAATATGTATGGGAAGGAGAAGAGACAAATCTAATTAATATCAGGGGAATGATTAAAAGGCTTAGAAAAAAAATTCCCGAAGATGGAATTGTTATTGTTAAAGGATTGGGTTACTCTTTAAATAAAAATGTGAAAATCATTTGACTTCCACTTCTGTTGCGTTCATTGAATAACCGATTCCTTTTACAATTTTAATAGAGTTCTCAGGAATTTTTTTTCTTATTCTTTTTACCAAAGCTCTTATATTCATTAGTGTAGAGGGATCTCCTTCCCATACATATTCTTCAATTTCATCGAAACTAAATACTCTATGGATATCTTTTGCCAAAAGTTCAAGAAGTAGAATCTCTTTTTTTGCCAATTTTATCTCTTGCTGGTCTTTTATTAAAAATCTTTTGTCAAAATCAAGAATATATCCTTCTCCTAGATCTATTTTTGTGGCTTTCAAAGAACAAAGTTTTTGAATTTTCTGGGTTAATTCATACATAAAAAACGGTTTTTTGAGATAATCGTCACAACCTGTTTCATAAGATTTTTGTATTTTTTCTAAATCATGATTTGAACTAATTATTATTACAGGAGTATTGGAATGATTTAATCTTATATATTCTAAAATTGATATTCCATCTAAATTTGGAACATTAATATCTAAAATAAAACATGAATAACCATCTGCCAATGCCGTTAAGGCATCTTCTCCATCATAAAAACAATCAACTATATAACCGCATCTTGTAAGTGCATTTTCAATTAGTTTGCACAATCTTTCATTATCTTCAAGAACTAATATTTTCATTGAAACTCTCCATTCTTATAATAAATTTTGCACCTTGTGCCGTATTCTTTGCTTTAATCTCTCCGCCTATTTTATCTTCTATAATCAGTTTTGCCATATAAAGACCTATTCCGTGACCGTTTACTTTTGTTGTAAAATAGGGTTCAAAAATCAAGTTTAAATTCTCTTTGGGAATACCTTCTCCGTTATCCTCAATCTCTATTTGTATACATTGATTTATATTTTTTATAGAGATAAGAATTTCTCCTTTTTTTATTTTAGATTTTGCCCTTTTTTTTATTATGGAATCTTTTGCATTATTTACTATATTTAATAAAGTTTGCATCAATTCATTTTTATAACCAAGTATCATAAGGTTTGTTTTAGGGGCTACTTCTACATTTACATTTATATAATTATATTTCATGTTGTGTCTGATGATTTCAAGCATTTCATAAACAGATTCACTTATATCAAAAACCGATTTTTTAGTAGAAGGCATAATAAATTTTTGAAAATTATTAATAGTTTCAGTCATATATCTTACTTGAATCATAATATCATTCACGTATTTGTTATTTACTTCATCTATTTCACCTTCTGCATTAAATATTTGTTCCTGAGCAATAGTGGCAATCTCGACCAAAGGAGATTTCCATTGATGGGCAATAGAGGAGAAGATTTCGCCGATTTCGGCAAGTTTACTTTGTTGTATTATAAACTCTTGGTGTTTTGCTTTTTCCGCTATGGCCTGTCTCTCTTTTGTAATATCTGTTAAAACCGTAACCGTACCGCTTGTTTTGTAAATATTTTCTATATAATCTGTTTGATGAATCAAATATATTTTTTCTTTGTTATGGTTGTTTTTTATTATTAATTCATTGTTTCCTAGTTTTTTATTAATAAAAGGTTTTAAAAGTTCTTTTATAGAAGAGTTCTCAGCTTCTTCAAGTGATTTTGCAATGTTAAGATTATTTACTTCTTTAAGTTTCATAAATTCATTAAATTTTGTATTTGACGTGACTATTTTACCTCTTTCATCCTGCCATACGATAGGACTTTTAATGGCATTTAAAAGAATTTTGTCTAATTCTATTCTTTGTTGTAATATCTTTGAACTGCGAATTTTAAGTATTAAATTATGAATAAGACCGAAAATAAGAAGAAGTAAAAATGGTGAAATTATAAATACCGTGTCAATAAATTTTCTGTATCTATCGAAAAAAGATTTAGGAAAGTTGACATATACAAATTTGTCTTTTAAATTTCTTAGATTTAATTGAAATTTTTGAGCTTTTTTATAATCAAAAATAAGTTCATAATAATCTTCTTTTTTAATAAAAGGCATTTTTATATCTTTATTTAGTATAGATAATATATCTTTCCCTGCATCTAAACCTAAATGATTTACATTTACAAGTTTTCCTCCTGCTGACCCTTTACCTATAAAAAGAGTATCAGTAGTAAAGACGGGAAGATTAGAATTATTTATAAAATTTGCGATTTCGCTGTTTTTATAAAGTTTACCGTGTCTGTCGTTGTAAAATCTGACAAAAAGTATTGCTTCATTTTTTCTATATTTTGAAAATTTTTTAGATAATTCATTCAAAGTTGATTCTCTTATATACTCTATATCAATATTCTCTTTTTTTTGTTGAATAAGTTTTTGTATAAAAGGATCACTATCTTTCCCGTTTTTACTTGCATCATTTATAATATAGAGTTTTTTAAGTTTTGGGATTAACTTTTGAATAATATTTACTGTCTCTTTTATTGCTCTTTTTTCAAGTAGACCTGAAACTTTTTTTTCAAGTCCGTATTTTTTTACATCCTCTTTTGAATATTGCTCTATTCCTATAAAATAAAGAGGTTCATTTTTAAATAGTTCTTTATAATTTTGTAATGAAAATTCATATGAAAATTTATCAAGAGCAACTATCAAATCATAATTTGCTTTTTTTAACTGCACTTGATACAGCTCTTTTAATTCTTTATAATATTCAGCAGAAGCTATTCTTTTTGAATCCATGTATAAAACGTTTATATTAATATTTGTATTATATAAAACTTTTTCTATACCTGTAATAACTTTATCGCTCCACTGAAAACCTCTATGATATGAGTTTATTATGAGTACATTTTTATTTTCCAATGCAAAAAGAAGAGTGTGGAAAAAACATAGAAGAAGAATAACTAGAGCAAATTTTTTCATTTTAAAACCTTTAATAAAAGAACCTTATTATACTCAAAAAAGAGAAGAGAAAAAATCTTCTCTTCTTTTTTTAATATTCAAAGAACATTTGTTGAAGTTTATCTCTATAATGAGTTTTTGTTAAACCCAACATCAATAAAACTCTTGCTTTTTGAGAATTTAAATCGTCTGTTACGATAAATCCGTGTTTTTTATCATTAACCTCTCCATGAAGGTTAGTTCTACCTGATCCGACTCTTGAACTTCTTGCTACTACAACACCCTCTTTACTTGCAGTATCCAACGCTTCTAATGTTTTTGGGAATAAATTTCCATTTCCCATTCCTGCATGGATAATTCCTTGTGCACCTGCTTTAACTGCAGCTTTAACAAATAAATCAGTATCATCTGCATGACCGTATATAATATCAACTCTAGGCAGTTTATTGATTTTTTCAATATCAAACTCTGTATCAAAAGTATGTTTTCTTAAAGGTTGCATATAATAGTGTACATCTCCGTAATAAACAGTTCCTATTTTCCCTGTATTAACAGAAGCAAAAGCATTTACTGCTGAGGTATTTACTTTTGTAACCTCTCTTGCAGCATGAATTTCATCATTCATTACAACTACAACACCTTTATTAAAACTTTGTTTAGAAGTTGCTACGCTAACGGCATTATAAAGGTTTAAAGGACCGTCAGGACTCATTGAAGAACCTGATCTCATAGAACCTACGAGAACTATGGGTTTTTTAATTTTTACTGTTAAATCTAGAAAATATGCAGTTGCTTCCATTGTATCTGTACCGTGTGTAATTACAACACCGTCTACACTATCTTTTTTTAGTAATTCATTTACTCTTTTTGCAAGTTTTAACCAAACTTTGTTTGTCATCTCTTGAGAACCGATATTAGAAATTTGTTCTCCTTTGATAGTCGCCAATTTGTTTATATCAGGAACAGCTGCAAGTAATTTATCTACTGTTACTGCTCCTGCTGAGTATGAACTGTTTACAGATGATTCACCTGCACCTGCAATAGTTCCTCCTGTTGCCAAAATTGTAATATTCGGTTTTGCAAAAAGCATAGATGCACCGATTAGACTCAATACTGCAACTCTTTTTAATAACTTTCTCATTTTTTCTCCTTTGTTATAAGAACTTATCTATTTAAGATAAAATGATTCCACCTAATATGAAACCAAAAAATACGCTTAAACTGATTGCTAAAACTCCCGGAATCATAAAAGGGTGATTAAATACAAGTTTTCCGATTCTAGTTGAACCTGTATCATCCATTTCTACTGCTGCAAGTAGTGTAGGGTAAGTAGGTAATACAAATAAAGCACTAACTGCTGCAAATGATGCAACGGCAGTTACGGGATCAACACCTAAAGCAAGGGCTGCGGGCATTAATGCTTTTGTTGTAGCACCTTGAGAATATAAAAGCATACTTGCAAAAAATAGTGCAACAGCTAGCATCCAAGGATACTGATTTAGTAAAGTACTTGCAAAATCTTTAATTTCTCCAAGATGTGCTCCTACAAATGTAGTTCCTAACCATGCAACACCTAATACACAGACACAAGCACTCATACCTGATTTAAAAGTTGATGCACTGATAATTTTTGAAGTATCGACTTTACAAGCTAAACTAATAATTGTTGCACAAGCTAACATAAATACCATAATCGCTGCATTTCTTGGAAGAGAAGGGTCAGTGATTATTGCAACTTTTTTACTAATTAAAGTTGCATATGTTACAACTGAAAAGATTGTAAGTATAAAAATCAAAACAGATAATTTTGCACCTTTTTTAATTTCAATATCACTTTTACCTCTTAATTTAACCAAGCCTTTTTTTAGTCTTTCTTGATATACAGAATCATCTTTTAAGTCTTTACCTAAGAAATTACTAACAAAAGCCGTAATCATACAAGCAACAAATGTTGTTGGAATACAAACTGCCAATAACTGAATGTAGCCTACTCCAAGAGGTTCTAAAATTCCACTTAAAAAAACAACTGCTGCTGAAATTGGTGAAGCAGTAATAGCAATTTGTGAAGCTACAACTGCAATACCAAGCGGTCTTGAAGGTCTAATACCTTGTTCTTTGGCAACTTCCGCAATTACAGGAAGAGTTGAATATGCAGTGTGTCCAGTCCCTGCTAAAAGTGTCATAAAATATGTAACTGCAGGAGCTAAATATGTAATATGTTTTGGGTTTTTTCTTAAAATATTTTCTGCAATTTTAACCATATAATCTAAACCGCCGGCAACCTGCATTGCTGCAATTGCAGCAATAACAGACATAATAATCAAGATAACGTCGATTGGAATACTTCCGGGTTCTAGTCCAAAAAACAGACATAGAATTAATACCCCGATACCACCTGCATAACCTATACCGATACCACCCATACGAGCACCTAAAAATATTGCACCTAATACAACTACAATTTCTAAACCTAACATCTTCTCCTCCTTCTTTTTGTTTACCTAAGGGTTATTTGATTAATCTTGGTTTAATCATATTTTCAGGTTTGATAATATCTTCAAGCTCTTCTTTTGTTAAAAGACCTCTTTTTAAAACAATGTCGTATACTGATTGTCCGCTATCTAATGCTTCTTTAGCCACTGAAGTTGAGTTTTCATAACCGATATGCGGATTAAGAGCAGTTACCAGCCCGATAGAATTAACAACAAGATTTTTACAATGCTCTTTATTTGCAGTAATTCCGTCAATACATTTATTCGCTAATGTTTCAAAAGCATTTTTCATCATATTAATTGAATTAAATAAGTTAAAAGCAATTACAGGTTCAAATACATTAAGTTGTAATTGACCGCCTTCACTAGCCAATGTAATTGTTACATCTGCACCGATAACTTGAAATGCAACTTGATTTACAACTTCAGGAATAACAGGGTTAACTTTACCAGGCATAATTGATGAACCAGGTTGCATTGCAGGAAGGTTAATCTCATTTAAACCGGCTCTTGGTCCACTGCTTAGAAGTCTTAAATCATTACAAATTTTTGAAATTTTTGTCGCAATTCTTTTTAATACTCCTGAGATTTGTACATAAGCTCCTGTATCTTGTGTAGCTTCAACTAAATCTTTTGCAGTTTTAAACGGTCTTCCCGTAACATCTTGAAGTTTTTCTTCTACTAAATGTGCATATTCAGGATGTGAGTTGATACCTGTTCCGATTGCAGTAGCACCAAGATTCATCTCTCTTACTAATTGTTGGGCTTCAAGTAATCTTTGAATATCCTCTTCAATCATTGTAGAGAATGAGTGAAACTCTTGTCCCAATGTCATAGGTACAGCATCTTGAAGTTGAGTTCTACCCATTTTAATGATATCTTTGAACTCTTTTGATTTTTTACCTAAAGAATTTTTCAAAATAGTCATTGCATCTACAAGTTCGTAAATTTTTTCATATAAAGCAATTCTAAATGCTGTAGGATATGAGTCATTTGTAGATTGTGATTTATTTACATCATTGTTTGGATGTAAAAAAGCATATTCACCTTTTTTGTGACCTAAGATTTCAAGTCCTCTGTTTGCAATAACTTCATTTGCATTCATATTGATAGAAGTTCCGGCTCCGCCTTGGATCATATCAACAACAAACTCTTCGTGCAAAGCACCGTCCATAATCTCATCACAAGCTTCACAAATTGCATTTTTTTTGTTCTCTTCAAGTAAACCCAATTCATAATTTGCCAATGCACAAGATTTTTTCACTTTTACAAGAGAAGTTATAAATGCAGGGAATTGAGAAAGAGTAATTCCTGTAATATTGAAGTTCTCTTTTGCTCTTAATGTTTGCACACCATAATAGACTTTTTCTGAGATTTCTCTATCTCCAATTAAGTCATGTTCCATTCTTTTAGTCATTTTCAATCCTTTTATAAATATTAAATAAATCTTAAAAATAATACTTAAGGTTTATCTTTAATTAAAAGAATTTTAATCGTCTAAAATGAACTAAAAGTGATGTTTCTCTGTTTTTTCAAAAAACTATGAATAAATATTCATTCTTGTAAAAAAATATGCTTTAAGGTTTGAATAAGTGAGGGGGATAAGAGCTTTAGCCTATTTATCTAAAGCTCTTATATAGGACAATTAAATTAATAAGAAGCTAATGTTTTTTTTATTTTTGCACCTCCTATGTTAAGTTTAAACTCTTTAAATAGTTCTCCATTTTTTAGGACCTGTAGTATGAATAGAGTTACCCTCAGTGTCAACGGCAACCGTAACAGGCATATCTTTAACCTCAAACTCGTAAATAGCTTCCATTCCCATCTCTTCAAATGCAAGAACTTTAGCACCTTTAATAGATTGTGAAATTAAATAAGCAGCTCCGCCTGTTGCAATTAAATACATTGATTTATACTCTTTGATTAAATCAATTGTAGGTTGTTTTCTCTCTGCTTTTCCAATCATTCCCATGATTCCGATTTCCATCATATCTTTAGTAAATTTATCCATTCTTGTTGATGTTGTAGGTCCCGCAGGTCCAACTACTTCATTACCTACAGGATCAACAGGTCCGACATAATAGATAAATCTATCTTTTAAATCTACTCCGTTTGGTAGCGGTTTACCTGCATTTTTATATTCAACTATTTTTTTATGTGCTGCATCTCTTGCTGTTAAGATTTTTCCTGATAGAAGTAATGTATCTCCTGATTTAAATTGAGACAAGTTCTCTTTTGTTAAATCTTCAATATTTACTCTTTTAATTGTATCCATTGGTAATTCAATATCTGGCCATAGATCTAAATCCGGTTTATTAAACGTAGCAGGTCCGTTTCCGTCTAATTCAAACTCTATATGTCTAGTAGCTGCACAGTTTGGAATCATAGCTACAGGTTTAGATGCCGCGTGACAGGGATAATCTAAGATTTTAACATCAAGTACGGTTGTAATACCACCTAATCCTTGAGCTCCCATACCTAGTTTATTAATATCTTCATATAGTTTAAGTCTTAACTCTTCAACTGCGTTTTTAGGACCTCTTGCTTTAAGTTCATGAATATCTAAATGACCCATTAAAGACTCTTTTGCCATTAGCATTGCTTTTTCGGGATTTCCACCGATACCGATACCTAAAATTCCAGGAGGACACCATCCTGCTCCCATATGTGCTACATTTTCCATAACCCAGTCATAAATACTATCAGATGGATTTAAAACAGTGAATTTTGATTTATTTTCACTTCCTCCACCTTTTGCTGCAACTGTTATCTCTATTTTATCTGAGTTATTTACACTATAATGAATAACAGCAGGAGTATTATTTTTTGTATTTTTTCTCTCCCCTGCAGGATCACTTACGATTGAGTATCTTAGTGTATTATCAGGATCTGTATATCCTTGTGCTACACCTGCGTTTATAATATCTTCTAACTCATTTTGGATATCAAGGTCTGCTTTTGTACCTACTTTTATAAATACGTTTACACTTCCTGTATCTTGGCAAAGAGGTCTATGTCCCATTGCACACATTTTTGAGTTTATTAATATTTGTCCGATTGCATTTTTTGCTGCTTCACTTTTCTCTTTCTCATATGCTTCTACCATCCCTTTTACGAAATCTTCCGGATGGTAGTACGATATATATTGTATTGCGTCTGCGATACTTTGTTGAATATCTTTCTCTGTAATTTTTTTCATTTTTTCTACACTCCTATAAGTAAGTTGTTTTACAAACCTTTTACAGTCGACAATTCTTTTTTAAATGTGTGCAATTAGACTTATGAACCTTTTACTGTTGCTAATTTTCTTCTCATATATGCAATTTTATTTTGTAAAGGAAGATGTTTTGGACAAGTATCTTCACAACCAAGAAGTGTCATACATCCAAAAATACCGTTATCATCACCAACTAATTCATAATAATCTTCTGCATCTCTTTCATCATGGGGATCACATTCAAATCTTGCAATTCTGTTTAATCCTACAGCTCCGACGAAATCTTCTTTAATAAGTTTTGTTCCGCAACCTGCTACACAACAACCGCACTCAATACATCTGTCAAGTTCAAATACGGCATCTGCAACTTCCGGTTCTATAGGTTCTTCAATGTTTGAAATATCAATCTCTTTTGAAGAGTGAATCCATGATTCGACTCTTTTACTCATTGCATCCATCCATTCCCCTGTATTAACAGATAAATCTTTTATAAGTTTAAAAGTAGGAAGAGGAAGTAATACAATCTCTTGGGGTAAATCTTTTGTTAATGTTCTACAAGCAAGTCTAGGTCGACCGTTAATCATCATTGCACAACTTCCGCAAATACCTGCTCTGCAAACAAAGTCAAAACTAAGACCTGCATCCATGGTTTCTCTGATTTGTGTAAGAGCAAGATAGATTGTCATACTATCTGCTTCTTTGATTTTATATTCTTGGAAATAAGCTCTTAGCTCATTCTTATCTTGCGGGTTATATCTAAGAACTCTTATTGTTAATTCTCTAGCCATTTTAATCTCCTAATCTTACATTTCTTTTTTTATACTCTTCTTGTAATTCAAACGGCATAAGTGCATCTTGGATTTCATATCTGTCTTTTTCTTTTGATTCCATCTCTTCTTTTATATGGTCAACTTCTAGTTGTCTTTTTGCACTTAAAGGATTTTCTATTAAATTACCTTTTGCTCCGTATCCTCTAAATCCGGGAGGAATTTCCATTTTCATAATATCTAACGGCTCATACTCAACTGTCGGCATAGTATTTCCATCTTTCCATGAAGTAAGTGTTCTTTTTAACCAGTTTTCATCATCTCTTTTTGGATAATCTTCTCTTGTATGAGCTCCTCTTGATTCAGTTCTGTCAAGTGCACCTTTAGCTACACAAAGTGCAACTTTAAGCATCATTGGAACTCTATATGCTTCTTCAAGTTCAGGGTTTGCTGATAATTGTTTATTTTTGACAGCAACATTTTGAGATTTGATATAAAGTTGTTCAAGTTCAGTAACTGCACTTAAAAGTCCATTCCCATCTCTAAAGATACCAACATGTTCTTGCATGATTTTTTTCATTCTGTTTTTGATTCTAAACACATCTTCACCTGAATCTTTTGATACAAGTTCTTTCATGTATGCTTCTTTTTCAAAAACAAATTTTTCAATAACTTCTGTTTTAATATCTACTTGGTTCGCAATACAATAATCAGCAAAATAGTTACCGACAATCATACCTGCAACAACAGTTTCAGAAACTGAGTTACCGCCAAGTCTGTTAAATCCGTGCATATCCCAACAAGCAGCTTCACCGGCACTAAATAGTCCATTTAAAGTTTGTGATTCACCTGTTGGTTTAGTTCTAATACCACCCATAGAGTAGTGTTGCATTGGGTGAACCGGTGCCCAACCTTTTCTTCCTTCATCTGCCGGGTCAATACCGGCAAAGTATTCACAAATCTCTTGTACGTCTCTTAAATTCTTTTCAATATGTTCTCTACCTAAAATTGAGATATCAAGCCAAAGGTGTGTACCGTAAGGAGATTCTACACCTTTACCTTTTCTCATATGTTCAACCATTCTTCTAGATACAACGTCTCTACTTGCAAGGTCTTTTTTCTCCGGCTCATAATCAGGCATAAATCTGTGTCCGTCTTTATCTCTTAGAACTCCACCGTCTCCTCTACAACCTTCAGTTAATAGAATACCTGATGGGAAAAGTG
Organism: Halarcobacter anaerophilus; assembly: GCF_006459125.1. Classification (NCBI taxonomy): domain Bacteria; kingdom Pseudomonadati; phylum Campylobacterota; class Epsilonproteobacteria; order Campylobacterales; family Arcobacteraceae; genus Halarcobacter; species Halarcobacter anaerophilus. The sequence goes on from NZ_CP041070.1 coordinate 389,835, forward strand.
GAGTTGGGTGAAATTGAACTGCTTCCATATTTCCTAATTTTGCAACACCTGTTTCTAAAGCAATAGCAGTACCGATACCTTCACAAATTACTGCATTCGTAGTAATTTCAAAAATTCTTCCGTAACCACCTGTTGCTATTAAAGTTCCTTTTGCAACATATGCTGCAATTTCACCTGTGATTAAATCTCTTACAACTGCACCGTAACATCTATTGTTTTCATGAATTAAAGCGATTGCTTCTTTTCTATCTTCGATATTTACATTTAATTTTAAAGACTCATTTGCAACGGCAAAAAGCATTGTATGACCTGTAGCATCGGAAGTATAACAGGTTCTCCATTTTTTTGTACCGCCGAAGTCTCTTGAATTGATAAGTCCGTGTTTATTATCTTCTTCAAAAATTGTTGTTCTTTTTGTATTGATGACTGCTTCATGGTTTCCTTTTTTTATTCTTGTCCAAGGAACACCCCAAGAAGCCAACTCTCTAATTGCTTTTGGTGCTGTTGTAACAAACATTCTTGCTACTTCTTGATCACATCCCCAGTCCGAACCTTTTACGGTATCCGCAAAGTGAACATCTTCATTATCACCTTCACTCATTTTTGCATTACCTAATGAGGCTTGCATACCGCCTTGTGCTGCGGCACTATGAGATCTTTTTACCGGAACAAGACTCAAAACCGTTGTACTTAAACCTTTTTTAGCAGCTGCAACCGCAGAACGTAATCCTGCTAATCCGCCACCTATAACTAATGCATCACAATATTTAATTTTCATAGCAAAACCCTCATCTTTTAATTATTTCTATTGAATTATTTGGATTATATTTCATAGGTACATGATCGGCTCTTTCAATACCTATTTTAATATAAGCTAAAAGAGTAAATGCTCCTAAGACCAAAAAGAAAAAGCTGATGATTTTTTTTGCTTTAATCATTTTTTTTCTGTTCTCTTTTGGATTTTCTCCATCAAACCAGCCCCATTTCATTGCAGCTCTATAAAGTCCTATTGACCCGTGAAGTTCCACGCAAATTAATAAAACCATATATAAAAGCCACATATGTTCACTAACAACTCTATGTGAGCTTGAATATGGACCTATATTCTCCGGTTGAGTAAACATAATATACAAATGAATCATTGCCGCAAACATCATAATAAGACCACTAATCCATTGAAACATCCACATTGAAGTATCTGTATGTTTCATCATCTTTGCATGTTCTCTTATTCTAAGATAGGCACGATAAGAAATAGGAAATTTTCGTATTCCAAGTATTGCATGTACAATAAAAATCACAGTTACTGCTGCAACAAAAATACTTACGATAAAAGGTAAGCCTTCATCAAAAATAAAGTTCAGTTCAAACATCTTTGTAACTGTATACATAGCTTTTTCACCAAAAAGAATTGTGGATACAAAAAACATATGTGCCATCATAAAAATTGCAAGAGCAACTCCTGTAGCTGTCAACGCTTTGTCCAGTTTTGCAGGAATTCTACTTTTTTTACCTTCTGGATCTGTACCAGTAAAGGCTTCTATAATTTTCTCCATTCTCTTCTCCTTTAAGAGGTTTTTAACGATGGTGAAAGTTTACAAATGCAAAGTGACTTTAATGTGATTTTTAGTATAAAATTTTAAATTTATTTTAATTTTTAGGTAAAAGTGTACAAAAACTTGCGTTTTTGTACTAATTTTTGAAATATCTGTTTGTCTCTTCAGATACTACTTTAGAAAGAAGTAGAAGTGCGATTAAGTTTGGAATTGCCATTAATCCATTTGCCAAATCAGAGAAGTTCCATACAAGTTTAAGTTCTGTCATGGCTCCGACTACAATAAAACTGACAAAAACAATTCTGTAAACTTTGATTGATTTATCTCCGAAAATATACTCAAAGGCTCTTTCTCCGTAATATGACCAACCAAGAATCGTTGAATATCCAAAAAGAATTGTCGCAATTACTATTATTATTGATCCAAAATCTCCTAAAAAGAATTGAAAACTTTTTAAAGTAAGTTCTCCTGCACTTCCTCCTGTTGTCCAAACGGGAGCCATTAAAATAATAACGGCAGTCATTGTACAAACAACCAAAGTATCAATAAAAGTTTGAGTCATAGATACAAGAGCTTGTTTTACGGGATCGTTTGTTTTAGCCGCAGCTGCTGCAATAGGAGCAGAACCCAAACCTGATTCATTTGAAAATACACCTCTTGCAATACCGTATCTAATAGCTGCCGCAACTGCCGCACCTGCAAAACCTCCTCCTGCTGCAATAGGATTAAAAGCATGGTAAAAAATAAGATAAAAAGCATCACCTACTTTGTCATAGTTTGTAATAATAATTATTAAAGAGGTAAGAACATAAGCAATTATCATAAAAGGAATTAAAAAAGAGGTTGTTTTTCCTATTGATTTAATACCGCCTATTATAACAAAAGAAGTAATAGTAAGAAGAATAATCCCCGTAACCCAAGTAGGAGTATTAAACTGTGAACTCATTGCGTTTGCAACTGCGTTTGATTGGGTCATATTCCCTATACCGAAAGAAGCAACTACTGTAAAAAGTGCAAAGGCAAAGGCAAGTTTGGGCATTTTTAATCCCTCTGCAAGATAATACATAGGTCCGCCTTTATAGCCGTTTTTACCTTTTTGTCTATATTTTACGGCTAATATTGCTTCTGAATATTTTGTCGCCATTCCGACCAAACCCGTAATCCACATCCAAAAGACTGCTCCTGGACCACCGAAAGTAATTGCCGTTGCAACTCCGACAATATTTCCTATTCCCACTGTTGCGGCAAGTGCCGTCATAAGTGCTTGAAAATGGGAGATATCACCTTTTGCACTTTTTTCTTTATGAAAAATCAGTTTTATTGCATGACCTAATGCCCAAAACTGCATACCTTTTAAACGAATTGTTAAAAATAATCCTGTTCCCACAAGAAGAACAAGCATGGGAATTCCCCATACGAAGCCTGAAGCTTGAGATATAAATTTATCTAATATTTCCATTATGAATCCTTTATAGCAAAGTATGTATAATACCTTAGAAGTAGTTAAATTTTTATCAATAATAATTCGTCAAAGCTGACATTTATATGAATTATTGTTTAATTTGACAAAAATTACTAAAAGAAAAATATTATCCATATTGTGGAATTTAATTAAGCCTAAGATTAATTAAATTTTAGTATTATTGTGCCCTTATAAAAAAGAGCACAAGTGAATTACATTTTTTATTTAGTATAACAAAGAAAAAGGATGAATTTATGTTAGATTTAGCAATTATTGGTGGAGGTCCTGCCGGACTTACTGCAGGTTTATACGCAACTAGAGGTGGTTTAAAAGATGTAACTATGTTTGAAATGGGTATGCCAGGCGGTCAAATTACAGGAAGTTCGGAAATTGAAAACTATCCGGGACAAGGTGAGATAATGTCAGGTATGGATTTAATGCAAAACTGGCCTGAACAATGCCAAAAATTCGGTTTGAAACATGAAATGAGTCAAGTAAGCAGAGTAACTAAAAACGGAGATATCTTCACTGTTACAACTTCTGACGGGAAAACACAAGAAGCAAAATCAGTTCTTCTAGCAACGGGTTCAGTTCCAAGAAAAGCCGGATTTAAAGGTGAAAATGAGTTTTTCGGTAGAGGAATTTCAACTTGTGCAACTTGTGACGGATTTTTCTATAAAAATAAAGAAGTAGCATTAGTAGGCGGTGGTGATTCTGCTTTGGAAGAGGCAGTTTATTTATCAAAAATTTGTTCTAAAGTATATTTAGTTCATAGAAGAGATACTTATAGAGCAGCGCCAAGTACAATAGAACATATGAAAGCTTGTGAAAACATAGAAGAAGTGACAAATGTAACTGTAGAAGAGGTTTACGGAGATGCTTCGGGAGTTACGGGTCTTAAAGTAAAAAGCAAAGAGTCAGGGGAAATTAGAGATTTAGCAGTTCCCGGTGTTTTTGTTTTTGTCGGAAGAGATGTATTAAATGAACCTTTAAAACAAGAAGACGGTTCTTTTCTTTGCGATTTAGATGAGCAAGGACAAGTTATTGTTGATTTAAAAATGAAAACATCGGTTCCGGGACTATATGCGGCAGGTGATGTTAGAATTGATGCAGCAAAACAAGTTGTATGTGCAGCGGGTGACGGTGCAACAGCAGCTGTAAATATAATTGAATATTTAGGATAAGAGGAAAATTTTATGATTAATGTAGGTATTCTGGGAAGTACAGGAAGAGTAGGTTCACTTTTAATTGATGATTTAGAACTTGATCAAGAGGCAAATTTGTCTGCTTGTCATGTTGTAAACAAACTAAAGAAGAGTGTTCCTGAAGGAACTGTCGTAACAAATGATATAAGAACTTTAATAGATTCTTGTGATGTTGTAATTGATTTTTCTGCTCCTGCGGCTACTCAAAGCCTACTAGAAGAAGTTGTAGAAAACGGTGGAAAACCGTTGGTAATTGCTACAACAGGTTTTAATAAACATCAGCAAAACCTCCTTATAGAAGCTTCAAAAATTGTTCCTGTTTTATATGCGACAAATATGAGTTTGGGAATTGCAGTTTTAAATAAATTGGTATCTCTTGCAAGTAAAGCTTTAAGAGATTTCGATTGTGAAATTGTGGAACAGCATCATAGATACAAGGTTGATTCACCTTCAGGTACGGCATTGACTCTAGCAGAACATGCCGCACGTGCAAGAGATTTGGATTTAGATACGGTAAGAGTATCAGGTAGAGACGGTGTAATCGGCGCTAGAACAAAAGATGAGATAGGCGTGATGAGTTTAAGAGGTGGAGATATTGTAGGGAAACATACGGTTGGTCTTTACAATGACGGTGAATTTATAGAGCTTCATCATACTGCAACTTCAAGAAACACTTTTTCAAAAGGTGCTATAAAAGCTGCTAAATGGTTAATAAACCAAGAAGCCGGTTTATATTCAATCAATGACTGTTTAGGTTTATAAGAGGTTTAACATGTGTGCAATAGTTGGAATTTACGGTAATGAGAATGCTGCGAGATTAGCCTCTTTGGCTCTTTTTTCTATGCAGCACAGAGGACAAGAAGCAACAGGAATTTCATCTTCTTGTGAAGGTAAAATTTATACAAAAAAAGATAGAGGTTTGGTTTCTGAAGTTTTTAATAACAAAGCTTTAGAATATTTAAAAGGGGATATGGCAATAGGGCATAATAGATACTCTACTGCAGGAAGCGATTCTATTTTGGATGCACAGCCTGTATTTGCAAAATATAAGCTGGGTGAAATATCTATAGTTCATAACGGAAATTTAATTAATAAAGAAGAAGTTAGAAAAGAGCTTATAGACAATGGTGCAATTTTTCAAACAGGTATGGATACGGAAAATCTTATTCATTTAATCGCTAAAAATTCGAAAGATAGATTAAGAGATAGAATAGTAGAAGCTCTACAAAAAACTATCGGAGCATATTGTTTTATTATTCAATCAAGAAATAAACAGTTTGTAATAAGAGATAGATACGGAATCAGACCTCTGTCTTTAGGAAGATTAAAATCAGGGGGTTATATAGTTTCAAGTGAAACTTGCGCTTTTGAATTAGTTGATGCTGAATTTATAAGAGATATAAGACCGGGAGAGATGTTGATTTTCTCTAAAAAAAGCGATGAACCTGAATCTATTCAACTTTTTGAACCTGAGTTTAGACCTTGCGCTTTTGAATATGTATATTTTGCAAGACCTGATTCTGTAATTGACGGTAAAAATGTTTATATGACAAGAGAAAATATGGGGAAAACTCTTGCAAGAAATGATAAAAACAGCCATATAAAAGCCGATATGGTTATACCTGTTCCAGATTCGGGAGTTCCTGCAGCACTTGGATATTCGCAAGAAAGCGGAGTACCTTTTAAATACGGAATTATCAGAAATCATTATGTGGGAAGAACTTTTATTGAACCTACTCAAGAGATGAGAAATATGAAAGTCAAGATGAAACTATCTCCCATGAGATCATTAATTGAGGGTAAATCTCTGCTTGTAATCGATGATTCTGTTGTAAGAGGAACTACTTCAAAAAGAATAGTTAGAATGTTAAAAGAAGCAGGAGCCAAAGAGGTACATTTCAGAGTTGCAAGTCCTGAAATAAAATTCCCTAATTTTTACGGAATCGATACTCCAAATCAAGATGAACTTATCTCCCATAGAATGACAAAAGATGAAATCTGTGAATATATTGAAGCAGATAGTTTGGAATATCTATCTATTCAAGACTTAGTAGATTCTATAGGAAACGACAGACATTACGCATTAGAAAGTTTTGACGGTGACTATTTCGTTACAAAATAACAATATTTCTATAAAAAATCAGAAAACAAAAGAAGTACTTACCATAGGTAGGTACTTTAAAAAAAAGTTTAAACAAAAAGTTTATAAAACACCTATTTCAATTTCAGGATTTACTTGTCCTAATATTGACGGTACTGTTGCCAAAGGTGGATGCAGTTTTTGCGAAAACGATTCCTTTTCTCCAAATTTACAAGAGAGAAAACCAAGCTTCAAATTAAATCCCAGAGTCGATAAAAATCCTTTTTTAGATAAACAGCTTATGCAGTTAGAGATGCAGTTTAATGCAACAAAACAAAGATTGGAAAATAAATTCGGTGCAAAAAAATTCATAGTCTATTTCCAATCTTTTACAAATACTTATGCTCCTCTTGAAACTTTAAAAGCTCTGTATACAAAAGCTCTTAGTTTTGATAATGTAATCGGTTTATCAATCGGTACAAGAACTGATTGTATGACAGATGAGATATTAGACTTTTTAGAAGAGTTGTCAAAAGATAAGGAGATTTGGGTTGAGTATGGAATACAATCTTTTTACGATAATACTTTAGAAAGAATAAACAGAGGAGATGACTCTTCAAATATTAAAAAGTGGATTACAAAAACAAAACAAAGAGGTTTGAATGTTTGCGGACATTTAATCTACGGACTTCCCGATGAAACTCAGGAAATGATGCTAAACACTTTTAAACAGACAGTTGAGTTAAAAGTTGATTCAATAAAGTTTCATCCTTTGTATGTAGTTAAAAATACACTTCTTACAAAAGAGTATAAAAGAGGTCAATTTACTCCAATAACAGAAGATTTATATGTGGATACGGTTGTAAAATCAATTAAAAATCTACCTGAGGGAATCTCTGTTCAAAGAGTAACGGCAGGAATAGAAGACAGCTCTCTTCTAGCACCTCTTTGGTGTAAAAATAAACATAATCAAATAAAAAAAATAAGAAAAGCCTTATTAAAAGAGGGATTAAAATACTAAGAGTCTTCTCTTAGTATTATTTTACTTTTAACAGATAGTCTACGACATTTTCAATAAATGCGTCATGTTTTCTATCTTTTCTGTAAGCAATATAAAGTTTTCTCGACATCTTATGATTACCGATTCTTGATTCATATAAAGCACCGGCTTTAAGAAGTGATTCAATAGCATTTCTTGATACGATTGAAACTGTCGGTCTTTCGTTTTTGTCAGAGTGTAAAACTGTTTGAACAATAGTTGTTGCACTTGTAACTTCACTTGTAACATCAAAAGTGTCACAATCGGGATAATTTGCTCTGTCTAAAGACTCTTTAAAAATAAGTCTTGTATGAGAATCCGGATTTCTACATACCCATTTATAAGATAATAAATCATCGGCTTTAGCTTTAGCAGGCAGCTCTTGATTTGAGAATATTACGATTTCATCATCCATCCATTCTCTATATATTATATTCTCGTCAGGGATATAGTTTTCAACCAATGCCATATCAATTTTTTTATCTAATAAATCTTCAATAGCTTTATGAGAAACTGAAACATTTATTGATACATCATTGTTGATATTCTCTTTTAGATTATTTAAAAATCTAGGCAAAATATAATTTCCGATTATAAATGAAGCTCCAAATACAAAAGTAACATCTTTGTTCATTATTTTAAGTAACTCTTTCTCTGCATTGTTTACGCATCTTTCAATTTTTTGTGCAATAGAATATAGCATTTGACCCTCTTTTGTAAGTCTAATACCGTTTTTCTTTCTATCTACAACCTGCACATCTAAGTAGTCTTCAATAAATTTCATTTGTTGAGTTACTGCCGGTTGTGATATGCCTAATTTTGCAGATGCTTTAGAAAAAGATTTCTCTCTTACTACTGTTAAAAAAGTCTCTAATTTTGCAAAATCTGTTAACATACTTGGTTACCTTTTATAATTTGTAATGATAATAATAACATTTGTTTATAAACAAAAATATTAAAGAAGAGTTAATTTATAGAAATTATGATATAATTTATATTAAATGGAGAGAAAATGTCGGAAAATTTTTTAAATTCACTAAATAAATCACAACAAATTGCGGCACAACATATAGACGGTGCGCTGTTGATTTTAGCAGGTGCAGGTTCAGGGAAAACAAAAACTATTACAACAAGACTCGCTTATTTAATCTCCATAGGAATCGATCCTAGCTCTATTTTGACTCTTACTTTTACGAACAAAGCTGCCACGGAAATGAGAGAAAGAGCTTTTTCAATGATTGATCCTAATATGATAAATACTCCTCCTTTGTTATGTACTTTCCATAAATTCGGTCTGCTTTTTTTAAAATTTTATATGACGGAATTAGGTAGAAAAAACTCTTTTATAATAATTGATAATGATGATAAAAAAAGAATTTTAAAATCTATTGACAAAGAGATTACAACCTCTTTATTGGTATCGGAAATCTCAAAATATAAAAATACTCTTTTAACCCCAAGTGAAGCAAAAGCAGCAGCACAATTAAAACTTTATCAACAAATAGCGGATATATATGAAAAATATGAGGCATACTTATTAAAAAACAATTTGGTAGATTTTGATGATTTACTTCTTCTTCCTTATTTAATTTTGGAGAAGAATGAGCAATTAGCCAAGCAAATAAGTGAAAAATATCAATATGTGATGGTTGATGAGTACCAAGATACGAATGAACTGCAATACAAACTTCTAAGAAAATTATGTTTTACTCATGAAAATTTATGTGTAGTAGGAGATGACGACCAATCAATTTACGGCTGGCGTGGAGCAACCATAAAAAATATTTTGAATTTTGCAGATAACTTTAAAGATACGAAAGTTATAAAACTAGAAGAGAATTATAGATCTACAGATACAATCTTAGAGCATGCTAATCAACTAATAGAACATAACAGAGACCGTTTAGGTAAAAAACTTATAGGAACTAGACAAAAAGGCGACAGCGTAAAAGTTTATGAGTCTCAAGATGAAACTGAAGAGACAAGAAAAATTATAGACGATATAAAAAAACTTATAATAGAAGGTGAATCTGCAAAAGATATAGCAATACTTTTTAGAGTTAATGCCCTTTCAAGATCTTTAGAAGAGGGCTTTAACAAAGCAGGAATCAACTATAAACTAATAGGCGGTATGAAGTTCTACGAAAGAGCGGAGATTAAAGATTTAATCGCATATTTTAGAATATTAACTAATTCAACCGATAATTTCTCTTTTAAAAGAGTAGTAAATAAACCAAAAAGAGGAATCGGAAAAACCACTATAGAAAAACTTGATGCAAAGTCTATTGAGTTAAAAAAACCTATTTTCTCAATTATTGAAGAGAGTTCACCTGAAGAACTTACTGCAATAGTAGGTAAGAAAAACTCAAGAACACTTAAAGTTTTTATTGCTTCAATAATGGACTTAAGAGATACTTTAGAAGAATCAAAAATGAGATTTTTGGATCTTTTTGAAGATACTTTTGATTATAGAGCCTCTTTTGATTCCGTTCCAGACGGTTTTGACAGACAAGCAAATATCGATGAGTTTTACGGATATATCAGAGATTTCTTTATACAAAATCCTCATCTTAATTTGGAAGATTTTTTAAATGAGATTGCTTTAGAATCCGAACAGGGTGAATTAAACGATCAAGCTGTTTCAATGATGAGTATTCACTCTTCAAAAGGTTTAGAGTATAAACATATCTTTATAATAGGGCTTGAAGAGGGATTTTTTCCCATTATCGGGGAAGGAAGCAATATTGAAGAAGAGAGAAGATTAGGATATGTCGCAATTACGAGAGCAATGGACAGATTAACTCTATCTTTTGTTCACTCAAGATTTTATAAAGGTAAAAGAGCAACCTTGCTAAAAAGCAGATTCTTAAGTGAATCGGGACTTATTAAAGGCAGTTTGACTATTGAAAAACAATCTTCTTATAAAAAAGGAGATTTGGTACAACATAAAATTTTTGGAATGGGAAGAGTTCAAAAAGCATCAAAAGCTGGAAAAGATTATAAACTAACAATTAATTTTGGCGGAACTAGAAGAGATATCCTTTCATCTTTTGTTGAAAAAATCTAATCATATGCAAAAAAGACTTTATGATAATAAGCAGTTAAATAAATTAATTGTTGTAAATAAACCCATAAATAGAAGTTCAAACTCGTATTTAAATGAAATAAAAAGAAAATACAGAAATAAAAAAGCAGGTTTTAGCGGAACTTTAGATCCTTTTGCCTGTGGATGTTTAATTGTAGCTTTCGGTCAATACTCAAAACTTTTTAATTATCTAAAAAAAACACCAAAAACTTATAAAGCGGTAATTTGGTTGGGAACAGTATCTAAGTCTTTGGATATAGAGAATATTGATTCAATAAACAATGAAGAGAAGATAAACGAAGAGCTTTTAAAAAAAGAGATAAAAAATTTAATTGGAATACACGAATATTATCCTCCAAAATTTTCGGCAAAAAAAATCAACGGGAAAAGAGCTTATGCAATGGCTAGAAACGGTGAAGAAGTTGAAATGAAAAAATCAAAAATGGAAATTTTTGATACAAAGTTTATTTCATACAGACACCCTTTTATAACTTTTGAAGCAACAGTTAGTGAAGGCTCATATATAAGAAGTCTGGCACAAATTTTACTTAGAAAATTAGAAAGAGTAGGTACTTTAAGTTTTTTAAATAGATTAAATGAGGGTAAGTTTAAATTTGAAAATGAAAAAGATTTGAATCCTTTAGAGTATTTGGATCTAAAAGAGAATATCTATTTAGGTGATAAAAGTTATTTTGAAAACGGTAAAAAAATTCAAAAAAAATTTTTAAAGATACAAGAAGAGGGAGAGTATATAATCAGGTTTGATGATTTTTTCAGTATAATCCGAATTGATAAAGATGAAGTAAAATATATGTTAAATAAGGTAAATTTAAATTGATTAGAAGATCTTATGCAAAAGTCAATATTTTTTTGAAAATTTCAGGAAAAAGAGGAAATTATCACGAAATCGTCTCTAGATTTGTAAAAGTACCCTCTTTATATGATTTAATTACTTTTGAAGAAGGAGTGTTCGAAACTTTTTCATTAGTGGGAAATTTTGGATGTGAAACCAAAAAAAATACAATATATAAAGCATATGAAAAATTAAAAGAGAATTTTCCTAAAATTGAAGAATATTTTAAAAAAAATTGTGTAATAGTAAATAAAAAGATTCCTGAGTTCGCAGGTCTTGGCGGAGGAAGTTCAAACGCCGCAACTTTTATGCTTATGGTAAATGAAGCTTGTAATTTAGAACTTTCTAAAGATGAATTAGCACAAATAGGTGTTCAAATAGGAGCAGACGTTCCTTTTTTTATATATGAATATAACAGTGCAAATGTAACGGGAATCGGTGAAATCGTAGAAAAGTTTGAAGAAGAGATTTTAGATTTTGATATTATAACTCCTAATATCAAATGTAACACGGCAGAGATTTTTACAAGATTTAGAGATAAATTTTATAAAGAAATTAAAAAAGATGAAAAAGAAAAGCTGCTAAATTTAAAATCTAAGCAGATTATGAAGATGTATAATATCTTTGAAGCCAACGATCTTTTTGAACCTGCGGCGGATTTATATGTGAAATTAAATGATTTTAATAAAAACAACTATTTCTTCAGCGGCAGCGGGAGTTCTTTTTTTAAGGTAAAATATGAGTAAAAAAGAAGTAAAAAAAAATTTAGTATTTAAAAACAGAAAAGCTTTCCATGATTATGAGATATTAGATACTCTTGAAGTAGGAGTAGTTTTAGAAGGAAGTGAAGTAAAAGCTGCAAGGCAAGGAAGAGTGAATTTAAAAGATTCACATATTAGAATTATAAAAAATGAAGTTTTTGTTTTAAATATGCATATTACACATTTAAGTACGACTCACAGTACCTACCGACCTGATGAAAAAAGAGCAAGAAAACTTTTGCTTCATAGAAAAGAGATAGAAAAACTTTACTCAAAAGTTACAAAAGACGGAATAACATTGGTTCCTCTTAAATTGTATTTTAATTCAAAAAATATAATAAAAATGCAAATAGCAACTGCCAGAGGTAAAAAACTTCATGATAAAAGAGAAGATTTAAAACAAAAAACAATGAAGAGAGAAGCTCAACAAGCTCTTAAAAATTTCAGATAATTAAGATTACCTTAAAAAAAAATATTTATTAGATTGATTAAAAAAAGTGTTAATTTTTTGTTAAATTTAAGTTTGTGTTAGCTATTATTAGCTGAATAAGTGACAGAAAAGTGACTTGTAAAAAAATTAGTAGGAGGAGATTGATGCAAAACGGCGCACGAATTGAGTATGATTACTCGGTTGCGAAGTTATTTACTTTTGCAACTATTCTGTTTGGTATCATTGGTTTAACGTTAGGTGTAGTTCTAGCGTTTCAATTAGCATTTCCTGAGTTAAGTAATTTAGCAGGGGAGTATGGTACATTCAGTAGATTAAGACCTATCCACACAAATGGTGTTGCTTTTGGTTTTACTCTTAGCGGTATCTTTGCTACATGGTATTATGTTGGGCAAAGAGTTTTAAAAGTATCTCTTAAAGAGTCACCATTTTTATTGGCAATCGGTAAACTTCATTTTTATGTTTACTTTATTACTATTCTTTTAGCGGTAGTTACACTATTTGCTGGTGTTACAACTTCAAAAGAGTATGCTGAGTTAGAGTGGCCTATAGATTTACTTGTAGTTGTTTTTTGGGTACTTTGGGGTATTTCAATTTTTGGACTTATAGGAATTAGAAGAGAAAGAACTCTATATATTTCTCTTTGGTATTATATTGCATGTTTTATTGCAATTGCAATGTTATACTTATTTAATAACTTGGAAGTTCCGACTGCACTAGTATCAGGATATGGTTCATGGATTCACTCAGTATCTATGTATTCAGGTACAAATGATGCCTTAGTTCAATGGTGGTATGGACACAATGCTGTTGCATTCGTATTTACAACACCTATTATTGCTATGATTTATTATTTTTTACCAAAAGAGTCTGGACAAAATGTTTACTCTTATAAATTATCTATCTTGGCATTCTGGGGATTGATGTTTGTTTATCTTTGGGCTGGAGGACACCACTTAGTTTACTCTACTGTTCCTGACTGGATGCAAACTATGGGTTCTGTTATGTCTATTGTTCTTATTTTACCATCATGGGGATCAGCTATTAATATGCTTTTAACAATGAAAGGTGAATGGCAACAATTACAAACTAATACGTTAATTAAATTTATGGTATTAGCTTCAACTTTCTATATGTTATCTACAATAGAAGGACCTATTCAATCAATTAAATCTGTTAATGCAATTGCACACTTTACAGATTGGATTCCAGGTCACGTACATGACGGTGTATTAGGATGGGTTGCATTTATGATTATGTCTGCACTATTCCATATGGCACCAAGAATTTACGGAAGAGAAATTTATTCTAAATCATTACTTGATACTCAATTCTGGTTACAAACAACCGGTATCGTATTATACTTTACATCAATGTGGATTGCAGGTATTACTCAAGGTATGATGTGGAGAGCTTATGACGAATATGGTTCATTGGTTTACTCTTTTATTGATACTGTAACAGTATTACATCCATATTACACAATTAGAGCTGTTGGTGGGTTATTATACCTAATTGGATTCTTTTTATTTGCATATAACATGTACAAAACTGCAACAGCAGGTAGAGTACTTGATAAAGAACCAGTAAATGCTTCGCCAGTAGCAGCGTAGAAAGAAGGAGGTTAAAATGTTTCATTGGTTTGAACAAAGACCGTTTTTCTTTGCGGTACTAGTATTTATTTTCGTTGCATTTGCAGGTATTGTTGAAATAATCCCTGATTTTGCTAAACAATCAAGACCTACAGTTGGTACAAAACCATACACATTATTGGAGTTAGCTGGTAGACAAATCTATATCAAAGACTCTTGTAATGCTTGTCACTCACAATTAATTAGACCATTTAAATCTGAAACAGATAGATATGGTATGTACTCTTTATCTGGTGAGTATGCTTATGATAGACCATTTTTATGGGGATCAAAAAGAACAGGTCCGGATTTAAAAAGAGTCGGTAACTACAGAACTACAGATTGGCATGAAAACCATATGATGGAACCTGCATCAGTAGTTCCAGGTTCAATTATGCCGGCATACCCTCATATGTTTACAAATTTGGTAGATTTGGATACTGCATATGCTGAAGCTTATACAGTTAAAACAGTATTTAATACACCATATGACGTTGATATTGACGGTGATGGAAAAGTTGATGTAGCTTTAGGTGATTATGATACAGCTATTGCAAAAGCTAAAGAAGAAGCAAAAGCGATTGCTGCAGATATGAAACACCAAGCTGTAAAAGATGCCGTTGCTAACGGTCAAGTTCCTGAAATAGTTGCATTAATTGCATATTTGAATTCTTTAAAATAAGAGGTTAAAATGGATCAAGAAGCTTTACTTACATTTCATGGATATGCTAAGTTTTTTTTAATTTTTATTGTTTTTGTCATATTTTACTCTTATGCTTACTCTATTTATAAAAGAGACAAGAAGGGTGAAAGAGATTTTGAAAAATATTCAAACTTAGTTCATGATGATGATGCTTCAAATGATCCTCTCGAAAATAGAAAAGAAGAAAAAGAGAATAAAGAGAAGGAGAAATGATATGAAATCTATGGTAATAGGTGGAATTATTCTTATCATCGCTTTAATAGCAGGAACTTACTATGTAGCAGGTGACGCTTTTAACAGTGATGACTATGTAAATAGTTTAACATTTTTAGGTGCAATTGCAATTATCACTATTACTGTGTTTGTAGCGCTTAAATATGTAAATCAAATTAAAAATGATACGGCTAGCGGTGAGTTAGCTGAAGAAAAATGGGACGGTATCGGTGAATATAGAAACCCGATTCCTACTGGATGGGCATTGGCATTTATCGGAACAATGGTTTGGTTATTATGGTACTGGACTATCGGTTATCCAACAAATGGATTTTCTCAAATTGGACAATGGAATGAAGAAGTAAATGATTATAATGCAAAATTTGCTTCAAAATGGGAAAACCCTTCTGAAGATACTTTAGTTTCTATGGGACAATCAGTATTTTTGGTACAATGTGCACCTTGTCACGGTGTTGATGCAGAAGGTATCAACGGAAAAGCACAAAACTTAACTCACAGAATCTCTAAAGAGAGTGTTGAGTATGTTATTAAAAACGGTTCAAACAATTTAGTAACTGCTTTCCCTGCAGGTATGCCTCCAATGATGCTTACGGAACAAGCTGATATTGATGCGGTTTCTACATATGTTGCGGGTGGATTTAAAGGTGAACAACCTGCTGCTTTCGCAGTATGTGCAGGATGTCACGGAGCAGATGGAAAAGGTATGGCTTTTGTTGGTCCTAATATCAGAAATTATGATGATGCTTTAGTACTTGCTGTATTAACTAACGGTAAAAAAGGTCATATAGGTTCTATGCCTAGCTTTAACGATAGATTAAATCCAACACAAGAAAAAGCATTAGCTGCTTACATTAGAAGTATAGGAGAGTAAAATGGCTGGAAATACACAAATGAATGACAATGAAAGAGGTCTTTTCTCTTTAATGCACGGTATTAGTGGTATGTTAATTGCAGTTGTTTTACTTCTAACAATTTTATTTGTTCTAGGTTTTAATGCTGTAATGGTACAACAAAGAGAAGCTCAAAATTATTATAAAATTAACCAAGATTTGAATGGTTTAAAAGCTATAAGTCATGATAATCATAAACAATATGAGCTAAGCGGCAAATAAGGAGAACTTCATGTATAAACTAATTTGGCTTTTAATGGGAGCAGTTGCAGTTGCATCTGTATATTTAGCTTTTTTTGACTCTACAAGAGTGTTTGTCGGTTAATGAAAAGCTTTAATTACTTTAAAGTAGCAGTGATTTCACTGCTACTTTTTTTATCTACAAATTTATATGCAAGCAAATTTATTTTAAATGACGGCGGTATAATTGATCATAGAGCAATTGAAAAAATTGAACAAATAGGTTCTGAAGCTAAAAACAGACTTGGCGTAAATATTTATGTTTATGCACAAAAATCTTTGAACTTAGATGAAGATATATCAACAAAAGATAAAATTAAGTATATAAAAGAGTATGAATCTAAAATTGTTAAAACTCTGGCAAAACCTTATGTACTTCTTACAATCTCTTTAGAAGATACTCATGTAAATTTAATTGTATCTAACGAATTAAAAGATGTTGTTGATAAAAATGATATTTTAAACGACTATGTAGTACCATTACTTGCTTCAAAAGATAAGAACTCGCTGTTTGCAAAAGCTAGTGCAGCTATATTAAACGGTTATGCGGCAATAGCAGATATAATTGCAGATTCTAGAAATATAGAATTAAAAAGCAGTATAGGAAGTTCAGGTAAAGTTGCCGGAACTATTTGGAAAGTATTTATGTATACTTTAATTGTAGTTGGTCTTTTACTTTATACTTTTGCAGTTTTAAGAAGAAGAAAATAGGACGTTTAAATTATGAAAAGAAATTATTGGCCTTTGTTTTTTATTGCTATATTTTCCTTTGCTTTCGGAATGATTGTTTGGACTATTCATTCGGCAATAAAAGTGCCTGTTAACCAAGATGAAACTTTTTTAAGTTCTTATCATGATGTAGACAGGGATTATAATAAAATTGTAAATTCAAATAAAGCATTTGAAAAAAAATATAAGCTTGAACTAACAATAAACAAAAAAACATTTGATTTGGAATACAAAGATATGTTTTTGGCTCAAAGAGCAATTGAAGAAAAATCAAAACACAAAGATATTTTTAATAATGGACAAAATATTATTAAAGTTGCAGTCTTAGATAAAAAAACTGATACTTTTATAAAAGATTTTGATATTAAAATCAGAGTTTCAAGACCAACAAGTCATGAACATACAGTTGATTTATTAAATAAAGATTTTTCTAAAAACGAAAATGGATATGACGTAAGTATTGTACTTCCTTTTAAAGGAAACTGGAATATTACTGGTAAAATTGCTCTTGGCAGTGATATAGGATATTTTTATATAAAATCAAATGCAATCTAGAACAAAACTTCTAGTTTTCCCTACCTCTAGATCAATAAGAGAGTATGTAAACTCCCAAAAAGAGTTTAATACTCTTCTTCCTGCAATAATAACAATAGACGAACTTTTTAAAAAATCACTTGTTTTTGAAAACAAAAAGTATCTTGATGAAGATGAAAGATTTTTGTATTTAAAAGAAGCGGTAAAAAACGTAGATTTGGATTCTCTTGGAATCTCTTCAAGTTTTTCATATTTTATTAAACAAAGTGATTATATATATAGATTTTTCTTGGAATTAGCAAGTGAAAATGTTGATATAGAATCTATAAGCAGTATTGACACTTATGGGTTTTACAGTGAGCATTTAGAGATATTAAAGAAGATAAGAAAAAACTTTTTAGAGATATTAGATAGAGAAAATTTTGTCGACAGAATAAATTTCTCAAAATACTTTAGTATAAACAGCGACTTTATCAAAAGATATAATGAAATTGAGTTATATTTTGAAGGTTATTTTACCAAGTTTGAATTTGAAATTATAAAATCAATAACAAAATATTCCAAGCTTATGATATCTTTTGTATATAATCAGTTTAATGAAAAATCTATTGAAAAGTTTATAGAGTATGGGTTTGATTTAACCTTGGAAAATAGTTACACTATAGATTTTTCAAATAAAATGATTCTTGAAGAGAAAAAATTAGTTAAGAAATGTGAAAATATAGAGATAAAAGGTTTCAGTTCTAGAGTTAATCAAATTGCTTTTATTAAAAAAGCAATTGTTGATTTGGTAAACAAAGGAATAAACCCTTCAAAAATAGCTCTTATTCTTCCGGATGAATCTTTTACTACTACAATCTCACTTTTTGACAATGAAGGCTATTTTAACTACGCTATGGGCTTAAATATTTACAGTACGAATCTATTTAAAACTATAGACGCTATATATGCTTATATGAATGAGAGTGAAATAAAAAATATTAAAAATCTTGAGTTTATAGATTGCAATAAAGAGCTTGTCGATAAACTTTTTAAAGCTAATTGGAATAAAATTATCACAATTGAAATATTTGAAGAGATTATAAAATTTTTTATTTCAAAAGAGACAAATAAAGAGCTTCTTGAAAAGTTTAACGAACTAATTTACAAGCTTTATAAAATCGTTTTTTCATATGAAGATAAAATAAGATTAAAAGATGTTTACAAAATCTTTTATCAAAGAGTTGTGAAGCTTACTTTAGATGATATAAATTCGGGAAAAGTTACTGTAATGGGACTTTTAGAGAGTAGAAGACTAGAGTTTGATGCTGTTATTATTTGTGATTTTAACGAAAGTTTTATTCCTAAAAGAAGTTTAAAAGATAAGTTTTTATCTACAAAATTAAAACAAAGTGCAAATCTTCCAACATCTGTTGATAGGGAAAATCTACAAAAATACTATTATGAAAGATTAATTAACAATTCAAAAAATGTATATATTTCATATGTAAAAAATGAAAATGAGCAGATTTCAAGATTTGCAAATCTACTTTTTAAAGAAGATATCGATGAAAATTTATATGACAATAGTTATAAACATATTTTATATAAAAGCAGTAATTTAAAGCATTTTTCAAACGAAGTTATCTTAGATATAGATTTATCTAAACTAACATGGAGTGCAAGTAGTTTAAAAGAGTTTTTGGAGTGTAAAAGAAAGTTTTATTTAAATCATATTTTAAAAATTAAAGAGCATGACATCTCTTTAAAACCAAAAGGGTATGAACTTGGTAATATTATTCATAAAACATTAGAAGAGTTTTACAAAGAAAAAAACAGAGACTATAAAACTCTTTTAGATATTTTTAATAAAAACCGAACCGAAAACAGTTTTTTAAATCTTGAATTGGAAATCTGGAAAAAAAGGCTGAAAGAGTTTATTGAAGAAGAAGATAAAAGAGTAAAAGAAGGCTTTATAAATATAGAACAGGAAAAAGCTTTTTTATTTGATTTTGATGGAATAAAGTTAAGAGGAACGATTGATAGAATTGATAAAAAAGAGGATCAGTTTTATGTAATTGATTATAAAACAAGCAGTAATTTAAAAGTTGATTCAAAAAAGAATTATGATAAATCAAAAGATTTTCAACTGGAGTTTTATTATCTTGCTATAAAAAAATTATATGAAGCAAAAGCTATTAATACTTTATATTATGACTTATATGAGATGAAACTAAAAGAAGAGATTGCTTTAGAAGAGAAGTTAGAAGTTTTAAAAGATATTTTTAGCACCTTTAAAACTCAAAAAGTAAATTTCGACAAATGTGAAAGCCTGCAAACCTGCCAATATTGCGTTTATTCAACCATTTGCAATAGATAATTTCACAATATTGTAAGAAAAAAATGGTTATTTTGTAAACAACTAACTATAAAGAAAATTTTCTATTTCTGATATAATTTCTTTGTTCTACTAAATTTTATAAATTTAATGAATAGACTTTTTTCAAGTTTATTCTTAAATTTATAAGCTGCTAAATTATAATCCAAAATAAAAGTAATAATGTTAATAAATTTTAAATAAAATTAAAAAAGTTAAAAATTTGTGCATAAAAAAAGGTTAGAGAAGATTCTCTAACCTTTTAAATTTAAGTTTTAAGACTTAAATTAGAAAGAGTATTGTACGTGAACTCTTCCCATAGTCCCATCTTCGTCAGAGTCATCAACATCTAAATCACCAAATTGTACATATGTAGTAAAGTTTTTACTCATTGCATAAGAAACTTTTGCATAAACTTCGCTTACATCATCACCGTCGTCACTGCTATCATAATCAGCTTCTGAATAGTATAAACCAACGTTGATTTTATCAGTTACATCAGCAGCAACATGTGCATATATGTATTCCGTATCAGGAGTACCGTCGGCAGTTACTCTCCAGTGGTAGTCCATATTTGTAGCAGAACCTGAATCAATATATACTAAACCACCGTCTGAACCGGCTTCACCGTAAGCTGCAAACGCAGAGAAGATACCCATATTTGCACTTAATCCAAGTTGCCATAACTCTTGGTCATCATCTGTTCCAAGGTATTTTTCAACAGTTCCATCCGGAGATAAAGAAGTATATCTTGCAAATGGAGCTAATGTTACAGCACCAAGATCCCAAGAACCGTTTAAACCAACTGTATATGAATCAAATTTGTCATCTAAATCAGAATAAAAAGCATCTAAATTGATTCCCATAAATGAAGCCATTAAACCAAGTACATAAATATCTTCTGAACCGTCTATACCGGTATCTAACTTTCTATCTTCATCATATGTATATTTATTACCTGTTTCTGCAGAGTTAAAGTTAGTTTGGTTAAAATATGCACCAACTAAAGTTACAGGTCCGGCAGTATAAGCTGCAACGGCACCGGTACCGGTTTGTTCATCACCCATAGAATCTCTAGCTACAGTCCATGGAGTATCAACAGCTTGTTTACCGACAGTTAACGATAAATTTTTTACACCTGTATATGTAAAGTTAACTTCTGATAAATTTGCATTTAGGTTATCATCACTATCATTTGAAGTTCCTAAAATTGCCTCTCCGTTACTATCGTCATCTGCACCAATGATAAATCTCATATTTGCAGTTATATCATCGTTAACTTTTGATTTAAGGTTTACGGCAATTTTATAGTTATTTGTTGCACTATCACTTCTTTCGTCAGATTTTTTACCCTTTGCCTGATCTTCATAATCATTATATCTGTATGCTACCGTACCGGATACATCAACATTTTTAATAGCTTCTGCCAACGGTTGAGCAGATGCAGTTGTTCCGGCAAGTGCCAGAGCAGCAATTAAGCTCATTTTTGTAAATTTAGTCATTTTGTTCCTTTTGTGTTAAAGTAGAAATAATTATACATAAATAATTTTAAATGATTATTAACATAATTGTAAAAAAAATATACATTTTTGTTTATTTTGATTGGGAAATTAGTACATCTTCTATAATTTTTGTAATATCACCGTCTAAAATAGCCTCAACGTTTGAATATCCTATATTACTTCTTGTATCTTTTACTTGTTGATAAGGTTGCAATACATATGATCTAATTTGGTGTCCCCAACCTATTTCACTTTTTTCCACGCCGTCTGCTTTGGCTTTTTGTTTATCAAGTTCAAATTCATAAAGTCTCGATTTAAGCATTTTCATAGCACTGGCTTTATTTTTATGTTGAGATCTGTCGTTTTGGCACTGTACGACTATACCTGTCGGAATATGAGTGATTCTAATAGCTGATTCTGTTTTATTTACATGTTGTCCGCCTGCACCGCTTGATCTATAAGTATCTATTCTTATATCTTTATCTTCAATTTCTATATCTATATTATCATCAACCTCAGGACTTACCATAACCGAAGCAAAAGAGGTATGTCTTTTTGCATTTGAATCAAAAGGTGAGATTCTAACAAGTCTGTGAATACCGTTTTCAGCTTTTAAATATCCATAAGCATTTTCACCTTTTATTATAAAAGAGACATCTTTTAGACCAGCTTCTTCTCCATCTTGATAGTCTAATACTTCAACTTTAAAATTTGATCTCTCTGCCCATCTTAAATACATTCTATAAAGAATTGAAGCCCAGTCTTGAGATTCCGTTCCTCCTGCTCCGGGATGTATAGAGACTATTGCATTTGAAGAATCATCGGGATTGCTAAGCATTACGGAAATCTCGGTACCTCTTATAAGTGCTTCAAGATCTGCTGCTTCATCATAAAGCATTTCTATAGTTTCCTCGTCATTGTCTTCCAAAGCCATTTCATAAAGTTCATTTGTACCGTTTAGAGCATCATTGGCTTTATCATATTTTGAGAGTTTAGATAAAATTCTGTTTTTTTCAATTCCGATTTTTGTAGCATTTTTTATATCATTCCAAAAATCGGGATCGGCTTCTTGTTTTTCTATCTCTTTTAATCTTGAGTTAAGTCGTTCAGGTTTTAATATATTTTTTATATTTTCAAGTTTTTTATTTAAAAGTTTTAAAAGTTCTGAATATTCATAGGCATCCATTTGTTATTTAGATTCCTCTGTTTTTTCTTGTTTCTCTTTTTTTTCATCTTTTAAAGCTTGAATATATGAATATACATTTTTTATATCACCGCTATCCATAATATTTGCATAAGGAATCATTCTAAAGGCTTGACCTCTGTCATATTCACCTAACATATAATCTCTAAGCGTAGTTTGAAACTCTTCCAAGTCCAAAGCTATTAAAGCTCTTGATGTACCGTATTCTTCATCTGCTTTTTCTCCATGGCAACTTTGACATTTATCAATATAGAGTTTTTTACCGCTTCTTGACATTCTTTGTCTAGCTTGTTCTTTTTTTACCTCTATTTCAACTTTTTTTCTCTCTTCAAGTCTTTGTAAAATTCTTTGTTCTAGTTTTTCTTCACTTATAGAAGAAGCTTGTTGGTGCATATCTTTTTTGAAAATATAGATATAGTTTGTACCTGAGTTAGTTTTTTGAATATTAATATCATCTATACTCCACCCCTCTTTTTTCATATCTTGAACACTCTTAGTAGAACCACATGCTCCACCGTCTAAAGGCGTAGTCTCTATTGTAGCCATTGATTTATGATTTTCTTTAAAACACATTGTAGTTTGGGCAAAAGCTATAGATAAAGTAGCAATTGATGATAAAGTCACAGTTGTAAGTAGTCTCATTCTTATCCTTTAAAAAAATTAAGGATATTCTATCATAAATTAGTTAAATAAAATTTGAGTAAAAAAAAAGCCGGAAGTAAAACTCCCGGCTTTGAATTTAGTTTAGTAGTTTAAACTTTTAGATTAGAAAGTATATTGGATTTGAAGTCTTCCGATAGTAGTATCTCTATCTTTACCGTCATCAATATTTTCTTTTTCCATTTCACCGAATCTAATATATCCACCGAAATTTTTAGACATTTTATATGTTGCTTGTAAATAATACTCTGTATCAGTAAAATCACCGCCGTCTCTAATATCCTTATCATCTACCTCTAATTGGTTATAGTTTAATGAGATATTTAATGAATCTAGAACTTGTGCATCTACAGAACTTTTTAAGAATGTTGCATCAGCATAACCGTTTGCTGTTAAATTCCATCCATGTAGATTTGTTTTAGAAGAGTCATTATCTAAAGCAACAAGTCCACCGTCTTCATCAGTCCAAGCATAAGCAACTTTTGCTCCAAAGATACCAATATTGATTCCTGCATAAACTTTTGCTAAAGAGTTGTCATTATCAAGAGCTGTTAGTGCATCTGTAATTTCATCATCTAAATCTAAGTAAGTATATCTTGCCCCAAGATTTAATTTAACTGCATCAATATTGAATTTGGCATCTGCTCCAACCGTATATGTATCAAATACCTCATCCATATCTAAATACCAAGCATCTAAAGCTACAGGTCCGATACTACCTAAAAGACCGATTGTAACAATATCTTCAGCACCGTCAATTACATCTTTTACATCTACATCTTCATAACCATTACCATTTATTTTTGCATCATTTAGATCTAAATTTGTTTGGTTAAAATATGCAGCTGCAACAGTCACAGGTCCAAGATTCGAAAGTGCTAAAATACCTGTACCGGTTTGTTCTTGACCATCTATATCGATTGCAACAGTCCAAGGAGTAGTTAAACCTTGTTTACCGACATTAACTGTAGTATTTTTAATCCCTGTATATGAGAAATAAACTTGAGATAGTTTTACATCAACATTCTCATCACTATGATCTCCATCTCCTCCACTTGAATGGTTTAATGAAGCAAAATCACCTGAGCTTGTGTCGCTACCTATTATAAATCTAGTAATAGCAGTAACATCATCATTTACTTTTGCTTTCGCTGTTAAACCGATTTTATATTTATTGTTATCTTTCTCATCTACTCCGTCTTTATAGTTTTTATCAGATGAATAATCATCGTATCTATAAACAACAGAACCGGATACGTCAACGTTTTTGATAGCTTCAGTTAATGGTTGAGCAGAAGCAGTAGTACCAGCTACTGCAAGAGCAGCTACTAAACTCATTTTTGCGAATTTTTTCATTTGTTCTCCTAAATTTTACAAATTTGTAAGTCAGTTAACCGGACGCGCGAATAATCTAGGCTTTCTAGATATTTTTCCGGATGACCGCTGCATAATTTTACATAAGTAAATTTTAAAGTATTCTTAAATAGATATTAAATGTAACCAAGTTGTAAACTTTTTAAAGAAAAATTTAAAATATATGAGTTGATTATTTTTTTATTGAGACTATGCAGTTGTTTAAAATATTCGGTTTTGTGATCTTAATTTTCAGCTTTTTTATAGGGTAACTTTTCTTTAAAAAGTTTTTTATAAAAAGTATTGCCTCTTCTATAAGTTGAAACTTCTGCTCTTTCATTATATTCTCAATATCCAAGGCAATTTTTGAGTAGTCTATAAAAGATGAAAAATCTTCGTATTTATATTTAAAAGAGACATTAATTAGAACTTTTTGTTCTTTATTCCTTTCAAAATCCAAGATTCCTATTATACAATAAAAAGTAAGATTATTTATTGAAATTTTCATTTATAAAACTGTTTAAGAAAAAAGTTTTTAAATAACTCTTTTCTCTTCTCCTTTTATTAGTCTTATAATATTAGGTAAATGTTTATAATATACGATAAAAGCTATTATATACATAGGAGCATTGCTTCCTACATTTAATCCGTTATTTAGTATAAGTGCGGCAATTATAACAGCCGTAAGTCCTAAAAGTGAAGATAAAGAAGAGATTTTTAAAACTTTTCCGAAAACAAACCAGACGAGAGCACCTATTAAAGTAGGAATAGGAATTAATACTAAAAATACTCCAAGTCCCGTAGCAACACCTTTACCACCTTCTAAACTAAGAAAAACAGAATAACAGTGACCCAAAACGGCTAATACTGCAATTCCCCAAAGAGTTGCATCACCGGCACCTGCTGCCATTGCTATTAATAAAACTATTGTTCCTTTTAAAGCATCTAAAATAACAGTTGCAATGCTAAGTTTTTTTGCTAAAGAGGGGTTAGTCTGTTTTACTACTCTTAAAACATTGGTTGCTCCTATTGAACCGCTTCCTTGCTCTTTTATATTAACTTTGGCAAAAATCTTTGCTAAAAGGAGTCCAAAAGGGATTGAACCTGCTAAATAGGCAAGAAGATAGAATAAAATGTTAAAGTTAAAAAGAAAATCCATATAAACCCTTAAAATTTTTATATTTAAATTTAGTAAAGTGGATTATAACTAAAAATTTGTTATATTCACATTTAATTAAAATATGATGACTTAATGAATTTTTAACTTAAGGTACAAAATTGAACTTTAAAGAAGAGATAAATAGATTAAAAAAAGAGTTAGATGTTACACTTGTAGCACACTTTTATCAAAGAGATGAAGTTTTTGAATTAGCCGATATTACGGGAGACTCTTTAGAATTAGCCAAAAAAGCAAAAGAGACAAACTCAAAATATATAGTTTTTTGCGGTGTCGGATTTATGGGCGAGAGCGTAAAAGTTTTAAGTCCCGAAAAGACTGTTCTAATGCCGAAAATAGCCTGTTGTGCAATGGCTAGAATGATTGATGAGGGATATTATGAACAAAATCTTAAAATAATCAACGAAGCAGGA
Source organism: Halarcobacter anaerophilus (assembly GCF_006459125.1). Lineage (NCBI taxonomy): Bacteria > Pseudomonadati > Campylobacterota > Epsilonproteobacteria > Campylobacterales > Arcobacteraceae > Halarcobacter > Halarcobacter anaerophilus. Next base: position 415,950 of record NZ_CP041070.1, read on the forward strand.
ATTCCAAACGAAAATATTTTACCCATAACTTATATAAATTCGAGTGCGGCAGTAAAAGCAAAAGTAGGTGAAATGGGCGGTATGGTTTGTACTTCTTCAAATGCTTATAAAATTATTGAAAAAGGTTTGGAATCAGGCAAGAAAATATTTTTTGTTCCGGATAGATGTTTAGGGCAAAATTTTGCAAAACAGATGAACCTTAAATCTTCGGTTGTAGGTGATGGAACAAATTTAAAAGAAGCAGATATTATCTGTTATAACGGTTTTTGTTCGGTTCATCAGCTTTTTACGCCAGATGATGTAGAATTTTACAGAGAAAAATATCCGGATATTTTAGTTGCGGTTCATCCGGAGTGTGACCCGAGTGTTTGTGATGCTGCTGATTTTGTAGGTTCGACTTCTCAATTAATAAACTATATAAAAGAGTTACCGATAGAGCAAAAAGTTGTAGTTGGAACAGAGTTTAATATGGTAAACAGATTAAGAGATAAAAATACATATATCTTAAGTTCTACAAAACCTGAGTGTCCTACTATGAATGAAACAACATTGGAAGACGTATATAAAACATTAAAATCAATTGAAGATAATAATATAAATGAAGAGACCTTGATTAAAGTTGATGATAATGTTATCAAATGGGCAAAAGTTGCCCTTAAAAGGATGTTAGAGATATGATAAATACTAAAAAATTTGTAAAAAATGCTATTATTGAGGATAACGGTAGAGGAGATCTTTTTTACGATGTAGCTCCAAAAGGAAAATTCAAAGCAAAAGTTATATCTAAAGATGACGGAGTTTTAGCCGGTGAAACCTATGCGAAAGCTTTGGCAAAAACCGAAAAATTTGATTGTAAGTTTTTAAAGCATGACGGGGAAAAAGTAAAAAAAGGTGATGTAATAGCAGTTCTTGAAGGCAAAGCTTCAATTTTACTTTCAAGTGAAAGAACTTTTTTAAATATGCTTCAACATGCAAGCGGTATAGCAACTATGGCAAATAAATTCGCTTCTAAAATAGAAGATTTAGATGTAGCTTTGCTTGATACTAGAAAAACAAGACCTCAATTAAGAGATTTTGAAAAATATGCAAGTAGAGTAGGCGGAGCAATTAATCATAGACTTGGGCTTGATGATTGTTTAATGTTAAAAGATACTCATTTAAGAACAATAAAAGATTTAAAAGCTTTTATAAAAAATGCAAGAAAAAGAATTTCTTGGGTTACGAAAATTGAGATTGAGTGTGAGACTTTTAATCAGGTAAAAGAGGCAATGAAAGCAGGTGCCGATATTATAATGTGCGATAATATGAGTTTTGAACAGATAAAAGAGGTTGTTGAGTATAGAAACAAAGTCTATCCTTATATTCTTTTGGAAGCTTCGGGAAATATTACTTTGGATACAGTAAGAGATTATGCTCTTACAGGTGTAGATGCTATTAGCAGCGGAAGTATTATCCATCAGGCTACATGGTTGGATTTTTCAATGAAGTTTGATTAATTTACAATTTGTTAATAAAACTTAGGCATACTTAAAAGATGAAAAAAGACTTTATTTTAAACAATAAAATTAATATGACTAATTTTTCAAAAGCTTTACAGCTTATTGAAAAGAGTAGATATATTTTGGTAATAACTCATGTAAATCCGGATGCAGACTCTATCTCATCTGCTCTGGCTTTGTCAAATCTGTTTCATGAGAACAAAATAAAACACAAAGTTTTTAATATAAGTTCTGATTTGCCCAGAAATTTAGATTTTATAAATAGATTTGATAAAATTACGGATCAATTGCCTAAATTTTTTGATTTGGTAATATCTTGCGATTGTTCTTCGAAAAAAAGATTCGGGTTTGAAGTAGATGAATCAATCAAATTGATTAATTTTGATCATCATGCCTCAAATGATAATTTCGGAGATATAAATTTAGTTGATCCTATGAAGAGTTCAACAGCAGAAATAATATATGATTTTTTTAGATTTAACGGTCTTTATATAACAAAAAACAGTGCAACTGCACTTTATGTTGGGATATATGATGATTCTTTGGCTTTTTCTTTAAACAGATGTGATGAATTGACTTTTGAAAAAGTAAATCATTTAGTTGAATTTGGAGCAAGTCCTTCTGAAATAGCAAATAAGATAAAAAGAAGAGATTCTTTAGCTAAATATAGAATTATTCCAAAAATTTTGGAGAGTATGGAGCTTTATGATGAAGGTAAAGTTGCAACTATTTATGCAAAAGATGAGTGGTTTAAACAAACAGGAGCCCACAATAGGGATTGTGAAGAGGCTTTAAATATGGTAATGAGAATACAAATAGTCAAAGTAGCACTGTTTGTAAGAGTAGTAAACGGTGTAAGTAGAATTAGCCTGCGTTCAAAAGATAAAATCAATGTTTCTAAAATAGCTGCTAACTTCGGCGGCGGAGGGCATATTAACGCTGCAGGTTTTTCTATTGATTCTACGGATATTCAAAGTGTAAGAAAAAAAGTTTTAAAGGAAATACTTGAGACGACAAAAGAGTAATTTAGTAAATATTGTTTTAGGATTAGTTTTTATTCTAATAATAGGCGGTGCAGCATTTGTATATTTTTCACCTCTTTTTGAAAAAGAACCGGCAAAAATCGTATTAAAAAGTACGGGATATTGGAATTTAAAAGATGATTTAACGGTTGAACTTTCCGATAAAAGCGGGATAAGGTCGTACAAAGTTTACTATAAAACTAATAATAATGTTGAAGAGATTGCCCAAAATAATATTTCTGCAAAACAAGATAAAGTAATTTTTAATATAAAACCTATATCTTTGACTCCGAATATAAAAAAAGTTACAATTGCCGTTGAAGCATATGATAACTCATTTTGGAACTTTTTTAAAGGTAATGCCACATATAAAGAGTTTACTTTGGATATTGATAGAAAAAGACCCCTAGCAAGAGTTCTTGCAAACTCATATAATATTAGAAGAGGCGGTAGTGCTGCAGTTGTCGTTGAAGTAAAAGATGAAAACTTAAAAGATAAGTATATAACTTTTAACAATGATTACAGATTTGAACTTATTCCTTATATTAAAGAGGGATTTTATATGGCAATTGTAGCTTGGCCTATAGATATAAAGTTTGATCAGTTTAGCAGAGTAAATCTTATAGCTGTTGATGAAGCTAATAATAAAACTATAACAAAAATACCTTTTTATATAAAAGATTTAAAAATAAAAAATGATAATTTAAATATTTCAGACGGTTTCGTATCTCAAGTATCTATTCCGGTTTTAGAAAAAAGCGGTTATGATATACCTGAAAAAACCGTTGATATCTTTATTAAAGAAAATGAAGATTTAAGAGCAAATAACGTAAAGACAATTAGAGAAGAGTCGGTAAAAAATATGTCAAAAGAGTTGGTCTCTAATTTTAGGATTAAACCTTTTAGAAGATTAAGCGGTTCTAAAACGGTTGCCGGATTTGCAGAACGAAGATCATATTTTTATGAGGGAGAAAAAATTGATGAAGCCTGGCATTTGGGAGTTGACTGGGCAAGTATCAAACATGCGGATATAAAAGTATCAAATAAAGGGAAAGTAGTTTTTAGCAACTATTTGGGAATTTACGGTAATAGTTTGATTATTGATCATGGGTTTGGTTTACAAACTTTATATGCTCATACAAGTCAATTTAATGTTGCAAAAAATGAAGAAGTAAAAGCAGGACAGGTTATTGCAAATACGGGAAGTACAGGAGCTGTATTTGGAGATCATTTACATTTTGGTTTATTAGTTCAAGGTATAGAAGTAAATCCTTTAGAGTGGATGGATAAGAATTGGATAAAAACCAGAGTATCAAATATTTTAGATGAAGCAAAACAAGAGATAAGAAGTAGCAAATGAGACAAAGAACAATAGAAAAAAGTGTTGAAATAGTAGGAATCGGACTGCATAAAGGAGTTCCCGTAAAAATGAGGCTAGAACCTCTTGAGGCAGATATGGGAATAGTCTTTTACAGAGTTGATGCAGGAGTTTCAATTCCTCTTAAAATAGAAAATGTAGTTGATACGCAAATGGCAACGGTTATAGGAAAAGACGGAGTTGTTATTTCGACTGTAGAACATATTTTATCAGCTATTTATGCTTACGGAATTGATAATTTAAGAATTGTTTTAGATAATGATGAGGTTCCCGTTCTTGACGGAAGTTCTTCAGGATATTGTATGCTGATTGATGAAGCCGGGATAAAAGAGTTAGAGAAATCAAAAAAAGCAATAAAAATTAAAAAAGATGTTGAAATAACAACCGAAGACGGTAAAAAAGTAGCTTTAAAACCTTCAAACCATATAATATATGATTTTTCAATAGATTTTGAGCACCCTGTAATAGGACATCAAGAGTTTAATTTTGATTACTCTATTGAAGAGTATAAAGAGAATATCAGTAGAGCAAGAACCTTTGGATTTTTACATGAAGTACAATACCTTAGAAGTAAAGGTTTAGCACAAGGTGCTTCAATGGAAAATGCTATTGTTTTAGATCATTCAAAAGTATTGAATCCTGACGGATTAAGATATGATGACGAGTTTGTAAGACATAAAATTCTTGATGCAATCGGCGATATGGCTCTATTGGGTTATACTCTTGTTGGAGAATATAATGCTCATAAAGGAAGCCATCATTTAAATCACTTATTAACAAAAAAACTTTATGAAGATGAAGCAAATTATGAAATTATTGATTTAGAAGAGGCGCAAGACGAGGCAGAAGTATTTGAACTTGCATACTCAAGGGTTGAAGCATAATATATGACGGAAGTTTTAGTTATTAGTATTTCAAAGCCCCTTTTAGTTGGAGTTTACAAAGATAAAAAACTAATTAAAGTTTTTGAAAATGACGGGATGACTTCTGATGTGTTGCCTTTGATTTTTGAAGAGATATTAAAAGAGTTTAAATTAGATAATATATATTACGTAAATACACCGGGGTCATATATGGCTATTAAAGTTGCATATGTTTTTTTAAAAACTCTATGTATAACACAAAATATAAGTTTAAGAGCTTGCAGCGGTTTTGAGTTTAATGAAAATTCTCCTATTAAAGCTTTGGGTAAAAAGTATTTTATAAATAGCAAAAACGGTGTTAAAGTTGATTTTTTAGAAAATAACAGTAGAATGTCAGCTTTTAAATTGCCAGATGTTTTGAAAGATATTAATTTTAGTACTCAAACACTGCCAATTTACAATTTACCAGCAGTTTAAAAGGAAAAAGTTTGAAAATATGCGTGCCTGCTACAAGTGCTAATTTGGGACCTGGTTTTGATACTTTGGGATTAGCGATATCTTTGTATAATCAAGTTATTATAAAACCGTCAAAATTTCATAGCGTTTCTTTAAAAGGAGAGGGTGCAAACAATCCTATTCTTAAAGATAATAATATGTTTATTGCTATATTTAATGATTTTTATCATAACTTATCAAACAAAAAAAGACACTTTAGATTTGAATTTACCAATGATATTCCTTTATCAAGAGGACTTGGAAGTTCTTCTGCGGTTATAGTTTCTGCAATTGCCAGTGCATATGCAATAGAAGGGATTAAAATAGATAAAAATAAACTTTTGAATTTGGCATTAGCTTATGAAAGTCATCCTGATAATATAACTCCTGCTGTAATGGGTGGCTTTAATGTTGCAGCTGTAAAAGACAATGAAGTTAAATATATTAAAAAAAATATGCCAAAATCTTTAAAAGCAGTTGTAGTTATTCCAAATAGACCGATTTCTACACAGTTGGCAAGAAAAGCATTACCTTACAAATATTCAAAAGAGGATGTTACATTTAATATTTCTCACTCATCACTGCTTACGGCAGCTTTTATGAGTGAAGATTGGAAAATGTTAAGAATAGCTTCTCAAGACCAAGTACATCAAAAATATAGAATGAAACAGATGCCGGAACTTTTTGATGTTCAAAAAACGGCTCTTAAAAGCGGTGCACTTATGAGTACACTCTCAGGTTCCGGCTCAACACTTTTTTCAATGGCATTTAATGATGATGCAAGTAGAATTGAAAAAGAACTTAAAAAAAGATTCCCCCATTTTAAAGTTTTAACAAGAGACTTTAATAACAGCGGCGTAACAATAGAGTATTAAAAAAACATTAAATTTAAGTAAATTTAGGTATAATATTGACTATTTTAAAAAGACCAATACGAACATGTGTCATTTGCAGAGGGAAATTCCCTCAAAATGAGCTACTTCGTTTAAAATGTGAGGATAAAAAACTTGTACCATTTGACAATAATGGCAGAAGTTTTTATATCTGTAATGATTGTCTTTCTATTATTGAAGATTCACAAAACAATCAAAAAGATTTGAAAAAACTTGAAAAAGCACTTTTTAGAGTGTGTAAAAATAAAGATGACTATTTAGGACAACTTAAGGAGATATTAACGCATGTCAGATAATGTAAGAGTTTATGAGATAGCAGAAGAGGCGGGAGCAAGCAGTAATGAAGTAGTTGCTAAAGCCAAAGATTTAGGAATTGAGCTTAAATCCCCTCAAAGTGCAGTTTCATTTGAGGATGCTGAAGAAATAGCAAATTATATAATGACCGGTAAAAGCAGCAGATTAAAGAAAAAACCGGCAAAAGTAAAAAAAGTAGTTACTAAAAAAGAAGATTCGCCAAAAGAGAGTAGTAACGAAGAAAATGAGCCTATTAAAGCAACAAAAAATGAACAAACTGAAGTAAAAAAAGTTGAAGAGTCTGATAAAAAAGATGAACCCAAAAAAGATAAACCTTTAAAAAGCGTAACTCCTAATAAAATCGTTCCAAAAAGAAGAGGTCTTAAAATAATTAAAAAAAGGAAGGATAAAGAAGATACAAAACCTCTACCTTCCAATAATGAAATATCAGTAAATGATAACCAGCCTAAAAAAGCAATGAAATCATTAAGCGAAATTCTAGGCGGAAGCGATGTAGAAGAGAAAAAAACTGCTCCTTTACCTCCTAAAAGTACTGAAACTAAAGTCTCTGCTAAGAAAAAAGAGAAGAAAAAACAACCTGCAAAATCTCATGAACATGGAAAAGTGATTGAGTTTGAAGCTGAAACAAAAGAAGATTTTAAATCAAGTAGCAGTGATGAATCTTTATTAGGAGAAGAGGTAGTTCTTCTTGATATGGGGCTTACTGATACATCAAAAATCTTTGAAGATCATAATAAAAGCCATGATAATAAAAAACAATCAAGAGCATCTAAACCGGCAGCTTTCGGAAACAGACCTCAAGGTTTAAAAAGAGGAAAAAGAAAGAAAAGAGTAAAACATACGAAAGAAGAAGTATCTATTACTGAAGTTACGATTCCTGAAGATATTAGAGTATATGAGTTTGCAGAAGCTTGCGGTAAATCTCCTTCAGAAGTAATCTCTGTACTTTTCGGTTTAGGAATGATGGTTACCAAAAATGATTTCCTTAAACAAGATGAATTAGAGATTTTAGGGGAAGAGTTTGGAATAGAAGTTACCGTAAAAGATGCTTTAGAAGATGCAAATTATGTTGAAGAGTATCAAGAAGAAGAGATAGATGAATCTCATTTTGTAACAAGACCTCCTGTAGTAACAATTATGGGACACGTTGATCACGGTAAAACTACTTTATTAGATAAAATTAGAAGTTCTAAAGTTGCTTCAGGTGAAGCAGGTGGGATTACCCAACATATTTCAGCTTATACAATTAAACAAAACAATCAAAAAATTACATTTGTTGATACTCCGGGACACGCAGCTTTCTCTGAAATGAGAGCAAGAGGTGCAGACGTTACTGATATCGTAATTATTGTTGTTGCAGCAGATGACGGTGTTATGCCTCAAACAGAAGAGGTTATTTCCCATGCAAAAGCTTCAGGTTGTCCGATTATAGTTGCCGTAAATAAAATGGATAAAGAAACGGCAAATATGGATATGGTAAAAGCTCAAATGGCTGAAAGAGATATGACACCTGTTGATTGGGGTGGAGATATTGAGTTTATTGGAGTTTCTGCTCGTACTGGAATGGGAATCGATGATTTATTAGAAAATATTTTGCTTCAATCAGAAATCCTAGAACTTAAAGCAGATCCTAGTGCAAAAGCAAAAGCCGTTGTTGTTGAATCTTCGTTAGAAAAAGGTAGAGGACCTGTTGCTACTGTTATTGTTCAAAACGGAACATTAAGAGTAGGGGACAATGTTGTATGTGATACTACATACGGTAGAGTAAAAGCAATCACAAATGATTTGGGAAAACCTGTTAAAGAGCTTACTTTATCTGAAACAGGTTCAATATTAGGTCTAAATGAAGTTCCCGGTGCAGGTACTATAATGGTTGGTCAAGACTCTGAAAAAGAGGCTAGAGAGATTGCAAACAGAAGAGCTGAACATGTAAGAGCTAAAGAGTTGTCAAAATCTACAAAAGTATCTTTAGAAGAGATGAGCGGACTTATTGCAGAAGGTAAAATAAAACAACTTCCTGTAATTATCAAAACAGATGTTGCCGGTTCTTTGGAAGCAATTAAAGGTTCATTGGAAAAAATCCAAAACGAAGAGGTAAAAGTAAGAGTAATTCATGCAGGTGTAGGTGGAATTACCGAATCTGATTTAGTACTTGCAAGTGCTAGTGAAGGTTGCATTATTTTAGGATTTAACGTAAGACCTACCGGATCGGTTAAAAGTAAAGCAAAAGCAGACGGAATTACAATTAATACTTATTCTGTTATTTACGATTTAATTGATGATGTAAAAGATGCTTTATCAGGAATGATGAGCGCCGTTATCAGAGAAGAAAATACAGGTCAAGCAGAAGTTAGAGATACTTTTGTTGTTCCAAAAGTAGGAACAGTTGCAGGATGTTTAGTAACTGACGGTAAAGTAATTAGAGGCGGTCACGCAAGAATTATTAGAGACGGTGTAGTAACATATACAGGTAAAATTTCATCACTTAAAAGATTTAAAGATGATGTTAAAGAGGTTGCTAACGGTTATGAATGCGGTATTATGTTTGAAAAATTCAACGATATAAAAGTTGGAGATTTTATTGAAACATTTATCCAAATAGAAGAAAAAGTACATATTTAATAATAAAAAGAGTTAAGTCTTGAAGAGTATAAATTTACAAAGAACAGAATCTCTGCTTATGGAGTTGATTCCAGAGGCTTTATCAACACTAAATGATGATAGAATCTGTTCTCTTCCTATAACAGGAGTAAACTGTAAAAACGGTAAATATGATGCAACCGTTTATTTTGACGGAAGTGATTTTAGTGAAAAAGAGATACCTGGAATTATTTCTGCTCTTACTAAAGCTAACGGAAGAATAAAGTCTTACGTCTTAAGTGCAACAGGATGGTATAAATGCCCTGTATTTAAGTTTGTAAATGACAAATCATTAGAGTCGTCAAATAGTATTGATGAACTTTTTAGACAAATTGAGCAACAAAAGAGTAAATCATGAATTTAGAAGAATCAATCGAAATAGCAGTAAAAGGTTGCAAAGCACAACTTTATGACATAGTTACTTTAAAAGAGAATGATAAAAATATTTTCAGAGTTTATGTTACTTCTAAAGAGGGAATATCGTTAGATAAATGTGCCGAAATTAGTAGAATGATCTCTCCTATTTTAGATATTGATGAACCTATGCAAGGTAAATATAACCTTGAAGTCAGCTCTCCGGGAATTGAAAGAAAATTAAAAAAGAGACTTCATTTTAAATCTTCAATCGGTGAGAAGGTAAAATTAAAAGATTTTGATAAAAATATAATCAAAGGTGAATTAATTGAAGCCAATGATGAAAATATCAAAATTAAGACTAAACATGGAGAAGAGATAGTTCCTTATGATGAAATATCTTCTGCTTCTACTTATTTTGAATGGTAGGATTTTATAAATGAAAATTGATGATAACTTCTTTATGAAGTTAGCCATTGATGAAGCTTGGAAATATCAACTTTTAACTTATCCTAATCCTGCAGTTGGCTGCGTTGTTGTAAAAAACGGTGAAATTCTTGCAATAGAAGCTCATAAAACTGCAGGTGAAGCCCATGCAGAAGTAAATGCACTAAAAGCTGCATTTTTAAAAAAAAATCCAAATGACTTATTAAAATTAAAAAAAACTTCAGATGAAATACATCAATATCTAATAAAAAACCATAATAATTTTTTTACTGATTGCATAGTTTATGTTACTTTAGAACCTTGTAATCACATAGGTAAAACTCCGGCATGTTCAAATTTGTTAAAAGAGTTAAAACCAAAAAGAGTGGTAATTGCTCATAAAGATACCAACAAAGAAGCATCAGGGGGTATAGAAACCCTTAAAAATGCAAATATAGATGTAAGTCTTGGATGTATGCAAAAAGAGGCGTATGATCTTTTGTATCCATTTATTAAATGGACAGAAAGTACTTTTGTATTTTTTAAAATGGCAATGACTCTAAACGGTTCGATTGACGGTAAAATTTCTTCAAATCAAACTTTGGCATATACTCATACCCTAAGAGATAAAATTGATTTAATGCTAATAGGAGGAAATACGGTTAGAACTGATAGACCTACTTTAGATGCAAGATATATAGCAGGTCGTTCTCCTAATATAATGATTTATTCAAAAAATAAAATATTTGATAATAATATTCCACTATTTAAAATTCCAAATAGAGATGTCTTTATAAGTGATGATTTATTTAAATTGCTTGATTATAAATTTGTTATGGTAGAAGGAACATACAATTTGATGAATATCTTAAAACAGAGAATAGATTTTGTAGTACTTTTAGTAAATCCAAAAATCAGAAAAGGATTAAACGCTGTAAATGAGATAGATATAGATTTCGAAATTCTTCATGAAAATTTTATTGGATCAGAAAAAGTAATTTATTTGAGAAAAAAAGATTAGACTCTTTTTTTATTCAAAAAATTTATAAAAATCTTTTTATTATATATTATTTAAAATTATTTTAAACCCTTAAAACTCCTAAAAATGACCTTACTTTATAGATTTTATATTTGTTTATAAATTATACATATCAATTTTTAATATAATTATAATTATTATCATAAATTATTAAGAATGTATATTTATTATATAATTGTATATAACTAACTATAATAAAAATTAAACAAAACTTTATATTTCTAACGTTATATTTCAAAGTAAATAACGATGAAAGGAACTGTTAAATGAAATATAAGAGCTTAGTAATGCATACAGCTTTGTTACTATTAATTAATTCTGATACTTTTGCAGATGAAAATTATGATTTGCCGGAAGTAGATATAGAGACTCACAATAACTTAACTGACAATGACAGTGCAATTGGAAGTAAGAGTGTAACAACTTCGGCAGAAATCAAACTTTTTGATAGTGCAGAATTAATTAATCCATATAAAGCTATTTCTTTAGAACCAGGTGTTGACATACGTTTTAATGATCCTTTGGGAATGAGTATAACTCACAAAATACGTGGAAAATCAGATAGAAATGTCGGTGAAACCCTTGAAGGATTGCCTCTAAAAGGAATTGGTCCAGGTGGAGGGCTTTCAACAATGGTTGATATTGAAAATATTGATTATATCAATGTAGAAAAGGGTGCGATTAAAGCAGACAGCGGGTTTGGTTACGGAAGTGACAACGGTATGGTTGATATGAATTTTAAAGCTCCTTCAAGTAATTTTAGCACTGTTATAAAGCAAGTTTTTGGAAGTGATAGTTTATCAAAAACTTATATGCGTGTGGATACGGGTAATATAGAAGATACTGCAAAAATTTTTATTTCAGGCTCATATACTGATGCTGATAAATGGAAAGGTGAAGGTAAAGCTACCGAGCGTAAAAATTTTGAATTTGGAATAGCAAGTACGTCTAAGCAGGATATAAAATGGGAGCTTTACGGAATTTACAATGATGAGAAAAAGCACGGATATCAAGGACTAACTTTTGAGCAGAGTAAAGATTTATCTGAGTATAAGGATTTGGATTATCAAACTGATGATCCTGCAAAATCTGATTACTATGATTATCATAGACAAGATTTTGAAACCTATGCAATTTTAGGAAAGGTTGAAGTTCCTTTAAGTAGTAAAGACTCTTTTACTCTAAGACCGTATTTTTTACATGATAAAGGAAAATCTTGGTCTACAACTTCTACTAATATTATTGAGTGGATTGTGGACCATGATACATATGGAGTAGTTGCGGAATATGCACATAAAATTGATAACGGAAAAATAAAGTTAGGTTATTGGTATCAAGAAGATGAACCTCCGGGACCTCCTACAACTAGGAAACTAAGAGAATTTGGTACCTATGAATTCTCAGCATGGGAAAGGCTTATAGATGTAGAAAAAAACAGTATATTTCATGCTCCATACATAACGGCTGAAAAAGAGTTCGGTAATACTGTTGTTGAAGCAGGATTGAAATATTTATGGTTAAGTACTCCTACTCTAAAAAGTTATGATGTGACAGGAATAGGGGATGTAAGTTATGAATCTGCACTCTCTAAAGCAAATAATGAGGAGTTTACATTGAACTCCAATACATATGAAGTCTTCTTACCTAATATAGGGTTAACGCATTATATAAATGATAACTCTTATATTAGAGCAAGTTACGGACGCAACTATAATACTCCCCAATATGGATTAGGAGGTGGAGTTGTAACATATTACAGAAAAATGCATATGTCTGAAGATACCCTGCAAGATATGTGGGATAATATAAAACCTGAAGAATCTGACAATTTTGATATAGGTTACGGTTACGGGACATCGACTTGGAAAACTGATACAACATTGTTTTACTCTGATGTAAAAAACGTAGCAGGTTCTTTTTATGATCCAGCTTTGGATTTTACATACCAGCAAAATATGGCAAAAGCACAATCTTACGGTGCAGAACTTGCTGCAAGCTATAAAGTACTTGATAATTTAAATTTAAATCTATCTCTTACTTATAATAAATATGAGTTTAAAGAAGATGTTGAAACAAGTGCCGGAACTACAATAAAATCAAAAGGTCAGCAACTTCCAGATGTACCTGAATTTACAGGTAATTTATCACTTGTATATGATTATCAGGGATATAAATTAAGCCCTATACTTCGATATTTAGGTAAACGATATGCTGATGTTGAGAATAAATATAGTGTTGATCCTTATTGGTTATTGGACTTTTCTGTTCATAAAGAGTACTCTTTTGGCAACAAAAAAAGATTAGATCTATCTTTTTCTGTTACTAATTTATTAGATGAAGAGTATATTTCTACTATTTCAACTTCAGATACAAGTGATGATGAGGCAAAAGCTACTTATCTTGTGGGTGCACAAAGAAGTCTGTTTTTTTCAGTTCAATACAGGTTTTAAGCAATGAAAATTGTATATATAATTTTATTAATAAATCTTTTTTTAATTGGAGCCTATCCAAAAGATACGGATAACAAATGTGAAAAAATCGTTAAAGATTATTTAAATAAAGAGATATGTATTCCTAAAAAAATCAATAAAATTGCAATTACCTGTTATGGCGGGGCATCACAAGAAATTGCACTGTTTATGGGAGGAGATAAAATTGTTGCACAACCTAGTGTAAGTAGATTTAAAGAGTTTGTAAAAGTATATCCCAATCTTAAAGATGTACCTAGTATAGGCTCTTTTAGTGATGTTAATATTGAGGCATTAATGGATGTAAATCCTTCAATTGTTTTTGTTGGTGCCACATCATATCAAATGAATAACAGAATTTCACAAATGGGCTTTCCCGTATATACTTTGGGAATAGGTAAGCATAGTATAGATTCTTTATTGGAAGAGTTTTTGCATTTAGGTAAAATACTTAATGTTGAGCCTAAAGCAAAAGAGTTAGTCTCTTATTGGAAACAAACTTTATTGGCTATTAATAATAATCTTAAAGATATACCTGAAAATAGACAAAAAAGAGTCTATTATACAACTAAAAAAAGAAAATATTCATCACAATGGAAAAAAAGTTGGGTTGATGAATTTATAAATTTAGCAGGTGGAATTAATGTTGCTGCTAAAACTGCAATAGAAGGTGAAAGATCTATAGAGACTCTTATTTTATGGGATCCTGATGTTATTGTTACTATAAGAAGTCCTTTTAAGAATCAAAATGCAACTGCTTTTAGAGATAATCCCGCTTTGCAAAATATTAAAGCTATTAGAGAAAAACAAGTATACGAAGGTCCTGTTGGAACTTTTTGGTGGGACAGACCCTCTCCTGAGTCGATTTTAGGTATTGTTTGGCTGGCTAAAATTCTTTATCCAACGCAAATGGAAAACATTAATTTAAAAAAAGAGACTAAAAACTTTTTTTTGAAGTTTTATAATTATAAGGTTTCTGATGAGGAATATATGAGTTTTTTTGAGAACAAAAAAGCATCTTTATCGCTATAAAAGCGATAAAGATCAAAAGAGTTTATTATTTAACTTTTTCTAAATATTCACCTGTTTTTGTATCTACTTTGATAACATCATCTTCAACTAAGTGAAAAGGTATTTGAACTACTGCACCTGATTCCAAAGTTGCAGGTTTTTTACCTCCTTGAGAATCACCTTTAAAGTTTGGCGGTGTATCAACAATCTTTAGTTCTACAATAGCAGGCGGCTCAACTGTAATAGCATCACCGTTGAAAAACATCATATCAACATTCATTCCGTCAATAATCCATTTTTCAGTATCTCCTACTTGATCGTGAGTTAATCCAATTTGTTCATAAGTTTCATTATCCATAAATTGCATCATATCACCGTCATCATATAAATACTGCATTGTTCTTTGTTGTAAATCGGGAGTTGTACATTTATCCCCAGCATGAAAAGTTTTTTCGATAACTTTTCCGTTTAAAAAGGATTTGATTTTACATCTAACAAAAGCAGCACCTTTCCCCGGTTTTACATGTTGATACTCAACAATTTTATAAGGTACTCCGTCAATCTCAATTTTTAGACCTTTTTTTAATTCACTCATTGAAATATTTGCCATCTTGGATTCTCCTTAAATTTCTACATATGAAACTGAAATTGCAGCTTCAATATTGCTAATCTCTTCTAAAATTTTGCTGTTAATTGAGTTATCAACTAAAATAATTGCAAGGGCGTCTTTATTTTTACCTCTTGCTAGTCTAAAGTCAGAGATATTAATATTTCTATCTCCTAAAAGTTTACCGACTGTTCCAATTACACCTGGAATATCGTTGTTTCTCATAATTATCATTTTTCCCTTAGGTTCAATATCAAAATCAAATCCGTTAAGTTCAACGATTCTTTGTACATTGTCGTCAAAAACTGTTCCTGAAATAGTGCTTACACCGTTTTCAGTTGTTAGTTTTAGAGTGATTTTATTGCTATATCCGCTTGTTGATTTCATTTCAGAAGTTTCAAAAGTAATACCTTTATCTTCTGCTAAAAATTTTGCATTTACATAGTTTACATCACTTCCTGCAGATACGCTTAAAGCTCCGACAGCAGCAAAAGTACTCAATGAATCTAAATACTCTTTTATATCTCCTTGAGCACAAACAGCGATTGATCTGATTGGTGATCTATCTCTTTGTGCTGCTAAAAATGCAATTTTTTGTGTTAATTCAATGTAAGGTTTCACAAAAGAAGGAATTTTACTCTCATCTATTGGAAGATTAAGAGCATTAGGGTATGAAACACCTCTTGCTGAATCAATAGCATTTTGTGCAGCTTGCACCGCAATTTTCTTTTGAGACTCTTTTGTATTTGCCCCTAAGTGTGCAGTTACAGTTATATTAGGTAAATCTAAAAGTTTGTTATCAATTGCAGGTTCTTTTTTAAATACGTCGATTCCTGCCATTGCAATTTTACCTGATTTTAGGTTGTTATATAGGGCATCTTCATTATATAAACCACCTCTTGCACAGTTAATCAAAATTACACCGTCTTTCATTTTAGCTATCTCTTCTTCACCAATCATATCGATAGTCTCTTTGTTTTTAGGTGTATGAATCGTAATAATATCACAAGCTAAAATATCATCAAAGTTTGTAGTATATTCAATTCCTAAATCTGTTGCTTTAGTTGATGGAATATAAGGGTCATATGTTACAACTTCCATCTCAAAGCTTTTTGCTCTAAGTCCGACTCTGTGACCTATATTACCAAAACCTATAATTCCAAGTTTTTTACCAAAAAGTTCATTCCCATACCAATCTTCTCTTTTCCAGATTCTGTCATTTTTTAGTTGGTTGTGAGCATAAGGAAATTTTCTCATACAAGAAAGCATATGTGTCATTGTAAGTTCAACTGCCGCAATTGTGTTTGCTGTAGGAACGTTCATAGCAATGATACCTCTTTTGCTACAACCTTCCATGTCAACATTATCATATCCAACACCGGCTCTAATTACGGCTTTAAGATTTTTAGCTGCATCTAAAAACTTTTCATCAACATCAGTTGAAGATCTTGTAATAACAATATCCGCGTCTTTGATTACATCTAATAAAGATGTTTTATCAATATCTGCAGCATATACATAATTTACATCTTCTGTATTCTTTAAGATGTTTAAACCATCTTCATGAATATGGTCACAAACAACAATAGTATGTTTACTCATTTTTACTAATTCCTTGAACTTACTTAATTTGGTCTTTTAAAAGATCACCTAGTGTCATTGACGAATCATCGTTAACTGCTTTTAAAACTTCTCTTTCTTGTTGTTGTTCTAATCTTTTTACAGATAATCTAACTCTGTTTTTCTTTGTATCAATATTGATTACTACAGCTTCTAATTCATCACCGACATTAACTTCTTCTGCATTTAAAGGACCGAAATCTTCATTTCTTATTAGACCGTCTAAGTTATCGGCTAATTTTATAAAAATACCGAAATCTTTTTTATCTTTTACAGGTCCTTTTACAATATCTCCGACTTTATGTTCGTTTTGGAAATTTTTTGCAGGAGAGTCACTGATCTCTTTTACAGATAATGAGATATTCTCTTTTTCTTTGTCAATTTTGATAATTTTAACTTCTACTTCATCACCTTTTTTATAAAGTGATTTACATTTTGAATTTGATTCCCAAGAAGCTTCTTCATTATGTAATAAACCGTCAACTTCACCAATAGTAACAAAAGCACCGAAATCAGTAAGTGTTGCAACTTTACCTTTTACTACATCTCCTACTTTATTCTCTTTTAGGAATTTTGCGAAAGGTTTTTCTTGTAAGTTTTTAAGAGATACTCTTAATCTTTTTTTATCAACGTCAAGTTCAATAACTTCAACATTAACTTCTTCACCCAATGTTAAAACATCTTTTGGATTTTTTAGATTTTTGTTCCAAGAAATTTCAGAAATATGTAAAAGTCCTTCAATATCATTTCCTAAATCAACAAAAGCACCGTAAGATTCAAAGTTAGAAACAGTAACAGTGATAGTATCACCTACTTCTAATTCATCTTTAATCTCTTCCCAAGGATTAGGAAGTGCAGCTTTGATAGATAAAGATAGATGTTGTTTTGCTTTATCATAAGATAAAACTACAACCGGAACTTCATCACCTTCGTTATAATAATTTGCAGGATTAACAGGACCTTTATAAGAGATTTCATTGTAATTTACAAGTCCGTCGATTCCACCTAAATCAATAAACATACCGTAAGATGTGATTTTTTTAACTGTTCCTGTTACAGGTTCATTTTTTTCTAAAATTTCAGTTACTCTTGAATCTTTTTCAAGTTTTGCTTCTTCAATAAGTTTTTTTCTAGATACAATAATTGAATTTTGTGCATTATTTACTTTTAAAACTTTTGCTTTTACTTTTTTCCCTATTGCACCTTGAGTTTTTAAATAAGATTGTGCCATAGGCATAAAGTATTCTAAGCCAGTTTCATCTTCAATTATAAAACCGCCTCTGTTTTTAACAGAAACAATTTTACCTTCAATTACAACATCTTCTATATTTTCTCCATGCTCTTTTACAAAAGCATCGAATTTTTCTTTTTGAAGAACTTTTTTATAAGAAATCGATGGTCTTTCACCTTTAGTTCCCATCAACATTACAGGAATTGTATCTCCTGCTTTGAATTGAACTTCACCACCGATTGTTATTTCAGAGATATTAAGTCTACCTTCTATTTTTTGACCAACATCAACAAGTACACTATCACCAGTAATTTCAACAATTACACCATCAACTACAGAGTTATTTTCAGCATTCTCAAAAGACTCTTCAAGCATTTGCGCAAAATCAAAGTCTTCACCTAGTTCTATATCATCGATACCCATTTTATTCCTTCGTATTAACCGTTTTTTTTTATTAAATGGTCATGATTATATCGAAAGTTTACTTAAAAAAAATAAGTTTAATGCTTTTGTACTGAATCTACTACTTGTTGAATTATCCAATCGGGAGTTGATGCACCTGCGGTGATACCGCATAACTCTTTGTCTTTGAACCAGTTTTTATCTATTTCTTGAGCATTTTCTATTAAATAAGAATCTTTGCAATTTTCTAGACAAATTGAGTGTAATTGTTTTGTGTTTGAAGAGTTTTTTCCTCCAATTACAACCATTACGTCTACTTCTTTTGAGAGTTCTCTTGCCGCATCTTGATTTTCAAAGGTTGCATCACAAATAGTATTAAATACTCTAACCTCTTTATTTTTAAGAATAAGTGCATTTACAATTTCAAGATATATCTCTTTTTTTCTTGTAGTTTGCGCTACAGTAGCAATTTTGTCATATTTAAATTCTATATTTTCTAAATCCTCTTTTGTCATTACTACATGTACGTCATCGGTATCTTTACCGTATGATTTTACACCTTTAACCTCGGGATGATGTTCGTCTCCGAAAATTAGAATTGAGTAATTCTCTTCGGACATTTTTTTTACGATTTGTTGAGGAGTAGTAACAAAAGGGCAAGTGGCATTTATAACTTTTGCACTTTTTTGTTTTAGTTCTTTTAAATCACGTTTTGGAATACCGTGGGTTCTAATAATAACCGTATCTTTTGGTTTTACTTCGGAAATATTTTCATAAAGACCTACGTTATAATCGTTTTTTAGTCTGTCTATCTCATTTTGGTTATGAATAAGAGGACCCATAGTTGCAGCATTTTTATACCCTTCAGCTATTTTGATAGCTCTTTTTACTCCAAAACAAAATCCGTAACTAGAAGCTAGTTTTACTTTCATATATTATCCTCTTAAACTCTCTAAAATCTCTTTAAAATTCGGAAATGAAGTTAAAATACAATCTACATCTTGAATATCCATACCGCAAATCAATCCTGCTATTGAGAAGCTCATAGCAATTCTATGATCTCCGTGCGAATCTATTGTTGCGTGTTTTAGACTTCCGCCCGTGATCTCATATCCGTCTTCAAACTCCGTAAAATTTACACCGCATTTTTCTAAGTTTGTAACAACAGATTTTATTCTGTCTGATTCTTTTACTCTTAACTCTTTTGCATTTTTTACTACAGAAGTGCCTTTTGCAAGACTCATAACAATAGCTAAAGCCGGAAGTTCGTCAATTAACCAAGAGATATGCTTATCTACAACTACTGCATTAAGCTCTTTATATTTAACTTCAATATCGCCGATTGGTTCATAAATATTCTCTTTTTCTATAAAATTTACTTCAACTCCCATCTTCTTAAGAATCTCATACGCTCCGATTCTTGTAGGGTTCAAACTTACATTTTTTAGAACTACTCTGCTATTTGGTGTTATTGCTGCTGCAACGGCAAAAAAGAAAGCAGAACTAGGATCTGCGGGAACGGTTATATTAAGAGGTTTTAAAGCTCCTTTCAAAGGATGAATATTAATATATCCCTCTTTATCCGTTTCAATTTTAGCGCCCATACCTTTTAACATTCTTTCCGTATGGTCTCTTGTTAATTCATTCTCTTTGTATTTTGAAACACCTGTTGCTCTAAGTGCTGCTAAAATCATTGCTGATTTAACTTGTGCAGAATCTACGGGTGAATTGTAGATAAACGGTTTTAACTCTTTTACTCCTCTAATAAAAAGCGGAGCTTTATTCCCGTTGTCTCTGCCGTCAATCTTTGCTCCTATACTTCTTAAAGGCTGGGCAACTCTTTTCATAGGTCTGTTTCTTAAATATTTATCCCCTGTTAATACAAAAGCTCCGTCTATAGAAGCCAAAAGTCCGCAAAAAAGTCTCATTCCCGTTCCTGCATTACCACAGTCAAGTACATCCTCAGGCTCTTTTAATTCTTTTGCAGGGGTTATCTCTACTTGCTTTGCATCTCTTTTTACTTTTGCGCCTAATTGTTCTACAATACTTAATGAATTTAAAGTATCTTCAGCGGTTAAAAAGTTTTTTATATATGAAGTTTCATTTGAAAAGAGGGAAAACATAGCACATCTGTGTGAAATTGATTTATCACTTGCTATTGAATCTATCTCAATATCAAAAGGTTTTTCTAGTTTTTCAATGCTAAAGTTTTCCATTTTTTACCTTTAATTAGTCTCTTAAAGAGATGCCCAATTTATTATTTAATGTATCCAAAATATTGTTCATTGTTGAAGTAATATCTTCTTCTTCCAAAGTTTTATCATCATTTTGCAGAACAAATCTGATTGTTAAACTTTCATTTTCACCTAATTTTTCATCGCTATAAATATCAATTAGATTATATTGTTTGATATTTTTATCTTTAATAGAGTCTATTACCTCTTTTATCTCTTTATATTCCATTGATTTTGGAGTTACAATGCTTAAATCTTTTTTTGAAGATTGAAATTTAGAAAAAGCTTCAACTTTTGTTAAATCATTTTTGATTTTTTCAAAATCGATTTCGGCTATAAAAGTATTACTTAAATCATAATCATCACAAACACGCGGATGAAGTTTTGATATAAAACCGACTTCTTCGTTATCAATGATTACCGAAGCATTTTGATATGGATGAATCAATTTATTAGGTATTTTTTTCATAGGAACTAAATCAAATTTACCGATAGTATTTAATACTTTTTTAGCAAATGCAAAAAATTCGATATCTTCGGGTTTCCCTGAGTTTGAAAAAGATTCAATCTCTTTTTGACCGCTGAAAATAAAAGAAATTACACTTTTTTCTTCTCTATTTGCATTAAAGATTTTTCCTATTTCAAAAAATGCTGCCGATTTAAAACCGAGTTTCATATTGTTTGAACATGCTTCAACAAGGTTTAGACTTACTGTTGTTCTAAATGTATCTAACTCTTTTACAATTGGATTTAAAAGATCCAAAGATTCTTTTACTGTAGGAAGAGAGTATCTTTCGAGTTTCTCTTTGTTTGCCAATACATAAGTAACGGTTTCATAAAATCCGTTTTCAATAGCTTTAAATCTTAGTTTGTTTCTTTTTCTTAAATTAACAGAAGTTTTATTAGCTCTGTTTGCTTCATCTATTACTTGAGGTTTAGCTTTTATATTATCAATTCCGATGATTCTTACAATCTCTTCTGTTACATCGGCAATATTTTTAATATCATGTCTAAAAAGCGGAACTTTTAAAGATAATACATTATTTGCAACATCTTTTACTTCAAAGCCTAAAGAGCTTAAAATATTTTCAATTGTTGCTTTTTGAACTTCTTGTCCGATAATTGAATTTATTTTATCAATATTTACATCTAAAGTATGTTTTTCGTTATAGTCGTTATATGCTTCTGTACCGTTGTAAAGTTTACCGCCTGCTTTTGAAATCAAAGAACAGAAAGTGTCAATACCAAACTCCAAACAAGGTTCACTTCCCCTTGAAGTTCTATAATATATTTCACCTGTTTTTTTCTTTGTTTCAAAAACTTTTTTTGATAAAAGTTCAGGTTCCATATATGTTGCTTCAATTACATATTCACTTTTTTCATCTTCATTGATTTTTTCATGATTTATACATATTGTGCTTAATTGCTCTTTGCCTTCAACGCTATCAAAACCTTGAGCATCTTTTTTTATGCTTAAAACAGAGATCTCTTCTTTATCTTTAGATTTTAAATCTTTTCTTGCGTAAGCATTTAAAATAACACCTGTTGAATGAGTTACGTAAGTAATAGTATCTTTTAAATCCGATTCTTCGAATTTTTCCAAAATACCGACTCTTAATTTACAAAGTACAGGTAATCTAAAATCTTCTAATGCTGCAACTTTATAGATATATTTACTATCTATATCACCTGAACTTTCTACTTCTAAAACTTGTCCTATTCCTAAATCATTAACTTCAATTGAATTTTCTTGCTCTATAAAAGGGATATTATAGTATGCAGATAACTCTCTTGCAACACCGTTTATACTTAGGCAGTCTCCTCTGTTTGCAGTTAATTCAATCTCTATAACGTCATCATTCATTAAAGGGTAATTTTTTAACTCTTTTCCTATAACTAATTCCCCGATAGAAGAATCTAATTCTAAAATTCCGTCGTTAAGTTTAGGTAGACCAATCTCTGTTGAGGAACAAATCATTCCGTTTGATTCAACTCCTCTTAATTTTGCTTTTTTAATTTTAAAGTTATTTCCTAAGTCGCATCCTACAACGGCAACAGGAACGAATTGTCCGGCATCTACATTTTTTGCACCGCAGACAATCTGAACTTTTTCTCCTCCGATATCGACTTGGCAAATATTCAATTTATCTGCATCAGGATGCTTCTTCTTCTCTAAAACTTTTCCTACAACTACTTTTGAAGGTACTCTTTGAGTTTGTAAACTGTCAACTTCTAATCCAATAGAGTTAAGAGTTTTACAAATATCATCTGTAGTAATTTTTGAAATATCAATATATTCTTGTACCCAATTTCTTGTTATTATCATTTAAACTGTCCTAATAATCTTAAATCACTTTCGAATAAAGATCTTAAGTCTCCAATATTATGAGTTAACATTGCAACTCTCTCTATTCCTAAACCAAAGGCATACCCTGATTTATTTTCATATCCTACCGCATCAAATACATTTTGATCTACTACACCGCATCCAAGTATCTCTAACCATCCTGTGTGAGAGCATACTCTACAACCTTCTCCTTTACAAAATACGCATGAAATATCAACTTCTGCAGAAGGTTCCGTAAACGGGAAAAATGAAGGTCTGAATCTTACATCGACTTGACCGAACATATGGTGTAAAAACTCAACTAAAACATGTTTTAGATTTGCGAATGAAATTTTATCGGCATCATCTACTACCAAAGCTTCTATCTGGTGAAACATAGGAGTGTGCGTAATATCATAATCTCTTCTAAATACTGTTCCAGGAGCAATCATCCTAATAGGCGTTTTTTGCGAAAGCATTGTTCTTATTTGAACAGGTGAGGTATGCGTTCTTAAAAGTGTAAAATCTTTATTATAAAATGTATCTTGCATATCTCTTGCCGGGTGATATTTTGGAAGATTTAATGCTTCAAAATTATGAAAATCATCTTCAACTAAAGGTCCCTCTTCAACTGAGAAATTTAAGTTTTGAAAATATGTAACTATTCTATCCATGGTATCTATTACAGGATGTACCGCACCTGATGATAACTCATTATTAAATTTTGTTACATCTATTTTTTCTTCTTTTAATTTAGCCTCTAAAGCCTCTTTTTCCAAAACCTCTTTTTTCTCTTCCAAAGCTTGTGTTATTTCAGCTTTTTGTTCATTAAGTTTTTGAGCAAATGCTTTTTTCTCAGCGCCGGGTATATCCTTCATTTTTGCAAATTGTGAAGTTATAACACCTTTTTTACCTAATGTTTCCACTCTTAAGCTTTCTAAAACTTCGAGTGAATCAGCATTGTTAATTTTTTCTAGCCATTCAGTCACTACTAGTTTCTCCCCGATTATTTATCTAATCTTTTATCTTGGTTTTTGGGGATTATACTTAAAATTTTATTAGAGTTTGGTTATAATTTTTTTTAAACTAGAGAAAGGAAAAGTATGTGTATTTTTTGTAAAATTGTAAATGGCGAGATTCCAAATCAAACTGTATTAGAAGATGAAAATTTTTTAGCATTTAATGATATTAACCCTGCAAGAAAAGTTCATGTATTGGTTATCCCAAAAGTACATTATGACTCTTTTGATGTAATACCTCCAAAAATTATGGCGGGAATGACTGAATTTATTCATAAAGTTGTGTCAAAAGTAGGAATAAAAGAGTCAGGATATAGATTGATTACAAATATAGGAAGTGACGGAGGACAAGAAGTTCCACATTTACATTTCCATATTTTAGGCGGAGAGCCTGTAGGAAAATTAGTTAGATAAGAGTTTTGTAGTTAAACTACAAAATTCCTATTTTGTTTCTTCTTGAAATTTCCCAAGATTCATTAATTTTTGATATTTTTGTTGAAGTCTATCTTCCGGACTTAACTCTTTTAATTTGGCAAGAGTAGTTAGAAAATAATCTCCCAAAGCTTTTATTGCTTCATCTTTTTTTCTATGAGCACCGATTAATGGTTCATTTACAACATCATCTACAAGATTTAACTCTTTTAACGCATCTGAAGTTATTTTTAAAGCATTTGCAGCTGTTTCTACTTTTGCAGGATCATTCCATAAAATTGCACTACAACCTTCAGGAGAAATTACTGCATAAACAGAATATCTCATCATTGCTAATTTATCAGCAACTGAAATAGCTAATGCTCCACCTGAACCACCTTCGCCTATTACTACGGAAATAGTAGGAGTAGTAAGATTTGAAAACTCATAAAGGTTTCTTGCAATTGCTTCACTTTGGTTTCTCTCTTCTGCACCGAGACCTGGATATGCACCCGGGGTGTCAACTAACATCAAAATCGGGATATTGAATTTTTCTGCCATTTGAGCCGCTCTTAAAGCTTTTCTATATCCTTCAGGATTAGGCATACCGAAATTTCTTTTTAATTTATTTTTTGTTCCCCGACCTTTTTGTTCTCCTATAACCATAACTTTTTCTTTGCCTATATAACCTAAAAAGCATACAATGGCATTGTCATCATTATAGTGTCTATCTCCGTGAATTTCGTAATAATCGGTCATAAGACCTCTTACATAATCCAAGGCATAAGGTCTGTCCGGATGCCTTGCTAGTTGAAGTTTTTGATAGTCGTTTAAATTTTTAAAAGTTTTTTCAACTTCTTTTTCTAATTTTTTTTCCAATATTTCAACTGCATGTTCGTCAGATTTTGTTCTTGCAATTGTAATATCTTCTTCTAATTTTTTGATTTTATCTTCAAAGTCTAAATAAGTTGCCAAATTTTTTTTCCTTTTGGGCTCTTATATTATTTTGTAAATTTTCTAAAAATTACAGAGCCGTTTGTTCCTCCAAAACCAAAATTATTACTCATTACAATATTAAGTTCAGCTTTTCTTGATTGATTTGGTACAAAATCTAGTTTGCACTCTTCATCTTGGTTTTGAATATTTATTGTTGGGGGGATAATTCCCTCATTTAATGCTTTAATTGCAAATACTGCTTCAATTGCACCTGCTGCACCCAAACAGTGACCTATTTGTCCCTTTGTAGATGAAACTAACGGACAATTTTCTACACCGTTAAATAACTCTTCAATAGCTTTTGCTTCATTTGCATCACCTACGGGAGTTGAAGTTCCGTGAGTATTTATATAATCTATTTTGATATCTTCACCCGTAATATTTTTTGCCATTGCTATTGCAGCTTTCATTGCTCTTAAAGGTCCATCCATTACAGGTGCAGTAATATGGTTTGCATCGGCACTTTCTCCGAATCCTATTACTTCACAATAAATTTTTGCGCCTCTTTCAAGTGCAGAGTCTAAATCTTCAAGAACTAAAGCTCCAGAACCTTCTCCCATTACAAACCCGTCTCTATCTTTATCAAAGGGTCTTGATGCAGTTTTGGGATCATCATTTCTTGTTGAAAGTGCTTTCATTGCAGCAAATCCACCGACACCTGCCCCACAAATTGCACTCTCTGCTCCTACTACTAAAACTCTGTCCGCTCCGTTTAGCATAATAGTTTTAACAGCATCGTTTAATGCATGTGTTGAAGCTGCACAAGCTGTAACATGAGATAAAGAAGGACCTTTTAATCCGTGTTCAATAGAGATAAATCCACCCAACATATTTACAAGTGAAGAAGGTATAAAAAACGGTGAAATTCTTCTTGGTCCTCTGTTTTCACAAACAACAGAGTTCTTTTCAATTGTAGTTAATCCGCCAATTCCTGAAGCACAAACAATTCCAAATCTATCGGCAATTGATTCTTCAACTTTTTTACTTTCTGCTGTTACATATCCTGAGTCAATCATTGCCTCAAGTGCTGCTTTAATCCCTAATTGAATAAATCTGTCCGCTTTTTTTACTTCTTTTTTATCCATTACAGTAGTTGGGTCAAAATCTTTCACTTCTCCGGCAATTTGAACAGGATAATTACTTGCATCAAAAAGTGATATTGTATCAATACCGCATTCACCTGCAACTACAGCTTTAAATGAATCTTCAACACTGTGCCCTATAGAATTAATTGTACCTAAACCAGTTATAACAACTCTTCTCATCAAATATGCTCCAAAAAAAATATTTATATAATTCAATTCTTAAGAAAAAACTCAATAATATAAATAAGATATAGGTAGAAAAAAAGCCAGTAAAAGAAATACTGGCTTATACTTTTATAAAGCGTCTAAATTACGCGTTATCTTCGATGTATTTAATAGCATCAGCTACAGTTAAAATTCCTTCTGCATCTTCATCAGGGATTTCGATATCGAATTTTTCTTCTAACGCCATAACTAATTCAACAACGTCTAAAGAGTCAGCACCTAAGTCCTCGATGAATTTTGAATCCTCTTTTACTTCAGCTGGATCACAATCAAGTTGCTCAACTACTACTTCTTTTACATCATCTAATAATGCCATATTTTTTCCTTTGATAAAATTGTCGCCATATTATATCATAAAAAGATTTAATAAATCTTTTTATACATATAAACCGCCGTTTACTTTTAAAATTTCACCTGTGATATATGATGAATAGTCACTTAATAAAAATGCTACTGCATCAGCTATTTCACTTGGTTGACCAAATCTGCTTAGAGGAATATTTTTTTCATATTCTACTTTAATTTCATCTTTTAATTCATTTGTCATATCTGTTTGAATAAAACCTGGAGTTACTGCATTATATCTTATTCCTCTGGCAGCTGCTTCTTTTGCAAAAGATTTAGTCATTGCATTTAATCCGCCCTTTGAAGCACTATAATTTACTTGCCCGGGATTTCCCATCTCTCCCACAATTGAAGAGATGTTTACAATTGAACCGAATCTTTTTTTACCCATTACTTTTAATGCTGTTTTACAGCCTATAAATGCAGATGTTAAATTTGCATTTATTACATCAGTAAAATCTTCAACTGACATTCTAAGAGCTAGTTTATCTCTTGTAATACCCGCATTGTTAACTAAATAAGATAATTCACCGTCTGAATCAATTATTGTTTTAATTGCTGCTGTAAATTCATCCTCATTTGTTACATCTGCTTTTATTATTGCAGCTTTGCCTCCGTTTGCTTCAATCTCATTTTTAATATTTTCAGCAGCATCGGCTTTGCTTCTATAATTAATCCAGACTTTTAGTCCAAATTGGGCAAGAGTTTTTGCAATCTCGGCTCCAATTCCTCTGCTGGCACCTGTTACTAATACATTAGATCCACTAAATTTCATTTATGTCCTTTTGAAAATTATAATCTTTTGAAGAATATATTATAGCCAGAATTAGCTAAACACCTCTTTTATTATCCCAGACTCGTATATGTAATCTGTCACAATATCTAAAGCCGTTTTTTATCGCCATGTTAATTACGGCTTCACTGTTTTTATTTATCTCATCTGCCGTATCACCCATGGGCATTAGATATACGTCACATTTTGGTATTTGTTCTAAAATAGAATCAATCTCTTTGTTTGCAGTATCAATAAATTTTTTATCAATAACAAATTTTAAATATGACTCTTTTGTATTTGTCAAAATTTTTGTTAAGGTATCCGTGTTTACTCTTTTTTTAAGAGGTTCTAGTGAGTTTGATAGTTTTACGCTCATTGAAAAAAGAATATTTTTTTGGTACTGCTCTTTAAAATCAATATTTAAAGAGGCATTTGTTTCAATTGTAACTTTATAGCCATTTTCTATGTAATATTTCAATAGTTTTTGAAATTCAACATTTGACCAATATAAAAGCGGTTCCCCGCCTGTAATTACGATATCTACTTTATAAGCAGGTTTTAATTCTTCTACTTTTTTTATTATATCTTCACAAAGCATTTTATGCCATTGTTCCTTAAATGCAGTATCAACTGCATAATAAGAGTCACATGAGCATTTTTTTATTCCGCTTGGAGTTTCATATTCAACATTAAATCCGACACATTTCATATTGCATTTTCCAACTCTTATGAAAATAGAAGGAGTTCCTATTAGTTTTCCTTCTCCTTGAATTGTCGGACCGAATATTTCATTTATCTCAAGCATACACGTGGCTTTTGCTTTTAGGTGTTTCAGCAAACTCTACACTTGCTACTTTTATCCCTAAATCTTGCATTTTTTCAGAAGTTATTTTTAAAAACCAAGCTGATAAATTTTCACTTGTAGGAACAAAATCTACAAGAACATAGCCCTCATACATCTCTTTGATATGAAGAGGTTCATCTTTTATTTTTGTCAAGTCCACTAATTTGTAACCCTCTTCAAATTCCATAAGTTCTTCTTTTGAATAGTGAGGAAGAAGGGTTTCAAAAAGCGGATCATTTATATCAATAATAAATTTATGATCCAATACATCATCTAAAAACTGTTTAAACCAATTTAGATGTTTAAAATCCGTAACCATTCCGTTTTTTAATTTTGTTGCTTCTAAAAATACTACAACTTTACCTTGATGCCCGTGAAGATGTCTGCATTTTAAACACGGATCAAGTGAATAATCGGGATTTAGTTCTTGCGACCAAACTCTGTGTCCATAACAAAAATCAAAAGATTTAGATATTTTCCAAGTCACTAATTTGCCTTATAAGGTATTGGGTCAACTGCGTTGGCTTCTTTAAAGCCGTTTAGTCTTAATCTACAAGAATCACAAACTCCGCAAGCTTCCTCTTCTTCTTTATAACAAGACCAAGTGTGTTCCAAAGGAACATTCAATTCTAAAGCTTTTTTTACAATATCACTTTTCATTAATTTTACAAGGGGTGTTTTAATCTCAAGTTTTGTAGACTCTTTTGTTCCTTCGTTAATTGCACTTGTCATCTTTTTTATAAAAGAGTCTGTACAATCGGGATATCCCGAACTATCCTCTTCTACTACACCTATAAAAAGAGCCTGAGCTTCCTCTTTTTCCGCTATTGCAGTTGCTATAGAGAGAAAAATCCCGTTTCTAAAAGGAACATAGGTAATAGGAACTCCGGGTTTTACACCTTGTGTTGGAACATCTATAGATTTATCGGTTAAAGCACTTGCTCCGATTTGTGTGAAAAACGGAATATCTATTTCATATTTTTGTTCTATTTCTAAATCTTTGCATATATTTCTAAAAGATTCAAGTTCTTTATTTTGTGTTCTTTGTCCATAATTAAAATGAACAGCAATAATATCATATCCTTCATCTTTTGCTATATATGCGGCTAATGTGGAGTCCATTCCTCCACTTAATATACATACAGCTTTTTTACTCATTTGTTAAAAAATCCTTATCATCTTTTCCGAAAAATTTCCAATTTATCGGAAGAACTTTTACTAATGCACCTTTTTTTAATAAAGAGACATCTTCATTTAATACTATCATTGAATTACATCTTGACAGAGTTGAAACCATTCCGGGACTTCTTTTTTGCTCAGCATTAAAAGATTCTCCGTCAAAAAATCCTGGAATTATAGTAATTCTTCCTTTTTTATTTCTTAACTCTTCTGCCATTTTTGAAATTATAAAGTTGTGGTGTATTTTATTACAGCCAAGCAGTTTTTGAACAATTAATTTTCCGAAAAGTTCAAAAATGAGTGCGCCAGCAAGGGGATTTCCAGGAAGATTTAAAATATAGGTATCTTTTATTTTGCCTAAAACAGTAGGTTTCCCCGGTTTTATTTTTATGCCTTCAAAAATATTTTTGGATTCCAACTCATTAAAAGCAGCTTTTGTAAAATCAGCATCTCCTACGGATACTCCGCCTGATGTTATTATCATATCGGCATCTAAAGAGTTTTGTATTAACTCTTTAATTGATTCAATAGAATCATGAGCTTGTCCTATAAAATCGACTTCACAACCTAACTCTTTGCATCTGCTTATAAAAGTCGGCGTATTTGAGTTATAGATTTGATAATCTTCTGCTTTTTCATAATGAAGTTTTAACTCTTCACCGCTTGCAAACACTACGATTTTCGGTTTTTTATAAACTTTTATATGGGAAATTCCCTGGCTTGCCAAAAGAGTAATTTTTGAAAAATTTATCTCTTCTTTCTCTTTTAATAAAATCTCTTCTTTTTTTATATCTTCACCTATAAATCGGATGTGTTGATTTAATTTTATATCTTTGGGTACGATAATCTGCTTTTGGGATATAATTTCACAATTCTCTTTTGGAACGATTGCAGTACAATTATCGGGAACTTTTGCACCTGTCATAATCTTTACACAGGTCTTGTTTTCTAGTAAAAGGTTATTATTGTCTCCTGCAAATATTGTATCTTTTACTTCAAGTTTTTCTCCGCAGTCTTCATGTAATATTGCGTATCCGTCCATTGCTGAATTGTTAAATTTAGGCAGACTGCTTGTTGCTTTTATATTTTGTGCGCAAATTCTGTTTATGGAGTCTTCAATAGGAAGAATTTCAAATTTTGTTTTAAGCTCTAAATCGGAGATTATTTTTAGTGCTTCTTTTACATCTATAGCCATATTTATCCTTTTACTAACACCTTATGACAATTGAGGTATAATACCGAAATTTTTTAAAAGAGAGATTAACATGGAATTGATGAGTAGCGCAGTAGTTACACATGTGTATGCAATATATGTTTTTTTAGTGATTATGCTTTTTAATTTATATTCGGTATATTCTGTAGAAGCTTATATAAAATTGGCAAAAAGATTGAAATTTATGACACCTGTTTATCATCTGTCAAATGCGATTGTTATGTATACAGGAGCAATTGTTGCGGCATATGCAAGCACTTTTTCTTTTACTATTGCTTTAATGATACCAACCTCTATTTTTTTAATGGTTATTGAAATAAAAAGATATAAAAAGATGAGAGTTATAAAATCAACTGATATTGAACTTCAAAATGAATTTAAAATCTATGCAAAGAAAATTTATACAATAGAAGTTGCGGTTCTTATTGCAGTTTATATTATAAGTAAAGTATTCTAATGCAGTTTTCTTTTTCAAACATTGCAGGAACAAAAAGTATCGAAATCGATACGGATTTATATAAATATTTAATTAAAGCAAGAAGACATAAAGTAGGGGAGATTATCCCTTTTAGAAATTTAAAAGATAGTTTTATCTACTTCTATGAAATTATCTTTATTGATAGAAAAAAGGCTCTTTTAGAGCTTAAAAACTATGAAGAGAAGATTATTGAAAATCCCAAAAAACTTCATTTGGCTTGGTGTGTCGTAGATCCTAAAACAGTTGAAAAATCGATTGCTTCATTAAATGAAATCGGAGTAGATAAAATAAGTTTTATATATTGCGAGTATTCCCAAAAAAATTTTAAAATAAATTTTGAGAAACTGGAAAAGATTTTGATTAATTCCTCTTCCCAATGTGGACGAAGCTCTATTATAAAACTTGAAGAGTGTGAAAGTTTGGCTAAATTTTTAGAAAAAAATCCGGACTCATATATGTTGGATTTTTCAAATAAAAGTATTGATGTTGAGGTTGAATCTATAAATAGTTTAATCATCGGCTGTGAAGGCGGTTTTTCCAAAAAAGAGAGAGAATTATTTAATCAAGAAAAAATTGTAGGATTTGAGTCAAATTTGATTTTGAGAAGTGAAACTGCAGTTATCTCTGCAGCTTCAAAAATTATAATTTAAAAGTAAAGTTAAATTAACTTTTCTTACCAGCTTCTAACTATAGAGTGGCATCTAGCACAGGCATTTAACACGTCAGAATATGCATTTGCCGCATTAATGTAAGCTTTTTCATCAATATTTAATTCCAAAACATTTACATCAAGTTCAATTCTTTTCGCTGCATTTTCTGCAACATTTACCATGTGTTTTTTGTTTTCAGGTAAATACTGTGCAATAATCTTTTTATCAGAGAATAGTTTATTCCCGTCTTTTACAAGTTTTGTACCACTTTTGATTAATTCAATATTGTTATTTAAAAAACCTTTTTGAATTTGAGTCATCCCTTCTTCCATAATTGACATAGATTTTTGCATAACATCTTGAGCTGATGCAACAGAAATTGTTAAAGCTGCAGCAGTTAAAATATTTACTAATTTCATTTTTTTCCCCTAGATAATTTATTAAGAGAAGAAGTTCTTAGTGAACTTCTCTCCATTTACTTGCTTTCCATAACCATGCAAAGATAGCGAAAATAACTAAATATATTAAGAATTTAGGTCCTAATTCTTCTCTTTGAGCTTTTTTAGAATCCCCAACTTCTTCCATATATGAAACTACTTGTTTTTCCGCTTCTTGAGTTAATCCAACTCTAGGCATAGCAGTTCCGGCTAAGTGTTTTTGAGGGTCATTAACAAATTCATGTAAATATTGGGCACCTCTACTTTTGATATACTGAGATAAATCAGGTGGAACTTTTCCCATATATGCTTTAATGTTTTCAACAGGTGTATGTGCTGTCATTGTACCTTTTTGCATATCACCGTATTTGATTGAGTGACATCTTTGACAAGCATTTTGGAATACTTCTTTGTTTGTCATCTCTTTTGGAGCAATAGATTTTAAATATGCTACCATATCAGCAATTTCTTGAGGTTGCATCCAACCGTATCCAGGCATTGGATGAACTTTTCCGTCAACAAATTTGTGAGACACTTTTGAAGCTAATGTCGGTTCTTTTATAAAACCTACTAAATACTCTTTGCTATATAATTTCCCTGCTGTGCTTAAATCAGGTGGAACTACACCGTATGCAGCAGCAGAACTAGCATCGTCCATAATTTGAGGAAATCCTTGAGATTTAATTGAGTGGCACGCTGTACAATTTGATTGTACTAAAACAGCACCGTTTTCAGCATTTCCTGTAAGATTCATAGGCTCTTCGTTTGAAGCCCAGAAATCATTAATTGTTTTTTCAAAAGAGACAGCAGCTTCATACTCTGTTTTAGCAGGGTGAATTGCTTTTGCATCACCGCTTTTTTCAGCTTCTTCCAAAGCAGCTTTAGTCTCTTCAACAGTATCTTTTGAAGTTATTTTATCAGCTTCTGCAAAATTGTAATTCACAGGCTCAACATGCGGATGCATTTGAGTGTGAGCAAAAGGTTCTACACCCCAGTAAGTAATCAGTGTTAATGCTACTACAACAACTAATATTTTTAATTCTCTCATTACTCACCTCTCTTTTTTGCATCAATTTTTGTAACAACAGGTAGGAAAATAAATAAAAGGATGAATAGCGTTGCCGCAAAGAATCCAACCCATGCATTTGCCCCTGTCGGAGGTAATTTACCCCAAATTGTTAATACAATTAAGTCTGCCATTAAAATCCAAAACCAAACAAAGAAAGCAGGTCTTTTATGAGCAGGTAAAATTTTTGTATCTCTGTCTAACCATGGTAATAGTAAGAAGATAACATTTGCAAAACCGAATGCAGCAAGACCGATATCAAACGCTTTTAAAGGTCCTACATCAAAGAAGAAACCTCTTAATACTTCATATGACCATAGGAAATACCACTCAGGATAAATATGAGCCGGTGTAGACATATTATTTGCAGGATCAAAGTTAACAGGATCCATAGCAAAGTTATAATGGAAAAATACTAAATAGAAGTAGAAAATTAAGAAAATACCTAATACAGCTAAATCTTTTGAAATAAATATAGGCCAGAAAGGAATTACTTTTGACTCTTTTTTGTTTCCGCTTAAATATTTTTCAGCTTCAGCATCATAATCAATATCTTCAGAAGTTTGATTATTAACGTGAGGAATTCTCAATGTATAGAAGTGAAATCCAATAAGTAGCATAATTACAATAGGTAATAAGAATACGTGTAACATAAAGAATCTTGTTAATGTAGCATCTGCAACATTAAAGTCTCCTCTAATCCATACTACTAAGGCATCACCTATAAAAGGAACACCACCGAAAAGATTTGTAATAACCATTGCAGCCCAGTAAGACATTTGTCCCCAAGGTAACATATATCCGGAAAAACCTTCAGCAGAGAATGTTACGAATAATAACATACCTGAAATCCAGATCATCTCTCTACCTTGTTTATAAGAACCGTAATAAATTCCCGTAAACATATGGATATATATAATTAAGAAAACAACTGATGCCGCAACACCGTGCATATGTCTAAACAACCAACCGTACGCAACTTCTTGCATGATTGTGTAGTTAACAGAATCAAATGCCAAGTTTACATCAGGTTTGTAGTACATTAGTAAGAAAATACCTGAGATTATAAGAATAGTAAAAGTTGTTGCTAAAAGAACACCCATAGCCCATAAGAAGTTAATATCTTTTGGAATCCAGTATTCTGTCATCATAACTTTATTAAATTTAGTAGTATTTAATCTTTGATCTAACCACTCTCCGACAGAGTTAGCTTTAGTAATTTTTGCCATCTACTGCTCCTTATGCCATCATCGCAGTAGCGATTTTTTTATATTCAGGACCCTCTTCACCAAGTACAATTTGTGTCCCTTTTATACTAAAAGGCGGTAAATCAAGAGGTCTAGGAGGAGGTCCGAAAATATTTTCCGCACTTGGATTAAACTCCCCACCATGACATGCACATTTCCACTTTGTTTTTTTCCATGCAGGAATACAACCTAAGTGAGTACATAGTCCAATAGCAACAGTAAATCTATCGTTACCGACTACTAAGTCTCTTTTATTATCTTCCATATCTTCTGTTTTTTTAAGAATAAATATTGGTTTACCTCTCCATGTTACAACAATAGGCTCACCGGCTTTTATTCCACTAAGTTCTACAGTAGTAAATCCTCCAGCTAATACACTTGGAAGTGGATCCCATGCTTGTTTCATACCAACAAGCGCAGAAGCACCACCGACAGCCGCAACAGCTGCAAATGTATAACCTAGAAAATCACGTCTATTTGTTTCGTTAGACATTTAGCTTCCTTATTTTTAATTTAAATCCATCAATTATATTGATAATTTTCTTAAACTATTATGATTTAACTTAAAAGGTGCGGTTTTATGAGTAAGGATGTAGATTTGTTACACAAAGAATTATAAGTTTAGCTTATTAGAGATTTATTAATCTCTAATAAATTTGATGATTTCTTCCTCAATTTTCTCTTTTTGAATTACTGTTTTATGTATCTCTTTAGAAGTGAACAGTTTTTGTATAGAATCAGGTAATTTTGCATTATACTCTTTTGATATAATTTCTAATGCTTCTTTATCAGAGTATTTTTTATTATCTTCTCTTAGTGCTTGAAGAACTGTCGGAGAAAATTTTGTCCATTCGGCTGTAGAGTACAGGACTACTTTTAAATCTTTCTCTTTTAGATTTTCATAAGCTTTTATACAAGTTGCGGTGTGAGGATCCATTAAATATCCTGCATCTAAAAATCTTTTTATTGTTTTTGCGCCGTAACTATCATCTGAATTAATTGCAGAAAAATATTTTTGGAGTTTTTTTGTCTCTTCTTGAGTCATACTAAATACTCTTTTTGTATTTAGATCTTCCATCAACTCTTTTGTTCTAGAAGCTCCGTATAAAGAGTATATAACTCTTTCTATATTTGATGATTTTAAGATATCCATTGCAGGAGACTTTGTAAGTTTTAACTCTTTTTCTCTTATATCGTAAACTCCTGTGTTTATCCACTCTGTTAATATATTGTTTTCATTTGAAGCAACAAGAAGTTTTTCTACAGGTACTCCCATATTCATAGCATAAAATCCACCTAGCACATTTCCGAAGTTTCCGCTTGGGACAGTTAAATAGATTTTTTCACCATACTTTATCTCTTCTTGTTTAAGAAGTTGTATGTATGACCAGAAGTGGTAGATTATTTGAAAAATTATTCTACCGAAGTTTACGGAGTTTGCGGCACTTAATTTAATATTGTCTTTTTCAAGCTCTTTTTTAAAGTTTTGTGAAGCTAGAAGTTTTTTAAGAGCTGTTTGGGCATCATCAAAATTTCCTTTAATTCCTATAACTTTAAGATTTTTACCGTCTTCACATACCATTTGAAGTCTTTGAACGTCAGAAGTTCCTCCGTCAGGATATAAACAGACAACTTGTATATTCTCTTTGTTTTTAAAAGTATTAAGAGCAGCAGGTCCTGTATCTCCCGATGTTGCAGCAAGAATTAAATATTTTTCATCTCTTTTTTTTGCAATAGAACTTAGTATAGAACCGAAAGGTTGCAAAGCCATATCTTTGAAAGCTCTTGTAGGTCCGTGATACTGTTCATGTACAAACAGGTCATCTTTTACTTTTACCACAGGGCAAGGATTTGTCGGATTATCAAAGTTATCATAAAGATTTAATGCTTTGTTTATCTCTTCGTCTTTAATATCTATTTCAAATGCTTTTAAAATATCGTAAGCCAATTGTTTATATGTGGCATTTAGATGATCTAAAATAAAATTTTCTTCAAGTTTCGGCAGCTCTTTTGGTACGTAAAGACCTCCAAAAGAGGCACTTGGATTTAATATTGCTTCGCTGAATGTAACCTCTGCGGCTCTGTTTTCGTCATTTCCTCTTGTCTCTATAAAGTTCATGCTTTTCCTTAGTCTTTTAAAAGTTTTTCCATATCAATCCCGTTATTTGGGTTATCTTTTCTTAAAAATTGAGTTCCTACTCCGTCACTTGTGAATAGTTCTAATAAAATTGAGTGTTCAACTCTTCCGTCTATTATATGTGCTTTGTTTACACCGTTATAAATTGCATCAATACAAGAATCAACTTTAGGAATCATTCCACCTTCTATTGTTCCGTCTCTTTTATATCTTTGAATATCGTCTTTGTCAAGTGAATTGAGTAAATTCCCTTTTTTGTCTAATACTCCGATTGTATCCGTTAAAAACAGAACTTTTTGCGCTCCTACTGCTTGTGCTATTTTTGATGCTGCAACATCGGCATTTATATTATATCCTGGATGATTTGGTTTAGCACTATCAGCAATTGGGGCAATTACGGGAACAAAACCCTCTTTTATTAAATTATTAATTAAATCACCGTTTATTTCGGTAATTACTCCCGTATATCCGAATTTCCCGTCTTCTTTGGGTTTTGCTTTTATAATTGCCGAATCTTTCCCTGATATACCTATTGCTTTTGTTCCATGGTAATTTAAAAGTGAAGTTATATTTTTATTTATTTCTCCCGATAGAACCATTTCAACGACTCTCATTGTAGCTTCCGAGGTTACCCTGTGACCGTCGATAAATTCGGAATGTATCTCCAGTTTTTGTAAAACTTCCGAGATTCTAGCTCCTCCTCCATGAACAATTACAGGTTTAATACCTACAAGTGAGAGAAGAACTATATCTTCTGCAAATTTTTCTTTAAGTTCTGGACTCGTTTGTGCCGATCCTCCGTATTTTATAACAATAGTTTTTCCATAAAATTTTTTAATATGTGGTATTGCATCTAATAGTGTTTGTACTTTATGTTGCTTGTTTTGCATAGAGAAATCCTATTTCTATTTTAGAAGTGCGATTATATCTAAACTTTACTTAGATTTATTTTGGATATTTAGTATAGATTTATTAAATCTAAAGACATTGTTCCTTCCGCTGTTTTTGGCTTTATAAAGGGCTAAGTCGGCAAATTTAATAGCCTCATTTATACTATGGGAATCTTTTGGATACATAGATATTCCAATGCTGAGTGTTTTTTTTATTGCTCTTATTTCTCCTGTTTGAATAGGAGTATTTGAAAAATTAATACGTATTTTCTCTGCAATATCTTTTATATAAGTTTCATCGCAATTATAAAGCAGAATCATAAACTCTTCTCCTCCGTATCTAATTGCAATATCCGATTCTCTTATATTCTCTTTTAAGGTTTGTGCAACAATTTTTAGGGCATTGTCTCCTACATCATGACCGTAAGTGTCATTTATAACCTTAAAAAAATCTATATCTAGCATTAGTATTCCGTATTGAACTTCCAATCTGCTTGTTTGTGCGGTTATTTTAGGAATTGTATCTTCCAAATATTTTCTATTGAATAATCCTGTAAGTGCATCTGTTTGGGCGTTTTTCTCCAACATTAAAAGCAACTTTTTACTTACTATAACTGTTTTGGCAACATCAATATAATCTTTTATATAAGCAATAAAGTTTTCTACACTTACTTCTTCATCTTTTGTATGTATTGAAACAATTAGATCAAGTTCATTTGATATAGAGTAGGGGATACAGTAGTAGTTGTGTTTTTTATTGCAAGAGTTATACGCAGGGCAGATATTTCTAAACTGCGTGGAGTCAATTATACTGTTTGTTCTATCTGCTCTACATCCCTCTTTTAAAATATTACAAAAAATACTTTTTTCTTTGTGTACCAAAGTAATTTTCCCGTTTATGGTATTTGCTTCAAAAAGATTAAAATCTTCTATGGGGGTTTTCTCTTTTATTATTTGAGCCAATCTACTATAAATCTGTCCTAGGGTTTTATCATACTCTATAGCTTTTCTAAAATTATAAACATCAATAAGTCTTTCTACGGTATTTTTTACATTTACTAAAGGATCCCTTTGTTTTTTAGTATAATTTTTTGATAAAAATGTAGAGATTTTATTGTCTATTGAAATAAGGGTTTTTTCTAATTTTTCTAAAAAATTGTTTATCCATACGGCTACATCTTCCGATTCTTTAGTTTTCATATCCGTAATACGATATGAATAATCTCCTTTTTGGGCTTTATTCATAACTTTTTTAATTGATTCAAAAAGAATTAGAAAGGGTGAAATAATAATATTCAAGATAAATATTATTAGAATCGTTAAAACAAGTGCAATGGCAATAGTGTTTGCTACTGTTTTTATTCCCGCTTGTTTGGAGTCGTCAACAGACATTTGTATAGTAATTGCACCTAAAGTATCTCCCTCTTTTGCATTGCTATGACAAGAGATACAGTTGATTTTACCTCTGCTTGTTGCTTTGTAAGGGATAGTAATTCTAAAAGTGCTTTGGGAAAATATATTTTCATTAATTACTCTTTTACTTTTCCCCGTTTTTAAAACTTCTTCGTCTATAGAGTCTTTTACATGTTCTGAAAGTAAACCCTCTCCGTATAACTCTATTACTTTTTGTCCTCGGCTCAGCCAGATATTATCAATATTGGGAATATTTTTCAGTTGGCTTAAAAAGAGTGCTCTGTCATCTATTACTCCTGATACCATTTGGGAAGTTAAAGAGTGTTCTACCGTTTTTGCTATTGCATGGGCTTTGTCGTCGATTGATTTTAAACCGTAATCTCTAAAGTTATAAATCATATCGGCAGTAATAAGAAGGAACATAAAACCTATAACAGTTATAACTAAAAAAAATATTTTATTTTTTGTTTTCATTAACACCGGCTTATAATTTAAAAATAGATTTATTATAACACTAAGTATTTAATTTAAAGTTAATTTTAAGTAAAAAAGTTGTGAAAATTAATTTTAATTATGTATTATTTCATTATGAAACGATTTTTAGCATTAAAAGCAAGTGCAGGAAGCGGAAAAACTTTTGCACTGACTGTTCGATATATTACACTGTTATTACTTGGGGCTAGACCTAAAGAGATACTTACTCTTACTTTTACAAATAAAGCAGCAAATGAGATGAGTGAGAGAATCTATAATACGCTTTTAAATTTGGGAGAAGATGAGGCTTACTTAAATGAAATAGCAAAACAGTCGAATCTTACAAAAGAGAAGATATTAGAAAAAAAAGAAATTCTTGTTGATATGTATACAAATGCAACTCTATCAATATTTACCATTGATAAATTTATAAATATGATATTAAGAGAGTTTTGCGGATATATAGGAATAAGCGATGATTTTGAAATAAAAGAGGATGATTCAGAGGCTTTAAGTATTAAATTTTTAGAATCGCTTAGTTTGGAAGCTTTTGATAAGTTAGTAGATTTTCAAATTTATGAAAAGAAAAAATACAGTTCTTTATTTGATATTTTTCAAAATTTGCTGGAAAAAAATGAAGATATAGAGACTGTAAATATTGATGCTAGTTTAATAACGCTTCAAAAGCAGACTATATTAGATGAAGCTTATAAAATAAAAGAGTTTATTTTAAACTCTCCGCAAGCTTCGGACGCTGCTAAAAATGCAGTTGATTTTAACTCTTTTGAAGAACTATTAGCTAAAGGGAAAACTTGGCTTAGCAAAGATAGTGCAGCAGAGTTTAGAACTTTTAAAAAATGCTCGAATGAACTTTTAGAAAGCTTTTTTACAAAAGTAAAAAGTGAATTAAAAATTTATTATAAAATAAGAGCAGGATATAGTATAAGCAGACTTTTTGAACTCTTTAAGCTTTTTAAAGAGTATAAATTGAAATATAATATTTCAAAAAACTATTTGCATTTTAGCGATATTTCAAATTTGACCTATGAACTTCTTTCAAAAAAAATAGACAAAGAGTTTTTATATTTTAGATTAGACTCAAAATTTTCTCATATTTTAATTGATGAGTTTCAAGATACCTCTTTGTTACAGTATAAAATTTTACAACCTTTAATTGAAGAGATTTTATCGGCAGGTGGGTTTAAAAGTTTCTTTTACGTAGGAGATACAAAACAGTCTATATATAGATTTAGAGGCGGTAAAAGAGAACTTTTTGATTATGTACTAAAATCAAATCCGCAAGTTGAGGTTGAGATTTTAAATACAAATTACAGATCTTGCGAAAATATAGTGAATTTTGTAAATAACTCTTTTAATAAACTCTCTTCTTATGAATATTATGACCAAATGTCCGTACATAAAAGCGGGTTTATAGAAGTGTTGGAAGATAGCGCTTTATTAGAAGAAGAGAAGTACGTAAATATTGCAAAAAAAGT
Organism: Halarcobacter anaerophilus; assembly: GCF_006459125.1. Lineage (NCBI taxonomy): Bacteria > Pseudomonadati > Campylobacterota > Epsilonproteobacteria > Campylobacterales > Arcobacteraceae > Halarcobacter > Halarcobacter anaerophilus. The sequence goes on from NZ_CP041070.1 coordinate 457,153, forward strand.
ATCTTCTTTAATGCAAAAGGGTGTAAACAGCAATGATATAGCAATCTTAACATATACAAACGATGATGTTTTAAGTATCTATTCATATCTAAAAAAAATGTTTCCTTCCCTTAAAATATCTACGGAAATGACTTCAAAACTTATAAATCAAGAGAATGTAAAAGCTTTAATAAATATGGTGAAATTTTTATATTTTAAAGAGGATTTATATAAAGAGAACGTAAATGCTATATTGGGAAAAGAGCCTTCTAGTTCTCTTGAAATTTTAATTGATATAAAAAGAGGAACGACCCAAGAACTTCTGTATAAAATAGCAAATGTACTTAATATAACAGATGAGAATGTAATAAAATTAATAGAGCTTAGTAACAAATATAAAAATATAGTAGAGTTTGTTTATGAAATTGATAAATTAGAGGCTTCAATCGAAAACTCGGAGCAGAGAGGACTTCAAATTTTGACAATTTTCAAATCAAAAGGTTTGGAGTTTCATACCGTACTTTTAATTGATAGGATAAAACAGAAAAATGCAGACAGAGGCTCTTTGCTTTTTGAGTATGATAATGTAGAACTAAAAAATATATATTATAAAATCTCGGGACTTGAAAACTATAATGAAGAGTATAAAAAAGCTTTAGAAAAAGAGAGAGCTCTGGCATATGAAGACGAGTTAAATATCTTATATGTTGCTTTAACCAGAGCCAAGAAAAATATGGTAGTTTTTAAAAAAGAGCATAAAAATTCTGTTTTTAATCTGCTTGATTTGAATGTCCAGCAAATAGGTGAAGTCGTAAAAAGCGAAAATAAAACCATAAATTATGAAAAGAGTGAAAAGGTTATTTATAAACCTCTAAATTTGGGAGTTCAGGAAAAACCTGTATCAAAAGAGGATGATGATAAAGAGTACTCTTTATATTCAAGATATTTTGGAATAGCAACACACTACTGTTTGGAAATGATGAATGAATTTAATGAAAAATCACTAAATAATGCAATAAATCTTACAAAAAACAGATTTTCAAGTTTTCTTAAAAACAGTGATTTTGAAAGTATTAAAAAAAGAGTTACAAAACTTTTAGAAAACGGTAAGTTTCAAGATATAGTAAAAAATGCAACTTTTAATAAAGAGCAATCTTTATTGTATAACGGAGAATTAAAGATTATAGATTTATTGGCAATCAAAGAGAACAGCTACTATATTTTTGATTATAAAACCACAAAAGATGAATTAGATGAACATCAAATTCAAGTAAAACAGTATAAAAAGGCTATAGAAGAGATTGAAGAGTGTAAGAACGTATATACTTATATAATCTATTTAAAAGATGAAAAAGCTGTTTTAAAAGAGATTATATAAAATATCTAATAGAGGCAAAACCGTAAGCTTTGCTCTTTTTTATCTCTTCAATCTGCTCTTTTGATATTATCCCTCCCAAAGCAATAATATTAAGATCTTCATAGAGGTTTACAATCTCTTTTAGATTGCTTATTCCTTTTGGTTCTCCTTTATTAGGAGTTCTAAATATAGGTGAGTATGTAACTGCGTTTGCATGAAATTGCATAGCCATATCCAAGTCCTTAAAAGTGTGGCAGGATATAACTGTATAAAGGTCCAACTTTTTAGCCTCTTTTATTTTATCAAATTGTGATGAGGTCAGATGTACACCGTGGGCTTTAAGTTTATAACTTAGATTATAGTTGCTGTTTAATAAAATTTTATTTATATTATTCTCTTTGCAAACATTAACAAAAATCTTTGCCAACTCTTCATAATTGTTTGATTCTTTATCTCTAAAACACGCCATATTAACTTGTTTTTGTTTTAAGACTTTAGTTAAATTTTTTCTAAAAAGTTCGGGATTGTCAGAGTAGTATTTTGGATCGGTTATTAAATAATTAATAAAATCATGATTCATCGTTTCAAAAGACCTTTATTTCTAATGATTTTATAATAGATTTAATTAAAACTATACTTAATTTCAAAATTAATTTAATATTGTTTTGACATAAAAAAAGGGAAAAAGATAGAACTCTTTTTCCCTTTTTTATTAGTAAGTAAGAAGTTTTCTAGTGATCTTCTTCTTCCATCATAATTGAACCGGCAATATAAACATATGTTAAAATACTGAAAATAAATGCTTGTAAGAATCCAAATGCAGTAAGCATAAAGAAACCTGCCATAGGTAATAACCAAGGTACTAACATTAAAAGTACAAGTGTAAACATATCATCCCCTTTGATTGAACCAAAAAGTCTGAATGATAATGAAATTATTCTTGATAAGTGTGAAATAATTTCGATAGGGAACATTAAAGGTGCTAATACAGGCATTGGTCCCATAAAATGTTTAAAATAGTTGATAAAACCATTTTTTTTGATACCTAAGTAGTTATAATATACAAATACAATAAGAGCTAAACTTAACGTAAAGTTGATATTTGCAGTAGGTGATTCAAAACCAGGAATAATACCAATCATATTACTAAAGAAAATAACTAATGCTAATGAACCGATTAGAGGTAAATATCTTCTAGCATTCTCTTCTCCCATTGTATCAGCTCCCATACTGATAACTCCACCGATAAATGTTTCTAATAGATTTTGTGAACCGGTTGGAACCAGTTGCATCTTTCTTGTTGCAGCTCTAGCTAATAGGAATATTATCCCGATAACTAAAACAAAGTGTGATAAGATAAGCCATTCTTGCCCGTGACCACCGATAGCACCTAAGAATGTAAATACTCTTTCTTCCATTGTTTTCCTTTTGCGATTTCTTTCTTTGACTAAAATATCAGATATTATATATTTTATTTTCTAAATTTTTTCTAAATATGAAAAATAAAATTTAGATTTGTTTATATCTGTAACCATTTTGTTTTAATTTTTCTTTAATCTCTCTTTGGTGATCTTCACCTTTTGTTTCAAGTGCGATTGTTATATGAGCTTCACCGAATTCAAGTTTAATAGAGTCTCTGTCATAATCTATTTGAACAATATTTGCTCCGCAATCTCTGAAAATTTCCGATAATTCTGTTAAAGAACCCGGTTTGTCTCTAAGAGTTATAAGCAGATTCATTTTTCTGTATGATTTAACCAAACCTTTTTCAATAATTTGAGAAAGCATTGTTACGTCAATATTTCCGCCGCTGATTATTGAACATACTTTTGAATCTTCAACATCTACTTTTTCATGCATAATTGCAGCAGTTGCAGCAGCTCCTGCTCCTTCAACTACTAATTTATGTTTTTCTAGCAAAAATAAAACGGCATTTGCTATTTCATTATCGCTTACTTCTACGATATGGTCAACATATTCTAATATTATATTAAGCAGTTTTGGATTTACGTCACGTACTGCAATACCGTCTGCAATAGTTCTAACAGAGACTGAATCTATAGGCATTTGTGCCTTATATGATTCTTTCATTCCTCTTGCACCGCTTGCTACTACTCCGATTATTTTAATATCGGGATTTATACTCTTTGCCGCGATTGCAATTCCTGCAATTAATCCGCCACCGCCTATTGGAACAATGATCTGTTTTAAATCAGGAACTTCTTTTAAAATTTCTAAAGCAATAGTTCCTTGTCCAGCAATAACGTCATCATCGGCAAATGGATGAATAAACTCTTTGTTATGCTCTTTACAAAATTTCATTGAAGCTTCATAGGCTTCATCAAAATTTTCTCCTGTTAAAACAACATTTGCACCATACGATTTTACACCGCTAACTTTTGTAAGAGGTGTTGCTTCAGGCATAAAAATTGTTGCTTCACAACCAAAATGTTGTGCTGAAAATGCAACACCTTGTGCATGATTTCCTGCACTTGCCGCAACTACTCCTCTATCTCTTTTCTCTTTAGAAAGATTAGCGATTCTATTAAATGCACCTCTTAATTTAAAGCTTCCTGTTAATTGTAAATTTTCTTTTTTTAAGTATATTTCACTATTAAAATTTTCACTTAAAATAGGGGCTTTTGTCATAGGTGTAGCTTCAACTACACTTTCAAGATTTTTTTGTGCTTCTTTTATATTATCTACTGTAATCATTTTACGCTTCTTTAAAAATTTTATGGGATTTTATCAAAAAATTGATTAAAGGCTAGAAATTTAAGTTTATTATTTAAACATAAATAAATTCATCTGCTTTAGAAGCTTTTAACTGTTCAATCCATTGAGTCTGTCCTGTTCCGAAGTTTTCACTTTGCCCTACATCATAAAAAGAGTTGTTTTCATAATCAATTGATAAAATTAAATCAGGCACAGAATTGAAACCGTTTTGGGCTAACTCATATAAATCTTTTCCATATGAAGATATCATATACTTTTTTGAGAATTCAGGTATTGAGTCACTGTCTCTCACATTTTTTGAATATATTTCAAAAATATCAGTTCCATCATTTGTGACAAACTTTCCGTCAACAATATCTAAATCTCTAAGATTATATCCTGTTATATCTTGCATCTCACGAATTAGATTAAATCTACTAAATTTTTCATGACTATATTGCATTGAATCATCTGAACGACTTGATATAATGTGATAAAATAATCCTTTTGCATTCTCTTTATCTAATAATTCTTCTAAAACTTTTTTCATCTCAAGATCTTCTGTTCCGCTTACACTTACCTTATAATCATTTGGATCTATTGTGAATCTAAGTTTTGTATTTTGAGGTATTGTAATATTGTTGGAATCTAATAATTGTTGAAACTGTTCATTTACTGCTTGTCTATTATAGGCTTTTTCTTTTGCTACTTCTACATCACCGTAAAGAGGTCCCATGCCTCTAAAAATTGGATCGCCATAATTTATATTTGATGCACCTAGGTTTAAATATTGTATTTCCGTTCCGGAAGCAATTCTTCTTTCTTGTCTTGTTAATCCTTCTATATAATAAGGAGAAGAAGGTAGATAATATTTGTCAGAAATATGAGCATAAGGATTTGCAAATTTTTTATTCTCTTCATTTACCTTTGAATAATAGGCTGTATGTAAAGCTCTTCTTTTATCTGATTCACTCTCATACTCATTTCTTGCTTGAATAACCGGTTCTTCATCTGAAATTTTATTTTCCTCAGTTTTATTGGATTCTTTTGAAAGAGAATTTATTTTATTATTTGAGTTTTGTATAAATGTATGTGTATTTGAATTTATAATCATGGAAACTCCTTATACTTAACAATTCTTAGATATAGTTTAATTATAATATTTTAAAACTTTATCTATATTAAATTTATTTAACTAAAGATTATAAAAAAATATTTGTAAGTATTATGTTAAAAGAAGTTTACTAAAAATTAAAAAAGAGAGTTTAAAACTCTCTTTTATATTTAGCTGTTTCTTATAATGTTTACAGCTTCTACCATATTTTTTAAACTTGGTTTTACCTCTTCCCATTTTCTTGTTTTTAGTCCGCAATCCGGATTTATCCATAATTGCTCTTTTGGTAGTACTTCAAGCAGAAGTTTTATCTGCTCTACCATCTCTTGCACACTTGGAACTCTTGGGCTGTGAATATCATAAACTCCGGGTCCTACTTCTTGTTTATATCCTACTTCTTTAAATATTTTAAGAAGTTCATTTCCGCTTCTGGCTGTCTCTATTGAGATAACATCTGCATCCATAGCTTCAATAGTTTTAATAATATCGTTAAACTCGCTATAACACATATGTGTATGGATTTGAGTCTCTTTTTTTGCACTGCTAACACATATTTTGAAATCTCTTACAGCCCAATCCTCATAGGTTTTTATCTTTTTTTCTCTTAGAGGATAACCTTCTTTAAATGCTGCTTCATCAACTTGAATAATTTTTATTCCGGCATTTTGTAAATCATTAATCTCATCGCTTAGAGCAACTGCTATTTGTTTTGATACTTCGCTTCTTGGTTTATCATCTCTTACAAATGACCAGTTTAAGATTGTAACAGGACCTGTTAACATACCTTTCATGATTTTTTTTGTTTTACTTTGAGCATAAGTAATCCAATCTACCGTCATAGGTTTTGGTCTGCTTATATCTCCAAAAATAAAAGGAGGTTTTACGCATCTGCTTCCATATGATTGTACCCATCCGTTTTGAGAAAATCCGTAACCTTTTAGTTGTTCTCCAAAATATTCAACCATATCGTTTCTCTCAGGTTCTCCGTGAACTAAGACTTCAAGACCGCATTCTTCTTGAAAAGCAATACAATCATCAATATAGGTTTTCATATCTTTTTCATAAGTTTCATATGAAATCTCACCTTTTTTGAAATCTCTTCTTGATTTTCTAATCTCAGGAGTTTGAGGAAAAGAACCGATAGTTGTTGTTGCTAAATCTTTATAACCTAAAAGCTCTCTTTGGATTTTTATTCTCTCTTCAAATTTTCCGTCTCTGTTTAGTTTGGTAAAGTTATCAACTCTTTCTTGAACCTCTTTGTCATGAATTAAATCTGAAGTTTTTCTATTTTTGTTGTTTTTTCTGTTTTCTTCAAGTGCTTTTGCCTCTTCATTGCTTAAGTTTTCAATTCCGTCAAAAAATACTTTTGCAAGTAGATTAATCTCATCAAGTTTTTCTACAGAGAAACTAAGCCAGCTTTTGATATTTTCATCCATTTTAACTTCATATTTAAGTGTAAAAGGTGTATGAAGCAGTGAGCAAGATGATGAAATTAGAATATTCTCTTTTGAAACAACATTTGAAATCTCTTCTAAAAGTTTTAATGTTGTATCAATATCGTTTTTCCAAATATTTCTTCCGTCAACAACTCCCGCAACAAGTTTTTTACCGCTATTTTGAATCTCTTCTAAAACTTGAAGATTATCCTTTCCGTAAACAAAATCAAGTCCTAATCCCCAAACAGGAGTTTGTGTTAAGATTTTTGTTGCTTCATTTGAGTGTTCAAAATATGTTGTTACAATAAGTTTGATATTATTTGTAACCATTGAAAGTTCATCATACGTCGGTTTTATAAGACTTAATACTTTTGCTTCATTATCTTTTGCAAAAATCGGTTCATCGATTTGAACTGTTATTACTTCATCAAGTTTAGAAATCTCTTTAAAAAGTTCTTTATATACAGGAAGAATTTTACCTAAAAGTTCAAAAGTGTCACCTCTGTCAACTCTTTTTGAAAGAGCTAAAAATGTTATGGGACCTATTAGATTGATTTTAGTTTTTATTCCAAGATTTTTTGCTTCATTATATTCATTGATTATTTTTGAAGCGTTTAATTTATACTCATCTTCCAAACTTAATTCAGGAACTATATAGTGATAGTTTGTATTAAACCATTTTGTCATCTCCATAGCAACACTGTTTTTATTTCCTCTTGCCATTGAGAAATATAACTCTTCTGCTTTTAGATTTTGAAATCTTTTGGGAATGGCATTTAACATAATCGAAGTATCTAATACATTGTCATATAGTGAAAAATCATTTGAACTTATATATTCAATTCCTGCATCTTTTTGATATTCCCAATGTTTTTGTTTTAAGTTACTTGATACTTTTTCAACTTCATCAAATGAGCATTTTTTTGCCCAAAAACTCTCCAATACTTTTTTAAGTTCTCTTTTTTCTCCAATTCTTGGAAATCCAACAACATAACTTTTTGTTGACATAGTTATTATCCTTTTATATTAATATAGTGTTTTGATTTATTTTTATAAATTTAAAAAAGGGTAATAAAAGGAGGGTGAACGCCTGTTCTTCTAAAAGCAAAATATGTCGTATAATAAGGACAACGAGGTATAAATTTGAAATTAGATATTGCTAGTTTTGTTTTTAATTTAAAAAAACAATCACAATGGCAAGGTTTAGAACACACCTCAAATGTACAACTACTTAGAAGAAACTCTTCTAACGGAGGTGCTTCATCATCTTCTTCATTTAGATAGTTTTGATTAAATTGTTTGATTTTTTTAGAGCGTGCTTCATTATCACATAATTTTTTTGCAGCAGAATATATAGTAATTGCTGCTAATGAAAAATAGTTTTTCTTAAAACCTTTTATATGTTTCAACTTTGCCCTTTAAAAAAAGAAAATATAAGTTAATAAAGCTTAATTTTAGATAAAAACTATTATGGTAAACTTTCAAAAAAGATAAAGGAGTAACACACTTAAACAAAAAGTGTGAAAAAAAGTTGAAATTTACATTTGTAACACTATTTCCTAAACTAATTGAACCCTATTTTTATGATTCAATTTTAAAAAGAGCCGTTGAAGCGGATTTTATAAGTTATGAGTTTTATAATCCGAGAGATTTTACTAAAAACAAACATCTTAAAGTAGATTCTCCTATGGTCGGAGGAGGAGCAGGTATGCTTATGAACTGCCAGCCTCTTTTTGATTGTTTGGATAAAATAAAAGAAGAGAATCCGGAAGCATATATAATTTTTCCATTGGCTGCTGCTAAACCTTTTAAGCAAAATGATGCGAAAAGATTGGCAAAGAAAAAAAATATTGTTTTTGTAAGCGGAAGATATGAAGGAATAGATGAAAGAGTGATAGAAAAATATGCAAATGAATTGTTTTCAATAGGAGAATTTATATTAACAGGCGGAGAATTACCCTCTTTGGTGATGGCAGATGCAATTTCAAGAAATATTAAAGGTGTGCTTGGAAATGCCGATTCTTTGGAGGTTGAGAGCTATGAAAACAATCTTTTGGAAGCTCCTTCTTTTGCCAAACCTGAAATTTTCCAAAATTTAAGTGTCGTTAAAGAATTCTTAAAGGGAAATCATAGTAAAATTTCCGACTTAAAATTCCAGATGTCAATTTGTAAAACAAAATATTATAGACCTAATAAGGAAAAGAGATGAAAAATAGATATATTGCAAGTTTTGAAGCAGCACAAATGGAGTCTAAAGAGATCCCTCAATTTAGAGCAGGAGATACTGTAAGACTTGGTGTTGAAATTAAAGAAGGTGAGAAAAAAAGAGTTCAAGCTTACGAAGGTATCGTAATTGCTAGAAGCGGAAACGGTGTAGATGCAACATTTACTGTAAGAAAAATCGGAGCTAACTCAATCGGTGTTGAGAGAATTTTCCCATTATATTCTGAATCAATCAAAACTTTTGAAGTTGTAAGAAGAGGTAAAGTAAGAAGAGCTAAATTACATTACCTAAGAGGTCTTACCGGAAAAGCTGCAAGAATTAAAGAACTTAAAAAGTAATCTAACTAAGGCTTTGTCCTTAGTTTTACTTTCATGGCTAAAACTTTAATTTATACTGCATTACTTTCAGAAGCACAGCCTGTAATTAATTTTTTAAAATTAAAACAGGATAACTCTACTCAAAATTTACCCCAATCAAACAAACTTTTTAAAGATGAAAACGATAAATATTTGCTAATAGTATCTGGTGTCGGCAAAGATAATTGTATAAAATCTTTAGAGTTTGTTTATAAAAATTATAAGATTTCTAAAGCTGTTAATATAGGGATTGCAGGGTGCAGTGATTCTTCTATAAAAGTAGGTACTCTCTTTTGTACGAATAGATTACTTCCTAAAATTAATTTCGCTCCTGTTACAACTCTTGATAAACCTCTTGATAGTGATGAGAGTTTGGAAACTCTTTTAGTAGATATGGAAGCAAAATATTTTTGCGAATTTTCAAAAAAATATTGTAAAGATATCTATTGTTTTAAAGTAGTGTCCGATTATTTAGATATAAAAATACCTAAAAAAGCTTTTGTTATAGAGATAATTGAAAAGTGCAAAGAGGAATGGAAAAAATATTTATGAGTTATAAAGAGAAATTTGAACAATCTTTAACCAAAACAAATTTTAAAAATCTTTCAAAAGAGAATCAAGAGTTTATTACAAAAAAAGCTTTTCTTTATGAATTCTCTTTCCAAGAATTAAAACAGCTTATAGATTTTGCAATAGATTTTAAAATGTGGCATGAAGAGGATATAAGTAAACACTTTAAAGAAGAGTATCCAAACAGGAAAAATGCTTTTAATGATATAAGAACAAAATGGAATGAACTGAAAAACAGACCAAACTCTTATACTAAATTTACAAAAGATTTATATAAAGATGATGTAAGAAAATTCTCTTTTACCAAATTTGAAGGAGAAAAAACAGCTCTTGGTTCTTGCCCTGTTGCAAGTCCTAATACGAGATGTTGTAATCTTTTAACACTGGATGCCGTTCAGTCTTGCGGTTTTGATTGTTCATACTGTTCTATTCAATCTTTTTATAATCAAGATAAAATAGGTTTTGATGCGAATTTTAAAAAAAATTTGGAAAACTTAAAATTAGACCCCAATGAGATTTATCATATAGGAACAGGTCAAAGTTCAGACTCTCTTATGTGGGGAAACAAAGAGGGAGTTTTGGATGCTCTTTTTGAATTTGCAAGAAAAAATCCAAATGTGATACTTGAATTTAAAACAAAATCAAACAATATAAAATATATTTTGGAAAATGAAGTTCCTAAAAATATAATCTGCACTTGGTCTTTAAATACTCAAACAATAATTGAAAATGAGGAGCATTTGGCTGCATCACTGAATCAAAGAATTGAAGCTGCAAAAAAAGTTAGCAACAAAGGTGTATTAGTAGGTTTTCATTTTCATCCAATAGTTCAATATGAAAATTATTTAAGCGAATATGAGGAAGTTTACAAAACTTTGATTAATAGTTTTGATCCTAAAAAAGTAGCTTTAGTCTCTTTTGGAACACTTACTTTTATAAAACCTGTTATAAATAAAATAAGAAGCAGAAACTTCAAATCAAAAATTTTGCAAATGCCTATGGTAGATGCAAACGGCAAACAATCATACCCTTTAGATATAAAAAGGGAGATGTTTAAATCAGCATATGATACTTTCAAACCTTGGCATAAAGATGTATATTTTTATCTTTGTATGGAAGATCAATCTTTATGGAAAGATGTATTTGGTTATGAATACATAAGCAATAATCAAATGGAAGAGTTTATGAAAATGTCTTATATGAATAAAATCAAGCTAAATTCAAGTATATAGACTTCATATTAAGAGATGTAAAAATCAATATTTTTTATTATTAAGTAATGTATAATATAATTAATATAGGAGAATATTAAATGCCTCAAATAAGAAATACAAAAATACAAGATATAAAACATCAAATAAATCAATCACAATTATTTTCGATTAACGATTTTAAATTTGATTTTCCAGATGAAGATGAAATTTTAGTAAAAATCATTTTTAGAGCTTCAAATAAATATTTGTTTTCTATTTTTGATGATTATACTATAAAAAAAGAACCAACGCCATTGTTTGGACTATCCTTTACTCAACCAAGTTATAGTAAAGAGAAAGTGTTACAAGTTAAGATGAGTCCTGGTAATGATAAAAATATAGAGGTATTGAAAATTGATAATCTTGATGAAGGAATAGGGAAAATTAGTTCTTGGCTTTATAATTTAGATGAAGATTTAAAATGTGAAAATTTATTTGATGAAATGGAAAATTCTTCAAATATTGATGACTTTGAAGAAGTTCTTAATAAAAAGTTTACAAATGAGAATGAAAAATTTACAAATGAAGAAAAAGAGAATTTAATAAAAAAAATTAGTGAACTTCAAGAAAGAATTGAAAAACTTGAAGATGAAAATAAATCTATACCATCTTTTGATAAAAAGAAAGAAGAATCAATTAAATCATTTGAAGAAAGTAAAAAAGAAATAAATTTATATCCAAAAAAAGCTTGGTGGTTAAAAACATACAATAGATTTCAAACTATGGATAAATGGTTTACTTTAGCAAATAAATTAACAAGTAATATAAAAGATTTGTTAGAAAATATACAAAACTAATAGATTAAAATTAAATTTTATATCTTGGGTTTTTTAGTCCCCAAAATCTTAATTGTCTTATAAAAAAGTATCTAATAAATTTTCTAAAGAAGCTGAGATAAAAGTAAAAGATTATTATCTTTGGTTTTTAAATAATTACATGTAAATACAAAAAATCTCGGATAATTAATTATTATCCGAAAGATATCTATGTAAGAACTCTTTTGTTCTCTCTTCTTTGGGATTTTCAAAAATTTCTTCAGGAGTTCCTTCTTCTACGAATTTTCCTTTGTCAAAAAAACATATTCTATCACTTATTTCTCTTGCAAATGCCATTTCATGAGTTACTAAAAGCATTGTTTGTTTATGTTTTTGTGCCAGATTTCTAATAATATCTAAAACTTCTCCTACAAGTTCAGGATCAAGTGCAGAGGTTATTTCATCTAATAAAAGAACTTTCGGTCTCATTGCAAGAGCTCTTGCAATTGCAACTCTTTGTTTTTGTCCTCCGGATAAATTTGCAGGATATTCATCCATTTTATCTTCCAATCCTACTAAGCACAGCAGATCTTTAGCTCTTTTTTTAGCCTCTTGTTTTGATAATCCTAATGAATAAACAGGAGCTTCCGTAACATTTCTAAGTACGCTCATATGGGGAAAAAGATTAAAGTGCTGAAAAACCATTCCAAAATTTTTTCTAACTTCTCTTAGATATTTAGGAGAGGCTTTTCTTTTTTTGCCATCTTTTTCTTCATGCCACATAGGTGTATTGTTTATATAAACTTCTCCTTCATCTATAGTTTCCAAAGTCATTAATATTCTAAGAAGAGTACTTTTCCCGCTTCCGCTTGCGCCTATTATGGTAACTATTTCATTCTCTTTTACGCTAAAGTTAAAATTTTCAAAAATAGTGACATCATTAAACTTTTTTGTTATATTTCTAAACTCTATTAAATTATTATCCATCTTTTTCCCTATTTTAAAGCTATTCCGTTTTTAGGAAGAGCTTTTTCTACTTTTTTAATACAAAATGCGGCAACTAAACTAATAAGTAAAAACAGTAAACCTACTATCGTAAAAGGTTCTAAATATCTAAAGTTTTCACTTCCTAAGATTTTTGCCATCTGCATCATTTCTAAAACCGTAATTGCCGATAACTGTGGTGTTTCTTTAAACATTGCAACAATATAGTTTCCCAACGCAGGAATTACGGGAGGAATAGCTTGGGGTATTATTACATCTTTATATGTTCTATAAGGGGATAAATTTAAAGCAATACTTGCTTCCCATTGTCCATTGTCTATACCTTCAATTCCCGTTCTGTAAACTTCAGACATATAAGCTGCATAGTGAAGTGCAATTGCAATAACTCCTGTCATAAAAGGTGACATATCAACTCCGTAATCGGGAAAAACATAATATAAAAAATATATTTGTACCAATAAAGGAGTTGATCTTACAAACTCTATAATAAAGCCTGTGGACTTTGATATAATCTTATATTTACTTCTTCTAAGCAAAGCAAAAACAAGACCTAAAATCAAAGCAATTAGTGAACCTATCAATGTTGCATTTATAGTAATATGTAAAGCATCGAGCAAATCAGGTAAAATCTCTTTTGTATAATCCCAGTCCCAATATAACTCATCCATTTGCGACCTTTCTATCCAATTTTGCTCTTAATTTTCTCTCAAAACTTTTTATACAGTAAGAGAAAAATTGTGCTATTAAAAAATAGATTATTAGTAAAAGAGTAAAGATTTCTGCCGTTTGCATTGTTTGATCGATTAAAAGTTTACCTTCGTAAGTCAATTCGGCAATAGTGATTAAAGAGACTAAAGAAGTCGCTTTTAAAAGTTCTATTAAATAGTTTCCAAAAGGAGGCAGCATAGATACGAAAGCCTGAGGGATAATTACTCTTTTATACATATCAAATTTTGTAAAATTAAGAGCAAGGGCTGCTTCATATTGTCCTTTATCAACGGAATTTATAGCTCCTCTTACAACTTCTGCACCGTAACTTCCCAAATTTAATCCAAGACCGATTACCGCTGCTGTGTAGGCATCTAGTGTAATACCGAAAAAAGGCATTACAAAATAGATCCAGTAAAGTTGTATAAGAATTGATGTCCCTCTAAAAAACTCTATATATGCTATTGCAATAGATCTTATTAAAAAAACATTTGAGATACGTCCTAAACCTGCAATAAATGAAAGTATTAAAGATAATATCGCAGATAAAACAGTTATTTGAAGTGTTACCCAAGCTCCGTTTAGGAGATTGGGAAGAAAGTCTAAAATAGTCATTATTTACCGCAAAGCTCTTGAGAAGTTTTGCCGTTTGTTAAAGTAGCTTTTCCAAAACCGTAAACCGAAACAGCTTCTATATGCTCTTTAGTACCTAAATATTTTGCCAGCTCTTTATCAAAGGCTTTTTTCATAGAAGGTTCATTTCTTCTAAATCCAAATGCTCCGTAACCTTTTACCTCTTTACCGTCAATTATCGGGTCTTTAAAAGGAAGTGCCTGCTGAACCGAAGCTTCTTTTTTTGCAAGCTCAAGCATTGTTAAGTGTGTCCCTGCTAAAGCGTCGATTCTTCCTGTTTTAAGTGCTGCCAAACCGCTTGGATAATCCGGAAAATTTATTGTTTGAGATCTTTTTATTCCCGTTTCTTTTGCATAAGTACTCTCTATTGCTCCTGCCATTACTCCAAGTTTGATTGAATCATTTTTTGCCACATCTTCAAAACTGTGAAGATTTTTTGGATTACCTTTTTTTACTAAGAAGCTTTCTCCTATTGCATAAGTAGGATTTGAAAAAAGAACTTGTCTGCATCTTTTGGGTGTTATATACATTCCTGCTGAAATCATATCAAATCTTCCTGCTTTAAGTCCCGGGATAAGTGAACCAAATTCGGTAACTACTGCTTTAACATTTGTAATTCCAAGTTTTTTTAAAATTGCTAAAGCAACAGTCGGAGCTTCTCCTTTTAACTCTCCATTTGCATCTTTATACCCGTAAGGTATCTCATTTGCAAAACCGATTGTAATAGTTTTACTCTTTTGATATTTGCTTAAAGCATCTTCACCAAAAACATTTGTAATCAGTAAAAAGAACAAAAGTATTGATATCTTTTTCATATTTACTCCTTTTAAATTTTGTTTTATAATACAAAAATAGTCTTAAGTATGTAATAAAATTACATAAACTATGTAAAATAATATCATATAAAGTGTATTCAATGGTTCTATTTGATGTATAAAATATAAAGTTTTTAAATTTTTAAAAGTTAGGGGAAAAGAAAAATAATAATTATTAAAGTCGGTAAAATAATTTTCAAATATTAAATTTTGTGATATAATGGAAACTTTTATAATAAAATAATTTGGACTTAACTATGCCGGAAGAACACTATTTAAAAAAAGAGTTAGACGAGAACTTAAAAGACAATTTATCTATTTTTGAATTTATACAATCAGGTTCTCTTGACGGAATTTGGTATTGGGATTTAGAAAAACCTGAAAACCAATGGATGAGTGAAAAATTTTGGAGAGTACTTGGGTACGATCCTAAAACAAAAAAACATCTCTCTTCTGAATGGCAAAAATTAGTGAGAAAAGAAGATTTAGACTTAGCACTTGAAAATTTCCATAAACATATTGAAGATGAAACTCACCCTTATGATCAAATAATGAGATACAGACATGCTGACGGTTCTACAGCTTGGATTAGATGTAGAGGAATGGCAATTCGAGATAAAAACGGCAAAGCAATAAGAATGATAGGTGCTCATAATGATATGACGGTATTTATGGATACTCTTAAAAAATTAGGAGAATATGACGGGCTTGAACGTTTAAATAAAAATCTGACAAAAAAATATAATAAAGAGCATAAACAAAGACTTGAAGTTCAAAAAGAGAATAAAGATAGTGAAAGGTATATAAAACTAATAGATAAGTTTATAATCACTTCAACAGTTGATACTAAAGGAAATATAGTAAACGTATCAAGTGCTTTTTGTAAAATCTCGGGATATTCAAAAAAGGAGCTGTTAGGCAATCCCCATTGGAAAACATTATATCCCGATGAAAACATTAATAGCCTAAAAGATTTGGAAGAACTTACAAAAAACGGTAAAACGTGGGAAGGTGAAATAAAAAATCTTAAAAAAGACGGAACAACATACTGGGTAAAATCAACCATTGCTCCTATTCTTGACGATAATAAAAATCTTATAGGTTATTCAACTTTAAGCAGCGATATTACCGATAAAAATATTATCAAACAAAATAATCTGGAATTAAAAACAATAAAAGAGACTCTTGATAATGCAGTGAAAATAGCCAAACTTGGTACATGGGAGTGGAATTTATCAAAAGATTTGTTAAAGTTTTCAAAAATAGCTTATGAAATTTTCGGTTTAGATCAAAGCAGTTCAATCGCTTTTGACACTCTTAGAAATTTTGTAGTAAAAGAGGATAGAAAAAGATATAAAAGAATAATAAATAGAGCATTAAAGAAAAAAATTCCTTTCTCTTTTGAATATAGAATCTACAGAGGTTTTGAAATAAGAAAACTCTGGGTAATAGGAAATCCTATTATTGAAAACAAAAAAGTGATAAGAGTATCGGGAGTTATTCAAGATATTACTGAATTAAAACAAGTAGAAGAGGAGTTAAAAGAGGCTCAAAAAATTGCCAGAATAGGGCATTATAACTACAATTTAAAAGAGAATATTTTTACAAACTCATACATTATAGATGAAATTTTCGGTTTTGATGAAAAAAGAGAAAAGAACTTTAAATATTGGCTTTATTCAGTTTACGAAGGTGATAGAAAAAGAGTAAAAAAATATCTAAATAAAGTTTACAGGGCAAAAGAAAAATTTGATACGGAGTATAGAGTAGTAGATGAAAAAACAAAAGGCATAAAATGGGTTCATATGTTAGGCGAACTCTCTTTTGACAGAGACGGAAATATTACGACTTTTTTTGGAACAATACAGGATATAACAAAAAGAAAAGAGCTAGAGAGTAATCTTCTACAAGCTCATAACGTATTTGAAAATACCCATGACGGTATTTTAGTAACGGATGAAAAAGGTAATATTTTAAATGTCAATAACTCTTTTGAGAAAATAACAGGATATAAACTTCAAGAGGTAATCGGTTTAAATCCATCAATTTTAAAATCCGGAGTCCATGATGATAATTTTTACAAGGATTTATGGAGAGAGGTTAGAATAAACGGCTATTGGAGCGGTGAAATTCATAATAAGAAGAAAAACGGGAAAATCTATCAAGAGTTGTTAACGGTAAATGCAATTTATGACGAAAACGGCAATGTAGGAAATTATATAGGATTATTTAGCGATATTACCAAACAAAAAAAACAGGATAAACTGATTCTTCAACAATCACGTACGGCAGCAATCGGTGAGATGTTGGAGAATATTGCCCATCAATGGCGACAGCCTTTATCGATAATCTCTACTTCAGCGACCGGATTAAAATTTTTATTGGAAATGGATCCTGAAGAAAAAGTTCCTAAAAACAGAGTTTTAAATGTATTGGAAGATATAAACAATTATACGCAATATCTTTCAAATACAATAGAAGATTTTAGAAGTTTCTTTAAAGGGGATATGACAAAGATTGAGAGATTTAATATAAAAAATACTCTTGAAAAAATTGCTAATTTGACAAAAGACTCTTTTATGCACAATTTTATTACATTGGTTGATGAAACTTCTGATGAAGATATTTTTATAGAGAATAATGAAAATATTTTAACTCAAGCATTGATTAATATCTATAACAATGCAAAAGATGCTTTGGTTGAGTATGTAAAAGAGAAAGATAAATACTTTTTTATATCTGTAGAGATAAAAGAAGATACTCTTTATCTGCATTTTAAAGACAATGCGGGAGGAATAAGCAAAAATATAATGAATCAAATTTTTGACCCGTATTTTACGACAAAACATGAATCTATAGGTACAGGGCTTGGTTTGTATATGACTTATCAAATTATTACAAAGCAGATAAAAGGAACAATAGAAGTACATAATGTGAATTTTGAATATAAAAATAAAACATATAAAGGAGCGGAATTTATAATAGGTCTTCCTTATGAAAGCTAGTTCTTGCTTTATTATATAACTATATCTTATATTAAATTTATAATATAAACTTATTAAAAACTTACAATTTAATTATAATAACTTTTATTAAACGATAATTATTTTCCTTTAGCTATACTTTCATTAACTTTTAAACAAGGAGTTAAAAAGATGGCATGCGACACAGGAGCAAAAGCAATAGAAGAGACAAAAGTTTCAAATGAAGAGAATAAAAAAAATATAGAAAAAAAGGAAGAAAAAATGAGTTCAAGTTTAGTATTAAGAAAAGTACCTGAGTTTAAAATGGATGCGTATGATGCAAAAACAGGTCATTATACAGAAGTTAGCAGTGAAGATTATAAAGGTAAATGGCATGTAGTTTGTTTTTATCCGGCAGATTTTACCTTTGTTTGTCCAACAGAGATTGCGGCAATGAATGCAAAATATGATGAGTTTCAAGAGTTAGGAGTAGAGATTTTAGCAGTATCAACAGATACAAAATTTTCTCACAAAAGATTTGTAGAGACTGAGCCATTATTAAAAGATTTAAAACTAACAATAGGTGCAGACGGTACAGGAGAAGTAAGTAGAGCATTTGGAGTAATGATAGAAGAAGAAGGGCAAGCACTAAGAGGAAGATTTTTAATAAATCCAGACGGTGTAGTTGTAGCACAAGAGGTACAAGCTCCAATGGTAGGAAGAAACGTAAAAGAGTTTTTAAGACAAGTAAAAGCTTGGCAGCATGCAAGTAAAACAGGAGAGGTTTGTCCTGCTGGATGGACTCCTGGTAAAAAAACACTTCCAGTTAATACTGACGTTGAGCAAATGACGGGTAGAGTCGGTGACTACATTACTATTGATGAAATTATGGCTTAATAAAAGTTTAGGGTAATATCCCTAAACTTCACAGCTGTAGTTAAATTGATATTTTTTATCTTGGTTACTAACATTATTTAACTACAGCTCTGAGGTTTAGCCTCTATCGAAAATTAACAATTCTTTTGATAAACTCACAATTATTTTACATATCAAGGGAAATTTAATGCTACATGAAATTGTTGATTTTATAGTAAATACCGTAAGCTCTTTAGGTTATACGGGAATATTTATAATGATGTTTTTAGAGAGTTCTTTTTTCCCTTTCCCATCAGAAGTTGTAATGGTTCCTGCGGGATATTTGGCATTTAAAGGTGAAATGAATATTTTTCTTGCAATCTTTTCAGGAATCGCCGGAAGTTTGTCCGGAGCTATTTTTAACTATCTTCTAGCCTTAAAATTCGGAAGAGCTTTTCTAAGTAGATACGGTAAATATGTTTTAGTAAAAGAAGAGACTCTAAACAAAATGGAAGATTTTTTTGCAAAACACGGACATATTTCTACTTTTAGCGGAAGATTGATCCCTGCTGTTAGACAATATATCTCTTTGCCTGCGGGACTGGCTAAAATGAATTTATGGAAATTCTCTTTATATACAAGTTTAGGTGCCGGAATTTGGGTTTTAATACTTACTTTATTAGGATATTTTATCGGTTCAAATCAGACGCTTATTGATGAATATTTAAGAGTTATAATAATTACGATTTTAGTTTTACTTGCAATTCTTATACTTTTTTACATTAGAATTAAAATGAAAAAAGGGATTATCAAAAAAGGAAAACAGAAGTGAAAAATGCAATAGTTACGGGATATTCCTCAGGAATAGGGGAAGCTATTTGTAAAATTTTGGAAGAGAATGATTTTACTGTTCTAAAACTAAAAACAAGACTTGAAGATAGTTTGAATTTAGAAAAAGAGGTAAAGCAGTTATTAAAAAACCATGATTTGGAACTTTTGGTAAATTGTGCAGGGTTAGGCGTTTTTAAACCCCATGAAGAGATTAGCGTAGAAAAGATAAAAGAGTTAATAGACGTAAATCTAACGGCTCCTATTCTTTTATGTAATCTTTGTTTAAGAGCTTTAAAAAAAACAAAAGGACATATAATAAATATCTCTTCTATTGAGGCAACTAGACACTCAAAATTTTCTGCTCTTTATACGGCAACAAAAGCGGGACTGCGAAATTTCTCTTTATCTTTATTTGAAGAGCTTAGACGTTCAGACGTAAAAGTTACGAATATAAATCCTGATCTAACTAAAACGAATTTTTTTGATGAACTTAATTTTGAACCTTCAAGTGCAAAAAATGCTCATTTATTACCTGAGGAGATTGCAAAAGCAGTGATAAATATAATAAAATTTGACGGTGTGATAACAGATATTACTCTTCGTCCACAACGATTAGAGATAAAAAAAGTAAAAAAATAGTCAAAAAAAAGATTCTCTGTATATATTTTAATGCTTTTTGTAACCAGAAAGTAAGCTTTTTTCTGTAAAATATGTATATTTGATTAAAAAAGAGAATTCTAATGAAAAAGATTATTTTTTTACTTTCTATTTTTATATATTTTCAAGCAGCACCTCTTCCTAACTTTAAAATTATGACTGAAAATTATCCTCCTTTAAATATGGAGAATAAAAAAGGAGAATTAACGGGTATAGGAGTTGAAGTCTTTGATGAAATGCTTAAACGCGTAGGCTCAAAACAATCAAAGAAGGATTTTGAACTAATGCCTTGGTCAAGAGCTTATAATATAGTAAAACAGAAAAAGAATACCGTTCTTTTTACAACTTCAAGAACAAAACAAAGAGAAAACCTTTTTAAATGGGTGGGACCTTTCGGATACAGTATTAACGGACTTATTGCAAGAAAAGATTCTCATATAAAAATCAACTCCTTAAAAGATTTAAACAAGTATCAAGTAGGTACGGTTTTAAACGATGTAGGTGAACTTATACTTCTTGATAACGGTATTTCCAAAAACAATATTCAATCAGTATCGGGTAAAAATGCGATTTTAAAATCTATTAGAAAACTTGATGCCAAAAGAATTGATCTGTTTTCTTACGGAATCGATATGGCAAAATGGGATATGAAAGCAAACGGCATATCTTTTGATGATTATGAAGTGGTTTATGAATTAAAAAGGTTCAGTCAATACTTTACTTTTAATAAACAAACGCCTGATTACATTATAAAAATGTTCCAAGAAGCTTTAGAAAGCATGAAAAAAGACGGAACATTAGAAAAAATTGTTTCAAAATATTAAAATGAAATTAACATATAGAATAATAATTCCTCTTGTTCTGATTGTAACAATTCTTTTTACTATTCTTTTACTCTTTTTTATAAACAGTGAAAAGAAAATTATGAAAGAGGCGCAAGAGCGTAATTTTACGAAAATAATAGAACAGTTTGAAAAAGATAAACAAATTAGACTTCAAGAAGAGAAAAAAAGTTTGGAGTTTATTACTAAAACCATATCAAGAGTAAGCTCAAAATATCTTTATGATTTTGATATAGAGTCTATTGGACGGACGTTAAAAAACTTTTTGGAAGTAGCAAATATAAAAGCAATAGAAGTTTATGAAAAAGGTTCCAGTGATATTTTTTATGCTCTTTATAAAGAGGGAAAGAGTATTAAAAGAGACTTTAAAAATGCAAATACTTTGAAAAAAAGTCTAAAAAGTATTATGCAGGATATATATTGGGAAGAGAATAATCTTAATTTAGGTTTTGTTGTTGTTTATTATGATGATAAAGAGATTATATCTCAGTTTAAAAAATCAGAAGATACTCTTTTTAAAAAATTAGAACAGAGTAATAAAAAACAAGAAGAGGATACGAACTCGGCAATTTTAAACCAAATTTTTATTTTGGTACTTATTGCATTGATTTTGTTTGTAATGGTTTTTTATCTTACTTACAAAAGAGTTTTAAATCCTCTTAAGATTTTGAACAACGGTTTAAACGACTTTTTTCTTTTTTTACAAAATAAAAAAGATTATGCAAATGCAATAGAAATTGATACGGATGACGAATTCGGGAAAATGGCAAAAAGTTTAAATGAAAACATAAGTGTAAGTGCCAAACTTCATGAAGAGATTTTTCAGTTAAATACAAATCTTGAAGAGAGAATTTTAGAAAGAACTAAAAAAATTTCAACTTTATTGGATAATGCAGACCAAGGCTTTTTATCTTTTTCTAAAAATTTAGTTATAGATCAAGAGTATTCACAAGAGTGCGAAAAAATATTTAAGAAAAATATTGCAGGATTAAAAATCGGGAAGTTGTTATATTCTGAAAATGAAGAGAAAAGAGAGTTTTTTGAAGAGACTTTAAGCTCTCTATTCGGAGAATCAAATGAACTAAAAATAAAAAATATATTATCTTTGCTTCAAAATGAGTTTAGAATAAACAGAAAAGCAATTCACGTAAAATACAAACTTGTTGAAGCCGATAGATTTATGCTTATTTTTACGGATATAACTGCCCAAAAAATATTAGAAAAAAGAGTTTTAAAAGAGAGAGATACTCTTAAAATGATAGTTTCTGTTATAACAGACAGCGATGAGTTTTTTGAACTAATAGATGAGTTTGAAAATTTTTGTAAAAAAGGTGAAGCTATTATCGATAAGAGTAAAACTGCACTTAACAATACTACAATTTTATATAGAACTATACATACTTTTAAAGGGCTCTTTTCTCAAAAAGAGATGAAATTTGTAGTTAAAAAACTGCATGAATTTGAATCTTTATTGTCAAAACTTTTAAAATCTCAAGACAACAGCAATGCTTATTTAGTAGAACTTATTAAAAGTGCGGATTTTAAAACATATTTGGATGAAGAGCTCAATACCATAAAATCAATTTTGGGAGACGAACTATTTAATAAAAGAGGTAAAATAGTCGTAGAAGAGGAGACTTTATCAAAAATTGAGGATGAAATCTATAAAATCTCACAAAAAAGCGGACTTTTTAAAGAGTATGAACATGTAATTGAAGATATTAAAAGTTTGAAAAACAGACCTATTTATCTTATGTTTAATTCATATGCAAAACTTGTATCTCAATTAAGTGCCCAGTTAAATAAACATATTTATCCTTTGGATGTTATTGTTAGTAAAGATCTTTTGGTAAAAGAGGAGATAAAACCTTTTATAAAATCCTTAGTACATGTTTTTAGAAATTGTGTAGATCACGGAATTGAGAGTATGGAAGAGAGATTTGAAAAAGATAAAGATGAAATAGGAACAATCAGCTGCTCGATTTTTGAAGAGAATGAAGAGTTGCATATACTTATAGCTGATGACGGGAAAGGTATAGATCTTGATAAATTGACTCTAAAAGCTAAATCTTTGGGAATAGATACCTCAAAGATGAAAAAAGAGGATATACTAGAGCTTATTTTTAAAGATAAAATATCAACAAGCGATGAGGTAAGCAGTATTTCAGGAAGAGGAATAGGTATGTCTGCGGTGAAAGACGAGTTAGAGAAATTAAACGGTAATGTAAATATTACTACACAAAAAGATATCGGTACGACTTTTGAATTTATAATCCCAAAATAAGGAGCATGTATGATTTTGGATTCATTGCTTTTACAAGCAAGACTTTTTTTAGAAGAGGATATGGAAATATCTATATTAAACAGTAAACAAATTGATATTTCAAGCCCCCAAAAACTTGTTCTGAAAAACAGAACTTCAATGATAGGAACAGGTGGAACACTAAATATAATGCTGGTTATAAGCTTTGAAAAAAATATTTTATCAAAACTTGTAGAAAATTTTATGGAGGGAGAAGAGATTGAAGATGAGGAGTTAGATGAGATTGAAGATAGTGTTTCAGGAGAAGTTTTAAACACTATTGTAGGACTCTCTTTACCGACTTTTCCCAATAGAGGAAAGGGAATTACTATTACTCCTCCGATTTCGGTAAATGATGCAAGTAGTATTTACAAACATAAAGATTCGAAAATTATATGTGCAACAGTTCAGACAGAATATGGAGATATTGTTATAAGTGCAGTCGGTTCGAAAGATCAGATAAAATAAGGAAAATAGATGTTAAAAGTTTTAATTGTAGATGATTCACTAATTATTAGAAAAAAAATTACAAAAAATATTGAAAAATTAGGACATAAAGTTATATTTGCAGCACAAAACGGGAAAGAGGCAATTGAAGCATATAATGCAAAAAAACCCGATTTGGTTACTATGGATATTACAATGCCCGATATGGATGGAATTACAGCTGTTAAAAGTATAATTAAAGATGATCCAAAAGCAAAAATTATCATGGTTACTTCCCACGGTCAAGAAGAGATGGTTATAAAATCTATCCAAGCAGGTGCCGTAGGGTATATGCTAAAACCAATTACCGAAGATAAACTTTTACAAAGTATTGCCGAGGTATTTCCTGAATATGCAAAAGATGAAGATTCTGAAGAACTTTATTTACTGGACGATGATGATTTCTAGGAGCTATAATGATGCAAGAGAATAGATTATTTGAAGCCTTACTTGATGTAATACCTTTTGCTGCATATGCAGTTGATGTAGAGACCTATGAAGTAGTTTATGCAAATAAAATGATGAGTGAAAGTCTATTTGCTCCAAGAGAAGAGTTTTGTTGGAAGAAAGTTTTCGGACAAGAAGAGATTTGTGCGTGGTGTCAAGTTCCTTCTTTAAAGCAAAGAAGCAAGCAGTATAAAAACGATAAATTAATAAGCAGCTTTTTTGATGAGGCTACGGATAAATGGTTTCAAGCTTTTGATGAATTGATAAGCTGGCCCGATGGAAGAACGGTAAAATATACTATTCTTGTAGATATTTCGGAGCAAAAAGAGATTCAAGCATCAATGATAAAAACCCATGCCAAACTTGCAATTCAATCAAAAAAACTGCAACAAGCAAATAAAAAATTAAAATATCTGTCTGAAAAAGATTATTTAACAGGTATAGATAATAGACGAAGCTATTTTAAAAAAGGTATTGAACTTTTTGAAGCTCCTTTGGAAGAGCCTTATGAGTTATATGTATCAATGCTGGATTTAGATAAATTTAAAAATATAAACGACACATTCGGACATAACATAGGAGACGATGTTTTAAAAGAGTTTACTAAAATAATAGAAAATCAGCTTGATGAAAACGATATTTTTGCAAGATTAGGCGGGGAAGAGTTTAGTATAATTTTAGTAAGTGACAATAAAGACGATGTTATAACAAAATTTGAAACTATAAAAAACAGAGTCAAAAATATAGATTTGAAAGTAGACGGTAAACCTTTAGAGATAAGCGTAAGTATAGGCTTTGATAGAAGAAATAAAGAGGATAAATCTTTAGATATGATTTTAGAAAGAGTAGATGGATACTTATATGATGCAAAAAATGAGGGTAGAGATAGATTAAAGTTTAGATTATAAATGAGATTATAGATAAATAGTGATATTATCTTCTTATGAAAAATTTTATATTAAAAAACTGGAATAGACTTTTTTTACTGTTTTTTACAATCTCTGCTTTGTTTTTAGCTCTTAGTTTTACAATAGATGAAGATGCAAAAAAATTAGTAGATGACTCTTTTAAACAAGCGGTAATTGTTTTTGGAAGTGCAAAAGCCTTAAATGCAGTTATCTCCCTAGCTCAAGGAACAGAATTAGACTTGCCTTTTGTTATTGTGGCAATAGGACAGGTCTTAGATCCTATAAATGATTTAGTTGAACAGTTCTCTTTAGTGATGCTTGCTAGTATGACTTCTCTTGGTATCCAAAAAATTTTATTGGGTTTTGTAACAAATGATATTTACAACTATACTCTTTTGATTTTTGTATTGATTTTTAATATTTGGCTTTTTAAACGTTTTAACAAAGATGAAAAGTTAAGAGATATTTTTTTTAAGATCACTTTGGTTCTGCTTTTTTTAAGATTTGCAATTCCTATGATAAGTTATGTAAATGATATATCTTATAACTATTTTGTCAAACCGGAATATAATATAGAAAAACTAAATGAAAATATTATCCAAGTAAAAGACAATGTTAGTGAAGTAACTCAAAACACCATAAAACAAAAAGAAGACAACTCTTTTTTAGATAAAGTTATAGAAAAGTTCGACAGCAGTTATTATGAGAGAAAAATAGATGAATACAGCAGTGCTGTAGATAATTCAAGTGAATATATTATCGACTTGATTATCGTATTCGTATTTCAAACTATACTTCTTCCTGTTGTTTTTCTTTTTATTTTGTATTTTTTTATAAAATCTTTATTTTCTATAAGAAACTCCTAAACGATAGGGCGATTGTATCTTATGTAGTATAAAGATGGAAGTGCCAATCCAAATCCGATTCCGCCTAAAACGATAATTGTTCTTAAAGCATTATCTATAAACATAGAGATAAGTTCGGGAGATACTCCATGGGCATTCATATTTATTAGATTTATAATTGCGGAAAAGGCAGGATTCCCCGGAAGCAAAGGAATAATTGAAGCAATAGTATAAACAGGTCTTGGAACGATATATTTTCTAGACCAGTAAAGTGCTACCATTCCTACTATTGAAGAAGCAAAAAAAGTTGCTAACTCTATAGAAAATCCAAAATCCATAAACATTTGTCTTGAACAGTAACCAATAGCACCTCCGTAGGCACATTTTAGTAAACTCTCTTTGGGAACATTAAAAACCATCGCAAAGCCGACTGCCGGAATAGCAGAAAATACGGCATTTAAGATATATTCAATTATTATGCTAAGCACTTTACCAACCTTGTATATTTAAAACTGTTAGAGCAAATACTATCCCTATGGAAGTAGCAGCAGTTAATAAAACTGCCTGCATCCAACGTCCCCAACCCATAGCAAGATAACCTTTTACAGCATCAAGTACGGAGTTTACAAAAGGAAATCCGGGAGCCAAAAGCAGTACGCTAGCGGATAAAGCCGTATTTGGAGTAGCAGTTAAATTATAAATTTGTGAAAGTGCTGCTATTATCGTAGCAACAAAAGCCGTCACTCCAAAGGTAATAATTTGCACAAATTTTTTTCTTGATAACTCTTGTCTTACAAACATAGCAATTCCAGAGGCTACGAAAGTTGTTGCAAAAGCTTGCCAATCTGCTTCATTTAAATAAGCAAAACAGGCGCATGAAAGAGCAACCATAAAGATTTTAAGCCAGTTGTTGTAGTAGTTCGGTTTTATCTCTTTCATTGCTTTTATAGCAAAATCTACGCTTAATTTCTCTTTTTCTACTTTATAACACATCTTTAGAACATCACAAACAATAGACATATTTATAGGTTTGTGGTGGGCTCTTCTTGTAGTGGTAACCGATTGGGTCTGTTTATCGTTAAGGGTTGTTAAAACAATAGCAGAAGGGATTAACGAAACTTCAACCGAATCTACGTTTAAAGCCTTTCCCAATCTTTGGGCAACTGTTTCTATAAGTCTGCTTTCTGCTCCGTATTCAAGCATTAAAACGGCAGCTTTTATTATAGTTCTTGTGATTTTTGTTTGCTCTTCGTAAGTTAATTTCTCTTTTTTTTCATTCATCTATTAGGGGGATTCTTTATTTTTAATATTTTCCCGTTATCATCTGCAATATAGAGGTTTCCTTTTTTATCAAAAGCAACTCCTTCTTGTGCAAATTTTTTAGGAAGTTTGTATTTTTTTATGACTCTTCTTTTTTTTATATTATAGCTAATTAATAAAGAGTTTTTGTCACTTATCATGTATAAAATATCTTCATAAAAAGTAAGTCCTGAAACATCGGTAAATCCGTGGTTTATTATATCTTCTATTTTTAAGCTTTTTTTATCAAGACTGTAGTTCAAAATTACAATTACGGAAGAGTCTTTTTTAGGATATTTTTTTTTAGATTGATTAGAGGCGTAAATTTTGTTTTTATATAAAGCTAATCCTTCTATTCCGTTTGAGCCCTTTTTTAAAACTTTTATACCTTTGTATTCTTTATCGATTTTTATCTCTTTTATAATCTTAAAATTCTCTTTTTTTATGATTATTATAGAATCGTTTTTTTCATTTGCAAGAAGTAACAGACTATTTTTTTCATCTATATCAATAGCTTCCAAATCATATTTGCCGATTCTTTTCTCTCTTAAGATTTTCCCTTTTGTAGTTATTTCATAAACTCTTCCTTCATCATTTACGACAAAAAGAGTATCAGATGTTTTTGAATAACAGATTCCCGAAGCTTCAGGAATCTTGGCAATCTCTTTCTCTTTTGAAAAGAGATTTTGAAAAAGAAGAGAGGAAAGCATAAGAACTCCTAAGAATTTATTCATACTTTTGCTTTTTGTGTAGGAATAGATATTGTAAAGAGTGCGCCTGCATATCTGTCGTTATTATATGTAAAAGAGGAGTTTGAAACTTTTAAAACACCGTTTAGATGTTTCGTTACAATCTCATTTGACATATATAAACCGATTCCCGTTCCTTGGGACTTATGTTTTGTCGTAAAATATGGTTCAAAAACTCTGTTTATAATTTTTGCAGGAATTCCTCCGGCATTATCTTTTATCTTTATATGTAAAAGATTGTTTTTGCTGATAGTTGATATAAAGATATATTTTTTTTCTTGATTTTTTGAATTTAAAGCATCTATTGCATTATTGAGAATATTTAGAAGAATTTGTATTAATTCGCTTTCTATAGTCTCTATTTTAATATCTTTAAGATCTTTTACTATTTCGATATTATATTTTTTTACTCTTGTGCTTACAAGTGAAAGGGCTTTTTCAATAGTTGAATCAATAGTGAAAAGAGCTTTCTCTTTTCTTGGATTAAAAAAGTTTCTAAAATCATCAATAGTTTTTGAAAGATATTGAGAGTGTTCATTTATTGATTTAACGCTTTTATATAAAAACTCTTTTGAGATTTCATTGTTCATTTCAAGTTGTATTTGTAATCCTGTTGAAGCAGTTGAAATAACAGATAAAGGCTGTCTCCATTGGTGGGCAATATTCTCAAGCATCTCACCTAATGCCGCCATTTTTGACTGTTGTGCCAGCATAGAATCTTTTTCTCTTTTTTGTAGTTCAAGCTCTTTTATTTTTGTTAAATCAAAAACTGTTCCTATTACGACTATAGGTTTATTATTTGAATCAAATTTGGTTACTTTTGTCGTAAGTTGGATATATTTTATTGAGTTATCTCTTAATTCTATTCTTAATTCAACAGCTTTTCTTTTATCACTTTTTGTTGCTTTATAAAGATGAATTTTAACTCTTTTTCTATCGTCTTCATGAACAAAAGATAAAAATGCGGTCAAAGAAGGATTTATCTCATTTGGATATAGTCCGAAAATTTTAAAGTGTTCATCACTCCATTGTAAAGTTTTTGTTTTTGTATTGTAACTAAAGCTTCCAAGTCTCGCAATCTTTTGAGCTTCATCTAAAAGATAATTTGCTTTTATCAACTCTTTTGTTTTTCTATCGACTCTTTTTTCCAGCTCTTCATTTAACTCTCTTAACTCTTTTGTTCTTTCATTTACTAACTGTTTTAAACTTATGTTTCGTTTCACGTTTAGTTGATTTTTATATATAAGAATCAGAAAAATAATAAAAATTATAGAGATAGCTATCCAAAAGTTTGTATAATCGAAATTCTCTTCAAACTGTACATTGTTCCATTTATTTAAAATCTGGGAAATCTCTTTTTCGTCTAAAGAGGAGATTACTTTATTAAAAATAGTTTGAAGTTGAGGATAATCATCTCTTATCATAATTTCAATTTTATAGTCAAGTCCCGTGTTACCGCTGATTTTTAGGTTATTAAATTTTAGTTTATTTATATAATAGATTAAATTAGGTTTGATATCGACATAAGCAAAAGCCTCTCCTCTTGAAACCTTTTTTAATCCCTCTTTGACATCTTTTACTATTATTAACTCTATTTGAGGAAAATTCTCTTTTAAAAGTTTTTGAGCGGTAAAGTTTCTTACTACGGCTATTTTTTTGTTAAAAAGATAATCAATATTTTCAATAAAATTTTCATCTTTAAGAGTTACTATAGAGAAAGGAAATTCAATATATGGTTTAGAAAACAAAGAGTATTTGATTCTATCTTTTGTCTCTCCCGAACTAAAAATTATATCATTTGATTTATCTTTTATTGAGTTTAACTGTTGGGTGAAACTATCGGAAAAATTGTATTCGCATTTTAGATTTAATTTACTTTTTATAACTTCCCAAATTTCGGAAGCCATACCGTCAGGTTCACCTTTTTCGTTTTTAAAAGTTACCGGTCTCCAATCATTTGAAACAGATACTTTGAAAACATTGTTTTGAATAAAGTCTTTCTCTTTTGGAGTCAGAGAAAAACTTTTTTTATAGATTTGTTGATTTTTATCTAAAATCCAACTGTTTTCTATATCATAAAGTTCTTCACTGGTAAGTTTTTTAAAACCTTCATTGAAAATCTCGATTAAATCTTTGTTTTTTGAGATAACTTTGATTGAGGTGTAATCCTGCATAGGTTCCAAAGGGTTGATTTTATGAAAAAAGTTGTTTCTTAGGGCATAAAACTCTATTGCAACCTTGTCATCAAAGATTAAATCCAGTTTTTTTGATAATAAATCTTTAAAAAGAAGTTTATAATCTTTATAAACCAAAATTTGTGAAAAAGGGAATTTTTCGCTTATAAGTTTTTTGTGATCGTTTCCTACAATTCCTATTAAATAAGGAGTTTTAAAATTGAAATCTCTATGTAAATCTTTATTTATAAAAAGCGAAGTTTTTGTTCTGTATACGGTAAAAGAGCTCTTCATCCATAGTTCGTAAGGTGCAGTTCCTAAAAAGAAATCAACTTCTCCTTTTTTTGCCAAATTTATTGCATTGTCCCAGAATTTTCCGTTTATAAATTTAATTTTATAATTGTTTTTTTTAGCCCATAATTTCCAATAATCAATAAGTAAACCTTCGGGTTCTTTTTTTTCAAGATAAGAAAAGGGCGCAAAATCAGGATCATAAGATACAGTAAAATATTTAGGTGTTGATGCCTTAATTGTGTTAATTAACAGAAATAGAAGAAGAAAAACTCTTAAAATTGTTGGCATTTAATACTCGTAAATTAAAAATGAGATATTATATCAAAAAAGTTTAAAAGTAATTATAAACAAAGCTTTAGTATTTTTATTAAACTTTTTAATATAATACGTTAAATAATTGAAGGGAAGAGTTGAAGAATTTAACAAAATATTATTTAAACAAAGAGATACTTTTCAAGGATATTGAACAAATTTTACCTAAAAGTCTAAAAAGCAGAAAAAAAATTTTGATTTATGTTGCAACAAGCGTATCAAAAGAGTATTATGCAATCTTTGTTATAAACAGCAAGAGCAGATTTATCAGAAAAAATGTTGAAGAATTAGAACAGCTTTTAGATAGTTTAATCTCTTTTAAAGAGCATAACTTCAAAAGAAAAGAGTTACTTATATCAAGCCCTCTTTGCTCTAAAGCAAAAAAAGAGTTAGAAGATAATAAATGGAGAGTTAGAGTTGATTTTATGTGATATCGGTAATACAACTTACCACTTTTTAATAGATGGAATTCATAAAAAATATCTTCTGCAAGAGAGTCTGCCTAAATT
Source organism: Halarcobacter anaerophilus (assembly GCF_006459125.1). Lineage (NCBI taxonomy): Bacteria > Pseudomonadati > Campylobacterota > Epsilonproteobacteria > Campylobacterales > Arcobacteraceae > Halarcobacter > Halarcobacter anaerophilus. The sequence continues at coordinate 488,546 of NZ_CP041070.1, forward strand.
TAAAGAGACAATCTTTTATATCTCTGTAAATGACAATGCAGCAAAAAAACTAGAAAAAAACCAAGAAAAGTGTGTTGATTTAGAAGAGTTTTTAGATTTTGAAACTAAATACAAAGGTATGGGAATAGATAGAAAAGTCGTATGTTTAGGTGTTGAAAATGCGATTATCGTTGATGCTGGAAGTGCAATTACCGTTGATATTATGGAAAACTTTAAACATAAAGGAGGATTTATTCTTCCTGGTATTTCAAGGTTTATAAATACATATAAGAAGATATCGGTAAAACTTGATTATGAAATTAATACAAAGGTAAACTTAGATACAATACCGCTTTGTACACAAGATGCAATTTCTTACTCCATATTAAAATCTATAATTCTACCGATAAAAGAGATATCTAAAGATAGAAAAATTATTTTTACAGGTGGAGACGGAGAGTTTTTAAGTAAATATTTTGATAATTGTATCTATAAAGATGATTTGATATTTAAAAATATGAAAGGGATAATAAATGCTAACAATCGCATTGCCTAAAGGAAGAATTGCAGAAGATACTTTAGAAAAGTTTGAACATGCATTTAATGAAAAGTTTATTTTCGAAGATAGAAAACTGATATTAGAAAAGAGTGGATTTAGATTTTTAAATGTAAGAAATCAAGATGTTCCGACATATGTAATGCACGGTGCGGCAGATTTAGGTGTAGTTGGACTTGATGTATTAGAAGAGAAAGAGTATGATTTAATAAAACTGTTAGATCTACAATTAGGAAAATGTAAAGTGGCTTTCGGACTTATAAAAGGACAGGAACTGGATTTTTCAAAGAGCCAAATTACTGTTGCTACAAAACATGAAAAAATTGCAAAAAAATATTTTGAAAAAAAAGCAATGGCAGTAAAAATTATCAAATTATACGGTTCAATTGAACTTGCCCCTTTAGTGAATCTAGCAGATTGTATTGTAGATATTGTCGAAACAGGAACTACGATGAAACAAAACGGCTTGGAAGTAGGTCCTACAATTATGGAGAGTTCTGCTCATTTGATAGTAAATAAAAATTCATATTATGCTAAAAAAGATTTAGTATTTAATTTAAAAGATAAATTAGAAGCAGTACTTTAATGGGATTAGATTTATACTCTAAAATAGAACCCTCTTTAGAGTTTCATGATGAGGTTTATAAACTCCATAAAGAGTTTTTAACACTTATTATGGAAAAAAATCTTAATAATATTATTGATATAGGTTGCGGGCAGGGATATTTCTTAGAAAATCTTTTAGTGAATAAAAAAGAGTGTTTCGGAATAGATTTAAGTAAAAATCAAATAGAAGCTTGTAAAAAAAGAGGCTTAGAAAATACCGCTTGTATTCATTTAAAAGATATAGAACAAAAATTTAGTTGTGCAACGGCAATTTTTGACGTGATTAACTATCTTCCTAAAAACGAACTTGAGAACTTTTTTAATGATACATATAAAATTTTAGAAAAAGAAGGGTATTTTATTTTTGATGTAAATTCATATTTCGGTTTTGACGAAGTTGCCCAAGGTGCAATCACAATAGACGAAGATGAAAGATTTATAGCCGTTGATGCAATTTTTGAAGATAATAAATTAATTACGAATTTAACTCTTTTTTCCAAAACAAAAGATGATTTATATGAAAAAGAATCAGATTCAATCACCCAATACTATTATGATACGAAGTATTTAAAAAAACTTTTGATAAAGTCCAATTTTTCTGTTGAAGAGATAAAAGGTTTTAATCTTCACGGATATGAATTAGATGATAAACTAATTTTTATTTGTAAAAAATTGTAGATTTATTATGAATTTAAAAAAGCTGCTTTTCTCGTCGATTTTCTTTTATTCCTTTCTAATATTAACAGATTTAAACGATATAATCTATGCAAATGTTAATGATATAAAAAATATAAGTTCTTCTTTAAAACTTCAAGATTATAAAGTTGATGTAGAAGCAAAAGAGTTAAAATTTATAGAAAATAATTTATCTGGAATAACATACAATAAAGATACAGATACTCTTTTTGCCATTACTAATAAGCCAAGGGACATTTACGAAATAACTTTGAATGGAGATTTTATTAGAAAAATTGAATTAACAGGTTTTAAAGATACGGAAGATATTACATACTTATATGATGGAATCTTTGCTGTTATAGATGAAAAAAAAGCTCAGTTTTTTGTTTTTTATTTAGATAAAAATACAGAGAAAATCGATATTTCTAATGTTAAAGATTCTTTTCGTCTAAAAATAAACAGCTACAAAAACTTTGGTTATGAAGGAATCTCTTATGATAAAAAAAATGATACAATTTTTATAGTGAATGAAAAATTCCCTCTTGAGTTAATAAAAATTAAAAATTTTATTAGTAAAAAGAGTATGGATATAACATTTTCCAATAAATTAACTGCTTATAATAATTTTATGGGAGATTTTTCTAGTCTCTTTTTTGAAAATAGAAGCGGTTCTCTTCTCTTTTTAAGTGATGAATCAAAGATGATAGCTGAAGTTGATTCTGAAAACGGAGCACAAATCTCTTTTCTTCAACTTAAAGAGGGATTTCTAGGTTTAAAAAAAGATATTCCTCAAGCAGAAGGAATAAGTATGGATAATAAGGGGAATTTATATATAGTAAGTGAACCAAATCTTTTTTATATTTTTAAAAGAGATTTATAAATGTTCTATCTCAACTCTGTTTTTCCCCATTGCTTTTGCTCTATATAAGGCATCGTCCGCTCTTTTAAACAGTGCAATTTTATTATCTGAGTTATGAAACTGCGATACTCCTATGGAGCAGGTTATTTTATTGATATTTTCAAATTTATTAAGCTCTACGGCACTTCTTATTTTTTGGGCAAATTTCAAAGCTTGTTCCAGATTTGTTTTAGGCAATATTATAACAAACTCTTCCCCTCCCCATCGAGCGATAATATCGCTTGTTCTTGAATTTGAAGTTAGTATTTGGGCAATATTTTGTAAAACCTTGTCTCCAAAAAGATGTCCGAAAGAGTCATTTAGCATTTTGAAATTATCAATATCCAAAATCAACATACAAAAAGTCAGATTTTCCTCTTTTGAAAACTCTTCTATGTTTTCATCTAAAAGTTCATCAAATTTATTTCTATTGTAAAGTTTAGTTAAATGATCTAATGCAATCTTGTTTTTTAGTTCGCATGTTACTTGTACTAATTGTTCATTTGTTTTAGATATTCTATTGCCTTCTTCTTTTATAAGTTCTACCCATTTATTGTAAAAAGTTCTTAAAAGCTCTTTTTGGGTTATTACTCCTGATATTCTTCCTTTTTTGTTTACCACAACAATTCTTTTATATTTTTTTGCTTTTATATAGTTTATTGCTTCAGATATTGTTGTATCATCTTCAAGAGTTTCAACAGGAGAAGTCATATACTCTTTTATAGGTTTAGATAAATCATAATCGTATCTGATAATATCTATAAAATCTTTTGTCGTAAAAATTCCTTTTGGTTTGTAGGCATCATCCAAAATCAAAATAGCATCTCTTGAATTGTCTTTTAAAAGAGTTATCGCTTCAAAAGTTGAAGTCTCTTCTTCTGTTGTTACGGCTTTATACTGATGAATAAGAGATGAAATAGTTTGTCTCTCCATTATAAGCTGAGGATCTATGTTATTTACTATATCTGTGTAAGATACTATTCCTACAAGTTTCTCTTTTTCGGTTATTACCATATATTCATCACTGAAATCTATATGGTTTAAAACCGTTAGAAGATTTAAGTTTTTATCTAAAACTTTTGCTTCAGGGATATTAAGTTTTGATAAACTGGTTGTTTTTTCGATATTATCCAATTTGAATTCCAACAGCTGCATTGTAGTTAAAATATGGTAACTGTTCTGTTTTTTGTTTTCTAAAACAATCGTTCTTAGATTTGCATTTGATAATTTTTTTATTGCATCATCTAAGGTTTTATTTATATCTATAGAAACTACATTGGTAACACATATATCATAAACTGTCGGAATCATTTTAAAAGCTTTATAATCCTACTATTTCTCTAATTTTTTCCATTTTTGCAGCAGCTATTTTTCTAGCTTTTTTTGCACCGAAATCTAAAATCTCTTTTACCTCTTTAGGATTGTTTATTAACTCTTCTCTTTTTTGTATATAAGGAGCGAAATGCTCATTTATTTTATCAAGCAGAGTTAATTTGAAATGTCCATATCCCTCTCCCGGAGTTGCATATCTTTGTTGTAACTCTTTTAATTCATCTTCATTCATAAATAGTTCACAAAGTTTATAAATATTACAAGTTGTATAATCTTTTGCTTCATCTAAATCTTTTGAATCAGTTACAATACTCATAACTTGTTTTTTAATTCCCTTTTTTGTTCCGAACATATCAATCGTATTTCCGTAAGATTTTGACATTTTTGCTCCGTCTGTTCCGGGAACCGTTGCAACAACTTCATCTACTTTTGCTTCAGGTAAAACCAGAATATTCTCTTTATAGTGATTATTAAAGCTATTTGCAATATCTCTTGTCATCTCTACATGCTGAATTTGATCTTTCCCTACAGGAACAAGATTTGAATCATAAAGTAAAATATCTGCCGCCATTAAAACAGGATAAGAGAAAAGTCCGTGATTAGGAATTAAACCTTTTGCTACTTTATCTTTATATGAGTGGGCTCTTTCTAATAATCCCATAGAGGTATGATTTGATAAAATCCAATATAACTCTAAAACCTCTTTTACATCACTTTGCACCCAAAAAGTTGATTTTTCCGGATCCATACCAAGAGCTAAAAAGTTAACTGCTGCTTCAAAAATGTTTTTTTCTAAAACCTCTTTGTCTTTTACGGTTGTTAAAGCATGATATGAAGCAATAAAAGCAAAAAGCTCACCGTCATTTTGTGACTCAATCATTTTTTTTATCATTCCAAAGTAGTTACCGATATGAAGCGTACCACTTGGTTGAATACCCGATAATATTCTCAAAATATATTCCCTTATCTTTGTTTTTTCGAAGATTATATCTAAAATATAAATAAGAGCTTGTTAAGCAAGTTTATTCTCAACTTTATTTTTTATATGGTCTAAATGAAGTTGTAAATTATAGTATTCTCCCATAAACGAAAGAGGAACTTTTGTCTCTTTGCTTATCTCTTCTCTTAACTCTTCTATTCTAAGCAAATACTCTTTTAGCTCTTCACTTTTTGCTTTGTCTGTCTCTTTATCTATTTTTTCTATCTCATCATACCATTTGTATATTTTAGATCTCATAGACCAATTATAAAGAGGAAACAAGCCTTTAAAAAGAGGGAAAAGAAGTGTTAATAGAGGAATTAGAAGTATTTTTAATCTGTCAATATTTGAAGCAATCCAGTAAGGAAAGATTTTTTCTAAAAAAGTATCTCCGCTCTCAAAATATTTTTTTGCCTCTTCATCTAAATCTATTTTCATATTATTAGTATTTGGAAATTGCCCAGCTTTTGCAAAAAGATCTTTTTTATTATGTACTTCAATAACTTTTTTCAAGAAGAGTCTTTTTAGTTCATTTGAAAAATCGTCTCTTGCTACGAGATTTGCTGTTGTTGAAAGCAAATTTATATTTTCATCGGGAAGATTTTTATATAAATCAATAGTTCCTTCATATAAAGTCAAAGCTTCCAAAAATGTATATTTTCTACTGTAAGCTCTGGCTCTTTTAAAACTAAAGAGATTTATCTTTGGATCGGCTAAAAGCTCTTTTACTACTTGCGAATCATGGGAACAGACAATAAACATAACATCAATATCTCCTTTTTCCAAAGCCTCTTTTGCCTCTTTTGTATTAAGGTTCAAAAAAGTAGAATTTTGTTTGTTTATTCCGTTGTCATTAAGTATTTTTTCTGCAAGATCTTTTGTGCCGCTGCCCTCTCTTCCTAGGGCAATTTTTTTTGAAATGAATTGGATAATATAGTCTACTGTATATCCTTCATTTTTATAAAAAACCCAAAGAGGTTCATAATATATTGAAGCAAGTGCTTTTATGTTTGATACGTTTTTATTGGTAATTGTACCGTTTTGTATAAAAGCTATATCGGCTTTTTTCTCTTTTAAAAGTTTTATATTATCTATTGAGCCTTCGCTTGTAAGAATATTTACTTTTACTTTGTCTTCTTCAAGAAGCTTTTTATATTTTAGTGCAGTTTTATAATAGTTGCCGTCTTTTGAACCTGTAGCAATCGTAATCTCTTTTTTAGGACTTGGCTGGATAAATTGTGCGGTGAAATAAAAAGCACCGACTATTAGAAGTATTATCGGGAAGGTAACTGTAAAAAATCTTTTCATAAGCTTTTCCATAACTATTTGAAAATATTATATCAAATAGTTATGAAAATAGAAATAAAAATTATATTTGCAGGCTTTTTTTGATACTTAAGGCTCTCTTTTTTTCATATGGATTGTTTATCGCTTTTTTAAGATATTTTACCGTTGCTTTTTTATTATTTAGTTCATAATAACTTAAAGCCAAAAGAGTATTTCTTTGACCGTCTTTTTTAGAACCTTTTTTAATATTTATATTTTCCAAAACTTTAATACTTTTCCCAAATTTTTCTTGGTTATAGTAAATATTTCCTAATAATAATTGATATTTTACGGTTTTTGCAAATTTTGAACTTGCAAGAAGATTGATAACTTTATCTTTTTGTTTAGCATAATCATAACAAGAGACCAAAAGTTCAAAATTTCTTTTATTATCTTTCAAATAAGCTTTTTGTAAACCTTGTTCTATTTGTTGGGCAGCTTTATAATATAAACCGTTTTCAACTAAAATATTTACAAAATACAGAGTGTTCTTTTTAGGGTCTACTCCATTTTTTTTGTATGCTAATTCAAAAGTAGAGAGAGCTTTTTTATAGTTTTTCGTTTCTTGATATAAAGCTATTAGTTGGAGCCAATAAGTTTCGTTGCCATGCCATTTTTTTACCATTATTTTTAATGTATTTATTGCATTTGGATATTGTTTTAATTCTACATACGAAGAGTATAAAATTTGATACCAAGACTCTTTTTTCTTTTTGTTTAACTTAAATAACTCTTTTGAGTAAGCTATACTTTTTCTAAAATCTTTTTTATAATAGGTTGCATAAAGCAGATTTTCGTAAATATCGCTTTTAGGAAGAGTTTTGCTGCTTAAAAGTGTTTCTAAAAGTTTTACTGATTTGTCGTATTTATTTATAGAAAGATATATTTTTGCCAAAGAGAGTTTTATTCTTTCTAAATTTTTTTCTTCAAAACCTTTTAGTTTTATAATCTCTTCATAGTATTTTGCGGTTTTTTTATAATCATCTTGATTTATAGCAATATTTGCCAAAGTTTGAAGAACATAGGATTTTTCATAATTGTTCAACTCTTTTTTTAAAAGAGGCAGAAGAAGATTTTTTGCCTCTTTATATTTCTGCTTATCTAAAAACTTTTGGGCTTTCATTAAAACTGAATAGCTTTGTTTAGACATTGTATCTGCATTTGCAAACACTACAAAAGTAAATGTAAAAAGTAAGATTAGTGCTATTTTTTTCATCTTGCCAACCTAAAATTAAATGTTATTGTTGCATCTTTTGAAGAGCTTGAGGGTTTAAAACGCCATTTTTTTATAGCTTTTATTGCTTCCTCTTCAAAATAACCTTTGGGCTCCGCTTTTAATACCATGGGGTTTATAACTTGCCCCTCTTTTGTGATATGAAACTGTAATTGAACATATCCTTCTTTTCTTCTTATTTTTGCTTTTCTTGGATAGTGGGGATTGACTCTGCTTATTGTTTGTAAATTATTAGCATCAAATAATCCTTGATTTACTGCAATTTGAGCGCCGTTTAGTGATGAAATAGCAGAAATATCTATATTTTTGGTCATACTAAAAGGTTTTATCTTAACATTTTTTGTTATTTTCGTATCCATTTTAGTTTTTACCATTTTCAGTTTTTTAGGTTCTATTTTTTTTACAGGCTCTTTGGGTTTTATTCTTTTTTTCTTTTTAAGTTCGGTATCTTTTTTATCTCTTAAATAGTTTAATTGAATAGGCTCTTTATTATCGTTTTTTAACTCTTGATTTGAAGTTATCATTTGTTGCATGCCGAAAAATATACCTACTGAAATAACAATAGAAAAAAGAAAAGAGAGGAAAAGTCTCATCTTAATTCTTTAATGTAGATAAAGAGATATTTGTTATACCTGCTAGTCTGATTTGATCCATAACTTTTACAAGCACTCCTGTTTTTGCTTCTATATCCGATTGTACGACTACGCTGTTATGCGTACTGTCTGCTTTAAGTCTTTCTATATTTGCTCTTACGGCTCTTAAATCTACCATTCTTTTATCAATCCAGATTTCACCGTTGCTTTTAATAGCTATTAAAATATTTGCTTTAGATTTTTGTTCACTTGTTGCTGCACTAGGTCTGTTTATATCTACTCCCGTCTCTTTTACGAAAGAGGTAGTTACAATAAAAAATATAAGCATAATAAAAACAACATCAAGCATTGGAGTTAAGTTTATTTCTGTCTCTTCTTTTACCGTGTTGTTGTGGGGAAATTTTCTCATTATAAAACCTTTGAAATATCTAAATATAATTTTTCTGTTTGGTATTTAATAGATACTTCCAATCTTTTTTCAAATAAAATACCGCTTAAAGCAATAACCATTCCAGCCATAGTCGGAATAGTTGCCATAGATACACCGTTTGCCATTGCTTTTACATTACTTGTACCTTGAATTGCCATTACGTCAAAAACTTCTATCATTCCCGTAACAGTTCCTAAAAGACCCACTAAAGGACAAACGATAATAAGTGTTTTTATAAAACTAAGACCTGTTTTTAATCTTTGTTTTCCGTCTTCTACCAAATACTCTTTAATAGCTGTTTTAAACTTCTCTTCATATAAAGAGGGTTTAAGATTTTTTAAAAGCTCGTTTCTATATTTTTTATATCCAAAATATAGATATACATATCTGTCAAGAAGAAGTGTCCATAGAAAAATTGCTATGAAAAAGACTATGTATAATACAACTCCGCCTTTATCGAAAAAAGAGGAAAGATTATCTAAATAAATATCAATCATTTTTTATAAACTTTTTGCTAACATTCCCATACCTTGCTCTTCAAGAATTGAGACGATTCTTCCCGATTTTGATGAGATATATGTATATGAAAATAGAAGAGGAATTGCCGCAACAAGACCCAATACTGTTGTAATAAGTGCTGTTGAAATTCCTCCTGCCATAAGTTTTGGATCACCTGTTCCAAACAGAGTAATAGCTTGGAAAGTTGCAATCATTCCCGTAACCGTTCCTAAAAGACCAAGTAAAGGAGTAACGGCAGATAAAAGTTTTACGAAACTTTGACCTTTTTTTACTCTGTTTGTCTCTTTTAAAATAGTCTCTGCCATTTTTACTTCTAAATCATTTAAATCATGATTTTTGTATTTATTGAAAATATTTATAACTTTTCCTAAAGGATTGTTATCGCTTGGAGCATCCAAACTTTTTATCTGTTTTTTCATTTTTGTAAAAACAAGGTTTAAAACTACCATTTTATAAAAAGCAAACAATAATCCTATAACTCCCAAGAATATAATAATATATCCTACAACTCCACCTTGCTGGATTCTATTCATTAAAGTAGGTTGGTTATTTAACAGTTCAAATAAAGTTCCTCTTGTAGGATCTATTACAAAAGTATCATCAGAGCTTCCCAAACTTGTCGAAGGCTGTGTACTTAATTCAACTAATGCTTTCATATCGTTTGAGTAATCAAAATATTTGCCGTCTGATTTTGCACTGAATAATCCTACCCTTGTAACTTCTTGATTTACTCTGTCTCCGTTGCTTAAGATAAGATTTGCATTATATTTTTCTACATTTCCGCTTCTTACTATTTCTTCTAACATTCCGTGCCAAAGATTTTCAAGCTGTTTTATATTAGGTAACTTTTTAGAATTTGCAAACTCTTCGAAAACTTCTTCTTTTTGGGGATTATGAGATGCTGTAAGAGAAGCTTGGAAGTTTGTTAAAAAATCAGCAGATGTTTGTCTAACGCTACCGAACATCTCTCCTAAATCTCCCATTTTTTGATTTAATAGAGTCTCTTTTTCCATTAAAAGTTCTTCGTTTTTATCAAGAGTTGTTTTTAATCGTTCAGATTTTTTAGACTCTTTTGAAAGTATTGCTTTAGCTTCGTTTAAAAGCTGTTTTTGTTTACTCTCGTTTTCTTTAAACTCGTTAAGTCTTTTTTGTTCTTCTTTTATTTGAACAGATGCATCATTTTGAATATCTTTTAAAAGATTGTTTAAATCCAAAGAGAAAAGGGAATTTACAGATAATAAAAAAATTAGGAAGTATTTAGTCATTTGAAGCTCCTTGGATTTTAAAAGGCAATTCAAGCAATGATACGTTTTCTTGTTTTTTTGCTATTTTTATACCTTTTCTGATATTTGATTTCGTATTTGAGTCTTCAATTTCATCCCAACCTCTAATCTCATTGTTCCAAACATAATAATCTTTTAAATCAAGTGATTGTTTATATAAAGCAACTCTTCCTAGTCTTAAAAAGTTATATGTTTTATCTTCTGATTCTTCTTGATAGGTTTCAATATTTTTTGCATAATCATACTCTATTTTAAAGGCTTCTAAAATAATTCTGAATTTTTCGGGAGTTTTTATATCTGATCTTGCCAAACTCTCTTCTAATCTTTTTATTCTGCTTTTTCTTTCATCAAGTAAAAACGGAGTGTCCAACTCTACAAGTCTTTTTAAACTTTTAATCATTTTTTCCATAAGAGGATAGATATTCTTTTGAGTCTCTTCAATATCTATAATTTGCTCTTCTAAATTTTTTAACTCTTCTTCTTGGGAAGTTATAACGTTTTGTAGTTGTTTGTTATAGTTTTTTGTGGCTTTTATCTCTTGATTTACATATTTATACTCTTGAAATAACTGCTCTTTTTTTTCATCGTGGTAGTTGATTTGTTTTTGATACTTTTCTAACTTTTGATTAGTCTTTTCTATTACATTAATTGACTTATCAATCTGGTTGGAAAAAGCAAAGCTGCTTAGAAGTAACAAAACAAAGAAAATTCTATTGTAATGCATCTGTTTATTTTTCCCCTTAACGTATGATTTTGAGAATTATAATCATAATTTTATAAAAGTTTACTTATTTTAACTCTTATCATGACAAGAATTAACAATAAAATGTATGTTTTTCAATCACTTTATACATTATAATTGTTAATTTTTTATTAATTTCTTTTTAGTTCTTGCATTAATTTGTTAGTATTTATTATGCTAACGATTATTGTGGCAAGAAGTAAAATAAAAGCTAATACTATACTTATTGTTACGGCTTTGCTTGAAGAGATATTTATTGCATTTCTATTTGGTTTCTCTTTTTTCTTTTGTTCAGTCTTTACTTCTTCTTTAATAAAACCGCTTGGCGGTTCAATTCCTGCTTTTGAAACTGTATGTCCCGGACCGCCTTCTAAAATTATTTGATAAGGGATATTAGGAATTTTAATAGTAAGTTCACTTTCATCGGGAAGTCTTTTTTCAAAAAGTATTTTTTTTGAATTAAGAGCTTCAAGTTTAAGAAGGGCTCCTTGCGCACTTTCTCCTGTATTAAAGCCTCCGATTACCGTCATGGTTTCATCTTCGTTATCAATTATATTTAAAACCAGTGAGTGGCTGTAAACAAAAATCGGGCTACATATTAAAAATATGATTTTAAATAAGTTTTTCATTTTTTCTTCCTTTTTTTAAACTCCAAAAGATTTTGGCTTCTTCTCTTTCTTTGGGTAATTTTTTTGATATATAAAGAAGTGATATTCCAAATATAAATAAAGCAATATCAACTCCTAAAATATTTGTCATATGGTTTTTTATAAGAGTTGAGGGTGTAGTTGACTGAGTTATAAAGTGCAAAATTACGCTTAAAATAAATAAAACTCCTGCTAAAGCAAAAAACTCTTTTGCCGCTTTATAAGAGTTAATTCTATAAAAAGACCAAAACAGCGTTGCCAACCAAACATTATAAAAAATTCCTTTCTGCCATAAAACTCTATCTTCTAATGAAAAAGGCAAAAGCCATTGTAAAACAAATAAAACGGCAGTTGCAGGAATAACTCCTATCATAGTTGCCAAAGAGAGTTTTCCCATCCAGTGATAAAAAGTAATTTTGTTTTCAAATTTTTTTGCTTTTTTTTCAAGCCATAACATAACGGCAAATCCGATTGCTATACCGCATAATCCCATTATAAGAGCAACGGCAGTTCTTGAAAAAATATCAATGCCGAATAAAAAGTGTAAGAAAAAGAGCGATTCTGCTACAAATACAGGCCAAACATTATCTAAAACTTTTTTATTTTCGATTAGCTCTGCTGTTAAGGCATTTAGAGTGATATGAGGCTGATTAAAAATTCCTCCGTTTAAAAAAGGTTTATAAGGGTTATATCCTATTATTTCAACTCTGGCTGTTTTATCATTCCAGTTTATCAGTTTTACTTGTTTTAACTCAAGTTGGGGATTTATCTCTTTTGCTTTTTTTAATAAAGAGGAAAGAGGCAGCATGGAAGCTTTTTCTTTTACTTTTTTTACGGGCTTGCTTTGAGGAAAGAGAACTTTTCCAACTACTTCATCTATACCTTTTGCTTCCCCTTTTGTTAGGATTTTTGACATAGGTCCTGCACTTATTAATCCTACATTCATAAAAGCACCGCTTAGAGTTATCAATAAAAAAGGAATAAAAGCCCAAGTAAATACTTTAACATGAATTTTAGAAAAAATTGCCTGTTGACTTTTGCCTTGATTATTAAAATTAAAAAGATAAATTAAAATTAACCCTGTAATTATTAAAACCATAGTTCCGACTGCTACAAAACCAAAAGAGAGCCTTCCTATAAGTTTTAAAGGTTGTCCGTAATGCAGTTCATTTAAAAAAGCAGCTAAATTTGAAGTGTTTTTATCTTCATTGTTTATTTTCTCTTTTGTATTTGGATTAAAAGCAATAGCTTGTACAAATCTATGGGAAATATTTACGGCAGGATCTCCCATTCTTCCCGGAAGATTAACTAAAATATTGTTTTTGGGGAAATTTGGATCTTTTAATACCTCTTCAATCATTGCATTATAATCAACATTCATAATATCTGTTTTTTGAATATGTCTTGAGGGTTTTTCCCAAGTTTGAATATAAGGTAGAAATATTGCAAAAATACCAAAAAAAACGGCAAGATACATTATAAGTGAAAAAGTAATACCTGCAGCCACATGAACTCTAAAAAGTCTTTGTTTAAATAGTTTTGATTTTTCCATAAACAAACCTTAATAAAGAGCATATAGTGCAAAACTAAAAACTAACGTGGGAATCAGAGTTTTTAACAAAGCGGAGAGTTTTGTATATGATAAAGCTATCCAAGTTGAGGCTAAAGCCCAGATAAAAGTATTAAACATAATTGAAATAACAGCTGTTTCTTCGATTGGCAAAGGGATTAAAAAAGCAACAAGAGTCATGCCTAAATATGAAATTAACAAACCGCCGAAAATGGCGGTTACTATTCTAAATAATCCTATTTTTCTTCCTTTTTTTTCAGGAGTTGATAAAGATTTATATATGTTTCCTATCATATTTTTACTTCTTAGAATTTATAGTTTAAAGATACGGTATAGTTTCTTTCATCACCATACCCACCTTGTCCGGGATAATATCTATACTCTTCATCAAATAGATTATTAATATTTAAAAGAACATCGATGTTTTTATCAATTTCATATCTTGCCATAGCATCAACTATAGTATAAGCTTCTTGTTGCAGTTTTTTATTAAGACCGTAACGAGTATATGTTGTATTAATTTCACTTTGCCAATTAACTCCTGCACCTATAGTTAATTTATTATATTTATAGCTAGTAAACAATTTAAATATATGTTTAGGTATCTCTCCTGAGGATAAGCGATCTCCTTTTTCATCTTCTGCATCAGTATATGTATATCCTCCGGAGATATTCCAATTTGGTAAAAGCTCACCGCTAATAGTTAAGTCCCAACCTTTTATTTCAGCACCGTCAACACTTTTATAAGCTTGATTACCGTCTGGAGTTAAATTTGTTCCGTCTACAACAGCTTTATTATCTTGTTTTGTTATGAAATATGCAATACCGGCATTTAATAAACCATCATAAAATTCTGATTTTAAACCAAACTCTACTGTATTTCCTTCTTCAGGATCAAGGAAGTTACCGCTTGTATCTTTATTTGTGGAAGTTGGATTAAAAATAGATGTATAACTTGCATAAGTAGAGAAGTTTTCATTTATATCGTAAATCAGTCCTAAATAAGGAATAACTTTCCCATTCTCTTTTTGTTTTTGTTCTGTGGGTTTTCCTTTGTTATTTATTCTTTCAAATTTAGTTATTCTACTTCCTAAAATAAGATGTAAAGGATCAGATAACTCTAAATTTAAAGCAATAAAAGCTCCAATCTCTTTTGTATCCACTTTTGTTCTTCCGTTTGAAGTGAAAGTCGGTTTAGGAATATTCCCGTCATACCCTTTTATTGCAGCAGTAAGATTTAAAGCTGAATTATAAGAAGGATCATCTGAATTAACACTATATCCATTTGCTCCAAAAGATAATTGATGTTCTTGTTTAAATGCTTTAAATTTGCCTTGGGCATATAGATCTATTGCGTGAACTTCAGGAGTATTTTTAGCTTTTAATGCCATCCCTTCTATATTTCCAGTATTAGTATTTAATATTGTTCTTGAAAGTCCTACCAGTCTATCTACTTTTGCTTTTGTATATGAGTAATTAGCAATTGCTTTCCAGTCATTATTGAAATAATGTTCTAAGCCTAAAATAAGATTTGTTTTTTCAGTATTACTGTACGTCCAATCAGCTGCCGGGTTTTTATCTCTTCCGAAAATTGTTTGTTTATTCCCATTTGTATCTATTGTAGCAACATGATGAACAGCCACATTATCTGCATCTACTTTTTGATAAGAGAAGGCAGTAGTTAAAAGTGTATTATCAGATAAATCGAAATCTAAAGCACCGTAAATTAAACTATTATCTTGATGATATCTATCTTGTTGATTATCCCCTTCACCGTAAGAAGATATAAATCTTCCTCTTATTGTATTATCTTCATTTAAACCACCTGAGATATCAATTTGACCTTTATAATTATCCCAGCTTCCGTAAGATAATTTTGCATTTCCCCTAAATTCAGAAGTAGGTTTCTTTCTTATATAGTTGATACTTGCACTAGGGTTTCCGCTGCCGTTAGTAAGTCCTGTTGAACCTCTTGTAATTTCAATTCGTTCATATATTGCAGAACTTTCTAATCCCATAAGTTGTTGTGTACCAAAAGATGCTACTGATGTAGGTGCACCGTCTCTTTGTACATTTGTAATTTCCATACCTCTTGCGAAGTATGTTGTATGTCCCGCGGTTTCTTGTCCTAATTGTCTCATTGAAATACCCGGAGTTTGAATCAAAACATCGTTTACATCTTGAAGGTTTTGATCTTCAATTTGTTTTTCAGTTATTACTGTTATAGATTGTGGTGTTTCTTTTAAAGATAAATCAAGTTTTGTAGCAGAACTTGTTTTTTTCACGGTATATGAAGTTTTGTCTGAATTTTCATTTCCGATAATTGTTACGCTATCAAGTTCTTTTGGACTTTTTTCTTCTTGTGCCATTAAAGATATGTTTGTTGATAAGGCGATTGAGAGTGCGATTGAGAGTTTGTTCTTTTTAAACTCTATATTCATTATTTGCTCCTAGTATGAATTAATGGAGCGAATAATATCATTATTGATACTTATTATCAATATTTCAAAGTCAATATAGGGAAAATTTTATATAAAAAAAGGAAATTAGCTATTTAGCTGTTTTTTGTAGTGGCTTGGAGTTATTCCAAAACGGTTTGAAAAAATCTTACTGAAATGTCCTGTATGTTTATATCCAACTTTTAAAGCAGCCTCTTTTACGCTGAAATCTTTTTTTAGAAGCTGCATTGCTGCTTTTAATCTCTGCTTTTGGAGCATCTCATGTATAGTTATTCCATAATATGCTTTGAAATCTTTTTTTAAATAACATTCATTTATAGCTGATTTATAAGCTATCTCTTTTATTGAAAGATTGTTTTGATACTCTTCTAAGATTAGCTGTTTTGCTCTTTTTAAAGATGCAATACGGTTTTTATCGTTAAAAACTAATTCTTTATTGTTTAAAATCCTTGCTGCTCTTTGAATAGTATAATGGATCAAATCATTCGTTTTGGATTCCAAAAAAATATTTTTTAACAAATCTTCATATGAAGTTTCATCTTTAAAATAGTTTAGTATTTCAAACTGCTGACCATCAATTTGTTTATTATAAAACAACTCATAACTTTTTTCTTTTGCTTTATTCATATATTCATCTATATTTTCTATTGAATGAGCAAGTTTTGAAAAAAGTTCTTCTTTCATTCCTATTGATAAGATGAAGTATTCTTTATCTTTTTTATGATATGTCTTTGCATAAAATTCATTTGATGAGAGACCAATAAGAAAATTGTTTTTTTTCATAAGAAATTTTTGATTATCTTTAAAAGTAAAAGGAAACTCTTCTCCTAGATTAAAAATAAATACAGCTCCTGAAACATTGCTTGATTCTTTCATTATAAAATCTTTTTTAGGAGTAAATTTCCTAGCAAAAAGAGCTATACCATTCCCCATATCATACCAAATAGAGAAACCTTTACCTATATTTTCTTTAATTGAAGTTATAAATATTTCTCTTGAAAAAGGGTTTTGTATCTTTTTTTTTATATTAAATAAATTTTCATAATTAATTTCTTGAATCTCATTCATAGAGGGATTTTACAAAGATTTTTATAAAAATACAAAAACGGTATAAAAAATTAGAGGTTGAAAAATTTTTCTAAACTGTTAAATAAAAAAGTTTTATCATTATTAAATCTGATAAAACTCTCTTGAATATGTGTTTTATAATTGTTTTTATTTATTCCTCGGAATTTTTTAAGCCGTTCATTTAAAAAAATATCAAAACTGTTTGAATCTTTTAAAAAGTTTGCAATAAAATATTTTTTTTCGTAGGTATTGTATAAAAGTTTTGCACTGCTTGCTCTTTTATGCTTTAATAAAGAAAATTTTAATTCATTGCTTATATATGGATAAATATTAGTTAAGTTTTTGTTCTCTTTTTCAAGTAAGAATATCCTGTTGTTATACTCTATATAATAAATTATTTTTTTGTTAAACTTTAAATAGTTTAGATTAATTGATTTTTTTTGTAAAAAAGAGTCTTTTTGAAGCAGGATACTATCTGTTATATTTTGTCGGGCAATTAAATAAGTACGTATTATTTTATAATAGTTATTTATAGTTTGTCTGCTTAAATCCACCCTTTCTGCCGTTTGGCTAGCCGTTAAATCCTCTGTAAAACACAAAAGAATATTTTTTAACTTTTGGGTATTGATTTTTGCATTTTTTATATGACTGTTTAAAAACTCTAATTTTGACATTTCTTATTTTATTAAAAAAAAATGTGTAAAAAATGTCCTCATTATAACTTTTAGAAAAATTATTTTTTTGCTTGTCATGAAGAGTTTTTTACTAAAGTTTTTATAAGTAACTTTCCGAAATAATTCCAATCAATTATGATAATTACTATCATTAAAATGGGAGAATATACAATGCAAAAAAGAAAATTATTAACTCTATCTATATGCACGGCTTTTGTTTTACAAATGCAGCTTATAGGTGATGAGCTTACTGAAGATTCAAGAAAAAAAGAGTCTTTGGGAAATGTTGAAATCGTTTCATCAAATGCCAGTGAAGATACAGATTCTTATACGATAGATTCTATGAATACATCTACAAAATTGGATTTATCTATAAGAAATACTCCTCAAGCAGTAAGTGTACTTACTACACAAAAGCTTAAAGATATGGGAGTTACCTCTTTTCAAGATATGTTAGAAAATGTAACGGGAGTTACTTTGAATAGATGGGATGAAAGGTTATATCCTACGGCAAGAGGTTTTAAAATAGATTATTATAAATTTGACGGAATGCCGACTTATTCTACAATTGCTCAAAATGATTTTGACTTGGCAATGTATGATAGAATCGAAGTTGTAAAAGGTGCAAACGGATTGACGACAGGAGCAGGTAATCCATCAATGAGTATTAATTTAGTAAGAAAAAGAGCCAATAGTAAAAAGTTTAAAGGAAATATTAGTTTATCGGGAGGATCATGGGATGCTTACAGTGCATCAACTGATATTTCAATGCCTTTAAATGAGAAAGGAAGTGTAAGAGCAAGAATTATTGCCAAACATGAAGATAAAAAATCTTTTATGGACGGATACTCAAAGAAAAACGATCTTGTATACGGTGTTGTAGATATGGATTTGACTGATAATACATATTTATCTTTAGGTGCAAGTTATCAAAAACTTGAGAGAGAAGGTATTAGATGGGGAGGTTTGCCTGCTTTTTACAGTAATGGGAGTAAAACTAATTTTGACAGATCTGATACTGTTTCTGAAGATTGGACTTACTGGAATACAAAAACAAAAGATATTTACGGAGATTTTAAACAATATCTATACAAAAATATTTCATTTAATGTAGCCTTTTCTCAAAGAAAAATATATACAGATACGGCACTTCTATATTTTGGCGGAAGAGTTGATAAAGATACGGATTTGGGAGTTGAGTATACTTCATTGGCATATTCAAATGATGAATATGATAAAGAGAAGAATATTGATACCTATATTTCGGCACCTTTTACTTTAAAAAATCTGGATCAAGAGATAATTCTTGGATTTATGTATAATAAACAAGAGTTAATATATAACGATTGGGGATATCCAAATCTAGGCGGTGCAATAATTGATTTTAATCATATAAATATAGCAAAACCGAGACTGGATTATTCATCTCCTACATCACCTAATAAAACAACTCAAAAAGGAACATATTTAGTAGGAAAATTTTCTTTATTAGAAACATTAAAACTTATTGCAGGTGCAAGAATAACTGATTGGCAGTATAGAAGTGATGATGGAAACGGCAATAGAGAATTTAACGATGAGGTAACTCCTTATGTAGGTTTAGTATATGATTTAGATGATCAACACTCTGTTTATGCAAGTTATACAAGTATTTTTAAACCTCAGGATGAACAAAAAGTAAACGGTGATTATTTAGACCCTATTGAAGGTAAAAGTTACGAAGTAGGAATCAAAGGAGAGTATTTTGATGGAAAGATGAATGCTTCTTTATCAATATTTAGAATAGAACAAGACAATGTAGCACAAAAAGACGGAAATAATAAAGTCTCTACAGATCCTCTAAAAGATGCGTATGTTTCAGCTGAAGGAGTTACCAGCAAAGGGTTTGAAATAGAAATTGACGGTAAAGTAGATGATAATTGGGATATTAGTTTCGGTATTGCAAATTTTAAAGCAAAAGATGCAAACGGTGATAAATATGCTACTTTCTCATCAAGAACAACTGCAAATTTATTTACTAAATATACGATAAATGATTTAAGTTTCGGTGGAGGTTTAAACTATAAAAGTAAACAATATAATAAAACAGAATACGGAACAATTACACAAAATGCATATGTAATAGCAAATGCAATGGCAAGTTATAATATAAATAAAAATACAAATATTCAATTAAATGTAAATAATATTTTTGATAAAAAATACTATTCAGGAATAGGAGAAGGAGGAGGAACAAACAGTATGGTTTATGGAACACCCAGAAGTGCCATGCTAACAGTTAAATACACCTTCTAAAAAATAGAGTAAAATTTTTATTTTACTCTATAATTATGATAACTACTATTAAAATTAATAAAACTTTTAATATAATACTTTTATGCCAAAAGACGAGTATAAAAATTTAAAAATTCTATATGTAGAAGATGAAGACCTTATTAGAAGTAATGCCATTACATATTTAAACAGGCTTTTTTATAATGTGTATGAAGCAAAAGATGCAATTGAAGCGATAAATCTTGTAGAAGAGAAGTCTCCTCATATTATAATCACGGATATTAAGATGCCGAAAATGAACGGTCTTGATATGATAAGAAAAATTAGAGAGTATAATGAAAAAATACAGATTATCGTATTAAGTGCTTTTACGGATACAAAATATCTTTTAGATGCCATAGATTTAGGTTTGGCAAAATATTTAACTAAACCTATAAGGCATGAGACTATTTATCCCTTGCTTGTGGAGTGCTCTAAAAAAATATGTGAAGATAAAGATAGTAGAAAATATCTTGCTGAAAATTGTTATTATGATACTATACACTTGGTTTTAAAAGAGGATGAAAAGATTATAAATCTTACAAAAAACGAACAAGAGTTTATTAATCTTTTATGCAAAAAATCTCCGAATCCTGTTACTTATGAAGAGTTACAATCTTATATTTGGTATGATGATTATATGAGTGAAAATGCAATAAGATTACTTGTTCGCGATTTAAGAAAAAAGCTTCCTAAAAACTCAATAAAGAATATTTCAAGAGTAGGGTATAAAATAGATCTAATCTCATGAAAATTCTTTTTACTTTTTTTATACTATTTTGTTCTCTTTCTGCAAAAAATTATTTTCCCGAAGTTATTAATGGTTTATATATCTCGGAAGATTTACAAACTTTTAAAAAGTTGGAATATAAAAAGTATTTGCATAAAAAAGTAAAGCAGTTTTCTATAAGAGTAGATCTAAAAAAAGAGTTGAAAGAGACCTATTATTTTACCGTTGTTTCCGATGTAGATAATCTTATTTTTACAAATGCAGAATATATAAAACAAAATAGAATTTTGATAATAAAAGTGGACAGCAGCACTCCCAAAAGTCTATTTTTCAATTATAAATATGAAAAAGCAAAAATCGGAGAGTTTCGATTTAGTATAATAAACGAATTTGAACATGATTATCTGCTTCACTATGAAGGAATACTCTACGGTATTGCTTACGGAATAATTTTTTGTGCTTTTCTTTATTATCTTATTATCTATTTTTCTTCTAGGAAGAAGTTTTTTCTTTATTATTCTATTATGCAGTTTTTTGTACTTTTATCTTTAATAGGGTTTGTTTATTTTAGTTTTAAGTCTTATCCAAACCAAGATTTTGCCTGGGCTCAAGCTATTGAAGATATTTTTGAAACTTCGGGATTTTTATTTACTCTTCTTTTTGCAAAAGAGGTTCTTCAAGCAAAAAAAATTATGCCTAAAATGAATTTGGTAATAAACTTTTTTATACTATTAAATATTTTAGACATTTTGGCAATTTTGATTTTTAAATACTCTATTCTTTATGAATATATGCCTTTTTTTATTGGATTTTTAATTCCTTTTTTAGCCGGATTAATAGCTGTTTACAAAGGTAATAAATATGCAATTATTTATACATTGGGCTGGTTTTTGGTCTGTTTATTCGTATATTTAGCTCAGAACCATTTTTTTGCAATAAGCGGAATTTATGTTATTCATATGATAGCTCCTTTGGAATCTTTAATTTTTAGTTTTGCTCTTGGACTTATGTTGAAAAATCTAGTAGATAAGCAAAATGAAAAAGAGAAACTTTTGATACATAAAAGTAAACTTGTTTCTATGGGAGAGATGATAAATAATATAGCTCACCAATGGAGACAACCTCTTACTCATTTGAGTTTTATAAATATGAACTGCCAATTATCTTTGGAAGATGAAAAAATAGATAAAGAGTATTTGTCAAAAAAACTTAACGAAGCAAACGAACAGATAGATTTTATGTCAAATACGATAAACAGTTTTAGAGATTTTTATAAGCCTGCAAAAGAGAAAGAGTTTTTTTGGATATCTCAAGCCGTGCAAAAAGCTGTTGACATTATGAAACCTTTATTGGGAATTTACTCAATTAATCTGGAATTTCAAGTTATAAAAGATAAGCAGATTAAATCCTATGAAAATGAGTATTCTCAAGTTGTATTAAACCTCATTTCCAATGCAAAAGATCAATTAAAAGAAAAAGAGATAAAGGATACAAAAATATGGATAACCGTTGATGTAAAAAACGGTAAAACCATGACAACAGTGTGTGATAATGCAGGCGGGATAAAAAGTAAACATATAAATAAAATTTTTGAACCCTATTTTTCAACAAAAGAGAATGGAAGCGGAATAGGGCTTTATATGTCGAAAACTATTATAAATTCCCATTTTAAAGGGGAACTTATTATAGAGAACAAGCAAAAAGGAGCTTGTTTTACTATTATTGTTTAGTAATCTCTTCCATATAATTCAGAAGCTTCTTGAATAACCAAAAAAGCATCTTCGTCATTCTCTTTGATAATCTTTTTTAAAAGTTGAAGTTTAGAAAAATCCACAATAACCAAAAGCAGGGTTTTATCCGTTTGCTGATTTAATCCTACTCCTTTTAAAATTGTTCCGTGTCTGCCTAAATGTTTTGAGATCTCTTCTGCAAGAGGAGCTATATTTTTAGATACGATTGTTACTGATTTTTGAGAAGGTTTTCCTGATAGAAGTTGATCTATTATTTTTGTTGTTATATAAACACCCATTATACTAAATAGAGCTTTTTCAACATCACCGTATACGAAAATCGAGCTAAACATAATCATACCGTCAATCATCAAAAGAATTTGAGAAGTTTTAAATCTTGTTTTTGCCGAAATTATTTCTGCAACTATTGATGTTCCTCCCGTAGAAGATTTTCCAAGCATCGTAAGTCCTACGCCAAGACCGACTAAAAGTCCGCCGAATACGGCAGCAAGTGTTGTTTCATTTGTTGCAGCAGGCACTTTTATAACCTCTTTTAAAAAATCCGTGAAAAATGAGATTAGAGCAATTGAAATAAGAGTTTTGACAACAAAGCCTTTTCCAAAAAATTTCATTCCTATTAAAATCAAAGGGATACTAATTATTGCAATCCAGATACCCAAGGTAATTGAAGGAAAAAGCGCATAACAAAGTTGTGCCAAACCTATACCTCCACCTGTGATAAGGCTGTTTGGATTTAAAAAGCATACGGTAGCAAAAGCTAAAAAAATCGAGCCAAAAAGCATAAAAGTAAAATTTTTTATTTCATTCATCTTTTTCCTTTGAAAATTTGATGAAATTATAGGGAATAAAACTTTTTTATTCTTTACTAATAGTGTTAATAAAATTAACTATTATTGCTTAAAATAATTTTTTATAAGATATAATATCTTTATGAGAAAAGATACGGTAATAAGACATAAAAAAATTGCAAACGATATAATGCACTATATTTACAAACATATTGATACGGATATAAATCTTGATGAATTAAGTATAAATATGGATATAAGCAAATTTCATATGCACAGGATATTTAAAGAAGAGTTTGAACAAAATATTTATGAAGCAATAAAATCAATTCGACTAACAAAAGCTTCAACGCTTCTTTTAACAAATAAGAATTCAACTATAACTTCAGTGGCTAAAATGTGCGGTTATAGTTCCCACGGCGCTTTTATACGTCTCTTTAAAAGCAGATTTAACATGACTCCAAAAGAGTGGAAAAAAGGAGGGTATAAAACTCTTGTAAAGTTTGAAAAAAGTTTTGAGTATGAGAGTGTAAATCCCGAGATTATAAAAAACAGTTCAAAAGAGGTTTTATATATCAGGCATAAAGGTTATGATAAAAGTATAAAAAATATTTGGGAGAAGTTAATTATCTGGCTGTATCAAAATGATATACAAGATTATACTCTTATAGGATACTATCATGATATTCCTGCTATAACTTCTTTAAAAGAGTGTAAATACACAGCAGGAGTTATTGTAAATGAAAAGGTAATAAATACAACTTTTCCTACTCTTACAATGCCTAAACTTGTTTATGCCAAATTTAAATTCAAGGGCTTGCATAAAGAGTTTTTGGATTTTATTAACTGGATATATTTTTACTGGCTTGTAAAAAGCGGTTATGAAACAACACCTGAACCATCTTTTTGTATATATAAAAACAGCTCTTTTTTAAAAAATGATATTTTCGAGGCAGATTATTATGTTTCTGTTTATGTTTAACTCTTCTGCTTGTCTTGATAGAACTTCTATTAACGTCTAATTTATAGTTTATAATATATAATTTATATTGATATTCAATATTAATATAAAACTCTAAGGTTTGCACTATAAATGTATAAACTAATAAACTATTTTCTGAAAAATTCAAATCTAAACCACACGATTTTACTTTTTATTTTTATTCTGGGAGTTTTTAGTTTTATTAAAATACCTAAAGAGATTTTTCCTAATGTAGAACTTGAAGCAGTTAGAATATCGGGATATTATAGCGGTGCAAGTGCACAAAATCTAAATAATTTTGCCGTTGCTGAGATAGAAAATCAAATAGAGTCCGTATCGGGAATAGAAAAAGTATCAACTTATATCTCTTCGGGATATTTTAGTATAAAAGTAGAACTTCAAACAAAAGCAGATAAAAGTGAAGTTATAAATGATCTAAAAGATGCGGTAAGTATAGCAAAAAGATATCTTCCGAGTGATATGGACGAACCTACTGTTTCAAGCATAAACGCCCAATGGTCTTTGCTTAGTATTTCCCTTGGTTCAAGTAAAGTTCCAAGGCAAAAACTCCAAGATATTTCCGAAAAGTTAAAAGCCTCTTTAATGCAGATAAAACATATAAGTGAAATCACTATTTACGGAGATGCCGATTTACAAGTAAGTATTATATTAAATCATAAAAAAATAGACAGCTATAACTTAAACAGTACAAGCGTAATAAGCGCAATAAGAGAACTCTCTTATATCTATCCTGTTGCAAATATTGAACAAGTAGGAAATCATATATATCTTAGTGCAAAAAACAATAAGTTTGAGAAAAAGTTTTGGGAAGATACTATCTTAGAAATAGATGATAAAAAAGTATATTTAAATGATATTGCGGATATAAAAATAGGTTTGCCTTCCCAAGAAACTATTGCAAGACTTAACGGGAAAAATACTATTACTCTGGCTTTGTATAAAGATAAAGTGGGAGACAGTATTAAACTTTCAAAAAAGGTTAAAAAATTAGTTGAAAAAGTACAGCAAAAACATAAAGATATAACTTTAACTATAACAAGAGATAACTCAATACCGATAAATGACAGAATAAAAACAATTATTTCAAATATCACTTTAGGACTTATTTTAGTAGGTTTTGCCATGTATATTTTAATAAGTGCCAGAATATCTTTGGTGATAATCTTCGGAATTCCTTTCTCTTTTATAATAGGGCTTATTTTTATCGAGCTTATGGGGTATAGCTTGAATATGATGTCAATGATGGCAATGCTTATTGCCCTTGGAATAGTTGTTGATGATGCTATAATTGTAAGTGAAAATATTCAAAGATATTTGGATGAAGGAGAAAAGAAACAAACCGCAGTTTTAAAAGGAACAAAACAGATGATAGTTCCTGTTATAATTGCAGGGATGACAACAGTTTTCGCCTTTTTGCCGATGCTTTTAATAAGTGGTGAAATGGGACTTTTAATGAAACTTGTTCCTATAGTAATCTCTTGTTTGATTCTTTCCTCTATTATTGAATCTTTTCTTTTTCTGCCTCTTCACTGCAAACATGTTTTAAAAGCAAAAGAGAAACAGCTTGATTGGAGCAGGGTTTATAAGATTTATGAAGATATTTTACATAAAATAATAAAATATAAAAAAACATTTTTGCTTCTGTTTTTTATAACTATTCCTTTAGTATCTTACTTTTTAATACAAAACAGCAGGTTTCAGTTTTTCCCTGACATGGATTCAAACAATATAATTTTATCAGTAAAACTGGATAAATCAATTCCTCTTCATAAAACGGATGAGGTAGCAAAAAAGTATGAAAAAATACTTTTTGAACACTCAAAAGATATTTATATAAAAAATGTAGATAGTTATATAGGTTGGTACAGAGATATTACAGGGTCTAGTGAAACAATTGAAAACGGATTTACTATTTTTGTAGTATTGCAGGATTTTAGAGATGAAAACTTTGTAGAGAGTTATATAAATCCCGTACTAAATTTAAGTTTTGACTTTGAAAGAAACAGTAAAACAAGACTTATAAGTACAAATGAAGCGATGAAAGAAATAAGAAAACTTTTATTGCCTTTGTTAAAAGATGATAATGTAGTAGAACATAATGTAATAACAAGAAGAATAGGTGTCGTAAATACGGATATTGAAATTCTTCTAAACTCCGATGATACGAGAAACTTAATTGATAATATAGAAAAAATAAAAGAAAAACTTGAAAAGATAAAAGGGGTAAAAGATATAAGCGATAATACCAAGTTAAGCGACAATGAGTATAAATATGCCCTTAATCAATATGGAAAAACTTTAGGTTTGACAGATACGAAAATAGCAACAGCAATCAGCAGTCTTTTTTTGGAAAAAGAGCAGGCAACTACTTTTGACAAAGACGGAATAGTAAAAGTGATGACAAAATCTTTTTATAAAGACAGTTTTAAAGAGCTTAAAAATTTTTATATACCTTTCGGTGACGGTAAAGTCGTACTTTTAGATGAGGTTGTTGATTTTAGTATTGAAAGAAACTTTGAAAGAATTGATAAAGAAGATGGAAGAATATATAAAAAAATCTTTGCAAATGTAGATAACTCTATAATAAATGCAGGCGAAGTTTTACAAAAACTTCAAAAAGATTTTGAAAAAGCAAAAGATGAAGGGGTCGATATATCTTTTGGCGGAGAAAAACAGAAGAGTGAAAAAATGGCTTTGGACTTAATAAAAGCTTTTTTAATAGCGATGTTTCTGATTTTTATAACTTTGCTTATAAACTTTCCATCTTTAAAAAGTTCTTTTATAATCTTATCGGTGATTCCTTTTACTATCTTAGGACCTATTGTAGGGCATATGATAATAGGAATAAATCTAAATTCCCAATCTTTGATAGGAATGCTAGGACTTGCGGGAGTTGTTATAAACGACGGTATAGTGATGCTAGATTTTCTACAGCATACAAAAACAAAAGAGGAGTTTTTTGAAAAAGCAAAACAAAGAGTAAGACCGATACTAATTACTTCAATAACCACAATGCTAGGATTGTTTACTTTAATATTTTTCCCAAGCGGAGAGTCTGTAATGCTTCAGCCAATAGCTGTATCTCTAGGTTTTGGAATTCTTTGGGGAACAGTTTTAAATCTTTTATATGTACCTGCATTTTATGCAACTATGTTTAAGATTAAAAAGTAAAATAAAACTTACGGCTGGATTCCAATACTTTGTAAAATTTGGGAGAATATACTTTCTTGAAATCCATGCGTAAATTTTATAAAGAGACAAAAGTCTCTTTATAAATCTAAAAGGTGTATTTCAGCGTTAATGTGGTGTTTCTAGGTTCACCGTATACATATTGAGCATCATAAACAATATTTGAATAATACTCTTTATCAAAAAGATTATTGATATTTAATTGAGCCGATAAATTTTTTGTAAAGTTATATCTTGCCATAGCATTAACAAGATAGAAACTCTCTTGTTGAAGTCTGTCCGAATCTCCTACTGGATTAGTTACATCATCATAAAGTTTGCTTTGCCACTTTACGCTTCCTCCAAAGGTTAAACTTCCTGTTTTGTATGTTGAAGATAATAAAAATTGTGTTCTAGGAATCGTTGTAGATACTTTTTCATCATCTGAATTTTTTGCTTCATAATGAGAAATCCCGAAACTCATATTCCAGTTTTCATTTATTGCACCAGAAAGATCAAATTCTACACCTTTACTTGTTACTCCCTCTTCAAGTGTATAGTAAGTCTCTCCGCTGCTATTTGTACCTGCTGATTGGGCAACATTATCCTGTTCAATTCTAAAGATTGCCAAAGAGGCATTTAATGCTCCGTCAAAATACTCTCCTTTTATTCCTGCTTCGTAACTTTTACCCTCTTTGGGATCTAAATAATTACCGCTTTTATCTTTGTAATCTTGGGCTTTAAATATATCCGTATAACTTGCATAAACAGAATGATTTTCATCTAAACTATAAACTACTCCGGCATAAGGAGTTACTTCATTATCGTATTTATAATCGTAATTTGAAAATTTGTTGTTATATTTATATGTAGTTAATCTACTTCCTGCAATCAGTTTTAAATCATCACTTAGTGAAAAACGACCTACTATATAAGCAGATTCTTGTTTTGTTGTTTTTTCGCCTGTTCTGCTTTTTTTATTCCAAGAAGGTTCTTTTACATCACTATCCCAAGAAAAAACACTGTTTGAACTGGTATCTATAGAAGATAAAGCACTTTTGCTAAAATTATCCTCATTTTTTTTATGATACATTACTCCTGCAATTATTTCATGGTTTTTATTTGCCAGTTCAAAAGGAATAGAGGTATAAATATCTAAAACATCAGTATCTGTTTGAGTAAAAGAGTTTGAAAGAAAATCACTTGTGGGATCAATCCCTGTTGTACTGTCAGGAAAATGGCTGTATCCCGTCATAAGTGCCATTTTTAAATGAGCATCATACTCCATATGCGTATAGTTGGCATTTATTTTTATATCATTATTAAAATAGTGTTCAAAACTTGCAAAAGCAGATTTAGTTTTGGTTTTTCCATATGTCCAATCAGGTGTAAAAGAGTCTTCGGGATGAAAACTTGTAGATGAACCGTCGCTAAAATATGCAGGTACTCCTCCCCAAGTTGTACCTTCAGGTCTATTTTCCTGATAACTTGCACCTAAAGAGAGTCTTGTATTATCGCTTATATCTGCATCAATAACACCGTAAAACACGCTTGTCTCTTTGCTATAATAATCTTTGTAAGACTCTTCATCTGCATAACTTGCTACTATTCTTGCTCTTACTGTTTTTGCTTCATTTAAAGGAGTCGTAATATCAATAGAGCCTTTGTATCTATCCCATGAACCTGCTTTTAAAGTTATATCTCCCGTTAGCTTTTTAGAATTGGCGTGTTTTCTTACAAGATTAATTGCAGCAGCTGGGTTCCCTGCTCCCGTCATAAGTCCATTTGCCCCTTTTACGATTTCGACTCTATCATAAATTGACAAATCTTGTTGTTGATATCCCGTATAACTAGTAGGCATTCCATCAATCTGATAATAATCAATCTCAAAACCTCTTGCCATGATATAAGTTCTGTCCGTATCGTATTTAGAAGGTTGTATCCCTGCTATATTACTTACTATATCATCTATTGATTCCCAGTTATTATCTTCTATTTTTTGATTTGTTATGACTACTACAGACTGTGGCGTATCTTTTATAGATAGATTTAATTTTGTTGCAGTATTCATAGAATCAATTGTATATGAATCCGTATCTTCTGTCGCATTTGCGGATATAATTTCAACTTTCCCTAAAGAATTACTGCTTTGGGGAATGCTTTTTTTCTTTATTATAATAGTTCCATCTATAATTGAGGCTTCCAATCCGCTGTTTTGTAAAATCTTATCCAAAGCATTTTTTAGCCCTTGAATATTCTCTATTTTTTGCGATTTTTTATCTTTCAGCAGTTTACTATCTACCATATAAGGTATATTTGCTTTTTTAGATATTGTTTTTATTGCCTCTTTTAAACTCATCTCTTCAAGTGTAAAGCTTTCGTTCGCATGAAGATTCGTATAAAGCAGTATTGCCAGTGAGGGTGCTATTAAAGATTTCTTTAATAGATTCATATTTGTCTCCTTTTCAAATTCTTTTATAGTATTGATTTTGAGAATTGTTCTCTATATATTAAGACGAAAAAGTTTTGGAAATAGGACAAAAATTTTGGATAAATTTCAAAAGATTTTAAAATTTAGATTTTAATTTATTCTATTGATATAAATAGTGTTGTTTTTCTTTTCAATTTTCACAGGATAAATAGCACTTAAGGCTTTAAAAAATTTTTCAATCTGTTTTGTTGAAAAGTGTCCCGTAACAGGCAGTTTTGCTATTTTATTGTTGTTTAACTTAATTTTTTTGTTTGTATATTTGGAAAATTCTTTAAGCGCCTCTTCTATATTCGTATTATCGAAAATCAGTTGATTGTTTTCCCAAAGGGCAATATCTTTTACAGAAGTTGTTGAAAGATTCAGAACTTTGCCGAATTTATTTAAAACTATTTTTTCTCCTTTTGTAAGCAGCTTAAGAGTTTGCAGTTTTTGGGTATAAGGATTTATTTTTGATACTTTTACTACTCCTTCTTTTACTTTTACCGTTGTTATGTCAGCTAAATTTTTTACTTCAAAAGTTGTTCCTACAACTTGTATATGAGTATGGTTTGAAATAATATTAAAAGGTCTGTCTTTACTCTTTTTTACTCTAAACATTACTTGCCCGCCAATAAGATTTACCAATCTTTGTTTTTTATAAAACTCTACATGGATTTTTGTTTTTGCATCTATTGAGAGTTTAGAACCGTCAGGTAAAATGATTTTTTCAGGATTTATTTTTGTAATAAAGCTTTTTTCATAATTTGGTTGGAAGTAGTAATTAAATCCTTGAAAAAAACCTGCAAAAATCACTATTAAAAAGCTTGCAGCAACTGCATAAGTCTTTAATTTTTCAAAAATTTTTGTTTTTTTTGCCCCTTTTTGTACTTCGTCCATAAGGTTTTCAAGGTAGTCTTCGTTTAAGCACTGGCATAATGCTTCAATTTTATTTAGATCTTCATAGGCTTTTTTATTCTCTTTATCTTCATTTAACCATTTTTCAAAATCGATTTTCTGATTGGGGGTAAATCCTTCTTTATTACAGGCAAACCAATAAGCAGCTGCTTTGTCAATCTGTTTTTGTTTATTCATTTATATCCCAATCCTGCAATGATATTTGCTCTTTTATTTTTTGTGTAGCTCTTGTAATATGTTTTTGGGCTGCATTTGTACTTATTCCCATTTTTTGGGCAATTTGCTGTCTTGTAAAACCTTTGATAAAGTGTAAAACAAATGCCTGTTTACTTCTTGAAGGAAGTTTTTCTATAGCCTCTTTTATCAAATTTTCTTTTAAAATATTAAGTATTTGTTCTTCCGGTTGTTCTTCTTTTGGAATTGTATACTCTTCTTCTTCAAAAATAACTTTTTGGAATTTACTGTTTTTTCTTGAGTCGTCTATTACAATATTTTTTGCAATTTTATATAAAAAAGCTCTTTCGTTGTTTATTATTATTTTCGAATCAACTTCAAGAGCTTTTGTATATGTTTCTTGTACTATTTCTGCTGCATACTCTCTATTTCCGACCATTCTTTGTACGAAGTTTTGCAACTCTTTGTAGTAATGCAACATAAAGATATATCAGCCTTCTTGTTTTATCTGCTTTAAGATTTTATTTGTATTTTTTGAACTTATATAAAGTGTCAATATTATTAGAAGAAGTCCTAAAATAAAAAGAATTATAGTAGGATTGCTCCACTCATTTGTAAGATTACTTGCTTGAGACAGCTTTGTACTTGTTTTTGTAACTTCAGCTTTTATCTCTTTTTCAAAACCTTCTAAAGGCGCAATTCCTTCTTTTACAATAGTATGCCCAGGACCGCCGTCAAGAACTATTTGATAAGGTTCTTTGGGAATTTCTGCGGTTAATTCACTATCTTCGGGTAATCTTTGTTTAAACAGGATTTTTCCGCTTAAAAGAGATTCAAATCTAATTAAAGCTCCTGCTGCCGAATCACCTGTACTAAACTCTCCTACAACTGTAACCGTATTATCTTCATTATTTATTACATTCATCAAAAGGGTGTGTGCCTGTGCGATTGTTGCAGTTAATAAAAGTATTAAAACAGCTATTTTTTTCATAAGTTATCCTTTCTAAATTTAAAGTTTTTTTGTCCAAAATTCTTGAATCTTTTCTCTTTTTTGAGGAAGTTTTAATCCTGCATAAAAAAGAATAGAGCCGAAAATTATCAATCCTATGTCTACGCTTAAAATAGTCGTCATATTTTTATTCCAAAGTTCAACAGGAGAAAATCCGCTGTTGTAAAAATGAAAAATCGAACTAAGTATAAATAAGATTCCGCCTAGTTTTAAAAACTCTTTTGCCGCTTGATAAGAGTTGATTCTGTAAAATGCCCAAGTTAATGTTCCTATCCAAAAAAGAAAAAATATCCCTTTTTGCCAAAGAAATCGGTCCGGCATATCAAAAGGCAGAATCCACTGAAGAGTAAATAAAACTCCCGTTGCAGGTATAACTCCTACCATAACCGCCAAAGATAATTTGCCCATCCAGTGATAAACGGGAATATCTTTTGGGAATTTTCTTGCTCTTTTTTCAAGCCAGAGAAGAACTCCGAAACCTAATGCAAAAGCGGAAATACTCATAATAAGAGCAACAATAAGTCTGGTGAAAATATCAACTCCGAAAAGAAGATGTAAAAACATCATCGAATCGTAAAAAAGTCCCGACCAATGTTTATCCATAACTTTTTGTTGGGCAACTACACTTCCGTCTACACCCCTTAAAGTAACGCTTGGTTTATTTGAAATACCGTTTAAAAATGGCATATAAGGGTTGTATCCTTCAAGTTTTGCCGTTGCACTTGAATCTGTCCAGTTTGTTAGTTTGATTCTTTGATAATCTATATTAGGATTAACCTCTTTTGCTCTTTTTATAAGTTCATTCATTGTAAGCATAGGAACGGAATCATTCTTTTTTTCGATTTTTGCTTGTTTGGGAAAAAGAACAGGACCTGCTAACTGCCATACTTGGTTTGCTTCTCCTTTTGAAGCCAGATATGCCATAGGAGCTGAGCCTTGATAACCTATATTCATCATGGCTCCCGTTAGGGTAATGATTATAAAAGGCGGGAAAACCCAAGTAAAAATTTTTCTATGCCATTTTGAGAATTTACTAGAAGCATTTTTCCCTTTATCTTTATATTTGATAATTAAAACCTGTAATAAGCCTCCAATTACCAAAAACATTCCCGCAACTGCCATAAAACCGAAAACTAAATACCCAAAGGTTTTAAAAGGTCTTCCATAATGCATTGAATTTAAAAACCACGCTAATTGGGAAGCTTTATCCTCATTTTCTACCTCTTTTGCGGTATTGGGATTAAAGACTTTTGTTTTTGTAAATTGTGCAGAGATTCTAACGGCAGGATCTTCCATATATCCCGGAAGAGTTATGGTAACTCCGTTTATTTTAGGATATTCGGGATCTTTTAAAACAGGATCAATCATTGAAGAGTAATCAATTTTCGTAAGTTCGGGGATTGCATAATGTCTTGAAGGTTTTTCCCAAACTTGGATAAAAGGTAATAAAATTGCAAATATTCCGAAAAACACGGCTATATACATAAGCAGTGAAAAACTTATTCCTGTTGCCACATGGACTCTTTGTAACCTTTGTTTAAATATTTTACTTGCCTCTTTTTGTATATGTTTTGAACCCATTTTTACCCCAGATTATATAAAATAGCTATAAGTATTGCAAAAATAAAAGTAGGAACAAATACTCTTTTAAGAGCGCTTAGTTTGGTAGGAGACAAACTAATCCAAAGTGCTGCAAGTGCCCAAACCAAAGTATTAAGAAGTATGGGAACGATAATCGATTCCCCGGGCTTTCCCGGAATAATATAAATACATAAAGTCATACCTAAATATGCAACGCTTAGGCCACCTAAAACAGCGCACAGTGTTCTAAAAAGTCCAATTTTTTTACCGCTTTTTTCGGGTATTGACAACTCTTTGTAAAGAGAATAAAAACTCATTTAATATCCTATAATAACTTCTAATTTTGAGAATTATAATCATTTAAATGTAAAAGAGGTCTTAATAAAAGTTTAATCATGACAAGCAGATTTGATTTAACTTATTATGGAAAAAATTAGGTATAATTGCAAAAAATTTAAGAAAGAGTGTTATGATTGATATAAAACTATTGCAAAAAGATTTTGAAAATGTAGCCGCTGCATTGGTGAGAAAAGGTGTAAGTAGTGAAGTTTTAGACAATCTTAAAAGTTTGTCAGAAGAGACTAAAATAAAAAGACAAAAAATGGAAGAGGTTACTGCTTCTCAAAATAAACTCTCAAAAGAGTTTGGACGATATAAAAAAGAGGGACTTGATATAGCCTCTTTGCAAAAAGAGATTAGTGACTTAAAATCAAAAAAACAAGAGTTTGAAGAGGAAGTTAAAACTTTAGAAGAGAAATTATCTTCTGTTGCCCTTGGTGTTCCAAATCTTCCCGATGATATTGTTCCAAACGGAGCAGATGAAAATGAAAATGTAGTTATTGAAAAAATAGGAGAACAACCAAACTTTGATTTTGAACCAAAAGAGCATTGGGATTTGCCAAACGGCTGGCTTGATTTTGAAAGAGGCGTAAAAATTGCAAAATCAAGATTCTCTGCAATAAGAGGTGAGGGTGCAAGACTTGAAAGAGCTTTGATAAACTATATGCTTGATTTTAACAGAAGCAGAGGTTTTCATGAGTGGTATGTTCCTTTTATGGCAAACTCAAATACTCTTCAAGGAACAGGACAGCTTCCTAAATTTGAAGATGATTTGTTTAAAATAGAAGGAGAAGATTTATATCTTATTCCGACAGCAGAAGTAAGTCTTACAAATCTTTATAATGATGAAATAATCTCTGAAGAGGAACTTCCTTTACTTTTAACTTCTTATACTCCTTGTTTTAGAAAAGAAGCGGGAAGTGCTGGAAGAGATACAAGAGGACTTATAAGACAGCATCAGTTTGACAAAGTTGAGATGGTATCTATTACAAAACAAGAGCAGTCAGATGAAGTTTTTGAAAAAATGGTATCTTGTGCAAGTGATCTATTAAGCTCATTAGGGCTTGCACACCAAAAAGTTATGCTTTGTACGGGAGATTTGGGTTTTAGTGCAGCAAAAACCATTGATCTTGAAGTTTGGCTTCCGGGACAAAAAAAATATAGAGAGATTTCATCTATTTCAAATACAAGAGATTTTCAAGCAAGACGTGCAAAAATCAGATATAAAGAGGGCAAAAAAAATATTTTGGCTCATACTTTAAACGGTTCATCTTTGGCTGTGGGAAGAACTTTGGTTGCAATTATGGAAAACTATCAACAAGCAGACGGTAGTGTAAAAATACCTGAAGTTCTTAAAAAATATATGTAGTTATATAAGAGGGAATTTGCCTCTTATATAAGTTTTTCGGGTTTCCCGAAATAAAAACCTTGAGAGTAATCGACTCCAAGTTCGGTTAAAATATTATAGATATTTTCATTTTCTACAAACTCGGCTATTGTTTTTATTCCCTGTTTTTTTGCAAAAACGACAAGTGTTTCCACTAAATTTCTACTAAAATCATCGTGTTCAATATTTTTTATAAGGCTTCCGTCTATTTTTAGAATATCAGGAGAGTACTCTAACAATCTTTCAAAATTTGAGTAACCGCTTCCGAAATCATCAATAGCAATTTGGACATTTCCTATATCTTTTACTAATTTAATAAAATCTTTTACTTTCTTAAAATCTTTTATATTTTCATCTTCTAAAAGTTCAAAGGTTACTCTGCCTTTATATTCAGGTTTGCTTACAAGTACGATAAGCCTGTTTCTAATTATGTCGTTTTCAATATCAATAGCGGAGATATTAATGCTGATATTGTCTTTTATATGATCTAAAATCTCAAAAGAGTTTTCAATAACTCTATTAGTAATTTTTGTGTAGTAACTTCCTTGTTTCGACGTTTCTAGGAAAAAATAAGGAGAAACTATTTCATCTTTTTCATTTATAAGTCTGACAAGAGATTCATACTTTATAATTTTTTTGGTTTTATTATCAATTATAGGTTGGAAAAAAGATATTATTTTCGATTCATCTAAAGCTTTTTTTACCATTTGAATTGTTTCTATATTCTTTTTTGCATTCTCTTGGGCTTCACTTACTAGATTATTGGCAAAAATAAGATTCTTTTTCTTTTCTATTGCTTTTTCAACTCCGTACTTTACATTTTCATAAAGATTTTTCGTGCCGTAACTGTAACTTACGATAACAGAAATATCATACTCAATATTTTCAAGTTTTATAGTACTGTTTTTTGTATTTTTTATAAATTCGTGAAGCTGCTCTTCTATATTGATTTCAGGATAATTTGCTATTAATTTATCAAAATCTTCCGTAATAACGAAACAACCATCCCCCAAAGAGTAGATTTTTTCAAAAAGCTCTTTGTTTGGCATATGATCTAAAATGGTTTTTCCGTATATCTGCTCAATTTTTTCAACAGTCTTATTATCATAAAACTTATCCAAAATATCAAAGTTTTCAATTTGAATCATTATAAGCAAAGAGTTTCTATTTGACTCTAAAGAGCTTAACATCTGCTTCTTTTCACTCATAATTTCACTAATATCGTTTCTAAGAGCAATATACTCTAAAACATTTCCTTCTTCATCTAAAAGAGGTTTTATTACTGTTTTTACATAATAAGGTTTGCCGCTTTTTGAGAGGTTTTTAATTACTCCTTCCCAAGGTTTCTTTTCTATACTTATGGTATGCCAAAGATCTCTAAAAAACTCTTTTGAATTATCGGGATGTCTTATAAGGGCATGGGATCTTCCTATTAACTCCTCTTTTGAGTATTCCGAAATTTTTACAAAGTTTTCATTTACGAAAGTTATTATACCCGTAGGATCGGTTTTTGAGATAATTGAACTTCTGTTGGTGATATCTTGATACTGTTTTAATATGGAAAGATTTTTATTATTTTCTTTATAAATAAGAGTTTTTTCTATAGCTTTAAATAATACTCTTTTAAATTGTTCAGGTTCAAGAGGTTTTAATATAAAACCGTCGATTCCTGCTTGAATAGCTTTAAACAAATACTCTTGTTCACCGTATGCGGAGATTACTATAATAGGAATATGAGGGGCAATTTTTCTAATACTTTCTATTAACTCGATACCGTTCATTTTAGGCATATTTATATCAGTTAAGACAAGATCGTATTTACATGATTCAACCTTTGCAAGTCCTTCTTCTCCGTCAAATGCCAAATCAATTTTATCAAGAAAGAGATTTAAAATTTTATAAACGGCATTTGCGACATCTTTATTGTCTTCAACATATAAAGCTCTTAGATCTTTTGCGTTTTTTATTAGATTATTAGAAAAATCTTTATTACTCATTTTTAAACTTTTTGGTATAAGATAAGCTAAAACTTTAGCATAAAAAACTTAAATCTATAATTATCAGTCCTCTATTTGACATATACTCTCGCATCAAAAAGTTTTTTTCCGAAGTAGACTTTTAGAACTCCTTGTTCTACCCCATAATGTTTAAAAATAAGAATTTTCCCGATCAGAATTTTTTTATTAAATACAGGTTTTGAACTCTCATAATGCCCCAAAGAGTTTCCTATAAAAACCCGCGGTTTTTGGTTGAAAAAATCTCCTCTTACATAAATTTTCGTAAAACAAGTCCCGTTATAATCGTTTTTGGTTTTTTTAATATGTTGAATATTTTCCCCCTTTCCTTTTTCATCGTTTATAGCTACGGCAAAAGCTTGTTTTACGTCAGAAGAAAAAGCAAAAAGTTGTGTATATAAGAGACTTAATAAGAGTATTATAATTTTCATACCCTATTTTACTACAACTTTGTGGATTTTTTGTGATAATATTAAAAAAATTTTAAACGGATATGCAATGAACTTTTTTAAATATATAAAAGCGGTCGGAACAGGACCAAAATCAAATAGAGATTTAACAAAAGAAGAGATAAAAGAGGCTATCGAAGCTATACTTGAAAAACGTTGCGAGAGTGAACAAGCCGCAGCTTTTTTAATGCTTTTAAGAGTTAAGTTGGAATCAGAAGAGGAGTTAAAAGGGTGTTTAGAAACTTTTGACAAATATATAAAAAGAGAGAATATTCCTGAAAGTATTGAGCTTGGATACTCTTATGACGGGAAAACAAAGCAGCCTTATATTTTCCCTTTATACGGGGAAATCTTAAAAGATTTTTTTAAAAAATATAAAGATTTGAAACCTTTTGAAATAGTAATAAGCGGAGATAAACTTCAACCTGCAAAAAACGGAATTACCGTAAAAGAAGTGGCAAAAACGGTAAGTTTGGAAAATAATATTCACTTTTTTAACAGAAAAAAATATTTTAAAGAGTTATCAAAACTAACCTCTCTTAGAAGAAAACTCTATATGAGAACTATTTTTAACACCGTTGAAAAACTACTTAATCCTGCAAATTCAAAATACGCTATAACTTCAGCTTTTCACAGACCTTATGTTGAAAAATATAATAAACTTTTTGGAAAAAACTATGAAAATCTTCTTATCGTAAAAGGAAGTGAAGGCTCTTGTGAAGTTTTTAATAATTTTAAATATTGGATAAAAGATAAAGAAGAGATTATAGAAAAATCCGTAAATCTGAAAGAGTTGGGAATTGAATATAATAATGAGTATGAAAACATCTCTTTAGAAGAGAATATAAATATTATAAATAATCCCTCAGAAGAGCTGATAAAGATTGTAAAACTAAATGTTGCAATACTTCTTTTTAGCGCAAAAAGGGTAAGTTCTATTGAAGAAGCTTATAAAATGTTAAATTAATAAAAAGTAAAAAAAGCAAAAGCAAAGTTTTTAATTTTTTGGTATATAATCCGATTTTATTAAAGGCTATGCTTTGGATTTTATAAATATTACTTTACTTTTAGTTTTTATACCCACTTTTTTTCTTGTATCTATTACTCCTGGAATGTGTATGACTTTGGCTCTTAGTATGGGTATGAGTATAGGTTTAAAAAGAACTTTTTATATGATGTACGGGGAGTTAATAGGAGTAGGTCTGGTTGCTACATCTTCCGTAATCGGGGTTGCAACAATAATGCTGAAATATCCTACTATTTTTCTTTTTTTAAAATATGCAGGAGGAGCTTATTTGGCTTATCTTGGTATTCAAATGTGGAGATCAAAAGGAAAAATGGCACTAAAACTGGATAAAAGCTGTGACTTTAATATCTCTAAAAAAAGTCTTGCTATGCAAGGATTTATAACTGCTATTGCAAATCCCAAAGGGTGGGCTTTTTTTATAGCTCTTTTGCCGCCTTTTATTGATGATTCTCTGCCTATGGCTTCCCAACTTCCTATTTTGATTTTTATGATTTTGTCTTTAGAATTTTTATGTTTGATTATTTATGCAACGGGAGGAAGTACCTTAAGAAAAATTTTGCAAGATAGTTCAAATGTAAGATTAATAAATAAAATCGCGGGAACTTTGATGATAGGAATAGGAATCTGGTTAGCTTCGAGCTAAAAGAG
Source organism: Halarcobacter anaerophilus (assembly GCF_006459125.1). Lineage (NCBI taxonomy): Bacteria > Pseudomonadati > Campylobacterota > Epsilonproteobacteria > Campylobacterales > Arcobacteraceae > Halarcobacter > Halarcobacter anaerophilus. Next base: position 527,886 of record NZ_CP041070.1, read on the forward strand.
AAATTCTCTTTTAGTGATCTAATATCTGTTCTAAAAATAGTTTTAATCTGTCAGATTGAGGATTTTCAAAAAATTCAATAGGAGTATTCTCTTCTACAATTTGTCCTGCATCCATAAAAATAACTCTGTCTGCAACTTTTTTTGCAAATCCCATTTCATGAGTTACACAAATCATAGTAATCCCGTCTTGGGCAAGTTCCGTCATTACATCCAAAACTTCACCGATCATTTCAGGATCCAGGGCAGAAGTAGGTTCATCAAAAAGCATAATATCAGGATTATTACATAAACATCTAGCTATTGCAACTCTTTGTTGCTGACCTCCTGATAACTGATTTGGATATTTATGAGCTTGTTCAGCAATTTTAACTCTTTCTAAATAGTGCATTGCAGTCTCTATAGCTTGTTTTCTAGGAACCTTTGAAACCCATGTCGGAGCGAGAATAAGATTTTCCAAAATAGATAGATGAGGAAAAAGATTAAAGTGTTGAAATACCATTCCCACATGTTTTCTAATCTCTCTTATTCTTTTAACATCTTCTGTTAATTCCATCCCTTCCACAATAATTTGTCCCTCTTGAAAAGGTTCAAGTCGGTTTATACACCTGATAGTTGTTGATTTACCCGAACCCGAAGGTCCGCAAATTACTATCCTTTCACCTTTTTTTACTTGAAGATTAACATCTTTTAATACATGAAAATTTCCATACCATTTATTAACATTACTCATTTCTATCATATAATCAAAATTTCTAGCCATTTTTTTTCCTATTCTCTATGATTTGTATTAAATCTATTTTCAACTGTTTTTGCATATTTTGACATGCTAAAGCATATTATCCAGTATATGAACGTTACAAACACATACCCTTCTGTCTCAAATCCAAGCCAATTTGCATCTGTTGCAGTTAAAGTAACCATCGCAAGCAGATCGAATAATCCTATGATTAATACAAGAGTTGTATCTTTGAACAGTGATATAAAAGCACCTACAATATTCGGAATCGAAATTTTAAGTGCTTGAGGAAGTATAATTAAACTCATTGCCTGCCAATAAGAAAGACCGATAGAATCGGCAGCTTCATATTGACCTTTTGGAATTGCCTGAAGACCTCCTCTTATAACTTCAGCTATATATGCCGCTTGAAACAGTGTAATTCCTATTAAAGCTCTTAATAATTTGTCAAAGTTCATACCTTCAGGGAAAAACAGAGGTAAAATTACCGAAGACATAAATAAAAGGGTAATTAAAGGTACTCCTCTTATAAACTCAATATAGATAACACTTATAGTTCTTATTATAGGCATATTTGATTGTCTTCCCAAAGCAAACATAATTCCAATAGGAAAAGAGACAAAAATCCCTACTGAAGCAACAACAACAGTAAGCATTAATCCACCCCATTTTTGAGTAGGAATTATCTCTAAGCCCAAACCTCCGTGAAGAAGGATAAAAGAGATTATCGGGAAAAGAACTATTAATGATATTCTAAATTTCGCATTTCTTATTTTCTTAAATAAAATTACGAAAAGGATAAAAATCCCGATAATTAAGTTTGGTCTCCAATATTGCTCTTCAGGATAAAATCCATAAATAAACTGGTTAAATTTTTCATAAATAAAAATCCATCTTGCTCCATCTCCTGTAATCTCATCTTTCGTTCCGCTCCAAGTTGCATCAAAAATAAGCCAATTTAAAAGAGGCGGAAGAATATATAAAATAAGAGTAAAAGATAGTATTGTTAATATTGAATTAGGAAGAGAAGAAAAAAGATTCTCTCTAATCCAATATGTGGCACTTTTCGTATTTACAGGAGCAGGTCTAGCTTGTTTTTTCTCATAAATAGCCATCTTATCTCTCCTTTATTCTTGTTTTTGCATTAAAATAATTCATTATTAAGGATATTACAATGCTTATTATCAGGTAAACTGCCATAGTCATTAAAATAATCTCAATAGCTTGACCTACTTGATTAAGTGATGTTCCCGCAAATACGGTTACTAATTCGGGATATCCGATTGCAGTTGCCAGAGAGGAGTTTTTTGTTAAATTTAGATATTGGTTAATAACAGGAGGAATAATCACTCTTAAAGCTTGAGGAAGTATGACTTTTTTTAGAATTATATAATCTTTTAATCCTAAAGCATTTGCAGCCTCTTTTTGTCCTTTTGGAACTGCTTCGATTCCTGCTCTTACGGCTTCTGCTATATAAGTTGCCGTATAAATACTTAAAGCAAATGCCAAAGCCAAAAGTTCAGGAATAAAAGTAATTCCGCCTTTAAAGTTAAAGCCTTTTAAAGCAGGGTAATCCAAACTTGCAGGCATACCGCTAATAAAAAATACTAAAGTCGGCGCACCTATAATAATAGCTGTAGAAGTTAAAACTATGGGAAAATCTTCTCCCGTTTCATCATGTCTTCTTTTAGACCATTTATTAAGATAAAGAACTGCTATAATTGCTAAAACAAAAGCAATAATTACAGTTATAAATCCGCCTTCTAATACGGGTTTTGGTATATAAAGACCTCTATTATTAAAAAAAACGGAATCTAAATATGATAAAGATTGTCTGGGTGAGGGTAGTGAGGCTAATACAACATTGTACCAAAAGAGAATTTGTAAAAGTATAGGAATATTTCTGAATGTCTCAATATAAATCATCGAAAGTTTTGATATCATAAAATTCTTTGATAATCTACCGATTCCTATTAAAAGACCTATAACAGTAGCAAAAAAGATAGAGATTCCCGATACTAAAAGAGTATTTAACAAACCTACTAAAAATACTCTGCCGTGAGTATTCGATTCATCATAAGGTATAAGTGTTTGAAGTATCCCGAATCCTGCTTCATTGCCTAAAAAATCAAATCCTGTATTAATCCCACGTTTTTCAATATTTATAAACATATTATTTAAAACAAAATATGTAAATAAAAATATAGCTGCAAGTGCAACTATTTGATAGATAATTGCCCTGTTTTCAGGGTTATTATAAAATGCAACGGATGGTTGAGCTTTTCTTTTGTATTTCGTCATTTTTTCACCTTAAATTATAAAAAGAGGAGAAAAAAGACCCCTCTTTTTTGTAAAAAATTAGTAGAAGATAATCTTTTGATTATCTAATAGGAGCCCCGTATTGAATTCCACCGTCTTTCCATAATTTGTTTAAGCCTCTTTCAATTTTTAAAGGAGAGTCTTTACCTACATTTCTATCAAATACTTCACCGTAATTTCCTACATATTTGATAATATTGTATGCCCATTTATTATCTAATCCTAAATATTCACCGAATTTTCCTGTTTCCCCTAAAAATCTTTTGATAGATGGATTTGGACTTTTTAACATTTCATCTACGTTTTTAGAAGTAATTCCCAATTCTTCCGCATTTAACATAGCAATATGAGTCCATCTAACGATTTTAAACCATTTATCGTCGCCTTGTCTAACAACAGTTCCTAAAGGTTCTTTTGAAATAATTTCAGGTAAAACTTTTGCAGAATCTGGATCTTTTAAAGTAGTTCTTAATCCATATAATTGAGAAGCATCAGAAGTTAAGACATCGCATCTTCCAGTCTCAAATCCTTCAATTGTTTGAGCTGATGTATCATAAGTAATAGGCTTATACTCCATTTTATTGGCTTTAAAATAATCAGTTAAGTTTAATTCAGTAGTAGTTCCTGCTTGAATACAAACTGTAGCGCCGTCAAGCTCTTTTGCCGAATTAACACCGATTTTTTTTGAAATTAAAAAACCTTGACCGTCATAATAGTTAACAGCAGCAAATGTTAATCCTAATGATGTGTCTCTTGTAGCTGTCCAAGTAGTATTTCTAGCTAGCATATCAATTTCACCGCTTTGAAGTGCGGTAAATCTCTCTTTTGCATTTAAGTGAGCATATTTTACTTTTGACGGATCTGCAAAAATTGCAGCGGCAACGGCTCTACAAGCATCAACATCAATTCCTTTCCAAACACCGCTTGAATCAGGAGAAGCAAAACCCGGAAGACCGGTATTAAGACCACAACTTAAATAACCACTTTTCTTTGTATCTTCTAAGGTATCAGCTGAAGATACCGTTGCAGCAAGGGTTAATGCTGCAAGACCTAATGAGACAGATTTTAGTAATTTCATTTTTCTTTCCTTTTTTTAGTTTTGCACTACTATTATATAAATCAATTGTAGCAACTAGATAGCAAAAATCATTATAATAGAAAAATATGCAATTTATTTGAAACAATTTGTATAATTTATATGCAATTTTTGGTTTTAACAAGGAAAGAATCTATAAGCACAGAAGAGAGTATCAATCAAACCATTTTAAATCATTTCTCAGCTTTACTACTTCTCCTACAATGATAATAGAGGGAGATACAGCATCTTTTGATTTTTGAACAATCGTTTCTAAAGTTCCTTCTATAACTTTTTGATTTTTTGTTGTTCCGTTTGAGATAATTGCACAAGGGTAATCTTTGGGTTTGCCTACTTTAAGAAGATTTGTAATGATTAATTCAATATTATGAAGCCCCATCAAAAATATAATTGTTTCATCTTCAATAAAAGAGTTCCAATTTATATCGGCAATATTTTCACTGGTTTTTCTATGCCCCGTAACTACTCTAAAAGATGGAGTTATTCCTCTGTTTGTAACGGGAATTCCAGCATAAGCAGGAACTGAAATAGCAGAAGTTACTCCGGGAATAATTTCAAAAGCTATGCCTCTTTTTTTTAGATATAAAGCCTCTTCTCCTCCTCTTCCGAAAACAAAAGGATCTCCGCCTTTAAGTCTTACTACTTTCTCATATTTTAAAGCATTTTGATAGATTATTTCATTTATTTCATCTTGAGGAACTCTGTGAAAGCCTTTCTCTTTTCCTACGAAAATAAGTTTTGCCTCTTTTTTTGCCTCTTTTAAAATCTCGGAGTTGGCAAGTCTGTCATATATGATTACGTCTGCATTTTGAATAGCTTTTAATGCTTTTACGGTAAGAAGTTCAATATCTCCCGGACCTGCACCTGTTAAATAAACTTTACTTTTCATTATTACTCTTTTTTTGCAAAAAGTATATCTAAAAAATTTTTTATATCTTTTAACTTTTAATCTAATTGTAAGACGAAATTTAAGTTTTAAATTACTTTGATATCCTCAAATTTAAGGTTAGTTATAATAAGCTAACAAAATTTTGAAAGGGGTAAGGTTAATGTTAATTGACGGGCATGGAAGGAAAGTAGACTATTTACGAGTCTCTGTTACGGAAAGGTGTAATTTTAGATGCCAATACTGTATGCCTGAAAAACCGTTTTCTTGGGTTCCAAGAGAAGAACTTTTAACTTATGAAGAACTTTTTGAATTTATCAAAGTGGCTATTGATAAAGGAATAAACAAAGTTAGAGTTACAGGTGGCGAACCACTGTTAAGAGAGGGACTTGAAAACTTTATTAGAATGATTTCAGAGTATAAAGAGGGCTTGGATTTAGCTCTTACTACAAACGGATATCTTCTTCCTAAAGTAGCTCAAAAATTAGCTGATGCTGGTCTTAAAAGAATCAATATCTCATTGGATTCTTTAAAAGAAGAGGTTGCAGCTAAAATTGCGCAGAAAAATGTTCTTAAAACAGTGTTAAAAGGTATTGAAGCAGCAAGAGTTGCAGGACTTAAAATAAAAATAAATTGTGTTCCTTTAAAAGGAATTAATGAGAGTGAAATTATTGATTTATTAGAGTTTTGCAAAGAAAGAGGGTATGAAATAAGATTTATTGAATATATGGAAAACGACTATGCAAGCAAATATGCAAAAGGTCTTGATTCTGTAGAGATACAAAATATAATCAAAGAAAAATATACCTTTAAAAAACTTGAGAGATGCGGTACTTCACCATCACAAGAGTATGAGTTAGAAGACGGTTATAAGTTTGGTATTATAGAACCGCACAAAGATGATTTTTGTTCAACTTGTAACAGAATAAGGTTAACGGCAAGCGGTGTTTTGATTCCTTGTTTATATTATGAGGATGCTCAAAGTATAAAAGAGGCAATTAAAGCCAAAGATATAAAAAAAGCAGTAGAGATTTTAAAAGATGTTTTAAAAAACAAACCGGAAAAAAATAGATGGACTGAGAATTCAGAGATTTCGGCAAGAGCTTTTTATGAGACGGGAGGATGATTAAAATCCAATCTTCTGTCTCCCCATCTCTTTTAGCATTTTTAAATCTTCTTTTCTTTTTACTTTGTAAAATTCGACAAAATATCCAAAAGCGTTAGAACGAAGATAGATAAAGCTCTCTTTTTTATTTTCATTTCTTACTAAATATTCATTATTGGCATTTTTTTCTACTATTTTATAATCTTTATATAATGATTCGATTTGAAGTCTCAAGGACAAAAACTCTTTTTTGTTTTTTGAAATAACTCCCATATAATAAGAATCTTTTTCTTCTTTTGTAAATTTTTGTTGTTGAAAAATATCAATATTCAACTCTTCTATAAGTTTTGAAAATTTTATATCTTGAGGATTTCCTAAACCGTTTTTAAGCATATATCTTGAAATATTTTCTGCTTTTTTTAAGCCAAAACTATATAAAAACCCGTCTGTTAATTCTATTTGGGAATCATCTTCTAAAATAAAAGTTACGGTAAATCTTGAATATATATTTCCTGTTAGATAGTTTACTTCGCTTTTTACCTCTTTTATACTGCTTTTATCTATATTCACCCTTTTTAGAAGTCTTTTATTATCAAAAAATTCCCAAGATACCTCTTTGTCGTTAATATTAAAATGAAGAGTTCTTTTTACGAATAGACAATAAAAAATTGATACTATTTCAAAAGAGCAAAGTGCTACAAAAACAATAAATAAAATTGTATAAATCAATTCATTTTTTAAGTGACCTTGGTACATAACCAAAGCAAAAAATCCAAAAGCTACCAGCATAAAAATTTTGTATGAAATGGCTCTTTGTAAAACATATATCTGCATAAATTAATTACCTTTATAAAATTAGAAGTCTAGCATTTTTATTATTAGTTTATTGTTTTTACATAGTATCTTTGATTATCACAACCTAATTCAATTTTTGATTCAAATACTGTTGAAATATTCTCCGAATTTAAAATATCTCTTTTTTTACCTTGTTTAAAAATCGTTTTATTGTAAACTAATGCAATATTGTCAATTTCGGGGAAAACCTCTTCAAAATGGTGCGTTACAAGTATAATTGAAGAGTATTTGGATAGTTTTCTTATAACATTTAAAAAACTGCTCTGTGCTTTTATATCAAGACCTACTGTTGGTTCATCAAGAATAAAAGCTTTTGGTTTATGAACTAAAGCTCTTCCTATAACACAACGTCTTAACTGTCCCGTACTCATATGCTGAACTTTTTTGTCTTTTATCTCTGAAATTTCCAAAAATTCCAAAACTTCTAAAGCTCTTTCATGTTGCTCTTTGGTGAAATCTTGATGTTTAAAAATACCGATTGAACTGTAAAATCCGCTTAATACGACTTCATAAGCAGTTAAAAAATTTCCGTGTTCAGAAAAATAGTTATGCAAATCATTCGTAATAATTCCAAGATTTTTCTTTAAATCAAAAATACTCCATCTATCTTTCCCAAAAATCTTTTTTTGGAATTTATATTTTGTATTTGGATATAAATCATTTGAGATAAGTTTTATAAAAGTAGATTTTCCGCTTCCGTTTTGTCCTAGGATTGCCCAATGCTCTCCTTGCTTTATCTCTATATTTATATTCTCCAAAACAGGTTTTACTTCATAACTTACATAAATATTTTTAAAATCTATAATTTTTTCATTCATTTTAGTATAATACCTTTGCTAAATATTGTTAGCGTATTATATAGAAATATTGTTAGTTAAAGCTTTTCTTTTAAATTAGATCAATGCTTAAACGAAAATTAATATAACTTAGTATAAAATTCGCGTCCACTTAAGTTTAAGTGAGATTAAATATACCTATTAGGAGGTCTATTATGGCTTTAGATCAGGAAGTAAAAGCAAATATTATTGCGAAATACAGAAGAGATGAAAAAGATACAGGTTCTGCGGAAGTTCAAATTGCTGTTTTAAGTGAGCAAATCAAAGTTCTAACTGAGCATTTAAAAACAAACAAAAAAGATCACTCATCAAGACTTGGTCTTCTAAAAATGGTTGGTAAAAGAAAAAGACTTTTAGCATACCTTAGAAAAACTGATTATACTAAATTTACTTCTTTAGTTGCAGATTTAGGAATTAGAGCTAAATAAATTTTATTTTTGCTTTTTCTAAAAAGGTTGCAAGATAACTTGCAACCTTTTTTTTTAATAAAGATTAAAATTAGTTGACAAAAATAAACGAAATTAATAATTGTTCTTGTAAAATAAATAAAAATTAAAAAGATTGGAAATATATGCTACTTACAAAAAAGAGTGAATATGCCTTATTATCACTGATATCTATTGCTAAAAGTGATGCACCTAAAAATGTTGATGTATTATCTCGTGAGTTAAATATTCCTAAATCTTTTTTGGCAAAAATTATGCAAAATCTTGCAAAAAACGATATTGTTAAATCACATAGGGGAGTAAACGGTGGATTTGTTCTTAAAAAACCCTATGACAAAATTACGATTTTAGAAATAACAACCGTTGCTGAAGAGAAAATTCCTTCTGTTTTTGAATGTTCTCCTTCGGTATCTTCTTGTCCGTCAGACTTGGCAAATGCATGCAGTCTTTGGCCGGTATTAAACAATTTACAAGGTAGAATAAATGTCTTTTTAGAGGAACTCACTCTAAAGGATATTGCTTCATGATTCTTTTTCATTTATCTCATACGGATTTAGATGGATATTCTTGTCAACTTTTAACAAAAGAGTACTTTAAAAAGGGATTTTTCTATAATGCAAATTATGGATTAGAGGTTAAACTTAACCTTAAAAAAATAGTTTTTGATTTACAAGATTACAAAAATGAAGAGATTCTTTTTTTAATTACTGATTTGAATCTGACTTTACAAGAAGCAAAAGATTTAAATAAAAACATAAACGAATTGAATTCAAACGGGTTTAATATAAAACTTCAACTGCTTGACCACCATGCAACGGGGCAAAAAAGTTCGGAAATGTTTGATTGGTATTTTCTTGATACTAAAAGATGTGCTACAAAAATCACATATGCATATTTAGATGAAACTTTTAATGCTTTTTCAAAAGAGGAGAAGCTCTGGATTGAACCTTTTGTTTTTGCCGTAAATGCGATTGATATCTGGGTTGATATTGAAACTTCAGGTTTTGAATTTGGAAAAGTTTTACTGACAATGGTTAGTCGTGTTAGGGAGATAAACGGAACTCTTTTCCCTGATTTAAACAGAGATTTTAGAATTTATCTTTTAAAAGAATCTTTAAAATATATAAATGAAGAGAATGCAAATATAAAGCTAGACAATGAAATTCATTTTATGAAGAAAAATTTTCTAAGAGGTGAGGGCAAAGATGACACTATAGACAATCTTAGTGCCAAATATTTAGTAAAATCATTGGAAAATCTAAAAGAAAAATTAACGGTTTTTTATAAAGGGCACAAAGGATTGTTAACTTACACTTTGGGTTCTATATCTATTCCTGCAAATGCTTTTTTAGTGGAAAATGAAGATTATGATTTTTTTATTGATATAAGCAGAAAAGGAAATACCTCTTTTAGAGCAGACGGAAAAGTTGATGTCTCTTTAATTGCCCAAAAACTAGCAGACGGGGGAGGACACCCCAACGCTGCCGGTTGTAGATTTGATGACTTTAAAGAGAGCATCGATTATAAAATTGTTAAAAAATTTATCCAAGATAAACTGGATTCTTTAGCATAAATCTTCAAATTTTTTAGTTTGGGTGTTATAACACTCAATTGTTCCGTCTTCTATTTTATAATGCCAAGCATGAACATCAAGAGCATTCTCTTTTAATCTTTTTTTAACTTCGGGAAAAGTTAAAAGGTTTTCAAGCTGGTGAACAACAGATCTTTTTTCGGTTTCAGTATAAACTCTCTCTTTATTTGTTGAAAAATCAAACTCTTTTAATACCTCTTCTTTTGCTTTCATACCAAGTTGCAGCCACTTTTTCATATGTACTAAAGAGTTATTATCTTCTAAGTTTTGATATAAAGATCTGCATGCTCCGCAGTTTGAGTGGGCGCAAATAATAATATGTTTTACGTTAAGTACCGATATTGCAAACTCAATAGCCGCTGTTGTACCGTGAAAATCGTTATCATCTTTATATGGAGGAACAAAGTTCCCCACATTTCTTATAATAAACATATCTCCTGGTTTTGAAGAGATAATCATATCAGGGACAACTCTGCTATCGCTGCAACCTATAAATAAAATTTCTGGAGTCTGTCCTTTTTCCACAAGTGTTTTAAAATCGTTTTTATAATCTTTGAATTTTGTATTTCTAAAGAGTTTGTTTCCGGCTTTTAAATCTTCTATATTCATATTAATTTCTCACTTTTAGATTTTTTGATTTAATACTTTTTATAAACTGCATAATTTTTGACATTTTTTTCTCTTCATCTTTTAAGTGATCTTTTGCACCTAATTTGAATTTATCCATTTTGGTGTCTAAATAGCTCGTTGTAAGGTTTCCTTCTTTAAAATCTTCATCTCTTACAATCTCTCTGTGAAGTTCTATATTTGTAGGAAATCCTTCTAAAACAAACTCATCTAAAGCACGTCTGGCTTTTTTTACTGTTCCTTCCCAATCTAATGCCCAAACAATAAGTTTCCCTATCATAGAATCGTAATTTGCAGGAACTTTATATCCTGTATAAGCAGCAGAGTCTAATCTAACACCTGGACCGTTTGGAGTTAAATATTTTTCAATTGTTCCGACTGACGGCATAAAGTTTTTTTGAGGATTCTCTGCATTTATTCTAAACTCTATTGCATAACCTCTAAAATTAATCTCTTCTTGCATATATTTCATTTTATCGCCGTCTGCAATTTCTATCATTCTTTGAATAATATCAATACCGCTTGTAATCTCAGTTACCGGGTGTTCTACTTGGACTCTTGTATTCATCTCTATAAAAAAGATATTATCATTTTCATCAACTAAAAATTCAACTGTTCCTACACTTTCATAACCTAATTTAAACATCGCTTTTGTTGCAATTCTATAAAGCTCTTTTCTAACTTCTTGATTTAATCTAGGTGAGGGTGAAATTTCAATAACTTTTTGGTGTCTTCTTTGAATAGAACAGTCTCTTTCTCCTAAGTGAACTACGTTACCGTATTTATCTGCTATAATTTGTACTTCTATATGTCTTGGATTTTCTACATATTTTTCAATAAAAACTTGACCGTTCCCAAAAAATTTCAAAGCTTCATTTGTAGCAGTATCAAACATAGAATCAAACTCTTTTTCTTGTCTTACGATTCTCATTCCTCTACCGCCTCCACCGAATGCAGCTTTAATAATAATAGGATAACCGATTTGTGAAGCTATTTTTTTTGCCTCTTTTTTATCTTCGATTGGCTCATTTGTACCTTCTAAAATTGGAACACCTACTTCTTTCATAGCAACTTTTGAAGCCATTTTATCTCCAAAGAGTGCTATGTGTTCAGGTTTTGGACCTATAAAAATAATTCCGTTTTCCTCACAAGCTTTTGCAAAATCCGCATTTTCACTTAAAAAACCGTATCCAGGGTGAATAGCATCACAATTTGCTTTTTTAGCCATTGAAATTATTGTCTCATAATTTAAATATGCTTGGATTACATCTCCTAGAATAGGATAACACTCATCGGCTTTTCTAACCCATAATCCTTCAACATCTGCTTCTGAAAAAATTGCTACACTCGTAATCTCTAACTCTTTACAGGCTCTAATTATTCTAAGAGCAATTTCCCCTCTGTTTGCTATTAATACTTTTGAAATTTTGTTCATAAACTTTTACCTTCCCTAAGTTTTTCTTTTATTGTATGATTTAAAAAAGAAAAATTCTTTATCTTTTGTGCCAATTATTTTGTTTTTTAGTGTTTCAAAAATTGTTCTTTCGTGCTTAATATTTAGTCTATTTTTGGTAATATTATTTTATGAGAAAAGAGACTTTGCAAAAAAGAGTAAAAATAGCAAACGATATTATGTACTATATTTACACCCATATCGATACGCATATTGATTTAGAAGAGTTAAGTTATGATTTGGATATCAGTAAATACCATATGCATAGAGTTTTTAAAGAAGAGTTCGGAAAAAACATATATGAAAATATAAAATCCATACGGCTTCAAAAAGCTGCAAATCTGCTTTTAACCAATAAACTCTCAACAATATCGAATATAGCAAATTTATGCGGATACAGTTCTCACTCCTCTTTTATAAAAGCTTTTGAAAAAAGATTTGGAATGTCTCCCAAACAGTGGAGAAACAGTGGATATAAAGAGTACTCTTTTAAAATTTTGCAACAATCAAAAAGGGCGATGAAATCAACCGCAGATTTTTCAAAACTCTCACCTACTATTGTAAAAATGCCTGAAATAGAGTGTTATTATATAAGAAACAGGGGTTATAACGTAAATGTAAAAGAGACTTGGCAGAAACTTCAGACTCTTATTTTAAATAATGATATAAAAAACTATAAACAAATAGCACTTTTGCATGACAATCCTACTACAACGCCTCTTACTGAGTGTCAATATATTGCTTGTATTCAAACCGATGAAAAAAAAGAGGTTTTATCTCAAAGAGTTCCCAAATTTAAAATCTCCAACGGAGTTTATGCAAAATTTGATTTAAAAGGGCAGCATGGGGATATGCTTAAATTTATCCGTTGGGTTTATCATGAGTGGTTGGTTAACAGTGAATATGAAACAACGACAAAACCCTCTTATGCAGTTTATCATAAGAATAATTTTTTAAGTGAAGATAATGTTTTTGAGATAAGTTTTTATGTTTCAATTAAATTTTGATCTAATCAAACTCTATTTTATATCCTAATTTAGAGTATGAAAAAATCAGATTCTTATTTGTTTTTTGTCTTAGTCTGAAAAGCACACCTCTTAAAGCACCTTCTCCGACAACTTCGCCGTCATATAAATAGTCTTCAATTATTTTATTTGAAACAATACCGCTTTTATGCTCTGTTAATATATCAATTAAATCAATCTCTTTTTTATTTAACTCAATCTCTTTTTTTTCCAAAAATAGTTTTTTATTTTTTTTATCAAAGATGTAACCGTATTTTAAGGGTATAAATCTTTTTTTTGTTTCATTCTCTTCATTAAATGTTTTTTCAAGAGCTTTTAGATGTTTTTGTTTAGTCTCAAGTTTATTTTCAAGCTCTTTTTTTATATCAAATTTTTTTAGTGCCAACTCTACGGCAGCTTTTAATTCCGCATCTTTAAAAGGTTTTATTATATAGCCGTAAGGCTCGTGTTTTAACGCTCTGTCTATTGTATTGTTTTTATCATTTGCTGTTAGAAAAATAAAAGGAATATTATACTCTTTAGCTATTTGTTCACTTAATTTTATTCCGTCTACATCTCCTTTTAATGTAATATCTAAAAGGACTAAATCACAACTGTTTTTTTCTAGTAATTTAATAGCTTTTTTTGAATTATTTGCAATCCCTGTTACTTTGTATCCAAAATCAAAAAGAGCCTCTTTTATATCCAAAGCAGTTACTACTTCATCTTCTACAATTAAAATATTTTTTTTCATTACTCCTCTTCATCTTTTATTTCATACTCAATTTCACAAAAAAATCCTTTTGAAGAATCAATTTTTAATTCTCCTTCTAACTGAAACTCTACTATTGATTCTATTAACTGCCATCCCAAAGAGTGGCTGTTTTTTAACTTTTCAATTGAACAGCCCGAACCATTGTCTTTTAATCCGAAAGATATTTTTTTTGAACCGATTTTATGAATAAATATATCAATTTTTCCTGAATTTATTCCTTTAAAAGCGTGTTTAATTGAGTTAAGTAAGAGTTCATGAATAATTAAACCCGTTAAAACAGAATAATTTATACCAAGATTTATATTTTTTGAGACATTTACATATATTTTTATATTGTCTTTTATATTATATATATCTTTAATGGCACTAATCAATTTTTTTAAATACTGTTCTATATTTATAAAAGTTAAATCATTTCCTTGATAAATAATTTCATGTACTAAAGCAATAGCATAGATTCTACTTCTTGTTTTTTCTAATTGATTAATTACTATATCGTTTTTTTCTCTTCTTTTTTGCATTGATAATAAAGAAGAGAGAACTTGCAGATTGTTTTTTACTCTATGGTGAATCTCTTTTATTAAAATCTCTTTCTCTTTTAAAGAGGTTTTTATAATATGCTCTTTTCTTTTCTGTTCTGTTATATCTCTTGCAAAAGCACAAACAAACTCCTCTTCGCCGTTTGCCGAAAAATAGTTTGCTGCTATAAGACAAGGAAAAGTTTTTCCCTCTTTTGTTGTTAGTTCCGATTCAAAATAGTTAAACTGCTTTTTTTTATCTATTATTATTTTCTCTACAATATGAAATCTTTTATCTATTTTTGAAATATGAGTATTATATAGTTCTTCTTTTGTATAACCTAAAATTTTGCATAAACGATTGTTTACGTAGACTATTTTTCCCTTAAAATCAAACCAATATATGGCATCTGCTGTATTATCAAGAACAAAATTAATTAATTTGAGATTCTCCTTTTCCTGCTTTTTAAATTTGATTAATTTATCTTTTGTCTCTTTCTCTCTTTTTGCAATACTTTGTAAAAAAAAATAGAGTATAAAACTTACTAAAATAAAAAAAGTGATACCTATAAACAAAGGTAAATTTGTATAGTTTTCATGATTGTTTTTTAAAATAAACAAAGAAACATTATTTACTATGATGATACCCGAGATACTTACGATTAGGAAAAGGAAAGTATAAAGTTTTGCTTTTTTTTCATTCTCTATTCTTGCAATTTCATTTAAAATTTTATTAAACATTTTAACCTCATTTGATTTTGAAAAATGATTATAGTCCTTTTTTTATTAGAGAATAAAATTTTTCATTTGAGCGTTTTTTGAGATTTTTCTTTTTTATAATTACATTTATAGATAAGTATGAAAGGAGTTAATATGAATAAACTTTCCAGAAGGTCTTTTCTAAAAACTACAAGTTTAGGTATGACTTTCATGGCTACGCAAATGTATTCTCAAGGTTTTTCAAATCTACTTTTAAAAGATGCAAAATTTGAAAAAATAAAATTGGATTACGTAATCTTTGATAAAGGGATTAAACAAAGTGAAGAGTTTGCTTTGAAAATGAAAGCTTTGGGCACAAAAGTTTTTGAGGTAGATAAAGATATATCCTCAATGTGGAGTGAGATTATAAATCCAACTTGGGGCAAAGAAAAAGATACGGCAATTGTAGGTTTAACCTCTTATGAAACAATGTTTGTATTACAAAAAATTGCTTTTGATAAGAATATGGTTTTATATTATAGTGCCCAACATGATTTTAATGAAAAAAATATAAAACATAAAATAAATACCTCTAAAACGGTATTGGAAAATATAGAGAAAAACTTGAAATATTATAGTTGGAGTGATACTTTAGCACTTAATTTAAATAACTATCCATATAAAAAAATGGATATGCAAAATGAAATTCAAACAGAATATGAAAATAATGATAAAAAAAATATAGTTTTATACTCTTGGATTATGGCTCCAAGAAAAATAGCTTGTTAAAGGATATGTAGATGTCGGAAAATAAAAAAATGATATTACCCCACAAAGTAAATGAAAAAGATTTTTTAAATGCTATAAAAGAGTTTGAAAAAGTTGTAGGAAAAGAGTGGGTATATAAAGAAGAGGAAGATATAAATCTTTACAGAGATGCTTATTCTCCTTGTTGGGATGAACCACAAGAACCTATTCCTTCTTTGGCTGTAGCACCAAAAGAAGTAGAAGAGGTACAAGAAATAGTAAAAATAGCAAACAAATATAAAATTGCAATTTTCCCTATTTCAACAGGGAAAAATCTAGGTTACGGTTCTTCTGCTCCAAATAACAGAGGTGATGTTGTAATAGATTTAAAAAGAATGAATAAAATAATTGAGGTAAATGACAAAAGAAATTTTTGTATTTTAGAACCTGGAGTCTCTTATTTTGATCTATATGAATATTGTGAAAAAAACAATTTAAATGTAATGATGGATATGCCTGATCCAGGTTGGGGAAGTCCTGTGGGAAATTCACTTGATCATGGCTGGGGATATATGTATGGACAATATAGAGACCACTTTGGAGCACACTGCGGAATGGAAGTTGTTCTTCCAAACGGTGAACTAATGAGAACGGCAATGGGAGCACTGCCCGGGTCTAAAACTTTTGCGGAGAATAAATACGGATACGGTCCATATGTTGATGGGCTCTTCTCTCAATCAAATTTCGGGATTGTAACTAAAATGGGATTTTGGATGATGCCAAAACCTGAACACTATACACTAGCAGTATTAACAGTTCCCAAAAGAGATGACCTTATACCTTTAGTTGAAATTATGAACTATCTTGAGGACTCATCTATTATAGGATGGCCTTTGTACAGAAGTCCTCTAAATCCTGAATACGGAAAAGCTATGAACCCTGAGTTAAAATCTTATCTTACATCAAAAAACGGGAAACCTGATATTGATAAAATTCAAGATTATGCTTTAAGAAATAAAATTCCTTATTGGAAAATAGATATTCCAATTTATGGAAACAAAGATTCGGTAGAAGCAAATGTTAATTATATAAAACAGAGATTTTCTAAAGCAATAGACGGGGCAGAAATTGAAGTTATAGAGGATTATGATTTACCTTTAACTAAAGAGCAGAAAAAATCTTTAAAACACAAAGTAACTCTTGGAATACCAAATCTTGAAATATTTTGGCTAAGTACAAGAGGTGAAAACTTTGCTCCAAAAGACGGACATGTTTGGTTCTCTCCAATTATTCCAAGAGATGGGAAAGAGTTATTAAAATGTCAGGAAATATATATCGATACTTTTCATGAGCTTGGAATGGAATCAATGATTACTCCATTTTCCCACCCAAGAACTTGGATGTATAGAGCCTTCTGTTTTATGATAGGTTTTGCAAACTCAAGGGAAGATAAAGAGATAAATGAAAAAATGAGAAATGTTTATAATACTATGGTAAAAGTAGCTGCAAAACACGGTTGGGGAGATTATAGAGCAGGTCCTGTTTTTCAAGATGCTGTATCGGGAGTTTATAATTTTAACGACAGCATATTAAAAAGATTTGCAGAACAACTAAAAGATACTATTGATCCAAATGGAATTATAGCTCCGGGAAGAGGGGGAATTTGGCCAAAAAGATTAAGAGGAGAAAAAAATGATTAAAAAAACACTATTATTGATCTTTTTTACAGGTCTGCTATTTGCAAATGATACTAATAAATTTAATGAAGGTAAACAAGTATTTGATAAATGGTGCATTCATTGCCATGGAGTAGGAATGCCTGCAACAGATGCTTTATCAATTGTATATAAAGATACAGAAATCTCTCCTGTTTTAGAAGAAAGAAAAAATCTCGATAAAAGTTTTATTGAATATGTAGTAAGAAACGGAAGATTTAGTATGCCGTTTTTTAGAAAAATAGAGATTAACAATAAACAATTAGAGAGTCTGGCTTTCTATCTATCAACAAAAAACAGATAAATATCGCTAGTGTAAAACTGACTATTATATTTAATTCTATATTTGAGACTGTTTAAAAATCTGTGTCAAGTAACTAATTGTAACTAAAGTTACACCTCTAAAAAATCATCTAACCTTCCCTCGAAAAATATTGCTAACTGAGAGAGAGTTAGATTCCAGTTTCTAACTGGCATTGTCCATTTTTCACTTGCATTTTGTATCCCCATATATAATAATTTTAATAAAGAATTTTCATTTGGAAATGCTCCTTTTGTTTTTGTTAGTTTCCTAAATTGTCTATGAACAGACTCAATAATATTGGTCGTATAAATCACTTTTCTAATTTCAGGTGGATACTTAAAATAAACAGATAGATTTTCCCATTTATTATGCCAAGATTGAAGTACAATAGGATATTTTTTACCCCATTTCTCATCAAGTTTTAGAAGTTCGTCTTCTGCTATCTCTTTTGATACTGCTTGATAAACAGGTTTTAAATCTTTCATAAATTCTTTATGGTTTTTAGAAGCAACATATTTCATTGAATTTCTAATTTGATGAATAATACATAGTTGTACTTCTGTTTTTGGAAATATTGTTTTTATTGCTTCAGGGAAGCCTTTTAAACCATCTACACTTGCAATAAGTATATCTTGCAATCCTCTGTTGTTTAAATCACTTAAAACACTAAGCCAGAAGTTTGCACCTTCACTCTCACTTAGATAAAGTCCAAGTATCTCTTTTTTACCATCTAAACGAAGTCCTAAAACAGTATAAACTGCTTTTGACACATATTTACCACCATCCTTGATTTTATAATGGATTGCATCTAACCATACAAAAGGATAAATTGTTTCTAATGGTCTACTTTGCCATGCTTTTACTTTATCAATAATCTTATCCGTAATTGCACTTATTGTTGCAGTTGATAATTCTACTCTATATATCTCTTCAATATGTTTAATTATATCTCTATAGCTTAATCCTAAGCCATACATTGAAATTATTCTTTCTTCTATTTCATTTGAAATTGTTGTTTGATTTTTCTTTACTAGTTGTGGTTCAAAAGATCCTGCTCTATCTCTTGGTGTATTTAGTTCAAATGTTCCATCTGTTGATTTTATTGTTTTAGATGTTTTACCATTTTTCCTATTCTTATTTCCTGATAATACATCATCTTTTATATGAGATTCTACTTCTGCTTCTAATGCAGCTTCCACTAATTGTTTTACTAAGGGAGCAAGTACACCATCTTTCCCACTTATTTTTTTACCAGCTAAAAGTTGTTGAACTGCTTCATTAAAATCAAACTCTGTTTCTTTTTTCATTGTCAATCCTTGATATTATTTTATCAGATTGACACAGAATTTTTAACACTCCCCTATATTTTGATATCTATTTAGAAAAAAAGAGAGTCTAAAAATCTCTCTTTTTTTATTAAAATTATGATGCCATCTCTTTATTAACATTTTTTGCTTTTACATTATTTTTACCTATAAACTCTTTTTCATTTGCATCAGCAAGAATGATTTTTGCGATTTCATCGGTTTGAATTGCAATATCATGTGTTTGACTTGCTATAGCTGCATTTTGTTGAGTTTGTTGATCAAGACTATTTATTGCATCATTAATCTGAACTATTCCTAATTGTTGTTCTTTGGAAGCACTTTCAACATCAGAAATTAAGTTTATTGTTTTTGAAATATTTTCCGTTAATCCAATATATCCTTCAATCATTTTGTCGGATATACTTTTCCCTTTGTTTGCTTTTGTTGTAGCATTTTCTACTAAATTTTTAATATCTTTTGCCGCTTCTGCCGAACGTGAAGCAAGATTTCTTACCTCTTGTGCAACGACTGCAAAACCTTTACCTGCTTCTCCCGCAGTTGCCGCCTCAACTGCTGCATTTAAAGATAAAATATTTGTTTGAAAAGCTATTTGGTCGATAATTGTAATAGCATCATTTATCGCATTTACTTCAACATCTATTTCATTCATAGAAGTTGTTGTTTGCTGAGCTAGCTCTTTACCTTCATTTGCTGATAGGGTTACTTGGTTTGCAAAACTTGCCATTTTTACAATACTGTTTGTATTTTGTGAGATATTACTTGTAATCTCTTCAAGTGCTGCCGCTGTTTCTTCTAATGAAGCTGCAGCCTCATTTGAATTTTGATTTAAAATATCAACATTTTGTAGTAAAACATTTGAACTTTCATCAAGGGTTAATCCATTTGCTTTATTTTCAACTAACATCTCATTCACCACATTAGCAAGATTATTTAGTCCAACCGCTGTTTCTCCTTTGCTTTTTGTAATTCTATGTGAAAAATCTAGTTTCTGAAAAGATTCAAGAGCTTTTGTTATTTCATTTAAATCTCCTGCAACTTTTGATGAAACAATACTAAATAGCTCATTGATTCCATCTTTAAGTTCTTCAATTGCTTCATTTTTAGTAGATTCTTTTATTGTTTGATCCATTATTCCTGTTTTTGCAATATTAATTGATTCTTTTACAGAATCAATTACCTTTTTTGAGTCTGTAATATCTTGTGCAAATTTTACAACGCGAATAACTTTCCCATTACTGTTTTTTACAGGGGTATAAGATGCTTGAATCCAAATTGAAGTTCCATCTTTTTTAATTCTTTCAAATTCATTTATATTAGAAAGCCCGGAATTTAAGTTTTCCCAAAATTTTGTGTATTCTATAGAAGTGATATAAGTTTTATCACAAAATATTCTGTGATGCTTCCCCACAACTTCTTCTAATGTATAACCTAATGCATCTAAAAAATTTTTATTTGCATGTAAAATTGTACCATCTGGTTTGAAAGATATAATTGCAAAGTTTTCTTCCATTGCAGATAATCTTCCTGCTTGTTCTTCATTTTTCCCAAAACCAAACATAATAAGACTCCTTATATTATTTTAAATAATTCTTTTTTGTTCTTTTATTTTATTTTTATTAGAATATCATACGATGGTATTTGAATAGTAATAAATTTATGTGTTTTTACTAAAAAAAATAGTACTTTTATAAAAAAATAAAAAGGATAATAAAATGGAGTGTGAATTTCCGACAGTAAACAGTAATAATGAAGAGATAAAAAAGATTTTTGACAATACAAAAACAATTGCGATTATAGGTCTGTCTCCAAATGAGAGTAAAGCTAGTAATATGGTTGGAAAATATTTAAAAGAATCAGGATTTAAAATAGTTCCCGTTTATCCAAAAGAGGAAGAGATTCTAGGAGAAAAAGTTTACAGAAGTTTAGAAGAGATACCTTTTAAAGTTGATTTGGTAGATATATTTAGAAAACCCGATGTTATAGGACATGTTGTTGATGCAGCTATAAAAAGAGGGGATGTTAATACCATTTGGACTCAACTTGGACTTGTAAATAATGAAGCAGCTCAAAAAGCCGAAAAAAGCGGTATGAAAGTAGTACAAAATAAATGTACTAAGATTGAACATAGGGCAATTTTCGGTTAATCTTTTTTATGATGAGGTTTGTTTGGCAAAATAATCGTTGCCACACAACCTGATTTTCCGTCTTCTCTGTTTTTTAGTGAAATTGTTGCTCCAAGGGCATCTGCCGCATTTTTAGCTAAGAATAGACCAAGTCCCGCACCGCTTTCTTCTCCCATTCTTTTAAATGGGGCAAAAAGGTCTATTGATTCATCAATACCTTTCCCATCATCGGTGATTGTTATACTTGTCTCTTTTTTTGTTTTGTTTAATCTTATTGCAATAGATTTATCGTCAGGAGTAAATTTAATTGCATTTTGTACGAAGTTTTGAATAATTTGATTTATAAGAGTCGGCTGTAAGTAGACTTCATAGTGATTTACATTTGAAAAAAAGGTTAATACTATTTTTTTCTTAGCACTTAACATTCTATAATCATTTGTTTTTCTTTGTAAATATCGGACTAAATCTATCTCTTCAGGTTTTTCAAATTGTGCACCTTCTGCTCTTCCTATATCTAAAATCGAACTAATCATTTTATTCATATCATTTATCTGTTCAACTGTTAATTTCATAGTATCTTGATATTTCTCAGGAGTTCTAGGTTTCATCAAAGTAACTTCATTTTTTAGTTTCATTACTGCAAGGGGAGTTTTTAGCTCATGGGCAACTCCTATGAATAACTCTTTTTTAAATTTTATATTTGTTTCTATTCTTGCCATTAAAGAGTTAATTGAATTTGCCAAAGGATGAAACTCGATAGGAAGATTGTCTTTTTTTATCTGTGTTAAATAGTTTTCATCCATATTTGATAATTTGTTTGTAATTTGAATAATAGGTCTAAGTAAAGTTTTAGATACGGTAAAAGCATAAAAAACAACCATAATCAAACCGCCTAATGAGATAAGAAGAAGATTATTAAAGATTCTATTTAACATATCCAAAGAGGAGTTGATATTTTTTACTATTTTTATATATTCTCTTTTTTGAGGGTTAAATAGATACAAAATCTGCATATAGTGGTCATCTTTTACTCTAAAAGTCGTATATGCTGTTTGGGGTGTATGTTCAAGTTTTACAATATCTACGTTAATACCGCTGTGTGTAATAATATTAAAACTTTTTGTGTCTACATTTGTAGATTTACTGATTTTGTAAATTAATCTTGCGTCTTTATAAAGCGAGTCTTGAATTTCATCAAAAATTGTTGATTTTGTATAACCGTAGAAAATAGCAGATAAAATTAAAATAAAGAGTGAAGTAGCAAGTACAAGTTTTCTATGAAACTGTTTGTAAATGCTATTCACACGCATAATATTGACTTCTATAATTATGCTTCTTCGTTAGAATCAGGATAACAGAATCTATATCCTCTTCTTCTAATTGTTTCGATAGTTGAAATATTTAACGGTTTATCCATTTTTTGTCTAATTTGGTTAATTGCAACTTCAATTACGTTTGGAGTTACTAATTCCGGTTCTTCCCAGATAGCGTCTAATAATTGTTCTTTTGATACGATTTGATCTCTATGTCTTGCAAGGTGAGTTAATACTTCAAAAGGTTTACCTTTTAACTCAATCTCTTCACCGTTGAATTCGATTTTTTCTTCATCAGGATTAATTGAAAGTTGTTCAATTTCAATAACATTTGTTCCGCCAAATCTTAATCTAGCTTCAATTCTTGCTAATAAAATATCAAAATCAAATGGTTTTTTTATATAATCATCTGCACCTGCTTTTAGTGCTTCAATTTCCGAATCTTTATCATCTCTTGCCGAAAGGATAACTACGGCAGTTCTTGAGCTTCTGTTTTTTACTATTTTACAAAGTTCAATACCATCACCATCCGGTAACATCCAATCTGTTAATACTAAATCATAATTTCTAATATCGATGAAATACTCAGCGTCTTTATAGTTTTCTGCTGCATCTACTTGATAACCAAAATCTGTAAGACCTTCTTGTAAAGTTCTATTTAGTGTAATTTCATCTTCAATAATTAATATTCTCATATAGATTTCCCTTATTTTTCGTTAGCTTAAATTTAAGTTAAGTTTAAATTTTGACGGAATTATATCATAAATATAGTAAAATTTAAAGGTTTTTTAAGCTAAATTTTAAAATTTATTTACAAAATGTACAAAAATGTAAAAAAAACTACGAAAAAAAGCCTCTTCTAAGGGAATAAATTAGTTTTTAAATTAAAATTTATTTTTATCTATTTTAAAAAAATCTTAATGTAAACAAGATAAAAAATTAAAAATATTATAGTTAACTTTTTATTAGTAAAAAAAAGGTAGAATACTTGATACTAAATTTTTAAGGAAAATAATAATTATGACTAAAAGTAAAAAAATCGTAACTAGTTTAATAGCAACATTAGCACTTTCAACTCTATCTTTGAATGCTGCTGATTATGGTTCTGTAAATGGAGATGCTATCACAAAAGATGATATTTCAACAGTTATCAGAAACCCGAATATTGATTTTGAAAAGCTTCCTAAAAAAACAAAAAATCAAGTTTTGGAACAAATCGTTGAAAAAAAACTTTTAACTCAAGAGGCTCTAAAAAGCGGAATAAAATCTGATAAAAAATATAAAGAGGCTTTGGCAAAAGTAGAAACTGAACTTGCTTTAGAGATTTGGATGCAAAATGAATCTAAAAAAATAGAAATCACTCAAAAAGAGGAAAAAGATTTTTATAACAAAAATAAAGAAAAATTCAAAGTTCCTGCGACTTTAGAAGCAAGACATATCTTAACTAAAACAGAAAAAGAAGCAAAAGATATTATTAAATCTTTAGATAAAGCAAAAAATAAAAAAGATGAATTTATCAAATTGGCAAAAGAAAAATCAGTAGGTCCTAGCGGTCCAAAAGGCGGTTATCTAGGAAAATTCCCTGAAACACAAATGGTTCCTGAATTTTCAAAAGCAGCTAAAGCTTTGAAAAAAAATACATATACAAAAGCTCCTGTTAAGACTCAATTCGGATATCATGTTATCTATTTGGAAGATAAACAAGAACCTACTACATTAACTTTTGATAAAGTTCAAAACAGAATTAAACAAGTAATTTTCCAAGAAAAATTCCAGAAAAAAATCAAAGCTCAAGCTGATGCACTAAAAAGCAAAGCAAAAATCATAATTAAATAATTTAGGAGTGGTAGATGGCTGTTTTAGATATTGTTAACCCGGGTGTTCTAAGTGGTAGTGAAGCAAAAAAAGTTTTTGATTATGCAAAAGAGAACAATTTTGCAATTCCTGCTGTTAATGTTGTAGGTACAGATTCTGTTAATGCAGTATTAGAAGTTGCGGCAAAAGTTAATTCTCCTATTATTATTCAATTTTCTAATGGTGGAGCACAATTTTTTGCAGGAAAAGGACTTAAAAGTTCTGATGCCGCAGTATTAGGCGGAATCAGCGGGGCTCAGCATGTACATATTATGGCAAAAGCTTACGGTGTTCCCGTAATTTTACATACGGATCATGCGGCAAGAAAACTTTTACCTTGGATTGACGGATTATTAGAAGCAGGAAAAGCTCATTTTGAAAAAACAGGAAGACCGCTATTTACTTCACATATGTTAGATTTATCTGAGGACTCTTTAGAAGAGAATGTAGAGACTAGCGTAAGCTATTTTAAACAGATGAATGAAATAGATATGTTAATAGAGATTGAACTTGGTATTACAGGCGGTGAAGAAGATGGAGTAGATAACTCGGATGTTGATAATTCACTTCTTTACACTCAACCTCAAGAGGTTTCTTTCGCTTATGAAAAGTTAAAAGAGGTTGGTGACAATTTTACAATTGCTGCATCTTTTGGTAATGTTCACGGTGTATATAAACCGGGTAATGTTGTATTAAGTCCGATTATTTTAAATAATTCGCAAAAATATATTCAAGAAAAACATAAAACTTCGGAAAAACCAGTTAACTTTGTATTTCACGGAGGTTCGGGTTCTGCTTTAGAAGAGATAAGAGATGCTATTAGTTACGGTGTAGTAAAAATGAATATCGATACTGACACTCAATGGGCATTTTGGAACGGAGTTAGAGGTTTTGTAGCTAAAAACCATGATTATTTGCAAGGTCAAATAGGAAACCCTGAGGGTGAAGATAAACCTAATAAATCATATTATGATCCAAGAAAATGGTTAAGAGCGGGTCAAGAGTCTATGATAGCAAGACTTGAAACTGCTTTTTCAGACCTTTGTTCTTTAAATAAAAACTAAGCAAACAGCTTAGTTTTTATTTCTTCTCTTCCGTTACAAGAGCCAGATTATTTAAATTGTGTTTTTGTAATAAATCTAAAACTTTTGTTACTCTGTCATATTTTGTATTTTTGTCAATTTTTACGATAATAGGTTTTTTCTTATCTTTGATTGCTTTTAGACTCTCTTCTAAAGATTCAAAATTTACTTCAATTCCTCTAATTGCAACTTTTTTTTCATTAAGTTCTATAAAAACTTGATCTTGATCTATTTCTATAGCTTTTGCAGTTGATTCAGGAAGATTCAGCATTAATGCCAGTTCATCTTTTTTAAATACTGATGTAACAATAAAAAATATTAATAGAATAAACACGACGTCAATTACGGGTGTTAAATCTAATCCTATATGTTCTCTTCTTTTCATTAGTTAAGCAACTCTTTTTTTGCTTTTAACTCAATAGAATCAATAAGTGAAATAAAATAGTTATAAGCTATTAAATGGGGAATTGCAACGATAAGACCTGCAATAGTCGTAATAAGTGCAATAGAAATTCCTCCTGAAAATATAGTCGGATCTCCTAAACCTTTTTGGGTAATTTGTTCAAAAGCTTTATATACTCCGTAAACAGTTCCCAAAAGTCCAAGTAATGGAGCTACGGAAGCAATATTTTTTACATAAGTAAGACCGTTTTCCAATTTTTTAATTTCATACTCTATTTGTATTTCCAAAGTTTTTGTATGTGTTGAATCAATTCTTGTTTTGATTTTTTCTATTATTGCATTTTTTCTGGGAATTGTAAAAAATTTCCACAAAATTATAGTAAATCCAATGATATTTAAAAATATCAAAATATAAACTATTATGCCGCCTTTATCAATATATTCTAATAAACTCATAAATCCTCTTATAAAAAATTTTCCCCTATTTTAGTATAATTTGGTTAATGAATTATAAAAACTCCCCGATAGAAAAAATAAATTTTAGAAAAAAAGATATCTTTATAAAAAGAGATGATCTTTTGGATGCCTCTTTTTCCGGCAATAAAGCCAGAAAATTTTACTATTTTTTAGTAAATGATTTTAATGACGTCGAAAAAATAGTAAGTTACGGTTCAGCTCAGGCAAACTCTTTATACTCATTGTCCGTATTAGCCAAATTAAAAAATTTGAAATTGGACTTTTATGTAAATCATATAAGCAGTTTTTTGAAAAACAATCCCAAAGGAAATTATAAAAAAGCTTTGGAAAACGGTGCAAATATTATTCAAAAAAGTGATTGCGATTTGCAAGAGTTTATAGAAAAAAATTTAAGCAAAAAAGAGCTTTTTATAGAAGAGGGCGGAAGAGTAAAAGAGGCTGAGTTTGGAATAAAAATATTAGCTGAGGAGATAAAAAAGTGGGCGCAGGAGAATAAAATAGAAAATTTGAAAATAGTGCTTCCTTCAGGAACGGGGACAACAGCACTGTTTTTACAAAAAAATTTGCCTTTTGAAGTCTTTACGGTAGCTTGTGTGGGCGGAAGCGAATATCTAAAAAAGCAGTTCTTTCATCTTGAAAAAGAAGAAAAATATTATCCTAAAATAATTCAAATGCCTAAAAAGTATCATTTTGGAAAGTTATATAAAGAGTTTTATGAAATTTGGAAAGAGCTAAAAGCTGAGACTAAAATAGAATTCGATCTGCTTTATGATCCTTTAGGCTTTTTAGCTCTATTTTCTTCTGATTTTTTTGATTCAAAAACTGTTCTTTATATCCATCAAGGCGGAATTTTAGGAAATGAGACAATGAGTGAGAGATATAAAAGAAAATATAGTTAATATTTTAATAATTTTTTAGTTAATATATAAAAAAATTTAGGATATTAACTTTGGTCTGTGTTTTTAGAAGTCTTCTGTTTTTTTTATTTACAACTATACTTTATGCCTCTTCTAATAAAGAAAATGTATCTGTTCAGTTAAATTGGAAATATCAATTTGAATTTGCAGGTTTTATTGCCGCAAAAGAGAAAGGTTTTTATGATAACGCAGGATTAAATGTAGAAATAAAAGAGTTTAATCCCCAAATAAATATTTTAAAAGATTTAAAAGAAGAGAAGAGCACTTTCTCCGTATATGATTTTTCTGTTTTAAGTTTAGAAAAACAGAAAGACTCTATTATGCTTATTGCAAACTATTTCAAACGTTCAGCTTTGGTTTTTGTAACTAAACAGGATATTATAACCCCTTTTGATCTTAAAAACAGAGTTGTTATGATGGAAGGCGAGCAAGTAGAGTTATCAACTTTAAATGCACTTCTTAGAAAATTTAATATAAGCAAAAAAGATTTCACCTTTAAACAGCACACTTTTAATCCCCAAGATTTCATAGACGGAAAAGTAGATGCAATGAGTGCATACTTTTCAAATGAAATATATGAATTAAAAAAATCTCACACTCCTTTTAATATAATTGATCCTCAAGCTTACGGGATATACGGTTCGGGAGTAAATGTTTTTACGACAAAAAAATTGATTCAATCAAATCCCGAACTTGTAAAAAAATTTATAACGGCAACAAACAAAGGCTGGGAATATGCTTTAAAAAACAAAGATGAACTTGTAAATATTATTTATGAAAAGTATTCAAAACAAAAAACAAAAGAGGCACTTCTTTATGAAGCAAAACAGATAGAAAAATTAATGATGCCTTCAATTTACGATATAGGAGAGATAGATAAACAACTTTTGCAAAGAAGTGTAAATGAGTTTGTTTCAGAAGGTTTGCTTGAAAAGAGATTTTCTATCAATGATATAGTTTTTGATCTGTATAAAGAGAAAGATACTCAATTAACTTTTACGGAAAAACAAAGAGAGTATATTAAAAACAAAGATGAAATTACTATGTGTATTGATCCCAACTGGATGCCTTATGAGAAGTTGGAAAAGGGCAAATTTATAGGAATGACATCTGAATATATTCCTCTTATTTCCAAAAGAGTGGGAATCCCTATAAAACTTCTTCCTACAAAAGATTGGGGTGAGTCTATTTCTTTTGCAAAAAGTAGAAAATGCGATATTTTTTCTTTGGCTTCTGCCACACCGTCAAGATTAAAATATATGAATTTTACGACTCCTTATCTTACTTTTCCTTTGGTTATTGCTACAAAATCCGAAGAACTTTTTATTCCAAATCCCGATGACTTAATCCCTGAGAAAAAAATAGGAGTGGTAGAAGGTTATGCAATAGAGGAGATTTTAAAACGAGTCCATCCAGATAATAAAATAGTAGAAGTAAAAAATGTTGATGAAGGGATGGCAAAAGTTGCCAATGGAGAACTATTCGGTTTTGTTGATGCTCTTCCTACAATTGCTTATTCTCTTCAACATAAATATTTATCGGAACTTAAAATAAGCGGTAAATTTAATTATAACTTTGAATTGGGAATCGGTGTTAGAAACGATGATCCTATTCTTTTTGAACTTTTACAAAAAGCAGTACAGTCAATTGAAGAGAAGCAAAAGCAGGAGATATTAAATAATTATATTTCCGTAAGAGTTGAATCAAATTTTGATTATACGCTTTTTTATCAAATTGCAACGGCTTTTTTATTAATAGCTTTTTTCCTTTTATATAGACACTTTCAGCTTGCAAAACATAATAAAGAACTGCAAAAACGGCAAAAAGAGCTAAATAATTCAAACAAAGAGTTAATCTCCACAAAGAAAAAACTAGAAAGCTCTCTTAAGGATTTTGAAATTCTTTTTGATTCTGTTATGGAAGCAATTTTTATCTTTGAAAATGAAATTTGTATAGATGCAAATGATATAAGTTATAAAATGTACGGTTATAACAGTAAAGATGAAATAATAGGAAAACACTTAAAAGAGTTTATTCCAAAAGAGACTTATGAAGGTCTTATAAAAAATATAAGAAAAAATCAAAGCTCTGTTTATGAAGGAAAAGGAATAAAAAAAGACGGAACGATGATAGATGTTATTTCTAAAGGAACAAATGCTATTTCAAATAATAAAAATATAAGAATATCCGCAATAGTTGATATAACCGAAACAAAACAAAAAGAACAGCTTCTTTTCCAACAATCAAAAATGGCGGCAATGGGACAAATGCTGGAAAATATAGCTCATCAATGGAGACAGCCTTTAAGTATGATAAGTTCAATTGCTACAGGTTTGGAGTTAAAAAAAGATTTAAATATCTCAAATATTGAAGAAGAGAGAGAAGATTTACGAAAAATAAATGATACCGTGCAGCATCTTTCCGTAACAATTGAAGATTTTAGGAACTTTTTTAAATCAGATAAAAAAAGAGCGGAATTCTCTATTTTAAAAGCTGTTGAAAAGTCTTTGCAGTTAGTAGGAAAAGTATATGAGATAAAAGGTATACAAATAGTTTTTGAAAAGAGTGAAGATGTAATTATAAAAAGTTATGAAAATGAGTTTGCGCAGGCTTTAATAAATATATTTTACAATGCAAAAGATGCTTTGGAAAAAGTAGAAGGAGAAAAGTTCGTTTTTATAGATTTAAAAGCAGATGATAACTTTTTATACCTAAGCATAAAAGATAATGCAAAAGGAATAGATGAAACGATTATAAAAAATATTTTCGAACCCTATTTTACGACAAAACATCAGTCTCAAGGTACTGGAATAGGTCTTTATATGACACAAATGATTATAGAAAAACATATGAAAGGAAGCATTGAAGCAAAAAATTCAAAATATACTTACAATAAACAATCTTATATTGGAGCGGAGTTTATTATAAAACTTCCCCTTTAAACCAAATTTTACCCTAGTCATTTATTTTTTACTAAATTTTAGATATAATCTTCTGATTTAATCATTATAGGAAATTTTATTGAGTAAGAAAAACAATATAATTCTAATTGGATTTATGGGTGTAGGCAAAGGTACTATAGCAAGAGCTTTAGTTAAAAAAACAGATTTTTTTGCTGTTGATACCGATGACTTAATAGAGAGTGCAGAGAATAAAAAAATAAAAAAAATTTTTAAAGAAGAGGGTGAATCTTACTTTAGAGATTTGGAAAAAAAATGTGCTTTATGGCTTGAAAAAAATGTTGACAATACCGTAATTTCAACTGGTGGAGGTTTTTTCAGACAAGAAAATATCCACAAAATAGGGAAAATAATCTATTTGGAATCAAGTTTTGAAGGGATATTAAATAGAATTCATAGCGCACCAAATGCAAAAAATAAACTCAAAAAAAGACCTCTGCTTTCAGATTTAGAAGAGGCTAAAAAATTATATAATCAAAGAATTAAAGATTATGAAGAAGTAGCCGATATTAAAATTGATGTGGAAAATAGAACTATAGATGAGATTGTAAAAGATATATTAGGAAGTATATTATGAAAATAATAAAAACAACAGCTTCAAACTTTGATGAAGAGTTTGAAAATATTTTAAGTAGAGCAAAAACCGATATTAAAGAGGTATCGGCAATTGTTACAGGTATAATTGATGAGATAGTACAAAGCGGTAATGAAGCTTTAAAATCTCACATACAAAAATTTGATAAATGGGAAGTTAAAAGTGACGAAGAGCTTATGATTTCTCAAGAAGATATGAAAAAAGCTTACGATAACATAGATGAAAATCTAAAAAAAGCTTTACATACGGCTTATGACAGAATAAAAAAATACCATGAAAAACAGCTTCCTAAATCATGGGTGGATTTTGAAAAAAACGGAACAATATTAGGGCAAAAAGTAACTCCTGTAGATAAAGCCGGACTTTATATTCCGGGAGGAAAAGCAGCCTATCCAAGTTCCCTTTTGATGAATGCAATTCCCGCAATCGTTGCAGGTGTTGAAGAGATTGTAGTTTGTACGCCTACACCAAATAATGAAGTAAATGAACTTCTACTTGCTGCATGTCACATCTGTAATGTAAGCAAAGCTTTTAAAGTAGGAGGAGCCAGCGCTATTGCAGCTATGGCATACGGAACAAAGACAATTCCCAAAGTTGACGTAATAACAGGTCCGGGGAATATATTTGTCGCAACGGCAAAAAAACTTGTATTCGGTGAAGTAAACATTGATATGATAGCAGGTCCAAGTGAAATTGGAGTTTTAAGCGACAGCAGTGCAAAACCCAAATATCTGGCAATAGATCTATTATCTCAAGCAGAACACGATGAAATGGCAAGTTCAATTATGATAACAGTAGATGAAAATATTGCAAATGAGACTTCAGTTGAGGTTGAAAATTATTTAAAAAATTTAAGCAGAGAAAAAATTGCAAGAAAATCTATTGAAGACAGAGGTGCAATCATAGTTGCAAAAGATATGGAAGAAGCAATAAAATTGATGAATGAGATAGCTCCTGAACACTTAGAAGTTATGACAAGCAATCCTTTTGAACTTTTACCTAAAATCAAGCATGCAGGAGCTATTTTCTTAGGTGAAAATACACCTGAACCAATAGGTGATTATATAGCAGGACCGAATCATACTCTTCCAACAGGAAGTACGGCTAAATTTTACAGTCCTTTAAATGTAGAAAACTTTTTAAAGAAAAGTTCAATTATCAACTTCTCTAAAAATGCGATTGACGAATTAGGAGAAGCTTGTGCTATTCTAGCAGATACGGAAGGTTTAACCGCTCACGCAAAATCAGTAAGAGTTAGATTAGAAAGTAAATAAGTATGTCAAAAGATTGGTTTATTGAGGACGAAAACGATATATTTTTTGGAACCGTTAAATCAAAATATTTTGATGTTACAAGAGGTGCAAATAAAGAGATTGTTGAAGAAGAATTCGACAAACTCTTAGAAAAAGTTGCAGTAATGGAACTTCTTTTATCAAAAGATAAAGAAGAAGATTTTGATATTGATAGACTGATTAAAGAGTATATCTTTCAAAATCTTGATGAAATAGAAAATATAAAAAAAGATTTATATTTAGAACTTACAAGCAATATAGTTAGTAAGTTAGAATCATAGGGTTTATAGTGGAAGAGTTAGAAAAAGTAAAAGATAAGATAAAAGATTTTATTTTAGAATGCAAAGATGAGAAGAGTTTAAAGTTATTGGATCTTTTACCGACAGGTAAAATGCTAAGAAGTAAATTGATTTTAAAAATTGCAGGGGTAAATGAAGAGTCTATAAAACTATGTGCAATAGTTGAGATGATTCATGCCTCTTCACTTTTACATGATGATGTAATAGACGAAGCAGATACAAGAAGAGGAAAACCCTCTATTAATGCCTTGTTTGACAATAAAACTTCAATAATGTTCGGGGATGTTTTATACTCTAAAGCCTTTACCGAACTATCTCAAATGAATAAAGATATTGCATACACAGTCTCAAATGCCGTAACTTTGTTAAGTATCGGTGAGATGTTAGATGTAGATTTGACTGACTCTTTTAATACTTCATATGAAAAGTATCTTGATATGATTTATAAAAAAACAGCCTCTTTAATTGAAGCTTCTGCAAAATCTGCCGCAATTTTGAGCAATAAAAACAGAGACAAATATGCACTGTACGGTAGAAATTTAGGTCTTGCCTTTCAAATGATTGATGATATCTTAGATATAACGCAAGACAGTGCTACTTTAGGAAAACCTGCAATGCTGGATTTTGTTGAAGGTAAAGTTACGATTCCTTATCTTTTATTATATGAAAGAGTGGAAGATAAAAAAAGACTGCAATCTTTATATAAAAAGAGTTTATCAAAAGAAGAAGAAGCTTGGATAAAAGAGCAAATGTTTGAAACAAAAGCTTTAAAAGATTCTATAAACAAAGCAAAAAATCTCGGAAATGAAGCAATTCAAGCTGTAAAAGATGAAAACAACGAATCTTTAGTAGAGATAATGAGTGCAATGATAAACAGAGAGTTTTAAAATATTTAAGATATGCAAAGAGAGTTAATATTATGAGTTATTTAAGTATTAGTTTTTCCCATAAAAATACAGATATTCAAACTAGAGAAAAACTGGCATTTCCCAATGAAGAGAATAAAGATAGATTTTTAAAACAACTGCTAGACGATGAAAATATAGAAGAAGCAATACTTTTATCAACATGTAACAGAGTAGAAATAATAACTTCGGTTGAAAGTACGGCAAAAGCCTCTAAATCAATAATCCAAAAATTGGATAATTATTCAAAAATCGGTTTTGAAGATCTTTATGACAGAGCAGATATATATGAAAATGACGGGGCAATTCATCATCTTTTCTCAGTTGCTTCGGCTCTTGATTCTTTGGTAATAGGAGAAACACAAATAGTAGGACAGCTAAAAGATGCTTTTAGGTTCTCTTTATCTAAAAATTATTGCGAACAAAATCTTCCAAGAGCTTTGCATTACTCTTTTAAATGCGCCGCAGCTGTGAGAAATGCTACAAGTTTGGGAACGGGTTCTGTTTCTGTCGCAAGTACGGCAGTTGCAAAAGCAAAAGAGATAATAAATGATACCGCCGGAGTAAAAGCACTTGTAATAGGTGCAGGAGAGATGAGTGAATTAACTATAAAACATCTTCTTTCAGCAGGATTTGACGTGGTTTTAATAAGCCGTGATACAAAAAAAGCACAAATGCTGGCAGATACTTTTGAAGAGCATATAGATGTTAAAGAGTATTCAAAATTAGAAGAGTTGTTAAATGAAATTCCTGTAATGATAACGGCAACTTCTGCTCCATATCCCATTATTAAACAAGAAATGGTAAAAGAGTGCAGTTTTGAAAGATTTTGGTTTGATATAGCAGTTCCAAGAGATATTGACGATATTGAATCTTCTAATTTGATGATTTACTCTGTTGATGATTTGCAAGATATAGTAAACAGTAATATGAGTTTAAGAGCCGAACAGGCAAAAACTGCATATGCAATAGTAAATAAAATGTCACTGGAATTTTTTGACTGGTTAAAATCTTTAGAAATTGAACCTGTAGTAAAACATATGTATTTAAAAGCCGAAGAGATTATTGATAAAAAAGTTGAACATGCTATGAAAAAAGGTTTTATACATAAAGATGATGAAGCAAATATAAGAAAACTTTGTCAAACCGTGATAAACGAGTATCTTCATCAGCCTCAAAAAAAGATTAAATCAATTTCAAAAGATAATCAATGCGATATCGTAGTTGGAACACTTCAATCAATTTTCGGCTTGAAGTCAGATACAAACAGATTAAACAGCCATAATTGCGATAAATTTAAAATAAATGAATAGGATATAATTAAATGAAATTTTCTCAAATGTTCATACCGACAACAAAAGAGACCCCAAATGATGCAACACTGCCTTCTCACCAGTTTCTTGTAAGAGCAGGTTTTATTTTACAAACGGGTGCTGGAATATATGATTATATGCCCCTTGGTAAAATTGTATTGGATAAAATAAGAGCCGTAGTAAAAGAAGAGATGGATAAAAGCGGAGCAAACGAAGTTCAATTCGGTTTTGTAACTCCTTTATCTTTTTGGGAAGAATCAGGAAGAGCTACAGCAATGGGACCTGAGCTTCTAAAATTTAAAGATAGAAAAGGAATGGGTTTCGTATTAAGTCCGACAAATGAAGAAGCTGTCGTAAATATGATTAAAAATAGAATCACATCATATAAAGATTTACCGATAAATCTTTATCAGATTTATACAAAATTCAGAGATGAGGCAAGACCTAGATTCGGACTTATGAGAGGAAGAGAATTCCTGATGAAAGATTCTTACTCTTTTCATGCTACAAAAGAGGATTTAGTAAGAGAATTTCATGTAATGGAAGAGACTTATAAAAATGTTTATACAAGACTCGGACTTGATTTTAGAGTAGTTTCAGCTGATAGCGGAGCTATCGGTGGAAGCGGTTCAAAAGAGTTTATGGTTTTGGCAAACTCAGGTGAAGATACTCTTGTTATCTGCCCAAATTGCGAGTACGGTGCAAATATTGAAGCAGCTACTAGAAAACCTGTGAAAAAAGAGCCTTTAGAAACAAAAGAACTTCAAAAAATAGAAACACCTAATTGTAAAACAATTGCAGAAGTTAGTGAGTTTTTAAAAGCAGATCCTTTTTACTCTATGAAAGCAGTTATGAAAAAAGCTGTTTATGAAGAATTATCTGAAGTTGTTTTGTTTTTTGTAAGAGGAACAGATGAACTTGAAGAGACAAAAGCCTGCAATGCAGCAGGAGCTTTGGAGCTTGAAGATGCGAGTGAAGAAGAAGTTAGAGCTGCAAATCTAGTTCCAGGATATTGCGGAATAATAAATCTTCCCGAAAATATAAAAGTTTTTGTAGATGAAGAATTAAAAGAAGAAAATAACTTAGTTTGTGGAGCAAATGAAGAAAACTTTCATTATGCGGGAGTTGATTTAACTTCAATGCAAAATCTTAATTTTGCCGATTTAGTAGCTGTTCAAGAAGGTGATATTTGTTCTTGCTGCGGCGGAAAACTTGAATATAAAAAAGGTATTGAAGCGGGGCATATTTTCCAGTTAGGAACAAAATACTCTGAAGCAATGGATGCAAAATTTTTAGACTCAAACGGAAAATCTCAACCTTTTGAAATGGGATGTTACGGTATCGGAGTTTCAAGATTAGTAGCAGCCGTAATTGAACAAAACCATGATGAAAAAGGTTGTATCTGGACAAAAGAGACTGCACCTTTTATTGTAGACGTAATTGTATCAAATGCAAAAAAAGATGAAGAACTAGAAGCTGGGATGAAAATCTATGAAGCATTAAAAAATGCCGGGGTAGATACAATCATTGATGATAGAAAACAACAAAGATTCGGTTTTAAAATGGGAGATTTTGAGCTTATCGGATTCCCTTATGCAGTTGTAGTAGGTAAGAAATTAAAAGAAGGCTCTGTTGAAGTAGTAGATAGAAAAACTTTGGAAAAAGTTGAAATCTCTATTGATGAAGTTGTTAACTATTTAATTGAAAAAATCAAATAACTTAATGACTTATTTGTAATCTTAATATGATATAATTTAAAAAACTTTAGGAGAGTATATGAATAGTGTAGAGACTGTTTCTGATATGATTGGACTTTATGCACTTAATGTTGCAATTGCAATTGTAATATTTGTAGTAGGTAAATGGTTAGCAAGAAAAATTGCAGATTTTGCCAATAAAATGATGTTAAAAAATAGTAAAGTGGATGCAACTTTAGCAAATTTTTTAGATGACATTATTTACTATGTTTTAATAGTAATTGTAGTTTTAACAGCACTAAAACAGTTGGGAGTTGATACAACTTCGTTCTTTGCTATTTTAGGTGCGGCAGGTTTAGCTATCGGTTTGGCTTTAAAAGATTCATTGGGAAATCTTGCATCAGGTGTTATGATTATTCTTTTTAGACCTTTTAACGTAGGAGATTTTATTAATGCAGCAGGCGTTACGGGAAAAGTTGAAGAAGTTTCGATTTTTAATACTATTTTAATTACTCCGGATAACCAAAAAATCATTGTGCCAAACGGTTCAATTTCAAGCGGTTCTATTACAAATATAAATGCAAAACCTGAAAGAAGAGTCGATTTGCTTGTAGGAATATCTTATGATGATGATATTAAAAAAGCAAAAAATATTTTAACTTCTCTTGTTGAAGCAGATGAAAGAGTTTTAAAAGACAAAGGAATTACGGTAGCTGTTTCGGAACTTGCAGACTCTTCTGTTAATTTTGTAGTAAGAGCTTGGGTAAAAACAGCTGATTATTGGGATGTAAAATTTGACTTAACGGAAAATGTAAAAGTTACATTTGACAAAGAGGGAATTACAATTCCTTATCCGCAACAGGATGTACACCACCACAATAATGATTAATATCCCCGAAATATTAGAGGATATTTTATATGAGCTTAAAAGTATCGGTGTTTTGCCGATACTTGTAGGTGGCTGCGTTAGAGACTCGCTTTTAAACCTTCCTTCAAAAGATTATGATATTGAACTTTTCAATGTGGACTCTTTTGAAAAAGTAGAAAAATCTTTAAAAAAATTCGGCAGAGTTAAAGAGGTCGGAAGATCTTTTGGAGTAATACTTCTAACTGCACAAGAGTATAGTTTTGATTTTGCATTGGCAAGAATTGAAAAGAAAATAGATAAGGGTCATAAAGGTTTTGAAGTTGATACCTCCGCTTCTCTAAGTTATAAAGAAGCAGCTTTAAGAAGAGATTTTACTATAAATTCAATAGGTTATGACTATTTTGAAAAGAGATTTTTAGACCCTTATAAGGGAATCAAAGATTTAGAAAACAAAATTCTAAGACATATAAAAGATGAAACTTTTATAGAAGATGCCTTAAGGGTCTATCGAGCCGTGCAATTTTGCTCAAGATTTAATCTGAAACTTGATTTTAATACTCAAAAGCTTTGTAAAAAAATGGTAAAAACAGAAGAGTTTAAAACTTTGCCCAAAGAGCGTATTTTTGAAGAGTTTAAAAAACTTTTTTTAAAATCAGAAAAACCATCACTTGGATTTAATCTTTTAAAAGAGTTGGGTATTTTAGACTATTTTCCTGAATTAAAGGCTTTAGTAGGCTGTATACAAGATAAAGAGTATCATCCTGAAGGTGATGTTTGGATTCATACTTTAATGAGCCTTGATGAAATGGTTAAAATAAAAACAGGTGAGCAATACAGGGATCTTTATCTTTTTTATGCAGTTTTATGCCATGATTTTGGAAAACCTTTTTGTACAAAAGAGATAAACGGAAGAATAACTTCACACAAACATGAAGCTTTGGGAGTCG
Source organism: Halarcobacter anaerophilus (assembly GCF_006459125.1). NCBI lineage: Bacteria > Pseudomonadati > Campylobacterota > Epsilonproteobacteria > Campylobacterales > Arcobacteraceae > Halarcobacter > Halarcobacter anaerophilus. The sequence goes on from NZ_CP041070.1 coordinate 565,970, forward strand.
AACCTGCAATTAGTTTTTTGAGCAAAATCACGAGTGAAAAAAAATTTATAGAAAAAATTATCCCTTTGATTAAAAACCATTTAGCACCATTTCAATTATATAAAGCGCACTCTTCACTAAAAGCCGTAAAAAGACTCTCTTTAAAGTGTAATATTGAAGATTTATGTTTAGTCTGTTTGGCTGATTGTAAAGGAAGAACAATTCCAAATAAAGAAAAATGTGATGAAGCCGTAAAATGGCTTTTAGAAAAAGCGGTAGAAATGAATATCTCAAATGAAGCTTTAAAACCTTTTGTACAAGGAAGAGATTTAATAACATTGGGAATGAAACCCTCAAAAGAGTTTAAAGAGATTTTAGATTATGCTCTAAATCTGCAAATAGACGAAGAGCTGCAAAAAGATGAGATTTTAGAAAGAGTAAAAAAGAGATTTAAAATAGAGTAAAAATACTCTATTTTTATGAATTTATAATGTGTACATCTCTTTGTGGAAAAGGGATTGTGATATTGTTTGCATCAAGTGCTTTTTTAATCTCTTCTCTTAGTCCAAAATATACATCCCAGTAATTTTCCGTATTACACCAAGGTAAAACCAAAAGATTAACCGAACTATCCGCAAGTGCATTTACTCCTACAATACATTGAGGATCTTTTAATACATTTTCATTTTTTGCAACAGTATTCAAAATAACCTCTTTTGCTTTGTCAATATCGCTCTCATACGAGATACCGATTTCCATATCGACTCTTAAAGTTCCGTTTCCTGAAATATTAGTAATCGAGTTTGATGAAATAACAGAGTTTGGAATAATAATAGTTTTATTTTGATAAGTTGTTAGAATAGTATTAAAAATCTGAATCTCTTTTACTTTTCCTACATGACCTTGCGTTTCAATTAAATCACCTATTTTATAAGGTCTGAAAATTAGTAATAAAACTCCTCCTGCAAAGTTAGACAAAGAGCCTTGCAATGCTAAACCTACAGCTAAACCTGCTGCACCTAGAACTGCTACAAATGAGGTTGTTGCGATACCGACCATTGAGGCAACAGATATAAAAAGTAGTATTTTTAATATCCATGAAGTAAGACTTTTAAGAAAAGGAATTAAAGTTTTATCTGTTTTTGAAGCAATTAAAGTTTTTTCTAAAATTTTTTCAACTAATTTTATAGCCCATAAACCCAAAATAAGAGTAACAATTGCCAGTGCAAGTTTGGGTGCATATTCGATTGCCAGATTTAGAATCTGAGAGATGTATTCTTCCATAAAGAAACCTTTAAATTTAAATTTTGATGAATATTATCAAAAAATAATTTAAGGTCTTATTATAGTATTTTTACTGCCGTTTACCGAATGAAAAATAGTAATATTATATTTTTTTGCATAATATTTTAAAAGCATTTTCTGCAAAGTAGGCTCAGTTGAGGGAGTAAACCAAGCATTGTTTGAAATAGCTATCATATATTTTACTCCATCTAGATTCTGAAAGATTTTATCACTGGTAGCTTCATAACAAATGGCATTTCTAAACTTTACACCGTTTATTACAAAATCCGTAGGAGAGGCTGCTTTTTTATAATCCTCGGCTCCGTCAAAAAAGATTTTATTAATAAAGTCTGTTAAGAATTTAGGAAATGGAATCTCTTCTCCAAAAGGAACTAAAACAACTTTTTTTGCAACCAAAGCTTCACCTTTTGAAATATGGTATGTTGCATTATAATAATTTCCCTCTTCTAAATATAATGCTCCGGCAATGATATCTATAAAATGAGATTTTTTAAGAAGCTTTGCCAAAAGTTCATGTCTTTTGTTTAATACTACGGGAAAAACGGTTTCAGGAAGAATAATAAGATTTTTCTTCTCTTTAATGGCATTATCTATTAACTTTAAATTATTCTCAACCAAATCAGGAATATTTGATTTCAACCATTTTTGATCTTGGCTAATATTTAACTGGGGCATTGAGATTTTTATATTAGGGGGATTTTCAATATATTGACCGCTGTTTGTATATGTAAAAAGCAGAGATATAACTGCCAAAATTTTAGTTTTTTTAGGAAATTCAATTAAAATAAAAAGGGATAATAAAATAAGTGCAAAAGAGATTTTGGAAGTATCTAAGAAACTGTTAATAAAAAGAAGTTCAGGTATAAACCAATTAAAACCAAAAGGGTGGATAAAAGAGAGAACGAAGAGAATAAAAGCCCTGTAAAAAGTAAAATCAAATACTCCTATAATAAAGAAAATAATTCCATAACCTAAGCCGAAAAACAAAGGAATGAAAAATGAAAGATATCCTAAATTGTAGTATTCAAAAGAGTTCCCTACCCAAAAAAACCAAAATATACCTATAAAATATCCTGCTACAAAAAGAGCTTTTTTATCTATTTTAAGCACTAAATATAGTGAAACAAGTCCTAAAATCGTATCTAAAATTTTGTATTCTATATTAAAATGGGCAAGGTAAATAAAGGCGCTGAAAAATAAAGAAGTTATCAAGCCTTTTATTATATAAGTTTTGTTAAAATTGTCGCGTTTTACTAAAAACATAGAAAAAACTTTTTTAAAAGGAAATTGAATGGAAGGTCAAAGTGCAGATTTATTAAGCTCATTACTACCTCTTGTTGCATTGTTTGCAATTTTTTATTTTCTAATTATCAGACCGCAGCAAAAACAAGCTAAAAAGCATAAAGAGATGATTGCAGCTCTGAAAAAAGGTGATAAGATTGTAACAAATGGTGGCTTAATGGTTGAAATTACAAAAGTAGAAGATGACTTTTTAGTAGTTAAAAACCACGATAACTCAGAAATGAAGCTTGCAAAAGAGTTTGTTGCAAAACTTCTAGACTGATGAAAATTTTAAAACATGTATTTTCTACATGTTTTAATTTTCTATGTTTACACTTACATTTTAAGGACTAAGATTGAAAATCTTTAATTATAGACTTGTTATTTTTATTTTAAGTATCATTTTTGGAATTGTCTTCTCAATCCCCTCTTTTTTACAAACCGAAACAGGAAAAAAAATATCTTTAGGACTTGATTTACAAGGTGGTTTGCATATGCTTCTTGGTGTAAAAACCGATGAAGCCGTGACCTCTAAAATAAAATCAATAGCAACTTCGGTTAAATATTTTGCCGATGATGAAGAGATATTAATAGAAGATTTGGGTATTAAAGATGATAATGTTGTTTTTACGGTATTGGATAAAGACGAACTTCCAAGAGTCGATAAAATGCTGGACAATATCAAAGGCTTGAATATTACAAAAGAGGGATTGGATTATAAAATTTCTCTAAGTAATGAAGAAGAGCTGAGAACAAAAGATTTGGCAGTTGCCCAAGCCGTTGAAACTATCAGAAACAGACTTGACCAGTTCGGTTTGGCTGAACCGAATGTTATAAGACAAGGGAAAACAGATATCGTAGTTGAACTTCCGGGTATTAAAACAGTAGCAGATGAAAAAGCTGCAAGAGAGCTTATCTCAAAACCTGCAAACCTTGAACTTATGGCAGTTGATGAAGAGAGAGCAGACCAAGTTTATAATCTCACAAAATATCAAGCGGCACAATACGGGGACGTGATTTTAGAAGATACAAGTAATCCTCAGATTAAATATCTTGTAAAAGAGATTCCTATCTTAAACGGAAGTCAAGTAATAGATGCAAAAGTAGCTTTTGATCAATCAAACCAACCGATAATCAATTTTACCTTAAATTCAAGCGGAGCAAGAATTTTCGGTGATTTTACCGGTAAAAATGTAGGAAAAAGATTAGCCGTAGTTCTTGACGGAAAAGTATACTCAGCTCCAAATATCAGAGAAAGAATCGGTGGAGGAAGCGGACAAATTTCAGGCGGCTTCTCGACAGTTGAAGCGGGAAATGTAGCAATTGCTTTAAGATCGGGGGCTCTTCCTGCTTCCGTAGAACTTTTGGAAAAAAGAAGTGTCGGTCCTAGTTTGGGAGCGGATTCTATTCAAGCTTCTATGATAGCACTTATTTCAGGTTTTTTAGTAGTATTTATTTTTATGATTATTTATTATAGAAATGCAGGAATAATTGCAAATGTTGCCTTAGTATCGAATATATTTATTATAATATCCGTAATGGCAATGTTCGGAGCGACTTTAACTCTTCCCGGGATGGCAGGTATAGTTTTAACAGTAGGTATGGCTGTTGATGCCAATGTAATTATCAGTGAAAGAATCAGAGAACTTTTAAGATCGGGAATGTCAATTCCAAAAGCGGTAGAAAACGGTTATGCAAATGCAATGAGTGCAATTTTAGATGCAAATATTACGACTATTTTAGTAGCAGTAATCTTATACGCTTACGGAACAGGACCTATTAAAGGTTTTGCAGTAACTATTTCAATAGGTATTTTAGCATCAATGCTAACTGCAATATTAGGAACACACGGTATCTATGAGGCATTAATGCCAAAAATGTCAAAAGATAAAAACTTAAATAAATGGTTTGGGATTAAATAATGGAAATATTTAAAAGCGAAAAAATATATGATTTTATGGGAAAAAGAATCCCGTTTCTTGGAGTCTCTGCTGTTTTAATTATTGCATCGATTTTTTTACTTGCTACAAAAGGGTTAAATTTTGGTATTGATTTTGCAGGAGGAACAATAGTTCAAGTAAAATATGAGCAAAAAGCGCCTATCGATAAAATCAGGGAAGTATTAAAAGATACCGAATATAAAGGTTCATCAATAACAGAATTCGGTACACCGCAAGAAGTTGTTATTAGAATTACAGGGTCATCTTCAAATTTGAAAAACGATATTAGTGATACAATGCATAAACTTCTTGATCCAACAGGTAGTTTTGAAATCAGAAGAGTCGATATGGTTGGACCAAAAGTCGGTGGAGAGTTAAGAGAAAAAGGGATAATGGCTCTGTCTCTTGCTTTAATAGTGATTTTAATTTACGTATCATTTAGATTTGAATGGAGATTTGCCGTTGCTTCAATTTTAGCTCTGGCTCACGATATTACAATAGCAATGGGAGCAATTTCACTTTTCAGCGTTGAAGTAAACTTGGATATTTTAGCGGCAATTTTAACAATCCTTGGATACTCGCTAAATGACACGATTATCGTATTTGACAGAATCAGAGAAGGAATCCAAACTTCAAAAGAGACAGAATTAAATTCAGTTGTAAATGAATCTGTAAGCAGAACACTATCAAGAACAACACTTACTTCATTGACAACATTCTTTGTTGTTGTAACACTTTTTGCTTTCGGTGGAGAAATAATTCACGGATTCGCATTTACAATGTTAGTTGGTATTATAGTAGGTACATATTCATCAATCTTTATAGCCGCATCTTTCTTAGTACAGTTAAAATTCTCAATAGCAAGTTTTAGAGAAAAAGAGGCTGAGAAATTAAAAAGAAAAAAAGAAAAAGAGAAAATAAGAGCTATGTATGAAAAGGGAACGGTTTAAAAACTGTTTTCTTATAATTTTCATAAAGGAGGTGGTTTTTAACTGCCTCCTTTTTTTATTATTGCATTTTAATTAACTCTTTATTTTCAAAAAGCTTTTATTCTTTTAGTACCATTTTATTTAAATTGGTATCGTGTTAAATTTACATCAAAAAATTTGCAACTCCATAAAGTCCAGACTTTGTTGAAGCCGGAAGGTTTTTAATTCTTTTCGGAAAAGCCTGAGAATGTTTGAGATAAAAAGGTGACTTAATGTCACGTTTTTATTGAGTTTCGCAAGGCAGAAAATAATTACAAATCTGGAGGGAATCTTTGCCTTCAACAACCGTCTGGTTATTTTTTGCCATACTTTTTTCAATAAAAAAGTATGAAAGCGAGGAGTTTATCCCTCAAGAAAAAATACAAGATATTTTAAATATAATAAAAACAACAATTTTATTTAGGAAAAATATGGCTGAAAAATCATATAAGTGTGAATCTCCAAATTGTAATAGAAAATTTGATGAATATGAAAGAAGTTTAACTAATTCAAATAACTGTATTTTTCATTGTAATAAAGATAATTGGTATGAGTTAGAAGGTGAAAATAAAAATTGGCAAATATCAGAAGAAAAGAGAGAATATTTTTGGAAAAAATTAAATGAATCAATAATTGAACAAAATATTTATAGGTCAGATAAGCTTTTGAATAGGTATAGTTTTAAAAATTTTATATTCCCATATAACTATGGTAATTTTTTTCCTAGAGATACTTTAGATGTTACTAATTTTTCAAAAATTAGTAAAGATATTTATTTTGAAGAGTGCGTTTTTCTAGATAATATAGAATTTAGTTTTATAGTATTTGATGGAGTAGTTTCCTTCTGCGACAATTTATGTTCTTCTGAAATAATGCTATCAAATTGTGAATTTAAAACTTTAGTAGCAATAAAAAATGAAAAAGAATTCAAAGGAACTTTCAATTTTTATAATTCTAAGTTTTTTGATGAAGTAAGAATTGAAAATTCTCATATAAGAGAGTTGGAATTATTTTCTTGTGAATTTAATTCATTGTTTAATTTAAATAATTCAATTCTTCATAAAATAGATTTTGAATATACAAAGTTAAAAGGGGTAAGTTCCTTTAAGAATACTAAGTTTATTAATAAATTAGATTTAAGTAATTCTTTAATTTCAGGAGAATTAAACCTTTTAGGTATAGAAGTAACTGGAATAAACCGCGAAACTGCAAGAATTATAAAAAACTCTTTTGAACAACAAAACAATATAATAGAAGCAAATAAATTCTATGCCCTAGAAATGAAAGAAAGAGAAAAAGAACTAGAAGCAGATTTAAAAAAAGGTAAAAACTTTTTTGAATGGCTAGTTTTTAAAATACATGGAATATCATCAAATCATTCACAAGATTGGCTACTAGCACTATTTTGGATAATAAATTTTACTTTTGCAATAGGGATTATAGAAAATAATTTTAGTATGTTTGGCGTAAACTTTATTTCATTTATACCGTTTATTTTTATCATGACGATTTCTTTATGTTTATCAACTTTAGAAAACATTTTTAAAAATATATTTCTAATATTTTTTTCTTTAATATCTTATGGACTATATTCGCTTATTACATGTGATTTTCAATTGTATAAAGTTGTAAATCATATTAATCCATTTTCTGTAATGAATAGTTGGGATAATTTAACTTTTGGAGAATTTCTTTACAAAATTATAATCGCATATCTAATCTACCAACTAATAATTTCAATAAGACAAAATACAAGAAGAAAATAGATGAGTAAAACTCTCTAAAAAATAATGAAATTGAAATAAAATCATTATTCTTAACATTTTTTTAATATAAAATAATGCTATAATATAAAAAATAACTTTAAAATATAAAAATTTTTTAAGACGAGATAACCAAATGAACAAAGATAAACTAAAACAGGTAAAAGAAAGCTTTGATAAAATAACATCCCAAAACTCTACAAATTGGAAACTGGTACTATTTTGGATTTTTTGTTTAGAAGTTGTTGCAGCTATTGTGGAATTTATCTGGGTTGATAAATATGTTGAATACTCGGTAAAAGTTCCACATACACCTACTGTTGAAGTATTAGTAGGTCTTGGAGTTACTATCTTTGTCTGGTTTTGTATATATACTATTATTTATGATGATACGAAAAACAGATTTAGACTGCTTATACTTACTTTAATAGGACTCTATTTTGTTGTAACAAATGATTTCAGTTTGCAGTTTTTATTAAACAATTTAAATCCTCTGCATTTTTTTGAACTTGATTTCGGTGCAGTTTTGATTTTAGAACTTCTTTTTAAACTTATAATTCTTTATTTGATTTATCAACTTATTATAAGTGCAAAGAAAAATAAGCAGGATATAAAGTAATAAGCCCACCTCTTAAAAGTCATTTTTTAACATATTTTAGGTAAAATATTGGCTTTAAGAAAACATATGAAGGATAATCATGGATTGGGGTAAGGTAACTTATATATTCTTTTCGCTCATGTCTTTAACTACTACAGCAGGGTTTCTTTATGAACCAAACGCAGTAGCACTTTTTTTAGCAGCAGGGGTCAATGTTATTTCAACAATATTAAAAATCGGTGTTAAAAATCTGCTGGCAGCTGAATTGTTAGCTAGTTCATTAGTTGCGGACTTACACCTTATTCCCTCTTTTATGGTATTAACTTTTATAGGAGATGAACCTATGGCTACTTCTCTTGCAATAGGAGCAATAGTAGCAAATATATTCTCAATAGCTTTAGCATTGATTGAGAGTGCAAAAAGTCAAGATAAGGAAGAGTATTAAATATGGAGTATAATCCAAAGGAAATAGAGACAAAGTGGCAAAACTATTGGAAAGAGAATGATAGTTTTGAACCTCAAGAAGATTATAAAAAAGATAAAAAATATATTTTAAGTATGTTCCCTTACCCAAGCGGTAGAATTCATATGGGACATGTAAGAAACTACTGTTTAGGTGATGCTTTTGCAAGATATTTTAGAAAAGCAGATTTTAACGTACTTCATCCCATAGGATGGGATAGTTTCGGTATGCCTGCGGAGAATGCGGCGATAAAACATAAACTTCATCCTAAAAAATGGACTTATGAAAATATAGATTATATGAGAGATGAATTAAGAGCTTTAGGTCTCTCTTTTTCTACTACAAGAGAGTTTGCTACTTCTGACGAACTTTATACAAGATGGGAACAAGAGTTTATTATAAAAATGTATGAAGAGGGACTTTTATATAGAAAATCAACAAATGTAAATTGGTGTCCTCATGATTTAACCGTATTGGCAAATGAGCAGATTGAAGAGGGGTGCTGCTGGAGATGCGGAACTCCTGTAATCCAAAAAGAGATGCCCGGTTATTACATAGCTATTACTAAGTATGCTCAAGAGTTGTTAGATGATTTAAAAACTTTAGAAGGACAATGGCCTTCACAAGTTTTAACTATGCAAGAGAATTGGATAGGAAGAAGTGAAGGTTTAGAGTTTAGTTTTGAACTCTCTAAAGAGTCAAGATACAAATTAGATAAACAGTTTGATTCATATAAAGTTTTTACAACTAGACCCGATACGATTTACGGAATCTCTTATTCTGCTTTGGCTCCTGAACATCCTATAGTTAAATATATAGTAGAAAACAAACTTTTAAGTGATAGCAAAATTGAAGCAATTAAAGCTATGCAAAAAGTTAGCGAAAGAGATAGAGCAACAATGCCAAAAGAGGGAGTATCTTTAGAAATAGAAGTTATTCACCCTTTAACTGCTCAAAAAATTCCTGTTTGGGTTGCCAATTTTGTTCTAAGTTCATACGGTGGAGGTGCCGTAATGGCAGTTCCTGCGCATGACGAAAGAGACTTTGAGTTTGCCAAAGAGTATGATTTACCTATAAAACAAGTGATTGTAGGAGATTCGGGATTAATTGAAAATATGACTGAGGCTTATACAGGTGAGGGTAAATTAATAAATTCTGAAGGTTTTTCAGGACTTAAAAATACAAAAGCAAAAAAATCGATAATCTATCATTTTGAACAAAACTCTTTAGGTTCAAAACAGATTAATTTCAAACTAAGAGACTGGGGAGTTTCAAGACAGAGATACTGGGGGGCTCCTATTCCTTTTGTTCATTGTGAAGATTGTGGATTGGTTCCTGAAAAAAGTGAAAATCTGCCTATTTCTCTTCCTGAAGATGTTGAAATAACAGGAGAAGGAAATCCTTTAGATACTCATCCTACTTGGAAACATTGTAAATGTCCAAAATGCGGTAAAGATGCAATAAGAGAGACAGATACTCTTGATACTTTCGTGCAATCATCTTGGTATTTTTTAAGATATGCAACAAATCCAAAAAAATGGACTAAAGAGGGAGTTTCAAAAAAAGACAGCGATTATTGGATGGATGTAGATCAATATATCGGTGGAATTGAACATGCAATTTTACACCTTTTATATGCAAGATTTTTTACAAAAGTTTTAAATGATTTGGGATATACGAACTCAAGAGAACCTTTCAAAAGACTGTTAACGCAAGGAATGGTTTTAAAAGACGGTGCAAAAATGTCTAAATCAAAAGGAAATGTTGTAGATCCTGATTTAATTGTAGATAAATACGGTGCAGATACGGCTAGACTTTTTATCCTTTTTGCAGCTCCTCCTACAAAAGAGTTAGAGTGGAATGACAGTGCCGTTGACGGAGCTTTTAAATTTATTAAAAGATTTGCGGACAGAAGTTCTAATGTTACATTTAAAGCTGTAGAAAACTTTAAAAACATAAATCACTCTGCACTTTCAAAAGATGAAAAAGAGGCTAGAAGAAAAGTTTATGAGGCTTTACAAAAATCAAATGACGTATTTAATAAAACCTACGCTTTTAATACTTTAATTGCAGCTTCGATGGAAGCTATGAACGCACTTCAAGCACAAAACAACGAACTTGTTTGGGCAGAAGGTTATTATATTTTAACAAATATTTTAGAACCTATTATCCCTCATCTATCTTGGGAACTTGCAACTAAACTTTTCAAAAGAGAAAATTTTAATGATAAAATTGAAGTAAAAGATGAAGTTTTTGAACTTGATTCGATTACTCTTGCTGTTACAATTAACGGTAAAAAAAGATGCGAAGTTGAAATCTCGGCTGATGCTTCAAAAGATGAGATTTTAACAACGGCAAAAAATAGTGCCTCTAAATGGTTAGAAGGCAAAGAGTTGATAAAAGAGATTGTAGTACCGAATAAATTGGTAAATTTGGTTGTAAAGGGTTAAGATGAGACTAAGTCGTTTACTGATTCTTATTTCATTGATTTTTATAATTTCAGGATGTGGATATAAGCCAGCTACTTATTACACTAAAAAAGAGCTAAAAGGAAAAGTCTTTGTAAATCTAAAGATAAACTTGGAAGATCCTAGAAATGTCGTATTAATAAAAGATGCAATGAATGAAATATTAGTACATAGACTTGGTTCAAAAATCGTTGATGATCCCGCGCAGGCTGATACCATTATGAACTTAGATTTGCAAAGAGTAAATATGGGGGTTGTTCAAGAAGATACTCAAGGGTACAGTAAAGTATATAAAGCAACCGTAACAGTTCATGTTGATTATAAAAATGATACAAGAAGCGGAAGCTTTAGTGTAACAGGAGAGAATGACTTCCCTATAGATACCGTTGACGGTGCTATTACGGATTCAAATAGATTCCAAGGTATCAAAGAAGCAGCTAGCAAAGCTTTAGAAGAGGTAATTTCTAAACTGGCGATAAACTCTTTTAAAAAGTAGATTATGTTGGATTTTAAAACTGCTTGCTTAAGTGATATTTTAAGTCATAAAACTATGTATTATGATGAGATTGATTTTTCCATTGTTAAAAAATCCTGGGATATCTTATCTAAATATATAAAAATACCTTTTATTATACATATAGTAGGAACAAACGGGAAAGGAAGTACAGGCAGATTTTTAGCCCACTATTTACATAAAAAATCTTTTAAGATTTTGCATTATAGTTCTCCTCATATTCTGAAATTTAATGAAAGAATTTGGATAAACGGAAAAGACAGTTTAGATTTTGAATTAAACTATGCAAGTAGAAAAATTCAAAAATATCTGCCTCTTTATCTTTTAGAAAAACTTACATATTTTGAATATACAACTCTTTTAGCTCTTGTTTTATCAGACGGTTTAGATTATTTGGTACTTGAAGCAGGGCTTGGAGGAGAATTTGATGCAACAAACGTAGTTCCTGCTGATATCTCTTTAATTACGACTATAGGTTTAGATCATCAAAATTTTCTAGGAAACAGCATAAAAGAGATTGCAAAAACAAAAATGAGAGCAGCCGATAAAAAAATGTTTATAGGTTATCAAGTTTTTGACGAAGTTTATGATGTGGCAAAAGAAGTAAAAAAAGAGTTAAAAGAAGAGTTTGACAGAGATATTCTTATTAAAAAAGTTGAAAATTTTGAAGAGTCTAATTTAAATAAAAAATTTCCTCTTTTTTTAAGAAGAAATCTTCATCTTGTAATAGAGACTCTAAAAGAGCTTGGTATTGAGATAGATGAAAAACTTTTTGATGATGTAAAACTTTTCGGACGTTGCCAAAAAATAGCTTCTAATATTACAGTAGATGTGGGACATAACCCTTTAGCCGCACAAGTGTTGTTAAAAGAGTTTGAAAATAAAAAAGTGAGTCTTATATATAATTCATATAAAGATAAAGATTATAAAGAGGTCTTAAAAATCTTAAAACCTATAATATCTGAAATAAGAATTATAGATTTGGATGATAAAAGGGTTGTTGATAAAAATAATTTATTAGATATTTGTAATAAATTGAATATAATAATTAATACTAATAATGAAATAAGTGATGATAAAGAGTATTTGGTATTCGGTTCATTTTTAGTAGTTGAAAAATTTTTGAAAGATTTAAGTTTTGATGAAAAATAGATTAATAATTACCATCTCTGATGTTCGTAGTACAAGATCTTATAATGTACATCAGATAATAAAAAAAGTCGCATTGATTATAGTTTTAGTCGTATTGTTAATAATCGCTATCTCTTTTTGGTTTATTTCGGAATTAAATGACAATGTTGACACTTTGAAAGAGGAAAAAGAACAAGAGATTCAAAAAAAAGAGCAACAAATCTCTGTTTTAGTAGAAAAAGAAAAAAAACTTCAAGCACAAAATCATTTTTATTCTATGCAGATAAAAGGGAAAGTAGAGGATATAAACGCTCTAAGTTCAAAACTCGATCATATTGAGGAAATGATAGGTCTTAGAAGCGATAATGAGAAAAAAGAAGAGATAACACAAGAAACATTAAAATCAATAAATGATAGAATAAAAATGTATATGTTAACAACAATGCCTAGCGGTTCACCTCTAAGAGAGACTACAATCACTTCTTCTTTTGGATATAGAATACATCCTGTAACAAAAAAGAAAAAATTTCACAGAGGAATAGATTTAAGAGCTAAAAGAAAAACAGAAGTTTTTGCAACAGGAGATGGTGTTGTAAGTTTTGCAAGAGCTAATGACACAGGCGGTTTTGGACGGGTAATTAAAATCAGACACAATTTTGGTTTTGAAACAGTGTATGCCCACTTAAATAAAATCTATGTAAAAACAGGTGATATTATAAGAAAAAATCAAAAAATCGGTTTAAGTGGAAACAGCGGTAGAAGTACGGCTCCGCATTTACACTATGAAGTCAGATACGGCTCTAGGATTTTAAATCCAAATCAATTTATAAAATGGCAGTTAGGAAATTTTTATACTATCTTTAAAAAAGAGAGGAGAGTTCGATGGGAATCTTTGGTAAGGCTAATAAACGAACAGTCAAAAATGGTGCGACGGTAATTGCCCATGGGACTTGCATAATCGGCGGTATAACTACCGAAGGAAGTGTGCATATCGACGGAAAGTTTGAAGGGGTTATATTAGAAGCAGATTTAATCTCTATAGGAAAAACCGGTGAAGTAATCGGTGATATAAAAGCAAACAATTTAATTGTAAGCGGACTTTTAGACGGTAAAATAGACTGTAATCAGGTTCAGATTCTATCAGAAGGTAAAGTCATCGGAAATATGAAGTACAATGAACTCATAATAGAAGAAGACGGAAAATTTGAAGGGCAAGGCATTAGAAAAGGTTCTAATCTAACAAGTAAATATGATGAAGTTGAAAATAAAATCAATAACATAATATTAAGTCCTGCACAACAAATTAAACATGAATCCAACAATTCATGAACGGTTAGAAGCGCTCTATTCTCAAAAGAATGAGATTGAAAAAGAGATTGCAAAACTTGAGGAAGAGTTAAAAAAACAGACCTATTATAACCTAAAAAGAAAACTCTCAAAAGATGAAAAAATTCAACTTTTTGAAGAACTCTTTGTAAATAGAAAAGATATATATGCCAGAAAATGGATTAGTAAAGATAGAATAAAACAGAGATTTTTTCCCGTTACTCAAACTTTTAAAGGCAGTGATTTCATCCCTATTACAAATAAAGATTTGGAACTGCATTTAAGGGGACAAATCCATCTTGCTTCATATTTAATAGATGAACAAAACAGAGTAAAATTTATAGTTTTAGAAATTTTACCAAAAGATATCCAACGTTTATTAGATACTTTTTCTCTTTTAAAAGAGGACTTTTTATTTGAATACAGCTCTTACGGTTCAGTTTATGTTTGGCTCTTTTTTGAAACAAAAACAAGCAGTAAAGATGCCAGAAAATTTGCCCAATATATTTTAAGAAAATCAAATATAAACGCAAAAATCTATCCCAACAAAGATTTTTCCACAAAAGCCGGTTTAGAAGAACCTATTGAAATTCCTCTGCACTTAGGCTTTAGAAATGAAAACAAAACAGTCTTTTTTGACCCTGTTACGAAAAAAGTCTATACGGATCAGTGGAAAGTTTTATTAAATATAAAAAAAATATCTTCTCAAACATTGAATAAATATTTGGATTTTGAATCGGTTAATAATACAAGTTTTATTTTAGAGGATATACAAATACCTCCTTTTAAACTGAATATCAAGCTATATGATTTTTTATATATTCCGACAAAAGATTTATCAAAAAGTTTTATTAACAAATTAAAAAGTTTTGCAACTTTTGATAACCCTCAGGTAAAAGTTCTCTTAAAGTTAAGAAAACCTTTATATAACACTCCAAGAGTAATAAAAAATTTTGAAGAAGATGAAGTCTATTTAAAACTTCCAAGAGGTTTGATTTATAAAGTTGAAGAGTTCTTTAAAGAGTATAGTGTAAATTATATCATTGAAAATAAAACTTATCTGGAAAAAATTGAGACAAAAAAAATAAAATTTGAATTAAGAGAAGAACAAGAAGAGGCAATTAAGGCTATTAATAAAAATGATTTTTGTATTTGTGTTGCTCCTCCGGGTTTTGGAAAGACCTTAATTGGAGCAAAAATGTTTGAACTAAGAGCTTGCAGCACTTTAATAATAGTAAATAAAAATATGCTTTTAAGTCAATGGATAGAGAGATTTGTGGATTATTTTGCTTATGATAAAAAAGATATCGGATATCTAGGAAAAGGGAAAAACAAACTAAACGGAAAAATAGATGTAGCTACAATGCAAAGTCTTAAAAATTCTCCTGAAATTATAAATGAATACTCTTTTGTAATAGTTGACGAATGCCACCATATCCCGGCAGTTACCTTTGAACAAATCGTTAAAAACTTTTTTGGAAGATATATCTTAGGTCTAAGTGCCACTCCAAATAGAAAAGACGGCTTACAGCCGATACTCTTTGAACAACTTGGAAAAATAGCTTATGAGTACAAAAGTAAAAGAAGTGTCAAAAATCATCTAAAAATAATAAGAACGGATTTTACAAGTAATTGTGAAACTTATGCAGAACTTATTAATGAAATTTCAAGGGATGAAAAAAGAAACAATCTTATTATCGAGCAAATTTTATTAAATAAAAAAAGGAAAATTTTACTTTTAACTGATAGAATAGAACATATAAATATTTTAGAACAAAAACTTTCAAGTATGGATATTGATTTTGTTTCGATACACGGAAGCATAAGTAAAAAAGAGCAAGAAGAGAAGATGGCACAAATCGAACAAAAAAGTTTGATACTGGCTACTACTTCATATTTCGGGGAAGGAATAGATTTTCCTCATTTAAATACAATTATTTTTGCGACACCTATATCATATTACGGAAGATTAGTTCAATATTTAGGAAGAATAGGAAGAGGAAATCAAGAGTGTCTGGCAATAGATTTCCTAGATCATAAAAATGCAATGCTTAATTCTGCTTACAAAAAAAGAGTAGAAGGGTATAAGCAGATGCACTATATCTAAAGTTGAGGTTAAAATGTTAGGGATTATTGTTTGGACTTTGTTTATTGCAATTATTGTAAATCTTGTATTAAAAAAAGTTCATCTTCCGACTATTATAGGTTATATTATAACAGGAACGATAATCGCTTATGTTTTTGATCTGCATAATGCCGTAAATAATCATGACTTAAAAGAGATTGCCGAATTCGGTGTAGTCTTTTTGATGTTTACCATTGGATTGGAGTTCTCTATTAGTCATCTAAAACAGATGCGAAGAGAGGTCTTTTTCACAGGTAGTCTGCAAATTATCGTAACTACTATATTTGTAACTCTTATTTGTATGTTTGTTTTGGGCTTTGATTTTAAAACTTCTTTAGTAATAGGTGCGGCCTTGTCTTTGTCTTCTACGGCAATCGTACTTAAAACCTATAATGAAACAAATGATATTAAAAAAAGGCATGGACAAAGAGTTTTAGGAATATTAATAATGCAGGATATTGCAGTTATTCCTATTTTATTAATGATCTCTTTTTTTACTTCAAACGGTGAGCATGATGTTATAAGACTTATTTTTAATACGGCAGTTGCCGCATTTATTCTTATAGCTCTACTCTATCTTGTAGGAAGATATCTTTTAGAACCTTTTTTTGAACATGTAACCAAAGCAGAATCCGATGAACTTTTTGTAGCTTCTGTTTTGCTTGTTGCAATAGGAGCTTCATATCTTGCCCATTATTTCGGATTTACTTACTCTTTAGGAGCTTTTGTAGCAGGTATGATGATTAGTGAGACAAAGTTTAAACATCAAGTAGAAGCAGACCTGACACCTTTTAGAAATCTTCTTTTGGGAGTCTTCTTTATTACTGTAGGAATGCAGATAAACTTCTCCGTAATTGCACAAAATATTCTTATAATCTTAATACTTCTTCCCACTTTGCTGCTTATTAAATATTTGATAATCTATTTAATAGTAAGAATCGACGATACAAAAAGAGTTGCTTTTAAAACAGCTTTATCTTTGATTCAAATAGGGGAATTCTCTTTGGCTGTACTTGAACTTGCAAGAAGTTCCAATCTGATAAATCCTACATATTCACAGATTTTGATAGTAACCATAGTAATATCTATGATTTTAACACCTATTATTTTAAAAAATCTCTCTAAGTTTGCGGGAAAATTACTTCCTGAAGATCCTTTGAGTATAGCAAATACTTACAATATAGATAAAGATACAAAAGGTCATGTTGTAGTTATAGGTTATGGACATTTAGGTCAAGAAATTGCAGCTAATTTAAGACTTGACGGACATGAATATGTAATAGTCGAACACAATCTTAAATATTTTGAAATGGGTTATTTAGATGATGAACCTATAATTTTCGGAAATGCAGCACATAAACATATCTTGGAATCCGTAAATATAAGACAAGCTTGTGCCGTAATAGTTGCAATTGATAATCCCGAAAAAGTTCATTTAGTATGTGAAGTTATAAATGATTTGACCCATAATACTAAAACTATAGTAAAAGTGACAAGATTTAGCGAAAAAGAGGAACTTCAAAATCTACATTTGGAACATATCATAGTAGAAGATGATATTGTTGCAAGAGCTTTAGTAGAAGAGACAAAAGAGTGTAAAGTCGATTTCGTAGAAGAAGAAAATAAAAAAAAGCAGTAACTTAAATCTCTAATAATAGTTATTAAAATTGTTTTATTAAAAAACTGTTAAACTTTTATTTAAAAAAGGTTTATAGTATTAATCTATAATTAGATGTTGAAAAGAAAAGGAGATATAAATTGAAAAAATTTATAATACTCTCTTTTCTATCTTCACTTCTTTTTGCGAATAATTTAACGATTTTAAATAAAGACAAAAAAGATTTAAGAGAGATAGAGAAGAAGATAATACAGGAAAATTACGAAAAGCTGAAAAATGAGTGGATCTCTTCTATTGATTTAACCTCAAATATCAAAAGAAGTCACACTTTTAATAAAGATTCCGATAGTTTTAATAAAAGCGTATCAATAGGTTTTTCCCAAAATATTTTTGAATCAGGAGGAATTGAGTTTACGATTCAGTATGCAAAAGATAAGCTAAAAGCAGATTCTTTAAACTGGGAGAGTGATAACAATGAACTTTTTCAAGATATTTACGAAATTTTATTAAATATAGAAAAACTCAAGGTTCAATTAGAACAAAGTGCCGATAAATATAAAAACTCTGAAATAGAGTTAATTATAAAAAAAGTTCAGTATGAAGCAGGTGACGGTGATATTACTGAATTAAACGATGCAATAATGTCTAAAAACAATCAGTATAAAGAGATTATAAATTTAAAAAACTCTATAAAAGAGCAAGAGTTAAATTTAGCCAAATATACAAACTTGAAATATAACCAGATAAAAATTATTGATTTTAGAAATATAAATAAAAAAGATTATCTTGAAAAAAATATCCAACTGATGTATGAAAATGCTTCTGCCGAACTTTTAAATACTACTTATAAAAAACAAAAAAGTGAATATTTGCCTAGTATCGGTTTATCTACGGAGTATTCATATTCAGATTCGGATAATATGACTGATGATATAAACAACTATACCTCTTCGGGAAGTATAGGTTTGAATCTTACAATTCCTCTTTATGATATAAATAAAAAAGCAACCTTGCAAAAAGCAAAGTTGGATTATTTAAAACAGAAAATCAGTTTAAATGATTTGAAAAATGAGTTGTCGAAAACCTTTGATGAGGCTTTGACAAAAATCGATACATATAAAAAATATAATAAAACTATTGAAGAAAATATAAAGTTATATGAAGATTTGATTGAGGTAAATGAAGCTTCAAATCAAGCAGGAATGTCTCCTACTTATGATTTGGAAGTATTAAAAAACACAAAAAAAATAAATGAATATGATTTGGCAATAAATGATATAAATATACAGTTAGAGTATGCAAAATTATATTTTAAAATAAAGGAAGATTAAATTAATGGATTCAAATTTACAAGAACAACTAACTGCACACAGCAAAGCAAGTTCCAAAAAAAAATATATTTGGTATGCTCTTCTTTTATTGGTTATTATATCTTTTGCTTATTACTTTTTTATTTTGAAAAAAGATAGTTCAAATGAAGCAGTAACGTATAATACGCAAAATATAAAAAGAGGGAATCTTCAAGTTACGGTAATGGCAACAGGTAACTTGGAACCTACAAACAGTGTTGATATAGGAATTGAAGTATCAGGAACAATAAAAGAGATTTACGTAGATTTTAACGATAAAGTAAAAGTAGGGCAGGTTTTGGCAAAACTTGATACTACAAAATTAAAAGCCCAAGTCGATAGTTCAAGAGCCTCTTTATCAGTAGCAAGAGCAAATCAAAAAGAGAGTGAAGTAAATGTAAAAAATAAAAAACTGGTTTACGACAGAACTCTAAAAATGTTTAAACAATCAAAAGGAAAATACCCTTCTCAAAACGATGTTGATGATGCAAAATTTTCTTATGAAGCTGCACAAGCAACCTATGAAGCAAACAAAGCACAAGTAGAACAGGCAAAATTTAATCTAAAAACCAATCAAGATAATTTGGCAAAAGCGGTTGTAAAATCTTCGATTGACGGAATCGTTTTAGACAGAGTTGTGGAAATAGGGCAGACAGTTGCCGCTTCAATGTCTACTCCTACACTTTTTACCCTGGCAAAAGATTTGACGAAAATGCAGTTAATAGTAAGTATAGATGAAGCAGACGTAGCAAATATAAAAGAGGGCTTGACAGTTTTATTTACCGTAGATGCTTATCCAAAGGAGACTTTTAAAGGAGTAATAAAACAAGTAAGATTAAATCCTATTGAAGAGAGTGGCGTAATAACATATGAAACGGTAGTTACCGTTGAAAACGAGAGACTTCTTTTAAGACCGGGAATGACTGCTTCTGCAAGAATTATAACAAAACAGCTGAAAAATAAACTTTTGGTTCCAAATAGTGCTTTAAGATACCAGCCTTCCAAACTAGAAGAGAAAAGAAGAAGTATGAGTTTACTCCCTAGAGGACCAAGAGGAAATGGAAATAGATCTAAAGATTTAACGAAAGCTAGTTTTAAAAACTTATATATCTTAGAAAATTCCCAACCAAGAAAAGTAAGAGTGAAAGTTTTAGAAACGGACGGAAAATTTACGGCAATTGAATCAAAAGAGTTAAAAGAAGATGATGAGGTAATAACCTCTCAAGAGAGTAATAATGGCTGAAAACAAAAAAATTATCGAATTTAAAGATATAGTAAAGACTTACGGTAAGGGAAATGCCGCAACATATGCTTTAAACAAAGTAAGTTTTTCTATAAATCAAGGAGAATTTGTAGCTATTATGGGAGCAAGCGGAAGCGGAAAATCTACTTCAATGAATATAATAGGCTGCCTTGATTTGCCTACAAGCGGAGAGTATTTGTTCAACGGCATAAATATTGAAAAACTAAATAGAAATCAAATGGCACTTATTAGAAGAAACTATTTAGGTTTTGTATTTCAAAGTTTTAATCTCTTAGGAAGAACTTCCGCTTTAGATAATGTGGAGTTGCCTTTGATATATAGAAAAACTCCTTCAAAACAGAGAAAACTAATAGCTTTTGAGGCTCTTAAAAAAGTCGGTTTGGAATCTGTTGCAAATAATACTCCCGCCGAACTTTCAGGAGGGCAACAACAAAGAGTGGCAATAGCAAGAGCAATAGTAACAAACCCTTTAGTCCTTTTAGCCGATGAACCGACAGGAAACTTGGATAGTATAAAAAGTTTGGAAATAATGAACCTTTTAAAAAAACTAAATGAAGAATCAAAAATAACGATTATTATGGTAACTCACGAAGAAGAGATGGCAAAATTTGCCAATAGAGTTATATATTTTAGAGACGGTCATATTGAAGATAGTCTAAAAAAAGGATTTAAATAATGTTTGTAAATGCCTTTTTAATAGCAATAAAAGAGATAAGAAGAAATATTTTAAGATCAATTTTGACTACTCTTGGAATAGTAATAGGGGTTGCTTCGGTTATCGCTATGGTTATGATTGGAGATGGAACAACCGCAAATGTCCAACAAAGTATATCTAAGCTTGGAACTAATATGCTGATTTTAAGAGTGGGACAAGAAAGAAGAGGAAAACCAAGAAGCGACAATAGTGCCAGACCTTTTAAAGAAGAAGATATTAAAGCAATAAAAAACCAAATCTTAAATATAAAAGCGGTTGCGGCTGAAAATAGTTCAAGCGTAAATACAATCTACTCAAATAAAAGTTATACTACCGCAGTAATAGGAACAGATAATGACTATTTTATTATAAAAGACTGGAAATTAAAAAGCGGAAGAGAGTTTGATGAAAGTGAATTAAATTTCGGACAAACCTCTTGTATCTTGGGAACTACAATAGTAAAACAGCTTTTTGAAAATGAAGATCCTATAGGTTCAAAAATTAGACTCAAAAGTTTTGGATGCACCGTAGTCGGAGTTTTAGAATCAAAAGGAGCTGCGGCTTTCGGTAGAGATCAAGATGAGATTATAATAGTTCCTCTTAAAATGTTCCAAAGAAAAATTCAAGGAAACAAAGATATAAGCTCAATTTTAATATCAATAAACGGAAGTAAAAATATAGAAAAAGCCAAAAAAGATATTACTCTGCTTATGCAAGAAAGAAGAGGAATAAAAGTAGGAGAAGATAATAATTTTTATATAAGAGACATGGAAGAGTTACTTTCGACTATGACTTCTACTACAAAAATGTTTACATACCTTTTAGGTTCGATTGCAGCAATTAGTCTGCTTGTCGGTGGAATAGGAATTATGAATATTATGTTGGTTTCCGTAACTGAAAGAACAAGAGAGATAGGAATCAGGTTAGCTATTGGAGCAATGGAGAGTGAAGTTTTACTGCAATTTTTGGTTGAGTCTATTGTTTTATCAACTCTTGGAGGAATAATAGGAATCATATTAGGATTGTTAATAGGATATGCAGGAGTAAATCTTATGGAATTACCTTTCATACTTAATATTCAAATCATATTAATTGCTTTTGTATTCTCTACGTTAATTGGAGTTATATTCGGATATTTCCCTGCTAGAAAAGCTGCGAGATTGAATCCTATAGATGCTTTAAGATATGAGTAGAAAGTAATAAATACTTTCTACTTGGTTATTTTATAGTGATTGTTGCAGAGGCATTATTTATTAATGTTAACTCAGCCTCTTTTTTATGAGTTGTTTTAAAAATCCATTTACCGTTATTTGGAAGTGTGAATTTTGCTTTTCCTTTTCTAATTGAAGAAAAAAGTGCATTTGCATGAGGATTTTGTTCGCTTTTAGCTGTCATATAACCGCTTTGTAAAGCTTTTCCTTTATATAAAACTTCAAAAGTTACACTATCTCCTGCTTTTACTTTTGTTAAATCAGAAGTAGGGATAATCTCTAAATTATGACCTGCTTTTTTGGGTTGAGTCCATTCTTGAAATGCAAAATAACTTTTTGCAAAAGTATTGATTTGATTTGAAGATAAGATTTTTTCTGCATTTTTTATCTTATCTTTTGGTTCTCTTTTAAATCTAGTTTTCCCTTTTTTATCAATATATTTTGTAAAATAACCGGTTTTTGTAGCAAGTGCAATGCTGTAAGTACCTTTTTGCGATTTTTCGTCAAATGAAATTTTTTGCATTGCCATATTGCTTTGCGTAATTGTTAAATTGTCACCTTCAAAGATTTTCTCAACTTTTGAAAAAGGTTTTTTAAGTGCAATTTTTTCACCCTTTGGTTCTATTAAATCAAAAGAATCAAACTGCATTTTAGAAGGTACGGAATCATCAATAGAAATATTGTGACCCCAGCCTATGCCAACCGTAGTATGACCTCCTTTTTTTGATAAAGAATCAAATGAGTTAAGCCAAAGACTGTGTCCCATTAAACTACTTGCGGTGATAGTTCCTGCAAGTAATAGTTTTGAAATATTCATTTATTTATCCTTTCTTAAAATCTAACGTTCATTCCAACGATATATCTTCTACCGTCAAGCACTACGCCGTAGTCATCATTTGTAACTTCTTTATTTGTAAGATTATAAATTCCTGCTTTAAATTGTAAAGTCTTAGAGGCTTTATAAACTAAACCTGCATCAGCAAATCCATAACCCGGAGTTCCCTCACTCATTGAAGTTCTACCTAAATAATCGGAAGTTTTCCCTCTATAGTTAAATTGTGTCCAAGCTGACCATTTATTCGTTGCTTGCCAGTCCAGATTTAAATTGAACATATGCTTTGGCATTTTATTTAGTGGTTCCCCTTCAAAATCTCCGGATTTTTGTTCTGATTTAGTATATGTATAACTACTATTTAATGTAACTGTTGGAGTTACTTCGTAATCTAATGAAATTTCAACACCTCTTATTTGAGCTTTATCTATATTTTTCTTTGTACTTAAAAATAAAAAGTTGTTTCCTCCATAAGAGCATCCCCAAGTGGAAGGATCATTTCTATCTCCACCATTATCGCAATATCTGTCTTCCGCAATTTTATCTTTGTAATCTGTTTGGAATACCATTAAACTACTATTTAACCCTAAATCATCATCATAATAATTTACTCCTATTTCATAACTTACACTTTTCTCCGGTTCTAAATCTTCATTCCCTATAATAAGAGCTCTTGGATGTGGTGCTGGAGAACCTCCACCTCCTGTTCCTCTTCCAAAACCTTCTGTTGCATCTGAAAGTGTTGGTTGTCTATATCCTGTTGAAACTCCACCTTTAATTGTTAAATTGTCTGTCGCATGGTAAACACCATAAATTCTTGGACTTAATTCTCCTCCGAATAGTTCATCATCGTTGTATCTAATACCTGTTGTTAAAGCAAAATCTTTAAACATACTCCATTCATCTTCAATAAAAAGTGCACCAATCCATCTATCAACACTTTCTACGGCACCTTCAATATTTGATGATAACAGTCCATTTGTCTCATCTGTAAATTCTTCTTCTTTATACTGTCCACCGAAAGTTATTACATGATTTTTATAGAAATATGTAGCTTGGGTATTAAGAATATGTAAATCTTCTTTTTTTGTATCTGATTGGATTTTTGCAGTTTTATCATATTGATAATATGTATTAATTAGAAAATCGTTATAGTTACCTTGATGCGAAATTACATAAACATCTTTGTCTTGTGCATTATATGAACCGCTTGCTGTTTCAGCTATACTTTTCCCAGGTGTGGTTGTATATTCTTGTCTAGTAAAGTCATAACCCAATTTGATATTATTTTGTTCATCAACTTTCCAAGATAATTCTGTTCCAATTTTTCTTTTTTTTACTTCAGGTTCACTAGAAGAGGATTTACTCCCTTGAACTAAATCACTTTCATCTGTTCCCTGAAAGGCACCGTTTATTGATAAAGAAAGCTTATCCTTTATTATAGGTCCTGATAAAAATAGACTTGTATTATAACTGTCATTATTTATATCATTCCCTGATCCAGATTTGGCATATTCTGTTGTTATACTACCCGACCATTTATCAGCGGCTTTTTTAGTAATTATATTAATTACTCCACCCATAGCTTCTGACCCGTAAAGCGAAGACATCGGTCCTCTAATAATTTCTATTCTTTCTATCATATCTATAGGGGGTAAATTTGCTCCTGTTTTCCCTCCATCAGTTCCATTTGTATTAATAGAACGCCCAGAAGATATTGGTCTGCCGTCAACTAAATATAAAGTATAAGTTGCACTCATCCCTCTTATTGTTATGTCTTGGCTTGCTCCTCCACCTGAAACATAAACTCCAGGAATATTTTTTACTGCATCAATTACATCGGTATAAGATTTTTTTTGTAATTCTTCTGCTGTAATAACAGAGATACTAGCAGGTGCATCTGCAATGTTTTGTTCAAAACCGCTTGCACTGACAACCGTCACATCATTTAGTGAGTTTGTTGTCTCTTGGGCATTTAGTGTGGTTAATATTGCCGACAATGCCAGCGATAAGCTTACTTTTTTTCTAATATTCATTAAATCTCCTCATTTTTTATGAATTTTGTTAGTAGAATTTTAATGGTATAAAATGATAAAAAAATGATAGAATGATAATGAATATTAAAATTGATTTTAATATAATGTGATTAACAAAGAGTTAACCACACAATATTTTAAAGAATAATTTTATAAAAAATTTAAAATAAAAAAGAGAAGGAGCAAAAATATAGATAAAGGAATAAACATTTTTGTTTTGTAGGTTAATATAAGAGCAATAAAAATTATTTCAGGGGTTAATATTCCTATCCAATAAGTTATTCCAAGAGAGATACCTATACTTTTTATTAAAAAGATTAAAGAGATTATTAAAAGCAGACTTCCCGTAAATTTAGAGAAATTCTTAAAAACTCTGCTGATATTTTTTTGAAATACTGCTTTGTAATGTTTGTCCATGCCTAAACAAAGAAGAGAAAGTCCCAAATAAATAAGAGATATATTAATTAACATTGTAAGCTCCTTTTTGCCCTTTTAAATAGAATATATGAAGCCAAAGCAAAGATTGCGGCACTTATTATAAAATATAAGTCAAAATAGAAGTGTAAAGAGTCTCTGTTTATAAAAGTGTCAAAACTTTTTGCTGTTGTAATTATATTTATTATAGGAATAAAAATAAATATTAAAGTTGCCGCAATAAGTTGTTCAATCCAAGCTTTTTTCGTATCTCTTAAAAAAGCGTGAATATAACTAAACAACCAGGCTAGAAAAAAGGCATTTATCTCCAAACTTTGTCTATTTTCTTCAAAAGCGGGGATTATTCTGTTTGCAATAAAATAGACACCTATAGCAATAAAAATTCCTACAATAGTACCTAAATTGAGTTTTTCAACCAGCCAGAAACCGAAACTTTTTTTCTTTTCATACTTTTTCTTTCTTTTTTCAATCCATAAAATAAGACCGCTTCCTGCTAAAACAACACCGCTTAATCCGCAAATAAAAAATATAAATCTAAGAGTAGAATCCGCAAATCTTGCCATATGCAAACTACCCAAAGCTGTATGAGTATTTATAATTATACTGTTACTTGAAGGAGGAATATTTTTTGAAATCAATTTTGCCGTTTTACCGTCATATTTTAAAGCCTCTCTTTCAAATTTTGAACTAAATATTGTGGATGCTTTTTTAGGACGAACTTCTACTATTACTTGTTTTCTCTCTTTTGATAGAGTAAATCCTCCTATATTGTCAGGCCAATGAATACTAGCTTGATTTAAGATCTTTTTTAAACTTTCTTGCGTAATTGCAGGTTCAAGTGGGCTTTTATCTATTTTCTTGACTTTATTATCCATTTTTCTTAAAGTATCTTTTTGCAAAGATTTTGTTTGAAGTTTATTTATATCTTCTCTATACTCTCTAAAATCTCCATTATAAGCCGTATCCATTGCCCAAGGCATCATAAGACGCATAAAAAGAACCAAGCCTGAATATGTAATCATAATATGAAAAGGCAAAGCGGCAACAGCAGGAAGAATATGTAAATCCATCCAGCTTCTAACACCTTTTTTAGGTCTGAATACAAAAATATCTTTAAAAATTCTTTTATGGATAATTATTCCCGTGATAATAGCTACAAGCATAGACATTGTTGCAATTCCTACTATCCAGCGAGCTGTAAATCTTGGAATATTATATAATTCAAAGTGAAATCTATATAAAAAGTTTC
This sequence comes from Halarcobacter anaerophilus, assembly GCF_006459125.1. Lineage (NCBI taxonomy): Bacteria > Pseudomonadati > Campylobacterota > Epsilonproteobacteria > Campylobacterales > Arcobacteraceae > Halarcobacter > Halarcobacter anaerophilus. Next base: position 592,519 of record NZ_CP041070.1, read on the forward strand.
CTCCTAATGTTTCTCTTGGTTTTATCTCTTCAGCTGTTGATGCATCATAATATTTAAAAACTCTTTTCCCTTTTTTCTTTCTTTGGGAAGTTTTATTTTCCGAAACTCTTTTTTGTTTTATCTCTTTTTCTCTGTTTTTACTATTTTCTTGATAGAACATACTTATAACGTTTGAGCGACTGTTAGGTAAAGTGACATAAAGATTATTACTCTTTTCAAAAACTTCTAAAGCCTTTTTTTGAGCTATATCAAGTGTTTTTTCCGAAGGTTTTGATTTATGAAGTTCAGGCTTCATCCATAAATTTATTTCATCTCTATAATAAGAACTAGTTCCCGTTACAAATACGGCAAAAAGAAGCCAGCCTACTATAAGTCCGCTGTAAGTATGTAACCATCTCATTGATTGTCTAAAACTTTTTTCCATAATTAAGCCTTAATTTCTAAAAAATAACTGTTTATTAAAAAAAGCAGGATAGAAACAACTGCAAGTTGAATTAAAAGTTTTTTTATACTAATACTGCTGTAAGAGTAAAGAATAAAAAGTAACCAAAAAGTAAAAGAGAGCATAGAAGCCAAAACTACGGACTCTGCTTTATTTGAAAAAGGTAATACAAGCGTTAAACTAATTGTTAATAAAGAGCTTAATAAATAGCCGCCTAATATGGCAGTTATTAGTCTAATTATTTTCATAATAATCCTAGATGTAAAATTTAATTCGAATATTTTACTTGTGAAAAATGACTAAAAAATGATTTTATGATATCAATTATCATAATATATTTAATAAGCTTTTTATAATGTTTTGAGTATCATTATCATAATAAAGGAAAATATGTGTCAAATAATTTAATTGCAAATAATAATTTTGATGTTTTGATTGTTGAAGATGAGCCAGTTTTGGCTATGGCTATGGAAGTTAAGCTGAAAAAACTGGGACTTTGCGTAAGCGGTATCGCATCAACTCCTGATAATGCAATACTTCATGTACAAAATCATTATCCCGATATTGCTATTGTAGATATAAATTTAAATGCTTCAAAAACAGGTATTGATGTTGCAAACTATATTTGGAAAAACTTTAATATACCTATTATTTTTTTGACTTCATACTACAACGATAAAATTTTAAATAAAGCTATGGAAGCCGAACCTTATGCCTACTTGATAAAACCTTGCAGAAATGAAGAGCTTAAAGTCGCTATCAATACGGCAATGCACAAACATCAATTCTTTTTTAAAAATCAGAATCTTCTGCATCCTTCAAAAAAAGAGTTTATTTATCTTGCAAAAAATATAAAATTTGACAAAATTCAAGCAGAACTTTATATAGACGACAAAATATGCAAATTAACAAAAAATGAGAAAAAACTTTTTGAAATTTTAACAAAAGATGCGGGAAAAGTTATGTCTTTTGACTCTATTTTTAATTTTATTTGGAGAGAAGACGTATATGATTTGTCAAAACTTAGATCTTTGATATACAGACTTAAAAACAAACTTGGATTTAATCCTTTTGAAAATTTGTATGAAGAGGGTTACAGGATAGTGATTTTTGAAAAACTTTCTTAAAATTTTTAATATAAATCAATACTCTTTTTCAACAAAAGTATTTTTATCTTTTTTGATATTTATCTTTATTTTTATGTTGATAAAAACATCTTTATCTATTCCAAAACTTGAAAAAAGAGCATTGGAAAATGAAGTTGAATATATAACAAAATCCTTATTGCTTCTTCAAGAACAAATCAAGATTATAGGAAAATCTTTGAAAATGCAAAAAGAGCTGGAAATAAAACTATCAAAAGAAAAAATTGAAAATGAGATAAAAACTTTGGCTTTAATAAATAAAAGTTCTAAAGAGGATATTGCCAAATTTTTAGAAAAATCCAAGCTTGCCAAACAGTGCTCTTATGAGCTTTCATCAAACAATTTTAATATCAAAAAAGCAAACAAAGAGGATTATTTCTCTTTTAATAACAAAAATATTTTAAACCAATGGCAGAAGTATGAAGTTTTAGCTGACAATAAAAAAGATTATAAAGCTAAACCTTACTATTTTTATAATTATAAAATAAAAGATATTTTATTGAGTATAGCCTGTAGTTCAAGAGAGTTGAATCCTGGGCATATGCCTTTTGAGATGAGTTTAAAAAAACATATTCATACGGATTTAATTATAGATTCCAATCTTTTTACGACTAAAACGGCTTTTGTTTGGATTAATCCCGCTTTAGATAAAAACGATGAGTCCCCTCTTTACGAAAAAGATGAAGCAGAAAGAAAAAACAAATATAATGTAAGTATGCTCTCTAATACAAGAGATATTCCAATAGGGAACTTAAGCGTAAAAGAGGTTTTTGAAGTTTCAAAAAAGAAAAAACCTATTGTGCATAAAATTGAAAAAAAAGAGGTTTTAACATGGATAATAAATTTAAGTAATAATCCTAAAAGACCTTTTTTTATAATTCATACAATAGATAAAAAAGAGATTGAAAACAAAAATAGAGCAAAAGTGCTCTTTTTACTTCCTGAATCTTTAATTGCCATCGGTATTAGTTTTATACTTCTTCTTCTTTTATTTAGAAGAATTTTAAAAAATATCAACACATTGACAAAAACGGCACTTTTGGTAAATGAAGGAAAGAAAAATATAAGAAGTAATGTTCGAGGAGAAGATGATATCGGAATCTTGGGGAAATCTTTTGATTCTATGTTAGATCTTCTTGAAAAAAGTATTGAAACTTTGGATAAAAAAGTTCAGGAAAAAACAAAAGAGATCTCAAAATCTTTGGAAGAAAAAGAGATTTTATTAAAAGAGATTCATCACAGAGTAAAAAACAATTTAGCTTTGACAATTAGTTTTATCGAACTTCAAGAAGATGAAATAGAAGATGAAAAAGTAAGGAAAGTTTTAATAGATATTCAAGAAAGAATCTATACAATGGAGCTTCTTCACCGAAAACTGTATGAATCGACAAGTTTGAATAAAATACCTTTTAAAGATTATATAACAGACTTGATAAATACTATTTCAAGAACTTACGATACAAAAAACAAAGCTTTGGTTGATATAGATATGCGGAATTTAGAGTTGGATATACAAGCAGCTATGTCTTGCGGTTTAATCTTAAACGAATTAATAACAAATGCCTTTAAATATGCCTTCAAAGATAATAAAAATCCAAAAATTTCAATCAAATTCTCAAAAAATAAAAATGAGTTATCTATTGTCGTAAAAGACAACGGGAAAGGATTTCCCAAAAGTTATGAAGAGGTTTCAAAAAACAGTTTGGGATTAAAACTTGTAAATACGATAGTTACCCATCAACTCTTTGGAAAACTATTTTATACCTATGAAAACGGTGCAAAATTTATTATAGAAGGAAGATTAAAAGATAAAGAGTAAGCCTACTGCTCATCAATATATCTTTTTCTTGCACTCCTTTTAATCTTTTCAACTTCAACTAAAATAAAGCCGTCAACACAATTTGAAAAATCAGGATCAACATTAAAACTTAAAAATTTGACTCCGCCGTCTTCACAAATATCTGCATACTGTTTAAATAGTGTGGGAACTGCAACACCCATACTGTTTAATGTTGATTTTAGAGTTTTAAAATCTTTTTTCTTATCATCTAACAAAAAAGCATCTTTTAAATCTTTTATATGGCAAGAGTATTGATAAGGCAGTTTTGCTTCAACAATCTCTTCTTTGCTTGAAAAATAGTGATTATAATAAAATATCATCATATCTTTTGCCAAAGAGGGGAAACTTCCCGAAATAGAGACAGGACCAAACATATATTTAATATGAGGGTGTGCTTTTAAATATGCACCGATTCCGTACCATAAATAATCAAGGGCTCTTGTGCCCCAATATTTGGGCTGAACAAAACTTCGTCCCAGTTCTATAGAGTCTTTTAAAAAAGGTTCAAACTTTTCACTGTATCTAAAAAGAGTATTTGAATAAAAACCTTTTTTACCTATGTTCTCATTTATAAAATTACCGTTTCCAATTCTATATGAACCTACTATTTCCAAATCGTTTTCATCCCATAAAACTATATGTTGATAATATATATCGTATTTATCGGTATCTCTTTTTTGATTTATTCCTTCTCCTACTTTTCTAAAACTAAGTTCTCTTAATCTTCCAAGCTCTTTTAAAACAACAGAATCATCTTCATAATCATAAAGATAGATTTTTTTACCGTCAGCTGTTTCCCCTAATAGTTTTGATTTCTTTAACTCTTTTAAAATATCATCTTTCTTTTGCGGATGAGCTATAGCTTTTTGTGTTATAAAATAGGATTTTTTCCCTTTTTTTAGAGCATAAAGATGTTTCTTATAAAGACTTACTATAACTTTTTTATCCAAACCTCTCGGTTTTATATTCTCGTTTGGAATAATTTCTCCGATTTTTATATTGATATTTGTAGATTTCTTTTTAAACATCTCATTGGATAAAAGAAGGGTTGAAAAAGTTTTATTAATCAAAGAGATCGTATAAAATGCTTTTGAATTTTTTCCTCCTATATAAATAGGAAGTATAGGTGAGTTTGAATTTATGGCAAAATTTAAAAATCCTTTGTTCCAAATAGGATCTTTAACTCCTTTTGCTCCTGCACGGCTCACTTCTCCTGCAGGGAAAATGATTATGGCTCTCTCTTCATTTAAAGCTTCGTAAACTTTTTGAATATCTTTTTTCGACTGTCTTTTTTTATAATTATCTATTGGAATAAAAAGAGGCTTTAAAGCATCAATCCCGACTAAAAAATTGTTTGCGACAATTTTTACGTCGTTTCTAACTGTTCCAACTAATTTTAAAAGGGACAAAGCATCTAAAGCACCTAAAGGATGATTGGCAATAATAACTACTTTGCCTGTTGCTGGAATATTTTGTATATCATTACTGGAAACGGTATAGTCAAATTCAAAATAGTCTAAAACAGCATCAACAAATTCAAAACCCTTTAAGTGTGAATTCTTTTCCAAAAACTCATTTATAGAGTTTTCATGAATCACCTTTTTTGCAATCTTTATTAAGGATTTGCTTAAAAAGTTAGGTTTTTGGGCAACCTTGGGAAACTTTTTTTCAATCTCTTTTTGCACATCAATCATAGTTACTCCTTAAAATGAAATTTTAAATAAAAAGCATTACAAGTAAGTTACATAGGGAATTATCTTTAAATAGATTAATTACCAAACTTATGATAAAATCCCTTTTTATTTAAAAGGGGTTTATCCAAGTGAATAAGTCTGATATTACGAATATATTTACAATCTTACTTTTGGCTTTCGGCTATGCAAATGATAATGAACTACTTTATACCATAGGAATTTTCGCTTTCAGCGGTGCTATTACAAATACTTTGGCTATTTATATGCTTTTTGAAAAAGTTCCTTTTTTATACGGTTCGGGAATTATCGAAAAGAAATTTGAAGTTTTTAAAACCTCAATCCATGATTTGATAATGAACCAGTTTTTTTCACAAGAAAATCTGAAAAAGTTTTATGAAGTAGAGTTTAGCAGTGCAAAAAAGAGTATTGATTTTGAAAAAATTTTAAATAAAACAGATTTTACCCCTGCATATGATTCATTAAAAGAGGCTGTTATGCAGTCAAGTTTCGGTAATATGCTTGGAATGTTCGGAGGTGAATCTGCTTTAGAACCTCTAAAAGAACCCTTTGTCGAAAAATTAAAAAAATCAATAATAGAGATCTCAAAAAGCAACTCTTTTCAAACAATTTTAAATGAGACTTTAAAATCAGAAGATTTAAATGAAGATATTCATAAAAAAATAAGTCTTATCGTAAATAAAAGATTAGATGAATTAACACCCAAAATGGTAAAACAATTAGTTCAAAATATTATAAAAGAGTATTTAGGCTGGCTTGTAATATGGGGTGCTGTTTTTGGTGGATTGATTGGCTTTTTAAGTACATTAATAGATTAATAGGATAAAAAATGAATGATCAAATTGAAGTATTGGTATTATTAGAAATCACGGGTTTAAAAGATAAAGAGAGATTTGAAAAACATGTAAAAAAAGAGGGGTTTATTCTTGTAGAGGGTGAAAACTTTGTTTATACTGCAAAATCTACTACTACGCTTTTTTCTACAAAAGCTTTTATTCTGGAGATATTTAAAGTTGCTTTGCAAAAACAAGATTTCCAAGGAGATGCAAATTTGGTGTTTTTATTAAATGAAACACCTTATCCCGCTTATTATTACGATAAAAAGACAAAATATTTTGAATTGGTAAAAGAAGAAGAAAAATAGTGAATAGTATTTATGAATTTCTAAAAAATCTAAATGATGAAAAAAATTTAAAAAAGTGTCAACTTCTAGTCGTAAATGATGATAGACAAGCTCAAATAGCTTCTGATATAGTCTCTTTTTTAGGCTTTAAAGCTTTTACTCTGGCAGATTTTAGAGCAAATTTCGGAGATGATTTACTCTCTTTTTCAACTGAACTTCAAGATATAACAAAAGCTTTAAATGATTTTTACTCTTATAAAAAAGAGAATAAAATTTTAATCTCGCCAATTAGAACTATCTCCTTTGCTATGCCTAAACAGAGCTGTTTTGACTCTTTTGAAATCTCCTTTGCCGACAGTTTAAATATAGAAGAGTTAAAAAACAAACTTTATAACTGGGGATACTATTTTGTTGATATTGTAACTTCTGAATCGGAAGTTTCCATAAGAGGAGATATTATTGATATCTGTCCTTTAGGAAGCGAAGTCGGATACAGAATATCTCTTTTTGACGATGAAGTTGAGAGTATAAGAAAGTTTGATATAGAAGATCAAAAATCTTTTAAAGAGGAAATAGAATCTTTTAAAATAACTCCCGCATTTTTAGCTTTAAGTCAAGAGAAGTTAGAAGAGATAAACGAAGAGATTGAAAAAGTAGAATCGGATGCTTTTATTAAAGATATCCACTCTCTTGGATTTTGGTATTTAGATGAGTTAGGAGAATATCTTCCTTCTAAATTAAACTCATATATCACTCAAGAGGCTTTAGAAGAGTTGGATGAAGTTTATGTTTTTGAAGATAAAAGAATAAACAAAGATAAGTTTCTAACTCTTCCTCAAATTTATAGAGCCAAAAACTATCAAGAAGTTGCTCCTGCAAACCTAAAAGAGTTTTTAACTTTCCATGAAGATAAAAAAGTAACAATAATCTCCTCAAGTGAAGCAAAAGTAAAAGCTTTTGATTTAGATCTTTCAAACAAAGATATAAATTATGTTTTTGATTCTTTTATTATAAATTTAGTCGGGAACAATGAAGTTATAATCTCTTTAAACAAAGAGATTAAAAAAAGAAGAAAAAAGAGGATAAAACTTGTTCTTGATGAGCTTCAAAACGGAGATTTTGTAGTTCATGAAAAACACGGAATAGGGCAATATCAAGGAATAGAACCTGTAGTTGTGATGGGAGCAAAAAGAGATTTTGTAGTTATAACTTATGCAGGGGATGATAAACTTCTTCTTCCTGTTGAAAACATAGATTTAATTGATAGATATGTAGCTGACGGAAGTTCTTATGCTGTAGTTGATAAACTAGGGAAAGGAAGTTTTGCCAAACTAAAAGAGAAAGTAAAAGATAAACTTTTTGCAATAGCAAACGATATTATAAAAATAGCAGCGGCAAGAGAGTTAGTTAACGGTATAAAAATAAATACACAAAAAAAGATTTTGGAAGATTTTGCTTTATCTTCGGGCTTTACTTATACAAAAGATCAAAAAAGAAGTATAAAAGAGATTTTTGAGGATTTAAGTTCGGGAAGAGTTATGGACAGGCTTCTTAGCGGAGATGTAGGTTTCGGTAAAACGGAAGTTGCTATGAATGCAATTTTAGCAGTCGTATTAGACGGTTTTCAGGCACTTTTTGTTTGTCCTACGACACTTTTGGCTTCGCAACACTATTATAGTATGAAAAAAAGATTTGATGCCTTTGGCATTAAAATGGCAAAACTAGACAGTAAAACTTCCACAAAAGAGAAAAATCGAATAAAAAAAGATCTGCAAGAGGGAACCTTACAATTAGTTGTAGGAACTCACTCTATAATAGGAGTAAAAACAAAAAATCTTGCTTTGGTCATAATAGATGAAGAACATAAATTCGGTGTAAAACAAAAAGAGAAACTAAAAGAGCTTAGAGAAGATGTACATATTTTTTCAATGAGTGCCACACCTATTCCTAGAACTTTAAACTTAGCACTTAGCAAACTAAAAGGGATGAGTTCACTTTTAACTCCTCCAAGTGAAAGATTAGGTGTTAGAACTTATGTAAAAGAGTATAGTGACAAACTTATTAAAGAGATTGTTTTAAGAGAAAAAAGAAGAGGCGGACAGCTTTTTTACGTACACAATAATATAGCTTCAATAGAGGCAAAAAAAGCGGATATTTTAGAGTTGTTACCGAATATAAAAGTTGAAATAATACACTCAAAAATAAAACCTGCAGATGCAGAAAAAATCATAGACAAATTTGAAAATAAAGAGTTTGATATTCTTTTGGCTACATCTATTGTAGAATCAGGGCTTCATCTTCCAAATGCAAACTCTATTATAATAGACGGTGCAGATAGATTCGGAATAGCAGATTTACATCAATTAAGAGGAAGAGTCGGAAGAAGCGACAAAGAGGGATTCTGTTATTACGTAGTTGAAGATAAAAAGAAAATCACCAATGATGCTATTAAAAGATTAGTTGCCCTTGAATCAAACTCATATTTAGGAAGCGGAACAGCCTTGGCTCATCAAGACTTGGAAATCAGAGGCGGTGGAAATATTATAGGTGAAGCCCAAAGCGGTCATATAAAACAAATAGGTTACGGGCTTTATCTTAAAATGCTTGAGGATGCTTTGTCGACACTTAGCGGTGAAACAAAAGAAAAAAGTAAAACCGTTGATATAAAACTTGCTATTTCAGCATATATAAGCAGCGATTATATCCATGAAGACAGAGTAAGATTGGAACTTTACAGAAGATTATCAAAATGTCAAAGTAAAGATGAGGTTTATGTAATTGAAGAGGAGATGGAAGATAGATTCTCTAAACCTGATACTCCTACCAAACAATTTTTAGATTTGATTATTATAAAAATTCTTGCAATAGCAAAAGCAATAAAAACAGTAAGTTCATATGAAATGAATATAACCTTTGTAAAAGCAGACGATACAAAAGAGACAATAAAAAGTCCAAGTAAAGATGACGATGATATTATTGCTACAACATTAACATATTTGAGAAAATAAAAAGGAAAGTAGGAGGAATTAATTTCTTTCCTTTTTATTAATAGGAGTATAAAATTATTAAATGTTTTACAAAACGTGTAAAATTTGTAAAATCACTTATGGATGAAATTATAAGAAATTAAAGTGGGGTTAAAGTGTACTTTTTTCTAAAATAGAAAAAATTCTTAAATCTTTTCATTTGTTAAGCTGCTGTTAATATATAATTAAAAATAAGTTAAATCCTTAATGTCATAATTTCAATGTAACAAAAAACAAAGGATTTAAAATGAAAACAAAAGTTTTAGCAGCAGTAGCGCTTACAGCATTATTAGGAACAGGTCTTTATGCATATAACGGGGATATGAAAGGTATGAAAACAGGAGTATGCCCTACAAATAAAATGTATAATCCAATGATGAAAAAAAATAAAAAAGCGGGCAGCTTTGGAGTTTTAGGTTTAGTAAGACAGTTGAATTTATCTTCGGAACAAATTAAAGATATCCAAAAAATCAGACAAGATATGATGAAAAACAGAGTAAAACCGTCAGTTGCTTTTACAAAAAACGGTTTTGACAAAGACAAATATATGGAAATAATGAAACAAAAAAGAGATAATATGCTAGAATCAAAAGCTGAAATGGTTGATAAAGTATATAAAATTCTTACACCAAAACAAAAAGAGCAACTTAAAGTTTTGATTGATTTAAGAGAAGACAGAATGGTTTCAATGATGGACAAAAGGATGAATTTTGATAAAAATTGCAATGGTAGAAGATGATTTAGAACTAGCGGATGTTCTAACTCAATACTTAAAGCAGTATAATATTGAAGTAACAAACTACGAAGAGCCTTTTTTGGCTCTAAGTAGTCTTAAAATAGAAAAATACGATCTTATAATCTTAGATTTAACGCTGCCGGGAATGGACGGTTTAGATGTTTGCAAAGAGATTGTAAAAAACTTTAATATCCCTATTATAATTTCAAGTGCAAGAAGCGATATCACGGATAAAGTAACGGCTTTACAGCTTGGAGCCGATGATTACTTGCCAAAACCTTATGACCCGCGAGAACTTGAAGTTCGCATAAAAACTATTCTTAGAAGATTTAATCACAACAATGAAGATATAAAAGAAGAAAAAACAAAACTTTTTAATCTGGATACGGATAAAAAAGAGATTACAAAAGAGGGAAAATATATCAAACTCACAGCAGCAGAGTATGAAGTCTTATCTTTAATGATAAAAAGAGAAGGCTTCGTAATAAGCAGAGAAGATATCTTTGAAAACTCTGACCTTCTAAATTCAGATTATGAAAATTCAGGCTCTTTAGCCGTTATTATAAACAGAATAAGACATAAAATAGAAGATAATCCAAAAGAGCCGAAATATCTTCATACAATAAGAGGAATGGGGTATAAATTTACAAATGAATAGAGAATCAATATTTTTTACAATCACCATAAGTTTTTTAATATCTATTGTTTTAGTAGTTATAAGTTTCGGTATTTTAATGATTGGAAATCAAAAAAGAGTAGAGCACTATTTAGTTGAAAAATATAGACCGATTTCACAAGTTATTCTAAGACAACATCATAGAAAAGGTTTAAACGATGAGTTTTACGAAAACTTAAAATCTTTAAATTTTCATATGATTTTAGATAAAGGGAAAATCAATTCCGTAACATATAATCCAAAAACAAACGTATTGGCACAAAGAAGTTACAAAGATATGCTTTTTAGAGTTTTACAAGTAAACGACAGACAGTTTTTATATCTAAAAAAAGGTAGAAATACATATTTGGTCGAAGATAAAAACGAAAAAACAATAGATTCTAAAATTTATATAATTCTAGGTTTTGCAATTATACTAATAACTCTTATTTTATCTTTTTTAGTTACTTTGCGAAAACTTATGCCTTTAAAAATATTAAAAGACAAAGTAAGCACTTTAGGTGATGAAAATTTTGATTTTGAATGTTGCAATACAAATAGAAAAGATGAAGTCTCTCTTTTGGCAAATGAGTTTAAATTAAGTGCGAAAAAACTAAAAAAACTAAAAGAGGCAAGAAACGTATTTATCAGAAATATAATGCATGAGCTGAAAACGCCTATTACAAAAGGTAAATTTTTAACCGAACTTGAAAGAAATGAAGAAAATTATGAGAAGTTAAAAGAGGTTTTCAACAGGTTAGAATCTTTGATAAATGAGTTTGCGTCTATTGAAGAGTTAATCTCTTCTTCTAAAAACATAGAAAAAAAACACTATTTTCTTGATGATATTATAGATAATGCAAAAGATATTTTAATGCTTGAAGAAGAGGAAGTTGACGAAAAATATAAAAATGTAAAAATTGACGTAAATTTTAAACTCTTTTCAATAGCAATAAAAAATTTAATAGATAATGCAATTAAATACTCAGATGATAAAAAAGTTGTTATTAAAAACGAAGGTGAAGATATAATCTTTGAAAACAGCGGAAAACCTTTAGAGTACGATTTGGAAAAATATTATGAACCTTTTTTTGCAAATGAAGAGAAAAGGAAAAACTCTTTTGGTCTGGGACTTTATATAATAGGCAATATTTTAAAAGCAAATGATTATACATTAGAGTATGAATATAAAGATGAAAAAAATATTTTTAGATGTAAAAAGGAAGAAAAATAGTATTTGATATTGCAATAGTAGGTGCAGGAGCCAGCGGACTGATGCTGGCTTCTTTGATTAAAAACAAATCGGTTTGTTTAATAGAAGCCAACGAAAAAATAGGACAAAAAATCAAAGTAAGCGGTGGAGCAAAATGCAACATCACAAATGAAAAAGTCTCCTCTTCAAACTATTTGGGAGATAAAGAGTTTATAGAAGATATTTTAAAAGAGTTTTCAAATAAAGAGTTATTAAATTTTTTAAATAAAAACAGGCTCTTTCCAAAAGTTAATCCCAAAATAGTAAAAGGAACATATTTTTGTCAATCCTCCCAAGAGGTAATTGATATGTTCTCTTCTTTGACGACTCATGTTAAAAAATATTTAAAAACAAAAGTTTTAGATATAAGCTTTGAGAAGAATTTTTTTATAAAAACAAATAAAAATATAATTGAAGCAAAAAAAGTAGTAATTGCAAGTGGAGGTTTATCTTTTGAAAGTTTGGGAGCCTCTTCTATAGCTTTTGATATTGCTCAAAAGTTTGGTCATAATATCATTAAAACAAGTCCTGCCTTAGTAGGTTTTACTGTTCAAAAAGAGCAGTTTTGGTTTAAAAATTTAAGCGGAATTTCTGCAAAGGTTGAAATAAAAATAGATAAAAAATCTTTTTACGGAAGTCTTCTTTTTGCCCATAAAGGCTGTTCGGGACCTGTGATTTTAAATAGCTCTTTATATTGGCAAAAAGGAAAAATATTAATTGACTTTCTGCCAAATGAAAAAATCGAAAAATTTTTAAAAGGGAACAAAAAAATAAGTACGGCTTTTCCTTTGGCAAAAAGATTTATGACAGAGTTCTTAAAATCTATTGATATAGAAGATAAAGCCGTCAGCCAATTAACAAAAGAGGAAAAAAATAAATTATCGATTCTAAAAAATTATGAATTTTGTCCTGCGGGAACTTTCGGATATTCAAAAGCAGAAGTTACAAAAGGCGGAATCTGTACCCAAGAGATAAATCATAAAACATTTGAGAGTTTAAAACAAAAAAATCTTTATTTTATAGGGGAGTGTTTGGATATTACAGGTGAACTTGGAGGTTACAATTTTCAAATGGTTTTCTCCCAAGCAGTAAAATGTGCTAATTTTTTAAATGAGTGATTTAAAAGCATTAATAAAATGATCTTGAAAAAAAGATAAAAAATAGTTATAATCTTATTTTATAATTAAAATTAAAGGTGGACTTTTAATGTTTTTTTCCAATTCCAAAATAAAAGACGAAGAGATTTCTCAACTAAAAAAAGAGATAGAAAAATTAAAATCAGAATCAAATAAAAAAGATGAAAAAATTCAAAATTTAGAAGAAAAACTCTCAACTACTGTTTCTAAAGAAGAAGTTAATATTTTACAAAAAGATTTGGATATATACAAAGAGATGGCTGGTTTCTCTCAAAGCGAAGGTTTAATGGTTTTTGATAAAAATGAAAATATTTTTTTCCGAAACAAAAATACGATAGAGCATGAAGTTGATGAAACAACCGTTCTTGAAGCAGTAAAAGATAAAAGCCAAAGAGTTATTTTAAATGATTGTGAAGCTTCTGTTATGTCAAAAGAGTTTGGTGATTATCTTATCGTATCGTTAAAACAAACCTCAATTCATGATAAAAAAGAGGGCGGTTTGTTAGAACGGCATAATAAAAATATGACAAACTCTTTAACTACGACGCAAGAGGCATATTTAAGTCTCCTTGATGAACTAAAATCAATGATGGTTGAAGCAAGAGATACGGCAAAAGGTTCTACAAAAGGTTTAAATCTTACAAATGATATTGTAAACGATACGGAAAATTTACATAAAGAGATAGAAGTAGAACATGAAGTCGTCAGCTCTTTAGTTGCAAAAAGCAAAGATATTTCAGACGTAATAAATATTATTCAAGAGATTGCTTTCCAAACAAATATCCTTTCGTTAAATGCAGCCGTAGAAGCGGCAACGGCAGGGGAAGCAGGGAAAGGTTTTGCAGTAGTTGCACAAGAAGTTAGAAATTTGGCAAATAGAAGTGCCCATGCAGCTACTCAGATTAAAACCGTTGTTGATTTGATTCAGGCAGAAACCGTAAAAATTCAAGGCAGTTCGGAAAATGTGGCAAGTGTCGTAAATGAAACAAAAAGCAGAGTTCTAATTTTAAGTGATTTAATGAATAACTTCCAAAGAAATTCAAACAGAGCTGTTTTTGAAGTGGAAAGTATTTCAAACAAAATCTTTATAAATCTTGCAAAACTAGACCATGTTATTTATAAAAACAATCTTTATCAACTAATCTTCGGAGGTGAACATAACTTTAATCCTGTAGACCATCATAATTGTAGATTAGGGAAATGGTATGACACGGGATTAGGAAAAGAGGAGTTTAGTATGGTTCCTTCTTATAAAAATCTTGAAAGATGCCATAGTATAGTACATGATGAAGCAAACTCTTTAGCCAAAGAGTGTTCAGGACACTCGGTATCTTGTTCTAAACAGTTGATTGAAACAAAAATAGAACTTGTAGAAAATGCAAGTGAAGATGTATTTACTTATTTGGATAATATTTTGGAAGAGAAAAACAATCTAATAATGAAAGAAGCGGCTTCAAAGCTTTTTGATAACTAATCGGAGAAAAAAATGAGTGATAAAATTTATGATATTGCAATAATTGACGATGAAACGGAAATTTTAAGTATGTTGCAAAAATTTCTTACTAAAACAGGAAAATACAAAGTATCGACTTTTTCAAATCCCGTTGTTGCTTTAAACAGTATAGAAAAAGATAAATTTGATTTGATTTTATTAGATATTATGATGCCTCAAATGGATGGTTTAGCCGCTTTAGAAAAAATTATGGAAAAAAGTCCTTCTCAAAAAGTGTGCATGATAACGGCTTATTCTACGTTGGATAAAGTTCTTAAATCCCATAAAGAGGGTGCAATTAACTATGTAATGAAACCTTTCTCCTCTTTACAGGCTTTAGATAGTAAAATTCAAAAGATATTAAATAGCTAGAATGGTTTTTAAGAGATTTTTTAATCCTTATTTTTTTGTTTTTATTCTATTAGTTCTTTTTTTAGTTGTTTTTTTTAAAGATTTACAACATAAACAAGAAAAAGTATTTTTTGAAAAGAACTATAAAAAAATAGAAAAAATATATACAAATTATTTGGATGATATGAAAGAGCATAGTCAAATACTCTTTTTTAACCATATTCAAGATAATTACGAACTTATCAATCTTTTAAAAAGCAGAGATAAAAGTTCAAATAAATATTTTCAAATAAAACAAAATTTGGAAAATAGAAGCAACTTTTATAAAAAGTATAATATAAAAGCAATATCTTTTTATACAAAAGAGTTTAATCCTTTTTTTAGCACTTTAGAACAAAAGAGTAAAATAAACCTTTCTTACAAAAAAAAATTAAAAAGTTTAAAAAAGGACTCTTTACTGTTTTTTATCTCTAATACAAACAGTGTTATTAAATTTATAAAACCGATATATGACAAAAAATACGATTTGTCGGGTTTTTTTGAAGCCTCTTTTGATTTACCTAAATTAGCTCATAAAATATTTTTAAAAGAGGATTTTGCCGTTACTTTTGTTTTCAAAAAAATACTTTTGGAAAATAAATTAGAGAATAAACTTTTGAAAAAATACTCTGCTTTTAAATATGATGAAGAGTATTTATATGAAAAATCATTTTTCAGCAGTAGAGAGAATCTACCTTCAAAAAATTTAGAAGATGAAATGAATGAAAACAGCGGCTTTTCTACTGTTTTAGAAGTTCAAGATGAAGAGTATATTAAAACATTTTTTCCCCTTTACGACTCTTTTACAAAAGAGAAAATAGGATACGCCGTTTTTACGAAAAAAGATTTGGAATACTCTAAAATTTCAAATAAATATAATCTGATTATTCTTTTTAATATTGCTTTAGCTTTTCTGTTCTTATCCTCAATATATTTTTATAATAAAAGAAAAAACAGATGCCTTTCTATTGAAGCAAAACTTGAAAGTATTATGAGAAGTATAGATAAATACGTAATTGTGGTGGAAACAAATACAAAAGGGGATATTACTTACGCTTCCCAAGCTTTTTGTGATATTAGCGGATACAAAAAAGAGGAGATTTTAAACAAACCTGTAAATATAATAAGAAGTCCGGATATTTCTAAAAAATTTTTTGAAAAAATGTGGGGAAAAATTTCTAAGGGTGAAGTTTGGGAAGGTGAGATAAAAAATTTAGATAAAAACGGAAACTCTTATTGGGAAAGAGGAAGTATTTCTCCTTTATACGATCAAAACAAAAATTTAACAGGTTATAGAGCTATAAAAGTAAATATTACTGATGAAAAACAGCTCCAAAAACTCAATTCAATTTTGAAAAAAGAACTCTTTTCTAAAATCAGCGAAATAAAAACAATGGATCAATTAAGAATAGATGAGTCAAAAGTAAAATTGATGAGTCAAATATTAGATACTTTTTCAAATGAGTGGAAAAAGCCCATCTCAAATCTTAGTTCAAGTATTTTGGAGTTTGAAAACAGAGTTGACAAAGCAAGATATACAAAAAGCGATTTAAAAGAGTTTTTATTTCACTTAAGAGAAGAGGTTAAAACTCTTTCTATAAATTTAAACGAATTTAGAAAATTTTTTATCGATAGCGATGAAAATGATAAATATAACGTCTATAGCGTAATCAAATCAGTAGTTGATTCAATTTATGAAAAAAATATATCTTTAAATATAAAAGGAGATAAAAATCTTGAAACTTACGGAATCTTTTATGAGCTTAGAAAAGTGGTTTCAGGAATAGTAACAAACTCTTTAGACGCCTTTAAAAGTAAAAATATAGAAAACGGGAAAATCGATATTGAGATAATAGATAAAAAAGAGTTTTTACTTATTAAAATAGAAGATAATGCAGGAGGTATCCCTGAAGAGATTCTACCTAAAATATTTGATCATAATTTTAGTACAAAATATTATACAAATACGGAAGGACTGCCTCTTTATTTGGCAAAACTTATTATAGAAAAGGCAAAAGGAGAGATTTGGGTTGAAAATATCAATAATGGATGCTGCTTTTTTATAAAATTAAATACGGAAGATAGAAGAGAAAAGAGAAGAGAGATATGAAAATAAAATTTTCTATAAAACTATTTTTGATTTTTCTTTTATTCGGAATACTTTTATTTATTCCGCTAAGCTATTTTGAATACCAAATAACTAAAAAACAAAAAAAAGAAAATAGTATAAAAGAGTTTATCTTTGATACTACAAAAGTTGCATATACTTTAGACGAAGTAAAAACAGAAGCCAAAAACGCAATTAATTCCATCTTTGCTTTAGAGTCTTTAGAAAAAGAAGAAAAAGAGGCTTTATACCCCTATCTTGATTTGATAATAAAAACACATAAAAAGTTTTTACAAATTTCAATATTAGATGAAAATCTAAATTATATTATTGACGTAAAAAAAGAAAAAGAGAATAAAAAAACAGAACTGAATTTACAAACTCTGACAAAATTAAAAGAGAATGTATTGGAAATAAGCAGCATAGAACCCAGAGTAGAAAATCAAGAGATACAAATACCTTTAGTTTATACTTTAAAGATTATGAAAAAAATAAAGTCTCATATCGTAATTGTTTTTGTAAATATAAATGATTTAATAAAATCTTTAAATAGAATTTTTTACATTGCAGATCAAAACAGAGATATAATTTACGATAAATCAGGAATTTATAATTGGTCGAAATATTATTATTCCGATTTAGACACACAAAAGCTCATTCCTGCTTTTAAAAATTTAAATATGAAAGAGAATCTGAGTTTAAAAAATGAGTATATTTATAAAAAAGTTTTACTAAATAGAAGCAACTCTCTGTTTCTAATCGGGAAAACAGAAGTTTTAGATTTAAAAAGTTTTATAGAAAACTTTTTTTATGAGTTTACCCTTCTGTTCTTTCTAGTAGTATTTCTTTGTTTTATTCTTTCAATATTTTTTACTCTTCCTTTGTCAAATATAAATAGAAAATTAAAAGAGGAAAAAAAGAGTATTTATGACTCCTTTGAAGAGAAAAAGGGTATCTTAGACGAAAGCTTGGATATTATAGATGAACATTTGATGTACTTAAAAATAGACAAAGATCATAATATTGAAGATGTAAGTCACTACTTCTGTCAAATTTACGGTTATGAAAAAGAGGAGTTAATAGGACAACCATGCTCCATTTTATACTCAAATAAAATCTACGAGGAACTCAAAAGAGAAGTATTTTCTATTTTGGAGAATAAAAAAGAGTGGCAAGGAGAAGTTCTAACACAAAAAAAGAATAAAGACGAATATTGGGTAAACTCCCATGTAAAAGTAGAGTTTGAAGGAGAAAAAGTTCTCTCTTACAAAGTAGTAAGAAGAGATATAAGCGATAATAAAAGAGTTGAAAAACTTTATGAAAATCTATCTTATCAAATAGAACAGCAAAATATAATCTTTCAAAACGTTTACAGCGGAATTGCACTTATAGATTTAGAAGGGAAAATAAAAAAAGCAAATCTCTCTTTTAGTAAAATTTTTGCATATAACCAAGATGAAATAGTTTTAAAATCACTTTTTACTTTAGTTGAAAAAAGAAGTAAAGAGTTGCTACAAAGAGTATTAAATGAAGCAAAAAAGTCGGGTTCTGTTACAAATGTAGAGCTTATTTTTTTAACAAAAAATTCTAAAGAGATATATCTTGAATTATCCGTAAAAATGCTTCCTGAGGGAAAAAATTTGGTTTTAGCGGTAAACTCTTTGGAAGATAAAAGAAAACTTCAAGAGCTTAATTTAAATCTTGAACAAAGAGTGAAAGAAGAAGTTAGAAAAAATATTGAAAAAGACAGGGTTCATCAAGAAGAGAGATTAAAAAACGTAAAGTTAACTTCTATAGGTACTTTAGCAGCAGGAATTACCCATGAAATAAACACTCCTTTAACTTATTTAAAAGGTAATTTTGAGATGTTGCAAATGGATATTGATGAGCTAAAAGATGAGAGCTTAAAAAATGAGATGAAAAACAGCTGCAGTAAAATTTCAGATGCAATAAACAGAATAGCCGTTATAGTAGAATCAATGAGAGAGATGTCTCAAAGCTCTTCCGAAGCAAAAGAGAAAACAAATATCTTTGCTACTTTGGTGACTTCTTTAACTATGGCATATAATATATCTAAGCAGATAAGCAAAATCAAATTAAACTCAAAAGAGTTTAAACTTACGAATATACAAAAAGAGGATTTTGAAATTTTTGCAAAAGTTCAAAAACAAAGATTAGAACAGGTATGGGTAATAATAATCAATAATGCTTTAGATGAATTAAAAAATATAGAAAACTACGAAAATAGAGAATTAAATATAGATATTTTTAAAGAAAACGGTGAAGTCGTAGTAAGATTCAGTGATAATGCAGGGGGAATAAAAAAAGAGATTTTATCCAGAATATTTGAACCTTTTACAAGTTCAAAAACACATAGCGGAATGGGAATAGGCTTAAATATCGCAAAAAAAATCGTTGAGGAACAAGAGGGGAAAATAGAAGCCTACAACAGACAAAACAGTGCAATTTTTGAAGTAAAATTAAAAGCCTTGGATTAAAAGAAAAAGTAAATACTAATTATACACACGATACAATAAGCAGATTTTAGTAATAAGGGAAATTTTGAGAGTAGCATTTATCGGTGATATAATAGGAAGACCCGGACGAAGAATAATAAAAGAGAATCTTGCAAAAATAAAAGAGGATTATCAAATTGATTTTGTTATTGCAAATGCAGAAAATGCCAGTCACGGATTTGGTTTAACTGTAAAAAACTGCAATGAACTTCTAAAAGCGGGAATAGATGTTATAACGGGAGGGAATCACTCTTTTGATAAAAAACAAGAGATGTTTACTCTTTTGGAAACGCCGCAGGTTTTAAGACCGGATAATTATCCAAAGGGAGTTCCGGGAAGCGGTATTAGAGTATTTGACGTAAAAGAGGAAAAATTAGCCGTAATAAATCTTATGGGACAATTTTCTATGCCGATTGTCGAAAATCCTTTTAACTGGGCATTAAAACTCGTAGAAGAGCTTCATAAAGAGAAAATAGAAAATATTTTTATTGATTTTCATGCAGAAGCGACAAGTGAGAAAAGAGTTATCTTTATGCTTCTAAAAGGAAAAGTCAGTGCAATTTGCGGGACACATACTCATGTAGGAACAGACGACTTGCAAATTGTTGAGCAAACGGCATATTTAACCGATATCGGTTTAACGGGATGCAGAGATAATATTATAGGAATGAATGAAAAAGTGCCTATTCAAAGAGCAATAACTGGATTAGGCGGTCATTTTGAAGTTCCAAACTCTTGTAAAGCAATTCTTCAATTAATGGTTACGGATATAAAAGAGGGGAAAGCTGTAAACTCTTTTAAATTAAAAAAATATTGTGACAGGGATGAAATTATAAAAACAGATGCAATCATTGAATAATATTTCAGATAGCTTTGATCTTTTAAAAGTTTTAAAAAGAGAAGAACTTTTAAAAAATCATCCGGAGTTTTGGTGGCCAAGTAAAAATGATTTTGAAATCTTAATAGGTGCCATATTAACGCAAAATACAAAATGGACAAATGTTGAAAAATCTTTAGAAAATCTGAAAAATTTAAATTTTCTGTCTTTAGAGAGCTTATCTGAGGCAGATCTCTTAGTTTTGACAAATGCAATAACTCCAAGCGGATTTAAAAATCAAAAATCAAAAAGACTTAAACTTTTAGCTTCAAATATTTTAGAAGAATTTTACGATTTTGACAATTTTTGTGAAAATGTAAGCAGAGAATGGCTTTTAAACCAAAAAGGAATAGGGCAGGAAACAGCAGATGCAATTCTTTGTTATGCTTGTCATCAAGATATGATGGTTGTCGATAAATATACACAAAAACTGGTCAGCTTTGCAGGTTTTGAATTTGAATCTTATGAAGATTTGCAAGCTTGGTGTGAATATGGAATTAATGAAAATTTAGATAAAATATTTGAACTTTACGGTTATGAAATACCTCTAAATAAAATATATTGCAGATTCCATGGCAAAATTGTTGAATTTATGAAAAACAATAAACTGAAGTAAGGGTTTTAAATGATTATTATTCCTCAAACAAAAGGCGGTGTCGGTAAATCGACTGTTGCAATGCAAGTAATTGCACCTTACCTTTATAAAAAACACGGGAAAAAAGTAACATATATAGAAATTGACGATGAAAATAATGACAGCAGGTCTTTTACAAGAACGGAAATAGTAGATAAAAGAATGCTAAGAACAAACAAATTAACAGAACTTGATGAACTTATTTTAATGGATGACAATCATGAAGTTATAGTTGATGTGGGTGGAAATAAAACCTCTTCATTAGTTTTGGAAGAGATTAAAAAAGTAGGTTCTTTCGGAAATATTAAATGGATAGTTCCTTTAGGTGACGGAGAACTTGACGGTAAAAATGCGATTGCAACACTTAAAAAAATTAAAAAAATCGAACAAAACCTTGACCATAATGTCTTTTTTGCTTTAAATCGTGCTATTTCTATGGATCTTGATTATATAGAAGAGCAGTTTATAAACTTTTTCGGGCATAAATATTTAGATAGCAATTCCGTGATCTGCGATCTTATAAAAGAGCCTAAATATTTTCCTGTTAAAAATGACAAAGTTATTACTATGAGCAGATATTTGGGAAGTACGGTTTGGGAAATGGCTTATAACAATACTGATTTTGCGGCAAAAGCGGTAAGAGCAAAAGATTTAGGAGATATTGAGAGTGCTAAAAAGTATCTCTTTTTTAGAAGAATACAAACTGAAGCAAAAGATTATGTTCTTGGAACATTAAATAAAATATTTTATGATTTAGATAACTGGTTAGATATTAAAAAATGAGTGATATGACTTTTAAACAAGCCAAAGAGATGATCGAAAGGCTTGAACTTGCAGAACTTAGTTTAAGAAACTCTTTTGATAATATTGATTATGCAAGAAGATCATTGGATGATTCATTAATAGAGCAAAAAAAAATATTAAAACAACTTCCCGAAAAAGATAAAAAAATCTCAATTTTATATTTGATTATAATGCTAAATATGGGATTTTTAGCAGGTCTTTTAGTGGGAAAATATTTATTATAAATTTTAGGAAATAGTATATGGGTAAACAAGAAAAAATTGTATCAATGTTTAATGACATAGCAGGAACATATGATATAGCAAACAGAGTTTTAAGTCTGGGAATCGACAAATCTTGGAGAAATAAAGCTTGTAATAAAACTTTTGAATTATATGATAAAAACGAAATCGAAAGAATCGTCGATGTAGCTTGCGGAACAGGTGATATGATAGAATTTTGGCAAAAAATTGCTAAAAAAAACGGAATAAATTTAAAAAATATTATAGGTGTTGATCCAAGTGTAGGGATGATGGAAGTTGCTAAAAAAAAGCTTCCCGAAGTTGAATTTATTGAAGCAGGTGCAGCGCAAATGCCTTTAGACAATGCTTGTGCCGATATTGTCTCTATTTCATACGGAATCAGAAATGTTGTTCAAAGACAAGAGGCTTTTGACGAATTTGCAAGAGTTCTAAAAAAAGGCGGTTTAGTTGTAATCTCTGAATTTACGAAAAATGAAAAAACCTCGTTACTTGATTATTTGACTGATTTTTACTTAAATAAAGTTTTGCCGACTTTAGGAGGACTTATCTCTAAAAATAAAGAAGCATATACTTATTTGCCAAATTCGATTGATGAGTTTCTAACAACCACAAATTTATGTAAAGAGTTAAAACAAGCCGGACTTGAACCTATTTTTACAAAAGAGTTCTCAATGAAAATTTCAACACTAATAATAGCTAGAAAAATATAACTTCTAGTTTTTATTAAAGGAAAAATTTGAATTCTGCTATATCGGTTACAACTTTAAATACTCAAATAAAATCTCTTCTTGAAACAACATTTATAAATGTATATGTAGAAGGTGAAATATCAAATCTAACTTATCATAACTCAGGGCATATATATTTTTCTATAAAAGATGAAAATTCAACAATCTCTTGCGTTATGTTTAAAGGAAACGCAAAATATCTGAAATTCAGACTTGAAGTAGGACAAAAAATTGTTATAAACGGAACAATAACCGTTTATACTCCAAGGGGAAATTACCAGCTTCTTTGCAATAAAATAGAACCTTCTGGACAAGGTGCTTTAGCTTTGGCTTATGAACAGTTAAAAGCAAAACTTCAAGCAAAAGGCTATTTTGAAACTTCTATAAAAAAAGCTCTTCCTAAATATCCTAAGAAAATTGCTCTTGTAACTTCTCCAACTGGAGCTGCGATTGAAGATATGAAAAAAGTTGCAACTCATAGATGGCCTTTGGTTGAACTTGTTTTAGTACCTACCTTAGTTCAAGGTGAAGAGTCCAAATATGATATTGTAACTTCTATAAAATATGCACAAACTTTAGATGTGGATTTAATTGTTGTAGGTCGAGGGGGAGGAAGTATAGAAGATTTATGGGCTTTTAACGAAGAGATAGTAGCAACTGCAATTTTTGAATGTAATAAACCCGTTATTTCGGCAGTAGGACATGAAATTGATTTTTTAATCTCAGATTTTGTAGCCGATATAAGAGCTGCGACTCCTTCTAATGCTATGGAGATAGCACTTCCTGATATAAACGAACATAGAATATATTTGGATACTTTAAGCAGTGAGTTTAAAACAAGATTGAAAAACCAACTCTCTTCAAAACAGTCCTTATTAGATAATATGAAGAATCTTTTTGAACAAAACTCGATTAAAGCAAAATTTACTTTTATAGATGAACAAATCAAACTTCTAAAAACAAACTTTGATAACTATCTAAAAAGTTTGATAAATACAAAACAAAGCGGTATTGATTTGTTAAAAAGTTCTTTTTTATCAAATCATCCCGATAAAAAAGATTTAAAAGGTTATGCCCAAGTTACTATAGATAATAAAATAACCAAACTGGACGAATTAAAACCTGAAGATATAATTGCACTACAAAGCCCTAAAACTATAGTTTCCTGTAAAGTAATAAGTGTAAAAAAACAATAAAATTTAAGTTTACAATAGATAGAATATAAGAATTTTTCTATAAAAGGCATGAAATGAAATCAGAATCTATTGCGGGCAAAATCCGTACAAAATTGATTCTTGCTGCAATTATTGTAATATCTGTTGCTATTGTAATATCTTTTTTTATCATAACAAATATGAAAGAGAGTGTACAACAAAAAGCAAGAGATAGTTTTAGTATGATGATGAAAGAAAGAATCAAATCTAAAATGAACAGCGCAATCTCAAATGCTGTAACAATTTCCGAAAATTCAAATATTATTGAAGCTTTACAAACAAATAACAGGGATCAAGCAATAAAAACTTTAGATGAAATTTCCAAATCTTTAGTAAAAGGGGCATTATTTAAAAGTGTTAAAATCCATATTCACGATAAAGATGTAAAATCATTTTTAAGAAGTTGGAAAAAAGATAAATACGGGGATAATTTATCATCTTTTAGAAATACCATTTTGGAAGTAAAAAAGACGAAAAAACCGTTAGGAGCTATTGAAGTTGGAAGAGCAGGTCTTGTTTTAAGAGGGCTTTCTCCTATTTTTGATAATAGTGAAGAGTATATCGGTTCTATAGAGTTTATTCAAGGTTTTGATTCCGTTGTAGAAGATTTTGCAGTCGATGATGAAAATTTACTTGTTTTAATGGATGAAAAATATAAAAGGGGTAATGCTCTTACTAAACAAAATAAAGTAGGAAAATATTATATCTCTCAAAAAGTAGTTAATGAGGATTTTAAAAATGCATTATCAACTATAGATTTCAATAAATTCCATCAAAACAAATATCTTAGCGATGATAAATTCTTTTATACATACTTTCCTATAAATGATATTGAAGGCAATCAAGTGGGTATATATGTTTTAGGTGACAAAATAGAACATATCGATCATTTAGTAGATGAAACCGCTAAAGTAATATATATTATGTTAGCTTTAATGGTTGTCTTAACCTTTACTCTTGTTATGATTACAATATATTTCATAACAAAAATAGTAACAGGCGGATTAGAGAAGTTTAGATCAAACTTTGCTTACTTTTTAGAGTTTGTCTCTTTTAGGGTAAATGCTTTCAAAAAACCTGCAATTTATACAAATGATGAAATAGGGCAGATGCTAAAAATGCTAAATGATGCCGCAGATAGTTTCGATAAAAAACTTAAAGATGATATGAGAGTAATAGGTGAGATAGTTTTAACAACGGATAAAGTAGAACAAGGTATTTATAAGTGTAGAGTTAACTCTCACGCAGACAATCCTATGATAGTAACACTAAAAAATACAATAAATAAAATGCTTAATGCTTCTGAAGCAAATATGCAAAGATTGGTTAATACTTTAACCAATTATGCAAACGGTGATTTTAGAGATAAAGTTGAAATCTCTCCAAAATTAAAAGAGAATATGCTTCAAGTTATGAAATCAATAAACAAATTGGGTGAAGCTTTAGGCGAAAATGCAAAAAGAAATTTGGAAAACGGAGAGACTTTAGAGAATAACTCAAATACAATGACAAGTTCAATGGAAAATCTTGCAAGAAAAGCAAATGAACAAGCAGCCTCTTTGGAAGAGACGGCAGCTGCCGTTGAAGAGATTACTTCAATTACTAGAAACAATGCGCAAAATGCGACAAAAATGGCAGAATTAGGACAAACCGTACAAAATGCAGTTACCACAGGAGAGGATTTAGCCTCTAAAACTGCAACTTCTATGGATGAAATAAATGAAAAAGTAACGGCAATAAACGAAGCAATAAATGTTATTGACCAAATAGCTTTCCAAACAAATATTTTATCGTTAAATGCAGCAGTAGAAGCAGCAACGGCAGGAGAAGCAGGAAAAGGCTTTGCCGTAGTTGCACAAGAAGTTAGAAATCTTGCAAGCAGAAGTGCGGAAGCTGCGAAAGAGATTAAAGAACTTGTAGAAGATGCAAATCTAAAAGCAAACCAAGGTAAAGTAATATCCGATGAAATGAGAGAAGGGTATAAAGAGCTAAATTCACATATAAGCGAAACAATAAAAATAATCGGCGATGTAAGTACTGCTTCAAAAGAACAAATGACGGGAATTGAGCAAATAAACGATACTGTAACAATGTTAGATAGAGTAACTCAAGAGAATGCAAATGAAGCAAATCAGGTTAAAGAGATAGCAAATGAAGTATCAACAATGGCAAATGAATTAGTAGAAGATGCCAAAAGTAAGCAGTTTAACTAAGGAGATACAATGGCACAGGGACAAGAAACAGTATTAGATGAATACGCATTCTTAGTTAGTGAGACAGATGAAAAAGGTATAATAAGATTTGCAAATGATGATTTTTGTAAAATAGCAGAATACACTTTGGAAGAGTTAGTGGGAAATCCACATAATAAAGTAAGGCATCCTGATATGCCGAAAAAAGCCTTTAAGTCTCTATGGGATACAATACAAAAAGGAGATATTTGGACAGGATATGTAAAAAATCTTACTAAATCAGGAGGTTATTATTGGGTATATGCCACAATATATCCTTTTGAAAGTTGTGATGGTTCTAAAGGCTATCTTTCTTGTAGAAGAAAACCTTCTCAAGAAGAGATTAATAATATTGAAATTCTTTATAACAGATGGAATAATGAAGAGGAAAAATAGATGGAAGCAAATATAAGCAATATTAACAACAACGAAGAAGTAATCGATTACGCTAATACAAGCGAATTTATGACCTTCGAACTAGGTAAAATGAAATATGCTATAGAATTACCTAAAATTAGAGAAATTTTGACATATCCGGACAATATAACAATCTTGCCAAATACCAAAGAGTGGGTAAAAGGTTTGATAAATCTAAGAGGAGAAGTTGTTCCTATTTTAGATATAAGACTAAAATTTAAAACAGGCGAAGTTGTATACAATGACAGCACGGCGGTTATTGCAGTAATTACTGAAGATAAAAGAATGATCGGTATTGTTGTGGATAAAGTTGATGATGTTCAAAGAATAGATATTTCTACTTTAGCACCTGTTTCAGATATGGGATCGGCAATTCCGTCAAAATACTTAAAAGGGTTTGTAAGATTGGATAATAATCAAATGCTAGTTATCATGGACATCGAAGCTGTGGTAAGTAAAGATGAATTAAAGGACTAAAAGTATAGAATTATCTCCATGCAAGAAAAGATAGAAAAATTAAAAAAATTAAAACTACTGTTTGTAGAAGATGAAGCAGATCTTGTAGAAATTATAACTGATACTCTAAAAAAATTGGATGCAAATTTTTTATCGGCAAAAAACGGTCAAGAAGCTCTTGAATTAGTTGAACAAAACAGGGATATCGATATTATAGTTACTGATATAAATATGCCTGTAATGAATGGTTTAAAAATGATTGAAGAGTTGAAAAAACGTGGATTTAATATCCCCGTAATTATAATGTCTGCACATACGGAAACAGATTTTATTAATAAAGCAAAAGAGTTGGGAGTAGATAACTATTTGCTTAAACCTTTTGATTTTATTAAATTTATTGATTTAATAACTGAGATGGAAATCAAATAAATAAAATGTCTACAGCAACTATAGATAAAAAACTTCTAAAAAATTTAAACTTGCTTTATGTAGAAGATGATGAAACGGTACGAGCCGATCTAACTTCTTTGTTATCAAAATTTTTCGGTACTGTTTACAGTGCAAAAAACGGTGAAGAGGGTCTACTTTTATATAAAAAAAATCAAAAAAATATAGATGTAATTATAGCTGATATAAATATGCCTGTTATGACAGGTATAGACATGCTGAAAAAAGTGCGGGAATTTGATAAAGAGGTACCGGCAATTTTTGCTACGGCGTATTCAGATAAAGAGTTTTTAGTTGATGCAATAAAATTAAAAGTATTTGAATATATGATAAAACCTTTGGATATAAGAAATCTTATGGTTTGCCTAAATGAAATTGCAAAAAACAGATACAATGATTTTCTTATCAAACAACAAAATAAAGAGCTGAAAAAATATAAAGATATTATATATAACAATGATATTGTTATAAAAACAGATAAACAGATGAACATAACTTTCGTAAATGAACTTTTTTGCAAAATAACCGGATTTGACGAAAAAGAACTTTTAGGTCAAGAGTTAAGTTCTTTAAAACACAAAGATACGGACAAAACTTTATATAAAAAAATCTATAGTAGTGTTTTAGCAAACAAAGCTTGGAATGGAGAGCTAAAAAGTATAACAAAAGACGGAAGTTTTTATTATGCCTTAACGACTGTCGTTTCAACATTAGACGATTCAGGAGAAATAACAGGCTCTTTGGTAATCCAAAAAGATGAGACTCAAAAAGAGTTAAGAAGAAAAGAGATTCAAAGCTCTTTAATAAAAGATAAAAGTGAAATTTTTAAAAAGAGTAAAGAAAGTACTTCCGAATTATCTCAGATGATTAATACTTTAAATCAAGAAATAGAAGATCTTACAAATAAACTCACTTCTGAAAAACAAGAAAAAAACAGTTATATTTATACTCTTGAAAGATACAGTACGGAGAATAAAAGACTTTCAAGCGAGTTATCTTCTTTTAGAAAAGTAGAAGGAAACTCTCATAACGTAAGTAAAAAACTGATTAAACTTACTAAAGAAAATGCTGATTTAAAAGTTGAAGTAAATAGATTAAACGGAAAAATTGAGCTGTTAAACGATGAACATAAAAAAGAGTTAAAACAACAAAAAGTTAATTTTGAAGTGGAAATTGATGATTTGGAAAAAGTATTAAACCAAACAAAAGAGAAACTTGAAAACGTAGGAGATGTTGAAGCAATATCTCAAAAACTTGCTTATTGGAAAGAAAAAGCAAAAAATGAAGCAAAAAGAAGTGAAAAAATGGAACACGAAATTATTGCTTTTGGAAATGAAAACCTGATGTCAAAAGCTTTCGGAGGAAGATAAACTTCCTCTTTATTTAATAGTTATTGATATTATTTTTTGTTCTATTATAGGTCTATCTCCACCTGAACGCCCCGTAGTAGGAACACTTTCTATTTTCTTTAATGTTTGCATACCGTTTTTTAAAAACCCAAAAATAGTATGTCTTCCGTTTAACCAATAAGTTGCTGCTGTAGTGATAAAAAACTGACTTCCGTTTGTATTAGGACCTGCATTAGCCATAGCTAAAACTCCTGGTTTATCGAAAGTTACATTTGGTGCAAATTCATCTTTAAAAGGTTTACCCCAAATTGATTCGCCGCCTCTTCCCGTACCTG
The DNA here is from genome assembly GCF_006459125.1 of Halarcobacter anaerophilus. Lineage (NCBI taxonomy): Bacteria > Pseudomonadati > Campylobacterota > Epsilonproteobacteria > Campylobacterales > Arcobacteraceae > Halarcobacter > Halarcobacter anaerophilus. The sequence goes on from NZ_CP041070.1 coordinate 621,825, forward strand.
TAGGATCTCCACCTTGAATCATAAAATTTTTTATAACTCTATGGAAAATAAGTCCGTCATAATACCCATTTTTTGCATGGGTAACAAAATTTTCAACTGCTTTTGGCGCAATATCAGGTTTTAACTCAAACTCCATTTCTCCTTGTGTTGTTTTTATTACTGCAGTCGGATTTGCTGCATGTAAAAACAGTACGAATCCAAAAAGAAAAAAAACTATTTTTTTCATTACTATCCCTTTATAATTTAAAGATTTAGTATATTATCTAAGATTTTAAACTTTTATTAAAATATCTTTTTTAGATGAGTTTAAAAAATATCTGTTAGAATTAAGATAAAAATTATCTTAAATTGAAAAAGGACTGAATATTATGGAAATGCCAGCAATTCCGCAACCGACTTTTTATATCTTTAAATGTGAACAAAGTGCACCTCCTGGTATGCCCAAACCCTCATGTGTAACAGAACAAAGTAGAGATTTATTTAACTATTTAGCACAAACAATGATGCAAAAAGGTCTTATGGGACCGGTTCAAGCAATTAGAACTTCATGTCTTGGACGCTGTCAAATGGGTCCAGTTATGCTTGTAGAACCGGGGCATCATATGTATTGTCAGTTATCTAAGGAAAAAATTGATAAAATTATTGAAGAACATATAATAGGTGGTACTCCTGTTCAAGAGTATTTGATTCCTGAACAATTTTGGGGAGCACCAATTAGTTTATCTTAATAGATAGAGGACGAATTTAATGACATTTGATATGCTTTATAGTAAAATTCATAGAGCAACCGTAACAGATGCAAATCTTAATTATGTAGGTTCAATTACGATTGATGAGGAGCTTATGAAAGCTTCAAAATTAAGAGTTGGACAAAAAGTAGAAATAGTAAATATAAACAACGGTGAAAGATTTGCAACTTACGTAATAAAAGGAAAAGCAGGCAATAGAGATATGTGCCTAAACGGTGCAGCTGCTAGAAAAGTTGAAATAGGTGATAAAATTATCGTTATCTCTTATGCTTCATACACAGAAGATGAATTAAAGAGTTATTCACCGACGATTGTAATTGTTGATGAAAAAAACGATATACAATCAATTACAAATGAACTTGTAGGAAGTGATCATGTTTGATGGTATTGATTTAAGTAAAATCAACTTAAATGAAGTTATGGGTCAAGTTCAAGAGATGGCAGATAAAGCAAAAGAGGAAAATGCCTCTAAAATATTTACTGCAAAATCGGGTGGAGGAATGGTTGAGATATCAATCAATGGAAACTCTGAAGTAGTCGATTTACAAATTGACGACTCTTTAATGGAAGATAAAGACTCTCTTCAAATATTATTAATTTCTGCAATGAATGATGTTATAAAACAAGCAGATGAAAATAAAAAAATGATTGCCATGAATATGATGGGCGGTCTTGGCTCTTTCGGTCAAAAATAGATTATGCTATATCTTTTAAAATCTTTTGAAGATTATCTTTTAGGTAATCTTCCTGTTTCAAAATCTTTTCATCCATATTTTGAAGAGGCTTTAGGTGATATGTTAAAAGCCGGAGGGAAAAGGTTTAGACCCATGCTTTTACTTTCCGTAGTAAAAGCAAAAAAACCTCTTTTAATAGAAAACTCATTCCCTGTTGCATTGGGATTAGAGATGCTTCATACTTATTCTCTTATTCATGATGATCTTCCTGCTATGGATAATGCAGATTTAAGAAGAGGATTTGAAACTCTACATAAGAAATATGATGAAGTAACGGCAATTTTGGTTGGAGATGCTTTAAATACACAAAGTTTTAATTTAATAGCAAATGCTTCTTTGCACAATGATATAAAAGTAGACTTGGTAAAAACATTAAGTTTAAACGGCGGAATTGACGGAATGATTATAGGACAAGCAATTGATTGTTTTTTTGAAAACCAAAAATTAGAGCTTGGACAATTGGAATTTTTACATATTCATAAAACGGCAAAACTAATTGCGGCAAGTCTTAAAATGGGTGCAATAATAAGCGAATACAGTAAAGAGATTCAAGAAAAGCTTTTTAAATTTGGAATTGATATAGGCTTGTTGTTCCAAATTCAAGATGACATTATAGATGAAACAAAAAGTGAAGAAGAAGCAGGGAAAACAACACAAAATGATTCTTCTAAAAACTCTTTTGTAAATCTTCTTGGACTAGAAGGTGCACTTAAAAGTGCAGATGAGTTAGCAAGTAACTGCGAAAAAGAGCTTAACAGTTTTAGCAATGATTTAAAAAAATCACTAAATAGTCTGCTTTTAGAATATTTATATAGACACAAAAATTAAATTTTATAAAACTTTAGTCAAATCTACTCAGATTACTTGACAATTAATCAAAAATTTTTTATAATTTGGCACTCTAAAAATTTGAGTGCTAAAAAACATAAATTTAAGAATTTATAGGAGATATATTATGAATTTTAAACCATTAGGTAAAAGAGTTCTTGTAAAAAGAACAGAAGTTGAAGAAAAAACTGCAAGTGGAATTATCCTTGTAGATTCTGCAAAAGAGAAACCAAACACTGCAATAGTAAAGGCAGTAGGTTCTGAAGTAACAGAATTAAAAGAGGGTGACACTATTGTTTTCGAACAATATAGAGGAACAGAGTTTACTTTAGAAGGTGAAGATTATTTAGTGCTTGATATTGAAAATATTATAGGAGTTATGTAAGATGGCAAAAGAGATTAAATTTAGTGATGATGCAAGAAACAAATTATATGCAGGTGTAGAAAAACTAGCAGATGCTGTAAAAGTTACAATGGGACCTAGAGGAAGAAATGTTCTTCTTCAAAAATCTTTTGGAGCACCTACGATTACAAAAGACGGTGTATCTGTTGCAAGAGAGATTGAATTAACTGATACTTTAGAAAATATGGGTGCTCAACTTGTAAAAGAGGTTGCTTCTAAAACTGCCGACGCAGCAGGTGACGGTACAACAACAGCTACAGTTTTAGCTCACTCTATTTTTAAAGAAGGGCTTAGAAACGTAACAGCAGGAGCAAACCCAATCTCTTTAAAAAGAGGTATGGACAAAGCTTGCGAAACAATTTTAGCAAATTTAAAAGAATCTTCAAAAACAGTAGCAGATAAAAAAGAGATTGAACAAGTTGCTACAATATCTGCAAACTCTGACAGTGCAATCGGTTCTATGATTGCAGAAGCTATGGATAAAGTAGGAAAAGACGGAGTTATTACAGTTGAAGAGGCAAAAGGAATTTCTGATGAATTAGAAGTTGTTGAAGGTATGCAATTTGACAGAGGATATTTATCTCCGTACTTTGTAACAAATTCTGAAAAAATGATTGCAGAATTAGAAAATCCATATATTTTATTATGTGAGAAAAAAATCTCTAACTTAAAAGAGATGTTACCGATTTTAGAAGCAGTTAACCAAAGCGGAAGACCTCTATTAATCGTTGCAGAAGATGTTGACGGTGAAGCTTTGGCAACATTAGTTGTAAATAGATTAAGAGGATCTTTAAATATAGCAGCGGTAAAAGCTCCTGGATTTGGTGATAGAAGAAAAGCAATGCTTCAAGATATTGCAGTTCTTACAAGCGGTACAGTAGTATCTGAAGAGATGGGAATGAAACTTGATTCTTGCGGAATTGAAGTTCTTGGAACAGCAGCTAAAGTTGTAATTGACAAAGATAATACAACAATAGTTGACGGAAGCGGAAGTTCAGAAGAGGTGAACGGAAGAGTAAATCAAATCAAATCTGAAATTGCTAATACAACAAGTGACTATGATAGAGAAAAACTACAAGAAAGACTTGCAAAATTAAGCGGTGGTGTAGCAGTTATTAAAGTAGGTGCTGCAACTGAAACTGAAATGAAAGAGAAAAAAGATAGAGTTGATGATGCTTTAAGTGCAACAAGAGCTGCCGTTGAAGAAGGTATCGTAATAGGTGGTGGAGCTGCTTTAATCAGAGCTGCTGCAAAAGTAAATTTAGATGATTTAGAAGGTGATGAAGCAATAGGTGCACATATCGTATTAAGAGCTATTAAAGCACCTATGAAACAAATTGCAACTAACTCTGGATTTGATGCAGGTGTAGTTGTAAATGAAGTAGAAAAATCAGATAATGAAAATTTTGGATTTAATGCTGCAACCGGAGAATATGTAGATATGTTCAAAGCAGGAATCGTAGATCCTGCAAAAGTTGAAAGAGTTGCAATGCAAAATGCAGTATCTGTAGCATCTTTACTTTTAACAACTGAAGCAACAGTTACAGATGTAAAAGAGGATAAACCTTCTGCTCCTGCAATGCCAGATATGGGCGGAATGGGTGGAATGCCTGGAATGATGTAAGAATAAGTAAAAGAGGACAATTAATTGTCCTCTTTTATGATTGAAAGTCGCAAAGCCTGTTATTATTCAGGCATTAAAAAAGGGAAGAAACTTTAAGTTCTCTTCCCTTTTTATTATTATTTTGTAAATAAAACGTATATTTACAAATTTACTTGATAGCAAATTTATTAAATATGTTTAAAATTTAACAATACCAAAAAGTGAATTTTTCTCATTAACACCTCCATATTGTTTAGATTAGAAGTATTATAACATGAATTAAACATAAAAAACAATTAAACCTGTATATTAATTGTTCCAAATCAAAATTTTGATAAAATTTTCAAAAAATTAACGGATTAAAAATGAAAGATAAATTAATAGAAATAATAAAAGAAGCCGGTGAACTTTTAAAAGAGGGATACTTCTCAAACAAAGAGGTCAACTTTAAGGCAAAAAAAGACTTAGTTACCAAATATGACGTAGCAGTTGAAAACTTTTTAAAAAATAGATTTTCAAAAGAGTTCCCCTCTTTTACTCTTATAGCAGAAGAATCAGACAATACTGATATTAAATTCGGCGATTCAATAATAATTGATCCTATTGACGGTACAACGAATTTTGTAAATCAAGTTCCTCATACTGCTATTTCTGTAGGTGTATATAAAAATAAAGAACCGTACATAGGTGTAGTTTATAACCCGATTTTAAATGAGTTATATGAAGCAAAAACAGGTTGTGGATCTTTTTTAAACGGCAAAAAAATTGAAGTTTCAAAAGAGAATGATTTCCAAAAATCTTTAATATCAACAGGTTTCCCTTATACTAGCGGTAGCAATCAAAATGATCTAAATGATGTAATCAAAAAAATTGAGATAATTTTGCCAAAATGTCAAGATATAAGAAGATTAGGTTCTGCTGCACTTGATTTATGTTATGTAGCAAGAGGGACATATGAAGGGTATTATGAAATGAATTTAAAAGCATGGGATGTTAGTGCGGGTATTTTAATCTTGTCAGAAGCAGGCGGAAAAATTTCAAATATAAACGGTGAAGAATATAAACTTTTTGATGATAAATATATCGTAGCTACGAACGGATATATTCATAAGGAATTAATACTAAATTTAAATGCGAAGTAATTTTTTAGTAACTTTTAGATAATATAACAAATTTTAAAAGAATTGCGAAGGCTTAAATAGTGTGTGGCATAGTAGGATATATAGGTAAAAAAGATACAACGAAATTTATACTTGAGGGTTTACGAGAGTTAGAATACAGAGGTTATGATTCTGCTGGGATGGCTCTTTTAAATGATGAAAAAATTGATGTTTTTAAAGCATTGGGTAAATTAGTTAATTTAGAAGATAAAATAAAAAAAGCTACATTAGGAGACTATACCTTAGGAATAGGGCATACAAGATGGGCAACACACGGAAAACCTACAGAACTGAATGCTCACCCTCATCTTGGAGAATACTCTTATGTAGTGCATAATGGAATTATTGAAAATTATAAAGAGATAAAAGATGAATTGATAGAAAAAGGTGTTAAGTTTATATCTCAAACAGATACTGAAGTAATAGTTCATCTTTTTGAAAATTATAATAATAAAATAAACGACACTGCACAAGCTTTCAAAAATACGATATCTAGATTAAAAGGAGCTTTTTCTATTCTTTTAATCTCAAAAGCAGCTCCAAACAAAATATTTTTCTTCAAAAACGGAAGTCCTTTAATTGTGGCAAGAGGAAAAGAAGAGGGTGAAGTTATGTTTGCTTCATCTGATGCGCCTTTAATTGGACTTGCGGATGATGTTGTATATTTAGAAGATCAAGTAGGAGGCATTGCTTCTGCTTCTTCAATAGAGTTTTTGAATGACAATTACTCTTGGAGCAGACTTCCTACTTCAAAACAGTTTGCCCAAAAAGACGGTTTCAGATTCTTTATGGAAAAAGAGATTTATGAACAAAGTGATGTAGTAAGTGACTGTATGATAGGGCGTTTAAAAGATAAAGAGATAAATTTCGATGAAATAGACTCTTCTATATTAGAAGGCATAAAAGAGATTAAAATTTGTGCTTGCGGAACATCTTTTCATGCAGCAATTACCTCTTCGTATCTTTTTGAAAGACTCTCAAAAATCAAATGTAATGTAGAAGTTGCAAGTGAATTTAGATATAAAGATCCTCTTTTGACAAAAGATACGCTTTTTGTAGTAATATCACAAAGCGGTGAAACGGCAGATACCTTGGAAGCTTTGAAGATGGCAAAAAAAGCAGGACTTAAATCTTTAGTTATTTGTAATGTAAACAACTCTTCTATGACAAGACTTGCCGATTATACAATTTTAACAAGAGCAGGAATTGAAAAAGGGGTTGCTTCAACTAAAGCCTTCTCTACTCAAACAGTAGTTTTATGGATGTTGTCTCTTTATTTTGCTAAAATAAAGGGTTCTATTGATGAGCAAACTTTGCAAAAAGAGTTGAAAGCTTTGAGAGAAGTTCCTAAAACTTTGATTGTAGAGAGTAAGCTTCATGAAAAATGCAGAAGATTATCTAAAAGATATCTTCACGGTCATGGTTTTTTCTTTATAGGACGAGATGTCTTTTACCCATTGGCGCTGGAAGGTGCTTTAAAATTAAAAGAAATTTCATATTTGCATGCAGAAGGATATCCCGCAGGTGAAATGAAACACGGTCCAATAGCATTGGCAGATCCGGAATTGTTTACAATTGCTTTGATGCCTGAAAATATGTTATATGATAAAATTAAATCAAATGTTGAAGAGTTAAGTGCAAGGGACAGTACTATATGTACGATTTCACCTCTTGATTTTGAATTAAGTGATGATTTTATCAAAACTCAAAAATTAGAACACTATATGTTAGAGTTTTTTGAGATGTTAGTTGTATTGCAACTTCTATCAATGGAGATTTCAATACGATTAGGAAATGATGTTGACATGCCGAGAAATTTGGCGAAGTCCGTAACTGTTGAATAAATATTAATTTTTTATTTTTTTATTTTATATTTAAAGATAAAAAGTAAATGTGTATTTGATGGAAAACAAAAATGGAAAACAATATAGGAAAACAAAAATGGAAAACAAAACAGAATACTTATTTACAAGTGAAGTTGTAAGCCCGGGGCATCCAGATAAGTGTGCAGATATTATTGCTGATTCTATAGTTGATAAACTAATAATGGAAGATAGCGGAAGTAGAGTTGCTTCTGAGGTTTTTGTTGCAGGAAAAAATGTTGTAATTGGCGGTGAAGTTAAATCTAAATGCCAATTATCAGATGAAGATTATGAAAAAATAGTAAAAGATACATTGGCAAAAATCGGTTACGACGGTAAATCATCTTTTACAAAAGAACAATGTTTACATCCTGATGATGTAAAAGTTCAAGTTTTATTAAATCAACAAAGTCCGGATATTTCACAAGGAGTTGACCAAACAACAGGTGAAATAGGAGCAGGTGACCAGGGGATTATGTTTGGATTCGCATCAAGTGAAACAGCAGATTTAATGCCCGCAGCGATTACATATGCAAGAATGCTTGCAGAAAAAGTTTATAATTATGCTTTAAATCATAAACATAAACTAGGTGTTGATATTAAAACTCAGGTTACTATTGATTATGGAACAAAAGAGAATTTTGAGAATTGCAAACCTCAAAAAATCCATACAATAGTCGTAAGTGCACCTTCAGTTGAAGGAATGCCTATTGAAGAAGTAAGAGAGTTGATTCAAGGATTAATTGATGATACGGGATTACCTCCAAGAATGTATAAAAAAGATGAAACAATAATTCATATAAATCCTACGGGAAGATATGTAAACCATTCAAGTTTGCATGACAGCGGACTTACAGGTAGAAAACTTATTGTTGACTCATTTGGCGGATACTCTCCTATAGGTGGAGGAGCACAATCAAGTAAAGATTATACGAAAGTTGATAGAAGCGGTCTTTATGCTGCAAGATGGCTTGCAAAAAATATAGTCGCAGCGGGACTTGCTAAAAAAGCTATTGTTCAAATCTCTTATGCAATAGGTCTTGCAAGACCTACATCTGTTGCTGTTGATACAATGGGAACAGGTACAAAATTAACCGATGAAGAGCTTTCGAAGTTTGTTATGGGAGAATATGCTTTAACTCCAAGATGGATAACCGAAAAATTCGGTTTAGATAAACCTTCTGAAGAGACTTTCCTTTATGCTGATGTTGCAGCAAGAGGTCAAGTAGGACAAAGCGATTATCCGTGGGAAAGACTTGACGAAGTTGATAAGTTTAAAAGTTTAGTATAAATAGAGGAATATATAATGGATTTAAAAAACCTGTTTAGTAAAATTACGTTTGACAGTAAAAACAAAGAACAACCTACAAAAAGCGATGCACCTACACACTGGATAAAATGCCCGGAATGTTCTGCACTAATGTTTTTCAAAGAGGTTGAAAATCAAAATAATATCTGCCCTAAATGTAATTTTCATATGAGAATTGGTGCAAAAAGAAGATTAGAAATATTAGCTGATGCTAACTCATTTATTGAGTATGATTCTGATTTAAAACCAATTGATCCATTAAAATTCGTTGATAAAAAATCTTATAAAAAAAGACTCGACGAAGCATTTAAAAAGACAGGAAGAAACTCAGCCGCTCTTAGCGGTGAGTGTACAATGAACGGCGTAGCTGTTCAAATAGTTGTATTTGATTTTGCCTTTATGGGTGGAAGTTTAGGTTCTGTTGAAGGTGAAAAAATCGTAAGAGCAGTAAATAGAGCTATAGAAAAAGAACAAGGATTGATAATAGTATCTGCTTCAGGCGGTGCTAGAATGCAAGAATCAACTTTTTCATTAATGCAAATGGCAAAAACTTCAGCCGCATTGAAAAAAATGGATGAAGCAAAATTGCCTTTTATCTCTGTTTTAACCGACCCTACAATGGGAGGAGTTTCTGCTTCTTTTGCTTTTTTAGGTGATATTATTATGGCAGAACCGGGCGCTCTTGTAGGATTTGCGGGACAAAGAGTTATTAAACAAACAATCGGAGCAGATTTACCCGAAGGCTTCCAAAGAGCGGAATTTTTACTTGAAAAAGGTTCGATTGATATGGTTGTTAACAGAAATGATATGAAAAAAACATTATCTGATTTGTTAACACTATTTTACAAAAACAGCGAGGCATGTTAAATCAGTATATCTAAAGCTTTCTTATGGCAAAAATAAATATTTATGCAATAGTAAAACCCAATAGAGATGAATTCGATAAGTTAGCCAATGAATTTATCAAAATGTGTTCAAAATTTGCAAAAGTAGAAGTTCATGCAATATTTAATAAAAGCATTGCAAAAGCTCAAACTATAAATGAAACAGAAGCTCAAAAATCATATACCCAAGCTTTTTTGCCATATATGAAAGGTCATTGTATTGCTTTAGATGTATTAGGAAAAAAAATCGATAGTTTTGAATTCTCAAAATTGATTACAAATTCAAGTGAAGTCAATTTTTTTATAGGTGGTGCATATGGTTTTGAAAGAGATTTCTTAAAAAAATGTGACACAATAATTAGTCTGAGCTCTTTAACAATGGCTCATAAAATAGTAACTTTAGTTCTTCTTGAACAGATATTTAGAGGATTAGCAATAAAAAATAACCACCCCTATCATAAGTAATTTATAATTTTTTTTGTATAATTGCAAAATTTTTTTAATAGGGTATAATATGGCTAACACTAAACAGATTGAAGAACTGAGGAATATCTTACTTGAAAGAAAAGATAAGATTACGAAAAACATTCAAGGAAGTAGAGAAAGTATAGATTCTTTAAAAGATTCTGAGTGCAGAGATGATTATGATTTTGCAGAGGTTTCAAGCGATAGTTTCAAAGAAGGAATTATTGCAAATCAACAAATCACGGAATTAAAAGAGATAGAAGATGCTCTTAAAAGAATTGAAAACGGAACTTACGGAATTTGCGAAATGTGTGATGAACCAATTGCAATCGGCAGATTAAGAGCAAAGCCCTTTGCAAAGTTTTGTACACCTTGTAGAGAAATTTATGAAGTAGAAAAATAAGATATAAAGGATTAGAAGTGGGACTTAAAGCATATATTGGCTTTTCACTATTATTTATTTTGGTAATAGGAATTGCTATTTTTAGTATGGAAGCAGGATATTATGAAATAAACTTTTTTGATATTTCATTTAATTTACCTATTGTTGTATGGGTATTATTACCGGTCATTATTCTATTTGTTTTAAGTCTTTTACATCTACTTTTTTATGGAACATTAAACTACTGCAGAAGTAAAGCATTTGTAAAAGATGAAGAGACTTTTGTAGCTTCGATTAGAAGTTTCTTATTACAAAAAGAGGAAAAATTTAAATTTAAAACAAAAGGATATAAAAAAATATTCAGAGTTTTAAGTCAATTGAAACTTGATGTAAAAGATACGGCTTTTACATCAAGTAGTGAAGATTTAAATAAAGCCGTTTCTGCAATAAAAGATATAAAAGACGGAAAATTTGTAAACGACAGATCTTTGAAATTAGATGCTAACAGTGAACTTGCAAAACAGAATTTAATTAATAAAATAAATGAACAAACAGATTACTCTTTAGATGTATTAAAAAAAGTTGAAAACTATTCTGAAGATGTAGTGAAAATTGCCTTTTTAAATGTTGTAAAAGACAAAGCAATGACAACTGTCAAAAAAGTTTATACAAACGTAAAACTTGACAGGGAAATGGCATTTAAACTCTTTTTAAAAGATATTGAAAATATTGAGTTTGGTTTAACAAATGAAGAGATTTTAAAAATTACAAAATCGTTAAACTATTCAAAAAGTGAATACCTGACTTTAGCAAAACTTTATAAAGAGGTTTTATCTCCTGATAAAATAATAGAACTTTTTGAAACTATTTCAAATGAAGTAGAAGAAGCAGTTGAAGCATATTTATATATACTTTGTGAACTTGAAATGATTGATAAAGTGAGAGAAATATTAAGCGGATACAATAGCGATGAATTGTTGGCATTTAGAGCCTTAATAGATTTAAAAGAGGCTGGAAAACAGTACTCGTTAGATGATATCTCATATAATAATTAATGAATAAAAAAATTGATTTCAGCCAGCCTTTAATGGTGCTGGCTCCACTTGCAGGATATACGGATTTACCTTTTCGTTCTGTTGTTAAAAAATTCGGTGCAGATGTAACTATTTCTGAAATGATATCTTCAAATGCGCTTGTTTACAAGTCTGAAAAAACAAGAAAAATGATTGAAAAATCTCCAAGCGAAGATCCCTATATCGTACAAATTGCGGGAAATAAAGTAGAACTAATAAGAGATGCCGTTGAAATACTTAATGATATCGAAGGAATCGACGGGATTGATTTAAACTGCGGATGCCCTGCACCTAAAGTTTTTAATCACGGTTCAGGTTCAAATCTTTTAGGAGATTTAAAAAAGTTAGAAGAGATATTAGGAACTGTTAAAAAATACAATAAAAAACAGTATACAACAGCAAAAGTAAGAATAGGTGTAAATGAAAAAACACCTGTGGAAATTGCAAAAGCAGTTGAAGCCTGCGGTGTAGATTATATGGCAGTTCACGGAAGAACAAGAGCCGGAAAATATAAAGCACCTGTTGATTACGATGCAATAAAAAAAATGAAAGAAGCCGTAGCTATTCCTGTTATTGCAAACGGTGATATAAAAGATTATGAAAAAGCTAAAGAGGTTTTAAAGTACACAAACGCTGACGGAGTTATGATAGGACGAGCGGCAATTGGAAAACCTTGGATTTTTTATCAGCTAAAACATGGAATTGAGAATATAACGGAAGATAAGAAAAAAGAGATTATCTTAGAACATTTCGATGAAGTATTGAAATTCCACGGCGATCATGGGGCAATAATGTTTAGAAAACTTCTTCACTCTTACTCTAAAGGTTATAAAGGTGCTGCCGAATTTAGAGATATAATAAATAGAATATCAGAACCTAAAATTATGAGGGATATGATAGAAAACTTTTTTTAAAAACTTTTTAGATAAAATATTAAACTTTTTTCAAAGGATAATATTTGTCGGAATACTACTATGAATTAATAATAACCCCATCGAAAAATTATGAAGTTTTTCTTGAGCTGCTTAATTCTTTGCTAAGTGAAGCATTAGAAGAGAGCAATAACTCAATTATTGCAAGAAGCGAAGATGATTTAAGTGATATTGAATACGGAATTAAAGAGTTTTCAAAAGCAGTAGGTATTGAGTGTAAAACAGTCTTGACAAAAAAGAAAAACATTGATTGGATTAAACAGTATCAAGATTCGGTAAAAGCAGTAGAAGTCGGTAAATTCTATGTAAGACCTTCTTGGAATAAAGAAAAAGAGGATAAAATAAATATCATTATTGATCCTGCTCTATCTTTCGGTTCAGGACATCATGAAACAACTTCAAGTTGCCTAGAAGCAATAAGCGAGTATGTAAAAAAAGATGATGAAGTATTAGATGTGGGAACAGGAAGCGGTATTTTAGCAATAGCAGCGTCGAAGCTTGGTGCTAAAGTTGATATATGTGATACGGATGAAGTCTGTATCAAAGATACAAAAACAAATTATAATTTAAATAATGTTATATTTAACAAATCATGGTTAGGAAGCGCTAATAAAGCAGAAAAAAAATATAATGTCGTAATAGCAAATATTGTTGCTGATGTATTAGTTCTTATATCTAAAGATTTGAAAAACTGCTTAAAAGATAATGGTATTTTAATAATATCAGGGATATTGGACAAACATATTGATAAGGTTTTAAAAAAATTTGAAGATATAGAGCAGTTAAAACTAATCCACAAAAATGAGTGGATAACTGTAGTATTTAAAAAATAAAAGGAGAGTAATATTTAATGGCTGATAAAAATAATAAAAATAGTGGAGATAATAACAACAATTTTTTTAATAACAATCCGCTTTTAGTTTTTGTGATATTTTCAATAGTCACAATCTTTGTTTTTAAGGCGATTTTCCCTGAAGGAAATGACCAATCAATGATGTCTCAAAGTAGCGGACTGTCAAGTTTCGGACAAACAAAAAACAAAACAGTTCCTTATTCGGACTTAAAAAAATTGATAAACTCAAATTCTATTGAGTATGTTGGAATAGGAAATACTCAAATAAAAGCTGTAAGTAAACCGTCAAACGGTCAAGTTACGACTTATACGGTAAGAAGAGTAGTTCCTGATGATACTTTAATTCCTACTTTGGAGCAAAAAGGTATTGCCTACGGAGGAATAAACGAAGAAAATCTATTAGCTGATATATTGTTTGGCTGGGTTTTACCTATTTTTATATTCTTTGCAATTTGGATGTTCTTAGCTAGAAGAATGTCAAAATCAATGGGCGGAGGTTCAGGAGGAATCTTAGGAATCGGAAGTTCTAAAAAAATGATAAATTCCGAAAAACCGAATGTAACTTTTGATGATATGGCAGGGAATCAAGAAGCAAAAGAAGAGGTTCAAGAAGTAGTTGATTTTCTTTCTGCTCCTGACAGATATATAAAACTTGGTGCGCAGATTCCAAAAGGTGTGTTATTAGTAGGACCTCCGGGTACAGGTAAAACACTTTTAGCTAAAGCTGTTGCAGGGGAAGCAGATGTTCAATTCTTATCAGTTTCAGGTTCAGCTTTTATCGAAATGTTCGTAGGGGTTGGAGCAAGTAGGGTTAGAGATCTTTTTGAACAAGCAAAAAAAGTGGCTCCTGCTATTATTTTTATCGATGAAATTGATGCAATCGGTAAAAGTAGAGCTTCTGGTGGACCTATGGGTGGAAATGATGAAAGGGAACAAACCCTGAATCAACTTTTGGCAGAAATGGACGGATTCTCAACAGAAGCTGCACCTGTAATTGTTCTTGCAGCTACAAATAGACCTGAAGTTTTAGATCCTGCATTACTTAGACCGGGAAGATTTGATAGACAAGTTTTAGTTGATAAACCTGACTTTGAAGGTAGAAAAGAGATTTTAAATGTTCATATCAAAAATGTAAAACTTGGTCGTGACGTAGATTTGGTAGAAGTTGCAAGAATGACAGCAGGACTGGCAGGAGCAGATTTAGCAAATATCGTTAATGAAGCTGCTCTTTTAGCGGGACGTGCATCTAAAGAAGAGGTAAATGCAGAAGATTTCAAAGAAGCTGTTGAAAGACAAATTGCAGGATTAGAAAAGAAATCAAGAAGAATCTCACCAAAAGAGAGAAAAATTGTGGCTTATCACGAATCAGGTCATGCAGTAATTGCAGAGATTACAAAAGGTGCTAAAAAAGTAAATAAAGTATCTATTGTACCAAGAGGTTTAGCTGCACTTGGATATACGTTAAATACTCCTGAAGAGAATAAATACTTAATGCAAAAACATGAACTTATCGCAGAAGTAGATACTCTATTAGGTGGACGTGCTGCTGAAGAGGTATTTATAGGTGAAATAAGTACAGGTGCAGGAAACGACTTAGAAAGAGCAACTGATATTATAAAATCAATGGCAACAATCTACGGAATGAGTGATATTGTCGGACTTATGGTATTAGAAAAGAGACAAAATCAGTTCTTAGGCGGTCAAACACAAAAAGATTTTTCTGATGAGATGGCAAAAAATCTTGATGAATATGTAAAAAGAGTCTTAGATGACAGATATCAAGCTGTATTACAAGAATTAAGAGATAATAACGATGCAATTGAAGAGATGGTAAAAGAGCTTCTTGATGTTGAAGTAATAACAGGGCAAAGAGTAAGAGATATTATCAAAGCTCACGGCGGAGAAGTATTTGAAGAAGAAGATCTTCATACAGATTCGGTAAAAGAGGGTGAAGATAAAGAAGATTCTGAAGAGAGTTCTGAAAATAGTGAATCTTCTACTCAAAACAGTGAAGAAGAAAAAAAAGAGGATAAAGAGTAATTATTATGTTTGATAGTATTGTTGCAAAAGAGGGTAAAAGACCGATTTTAATTATTTTTATAATATTTTTGTTTTTATTTATAATTGATTGTGATTTTTTAGCATTTTTATCTTTTGTGGCATTACTCTTTTCTATCTTTATATATAGATTTAAATATATAGATATAACTGCACATGAAAAGGACAAAATATATACTCCCGTTTCAGGGAGAATAAGCTCTATAGACAGTGACGGCTTTAAAAAAAGTATCACGATAGACGTAGGGCTTTGCGATTTGCATATTTTAAGAAGTTTAGAAGATGCAGAAGTTAAAATCACTCAAAAAAGAGGTATAAATCTACCTCTTGGAACATATAAAGCAAAAAAATTAAACGAACAAATCTTAATTGAATATGATAAGATAAGTATGGAATTATTATCTTCTTTATGTAACCCTTCAATTAGAATAGAAGAAAAAACAAGTTTTAAAAAAGGTGAAAAAATAGGTATGTTTTTTCACGGAAAAGTTATTGTACATCTTGATAAAGATATGCAAGTAAAAGTAAAACTTGGAGAAAAACTTATATCGGGGAAATCAGTTATAGCAACATTTTAATAATATCTTTTATTTAATTAATATATAAAATGATATTATTTTAAATGCCAAAATATAAAACTAAATTATCAACGATTATTATTCTGTTTTTAACTCTTTTTATAGGGATATCTTTTGTTCTTCGTTATTATCTTATTGAAAATACAAAATTAAAATATCTAAAAAACGAACAAATCTTTTTTTACAAACTTCAAAATGAATCAAACAGTTTATTAACATATATCTTATATCAATATAGTAGTGAAAGAGAAAATCTTAAAAAACTACATCAAAAGGTTGTAAAGTATTTAGTTTCTAACGGATACGATAACTCTTTAGATGAAATATATAATGAGATAAATAAAAATCATCCAAATAAGCCTTACGATATTTATATCACAGATAAAAATTTAACAATAATCAATACTACCTATAAGCCTGATTTAGGTTTTAATTTAAGTTTTGCAAAAGAGAGTTTTCTTGAGCATAAAAAAAGAGGAGAGATAGGTGTTTCAGCACCAATATTTGAATCATATTCTCAAAAGTTTTTTAGTTATACCGACTCTTTTCTTCCAGATTCAAACAGAGTTGTTCAAGTAAGTTTTAAATATAAAAATGCAGATAATAAACTTGAAAAAATCTACTCACTTGTTAATAAAAACAGTACGGTATCAAGTTATAGAGCCTATACAATTTCAAAAGACGGATATATAGGAGACTTTATTTTTAAAAAGTTTAAAGGTAGAAAATTATCTTTAGATGAAATGAAAAAAATAAAAAACGATGTTAAAAATATTGTCAAAAAGATGGACAAAAACTTTATAAAAATAGATAAATCATATAAAACACTATATGCAAAACAACAATCTATAATTTTTGATGATATAAAAATTATTTATAGTCTTACTTTTGATAAAAGTTTTTTACAAAATGAAATTGATAAAATAGATATTATATACATTATTTTACTCTTAATAGGACTTCTTACAATATATATACTTTTTAAAATAAGAGACAAAGAGATACTACTTAATCAAAAAGATATGTTTATAAAACACTCTGTCCATGAAATAAAAACACCTTTAAGCATAATTCTTTTAAACAATCAACTAAGAGATAAAATAAAAGGGAAAGATAGTTATTCGCTTAAAATAGAAGGGGCAATAAAAACTCTTAAAAATTCTTATGATGATATGACTTTTTTGATGACTAGAAATAAATTGGATTATTCAATCAAAAAAATAGAGTTGTCTAAATGTTTAAAAGAGAGAGTTGAGTATTTTTCTACCATAGCTACGGCTCAAGGAAGAGAGATAAAACTTCAAATAAACAGTAAGTGTATTGTAAAAATGGATAAAAAAGAGTTGATAAGACTAATAGATAATAATCTGTCAAATGCAATAAAATATAGTAAGTTACATTCCCTTATAGAAGTTACTTTGGAAAACAATATATTAAATTTCACAAGTCAAGGAGATAAAATTGTCGATAAAAAGGCAATTTTTGATAAATATAAAAGAGAAAACAGTTCAATAGGAGGTCATGGATTAGGATTAAGTATAGTAAAAGATATTACACAAAAATATAATATAAAAAAAGATGTAATATCTAAAAAAGGAGTAAATAGTTTTATTTATTATCTTAACTGCCACAATCCTGCCACGAAAAAAGATTAAAATGCCATATGAAAATTTTTTTATTAGAAGATGATTATAGTTTAAATACCGCAATTAAAGAATCTTTGGAATTAGAAAATCACAATGTAGAGAGTTTTTATGACGGCTTACAGGCTTTAGATAGTCTCTCTTCTTTATATGATTTATATATTCTAGATATAAATACACCTACACTAGAAGGGATATCCTTAATTGAATCCATAAAAAGAATAAGTAAAAAAATAAAAGTAATAATGATAAGTGCAATAATAGATATCGATAAAATCAGAGAATCATATAACAAAGGGTGTGATGATTATCTAAAAAAACCTTTTGATATAGAAGAGTTGCTTCTAAAAATTAAAAAATATGATTTAGAAAGAAGTGAAACTAATATTGAATTATCAAAAAATATTCATTATTCTTTAATAGATAAAAAGTTTTATATAAATAATAAAAATGTGCATCTAACAAAAAACGAACAAGCCTTTTTACATCTTTTAATTCTAAATAAAAACAGTATAGTAACAAATTCTCAAATAGAAGATTATGTTTATGAAGGAGAATCCAAAACTTCCGTAGCAATAAGAAGTATGGTAAAAAGATTAAGAAAAAAACTATCAAACAATATAATAGAAACCGTAAATCAAGAAGGTTTTATAATACATTTATAGAAATTTCTTTAGACAACTCTGACACATATTAGCCACAAATTCATCATATAATCAATTTAATAATTCTTAAATAGGTTATAAATGTTACTAAATAATTCTTTTTTAACTCTTAATAATAGTACATTAAACCAAAAAAAATTATCCCAATCTTTAAATAAATTATCTACTTCCCTTGAAATAAATAAAGCCAGTGATGATGCTTCAGGACTTGCGATTGCAGATAAACTAAGAACCCAAGCAAGTGGTATTAAACAAGGAATTGAAAATGCAAACAGTGCAATAGCAATGATGAATATTGCTGATAAAAGTATGGATGAACTTAGTAATATTTTAGATAATATAAAAGCAAAAGCAATACAAATGAATACTGATACCACCTCTGAAGAAGGCAGAATTATAATTAAAACAGAAATCTTAAAATTAATTGAGGCTTATGATAATATTGTTTGCAGTACAAATTATAATACAACACCTTTATTGAATGGTTGTGCGAGTCCATTTGATTTTCAAGTAGGAGAGGACTCATTTAATATTGTAAGTGTAGATATAAATTCTGTTGCTTCAAAAAATATGGGTTTAGAAGACCCGAATAAATTAAATAATTTCATTACAGGATTTGATTCTAATCCCACTGTTATCCCTCCTGAGACAATTGGTTCTTCTGAAGATGGGATTATTTTATCAAATGATCTTGATGACAGAGTATCATATAGTTCAAATCCAGCAGGAAATTATATGATTACAATTCCCTCTGGAACTAAGAATTTGACTATTCATTTGGATGACCATGGCGCAAATGATACAATTCAAGTTTTTACAAAAGATGGAGTTCATGCAGCTGGTACAGTAAGTACAGATTCTAGTTGGAGTTCTGGATATAGCCCTGAAGATATAATATCTTTAAATTCAGATAAATTTAATTCAGGTGCTTCATATGTAAATGATTTAACTAGATATACTTTAAATTCTCCAAAAGATGCTTTGGGAGATACTACAGTAGAATATGTTGATAAAGAAGGTGAAACTCAAACAAAAGTATTAAATGTAAATGATGAAATGATAGTTATATCCGAAGTTACAGAAGATTTGATCATTTTTATAAATGGTAACGGTTCTTATGATGTCGGTGCTGAATGGAAGGGTACATCAGAAGGAACGAATACTTCAGAAGAAGATGAAACTTGCAGCTGTGAAAATTTAAATTTAGTTAGAAATGATACTAATCCAGATTTAAAGATTCAATCCCAAATATTGATGGACGTTATAAACTCATCTCTAACTCAATTAAACTCACAAAGGGCAAATGTCGGTTCAGGAACAAACCAATTAGAATCTTCAGTAAGAAATTCTTTAACAAACTATACAAATATAAAAAATGCCGAAAGTATAATAAGAGATGTCGATTATGCAAAAGAGAGTGCGAATTTCAATAAGTTAAATATAATAAATCAAGCAGGTTCTTTTGTTCAAGCCCAACAAAATGAAACTATGAAAAGAGTATTAGATTTACTAAAGTAAAAACAAAAGAGCTTAAAGAATAAAAAAAGAAAGGTTGGTTACATATGAAAAAATATTTTTATAGAGTTACTTCAAACTCTTGACAAACAATCCATAAATTTATATAATGACAAACTTTAAAATTTTAGGAGAGTAAAATGAAAATATTTGATTTTTTCAACAACAATTTCATAAAAAGTGTTAACTCTCTTCTGCTTCTTTCAAAATCACTCTAATATTTAACTTTAAAATAACAAAAATCAAAATTTACGAACATAGGTTTACTTTTTTTACAATAAAAAAAAGGTATAATGCGTCACTTTTACAAGGGTAATAATTATGGATAAGAATAAAATTTACGTATTTGATACTACATTAAGAGATGGAGAACAATCTCCTGGTTGTTCTATGAATACAGAAGAGAAAATAAGAGTTGCATTACAATTAGAAAAATTGGGTGTGGATATTATAGAAGCAGGATTTGCAGCAGCAAGTCCCGGAGATTTTGATGCTGTAAGCAGAATAGCGGAAGTTGTTAAAAACTCTTCAATCTGTTCTTTAAGCAGAGCTATTGAAAATGATATCAAACAAGCAGGACTTGCGGTTCAAAATGCACCGAAACACAGAATCCACACTTTTATTGCTACTTCACCGATACATATGAAATATAAATTAAAAATGAGTGAAGATGAGGTTATCAAAAGAGCCGTAAGAGCAGTAGAGTATGCAAAAACTTTTGTTGATGATGTTGAGTTCTCATTGGAAGATGCGGGAAGATCTGAAATCCCTTTTATGAAAGAGGTTATGGATGCTGTTATAAGTGCGGGAGCTACAACTATCAACTTACCTGATACAGTTGGATATAGATTACCCAGCGAATTAGGTGCTATGGTAAAAGAGTTAAGTGATTTCGCAGGTGACAGAGCTATAATTTCAGTACACAATCACAATGATTTGGGTTTGGCTACTGCAAATACTTTAGCTTCGGTTGTAAACGGAGCGAGACAAATTGAAGTAACAATCAACGGTTTAGGTGAAAGAGCAGGAAACTCAGCTTTAGAAGAAGCTGTAATGGCAATAAAAACTAGAGGTGATGCTTTCGGCGGATTGTATACTGATATTAATACTCCTGAAATCTATCCTACTTCAAGATTAGTTGCAACAATAACAGGTGTTGAACCGCAACAAAACAAAGCAATAGTCGGTAAAAATGCATTTTCACATGAAAGTGGAATCCACCAAGACGGTGTTTTAAAACATCAAGAGACATATGAAATTATGAAACCTGAAGATGTGGGAGTATTCAA
The DNA here is from genome assembly GCF_006459125.1 of Halarcobacter anaerophilus. Lineage (NCBI taxonomy): Bacteria > Pseudomonadati > Campylobacterota > Epsilonproteobacteria > Campylobacterales > Arcobacteraceae > Halarcobacter > Halarcobacter anaerophilus. The sequence continues at coordinate 642,810 of NZ_CP041070.1, forward strand.
AGATTCTACATTGATTTTAGGAAAACACTCGGGAAGAGCTGCCTTTAGAGACAAAATCAAACAGTTAGGATTTGATAAAGTAAGTGATGAAGAGTTAAACGCAACCTTTGAAAAATTTAAAGTTTTAGCCGATAAGAAAAAAGATATAACAGATGATGATGTTAGAATGTTAATTACGGATGAAGCATTAAATTCAGATAAAACTTACGATTTATTGGGCTTACAAATCTCTGATTGTTCAAACGGTATGCCAATGGCAGCAGTTACAATCAAATATAAAGATGAGATTATACAAGATGCAAATATCGGTGACGGTACTATGGATGCAATCTTTAAAACAATCGACAGACTTACAGGTTATGACGGTCAATTAAAAGATTATAAAGTTTTATCCGTAACTGAAGGAAAAGATGCTTTGGCAAAAGTTACAGCTAGAGTCTCTTTTGATGAAGCTTCACCTGAGTTTGTAGGTCACGGCTTAAGTATTGATACTATGATGGCAACTGCAAAGGCTTATTTAGGAGCCGTTAACTCTTATCTTTCTCAAAAAGAGAGATTGTCTAAAAAAACAGAACACCAAGTATAAAGTAGTTTTCTACTTTATACTTTCTCTCATAATAAATAAGCAAATAAAAAAATAACTTCCATATTGAGATTTAAAATCAATTATAAGCTTAATTAGATAAAATATCTATATTAAAATAACTTTCAAGGAAATTTATGCTGACTATTATTGTCACCACTTTGTTTTTTGCACTTATGACAAATATTTTTTTAAAAAGGTTCAATCTTCCTACTATTATAGGTTATATTTTTACGGGAACGATTATTGCTTACGGATTTGAATTACATGATGCGGTAAATAATCATACTTTAAAAGAGATTGCAGAATTCGGCGTTGTTTTTCTTATGTTTACAATAGGCTTGGAGTTCTCTTTAGAGCATCTAAAAAAGATGAAAAACGAGGTTTTCGTAGCAGGAACACTTCAAATAGCAGTCACTTCAATAATCGTATTTTGTATTAGTTATTATATTTTTGATATTCCAAAAGATATTTCATTTATTTTATCTCTTGTTATCTCTTTATCCTCAACGGCAATTGTTCTAAAAACTTTTAATGAAACAGGTGAAATAAATAAAAGATACGGACAAAGAAGTCTGGGAATATTGATTATGCAGGATATTGCTGTTATTCCTATTCTTTTGACTATAGGATTTATGACAACGTCTTCTGAAAGTATTCATGAAGTTTTACTTGAAATGTTTATTCATGCGATTATTTTATTAGTCTTACTTTTTACTATAGGAAAATATCTGCTTGAACCTTTTTTTAAAGCAATTTCAAAAACAAATTCCGATGAACTTTTTGTAGGAACTATTCTGTTTTTAGCAATAGGCGCTTCTCATTTAGCTCATTTACTCGGGTTTTCATACTCTTTAGGTGCTTTTATTGCGGGTATGTTGATTGCAGAAACCAGATATAAACATCAAGCAGAAGCTGATTTGGTTCCTTTTAGAGATTTGCTTTTAGGAATCTTCTTTATAACAGTTGGTATGCAGCTTAGTTTTGAAATTATTTTTTCATATATTCATATAATATTGGCTCTGCTTGCAGCAGTTATGGTTTTAAAATTTATAATTATCTTTTTGATTATTAGAATAAATGAAAACAAAAGAGTCAGTCTTAAAACTGCACTTAGTTTGATTCAAATAGGTGAATTTTCTTTAGCTTTGCTTGAGCTGGCAAAAACAGGAGGACTTGTACCTGCCCCTTATGGACAAATTATGATTGTAACGATAGTTTTAAGTATGATTGCAACTCCTATAATACTTAAAAATTTGACTTCCATTGTGGATTTTCTTACAAAAAATGAAGAGACCGTAGTAGAACAAGAAGATATCGAGTCAAGCAGTTTAAAAGATCACACTATTATTTTGGGCTTAGGTGAATTTGGAAGAAATATTGCAGATGAATTGGCAAACAGTTCAGAACCTTATATAGCTATTGAAAACAACGTAGAGAGCTTTTACCGCTCTTTAAAAAGCGGTTATAACGTAGTTTTTGGAAATGCCACAAATAAAGATTTACTAAGAAGTGCTAATTTAAAAGAGGCAAAATATGTAATCGTAGCTATTGACAATGCAAAAAAATTATATCAAGTATGTGACAGTATTCAACAGACAGTCTCAACAGATAAAATAATCGTAAAAGTGCATACAAAAAAAGAGAGTGATATTATAAGTGATTTTAATATCTCAAATATTTTTGTAGAAAATATGATTACCAGTAAAAAAATTACAAATCTAATCATAAAAAAAGAGGGTGAAGAATAAAGATTTTTCCTATTTATAAGTAGTTTAAACTATATTTATTGATATAATAAATATATTAGCTCAATAAAAATAGGAAAAATGGAAAATATAATAGTCAATGCTTTTTATAAATTAGATGCATCCGCAAAATATAGCTCTTTTAAAAAGTTTACGAAAAATATATTAGAAAACAATCAATACAAATATAAAAAATATTTTGATTTTTGTATGATTTTTCTAGTTTTAAGTACTATTGGTATATTAATTTATGAAGTTAATCATCCAAAGCTATTTCTTCTTGATACTTATGAATACTTTGCTATTGTTATATTTTTGTTTGAATGGCTGGGAAGAGCTTGGGTATACAGTGATGTCAGGAAAACGGTTATAAAAGATTATGAAGAGAGTCTTTTTCTTGCAAAAGAGTATAAAGTCTCAAAATCTTTAAAAAAAGCATTTAAAGAAAAACTTGATTTTATCTTTTCTCCTATGTCTATAATCGATCTCTTAGCAATCCTTCCTGCATACAGACCTATAAGAGTTTTAAGAATTTTTTTGCTTTTTAGACTTTTTAAAATACTTAGATATACAAACTCTCTAAAAGAGTTTTTAAATATCTTTATCGAAAGAAAATTTGAACTTTATACTTTGGCTATCTTAAGTGGTGTTGTTATCTTTTTCGGTTCAACTATTATGTTCGTATATGAAGGACCGCAAGGCGTAAATGATAAGGTAAATCATTTTTTCGATGCAGTATATTGGTCTTTAATTACAATTTCTACAGTTGGTTACGGTGATATAGTTCCCATTACTCCCGAAGGTAAAATGGTAACTTTAGTTCTTATAATAAACGGTTTTTTGGTTATTGCTTTTAGTACCTCTATTGTTACTACGGCTTTAGCAGAAAGAATGGAAAAAATAAAAAAGAACAGAGTAGAAAACGAAGTTAAAAAACTTGAAGAGTTTGTAATAATCTGCACTTACGATATTTTGGCAAAAAATTTGGCAAAACAGTTTATCAGGCATAAAAGGAGAGTTTTAATAGTAGATGATAACGAAGATAGAATAGCTTCGGCAAAAGATGACAATCTTTTGGGAATATTATCAGATCCTACAAATATGGATTTCTTAAAAAATGTCGGAGTAGGTGACGGTGCTTCAACAATAATAGCACTTAGTGAAGATGATGCAACAAATCTCTCAATAGTTCTTGGAGCAAGAGCTTTGGATAGTAATATTCAGATAATAACGTTGGTAAATGATCCAGAAGTGGAAAATAAACTAAAATTGGCAGGTGCAGATTTTACAATCAACTCAAATCAGATAAGTGCTTTTGTAGCAGGAGAATATATAGGACAACCGGTTGCATTTGAAGCTGTTGACGGAATTTTGCTAGAAGAGGATAAATATGCAAAAGTTGATGAAATAGAGATTGTAAGCGGAATGAGAATAATAGATAAAGATATAAATCTTATAAATTTTGAAGATTATAATCTGACCTTGATAGGTATAATAAATCGTTCAAACAATAATGAATTTATTTTTAATCCTATAAATTTGAAATATACCTTAAAAGAGAAAGATATCTTAATCGTGATAGGGTTTAAAGAGTCTTTAAAAGAGTTAAGAAATGATTTCTTGACAAAAGAGTTTTAGGCAGAAAAATGAAAAATAGTGTAATAATTTACGGATATACGACTTTAGGAGTAAAAATAGCCAATATTTTGGATGAAAAAGGCTATAAAGTGATTATTGTAGATTTTGAACCTTTGGCTTTAGAAAAAGCTCAAAAAGAGGGTTTTATAACCCATGATTCTACACTTCTAAATGACAATGAACTTGTAGAATTGGGAATCGGAAGTTCGATAGATTCACTATTTTGCGTAAGTAACAGCAATAAAAACAATCTTTTCGTAACTTTGTCTGCTAGAAACTTGGATAAAAATTTGAAGATAATTTCCACTTCAAAAACAAAAGCGGAATCAAAAAAACTGATGATAGCAGGAGCTACAAAAGTTTTGAACCCAAATGAACTTGCAGCTTTCAGAATATACAGATATATGACAAAACCTCTGATGTTGAAAGTTTTAGATGAAATTTTATTTAGTAAATCGGATTTGAATATATCGGAAATATCGATTACAAAAGATTCTAAGCTGGACGGAAAACTTTTAAAAGAGATAACAAGTCATAAAAAGTTTAATATTTTGCTTATCGGAATAATGGATAAGGAAAGAGGAAATAATTTTATTTTTAATGCGAAAGGAATAAATCATAAAATTGACGAAGGAGATATTTTGGTTGTTGTAGGTAAAAGTTCTGATTTACGGAATTTTAGAAATTATATTATAGGTGTTGCTAATGATGCAGTTTAACTTTTTTTTAAAGCTCTTAAGAGAGTCTTTTAGAGATTTGGTACCTATTGTAATAGTTATTCTGTTTTTTCAATTGGCAATTATCCAAGCAGTGCCTGAAGGCTGGGTTTCAACTGCTGTTGGATTATGTATAGTAGGTTTTGGTTTAGCTGTTTTTTTACAAGGACTTGAGATAGGAATTTTCCCTGTGGGAGAAGGTCTGGCAAGGGAGTTTGCAAGAAACGGCTCTATGAAATGGGTCTTGATTTTCGGTTTTTTAATAGGTTTCGGTACAACAATAGCGGAACCTGCACTTGTGGTAATTGCAGATAAGGCAGCTTCTATTTCAAGCGGAAGAATCGATGCCAATATTTTAAGACTTGTTGTGGCAGGTTCTGTAGGATTTGCCATTTTATTAGGAGTTTATAGAATTTACAAAGGTCATGCAATCCATTATTATATTATAGCTGGATATATTTTGGTTGTAGGCGTTACTTTTTTTGCTCCAAAAGAGATAATAGGTCTTGCATATGATTTAGGTGGAGTTACGACTTCTACTGTTACTGTTCCTCTTGTTGCAGCACTCGGAATAGGTCTAGCTTCTTCAATAAAAGGAAGAAATCCCGTTATTGACGGCTTTGGACTTATAGCTTTTGCTTCTTTAACCCCTATGATTTTTGTGCAGATTTACGGAATTGCCGTTTATAATCTTGTTGAAGCCAAAGATGTTGCCTCTGTAGTAATTAATGCAAAGGTCTCTGTACCTACAGATACTACGATTTTCTCTGTTTTTAAGGGAATAGCTTCAGTTGTAAAAGATGTTGCTCCAATACTGCTTATTATTCTATTTTTTCAATACGGTGTTTTAAAGAAAAGAATAGACAATATTAAAACCGTATTCTTAGGTTTCTTTTTAGTAGTAATAGGACTTTATGCTTTTATTTTAGGTTTGGAAATGGGATTATTCAGCCTTGGTGAAACTATGGCTTTCCAACTTACCAAATCAGAATCTATGAATATGGTTTATGCTTTTGCTTTTGCAATCGGTTTTTCTACAACAATGGCAGAACCAGCGCTTATGGCTATTGCAAAAAAAGCAAAAGAGATTAGTGACGGAAAAATAAATGATTTTGCCCTTAGAATATTTGTTGCTTTCGGTGTAGCTATAGGAATTGCTTTAGGAGCATTTAGAATAGTTGACGGCGGACATATTCACTACTATATTATATTTGGGTATATTATTGTTATTATATTAACTTCAATTGCTCCTAAATATATTATTCCAGTTGCTTATGACAGCGGCGGAGTTACTACTTCAACGGTAACTGTTCCTCTTGTTGCCGCACTTGGAATAGGACTTGCTACGAATATTGAAGGAAGAAGTCCTTTAATCGACGGATTCGGGCTTATAGCTTTTGCTTCTCTTTTTCCTATGATTACGGTTATGCTTTATGGAATCATTACAGAAAAACTAGGAGTTAAATCAGATACCGAAATTGAAGCGGCTAATATTTTAAGGGATGCTTTAGTTGATGCCGAAAATATGGATTTAGCAACGGTAAATATTGACGGAAGCGACAGAAGACACTCTTTACCGATGGATTTTTCCGCTGTTGTTATTATTGTTCCAAATGAGAAAAAAGTGGATGCTATTCAAGCTGCAAATAAAGCAGGAGCCCCTGGTGTTACTGTTTTAAGAGCAGACGGAATAGGGCTTGGGCAGATGGATAATTATTATAGAAGTTCTTTTGAGGCAAATGACGTGTTACTACTCTTTTTACTTCCTCAAAGTTTGGTTAATCCCGTTATTAAATCTATTATTCACACTTTACACCTAACTACAACGGGAAAAGGTATAGCTTTTGCTTTTCCTTTGAGTCATATGAAAGGAATAAGTCTAAGCAGACATGATATTTTTATAAATAGAAAAGATCATAAAAATCCTGAAAATGACACGGAAACCTTGATAAAAAAAGAGGAAGAAAAACTAACATCAAAAATAGAAGAGCCGGTATTAAATGAAACAGATAAATAGTTTAGAGCAAATAAACAGTCTAATAGATACAAGAGAACCTGTACTTGTATATTTTTCGGGAGAAAATTGCTCTGTATGCAAAGCTTTGAAACCCAAAATAGAAAAAGAGGTTTTAAAAAACTTTCCTAAATTTGAGCTTCGGGAAATAAAAGTTGATTTATATAAAGAGATAGCAAGTAGTTTTTCGGTATTTTCTATTCCGACAATAGTAATATTTTTTGATTCAAAAGAGTTTAAAAGGTACGGAAGAAATATCTCCGTATCTTGCTTTATTGATGAGATAAAAAGACCTTATAAGCTATTTACGGAGTAGAATTTATGAAAAAAACGATTTTTATTATAGCAGTTGTTTTTATAGCTATGCAGTTTATACAAATTGATAAAACAAATGAAAAAACAGATAAAAACTTGGAAATAAAAGCACCTGAAAATATAATGACGATGTTAAAGACTTCATGTTATGATTGCCATTCAAACGAGGTAAAATGGCCGTGGTATTCAAATATTGCACCTTTTTCCTGGATGATAAACAGACATGTAAAAGATGGAAGAAAAGCATTGAATTTTTCTACTTGGGAAAATTATACAAAAGAAGAAAAAAACAAAAAACTAAAAGAGATATTTAGAACGGCATATGCGGCAATGCCTTTAAACAGCTATAAATGGATTCATAAAGATGCCGAATTAACAAGAAGCCAAAGAACTATGATTAGAGAATGGACGGGAGTTAAAAAATAGTTTGAGAGAAGAAGTTCAAGAATTATTAGACGATAAAAAAACACTACTTACTGTTACTTATTTTAAACTTCAAAAAATGTTTGAAAAAAAGTACGGTCAAAATACTGTTATTTTGATGGAAATAGGTACTTTTTTTGAGGTTTACGAAGTAAATAATGATGAAGAACAGATAGGAAAAGCAAAAGAGATAGCTGAACTTTTAAATATTCAGCTAACAAGAAAAAACAAATCTATTTTGGAAAATTCAAAAGAGAATCCTATTATGGCAGGAGTTCCTGCAATCTCGCTGGAAAAACATTTAGCAAGAATAATCGGTGAACAAAAATATACCGTAGTTTTAATAAGACAAAAAGGAGTACCTCCAAAAGTATCAAGATATCTTGATACGGTAGTAAGCCCCGGAACGAATTTTGATTTTGTTTTAGATCAAGATGAAAACAATATAACCTCTTTGGTCGTAGATGAGATAAAAGGAATTTATCTTATAGGTTATTCTGCTATTGATGTTACAACGGGAAAATGTTTTTACAATGAAGTTCACGGAACAAGCGAAGATAAGTTTTTTGCTCTTGATGAAGTTTTCAATTATATGAATATGCATAAAACAAATGAAGTAGTAATAACTTTTAAAGATAAAAATATAAATCAAAAAGAGGTAATAGATTATCTTGAACTTAAACTAAAAACTTTTCATATAGGCTCTTTTGTTCCTAAAATTACATATCAAAACGAACTTTTTAAAAATGTATTTAATATAGAATCTCTTTTGACTGCAATAGAACATCTTGATATGGAGAGAGTTCCTTTAAGCTCGGAAGCTTTGGCTATTTTGATTGATTTTGTAATAGGACATGATTCAAATATAGTTCAAAAACTTTCACATCCCGTTAAACTTGACGTAAGTAAATATATCTATTTAGGAAATAATGCTTTAGAACAGTTAAATATTATAGAAACAACCCATAATCCAAGTCTTATAAAACTTATAAACCAAACTTCGACGGCAATGGGTAAAAGACTTTTAAAAGAGAGATTAACCCATCCAATAAAAGAGAGTAAAGAGTTGTTAAGACGATATGCTCTTTCAAAAGAGCTATATGATTATCATGCTCCAATAGAGAATGAACTTGCAAATATTTATGATATAGAAAGACTTACAAGAAGAATAAAACTAAGCAGACTTCACCCTTTTGAGTTAAATTATTTATATGATTCTTTACTTAGTATAAAAGAAGTAGTCTCTTTTATGGAAAATTATAAATTTATAACACCTCCTTGTTCTTTGGCCCAGCTTCAAATGTTTATTGATTCTATTGATTCAACTTTTGATTTAAGCGTGTCGGGAAAATATATGCTTAAAGATGTAGAGTCAAATATGGTTTGCAGCGGAATAAATCATAAAATAGATGAATTAAATAAAGAGAATGAAAAACTTTACGCAAAACTTGAACTTTTGAAAAATCATATTTTATCTTTTTTAAGCAGCAGCGATCAAAACTATGTTTCAATTCAAAGACTTGATAAAGAGGGATTCTTCTTAAGTTTGACAAAAAACAGATATAACTCAATAAAAGAGCAGCTTTTAACCTCCCATTTAATAATTGATGATGATCTTCTTTTATTTAAAGATTTTAATATAAAAGTGCAGACAACAAGCGTAAAAATCTCTTGCAGTTTAACAGATAGAATATCAGACAGATATGTACACAATTTACGAAGAATAATTGAGCTTAATAAACTTGTGTTTAAAGAAAAACTTTCTGAATTTGAAAAAAAATTTGCAACGCTTTTAGAGGATTTGGTACAGTTTATTGCTGAGGTTGATTTAACGGTTTCAAATATAAAAACAGCAAAAAAACACAATTATGTTTGTCCTAAAATAGTTAAAACAAAAGATGATGAAAACTTTTTGGAACTTATTGATTTAAGACATCCGATTATTGAAGAAAATGAAGAGCAGGGAATCTATGTACCTAATGATATTATCTTAGGAGAACTTAGTTTAGCACAAGATGAACATAAAAACAATGTTATTATAAAAAACTCAAATCCTATTAATATTAACAATAATAAAATGCACGGTATTTTGCTTTACGGAATCAACTCTTCAGGAAAATCCTCTTTGATGAAATCAATAGGAATAGCGGTAATTCTTGCACAAGCAGGATTTTATGTACCTTGCAAATCTATGAGATTTTCTATTTTTGATTCAGTTTTTACCAGAATCAGCGGAGCTGATAATATTGCAAAAGGTTTATCCTCTTTTGCGGTTGAGATGTTAGAGCTTAAAAATATTTTTAATAGAGCAAATAAACGCTCTTTGGTTTTAGGAGATGAAATTTCCCACAGTACGGAAACAATGAGCGGCTTGTCTATTGTCGCAAGTGCGATATTAAAACTAGCCAAACTGGAATCTCTTTTTGTATTTGCGACACATTTACATCAACTTCCCGAAATAGAAGAGATAGCACAACTTAAAAACATAATTTCTCTTCATCTATCCGTAATGTATGAAAATCAAGAAGACAAACTTATTTTCGATAGAAAACTAAAATACGGAAGCGGCTCTTCTATGTATGGATTGGAGTATGCAAAATCTTTACATATGGATAGAGAGTTTTTAAGCGTAGCAAATGAGATTAGAAAAAAACTGACCGATGATTATACTCCTGTTGAGAGATTAACCAAAAGAAAAGCTTCAAAATACAACAAAGATGTATTTGTAAGCTCTTGCGTAATTTGCGGAAAAGCTTGTGATGACGTTCACCACATAAAAGAACAGGCAAGGGCAAATAAAGATGGGTTTATAGGGCATGTTAACGCAAATCATAAATATAATCTAATACCTCTTTGTAAAGAACATCATAAAATGGTACATGAAGGAACTATAAATATAAACGGTTTTGTAGCAACTTCAAAAGGATTGGAACTTCATTATACTATGGTAAAAGAAGAAGAGAGATAGAGTTACTTTTTATCTTCTCTCTCTTTTTTTGTTTTTAAAATATTCCTTACAAGAAGAATTATAAAAAATACAGCCGTCAAAAAAGATATAACAGCTCCTTGCATATTTGAATCTTGAAAAAAAGTATATGCAAGAGCTAAACAGATTAAAGATATAACCAAACACATTAATATTTCTCTTTCTCTCCGTTTTTAAGTATATCTTTCGTAAATCTTATAACTCTGTTTCTTCCTGTCTCTTTTGCTTTATAAAGACATAAATCCGCATATTTGATACATTTCCAAAATTGGTTGGTATCTTCAGGATAAAAAGCATAACCTATACTTACTGTTTTACTAAAAGATTCATTGTTAAAATTAAATACGATTTTTCCAAATTCGCTGTTTATTCTTGAAGCCAGCTCTTTTGCACTCTCATGAGTTGGATTTCTCATTACTATTAAGAACTCTTCTCCTCCGAATCTTACGATAAACTCATTGTTTGTAATATTGCTTTTCATTGTTTTTGCAAGTCTTTGTAAAATCGCATCTCCTGCATCATGACCGTAAGTATCGTTTACCATTTTAAAATAGTCGATATCTAAAAACATTACGGCATAAGTAGTATTATGAGAAAGCTCTTTAGGCATAGTTTTATCTACAAACTCATCTAAATATTTTCTGTTATAAAGACCTGTTAATCCGTCTACTAGATTTCTTTCTCTTAACACATCCATTAAAATTCGGCTTTCTAAAATAGGTTTTGTCTCTTCAAGATATTTTTTAATTATTCCTATTTGATACTTATTGTGATGAATACAAGCTTTATCTTCACATAAAATATGAATTGTAATAGCTTTTTGTTCATTTATATTAAAAGGAATACAAGTATAATCGTCAGGTGCTTCACAAGAAGCTACTCTACAAACTTCCGGAAAAGTTTCAGAAGAGATAACATTGTCGGTTCTTTGCGCTCTGCATAACTCTCTTATCTCTTTTTTTATACTACAACAAGGAGCTTTTCCTTTCGGAGCATAAATGATTTTTCTTTCATCTTTTTGTAAATCCTCTTCAAAAATATAAAAACTTTTTATCTCCAATTTATCTTTTAATACCTGAATAAGTCTGTAATATATATCATCTTTTGTTAAATCCGTTTCTATGGTTTTTTTATAGTTGTAGATTTCCGAAATATCTTCTATTATCTCTTTTGCAGTTAAGAGTTTGTCGTTATTTACGTTTGTAGCTCTGTTATGAACAAAAGATGTAAGATTTTTTTCAATTCCTGTCAAAACCGTTTCAAGTTTTTCTATAATCTCATTTAACCACATAAAGGCTTCTTTATCCTCTTTTAGAATGCCTTCTTTGGCTCTTATTGTGTAATTGCCTTCATGAACTTGTTTTAAAACCTCTGTAATATAATCAAAAGAGGTAGTATAAGGTTTGATTTTTTTGCTTATAAATATAAGAATAAAAATTAAAAAAAGTATAACTATAGCTATTATATTAAGCAAAATAGCAATACTTGACATTCTATCTTCTTGTATATCAAAAGTTAAGGAAATAGCTCCTAAAACCTCTCCCTCTTTTGCATTATGACAGCTTAAACAGTTTGGTTTATCTGCCGAAGAAGCCGTATAAGGAATCGTTATTCTAAGATTTGCTTTTTTTATACTTTCATTTACTACAACTTTCTCTTTTCCAGTTTCTAAAACTTGCTTGTCTATTTCATCTCTTGGGGTTTCATTTGCGAAATTGCTGTTTCCGAATTGCTCACTTACTCTAGGTGATCTAATCACCCAAAGTTCATTTAACTCTCTTAATCTTTCTAAACTGTTTAAGAAAACATCTCTTTGGTTCATATTCCCGTTTATCATATGGGAAGTTAAAGTATTTTTTACAATATCGGCAGTTAAATAGGCTCTCTTTTTTGCACTGTCATAACCGCTTTGTCTTGAACCGATTGCTACCAAAGCAACAATAATCAAGGTTAAAAGTGTAACCATTGAAAATATAATAAGAGTTATCTTCTTGTTAGAATTCATATTTTGCCTTTTTTAATTAAAATTGTAAAATATCTATATATTAAGAGTTACAATACTTTAAATGCTTCTTCTAAATCTAAAGTTCCTTCATAAAATGCTTTTCCTACTATTACTCCGGAAACATTTCCATTGTTTTTGCAATTTTTAATATCTTCTATATCTTTGACTCCGCCGCTTGCAATAGTATCAATACCGCTTGCTTGGGCAATAGATTGAGTAAATTCAACGTTTACTCCGCAAAGCATTCCGTCTTTGCTTATATCAGTACAAATAATTGCCTCAACTCCTGCATTTGCAAATTCACGTGCTAAATCCGTAGCTTTCATTGAGCTGACTTCTGCCCATCCTTCAACGGCTACCATACCGTCTTTTGCATCAATTCCCACGGCAATAGGATATTTTGCTGCCATATCCTTTACAAATTTAGGATCTTTTACAGCAATTGAACCTAGTATTAATCTGTCAACACCTAGTTTTAAGTACATTTTTATAGTCTCTTCATCTCTGATTCCACCACCTAGTTCCACTTTCAAATTACAGTTTTCTCTGATTTTTTTTATCTGTTCCAAATTTGCAGGTTTCCCGGCAAATGCGCCGTTTAGATCTACTATATGAACCCATTTGCTTCCTAATTCTTCAAATCTTTTAGCAACCATCCAAGGTTCATCGGAATAAATTTTTGCACTATCCATTAAACCTTTGCTAAGTCTTACTGCTTTTCCATCTTTTAAATCAATCGCCGGTAATATATCCATTATTCTCTCTTTTATTTTTGTAAAGTAAAATTATAGTAATTTTTTTTAGTATTTTCGCTAAAACATTTATGAAAACTCGTTTCTTAGGGAAATATAAAAGAGATTTTAATATATTAAAAATTAAAAAAAATTAATTAAAATAAAAAATTAAGCTTATGTTTACAAATTCTAAAAAAAAAATTATAATAGTGAAGATATTTTTTGTAAGTTAAATTTTTTCTAATTTAAAGGATTGTTTATAGGCTTACGGAACAAAAATTGCTTTATATGAAGAAAAAATTATTATAACATAAAATATACACAATAGAGAGATTGATAAAAAATATTATAACTATATAATTTTGTTATGAAATGTTCCTATTTTATAAGGATGGCGATGGGGAAGAAAAAAGATATATTAAAATCATTAAGTCTAATTACTCTTTTAATAGTTGAAGAAAATAAGAAATCAAGAGATAAAATGACTGCTTTTTTAAAAGATAAGGTAAAAGAAATTTATACGGCTTCAAATGCCAAAGAGGGATTAACAGAGTATAAAAAAAATATGCCGGATTTGGTGATAAGCGATATTAAATTACCTCAAGAAGACGGAATTTGGATGTCAAAAGAGATTAAAAATATTGATAAAAACGTAAAAATTATCTTTATTACTAAACTAAGCGATTCAAAATATCTTTTTGATGCGATTAAACTTCATGTGGATGATTATCTTGTAAAACCAATAGAGTGTGATATTTTACAAAGCTCTTTGCTTAATATCGCAAAAAGTATAAATCTTGAAAAAAAGAGCAAGCAGATAATCAATACTTTGGAGCAATATAAAGATATAGTCGATGAACGTTCAATTGTATCAAAAACAGATCTTAGAGGGGTTATTACCTATGTAAATAAACCTTTTGAGGATATTTCAGGATATGATAAAAGCGAGTTAATAGGAAGACCTCATAGTTTAATAAGACATGAAGAAACACCTAAAGAAATTTTTGAAGACCTTTGGAAAACTATTCTTTCAAAAAAAACTTGGCACGGAACTATTAAAAACAAGAAGAAGAACGGAAATTATTACATAGTAGATACGATTATAAAACCGATTTTAGATATTAACGGAAATATAGAAGAGTTTATTGCCTTAAGAAATGATATAACGGATTTGGAAGAATCAAAAGAGTATTTTAAAAATCAAAGTGAAAAGAGTAATTTAGATCTGAAAGAGAGTATTAAAAAAGCTACAATCTATAAAAAAGCAATCGATAAATGTAATATTATATTAAGAATTTCAAAAGATAGAAGAATAACTTTTGCAAATGACGCTTTTTGCAAAATAAGCGGCTTTTCAAAAAAAGAGTTGATAGGCAAACCTTATTTACTTATAAGAGATAAAAATATAGATTTAGAAGAGTATGAAAAAGAGATTAGTAAAATGCAAAAAAGTCTTGATAAAGGCAATATTGTGGAAGGAAGAATCTCAAACAGCGCAAAAGACGGTTCGGTTTATTATTGTAAATATACGGTTTTTCCTATTGAAGATGAGAAGGGAAATATCATAGAGTATATGAGTATAAGACATGATATTACGCAGATTATAAAACTTCATACAGAACTTGAAGAGACCCAAAGAGAAGTTATATACAAACTAGGGGAAATAGGGGAAACCAGAAGTAAAGAGACGGGAAATCATGTAAAAAGAGTTGCCGAATACTCAAAGGTTCTGGCAAGAAAAATAGGAATGCCCGAAAATGAAGTTAAAACTCTTTTTGCCGCTTCACCTATGCATGATATAGGAAAAGTGGGAATCCCCGATTCTATTTTAAATAAGCCCGGAAAACTAAATCCCGAAGAGTGGGAATTTATGCAAAGTCATGCGGAAATAGGATATAACATTTTAAAATCATCAAATAGACCTATTTTAAAAGCTGCGGCTATTATATCTTATACTCATCATGAAAAATGGAACGGGAAAGGTTATCCTAGAGGTTTGAAAAAAGAAGATATTCATATTTACGGAAGAATTACGGCTGTTGCCGATGTATTTGATGCTTTAGGAAGTGATAGATGCTATAAAAAAGCTTGGGAAACCGAAGATATTTTAACTTTTTTAAACACTCAAAGCGGAAAACATTTTGATCCTGATTTAATAAAAGTTTTTATGGAAAATGTTAATGAATTTTTGGAAATAAGAGAAAAATATAAAGATAATTTTTAAAATTTTAATTATATAGAAAACAGATAATTATATTAATGAACAAATTGTATAATAAATATATAAATAAAATTTAAGAAAAGAAATGAATAAAATAAATAAGAATATTTTAAAAAATACAACTGTTTTATATGTAGATGATGAAAAAGAGATAAGAGATAAAATTGAATATTTTTTGGCAGAATATTTAGAAGAACTTTATGTCGCCTCAAATGCAAAAGAAGCAATAAAACTTTTTAAAGAAAAAAGACCCGATATAATTATAACAGATATTCAAATGCCCGGTATGAACGGTATAGAGATGCTAAAGCAGATGGATATCAAAAATCAAATCCCTGTTGTTATTACAACCGCTCATTCCGATGCAGACTATTTTATAGAGGCAATAGAGCTTAAAGTAGATAAATTCGTGATGAAACCTATAGATTTGGTTGAACTTGTTGAGACTATTCAAACTTTGATTGAGGGCTCAAAATTAAAACAAAGACTTATTGAAAATA
Source organism: Halarcobacter anaerophilus (assembly GCF_006459125.1). Classification (NCBI taxonomy): domain Bacteria; kingdom Pseudomonadati; phylum Campylobacterota; class Epsilonproteobacteria; order Campylobacterales; family Arcobacteraceae; genus Halarcobacter; species Halarcobacter anaerophilus. Next base: position 658,693 of record NZ_CP041070.1, read on the forward strand.
ATAAACTTTTGGAAATAATAGATGAAAACGTATTAATGTCAATTACGGATGAAGAAGGAGTAATTGTAGATGTAAGCAGTGCCTTTTGTCAGTTTGTAGGGTATTCAAAAGATGAATTAATAGGTCATACCCACAGAATACTAAAAGATGAAAAGAATGAAAAATCTTTTTATGAAAATATGTGGAAAGTAATTAAAGAGGGTAAAGTTTTTAAATCAGAGTTAAAAAATAGAAAAAAATCAGATGAAATATGCTGGGTAAATTTAACTATAAGTCCACTTTTTCATAATAATAAAATAGAGAATTTTATTGCCATAAGACAAGATATTACAAATAGAAAAGAGCTTGAAAAACTTGCAATTCATGATCCGATGACAGGACTTTACAACAGAAGGTTTTTAAATGAAGTTGTAGAAAAAGAGATTAGAAGAATAAAAAGGGAAGGTTCTGTTTTAAGTCTTGTAACAATGGATGTTGATTATTTTAAAAGATATAACGATAAATATGGACATCCAGCAGGAGATAAAGTCTTAATAGAAATTGCAAAAGTCTTAAAAAAACATGCCCAAAGAGCAACCGATTATTGTTTTAGAATGGGAGGAGAAGAGTTTGGAATAATTTTCAGTAATTTAAAAAAAGAGGACTCTTTGATTTTTGTTCAAGAAATGATAAAAGCGGTTGAAAATTTAAAGATTATTCATGAAAACAGTGCTTGCAGTAAATATGTAACTATCTCTGCCGGATTAATTGTGGAATCATCTAAACATTTGGATTCTTTTAAAAAATTATACAAATACTCCGATGAAGCTTTATATAAAGCAAAGAAAAACGGGAAAAATCAGGTAGTTTTATCTGAAAATTCCCTGTAAAGTTATAGATTCATAAAATTTTTTAAGATTTTAAGACCGTTATCATGTGATTTTTCGGGGTGTGGCTGAAAACCGTATATATTATCTTTATTTACGGCACTAACGAATTTATATCCATACTCTGTTGTTCCGATTACGTTTTTATCATCGGTAACAGCATGGTATGAGTGTACGAAATATAAATAAGGATCTTTTAATCCTTTAAAAAGAGTATGATCGTCTTTTACTTCAATTGTATTCCATCCCATATGAGGAATTTTCGTATCTTCGTGCATTTTAGATTTGTCAAATTTTATAATTTGTCCCTCTATAAGTTCTAAGCCTTTGTGTTTCCCAAACTCAACAGAGCCTTCAAACAAAAGTTGCATTCCCAAACAGATACCGATCATAGGTTTTCCGCTTTTAGAAAACTCCCAAATAGCTTCTTTCATTCCAGTTGTATTTAAATTTTCCATTGCATCGCCGAATGCGCCTACGCCTGGCAGAATAATTCTATCATAATATTTAAGTTCATTCGGGTCTTTTACGAAGGAGGCCTTTGCATCCAATAAATGACAGGCATTATAAACACTTGCTAGATTTCCCATATTGTAATCTATAATTCCAACCACATAATATCCTTTTGTGTTAAAAAAAATATTATACAGAAATTTTGCCTCAGCTAGGGTTAAAGATTCTATTTGTTTAGAATTTTAAAGAATTAATATAGTTGATATTTAATGGATTTTTCAATATAATTTTTATTGTTTATTAATAAAAAAATTGATCTTTTTAACAAAAAAATCTTAAAAAAAGAGCTGATTCTCTCAAATAAAAAATAAAGGAAAGTTTAAAATGTTCACTGCTTGGAGAGTATATTTTTTTATAGGTTTTATAATCCTGTTTTCGGGTTGTACTCAGAAGAACTTAGAAAAAAATGTACCTGTTTCAAAAAATATTCAAAAAAAAGAGACAAAAGAGTATAAAAAGTATAAATATTGTAACAAACATGAAGAGATAATGACTTTTGCTTCAAACTATATACAAGAGGAGTTTAAAAAAGCTTATTTCTCTTCTAATGATACAGTAGGAGCAAAAGCTCAGCTTTTTTTAATAGAGAAAAATTCTCCCACTGCTTTTGCAAAAAATATAAATGCGGCAAGAGAATCTTATAACAGTCAATATTTAACGGCAAAAGAGAACGGATGCAATATTGAAGAGTTTAAAATATTTCCCCTTGAAAAAATCAAAAACATAATTAAAAAGCTAGAAGAAGAGCAGAATAAATGAAAAAATATATCCTGCTTTTTACTCTTTTTTCCTTTTGCATATTAAATGCACAAAATTTAAAAATCGAAGATCTTCTTGAAAAAATAAACGGAAGTTCAAATGAAAAAGAGAAGATACAGTTGATTAAAGAGTTAAAACAAAAATTGGCTTTGAAAAATAAAAAAGAGAGACAAGAGGCAAAGGCAATTTTAAAAGCAAAGCAGAAAACTCCTTCAAAACCCTATGACGATACCTTCTTACGTAAGCAGTAAAATATGGATGATAGAAAAAAAATACTACTTTTGGAAGATGATACTATTTTAGCCCAGACTATGAAGGCACTTTTGGAACAAGAAAATTATAATGTTACTTTAGTAGAGGACGGAGAAGAGGTTTTAAACGCAACTTATGAAAAAAAGTATGATCTCTATCTTTTTGATATTAATGTTCCTTTGTTAAACGGAACCCAGACTTTAAAACTTTTAAGAGAAGCCCAAGATACTACACCTACTTTTTTTATAACGGCACTTAGAGATACGACTTCGATTCTAAAAGGTTTTGACTGCGGTTGTGATGATTATATTAAAAAACCTTTTGATCCTGATGAACTTTTAGCCAGAGTAAAAGCGGTTATGAAAAGAAATAATCCCGTAATAAAATATAAAAATATAACCTTTGATTTGTTAGAAAACAGATTGATTTTAGATAAAGAGGAACTCTCTTTGGGAAGTGTAGAAAAAAATGTTTTTGCACTTCTTATAAAAAATATAGGCAGAACGGTTGATAAAACGGTTTTCTTTGAGTATATGAATAAACCAAGCGATGCTGCTTTAAGAGTTTTAATAAGTAAATTAAAAAAGATGCTAAATATTGATATAAGTAATACAAAAGGTGTAGGGTATAAACTTGAAAAACTATGAAAAAAAATCTTTTTTTACCTCAATTTTTCTATTTTTTGTTCCTTTAGTTCTATTTTCAAGCATAGTTTTATATATGTATCATGAAGATAAAATCAAAGATATAGAACAAAATATTCTTTATCAAATGAGAGATTATACTTTTGATTTTAAAGGAGATAAATTCTCTTTGGATGTAATTGAAAATGACAATAGCAAAGAACTTTTTAAACTTTATCATTGCAGTGAGGGACTTTGTGCCTATTTTAAAGCAGCAAGTTCTGGACTCTATCTTTTAAAAGTAATTTATGCCCAAGAAAAGTTTGATAAAATTTATCATGAATTTTTTATAAAAACTTTAAAAATCAGTATTATTATATTTTTTTCTCTTCTATTTTTATCAATAGGTTTTGCTTTTTACTCATTAAGACCAATGAGAGAAGCTTTGTATCTTTTGGAAAATTTTTTAAAAGATTTGATTCATGATTTAAATACTCCTTCAACTTCTATTTTAATAAATTCAAAAATGCTTAAAAAACATGGAGATTTTGAAGAGATTGAACGTATAGAACTTAGTGCAAAAACTATAAGTTCTTTATATAAAAATTTAGAATTTATTAATTCAAAAAAAATTATAAAAGATGAATCAATCTCTATAGAAGAGGTAATTAATGCAAGAATTACTCTTTTACAAAAACTTTTTCCTTCTATACAATTTAAAAAAGATATTCAAAATTTTACTATACAAAGCAATAAAAATGCCCTTGAAAGAATCTTTGACAATCTATTAACAAATGCTTGCAAATATAATAAGAAAAAAGGAGAAGTTCGTATCTTTGCAAAAGATAACAAAGTTTTTATAGAAGATACTGGAGTAGGGATTAAATCCGTAAACAGAGTATTTGAGAGATACTACAAAGAGAACGACAGAGGACTTGGAATAGGTATGAATATTGTAAAAAAGCTGTGCGAATCTTTGAATATAGAGATAAAAATAAAAAGTAAAGTAGGCGAGGGTACAAAAGTAGAACTGGCTTTTAAATAATCATTCAACTAATAATTTAGTTGAATGATTAAATCAAATCAATTTTCAGAAAAAATAGGTCTTTTTAACTTTTTATCTACTAGATCTCTTGCTCTTTGCAGAAAATCTCTGTCTAACGCGGCAATTTCATCATCAAGTTCATTCAGCAGTTCTGTTTTTACTTTTACATCTTCAGTGTTATTGATTTTATCAACTAATTTATCAATATCATTTAGATCTGTTGCAAAAAGTGCTGTTACGGTCAGAACTGCTAAGATTAAAACTCCTTTTGCTAATACTTCCATTTTTACTCCTTCTTTTTGTTTTATAATGAAAGTATATATCTTGAGTGTAAGTTAAGTATAAGTTCATCTTTTTGCATCGGCAAGAGTTAGTGAAAAAAGAACATTGTTCCCTCTTTTTTCCAAAGTTTTTTTAGCCTCTAAAATAGTAGTTCCCGTAGTAATCAAATCATCAACTAGAATGATAGATTTATTAAAAAGAGATGTTTTAAATTTTCTTGGATTTTTTTGTCTAAAATTTAAATCTTTCCCGGCATATTTTACGATATTAGTTGCTTTGCATCTACCAAAAACAGGTTTTATATATTTTGATTTTAAATGTTTTGAAAGAATTGCCGTTTGGGAAAAATCATGTCTGGTATGTTCATCAATTCCTACTGAATATATTTGTCGGTCAAATTCGAAATTTTGTGCAAACTCTTTAAATGATAGTTTTGCCAAAATATTAAAAATCTTATCTCCGTGGAAGTAATATTTTGAAAGAAGTAGATCTTCAATATCATTAAAAGAGTAAAAAGAGTAATTGAAAAAATCCTTTTCAAGCTCCCTTTTATAAAAATCGGGCATTAAAATATTTTTTTGACACTTTTTACAAATAATAGAAAAAGATAAATTACCGCAAACTAGACATTTCATAATAAAAATAATTATATCACAATTATTTTAAATTATTTTCTTTAATATATATAAATAATTTATTTTATAGAGTAATTTTTATTTTAAATAATTCTATATTTAATATCATCTTTTATAAATATATCTAAAAGGAGTATAAATGAAAACAAAACTGATTTTGGGATTAACTTTGCTGTTTGCTTTAGTAAGTGCAAACGCTTATGAGTTAAACGGAGATTTAAATCTAAAATGGACAGGTTTTAAAACCGCTCAAAAAGTGGGTGTTTCAGGTACATTCAAAAATGTTGAGTTTAAAATTTCAAAAAATGATGATTTTGCAGAGTTTTTAAAAAGTGCAAATGTTAAAATAGATACCTTAAGTTTTGACTCAGGGCTTGACGTTAGAAATAAAAGTATCGTCTCTACGCTATTTTCTTTAAAAAGTTCGGAAAATATTTTGGCAAGTATTTCTAAAGTAGATATGAAAAACAAAACTTTAACATTGAAATTAACTATGAACGAAGTTTCTAAAAATGTTCCTATGACATATTATATAAATAAAGGCAGTATGATAGCAAAAGGGCAAATAGATATTTTGGATTATAATATGAATGACTCTTTTGCAAAATTTGCAAAAGCTTGTTTTGATCTGCATGAAGGAAAAAGTTATTCAGAAGTTCATATAGCTTTTACTCTTCCTTTTAAAAAATAAAAACAGCAGTATTAATTTTTTAATACTGCTTCTCCAAAACTTTCAAATAATAAATTTAAAACTTAAAACAGCTATTTTTATAATTTAATTTTAAGATTTTATATCATATGATTACATATTCATATGTACATATAAAAAGGAATTCAGATGATTGTAGATTGTTGTGATCACTCCAAAGAGGTAGAAAAAGTAAGAAAAACATTAATATGTGACGAAACTTTATACGATATAGCTGAACTCTTTAAAGCTTTTGCAGATACTACAAGAATCAAAATTATTGCAGTTTTAAAAGAAGAAGAGTTATGTGTAGGAGCTATTAGTGAGCTTATAAATGTAAGTCAATCAGCTGTATCTCACCAATTAAGGGCACTAAAAAGTGCAAAAATAGTAAAACCTAGAAGAGAAGGTAAAAATATATTTTATTCTTTAGATGATGAACATATTAAAAAAATCTATGATATGGGATTAGAGCATATAACAAAAGGATAAGCATGCAAAAAGTCAAATTAGAAAATCTTGATTGTGCAAATTGTGCACTTAAAATTGAAAACTCTTTAAACCAGATGGAAGAGTTATCAAATGTGAAGTTGAATTTTTCCACTTCTACACTTACTTTTGAGCAAAAAGGAGATGACAATTTATTTGATAAAATAGAAAAAGAGATTCAAAAAATTGAGAATGAAGTAGTTATTGTAAGAGATGAAGAAAAAACACAAAGAACTTTTTGGCAACTGCTTGATAAAAAACTGTTATTAATTACGCTTTTTTCTCTTTTATTGACATTTTTTTCTTATAACTATATTCAAAACGCTACTTTGCAATTAGCAGTTTATCTGCTTGCTTATTTTTTAGTAGGTTGGGATGTTTTATTTAAAGCAGTAAAAAATCTTTTAAACGGAAAACTTTTTGACGAACATTTTTTAATGGGAATTGCAACAATAGGAGCTTTTGCTTTAGGAGAGTATATTGAAGGTATTGCTGTAATGATATTTTATCAAGTAGGGGAGATGTTTCAAGCAGTTGCCGTTAATAATTCAAGAGACAGTATAAATGCTTTACTTGATATAAAACCCGAATTTGCAAATGTAAAAGTAGGTGAAACAATAGTTCAAAAAAAACCCGAAGATGTGAAAATAGGAGATACTATTTTAGTAAAAGCAGGAGAAAAAGTTCCTGTTGACGGAGTTTTGGAAAAAGAAAATGCCTCTTTTGATACAAGTGCGATTACGGGAGAATTTAAACCTAAAATGATAAGAGAAAAAGAAGAGGTTTTAAGCGGGTTTATAAATCTTACAAAAGCTTCATATATAAAAGTAAGCTCTTTATACAAAGATTCAACTGTTGCTAAAATAATTGAACTAATAGAAAATGCCTCTTCAAAAAAAGCAAAAGCCGAAAAATTTATTACAAAATTTGCAGCGGTTTATACACCTATAGTGGTTGTTCTTGCAGTACTGCTCGCTTTTTTACCTCCTTTATTTATAGAAGGTGCTTTATATTCAGACTGGATTGAAAGGGCATTGGTATTTTTAGTTATCTCTTGTCCTTGTGCTTTGGTTGTCTCAATTCCTTTATCTTTTTTTAGCGCAATAGGAGCTGTATCAAAAAGAGGAGTTTTGGTAAAAGGTGCAAATTATATTGAAAAACTAACAGAAATAGAAAATATTATTTTTGACAAAACAGGAACTTTGACTCACGGGGTATTTGAAGTTACAAAAATAAAAAGTTTCGGTTTAAAAGAGGATGAACTTTTAAAATATGCTGCCTTTGCGGAGAGTTTTTCAACTCACCCTATTGCAAAATCAATAGAGAAAGCTTACGGCAAAGAAATTGATTTTAAAGCTGTTAAAAGTCATGAAGAGTTTAGCGGTTTAGGAGTAAAAGCAAATATTGATTCAAAAGATATTTTAGTAGGAAATGAAAGACTTCTTGAAAAATTCAAGATAGAAATAAAAGAGCAAATAAAAGAGAATCTTAATGTAATTTATGTGGCAGTAGATTATGAATTTGCAGGTTTTATAGTTGTAAGCGATATTATAAAAGTAGAAGCAAAAGAGGTTATTAAAAACCTTAAAGAGCTTGAGGTTTCAAAAGTCTATATGCTAACAGGAGATAAAAAAGAGGTTGCCTTGGATGTGGCAAAAAACCTGGGAATCGATGAGGTTAAATATGAACTTCTTCCTCAAGATAAGTTAACAAATTTTGAAGAGATAAAAAAACAAACCAATGCCGTCACGGCTTTTGTTGGAGACGGAATAAACGATGCACCGACTCTTGCAAATTCCGATGTGGGTTTTGCAATGGGAGGAGTTGGAAGTGATTTAGCCGTAAAATCGGCAGATGTAGTAGTTTTAAATGATAATTTGTCTGCAATTAGCGATGCTATAAAAATTGCAAGAAAAACAAAAAGAATCGTATATGAAAATATTACCTTTATTATGATTATAAAAATCGGCTTTTTAAGCTTGGGAGCTACGGCAATGATTGGAATGGCAGAAGCAATTTTTGCGGATGTGGGTGTTGCTTTATTGGCTATTTTAAACTCAATGAGAATTCTAAAAACTATAAAAGAGAAACCAAAAGCATCTGTTTGTGAAGATAGCTGCTGCAATATAAAAAGCTAGGATATTCTAGCTTTTTATAATTAATTCATAAAATATAATTTTATGATATGATTCTTCGTTAATTTATAAAAAAGAAAAACTGATGTTAGAATCAAAAACTTATATTGTATTTTTTAAATACGCAATTCCTTCGATTTTAGGGTTACTGTCAATCTCTTCTGCAAATATCGTTGATGGATATTTTATTGGAAATTATATAGGAGCAGTAGGCTTAGCCGCTATTAATATCTCTTTTCCTATTTTAGCAATACTTTTTGGTTTAGGATTGATGTTTGCAGTAGGCAGTTCTGTTACAGCCGGGAAATTAATGGGTGAAAAAAAAGTAAATGAGGCTTCAAATATTTTTACCAAATCTGTAATTATAGTGGCACTTTTGAGTATCACTTTAAGTTTGCTGCTTCATTTTAATATTGAGTTTATATTAGATATTTTAAATGTAAAAAACTCTTTAAGAGAGATGACTTTAGAGTATTTGCCTACACTTTTACTCTTTTTGCCTTTTTTGATTACGGCTATTGTAATAGATTATTTTGTAAGAGTTGATGAAAATCCTAATCTCTCTTTTATTGCTTGTTTAGTTAGTGCTGTTGTAAATATTATATTAGATTACCTTTTTATAGTAAAGTTTGACTGGGGTTTAAGTGCAGCTGCATATGCAACGGGAATTTCTCAAATTGCTATTATCCTTACTTTGATTCCACACTTTTTTTTAAAAAAAGCTACTCTTAAATTAATAAAACCCAAAGGCAGTTTTTTAAGTATAATACAAATGTCTAAAAACGGTATTTCTGAGTTTATAAATGAAGCTTCTGCAGGAATTACGGTTTTGATTTTTAATTATATTATGTTGAAAAATTTTGGAGCTTTAGGTGTTGCTTCTTATACCATAATAGGTTACTTTATTATGATAAGTATTATGATAAGTTTTGCCATAGCAGATTCTATGCAGCCTGTAATCAGTAAAAATTACGGAGCGCAATATTTTAACAGAATAAAGAGTTTTTTAAAACTTGGATTCTCTTCTGTTTTATTTATTGAAATAGTTTTATCTATATTAGCAATATTAACTCCCGAGCTTTTGATAAATCTGTTTCTTGAAAATCGTGACTTAAGAACAAAAGAGATTACTTTGGAATTTATATCTTATGCTTGGCCTGCTTTTTTGTTTTCAGGACTTAATATAATGATAACTTCATATTTAACTTCAATGCAAAAAGCTAAATATTCAGCATTAATTGCAATTCTGAGAAGTCTTTTTTTACCGATATTTTTTATATTTGTACTTCCTATTTTCTTAGGAACAAAAGGGATTTTTATGGCTTTGGCATTTGCCGAATTTATTACTTTTCTAATAGCTTCATATCTGTTTTTTAAAAATTCGCCTAATAAAGTGTCAAAAAATTTGAAGAGTTAAAGTGCTGAAGATTAGATCTTCAACACTGCCATAAAGGCTTCTTGAGGAACATTTACTTTTCCGATAGCTTTCATTCTTTTTTTACCGGCTTTTTGTTTTTCCAAAAGTTTTCTTTTTCTAGTAATATCACCGCCGTAACATTTTGCGGTAACATTTTTCCCCATTGATTTTACAGTCTCTCTTGCAATAACAGTATTACCTATACTTGCTTGGACCGCAACTTCAAACAACTGTCTTGGAATTAACTCTTTTAATGCTTTGATAAACTCTCTTCCTCTGCTTACGGCTTTATCTTCTGGAACTATAATAGATAAAGCATCAACAACTTCACCCGCTACTCTAATATCAAGTTTTTTAAGATTTCCCGGTCTAAATTCTATTGGTTCATAATCAAAAGAAGCGTAACCTTTGGTTGTACTTTTTAATCTGTCGTAGAAATCCATAACTATCTCATTCATAGGTAAATCATATTCCAAAAGCACTCTTTTACCTATATAATCCATTTTTATCTGTACTCCTCTTCTTTCATTAAGAAGTTTGATTACATTTCCTAAAAACTCATCAGGAACCAAAATAGTTGCTTTTACATAAGGCTCATATATTGTATTTATATAGTTTGGTTCAGGCAGTTCAGAAGGATTTTGTATTGTAACTTTTTCTCCGTCTGTTTTTTCAACTTCATAAACAACAGTCGGCGCAGTTGCTATTAGATCAAGATTAAACTCTCTTTCAAGTCTCTCTTTAATAACTTCCATATGAAGCATACCTAAAAATCCTGCTCTAAAACCACTTCCAAGAGCAGCAGAAGATTCAGGTTCAAAAGAGATAGAAGAGTCATTTAATTGAAGTTTTGTCAAAGCTTCTCTTAAATCTTCGAATTTATCCGTTTCTATAGGGTATAATCCCGCAAACACAAAAGGTTTTGCAGGTTCAAACCCTGAAATAGGTTTAGTTGTAGGATTTTTGGCGTCAGTCATTGTATCACCTACGGCAATACCGTCTAAGGTTTTAAGTCCTAATACTACAATTCCGATTTCTCCTGTTTTTATTTCAGCAGTATCTTTTCTGTGAATAGGGTGGGGATACATAAGATTTAGAACCTGATGTTCGACTTTTGTATTCATCATTTTTAGCATTTGACCTTTTTTTATGCTTCCGTCATAAACTCTTACAAGTGCCAATGCTCCCAAATAGTTGTCAAACCATGAATCATAAATAAGTGCTTTTGTAGGTGCGTTTTCATCACCGTTTGGAGCAGGAACTCTTTCTACTATTGAATCTATTAACTCTTTTACTCCAAGACCTGTTTTTGCACTAACTAAATTGTGTTCGGTGCAATCTAATCCGATAGCTTCTTCAACCTCTTCAAGAACTCTCATAGGATCGGCACTTGGAAGATCGATTTTATTTACAACAGGAAGAAGTTCCAAATCATTGTCCATTGCAATATATACATTTGCAATAGTTTGTGCTTCAACTCCTTGTGTTGAATCTACAATAAGTAAAGCACCCTCCGAAGAGGCTAAACTTCTGCTTACTTCATAAGAGAAATCAACGTGACCTGGAGTGTCAATTAGATTAAGTACATATTGTTGACCGTCTTTTTCATAGTCAAGTCTTACACTTTGGGCTTTGATTGTAATACCACGCTCTTGCTCAATATCCATCGTATCCATCATTTGAGAAGATAGTTCTCTATCCGTTACGGCTCCACACTCTTGGATGATTCTATCAGCTAATGTAGATTTACCATGGTCTATATGTGCGATTATACTAAAATTTCTAATATTTTTTTGCAAATCTTTTCCTAATTGAGATTTAAATTTCGCGATTATATCTAAAAATAAGTTATGTGTGATTTAATTTAAGAAGTTATATAAAAAATAGAAAAAGTAAATAGGAGTTAACCTATTTACTTAAATAAAGATTATTATCTTTGAATAGAACCTTCAACTCTTCTGTTTTGAGCTCTACCTTCAGCTGTATCATTTGTAGTTAGAGGTTTAGTTTCCCCGTAACCGATTGATTGTAATCTTGTTTTATCTACACCGTAAGCTTCAAGTGCTTTAACAGTAGCCGCTGCTCTTCTTTCAGATAGTTTTTGGTTATACTCTTCTGTACCTACAGAGTCGGTATGAGCTTCGATTTTACCTTTTACTGAAGGGAAAGCTTTCATAAAGTCTGCAAATTTTTTGATTTTTGAGTCATAAGAGTTGCTTATTCTTGAACTATCAAAGTCGAAGTTAATATTTAAATCAACTTTTAAAGAACAACCGTTTTCATCAACAATATCACCTTTTGGAGTATCAGGACATTTGTCTAGTGAATCTACAACACCGTCACCGTCACTGTCAGCTTCAACCACAGTTTTTTCTACAGGTTCAACAGGTTTTGGTTCTTCTTTTACTACAGGTGCAGGAGCTGCTTTTTTACCGAATGGAATTGCTAAACCTACTGTATATAAAAGAGTGTTATCTCCGTGATCTGTTTCGATTAGATGTCTTAAATCCGCTTTTAATGCAACTTTTTCTGAAAGTTTGTATTTGATACCGAAACCGTAGTTACCGAATAATCCGTCTTCATTTCCGAATTTTTCATGTTGGAAAGTTTCTATACCGATCCCTGCTAACGCATATAAAGATGTTGAATTTGTTAATACATACTCTTTAACTACGTTTGTAAACATTCTTGTAATAGCAGTATCTCCACCCTTGTGGTCATAATCTACATCTTCAAGAGTTCTTAAAAATCCAAGTTCGATTTGGTCAAACATTGAATCATCTAAATTGAAACCTAAACTTAAACCGCCGTTTGCATAGCTTCTGTCGTCTAAGTCCATATTCCCTTCGCTATAAGCTCCACCGATCATCGGTGTAATTTCATACTTATAGTCACTATTGGCTGCGAACATCATAGTTGCACAAAGTGCAGTTGATAATAAGATTTTTTTCATAACATTTCCTTGTTTTGTGTTTCTTAATGCTAACAAAAAGTAAATTAAATTTTTATTTAATTTATTTTTTAATCTGTAAATATAGAATTCACTGATTCATTATTTGTAATTCTTCTAATAGTCTCAGCTATTATTTTCGTAGCATTTAAAACCGTAATTTTTTCATGAGGTCTTTTCATCGGTATAGTATCAGTTATTACTAGCTCGTCTAAAGTTCCCTCTTGGATTCTTTCGTAGGCAGGTCCTGATAAAACTCCGTGTGTACAACATGCCATAACAGATGTTGCACCTCTTTGTTTTAAAGCTTCAGCAGCTTTTACCAAAGTTCCTGCCGTGTCAACCATATCATCAACCAAGATTACGTCTTTACCGTCAACTTCCCCGATAATATTCATAACTTCCGCAACATTTGCTTTTTCTCTTCTTTTATCAACAATTACTAAATCATACCCTAATTTGTTTGCATAAGATCTAGCTCTTGCAACTCCTCCGATATCAGGACTAGCAATGATTGGGTTGGGAAGATTTTTTGCTCTTAAATAATCAACAAATAGAACTGAACCGTAAAGATTATCAACAGGAATATTAAAAAATCCTTGAATTTGAGCTGCATGAAGATCAATAGTAATAACTCTGTCAACTCCTGCCGTTTCTAACATATCCGCAACTAATTTTGCAGAAATAGGAACTCTTGGAGCCGCTTTTCTATCTTGTCTTGCATATCCAAAGTAAGGCATTACCGCAGAAATAGATTTTGCACTTGATCTTTTTAAAGCATCAATCATAATCAGTAGTTCCATTAAGTGATCATTCGCCGGTGCGCATGTCGGTTGAACAATAAATACATCCTGTCCTCTTACACTCTCATGGATTTGAACAGAAACTTCCCCGTCACTAAATTTTTGAATACTTGCTCCCCCAACGCTCATATTTAAATAGTGACTAACTTTTTCAGCAAATGCACGGTTTGCAGTACCGCTAAAAAGTTTAAACTTTGCCATAAAATTTTCCTTTATTGATTTTTATTTGTGTAGTGAATTTTTTTGGGATTATACAATCTTATTACTTATACACAATTTAGGAAAATTTATTTAAGCTTTTGGGTAGATTATTTTCTTAGATATTTTAGGCTGTAAATTAAAATCAAAAGAGCAAAGAAAGCCCATAAAAGCAGCTGTACAGTTACATATTCCCAAGAACCAGACTGCCATGCCCAAACACCTACAAAAGTACCGATTGAACCGCCTAAAAACATAATTGACATATATGCGGTATTTATTCTGCTGTGTGCTTTTTCATCAAGAGAATATATTTGGGCAAGATTACTTATTTGAATAGCTTGAACTGCTATATCAAGCAGAATAGTTGCTAAAATAAAAGCTAATAAACTATTATCAAACCATCTTATTAGTAGTACGCTTATTATTAGCATTAAAACAGCAAGAAATTTTGTAAAAAAAGGATTTATTCTCTCTGCTAATTTCCCTATTTTAGGTGCAAAAATTACTCCTGCAATAGCTAAAATACCGAATAAACCGATAATATCACTCTCATAATTAAAAGGTGCTTGGGATAATTTAAAAGTTAAGGTTGTCCAAAAAGAGCAAAAAATACCGAAAGCCAAAGCTATAAGCAAAGAGTTCCTTCTTAAAAGTGAAAATCTTTTAAGTTGTAAAACAGAAGATTTAATAAGAGAAAAATAGCTGTTGTTAAAATGAGACTGCATATTAGGCAGAGTTTTTTCTATGGCAAAAGTACATAATAAGACAAAAAAAGCGGATATCCCAAAAACATAATGCCAATTATCAAACCATTGGGTTATATACCCGCTAATAGTTCTTGCAATTAAAATACCGCTTAAAAGTCCACTGAAAATCATTCCTACGATTTTCCCTTTTTTCTCCGGACTCATGGCAGCTGCCATAGGAATAATTACTTGTACCGAAACTGCAAATAGACCTATAAGCAGACTTAAAATATATAATAAATAGATATTACTCGTAAAAGCCAAACCTAGAAGAGAAAAAGCCAAAAGCAGATGTAAAATTATAATTAATTTTTTTTTATCGATTTTATCACCTAAAGGACTTACTAAAAGCAATCCCAATCCATATCCTGCCTGACACAAAGTAGGAAGATTTCCTACTGTCATATGACTTACTTTCAAATCATCTGCAATATTGTTTAAAATAGGTTGATTATAATATATATTTGCAACATTGACTCCCGCTGCAATAGACATTACAAAGATTTGCTTTTTAGTAATCATAGTGCTTTTTTAGAATCTATTTTGCATTTTTTATCCAACCGCTTCCAAGTACTTTTTCATCTTTGTAAAATACTGCAAGTTGTCCTGCTGCTACTCCGAAAGCAGGTTCTTCTAATGTTATATAACCTTTGTCATTTTCAATTTTTACATGGCAAGGAGTTGATTTTGATCTGTATCTTAATTTTACAGTACAATCAAACTCTTTGTCCTCAATAAACATATTAAGATTTTCAATTTCTACGTTATTTATTTCAAGAGACTCTTTTTTGCCTACGACTATCGTATTGTCTTTTGGATTTAGTTTTGTAACAAAATGAGGCTCATGGGCTCCATGAACGGTAAAACCTCTTCTTTTTCCTATTGTATAGTGCATATAACCTTTGTGTTCACCTACTACATTTCCCTGTTCATCCAAAACTTTTCCGGGCATATCAATATTTGCATGTTTTTTAATAATATCAGTATAAACCGTATCAACAAAACATATCTCTTGAGATTCATTTTTTTCCGTAATTCTTTTATAGGCTTTATCAAGTTTTTCACCGAATTTGATAATCTCCTCTTTTTTATGGGTACTTAAAGGAAACATCATAAAAGGAAGTGCCTCTTTTTCAACTTGCGATAAAAAATAACTTTGATCTTTTGTTTTATCATCAGCTTCATAGAAAAATTTACCGTCTGTTTTTGCATAATGCCCTGTAGCCAAATATGAAGCTCCATGCTCTTTTGCAAATTTCAGCATTGCTCCGAATTTTATCTGTCTGTTACATTTTACGCAAGGATTAGGAGTACTACCTTCTAAATATGAATCAACAAAATAGTCGTAAACTTTTTGCGTGAATTCATCAGATAAATCCAATACATGATATTTTATACCTAAAAATTCGGCAACATCTTTTATATAACCTAAGTTCCTCTCATGATATCCGTCTGTTCTGTTATGCAGTTTTAAGTATACTCCTTCTACTTCATAACCTTCTTCTTGGAGCATATAAGCGGTAACTGAAGAATCAATTCCGCCACTCATTCCAACCATTACTTTCTTTTTCATTTTTTCCCTTGTTTTTATATTTATAAAAGACCCATCTGCTGTAATGGAATTATTACAGAATCTCTTTGGCTCCAAAACTTATGTGGAATAGTTAATTTTTTTGTATTGATTTTTTTATCATGAAAAAATATGATATCAATATCAAGAGTTCTTGGAGCATCTTTGAAAGAGCGAGTTCTTTTAAGTCTTTTTTCTAATCTTTGCATATTTTTTAAAAACTCATTAGGTGCAAGATTAGTTTTGAGTGAAATTATACCATTTAAAAAGTCATTTTGCTGCAAAAAACCAAAGGGTGGATTTAAAAGCAGAGGTGAAGTCATAAGTATATCAAATCTGCTGTCGCTTTTTAGATATAAGAAGAGTTTATCAAAGATTTTTTTTGTATTTCCTATATTTCCCCCGATGCCGATAGTTACACGGTATCTCTTTTTTGAGTCGGATTTTAGTTTTTTGGGAAAATTAGAAGTTTTGAAAATAGTCAATTTAGGTGTTAAAATTTTTTTCACAATTTGTCCTGAAAATGGTACTTTAGAAATTTACTCAAGATTTATTTTTATAAAAAATTTAAAGAATTTGGGCTTTGCCGTTTTTCATAACAACCGTATCTTCTATTCTTACTCCAAACTCATTTGGAAGATAAATTCCCGGTTCTACGGTGAAAACCATATTTTCTTCGATAATTACATCCGATTTTGAATTAATATTGGGAAATTCATGAATATCAAGTCCTACTCCATGTCCGGTGCTATGAACGAAATATTCTGCAAAACCGCCTTTTTCAATCACATCTCTTGCCAATTTGTCAATTTGTGATGCTTTCATTCCTACCCTTGCTTTTTCAATGGCATTTAATTGGGCTTTATAAACCAAATCATAGATTTTTTGGTGTTTTTTATTTTTGAAAAACTGTTCTCTTTTAAAAGAGAATTTTTCAAAATTCGCATTTGAAGTACAAGTTCTGTCAGAGCAATATCTTTTATATTTCACTCCTGCATCGACTAAAATCAAATCATTTAATTTAAGTTTTTTTGATGTAGGCAAAGCATGAGGTTTTGCCGCATTTTTATTGATAGCAACAATGGGATCAAAACTTAAATCGTATTTTCCTTGATGGCTCATTTTTTCTATAGCTTTAAAATGTAATAGATTTTCACTCTTTTCAAAACCGTTTTTTCTAATATATTTTGCAAGGTTTTTAAACCCGCTTCTTCCTATTTGAGCCGCTTTTTTCAGAAGTTCAATCTCTTTGTCGCTTTTTATAACTCTTTTCTCTTTTGAAAAATTCTCTTCAGGTTTAAATTCAACTTTTATATCAGAAGTCAGTTTTTGATAAAATGACAGTTTAAAATCATTTGGATCAAAAGTGATTTTTTTGATTTTTGATTTTTTTAATAATTCTTGAACATCTTTTATAAAATCGGAACTTTGTATAACAATACAGTTTTTTGCATACTCTTGTGCTTCAGTTGTATATCTTGCATCGGTTATAAAATATTTATCACTTCCTAGATTCAGAAAAACTACATTATCGCAAGAGAAACCACACTCATAAAAAATAGCATTTTCATTTAGTAAGATATAGTTTTTCATATTTTTCCTTTTAATTAAACAAAATTTGAATATAATCTTACCCAAAATTTATAAAAGGAAATATAATATGAAAATAGCGGTAATTCAAGGTCCAAATCTAAATATGCTGGGAATTAGAGAAAAACATATTTATGGTCCAATGAGTTTAGAACAAATTCATGAACAAATGAAAGCAAGTGCAGAACAAAACGGGGTTGAACTTGAATTTTTTCAATCAAATTTAGAGGGTGAAATCGTAGATAGAATTCAAGAGTGTTTAGGTACGGTTGACGGAATATTAATCAATCCTGCTGCTTTTTCACACACTTCAATCGCAATCAAAGATGCATTAAGTGCGGTAAATTTACCAACTGTAGAAGTTCATATTTCAAATATTTATAAAAGAGAAGAGTTTAGACAAAAATCTGTAACAGCAGGAGCTAGTACGGGTGTTATTTCAGGATTCGGTCCTTTTGGTTATCATATGGGATTAATCGCTTTAACTCAAATTGTATCAGAAGTAAAAGCTATTCAAAATCAACAAAAACCTGAAACACCGGCACAAAATAGTTAAAATGAAAATTTTAAAAGCATCATGGGTAATCTCTTGTGATGAGAATAACACCATCATAAAAGATGGTGCTGTTGCTTTTGACAAAAAAATTATTGCCGTTGCTACGGAAGATTTTATAAAAGAGAAATATCCCGATTCAAAAATTGAAGATTTGGGGGAAAACTCTGTTTTAATGCCAGGACTTATAAACTCTCATATCCATTTGGAATTCTCTTCAAATACTACGACTTTGAAATACGGAAATTTTATGTCGTGGCTAAACTCTGTAATAACTTCAAGAGAAAAGCTGGTAAAAAATGCAACAAAAGAGTTGATTAAAGAGAAACTTGAGTTTATAAAAAGAAGCGGTACTACTACAATAGGAGCAATCTCTTCTTACTCTTTTGATTTGGAACCTTGCTTTAACAGTGATTTAAATGTAGTTTACTTTAGTGAGGTTATCGGAAGTAAACCTGATATGATAGATTCTCTTTTTGATGATTTTAAAGAAAGATTAAAAAGTGCAAAAGAGAAAAAAAGAGAGGGATTTTTCCCTTCAATTGCCATTCACTCTCCATATTCTGTTCATCCTTTTTTAATAAGAGAGAGTTTGAAAATTGCAAAAGATGAAAAAATGGCAGTAAGTACGCACTTTTTGGAATCACCTGAAGAGTTTGACTGGTTACACAAAGATGAAGGCGGTTTTGTCGAGTTTTTTAAGAACTTTTTAGGACAAGAAAAAGCAGTAACCAAACCTATGGAATTTTTAAATCAGTTTGAGGGGGTAAAACCTCTTAGTTTTACTCACTGTGTTGAAGCTAGTAAGAGTGATTTAGAAAAGATAAAAGATTTAGATGCTGTTATTAACCATTGTCCTACATCAAACAGAGTTTTAAATAATTCAAGACTTAAGATACAAAATCTGCTTGATTTAGATATTCCTTTTGCAATAGGAACCGACGGGCTTAGTTCAAATAACTCTTTATCGATGTTTGATGAATTAAGAAATGCTTTAATGATACATACGGAGCAAAACGTAGTTGCTTTTGCCAAACTTTTAATCCTTGCAGCTACAAAAAACGGTGCAAAAGCTTTGGGTTTAAACAAAGGTATTTTAGAAAAAAACGCAGATGCAGATTTAATAGCAATATCTCTGCCCGATGAGGTTGAAGATGAAGAGGATTTATGTCTGAATATCATCTTACATACAAAAGAGGTAAACAAAACAGTAATTGGAGGGAATTATGTTTGATTTTATAAAGAAACTTTTTTATCCGATAATTGCAATTTTAGATTTTATTACAAAATATTTTAAAACAATAGTATTTTTGACTATTGTTTATTTTTTTGTATCAAGTTCTACTGAAAATGCAATAAATACAGATAGTTTCCAACAAGCGAATTTACAAAAAATTGAACTTTTCGGTGCTATTATGACAGCAGATAAAGTTTTAGCCAAAATTGAAGAGGCAAAAACTAATAAAAATATCAAAGGTGTACTGCTTGATGTAAACTCTCCGGGAGGTGCAGTTGCTCCATCTGTTGAATTAAGTTATGCAATAAAAGAGTTAAGTAAAATAAAACCCGTGGTAGCTTATGCAAGCGGAGTTATGGCAAGCGGAAGTTATTATGCTTCTATCTGGGCTGATAAAATAGTTGCGAATCCTGGAGCAATGGTAGGTTCAATAGGTGTGATTTTTCAAGGTGCAAACTTTGAGGAGCTTATGGAAAAAGTCGGAGTTAAAACTCAAACAATAAAAGCAGGACTTTATAAAGAGTCAGGAACACCTACAAGGCAGTGGACTACTTATGAAAAAGAGGAGCTTGAAAAAGTTATAAAAGATACATACAATATGTTTGTAGGTGATGTCGCAAAAGCAAGAAAACTAAAAGTGGAAGATCATACTAAATTTGCAAATGCACATATTTTTACCTCTTCACAAGCTAAAAAAGTTGGACTAGTAGATAGTGTTGCAACGCTTTCATATGCGAAAAACTTAATTATAAAACTCTCAAAAGTTCAAAAACCTGTTTGGAAAAAAGAGGATAAATTCGATAAATTTTTAGATAGAGTTATCAGTGAAGCAGTTACAAATTTTTCTGTTATGTTTAACTCTAATTTAAAAGCATATTAGAATAGAGGCAGGACTAAAAAATCTTTCTTTTCATATTAATGGGGTAAAAGTATGGTAAACTTTGCTCCTTTTTGAATATTTTGAGCTTTGATTATTCCATTAAATTGATTTTTTATAATAATTTTTGACATATAAAGTCCAATACCAGTAGAGGGTTTGTCTTTTTTAGTATTAAAAGGTTCAAATATATCATTAATTGGATAAATTTTTATCCCTCCTGCATTGTCTTTAATACTCAAAACTATATATTTACTGGAATCTTTTAAATTAATTGTAATAGAAGGTGATTCGATTTTATTTGATTTTATTATGTCTATACTATTTTGAATGATTGATAAAACAATATGGGCAAGACTATTTGAATTCCCATATATATTAATTTTTGAATCAATTCTTTTTATTAATGTTACTTGGTTTAATTTGAGTATAGAATCAAGGATTTTTAAAGCTTGATTAATTGATACTATGGGATTAAAAATACTATTATCTGTTTTTTTATAGAAATCTTGAAAATTTGTAATAGTTTTAGACATAAATTGAATAATTTCTTCATTGTCAAGTGTTTCACGTATAATCTCTTTATCTTTTGTTTTTTTTCTGATATACATACAATTAAAACTTAGTTGAGATAACGGTTGTCTCCATTGATGTGCAATAATTGCTATCATTTCGCCTAATGCCGCAAACTTAGACTGTTGTTCAAGAATTTTTTCATTCAATTTTTCTTTTGAAATATCTTGAATATTTGCAACTATTGCAACTTCTTTATTCTCTCCACTAGAACCCAAAGAGATTCTTATCGGGAACTTCTCTCCTTTTTTATTTAACGCTTCTGCTTCTTGAACTTTATTAAAGTTTTTAGAATTTAATATATTATATTCTTTTGGAATAATTTCTTTGAATCTTGCTTTATTTAACATCTCTTCTTTAGTGTATTTGAATATATTTTCTGCCTCTTTATTGAATGTCCTGATTTTCAATTGGCTGTCTAATGTGATAATGGCATTAGTACTTGATTCAATAACTGCATTGGAAAACTCTTTCTCTTTTATGAGTTCATTTGTACGGTTATTTATTTTTCGATTTGCAGGCATAAAAATAAATAAAGCTTCGAAGAACAAAGTTATTAAAGTAAAGATTAAAATATATGATTCAATTTGTTGTAACTTATTCGTGTTTTCTTGGGCTTCCTTTAAATAAACTAGTACAGCTTTTTCTAAATCAACTAATAATTTTTCAGAATTTTTTAATACGTAGTTTTGACTTCGACCATCTCTATTATTATAAAATCTTTTTGCATGGAATAGATATTTTTTTACTTTTTTATCTAAATTTACTTTTTTACCATAATATATAGAATGCAACTCTTTTGACATTTTTATAGATGTGAGTTTTTTATGAGTATCTTCCATTTTTTTTATTCTAACTTTTAGTCTGTCAACTTTATAATAAATTGCAAAAAATGCAATTTCTCTGGTGATAATTTTTTGATTACCGCTCATATTTACAAGTTTTGCATCATTTGATTGGATAGATAAAAGTTTGCTTAAATTAAAAAATGCTAGTATAGATAAAAAAGCAATAATAGTTAAAGCTAAAATATATCTTTTTGTAAAACTAAAACTTTCAAACATAAATATCCTAAACGTTATTTAATTTTATAATGCTATCATAATTTGCTAAAATTTGATTAATGGATTATTCTAATGACAGAAAAATGTGAAATAAAATTAAAAAAATCTTCTATCCTTTTAGCAGAAGATGAAGATTCTTTAAGGAATAGTTTTAAAAAAGTTCTATTACTTTATGTTCAGAAAGTTTATACTGTATCTGATGGAGAAGAGGCTTTAGATGTTTATAATAAATATAAACCAGATATAATAATTACTGATCTAAAAATGCCGAAATTAAATGGATTGGACTTAATAAAAATAATTAGAAAAGAAAATGAAAATATACCTATTATCGTTACTAGTGCCTATACTGATCAAAGTTTTTTATTAGAGTCCATAAAATTATCTTTAGTAGAATATGCAATAAAACCATTGCGAGAAATAAATTTATCACAATTACTTGAAAGATGTGCAGAAATTTTATTAAAAAATTCAAAAACAATTATTGATTTTGGGAAAAATGGTTTTTATGATTACAATAATAAAACTTTTTCTTTTCAAGGTGATATTATTCTTTTAACTAATAAAGAAATTGATTTTTTTGAACTTCTTCTTGCTAACAGAGGAACTTTAGTTACTAAAAACGATATAGAAGATAAATTGTATATTTATGATGAAGTTCCTCCTAGTGCCTTAAAAAATCTTGTTTTTAAATTAAGAAAAAAATTAAAAGCAGATATTATTAAAACAATTTCCAAACTTGGATATATGATAGAATAAAATTTTACTTAATAATTTATTCTAAATTTATAAATACAGCGACTCAAAAGAAACTTGGCTTATTATACAATTACTTTAAGATAAAATATTAATATTATAAGTAAAGTTTGAATTAATAATAGTGGTTGTTTCTTTTAATTTAACCTTATCTTTATATTGATATTTATCAGATTAGAATGTTATTTCTAATATATTTAAAGGAGGAGAAGTTAAGATGGAAAAGTCATTTAATAAAGTTTCTTCATTGATTTTAGGTACTGCTCTTACTGCTTCAGTAGCTTCTGGTGCAACAGGAGAATTGAGTAAAGTAATGAAAGAAAGAGGTCTCTCTGAGATTGACGTTGTTAGAGCTGCAAAAACTTATAATCCAACGGGAGTAAAAGATAAGTATGTAGTATTTTCTTCCGGTGGACAATCTGGACAAATGATTGTTTACGGTGTACCCTCAATGAGACTATTAAAATATATAGGAGTATTTACTCCCGAACCATGGCAAGGATATGGGTATGATGAAGATTCAAAAAAAATCTTAAGACAAGGAAATATTAGAGGTAGAGAAATTAATTGGGGAGATACTCATCACCCAGCACTTTCTGAAACAGATGGAAAATATGATGGTAAATGGTTAGCAATTAATGATAAAGCAAATCCCAGAATTGCAATTATAGATTTAACAGATTTTGAAACGAAACAAATTGTAGTTAATCCAGTTTTTAAATCTGATCATGGTGGAGCATTTTTTACTCCAAATTCTGAGCATATATTGGAATCTGCTCAATATGCTGCACCTTTTGACAATAATTATCACTCTATTGAAGATTATAAAGAAGAATATAGGGGCGGTGTTACTGTTTGGAAATTTGATCCTAAGATAGGAAGAGTTATTCCTAATGATTCTTATACAATTGAAATGCCTCCATATATGCAAGATTTATCTGATTCAGGTAAAGGTATCAGCAATGGATGGGGTTTTACAAACTCATTTAATTCTGAAATGTATACGGGTGGAATTGAGGTTGGAATGCCCCCTAATGAGGCAGGAATGTCAAGAAATGATACTGACTTTTTACACGTTTATAATTGGGAAAAACTTTATAAATTATCAAAAAATCCTAAAAATGTAAAAATGATAAATAATCATAAAGTTATTCCCATGGATGTGGCAGTTAAAAATAATGCATTATTTTTAATTCCTGAACCAAAATCACCGCACGGTGTTGATGTTGATCCTACCGGTCAATATATAGTTGTATGTGGTAAATTAGATACTCACGCATCTGTATATGATTTCAAAAAAATCAAAGAACTTATTAATAATAAAGAATTTGTTGGAAAAGATCCTTATGGTATTCCTATTTTAGATATGAAAAAAACACTCCATGGACAAGTAGAATTAGGACTTGGACCTCTGCATAATCAATTTTCACCAGTGGACGGAGAAATTTACACTTCATTATATGTTGATTCTCAAGTTGTAAAATGGAATTTCAAAACTTTAAAAGTTCTTGACAAACAAAATGTTCATTATAATATTGGACACTTAGCTGGAATGGAAGGGAAATCTGCTGATCCTCAAGGTGAATATATTATTGCATTAAATAAATTATCAATTGATAGATTTCAGAATGTTGGTCCATTACATCCTCAAAATCATCAACTAATTGATATAAGTGGAAAGAAAATGGACTTATTAGTTGATATGCCTTTACCTTTAGGTGAACCTCATCAGGCAGTTGCAATTAGAGCTAGTAAATTGCACCCTCATGTAAGATATGAAATGGGTACAAATACTAAAACAGGTAAACAACATATCGGTAAAACACTTGCTGGACAAGAAAGAATTGAAAGAGATGGTAAAAATGTAAAGGTTTATGCAACATTGGTTCGATCTCATATTAATCCAGAAAGAATAACTGTTAATAAAGGTGATAATGTAACTATATATATTACAAATTTGGAAAGAGCAGAAGATGAAACTCACGGTTTTACTGTTGACAATTATGATCTTCACGGTTCTTTAGAACCTGGTGAAACAATAGAATTAAATTTTAATGCAGATATTGAAGGGGTTTTCCCTTACTACTGTACAGAATTCTGTTCAGCGCTTCATTTAGAAATGATGGGATATCTAATGGTCAAAGATCCTAATAAAAAATATGTTAGTTCTCAAAAACTAAAAATGAAAAAAATGAGTCCAGAAGAATTAAAAGCTGAATATGACAAAACAATTGCTGTTAATAATGCCACAGATTCTGTTATTCAATCTGTTGTCAAATTTTTAAAAGATAATAATTATCAAGAACATAAGGTTGTTGCAAATTTAGTAAAAGATGCCCTTGATCAATATAATAAAATCCCAGAACAAAAGAGAAAAGCGAATGAAGCATTGAAAAAAGGTGATGTTGAAAAAGCAATTTTATTTGAAAATATGATATGGCAATTGATGGTTAAAACGGCAGATGTTGGTATAAGAGCAAAAGATTCATTAGTTAGACTTGTTGCCACAAAGCAAAGTACTGCAGCAGCAAGAGGTGAAACAGCATTTGCAGAAGGTGGTTGTAATGGATGTCATGTTATCGGTAAGGTATCATCTGGACCGGATTTAACAGGTGTATTACAAAGACATGAAAATGGTATTGATTGGGTTAGTAGATTTATTTTAGCTCCTGAAACTAAATATAATGACCCTTATGTAAAAGCTATGATTGATTACTTTAATTTAAAAATGCCTAATCAACATATGAATAAAGAAGAAGTGAAAGATATTATTGAATATCTCAAATGGGTTGATGAAAATGCTAATCTTTTCTAAAGCTTAAAAAATAAAAAGAAAGAAATTTTTTCTTTCTTTTTATTATTGATTTTTAGTTGATTATTTCAAATATGAATAGGTTTTAAAATATTAATTAGCTTTAGTTTATAGTTTAAAACTTAATGGAGGAAAATATGCACAAAAGTTTTATTAAATCAAAAATTTATGCAATGATTGCATTATTTATTATGACAGTTGGATTTACTTTTCCAATGGTCTCTTTTCATGGTACTCTAAATAAAATCCATGATAATAAGGTTAAAGAAATATCTCCTTTTACAAAGAAGATATGGAATTTTTATAATCAAGGAAGATATAAAAGTACTACTACTCCAGAAGAAGCTCATAATAATCTTGAAAAGATGATAGAGACTTCTTCTGAAATTGGTGTTGCGTCATTCCCTATATGGACATGTTCTTTAGAAGCTCCTAATTATCCTAAAAAAGCTTTTCCTGAAGGAATCCCTGTTTTTTTTCATTTTGATGGATTTTCTGGCGAAGTTCATGAAATGAATACAATTAATCATTATGTTGGAATGGACCCTATGTGGAGAGGAGGTAGATTTGAGAGAGAAATAGGTGCTTATGCCCTTTTAGGACTCTCATTATTTATGATATATTTTATTCTTTATCATAAAAAAATACTTAATTATGTAATGTGGATTTCAGCTTCTTTACCTCTTATCTTTTTGGGAGAGTATTCTTATTGGTTATATTGGTTTGGACACAATCTTCATGACTGGGGAGCTTTTAAGATTAAACCTTTTATGCCAACAGTATTTGGAGATGGCAAAATTGCACAATTTACAACACACTCTTATCCTAATATAGGTTTTTATACTCTTCTTGCAATTGGAATTTTTAGTCTTTTAGCTGTTTTATCGAGAAATAAAGCTTTAAAAGAGACAAAAGAGTTAGTAAAGGATAAATGATGTTGCGTTTATTTGTTGTTTGTTGTTTTATTTTTATTAATTCTTTATTTGCTAATTTATTACAAGAAACAATAGACAATGCACCTGAAGGTGCCATATTAAAGCTTCCTAAAGGTTTATATAAAGGGTCTATTGTAATAAATAAACCTTTATCTATTATAGGTAAAGAGGAGGGAGTTATCATAGATGGTGAAGGAATTGGAACAGTTATTCAAGTTAATAGTCCTTATGTAACAATAAAAAATTTAATTGTACAAGGAAGTGGAGACAGACATGAGAATCTTGATGCCGGGATAAAAATAACTAATTCAAAACAATCTGAAATATCAAATTGCATAATTAGGGATTCTTTATTTGGTATTGATGTATCAATGACGAATAACTCTATTATTTCAAATAATTATATTACTTCAAAAAATCTTGCTTTAGGTTTAAGAGGTGATGGACTTAGACTTTGGTATTCAAATGATAATATTATTACAAAAAATAAATTAGTGAAATCAAGAGATATGGTAGTTTGGTATTCTCATGGAAATGAAATTTCTGAAAATTTTGGAGAATATAACAGATACTCTTTACATTTTATGTATGCAGGAAAAAATTACGTTAAAAATAACATATATCAATACAATTCTGTAGGAATATTTTTTATGTATAGCAAAGATACTATTGCTGTGGGAAATGTAATAAAAAGTTCATTAGGAGCAACAGGCATGGGAATAGGATTAAAAGATGTATCTAACTTTACATTAAAAGATAATACTGTTATTTATTGTGCTCAGGGAGTTTATATTGATAGATCGCCTTTTGAACCAGATACAAAAAACTGGATAGAAAATAATAAAATTCTATATAATTCAGAAGCTGTACATTTTCATTCAATTAGTGAAAATAATGTAATTAAAGGTAATACTATATTGGGTAACATTGAAGATATAGTAAATGATAGTAGAGGTACTAAAACAGATAAAAATGAGATTGTGGGAAACTATTGGGATAATTATCAAGGATTTGATAAAAATCAAGATAATATAGGAGATACACCACATAGAGTTTATCAATATGCAGATCAGTTATGGGTATATAATCCAAGTGTAAAATTTTTTTATGGTTCTCCCGTAATATCATTATTGAGCTTTCTTGCAAAGCTGGCTCCATTTAGTGAACCTATATTTTTATTACAAGATGAAAAACCAAAATTAAAATTATAAGGATTGATAATGGATAATATAAAAGAGAATAGAAGAAATTTTATAAAGTTTTCAACTCTGGGGATTTTAGGATTAGCATTGGGAGGTGGAGTCGTTATTAGCCCTCATCTTTTACG
This sequence comes from Halarcobacter anaerophilus, assembly GCF_006459125.1. NCBI lineage: Bacteria > Pseudomonadati > Campylobacterota > Epsilonproteobacteria > Campylobacterales > Arcobacteraceae > Halarcobacter > Halarcobacter anaerophilus. The sequence continues at coordinate 686,391 of NZ_CP041070.1, forward strand.
TGCTGAAATGAGACTTAGACCTCCTGGAGCAGTTCCTGAGCAAGAATTCCTGGCTCTATGTATTAAATGTGGGCAGTGCTTACAAGTTTGTCCCTATCATTCAATAAAACTTTCTGATATTATAATGGGACATGGGATAGGAACTCCTTATATTGATCCAAGAGAAAGAGGATGTTATGCTTGCAATGCAGTCCCTTGTGTTCTTGCCTGTCCCAGTGGGGCTTTAGATCATGCCTTAGAAAAATCTGAAGATGCACATATGGGTATTGCAGTTTTAGAATTTCCGAATAGATGTTTAGCTTTATCTAATACTCCTGTTCCTAAAGGACATAGTAAAAGGATTCATGATTTTATAAATGAACAAAACAATGTAACTCAATTAGAGAGGGATATGTTGAAGAAACTTGATGCTTTTGAAGGTAAACAGTGTACAATTTGTGCGGATATGTGTCCTTTACCTAATCCTTTAAGTGCCATTTCAATGGTTAAAAATGATGATGGGGAAAAACCTGAAATTTATGAGGGATGTATAGGATGTGGAGTTTGTGAAGAGCTTTGTCCTTCAAAAGAACCTGCGATAGTTATAAAGCCAAGATTATCTTATGAAGATTATTATATTAAAGGAATTAAATCATGATAAAAAAAATATTATTAAGTATTGCAATTACAATTTTTATTATAGGTTGTACGGAAAAAAAAGATAATAAAGAAACAAATATTTCAACAGATGGAGAAACTCCTTTGAAAATAGAAATAGAAGAAAATAAAAATGCAAAAGAGATAAAAGTAATAGAAAAAGAAAAAACTGGAACGCAAAAAGAGGAGTCATATTATTTAAGTTACAATATAAAAAATGAATATGATCCAAATTCTCAACCAGCGAATAAAGATGCATCTGTCAGAGTAAAGCCAAGAACAAATATTGAAGCAAATATGAATGTACGAAGCCCTTATGAAAAAATAAAAATTTCATTGCTTGTAAAAAAACTTAGTAAAGATTTTATTGTTAAATGTTCTGCTTGTCATAATGATTATGCAAATGGAATAATTGGTCCATCTTTATTGGATAAAGATTCTAAGTTTATATATGATGCTATTATGAATTTTAGAAATGAGAAAAATAAAAATATACTTATGTCAGACCTTGTAAAGCAAATGGATAAGAAGGAGATAAAAAAAATTGCCGATGAAATCTATGAGTTCAATAAAAATATTAGGAATTTAAAATGAAGAATATAATAGCAATAGTTTCAACTGTTATAGTTATGGGGTTAATATTATATGTTTACAGCAAAGGACCTGCTTATCAAGGAGGAGAAGCCGGACGTATAATTGAAGATTTGAAAGTTGTTCAACAAGAGATTAAGGTTGATTCAATAAAAGAGAAAAAAAATTTAGAACAAGAAAAATTAAAAGCTTTAAGAGATAAAGTAGGTAATACTGCACAATTTGAAGTGAGTAATGCTTATAAGAGTAAATGCTCTTCTTGTCATGGAGTTGATGGTTCCGGAACACAAAATGGTAAGAAGCTTATGGGACCATCTTTAATTGGGCAAAGTGAAGAGATGATATATAAAAATTTAGTTGATTTTAAAGCAGGAAGAAAAGAAAATCTTATTATGAAAGGTTTATTGATAAATCTTTCAGATAATGAACTTAAAAACTTTGCTAAAGAAATTTCACAATTTAAAGTAAAAAGAGATGCTTTAAATAAAAATTAATAGGAAAAAATAATGGATAAATGGAACAATAAAGAGACAATAAGTCATTCAACATTTTTTTCAACTTTCTTGGATAGGACAAAAGATGGAAAAACACGTTTATCATATAGAGCAAAAAGGTGGATAGTAATTATAACTATACATTTACTATTCTTTTTATCTTTCTCTATTGATATTCAAACGCTTGAAGGGACATTAAACGGTTCAAGATTTTTAGGGTTTCACTTAATTGATCCTTTTACTACAATTCAGATGTATCTTGCTGAACATCATATTCATACAAATATAATAATTGGCACAACGACAATTGTAGCTTTTTATTTATTGTTCGGAGGTAGAACTTATTGTGCTTGGGTATGTCCTTATGGAATATTAAGTGAAATTGGAGAAAAAATTCATGATACTTTGGTTCATAAAAGAATAATCAAAAGTAGAAAGTTTGATCATAGAATAAGACATATATTTTGGTTAATATTTGGAATTTTAGCATTTACAAGTGGATATTTAGTATTTGAAACATTTAATGTAGTAGGTATTATGAGTAGGTTCATAGCTTATGGATGGAGTCTTGCTCTTTCTTGGGTTTTTGTTATTTTTTTGATAGAAGTTTTCTTCTCAAGAAGAGCATGGTGTACATATATTTGTCCTATAGGAACTACTTATGGATATATAGGAAAAGTAAGTGCTCTTAGGATTCAATGGAGTGACTCATGTGATCATTGTATGGTTTGTCATGATGTATGTTTTGAAAATCAAGTATTAGAATTAACAAAAGCTAAGTATGATAAAGAAAGAAAAGAAAAAGGCATAAAAACTCAGTATGTGACGGGAGCAGATTGCACCTTGTGTGGCAGATGTATTGATGTATGTCATTCAGATGCATTGAAATTTGATTTTAGATTGAAAGGATTAATGTAAAATGATAAAAATTTCAAATTTAACAAAACAATTTAATTCTCATAAATCTTTAAATAATGTGAATATTGAATTCCAAAAAAATGATCATATAGCTTTAATGGGACCTAACGGAGCGGGTAAAACTACTTTAATACGTTCCATTATGGGATATTATCATCCTACTTCAGGTGAAATTTTAATTAATGGGAAAGATCCAATTAAAAATAGAACAGAGGTTTTAAAGATTATTTCATTTGTTCCTCAACTACCGCCACCAATAAAGTTAAATCTTGATGAATTAATTAAATATATAGAAAGAAGTTCCAATGTTAATAAGGAGTTAATTTTGCATTATGCAAATGAGATGAAATTGGATATAAAAAGTAATTTATATAAATCTTTTTTTAAGTTAAGTGGAGGTATGAAACAAAAAATGTTAATAGCAATTAGCTTAGCAAGAAAAAGTGATATCATAATATATGATGAACCAACTGCAAATCTTGATCCAAAAGCAAGAGATGATTTTTATAGATTATTGAAAGAGGATAAGAATGAAAAAATTTCTCTTTTTGTAACACATAGACTTGAAGAGGTTAAAAAAATTGTAAATAGACAGGTTTACATGGATTTAGGAGAAATTGTTATTAATAAAAAAATAAAGGAAATATTATGAAAAAGAACATTTTAAATACAGGTATATTAGTTGTTCTAATTATGGTTTTTATGGCTTGTGAAAAAAAAGATTCTAATAATCCTCATGAAATGCATTGGGATAGGGATATGTGTGTTAGATGTAAAATGGTTATAAGTAATAGAAAACATGCTGTACAAGTTATTAATCCAGAAAGTAACAAAGTTTATAAATTTGATGATTTAGGGTGTGCTATTAAATGGTTTAGAGAAAATGATATTGGATGGGAAGATAATGCAAAAATTTGGATTACTGATGTAAAAAGTGGGAAATGGATTGATGCAAAAAAAGCATATTATGATACTACTCATAATACACCAATGGCATATGGTTTTTCTGCAAATGAAAAAAAACAATCAATAACTGACAATACTTCTGAGGTACTTGATTTCAATGAGGTGAAAAAAAGAATTTTAGAAAGAAAAAAACAGTAAATATTAAAAATTTTAATGGAGAAAAAATGAAAAATCTTTTTTTAATAGCATATCTTGATTTAAAAGAATCACTTAGAGCAAATTGGTTCATTATTTACTCTTTAGTTTTTGGAGGAATGATAGCTCTTTTTTTTATTGCAGGAGTGACTCAATCACAAGTTATGGGGTTTAGTGGTCTAAGTAGACTTCTTCTTATTTATATACAAGTAACAATTATAATTTTACCGATCTTTATTCTTATTTCAACAGTTAGATCAATCTCTGGGGATAGAGACACTTATATTTTAGAATATATGCTTTCTTTTCCTATTTCTTTAAAACAATATTATTGGGGAAAAATTTTTGGAAGATTTATTACTGTATTCTCTCCTGTATTTTTTGCTATGATAATTGCCGTTATATATGGAAAAATTATTGGTGCTTTAATACCTTGGAATATTTTTTTCTTATATACAGGATTACTTTTTTCCCTTTCTTCCGCATTTTTAGGAATTGCTTTTTTTATTTCTTCTTTTGTTAAAACAAGTGAAGTTGCATTGGGACTTTCATTTTTTATTTGGATTTTTTTATTGGCTTTTATCGACATAGCACTTATATCATTAATGCTACAAAATAGGTTTGATGAGAGTCTTATAATTAGTATTGCATTGTTAAATCCTATGGAAATCTTTAGAGTTGCAGCTATTTCTTTATTTGATCCATCATTAACTGTAATGGGACCGGTTGCTTTTTATATTTTAGACAATTTTGAACAAAAAGTGTTTATTTCTCTTTCTATTTTATACCCATTTGTCTTAGGTCTAATTTTTGCTTTTTGGGGATTTTTTATTTTTTCCAAAAAAGATTTAGTTTAAAGGAGTTTTTATGTTAAAAAAATTGTTGTTTTTTAGTTCATTTTGTTGTTTCTTAATAACATCTGTAGCTAGCGCAAGTGATGTCTCTTTAAAATATGATAATGAGACAAAAGGTTTAGTGAGAAAAATGAAAGTTTATAAGGATCCTTCCTGGGTTAGTAAAGTGATAACAAGTGAGTCTAAAGAGTTTTATTTCTTAAGTCCTAAGTCAATGTTTGAATTTTATTTTAATCCTAAAAAGTGGCCAATTACTAATGTTGAAAATAGAAATAATATAAAAGAAATTATAGTTACGGATTACTTTACTCTTAAACCAATAAGAGCCAGAGAAGCATATTATGTATATGGTAGTAATAAAGTATCTTTAGCTGGAGATGACTTACCTGCTTTTAAATTATATTCACATGCCCAAGAATTTGCAGAAAAAAATAATGGAAAAAGAATTTTTAAATTTAATGAGGTAAAAAAGGCTTTAATAGACTTGCTTAATGGAAATATATAAAATCAATAATTAAACATATCTCAAAATATTTATAAAGTTTGAGATATGTTTATTCTCTCTTTCATAATTTTTTCTGCAAAATACATTTATTTTTTACCTTTTCTTTAAACTCATAATACAACTATATATTTCCAATAAATATTTTTGATTAGAATCAATGATTTTAAGTTTATAAGAAGATAAAATTTTTTGTATATAAACTAATAGGAGTAAGTAATGGAAAAAATAGAAGTTTTAGGTTCAACAGTGGATTTTTATAAAGAAATTAAAAATGGTTTAAGTATTTATTCTTTTGATACAAGTATGTGTGTGCCACCTGATCCAATGGTAAATGCAATGGCTGGATTACAATTATTAGATGAAAATTCACAACTAATAATGATAAATCACAAATCTCCAGCGGGATTATTCCCAAAAATTGAACAAGATTTTAATTTTGTACAAGAATACACATCTGATGGAAAAGTAAAAGTTATATTTACAAAAAAATCTAATGTTAGTAATACAGACTTTTTACAAAATAGTTGTAATGGATAAAAAAGAGAAAAAATGAATATTTCACAGCAGTTTGCTCCTCCATTTAAATTGATATCACCATATCTTTTGATAGGAATATTAATTTTAGTATGTAGTACTTTTTTACTGTTTACAATAGATATTGTAAATCTACATAACCTAAATAGTATCACTCTCTCATGGGTGCACTTATTTTTATTGGGATTTGTGATGATGGTTATTTTTGGTACCATGGCTCAATTAGTACCTGTAGTCCTTGAAGTTGGACATTTTGCAGTTGATTTATATTATATAATCTATCCTTTACTTTTTATAGGAACTTTGTTGATGGTAATTGGATTTCATTATTATCCTAGTTTTTTACTTTTTGGCGGAGTTGTTTCATTTGTTGCATTTTCAATATTTTTGCTTGAAACATTTTTGACTATTTTAAAAGTCAAAAAGCTGAATTTTGTTATTTCAACAGTTTTAATAGCAAATATATTTTTACTTTTTGGTTTAATTATTGGGATACTATTAGCATTTGGATATAGTGGTGAAATTAATATTAATATATATCAGTTTTTAAAAGCTCATGTTTATTTAGTCCTCGTAGGTTATGTAGGAGTCACCATAATGGGAATGTCATTGATTTTATTACCTATGTTTTGGCTTAGTCATAGTTTTTCATGGATATATGTAAAAAATGCTTTAGTTATCTTATGTGTGGGAATATTACTTGTGGTTTTTTCAAGTTTTATTGATATACAGTTTTTTGAATATATAGGTTATTCCTTTACATTTTTGGCACTGCTTTTATATTTTTTTCAAATATTCATAATATATAGAACAAGAGTTAGATTAGAGATTGATATCTATTTCAAAAGTATGATGTTTTCATATATTTGTCTGCTTACGTCAATAATAATGGGAATAATATATATGTTTTATCCTATTCAAACTTTACTATTATCTCTTTCATGGCTTGGTATTTTTGGTTTTATTACTTTTCTAATTACAGGACATCTTTATAAAATAATTCCTTTTTTAGTTTGGTATGAGAGATTTTCACCATATGTTGGAAAAAGAAAAGTTCCCATGTTAGCTGATATGATTCCCGTTAAGAGTGCAAATATGCAATTTTTATTTTCTACTTTTGGAGTAGTTGTGATTTCAATAGGGCTTTTATTTATTAATGAAGTAGTTTATAAAAGTGGAGTCAGTTTATTAAGTGTAGGTGCAATTTTTTTGTTAAAAGATATTTTATATATGATAAGGTTTAAAGAAGATGTATTCTAAAGAAGAAATTTTTAAAGCAGTCTCAACGGTAAATGACCCGGAAGTTGGTTTCAATCTTGTGGAAATGGGACTAATCTACGATGCTATTTGTAATGAGAATATGGAAGTAACGGTAACAATGACACTAAGTACAAAAGCTTGCCCTCTACATCAAATGATTCTGCAATGGGTAGAAGAAGCTATCTTAAAAGAACTTCAAAAAACGAAAAAAGTAATTATTAACTTAGTTTGGGAACCCACTTGGAATATTACAATGGCAACTGATAAAGTAAAGTCAAAACTTAGTACTTTTTAATAAATATTAAAAAGAGGAAAAATGAATTATCCAAATTTTTTTAATGACATAGAAACAATAAAATTAAAAGATGAGTTATCAGAATATTTGGGTGCTTTTGAAAAAGGCATTATTGAATTTAGTTATTTAGATATAGTTAAAAGTTCTGGTCACTCTTGTCCTACTATTGCAGGAGCTTATATTATGACACTTAAAGCTTTAAAAGAATTATATAAAGATGAAATGCCCAAAAGAGGTGAAATTTTTGTAAGTTTTAGAGAAAATTCAAAAGAAGGTGTAACCGGGGTTATTGCAAATGTTGTTACTCAAATAACAGGAGCTACAGAAAGTTTGGGATTTAAAGGATTAAATGGAAAATTTGAAAGATTTGGACTAATGAAATTTAATGAAGATATTACTTTGAGTATAAAATTTCAAAGACTCGACACAAAAAAATTTGTTGAAATAATATATAATCCTGATTTGATTCCTTTGAATCCTAAAATTAATCAATTACACCAAAAAATAAGGCAAAATAGAGCTCTTGAAGAGGAAAAAATTGAATTTGGAAAATTGTGGCAAGAAAGAGTTAATACAATTTTTAAAAATATAGATAAGGTTGTAACAATAATATGACTGAAGAAAAATTTCAAATCGAAGTAGATATTTTAATATTGTGTAAATAAATATGAAAAACACAATGGAGAAGTTTAGTAAAACTTATGAAGTGGGATAAGATTTGAATTAAACAAAATCAAAAATTAAATTTCAAGAGACTCAAAAGAGATAGCAATTATTATAAAATTATTTTAATATTAAATATTAATAGTTTAAATTAAGCTATATTTGTGAATTATTTAATAATGAAGCCACTGAGAATAACAAAGTATTGTGTGAATAAAAGTTGAATAATAAATAAAAATTTAATTAAAAGAGTTAATCAGGAGAGTTTTTCTTGATCTAAGTCTATTTTTTTTATTCAATATTTATATATACTTGTTATATTATACTTTAATAAAGGAAAGAAAATGAGAAAAATATTACTTTTAACTTCAATTCTAACATATGCTGCTTTTGCAAGTCCGTATGCTAGATGTGTTTCATGTCATGGTGCAAATGGAGAAAAAGTTGCATTAGGTAAATCCAAAATTATAAAAGATATGACTAAAGCAGAAATTATTACTGCATTAAAAGGGTATAAAGATGGAAGTTACGGTGGTGCTATGAAAGGTCTTATGAAAGGACAAGTTTCATCTTTATCTGATGTTGATATTGATACAATAGCAAATCAAATTAGCAAATAAGGAATAATCCTTTCAATTTTGTTTATAATGTCTGTATCAAAATTATTAAATTTTTATGTTTAGGTAGTGTAAAACTAACTGTGTAAATCCAAAAATAGAAATTTATTAGATAGAATAAAAAGAGCTATTTAGTAGATTTTATTTGAAGGAATTACAAATATTCTAGAAGCTGAACCGTTTGTTGCTATATCTCTTGCATCACTTCTTCTTTTATTGTTTTTTACAGGGTCTAAAACTAATCCCATTCTATCTAGTTCTGCACAAACTATTTCTCTGATTAGCGAGGTATTTTCACCAATACCCCTGTAAAATATAAAGCATCGACTCTGTCAAATGCAGCAACATAAGAACTTACGGATTCTTTAATATTGTAAGCAACTATTTGAACCGCCAACCTACATCTGACATCACCTTCTTGCATACATATAAGCATAATCAGGCATTGTTTCAATAACTTTCGGAGTTACCATTACAGAAGTAGAAAACTCTCAAAAGTTCAAAAACCTGTTTGGAAAAAAGAGGGTAACTTTTAAAAAGTTGCCTCTTCTTTTATATATTATGATATACTTCGCAAAATTAATAGTAAATAATCTAAAGTTATCTTCGTTTTATCTAAATTATAAATAGTTTTTTAATTAACCTAGCATATCCTCATTTTAAATTACTAAAATTATTCAAAGGTAATTAATGTCATTTTCACATTTAGGATTAAATCCTAACATTTTAAAAGCAATAAAAGAGCAGGGGTATGTAAATCCTACTCCGATCCAAAAACAAGCTATTCCAATCGTTTTAGAAAAGAACGATATTTTAGCTGCTGCTCAAACAGGTACAGGGAAAACAGCTGCATTTACACTTCCCTTATTGGAAATAATGAGTACTCAACAAAATAAAGGAGAAAAGAAGCATCACATTAAAGCTTTGATTCTGACTCCAACAAGAGAATTAGCTTCACAAGTTAGTGAAAATATTCAATCGTATTGTAAATATCTTCCTTTTAAAACAGCCGTTATTTTTGGTGGAGTGGGGATAAATCCACAAAAAGCAATTTTGAAAAGAGGTGTCGATATAGTTATCTCAACTCCTGGAAGATTGCTTGACCATATTTCTCAGAAAACAATAAATTTATCAAAGGTTGATTTTTTAGTTCTTGATGAAGCAGATAGAATGCTTGACATGGGATTTATCAATGATATAAAAAAAGTTATAAACTGTCTTCCCAAAAAGAGACAAACACTTCTTTTTTCTGCGACTTTTTCAAATGAGATTAAGCTGTTATCTAAATCATTTCTAAGTAATCCGAAACTTGTAGAAGTTGCTAGAAATAATAGTTTGACAAAACAGGTTTCTCATGTTGTACATTATGTAAAAAAAGATATAAAAAGAGAACTTTTAGTCTCTTTGGTGCATAAAAAAAATTTAAATCAAGTTTTAGTTTTTACTAGAACAAAACACGGTGCAAACAGATTATGCGAATTTTTAAATAAAAACGGTATATCTTCACTTGCCATTCATGGAAATAAATCTCAAAATGCGAGAACAAAAGCTTTAAAAGATTTTAAATCAAAAGAGATAAATATTCTAGTTGCAACTGATATTGCTGCCCGTGGACTTGATATTGAAGAACTTCCTTATGTTATAAATTTTGAATTACCGAATGTTCCTCAGGATTATGTTCATAGAATAGGAAGAACAGGAAGAGCAGGAAATATCGGAGAAGCTATCTCTTTGGTTTGTGATGAAGAGTCGAAATTTTTAAAAGATATAGAAAAACTTATAAAAGTTACGATACCTGTAAAAGCTATAGAAGGATTTACTCTTTCAAAATTAAGATATGTAGAGAATAAAACTACTCCTAAAAATTCAAGAAGAAAACGTAGTAGAAAAACTGAAGTAAGTAGTAATAATAAAACCACTTCTAGAAGACGAAATCAAAGTATAAAAAGATAAGAGAAAATTCCCTTATCCTTTTATTAGCATTTTGTACCTGATACTACTTTATAAGTATCATTTGCAATAACATACTCTTCATTTGTAGGAATTACAAATATTCTAGAAGCTGAACCGTTTGTTGCTATATCTCTTGCGTCACTTCTTCTTTTATTGTTTTTTACAGGGTCTAAAACTAATCCCATTCCATCTAGTCCTGCACAAACTATTTCTCTGATTAGCGAGGCATTTTCACCTATACCTCCAGTAAAACATAAAGCATCGACTCCGTCAAGTGCAGCAACATAAGAACCTACATATTTTTTAATATTGTAAGCAACCATTTGAACTGCCAATCTACATCTGTCATCACCTTCTTGCATACCTTCTAAGATCTCTCTTAAATCAGAAGATTTACCTGAAATTCCCAAGATTCCCGATTTTTTATTCATAACATCTAAGGCTTCATCAATAGTCATACCCTCTTGACTCATCATAAATTGTAAGGCACCGGCTCCAACATCACCGCTTCTTGTTCCCATCATAAGGCCTTGAATCGGAGTTAGTCCCATTGAGGTATCTATACATTTACCATTATATACAGCTGAAACAGAAGAACCGTTTCCTAAGTGGCAAACAATAATTCTTGTATTTCTTTTTTTATCTAACATACCTCTTGCTTCGTTTGAAACATAATAGTGGCTTGTACCGTGAAAACCGTATTTCCTAATACCGTGTTTAGTATATTGGTCATAAGGCAGAGCATACATATAAGCATAATCAGGCATTGTTTGATGAAATGCAGTATCAAACACAGCTACGTTAGGTTTCCCCGGCATTAATTCTTGACAAATTTCCATACCTAAGATATTTGCGGGATTGTGTAACGGAGCAAGAGGAATTAATCTTTTCATAGTTTCAATAACTTTTGGAGTTACCATTACAGAACTAGAGAACTCTTCTCCTCCATGTACGGCTCTGTGTCCGATGGCATCAATATCGTTGATTGAATCAATAACTTTTCCTTCACCTGCTGTTAAAGCTGATAATACAGATTCTATTGCCTCTTTATGAGTAGGCATATCAATCTCTTCTACTAGTTTTTTGCCCTCACCGTATTCATGTTTTAATACTCCATCGATACCTATTCTTTCACAAATTCCTGAAGCAAATACTTTTTTAATAATTGGATTCATTAATTGATATTTTAATGATGAACTTCCTGCGTTTAAAATAAATACTAACATGTCTTTTCCCTCTTCTTTTAATATAATTTAATTATTTTTGCGTTGCAGTAATAGCAACTAAATTAGCGATGTCCTCAACAGAGCAACCACGAGATAAGTCGTTAACAGGTTTAGCTAAACCTTGAACAACAGGACCGTGGGCATGAGCACCTGCAAATCTTTGAACAAGTTTATATCCAATGTTTCCAGATTGTAAATCAGGGAAAACTAAAATATTAGCATGACCTGCAACCTTAGAATCAGGAGCTTTTTTAGCACCTATTGCTTCAACAATAGCAGCATCTGCTTGCATTTCACCGTCAAATGCGAAATCAACATTTCTCTCAGCTAAAATGTCAACGGCAAATTGAACTTTGTCAACAAGTGGATGCTTAGCACTGCCTTTTGTAGAGAAAGATAACATAGCAACTTTAGGGTCAATTCCAACAACACTTTTAGCAGTAGCAGCAGTAGCACAAGCAATGTCGGCTAACTGTTCCGCATTAGGTTCAGGGATAACGGCACAGTCAGCAAAAAGAAGAAGACCGTTTTCTCCGAATTTTCCGTCAATAGTTTCCATGATAAACGCTGAAGATACAGTGTTTATACCAGGAGCAGTTTTAATAACCTGAATAGCAGCTCTTAAAACATCTGCAGTAGGAGAGTTAGAACCTGCGACAAGACCGTCGGCATCAGCTAATCTAACCATCATACAACCAAAAAATCTAGGTTCGGTAGTCATAATTTTAGTAGCTTCTTCTCTTGATAGACCTTTGGCTTTTCTAAGCTCAACTAATTCATCAATATATTTTTCAATATCTTTAAATGATTTAGGGTTAATAATAGTAGCACCGTCAATATTTGCACCGCAAGATTTAGCATCGTTTTTAATAGTATCTTCGTCACCGATTAAAACGATGTTTGCAGTTTTTTCTTCAAGAACCATAGCAGCAGCTTTCAATACTCTTTCGTCTTCCGATTCCGGGAGAACTATAGTTTTTAATTCTTTTTTAGCATTCTCTTTAATATTCTCAATTAAACCCATTCATGCTTCCTTTCTTTCTATGAAATATCACTTTTGATTATAATATGCTAGAATAGCAAAAAAATAGCAATTGCAAAAAAGGGTAAAATTTTTTAGGATATAATTTTTTTTGTGTATTTTCGGAAGGAATTTTTATAAGTGTAATAAGAGTCTTAAAAAAGACTCTTATTTTTAATCGGCAAACTCTCTAACAACATCATATGTATCATGTGCGATTACATACTCTTCATTTGTAGGAATTACGAATATTCGTGCAGCTGAACTGTTTGTTGCAATATCTCTTGCATTATGTTTTTTCTTATTATTCTTAATCGGGTCTAAAACAAGTCCCATTCCATCAAGTCCTGTACAAACTATTTCTCTAATAAGAGCGGAATTTTCACCGATACCTCCTGTAAAACATAAAGCATCGACTCCGTCAAGTGCAGCAACATAAGAACCTACATATTTTTTAATATTGTAAGCAACCATATCAACTGCTAATCTGCATCTTTCATCTCCTTGCTGCATACCTTCTAATACTTCTCTCAAATCAGAAGATTTACCTGAGATTCCCAAGATTCCGGATTTTTTATTCATGATGTTAGTAACTTGGTCTATATCAAGTCCTTCTTGTTTCATCATATATCTAATTGCTCCAACTCCTACGTCTCCTGCTCTTGTTCCCATCATAAGACCTTGAACGGGAGTTAATCCCATTGAAGTATCAATAGATTTTCCGTTTAATACAGCAGTAACAGAAGAACCGTTTCCTAAGTGACAAACAATAATTCTTGTATTTCTTTTTTTATCTAACATGCTTCTTGCTTCGTTTGAAACATAATAGTGGCTTGTACCGTGAAAACCGTATTTTCTAATTTTATATTTTTTATATTGGTCATAAGGCAGAGCATACATATAAGCATAATCAGGCATTGTTTGATGAAATACCGTATCAAACACTGCAACATTTGGTTTATCAGGCATTAACTCCTGACAAATTTTTATTCCCATAATATTTGCCGGATTATGAAGAGGTGCCAACGGAATAAGCTCTTCTATTTTCTCAATTACACTGTCATCGACTAATGTAGATTTTTTAAAAGCTTCTCCTCCGTGGGCAACTCTGTGTCCGATAGCTTGAATATCGTCAATAGAATCAATAACTTTGCCTTCTCCACTTGTTAATGTTCTAAGAACTAATTCAATTGCTTCTTTATGTGTCGGTAAATTTGCATCAAGTTTAAGTTCCCTATCCTCAAACTCATGTCTTAAGATACCGTCTATTCCAATTCTCTCACAAATTCCACTAGCCAAAACCTCCTTTGTCACAGGATTCATCAACTGATATTTAAGCGATGAGCTTCCTGCGTTTAAAATAAATACTAACATGTCTTTTCCCTCTTTTAGTCTATTTTATTCGTTTATATTTCGATTTATAGTATGAAATAATATATATTGTTTATGCTTGCGTTGCAGTAATAGCAACCAAATTAGCGATGTCCTCAACAGAGCAACCACGAGATAAGTCGTTAACAGGTTTAGCTAAACCTTGAACAACAGGACCGTGGGCATGAGCACCTGCAAATCTTTGAACAAGTTTATATCCAATGTTTCCAGATTGTAAATCAGGGAAAACTAAAATATTAGCATGACCTGCAACCTTAGAATCAGGAGCTTTTTTAGCACCTATTGCTTCAACAATAGCAGCATCTGCTTGCATTTCACCGTCAAATGCGAAATCAACATTTCTCTCAGCTAAAATGTCAACGGCAAATTGAACTTTGTCAACAAGTGGATGCTTAGCACTGCCTTTTGTAGAGAAAGATAACATAGCAACTTTAGGGTCAATTCCAACAACACTTTTGGCAGTAGCAGCAGTAGCACAAGCAATGTCGGCTAACTGTTCCGCATTAGGTTCAGGGATAACGGCACAGTCAGCAAAAAGAAGAAGACCGTTTTCTCCGAATTTTCCGTCAATAGTTTCCATGATAAACGCTGAAGATACAGTGTTTATACCAGGAGCAGTTTTAATAACCTGAATAGCAGCTCTTAAAACATCTGCAGTAGGAGAGTTAGAACCTGCGACAAGACCGTCGGCATCAGCTAATCTAACCATCATACAACCAAAAAATCTAGGTTCGGTAGTCATAATTTTAGTAGCTTCTTCTCTTGATAGACCTTTGGCTTTTCTAAGCTCAACTAATTCATCAATATATTTTTCAATATCTTTAAATGATTTAGGGTTAATAATAGTAGCACCGTCAATATTTGCACCGCAAGATTTAGCATCGTTTTTAATAGTATCTTCGTCACCGATTAAAACGATGTTTGCAGTTTTTTCTTCAAGAACCATAGCAGCAGCTTTCAATACTCTTTCGTCTTCCGATTCCGGTAGAACTATAGTTTTTAATTCTTTTTTAGCATTCTCTTTAATATTCTCAATTAAACCCATTCATGCTTCCTTTCAATAAGTAAATTCAATAAATTCAAACATTAAAGAATAGCATAAAAATAGCATTTTAAATTAAAAATTGCTTACTATTAACATAAAAATTTCAAAAGTGTAGAAATTTAATACACTATTTTGACATAATTTTTTTAGTGTTACTTTCTCCTACATCAAAATTAGCAGCATTCTTGCTCACATTTGTTTAATACTTCAATTGCTTCCTCATCTTCTGCTTTCTCAAAAAGTTCATCTAAATAAAAAGCATTTGAGCAAACCAGATATAAAACTTCCTCTTTTGAATCGGCTTTAGAATCTCTTTCATAATATGCTTTTGGAATCATTGGTACTATCTTTTTCCAATAAATATTCATATTTTTAGGATTTTCCAATACTTTTAACATATGATCTATTACAATGCAAGCATTTTCAAAACAATCTATATTTTTGAAGCTTTTATAGCTTTCATCTACATTAATCTCTATTTTTGACATAATTTCTCCTCATTTGCTAAAAATTATACAAGAGCTAAGGTATATTTGTATGTTATAATATGAAGATAAACTGACATTTTACGAAAGGATTTTATGGCAAAGGTTTCTTCTGTAACTTTTCATTATGTATTAAAAGCTTTACAAATGCATTGTGATATTACTATTGATGAAATGTTGCAAGAAGTGGATTTGAATAAAGAGAGTATTTTTAATACGGATTCAAAAATAGATAGTTCTTATTTGTCTGCTATTTTTAAATATTGTATGAAAAAAAGCAACGATTACTCTTTGAGCCTTAAAATAGGAAGTTCAATAACCTATCACTCTTTGGGTATTTTAGGATATTTGATGTTAAATACGAACTCTTTAAAAGAGATGATAGAAAAATTTAACCATTATCAAAAGTTAATAAGCGGATTTATAAAGTTTCATTTGGATATTTATAAACAGCACTATAAATTAACGATTTATATTAACGAAAATCCGATGATTCCTGTTCCTAGTTTTCATGCTGAAGTGCATTTATGTGCTATATTATCCATTCTTTCACAGATTATCGATGAAAAAATAGTTCCTGATAAAACATATTTTTCCCAAAAAAAAATCTCAAATATAAAAGAATATGAAAAAATTTTCGGTTCAAATATTTTTTTTGAAAAAAGTGAAAATGCAATTTTCTTTAATGAACAAAATCTAAAAAAAGTTGTAAATAACTCAAATCCCGCAATGTTGGAATATTTTCAGATACAAGCAAATAAAATTTTAGAAGATTTAAAAGAGAGCTCATGTTATAGCAAAGTGAAAAAAGAGATATTAAAAAATATAGGAGAATGCGATATCACGATAGATTTTATTGCTAAAAAACTGAATATGAGTGTTAGAACACTACAATATAATTTAAAAGAAGAGAATAAAAAATTTAGAGATGCTTTATTAGTCGTTAAAATGAATTTGGCAAATCATTATATTAAAAATTCTAATATGGATATTAGCAGTATTGCTTTATATTTAGGATACAGCGAACCAAGCTCTTTTTTTAGAGCTTATAAAAAATATTTTAAAAAAACACCCAAAGAAAATTTAGGTAAAAAAGGGATTTAATCCTTTTTTACTAAATTATATGTATCTCTTGCTATTACGTACTCTTCATTTGTAGGAATAACATAGATTTTAATTGGAGCATCATCTTTGTTTATTTCTCTGTTTCCGCTCTCTCTTTTTTTATTTTTTCTTTTATCTATTTCTATACCTAAAAATTCTAAACCTGCACAAGCTTTTTCTCTGATTACATCGGCATTTTCACCGATTCCGGCAGTAAAACAAATTGCATCTACTCCACCTAAAAGTCCTATATATGAGCATAAATATTTTTTGATTCTATTTGACATCATCTCTATACAAACTTTTGATCTGTGGTCTCCGTCTTCTGCTGCTTTAAGAACTTCTCTTAAATCCGATGAAATTCCCGAAACTCCTAAAATCCCTGATTTCTTATTTAGATAATCAATGATTTCATCCGGGCTCATACCTTTTCTATCCATTAAATAAGGAATAACTCCTGCATCAATATCTCCGCTTCTTGTTCCCATAACAAGACCTTCAAGAGGAGTTAATCCCATAGTAGTATCTATTGATTTTCCATCTTTAACAGCACACATTGATGAACCGTTTCCTAAGTGACAAACAATAACTTTTGTATCTCTTTTATTTAACATTTTAATTGCTTCATTTGAAACATAATAGTGACTTGTCCCATGGAAACCGTACTTTCTTAAGTGGTGCTCTAAATAATCTTCATGAGGAACTGCATATAAATAATTCTCTTCTGGCATTGTTTGATGAAAAGCCGTATCAAATACTGCAACATTGGGTTTATCAGGTAAAAGTTGTTTACAGATTCGTATTCCCAAAAGATGAGCAGGGTTGTGTAACGGAGCTAAAGGAATAAGCTCTTCGATTTTTCTAATTACATCAGGGGTTATTAAAACAGATTTTTTAAAATACTCTCCACCGTGAACAATTCTGTGACCGATTGCTTTTATTTCATCAATTGTCTCAATTACTTTCGTATCGTCGTGTGTAAGTATATTTAAGACAAACTCGATTGCCTCTTTATGAGTAGGCATAGGTTGGTCGATTTCCAATTTTCTGTGTTCGGCGATTTCATGTTTCATTACTCCGTCAATACCGATTCTTTCACATAAACCGGAAGCTTTTACCTCTGCTGTTTCTACATTTATAAGTTGGTATTTTAAAGATGAACTCCCTGCATTTAAAACAAGAATTAACATATATTTCCTCCATTTTCTTAAATTTTCTAAAATGAGTATAGAAGTAACAAATTTTCGCTATTTTATTTTAACTTTTGGCTGATTTTTAAGTTTTATAAACATCATAGCAGTCATGATTGCATCATTATACGCATCATGTTTTCCCATGTTGGGAATTTCTAATTCACTTAATATTGTATCAAATCTTAAATCAATATTGCTTTGCGGAATTTTTTCAATTTTCCAATCATGATAAATAGCTGAGACTTCATAGGCTCTATTAGGCAGTTTTATTCCAAGTTTCGGCTTTAAATATTTATTTATCATAGCAATATCAAACTCTAGAAAATACCCTACAAGCTTTCTGTTTCCGATAAATTTTAAAAACTCATCTATTACTTTTTCTATCTCTTCAGCCTCTTTTAAATCGCACTCTCTTATATGGTGGATTTTTATTGCCTCTTCTTGAAGTTTTGTTTTCGGTTTTATATATTTAACAAATCTTCTGCTTGAAATAATTCTATTATTTTTTATAATTACTGCGCCAATTGAAATTATATCATCTTTTTGTACATTTAATCCAGTGGTCTCACAGTCAAAACATACATACTCATCTTTAATACAAGAGTCAAAAAGATAAAGGTATTTATTATCTTTTAGCTTCCTTTTATTAAAATAGTTTTTTATTTTGTTAAACATAATTCAACTTATAGTGATGTTCTAGTTTTTTCTTTAATTTGTTTACTATTTTAAAACTCTCTTTTAAAAGATCTTTTTCCATGGTATTTAGTTTTTCAGGATCAATATAGTTATCCACTTTTTGAGCAGAATCCAGTTTTTGCAAATTTGATTTTAGTTTAAGGGTTAAAAGAAAGTTAAATGCCTCTTTTATCTCAGAAGCAAATTCTGCTTCAAGTTCTCCTTTGTTTTCTAACTCTTGGACTCTTTTTAAAGTGTTTACTCTCATAAGTTTATGCTCTAAAGACAAGGCTCTGATACTTTGTACTATTATGAAAATTCCGCCTCTTTTTATATCTATCTCATTTTTATGCTCTTTATCTTTTGAATCAAAAACAAAACCGTCAAAAAAGCCTAGTGGAACGTTAAAATCCATAATTGTTTTTGCAAAATACATATAAAAGGTTTTTGAGGTTGAACCTATTTTAAAAAGATACTCTTTTAACGCAATTAAAAGTTCTCTGTTCCCTGAAGCTGCCATTGCATCATAAAAAATTGCAAGATTCATATAATCATCTTTGCTTGGATTTGTAATCCAGTTGTAAATCAGATCTTTAAACTCACTTTTTGTTCTACACCAATAGGGATTTGAAACCATAATATTCCCTTCACATCTTGGAAATCCGAAATCAACTAAAGTTTCCGTAAATTTTTGCGTAAAATCAAAAAGTTCTTTTTTTGAAATTTTACATTCGTCTGAGAGAATAAGTGCATTGTCTTGGTCTGTTTTTAATATCTGTTCTCCTCTTCCTTCACTTCCCATAACAATAAGACAAGAGTTGCCAAGCAGTGTTTTTGGTGCAAGCATATTAAAGAGTTTATCCATTACTTTTCTGTTTAAACGATTGATTAATTTTGAAATGAAATCTACTTTTACCCCTTTTGCATGAAGGGATTTAATAATTTTAGTAAAAGAGAGACATACTTTTTTTAACTCTTCGAGATTTTGTGCATTGTCAATCTCATTTGAAACGGAAAAAGAGTGTGTAGCAAAAAAAGAGGAGAGTGATATTTGGTCAATAATTCCTATTATTTCATTTTCATTGTTTTTTACGACCAATCTTTTTAATCCATATTTGGTCATAAGAAGCTGGGCATTAAATAAAAATTCATTTTCATTTATATATTTAATACCTTTTGATGAAATTTTACCTACTATATCATCAAAATCCATTCTATTTAAAATAACTTTTTCTCTAAAATCAGAATCTGTTACGATATAAATTTCATCATCTTTATTTTTTAAGAGTAAAGTCGGAATTTTCTCTTTTTTTATTGTTTTTACGGCTTCAAAAATTGTAGTTTCATAAGGAACGATAACTGCTTTATGAAGATTTACGTCTTTTACTTTTGCTACCATTAAATTAGCTAACTCTTTATTTTTTTGATCAACCATATTTGTGTTTAGTTTTTGAGATATTGATTGAAAGAAAAAACTCTCTAAAGAGGAGTTTTTATGCAAAGTTTTAATAAATATATCTTTGGGAAGAAGATAACATATGGTCTCTTGGGCAGTTATAAAAGAGTTTTTTGAACGGTTTTCAATTAAAGAAAAAGGATCGAAAATCTCTTTATTTGAATAAATAGAGATTACCTCTTCCTCTTTTTTTTCCTGAACAACGCCTTTTATTATAAAATAGAGATTTTCAGGCTCTTTATTTGCTTCTTGTATTATTATATTTTTTTTAAAATAGACTATATCCAGATTATTAACAAAGTCATCTAACTGTGATTTCGTAAGATTCTCAAAAGGGTGTATCTCTTTTATAAATGCAAGCTGTTCATGTATACTCATATTTTACTTCTTATGATTTATTAAAAAATAGTTTATAAATTGTAGCTACTCTTTAATAAATCGTAAATTATCAAAGGAGAAAACTCCTTTGATAAGAATTAGTGATCAACCGCTCCTGCTGCACCGAATCCTGTCTCTGCTCTGACTTTTTGAGCTTCAAAAGCTTTTGCTTCGTCTTTAGCTCTTTGTGATTTATCAGTAATACTAAAGAACCAAATACCCACAAAGGCAATTATTACAGAGAATAGGGCAGGGTGTTTATAAGGGAATAAAGGCTCTGCATTTCCTAAAATCTGTACCCAAACAATAGGTCCTACAATTACAAGAACAACGGCAGTTAATAATCCTAAAAGACCACCTAAAAATGCTCCTCTTGTAGTTAGTTTTGACCAATAAATCGATAAAAACAGAATAGGGAAGTTTGCACTTGCCGCAATAGCAAAAGCAAGACCAACCATAAATGCAATATTTTGTTGTTCAAAGGCAATACCCAAAATAACACCTACAATTCCAATTATAATAACCGAAATTTTAGAAACTCTAATCTCTTGTTCCTCACTTGCATTCGGATTGATAACAGATGCGTAAAGGTCGTGAGAAATAGCACTTGCTCCTGCTAATGTAAGACCTGATACAACAGCTAAAATAGTAGCAAAAGCAACAGCTGAAATAAATCCTAAAAATACATTTCCACCTACCACATGAGATAAGTGAATAGCAGCCATATTGTTTCCTCCGAAAAGTTTTCCGTCGACAAAATATTGTTGTCCTTCAGGTGAATTTAAAAATACGATTGCACCAAGTCCGATTACCGCAATTACAAGATAAAAGTAACCTATAAATCCTGTTGCATAAACAACAGATTTTCTAGCCTCTTTTGCGTTTCCTACGGTAAAAAATCTCATAAGAACGTGAGGAAGTCCCGCTGTTCCAAGCATTAATGCCATACCTAAAGATATTGCGGAAATAGGATCTGAAATAAATCCTCCCGGTTCCATAATTGCCTGACCTTTTGCATGAGAGTCAACAGCTTTTGTTGCAAGAGCTTCAAAACTGAATCCAAAGTGTTGAAGAACCATAAATCCCATAAAAGAAACACCTGATAAAAGAAGAATAGCTTTTATAATTTGAACCCAGGTAGTTGCAAGCATACCGCCGAATGTTACATATATAATCATCATAACACCCACAAGTATTACGGCATATTCATACTCCAATCCAAACAATACTTGAATAAGTTTTCCCGAACCTACCATTTGGGCAATTAAGTATAAAGTTACAACTGCCAATGAACCGAATGCAGCCAAAGTTCTAATCTCTTTTTGTCCAAGTCTATATGCGGCAATATCGGTAAAAGTAAATTTCCCTAGATTTCTTAATTTCTCAGCCATTAAAAATAGAATTACGGGCCAACCAACTAAAAAACCGACAGCATAAATAAGACCGTCGTAACCGCTTAAATATACAAGTCCCGAAATACCTAAAAATGATGCTGCAGACATATAATCTCCGGCAATAGCCATTCCGTTTTGAAATCCTGAAATTCCTCCTCCTGCTGTATAAAAATCACTTGCAGATTTTGTTCTTTTTGCCGCCCAGTAAGTAATTACCAAAGTACCGCCTACAAAAATAAAGAACATTATAATTGCCGGGATATTAAGCTCTCTTTTTGTTGCTTCAAAGCTTGCATCCCCTGCTGCAAAAAGTGCTATTGAAAAAATTGAAATTAGTGCCAAAATTCTAAACATTATAATTCATCCTTTACATCTTTTCTTACTTTTTCTATCAAGTCTTCAAACTCGCCGTTTGCTCTTCTTACGTATATAAGTGTAGTAAAGAAACTTATAATAATAATAGCTGCTGCTATAGGGAATGCAATCGTCATTACTCCGTCTCCGGTTTTTGCACCTAAAACTGTAGGATCAAATGCAATAGTTAAAATATATGCATAAAACATTACCAGTACAAAAATTCCCAATTTTATGGCAAAACCAGTTCTTTTCTTTATCAATGTTTGATAATTAGGATTAGCTTTGATTTTTTCTACTAATTCATCATTCATAGATTTATCCTTTCACTCTTTATTTAAGTTTACTCCTTTGCTTTAAGCAAATATATCGGACTAAAACAGAAAAATTATACATTTATTTATAATTTTTCTCTATATCAGAAAAGAATATTAAGTAAGAATTAAGAGAGCAAAACAGAGTTAGTAACAATTGGTTACAATATGAAAAATAAATGCTATTTTAATGCTACGAAAGCCTATTTCATGGACTTTCTAGCCAGTATAAAAAGTTGAATTTGCAGGAGCTTTATCTTTTAATTTTAAGAAAATCATTGAGGTCATAATAGCATCATTTAAGGCATCATGTTTTCCAAGTTCGGGAATCTCTAATTCTTTCATAATCGTGTCGAATTTAAGATCAACAAATTCATATTCACTGCTTCTTTTTTTTGTTTTAAAATATATAGATGAGACTTCGATTTGATGATTTGGAAGTGATACTCCAATATACTCTTTTGTATATTTGGAAATAATAGCAATATCAAATTTTATATAATATCCTACTATTGGTCTGTTTCCTATAAACTTTAAAAGTTCAAAAATGGCATCTTTGGGTTCCACAGCATTTTGCAAGTCAACGGGTCTTATTTGATGAATCTTTATTGATTCACTATTTATATTTCGTGAAGGTTTTACAAATATATTTAGTGTTTGTCTCATAAGTATTTTGTTTTTTTTAATAATTACTGCGCCTATAGAGAGTATTTCATCTTTTTTAGGGTTTAAACCTGTTGTCTCGCAATCTAAACAGACATATTCATCTTTTGCAGGTTCTTCAAAAAGATATTCAAAGTTATTGTCTTTTAGATTTCTTTTTTTTAGGTTATTTATTAATTTTTTAAACATTATAAAATCTTATCTATTCTAAAGGTATATATAATAAACTTTTTAAAATTGCTTACAATTTTAAAACTGTCTTTTAACAAATCTCTCTCTATTTTTCCCAAAGTATGAGTATCTATTTCATTATTTAGTTTTTTACCGTCTTGAAGTTTTTGTAAATGGGCTTTTAATCTTAGCGTATTTAAAACATCAAAAGCTTCTAAAAGTTCGTTTGCCATTTGAGGTTCTATTGCTTTTTTTTGTTCTAAGATTTTTATTCTTTTAACAGTTGTCGTTTCCCTTATTCTTTCTCTTAAAGCTAAACTTCTGATTCCTTGTACAATAGGAAAAATTCCTCCTTTTTTAATATCCAAATAGTATGTTTTAGTCATAAAATTTGCAACAGTGCTTGGAGTATCGAAAGTTAAAGTTGCTTTTGCAAAATAAGCCATAAAAACATCTTTGTCATGAAGTTTGTTAAATAGATCTTCTTTTAAATTAATAAGCAGTTCTTTATCTCCAGCTACGGAAAAAGAGTCAAAGAAAATTGCCAGATCCATATAGTTTTGCATGGCAGGAGCTTCAATCCATTTTGCGGTTTCATTTTTATAATCTTGAACGGTTTTACACCAAAAAGGATTAGAAACCATAATATTTCCAGGACATGGAGGATATCCGAAATCAATCAAAGTTTCCGTTAGTTTTTCCATATAGGGTCTGTATTGTTCTACATCAATTCCGTCTTTTACCACCAATGCATTATCTTGGTCTGTTTTTATTATCTGTTCATTTCTTCCTTCGCTTCCCATTACTATAAAACAAGCATCTTTTTGAAGCTCTTTTGGAAGAATCAATCTATAAACTTTTCTGTAAATTTTAATATTTAACTGTCCTATAAGACTTGAAATATGATTTACTTTTACCCCTTTTGCATTCAGTGTTTTAATAGTGCTTATTAATTCATTGCTGGCATCTTTTAAATCTTCTAAATTATTTGCATTTTTTATTTTTGTATCGACTACATAAGTATGATTTGCAAAGTGAGACAAAATATCAATTTGTTCTAAAATTCCAAGAAGTTCACCTTTTGTATTAATTACTCCGATTCTTTTAATACTCTTTTTTATTAATAGAGTCAAAGCATCAAAAAGATAATCCTCTTTATTAATGGATAAAAGAGGAAAAATTGCAATGGATTCTACAGGAATAGATAAATCTCTACCTTCCAAAAGAACCTTAACTTTTAGTAAAGAGTCGGTTATAATTCCGTATTCATTATCCTTTTTTACTATTATTGTAGAGGTGCTGTATTTCATTGATTTGTCAATCGCATCAATCAGCTTGGTTCCCGTTTCAACAATACAGGGTTTACGAAGTATCGTATCACTTACTTTTGCAATCATAAAAGATGATAGATCAGATTTATACTCTTTATCTTTTAATGTTTGTAATTTATTAACAAGATTATTTAAAAAGAAGTTTTTAAAACCTTCATTTTGCTCTATTAGTTCAAGGAAAATATCTTTTTCTATCTCATAACAGATTAAATCTTCATATACTTTAAAACTATTTTTTGATTTTCCATAAATAAGTGAGTTTGAATCAAAAGAGTCTTGCTGATGGTAATCCATCAAAATCTCTTCCTCTTTGTATTCATGTACAATACCTTTTATGATAACAAAAAAGTGATTTGGAATTTTTTCCGGAGTGATTAAAATCTCATTTTTAGGATAATAAGCTATATCCATATGTCTAATACATAAATCCATCTGCTCATTACTTAGCAGTTCAAAAGGATGGATTTTTGAAAGAAAAGATTTTTGATCTCTTAGACTCATCTCTTTTCCCCTTTCATTGATAAAAGCCAACCAAAATCGGTTGACTTTTATTTTTAGTGAGCTGAAGCCGCTCCTGCATCATTTGGAAGTCTGATAGCTTCAACAAGTTCTTGCACATCGTGCGGTGGTTCCGGAGTCATTCTTGATACAACAAATGCCACAATCAAGTGTAATATTGTACCGATTGTTCCAATACCTGTAGGCGCAATTCCTAAGAAATAATCTTTTGGATCTCCTCCTAAGAATACAAAGTATACTATGTATCCGAATGTGAAGATAAGTCCAGTTAAGATACCTGCAATAGCACCTTCTTTATTCATTCTTTTGTCAAATACCCCAAGAATAATTGTCGGGAAGAATGCCGCAGCTGCCAAACCAAAGGCAAAA
The DNA here is from genome assembly GCF_006459125.1 of Halarcobacter anaerophilus. Taxonomy (NCBI): domain Bacteria; kingdom Pseudomonadati; phylum Campylobacterota; class Epsilonproteobacteria; order Campylobacterales; family Arcobacteraceae; genus Halarcobacter; species Halarcobacter anaerophilus. Next base: position 711,902 of record NZ_CP041070.1, read on the forward strand.
GCAACAACCTGCGCAACAAATCCCGGAGGATTAACACCCAAATATCCGGCAACACATATGGCAACAACAGCCGATATTCTTGCCCACATTAATTCTGTTTTCTCATTAAGAGAAGATTTCCCCGTCTCTTTGTCTTTAAAGATAACCTGCCCCATCAAATCGTGTGAAATGGCAGATGCAATTACAAGTAACAACCCAGCAGCAGTTGATAATGCAGCAGCAAGTCCTCCCGCAGCAATAAATGCAATTACCCAGTTAGGAAGATTTGCAATCTCCGGATTTGCTAAAACCATAATATCTCTATCAACATATAACTCATTTTCAATTTTACCTGAATTTTCAGGAGCTTTACCGTTTGTAGTAGCTCTTTCACCGCTTGGTCCGGTATTTGTACCGTCAAATACAGGTTTTCCTTTAGCTCCTTCAAATGCAGCTCCAGGTCCGTATTGGATTTTACCGTCTCCGTTTCTATCCGTCCACGCTAATAATCCACCTTCTTCCCACGTTTTAAACCATGCTCCGTTATTAGGAGTTCCGTCTGCATGTCTAGTTTCACCCGATACAAAAGCTTTGTACTCAACATCTTGTACGTTTTTAATCAGGTTTAATCTACCGATTGCAGCAACAGATGATGCTGTTGTATACATAATCGCAATAAATACTAAAGCCCAACCTGCAGAAACTCTTGCATCTTTTACTGTAGGAACAGTAAAGAATCTAACGATTACGTGAGGTAATCCTGCAGTTCCCAGCATTAAAGCTGTTGTAAGCATAAACATATTCCATAAATTTCCAGGTTCTGTATAAGCTTTGAAACCTAAATCGGTTATGGCGCTATCCAGTGCATGTAATAAATAGGTACCTTCCGGAATTACTTTTATCCCATCGTTAAATTCAAATGTTGTTTGTCCAAACAGTGCTAATTGCGGCAAGAATGTATCTGTTACTTGAAGCGATAAGAATATAGCAGGAATCAAATATGCCATAATCATTACGCAATATTGTGCAACTTGAGTATATGTAATACCTTTCATTCCACCTAATACCGAGTAGAAGAAAACTATTGCCATACCGATAAGAACACCCGTATTTACATCAACTTGCAAAAATCTTGAGAAAACAATTCCTACCCCTCTCATTTGACCTGCAACATATGTAAAAGATACAAATATTACGGCAATTACGGCAACTGTTCTTGCTGCATCTGAATAATATCTATCACCTACAAAATCAGGAACGGTAAATTTTCCGAATTTTCTTAAATAAGGTGCCAATAGCATTGCTAAAAGAACATATCCACCTGTCCATCCCATTAAGTATGCACTTGCATCTGAACCTTTAAATGCAATAATACCTGCCATTGAGATGAAAGAGGCTGCCGACATCCAGTCTGCCGCTGTAGCCATACCGTTTGCAACCGGGTGAACTCCCCCTCCTGCAACATAAAAATCCTTAGTAGATCCAGCTTTTGCCCAAAGTGCAATACCAATATAAATGGCAAATGAAACACCTACAAATAGGTAAATTAAAGATTGTAATTCCATACTTATCTCCTACTCATGTACGCCATATTTTTCATCTATTGCAGTCATTTTTGCAACATAAACGAAAATCAGTATAACGAATACGTAAATTGCACCTTGTTGTGCAAACCAAAATCCTAACTTAACACCTGAAATTTCTATAGTATTAAGTTCATTGATGAATAAAATACCACAACCAAAAGAGACGATAAACCAAATAATTAATAATTTAATTATTGTTGAGATATTCTCTTTCCAATAAGCTTGTGCTTTCTCTGGACTCATGTTATACTCCTTTTTTAAGTTTACTAAAAATATAAATCTGTTTTAGTAATTCAACAATAAAAGTATAAAGGGTCAATATAGCAAAAAGGTAGCAATGAAGAAATGTTTTTGCGTAACGTAGTATTAGTGTAGCAAACAGGCTCTCTATCAGCCTATTTACGGGCTAGATTAAATTGAATAAAATCTATCGATTTTATATCCCAAACCTCGAATATTTTTTATAAAATCCTCTTTTAGTGCTTTTTTTAGTCTTGAAATTTCTGCTCTTATGGTTGGATTGTCAATATCTTCTCCTCCCCAGATATCAATTCTAAAGCGTTCAAAATCAACAATCATATTTATATTAAGAGCTAAAATATGGATAATATCAAGCTGTTTTTTTGTTAAAGGCTGAGGTTCTCCGTTGAAGTATAAGGTTTTTTTTTCTTTTGAATATGAATAGTTTTCGGAAAATCTAACATGTGAAGTGCTTTTTTGATCTTTTTTAAGAATTTGATTTATTTTTATTCCAAGCTCTTCTAAATGAAAAGGTTTTTTTAGATACTCTCTGCAACCCAAATCATACGCTTTTGTTATATCTTCTATATCATTTAAAGCGGTAATAAAAATAGTGGGTATATACAGTCTTCTTTCATTTAGTTCCTGTAATATTTCAAAGCCGTCTTTTTTAGGAACATTTATATCTAAAATCAATAAATCAAAACTGTTATCGACACTGTTTGTAACTTCTTCACCGTCAGTGAAACTTTCAACCATATGTCCAATACCTTTTAGATATTCACATATTGCATTATTTAACATTAATTCATCTTCAAGAAGTAGTATTTTCATTTATTTTAAACCTATATGTAAATTTTGTTTCATTATCAGTTGATTCGAGTTTGATTATAACCAAATTCTTATCACATATCTCTTTTACTATTCTAAGTCCTAGTCCAAAGCCTCCTCTAGCGTTATTCTCTCTATAAAAATCATTGAAAATCTTATTTGTTTCTTCTATTTTTTCGGAGTTTGTTTTTACGCTAAACTCTACATAATCATCATTAAAATATGTAAGTCTTATATATATGGGTGATTTTGCATATGAATATTTTATTGCATTGGAAATATTATTGTCTACGATTCTTTGAAGTTCCAATCTGTTGAATTTTATATAAATATCTTCATCGATATTTGTAATAAAGAAAAGATCATTTGCATTTGCAACTCCGTCAAAAAACTCAAGTCTTTGTTTTAAAAACTCTGAAAAATCTATATACTCTTTTGGATAATCTACTCGGTCTTTTTTTATCAAATAAGATAAATCATCATATATATATTGAATAATTTTTGCTCCGCTTTCAATATTCGATACATATTTATTATCTTTTTCATGCATCTTAAAAAGATCTATATTTGTTCTAATAATAGATAAAGGAGTGTTTATTTCGTGAACGGAATTTTTTAAAAACTTTTTTTGTGAATCAACTAAATCTTTTAACTCTTTTGTTTGAAGATTTACAGTCTCTTCAAGGTGCTTGTTTAACTCTTGGAGCATATTATTTTTATCTTTTATATTGTGCATAGCATCATAAGCATAATTTGCAATAACTTTAAACTCTCCGAATATAAGTCTGTCTTGTTTTATTCTGTTATCGTCTTGTTGTGTCTCTTTTAAAAACTTGCCGATCTCTTTTACATCGTTTACTATTAAAATAGTTGCATTTTTATAGATAAATATTGAGTAAAGAACAAGCATAATCGTTAAAGACATTATTTGAAGAATATAGTTTGATATTTTCTCATCATATTCATCTTTTTTCTCTTTTACTATTTTATCTATTTCATCAAGGTATATTCCGCTTCCTATAGTCCAGTCAAAAGGTTTGTATGCCAAAGCATAAGATATTTTTAAAGCATCTTTTCTAATCTCAGGCTTATACCAAATATATTGTACAAAACCTCCTTCTTTTGTTTTTGAAATATTGATTAACTCTTGAATTACTTTTTTACCTGAAGGGTCTTTAAATTCATAAAGATTTTTCCCTATATCTTTTTTAAGAACAGGATAATATATTGAAGTACCGTCAAAGCCATAGATAAAAAGGTAGTGATTTAAATCTCCGTCTCTTCTCATAGTCTCAAAAGATTTTAAAATCTCTTCTTTGATCTGTTTTTCGCTCTTTGTATCTTTATACCTTTGATGATAATATTTTATAAACTTTACGCTGTTTTTTATATCTGCTTGGATTAAATCTTTTCTTTTATCCGAATAGTTCTTTTTTATAATATCAATCTTTTCTTGGAATTCGTCAAAAGCATTTTCAATAATAATAAAAGTAAAAGAGGAGGTTAGTATAACAATAAAGAATATACTGTATAAAATAAGATGGTATAAAGATTTAGCTTTAATCATATAATAAAATATCCTAAACAATAAAGTTTTAAAGAATAACTTAAAAATCTTGAAACATAGCTAAAAAATAATTGGGGACAATATAAAAGCGTGGCGCGGCTGACGAGACTCGAACTCGCGACCTCCTGCGTGACAGGCAGGCATTCTAACCAACTAAACTACAGCCGCACTACATAAGCAAAAAAAAAGCGCATTATGCGCAATATAAAGTTCTGTTAAACTTATGGTGGTCGATATAAGACTCGAACTTATGACATCTACCTTGTAAGGGTAGCGCTCTACCAACTGAGCTAATCGACCTTTTATTTTGGTGACCCCTAGGAGACTTGAACTCCTGTGGCAAGGATGAAAACCTTGAATCCTAACCGCTAGATGAAGGGGCCTTAAAATAAAATTTTAATTATTCTTAGATTAACAAAAGTTAAATCTAATTTTAATGGTGACCCGTGAAGGATTCGAACCTTCGGCCACCTCCTTAAAAGGGAGATGCTCTACCGGCTGAGCTAACGGGTCAATCTTAAAATAAAAAAAGTGGCGCGGCTGACGAGACTCGAACTCGCGACCTCCTGCGTGACAGGCAGGCATTCTAACCAACTAAACTACAGCCGCACCAATAAATAAAATGGTGACCCCTAGGAGACTTGAACTCCTGTGGCAAGGATGAAAACCTTGAATCCTAACCGCTAGATGAAGGGGCCAAAAATGGTGGTCGATATAAGACTCGAACTTATGACATCTACCTTGTAAGGGTAGCGCTCTACCAACTGAGCTAATCGACCAAAATGGTGACCCGTGAAGGATTCGAACCTTCGGCCACCTCCTTAAAAGGGAGATGCTCTACCGGCTGAGCTAACGGGTCATAAACTCTTTAAGAAGTGCTTCTTCTTAAAATGGAGTGGAATTATACTTATTTTTTTTTTATTTGTCAAGGGTTTTTTTTAAAAAATTGAAAAGTTTTTTCAAAGAGTATTTTGCACTTAAATTTTGTACTTCATTTCTTGTACCTTTAAAGTGACAAATCTCAATATTTTTCTCAATATTTTTACCCATTACGCCAATTACAACTGTACCTACAGGTTTATTTTTTGTTCCACCGTTGGGTCCTGCAACCCCACTTACTGCTATTGCAAAATCTGCATCAAACTTTTTTATAACGCCTTTTAGCATCTCATCTACGACTTGAATACTAACTGCGCCGTAATTATCTAAAGTATCTTTTTGTACACCTAGTTCTTGAGTTTTTATTTCATTGCAGTAAGTTACAACAGCACCTCTGAAAATGTCAGAAGAACCTGATATTCTTGTAATCATTGAGGCTATTAAACCTCCGGTACAACTCTCTGCTGTTGTTATGGTTTTTTTATGTTCTCTTAATAGATTTTGGAAATCTATTAGTTCTTCTTCATTAATAAATAAAGACTTTTCCATTTTATACTCTTTTATATATTTAAGATAAAAAGAGAGTTAAAGTCTCTCTTTTTATTCTTGGTCTGTTAACTCTTCTTTAAATTTAGCTTCGTCGAAAGTTAAATTCAAATACTCGCAAACAGTTCTTATATCTCTTTCTGCATTTCCAAGACATGATGTAGCACCTGGACTTGGAGTCATATTAAAGATAATTCCGTCACCTGGATTAATTGAAGCTTCACCAAGCATTAATTTTTGTTGCTCTTTATTAAGAACTTGAGGTCTTACTCCTCCAAATCCTTTTGCATATTCAATATCATCTGTATCTAGTGAAGGAACAATTTTTCTTGCATCTTTTACAAAAAGACCTTTATTGATACCTGGAACCTCAAATAAGAAGTTTTTAAATACATAATTTCTAATATCTCTATCTTTTAATAGATCCCAGAAAATTTTTAGAATGTTTCCGTCAAAGTTCATTGTTTTTAAACATTGGAAGAATGATTTACCGCCTTTATATCTCTCTAATACAAGTAAAGCAAGTGCAGTAGGTCCAAATCTTGTTTTCCCGTCACATAAAATATCAGGGTCTCCGTGTAGTGCAGCAAATGGAAGTTTTGGATTTTGTACCATATATACTTTACCGTTTAAGAAGTGATCGTTTGTAATATAAAAAGATCCCGCCATTGATAAAGAACCCATATGTTTACCGTATCCCATTTTATGAGCCAAATATAAAGAGTGCGCACCTGCATTTACAACTACGAAGTTTGCAGTAAATACCGAACCGCTTGTAGTAGTAACTTTAAATTGTTCTCCTACTTTTTCCATCTCATCAACTTCTGCATTAAAAAATACATCAGTAACTTTATCTTCTTCTTGAGCTGCTTTTACAAGCTCTTTTGTCATAGCACCAAAATCAACTGTAGTATATTCGCTTTGAGTCCCCATTGCGACAATCGGTTCAGGTCTGTCTTTTGTTTGTTCTTTGTCTGCATAAACAAGTTTTGGTTCTACTTCTCTTAGTTTCTCTTTATCCCAAAGTTCTAAATAAGGGAAAAGTTGTTTAAACTCTTCATATCTGTTTGTAATGAATTCTACCTCTTTTTCTCCAACACCTAAAGCCATTTTTTGATGAGCAAACATAATCTTATCTTGTAATCCCCTCATAAGATTAAATTTAACAATCATTCTTGCTGTTCTTTTTGTGATTTTTGCTTTGTCTAGAGTGTAGTTTGTTTCAATATCACCTACGTGGATTGTTTGAGAGTTACTTGTACCCTTTGAGTTCAGTGTTGCCAGATCTTCATATTTTTCCAACATACAGATACTTTTTGCATCTGAATATCTTGCCAACTCATAAAAAAGTGCAGCACCTGAAATACCTCCACCCACAATTATTACATCATAATGTTTTGTATTCATTTAATTTCGTCCTATTACTGTTCTTTTGATTTTAAAAGATTTTAGCATATAAATGAGCATTTTCTAGTTGAAAGTTTTGATGAAAATGGTAAGATTGCTAAAATTATGTTTTATAGTAACATTTTATTGATTTTTCCTCAATTAAAGAGATGCTCAATATGTGTACATATGTAACCTTTTATCTCATTTTAGAGCATCGGGCTATATAAATGTATAGTTATTGTACATATAAAAAGATAATTGTACTAAATTTTTATAAGTTATGTATATTTTCTACATTAATGTTTAAAATATGTGTTATAAAAGATTAACTTTCAATTAGATATAATCAGCGATTTATAGAAGAAATCATAAAGAATTGATAATTTAAGGTATTTAAAATGGATTATAAAGAGAGTTTATTATTACCAAACACAAAATTTCCAATGAGAGGAAATCTTCCTCAAAACGAACCTAAAAGATACAAACTTTGGGATGAGGAAAAAGTTTACGAGAGAATGAAAAAGAATAGAGAGGGAAAACCCTCTTTTACTCTTCATGATGGACCACCGTATGCAAACGGTCACATCCATATCGGGCATGCGTTAAACAAAATACTAAAAGATATTATTGTTAAATACCACTATTTTGACGGGAAATCTGTTAGATATGTTCCGGGGTGGGACTGTCATGGATTACCGATTGAACAAAAAGTTGAAGAAAAGATAGGAACAACTAAGAAAAAAGAGCTTCCTAAATCTAAAATCAGAGAGTTGTGCAGAGAGCATGCCGCAAGATTTGTTGATATCCAAAGAGAAGAGTTTAAACAACTAGGAGTTCTTGGAGATTGGGATGAGCCGTATTTAACTATGGATTTTAAATTTGAGGCAAATATATACAGAGAGTTGTGTGCAATTGCAAAACAAGGTTTGTTAACAAGAAGAAGCAAACCCGTATATTGGTCTTGGGCGGCACAAACTGCACTTGCCGAAGCAGAAGTTGAATATGAAGATAAAACTTCGCCTTCTATATTTGTGGCATTTAAACATGAAAAATTGGACGCAAGTATTATTATCTGGACTACAACTCCTTGGACTTTACCCGCAAATACGGGAATTGCTTTAAATGCAGATGAAGAGTATATATTAACAAGCGATAAATTTATTGTTGCACGTAAGTTATATAACTCTTTAATTGAACAAGAAGTTATAAAAGGAGAAATTGTTGAAACGATTGATCCTAAAACTTTGGAAAATACAAATGCGATAAATCCTTTAAACGGACGAAAATCTACAATTGTTTTGGCAGACCATGTAGAAATGGATGCAGGTACGGGTGCTGTTCACACTGCTCCTGGACACGGTGAAGATGACTATAAAGTAGGACTAAAATACGGTCTTGATGTAATTATGCCTGTTGATGATGAAGGTAAATATGATGAAACAATCGTAAGAGAAAAACTTTTTAAAGATACAGACAAATATTTAGGAATGCACGTATTTAAAGCAAATGAACTTATTTTGGAAGAGTTGAGCTCTTGCGGGGCACTTTTAAAAAGAGTTGATATTGTTCACTCTTATCCTCACTGTTGGAGAACTCATAAACCGATTATTTTCAGAGCTACAAAACAGTGGTTTATTTCAATTGACGATAAATACGGAAAAGAGAATAAAACCTTAAGAGAAAATGCTTTAAAAGTAGTAGAAGAGATTGATTTTTATCCTGAGTGGGGTAGAAACAGACTTAGATCTATGCTTGAAGGAAGACCTGATTGGTGTATTTCAAGACAAAGAGACTGGGGTGTTCCAATCGCATTTTTTAGAAATAAAAAAACAGATGAAATCATTTTTGACGAAAAAGTTTTAAATTACGTTGCAATGATTTTTGAGATGAGAGGTTGCGATGCTTGGTATGATTTAAGTATTGAAGAACTTCTTTATCCGGGAAGCGGTTATAATCCGGAAGATTTAGAAAAAACTATGGATATTTTAGATGTATGGTTTGATTCGGGTTCAACTCAAAATGCAGTATTAAGATCTAGAAATTATGATGCGGGAACATTCCCTGCTGATATGTATTTGGAAGGAAGCGACCAACACAGAGGTTGGTTCCAATCTTCACTTTTAACAACACTTGCTTCAAGCGAAGTTGCACCGTATAAAGCTTTAGTTACCCATGGATTTACTATGGATGAAAAAGGCGAAAAAATGTCTAAATCAAAAGGAAACGTAATTGATCCTGCAAAAGTTATGAAACAATACGGTTCTGAAATACTTAGACTTTGGGTTGCAATGAGTGATTATCAAAATGATCAAAAAATTTCTGATAATATCTTAAAACAAAATGCAGAACTTTATAGAAAAATAAGAAATACTGCAAGATTTTTACTTGCAAACGTAAATGATTTGGAAAAAATAGTACCTGTTGAAAATATGGGAATTTTGGATAAATGGATTTTAAGTAGAGCTAAAAAAACTTTCGATGAAATTGAAGCTTCTTTCTCTATTTATGAATATTCTAAAGGTTTAAACAAATTAAATAACTTTTTGGTTGTTGATTTATCAGGTATATATTTAGATGTTTGTAAAGACAGATTATATTGTGATGATAAAAATGATATTCACAGAATTGCATCTCAAAGTGCAATGGCAATGATCTTGAAAAAACTAATCTCAACTTTAGCTTGTATTTTAACGTATACTATGGATGAATTATTAGAGTTCGCTCCTAAATTTTTAAAAGGCAATGCAAAAGATATTTTTGACTTTGAAAAAGTTATTTTACCTGAAGTTGAATCTAATCTTAATGATGAAATTTTATTATTAGCTAAAGATAAATTTAGTGAAGCTATTGATACACTTAAAAAAGATAAAGTTATTAAATCAACTTTAGAGTTGGAAATTTCAACAAATTGTGAAACTATTTTAGCTTTAGAAAAAGTTGAAGCACAAGATTGGTTTTTAGTAAGTTCTGTTACAAATGAAAAACAAGATGAAGTTTTAACAAGTTTCAAAGTAGAAGATTTTGAATTTACTGTTGCAAAAGCAAAAGGTTCAAAATGTCCAAGATGCTGGAAATTTACATCTACAAGTGAGGAGACTCTTTGTAGTAGATGTGAGAGCGTAGTAGAGTAAAATGTTTGAAACAGAAGTTACATTAACGACTATATTTATTACAATAGGCGTAATTATTATTCTTACGGCTATTGGAATAGTTTATGTAAATAAAAAGAGTAAGAAAGTAGACAAAAAGAGATGATGCCCTTTACCGATGAAGATTTAATGCCGCCTGTTAGTTCTATAATTGAGAATAAAGTTGCTCCTATGTTGGCAAAAGACGGAGGAGCAATAAAGTTATTGGATATAAAAAACGGAAAAGTTTATGTGCAGCTTCAAGGTGCCTGTGTCGGGTGCAGCGCAAGCGGAAGCACTTTGAAGTTTATTGTTGAAAAAGAGCTAAAAGCTGCAATACATCCGGAACTTGAAATAATAAATGTACCACAAGGTATGGAAAATAATTTACAGGAGCTTTAATGATAAATGAGAATAGATTATTAAATGAAGCAAATAAATTTTTTATGGAAAAAAGTTTTGATAAAGCTTTATTTGTTTATTCACAACTATCATCAAACTTTCCAAAAAATAGGGAATATCCCATATACGCACTATTTTGCGATATAGCAAGTGAAGATGAAGAAAAAGCTCAATCTTTGTTTGATTATTTCGCAGTTACAAAAGATGAAAATCTTGATGAAGCCATTGCTTATGTTGAAAATGTGGTAAATGCTTATGATGGAGATGTTGATAAAATGATGGAGATTTTACAGGAGTTAACAACTTCAACGGTAGAATCTTTGGATGCTATTAAATATGAAGATTTTAAAAAATTAATTGAATCAAGAGGTTCTTTTAGAATAGCTTTTGAAGATATAATGTTTTCAACAAAAGTTGCAATAGAGACAAAAGAGGATTTCTTTGATTTTGTAGATAAATTGATTGAAAATGATTTTAACAGTACGGCTTATTCTTATTTAGATGGATTTAACGAATATTTTTCTTATGATTCAAAAATAGAAGAACTATATAAAAAACTAGAAGAGAAGAAAATTGCAACTAATCACAAATGAAAAAGTTTATACAGATAATTCAAGAGAGGTAGATAAAGATTCAATTTTTGTTATTTCAAAACAAAATGCGGAGTTTTTAGAGGATGCAAAAAGAAATGGATGCAAAAATTTTATTGAAGCAAAAAATTTAAAAAAAGAGTTAGATCTTTCATCAATTAAAATAATAGGTATAACAGGAACCAACGGAAAAACAACTACAGCTGCGGCTATTTATTCTATTCTTCTAGATTTGGGTTATAAAGTTGCACTTCAAGGTACTAGAGGTTTTTTTATAAATGATGAGAAAATAGAAGATTATACTCTTACTACTCCCGTTCAATTAAGAAACTTCGCTCATATTATAAAAGCTATAGAAAACGGCTGCCAATTTTTTGTTATGGAAGTTAGTTCTCATGCAATAGAGCAAAAAAGAATTGAAGGTTTGGATTTTGAACTTAAAGTTCTTACTAATATAACGAGAGATCATCTTGATTATCATAAAACTATTCAAGAGTATATAAATGTAAAAAACTCTTTTATTAGTGATGAGAGTAAAAAACTTATTAACAAAGATGATTTAAAAGCAAAATTCAATACTAAAAATGCATTAACTTACGGTTTGGAAAATCCTGCTACTTATAAAGTAAGTGCTTATTCTTTTACAAACGGTACAAACGTAATGTTCTCCAAGATAGATAAAATGTACTCTTTTACATCAAATCTAATGGGTATTTTTAATATATATAATATTTTAGCGGCTGTTGCAAGTGTTGATATGGTAACAGATAATAGTTTAGATGAAATCTGCGAAGCCGTTGAAAATTTTGCCGGAGTTAGCGGAAGAATGGAAATAATCTGCAGTGATCCTCTTGTTATAGTTGATTTTGCCCATACACCCGACGGGATGAAAGAGGTTTTTGAAAGCTTTAATCATAAAGATATAATTACCGTTTTCGGAGCAGGTGGAGACAGGGATAAAAAGAAAAGACCACTTATGGGAAAAGTTGCTTCAAATTATGCAAAAAAAATTATAGTTACTTCGGATAATCCAAGGTTTGAAGATCCTGATTTAATTATAGAAGATATTTGCAAAGGGATAAAAGACAAAGATAAACTAACTGTGGAAGTAAATAGAAAAGAGGCAATTAAAAAAGCAATTGAATCTGGTAAAAAAAATCCGAATAACGTAGTTTTGATTTTAGGAAAAGGGGACGAACCTTATCAAATAATTTATGATAAAAAACTTCCTTTATCGGATAAAGAAGAGGTATTAAAGCATATCTAATGATATGCTCTAATTATAACTCCCTGCTCATTGTTTTTATCTGATTTTACATAATATTGAGAAGAGGTAACTATAGTATCTTCTCCTAAAACTTTTTTAATATACCAAACACTTTCAAGTATTCTTTCACTTGACAAACCTATATTTAAATACTCTTTTACTTTATCTTGAAACTCTTTAGGTTTCTCTTTTAAATTCTCTTCTATCTGTTTATATATTACCGTATCGTTTTGAGATATAAGAGGTACGATTTCAAATCTGTTTGCATTTTTGTTTTTTTCCAAAAAGATATCCAAATTCTCTTTACACTCTTTTATAGGAAGGGCTATGTTCCCATATTTAAAAGAGTAACATTTATAAGTATCATAGTTTTTAGAGTTATAAAGTCTTTTGAAATATGACTTTTCTTCTTTATTTGAATTTAATGAAACACTTTTTTTAACAGGTTTACTACTGTTAAACAGATAAATTGTTACAAAAATCAAAATCCCCATTATTGCCAACAATATAAAAAGTAGCAAATTAAGATTCATTTTTTTGGTTATAAAATCTTTATTAGCCGGTTTGTTATGAGTTATTTTAGATTTTTTTTCAAACATCTCTCTATCTTTAGAAGCTTTTTTTATCTTCTCTTTTAATTTTTTCTCAATATCATCTTGTGAAAAACTGTTTCCTAATACTTCTTTTAATTCATTTTCTTTTTTATCCAAAATAAGTTTTATTACTCCCTGTTTTTTAAATATATATACAAAATCAGTGCTATGATAGCAAAAAAGAGTGGATAGAAAAATAAATACTCTTTAAAAGTAATTTTATTACTCTCGATTTTACTCTTTTCTAATTTGTCAATTTGATTATAAATATCGTTTAAATCCTCTTTTGAATATGCAATATAAGATTTTCCGTTTGTCTGTTTTGCTATTTCATTTAGTATTATTTTATTGGAGTTTCCTATTCCTATCGTATAAACTTTTACGGCATATTTTTTTAGAAGTTTTAGAACTACATCAAAAGGAATTTTACTGGCATTGTCTTCTCCGTCACTTAGAAGTATTACGATTTTAGATTTTGCTTTTGCGTTTTTTAAAATATTTACAGAAGATGCAAGAGAATCGATCATTGCGGTTTTATCTCCTACTATTCCTACTTCTAAATAATCTACAATCTCATTTTGTGCTTGTTTGTCAAAACTAAGAGGAGTTGCCATCATAACAGAAGATCCGAATACTACGATTGCTATATTGTCATTTACTCTTTTGGGAATAAAATCTTTTACTATATCTTTTACTACTTTGAATCTGCTTTCGTTTCTGTTTTCTTGATTTAAGCCTTTCTCTTTCATTGAGCCGCTTGTATCCAAACTTAAAACTATGTCAATACCGTCATTTTTTACAAGCTGAGTATTTAACTGTTTATATGGAGAAGCTAAAGCTGTAATAGAACCTATAATGACTATATATTTTAAAATTGTAGTTATTATAAGAGATTTATGTCTGCTTTGTTCAAATATATTTAAATGAGGCATAAGATAAGTAGGAATTTTTACTTTACAAAAAAATGCGCAAAATATAAATACTAATATAATAAGAAAAAAGTAAGGGTGTTCAAATCTGATACTTAAAAAATAATCAAACATCTACGCTATCCATAAATCTTCCGAAAATAATTTTAAAATCACTGCTTAAAGCTTCAACCTCTTTTTTGTATTTGTAAGTTTCCAGCTCTTCAATCAATTCGTGGCAAAGTTTTTTCTCTCTGTCGCTTTGACTTAAAAGCCTTGCATATTTTGTAATCTTATAAGCTGCTTGTTTTGAATTATCCAAATCTACGCTTTTTAAGATTTTATAATACTCTTTTCTTTTATTCTTTTTTCTGTTTAAAAAAAGTTTGATTATTATAAAAACTAAAATAAAAAAGACTAAACATCCAAGTATCCAAAGCAGCATATAAATATACAAAGAAAAATCAGGAATATCGACTAACTCTTTTATATCGTGAATTTTAAGTTCATTCATTATTTCATCAACCTTAAAAGTTTGGGCAAGGGCTCTTCACTTGTATAAATCTTTGTAAATTTTATACCGCATTTTTGAAAATGCTCATAAAGTTTATGATCGTTTTCTTTAACTCTTTTTTTATACTCTTTTATTATAGATTTGTTTATATTCCCGTCAAAAACTTTATTTGTAGAAGGATCGATTAAATTTACGTTTCCAAGTTCAAAAGGATCTTCTTCAAATTTATCTCTTACTATTATCGTAACTATTTCATGTTTTTTGCCAAGAAGTTTGAAATCAATATTTTTTGCATCAAAAAAATCTCCGATTAGAAAAATAATTGATTTTTTTCTAATTTTTTTAAAAAGTTCATCACTGAGTTTTTTGAAATCAACCTCTTTTCCTATAGCATTATAATCAAAAATTTTTTCACTCATTTTTGTAACTGCAAAATTTCTTTTTGATTTTTTTGTACATAATTCAAGGGTTTCATTTCCTATAAAAGAGGAAAAAGGATCGCCTTGTTTTATACAAGAGTATCCCAAAATTGCACAAATTTCAGTTATTAACTCTTGTTTAAATCTTTTTGAGCCAAAATAAACCGAACCGTTTAAAATAGGAACAATATTTATATTTAACTCTTTTTGTGCATGGAAAACTTTTACGAAAGGTTTTTTAAATTTTGCACTTATTAACCAATCGATTTTTTTTACATCTTCTCCATATTCATACTCTTTTAATTCCAAAAAATCATACCCTTCACCTTTTAAAAGAGAAGAGTTGTTCCCTATTATTTCTGAAAAAATATTTCGTCTGGTTTTTATTATGATTTTTTTTAGATTTTGTTTCATAAACTAAGGTATATCAATCTTTTCTAATATTTTTTGGATTAAATCATCGACTTTTATCTCCATTGCTTCAGCTTCATAAGTCAAGATTATTCTGTGTCTTAATACGCTTTTTGCAACTAACGCAATATCAATAGGTGATACAAAATTATTTCCTCTAATAAAAGCCATAGCTTTTACAGCTTTAAACATATCTATTGTTGCCCTTGGACTTGCACCGAATTGAATATAATCTTTAATCTCTTCAATCCCGAAATTTTCAGGTTCTCTTGTTGCACAAATTATATCAACAATATACTCTTCTAACTCTTTATCTATATGTATATTTCTAACTTCTGTTTTTAGAGCATCTAGCTCCTCTTTATTTATAATTTTATGAAGTTCGATATTTTCATTTGAAGTTACTTTTTTTGCTATTTCGTACTCTTGTTCTTTTGTATTGTAACCTACTACGATTTTGAACATAAATCTGTCAAGCTGGGCTTCAGGCAGAGTGTATGCTCCTTCTTGTTCTATTGGATTTTGGGTTGCCAAAACTAAAAAAGGAGGCTCTATAATAAAAGTATCATCTGCAATAGTTACTTGTCTTTCTTGCATCACTTCTAAAAGTGCCGATTGAACTTTTGCCGGAGCTCTGTTAATCTCATCGGCTAATAAAAGATTTGTAAAAACGGGACCTTTTTTTATTCTAAAATCGCCGCTTTTCATATCATATATTTGGGCACCTATTATGTCGCTTGGAAGTAAATCCGGGGTAAACTGGACTCTTTTAAATTTTAAATCAACTACGTCTGCAATTGTTTTTACCGTTGTTGTTTTGGCAAGTCCGGGAACACCTTCTAAAAGTATATGTCCATTGGTTAATAGTCCTATTAATATAGAATTTACCATATCTTCTTGACCAATAACGATTTTTGAAATCTCTTCTTTTATTTGTGTGATTTTATTATTTGCCATTTAGCTCTTCTTCTGCAATTTATTTTAGCTGGATATTTTATCAAAATAAAGGTTTCAACAGCTTAAAAGAGCACACTTAAAAAATGCTTAAAAATAATCTTATTTTATAGAGTTAAAAACAGTTTTATACTCAAAAAAATCTGCTTAAAATTTAAACAAAAAATCTTACATGAACTTATCTCAATAAGTATAATTAAAATAGAAAGGAAAAATTTTATAAAGGAGATTGATATGAAAAGTGTTTATGATATAGCAATAATTGGTGCAGGTCCGGCTGGAATTGCAACGTCATGCGAAGCAGTCATCTTCGGAGTAAAAAATATCTTAATGTTTGAAAAAGGAGAGAATCATTCACAAACAATAAGAAAATATTTTAATGATAACAAACCTGTCGATAAAGACTGGAAAGGTATTGAAGTAGAGTTGAAAGGTCATATAGATTTCAAAGACGGCACAAAAGAGAGTACCCTTGATCTTTTTGAAGAATCTTTGGAAAAAAGAGTTATTGATGCAAAATTCAAAACTGAAATATCACAAATAAGCAGGCTTAAAAACAGGTTTAAAATTATAACTACAACAGGTGAGAGTTATTTCGCAAAAAGAGTTGTAATTGCAATAGGGAAAATGGGAAAACCCAATAAGCCTGATTATAAAATACCAGTAACATTAAAAAACAGAGCCAATCATACAATAAGTGATTGCAAAGGAAATGAAGATGTCTTAGTAGTAGGCGGAGGAGACAGTGCCTGTGAATATGCCTACTTTATTCATCAAGATAATAAGGTTACATTTAATTATAGAAGGGAGAAGATAACAAAAGCAAACCCTAAAAATATAAAAAATCTTATGAATTGCGTGGAAGATAAAGAGATTGACCTGAAACTTGGAATTGATATAAAAAAAGTTGAAGATGAAAAGGGAAAGTTTAAAGTCTTTTATACAAACGGTGAAATAGGTAGATATGACAGAATTATTTATGCTTTAGGCGGAGTAACTCCAAAAGAGTTTCTAAAGAGTTGTTGTGTAGAATTTGATGAAAAAAGTAAACCTTATATAAATCATAAAAATTTAAATACCCAAGGAGTTTATCTAGCAGGAGATATTTGCGGTTCAATCGGAGGTTCTATTGCACTTGCTTTAAATCACGGTTACAATATTATTATGGATTGTATGTCGCAAGAGTTTGCTTTGGAAGCAAAAAGTGCATAAAACAATATTTTGAAGAGGATTTCCCTCTTCAATTAAAAAAACTTTCAGTAAAATCTATTTGAATAGACCACTTCAAGAAAAATTAAACTTAACTTAGATAAAATCACGACTCTATTTAAAAAATAGATACCTCTCATGTGTCAATCCTGGTATGGGTTGTGACAAGTTAATTGTACTTGCCATTAAGGGGCACAGAGGCTAAACCCAGATTTCTTTTTAGCAAAATTTATTTTTGCGTGAAAAAAGAAGACATAAATATTAAAAAACAAGGAAAAACTATGGTTACAATGAAAGACCTATTAGAGTGTGGTGTACACTTCGGACACCAAACAAGAAGATGGAATCCAAAAATGAAAAAATTCATTTTCGGTGTTAGAAAAAATATCTATATTATCGATTTACAAAAAACGTTAAGATATTTCAGATATACATATAATGTAGTTAGAGATGCGGCAGCTGAAGGTCAAACAATGATTTTCGTCGGTACAAAAAAACAAGCTAGCCAAGCTGTAAAAGATGCAGCAATTAAATGTGGAATGCCTTATGTTAACCACAGATGGTTAGGTGGAATGTTAACTAACTACGGAACAATCAAAAAATCAATTAGAAAATTAGAAGTAATTAAAAAAATGAGAGAAGAAGGTCAAATGGACCTTTTAACTAAAAAAGAAGCTTTAATGCTTACAAGAAAAGAAGAAAAATTAGAACTTTATCTTGGTGGTATTAAAGAGATGAACAAACTTCCTGATATGATGTTTGTTTTAGATGCAGTAAAAGAAAAAATTGCAATTGCAGAAGCTAGAAGATTAGGAATCAAAGTTGTAGCTCCATTAGATACAAACTGTGACCCTGATGTTGTAGATTTCCCGATTCCAGGAAATGATGATGCAATCAGATCAATTCAACTATTTTGTAATGAAATGGCTGAAGCTATGAATGAAGGTAGAGCTGCATTAGCTGAAGAGAGCGGTGAAGAAATTCCTGTATCTGAAGAAGAAACAAAAGAAGTTGTTGCTGAAGCAGTAGCTGAGGGTGAAGCTGAAGCTGTAGTAGAGACTGAAGAAAAAACAGAGGAAGCATAATATGGCAGGAGCAACTCCAAAACTAATTAAAGAGTTAAGAGAAAAATCTGGTGCAGGAATGCTTGATTGTAAAAAAGCACTTAATGAGTGTGATGGAAACATCGATGAAGCAATAAAATATTTAAGAGAAGCAGGACTTGCAAAAGCTGCTAAAAAATCTGGAAATGTTGCAGCTGAAGGTTTAATTACTATTTTAGTAAATGACGAACATACAAAAGCAACTATGACAGAAGTTAACTCTCAAACAGACTTTGTTGCAAAAAATGATCAATTTATCAATTTAACAAAAGAGATTACTGCTCATGTTCAAGCTGAAGGTTGTACTGAATCTTCTGAATTATTAAAAACAACTATTAACGGTACAAACTTTGAAGAGTATTTAAACGGAAAAATTGCAACAATCGGCGAAAACATCGTTGCTAGAAAAATGGTAACTGTTTCAACTGACAACGGAGTTGTAAACGGTTATGTTCATATGGGTAAAGTAGGTGTTATTCTAGCAGCAACTTGTGCAGATTCTGCAAAAGAAAAAACTGTTGATTTATTGAAAAAAGTTGCGATGCATGCAGCTTCAATGAAACCAACTGTTATTTCATATAAAGATTTAGATGCAGAGTTTATTAAATCAGAAAACAAAGCAATTATTGCAGATATTGAAAAAGAGAACGAAGAGTTAGTTAGACTTGGAAAACCTCTTAAACATATTCCTCAATTTGTTTCTAAACAACAATTAACACAAGAAGCTATTGCAACTGCTGAAAAAGAGATGAAAGAAGAGTTAATTGCTCAAGGGAAACCTGAAAAAATTATCGACAATATTGTTAAAGGTAAAATTGGAAGATGGATTGAGGATAACACTCAATTAGATAAAGCAAATGCACTTTTATCTCAAACATACGTAATGGATGATTCAATGACTGTTGAAGAAGCAATCAAAGCAGTTGATTCATCAATCGATATTATTGAGTATGTTAGATTCGAACTTGGTGAAGGAATCGAGAAAAAAGAAGAAGATTTCGCTGCTGAAGTTGCGGCTCAAATGGGTAAATAAAACTTAATAAATATATGAAGTCTGAGTAATGGGTGAAACAGTTATAAATAATGAACCCATTACTGCTGACGCAAAAATCTTGCTTGAAGCAAAAAATCTCACACATGAATTTGATTATAAACTTTTTGAAAATATAAATCTTGATTTAAAACAGAAAGAATCAATTGCCATTATCGGTATAAGCGGTAGCGGTAAATCTACACTTTTAAATATTTTTTCTTCTTTATTAAAACCGAAATACGGTGAAATATTTTATAACAACAAAGAAATTTATAAACTAAAAAAAAGAGAACTTTTAAATATTAGACGAAAAGATTTTGGTATAATATTTCAAGCACATTATCTCTTTAGAGGTTTTTCTGCAAATGATAATTTAGAAATTGCCACTTTATTAAGTGGAAATGAGATCGACAAAGATCTATTAAAAAGATTAAATATCGATTTCGTACTAAAACAAGGTGTAGGAGAATTAAGCGGTGGACAGCAGCAAAGATTGTCTATAGCAAGAGTTCTTACAAAAAAACCTAAAATTATATTTGCAGATGAACCTACAGGTAATTTGGATAAACAGACCGCCCAAGTTGTGATGCAAACACTTCATAAATATGTAAAAGACAATGATGCAGGAATGATTCTTGTTACTCATGAAGATGATTTGGCAATGCAGTGTGACAAAGTCTATAAACTAGAAAACTTACAGTTAGAAGAGTTGAAATAATGGATTTGATATTAGTAAGCAAAACAGCAATTATAGAGAAAATATTTACTCTTGTATGTGCAAAAATGAATATAAATCTTACTGTACAAGATAGTTTAGATTTTGATAAAAATGTTGATATTATCGTTATTGATGAAGAGTTTGTAAATGAAGAGTTTAATACTTTAAAAACTTACACAAAAAAATTGGCGGCAATAGTAAGTGAAGAACTTCCTTTTGACAAATCTAGGGATTTTATAGTAAATAGACCCTTTCTTCCCAATGTATTAGAAAATCTTTTAAAAGAGCAAATAGAATTTATAAAAGATGATGAAAAAAGTCAAAAAAAAAGAGCAACAGAAGATTTTAATGAGGAGGAAATAATCTCAAACTATGTAGAGTCTTTGGCTGAAGATGTGGCAATGGATATAGAAGAAGATAATGATGAAAGTATTGTTACGGTAGCTTCTTTAAATAAAGGCGGTGTATTAGATAATAACGAACTTACTAAAATAAGCGATATCTTGCATGATGATGAGATACATGATAAAGTTTCAACAGGCGTAGATGAAAATGATTGGAAAGATATAAATACAATTATTGATGACGCTTTAAACGAAGTAAAAGAGTATGAATTTGATTTAAAAGACAAAAAAGAGGGACCTTCAAAACTGATATTAAACAATTACAGTATAAATGAGTTAAAACCTTTTTTACAAAAATTCGATCAAAGTGTAATAGATAGACTTTCAAACGGGGAAGATGTTGACGTTACTTTATCTTTAAGGGTTAATAAATAATGGAAAAAAAAGGTGCTATTTTAATTCTTTCAGGACCTAGCGGTTGTGGAAAGTCTACACTTTTAAAAACTGTATATGATAAAATAGGTGATTATCATTTTTCTATTTCTACAACTACAAGAGAACCAAGAGTAGGGGAGAAAAACGGAGTTGATTACTATTTTGCATCAAGAAAAGAGTTTGAAGAGGATATAGAAAACGGTGAGTTTCTTGAATGGGCAGAAGTTCACGGAAACTACTACGGAACTTCTTTAAAACCAATTAAAGCTGCCGTTTCACAAGGTAAATTAGTTATTTTTGATATTGATGTGCAAGGCCATAATATTGTTCGAAAAAAACTTGATGATATTGTAACTTCCGTATTTATAACGACTCCTTCTCTAAAGGATTTGGAAAAGAGATTAAAAAATAGAGATACCGACTCAAAAGAGGTTATTGAAAAAAGATTAATAAATGCAAAAACTGAGATAAAATCTTTTCGAAATTATGACTACTTTATAATAAACGATGATTTGAAAAAAGCTTCAAAAGAGTTAGTTTGTATAGCTAGAATCGCCAGAATAAAAGCAAAACTTTTTGACAAAGAGGAGAGTATTAAAAACTGGATAGAGTAAAATCTAGTTTTTAATTTTTTCTTGATCCTTTTTTAACTTATTAATATCCAGTATATTTAACTTAAATTCAATTCTTTCATAAGTAAGAGTTTTAATAAAATCTTTAAAAATAATCTCTTTATTATCTTTACAAAAGAGATAAAAACTGTTTGGTTTTATAAAAAAGTTTACATCTGCTTTGTCTTTTATCTTAAGAGCCACATCTTTAAAAAGATTTTCAACAGTTTTGATACTGCTTTTAAGTTCTAGCTGTAAAGTGTTTATTAGCTGAATTTCATAGGCAAATTTAAACTCTTCAATAAACTCTTTTTGATTTAACATTAATTTTAAATAAGTCTCATTATAAAAATCTGTTGTATAATCTTTATAAAAATATGCTAATCTCTCCCTCTCTATTTCATTTTTAGGGCTTTGATTTATTGTTGAGGGAACTTCTATATCTTTTAAAACTTCGACTGCTATATCAACAATTTTGGGATTAAATTGGGTTCCTTTTAATTTTTTTAACTCTTCTAAAGCTTGAGAAACACTTTTACTCTTTTTATAAATTCTTGTGCTTGTCATTGCATCAAAAGCATCTGCTACGCTCATAATAGAACTTAAAAGCGGAATCTCTTCGCCTTTTAAACCTTTAGGATATCCGCTTCCGTCATATCTTTCATGATGATATAACATAATTTGTGCCAAATCTTCATAGATTTTAATCTCTTTTAGCATCTCATAACCTACTGTTACATGCTCTTTTATCATCTTATACTCTAAATCATTAAGTGTTCCCGGTTTTAGAAGTACGGCATCAGGTGTTGATATTTTTCCTATATCATGGAGAATTGCGGCTTTTGTCAGTTTATGAATCTCTTCATTTTTTAAGTTCATTTTTTTTGCAATCAATTCTGAATATTTTGCAACTCTTGTTGTATGTCCTGCCGTATAAGTATCTCTTTGTTCTATCATTTTTACAAAAGAGATTATAGTCTCTTCATAGTTTTGAATTTGTTCGTTTTTAAGTCTTTCATGTTCTATAGAGTCAATATTTGCTTTAATTGCAAAACCCAAATCACCGCTTAACTCCTCTAACATTCTAATTTCTTCTAACTCAAAACCGTTTTTATTTTTGTTAAGAATTCCCAATATTCCATTATAATAAGGCTTGTCTACATCAGGTTTTAATGCAAAAAAAGCGCAAGAGTATATATTTGAATCTAAGCAGAGTTTTCTAAACTTTTCATCTAAATCATAAGTTTGAATATCATTAATAATTTCATTATCTTTTTTTTCTTGAAAATTTGAAGCCAAACCTTGCTTTGAAATAAATTCATTTTTTATAAAATCTTCCAGCTTTGCATACTCTTTTTTTGATGAGCAAAACCATTTATCTTTATAAAAATCCTCTTCTAAAAGAATAAAACTCATAGAGTACTCTTCAATTTTTATCAATCGTTGGCAACTCTTTACTAAAAGTTCATTAAGTTTTTTATATGTAATTAAATATCTGTTTATATCCGATATCGTAGACATAATAACTCTAAGATATCTCTCTTTTTCAAGGAAATTTTCCATATTTGAGGTTCTTTCCTGCACTTTTTTTTCTAAATCCTCATTTATATTTGCCAGTTTTTCTTTTGAACTTTTTAAAGATATATTTAGTTTTAATACATATATTATTAAAAAGATAACAAAAATAAATGTAATAACTATAAAACTGATAAAAAAGAGATACTCTTTAATAAATTCATATATATACTCTTTAAAGGTGTGTTTATAAGGCTCGATTTTTAAAGTTTGCAATGTTTTATTTACCAAAGAGTAATTTGCAGGAATAGTCCAGCCTCCTATACCTGCACTTATTGCCGCTTTTGAGGTTGAAGGCATATACATTAATTTCAAAGCAACCTCTTTTGCCAGTTTGTTTGAAGTTTGAGGTAGTTTTGAAATGGGCCACTCGGGATATAAAGAGGTACTGATGGAAAAAGGAAAATTAGAACTTTCAATTTTATGAATAATAAAAAAATCATTTAGATTTATTTTTTTCTCTTTTGCCATTCTCTCTAAAGTATCGCTTCTAACCGTTCCTGCCGTTATTTCTCCGTTTAAAACGGCTTTAACTACTCTATCGTGAGTTCCTAAATATTCAATTTTGGAAAAAAACTTTAAAGGATTAATCCCCATATCATGAAGAAGTTTATTAGCCATAATCCATCCCCCGAAAGAGTTTGAATCAACAGCTGCAAAACTTCTATTTTTTAAATCTTTGATTGTATTTATATTTGAACTGCTTTTGGTAAAAATAACTCCGCCGTAATATGAAACAAAATTTTTATCATCATATTTATTTAGCAAAGTCGCAATTCTGCTGATATTATATTTATGTTCAAGCTGTATGTAAAAAACGGGATTTGTTATTAGAAAATTTATCTCGTTTTTTCTAATTGCCAAATCGATTTTTTCAAAACTTAGAGGAAGAATTTCAAAGTTATAATCTTTTATTTGAGATTCTAAATATTTTGCAGTCTCTTGCCATTTGTTTAAAGCTACTTCATCTCCTCGTTTTGCTAAAACTCCGATTTTAACGGTTTGAGGAGTTTGGGCAAAAAGATAAAATTGAAATATTATCAGCAGTAAAAATTTAATATACACTTTGTACCTTTATAAAATATTATCAATTTTATTTTTATTATGCCTTTTTAATTAAATTTCATCATAACTTAAAGGAGCATCAAAGTAGTAACCTTGGGAATAATCTACTCCAATCTCTTTAACTTCATTATAAATCTCTTCTTCAGATACGAATTCGGCAACAGTTTTAAATCCGAATTTTTTGGCAAATTCATCAATAGTTTTTACGATAATTTGCTGATTTTTCGACTCATTTATTCCTCTTATCAAAGAACCGTCGATTTTTACATAGTTTATATCAAGATTTACAAGCATATTAAAGTTTGAATATCCTGCTCCAAAGTCGTCTACTCCAACATTACATCCGTATTTATTCATATTTTTGATAAATTTAAAAACTTCAGAGAAATCGGAAATCTCTTCTGATTCTAAAATCTCAAATTCAAGACTGCTTGCATACTCACTATTTTCTTCAATAACTTTATATACATATTCCATAGTAGTTGCACTTGCAATATCTTCAAATGAAATATTTACGGCAACTCTTTTGTTTTTGGTTTTTATTAGATGAAAAGCTTCATTTATCATTATTTTTATGATATTCGGATAAAGCTTGGCTTTTTTTGCAATATCTAAAAAAGTAAAAGGAGAAACGACGGTTCCGTCTTCATCTATATATCTGACAAGGGCTTCGTATTTATAAATCTCTTTTGTTTTAGTATCGACTATGGGTTGAAAATAGGCTTTAAAATTGTCGTTTTTAACACCGTTTTTAATCTTTTTAATCCACTTAATATTCTCTTCAAACGATTCTTGAATATTAAAAGAATCATTATAAATCAAAATAGGCTCAAATTTTTTTCTTGCATAAGAGATAACTCTTTGTGCATATTTATAAGCATTTCCGTCTTCACTTTTTGCAATACCTATAGTAATATTAAGGTCAATCTCATGTTCATCGATACAAACAGGATCCTCTTCTATAAAATCTTCAAATTTTTTACACAGGTCGTAAAATTCTTGAATATCAAGTTCATACTCTTTTGATATTACCAAAAACTTATCTGCTTCTACTCTGTATATAGAAAATTTATCTTTGTTGAAATATTTTTGTAGAGTATCTGAAAACTTAAGTAAAACTCTATCTCCGTTATGCTCACCGAAAAGATCGTTAATAGTAGAAAATTTATCAATATTAATCATTGCCATAAGATCTTTATTTGAGTCTTCCAAATCTTTTTTCAATCTATTTCTATTTGGCAGATGGGTTAGATTATCAATATATAAATCTTTTAATTCATGGTATAAAAGAGATTGACTCATAAGCTGCAAAAGTTTTTTCATATCTATAGGTTTTAAAACATATTTATCGACACCTATATCTATTGCTTCAAGCAGATATTCGGTATTTGAAAAAGCGGTTGCAACAATAATAGGTATATTAGGGTTTATCTTTTTTATCTCTCTTATCATTTCAAGCCCGTTCATTACAGGCATATTTACATCTGTTATTATTAAATCAATTTCTGATTCATTTTGTTTAAAAAGCTCTAAACCCTCGGCTCCGTTTTTAGCCACTAATTGCTTTTTTGTAAAGCCTTTTAAGATATTTAAGGTAATCTCTTTTAAAGCTTCTTCATCTTCTGCGTATAATATGGTTATATTTTTTAATATAGATACATTTGATATCATTAAGACTTACTCCAAACTAATTAGGATATAATATTATAATATCTATTATATAAATGTTAACTATTTCAAGTTTCATTTAGTTTTTTATTATTAATTTATTATTTTAGGATTATTTAGTGGCTAAAGTTAAGTGTAACCACTGTCATTTAGAGTTTGATGAGAGTGTGATGATTAAAGAAGGAGATTTAAACTTCTGTTGCAAAGGCTGTCAGGGAGTTTATCATATACTAAAAGATGACGGATTAGACTCTTTTTATGAAAAACTGGGAAATAAAACAATAGCGCCTCCTATTGAAGTAGACGATGATATCCAAAGATTTGATACAAAAAGTTTTGAAGATACTTTTATAAAAACAACCCAAGACGGTTATAATCAAATTGATTTGATTATAGAAGGGATTCATTGTGCAGCTTGTGTTTGGTTAAATGAAAAAGTTCTTTTTGAAACAGAAGGAATTATTAGTGCAGATATTAATTTTACAAATAACAAGGCAAAAATAGTTTGGGATAATGATAAAATCAAACTATCTCAAATAATTCTCAAAATTAGAAGTATCGGTTACAATGCTTATGCTTATGATGCTTCTGTTGCCGATGAACAAGTTGTAAAAGCAAAAAGATCCTATTTTATAAGAATGATGGTTGCCGTTTTTGCCAGTGTTAATATTATGATGCTGGGTGTTGCAAAATATACGGGATTTTTTACGGGAATCGATGAACAAATAAGAGAATATATTCATATAGGAGAGTTTATTTTCTGTACTCCGGTACTTTTTTATTCGGGTTGGATATTCTTTAGAGGGGCTTTTTACGGTCTTAAAAATCGTATTTTAAATATGGATTTTCTGGTTAGCTCCGGAGCTACACTGATGTATATCTACTCCTTGTATATTCTTTTCGGTGGAAAAGGAGAGAGTTATTTTGATTCGGTTACGATGATTATAACCTTTGTTTTAGTAGGAAAATATTTAGAAGTGATAGGTAAAAAAAGTGCCGTTGATACTTTAGATAAGATTAAAAGTTCTATTCCTTTGGAAGCTACTGTTGTAAAAGAGGGTGTTAAAAAAGCTATTGCTTTAAATAGTATAGAAGTAGGAGATATAGTAGAAATAAGAAGCGGTGAAAAAGTTTGTGTTGACGGAAAAATCATAAGCGGAGAGGGAACTTTTGATGAATCAAGTTTAACAGGAGAGTCTCTTCCTATATTTAAAAAAGTAGGAGACAAACTTTACAGCGGAACTATAAATAACGATTCTCTTATTAGATATGAAGTTACGAAAACTTATAAAGAGTCTACTCTAAACTCAATTGTAACGCTACTTGAAGACTCTTTAAGCTCAAAACCTGAGATTGAGTATAAAGCAAATGAGATATCAAAAGGGTTTAGTTTAACTATTTTAACTCTCTCTTTTTTAACTTTTATCGTTTGGTATTTCTTTGGAATTGATTTTGGCTTTGATTATGAAAATGTAAGTCATTTTGAAAAATCATTTATAGTAGCAATTTCGGTTATTGTTATTGCCTGCCCTTGTGCTTTGGCTCTTGCTACGCCTATTGCAAGTCTTATAGGAATTTCGGAGCTTGCAAAAAAAGGTTTGCTTTTTAAAGAAGCAAAATTTATAGAAACAATGGCAAAAGCAGACACTTTGGTTTTAGATAAAACAGGAACAATCACAAAAGGAGAGTTAAAAGTTAAAAAAGCAAGAATTTTAGATAAAAATATACATAAATTAAATCTAATGTACTCTTTACTTGACTCTTCAACACACCCCATTTCTAAATCGGTAAAAAAATATCTGCAAAAAAAATATGATAATTTAGAGCTAAAAGATATATTTGACGTAAAAACCGTTCAGGCAAAAGGAGTAGTGGCAAAATATAAAAATATAGAAGGAAAAACTTTTCATTTGTTAGGAGGAAATGTTGATTTGTTAAGAGAAAATCAAATCAATTATAATTTTGATAGTGGAAATTCGGTTTATATTTTTGCAATAAACAGAAGAGTAATAGCAACTTTCGAGCTTGCCGATGAGATTAGAGAAGAAGCAAAAGATTTAATCAATAGCGTGCAAAAAAACGGCTTAGAAGTTGTAATGCTAACAGGAGACAATGAGAGTATAGCTTCAAAAGTTGCTTCAAAAGTAGGAATAAAAAAAGTGGTTTCTCATATTGATCCTATAGGTAAAGCAGACTATATTAAAAAACTTAAAAAAGAGGGAAAAATCGTAGTAATGGCAGGTGACGGAATAAATGATTCCGTTGCTTTGGCTAATTCTGATGTAGCTATTGCAATGGGAAATTCCGCCGATGTTACTATTTCCGTTTCCGATATTGTTTTATTAAACAGCTCTTTAAGCAGTTTAAAATATGCTTTTGTTTTATCAAGAAGAACATATAAGTTTATAAAACAAAACCTGCTATTATCTTTGATTTACAATTCAATTACGATTCCTCTTGCAATGGCAGGACTTGTAATACCGTTAGTAGCGGCTCTATCGATGAGTTTAAGCTCTTTACTGGTTGTAGCAAACTCTATGAGAATTAAATTAAAAAGTTAGGAAAAAAGATGATAAACGATACGCTTTTTATGATGTTGGGTGTGGGAGTTATTCTCTCTTTTGCAGTTTTGGGTCTATTTATCTGGGGTGCAAAAAGCGGTCAATTCGATGATAGTGAAAAAATGATGGGCGGACTTCTTTTTGACAGTACGGAAGACTTAAATGATGCTGTTAAAAAAGAGGACAAGAAAAAAGAGGCAAGTAATAAAAAGAAAGAAAAAAAAAGTGAACCACAAGAGTAGTTCACTTTAAAAAAAATTTATGCTATTTATTTAAATGCAGCAATTTGTTTAGCTAAATCTTCGATATCTGCATCTGAAAGTCTTGCAACTTGACCTTTCATAACACCTTTCATAGCTCCACCGTAAGATCCGTCTTTATAACCTTTTAAAGCAGCAACAGTTTTTTCAACAGGCCAACCTTTGATTATTTGTGATTTCCCTAATGCAGCTTTTTCAGCTGTAGCTCCATGGCATGTAGCACATGTTGCATAATTTGCAGCCATTAAAGATGCAGCAGCTAATAGTGTTCCTAAAACAACTTTTTTCATTCTTTTTCTCCTTAAAATTATAAAGCTTAATTTTATCAATTTAATCTTTTATTAAGCTTATATAAAGAGTATTATATTGATAATTTTTAATTATAATTTTTGTCGGAAATTAGTTCTGTTTTAATTAAAATTTTTATATAGTTATTAATGAAATCGAGGATATTTGATGAACATAGAACAAACAGTCTTGAAAATTGATAATCTAAGTTTTGGTTATCATAATAAAAAGTTAATTTATAAAAATTTTAATTTAGAGTTAAAATGTGGAGAATTAGTCTCTATAGTGGGAAGCAGCGGAAGCGGAAAAAGTACGCTTTTTGAACTAATTAGCGGAAACTTAAAACCTCAAAACGGAGAGATTAAGAAAAAAAAGATAAGTTCGATTTATCAAGATCCTTACAGCTCTTTTCATCCATCTTTTAAAATAATTGAACAGATAAAAGATGTTGTGGATATTGATTTAAAAAGTTTTGATAAAAATTTAGATGAAAAAATAAACTCTTTGAGTTTAAATAAAGAGCTTTTATATAAAAAAACCCATGAATTAAGTGGAGGGCAGTTACAAAGATGTTCTATTTTAAGAGCATTATTAATGCAGCCGGATTTGTTGCTTGTTGATGAAGCAACTTCTGCATTGGATAATATTGTTGCTTTAAATGTTATGAAACTTATAGTAAAACAGCTGGACAGATGCGGTATTTTACTTATTACTCATGATATGAATTTGGCAAAATGGTGCAGTGATAATATTATTAATTTAAATGAAATTATAACGGAGAATTAAATGATAAAAGAGTGCAGTAAAGCTTTAGTGCTTCTAAATATGGGTGGTGCTAGAAATAAAAACGAATTAGAGATGTTTTTGACGAATATGTTTAATGACAAAAATATTTTAACAATTAAAAGTGATTTTTTCAGATCTTTAATTGCAAAATTTATCGTAAAATCAAGAAAAGATTCTGCCTGGAAAAATTATGAGGCAATAGGGGGAAGATCTCCTATTAATCCTTTGACGGAAAAACTTTTATCCAAACTTAACGATGAGTTAACCGATACCTGTGTTGTTCAGGTAATGCGATATACTCCACCTTTTGCGCAAGAGGCTATAAAAGAGTTGGAGAAGAAAAAAGTAAAAGAGGTAATTTTATTTCCTATGTATCCTCAATATTCAACTACTACGACAAAATCTTCCGTTGAAGACTTTCTTTTTTTCGCAAAAAGAAAATTTCATATAAAAGTTATTGAGCCTTTTTATAAAAATAGAGTTTTTAACGAAGCTATTATTGATACTATAAAAAACAGCGTGGAAAAACATGAAGAGTATAATCTGATTTTTTCAGCCCACGGACTTCCTCAGAAAATAGTAGACAGCGGCGATCCTTATGAAAAACAGATAAATGAACATGTGGAAATCTTATCTGCTCTTTTAGAAGAAGAGAATATTCATTTTAAATCAATCTCTTTGGCATATCAATCAAAAGTAGGACCTTTAAAATGGCTGGAACCTGCTTTAGATGAAGAGCTTAAAAAGTTCAGAGATCAAAAAGTTTTAATTTACCCCATTGCTTTTTTAATAGATAATTCCGAAACGGATTTTGAGCTTAGTATTGAGTATAATGAAGAAGCAAAAAAGATAGGAATAGAAGAGTATAAAGTCTGCAAATGCCTAAACGACGGTGAAAATTTTATAAAGGCTATAAAAGATATTATAAATGTAGTATAATAATAAAAAAGGAGAAAATAATGGATAAAAATAGTTTATTGCTAAAAATAGCAAGAGATGCTATAGAGTCAAATTTTAATCCGGAAGTAAAAATAGACAAAGAGTTTTTACTCTCAAACTTCTCCTTTTTAAATGAAAAACAGGCAACTTTTGTAACTTTAACGATAAATGGAAAGTTAAGAGGTTGTATAGGTTCTTTAATTGCCCATAGAATATTGCTTGATGATTTGATTTATAACGCAAAAGCCGCAGCTTTTGACGATCCTCGATTTAACTCTTTATCTTTTTCTGAGTTTAATGAAATAAAAATAGAGATCTCTTTATTAACTGCTCCTGAAATATTGGAGTATAAAGATTTCGAAGATTTAAAAAAGAAACTAATACCTAATAAACATGGAGTTATTTTAGAACTTAACGGTAAAAGGGCAACTTTTCTTCCTCAAGTTTGGGAGCAACTTCCCGAATTTAATGCCTTTATGGTTCACCTTTGCCAAAAAGCGGGTCTTAATCCCTCTTCTTTGTCTGCTTTGCCCAAAATTCAGACTTATGAAGTAATTAAAATAGAAGAAGAATAAAATGCAATACTTTAAAACTTCAATTAAAAATCCCGATAAAATCGTATGTATGCTTTGTTCATATTATTGCAATTTAAAAGCGGGACAAGTGGGAGTTTGCGGTGTAAATAAAAATACGGGTGATAAAATAGAGTGTCTTGTTTATGGATATATCAGCGCTTTAAACGTAGATCCCATTGAAAAAAAACCGCTTTTTCATTTTTTACCTAATTCCAAATCCCTCTCTCTTGGAACAGTAGGATGTAATTTTCACTGTAGTTTTTGTCAAAACTACGGAATCTCTCAAGAAAAAAATATTGACAGAACAAATTATATATCTCCTAAACAGATTGTGGAACTTGCAAGAAGTAAAGGGTGTGAATCTATCTCTTATACTTATAATGAACCTACAATATTTTATCCTTATGCCAAAGATATTGCCCTTGAAGCAAAAAAATACGGTATAAAATCGGTTTTTGTAAGTAACGGTTTTGAGAGTAAAGAGATGATAGATGATATGAAAGGAGTAATTGACGCAATTAACGTTGACCTGAAATCTTTTAATAAAAAATATTATAAAAAAGAGTTAGGCGGTAATTTAGAACAAATTTTAAAAAATCTTATTCATTTTCAAAAAAACGGAATCTGGCTTGAAGTCACAACTTTGCTAGTTCCCACAAAAAATGATTCCAAAGAAGAGATAAGCCAAATCGTTAAATTTATTAAAGAGAATTTAGGCGTAAATGTTCCTTGGCATATTTCAGCATTTCATCCCGATTACAAAGAGTTAGATCTTCCTTCAACTTCTATTGATAAATTAAAAACGGCATATAATATTGCAAAAGAAGAGGGGCTAAATTATGTCTATATAGGTAATGTAGCCTTTGAAAACAGCACTGTTTGTCCAAACTGCAAAGAAGAACTTATTTCAAGAGAGTATTTTGGTGTAAGGGTTAATAAAATAAAAGAGGGACGCTGTCCTAATTGTAAGCAAAAAATAGACGGAGTTTTTTAAAGGAGATAAAAATGAGCCAAAGAGAGATGAGTGTTGCCGGAACTTTTTATCCGGATAGTAAAAGTGAAATAGAAAGATATATTACTCATTTTAATAAAAGTTTTTCTGTAAAAGATGAAAACAGAAATAAAATCAAACCAAGAGCAATAATTTGTCCCCATGCAGGATATATTTACAGCGGGTTTACATCAAATTTAGCTTTTAATCTGTCTTCAAATAAAGATATAAAAAGAGTAATTGTTTTTGGACCCTCCCACAGGGTTTATATAAAAGGTGCTTCTATTGCTCTTTTTGATACATATAAAACTCCTTTGGGAGATTTAAAAATTGATTTGGAATACTCAAAAAAATTAAAAGAGAAATACGGCTTTTTGGATTTTAATGAGAGTTTGCACAAAGAACATTCAACGGAGACGCAAGCTCCTTTTATAAAAAACTATTTTAAAGAAGCAAAAATAATAGAGATTGTTTACGGTGAACTTGATTTTAATGAATTATCCAAACTAACCGATGAACTTCTTCTTGATAAAGAAAATTTTATAGTAATAAGTACCGATTTAAGTCATTTTTACCCTTTAAACGAAGCAAAAAAGTTAGATAATATATGTTTAAATGCTATTGCTTCAAAAAATTTGGAACTTTTTGACAAAGGGTGCGAAGCCTGCGGTAAAATAGGAGTTAAAGCCATAATAAAATCTGCAATAAAATATAATTTTGATACAGAACTTTTATATTATTGTACAAGTTACGATAAAACAAAAGATGACAGCAGTGTAGTAGGTTATGCCTCTGCTTTAATAGGAGAAAAAATTTAGATTCTTCCAAAGTTTAATTTTAAGTCGCTTCTTCTACTTTAGTTTTTCCGAAAATAAAAAGGTAAAAATAGAGTTTTATCTAAATTGATAATTGCATATTGTATAATTCACGCGAAAATAAGGATAACATTTAATGAAAAAATTAATAGAAGTTAAGAATATCTCTTATAGTTATGATAATACAAATGTTTTGGAAAATATAACTCTTGATATAATAGATAATGATTTTTTGGCAATAATAGGTCCAAACGGCGGAGGTAAATCTACTTTACTTAAAGTAATGCTAGGTCTTCTAAAAATAAAAAGCGGACAAATAATAAAAAATCTGAAAAACGAGGATATAGGTTATGTTCCTCAAAATACCAATTTAAATACGGATTTTCCAATTACTGCTTTAGAAGTTGTTTTAATGGGACATAAATCAAAAAAAAGAAAACTTTTCGGATTTAGTAAAGAGGATATTGATGCGGCAATGACCTCTTTAAAAGAAGTTGAGATGCAAGATTTTGCAAACAGTAAAATAGGTGATTTAAGCGGAGGACAAAGACAAAGAGTATTTATAGCAAGAGCTTTATGTACAAATCCTAAAATAATGCTTCTTGATGAACCTACAGCTAGTATCGACGTAAAAGGACAAAAAGAGATTTATGAACTTTTAAAAGAGCTTAATAAAACTATATCTATAGTTGTAGTAAGCCATGATATTTCAATTCTTTTGAATTATGCAAAAAATGTTGCTCATATAAATAAAAAACTTGTTTATCACCATTTAAAAAATACTAAAGAGAAAATAGATACGGAAAAAGAGCATTTATGTGAAGTTGAACTTCTCTCTGCTCTTGGAAAAACAGAAATTTGCTGCAATCAAACACATCAATTAGGTTAAAAAATGTTAGAAGCTTTACAATATGATTTTATTCAAAATGCAATAATATCGGGAATCCTTGTCTCAATAGCAGCAGGAATAATAGGTTCTTTGGTTGTTGCAAACAAAATAACTTTTTTAGCAGGAGGAATTGCACACAGCTCTTACGGTGGAATAGGACTTGCTATTTTTCTAGGAATCCCCGTTCTTTTCGGAGCAACCGTTTTTGCCGTTGCTACTGCTATGGTAATTGCGGCACTTACAATAAAAAGTAGAAAAAGAATAGATGCAATTATAGGTATAATGTGGGCATTTGGAATGGCTGTCGGGATAATTTTTGTAGATTTAACGCCGGGATATAATGTAGACTTGATGAGTTATCTTTTCGGTTCTATTATTGCAGTCTCACATGAAGATATAGTTTATCTTGCAATATTAGATGTTTTTATTATAGGGGCGGTTCTGCTTTTTTACAAACAGATTTTAGCAGTATCTTATGACAGCGAGTTTGCTCTTTTAAGAGGAATTAATGTTAGATTCTTTTATACGTTGATTCTTATATTAGCAGCATTAAGTGTAGTTGGAGCAATAAAAGTTGTAGGACTTATTTTAGTTATTGCACTTTTGACGATTCCGACGTATTTAGCAGAGATGTTTGCCAAGAAGCTTTCATCAATGATGATAATAAGTGCTTTTTTAGCTACAATATTTACGCTTATAGGACTTGTAATATCTTATTATTTCGATATTAGTTCAGGAGCAAGTATTATTGTTGTCGGAGTTGCAGCTTTATTAATATCAAAACTTTTAGGAAAAAAATGAATAAAAAAATAGAATTAGGTGTTATAAATACCCTAAAAGTAAGCAGAGTTTCAGAACCTGGAATATATCTTTGTTCTCTTGAAAACGAAGAGGTTTTACTTCCAAACTGTTATGTTTCAAGCAGTATGCAAATAGGTACTGAAATTGAGGTTTTCATCTACACCGACAGTGAAGACAGAATAGTTGCAACAACACTAAAACCTTATGCTATGAAAAATGATTTTGCGGCTTTAGAAGTCGTTGATAGTACAAAGTTCGGTGCTTTTTTAGATATGGGACTTCCAAAAGATCTTTTAGTTCCTAAAAATAGACAAAAATCTACTTTTCAAATAGGTAATTTAAAAGTGGTAAAAATAGTAGAAGATGAAAAAACCCACAGATTAATAGGTACGGAAAAGTTTGTTTTAGAAAAATTTCCCGAAGATTTGAAAAAAAATGATGAGGTTGAAATCTTACTTTATATGAAAACACCTTTAGGTTTTAAAGTTATCGTAAATAACAAATATGA
The DNA here is from genome assembly GCF_006459125.1 of Halarcobacter anaerophilus. Lineage (NCBI taxonomy): Bacteria > Pseudomonadati > Campylobacterota > Epsilonproteobacteria > Campylobacterales > Arcobacteraceae > Halarcobacter > Halarcobacter anaerophilus. Next base: position 747,279 of record NZ_CP041070.1, read on the forward strand.
AGGTTTGATTTATCATAACGAAATTTTTGAACAAATAAATGTTGCAAATAGAAGAAGAGCCTTTGTAAAATATATAAGAGATGACGGGAAAATTGATATTTCTTTACAGAAAATAGGGGTAAAAAAGAGTAACGATAATCCTGAAAAAATTTTAGAAATTTTAGAAGCAAATAATGCCCAAATGAATTTTACGTATAAAAGTGACCCTGAAGATATCAAACAAAACTTCTCAATGAGTAAAAAAGCTTTTAAAGCTGCTTTAACCAAACTCTTAGAAGAGAAAAAAATAGAACTTTTAGAGGATTCTATCAAACTAAAAGTTTAGTAATTTTTCAATAATTTTTATATTGATTTTAAGTCAAAAATATGTAAAAGTTGTCTAAAATTAACTTTAGGATTTATAATTAAAAGCTGTTTTAAACTTTTAAATTATAATTTCACTAAATTTTAGAAAAAGGGAAGATATGGCAACAACAAATCTTAGTGGAAATCCAGTAAATTTAGCTGGAACAGAAATCAATGTAGGAGACAAAGCTCCCGTAGTAAATGTTGTAGGGCAAGATTTATCGGATATTGAAATTGGTAAAAAGGCACAAGTTATTGTTGTAGTACCGTCTTTAGATACTCCTGTATGTGCAGCAGAAACAAGAAAATTCAATGAAGAAGCGGCAAAAACAGATGCAGAAGTTGTAGTTGTTTCTATGGATTTGCCATTTGCAATGGGAAGATTTTGTACAACTGAAGGAATTGAAAACTTAAAAGTAGGAAGTGATTTCAGAAATAAAGATTTTGTAAACTCATACGGTGTTTTAATTGCCGACGGACCATTGGCAGGTGTTGCGTGTAGAGCAATTTTTATTACTGATGAAAGCGGTACTGTAATATATAAAGAGATTTGTCCTGAAATTACGGAAGAACCAAATTATGAAGCTGCATTAGCTGCAATCAAATAATATCTTTCAAGAAGAGAACTTCTCTCTTCTTAAAAATATATTACTTTCCGTAACAATAAATTTTTTATAAATCTAATGTTTAAATTTAGAATAGATAGACGTCATATTAGGCTTTTTAAATAGTTTTCTTTCTATTTTTTTATTTTTAATCTAATATTATTTTTATTTCTTAAAAGTTCTTGGATAAGAGATTTATCTTAATAATTAAATTTTTTTATTTTTCAATTCTTTTTTTTATTTTTCAAAAAAATTATTTTTATAGTAGAAAAAGTATTAAAAACTACTCTATATATCATTTATTCTTATAATTATAAATTTTCAGATAATATAATATTTAATATATTTAATAATTATTTTTATCTTTATAATCCATTTCCTGAATCTTATATAAATTATTAAGAAAATAATTTTTTATAAATTAATTAAATAACCAAAGTAATAGTTTGAAATTATTTTTAAGAAAATTTTAATAGGTTAATAAGTTATAATAACTCTTAATAGATATGAACATGGAGCAGATATGAATAATTGGAGTATAGGAAATAAACTAAACCTATCGATTTTGATAAGTTCAATAGCGGGACTTGTTATTGCTTTTGGAATATTCTCTTTTTACCTTAATAATGTAAAAGTTAATGTATACAAAGAGTCCTCTTCTAATATGAATTCAATAGTAAAACAAAAATTAAGCGCAAAAGAGGAAATATGTATTTCAAATGCAGTTTCAATTGCAAATGACGGGAAAATAATAGAGGCTTTAAAAAGTAGAGATAGAGAAGGTCTAATCTCTATTATGCAAAAACTTTCAAAAGATTTTAAGAACAATACAAATTTTAAAAATATAAAAGTTCATATTCATGATGATAAGGGTGACTCTTTTTTAAGATCATGGAATCCCAAATCTTTTGGAGATAATCTACTTAAAAGAGAAGCGGTTTTGAGTGTCCATACAAATAAAAAAGCAGTCGTAGGAACGGAAATCGGTATATCTAACGTAAACTTAGTAGGTGTTGCTCCTATTATCAAAGATGATGAATTTATAGGAAGTATTGAATTTAAAGCAGGATATAACTCAATTGTTAAAGATATAAACAGATATTACCACTCTAATTTGTTGATGCTTTTAGATAAAAATATCGTAAAAAACAGTACTGTTTTGTCAAAATTAAAAACTATAGGCTCATATGCTTTAAACCAAAAAAACTATAACGAAGATTTTGCAGAGTATATTTCAACGTTAAACTTAAAAGAGTTGGAAAAAAATACTTATCATGTAGATGACAAATATTTTGTTACTTTAAGTCCGATAATTGATTTTTCAGGTGAAAAAATAGGATATTACGTAATAGGTGAGAATTCAAAATATATTAAAGAATCAGTATCTCATGCACAAAAAATAGTTTATATTGCGGTTGTTTTGATTGTGGCAATATTGATTATTATAAGTTTGATAATTGCTCTTTTCTCAAGAAAAATAATTATAAAACCTCTAAAAGAGCTTGATAAAGCGATTACTGATATAAACAATAATTCAAATACTTCAAATAGAGTAGATGTGCAAAGAGAGGATGAAATAGGAACAGTTGCAAAAAATTTCAATAAATATTTAGATAAAATCGAAGAAGGAATAAAAAAAGATACAAAAGTTATTGAAGAGGCAATCGATATTGTTCATAAAGCAAAAGAGGGATTTTATACTTATGATATAAAAGAGGTTGCAAACTCTGTTCAAGTAGAAGAGTTAAAACAAAAAGTAAATGAGATGTTAAAAGTGACAAAAGACAATCTCTCTTTAATAACAAATGCTTTAATAGAGTACGGAAATGCAAGATATAATTATAAAATCGATGCAAAAAGTTCAGGAAACGTAGGCTCTTTAATAAAAGGAACAAATGCCCTAGGAACATCGGTTTCTGAAATATTAAGTATGGTTGATAATACCGGCAAAAGATTATCATCAAATGCGGAAGAACTAGCCGCAACATCAGAACAGCTTTCAGCTTCATCTTTACAACAAGCTGCCTCTTTGGAAGAGACGGCTGCCGCTATTGAAGAGATTACTTCAACAATTACGCAAACCGATGAAAAAACAAAAAGAATGTTGACAATATCTAAAGAGATGGAAGATACAAGTCATCAAGACGATGAATTGGCTCATAAAACCGGAAAATCTATGGAAGATATTAATCAAGCTACAAATGACATCGTAGATGCAATAACTATCATAGATCAAATAGCTTTCCAAACAAATATTCTATCTTTAAATGCAGCAGTAGAAGCGGCAACGGCGGGAGAAGCAGGGAAAGGCTTTGCCGTAGTTGCACAAGAAGTTAGAAATTTGGCAAATAGAAGTGCCGAGGCTGCAAAACAGATAAAAGAGTTAGTTGATTTTGCACAAGAAAAAACAAAAGAGGGGAAAAGCACCGCCGATAAAATGGTTGAAAGTTTTAATTTCCTAAACTCAAAAGTTTCCGAAGTAGCACATTTGGTAAATGACGTATCAGACGCTTCCCATGAACAAAGATTAGGAATGGATCAAATAAATGATGCAATAAACCAACTTGACAAAGCAACTCAAGAGAATGCAAATGCCTCAGAGAGTGTTTCTCAAAAAGCAATGGCTTTAAGCGAACTCTCTTCTCAACTGGTTTCAATAGTAAACAGAACAACCTTTGACAAATCAAGAGAAAACAGTGTTTGTGACGTGAATTTGGTATTTGATACAACAAAATTAAAACTAGACCATATCTCATTTAAAGAGAACAATTTCGAAAAAGTAGGTAACGGTCAAAACTGGCATGTAAAAGATCATCATGAATGTGATTTGGGAAAATGGATAGAAAAACACTCAAATGAAGTTTACACCAAAAATCAAGATTGGCAGGATCTGTTAAAAGCTCATGAAAATGTACATAAAGGGGTACAAGAGTATATAGATGTAGACTCTAAAGATAAAAAAGATGCCAGACTTTATGATATTGCAAAAAATATAGAAGATAATACTTCAAACGTATTTAAATATATTGATAAAGTAAAAGAGCATAAATGTAATGAAATGAGATTAAAAAGAGGAAGGGATGTTGTAGGAAAAGAGACAAAAGATCCTAAAGTTTATCATGAAAAAATATCTAAATATAAAAAAGATGAATCTCTTCACGACAGAGTATCAAAAAACGGGACTGTTACTTTAAAAGAAGAGAAAAATGATGATGAACAGTGGGAGAGTTTTTAATTAAATTTCAGGATTTATAGTAATATTAACTATTGATTAACCTTTTGTTACTTTAGTATTAATGCTCATTGTCTATAATTTTCATATGGATTAAGAAGGTGCGATGATTTCCTTCTTAAATATTTAAAAACTGCGAATTTTTAAATTTTCCAATTTGTTTCCTTGTGTGTGTAAAAGGCTCCTTGAAAAAGGAGCCTTTTTTTTTACCCAAATTAAAGTACATTACTGCTACCATTCGGCAAACAAAAAACTTTCAAAGAGTATTCACTAATGCCATTATCAAATTTAAATGAAGAGCAGTTAAGCGCTGCAACCTGTAAACGAGGTTATAATCTAATTATTGCCAGTGCCGGTACAGGAAAAACATCAACTATCGTGGGAAGAATTGCAAATTTAATAAATAATAATATAAAACCCGAAGAGATTTTACTTTTAACTTTTACAAATAAAGCAGCCGCGGAAATGGTAACAAGAGTAGGGAAGGTTTTCGGTAAAGATGTTGCAAAAAAGATAATGGCAGGAACTTTTCACTCTGTTTCATATAAACTTCTAAAACAGCTAAATATAAATATTACTTTAAAGCAGCCAAGTGAATTAAAAACACTATTTAAATCCCTTTATGAAAAAAGGGTTTTTTATGACAGAAGCGATGAAGCAAACCCTTATGACGGAGGCTATTTATATGATAGATACTCTTTATATCTAAACTCGAACGAGGGTGAAAATTTTACTTCATGGATACTAAAAAAAAGTCCTGATCATGAACTGTATACGGCAATTTACGAAGATGTAATTTTAGAGTTTAATGAACTAAAAATAAAATACGGTTATGCAAATTTTGACGATTTGCTTACTATTATGCTTGATACGCTAAAAGAGCATGAATTTGATTTTAAAGAGATACTTGTAGACGAATATCAAGATACAAACCCTTTACAAGGAAGATTACTTGATGCTTTTAAACCGAAATCGCTTTTTTGCGTGGGAGATTATGATCAAAGTATTTATGCTTTTAACGGCTCTGATATAGGTATTATCTCTACTTTTTCAAAAAGATATGAGGATGCAAAAGTATTTACTCTAAGAAAAAACTATCGTTCAAGTAAACCTATACTTGACTTGGCTACAAAAGTTATAGAGTACAATGAAAGAGTATATGAAAAACATCTTCAAGTGATGAGAACAGATGTAAGCGTTGCTCCTAAACTTTTAGCTTTTACTGAACTTTTTCAGCAATATCATCATATCTCCGAACTAATATCAAACAGCGGAACACCGCACAATGAAATAGCAATTATTTTTAGAAATAATTCAAGTGCAGACGGTATCGAAGCAAATCTAAGAGAGTACGGAATTCCTGCAAAAAGAAAAGGGGGAATGTCTTTTTTTGATTCTGTTGAAATCAAATATATCTTGGATATTATGGTAATGCAGTTAATTCACAATGATATGATGGCATTTATTCATATTTTGGAGTACGGAAAAGGTATAGGAAAAGCAATAGCCAAAGATATTTTTGATGCTTTGACAAAGCTGGGACACGGAAATATTTTCAAAGGTTTATTTCATCCTGACGAAAAGATAAACAACCCTTTTGAAACAAACAGAGTAAAAAATATTCAGCTAGGACTTTTTGATGATTTTTTAGAGTTAGGTTCAGTGTCCAAATTTAAAAATTGCGGTTTTGAAGAGGCTTTTTTAAGTAATCCCATACTAAAACATCCAAAACTCTCAATTGACGGGGCTAAATATATTTATGATTTTTATCTGCTTATGAAACAGGTACAAAGAATCAAAAATCCCCAATCAATGGTAAACTCTATTGCAGGTTCTATGCTTTATTCAAAAATCAGGGATTTTTTGGCAACAAAAAGAGCAACTCAAAAAGACGGAACGGTAAACTCTATTCAAAAAACAAAAGCTTTGGCAAAGATAAATAGGAAAGTGATGCTCTTAAGAACACTTTCCAAAAATTTTCAAGAGCTATCAAAATTTCTAAACTCGGTAATTTTAGGCGGCGGGGAGATGAGTGAAGGAGAAGGAGTAAACCTTTTATCTGTTCATGCAAGCAAAGGTTTGGAGTTTAAAGAAGTTTACGTAATAGATTTGATGGACGGAAGATTTCCCAATAGAAAGTTGATGAGCAAAGGCGGAAGTTTGGAAGAAGAGAGACGTCTTTTTTATGTAGCTGTAACAAGAGCAAAAGATATTTTGTATCTAAGTTATGCAAAATACGACAAAATCAAAAAAATGGATTTTATCCATTCACCTTTTTTAAAAGAAGCAGGGCTTATAAGAAACGAAGAAACCTGATTCTTTTTAACTTACCAAAGATAAATCAATTTTTAGCTATAATCGCGGATATTTTACAAACTTAATAAAACATATAGGAATTTAGATGAGTGATAAGTATGAACCTTCGAACGTAGAAGATAAGTATTATAAAATTTGGGAAGAGAGAGGTTATTTTGAAGTAGACGGAAATAAAGCTATTCAAGAAACCGACGAAAAAGGAAAACAAAAAACTTTTGCAATAATGATGCCTCCTCCAAACGTAACGGGGAGTTTGCACATCGGTCATGCTTTGACTTTTACCCTTCAAGATATTATTACTAGATTTAAAAGAATGGACGGGTATAAAACTTTATGGCAACCGGGAACCGACCATGCGGGTATTGCTACTCAAAACGTAGTTGAAAAACAACTTTTGGCTCAAGGTACTACAAAAGAGGCAATCGGCAGAGAAGCCTTTTTGGATAAAGTTTGGAAGTGGAAAGAGTATTCAGGCGGTACTATTGTTCATCAAATGAGAAAATTGGGTATTTCTCCTGCTTGGTCAAGAGAGAGATTTACGATGGATGAGGGATTAAAAGAGGCTGTAAAAGAGGCTTTTGTTCATCTTTACAATGAAGGTATGATTGTTCAAAACAACTATATGGTTAACTGGTGTACTCATGACGGTGCTTTATCTGATATTGAAGTTGAGCATGAAGAGGTAAACGGTAAATTTTATCATATGAATTATCATTTTGCAGACGGAAGCGGATATGTAACCGTTGCAACTACAAGACCTGAAACATACTTTGGGGATACTGCTATTATGGTTCATCCAAATGATGAAAGATATAAAGATATAGTAGGAAAAGAGGTTATCCTTCCTTTAACTGACAGAAAAATTAAAATTATTACGGATGAACATGTTGATATGGATTTTGGAACAGGTGTGGTAAAAGTAACTCCTGCTCATGACCAAAATGACTACGAAGTAGGGAAAAGACACGATTTAGAGTTTATTACTTGTTTTGATGAAAAAGGTATTTTAAATGAATATTGCGGAGAGTTTGCAGGTTTAGAAAGACTTGAAGCTAGAAAACCTATTGTTGAAAAGTTACAAAAAGAGGGATATATTACAAAAATAGAGGATCATGTTCATCAAGTAGGACATTGCTATAGATGTAAAAATATTGTTGAACCTTATATCTCTAAACAGTGGTTTGTAAGAAGCGAAGTTGCAAAAAGTTCTATTGAAAAAACATATGCAGGTGAAGCAAAATTCCACCCTTCTCATTGGTTAAACTCTTATAGAGCATGGATGGATGAGTTAAGAGACTGGTGTATCAGCAGACAATTATGGTGGGGACATAGAATTCCCGTATTTACTTGTGAAGAGTGCGGTCATGAGTGGGCAGACAAAGAGGATAATCCCGAAGCTTGCCCAAAATGTGCAAGTAATAAAATAAAACAAGACCCTGATGTACTTGATACTTGGTTCTCTTCTGCTCTTTGGGCTTTTTCACCTCTTGGATGGGGAAATAACGGAAAAATGCAAGGAAGTTTCCAAGATAGTGATTTAAAAGATTTTTATCCAAACTCTCTTCTTATTACAGGGTTTGATATTATGTTCTTCTGGGTTGCAAGAATGATGATGATGGGTGATCATTTTATGGGAAAACTACCTTTCAAAGATATCTATATGCACGCTCTTGTAAGAGATGAACACGGTGCAAAAATGTCAAAATCAAAAGGAAACGTAATAGATCCTTTAGATATGGTAAAAGAGCATAGTGCAGATATTATCAGATTTACTTTGGCTTATTTAGCCGTTCAAGGAAGAGATATAAAATTAGGAGCTAAAAACTTAGAGCAGTTTAGAAACTTTACAAACAAACTTTACAATGCTTCAAACTTCTTAACTTTAAATGTAGATACTTTCCCTGATTTAAAAGATATAGAGATAAAAACACCTCTTGGATTATATATGCAAAGCAGACTCTCTTCTGCCGTTGATGAGATAAGAGATACTTTGGAAACTTATAAATTCAATGAAGCTGCAAGTTCTCTTTATAGATTTGTTTGGAATGAGTTTTGTGACTGGGGTATTGAGTATAGTAAAGCAAGTAAAGAATCTATTATCGAATTAGGAAGTATTTTTAAAGAGACTCTAAAAATGATATCTCCGTTTATGCCTTTTATTTCCGACTTTTTATACCACAAATTAAGCGGTACTTCTTTAGAAAATAGTGATTCGGTTATGATTATGAATTTCCCTAAAGATGTAAAAAAAGATGAAAAAATGGAAGAGATGTTCTCTCTTATAGAAGAGGCAATTATCGCAATAAGAAGAGCAAAAGTGGTTATTGATATGGGTAACTCGAAAATTCCTAAAGCTTATGTAAAACTTGATAAAACAATTGATAATGAAATAGCAAAACCTTTTATTCAAAAACTGGCAAAAGTTGAGAATATAGAGTTTGTAGATAATAAACAAGAAAATTGCGTAACAGACGTATCTGATAATCTAGAAGTTTATATACCGACTTTAGAGATAGATATGACTCCTATTATCAATAAACTTACTAAACAAAAAGAGAAAACACAAAAAGAGGTTGATAAATTAAACGGTATGTTATCAAATGAAAAATTCGTGGCAAATGCACCTGAACATGTTGTAGCTGAAAACAAAGCTGCACTTGAAGATGCACAAGCAAAATTAGAAAAAATAGAGAATGAATTATCATCATTAACGCAAATATAAAAAGATAAGACTAAAAATGGCTAAAATTATAAAATATCTTTTTTTTATAACTATTTTAGCTTTTTTTAGTGCATGCTCCGTAACCCAAGATGATATTAGAGGGGCTCTTCAATCAAACTCGGCGGAACTTATAACAAAAGATAAAAAAAAGTTGCAAGAGCTGCTTGTAAAATTTAAAACAAAACTCGATAAAAGAAATCCAAATAATTTCAGTAAAAAAAACAGACAGAAAATCTATATTTCTATAGAAGATTTTAATAAAAAACTTTATCTTAAATATAAGAAAAAGGTTTTAAAAGATTATAAAGATTACTTGCAAATGGCTTTTAGCAAAGATTCACTTTTTAATAGAAACGATTATTTGATTCTTGGAATGACTTATATGATTTCAAATGCTTATTCAATAGAAAATTTTCATGCTCTTACAGCTTTTCAATTTGATAAAGAAAAACTTCACAATCTATATAAAAATTTACAGGTTATTAGATGGAGAATTAAAGTTGAAAAAGATTTAAAAGATGATTATCTTTTTTTAACCTGGCAAAATAATTGGCAAATTCAACTTGAAAAACTGTTGCAAAAAAGACCTGATATCTCTTATGAAGAGATAAAAGATTTAGAGTATATAAAAAATAAAAAAGAGACTTTGTTTAGTCACTCAAATTTCTCTTTTGAAGTTCTTTTAACACAAATGATAGACCGTGTGGAAAACTCTTTAAAAGCTTTGGGTGAAGAGCCCAGAGATTTAAGTATCTCTGCACTTACATTTTTTGTATTTTTATAAGTTTAGCAATATTTGGATTGTCTGAATTTTTTTCTTTGGTTATACTTATTAAAAATAATATTTATTGGAGGCAATAATGAGTTACATAACAAACAAAAGCTTAGAAGAAGCAGATAAAGAAGTATTTGAGATATTAGAGAATGAATTAGAGAGACAAACAACACACTTGGAAATGATAGCAAGTGAGAACTTTACAAGTCCTGCCGTAATGGAAGCAATGGGAAGCATATTTACAAATAAATACGCAGAAGGATACCCAAATAAAAGATATTACGGTGGATGTGAAGAAGCAGATAAAGTAGAACAACTAGCTATTGATAGAGCTTGTGAAATCTTTAACTGTAAATATGCAAATGTACAACCTCATAGCGGATCTCAAGCAAACGGAGCAGTATACGCAGCATTAATAAAAGCAGGAGATAAAATCTTAGGTATGGATTTAAGTCATGGAGGACACTTAACTCATGGGTCAAAACCATCTTTTTCAGGGAAAAACTATCATGCTTTCTACTATGGAGTAGAATTAGACGGAAGAATAAATTATGATAAAGTTCTTGAAATAGCAAAAATAGTACAACCAAAAATAATAGTGTGCGGAGCAAGCGCATACGCAAGAGAGATAGACTTTAAAAGATTTAGAGAAATAGCAGATGAAGTAGGAGCAATACTTTTTGCAGATATAGCACATATAGCAGGATTAGTAGCAGCAGGAGAACATCAAAGTCCTTTTCCTTACGCACATGTAGTAACAACAACTACCCATAAGACACTAAGAGGTCCAAGAGGTGGGATGATAATGACAAATGATGAAGAACTTGCAAAAAAAATAAACTCGGCAATTTTCCCTGGATTGCAAGGTGGACCATTAGTACATGTAATAGCAGCAAAAGCAGTAGCTTTTAAAGAAGTGTTAGATCCAAAATGGAAAGAGTACGCAAAACAAGTAAAAGTAAACGCACAAATACTAGCAGAGGTAATAAGTAAAAGAGGATATGATGTAGTATCTGGAGGTACTGATAATCACTTAGTGTTAGTATCGTTTTTAAATAAAGATTTTTCAGGTAAAGATGCAGATGCAGCATTAGGGAATGCAGGAATAACAGTAAATAAAAACACAGTACCCGGAGAAACAAGAAGTCCGTTTGTAACAAGCGGGATAAGAATAGGAAGTCCGGCTTTAACAGCAAGAGGGATGAAAGAAGAAGAGTTTAAGTTAATAGCAAATAAAATTTGTGATGTATTAGATGATATTAACAACACGGATTTACAAGCTAAGATTAGTTTAGAGCTTAAAGACCTTGCTAATCGTTTTGTGATTTATAATCAATCTACATATTAATTTAATATAAAAAAGTAGTAATCTTACTGCTTTTTTATTTTTGGGATATTTTATGAAAGATAGTTTATCTTTAGAAAATGAAAATTATAAAAAAATAGAAAAAGTAATAAGATATATAGACGAAAACTTTAAAGAACAACCCAAAATAGATGAAATTGCTCAATATATAGGTATGAGTAAGTATCATTTAATCAGAGTATTTAAAGAGTATGTGGGTGTAACTCCTATTCAATTTCTTCAATCCATCACTTTAAATTATGCAAAAGAACATTTAAAAGAGTCAAAATCAATTTTAGACAGTTCATTAGACTTAGGTCTGTCAAGCTCCAGCAGACTTCATGATCTGTTTGTAAATATAATAGGAGTTACTCCAAAAGAGTATAAAGAGCTTGGTAAAAACGTAGATATAATTTATGGATACGGTTCTACTCCTTTTGGTGAGGCTTTAATAGGTTTTACCAAAAGAGGGGTTAGTTATCTTGGTTTTATTGATGATAACAAAGAGTCCATATTTAACAGGTTTAAGGAAATCTGGGCAAAAGCAAATCTTATAAGAGATGATGAAAAAGCAAAAGAGTATCTAAATAAAATTTTCGTAAAAAAAGAGAAATTTGATTTATACGTAAAAGGAACGAATTTTCAAATAAATATTTGGAAAGCACTTTTAAATATTCCAAGCGGAACAATAACAACTTACCAAGATATAGCAAACAGTATAAACAAACCCAAAGCAGCAAGGGCAGTTGCCAGTGCAATCGGCTCAAACCATATCGGATTTTTGATTCCCTGCCATAGAGTATTAGCTAAATCAGGAGCAATGAGCGGCTATAGATGGGGAATAGAGAGAAAAAAAATTTTGGTTGCATACGAAGCTATGAAAAGCGGCAATCAAAAATCTTGATTACTCTTTTTTTAATCTATGCGAAATTGAATAAATAACCGGAAGATAAAGAAGATTTAAAATAGTTCCCCATAATAATCCAAATCCAAGACCAATAGCAATAGGCTGAAAAATTACCGCTTGTCCCGTAGGGAAGAAGATTAATGAAGCCATTCCCATTAGTGTCGTAATAGTCGTAAGCATAATAGGTCTGAATCTTTTTGTTGCTCTATTAAAAACATCATGCAAGGTTTCTGCTTTTTTAAGATAGGTCATCATAATAATTCCGTCGTTTATTACAACTCCCGCTAATCCCAAAGCTCCTATTAAAGAAGGCATTGAAAGATTTATTCCCATAATTTTATGTCCTATTAAAACACCTAAAAGAGAAAAAGGAATAACACTCATTAAAATAAAAGTCTCTCTAAATGAGTTAAAAAGATAAAGCATAGAAAGCATTATTAAAATAACAGTAAGTCCCGAAGCTAAAATCAAATCATTCATTAAACTCTTTTGTTTTTCCGCTTCTCCTTTAAAAATGAGTTTAACACCGTTTTCTTTAATCTTTTGAAGTGTAGGTTCCAGTTTTTTTAAGACTTCGTTTGCAGTTAAAATATCAGGGTTTACGTTTGCAAAAACATAAAAGTTTCTTTCTGCATTGTCTTTTACTAACTGTTCAAAACTTTTTATTATTTTGAAATCGACTACTTGGTTTAAAGTAACGAAAGTTCCGTTATCTAAAGGAACTTCCATTGTTTTGAAATTTTCATAATCATCTTTGTTTACACTCTCTATTTTTATATCAAGCATATCTGTTTCGTCAAAAGAGACTGCTTTTTTCTTAGACAAATACATATTTGATAAAAAAGAACCGATAGTTGCTTCATCTAAACCTAATTGTTCTCCATAGGCATTTACTTTTAATTTTATTTCATCTACGCCGAATTTTAGAGAGTTTGACAAAGATTTGATTCCTTTCATACTTTTTAACTCTTTTTCCAAAGTATTAACAGCTGATATTATCTTTTCATTATTATTTGAAACAAGACCTATTTTTATATCTGCTTTAACAGGTCCTACTCTTCTTTCCAAAACAACAATTTCATTTAGATTGAATTTTTTTTGATAATCTTTCTCTTTTATAAACTTTTTTAATTCACTTGCTATTTCTATAGATTTTTTTGTTCTCTCTCTTCCCTCTTTATCATAATAAAGACTTAAATAAGGAGTAATATATTTATCAAGAAAATTTGCATCTTTCATTTTTTGTAATTCAACCGTCATATACATAACATAAGGGTAATTCTCCGTATTATCCCCCGTATCTTTTCTAAAACCTGCAACAGAATCAATACTTCTTATAAAAAATTTCTTTTTATTTTCAATCATATCTTTTTCTATTGATTGAACTATTTTAAAGGCATCTTCGAGTTTTGTATTTTCATTTGCTTTAATAGAGATTTTAATATCCGAAGCATCAAATTTTGGAAACATTTGAAATCTTGAACTTTGAAGTTCAAAAAAAGTAGCCAAAGGAACAAGGATTATAAAGATTATTAAAAAACTCTTTTTCCAATCCATAAAAAAGTGTAATATAGAGTAATAAATATTGTTTACTTTTTCCCAAGAAGTAGCTTTTGCCTTTGCTTTTAAAGTGTGTGCCGCATGAATAGGTAAAAAAGCAAAAGATTCAATAAGTGAAGCTATAACCAAAGCCGAAACAGCTATAGGAATCAGTTTCATTACTTCACCCATTGTTCCGCTTATCATTAAAATAGGTAAAAAAGAGAAAAGAGTAGTAATAGAAGCTACCGTAACGGGTTTAACCATCTCTTTTGCACCCATTATAGCAGCCTCTTTAGGTTCATATCCCTCTTCAATATGTTGTTGGATATTTTCACTTACTACAATAGCGTCATCAACAACAATACCTATTGCTATTAAAACTCCTACAAGGGAGATCATATTTATAGTATATCCCGAAAGATACATATATAAAGCTGCAATTACAAAAGAGGTAGGAATACCGATTGCTATAATAAACGACATTCTAAAATTGATTAAAAGCATTACTAAAATAGTAATTAGAATAATTCCCAAAATAATATTTGATACAACAATATTTAATCTGTCCAAAATTCTTTCACTGTTATCATCGGCAATACTGATTTTTATATCAGGATTTGATTTATTTATTTCAGGCAAAAGCTTTTTTATTTTTTGGGTTATTTTAATAGCATCCGCAAATTCGCTTTGTTCTATAGCAAGAGATATTGCACTTTGCCCGTTAAATGAATATAGAGTAGAAGAGTCTTCATATTTTTTATGAATTGTGGCAATATCTTTTAAATAGATATTGTTTTCTCCGACTCTTATTAAAGTACTTGCAAAAGCATTTGCAGTTTTTGCTCCATTAAAAGTAGAAAGATAGTAGTGTTTCTCTCCCTCAATTTTTCCTATAGGAAAGATATAAGAGAGGGTTGAAATAGCTTCAAAAACCGAACTCTTATTTAGTTTCATTGCTTTTATTTTTTTATCGTCTAAAAGTATTTCGTAAAATTTATCGGAATCTCCGTATATAGTTATATCTTTTACGCCGTCTACTCCTAAAAGCTGGCTTTTTAATCTATCTGCAAAGGGCTTAAGTTCATCAGTAGAGTATTTTTCTGAAGTTAAAGTTACGTCCATAAGAGATCTTGAACGCTCTAAAGCATTTACGGTAGGTTCATCCATATCCGAAGGAAGATCTGTTTTTACCAGATTTATAGCATCTCTTACTCTGTTTGCTTCGTTATATTTGTTTACGCCTTTTTTTAGTTCTAATATAATTGAAAAACTTCCGGGACTTATAACTGTAGTAATTACGTCAACACTATCTAAATTTTTAATATTGTCTTCTATCTCGGATACTGCCATTCTATCTAAAATATCGACAGAAGCACCGCTGTATGAACCTTTTATTGAAATCATATCTAGTTCAAAACTAGGGAAAATCTCTTTTGGAGTGTTATTATATGACCAAATTCCTACGGCAAAAACTAATACAAAAAGTGTGTAATTCATTCTTGAATTTTCTACAAAAAATCTCAAAAATTTTTCAAACATTAACTTCCTTTATTTTAAGAACAGAATTATATTATAGGATTATTAATTGTAGTTTAACACTTTTTTCAAATTTTGATATTGATATAGAGCAAGCAGAAAAGAAGATTTTTTAATCTTTTTATCTACTTATTGCAAAAAGTTTTAATTTTTTGACTGTCTCTAAATCTTTTTCCTCTTTAACTGCCTCTGCACAAACTTTTATATTAAGAAGATTTCCTAATTCATTGATTGATTCCACAAATTCGATTTTTGATCTGTCTTTGTTCATATCGCTTGTGTAATCTCTTGCAAGTCTTATATAGTCGACATTAAATGTTTTTAAGTTTTCAGTTGGAATAAATTTACTTTCAAATCTTTTAATAATAATTTTTGCATTGCTGTTATGAACCGTTTCACAGAAGTTTTTAAACAGTTCCATATCTTTTGCCACACTGTAAGCAGAGAGTGAAAATACAAGCTGTTTTGAAATCTCTTTATTTGTATTAATTGTGTTTTCAAGCCAGCTTATAAAAGTATTGTTGGCAATAGAGTCCATAGACAAATTGATACATATATCGTGTTTTATATTGTTTATTAAAATATAATCAATAATTTTTGAAATAACGGCTTTATCAAAGTCAATTATTTTCTCATATTTTTCGGCAATTGAGATAAATGAACCTATTGGAATAGGATTATTCTCTTTATCTTTTGCATTTGTGAATGCCTCTTGCATAATAAGATTCTCTTCATCTTTTAACATATATGTATTATTGATAAAATCAACAATAAAATGATTATTATCTATTATTTCGGTAATTAAATCTCTCCAAGCATTCATATCTCTTGATAAATCATTCTTATCTCTTATAAAATACTCATTTGGACCTATTAATTTAGCTTTTTCATAAGCTTCATTTGCCGCTTGTCTCATCTCATCCAAAGTTCCAAGTTCATTAAAAGGAGTACCTCCTATATGGGCTATCTCATTTAACTCAAATTTTTCTGATAAATGATTAAACTCTCTTTTTAGTTTAGAAGCTATTACTCTTGCACAATCATAATTACATCTTTTAGCAACAACTAAAAATTCCGAACCGAAAATTCTATATGCTTTTATTTCAACATCCTCTTCTTCAATAGTTACGTTTTTTAGTTTCTCTGCAAAGTTTATAATATAATCGTCTATTTCAGTATCCGTATGTGTTTTTACGTAGCCTGATAAATTATCGATTCTAATATCAAAAATATATCCTGTCTCTTTTTTTATAAACATCTGTTTTATATCGGTTCCTAAAGTCTGTTTTAGACTAAGTCCGGTAAGTTCGTCTTCTGATAATTTTTTTGAAAGATTTGCAAGATTGTTTGTAAGTTTATTTATCATTGCTTCGATTTTTCTTGACATATCGTTCATTGCAATAGATACATTTTTTATCTCCGTAGTCCAAGGAAGAGGATTAATTACGTCAAATTTACCTTTTGCAATATCTTTTGCCAAACCTTCAATTCTTTTTAAAGGTCTTAATATAAATTGAACAAAAATTAGAAGCAATACTATAGATACGGCAAAAGCGATTATTGCATAAATAATAGAGTTTCTGGCTTGCTCATAAAGTTTTGCGTAAGCCTCTCCCGGATTGGGACTTACGTAAATAATAGCGGAAGTATTCCATCCGTCGGATATTTCACTGCGTTTTTCTTCTAAAGTTATGGGGATCAATCTTATAAACCATTGAGGAACTGATTCAAATTTAATATTTCTAGTCTCTTTTATAAGAACTTTGTTAATAGTAATGTTTGCGAAAGTATCAACGCTTTTATCTCCTTTTTGTGCAGTGAAATCAAAAGTTATATTTCCGCCTTTTTTATAAAGCGAACTAGGAACATATCTATATTTCTCATCATTGTCAAAAGGGTCAGAAACATCAATCTCATCCTCTTCGTCTTCAAGCTTTAACAGCTGTTCATTTAGTTGCTTGTCCGATTCGACTTTTTCCACGTATCCATATTTAGGATCAACGGAAATTTTTGTTATTTTCCAATCTTCATCATCTAAATCCGTAGAAGCTTTTATAAGTTCGTTGCTTTTTATAATAAAATCTGCATCTTCTAATCGTATCTCTTTATAAAATCCGCTGTTGGAAATAGCTTTTATAATTGATTCAATTTCTGCATCTTCTTTATCTTTTATTAGAGGTCTCAAACTCATTCCTATGGAAGTTGCCGTATCTTGTGCTTTTGTTGAGGACTCAACCTCTAAATATCCTTTCATATTATTTACACTGATTAAAAAGTTACCGCTAAATATTATAAAAAATATAAAAGCTATAATTATATAAAGTTGTTTGGATAAAGACATATTTGCTCCTTTTAAATTCTACTCATCATTGATTTCCAGTTTCTCAAATTATTTGAGCCAACTCTAATTGAGGTTCTACCTCTGTTTTTTGCCTGCCACAAGCCTTGGGCATTGAAACTGTAAACAGGTCTTAAATCTTTTCTTGTCGTTGCAAGTTTAAGTTTCTTGTTTACATTGTCAAGTACAATCGGAGTAGCTCCGGGTTTGTGATAATAAGTCAATACCATGTGGGCCTCTTCATATTTTCTTCCTGCTCTTAAAAGTTTTACGTAAGTGATTCTTAATTTACTGTCAGGAACCCCTAATTCTCTAAGACTGAAATATTTTGCAATGGCATAATCTTCACAATCTCCGGCTCCTACACTTAAAAATTCAAAGGGAGTTGCCCAATAATCTTTTTTACGCCAAACAACAATATCTCTTTTATATTTGATTTTATTCCAAAAATCATTTACATCTTTTAACTTATGTAAAATATCTTTTGATTTTGAACTTTGCATCACTTTATCCCAAAGCTCAAATCTTTTTCTTGCTTTTTTACCGTATTGTAATGCAATTTCTTGGAGTTTTTCTTCTGAAATATTAAAAGTTTTGTTTGCAGGTGTTGTTGTAGTAAAAAGAAGTGAAATTATAAAAAATGATATTAAAAACATTTTTTTCATATTTCACTCCTTTTTAAAGTAGATTATAGTCTATTACAGTTTAAGTGCGTTTAAAATAATCTATTCATTGATTTTTTTACTGTTAATTCTTGCCATAATATTTTGTTGACTATATTTCTTTGATAAGTTGTTATTTGTGTAAAGAGGTATTAAATCTGTTCTTTTAGTAGCAAGTTTGAGTTTTTTGTTTATATTATCTAAGACAATGGCAGTGGCTCCCGGCTTATGGTAATAAGCCAATACTAAATGGGGTTCACGCCTACTCCTGTATCTTTTTTCCGGGTTTGTTAATATAACGGAAGTGATTTTTAGTTTACTCCTGGGAATACCTAGTTTTCGAAGGCTGAAATATTTTGCAATGGCATAATCTTCTGAATCTCCTGCTCCAACACTTAAGAATTCAAGAGGAGTAGTCCAATAATCTTTTTTCTGCCAAACAATAATATCTTCTTGATATTTGATTTTATTCCAAAAATCATTTATATCTTTTAATTTATGCAAAATATCTTTAGATTTTGCTTCTTGCATTATTTCA
Source organism: Halarcobacter anaerophilus (assembly GCF_006459125.1). Taxonomy (NCBI): domain Bacteria; kingdom Pseudomonadati; phylum Campylobacterota; class Epsilonproteobacteria; order Campylobacterales; family Arcobacteraceae; genus Halarcobacter; species Halarcobacter anaerophilus. The sequence continues at coordinate 766,142 of NZ_CP041070.1, forward strand.
TTCCAAAGCTCTACTCTTTTTCTAGCTTTTTGTCCATATTTTGATGTGATTTTTTGAAGTTTTTTCTCTGAGATAATAAAATTATCTTCAGAGAAAAGGTTTTGAGTCAGGAGTAAAACCGTCAAAAAAGTTATTAAAAATAATTTTTTTATGAGTACTCCTGTTTTTTTAATAAGAATTATATTAAATTAAGCTTTAAGCGTATTTAAAATAACCTCTTCATTGATTTTTTCACTGTCATATTTTACGACAATTGTCTGTTCAGTATCATTTATATACCATTCATCAATTTCCGAAATATCGTTTAACTTATCGCTATTCTCTTTTGAATCTCTGTCAAGAGGTACATATAGAGTTTTTCTCTTAGAAGGATTTGCCATTGTAAGTATCAAAATAATCCAAATAAGACAGATTACGGCAATTGTTATAACAAGAGCACTTAAAGATACTTTTTGAAAAAATATACCTCCTAAAAGTCCTCCTATAAAAGTTCCGAAATATCCGCAAGCATTAAATATCCCAAGGACTAAACCTCTTTGGTGAACTTTTGCAAATTTTGAAGCAAGTGATTGCATAATAGGTTCATGCATATTAAAACCGATAAAGAAGATAACAACTCCGACTACAAAAAAAGCGGCACTTGAACTAAATCCGATAATCAAATAAGAAATTGCAAAAAAGATAATTCCCAAAGCCAATATCTCTCTGAATTTTCCTTTTTTCTCTGCAATAATAGCAGCAGGTGCCATTACTAAAAAACCGCAAATCATTGAAGGTAAATATACTTTCCATAAATCACCCATTTCCCAATGAAAAGTTTTAATCAAAATAATAGGAATAATCATAAAAGCAAAAGTCATTAAACCTTTTTGTAAAAAGTTTGTAATATTCATTTTGATTAGATTTTTATTTGTAATTGCTTGAATAAACTGTTTATCGCTAGGATACGAGTGTATTATTTGAGGAGGATTTGGAACAAACTTAATCAAAATAAAGATTGAACCAAAAGCAATAACTGCTGTTAGATAAAAAAGAGATTCAACACCTGCAAAAGTACTGATTGTAGGTCCTAAAACCATTGCAGCGGCAAAACTCATTCCTATTGCCATTCCCATAGTTGCCATTGCTTTAGGTCGTTGTTCTTCTTTTACTAAATCACTGATTGTTGCAGTTACAACCGCGCCTATTGCACCTGCACCTTGTAAAAATCTTCCTAGCATTAGAAGTAAAATATCATCTGCAATAGCGCAGAAAATTGAACCGATACCAAAAAGAATTAAACCTGTAATTATAGTACCTTTCCGTCCTAGTTTATCACTCATTATTCCAAAAGGAACTTGGAAAATCATTTGTGTTAAAGCGTATCCTCCAACTACGATACCTACTAAAGTGGTATTCGCACCGTGAAGATCTAAAGCATAAACCGATAAAACTGGAAGTACTATAAAAAGTCCGAAAAATCTTAAAGCTATAATTGAGCTAAGTGGTAAAATAGATTTAATCATATATAATCCCGTAAGTTAAATTAGGGAAAAATTATATAGCAATAAAGTTAATATTAGAGTTAAAAGGAAAATTATGAAAATAGTTTTAGCTACAGGTAATAAAGGAAAAATAGCTGAGTTTGAAAAATTACTTCCAAATGATGAAGTTGTCTCTTTTAAAGAGTTAATAGGTGATTATGAAGTTGTAGAAGATAAAGATAGTTTTAAAGGTAATGCAATAAAAAAAGCAAAAGAAATTTACGAAAAAATTGCCGATGAAAATATAATCGTAATATCTGATGACAGCGGAATTACTGTTCCTGCAATAAATAATGAACCTGGGGTTTATTCAGCAAGATATTCGGGTGAAAACGCAACAGATAAACAAAACAATACAAAATTAATCTCAAAATTAAAAGAGAAAAAGTTGGAAAAAACAGAAGCATATTATACGGCTTGTATAGCAATAGTATATAAAAATGAAGTTTATACGGTACACGGTTGGATGTACGGAGAAGTTATTCCAAAAGAGCTAGGAGAAGGAGGGTTTGGTTATGATCCGATGTTTATACCAAGAGGTTTTGATAAAACTTTGGGAGAACTTCCTTATGAAGTAAAAAAAGAGTTTTCTCACAGAAGCAAAGCTTTAAATCTGGCAAAAAAAGTGTTGGATGTGATTTTATAAAAAGGTTGAGTTTTAAAGCTCAATCTTTTTAAAAACTCTTACTTTGTAATCAAGAGCTTTAACACTTAAAAAAGCAGTAAATTTTTCATCCTCTTTTTTTATTAAAGCTAAGATTTCAAAATTATCGTTTTTTATTTGAATTTTGTCAACCATTTCCAAAGATTCCATACTTTTTATATACTCTTCTAAAAATCTAAGATGATTTTTTGCCTGAATATAGTTATATTGTTTTAAGATATTTATTGATGTGATATTTTTTGTTTCAAATATTTTTACGGCTAATAAAGAGAAAAGTAAAATTAAAATCAGCGTTGAAAAAAGGGTAAAAGATTTTTTCATAATCCAAATTCCCAATTTTGTTTTATTTTTTTATCTAAAGTAATGTTAATATTTAGGTATTTTGGCTCTTTTTTCATACTAAAAGAAGTTACATCTTTAAGTAAAATATTTTCATTTATATATAAAGTTTGGTTTTCATATCTTAATTTATTGATTATTTCAGGTAGATTTTTTTCTATAATTATTTTAGTCGAGTTTAAATCCAGTTTTAATATTGCAAGCTTTTCATTCTCTTTTTGTGTAAATAAGAACTCTTTTGTAAGCATAGAGGTGGAGATTAAAACTATAGAAGAGATAAAAATTACTAAAATCAACTCAAATAAAGAGAAAGCTTTAATTAATCTCATATTTTATCAACTTTGTTTTTTCATCTTTGTATTTTATCTCTTTTACTGAAATTTCTTTTATTTGGGTTTCATTTATAAAAACTTGAATATCTTTTGAGGAGTTTGTAAAGTTATGTGTATAGTTTTTTTTATTAAATGAGTTTTCTATTTTGTTTAAAGAGTTAAACTCTTCATCAAAATTGTCATAGTAGGAGTATTTTATAAATCCTACTACAACAAGACTTAGCAAAACAATACTAAGCAGAGTTTCAAAAAGAGTAAAGCTACTTTTTACCAATTTCAACTGCTTTGTTATGGGCAGCTTCGATAGCTTTTATCATATGGCTTCTTACGGCACCTTCTTCTATTTTTGCAACACCTGCAGCCGTTGTTCCTCCTGGACTCATAACAGAATCTTTGATTATTGCGGGGTGATTATTTTCCAAAAGTTTTGCATACCCTTCAAAAAGACCTTGAACTAATTCATTACTTATTTTTCTGTTTAAACCTGCTTTTACGGCTCCATCACTTAAAGCCTCTGCAATCAAACATAAAAAAGCAGGACCGCTTCCGGCAACCGCAGTTGCTATATCTAGTTCTTTTTCCGTATCAACCCAAACAGCTTTTCCAATATACTCAAAAATTTCATGAGCTAATTTTTTTACCTCTTTGTCTCCTGTTAGGGTAGTTGCCGATTTACTGACAGAAGCAGCTACGTTTGGCATTACTCTTACATAATATTTTGATTTAATCTGTTTTCTCAAACTCTCCAAAGAGGTACCCGCTAAGATTGAAAACAGGATATTTGCTTCTCCTTCAAGTCTTGCCGCAACACTTTGCAAAGCATAGGGTTTTACGCAAAAGATTACGTTTTTACCGTTTATATCTTCTGCATCTTCCAACTCTTTAATTTCAATAGCGGGAATTAACTCTTTTACTTTTTTTAATTTGTTAATATCTCTTCCTATAATTTCAACTTCAAATTTTTTAATCAATCCTTTAGCCAAGGCTTGAGCCATAAAACCGTTCCCTATAAGTGTAAGTTTCATATATTTCCTCTTATTTTTAATTATTTTTGATATTATAACTAATCTAAAATATTAGGTCAAAAAAAGTAAGAAAATAGCAAGGTTTTATTAGATAGAATAACTGTTCTAAGATAAAAAAGGACTGATTGATGGGTAATTACGTAAAGTTTAGAAGTCTACTTTTTGCAGTAGCTTTGGTTTTTGTGTTTTCGGCTTGTTCTCAAAAATCCGAAAAAGTAAAAGAGTTTGATAAACCGGCACTGTATTGGTATAACAAAATGATTAAAGAGATTAGTACCGGATATTTGGAAGATGCAGATGACACTTATATCTCTCTTGAGAGTGAACATAGAAATTCACCGCTTCTCTCAACAGCACTTCTTGTTTTGGCAAACGCTCATATTGATGAAGAAGAGTATGAATTAGCGAATTTTTATTTAGATGAGTATATAAAAAGATATGCCCTTAGTAAAAATATTGATTATGTTAGATATTTGAAAATTAAAGCAAACTTTCAAGGTTTTGCTTATGATTTAAGAGATCAACAATTAATAGAAGATACTATTGCCCAAATAGAAGAGTTTAGAAAAAGTTTTCCAAGGTCTCCGTATACACCTTTGGTTAATACAATGAGTGCAAGACTTTATATGGCAAAAGCAAACTTGGATAAAGAGATTGCTGATCTATACAGTAGATTAGACAAACCCGAAGCAGCAAAATATTATAATGAAAAAGTAAAAAAATCATGGGTTAACCCAAAAGAGATAGAACCTGTTGAGGTTCCTTTTTATAGATACCCGTTTGAAAGAAATCTTTTTTAAATAAAAATTAGGAGTTTAGATGGAATTAGAAAATTATGATTCTTTTCCACAGGAGATACCATTAATTATAGAAGATGATATCTTCTTATATCCATTTATGATTGCACCACTTTTTTTGAGCAATGAAGAGAATATAAAAGCAGTGGAAGATGCAATTGAACAAAATAAATTAGTAATTGTAACAGTAAGTAAACCCGGACAAGAAGGTAAAAGAGAAAAAGAGAGTTTTTATGATGTCGGGGTAGTTGGAAATATTATGAGAAAAGTAAGTCTTCCTGACGGTAAAGTAAAAGTGCTTTTCCAAGGATTGACAAAAGGTGAAATCAAAAATTTTAGCGAAGATAATCCGATTTATGCTTTTGTTGACAGATTAATTGATGAAGAGTATTCACAAGAGAGCGTTAACTCTATAATTGATGTTTTAAGAGAACAAGTTAAAAAACTTTCTAGAATAAACTCGAAATTTCCTGTTGATTTGATAAAAACAATTGAAGAAAATGATGATGCAACAAGAATTGCGGATTTGATCTCTTCTGTTTTAAGAGTTAAAAAAGAGGATGCCTACAAACTCTTTTCTGAAAGAAATGTTGAAAAAAGACTGCTTGAAATAATCGAAACTATAAAAAAAGAGATAGAGAGTTTTAAAATACAAAAAGAGATTACCCAAAAAGTAAACTCTAAAATAGAAAAAACTCATAAAGATTATTTCCTTAAAGAGCAGATAAAAGCAATTCAAAAAGAGTTAGGTACGGATAATCAAAAAGATGTAGAGATAAAAGGTTATAAAAGAAAATTAAAAAAATTAAAACCTTTTATGCCAAAAGACGGTTATAAAGAGACAAAAAAACAGATTGAAAAACTATCAAGAATGCATCAAGATTCGCCTGACAGTGCCCTTTTACAAACATATGTCGAAAATGTTCTTGATGTTCCTTTCGGAAAATATTCAGATGAAAAAATTTCTGTTGAAAATGTAGAAAATCAATTAGATCACGACCACTACTCTTTGGAAAAACCAAAAGAGAGAATTTCTGAATACTTTGCCGTAAAAGAGATGCTTGAAGAGAGAAAAATCGAGAGCTTAAAATCTAAAGGTACTGTTTTATGTTTTGTAGGACCTCCGGGAGTGGGTAAAACTTCTTTGGCAAACTCTATTTCAAAAGCCTTAAAAAGACCTCTTGTTAGAATTGCCTTAGGTGGAATGGAAGACGTAAATGAATTAAGAGGTCACAGAAGAACATACGTAGGTGCAATGCCCGGAAGAATAGTAAAAGGTTTAGTCGATGCAAAAACTATGAATCCCGTAATTGTACTTGATGAGATTGATAAATTAGGAGCAAATCATAGAGGTGATCCAACGGCAGTTATGCTTGAAGTTTTGGATCCTGAACAAAACAATGATTTTAGAGACCTTTATTTGAACTTTGCTATTGATTTATCTCAGGTTATTTTCGTAGCAACTGCAAATGATGCCAGAAATATTCCCGCACCTCTTAGAGATAGAATGGAATTTATAGAGATGTCGTCATACACTCCAAATGAGAAATATCATATTGCAAAAGATTATTTGATACCTCAAGAGCTTGAAAAACACGGTTTAAAAAGAAGTGAAATAGTTCTTTCAAAAACAACAATAGAGATAATTATTTCTAAATATACAAGAGAAGCCGGAGTTAGAAACCTAAGAAGAGTTTTTGCAAAACTTTTTAGAAAAGCGGTAAAAAAACTTCTTAAAAATAAAGATTTGAAAAAAGTATCTATAAATACAAAAAATCTAAAAGAGTATTTGGATAATCCAATTTTTGAAATTGATCCTGCAGAAAAGAAAAACTCAATCGGAGTTACAAACGGTCTTGCTTGGACGGCTGTCGGCGGAGACGTTTTAAAAACCGAAGCTGTAAAACTAAGAGGAAAAGGAATTTTAAGCGTAACCGGTAATATGGGAGATGTAATGAAAGAGTCATCAAAAATCTCATATTCGGTCGTAAAACTTTTAATTGATAATAAAAAATTAAAAATAGATAAAAAAATAATTCCTCTTACGCAAAAAGAGAAAGAAGAAAAAGTCGAATTAGAACCAAGTGAAGTCTATAAAAGATTTGATATACATCTTCATATTCCTGAAGGTGCTACTCCAAAAGACGGACCAAGTGCAGGTATTACCATGGCAACGACAATTGCTTCAATTTTAAGTGAAAGAGAAGTCCGTTCTGATATCGCTATGACGGGAGAATTGACTCTTACGGGGAAAGTACTGCCTATTGGTGGATTAAAAGAGAAACTAATAGCAGCTTATAAAGCTAAAATGAAATTGGCATTAATCCCTAGAAAAAATTTCCAAAGAGATTTGGATGAAATACCTTCTGAAGTAAAAGAAGCGATGCAAATCAAAGCTGTAGATACTATAGAAGATGTTTTAAAAGAGGCATTAGTCTAAATAGATGGGAAGAGGGGCAAGAGACAGTTTAGTAGTTAATAACTTCTTTACTTTTGCCTCTATTGTCATAATTACAATTACCCTTACACTTTATACAAAATATATTCGAAATGATTCAGATAAATTAAAAATCAAAGAGCTTCAATGTCAAAAACAGAGTTATACAAAAGTTACACTTTTTAATCATAAACTCTTAAAAAAATCAATAAAAGCTTTAAATAAAGGATATTATAAAGTTGAAGGGGCATACTTAAAGTCTCAAATCAACAAGTCTATAATAGAAGATGTAATCTCACTTGAAGAGATTGAAAAATATTATGAAACTTTAATAGGAGTCGAGCCTAAAAAAGAGATTGAAAAGTTTCTAAAAATTAGATTTGAGTTAGTTGAAAATGATAAAAGTGATAAAGAGAGTAAGGAAAAAGAGCGTTTTAAAGCAGGTACTTTGATAACCTCTTTTAGAATAAATTCAAAAGAGCTGTTGCGATTTGAGAGTGATTTTAAATTTATGTATAAAAATGCAATTAAACAAAGAGTTGATTGTTCTATGAAGGTTTATAAAAATTATGTTAAAAACTAAAGATTTTACATTAACAAATATTGTTATATTTATTACCGTGATATTTTATCTCTTACAGATAAATATGAATTACGGTGCTTTATATTTTGGACTTAATATCTATTTTACCGAAGGATTGTTTTTTTGGCAACCTCTAACTTCTATGTTCGCCCACGGCGGATTTGGACATATTGCTATGAATATGTTTGTACTTTATCAGTTTGGAAATTTAATAGAGAGATTCAGAGGTAAAAAAGAGTTTTTCTTTGTCTATTTCCTTGGCGGAATTTTAACTTCACTTTTAAGTTATTTGTATATCTATTTTTTAGATAATCAAGTAAATTTAGTAGGAGCATCAGGAGCAATTTGTGTTCTTTTAGGATATGTAGCATATTTTGATAAGTTTCAAAGAAAAGGTATAATAACTTGGATTTTGATTATCTCGGTTGCACCTATTTTAATTGGATTGCCTATAGCTTGGTACTCTCACTTTATAGGACTTGCTTTAGGATTTATTTTTGGAGTTATTAGAAAACTGACTCACTAAACTCACTGTTGGGGCATGAAATATGTCACAACAGACATTACAACTAAAACTACGGCAATTCCTATAAAAATATCTTTTAATTTAACGGTCGGATTTAGTATCCCGCAATAAGGACATCTTCTTAGTTTAGGTTTGATCTCTCTCTTACAGTTTCTACAAGGTTCTAACTTTTCTATTTTAAATCCTTTTTATTTTTTCGATTATAACTAAATCTCTCTTGATAAAAATAGAAATTTTTAAAATAATTTCATAGTGCAATTATATTGCAATTTGAAATATTTTAAGATATAATTAGAGAATGTTTATTCACCTAGACCTTGATTGTTTTTTTGTATCGGCTCATAGAACTTTGGATAATAGTTTAAAAAATATTCCTGTTGCGGTGGGAGGAAGAAGCAATTTGAATATTTTTTCAAGCCAAAAAGAGGTTCGTAAGATCAGCCAAAACAGCGGTGCTTTTGTTAGTACTATTTTAACTAATGAAGGAAATAAGACTTTTAAAGACTATTTTGTCGATGAAAACGGAAAGATCAGAGGAATTATCACTACCTCTTCTTATGAGGCAAGAGGTTTTGGAGTAAAAACGGCAATGAGTGTAAATGAAGCCTTGCGTTTATGTCCTTCTCTTAAAATGATTCCTCCTAATTATCCTTTGTATCATGAACTTTCACAAAAACTTTTTAAACTTTTGGAAGAAGAGATACCTTTAGTTGAACAGTTTTCTATAGATGAATTTTTTGCAGACTTAAGAGGATATGTAAAAGAAGAGGATATTGTAGCTTTTGCCTATAAAATAAAAAACAGGATAGAAAAAGAGTTAAAATTACCTATTTCTATTGGAATTGCCCACTCTAAATATCTTGCAAAACTAATAACTGAATATGCAAAACCTGACGGAATAAAATATATAAAAAAAGAGCATATGCAAAGTTTTATAAAAGATATTCCAATAGAGAAGTTTCCTGGTATCGGAAAAGGATATCAACAACGACTTAAAGGTTACGGGATTAAAACCTTAGGAGATATTAAAGAGAAAAAAAATCTTTTTTATTCTTGGAAAAAGCCCGGGATTGAACTTTATAACAGAGTTTGCGGGATAAACGATACGAAAATTGTACAGCAAAGAGATAAAAAATCAATAGGAATGGGAAGATCTTTTGATCCTATTTATGATAGAGATGAACTTATTAGAAGAGTATTGATTTTAAGCAGGTATCTCTGTTTTATCGTAAAAAAGAGTGAAGTGAATCCTTTGACATATGCGATTAAAATAAAATATGAGTCAAATTTAAAATCGAAAAATTATATAAATGTAAATAGGATTTTTAATGAAAGTGATTTTAAAGCAACAATGAAAAAGTTATTTATACAAAACGATACTCACGCTTCCCACGGGGTAATTCAATTAAATCTTACCGTATCAAATTTTTCAAATGAAAAAGAGTTTACCTATAATATTTTCGAGTATGAAAACGACTTAAAAAAAAGAGAATTAAGTAATAAACTTCAATATCTTAGAAATAAGTACGGTATAGATATTATAAAAACAGCTTCAGAATTAAAAGATAAATTATCGACTAAAATGTTATAATATAAAAAAATGTAATAGGTAAGCGTAAATGAGTATAAAAGATAGAGTAAAAAAGGGTTCAAGCAAACTTATAAATATAGCTTCAGAAAATATTACGAAAGCTTTTGATTACCCTTCAATAAAAGGTCGAGAACTAAAAAACGCAGTAAAACAAAAAATAAGAGAGAAAGCAATTTTAAGTACAAAAGCAAGATTGGCAGAGCATCATAAAACTTTTGATGACTATACTGACGAAGAGTTAGAAATAATAATTTGCGATGAAGAGAGTAGAATAAAAGATGATTTAAAAACGAAATCGTTAGTAGGGGCTTTGGCGATTTTAGGTTTAGATTTTTTAGTTTAGAGAAAAAGAATGTTTAAACAAGTAAAATCAGCACTCTTTTGGTACTATTTATATAAGTTTAGAAGAAAAGTCGTTTTAATAGCTTTTTTACTCTTAATAGCCTTTTTTGCAAATGCAATTTATTCAGACATAGTTCAATATTTGACTTTAAAAGAGAAGTTGGAGTATTTGGAATTAGTCCTTATAGGCAAATGGTTTATTATCATATTTAATATTTTATTTTCTATATATCTTCTTTTAACTTTATTTAAAAAACAAGAGAAAAATGAAAAAGAAAAATCTGTAAAAAATTTTGAAAAGAAGAGTAAAGTTTCAAAAGAAGCTCCTAAAAAAGAGTCAAAATTTACAAAAAGAGAAGAAGAATTTTTAAATAAAAAGTTGAAATCAAAAGCTGATTTACTTGTTGAAAGATAAAATAATGGATGAAAGTAAGCAAAATTTAGAAGATAATATTATAAAACAGAATAAAGAGATTGATACTTTAAATGAATACTACAGTAAACTTTTTGAACATACGCAAGTAGGAATTATTTGTTTAAATCCCGACGGTTGGTTTATAAAAGCCAATCAAACTTTTTGTAATATTCTAGGATATACAAAAGAGGAGCTTCAAAAATTAAATTTTCTGGAAATTACTTACAAAGATGATATTGATAAGAGTGTGGATTTATATAATAATGTTTCGGAAAATAAAAAAAGAAGCTATAACTTAGAAAAAAGATATATAAGAAAAGACGGAAAACTTATTTGGACTGAAATTTTTGTAAATCATATAACAGATAAAAAAGGAAAGTTTTTATATACCTTGGGAGTTGTTACTGATATTTCAAAAAGAAAAGGTATTCAAGATACTATTTTAGAACAAACTAAAACAATGCAGTTATATCTTGATATTGTCGATGTTGCTATTGTAGTAGTAAACAAACAAGGGAATATAACCTTGGTAAATAGAAAAACCTGTGAAATACTAGGTTTTGAGGAATACTCTATATTAGGAAAAAACTGGTTCAAAAACTTTATCAGCAAAGATGAAAGAATGGATCAAATCAAAGATTTCCAAGATGCAATAATAAATAAAACGGATATTTCAGAGAAAATTCAATATAGCGTTATTTGTTCAAGCGGTGAAAAAAGAACAATTTTATGGCGAAGAAGATATATTTATGATGAAGAAAAAAGTATTGACGGAATGATCTCCTCAGGTGAAGATATTACGGAACTTCTGAAACTTGAAGAAGAGAAAAGAAAAAATGACGAATTACTTTTTCAGCAGGCAAAACTTGCATCAATAGCAGAGATGTTAAGAAATATAGCCCATCAATGGAGACAACCTTTAAGTACGATTTCAACTGCAGCTTCTGGTATGAAAATGCAAAAAGAGATGGGAATTTTAAGTGATGAAGATTTTGATTTGGGTATGTCTTCTATTGTAGGTATGACTAAATACTTATCACAAACCATAAATGATTTTCAAAGTTTTTTTAAAGTAGATGATATAAATAAAGAGTTTACAAATGAAGAACTTTTTTTCAAAGTAGAAAATTTTATTTTAACGACTTTTAAAGCTTCAAATATAGAGTTAAATATCAGGGCAAAAGAGCATTTTACTATAACAGGCTCTCTTAATGAAATGATAAAAATCATTATAACTTTGTTAAATAATGCAAGAGATGCTTTTGCCCAAAAAAATTTGGATAAAAAAGCAGTTTTTTTAGAGAGTCATCTGCAAAAAAAATCTTTTTCTATTATTGTAAAAGATAATGCAGGCGGAATTAAAGAAGAGATAAAAAATAAAATTTTTGAGCCGTACTTTACCACAAAACATCAAAGTTTAGGTACGGGAATAGGGCTTTTTATGGTTAAAAATGTTGTAGAAAACAGACTTAACGGAAAAATCGAAGTACATAATGAAGAGGTCTCTTATAAAAAAGTTCATAGAATAGGAGCTGTTTTTAAAATTACAGTTCCTATAAAAAAATATTAATCGTTTTTCATAAACAGTGTTTGAGTAGGGTATGCGAAATCACAATTATTTTTCTCAACAAGTTTGTTGATTTTTATTATTACATCCTCTTTTATTAAAAGCCAATCTTCCCATGAAGGGCTTCTTGTAAAACAGTAAATCAGAATATTTATAGAACTTGCTCCATATTCATCTATATAAACCATTAGATTTCTTTTTACACCATGCAAATCTTCTCTTTTTATTGCTTCAAACTTTCTGGTTCTTTTTTCCGTAATTGTTTTTTCACTTGCAATTCCGGAATGATTTGAAAGCATTTCATAGATATCTTTTTTTAGATTGTAAATATCCTCAATAGAACTTTCATAAGTTATATTAAGAGTCATTTTTATTCTTCGTCCTATTCTTCTTTTTGAATAGTTTTTAATATGAGTATTTGCAAGTTCGGAGTTTGGAATAGTAATCATAGCATTGTCAAAAGTTCTTATTCTTGTAGTTCTCATTCTAATATCGACAACAGTTCCTTCAACATCGTTTGCAACTATCCAGTCTCCTTGAGAAAAAGAGTTATCACTCATAATATTAAGCGAGCCGAAAAAGTTTGCCAAAGTATCTTTTGATGCAAGAGCTATTGCGATACCACCGACTCCAAGTGAAGCTGCAATAGCTTTTATATCAATTCCTAACTGGGTAAAGAGAAAAAGAATTACTAAAAGAATAAAAAATACTTTTATTATTCTTAAAATAAAGACAATCATTTCTCTTCTGACGTTTGGGTATTTTTCTACTAATTGTTCGGCAAAATTTGAAATACTGTTTGATAAAAGAGAATAAATAGCCCAAGAAAAAAGACCCATATAAAGTGTATTTATCCAAGGAATTACTTTATTTAAAAGTATAACGTCTTTTATTAATATATATAAAGATATATGTATAGACAAAGTATATAAACCTATAACAAAAGGTCTTTTTATTGAGTCTTCAATATACTCTAAAATTGCCTGATCTTCTTCCTCCTCTTCATCCTGCTTTTTTCGTGTTATAAAAATCTTATTTAAAATTAAAATAACCAAAGAGATAAATTTTGTAACAAAGAGTTTGAAAAACAGCAGAATTAATAAAACAACGGTTACTTCGCCTATAGTAACTTTAAAATGATAAGAACAAAATTTTGAAATAGGTGAAATAAAAGAGTTTGAATCAATCAATGATATTAAATATTTGTAATTTAAATTATCAATAAAAAAGTTGGGTTTTCTATATAAATCAATATTTTCTTTTAAATATTTTAAGGTAAAAAGATGTTGAATATTCTGATTGGCAAGTTTGATATAATTGTCAATTAACTCTTTAGAAATTTTATTTTCACTGTTTCTTTCTTGTTCATACAAGCTTTTATAGTTATTAAAACTATTTTTTTCAATAAATTGAATATTATTGTCTAATACGGAAATAAAATAGTTTCTATCTTTAAAAGATTTTTTTGCCTCAATCAACTCTTTTAAAGTATTATCATAAATCTTTTGCCCTTTTAGCTGCAAGAGTTCTATCTCATCTCTTTTTATTGCCAAAGTATTATCTTCTCTTTGATTAATACTTATTCTGTTTTGCAGATAGTTTATTCTGGTATCATAATCTTTATTCTTGAACTCGTCTAAAATATATATTTCATCATTTATATTTTTTAATACATCTTTTGCTATGTTTAACTGTTCCGTTAATCTATCATCTACACTTTTTATACTCTCTTGTTTCTCTTCAATTTTTACATTTTCATTTAAATTATCTTTAGGTGTATCATTAAATACAGGTTCAACGCCAAATAAATAAATAGGAATTAAAAAGAGTAAAAATAGAGTTTTGAAAAGGTGTTGTTGCATAGTTGCTCCCTATATAAACTAAAAACATATTATATAAAAAATAGACTTATTTAGACTTATTGCATAAATTTATGATAACAGTTATCAATATTAGGAAACTTTAAGTTTACAAAGTGTAATATTTTGATATTGATTATCATTAAAAGGAGTATCGAATGTCAGTATTAATTATAGGTGGAGATAAAATAGATACCATCAAGGGAATTTTAGATGAACTTGGAAAGTTTTCAATAACTCACTGGGATACTAGAAAAAAATCAAGTGCTTGTAGAAAAGAGATTCCTAAAAATACGGATTATGTCTTAATGCTTACGGATTTTATAAATCATAATGCAATGTATAAATATAGAAAAGAGGCAAAAAAGAAAAATATTCCTTTAATCTGTACAAAAAGAAGTGCAAGTTCAGTACATTGTGAAGTGTGCAAGTTTTTAAAAATGGACAAATGCAAGGAGTAGAAAATGAGTGAGATTGTAATTAGTAAGTTAAGTCACTTTAGAAATTATAAGTATGAACCTCTTTCTAATAGAATTGTTAATCTAAGAGGAGCAACAAATGCCGATCTGGATGAGTTCTTGGCAATTGCACATATCTTAGACTCCAACTATATTAAGTATAAATTCTCTACTAATATTGATATTCGAATAATTGGGAAAAAATAATGGGAAAAATAGGTTTTGACGTAAATAACGAGTTTTTACCCTCTTTTGACAAGTTTCAAACGATGGTAAACAGAAGATTGATGTTTCTTAAACTTTATAATCAAGAAGTGCCTTGTGATATGAAGTTTTCAAAAAATGAAATTAATGAGTCGAAAAAAGAGACTCTTTTTAATATTTTTGCTAAAAAAATTTTAAAAAATTTAAAACATCCTACATATATTCAATCTCATATAACAAAGATTGATGTGGAATTGACAAACAAAATTAACACCTTTTTAAAAAAAGTGAATAAAAAGAGCGGCAGTTTATATAGATTTTCTCTTTTAAATAGCTTTGAAGAGAGAAATATCTCAACGGCTGCAAAATTGATTTGCATATTAGAAGAGTGCAATTACTCTTTTTATTTAGACGGGGAGAAAATCTTTAAAAATTTTGTTTTAAATAAGATTTTGCGTTCTAGTGAAAACAGAGAAGTAAGCGTAAATTTGGACTCAATAGATATAAAAAGCGAAGAGTATCTTTTTAAGACCAAAATTTTTACTTTTTGGGAGTTTATAAACAGCGAAAATTTAAAAATTGATAAACATATACAAAAAGCCGTTAACTGCATAAAAACTTCGGAATTCAATCAAGTATATCTTGTTTATCCAAAGAATGAAAATTTTAACAGACATATTCAAATCAAATGTGAAGATTTGGCAAACAGTGAATATATGATTAAATTAATACCGTATTCTATGCGTTCAACATTAAGATAAAGGAAGAAAAAAAATGAAAGCAATATTTTATGCAAGCAGCACCGGTAATACAGAAGATGTAGCAAATAAAATAAAAGATAAACTAGAAGATTTTGAACTTATTGATATAGCCTCACAGGGAGTATCGAAAATAAGTGAATGTGATTCGTTGATAATAGGAACACCTACTTGGGGTGAAGGAGATTTACAAGATGATTGGGAAGATAGTTTTGATGAATTACAAGAAATAGATTTTTCAAATAAAACAGTTGCTTTGTTTGGTCTAGGTGATCAAGAAAACTATTATGATGAGTTTGTAAACGCTATGGGAACTATGTATGAAGCTTTAAAAAGTAAAGGTGCAAATATTATAGGATTTACCTCTACTCAAGGATATGAATATGAAGAATCAACTGCTGAACTTGATGGAAAATTTGTAGGTTTGGTACTTGATGAAGACAATCAACCCGAACTTACGGATGAAAGAATTGCAAACTGGATAAGTGATATAAAAACAAAACTATAATATTGATAACTGTTATTAAAGTTTAAAGTAAAATCTGTTAATATTACAAAATTAATATAGATTATCATTTTCTATATTAAAACACAAGGAGAACAATTAATGAAAAAAATTAGTCTAGTAGCAGCTTCTTTACTATTATCTAGTAACTTAGTAGCAAATAATAGTATAGAAGAGGCTATTAAAGGTGGAACAATAAGCGGTGACGTAACACTTTACGGTGAGAGACAAAATAACAGCGGTCACAATACAGCTGATGAAAACGTAAAAGATTCTGGTTTTACAATGGGATCAATTAATCTTATGTATGAAACAGGAGACTTTAACGGTTTTAAAGCAGCTGTAGGATTTAGAGGTAATCATGATTTTTCAGAAGTAGAAGATAATGATTATTTTAACGAAGATGATGAGGGATACCAAGAAAAAACCGCTATTCTTCATACTGCAAATATCTCTTATACAAATGCTTATTTCGGTTTAACTTTCGGTAGACAAGAGATTGATTTGGAGTGGATGGGTGATTTTCATGAAGCTGCCGTATTAGCTGTGACAGCTATTCCCGATACGACAATTGTTGCCGGATATTCTGAAAGAATTGCAGTTGCCGATGAAGATGCCTTTTTAGAAAAATTCGATGACCTTGGTGACGGAGCATTTGTTTTAGATGCAAAGTATGAAGGTATTGAAAATTTAGTATTAAATCCATACTACTATAATGTTGATAAAGATGTTGAAGATGAAGATACGGGAAGACATAGAAATGCAGATGCCTCTTGGTATGGTTTAAAAGCGGATTTTGATACGGAAATGTTCGGAATTACACTTCACGGTGCAAAATCATCGGAAGATGAAAATGGAGTGGATGACGGACAGATTGTTCATGCAGAAGGTAGATTAAATATTGCGGGATTAGGTTTAGCAGCAGGATATATAAAGACTGATTCAGACGGAGGAATCGGTTCAATGGATGCAGCAGGAGACAATATTAATCCTTTTGATGCAATTATCGGAGGGGATGGTAACCAAGTCTATTCAACCGATGCAAAAACAGCTTATATTGCCGCAACTTATGAATTGGCAGGAATTGGATTAACAGCTGTTTACGGGCAAACAAAATATGACAATGAAGATGATGAAATAAAAGAAAAAGAGTTTGATTTAGGTGCTGAATACGGAATTACCGAAAATCTAAGTGTTGCTGCACTTTATATTAATGTAGATTCGGATAAACCAACTGAAGATTATGAAGATTACGATAAATTTACTCTAACTTTACAATACTCTTTTTAAAAAAGAAAGTGTATAGAAAAGGGAAGAAAAATCATTTCTTCCCTTTTTTTATAAGTTTTCTTCAGGTTTGGAAAAGTAAAAACCTTGAGAATATTCGATTTTTAACTCTTTTACTTTCTCATATATTTTCTCATCGCTTACAAACTCGGCAATCACTTTTATATTTGCCTCTTTTGCAAAGTTTACGATATTTTTTACAACCAAATAAGAGACTTTGTCATCTAGTATTTTTCTTATTATATTTCCGTCAATTTTTATAAAATCTGTTTTTATTTCCGTTAAATAAATAAAGTTTGAATAACCACTTCCAAAATCGTCTATATAGAGTTTGTAGCCTAAGTTTTTCAGCATAAGAAGATTCTTTTTTGCTCCGTCGTAATTTATAATATCTTCATTCTCTACTATTTCCAACCCTAATCTATTTGGGATATCGGGTTCATTTGCATAGTTTCTAAGAATTGCCAAAATCGAATCATTTACCACATCTTGAGGATTTAGATTAACATTTAAAGAGATATCTTTATTTTCCAAAAGTTTTTTATAACAAATATCTAATACGTATTTTGTAATATTTCTTGAGATAAAAGTTCCTTTTATTACAGGAAAGATTTTATCAGGGGTTATAATTTCACCTTTTTTATTAATTACTCTTAATAAAGCTTCATAATGTGAAGTATCTAAATTTTCATTATTTACGATTTTTTGATAATAACAAGTTAATCTTCTCTCTTCTATGGCATCTTTTATATCGTTTATTGTCATATAAAAGTTTTCATTTTGTTCATTTGAGTAAATTTCGATTTTATTTCTACCCTTGTTTTTTGCATTATACAGTGCAATATCGGCTAATTTGAAAGCATCTTGAAAAGTTCTTGATTTCCCCGGAGTAAGATTAACTCCTATTGATACCGTAAGGTTTATACTCTCTGTTTCGGAAATTCTAAATTTACTTTCTTGAATAGAATTAAAGACTCTTTCAAGTACGTTTAACGCGGATAAATGATTTTTCCTTTTTGTTTTTATAAGAATAAGAAACTCTTCTCCTCCGTATCTTACTATTGTATCGTCATTTACTCTTGTGCAAAGCTGCATAATATTTGCAACTTGTTTTAAGATTCTGTCTCCTGCATCATGTCCGTAGGTGTCATTGATTTTTTTGAAATAATCGATATCTATGGCAACTAAAAGATAATCATTTAAATTGATAAAATCTTTGTGCTCTTGAAGATAGTTTCTGTTAAATACATTGGTTAGTTTATCAATAAAGGCACTTTTTTTAGCCGTTACATATTTTATTGTTTGAACGACTAAGGCAATAATAAAAAACAAAATAATCAAAATAATCGTGATAATGGCATATTTCATTATTTTGATAATTTTATTTATATCTTCGATTTTTTTTACGGAGAAATCAATTGCCAAAATAAGTTTGACTTCATTTTTATTCAAAATAGGGATTAAATAGGTAATTGAGAGCTGATGTAAAAGAGGTTGTTTTATTAAAACGGGATTTTTAGTTTTGAAAATTTCAAGCCACTTGGGACTGTCAATATCAAATTTTTGATTAATAAAAGCCTTGTCCTCTTCTGCCGCATCTGCTAAAAATCTAAAAACTCCTTTTTTGTCCCTATAAAGCAGATATGCGTATTTGATATTTTTTGTTAAAAGGATATTTAGATTTTTTTCAACTTCTTTATGTAAGTTTTCATCTTTTTTAATATCTTCTATATAATTTGAGCTGTTTTTTAATAATTTGGAGATAGCTTTTGAGCTGTTTAAAGAGATGGAAATAACGTCACTAATAGAGATACTAAGCATTTTTTGTTCTAATTTTTTTTCCAGTTTTATTGTTCCGTAAAGAACAACAAACATTGATACAAAGATTATAAGAGAGAATAAGATTAAGTATTTTGGATTTTTTATTACGAATTTATTTTTCATCGTAATCCTCTATGAACTGATTATACTCTTTTGGAAGTTTTATTCTTTTTTTATTTAATCTTTTTTTGATTAAGACAATATTGGGGCGGCTTTTACTCCAAAAAAAAGCACCTAAAAATTTTCTGTTTTTTAGAAGTTTTTTATAATTGTTTGTAAAGAAAATTTTATTTTTTTCACCTTCACATTTTTTTAGATTAACTTTGTATTTTATAAAAATAAAGTTGGCTTCTTCACAATTATGAACTAAATCTACTTTGCTTGAATAGACTTTTTCATCCAATCTTTTTAAGTGGGGAATATAGAGTTTGACTTTTTTATCTTTTACTATATCTTTTGCAATTTTACTTATGATTTTTGCTTCTAAATCAATTACTTTATCATATTCATCAATCAAATATGTATAGTTTCGTGCTTCTAAAGAGAGAATCAATAAAGCTACTATAAATAAAACTCTCATTAAAATCTCCAATTTAAGCTAAATGAAACTTCTCTATCATAATCATCAATTAAAGATAGAGTAGGACCGTTAATGATTGATTGAGTTGATTTATCAAGTAAATTTGCTGCTTTTAAACTAAAACTTAAATTTTTTGTAAAATTATAAGTCGCACCTAAATTTAGATCAAAACTATCGTCTACATCCAAATCCATATAGGTAAAACCTTTTCTGTAAAGAACTGAAGCAAAATAACTAAACTTGTCAAAACTTTGCATATATTTAAAATATCCGCCGTGGGTATAGTTGTTTTCATTTTCCGTTAATTGGCTGGAAAAATAGTTTAGTTCTACTTTGCTTGTCTTGTTTATATTGTATAAATAGTCAAAAATAAAACCGTTTGTTTTTATAGTATGGTCAATATTTATAAAACCTATTGATTTTTCATGATATATATAATCATCAATATGTACGTTAAAATATTCTAAACTTATTCTGCTTTTGTTATATGTATAAGCCGTATCAAAAGTGAAATATTTATATTTCTGAGAATCTATTTTGTGATCTAAAAAAGATGAAAAATCAGTGTTATAAAATGAAGGAGGAATATGACTTATAGTATAAAAAGTTTTAAAACCTAAATTTTTTGTAGGAAGATATATGGAACCTATTCTGTAAAGAGTCTCGGTGCTATCTTCCATATAACCGTTTCTATGATATTTATCTACTTTAAAATTTCCTATTAAGATAAGATTATCTAAAATTTTATAATCATCTTGTATTGCAAGAGAGTATGAAGTCTCTTCATTAAAATCGTAAATCTCTCCAACTTTTGTGTTATTTATTTTTCTGTTTTTAGTATCATATTTAATATTTTTTATATTAAAAGCCGTAAAAAAATTGTTTTTTCGTGTTTTAAACTCTTTTGAAAGAGAAGCCGTTGTTTTGGTTAATTTTATATCTTCTTCATATGCTTTTATCCAATCTATTTTCATGGGGTTAAAATATGCAGGAATAGATATTCCTTCTTTATTTTCTTCTTTATACTCTCTATTTTGAACATCAACAGAAAGCGTAAATTTCAGGGATTTGTCCCTTTAAAATTTAGTGCTGTAATTTATAAAAAAATCGTTTGATGAGGTTTCTCCGTCATCTGATAAAGAGTCAAAAGACAATCCTTGGTAGTTGTCTTTTTTTAGGGTTGTATATGCTACGTTAATAGTGTTATTTCCGTCACCAATGTCTAGAAAAACATATTGCTGCGAGCTATTTGCATTTAAGTTGTTTTTATTATAATCTCTTTTAAAAAAATTATTTTGATTTGCAAAATAGGCAAAATATGACCAACCGTTTTCTAAAACAGTTGCATAAGAGATCTCTTGAGAATTTGTACTTTTACTTGTTATTGTTGTTTTTAGATTTGCACCGTTCTCTTTTGAGGCTTTTTTAGTATATACTCTGATAAATTCAATTCCTGTTTTATTTCCTAAAGTAAAAGAACCTTCACCGTAATAAACTTCAATATAATCAATAAGAGAAATAGGAAGATCATACCAACTTAAAAACGGAGATTGGGTATGTGCGGAACTTACTTCATGGTCATTAATAAAAAGTCTGAAAAAGCCACTTGCATCGGCTTTTGTTCCCACAAGAGACAAAGTACTTACTCCTAAAGCATTTCTATTTAGACTTGTAATAGGAAGCTCTTTTAATACTTCGCTTAGCTTGTCATACTGCATAAGTTTTAACTCTTTTTGGGAGTAGATTCTTGCATGACCCATTTTTTCATTTAGTGTTTGAAGTGAATTTTTTGAAGTATCTTCATACTCTTCTAAGAGATTTTGTAAAGAGGAGGCAGAACAAAAATTAAAAAGTAATAAAATTAAAAGTAGTCTAGACACTAATTTCCTAATGAATGGTTTTTCATTTATTATTATACTTTTTATCTTTTAAAGATTAGTAAAAAGTTAAAAAAAGATTTTTTGAAAGATCTTCTAAAAAAGGAGATCTTCCAAATTTATTTATTTTCTTCCAAAAGATGTTCATATCTTTTATCCGTTAATAGTTTTAAAAAGGCTACTAAAGCATCGATTTTTCTATCATTTTGTTTTTTTGCTTTTAATTCATCCAAAGATATAGTATCTTTTACTTCCGGTTCTTCCCAAGGTTTTTTTGTTTCCGGATTTATTTTTCTATCTTTATTGTTATATTTATCATAAAACTCAACAACTGTTCTTAAATCTTTAAAAACTCCGTTATGCATATATGGAGCGGTTACGGCAACGTTTCTTAGTGTAGGAACTTTATATTTTCCTCTTTTGCTTTTGTCCGTAACCTCAGGATTTGCCAGTAATCCGTCGTCATGTATTTTTACTCCGTTTTTAGCTCTTAAATTTTTGTTTTCAGGTACACCTATATTATGATATTCATAATTGGTAAAAGTTTCTCCTTTTTTATCTTCTCCTTTTAAAACATGGCAAGTTGCGCATGAGTTATTGTTATTTGAGAAGAACAAAGATCTTCCTAAATCTTCAAGAGGAGTCAAATCATATTTACCTTCTAAAAATCTGTCATATTTTGAATCAAAAGGTGCAAACTCTTTTGTCATTTCAAACTTTTCGATAGAATCAGTCATAGCCCAATATGCTTTATCTACAGAGTTGAAAATATTGTCTCCGTAAATAGTTTTTAGAGTATTAATATAATACTCATTCTCTTTTAATCTATCAACTACGCTTTTTTTGTCGGGCATTCCCATTTCAATAGGATTTAAAGGAGGTCCGCCTGCTTGTCCTGCCAGTGTTGCTTCTCTACCGTCCCAAAATTGACCGCCTATGTATTTTTTCTTTTTTTTGTCATAATGGAATTTAGGACTAAACATTGCGTAGGTTGCCGTAGGAGCTTGTCTGTCTCCTATTGATTTTCCGTTATCGCCCATAGATGCCATAGAGTTTACACCGTTGTTTCTGTCATCGGTAAAACCTTTTTGGGGATTATGGCAGGTTGCACAAGCCTGAGTTCTGTTTTTAGATAAATTTTTATCAAAAAAAAGCGCTTGTCCTAGTTGTTCTTTCATTTTTATTTTTTTTGCCAAATCTTCTTTTGTGGGTGTTGTATTTGAACAAGCATTTAAAAGAAATGCACTTAAAATAAAAGTGCCGAATTTCAAATATTTCATTAATTTTTCCTTCTTAAAATATTTATAAATGGATAAAATATAATTTTAATAAGCGACTCATAGTTTTTCATCTGTTCTTTTCTTAAACCGAATTTCAAAACATTCACTTCATGTGAAAGTTTTAAACTTCCGAAAACTCTGTCCCAAATAGCCAAATAACTTCCGTAATTTTTATTAAAATATTTTTTACTGTGGTGTATTTGGTGTTGTTTTGGGGATATTAACCATTTTTCCAAAAATTTAAAGTATCCCAAAGGAATATGAGAGTGTCTTAAGTTAGAACCTAAAAGAGAAAAAACAAAAACAAAAATATTTGCTCCCAAGATTTCATAAAGTCCGATTTTTGAACCAAAAAAGTATATAAAAACTCCGGTTACCAAACCTATACTTAAAGAGTATCTAAAGCCGTATAAAATATTTTCAACGGGATGAACCCTGTAAAAAGTTAAAGGATTTAAAACTTTTGCACTATGATGTACTTTATGAAAATCCCATAATAACGGGATTGTATGTAGAAATCTGTGAAGCCAATATCTAGTAAAGTCACTTACGACAAAGATTGTAATTGTATATAAAACAATAATCATTTCATAAGAGATAGATTGAATATGATTAAAACCAAAGTTATAGTATAAGTATTTATTTACTGAAAATGCTACTGTTTTTGCACTGATTACAATAGGAAAAATCAGTGAAATTTTTATAAAGTATGATAATAAAAAGTAGTAATAATCAAGTTTTGAACTTGGATGCAACCAAAGTTTTGAACTGAAATTTACTCTTTTATATTTTCTGTTAAAATAGATAAAAACTATTGCTATGGCAAAAGAAGAGAGTAGATAAATCCAATAAGTTCTTCTTCCTGAATTTATCAAATACTCAAATACTAAATAATCATTCAATCTAAAATCCTCTTAATCCCCGTCTGCTTCAATAATTTTTGCATTAATAGAGAGCTCTTCAATAATTTCCAAAAACAGAATCAAATGAATATTGCTGACCTCTTCATATAACTCTTTAGCGTTTGAAAAATCGTCATTTTTTATATTTTTAACAAGTTTTAAAGAGTTGTTTATAGATTCTCTTAAATCTTTCACCTGTGTACCATCGGTGATTTCAAGAAGATAATCTCCGTAATCTTTAAACTCTTTATTTTCGAAAATCTCTTTGAATGTCTCTAAAATAGCCTTTATAGCATTTGCGCTGTTTTTACTAAAATAGTATTCTGCTCTGCTGTTTAAAGGTTTCCCTTCATACTTTTTAGTCTCTCCTATTACGTCTCCTATTCTCCACTCTTTTAATTTATAAGTATTTTGGATAATTGCATTGATAGTAATAGAGTTGGCTTTTTTTAAATCACTTAAAAAGTTTTTCTCTTGGAGTTTATATTCACTTTGTATCTCTAACATTAACTCTTTTAATCTATCAAGAATTGTTAAAACAATCAAATTAACTCTTTCATTTTTTATATCTTTTGAAAAAAGAGTATATTCTAAAGCATTGATTGATTTAAAAGAGTTTTTAAATAGGGCAATAGAGGGTGAATCACCGCTTTTTATCGCTCTGTCTAACTGTTTTGCAATATCTTCGCTGTTGTTGTGGAAAATATCGAAATATCTTGGAAGATCGATATAATCATCGTTTAAATCTCCCAACAAATAAAAAGCTTGAACACTTTTCCAAGATTTTACCAATGAAGTAAAATCCTCTTTTGTTTTCTTCTCTTTTTTCTCTTCTACGGATTGCTTTAAAGTATCAATATCTTTTAAAGTTCTATTTACATCTTTTAATATAACTTTTTCATAAAGATTTTTTAAAACCTCTTTGTTGTCTTTAGTATCATCTGCAACTGCAAAAAGTGATAATAAAGTAACTAATAATAAACTTTTAATTAATTTCATTTTATACCTCTTCTAAAAATTTAAGTAGTTTTTCTCTTTTACTTTTTTCAAGATTCATATAAGACTCTTTTATGTTTTGAGCCTCTCCTTGATGCCAAAGAATAGCTTCTTGGAATGTTCTTGCTCTTCCATCATGTAAAAGTCTGGGTTTTTTCCCGTTTATTTTTTCATGAAGTGCTAATCCCCATAAAGGAGCCGTTCTCCACTCTGTGCCTGTTGCTCTAAATTCACTTCTTTTATCGGCTAAGCCTTCTCCCATATCATGAAGCAGCAGATCCGTAAAAGGAGCAATTTCTATTCCGCTTTTTGTTGTAAATGAAGATATATGACATTTGTTACAACCGATTTGCTTAAATATTCTTAGACCCTCTTTATACTCTTTTGTTTTTTCTGCCGTATATGTTTTTCTTTTTTCTACATAATAAGTTATTGCATCTAATCTTTCTTGTGTTATATCAAAAGGATCTCTTGCTTTAGGTGCTTTTTTACACTCGATTTGTTTTGAAGTACAAGTATCAAAAGGGTAATAAACAGTTGTTAATCCCATATCGTTATTTGCAGCATCTGCCACTTGGTGTTTAACGGAAGTTATATTTGCTTTCCAGCTAAATCTTCCTAATTCAACTCTTTTTGTAATAGGTGAATAAGCATAATTTGCTTTTCCTGATATTCCGTCACTGTTTCTGTCAAATTCATCTTCGTTTTTAAGAATATCCTCTTTTGAAATATCTTCTAATAAACCTATACCGTTTAAAGAAGGTGCTAGTCTAAAAGTAAGAATTGAGTCTTTATGAAGTTCGCCGTATTGCAGCTGTTTTAAAGCATAATGGGGTTTTAAAAGAGTATCAACTTCTCCGTCAGGGAATGTTATTTGAATTTTCTCATAAGTAATACCGGCTTTTGCTTCAAAGTTTACACCGTGAACACCGTTTATTGATATTTGGTTTCCATAACTTGGTTCGGGTACTAATCCCATTTTTTCTATAAGGGCTTTATGCTCTTTAGAGTTATTACTCTTTATTGATAGTTTTGGAATAAGACTTCTTGAAAAATCACCGTTTTTATTATACAAATTTCCTCTTCCGTTGCCCGGATGGCAACTTGCACAGGTATTTGCATTAAACAAAGGACCTAAACCGTCTCTTGCAGTTGTAGCACTTGGAGCTTCAACCCAAGGAATTCTAAAAAAACTTTTTCCTAAAATAAATTTGTCGTACTGCTCATCACTAAGTTGTGATATTGGTTTAAGAAGTAAAGAGTTATTTTTATCAGTTGATAAATCTTTGCTTGAACTATTAACGGCAAAAAGCCCCATAGCAAAAATTGCTATAAGGCTTTTATTTAAGGCTTGTTTTGTAATCGAAAAATTAAATCTTAGTTTCTTCTGGATCTGTAACATCATCTGTACTTAACGAAACTCCGTTTGCTTGTGCAACTGCAACCATTTGGTCACCTAATTTTCTCAACTCGTTTTTAAGTTTTACAATAACTTTTGCTTGAGGATTATCAGGTCTTATTTGATAATCGAAGTGAGCAGTAGTTTTTGCTATTTTATCAATGCTTGCAATTTTTACTTCAATTGATTTCATAAGAGCAATAATTTTTGCTTTTTCTTCAACTGAAACAGCATCTAAAAGAGAAGAACCGTAAGATTTACCCATATATGATGAAGTTAAAACATTTTTAAATCCTAAATAGTTTGTAACAATATCTCTGTGTGTATTATCAGAAAAACAAGAGTGTTCATCTTCTTCTGACGGAGTTAATACAGCAACGGCAATTCTTTCGTTTGCAAGTTCTGATTTTATAAATACACCCATTCCTGCAATAATTTGTTTTAAAGCAGTATTTGTCGGAATATTTTTATTTGCATCTTTTCCTGTTAGTTTTCCTAAAAAGGCATTTTTATATAATCCGTTATCTTCCCACGCATTAGATACTGTTTCTAAATCATTAACAATTTTATCCGTTGATGCTTTTAGGTATGTCAATCTTCTTTGAGCGTTTTTATCTGTTGTAAAATCAGATAAAGGTCTTTGTCCCGCAGTTAAAGGTCCGTTTGTTATTGAATCTTTCATAAAGTTTGAATAATCTTGATCTTGTCCCCAAAGTAAAAATTCAACTGCATGATAACCTGTAGATACATTTGCTTCTCCACCGTTTTCATTTAAAGCAGTAAGTGAATCAATTGTGATTTTAGAAACATCAACTGCACTTGAATCTTCACCGCCTGGATTAAAACTACCTTTTGTATCGATAATATTTCCTGAAGTTGTTTTTCCGTCTGCATCTGTTGTATAATCAATCATATTTTCATCTAAAGGCCAAGCATTGATTTGTCCTTCAAGTGCTCCGTAAGTATCTGCTACCCAACCTTCTTCTGCATCAATAGGACCGTTTGAAAGTCTGAAAATTTCAGTTTGCCCGTAAGATTCTCTTGAAGTAAGCCAAGCTTTTTTTGCATTTTCAAGTGTTGTGCCAGTGGGATTTTTAACAAAAGCATTAATTGCTGCTTGTAAAGCTTTTGCATCTTTTAGTGCATCACCGTAAGTATCTTGAGCAATTTTTGCATAAGAGTTTAATATATTTTCCGTTTTATTCTCAACTTTTATCGATGCTGTTTTTGTATTTTCAGAAGTTGTAGAACAACCTGCAAACGCTAATGCAGCTGCAAAACTTATAGAAGCTGTGATTAATTTCGTTTTTTTCATTTAGTTTCCTTTTTATTATTTAAGAGAATGATATCTTAATTACTATTTTAATAATTAATATCAAGAATGTGGAGGAATTCTATTATTATCAAGCTTAACAAACACTTAATACTAATAATGGTTATCAATAAAAAGAAAAATAATACAAGAGAAAAATAACAGATTTATAAATGTTTAAGTTTATTAGATATATTATTATAATAATGATTATCAAAATAGTTTAAAGGAGAATTTATGTCAGATTACAGAATAAGAGCGGAAATTAACAGGTTGGTGGAACAAAACAATATAGAAGATCCTAAAAAATCAATTTGCCCAATTATAAAAATCATAAAAATGAGACACAAGCAATTAGATACGAATAGAATTTTAAAAGTTGCAAAAGAGGTTTTTATAGAAGAGTAAGTTTTTTTTAATTATACTTTTATGATATTAATTATTAAAATTGTACTTATATAGCTCTTATTATGTTTATAAGAATAGATATTGCAAATATCTTTTAAAGAAGATTTTAATTTGAATTATAAATAGTATACTAAGAGCAGAGGTTAAAAGAAAATGAACGACGAAATTATTATAAAAAGCGTAGCAAACAACAGAGTCAGATTAAAATCCGACTTGTTTGCATTAAGTTCCAATTTGGAACTTATAGAAAATGAGTTTAAAGATATTTTTATAGATTTTAGAAAAAATATTTCCTGTAAATCGATTATCTTTAAATATAACCTTAATATAACACTTGACAGTGTAATTGAGAGATTAAATAATTTATTTAATATAACTGCATCTATTCCTGCAAGTAAAGCTATATGCGGTACAAGTTGCAGCAGTTGTAGTTTGAAAAAGCATGATGAAAAGTCCTGGAAAAGAAAACTTTTTGAATTTGCTCTTTTAAGCGGTTATGCAATCTATATTTTTGTAAGTGAAAATATTTTAGGAGCAACAATTGCTTCAACTGCTTTTAGCTTAGTGGGAATTATCTCTTTTGTAGCAGCAATTCCGCTTTTAAAAGAGTCTTTAGAGGATATAAAACAAAAAAGATTTACTCTTCAAACTTTTATGAGCGGAACACTTCTTCTTGCAATTTTCTTTGGAGAAGCAACGGCAGCTTTTGAAATTATCTATATTTTAAGAGGCGGAATGCTGCTTGAAGAGTATATTGCAAATAGATCAAGACAAGAGATTCAAAATTTAGTTGAATTAGATGTAAAAAAAGTTTATGTTTTAGTTGATGATGTTGAGATAGAAGTAAATATAGAAGAGCTAAAACAAAACGATATAGTTGTTTGCAGAAGCGGAGAAAAAATTCCCGTTGACGGAATAATTACCCAAGGAAGTGCTGAAATAAATGAAGCAATTATAAACGGAAGAAGCGAACCTGAATATAAAAAAGAGTCAGATGAGGTCTTTGCGGGAACTGTTTGTGAGAGAGGAAGAGTTTTTATAAAAGTTATTGCTTTGGGAAATGAAACTTATATCTCAAGAACAATGAGAGAAGTAGAACTCTCTTTAATGCAAAAATCTCCAAGTGAATTAGAAGCGGATAGATTGGCAAACAGACTTCTTAAACTTGGAACAGCTTTAACAGTAGGTACTTTTTTATTAACAGGCTCTTTTAGTGCAGCCTTTTCCGTTATGATAATTATGTCTTGTCCTTGTGCAACGGTATTAGCTGCTTCAACGGCAATAAGCGGTGGAATTGCAAATGCTGCAAAACAAGGAATTTTAATAAAAGGCGGAGATGCCTTAGAAAATGTTAGTAAAAGTGAAGTTTTTTGTTTTGATAAAACAGGAACTTTGACAACAGGAAAACCCGTAATCACGGATATAATCTCTTTAAGCAATAAAGATGAAAAACTGTTATTAGAGTATGCTGCATCGGCTGAATACAGAAATTCTCATCCTCTTGCAAATTCAATCGTAAAATATGCAGATGAAAAAAACATAGAGATAAATCAAAATATTTTAAGTGAAGTCATTCCAGGTTTCGGAGTTAAATCAAAAATCGATGATAAAAGACTTCTAGTAGGTAACAAAGCTTTATTAAACAGATATAAAATTTCTTTAAAAGATTATAAAAATGTTAGTTCAAAACTACTAAACAGCGGCAAAACGGCAGTTTATATAGCATTGGACGATGAAATTTTAGGAGTTCTTGGCTTTACTCATGAAGTAAGAAAAGGAACAAAACAGATGATTGAGGATTTAAGACAAAGAGGAGTTAAACATATAGCTTTATTAACAGGTGATGAGGTTAAAGTGGCAAACGGTTTTGCTCTTGATTTCGGTTTTGATTCTGTTTTTGCAAATCAATCTCCTAAAGGCAAAGCCGATGCAATAGAAGAGTTGAAGAAAAAATACAAAAGCGTTGTTATGGTAGGAGATGGAGTAAATGATACTTATGCTATGAGTAAAGCAGATGTTGCAATCTCTTTTGCAGCAGGTGGAAGTGAAGCCGCTATTGCAGTATCGGATGTAGCAATCACACACTCACATCCCGAAGATATCGTTAATCTATATGATGTAAGTAAAAAAAGCTTGAATGTAGTAAATCAAAATTATTATATAGGAACAAGTACAAATTTAGCGGGTGTTGCTTTGTCTGCCATGGGAAGATTAACCCCTGTAGGTGCGGGTTTGATCCATATCGGACATACAATAGGAATTATGGCAAACTCTTCAAGATTGGCTATTGATGATAATAATTCTTGATTTATATTAAGTTAAGTTTAAAATAGAAGTGTAGATAATTGTGAATAATAAAAAGGAATATAAAATTGATTACAACAGAAAAATTAATAGAGATTAGTTCTTATTTAACTTTGGTTCACCATATAAAAGGAAGAATAAGAGTTAGGGTAAATCCCAAAATAAAAGAACAGAGTCAAAATATAACTTTAGAAGATATTGAAGATATTCCTAATAAAATAGATGGAATAAAAAAAATAAAGATAAATAAAATTGTAGGTTCAATAACAATTGAATATGATAATAAAATATTTCCTGATAAATTATGGAAAGATTTGATTGGTCAAGAAAATTTAGAAGAGATTGCAGAAATTTTAAACAAGCTTGAAAAAGAGGTGGCATAATGCAAGAAAATATTCAAGAAAACACAGTAACGCAGGAACAACTGGAAACAAAGCAAGATAGTATAATAAAAAATTTTGATGAAGATCTGCTAAAAGGTTTAAGAGTAGATCCAAACTATAATGAACCGGTTTTAGATCAAGTCTTAAGAATAGCTATCTATGATGAGTATCATGCTTATGAAACATATAGAAAAATATTGGAAAAATTTGGTAACGTATCACCTTTTTCAAATATTTTAGAAGCAGAAATAAGACATTATCAAGAGTTGGCTTTAATATTGGAAAAACATCAAGTTCCTATGCCCGTAAATGACTGGGAAGGTAAAATCGAAGCCCCGAACTCTTTATTGGAAGCTTCTGAAATAGCAGTTGCAGCAGAAATCGATAATATAAAAATGTATGATAATCTAATCTCTTATGCTAAAGATTATCCAGATGTTTTAGACACTCTTTACAGAATGCAAGCTGCTTCTTATAATAATCATCTTCCAAGTTTCAGACAGGCTGTAATTAATCATTCAAGCAGTGATACACAAGTAAACGTAAATGAAATTTATCAACAATATTCGCAACATAATATAGATGAAGCAATTTCAAAAATGGATGAATTCGGTCAAATGGCTTCAAAATTTGCTTCAGGACAAGTTACCCAAGAAGATATGTTAAAGCTTTTAAGTAATACAAATCTCTCTTTTATAGGCGGAGCTTTGTTAGGAGCCGTAGGTGCAGGTGTTTTATCTCAAATGACGAAAGAAAAAAGCGAAGATATCCAAGAAGACGAGGAGGTGTAATATGCCGTTAATTCCGTTTGCCTTAGGAGCTGTTATAGGCAGTTCTTTAGTGTTGTTATTTTCAAAAAAGAAAAAATCTAAAAAGGAGAAATAATGTTACCGTTCATAGCAGGTATAGCAGCAGGAGCAGTTGCAGTTGTTGCATACAATAATAATAAAAAAATCAGAAAAAACGTAAATGAAGGTGCAAAAAAAGCCAAACATCTTGCCCAAGAGGGATATGAAAAAACAAAAGAGTTTGCAAAAGACGTAAAAGCAAGCGTTGATGAAAAAGTCGAGTCTTTAAAATCAAAAAAAGAAGAGAAGAAAATTGAAAAAGAGGGAGAAACAGCCAATGGCAACGAGTAGTTTATCAATTAATACAGGTGCACCAAGAAATGTAACAGGGCATGTAGTAAGCGGTTCATTAGCAGCAGGGGCACTTGCTGCGGCTATAAATTATAATAAATATAAAAACGGTGAAATTCAAAAGAGTGAAGCTATTAACAGTTCAATTAAACTCTCTGCTCAAGGTGGAATTGCAACAGGAAGTGCAATTGCAGCGGCTAATTATTTAGGGCAGGGAAATATAGTTAATATGCTTACTGCAATTTCAGTAGGTGTTATGGGTGTTTATGCAGTGGAAAAAGTAAGTGATAAATTAACTCAAAGAAAAGAAATCGAAGCAGAAGAGGAAAAATAATGCAAAATAATACAATAGATACAAATCCATATATAAATAATCAAAATCAGGCACAACAAGATCTTAACTTAGCAAATCAAAACCCGTATATAAGCGATAATACGACTGCTGCAAATACAAATTCAAGTCTTTTAGGCAGTTTTGATACAAATAAATTTTTATTAGGTGCCGTAATAGGAGCTGTGGGAGCTTATGTTCTTACAAATGAAAAAGCACAAAAAACAATTTTTAAAACTATTGCAAAAGGAAGTGCTTTGTTCGGTGCAGGAATCGAAGAGATGAAAGAGAGATTTGAAGACGCAAAAGCTGAAATGGAAGCTCAAAAAGAGGATTAAACAGATTTATGAGTTGTAATATAAAACTTTTACATAAAACTTCCAAAAGAGCAAGATTTTATTGTGAAAGCTTAAAAAATGAAGAGTATAACACTTCTTCTTTAATTCAATATTTAGAGTCCATTAACGGAATAAATAAAGTACGGATAAATAAAAAAATAGGTTCTATAGTTTTTGAACATGACGGCAGTGCGTTAAATACTATTAGAGATATTCTTTTGGGACTTGATGTAAACAAATATAAAATATGTGATACCTTCAAAGGTTCATGTATAGATTGTATAGATGAGAGTGAACCTAGTTTAAACGGTGTAATAAGAGCAAGCAGTGTTTTAGTAGCAGAACGATTTATCTCAAATGATTTGGCAAAATTTCTTCTAACAACTGTTGCTGCAAAACCTCTTTTAGTAGAAGGAACAAAAGAGCTTTTTAAAGAGGGATTAACTTCTAAAGTTCTTGAAGCAACTGCTGTTTCGGTTAGTATTGCACGAAAAGATTATTTAGCTGCAAATAGTACCAATGCTATGCTTGAACTTGGCGAATATATTGAAGAGACTACGGTTCATAAAAGTGATGATTTGATAAAAGAGTTGGCAAAACCAAATGTAACCAAAGCCTGGGTTGAGTTTGAAGAGAATGGAAAATTAACCCAAAAACTTATAAATACAAGTGAACTTAAAGTAGGGGATATAGTAATAGTAGGTGCTGGCGATACAATAGCCGTTGACGGTCATGTACTTACGGGAAATGCTTCTGTTAATCAAGTCTCAATGACAGGCGAGAGTGAACCTGTAGCAAAACAAAGAGGTGACAGGGTTATCTCAGGAACCGTTATAGAAGACGGAAGATTAAAAATCTGGGCTGAATACGTAGGAGAAGATACTGCAACTGCAAGAATAAAAAATTATATTGTAAGTTCTTTAAACGAAAAATCTTCTATAGGACTAAAAGCTACGAAACTAGCTGATAAATTAGTGCCTGTAACTTTAGGTTTGGCAGGAGTCTCTTATCTTATAAACAAAGATTTTGAGAGTGTTGCAGCTGTGCTTCAAGCTGATTACTCTTGTGCCCTTAAACTAGCAACTCCCGTTGCTTTTAAATCTTCAATTTCAAAAGCGGGAAAAGACGGAATTATGATTAAAGGTGCAAAAGCTATTGAAGCTTTACATAGTGCCGATACTTTTGTTTTTGATAAAACAGGAACCTTGACTTACGGTCATTTAGAAGTAGAATCTATTAACTCTTTTGATGAAAAGTGGGAAGAAGATGATATCTTAAATTTGACGGCAAGTGCGGAAGAACACTATTTTCATCCTGTTGCTGAAGCTGTTGTTAAAGCCGCAAAAGAGAAAGGTTTTGTTCATATGCATCACGAAGAGGTTGAATTTATTGTTGCACACGGCGTAAAAACTATTGTAAATGATAAGGAGGTCGTAATAGGAAGCAGACACTTTTTAGAAGATGATGAACAAATTGATTTTTCTAATTATGAAGATAAAATAGAACAATGCCTATTGGACGGAAAAACTATTCTTTATGTAGGATATGACAAAAAACTTTTGGGTACTATAGGTATGAGAGATAAAGTTCGTGAAAATGCCAAAGATGTACTTCAAAAATTAAAATTATCGGGTGTAAAAAATATCGTAATGCTAACAGGTGATATAAAAGAGAAAGCGGAAGCTTTAGCTTTTGAGCTGGGAGTTGATACGGTGTATGCAAATATGAGACCCACTGATAAAGCAAATATAATAAATAAATTAAAAGAGCAGGGTTCTAAAATAGCTTTTGTAGGTGACGGTATAAATGATGCACCGGCTTTAATGAGTGCAGATGTCGGAATAAGTATGAGCAAAGGTGCCGATATTGCAAAAGCTACAGCCGATATTGGATTATTAAAAGATGATTTGGTAGCTATTGCGGAAGTAAAAGAGTTGGCAAATAAAACAATGAAACTAATAAAATATAATTTTAATGCCACAGTAGGAATTAACAGTTTGATTCTAACAGGTGCTACCATCGGATTGTTTACCCCTATTACCACAGCTGTTTTACATAACGGAACGACTATAGGTTTACTCTTTAATTCAATGAAGGGTGTTAGTATTAAAAATAGTATAGAAAATTCTAAATAAAGAAGCAATATGGAAAATCAAATAATAGAACAAAAAGAGAAAAAGAGTTATCTGCCGGAAATAGATTTAGATACGAAAAAAGAGCTGGCTAAAATAGGAATGACGGCTTCAATGGGAATCACAGTTGCTACTTCAATGTATATGAAAACAAAATTTATGAAAAGACTTCATGTAGTAGCAGGTGTTGCCCTTGTAGGCTTCTCTTATTGGCATCATACTTTATATCAGCCCTCAAAAAAGAAGACTAAAAAAGAGCTGTCAAAAATAGATAACAGTGTAAAAGAGCTTGAGCAGACAAAAAATGGGCAGACAGAAGAGGAACAAGTAGAAGAAGAAAACTTGGCAATCTCTTTAAATGACTTTTTTGTTGAATTAGCAGTAAAAGGAAAATTAACCCATAAAGAGTCCCAATCTTTTAAAGATAAAATTGATACTCTGTTGTCAAATTATGAAGTACCTTCAATAAATATTTTATTGGATATTAGAGAGTTTGAAGGAATAGAGTTAAAAGGTTTATGGGATGAAATCCTTTTTACGGTTAAACATATTAAAGAGATAAAAAAAGTCAGTATTGTAGGTCATAGTAAGTTTGAGGAATATTTTATAAATATTGCTCATAAAATGATCTCTTTTAAATTAAAATATTTTGAGGATTATTCCAAAGCCAGAGAGTGGCTTTTATCAAACTAAAAAAGGATAATTATTTATCCTTTGCAGTTTTTAGCAGATTAACATACCAATCTTCACTTATATCTTCTGATTCTAAATCACATAAAATAATCTCTAAACCGTTTGCAGTATAAGAGAGTTCTTCTATTTTCTCTTCAGGGATAAACAGTGCTTCAAGACAGTAGTCATACAGCTGTTCGTCACAAACGATATCTTCCATACCCCAACCCTCTTCAAATTCACTGATTATGAAATACTTTTCATAGTCAATAACTCTTTTCATAAGACTCCTTTTATAATTATGATAATCGGTATTAAAAATTTTCATGAATAATATAACTAAAATACTTTGTATGAACTTAATAAAAGATAAATTATAGGGAGGAAAAAAAGAAACTCCCTATAAGTTTTGAGTAGTCTATTTTTATTTAAACCAGTTTTAATAACTTTGTTTTATTTCATAGGTTTAGCTTCAACCCAGATTACGGCATCTTGGCTTAGTTCTTTACCTTTATATTCTTTATCCGAACCTACACCTAAAGCGCAAAAGCCCCAAAATCCTGCTTTTGGAATAGAAAAAGTAAATTCACCGTCTTTGTTCGCTTTTATTCCCATTGTTATAAAAGCATCTTGCGGCGCTTGTACATATGATGATCCCATTTTATTGTTTTTTAAATCTACGTCTCTGTTTAGATATTCAACTTCAATTTCTGCAAAAGGTACAACTTTACCGTTTGATTTAACAACTCCGGTAAAACTTCCGCCTTCCCAAATTGCATAAGGTTTTGTCAAAGGTACGATTTCAGCTTTTAATCCTAACTCTTCATCCCAACCTGTAGGAGTTCCCGCAACATTTACTATTGATTTTGTAATTTGCTGGATATAGATATCTTCTCCTGCTTCATAATAAGGTGCCGGTTTTAAGATTAAAATATGATCTCCCATTCTTCTTGCTTTATATTGTGAAGCATAAGCATGACCGCTGTTATGATTTCCTTTAAAGGTTATATCTTTTAAAGTCGATTTTAGATCTTTCTTTTTGCCTTTATTTATTACATAAAACTCTTCAACGGGCATAAGTTTTTTTGAATCATGTTGTTTACCCATATCCATTGTATGCTCATCTGCAAAAGGGTGGGTGAAAACTTCTCTTAGTTCAATAGTCTGACCTTTTGTTAAAGCTGTATTTGGTGTATACAACATCTGAAAGTGTGCCAATGCACTTGTAGCCATGATAGTTGTTGCAGCAGCTGCACTTATTAGAAACTTTTTACTTGAAAATTTAAGTTCATCCTTCTTTAACATTGTTCTTCCTTTATAATAATTTTAAGAATTGTTATCAATAAAATAAAATGCCGAGTTTGAAATGCGGCATAAAATAATAAACCTTTTATTCAGTTATATCTGAACCTTTAACTTTTACTTGGTGTCCTTCTCCCGCACTAAATACGGCAGTATATTCACCTTCGGGTTTTTTAAATGTAACTTCACTATCTTCACTCATTTTTGTTTTAAGAACTTCTTTGCCGTCTTTTAAAATATAAAAGTTTACTCCGCTAGCACTGCTTCCGTCACTAAAACCCCCTTCACAAGTAACAGTACCGTCACCGTTATCAAAACAACTCATAATTGCCGTATGGGCAAACACCGAACTAGCAAAAAATGCTAAACTAATTAAAATCTTTTTCATTTTTATTCTCCTTTATTAAGATTTTTGTCATAAATGTTATATTGACCTTGTGCTTTTGATTGTAAGCCGCCTTTCCAGTTTATTCTTTTACTTGGAACTAAACCTATTATCAATGCAATTGAGACAATCGTAATGTAAAAGTAGGTCATAGCTTCTACACCGCTCCAGTTGTTTATCAATCCCACACTAAATACGATTGAAGATAAAACAATTCCTAAAAGTACAGGAAAAAATATTGCAAAAACCATCCATTTGTAACTGTTTGTCTGCATTTTTACTACAATCATTGTTGCAATACAAGGAGGAGTTAAAAGCATAAAAATTATAATTGCAGCTGCATGAAGAGGAGTATATCCGCTGTTTAATGCCATTGCTTCTTCTGCTCTCATATCATCTGCTTTATTGTTTTCATAAATTGAACCAAGCGTTGCAACCGCACTCTCTCTTGCTGCAAAAGAGCTTAGAAAGGCTACATTTATTTTCCAATCAAATCCTGCGTATTGGGTTACGGGTTCGATTGCTCTACCTGCCATACCAAGAAGAGAGTTTTCTACTTTTTCGTTTTTTATTGCTCTTAAAATTCTTTTTCTGTCTGTTGATAATTTTCTAAGAGCTTTATTTACGGTTTTAGCCTCTTTATCTCTTTTTGGTTTTATAAATTTAAAATATGATTCATTTAACGCAAGATAATCTTCGTCAATAGCTTTTGCCGAATCTTTTGACGTAGCAACCATTCTTTTTGTTCTATACCCGTCATAATAGTTTAAAAGTTCAGATACCTCTTCTTTTGTATTAACCTCTTCATAATATTTGCTTTTTTTAACTTTGTTATCAAAAGAGCTTAATGCTTTATCAAGAGATTTTTCATATTTAGCCTCTGCTTCTTTATTTAATCCCGGAAGTTGCAACATTGCAAAAAGAACTATAGCAACTGCCAATACTATGGTTACGACTTTTTTAATATATATCCAAACTCTTTGTGAGGCTCTTATAATTACACCTTTGAAAGTAGGCATATGATAAGGAGGCAGTTCCATTAAAAAAGGTGCTGTCTCTCTTGCTTTTAAAACAGTTGTAGTTAATAATTTTGCCACAATAAGAGCAACAAAAAGAGTAACGGTTGAGATAAAAAACATCATCAAAGCCATATCAGGTTTAAAAAAAGCACCCAGCAAAAGGGTATAAAAAGGAACTTTTGCCAAACAGTTCATATATGGAACGGAAAAAATAGTAGCCATTCTAGCTCTGTCATCCGCAATTCCTTTTGTAGCCATAACACCAGGAACCGCACAACCTCCGACCATTGCCCCTCCTAAAACCAAAGGAAGAGTTGACTGTCCGTGAAGACCGAATCTTTTAAAGACTCTATCTAAAATAAAAGCCATTCTAGGCATATATCCAACATCTTCCATAATCGCAATAAGAGCAAAAAGAATAAAAAATATGGGAATATAGTTCATAAGTGCATTTGCACTATTTACCATCCATATACCAAAATCCGTAATCATAGGAACATCTATCAAATTAGCAGGAGGTAAGATATCTATTACAAAGTTTTTAATTGCCGCAAGTATAGGCCAAGTGTAATCCGTAAGTTTATATCCCCAGACAATTGAAATTTCATACACTAAAAACATAATCAAAATCAAAATAGGGAGAGCCAGAAATCTATTTAAAAGGATTTTATCTGCTTTATCCGTTAAAGTCTCTTGTCCTATTTTTTTCTCTTTTACTGCTTTGTGATAAATTATATCGGCAGATTCATATCTAACCGAAGCTAGAAAAGAAGGAGAGTCTTTATCATATTTTTCATGAAAAATATTTTCTTCTTTTTTTACATCCTCTTCAATATTTGAAAACTGATGTTTTAAATGTTCGGTGATACTTGTATCACCTTCTAAAAGTTTAATTGCAAGCCATCTTTTATTTAAAGGTGAAGTGCTTGAAGAAATTTTTTCTTCAATAGCATTGATATGGGGTTCCAGCTCTTCATAATTGATTTTAAAATCTTCATATTGTTGATTATTTGAAGCAATATTTACGATATTTTGCATTATCTCTTCTGATCCGATTCCTTTTGAACCTGTAGCTTCAATAACGGGGCAATTAAGCATTTTTGCTATTTTTTTAGAATCAATTTCAATCTCTCTTCTTTTTGCTACATCCATCATATTTAATACAACAATAACCGGAATTCCTATTTCAAGAAGCTGAAAAGTTAAGTATAAATTTCTTTTAATATTTGAAGCATCTACAACATTTACAATTACATCGGGATTTTCATCTATTATAAACTCTTTTGCGACTCTCTCTTCTAAAGAGTAAGAACTAAAAGAGTAAGTTCCTGGTAAATCAACCATCTCTATTCTATGTTCATTGTATGTGAAAAATCCTGTTTTTTTATCTACCGTAACACCTGGATAGTTGGCAATATGTTGTTCAATTCCACTTACCATATTAAAAATTGTGGATTTACCGCAATTTGGTTGTCCTGCAAGCGCTACTTTAATTTTCTTCATTCATTTTTTCCTCTATCTCTATTAGTCGGGCTTCGCTTTTTCTTACACTTAAATGATAATTATGTAGTTTTAACTCCATTGGATCAAAAAGAGGAGCTTCTCTTATTACTTCTATTTCTACATTATTTACAAAGCCCATATCTAAAAGTTTGTGTAAGAGTTTGCCTTTTGCATGTAGTTTTCTTACTCTTGCTTTTTTACCTTTTGGAAGAATATCCAGGGTTTTAACTTTTGCATTCATGATTTATCCTTATTGTCAAAGATATTGTTTTTATACAATACTTTATTGAGCCGATTTTGAAATCAAATTAAATATTTGAAAGTCTATTTTGTAATGAAAAATAAAAAATTTAAACTATTTTTTTGAAGAACAATTCTTGTCTCCGCAATTACAACCGCCACTTTTAAATGTTTTTTTAAATATATAATATAGTGCCAACAGAGCAATTATTACCAATATAAAATTTTCCATAATTAGTCCTTATAATAAATAGTGATTTTAATAATAATTATTAATTAGAATTGTAATATATTGACTCTTTATAAATTCTTAAAAGTAAATCATTTTTTTTAAAAAAAATTAATATAAGTAAAAGTTATCTATCTTTTGTCTTTTTAATAATAATTTTCCCAATTTAATTAAATAATACCCTTCTAATACTTTTTTTCTGTATAATTGAATAAGTTATTATAAAAAGGAAAAAAATGCCTAAAAAAGCTCTTAAGAATGTAATATCATCACACTTTATAAAGTTTTCTCTAATTCCGATTTTTGTTGTTGAAGTTGCATTGTTGATTCTATATTTTTCTATTAATGAATATATATCTTCCAAGAGTACGAATCTGTTATTAAAAGAGGCACAAGCTCATACCTATGAAGTTTTGCAGGATGAATCAAAATTTATAAGCGATAAATTAAATGATGTCTCGACCCTTGCAAAATTTTTGCAAAATGAGCATCAGACACTTTTTAAAAATCCATCTAATTTTGCACTTCCAAACGGGAAACCCTCTTTTAGTGTTGCTAAAAACGGAGTTTTTTATAAAACAAATCATGCAGGAGCAAGTCTTTATTACTCTTCTCATACAAAAATAGATAAAAAAGCCAGAGAAAAAGCAATTTTCACAGAAGCCATGGATACTTCTTTAAAAAATATTGTTGATATAAATTCAAACATAGTAGCTGCATATTTTAACAGTTGGGACAATATGAATAGACTATATCCTTTTATAGACTATGTTTATGATCAG
Source organism: Halarcobacter anaerophilus (assembly GCF_006459125.1). NCBI lineage: Bacteria > Pseudomonadati > Campylobacterota > Epsilonproteobacteria > Campylobacterales > Arcobacteraceae > Halarcobacter > Halarcobacter anaerophilus. The sequence goes on from NZ_CP041070.1 coordinate 806,688, forward strand.
TACGGTTCACATATTCAAATGAAAGATTATAATTTTTACTATTTGGCGGATTTAAAACATAATCCAAAAAAAGAGCCAGTGTGGACAAGTACCTATTTAGATCCCGCAGGAAACGGCTGGATGCTCTCTTGTATTGTTCCTATTTACAAAGGAGATTTTCTTGAAGGAGTAACGGGATTGGATATTACGATTGACAGTATCGTAAATAATCTTTTAAGCAGAAAACTTCCATATAATGCAAACCTTTTTATGGTTGATGATAAAGGCATGATTCTTGCTATGCCTGAAAAAATTGAGAACCTTCTTGGACTAAAAGAGTTGAAAGAGCATCTTTATACAAATGCAATATTAAAAACTATAGAAAAACCCGAAGAGTTTAATATCTTAAAAAACAACAGTCCTTTTGCTTCACATTTTAAGAAACTTTTTGAAAAAGATATCTCTGACAGTATATTAAAAATAGGAGAAAATGAGTATCTGACTTTTCAACAAACTATAAATGAAACAAATTGGAAGTTGATGATTTTGATTGATAAAAAGGAGATTTTCGGTGCAATTTCATCTTTAAAAGATATGTCAAACAAAATAGGGTATTTGGCAATTGCATTTTTGCTACTTTTTTATATAATATTTTTCTATCTGTTAATAAAAAAGATATATCAATTTTCTCAAGGAATTACTGAACCTATAGAAAAACTCTCTACTCAAACTTCACAGATAAAAAGTACGGATTCAAAAATAGATTTAATCAAAACCGATATTTCCGAAATTTCTTTACTGAATTCAAATTTTAGAACAATGATGAATGAGTTGAATGAAAAAACGCAAAAACTTTTTGAAGCAAAAAATGTTGCAGAGAGGTTATCTCAAGCAAAAGATGATTTTATGGCGAATATGAGCCATGAATTAAAGACTCCTTTAAACTCGATAAATGTAATAAGCAGCATAATGAAAAGAAACAGTAGTGGAAATCTAAATGAAAAGCAGTTAAAAAGTTTGGAAATAATAAACAGATGCGGCAATGATTTACTCTTTTTGATAAATGACGTATTAGATTTATCTAAACTTGAAGCAGGACAAATTATATTGGATAATAGAACTTTCAGCGTAAAAAATTTAATGGAAGGAATTCATGAAATTTTCCATTTTCAAGCAGAAGATAAAAATCTTGAGCTGGTATATGAAATAGATGAAAGTTTGGATTTAATATACAGTGATGAAGAACGTATAAAACAGATAATAAAAAATCTTTTGTCAAATGCTTTAAAATTTACCCATGAAGGGAAAATCTTCTTTAGAGTAAAAGATGAAAAAGAGAAAATAAGAGTAACAGTAGAAGATCAGGGAATAGGAATAGCCGAAGATAAGTTGGAATATATTTTCGATAGATTTAAGCAAGCTGATTCAAGCACAACAAGAAGATACGGTGGTTCAGGGTTGGGCTTAGCGATATGTAAGGATTTATTAAGTCTTTTACATGGAGATATTTCCGTATCAAGTAAACTAGGAAAAGGAAGTAAATTTGAAGTAACATTTCCAAAAAATGAGAATAAAATAGAACTTTCAGAAGAATCATAAAGCTTTTTTTACTTAAAAAGAGTCAAAAATCTTGACTCTTTTTCTTACACTTTAATACAAATAATTTACCTTTTATATATATAAATAGATATTAATAAAATACCAAAACTTGCTTTTTAATAAATATTCTGATATAAAATACATATAAGGTGTTTAAAAATTACATGAAATATGTAAAAAAATACATAGTTTATGTTTACTATTTTATAATATATAATCAATATAAATTAACACTATTATGAATATCTATATAAATAAAAAGGAGTATAATGTCGACAAAAGTGTATGATACCGATTATGAAGTTGGTCAAGACAATGTAGAAATTTTTGGAATGGACTTACACAATCCTGTATTTTTTATAAGTGCAATTTCTATTTTACTTTTTGTAGTTTTGACTTTAGTTTTCCCCTCAGCAGCCAAAGAGACTTTGGATACGGCTAAATGGTGGACAATAAATAATTTCGACTGGTTGTTTATGTTAGGAGGGAATATTTTTGTAATATTTTGTCTTAGCTTAATTTTTCTTCCGGTAGGAAAAATAAGACTTGGAGGAAAAGATGCCAAGCCTGAATTCTCAAGAATTTCATGGTTTGCCATGCTTTTTGCTGCAGGTATGGGAATAGGTTTAATGTTTTGGAGTGTTGCTGAACCTGTCGCTTATTATACCGCATGGTATAAAACTCCTCTTGGTGTTGAAGCAAATACCCCTGAAGCTGCGAGCTTAGCAATGGGAGCGACCATGTATCACTGGGGATTACACCCTTGGGCGATATATTGTGTAGTTGGATTGTCTTTATCTTTCTTTGCATACAATAAAAAACTACCTTTAACAGTAAGATCAGCATTTTATCCGATATTTGGAGATAAAATTTGGGGCTGGACAGGGCATCTAATTGATCTCTTGGCTGTCTTAGCAACTATTTTCGGACTTGCAACCTCTTTAGGACTAGGTGCGCAACAAGCAAGCAGCGGTTTGAATTTTTTATTTGGAATTGATTCCGGAATTTCGACGCAAATTGCAATAATTATAGTTGTGACATCAATCGCAACTTTTTCTGTTATCAAAGGTGTTGACGGAGGAGTAAAAGTTTTAAGTAATATAAATATGCTTGTTGCAATACTTCTTCTTTTCTTTGTAATCTTAGCAGGTTCTGCATTTAACATCTTCTCAAACTTTTTTACTACAGCAGGAGATTATATTGCCAATATTATTCCTCTTAGTAATTGGGTTGATAGGGAAGATAGTGCATGGCTTCACGGCTGGACTGTATTTTATTGGGCTTGGTGGATATCTTGGTCTCCGTTTGTAGGAATGTTTATAGCAAGAATTTCAAAAGGTAGAACAGTAAGAGAGTTTGTATCTGCAGTATTGTTGATTCCAACTATTATCACGATACTTTGGATGAGTGCTTTCGGTAGTTCGGCTATAGAGCAGGTAAAAGACGGAGTAGGGCAGTTGTCAAACGGAATCTCAGATGTATCTTTAGCTATGTTTCAAATGCTTGAAAATCTTCCTTTTGCAGAGATTACTTCATTTTTTGCTATTTTCTTAGTATTGGTATTTTTTATTACATCTTCTGATTCAGGATCTTTAGTAATTGACAGTATTACAGCAGGAGGAAAAGTTGATGCTCCTGTACCTCAAAGAATCTTTTGGGCAATAGTAGAAGGGCTAATAGCAGGAGCCTTGCTTTTTGTCGGAGGAAAAGAGGCTTTACAAGCTTTACAAGCAGGAGCCGTAACTACAGGACTACCTTTTACCATAGTTCTTCTTATAATGTGTGTTTCACTTTACAAAGGTTTAAAAAGTGAAAAACAGGAGATTGGAGTTTAATACTCTGATCTTTTATTTTTATAAGTTTTTTGAATTTACTCTTTATAATATACATATTTTTTAATTGTATATTAGTTAAGTTTGCTTTTTCCCTATAATTTTTACAAAATCTCCTACATTAACGAAATCAAATTTCTCTAAAGTTCTTTCTCCTGGTTCAATTATTTCTTCAGTAACACCACCTGAAAGTGCTGCTAAACCATATCTTCCAGATTTTTTTATAATCTTCTTTTGCTCTAAGACTGAATACTTATTAGATTTTAATGTTGTCATTTTATTTTGTATATGTATTGGTGAAGCAGTACCTTTTACATTTTCAAGAAAACCTAAAGATTCATTTGTATCTGGATCAAAAAGCTCTTCTCCTTTTTCATAAATCAAGAATTCATAATTTTCCTGAATGTCATCATTATAACCAGCATTTATAACTACTGTATAATCATTTATAACTTTTATAACTTTTATTTTTTTATCCATTATTAGCCTCTTCCAAAATGGTTTGTGGAATTGTAGTTTTTACAATTCCTTTTTCTATAATGTTTTCTGATATGTTATCTACAAAGTACGAAATTATTTTAATTGATATCAATTTATTTTCTTGCGGGTTTTCAACAACACAAAGACATTGTAATTCTTCTATTTCATCAATATTTACGTAAATGGTTAATAGTGAATTTATAGATATATTTTGATTAGTTTTTAAAACAATAAGTTCCTTCTCTTTATTGAATTTGACAATTTTAATTGTATCATATATCTGTTTTTCCCAAATAATTTTATTTAAAATACTAAAGAAGATGATTAAAATTATGAAAAAAATTATGACAAGTAAAATCAACCATTTAATTGATATCATTTGTGATGTATCGATAAAAGCACTTGCAAGTCCTGTTATAAAACCAGTAACTGCTAATACAATATATATTCCTTTTTCTGTTATAACACGTAGTAGAATATCTTTCATTTATTAACCTTATTAATTAAATAAAAGATTATATTATCATAAAAAAGTAATATTTAGAATTAGTAATATTTAGTCTTAAAGAATTTTTGAGAAGTCTATATAGACGATAAGATGGATTATAATTAAGTTTTATTCAATATTCTATGTGAATTTTAGTTTAAATTGAAGAATAGAATAAAATAGTTAACAAAGAGGATACATTATTGAAACTAAGTTTAAAATAATTGCTTAAAAATTAATGGTGCGACCGACGAGATTTGAACTCGTACACCCTAAGGCACTACCCCCTCAAGATAGCGTGTCTACCAATTCCACCACGGTCGCTTTTATTTTTGGACTGAAATTATAGCAACAAAAACTTATAGTTTAAATTAAAATATTATAAAAATAGAGTATTTATATTGAGTTTGCTGTTTTACTTAAGCGAAGAGAGTTATTCCTCTCTAAACTTTTTATTATTGACTTCATCTAAAATTGTTTTTGCTATAGCTGAAGTATTTTCTGCGACTTCATGAGTTTGCGTTGCAACAGAGGCATTATTTTGAGACTGTCTGTCAAGTTCGGTAATCACATCATTTATTTGTTCAATACTTATTCTCTGTTCATTTGATGCTTCAGATATATCTTTAATAGCTTCGGTACTTTTTTGAATATTTAAATTAATTTTTTTATACCCTTCTATCATCTTATCTGCAATTTGTTTTCCTTTATCTGTTTTTAGTGTTGCACTTTCGACTAACTCTTTTATCTCTTTTGCAGCTTCGGCACTCCTACTTGCTAGATTTCTGACTTCTTGTGCTACAACAGCAAAACCTTTTCCCGATTCTCCTGCTGTTGCGGCTTCAACTGCGGCATTAAGAGAAAGAATATTTGTTTGAAAAGCAATCTGATCAATAACGGTAATAGCTTCGGCTATTGACCGGGTTTGTTCATTTATATTATCCATTGCCGTTACTGTCGAGGTTGCCAGATTTTGTCCTTCGTTAATAGAAGAAGAGAGTTCTTCTGAATGATTTGATATTTCTTGAATATTGTTAGTATTATTGGCTACTGTACTTGTAATTTCTTCTAGTGCCGCAGCAGTCTCTTCTAAAGATACTGCCGTTGCGTTTGATGATTTATTTAATATATCAACATTTTTAAGCAACTGTTTTGAACTCTCTTCAAGAGTAAGACCGTTGTGTTTGTTTTCTTGTAACATTTGATTGATAATATTACAAAGATTGTTTAATCCTTTTGCTATATCACCATTTGCATTTGGGATATCTTCTTCAAAGTTTAAATTTGAATAATCTTCAAGTTTTGATAAAATAGGGTTGATATTACTATTTACATTTTTATTTATTGTTGTAATCATATCGTTTAAAATATCTTTTAAGTCATTTAAAGATTTATTTGTCGTAGATTTTTTTACCTCTAGATCTAATTTTCCCTCTTTTATTTTTGCAACAGTCTGTTTAACCTCTTCTATTAAGTATTTGTCTTCTTCAAATTGTTTTGAGATTTTTTCTACTTCTTTATCTATTGTATTTCCCATATTCCCGAATTCATCACTTGTTTTTATATTAAGTTTTTCAGGATTACTTATTTCTGCTTTTAAATATTTGAAAAAAGATTCTAATCCTTCTTCAACTTTTTTTAAAGGATTTAATAATTTAATCATTGAAAAATAGAGTACAAGTAAAATAATTATCAATAAAATCAAGTAAAGAGATGCCTCTTTTATCATACTTTTTTTAATCTCTTCTACTATTTCACTTTTGTCAAGTTGAACAATAGTATGCCAATTTGTCAATTTGATTGGAGAAGTTGCAGCAAATAGTACTTTTCCGTTTTCTTCTACTTCTGCAAAATTCTTTTCATGTTTTTGTTCCATTTTCAAATATAAGCTGCTTTTTTTATGATCGCTTATTAGTTTTTTATTTTTATGAATAAGAATATTTCCATCCTCATCTACCAAATAAGCAAAACCGCTTTCTTTGAATTTTATATTCATAATAGTATTTACAATGGTATCTATAAAAATATCCGAACCTACTACACCTACAATTTTACCGTTTCTTCTTAAAGGGTAATAAACACTTACTATTAATTTTTTGGTAGTATAATCTATATAAGGAACAGTAACTCCACCCGCATTTTTTCTTACGGCTTCTGTATACCAAATACGTTTTCTTGCATCATATCCTGTTGTTTCGGGAGTTCTTTTTTCTTTATCTGATTTTACATAAGTTCCGTCTTTTTCAAAACCGACAAATACTGCAAAAAATTTACCGGCTTTTGAACCTAATATAAGTTTTTCCAAAATCCTAGGATTGTCCATATATAATTGATCCATATTTTGAGGCAACTCATCTGCCACAGCTTTTAATACATCAACTTTTGTCTGTAAATAAGCATAAATAAATTTTGAACTTTGCCTTGATAGTTCTATCTCTTTTTCTTTTAAGTTAGAAAAATGTACATCATATTTTGATTTTATACTATCTGTTCCTAGTATGAAAAAAGATATTATAATTGAAATGAAGAGTAAGATTAAAATCTTCGTTTTTATACCGTATTTTCTCATAAATAATCCTTCTTTGGATAATTTTCCATTATTTTGGATTATTTTAATGCTTCAAAATGAAATAAAAGTGACTTTTTGGAATAAAAAAAAGGTCAGAAGCAAAAGCTCCTGACCTTTTTAAGTTTTTTATAAAATCTGTAGTTCTACAAATTACCCTAAGAATGGGTTTGCATATAATGCAATCATAGCAATTACAAGTGCGTAAATAACTTGTGCTTCGATCATCGCTAATGCAATGAACATAGTAGTCATTAATTTACCACCAAGACCTGGGTTTCTTGCAGTTCCGGCAATTGTTGCAGCAGCAGTATTACCCATACCGATAGCACCACCAAGTGCAGCAAGACCAAGACCGATACCTGCAGCAACTACAGAGTAAGCTTTTAAAGTTTCGTTTGCAACTGATTCATCAGCAGCGAATGCAACACCAGCGATAGCTAGCATTAAAAGAACGATTTTTTTCATTCTATATTCCTTAATTTTATTTTTTACAAAGTCCGTTCGGCTTGCGTATCCCTACTTATCACTTTGTATTGGACAAAATTTTACAAAAAAAATATTTAAGGTTTTATTAGAAAACGGAAAAATTTCACTTTGTTTACTTAATGTAAGGAAATAATAAGTCCTTCAATTTCTTTTATGTATAATCAACAAACTAATACCAAAGTACTAAAGGTAAAAAATGAAAAAACTATTTTTCGGATTAACTCTATTTATTATTATTGTTTTAGGAGCCGTTTACGGCTTGTTATTTACTTCTACGGGTAATTCATTTGTTGCTTCAATTATTGAAAACAAGGTAAATGAAGGGCAAAAAGACGTAAATATGAAAGTTGATGATTTTAAACTTACTACAAGCGATATTTTATTTAAAGCTACTCTTGATAAAAATTCAACAATCAATATCGAAGGTAAATTAAATTTATTTGCAAAAAGTGTTGATTTGACATATGATATAAATGTAAAAGATCTATCAAAACTTCAAAATATCACAAAACAAAAGCTTAACGGCTCTTTTTCTACAAAAGGTACTATAAAAGGAAATCAAGAATTAACAACAGTTGAAGGGAAAAGTTTCCTGGCTTCAAGTGATACTTCATACAATATAAAACTTGTTGATTTTAAACCTAATAATATTTTATTTAATATGAGCAATGCAAAAGTTCAAGAACTTTTATATATGGCAAATCAGCCTGCTTTTGCCAAAGGATTGTTAAATATTGATGCAAATATTAAAAATGCCGATATTCCTACTTTAGACGGTGTTATTAAAACTTCCGTTACAAACGGTATTTTAAATGCAAAAGCTATTAACAAAGAGTTAAAAACAGATAAAACACCTATTACTTTTAATGTAAATACTCTTACAAACCTTATTCCAAACAATGCAAATACCAAATTGGATTTAGATAGTAATATGGCAAAACTGAACGTAAAAGATGCAAACGTAAATCTAAACTCAATGAGTATAAACAGTGATTACACTCTTTTGGTAAAAGATTTATCAAAACTGGAATCACTAATAAATCAAAAATTAAACGGCTCTTTTTCTACAAAAGGAAATGTAGTAGTTGAAGATAAAAATATTTCAGTTAAAGGTGAGAGTGATATCTTTAAAAGTGAGACTTTATACGATATCAAAGTAGAAGATTCAAAACCGAAATATCTGAATATTTTAGTGGGAAATGCAAAAATAGCTTCGATTTTAAATCTTGTAAACCAACCCCAGTTTGCTACAGGTCTTGTAAATATTGTTGCAAAAGTAGATAATGCCAATTTGGAAAATCTTGATGGAACAATTACTACAAAAATTACCGAAGGTTTGGTGAACAACAGTGTCGTAAATAAACAGTTTAATCAAAAACTCAAAGAAAAATTGGATTTCACAGGGAATATTACCACTAATCTTGAAGATACAAGAGCTTTATCGGTTGTGGATTTTAATACAAGCGTTGCTTTACTTGATATGAAAAAAGCAATTTTCAATCTAAAAGATACAAGTTTTAATAGTGATTATATTTTAGATATTGAAGATTTGTCTAAATTAAAAGATATTACTCAACAAAAAATGAGAGGGAAAGTAAAAGTTACGGGAAATATAAAACAAGATAAAGAGGGTTTAAATGTTGACGGAAAAACTTCACTGTTTGGCGGTGATATAAACTTTAATCTTTTAAATGATGATTTCAAAGCAAAAATTGACGGCGTGGAAGTAAAAGATTTAACTCATATGTTATATTATCCTGAAATTTTTACCTCTAAATCTAATATTGACGTAGATTATAATCTTGCTTCAAAAGAGGGGAAAATAAGCGGGAATTTATTAAACGGACAGTTTATTAAAAATGAATATTCAAATATCATAAATACCCTTGCAAAATTTGATTTGACAAAAGAGATTTACGAAAAAGTTGAATTAAAAAGTGATATAAAAGATGAAATAATAAATGCAGTTGTTGATATGAAAAGTAAAAATACGACAATTAAAGTTCCAAGCAGTACGATTAATACAAAGAAAAACACTATAAATGCTCTTGTTCAAGCTGCAATAAAAAAATACAGTTTTGATACTACAATAAAAGGAAGCCTTACAAATCCTAAAGTTTCAGTAGATACAAAAGCCTTTTTAAAAAGTGAAGCAGGTAAAAAACTTAAAAAGAAAGCAGAAAAGTTGGAGAAAAAAATTCAAGAAAAACTCGGTGATAAGTTTAAATTAGATCAACTTTTTAATAAAAACGATATGAAAACAGAACCTCAAAAAAGTTCTGAAGTCAAAAGAGTCCATACAAATCAAGAGATAGCAAAAGCTTTTAAAGAGATGTTCGGACAAAACTAAGAGGCTATTTTTTAGCCTCTGCTTTTTTCGTAAGAGTTAAAGATACTCCTGCCCAAGCAGCAATTCCTCCTCTATACCACAATATTTTATCTTTTGGATAACCTATATTTACAAGCTTTATAATAGCTCTTGGAGATTGGGCACACCATGAACCGTTACAAAAAAACAGGGCAGTTTTAGCATTTGAAAAATCAAATTTGTCTTTTCCTAAAACTTTTACGCCTAGAAGTTCATAAGCTCTTTCATACTCAAATTCAAAATCTTCATCATAACTTAGTTCATCATAAGGAATATTTACCGCACTTGGGATTGTGCCTGCATTAAACCAGTCACTTCTTCTGCTGTCAACCAAAATATATTTATCGGGATTTTTAGAAGATTTATTTGCAATAAAATCCAAAACTTCCAACTCTGCGACACTCTTTACTCCTTTTACTAAACTTAGAGGTTGAATAGTCCCTTTTGTAACAATAAAACTTTTTTTACAGTTATCGTCGATATTTTTGGAAGCTAAATTCCCTGATTGGAAATTTTCTACATTAATAGCCACATCCATACAGTTTGCGGCAACTTCTCTTTGTATTGTATACTCTTTTTTTACACCGTTGCTAAATTGATGTATAACTTTAACTCCTTTTAGAGGCAGCATTATAGGATCAACGGCAAAAAGATAGATAAAAGAGAAAAACATTGTTAATAAAACTTTCATAAAGGCTCCTTTTAAAATCAGTTTTATTATTTTATATATTCACAACTAAGATATATATTAGGTTATTTTTTTATAATAAATTAAAAAGGATATTCAATGTTAAACAGAGTTTTAGTTACAGGCGGAAATAAAGGAATCGGTCTTGAAGTAGTTAAAAAATTTTTAGAAGTTGATTATGAGGTTATAGCTGTAGCAAGAGATTTTTCCAATTTTCCTATTAAGAATAATCCAAAAGTAAAAACAATAGAGTATGATTTGTCAAATATGAAAGATCTTAAAACTTTGGTAAAAGAGGTAGGAGAGATTGATATTTTGGTAAACAATGCGGGGTATATGCAGCCAAAATATACTTATGATAACTACCCTTTAGAAGCAAAAGAGCATATTATGAATGTGGATTTGTATGCTCCTGTTGAACTTATAACTCTTTTTAGCGAAGGTATGAAAAAAAGAGGTTACGGAAGAATAGTAAATACAGCTTCTATTGCGGGACAAATAGGGCATCCTGATATTTGGTACGGAATAGCAAAAGCGGGACTTATAAATGCTACTAAAATATTTGCAAAACTTTTGGGAAGTCACGGTATTATAGTAAATTGTATTGCTCCAAGTCCTGTTGAAACAGATATGCAAAAAGATAATTCCGAAGAGAGAAAACTTGAATTTAAAAAAGCAGTACCTTGCGGAAGATTTGCCCAACCTGATGAAGCAGCGGAAGTGATTTTTTGGCTGGCAACAGATTGTCCTGAATATGTAAACGGAACAACAATCGATTTTAACAACGGCTCTTATGTAAGATAAATTCTTCTCCTCTTTCTAAGAGGGGGGAGGATATTATTGACAATTTTGTTATTTCCTTATATAATTTTTATAAAACTTTTAACCAAATGGTTGGTTATAACAGGTAAAAAATGACTACAAAAGAACAAATACTGCATACAGCAACCCAAGAGTTCTCAAAGCTTGGGTACAATGCTGTTAGCATGAATGATTTAGTTAAAAAACTAAAACTTAATAAAGCAACAATCTATTACTACTTTAAAGATAAAAAAACTTTGTATGAAGAGGTTTTAAAAGATGCCTTAGGCAAAGTCAGTTTAGATTTTGATTTATCAAAAGATGAAGGAGACGGGAAAATACTTCTAAAATCTTATATAGATAATTTATGTTTTAATATTGAGAAAAATCCGTATTTAATAGCTTTGGGTCTTAGAGAACTTGCAAATTACGGAGCAAATATAAATGAAAATATACTTCCTTTAATCAGCAAACAGATAAATTATGTGGATATAATTTTTTCAAAACTAGATTTAAATTCTGAATTTGAAAATATAAACACTTATGCTTTCTCTTCTTTGATTCACGGTACGATACATAATTTTTATGTTATACATATGAGTAAACTTGCTCTTGGTACTGAAGAATTAAAACAAAATGATAAAAAAACTTTGGATTATATCTCAAACTTTTTATTCCAAATAATTATAAATGCAGTATGTAAAGAAAAATAAAAAATTTAGAAAATCTGATTAAAGAAGTAAAATCTACTTCTTTAAATATGTAAATAAAAAAAGTCCTAATATAAGAGCCAAAACGAAAATATTTGAAAAAAGAAGTATAATAAAAAACAGAATAGTCAAAACAATAGCAAAAAATCTTAATATACCGTTTTCAAAAAGAACAACAGCCGTAATCAGTCCAATAATAGCATTTGCTATAAAAAAGCCGTCAGCAAAGGCTACAAGATTATCTAAAGTAAGATGATCAAAATAAACAAGAAGCAAAGTAATAATATAAAAAAGAGATAATAGGTTTAAAGCTCCTATAGGTACCCCGTTTTTAGTTGTTTTAGAGGTAAAAGTGCTTATTTCTAGAGATTTTATAAGTCTTGAAACTCCGCCTACAAAAAGAATCAAAGTTCCTATACAAAGTATTACGGATATAGAAGTTAAAATAATATTCGATACTTTTCCAAAAAGAGGTTCTATTAGCATAAGAAGTTTAAACTCTTGATTTTTTGGAAACTCTCCTAAACAAATAGCAAGAGTTAATAATATATATACCAAAGATACGACAATAGCGGAAAAAATTACCGCTTTAGTAAGCGTAGAGGTACTTTTTACTTCATTTGAGTAGTTTCCTATAACTTCCCATCCTACAATTGCCCAAAATACCAAAATAAAAGAGTAACCTATCTCTTTTATTGAAATATATGGTAACGTAAGGTCAAAATGGTGAGTATTTAATATAATATGAATACTTGAAAGAAAAAATATTACAGTAATACTCGAAGTTACTATTAACATCAATTTCCCAAGAAAACTGATTCTAATAAGAAGCAAAATATAAGTTATAATATATACATAAAAGCCTAAAAGTTCCAAAGAGGTGTTAGGAAAAAACTCTTGTAAAAATTTTCCTGCTATTAAAAGTACGGCGACAGGTCCGAAAAATACGGCACAAATTAGATAAAAAGAGGTAAGCAACTGATATTTTCTTCCTAAAACCTCTTTTGTTGCTAAACTAACTCCTCCGTCTCCGGGAAATTTAATTGCAAGTTTGCCGAAAACAAGGGCAAAGGCAAAACCCAAAGTTAAAATAATCAACCAAATTACAAGAGAAAAATTCCCAATCATATTATATAACATAGCAGGAAGAAGTATAATTCCCGAACCCAATATAGGACCTATAATAAGTCCCGAAAGGGTTAATGCATTTATCTTTTTAATCTCTTTGCTCAATCTTTTTCTTTCTTCTTATTTTTATATTATTTAAAATCTGGACGGCAATTATAGTCAATATTGTCCCAATTATAATTGAAGGAGTGATTTTTTCTTTTAAAAAAAATGCACTTAAGATAATTGCGGCAAAAGGAACAAAGAAGATAAAACTGCTAACCTCTCTGGCTCCTAACTTCTCTATGCCTAAAAAATATATTGTATTTGCAAAAGTTGAAGCTATAATCGTAAGAACAAAAAGGTTTATATAAAATATTTCATCAAAACTTTGATAATTGATTTTTGAAATATCAACAAAAAATATAATATTTAAAATTGAAGTTGCAATATATAAATAGAATGTAAAAACGATAGGTGATATTTTTGTCGATTTTGAACTTAATATCGTGATAATCGGCCAGAAAATAGAGGCTAAAATAAAATACAAATTTTGTATTAAAAATATTTCATCTGTTTTAAAAGACCAAATATTAAGCATGGTTAAAACTCCTATTGCTCCTATAAACAGGGCAAAAGCATCTTTCTTAGTAATCTTTTTTTCTCCGAAAAGTGCTAAAATCAAAAATGTATTTATAGGAATCAGCGTCGTTACAAAAGCTCCGCCTAAACTAGCCGTTCCGTATTTTGTTCCCAAAAAGAAATATTTCATATAACAGATAAAAACAATAGAGGTAATAATAACAAGACCTAAACTTTTTAAATCAATTTTGAAAGATTTTTTTAAGACCAAAATTATAGGAATCATAGTAATTGCAGTTATAAAAAATCGTAAAAACATAGTTTCAAACTCATTTATATAAGAACTTAAAACTTTAACATTTACCCAAGAAGCACCCCAAGAAAGCATTGCCAAAAATAGCAGAAAATAGAATATATTTTTATTTGATTCAGTCATGTAAACTCTTTTTATCGAAAGTTTACATCATTTAATTTTTTTTGTATAGAACAAAATTGCTGTTTTCTTTTATCTGGCTAGGTACATAACCGTAAATTTTTTTGAATGTTCTTATAAAATGGGATTGGTCGCTAAATCCTACACTTGAAGCTATTTCATTTAAGTTTACGTTTTTTAAGATAAGCTCTTTTGCTTTTTGTACTCTTTGCATCATAATATATTGATGTGGAGTTATTCCTGTACTGTTTTTAAAAGTTCTTATATAGTGGTATTTACTTAAGTTTGAATTTAAAGCAAGCTCTTCTAATGATAGGTTTGTTTCAATAGAGTCATTAATATATTCAATAGTATGTTTTATGATTTTTTTGTCATTAAAAAGAGGTTCAAAAGATTTTGTTTTATCTGCGTATTTTTTTATTAGATAAGACAAGGCTTCTATTAGATATGTCTCTATTTCTATAGAATCTTTGTTTTCATATGCACTTACAAAAAATTTAAATAAAAGTTTGTATAAAGTTAGATCTTCAATAATATGTTTTACGAATACTGGAGTTTTTCTCTCAAAAAATATTTGTTCATAAATATCCGTAATAAGTTTAACCGTAGGATAAAAGTTTGTATATTTCCATGAGTTAGAATTACCGCAGTGAACTTCTCCGGGGTTTATTACTCTTGTTGCGTTTTTATATGTTAAAGTGGCTTTGTTTTGGTTTATTGATTTAAAAATACCGTCATGGGTTAGACCTATAGTATAGGTATTATGAAAATGTTTTGAAAATTGACCGTTAGAGTTTTGAATATTTTCAAAAAAAATTTGGTTTAAAGATTCTAGTTTCATAAAAAGATTATACCTAAAGTATAAAAATAGAAATAGAACAAAATTGCTCTATTTCTATGATTTTTTGACTGTTAATAGAAGTATTACTCCAATTACTGCTGCTATAAAAGAAGCTGCAAATACTGCAAGTTTAACTGCCGCAATAATATTTTCATCCATAAATGCCAAATGGGTGATAAAAATTGACATAGTAAATCCGATACCGGCAATAAAACCTACGGCTAAAATTTCACTCCAAGAGATATCATCTGGTTTTTTTACAATTTTAAGTTTTTGGGCAAGATAAGTCAATCCTAAAATACCTATTGGTTTTCCTAATACAAGACCTAAAACTACACCTAAAACTATCATAAAGTTTTGACTTACGCTTGAAAAGTCGATTAGAACTCCTGCATTTGAAAAAGCAAACAAAGGCATAATAAAAAAAGCGGAAAGTCCGTGAAGATTATGCTCTAATCTTACCAAAGGATTTTGAACTTTGTCATAACTATATGCAATATTTTCCAAAGAATCAATTTGGTGATGGTTCAAAATAGGAATCTCGTCTATATTATTTTCAAAATCTTCTAAATTTCTCTTAGTTTCATTAATAAATTTTCTCTCTTCAAGTTTTGATTGAATGGGAATCGCAAAAGCCAATAAAACACCTGCAATAGTAGCATGAATACCTATTGCATGAATATATACCCAAAGAGCAACTCCTAAAATCAAATAAGGAGTTATTTTAGTAACACCTTTAAAATTTAAAGCCCAAATCAGAGCATAAATAATTCCTGCATGAAGAAAATATTCGGCATGTATCTCACTTGTATATACAGTTGCCACAACAACTACGGCACCTAAGTCATCAACTACTGCAAGGGCTACTAAGAAGAGTTTTAATGACGGATTTACTCTTTTTCCTAAAAGCATTAAAATACCGAGAGCAAAAGCAATATCAGTTGCCATAGGAATACCGAATCCGTAAGGATTATCCGTATTAAAAGCTATATAAATAAGTGCAGGTACAAGCATACCTCCAATTGCAGCTACTATAGGAAATGAGGCTTTAGAAACAGAAGATAACTCTCCTATTAACATCTCCCTTTTTATCTCTAAACCGACCATTAAAAAAAATAGTGCCATTAGAGCATCATCTATCCAATAAGTCAGACTCATAGAGATTTTATGATCTGCTATATTTATTCCAAGAGGCATATGCCATAAATCATAATATGCCTGACCTAAGCTAGAGTTTGCAACAACTACTGCTGCAACGGTTGCTATAAAAAGTATAATACCACTTAAAGCCTCTTTGTTTATAAATTTTTCCAAGGTGATAAGCTTTTGTATCATTAATTTTTCTCCTGTTTTATTAAGCATTGAGGGCAAATCCCTTTTATGATTATATTATCTATCTTATGTCCTTTTAAATTAACATCCACTTTTTCATGAATACACTCTATTTTTGAGCATATAGAACATATAAAATGGGGATGTTTTGTTTTTAGAATTTCAAAATATCTTTTTTTGTCATTTGATTCAAAAGAGGTGATAATACCTTCTTCTTCAAATTTTGTGATATTTCTATAAAAAGTTGCTTTATCCATACTGAGTTTGTCTTTTATATCTTCGTAACAAATAGGCTTTTTAGACTCTATTAATTGTTCCAATATGGCTTTTCTTGCAGTTGTCAATTTTATATTTTTTGATATGTTTTCTAAGTTCATAAAACATTATATTCTATCTATTTTTAAAATTAGATTTGATTTTTATAATAGACTTTTGCAATTCAGTTGCATCAAAGTATTTATTTATTAGAATTCAAAAAATGCAACTAGATTGCAAAAAATAAGGATATAATATGAGATTAATTTTATTAACTTTTTTCGTTTTAAGTAGTTTTATATTTGCAAAGGAAGAGGTTACGGTATCAATTCTTCCTCAAAAATATTTTGTAGAAAAAATTGCAGCAGATAAAGTAAAAGTAAACGTAATGGTTCAGCCTGGAGCCTCTCCTGCAACTTATGAGCCTAAAACTTCACAAATGAAACTTTTATCAAAATCGGTAGCATATTTTTCAATAGGAGTTCCTTTTGAAAAAGTTTGGTTAGAAAAATTTGAAAATGCAAATAAAGATATGCTTATAGCAGATACTTCTAAAGGTATCAAAAAAGCAGAAATTGCAGCACACCATCATCACAAAGAAGAAGCAGATGAGCATGAAAATGAACATCATGAAGAGCATGCCGATCATGATGAAGAAGAACATGAACACCATGAACATCACGAAGAGGAAGAACATGCAGGACATGAACATCACGGTTTAGATCCGCATATCTGGCTTGAACCTACTTTAGTTAAAATTCAAGCAAAAAATATTTATGAGGCTTTGGTAAAAGTTGATAAAACAAATGCAAGTTTTTATAAAACAAATTTAGATAAATTTTTAAAAGAGTTAGATAGTTTGGATAAAGAACTTCATAATATATTAAAAAATTACGAAGACAAAGCTTTTATGGTATTTCATCCATCTTGGGGATATTTTTCAAGAAGATATCATTTAGAGCAAATCTCTATTGAAATAGAAGGAAAAGAGCCAAAACCTGCACAACTTGTAAAACTTGTGGATGAAGCTAAAAAACACAATATAAAAATTGTTTTTGTTGCCCCTCAATTTTCTCAAAAAGGAGCTAAAACTATATCTAAGAGTATAAATGGTAATGTTGCGGTTATAGATCCTTTAGCAGAAAACTGGGATGAAAATTTAATTAAGGTGGCAAAAGAGATTGCAAAATCTTATAAGTAGATATTTTCTTCTTTTATTACTATTTTCGCATACCCTTTTTGGGTGTGCGCTTTGTACTTTGTACTCTCCTGAAACAAAAGTCTCTCTTGAAATAAATGCAGACGATTTATATATTAAAAATGCAAAAGTTACCTGGGTTTTAACAAAAGAGTTTACTCAGCAGTTAAAAGATGTTTATGATTTAAACCAAAACTCTCAAATCGATAAAAGTGAAATACCTCCTATTGAACAAGCTTTAATTGATTATATAAAACCTAAAAATTTTCTTACTCATATCTCTTACGATAAAGTTATAGATGAAGAGAACTCAAAGAAAATAGATGTAAGAAGTTATAAAACTTATATAAAAAACTCACTTTTGCATTTTGAATATCTTTTAAATTTAAACTATAAAGTCGTAAAAGATAATATTCTTTATGTAAATATAAATGATGACCAAAACTATTTTATTTTAATAATGGTAAAAAGAGCAGTTAACTTTAATGCTCCTTTTAAATTTGATGAGGTTTTCAACAGACAAAGCGTTGCTTTTTATATAAATCCCTCTTCTGTAATTCAATCAAATATTGAACAAACAAAAAAGGAAAAAGAGGAGAATCAAGAGCTTGAAAAAAATGAAGAAACTCCTAACGAAACACTTCTTTCTAAATATACAAAAAAACTAAAAAGTTATCTTGTAAAGATAGAAAAAGGTGATAACTGGGCTTTAGTTATGCTTTTATTTGTCTCTTTTCTTTATGGAATAGTTCATGCTTTAGGACCGGGGCATGGAAAATCTTTGGCATTTTCATATTTTGCTTCAAATAAAAGTTCTTTTACAAAAGCTTTTTTTATCTCTCAAGCCAGCGCTTTTATTCATATAATAGGAGCTTTGATTTTAGTTCTTGTTTCGGTATTTATTTTAGAATCTGTGTTAAATAATTTTGTAAAAGATTCTGTAGAGATATTAACAAAAGTCTCGGCAGTATTGATTATGATTTTAGCTATGTATATTTTATATAATAAATTAAATAACAAAGGGTGTTCATGCTCTTCTTGCAGTGTTGAGCAAAAACCTGTTTGGAGTGCGACGGCACCTAATAAAGCTGTAAAATTAAAACCTAATTTTATGAAAAAAGATTTATATTTTGTTTTAACAGCAGGGCTTATTCCTTGTCCCGGAACGGTAATTTTATTTATTTATGCTTTTATTTTAAAAACATATTTTGCAGTATTATTAGCTTCTATTTTTATAAGTTTAGGAATGGGAATAGTAATTTTTGCTTCATCTTTTTTAGGTGTTAGTTTAAATAAAATTTCATCAAAATCTCATAATATAACAAACTTTTTGGAAATTGCTGCACCTGTTATAATGTTTGTATTAGGAATGTTGCTATTTTTAAATGCAGCTATAGTATAGAGTTTAGGAGAGTTTAAAAACTCTCCCATTCATCGTCATCTTCTGCTTGGACTATTTTTTCTTGTTCTGTTTTTTTAGAATTTTTATTCTCTTTTGATTTTGGAAGTTCTTTGTTTTTTTCTTCTTTTCTCTCAATTTTTATTTCATTTTTACCTAAAAATTCTTTGCTGTTTGTATCATCAAGTATCTCTTTTGCCAAGTGTTGAGTAGAAGTTGCTATCTCTTTTGTTTTTGAAGCTGTTGTGGCATTTAATTGAGATTGTTGATCAAGAGCATTAATCGCATCGTTTATTTGCACAATACCGCTTTGTTGTTCTTTACTTGCTACGGAAATATCTGAAATAAGTTCAATAGTTCTGTTTATATTTTCACTTAAACCATTATAACCTTGAATCATATTATCAGAGATTGTTTTACCTTCATTTGCTTTTAATGTTGCTTTTTCAACTAAGTCTTTAATCTCTTTTGCCGCGTCCGCACTTCTATTCGCCAAGTTTCTAACTTCTTGTGCAACTACTGCAAAACCTTTTCCTGCTTCACCTGCCGTTGCTGCTTCAACAGCTGCATTTAGTGAAAGAATATTCGTTTGAAATGCAATTTGGTCAATTACTGTAATAGCTTCATTTATTTCGGCAACTTCGTTATTTATCTCATCCATTGAAGATGCTGTTTTTGAAGCTAGACTTTCACCTTTTTGTGCATTTTCTGTTACTTCATTTGCCAATTGAGACATTTGTTCGACTTTAATTGTACTGCTTTTTACGTTTGCCGTAATCTCTTCTAAAGCAGCGGCTGTCTGTTCCAGATTTGCGGCAGCTTCCGTTGAACTCGTATTTAAAGAGTCAATAGTATCTGATAAATCTTTTGAACTCTCATTTAACTGCAATCCACGTCTTTTACTTTTTCCAAGCATATTAGAAATAGTTTCGCCAAGGGTATTAATCCCTTCTAAAAGCTTATCTATTTCACCTTCGCACTCAATTGAAGTTTTTGATCTAAAATCTTCATTTTTATATTTATCCAATGTTTCAAGTGCATGGTCTATAATTTCATGAAGAGTGTGAAGCATACTGTTAAGTGTATTAACAAGCTCCATAATAGCTCTGTTTGAGGTTGTTGTTTTAACTCTACTGTTTAGTTTACCTTTTTTAATATCCTCAACAACTTCTTTTACATCATGAATAACCAAAGAGTCTTCTTCTCTTCCTTTTTCTATTTTATCAAGATATTTATTGAAGTTTTTTGCAATCATTGCTGTTTCGTCTTTGCTTTTTATATCAATTTTTGCGTGACCTTCCGAAGAAGTAGAGAGTTTTTCCATAGCCTCTTCTAAAATCTCTAAAGGCTGAACAATACTTCTTGATAATAAAATATTAAAGATAAGAATCAAAACTAAGATAACAAGGAAAATCAAAATTATACTAATAATTGATTCTTCTATAAAAGTATGATAACTCTCTTGCGATTTTACAGCATCTTTTTTTATACTTTTTAAAATATCTGTAACACTGAATTTTAAGTCTCTCCACGCTTGTAAAGAGGCAGCCATATCTTCTTTTTCTAAAGAATTCCCTTTTTGAACTTTTTCATACAGAGGTTTAACCGTAGTTAAAAAGTTTAAAATCTTATCTTCAAACTTTAAATATAAATCACTATTTAGTTTTTTGAACTCAATGGCAGATTTCATGACCTTTGTTATAGCTTTATTCATAGTCTCTTTTGCTTTTTGTGAGTCAGGGTTTTGAAATACGACACCTGATGATGAGTTATACAAAAGACCATTAATAAAAATAGAGTTTAAAGTATCATTTTGTTTAGCTAAAGCTGCAGAGTTTTTATACTGATTTGATAGTGAATTTAAGCTGTTATAGACAACCAAACCTGCAATTAACAATCCTAAAACAATAAGAGCACTGTTTATCTTAAGTTTTAAAGATATCGAAAAATTATTTAACATTATTTTTCCCCTATTTACGGTATTTCAAACAGATGATATTAAAAAATGTCTTAAAATGTACTTTTAATATTATTTTCTAAAAAAAATAATTTTATAAATATAGAAATAGTAGACTGAAAGTCCAAATATTATTTTAGACTTTCAATTTAAGCAGATCTATTTTTTAGATGCAAAATCATGTACGACTGCAACTTTTCCCGACCATTGTTTAAAAATATCGCAAGCAACTTTTGCTCCGTCTCCGCTTGCTACGCTGAGCATTGTGGGAACTTTACTCGCAAGTCCTGCAACATAGAGGTTTTCTTTTATAAGATTGTTTTTATTTTCAATATAGATTAGATTTGGTTTTGGTGCATTATCATTTGCTTTTACTTCAACACCTTCACATTTTATTTCAAATTTATGGAAACCTGTTGCAAGAACTACGATTTTTGCTTCTACGGTTTCATTTTGTGCAGTAACTTTGAAAATATTATCAGATTTTTCTATTTTTGTTACCGTATCGTTTTTTAATTGGCAAGCTTTAAAATTAGATAATTGTTTTTTCATCTTTTCCAAAAGCTCAACTCCGTTTATACCAAAATCAACTCCCGCAACATTGCAATATTTAGCTGCATTTAAGTCACTTTTGTTGTTGTCAAACATTAAATAGGTTTTATCTTTTGCCCACTCAAATTTATCATTTGCACTTGCTAACGTCAAAGCACAACCAAAACCGGCAGCTCCAGCTCCTACGATAACTACATCATACATTTAAAATCCTTTTTGTAAATTATTGCTAAGTATAAACCTCAAAAAGTAATAAGCAACTTAAATATTTTGAGAGTGAAACTCCTAAACTAGGAGATTTTTTCAAACTCTTTTATAATCTCTTCTATTGGTTCAACTCCGACAGAGATTCTAAGTAAATCAATAGGTAAATCTATTTGTTTTAAAAACTCTTTGCCTTTTTTTGTTTTCGTTAAATCATAATGAGCTAAATAAGTGTAAGGCATCAAAAGGGTGAATTCTGTTCCAAGACTAGGTCCTTTTGCAAAATTTAATTTATCGTAAACTTCTTTAAAAGGCTTTTTAAAAGTTACCGAGATTATTCCTACAAAGCTATTTTCATCAATCATTGTCTGGGAATAGTTTTCTTTATTTTGTTTATCTAAACAATAATAAATTTTATCGATATAAGAGCAGGTTTTAAAATATTCAACCAAAGCTTTTGTATTTTTACTTATTTTTTTAACTCTTTTTTCATAATTTTTTATTTCAAAAGCCAATCTTTGTATATCTTTTATAAAAACAGGTTCGCAGTGTCTAAAAAACTCTTCTGTCATATGTGAAAGTCTGTGTTTTTTATTTAAAATAACTGCACCCATTAAAACATCTGCATTTCCGCAGGCAAATTTGGTCAAAGATTCTACAAAAATATCCGCATAAGAGGTTAGATCAAGATTATAAGGTGTGGCAAAAGTTGAATCAATTACAAGAGGAATATTGTATTTGTCGCAAAGTTTTCTCAAAGCTTTTATATTTGCACATTTTAGCAAAGGGTTTGTTGGTATTTCCGTGATTATTGCCGTAACCTTAAAGCCGTTTATTTTTAAATACTCTTCTAATAAATCAAGGTTTTTTATATCGGGAAATATTTTTTGTCTTTGAAAATGGTGATTAACTATATTCATAGTATCTAAATAAAGCCAGCCAAATTGGATTAGAATATCTCTTCCGTTATGACTTTGAATAGAATTTAAACCTCTAACTACCGAATAGACTGCATTCATCCCTGAAGGTGTTAAGCAGATGTTTTTTTTAGGTTGTTTGTAAGCTTTTGCCAAAGTTTCTATTACTGTGTTTTTGGCTGTTTTTTTATTTTCTACTTTTTCTTTAAATAAGTTCTTTATTAAACCTGCTTTATATAAATAATCTTCGGCAAATCTTGAAGAGAGATTGCATCCTGAGTGTTGAATATAAGTTAATACTTTTTGAAGTTGTGAGGTCTCTTTTTGAACTAAAATAACTCCAAAAGGTTCATCTATCTCTATTTTATTATTGATATAGTATTTGTCGCTTAAAAGTTTTACCGCTTTTGGTGAACTTAAAACGACAATTTCATAGTTATCACATACATGATATTTTTCTTTTATATAATTTGCCAAAATTTTTAAATAGGGATGAAGAACAAATCTGGGATATGCACTTTTTATCTTTTCTAAAGTTTTTGGATTTTGTTCTTCATAACCGATTACATCTTCAAGTTTTGGCATAGAAACAGAGACTGCATGGATATTATTGGGTGGTAAAGTCTCTCCTGTAGGAATCTCTTTGAAAAAACTGCCGTTCATTTTATTTTATTGCCTGTTTTATATCAGCTATTAAATCTTTTACATTTTCCAAACCGATTGAAAATCTAACTGTTCCTTCCTCTATTCCAATAGCTTCAAGTTCCTCTTTTGAAAAAGAGGCATGGGAAATTTTTGCAGGAATTTCTACTCTTGAATCGGCACTTCCAAAAGAGCATTTTTCACCGAATATTTTTGTATTTTCTATAAATTTTTCGGCAAGTTCCAAAGAGCTGAAATTGGCACAAAAAACTCCGGGAATATATCTCATTTGTTCTTTTGCCAATTTATGCTGAGGATGAGATTTTAGTGCAGGGTGGGTTACTTTTGTAATATATTCTTGTTTTTTTAAAAACTTTGCAATTTTTATTGAGTTTTTTTGATGCTCTTTCATTCTTATTTTAAGTGTTGGAATACCAAGAGTTATTAGATAAACATCCATCGGATTTTGGCTTCTTCCATGTGCATTTGCGTAGTAGTGAATTTTTTCTGCAAGCTCTTTTGTTTTTGCAACTATTGCACCTGCAACGACTGCTCCGTGACCTGAAATATATTTTGTTGTTGAAAACAAAGAAAAATCGGCTCCAAGTTCAAGAGGTTTTTGACTAATAAAAGTTGCAAGAGAATTATCAACTGCAAACAAAGAGTTGTATTTATGTGTTAAAGTTGCAACTTCTTTTAAATCTATTATTTTAAGACCTGGATTAGTAGGACTTTCACAAAGAACCAAATCTATTGGATTGTTTTTTAATATCTCTTCAAGTTGTTCAAAGTCTAAAAAATCTGCAAAATGGACTGTAATATTATATTTTTCTTTGAAAACTTTTAAGAGTCTAAAAGTTCCTCCGTAACAATCGGCTTCAACCAAAATATGGGAATTGGCTTTTAAAACTGTTTCAAAAAGCAAGGCTACACAGGCAATTCCCGTGTGGGTACAAACACATCCTGAACCGTTTTCAACTTTTGTAAAGAGGTTTTCCAAAGTCTCTCTTGTAGGATTATCGCTTCTTGTATAATCGTATATTTTATTTCCCTTTTGTTTTTTTAAATCAAATGTTGCCGTATTGTAAATTGGAAAATGGGAAGCTCCTGCAATATCTTCAAAAGGAGCATATTTTGTTATATGACTAAGTGCTGTTTCTACTTTAAAATTATTCATGCATATCCTAATTTTTTGGGCAATTATAGCTTATTTTATATAAGAGTTAAAATATCTTAAATTCAATTATTAGTTTTTCTAATATAAGAGTGTTTTTATCTTATTTTGATAATCTATTTTGAAATAATATATAGAAGAGAAAAATGAAATTAGATGAGTTAGAGTTAAACATTGATTATTTTGAATTTGATAAAAAATTTTATCAAACTTTGGATGCAACACCTTTAAACAGTTCTTATCTTATAAGTTACAGTAAAAGTGCCTGTGATTTGATAAATCTGGATTATAGGGAGTGTGAAAGTGAAGCTTTCGTAAAGTTTGTAAACGGAGAAAAAGTTTTAAAAGGTTCAATTCCTTATTCAATGGCATATGCAGGACACCAATTTGGATATTTTGTTCCCCAACTAGGTGACGGAAGAGCAATAAATTTAGGAAGCGTAAACAATTGGCACCTTCAAACAAAAGGTTCTGGACTTACAAGATATTCAAGACAAGGTGACGGTAGGGCGGTTTTACGTTCTTCAATTAGAGAATTTATTATAAGTGAACATATGTATGCTTTGGGAATTCCTACAACAAGAGCTTTGGCTTTACTTGGTTCAGAACATAAAGTTTATAGAGATTATTTTAAAGCTGAAAAAGGAGCTATTGTTTTAAGACTCTCCCCTTCATGGGTTAGAATAGGAACTTTTGAATTTTTCTCAAGAGGAAAAGAGGTCCAAAAAAATCTAATGCAACTAACAGATTATGTTATAAAACAGAGTTTCCCTCATTTGATAAACGAGAATGAAAGGTATGAAAAATTTTTCTTTGAATTGGTTGATAAAACCGCAAAACTAATGGCACAATGGATGGCTTACGGTTTTATGCACGGAGTTATGAATACTGATAATATGAGTGTTGCCGGACTTACTATTGATTACGGTCCTTTTGCTTTTATGGATTTTTTTGAGAAACATTGCATCTGCAATCATACCGACAGTGAAGGGCGATACTCTTTTAACAACCAACCACATATTGCAAAATGGAATTTGGAAATTTTAGCTTACAGTTTGGGTAAAATTTGTAATTTTTCCAAATTAATGGCTTATCTAAAAAACTTTATTTCAATACATCAAAATGAGTATTTGAAAATTATGAATAAAAGAGTAGGTCTTGATAGCTCTTTAAGCGGTGATTCAAATTTGGATTTAATAGTCGAACTTTTAGATGCTCTTGAAATGTCAAGATCTGATTACAATTTTTTCTTTTGGCAGCTTACAAATTTGAAATCACATGAAGATTTTTCTTCAATTCTAGATTATTGTGTTTATAAAGAACCTATGGCAAAATGGCTTGAAAAGTATAAAAAGATTTGTGAAAAACAAAATCTTGATATTGTAAAAATGCAAATAACAATGAAAGAAGTAAATCCTAAATATATTATAAAAAACTATATGCTTCAAGAAGCGATACAAAAAGCTGAGGATGGAGATTTTACTTTAGTAAATGATTTGCTTGATATTGCCCAAAATCCTTTTGGTGAACATAAAAAGTTTGAAAGATATTCAAAACCTACACCTAATAAGTTTGTAAATTTACAGCTTAGCTGCTCTTCATAAAGGCTTTGTAGTTAAAAGTGTCAAGAAAGTGTCAAAAAAAGTAGATTCTAACTTTACATATTGCAGATATAATTTTTATCCAAATTATTAGAAAAAAAAGGATAAAAATATGAAAGTAGCGATTTCGTTAGTAGCATGTTTATTAAGTGTTAGTTCTGTTTTAGCTAATGAAGCTTTAATTCAAAAAGCAAAAAACAGCGGACTTGTGGCAATCCCGGCTGAAAAAACGGCATTGATGGAGATGATAGACGATAAAAACGACCCTATTACCAAACAAAAAGTAGAACTTGGTAAAAAATTATACTTTGATCCTAGAATCTCAAAAAGCGGAATTATCTCATGTAATACCTGTCATAACTTAGCTTTGGGCGGAGCAGACGGAATACCTGCTGCAATAGGTCATATGTGGACAAAAAATCCTCATAATCTAAACTCTCCTACTGTTTACAATTCGGTATTTTTCAAAGCTCAATTTTGGGACGGTAGAAGTCCTCATTTAGCAGATCAAGCACAAGGTCCGGTACAAGCGGGTCCAGAAATGGCAGCGGCTCCTGAATTGGTTGAAAAAAGAATTACTTCAATTCCAGAATATGTTGATGAGTTTAAAGGTGCATATGGAACAGATGTGAAAATTAATTTTGAAAAAATCACGGCAACAATAGCAACTTTTGAAAAAACTTTGGTTACTCCATCAAGATTTGACGACTTTTTAAACGGAAATAAAAATGCTTTGACTAAAGATGAAAAAGAGGGATTGTCTACTTTTATTGACAAAGGTTGTGTCTCTTGTCATACGGGAATTGCTCTTGGGGGAACAATGCAGCCTTTTGAAATAGCATCAAAATATAAATTTACAAATGTCGGAGATTTTAAAGGGGATAAAAACGGGATGGTAAAAACTCCGACTCTAAGAAATATTACAGAAACTGCTCCGTATTTTCATAACGGTCAAATTTGGTCTTTATCCGATGCGGTTAAAGAGATGGGATCGGTTCAACTTGGTATTGATATAAACGACAAAGATGCGGCTAAAATTGTTACTTTCTTAAAATCCTTAAAAGGAGAAAAACCTCAAATTATTTATCCTCAATTACCTGAATCAACACTAAAAACACCAAAACCTGAATTTAATTAAAAAAATATCTTTAGAAGAAGTCCTTCTAAAGATATCTGCTGTTTTTTTATTATTTTTTCCAACTTTAAATAATATAATGATAATTCAAATTAATTACAAAGTATATTTATGAATAAAAAAAGAGTATCCTTGGTTTTAGGAAGCGGCGGTGCAAGAGGTTATGCCCATATCGGAGTTATAGAAGAGTTGGAAAAAAACGGATATGAAATAGTATCTGTTTCAGGCTCTTCCATGGGAGCATTAATAGGCGGTTTGTATGCCTGCGGAAGACTTCAAGATTATAAGAAGTGGGTTTTGGAGTTTGATATTTTTGATATTTTGAAACTTGTTGATTTCAGTTTCGGTGAAGGCGGAATGATAAAAGCAGATAGAGTATTTAAAAAAATAGATGCTTTTATAAAAGATACCAAAATCGAAGAGTTGCCTATTAGTTTTGCGGCAGTTGCAAGTGATATTTCTAAAAAAGAGGAAGTTCATTTAAATAAAGGCAGTTTAAAAGATGCAATAAGAGCTTCAATTGCCATTCCTACAATATTTACGCCTCAAGAAATAGAAGGAAGAACCCTTTTTGACGGAGGTTTATGCAACCCTTTGCCCCTTTCAATAGTTGATAGAAAAAAGGCTGATTTGATTATAGCGGTAAATTTAAATAAAAGCGAAGAGGTAAAAAAAGAACATACGGATATCTTAGAGAAAAAAGACAATAGTCTAAATTTGAAAATTTTAGACTTTATTAACAACAAATCAAAAAAAGAGAAAATTAGCTATTTTGAGATAGTTACCAACTCTATAGAAACAATGCAGGAGATAATTACTAAGCAACAGATAAAAGAGTGCAATCCCGATATAATCTTAAATATTTCCAATAAGATTTGCCAATTTTATGAATTTCACAAAGCAAAAGAGACAATTGAATACGGTGCAGCAGTTACAAGAGAGTTTTTAGAAAATAAAAATAAGGAAAATTAGAGTCTATTTTTTATTTTTTTGACTTTCATATTGTAAAAAGTTTTGCGGTTCCCCTGAATTTGTTTTTCCTTTTGCATTTTTATCGGGAACATTTTCAATTCCTTTAAAATCATCAAACCATTTTAGTTCTGAAGGCATTCTTGTATCTTTTTTGTTTTTAGAAGCCGAGCTAAAGTCAAAACCGCTTGAAATGCTGATTTTATGGTATGCAAGAAATCCGAATATTATTACAACAATAACTGTTAGGATTTTGATAAGAGTCTCTAGGACGAAATGTATAGTTGTTTTTTTCTTTTGTACAGGTACTTTTTTTTCCATAAAACATTATACACAAAAATTATTAATTTTTAGATATCATTATTTTTATGGAAATATTACAAAAAGAGTTTGAACTAAAATCATATAAAAGAGGCTTTCATCTAATAACCGATGAGGTGATACAAAATTTAGATGAAATAAGTAAATTTGAAGTAGGAGTTTTAAACCTTTTTATAAAACATACAAGTGCAAGTTTGACTATAAATGAAAACTGCGACAGCAGTGTACGAAGCGATATGGAAAATTTTGTAAATGATATAGTTTCAAATAAAAACTACTTTGTTCACACTTATGAAGGTGAAGATGATATGCCTTCACATATAAAATCTTCTATTTTCGGAAGTAGTATAACAATTCCGATAACAAAAGGGCAACTTAACCTTGGAACCTGGCAGAGTATCTATCTAGGAGAGCATAGAGATTTTGGCGGAAATAGAAAATTGCTTGCAACCATTACAGGAAAAAAATATAATTTATAATCTCTCTACTTTTTAAATTAAATAAATCTTTTTTTCTTTTTTGTTCTAAAAAATATAAACTAGCAAGATTCAGATTGTTTTAATCTCATCACTAAATATATAATAAAATCAAAAAGGAAATTTATGAGTTTGCAAAATTGGATACTCTTATTTACTTTATCTGTTGTATGGGGCGGATCTTTTTATTTTGTAGAAAAAGCTTTAATATATTTTTCTTTTGAACAAATTGTATTTTTTAGAGTTTTTTTTGCAGCATTTTTTATTTTATTAGTATTATTTATCAAAAAAATAAAAATTATTTTTGATTTAAAACTTTGGGCTATGTTTTTTGTAATGGGAAGTTTAAATAATGTTATACCGTTTTTAAGTTTTACTTTTGCCCAAGAGAGTATTAGTGCTTCTTTAGCTTCTTTATTTAATGCAACAACACCGATATTTACTGCACTTCTTGCCCATCTGTTAACAAAAGATGAAAAAATATCATTCTTTAAACTAATGGGGATTTTAATTGGCTTTACAGGAATGGTAATTCTACTTCTTCCAAAAGGTTTCGGTAATTTTGAAGCAGCAGGTCTTCTTGCTGTTATGGCAGCTGTTTCTTACTCTTTTGCAGGAATATTTGGAAAAAAATTAAAAGATTATAATCCTATTTTTAATGTATTCGGGATGCTTACGGCAAGCTCTATAATAATGTATTGTGTATTTTTCTCTTCGATAAACAATGTGGAATTTAATTCTTTATATGAATTCAAAGATTTGATTTTGCTTGCACTGCTATCGACTTCAATAGCTTATATTATCTATTTTAGATTACTTTTTAGTGTGGGTGCTGTAAAATTGTTGCTAGTAACATATTTGATTCCTATAAGTGCATCAATATTAGGGATTTTTCTTTTAGGCGAAAATTTTACTTTTAATATGGTTTTGGGTGCTGTGATTATTTTTATTTCATTATGGTTAATTAATAAAAAATAGAAGATATTAAATTTTTTTAAATTTAAAAGGATTTATATATGAATAAGTTAGAAAATAAAAGCAGATATTACAATGATATAAAAAAAGCTATTGAATATTTTGATGAAAACTACTCTTACCAG
This sequence comes from Halarcobacter anaerophilus, assembly GCF_006459125.1. Taxonomy (NCBI): domain Bacteria; kingdom Pseudomonadati; phylum Campylobacterota; class Epsilonproteobacteria; order Campylobacterales; family Arcobacteraceae; genus Halarcobacter; species Halarcobacter anaerophilus. The sequence continues at coordinate 836,882 of NZ_CP041070.1, forward strand.
CCAAAACTTGATGATGTAGCTTTGTATGTAGGGATGAGTAAACATCATTTTTCAAGAATATTTAAAGAGTATGTAGGTGTAACTCCAATGCAATTTTTACAGGCAACCACCTTAGCTCATGCAAAAAAGAAACTAAGCTCTTCAAAGTCAATACTGGATACTTCTCTTGATTTGGGATTATCAAGTTCAAGCAGACTGCATGAGTTGTTTGTAAACTTTGCAGGTGTTACTCCCAACGAATATAAAAAAATGGGAGAAAAACTTGATATAACCTATGGATTTGGATTTTCTCCTTTTGGAAAAACAATGATTGCAAGTACAAAAAAGGGTATTTGTTCTTTGGAGTTTTATGAGAATTCTTATGATGAAATATTTAAAAGAGTTAAAAAGACTTGGAATAAAGCAGAATTTATTCATAACGATAAAAAAGCACAAGAGTTGTTAGATAGAATTTTTATTAATAAAGAGAAAATGAATCTCTTTGTAAAAGGGACAAATTTTCAGATAAATGTATGGAGAGCAATTTTAAATCTAAAAAGCGCAGAAATTTCAACTTACTCCGATGTAGCCCAATTTATAGGAAAACCAAAAGCAGTGCGTGCTGTTGCAACTGCTATAGGTTCAAATCAGATAGGGTTTTTAATACCTTGCCATAGAGTAATTTCAAAAAGTGCGGCAATGGGCGGATATAGATGGGGAATTGATAGAAAAAGAGTCTTACTCTCATATGAAGAAAATGAAAAATCTAAAGATTCTAACTGAAAAACAAAGCTTTGCTGCCGCTAGATGCGGCAACTGCTTAATCATAGGCTTTGAAAAGTTTCCTGCTTAAAAGTATAAAAGCGAAGATAAATACCAATAAAGTTGCAAACATAAATACCGTCATGTCCCAACCGAATTTATCATAAATAATTGCAGGGAAAATAGAACCTACCGCCCCGCCAATATAATAAAAACTAAGATACATACCTGAGGTTAATCCTCTTTGTGAAGCTCTCATTGAGTTTGCAAGTCTTGTTGATACCGTATGAACGGTGAACATACCGACACAAAAAAGAAATACAGTCCAAAAAAGGATTATTGCATCTGAGTTTAGAAAAAGAAGAGTCGATATTAAAAATACTGTAAGTCCTGCCATTATCACTCTTAACTCTTTTTTGAAAAATTTGATAATTTTATGGATTGTAAGAGAGATTAGAATTCCCATTCCATACCCAAGATATAGAAGCCCTATTTTAGTCTCACTTGTTTGGGGAAGCAACTCTTTGATTCTAAAAGGTAAAATATTTAAAAGTCCCGCAAAAACAAAAAAGACTATAAACATAAGAGTATAAATAACGATATAACGTCTGTCTTTTAATATATGCACAATATCAAAAAGTTTCGGTTTTACTAAATTTGCATCACCTTTAAACTCAATTTTATTGATAAAAAAATAGGCTGCCAAAAGAGCCAAGGAGAGTGAAGCAAAAACAACTCTCCAACCGAACTCTTCAGCTATAAATCCTGAAAAAACCCGTCCTACCATACCTCCAAATACAGTTGCAGCCACGTAAATCGACATATTAAGTTTTGTATTCTCTTTGTCTTTTGCCAAAACTGTCATAGCTCCCGTTAATATTGCAGGTATTACGATTGCTTCAATAGTTCTTATTGTTAAAAACATCTCATAGCTGTTTGCAAGAGAAAGACTGAAATTGGTAATTAAAAGTATGATTAATGCTATTTTTAATACTGTTCTTGTTCTAACGGATTCTAAAATATATCCGTAAATAATCGGCGAGATTGCCAAAAACAACATAATAACTGCGGTAAAAGAGGATGCTTTTGTCATAGAGACGTTAAACTCTTTTGCCAAAAGCGGTTGTAGAGGTTGAGTTGCATACATTACCGATAACAAAATTGTTATGGTGTATACAATTATTATAATTCTATTTCGTCTTGTCAATTATATTGCCGCTCCTGATACTGACATTATCTCTTTAGCCTCTTCACTCATCATTGACGGATTCCAAATAGGATCAAAAACCAGATGAACATAAGCTTCATCTATTTCATCAACATTTTGCGTATAATATCTTACTTGATCGACTAAGCTATCGCTTACGGGACAAGAAGGTGAGGTAAGAGTCATTTCAATTGTGCAATAAGTATAGTTATTTTTTACTTCAAATTCAATAGAATAGACTAATCCCAAATCCCAGATATTCACGGGAATTTCCGGGTCATATACGTTTTTTAAACTTTCAATAACTTTTTGTTTTAAACTCTCTTTATCAATTTCTGCCATGATTTACGCCTTTTGTGCTAACTCTTTTATTTTTTTTATCATTCCTATAACACCGCTTTGTCTGTTTGGTGTTATAACCTCTGAAAGTCCTAATTCATAGACTACATCCATATCTACACTTTTTAAAGTCTCTATTTTTTCACCAGAAAAGATTTCTAAAATTATATAAATCAAACCTTTTACGATAATTGCATCTGAGGTTCCTTTAAAATAGAGTCTGTCCTCTTTTTGTTCACATATAAGCCAAACTTGAGAAGTACAGCCGTGAACAATATTTTCAGGAGTTTTATATTTATCATCCAAAGCATCTAGTTTTTTCCCTAAATCTATAATATATTCATATTTTTGTAGTTCATCTTCAAAAAAATCTAGATCCTCTTTTATTTTTTCAACTTTCTGCTTTATTGTCACCTTATAATCCTTTAATTTAATATATCCAAAGCTTTTTTAAGTGCTTTTATTAATTTATTTATATCTTCATAATCATTATAAAAAGCAGTAGATACTCTAATTGTCCCTCTTATTCCCAATTTTTTCATAATGGGTTGGGCACAATGGTGTCCTACTCTTATGGCAACTTTCATTTTATCTAATAAAATTCCAATATCGTCATGGGAAATATTTTTAAAATTAAAACTTCTGCTTCCTATACAATTCTCTATATCGTTGTAAAATACGATATTGGGCAATTTGCTAAGTTCTTCATTTAAGTAGTTATAAACATCTTTTTCAATAGTTTCGATATTTTTATAACCTATACGAGTAATATATTTTAAAGCTTCGCCAAAACCTATTACTCCCGCGATATTTTGCGTTCCTGCTTCAAATTTATAGGGGGAATCCAAAAGTGTAGAGCTGTTAAAATCTACTTCATGTATTGTTGCTCCGCCTGTTTGATAAGGTTTCATATTTTTTAAATGCTGTTGTTTTACGTATAAAGCACCGACTCCTGTCGGTCCAAAAGTTTTATGTCCTGATATTGCCAAAAAATCTACGTCAAGTTCTTGTACGTCGATTTTTGTATGGGCTAAACTTTGTGCGGCATCAACCATAACCACGCTTTCATATTTGTGAGCTAACTCAATAATTTTTTTTATATCGTGAATTTTTCCGAAAGCATTTGAAATATGAGTTACGCTTACAAAAGAGTTTGGATTTTCTTTTAAAATATTTTCATACTCTTCAAAGTCGAAGTTTAGGTTGCTGTCGCAATTTACTACTTTTAAACCTTGAGACAAATTTCTTCCTTGCATATGCCACGGAACGATATTTGAATGGTGTTCTAACGAAGAGATAATAACAGTTTTATAATCCCTTGTAAACGAACTGGCGACGAAGTTAATTGATTCACTCACTCCCTTAGTAAAAATTATCTCTTCGTTTAATGAGGCATTTATAAACTCTTTTAAAATTTTTCTGCTGTCTTCATATTTTTGGGTTGCTTTATTTGCATCGCTAAAGCTGCTTCTATGTGTATTTGCACAATATTTTTCATAATATTCAACTTGCGAATCAATAACGACTTGGGGCTTTTGTGTGGTTGCCGCGTTATCTAAGTAGACAATATCCGAGTTTTTGAAGTATGGAAAATCTTTTTTAAACATTATTGTCCCCTTCTAAATTTTTAAGAAATTCTGCAATTTTCGAGTCTTCGATTTTAGCGTAGATTTCGTTTTCAAAAGCTTTTAAAAGCATTTGTTTGGCTTTTTTCTCTTCTATTCCTCTTGCTTGAAGATATAAAAGCTGTTCTTTATTCAAACTTCCGGTTGTTGCTCCATGGCTTGCTTCTAACTCATCAATACATATTTCCAAATGCGGTCTTGCAAAAATTACCGCATCATCACTTAACAATACTGTATTTGAATTTTGTAAAACTTTTGAGAAGAGGGCACTTTCGTTTACTTTGCTTAAAGCATCAAAAGTAGCTTTTGAACTATCATCCAAAATATGTTTATATTTAATATTACTAAAACATTTTTGCCCGTTATGAGTAGTTCTAAAGATAGATTCTGATTTACTGTTTTTATATAGTTTAACCAAACCGTAGATATTTAATTTTGACTCTTTTTCATCTAAATTTGTAAAAAAGTTGTTTTTATTTGAACCTTCTCCTAGTTCAAGATTTATCATATTTAAAACTGCACTGTTTTTAAGATCTAAAGTATAGTTAATGTTTATATTAGAGTTTTCTCCTATATTTTGATATTTCAAATATTCAAGTTTTGCATTATCTTCGATAATAAACTCTCTATTAAACTCCTCATTTAAATCATTTCCTGCAAAAACCTCTATTATAGAAGCTTTTACCCCTTCTTTAATTTTTATTTTTAAAGAGCTTTTATTCTCTTCTTTTGGGTAATAAATCAGTTTTAAAGGCTCTTTGGTGTTTTCGTCAATTAAGAGTTCATCATTTTTTAAGTTCATTAGTCTCATCTTCTTTTCCTATTATTTCATACCCTTTGCTGTCTATTTCTAAAGCTAAACTGTAATCTCCTGTTTTTACTATTTTTCCGTTTTTCATAACATGTACAAAATCGGGTTTTATTTGTGAAAGCAGTTTATCATAGTGGGTAATCATTAAAATTGAACGATTTCCGTCTAATAAAGCATTTATAACTTTTGCAACCGTTTTAATAGCATCTACATCCAATCCTGAATCTATTTCATCAAGCATAATCAAATCAGGTTTTAGTAAAAGCAGTTGGATAAGTTCATTTCTTTTTTTCTCCCCGCCGCTGAAACCGTCGTTTAAATCTCTTTGTAGAAGTTTTTTATCTATATCAAATTTCCCTAGTTCCTCTTTAGTAAGTTTTAAAAAGTCCATAGCATCAAGCTCTTTTTCACCGAGATATTTTCTTTTTTCGTTTAAAGCTGTTTTTAGAAAATAGCTGTTATTTACTCCGGGAACTTCAACAGGATTCTGAAAACTCATAAAAATACCTTCATTTGCCCTGTCGCTTACACTTAAATCTAAAAGATTTTTATCTTTATAAGTTATCTCTCCTTCTGTAACTTCACAATCATAGTGATCACTTATGGTTTTTACCAAAGTTGATTTCCCTGCACCGTTTTGTCCCATTAGCACATGAACTTCACCCTTTTTTATATTTAAATTCAAACCTTTTAAAATCTCTTTATTATCAATATTTACTTTTAAATCTTTTATCTCTAACATTATTTATTCCTTAAACCAGATCCTACTTTTAAAGGGATCTTTTCTTATATTATTACTTTTTTGTGCAGTTTTTAAAACTGCTAAATTAAACAAAAATTCTAAAGGAGATAACAAATTATCTCTTTATCCGACACTTCCCTCAAGTGAAATATTAAGCAACTCTTTTGCTTCTGCCGCAAATTCCATCGGAAGTTCTTTTAGCACCTCTTTACAAAAACCGTTTACTATCATTGCAATTGCATCCTCTTCTGAGATCCCTCTTTGATTTAAATAAAATAGTTGTTCATCGGAAATCTTTGAAGTTGTTGCTTCATGCTCTATTTGTGCCGAGCTGTTTTTTATTTCATGATAAGGGAAAGTGTGGGCTTTACATCTGTTTCCTATTAAAAGGGAATCACACTCTGAAACATTTCTTGCATTTTTCGCTTTTTTACCTACTCTTACCAAACCTCTGTAGGCATTTACCCCTTTCATAGCAGAAATACCTTTTGAGATAATAGTCGATTTTGTATTCTCTCCTAGATGTATCATTTTTGTTCCCGTATCTGCTTGTTGGGCATGACTTGAAATAGCAACAGAATAAAACTCTCCAACAGAGTTTTTACCTTTTAAAATACATGATGGATATTTCCAAGTAATTGAAGAACCCGTTTCAACTTGTGTCCAAGAGATTTTTGAATTATCTCCTTTGCATATTCCTCTTTTCGTTACGAAATTTAGGATTCCGCCTTTTCCATCTTCATCTCCTGGATACCAGTTTTGAATAGTAGAGTATTTAATTTGTGAATTCTCTAATGCAATTAACTCAACAACTGCCGCATGAAGTTGTCTTTCATCTCTGCTTGGTGCAGAACAACCTTCATTATACGAAACATAACTATTATCATCGCAGATAATAAGTGTTCTTTCAAATTGACCCGTATTTAAGGCATTTATTCTAAAATATGTTGAAAGTTCCATCGGACATCTTGTATTAGGCGGAATATAAACAAAACTTCCGTCCGTAAAAACAGCTGCATTTAAAGCTGCAAAATAGTTATCGGCAGGTCCTACTACAGAAGCTAAATATTTTTTTAAAAGTTCAGGATGTTTGTGTGCAGCTTCTGATATGGAACAAAAAATTATTCCTAATTTTTCAAGCTCTTCTTGAAAAGTAGTTTTAACGGAAACCGAATCAAAAACAGCATCAACGGCAACTCCTGCCAAAACTTTTTGCTCTTCAAGCGGAATTCCTAATTTTTCATAGGTTTTTAATATCTCAGGATCAACTTCATCCAAAGAATCAACACCTTTTTTAGGAGCAGAAAAATATGAAATATCTTGATAATCTATTTTAGGATATTTTAAATTTGCCCATGTAGGTTCTTCCATTTTCAGCCATCTTCTATAAGCTTTAAGTCTAAATTCCAAAAGCCATTGGGGTTCATCTTTCTTTTTTGATATTGCTTTTATAACATCTTCATTTAACCCCTTTGGAAAAGTATCACTCTCTACAAGAGTTTCAAATCCAAGCTTGTAATCTCTACTTAAAATCTCTTTTATCTGTTTGTTATCACTCATAATAACCCCTTTGAAATAAAATAGGAGTATTTTAGTCCTATTTTTATAAACGAAATATATCACTTGTTCATTAATAAATTATTTACCGATTTTACTAATGAAGAAGTTTAAATTTTATTTAAAATTCTATTACTCTATTTCTTTATATTCGCTTCTAGTTTTTTTGTATAATATGAGATAGGGTAAGTTAAAAGTAAATACCCAAGTGCAAGAGGAATATAACTTTCCAAAGTAGAGTAGGTATAAGCATTTACCTCTTGGGCATTCATTGTAAATTCACTAATTGAAATTATTGAAAGAAGTGAAGAATCTTTTATAATACTTGCAAACTGTCCTGTTAATGCAGGTAACATTCTTCTAAAAGCTTGAGGAAAAATTACGTATCTATACATTTGATAATTTGTCATTCCAAGACTTAAAGCTGTTTCATATTGTTCAAGATCAACCGATTCTACAGCTCCTCTAATAATTTCACAAACATAAGCTCCCGAAAACAAAGCTAAAATAAAAACTCCTACAACATATCTATTGTCAAGTCCCAAATTATTTGCAAAAACATAAAAGAAAATCAAAATTTGAACTAGAAGTGGGGTTCCTCTTATTATTTCTATATAAAACCTTGCAATAAACCTAAGAATTAAAAGTTTTGAGTTTTGGGCATAAGCAAAAAACAGACCTATTATAAAACTTAGAATAAGGGCGAAAAATGAGACAATAATAGTCATTAAAAAACCGTCAATGAACTTTTGTCTGTATTCGTAAACACTTTGCCAGTTAAAAGTGTACGAGATATTTTTAAACATCAAATAAAAAGTTGTGATAACCAGTAAAATAAGTAAAGTAGAATTAAAAATATAGACAAACCTGTTTAGAGGTTTGTCTTTTTTTAAACCTTTTTCTTGAATAAATAGATCTTTAAATTTAATAATCAAATCCTAAAAGAAAAAAGGAATTCCAAGCTCATCAAAGGTTTTTTTTGCATCTGTAAGATATTTTTTTGCAAAACCGTCAAATGTTCCGTCTTCTTTAGCTTTTTTTATAAATTCATCAACTTTTTGTTTTAAAGGGTCATTTTGTCTTAAAGCAACTCCCCAATATTCAAAATCTTTTTGAAAAGGTTTAAGAAGCGCGATTGTCGTATCTTTGTTTTTTGCATAATTTTTATAAATGGTAAGTTGGTCATATAAAAATCCGTCAGCTTTTCCTTGAACTACCTCTAAAACACAAGCAGCTTCTTTATCAAAAACTAAAATTTCGGCATTTGGAAGATTGTCTTTTGCATATATATGTCCTGTTGAACCTTTTTTTACGGCTACTTTTTTACCCTCTACATTCAAATCTTCAATAGAACTTACTTGCGAATTTTTATTTGTTAAAATTGCAAGAGAAGTTTGAGCATAAGGGATTGAAAAATCTATTGATTTTTTTCTTTCATCGGTGATAGTCATAGAAGAGATAATTAAATCGATTTTTCCTGTTTTAAGAGAAGGAATCAATCCGTCCCAGGCAATATTCTCTATAACAACATCTTTTCCTAGATATTTCCCTAAAGCTTTTGCAAAATCTACCGAAACTCCTGAAGGTGTTCCATCTTTTTCACTCATTTCAAAAGGGGGATAAGCTAATTCCATTCCCACTTTTAAAACCTCTTTTTTAGGTTCAACTTTTGTTTTTTCTTCCTTCTTCTCTCCTGAACATCCCATTAAAATAAGAGAGAATAGCAAGGTAAAAACCAATAAAAATAATTTTTTCATATATACAACCTTTTTTATATTTGATGTATTATCTCAGAAGTTAACTTATGTTAAAATTAGTAAATTGGATGGAATAATTTTAAATTATTTAATTAAGACTATTTTTATCCTATTTTAAATATAATTTTGAAATTTTAATTAAATGCAATATTTTTTGTGGAATAGTTATTGCATGAGATTTACTAAAGAAATATTAGGAATATGTATGGAAGTATATTTAGACAACAACGCGACAACAATGGTAGATCCGGAAGTTTTCAAAGAGATGGAACCATTCTTCTGTCATATATATGGTAATCCAAATTCACTGCATAAATTTGGTGCCGGGACACATCCAAAAATGGTTGAAGCATTAAATTATTTATATGATGGAATAAATGCAGCAGATGAAGATGATATTATTGTTACGGCAAATGCAACAGAGAGTAATAACACTGTTTTAAAAGGTATCTGGATAGATAAAATTTTAAACGGTAATAAAAATCATATAATCACTTCTGAAGTTGAACATCCTGCAATTACTGCAACTTGTAAATTTTTAGAATCGCAAGGTGTTAGTGTTACTTATTTACCTGTAAATGAAGAGGGTGTATTAGATGCTGCTCAAGTAAAAGATTATATAAGAGAAGATACTGCATTGGTATCGATTATGTGGGCAAATAATGAAACAGGGAAAATTTTCCCGATTAAAGAGATAGGTCAAATCTGCAAAGAAGCAGGTATCCCTTTCCATACAGATGCAACTCAGGCAATAGGAAAAGTTCCGGTTGATGTTCAAGAGTGCAATGTAAACTATTTATCACTTTCAGCCCATAAATTTCATGGACCAAAAGGTGTAGGAGCTTTATATGTTCAAAAAGGTTACACTTTAACTCCGTTATTACACGGTGGTGAACAAATGGGAGGACACAGAGCAGGTACTGTTGATGTTGCTTCTATGATAGGAATGGGTTTTGCAATGAAATTAGCAACCTCTAAAATTGCATTGGCTTATGAGAACAATCATGTAAGAAAACTAAGAGATAAGTTAGAAAACGCAATTTTAGAAATACCTGAAACTCTTGTAATCGGTGGAAAAGAGAATAGAACGCCAAATACGACTCTAATCTCAATTAGAGGTGTTGAAGGTGAATCTATGCTTTGGGATTTAAACCAAAAAACAATCGGTGCCTCAACAGGAAGTGCCTGTGCTTCGGAAGATTTGGAAGCAAATCCTGTAATGAACGCCTTTGGTAGCGATAGTGAACTAGCTCATACGGGAGTTAGATTCTCTTTAAGCAGATTTAATACCGAAGAAGAGATTGATTATGCAATTGAAGCTATTAAGAATGCAATTCATAGATTAAGAGCTATTTCTAGTTCATATGCATATACACCAAAAGACCATGTGTCTGAATTGTAAAAATAAAAGAAGGGAATTGATATGGCAAAAAATGATTTAATCACTGGTTCAATTTGGGATGAATATTCAAATCAAGTAATCAGAAGAATGGATAATCCTACCTATCAAGGGGAGATTACGGAAGAAAAAGCAAAAGAGTTAGGCGGAAAACTGATTGTTGCCGATTTTGGAGCAGAATCATGTGGTGATGCTGTAAGACTTTATTGGTGTGTTGATGAAAATACCGATAAAATTTTAGATTCAAGATTTAAATCTTTCGGATGCGGTACTGCTATTGCTTCGTCAGATGCAATGGCTGAACTTTGTATAGGAAAAACTGTTGATGAAGCGGTAAGAATTACAAATATCGATGTTGAAAAAGCTTTAAGAGACACTCCTGATGTTCCGGCTGTTCCTCCTCAAAAAATGCACTGTTCGGTAATGGCTTATGATGTTATTAAAAAAGCTGCAAGTACTTACAAAGGTGTAGATATGGAGTCTTTTGAAGAAGAGTTCATTGTTTGTGAGTGTGCAAGGGTATCATTGGCTACGCTTCAAGAAGTTATAAAAATAAATGATCTTAAAACTGTAGAAGAAGTAACAGATTATACAAAAGCAGGGGCTTTTTGTAAATCATGTATTAAACCAGGCGGTCATGAAGAAAAAGAGATGTATCTTGTAGATATTTTAGAAAATACAAGAAAAGAGATGGATCACGATAAAATGAAAGTAGCGGCAGATGCAAGTGCTGCAGGTGAATCTTCATTTGATAAAATGACAATTGTTCAAAGAATTAAACTAATTGATGAAATCTTAGATACTGATATTAGACCGATGTTAATGATGGACGGCGGTAATATGGAAATTATAGATATTAAAGAGAATATGCCCCATTATGATATTTATATCAGATACTTAGGAGCTTGCTCAGGATGTGCTTCAGGTGATACTGGAACTCTTTATGCTATAGAGTCTGTTCTTAAACAAAAACTTGATGAAAATATCAGAGTATTGCCAATTTAATATTATTAAACAGTTTGGTTTTAAAAGGTCAGAGCTTTTAGCTTTGGCCTTTTTTTATTTATGATATAATAATATTATACTTTACAAAAGGATAGATAATGAATGCACAAGATAAAGAGTTGGCTCAGTTACATGATACTATTGTTGATGATGTAAAAGATTTAGTTGATAAATATATGTCAATAGTAGGTTGGGATGTTCCTGAAAATAATGAAGATGAAGCAAGAAAAAAGATTTTAAAAATTATTAAAGAAACTATTATTAAACTTGAAAAAAAGTAGTACCTAAAAGGTGCTGCTTGCCTACTTTAAACTAAATACACTTATGTTATAATTTCGAAACTATCAAAATTAGGAATAATTTATGTCAAATAAAAGTAATCAAATACTTAAAAATACAAATGCGCAGATTTTAGATGAATTTAATGCTTCAATTATGTTTGATAAAGAACTTTATGCGCAAGATATTAAAGGTTCAATTGCACATTCACAAATGCTTTGTGAGCAGGGAATCCTTACAAAAGAGGAGCAAGAAGCGATTGAAAAAGGTCTTTTACAAGTAAAAGATGAAATAGAAAGCGGAGAATTTAAATTCTCGTTGGCTTTTGAAGATATTCATATGGCAGTTGAAAGCAGATTAACCGAAATTGTCGGAGAACCTGGGAAAAAACTCCATACTGCAAGAAGCAGAAATGATCAGGTTGCCACTGATTTTAGACTCTATGTTCAAGAAAAAACTTTAAGTATAAAAAAGCAGTTAAAAGAGTTGATTTCTACTTTTATTACCGTAGCAAATAAACATACTACGACTTTAATTCCCGGAATGACTCACTTGCAACATGCACAACCTCTTAATTTCGGTTTTCATATGTTGGCATATGCAAATATGTTTAAAAGAGATTTTGAAAGATTTGAAAGTTCATATAAAAGAAACAATTTTTCTCCCCTAGGAAGTGCCGCACTTGCAGGAACTCCACATAATATCAACAGATTCTCAAGCAGTGAGAAATTGGGTTTTGAAGCTCCTAGTTCTAATACTATGGATAGTGTCAGCGATAGAGACTTTGCTTTAGAGATTTTATTTAATATTTCAACTTGTATGATGCATGTAAGTAGAATTTCAGAAGAGTTGGTAACTTGGTCATCTTATGAATTTCAATTTGTAAAAATGAGTGATGAATATGCAACAACTTCTTCAATAATGCCTCAAAAGAAAAATCCGGACGTACCTGAGCTTTTAAGAGGTAAAACAGGAAGAGTTTACGGAAATTTAATTTCACTTTTAACTGTTATGAAAGGTCTGCCTTTAGCATATAATAAAGATACTCAAGAGGATAAAGAGGGAGTTTTTGATTCAGTTAAAACAGTTGAAATTTCACTTAAAATTTTAAATGAAGTTATTAAAACAATGATTGTAAATGTTGATAAAATGGAATCAGCTTGCAAAATAGGGCATTTAACGGCAACAGATTTAGCAGATTTCTTAGTTCAAAAACAGAATATGCCTTTTAGAACGGCTTATTATATTACAAAAGATGTTGTAGCTTGTGCAAACTCTTTAAATAAAGATATCAGTGAATTGACTCTTGATGAAATAAGAGGTGCAAACAGTGAATTAAAAGATATTAGTGAAGAGATTACGATGTATTTGGATTTAAGAAACTCTATGAATTCAAGAAATTCATTCGGAGGAACTTCTACAATTCAAACAGTTGAACAGATAAAAGCTTTTGAAAATTGGTTAGAGAAGATAAATTAGAGGAGCAAAAGCTCATCTAATTTTTTAGTGTAGAAGATGTTGGTTAACTGCTTGATAAAGTGCTTGAATATCAGTTTTCCCTATAAACTCTTCAACACCTATTTGAATCATTTTATTTTTAACGGCATCAGTTGTCATAGATGAGTTTACTACAATCGGAATATGACTGTATTCATCATGACCTTTTATAAATGATGCAACCTGGAATCCGTCAGCTTCAGGCATCTCAATATCAGTAACAACTAATCCTATATCTTGAGGATCCAATTCTTCAAGTCTATTTAAAAGTTGAGCCCCGTTTGTATATACTTCATAATGAGCTTTTGCTTTTTTAAAGAATTTAGTTAAAACTTCTCTTGCAACTCCTGAATCTTCTGCCGCTAAGATTACTTTTGAGCTGTTAAATGTAGATTCGACATATTTATTTAATACATCGTCTCCGTCTTCAACCCAACCTAAATCTTTTAAGAGTTGTTCTGCATTGAAAACAGTACAAAGTTCATCTTTTTTGTGTACTTTTACATAAGTTGTATAAGTAATTTTTGAGTTTGTTTCCTCAGAATGTCTTAACTCATCTGTAGTTTTTTCTACAATGTCAAGCATATCTTTAATTAGAAAACCAACTTTTTTATGATTAAACTCACAATAGATTATTAGTTTATAATCTTTGATGTCGAGTTTTTTATGCCCCAGCCAGGCATCTAAATTTACAAGTGTAACAGGTTCACCTCTGATTGTTGCAATTCCGGCAATCACATCAGTATCTGTAGGCGTATCATTAATTGTTACTTCTTCGGTAATAATAAATGCTTTAACTTTTGCAATGTTAATTGCATAAATATTATTGTGACCAGTGTAAAACACAGCTAATTGCTGAACGTTTCTTAAATGACCTTGCGTCATTTGTTCAACACTATTAATACCACTCATGAAGACCCTTTATATGCTTTATTGCTAAATTATATTGCTTTTTTTCTTATACTTAACTTTAAAAAATTATTTTATTTTTTTCTCTTAATAATTTTATTAATCGTAACAGATGCCATCATAAAACCAAAAGAACCCGTAACTGCTTCAAAACTTCCTTTTTCCAAGCATTTTGGCTCTTCACTTGAAAAAATGACTTTAAATTTCTTTTTAAATCCGATTTTTTTCAGTTCATATCTTATTTTTCTAATAAATGGATCATTATAAGTATCCCAAATAGATTTGTACTCAATTTTACTTGGATCGACTCTTTTTGCACTTCCGCTTGTTGTTATAACTTTTGTATAGTATCTGTTTATTAGATGAACTTTCGGTTTGATATCATCAATCGCATCTAAAATATAATCATATGAGGAAAAATCAAAATCATCAATCCATTGGTTTGTTATTTTCTCATGAAGAGGAGTTATTTTGGGATACTTTTTTTTCAAAGTTTCAACTTTTGACTCTCCTATATTGCCGTGGCTTCCTAATTGTCTGTTCATATTTGACTCTTCATAGGTATCAAAATCAACAATTGTAATATCGGTAATTCCTGTATTATATAAAGCGTCCAAAGCAAAACTTCCGACTCCTCCAACACCTAATAATATAAGTTTTGTATTTTGAAATTTTTTGAAGTTCTCTTCACCAAATAGTTTTAAGGTTCTATCATATCTTTGCATATCTACTCTTTTATAAAAATTTCGCTATTATAGCAAACAAAATCAAAACAAAAATTAATAATAGGAGGCTTTATATGGATAAAGAGCCAATGACACGTGTAGGGTATGAAAAGATTACGGAAGAATTGAATTTTCTGAAAAGTAAAGAGAGACCTGACACCGTAATTGCACTTGATGAAGCTAGACAGCTTGGAGATTTAAAAGAGAATGCAGAGTATCATGCGGCAAAAGATAAATTAGCACTAATTGATGCCCAAATTGCGGAACTAGGATCTATTATCTCTAAAGCTATCATCATCGATCCAGAAAGTTTGCCTCATGATAAAGTAAGCTTTGGTTCAACTGTTGAATTACTCGACGTTGATACGGAAGAGGAGTTTACTTATGCTATTGTAGGCGGTGTTGAATCAAATGCTGATAAAGGATTAATCTCTTTTAATTCTCCTTTGGCTAAACAGCTTTTAGGAAAAGAAGAGGGTGATGAAGTTACGACAACACTTCCGGGCGGACAAAAAACCTTTGAGCTTTTAAGTGTTTCTTATAAGGAGCTTGAATTATAATGAATGTTGCAATAATAGGCGCAAGCGGTTATACGGGCTTAGAATTAATAAAAATATTGATAAACCACCCGAAATTTGATATAACATATATTGCCAATTCAACAGGGAATGAAAATGTCCAAGACTTACATCCTTGTTTGAAAAATGTTTTAAATGTAGATGTTCAAAAAGCTGATGCAAAAGAGGTTAGTAAAGTTGCAGATTTAGCTTTTTTGGCTTTGCCTCATAAAACTTCAATGTTTTTTGCAAAAGAGCTTTTGGATTTGAACGTAAAAGTAGTAGATTTAAGTGCAGATTATAGACTTGAACTTGAAGCTTATGAAAAACATTATTGCCCCCATGAAGATAAAGAACATATAAACGGTGCTGTTTACGGTTTGCCTGAATATTATAAAGAGAGTATAAAAAATACAAATCTTGTGGCAAATCCGGGATGTTATCCTACTGCTTCACTTTTGGCATTGTTACCTTTTATTGATTATATTGAGAGTGGAAGCCAAATTTTTATAGATGCAAAATCGGGAGTTAGCGGAGCAGGTAAAAAACTTAGTGAAGCCTCACATTTTGCCAATCTAAATGAAAATATCCATGCTTACAACCCTTTTAAACACAGACATATGCCTGAAATTGAAGAGAAAGTAAAACTTTTAAAAGAAAAAGAGTTTCAAATCAATTTTGTACCTCATTTAATTCCCGTAACAAGAGGTATGTTAGTATCGGTGTTTGCTACGTTAAAAGAAGATATCGATGTTCAAAAAGTTTTGGAAGAGTCTTACAAGAACAGTAAGTTTATAAGAATCAGAGAAAATGTAGTTGATATAAAAAGTACGGCCGGAACAAACTTTTGTGATATTTTTGTTGCAAAAAACGGTAAAGCACTTTTTGTAAACTCATCGATTGATAATCTGTTAAGAGGTGCTTCTTCTCAAGCCGTCGTAAATGCAAATTTAATGTGCGGTTTTGAAGAAGATGAAGGGATTCCTAAAATTGCCTATGTACCTTAATATAAAAAGTGATTCTGTTTTTGTTGCAGATTCACATTATAATGAGAGAAAAGGGCAGTTTTTAATTTTTTTAAAAAAGTTAAAGAGTGAAGAGATTAAAACTTCACAGCTTTTTTTAATGGGAGATATGTTTGATTTTATTTCAGGTGAGAGCAGATATTTTATAAAAAGAAATCAAGAATTGATTGATATTATAAATGAGCTTTCAAAAAGAGTTGAAATCATATATTTAGAGGGAAACCACGATTATAATATGAAAGTGCTGTTTCCCGATGTTTTAGTTGTAAAAAGAGAAAATCAGCCTTTATGTGCAAAATATAAAGATAAAAGCGTTCAAATATCCCACGGAGATATTTTTACTCCTTGGCATTATGATTTATATTGCAAAATAATAAGAAATCATCCTTTATTGGTCTTTTTAAATATGATTGATTTTGGATATTTTATTTCAAAAAAAATATATTATACGCTTATAGAAAAAGATATTTGTTACAAAATGAAAAATTTTGAAGAGTTTGCACAAAGAAGATTGAAAAAATATAGTTCCGATATTGTAATTGAGGGGCATTTTCATCAAGGAAAAATTTTTCAAAAAAAAGAACGATTATATGTAAATATTCCATCTTTATGTTGTGAAAATAGATATTTTAGATTAAATGATAAATTTATTGGAGAGGATTTATGAATACAGCTTATATAGGTTATGCTTTAATAGTTATTGCAATTGTTTTCGCAATTATATCTTTAATACCAAAAAGTGAAAGAAAAAAAAGCAACAGCAGTAAAAAAAGCAAAGTTGAAGGAGACGATAGTTATGTTTCTATGCCTAATACCTATAATTTGCAATTGCCAAAACCAATAGAAAAGATGTCGACTTCGCAGATAAAAGAGATAGCCAGAAAGATATTTACTTCATATAAAGCTTTTGATTATAAAGATGCAAGTATGAAAAAACTTGAAGAGAAAGAGTGGCACACTTGGCAAGTCTCTATTTTATTGATGATTTTTAAAAAATCCGATGATTTTATAATTTATGATCAAGAAGATGTTTTTCATAAATTTTTTTTAAATGCTTCTGAAAATGATATAAAAAGTTTAATGAGAGATATAATTAGAAAATATGAAAAATATGTAGATACCTTCCAACTAAAAGACTCTTTATGCAAAGAGTATATATGGTCAAATAAAGAGATTTCCGTAATCTTTTATTTTCTGGCAAATTACAAAAAATATATTAACTAAAGTACCTTTTAAATTGTTAGATTTTAGTTTTATAACTAAAATGTAACATAAATATGGTATATTCCCACTTTTAGGAGATAAAATAATGAAAATAGATAAATTATATGACAGAGATATTGAAGATATTTTAGAATATGAAGATTTTGTAGAAGCATTAAAACAAAGTCCGTCTGAAGAATTTTTAAGAGAATTACATAGAAAATATCAATATAGATCTCAAGAAGAGGCTTTAAGAGTTCTACAAGTAGAGCTTATTAAATTGCAAGACCATTTAGAAAAACAGAATGAAAAAATGATAATTTTGGTTGAAGGAAGAGATGCTTCAGGGAAAGGCGGAGCAATTAGAAGAATTACAAGATATATGAATGAAAAACATTATAGAGTCGTTGCTCTTGGAAAACCTTCAGATGCTCAAATGGGTCAATGGTATTTCCAAAGATATGTAGAACAATTTCCAAAAGCAGGGGAGATAGTTATCTTTGACAGAAGCTGGTATAACAGATCAATGGTAGAACCCGTATTCGGTTTTTGTACAAATGAACAGTATGAAACTTTTATGAATACGGTTCAAGCTTTTGAAGAGGGTTTAATAGCTCACGGAATACATTTTTTGAAAATCTACTTTTCTGTTTCAAAAGAGGAGCAGGCAAGAAGATTTGAAGAGAGGGAAGAAAATCCTTTAAAACAGTGGAAATTAAGTGAAATAGATCTTCAAATGCAAGAGAGATGGGAAGAGTTTACGAAAAAGAAATATAGAATGATAAAAGAGACGAATACCGAAAAATCTCCTTGGACTGTAATCAAAAGCGATAATAAATTTGTAGCAAGATATAACGCTATAAAAACTATTTTAAATAAAGTTGATTATGAAAACAGAGATGAAAGAATAGATTTCTCATTAGATCCCAATATTGTAATCTCTGCTGAAACAGAGTTGAAAAATATGTATAACAGAGCCAAATTAAGAGAACTAAAGAGATAATTATTTATAACTCTCTTTAGTTTTATAATTAAGATATTATAAAAACATCAAGAAAGTTACAATTAGATATAATCTTAAACATGACAAAATTCAAAGTAAACAGCGAATACAAACCCGCAGGTGACCAACCAACTGCTATAAAAGCAATTAGCGACTCTATTCTAAAGGGAAATAAATATACCACTTTAGAAGGGGTTACAGGTTCGGGTAAAACTTATACTATGGCAAAAGTGATTGAAAAAACACAAATGCCTACACTTATTATGACTCACAATAAAACACTGGCAGCACAATTATACAGTGAGTTTAAACAGTTTTTCCCAAACAATCATGTTGAATATTTTATTTCGTATTATGATTATTATCAACCTGAAGCATATATCCCTAGAACTGACCTTTTTATTGAAAAAGATTCTTCTATAAACAGTGAACTTGAAAGACTAAGATTAAGTGCAACGGCATCTTTGCTTAGTTTTGAAGACGTAATTGTAATCGCCTCTGTTTCTGCAAACTACGGTTTAGGAAACCCAGAAGAGTATAAAGCTATGGTTCAAAGAATCGAAGTGGGGTTTGAATACTCTCAAAAGCAGTTTTTGCTTAAACTTGTGGAGATGGGATATAAAAGAAACGATGCTTTTTTCGACAGGGCGGATTTTAGAGTAAACGGCGACGTAATTGATATCTTCCCCGCATATTTTGAAGATGAGTATATAAGAGTTGAATTCTTCGGCGATGAGGTAGAATCTATTACTAAACATGAATATCTTACAAATGAAAAAATAAAAGAGTTAGACGAAGCTATTATCTATTCGGTGAATCCTTTTGTTGTTACAAGTGAAAACTTAGGACGTGCAGTAAAAGAGATTGAAGAGGAGTTAGATGAAAGACTTGAATTCTTTCAAAAAGAGGATAAACTTGTCGAATATCAAAGACTTAAACAAAGAGTAGAGTTTGACTTAGAGATGATTGAAGGTACAGGTATGTGTAAAGGGATTGAAAATTATGCAAGACATCTAACGGGACTTAAACCTGGAGAGACTCCGTACTCTTTAATGAACTATTTTCAACAAATGGGGAAAGATTTTCTTCTTATTGTTGATGAATCCCATGTCTCTTTGCCGCAGTTTAGAGGAATGTATGCAGCAGATAGAAGCAGAAAAGAGGTTTTAGTTGAGTATGGATTCAGACTTCCTAGTGCTCTTGATAACAGACCTTTAAAATTTGATGAATTTATAAAAAAAGCTCCCAATTATCTTTTTGTAAGTGCAACTCCCGCTGATTATGAACTTGAACACAGTTCAGTCGTGGCAAAACAGATTATCAGACCTACAGGATTACTTGATCCTAATATTGAAATTATGGATAGTGAATTTCAAGTTGAGAAACTGCATGATGAGATAAAAAAAGTTACAAAAAGAGGTGAAAGAGTTTTAGTTACCGTATTAACTAAAAAAATGGCAGAAGAGTTAACTGCTTATTATGCTGATTTGGGAATAAAAGTAAAATATATGCACTCTGATATTGATGCAATAGAGAGAAACCAAATAATAAGAGAGTTAAGACTAGGCGAGTTTGACGTGCTAGTTGGAATTAACCTTTTAAGAGAAGGTTTGGATATTCCTGAGACTTCGCTTGTCGCAATTTTGGATGCAGATAAAGAAGGTTTTTTAAGAAGCAGAACCTCTCTTGTTCAAACAATGGGAAGAGCAGCAAGAAACCAAAACGGTAAGGTAATACTTTTTGCAAAAAGAGTAACCGATTCTATGCAGTATGCAATTGATTTAACTAAAAAAAGAAGGGAAATTCAAGAAGCCTTTAACAAAGAGCATGGAATAACTCCTAAAACAACCAAAAGAGCCCTTGATGAGAATCTTAAACTTGAAGAGTATGATGATACTGCTTGGAAAAGAGAAAAGATGAATAAAATGCCTGCGGCTGAAAGAAAGAAAATCTTAATAGAGCTGAATAAAGCTATGACAAAAGCGGCAAAAGAGTTAAATTTTGAAGAAGCTATCAGACTAAGAGATAAAATAGAAAAGATAAAAAAAGCATAATTTTTAAAATCTGATTTTTGATAATAAAAATAAAAAATTTAAATTAAAAATGGTACAATAGTGGTATATTAATAGCATAAAAATAATGTTTTATATTAAATATTATTTTTGTCTAAGGCGGTAAAATGGCACTATTTTCATTCTCTAAAACAGAAGAGGAGAAGGCTCAATTAAGTTCTATAGATGAACACTTTGCAGTAATCTCTTTTACTCCCCATGGAACAATAATCAAAGCAAATAAAAACTTTCTTGATCTTTTAGGATACTCTTTAGAAGAGGTTGTCGGAAAACATCATCGAATATTTTGTGATAAGGAGTATGTAAATACTCAAAGGTATAAAGATTTTTGGGATAAACTAGCAAAAGGCGAAGCCCAAATTTCAGAATTTAAAAGAATAAAAAAAGACGGTACTCCTATTTTTATTCAGGCTTCTTATACTCCTGTTAAACATAGTAACGGAAAAGTTTTCAAAGTTATTAAATTTGCACAAGATATAACTAAGAAAAAGTTGGAAAACTTATATTATAAAGGACAACTTGAAGCAATAAGCAAATCTCAGGCAGTAATTGAGTTTGATATGAGCGGCAAAGTTATTACTGCAAATAAAAATTTTTTAGATGCTTTTGAATACAATTTAGATGAAATTGTAGGCAAAAATCATAGTATGTTTTGTGAAGAGTCATATAAAAACTCAGATAAATATAAAGAGTTTTGGGAAAAATTAAATAGAACAGAGTATGATGCAGGAGAGTACTTACGAATCGGCAAAAACGGTAAAAAAGTTTGGATACAAGCAACATATAATCCTATAATCGGTATTGAAAACAAACCTACTAGAGTCGTAAAATACGCAACTGATATAAGCGATAAAAAGAATAAAATGTTTGAAATTGAAAAAAATATTCAACAATTATCAGACTCTTTAAAACATTTGTCAAATGCTTCTGAATCAATGTCCAATGATGCAAAAAAGACAATGAACGGTTCAAAAGAGGTATCAGAGTCAATAGGGCAAATAAATCTTGCAGTCTCTAATGTATCTGAAAAGATTGAATCAATGCTCTCTTCAATCACAAGTATAGCAGCAGCTTCGGCTCAAGGTGAAAAAGTTGCAAAAGAGGCAAGAGAACAATCTCAAACAACTACTTCTGCTATGCTGAAACTTGATGAAGAGTCCGAAAAAATAGGTGAAACAATTAATATAATTACTCAGATTGCTTTTCAGACAAATATACTTTCACTAAATGCAGCTGTTGAAGCAGCAACGGCAGGAGAGGCAGGTAAAGGTTTTGCAGTAGTTGCCCAAGAAGTTAGAAATCTTGCAGCAAGATCGGATGAAGCAGCAAAAGAGATTACAAAGGCTGTAGAACTTATCCAGTCTTTGATAAAAAACTCTTTGACCTCTATTCACAGTATTGACAGTACAATTAAAGAGATTACGGATATGTCTACAGATATATCAACTTCAATTATGCAGCAGCAGACAATATCAAATGAGTTGTCAAGTACGGCTCTTGAAGCAAGTCAAGGAGTAAATGAAGTAACAAATACAATGATAAATGTATCTAAAAGTGCCCAAAATACAAAGGCTGAATCAGAAGAAACGCAAAATGCTTCGGAAGAGTTGATAAGAGTTTCATCTAAATTAATCTCCATATTAAAGAGACTTAATTAGAACTCTTTGCTACAATACGTTCTTATTTGAGTTTGAGATAAAGGAATATTATATTGCCAAGAGTAAAAAAAGCTACTAAAGAGGATATTCAAGTAATAAAAGAGGCATTTTTAGAAAATTTCAATGATGCTGTTACGGAGTTAAATTATAGAAATGATTATGAGTTGTTAATTGCAATTATTTTATCTGCTCAATGTACGGATAAAAGAGTAAATATTATAACACCTGCACTGTTTGAAAAATATCCTTCTGCTTTTGACTTAGCCGATGCTTCTTTGGAAGATGTAAAGCAGTTACTTAAAAGCTGCTCATTTTTCAATAATAAATCAAAAAATATTATAAAAATGGCACAAAGCGTAGTTTCGGAATATGAAGGAAAAATTCCTCACAGCCACAAAGAGCTTATTAAACTTGCAGGAGTAGGTAATAAAACGGCAAATGTTTTTATGATAGAAAGCGAAGGTGCAAATGTAATGGCTGTGGATACTCACGTTTTTAGAGTCTCACACAGACTTGGACTTAGTGATAAAAAAACAGTAGAGCAGACAGAAGCTGAATTGGTAAAAAAATTAAAAGATGATTTACATATTTTTCATCAGGCAATGGTTCTTTTTGGAAGATATACCTGTAAAGCTTTAAATCCCGAATGTGATAAATGTTTGTTCCCCCATGTATGTAAAACAAAAAAATCTTTTAAACCTCAGTAGAATCAAAATTGATTGTTATTGAGGTAAGTAGTCCCTCTTTTGTATTTTCTAATTTGATTGTTCCTTTTATATAATCTTCAATAATCACTTTTGTCATATATAATCCTAAGCCTGTTCCGTTTTTATTAAGTTTTGTAGAAAAGTAGGGATCAAATACTTTGTCAAATATCTCTTTTTTTATTCCTCCTGCATTATCTTCAATATTAAGAAAAAATTGATTTTTTGTTTTTTGGGTAGTTATTTTTATCCATTTGTCTTTTTTTGAACATTGTTCAAAGGCATCTTTTGAATTATTCAAAATATTCAAAACTGCCTGACCTAGTTCATTTTTATAACCGTAAACATAAGTCGTGTTTTTACAATCAATTTCCAAATTAACATTAATATTTTTTATGGGTTTTATTAAAGAGACGCTTTTTTTTATAATATCGCATAATTCAAACTCCTCTTTTTTTCTTCTTGGCTGGAAAAAATCTTTAAAATCGTCAATAGTCTGAGACATATATTTTATCTGTTTTAGTACATCTGTATTAAATTTTTCCATTACTTCATTATTTAGTTTATCTTTTTTGTATTTCAATACGACAGTTTGAATCATAGTAGAAACATTATTCAAAGGCTGTCTCCATTGATGTGCAATCATTGAAATCATTTCACCCATTTGGGCAAGTCTTGATTGATGAAACATTATTGCCTGTTGAGCTTTGTTTTTATAAACTTGGTTTTCTACTTTTTGTTCAAGAGTTTTATTTAACTCTTCCAACTCTTTTTCTATTTTTTTTCTTCTTATTATCTCTTTTTTTAGTTTTTGATTCCAATAAAGCACAATAAGAAGTATTAAAACAGAGATAAAAATACTTTTCCAAAACAGACTGTAATCTATAATCGTTTCCTGTTTTATACTTATCCATTTTTTATATATTTTATTCTCTTCTTCTTGGGTAATTGAATCAAGAGCTTTTTGCAGTATTGGTATAAACTCTTTTAAATCCTTATTTACTCCAAAAGCTAAATTTAAACGAAAAGGTGTTTCCCCTGAAATCTTCAGATTTGTTATTCCGTTTTTTTGGCTTAAATAATCAACCCGTGCAATATTTCCTATATATGCGTCAACTTTTTCCATTGATACGGCTTTTAATGCCAAAAGTGAATTATCATAAACTTTTAAATTAAGATAAGGGAATCTTGCTTTGATAAGTTCATAAGAAAAATAGTTTTTTTCAATAGCAATTGTTTTATTTTTTAAACCTTTCATTCCGTCTATAAAAGCAGTTTTATTTGAAGTTATTATCATCATAGGATGAGAAATATAAGGTTTAGTAAAATAGAAACTTTCTTTTGTTTTTTTTGTGGGAACAACTGCTGTTAACAAATCCAGCTTTTTATCTTCTGCCATTTTAAGTATTTTATTCCAAGGTTTATTTGGTGATTGAATAAAAGTTATACCCAGGCGTTTTTCAATCAGCTTTATATAATCAGCAGAAATACCTTCATAAATATTTTTATCGTTAATATCTTCAAAAGGGAAAAAAGCTCTGCTTGAAGCTAATTTTATTGTTTTATGATTTTTAAGCCATTTTTTTTCATCTTTATTAAGTACAAGTTGATTTTTCTCTTTTACATTAGGCAGAATATTCCATTTAGAGGCAATAAGATTTATTTTTTCTTCGGTTAAGTTATTAATTGCTTTATCAAGAATTGATTTTAAAGGTTTATCTTGGGGATTAATTCCCATATAAATTTTATAATCCATTTTAGAGATAAAAGCTATAGTTAAATCTGCAATTAAATATTTATTTATCAAATATTGGTAAGTGATATATCCGACCATTGCATCGGCTTCATTTGAGATAACTTTTTCCATCTGTTTTAAAGGTGAGTTTACTACGATTATTTGCGTATTTTCTATTTTTTCTAAATACTCTTTAATTGCCCTTTGTTCTTTTAAAATTACGATTTTTTTATTTTTAAGGTCTTGGACATCTTTTATCTGCGCTTTTTTTTCTCTTTTTGTATATATTACAAAAGGAGTGGACATATAAGGTTTAGTGTAGAGATACTCTTTTTGATTTTGTTTTATATTAAAAATTGCACAGTGTCCGTAAAAACCTTTGCTTTTCGCTTTTTTATGATAATCCGTAATTTTTACGGGACTTAACTCTATTTTTTGACCGATCTCTTGGCTTAAATAGCTAAAAATATCGGGAAAAATTCCAATTAACTTGCCGTTTTTATCAAGCATACTTAAAGGAGGTTGATTTTTAGGCACGGGAAATTTTATATGGGGATTATCTTTTAACCACTGTTTCTCTTCTTTTGTTAAATCTATTGTTTGACAAAAGAGGTTTAAATTTAAAACTATTACTAAAAAAAAAGATTTAAACCAAAAGCTCAAAATCTCTCCTTGCTTTTTTTATAACTCTTTTGGTTTCCCAAAATAGTAACCTTGTGAATAATCAACACCTATTTCATTTAAAATATTGAAAATTGCTTCATTTTCAACATACTCTGCAACAGTTTTTATTTTTTGTCGTTTTGCAAACAGAACAACTGTCTCTACAATATTTTTGCTATATAAATCATTTTCTATATTTTTGATTAATGAACCGTCGATTTTTAAAATATCAGGTTCAAACTTTAAAAGTCTTTCAAAGTTTGAATAGCCTGAACCGAAATCATCGATTGCTATTTTTACCCCTTTTGATTTTACCTCTTTTATAAAATCTTCAATCAGACTAAAATCTTTGATATTTTCATCTTCAAGAAGTTCAAATACAATTCTGGCTGCATCTTTGATATTTTCATCAAGCAGATTAAATATTTTTTCTCTAATCTGCTCTTTTTCAATATCTATTGCAGAGATATTTATTGAGAGTTCGGTTTTGATTTTTTGAAGAATTTTAAAAGAGTTTTCTAAAACTCTTTCCGTAATTTTATTGTAATAATTAGCCTTCTTTGAGATATCTATAAATGAAAAAGGTGAAATTATATCTCCTCTTTCATCAATTAATCTAACAAGAGATTCATACTTCTCAACCTCTTTTGTTTTATTATTGATTATAGGTTGGAAGTATGAGACGATATTGTAGTTTTCAAGTGCTATTTTTACTGTTCTTATCATCTCTAAATTGTGTTTGTTTTCTTCATTTAATGCTATTGAAAAGTCATTTGAGAAATTTAATTTTGTTTTTTTCTTCACTGCTTTATCTAATCCTGCTTTTGCATCTTCATAAAGCATAAATTTCCCTATAGTATAACTTACGGTGATATTTAAATCAAACTCCATTTCATCTAGTTTCAGTGTAGAGTTTTTTACTCTTTGAACAAACTCATTTAAATACTCTTGTATATTTAAGTTAGTTTTATCAAAACTCTTATAATTGGTTAAAAGTCCGAATCTTCCGTCACCCAAAGAGTAAATATTTTCAAACCTGTAACTTTTTGGAAGGTAATATGCAAGATTAAAAGAGAAATCTTTTTCTATTTGATCAATAGTAATAGAGTTATAAAACTTATCAAGCATTTCAAACTCGTCAATTTGTACTAAAACCAATATTGAGAGGTCATTTTGTTTTATTTTATCTAGTATATATTTTTTGTCGTCTAAAATAGCATTTAAACTATCTCTTACTGCAATATACTCGACTATCTCTCCTTCAAAGTTTTTAATAGGAGTTATCATTGTTTTTACATAATAGGATTTCCCGTCTTTTGCTCTGTTTTTTATCACTCCTTCCCAAGTCTGTTTTTTATCTTTTATTTTGTGCCACATCTCTTCATAAAGCTCTTTTGGATTCTCCGGATGCCTCATTATATTGTGTTTTTTACCTATAATCTCATCTTCTTTAAAACCGCAGATTTTGCAGAAACTGTCATTTACGTAAGTGATAATTCCTTCTGCATCCGTTTTTGAAATAATATTACTCTTTTCTACTAAATTAAGATATTGTTTAAGATAGTATTGGTAACTTTTGGAATCATATTCGAGTTTAAACTTTTCCGTAACTTTTTCAACTTCATTTAACAGCTGATTGTATTCAATGGGTTTTAAAACATAACCGTCGATATTTAATTTAATAGCTTCAAGAAGCATTTTATTTTCATTATTTTGAGAAAGTATAATAATATAAGTGTCTTTATTTAAATTTTTTATCTCTTCTATTAATTCCAAACCGTTTAATTTTGGCATTAAAATATCTGTAATAACTAAGTTTATTTCATTTTCTTTAAACTTTTTTAATGCCTCTTTACCGTCTTTTGCCGTAATTATTGAGCTAAATATCTCTTTTAAGAATTCAAGAGTATTTTCTCTTGATACTTCATCATCTTCTACATATAATACGTTTATTTTTTTTGAGTATTCTACGATTTTTTTTATTCTATCTATCACTAAAAAGCCTTATTTCAAATTTTGCACCGACTTTTGTATTTGAAGGAACAATTACTCCGTTTAGGTGTTTTTCTATAATTGTTTTTGCCATAAAAAGTCCTATTCCTGTACCTGATTTAATATCTTTTGTAGAAAAATACGGAGTAAAGATTTTATCAATGATATCTTCTTGGATACCGCCGCCGTTATCTTCAAATATTATTATACATTTATTATTATCTATTTTCATAGTGATTTTTATGTACGCATTGTCAATCTTTTTTTCAGACAAAACATCTTTTGAATTTTGAAAAAGTATAAGAAAAGATTGTAAAAGTTCATTTGGATAACCTTTAATTATAAAGTCTTGAAAATTTGATTTTTCTATTCTTATATGTTTTTTTATATATGAAAATTCTATAAGTTCGATTGTCTTTTCTAATTCATCTTTTATATTAAAATCTATTTTTTCTTTTTTTATATTATAAAAGTTTCTAAAATCATCAATTGTGTGGGACATATATCTTATTTGTTTCATTGTATCGTCTTTGAATTTTTCCATTAAACCATCATTTAGTTTTTCATTTAGATATTTTATATTTACTGTTTGTACCATTGCAGCTATACTATTTAAAGGTTGTCTCCATTGATGGGCAATCACGCTTATCATTTCACCCATTACAGATTGACGTGATTGCAGAAAAATTGTCTCTTCCATCTTTTTTATTTTATCATTTCTGATTTTAAGTATAAAAAACAGAAGTAGAAGTAAAAGTAAAAGTATAATTAGACAAACCGTAAAAAAACTCTCTTTGGGATAACTCTCCCAAATTGGAACAGCTCTATTTATATAAATTGTATCTTCGGGGTTTAAATTCTCTTCTATTTTATACTTCTTTAGCATTTCATAATCGATAAAAGGATTATAAATAGGTTTGATTTTTTTAAAATATCCGTTTTTTATATAAAACAATAAATTTTGCAAACTATTTTGAGCGATTACACTTCCGTCTCTCATATATCCTCCTATAGTTCCGCTTCCTAAATAAGAACTCCAGAAACTATATATAGGAACAGGTGAATCTTTTGCAATATCTTCTAAAAAATCTTTTGGTATAAAGTTTTTGCCTGTTTTATCTTTTAAATTTACAGTATAAAAAACGGCGCTGTTTTTAGGCAGTTTTGATATTTTTTGTTTTAATTTATTTAAAGTAAAATCTTGAAGAATCGTTGTATTTAAGTTTGAATTTTCTAATTGTTTTAATAAGCTTTTTTCTATATTTAAAGCTATCATATTTTGAGTTTTTATCAAATAGATATTTTTTAATTTAGGATTATGTTTTTTTGCCAATTCTATGGATTTTTTTGCCAAATCATTATCAAAACCGTTATAAACAATAATATTCTTTTTTCTTTTTATATATGTATTTGATATATAAATTTTGGGAATATTGGAATAAAGAGTCTCTGAAAAGTTTTCAAAGATAACTGAAGCAAAAGAGGATTCAATTATTATTCCGTCAAATTCTAGATTTTTATATTTGTTTTTTAGATACTCTTCCCAAATTTTAGAATTCATTTGATCTTTTAAACGCAGATAATCAATACTTTCCAAAAAAAGTTCTACACTCTGTTTTGTACTGTTTTTGAAGTTGTTTATTCCTTTTAAAAACTGATTTGTCCAAGGTAATGTTTCATGAAAACTTTGAAAAACAAGTATTTTATAAACTTTTTAATCTGCTTTAAGAAGAAGAGAGAAAAGAATAAGAGTTATAAATAAAGCTTTTATTTTCATCTGATATTTTTCTCTTCTTCTAAAGGATTACTTATTTTTATAAGCTTTTCTACCTCAGGAAGTTTTACGTTTTTTAAATCTAAATCATTAAGTTCTTTTAATACTTTTGCAAGTTTTTTCACCTCTTGGGATATTTTATCTATATCCTTTATCTCATCCTCTTTTGCTTTGAAGAGATTCATCTCCTTTTTTATTATAAAACTTGAAGAGAGAAAGAGAATATGAGCCAAAGATTGTCTCCAGTGATGGCTTATTTCATGTATTAATTTAAGAACAAGAGATACTTTTTCTCTCTCTTGCAAGTTTAAATTGATCTTTTTTAATTCAAGTTTTTGAAGGTTTTTATCTAATATAGCTATTAATTCATCTTTTGTTGCAGGTTTTGATAAAAAAGAGTTGATGCCTATATTTATCGCTTTTTTATAATCATCAATATTTTTAGAACCGCTAAATAAAATTATAAGTTGATTTTTATCTAGCTCTTTTATTTTTTCGCTTATTTCAAGAATGTTTTTATCGGATAATTTTGTTTCGGAAATAACTATATCTTGATGAAATTTTGTAAAACTTTCTATAGCTTCATCTTTAGTTTTTGCAAAATATAAACTTTTTACTCTCTTTTTAAGAGCATCAATTAAAAATTCTTTACTTTGGTTATCTTCTTCAATACACAAAACGGTAGAGTCATTCAGCAACATATTTATTTTCCGATTTAAATAATTAAATAAATTTTTAGAATTGTATAACATAAATCTAAGTGATATTTATATAAAATCTTAGGAATCTTTGTAAAGGCAGTTTTATGATTAAAAACAGAGTACTTTTAATAGAAGATGATGAAGATGTAATTGTATGGATAAAAGAGTATTTGGAGGAGTTTGGTTTTGAAGTTTCTGCTCTAACGACAGTAACCGATGCCATATCAAATATTAGCGTAAATTCTTACAATATTATTTTACTTGATATAAATCTTCCCGATTTCTACGGATATGAAGTATTAAAACATATCCAATCCAATAAAAACGATATTCCCGTAATTGTTATAAGTGCCTATTCAGATAGAAAAACAAAACTTCATGCTTTTAAATTAGGTGCAAGTGATTATATGACAAAACCTATAGATTTGGAAGAGTTAGAAGCCAGAATTAGAGTTCATACAAAAAGTAACTCTCCTGATTTTCAAAATAAACTGTTTTTTGTAAGAGATAACACAATATTTTTTCAAGATAAAGCCTTGAGTTTGACGAAAACGGAATTTGAACTTTTAAGTAAATTAATAGAAAATAAAAATATTTTATTGGAAAGAGAGTTTTTGTGTGAAGCTTTGTCTTCTATTAGTTCAAACAGGTCTTTGGATTATCATATTAGAAATATTAGAAAAAAGATAGGAGATGAGGGCTCTAATCCGAAATATCTTTTAACAGAGTACGGTTTGGGATATAAGTTAATTTATTAGAGTCTAAAAAAAGATATCTTCACTTCCGAAATACTCTTTTAATTTTCCGTCTATTTCGATTTTATCTTCTAATTGTTTTTCTCTATTTTTTTCATTTTTTTTAGATTTATTCTCTTTTGAGCAAAGAACTTTTTCTCTTAAAGTATTGTTTTGTTTTTTTGTATTATTCCTTTCCATAACCTTCCTTGTCTATTATGTTTTGGTTATGGAATATTATTGTTAAAATCTATGTAAATTAAGAATAAATCTTAGGAGTCTTTGTAAAAGAAGATTATTTATTTAAAATAATCTTCCAAAAATAGATTTTTAAGTTTATCGTTTAAACCGTTTGCATTAAACATAATAAGCTCTCTGTAGTATCTTTGAAGGGTTTTGCTTTTTAATATGGATTTTCCTCCGTCTACAATCATAGACAAAGTTATTATTTTTTGCAGTAAATTAAAGAGTCTTACTCTTATTTTATCCAATTCATCAGGATCAGTTGAATTTAAAAACTCTTTTTTTATCATTTTTAATTTTTTCTTGGAATCATTTTTAAGAGTTTCATTGTTAATATGTTCCAAAGCTCCTAAACCAAGACCGTAAAAAGCATAATGTACGGTTTTAGATAAAGATTTGTTTTTAGAATAATTTCCTATAGGATTAGAGGAAACCACATCTTCTTCTTTTACAAAATAATCTTTAAGTTCTATATTTACCGTATTTAAAGATTGTCCTACAAAAGTTCTAGGTGTTTCTCCTATATAAAAACCTTTTGTTTGTTCAAACTTTGTTAAAACTTCCATCTCATTTCCCGCAAAATGAAAACCCACAAGAAGATGATCAAAAATCTTATAACCGCTTGCCCAGGTTAAAATACCGTTTAATTTATATCCGTCTTTGCATTTTTTTGCATTTACATAGGTTTGTGTTGATCTTAAATGGTTTATTGCAATACCGCATTTTTTATCAAAATAGAACTCTTTTCTTTTAAAGTTGTTTTTACTCATTATCGTATTTGCGGCTAATATTTGAATTCCCAAAAAGGTTAATGAAGCCGAATATTTTGTAAATTTTGAGAAGAGTTTCAGTTTTAATTTATCTTGAATCTCTTTATCATAATCATAAAGTCTAAAGCAATCTTTTTTATAGGCTATATCAAAAGATTTTTTTAATAACTCTACATCTTCATCTACTTGGTTCAAAGGAAGTTTTTCCAGTTTTTCCGAAACTTTTTTTAAATTTTTTATATATTTTTTGTATCTGTTTTCCATCTTATTTCTCTATACAGTTCTCTTTTAGATTATGAAAGTTTTCAAAAACATATTCATCTTCGATTTTTTTTATTTTTATGTTTTTTGCTTTACAAAGAAACTCTTTGCCGTCTTTTTTGATTATATAATCAAAGTTATATATAAAATTTGTTTTTGATGAAACATTTCTATTATTTAACCTCTCAAAAGAGAGTTTTTCTATAACTACATTTCTTTCTTGTTCATATTTTTGTTTAAAAAGAAGAGGCACCTTTTCTTCTTGATTTCTCATCATACTAACAACAACTAAGATAGTTACTATAATTACTGCTATTAAAGTTATAAGCTCTTTTGTTGCAAATCTATTATTGATTTTGTATATTACAAAAGCTAAAAAGGCTATTATAATAACAGCCACAAACATTATCTGCATTTTACATTCCTCTTAATTTTTTTTTGAATTCATCTTTTGACAGATATCTGCCTTTTGATGTAGTTTTAGGTAAGAACTCATCGTTTAGTGCATTTTGTTGTATTTTTTGTTTATACTGCTCTTTTGATAGATATTTCTTGTTTGAACTGCTTAAAGAAGAGGATATAGGTTTTATCTTCTCTTTTTTTTCAACTTCTATATTTTTTATAAGACCTGTTTTTAAATTTTCTAAAATATTTAATATTACAGGTAAATTCTTCTCATCTAAATCAATTTTAATTTTTGCCATAAAACACCTTTTTGTAAGTATATCATAAAAAAAGAAAACTATTTTTAAGAGAGTTTTCTTAAAAAAAACTAAAAATTAACACTTAATTAACTGCTGCTTATTAAAATAACAAAAATTAATCACAAAGGAAATAAATGAGAAAGATAGCAACTATCTCCATAGCTTGCGCGGCGATAATGTTTGCAAATGATTCTGTAGATATAGGAACTGTATCAATAACAGAAAAAGTAAATAGCAAAGTTGTTGAAAATGTTAGTCACGAAGAGATTAAATCGGCAGATCTAGCAGAAGCTTTGATGAAAAATATACCTTCAATTTCTATTGTAAGAAGAAGTGGAATCGCAAATGATATTATCTTAAGAGGACAAAAAAAAGATAATATCAATATCTTAATTGATAATGCAAAAATCTACGGTGCTTGTCCAAATAGAATGGATCCTCCGACTTCACATATTCTTACAAATAATATTGAAAGTGTTGAGATAGTTGAAGGTCCTTATGATGTAGAAAACTTTGGAACACTAAGCGGTAAAGTTAGCGTAAAAACAAAAGATCCTAAAAAAGGTGTTCACGGAGAAGTTAACGTCTCAAAAGGAAGTTACGGTTATGAGAAAGTTAGTGCTACATTAAACGGAGGAACAGACAAATTTAAATTTTTGATTTCTGCTTCAAGAGAAGAGAGCGATCAATATGAAGACGGTGACGGTGATGATTTTTATGACCAACAAGTTAAACACGGTGTTCCTTTTGCAAATCGATACTCAAAAGATGATGAGGAAGCTTATGAGAAAAAAACTTTTCTTTCGAAATTTATTTATAATATAGATGATTCCTCGGAATTAAAACTATCGTACACTGCAAACAGAAGTGATGATGTTTTATATCCAAATACTCCAATGGATGCAGACAGCGATGATTCGGATATTTATACTTTAGGATATACAAAAAGAGATTTGGGAAAATATTCAAAAGAGTTAAATATAGATTATTACTACTCAAAAGTTGACCATCCTATGAGTACGACACTAAGAAACAATGCTGTTATGTCTGATTATAAAACAAATCATATGAAAACTTCAATTTGGGGCGCAAAAATAAAAAACAGTATGGAGCTTGCAGATTATCTTGTAACTTTCGGTCTTGATACAAGTGTAAGAAACTGGAGAGGAAGATATACTTACGATACAAAAGCAGATCAAATAAGTTTGACTTCAACCGATACTACAAATAAAGCAATTTTTACAAAAGTGGAAAAAACTTTCGGGAAACTTGATTTAGAGTTTGGTGCAAGATATGATTATACGGATATAGAAGCAACAGATAGTTCAAAAACAGATAAAACCTATGTGGCTTTAAGCGGAAATATCTTCGGTATATATAACTGGGACGAAGATACAAAAATATTTGCAGGTGTGGGTAAATCTTCAAGAGTTCCCGATGCAAGAGAACTTTACTACGGATCTTCAAATAATGATTTGGAAGATACGAAAAATTACGAGGCTGATTTAGGATTTGAAAAAATTATCGGTGATTTAAGCGTTAAAACAAAACTTTTTTATTCAAGATTGGAAGATTATATCTATAACACGGGAACTTTTGAAAATATAGATGCAAAAGTTTACGGAGCTGAGATTAGCGGTATTTATCAAGCTAGTGAAAACCTCTCTTTTGATTATGGAATTGCTTATCAAAGAGGTAAAAAAGATGGAAATTATGAAGATAAAGATTTAGCGGAAATTCCACCTTTAAAAGCGAATTTAGCTTTAAACTATGCTCAAGATACTTCAAAATATACAGCAGAAATAATTGCGGTTGACAGTTGGGATGATTATGATGAAAGTGCAAAAGAACAAGAGTTATCAGGATATATGCTTGTAAATTTAAAATATAACAATAAATTGCACAAAAACTTTGATATAACAATCGGAGTGGATAACTTATTTGATACGACATACGCCTCAACAAATACATATCAAGACGTTACATATGTAACATCGGGAACCGACAGAGTATTATTAAATGATCCTGGAAGATTTGGATATATAAACTTTAGATACAGTTTCTAAAGAAGATTAAAAGAGAGTTTCTCTTTTAATCAAAATCTATTCTAACTTGAGTCTGTCCTGTTGTTCCAAACTCTTCATCTATATTTTTTGCTAATGCTTGAAAGTCTACACCTTCAACTTCTTGCAAAGTTTTCATAATCTGTTTTTTACCGTTTACCAGCTCTTTTGATTTTATGCCGTGAGAGATAGAGAGACTAGCTTCCACAAAAGCAGAAAGTTTATCACACTGTTTTAAAGCTTTTCCGTCAACAGGATTGTATCTGTCCATATTGTATTTAGAAATATCATCAACAAATTCTACTTCATCATCTTTGTAAATTCTATTTGCAAATTCATCTTTTGAATCTTTGTATAAACCTAAAATATAACAAAATTCATCATGGACAAATTCGGGAATATTGGGTAAAATCTCATCATTGATTTTTTTTATCTCATATTCGGCTATTATATTAGAAAGTTCATCTACTGAATATTTTACGGGAGTTATAATATCTCTTGTCAAGGCTTCGGGCAAATCATGAAAAAGTGAAACGTAAAAGTTATTTATAACTCTTTTATCGCAGGCGTTTACTTCTAAAGAGTAAAAGTAAGAAAAAATAGCAACCGTAAGCATATGTCCTAAAACGGAAGTTTCCGGAATTCTAGGGGTTTGTGCCCATCTTTTTTGAAATCTTAATCTTCCGCTTAGATCAACAACTTTTGCCAATTTTTTATTTAATGCAATTTTTCTAACTCCGATTAATTCATAATAATCTTCCAACTCTTCATCAACGCTTTTTTTTACGTTTTCAATATCCGACAAAAATTTTGAAGTTTGATAAACTATTGAAAATTCCCATCTTGTAGATAAATAAGAAGCGGCTTTTAAAATAAATCTCTCTTTTTTGTATATATTAGGATTTGACAGATACTCTTCAAATTTTTGTAAAAAAAGTCCGTTATCTATGGAAGAAATTGATTTTTCTAAGTTTGTTATAACCCAAGAGTTTATCTCTTTTGCTTTTTTTTGTAGAGCATTTCTAAAAACATCAGGTCTTATATCTGTTACTACTACACGTCTTAAAAACTCAAAAATCCCGGCTTCTATTAGGTGATTAAAGTTTACGTCAGGTTCAAATTTTGCTATAAAGTAAGCAATTATAAATTTATGGGCTTGTTTGTCAAGTTCAACAAGTTCAACCATTCTTGGATAATCGTTCCATCTTTGAATAGAAGCAGATGAAAATATATAATCAATTATTTTAGGAGTAATCATTCTTTATCTTCTCTCATAATGTCTCTTCTGTTTCTTTTGATTATCCCATAATGTTGATAAATAGGTGCTTATAATAAAATTAAAAATTTTTTGATGCAAAATTAAAAATCGGATGTATAATTTCGAAAATATTTCATACAAGGAAAATTTATGTCAACTCTGACAATAGGTGATTATACACTTAAATATTTTGATTTAAATGCAAAAGAGGTTATGGATAAATATTTAAGACTTATAAATGTAGATATAAGCGATTATACTTTTGCAGGCAATTATATTTGGCTTTCAACCGCAACTGGATTTTATTCAATAGTAAATGATACTTTTTGTCTTTTTATATTAAATTCAGGCGAATTAACAATGCTTCTTCCTCCTATCGGAAAAAAAGATAATACTTATGAAGCTATTTTAAAATGTTTTGAAATAATGAATGCCCATAACAGTAATAAAAACTACTCAAAAATAGAGTATGTTCATGAAAATATATTAGAGGGTTTTGTTGATTATTTGGAAGAGGGCACTTTGATTTACGAAATGTTAAAAGATTTCGTAATAGAAAAAAAATTAGTTGATTATATTTACAAAGTAGACGATTTAATTGACCTAAAAGGTGACTCTTATAAATCAAAAAGAAATGAGATAAATAAGTTTAAAAAAATCTATCCCAATCATAAAATCGAAATTTTAGATAAAAAAAAGCATGGAAACGATGTTTTAAATCTATTTAACAAATGGGTAAAAGATAGAACGACTTATATGCCAAAAGAGGAAGTTGAACTCTTTTTAGACGGGATATATTTTGAAAGATTTGCAATAAAAAGGTTAATAAACGATTATGACAATCTCGATATTACTGGACTTGTTATCTATATAGACGGGCAGATAAAAGGTTTTACCGTAGGAGAAAAGATAAATGAAAACACGGCAAGTGTTATTATAGAAAAAACAGATTTTGAAATACTTGGCTGTGCTCAGTTTATTTTTAGAGAGTTTACAAAAATTTTGAAAAATGAATATATGGTCGAGTATATAAATGTAGGAGATGATATGGGTTTTGAAAATTTAAAAAAAGTAAAAATGTCATATAGACCGAAAAAATTAGTTCCCAAATATGTGATTTATCAAAAATGAAATTATCCAAAGCAGTTAGAAGTGACGCCAAATCACTTTTTAAAATAGAACAAGAGGTTTTTAAAAACGATAATATGGCTTTATCTCTAAGAAGTTTTTATTATCATTTAAAAAATAGTATTATTTATAAAGTTGAAGTAGATAAAAAAACAGTAGCTTATATTTTATGGTTAAAAAGAAAAGAGTTTTTCAGACTCTACTCTTTTGCTGTTTTAAAAGAGTATAGAAATTTAGGTTTAGCTTCAAATCTTTTGACTTTTAGTTTTAAAAATCTTGAAAAGAAAAAGATGCAGTTAGAAGTTAGAAAATCAAACAAAAAAGCAGTAACTCTTTATACAAAGTTCGGGTTTAAAAAGATAAAAGAGTTAAAAAATTATTATGAAGATGAAGA
This sequence comes from Halarcobacter anaerophilus, assembly GCF_006459125.1. Classification (NCBI taxonomy): domain Bacteria; kingdom Pseudomonadati; phylum Campylobacterota; class Epsilonproteobacteria; order Campylobacterales; family Arcobacteraceae; genus Halarcobacter; species Halarcobacter anaerophilus. The sequence goes on from NZ_CP041070.1 coordinate 874,117, forward strand.
CGGTATTTTAATGAGATTGGAAAGATAATCTTTCCAACTCTTTAAGCTCTGCAGCTTCCGTAAAGGTTATTGATTTTTTGAACTCTTCCTTCATGTCTTCCACCTTGAAAAGAGGCATCGTTCCAAGCATCTACGATAGCTTCAACCATACCGTATCCCGAAACTCTTTCTCCCAGACATAATACATTTGCATCATTATGTTCTCTTGCCATTTTTGCAGAGTATTCATTGTGGCAAAGTGCAGCTCTGATTCCGTCAAATTTATTTGCCGACATAGACATTCCGATTCCTGAACCGCAAATTAAAATACCTTTGCTTCCTTCATTTGCAAGAACTTCTTTACAAACTTTTGCCGCATAATCGGGATAATCGACTCTGTCTGTTGAAAAAGGACCCATATCAATAACTTCATGACCTCTTTTTTCAAATAACTCTTTAACAAACGCTTTTATATTAATTCCGGCGTGATCTGCTCCTATAAAATATTTCATTAGTAAATTCCCTCTTTATGATTTATCTCTATTTTTTTGCCTTCCATATCTTCTTCGATACTTTCGACACTTCTAAAAATTCTGTCCCATCTAATCTCTTTATTTTCATCCCAAGAGAAGTATACAAACCAAGGTTCACCCACTATATATTTATAAGGAACTGTTCCCCAAAATCTTGAGTCGTTTGAGTGATCTCTGTTATCTCCCATCATAAAATATTCACCTTCAGGGATTTGTATAGGAAGCATATCAAAAAGTTGATAAGGTTGTAATCCGTCTTTTGTTACAGACGGATCGTTATGAATTCCAGGGTGATCTTTTCTATATGGATCAACAACGAAAAGTTTTCCGCTTATCTCTACTATTTGTTGATTTTTATAGTTCTCTTTTACGAACTCATTTCCTTCATTTGGATGTAATAAAAGATGTTTGTCTTTTAGTGCAACGATATCTCCGCCTTTTGCAACACATCTTTTTACATAATGAATATAGTTTCCTCTTTCTCTTTCATGAGGAGCATAAAAAACTACAATATCTCCACGTTCCGGACCTTCCGCATTTATAATGTGTTCATTTCCTCTAAAATCGGGTAATACTTGAAGATTGATCCAAGGAATTCTAGGAAGAGGTATTCCGTAAGCAAATTTTTTGACAAAAAGCATATCACCTATTAAAAGGGTGTTTTTCATACTTCCGCTAGGAATAACAAAAGCTTGGGCTATAAAAAATATAATTGCAAGTACAATTATAACGGTCCCAGTCCAAGAACTAGACCATCTATAAACTTTTTTTAACATATATTTACTTTCTTTTCTCTCTAAGTTTTGCCGCTTTAACTGTATTTTTAAGCAACATAGCAATAGTCATGGGACCTACACCGCCAGGAACAGGAGTTATAAAAGAGCATTTATCTTTACACCCTTCAAAATCTACATCTCCTACTAATTTTCCGTTATCTAATCTATTTATTCCCACATCTATAATAATTGCACCCTCATTTATCATATCTGCCGTTACTAGATTTACTCTTCCTGCTGCTACTATTACGATATCAGCTCTTAATGTATGGGCTTTTAGATCTTTTGTTTTTGAGTTACACACTTCAACCGTAGCTTTTGCATTAATTAAAAGTGAAGCCATAGGTTTCCCTACAATATCAGAAGAACCTATTATACATACGTTTTTCCCTATTAAATCGATATTATATTCTTGAAACATTCTCATTACGCCAAAAGGTGTTGCAGGTAAAAAAGCATCCAGGTTTGATACCATTCTTCCTACATTGTAAGGATGGAAACCGTCTACGTCTTTTAAAGGATTGATTGCTTCTAATACGGTCGTCGTATCAATATGTTCAGGAACAGGTAATTGAACTAAAATACCGTCTAATTTAGGGTCGTTGTTCATTTTCTCAATTAGTTTTAGCAACTCTTCTTGAGTCGTAGATGAATCTTTTTTATGTACTTCCGAATAAATACCCGCTTTTTCGCAGGCTTTGTGTTTACTGTTTACATATGTAGCACTTGCTGCATCATCTCCTACAAGAACAACTGCCAAGCCTGGAGTTACACCTTTTTCTTGTTTTAACTGCTCAACTTCAACTCTTACTTCTTCTTTAATTTTATTAGATAAGGATTTACCATCTAGTAGTGTCATTGCTTTATAGCCTCATATATTTTTAATTTTAGGGTGATATAATATCCAAAAAAATTTTACACAAAGGTTAAGATTGAGACTACTCTTTTTTCTATCTTTTTTTATAAGCATTTTATTCTCTCAAACTATTGATACCTCATTTATTACAAAATTTGAATACGGAGCAATGCTTTATGAAAATCCAAGGGGAATAGGGTGTGTAAAATGTCACGGCAGAGGCGATAAGCCGGTAGTAATCGCTAGATATAAACAAAAAGATAAAAAGAGTAAAAAAGTTATTGAAAAATCAATTATAGCTCCTGCTATAAACAATGTAAGTTTTTCTTTATTTATAGATAAGATGACGGCTGATAAAACAGAATCAAAAGTAATGCCTACATATTTTCTAACGGATGAAGAGTTAAAATCTTTATATTACTATATAAAAAATCTAAATAAAAAGTAACTTAAACAAAATTTAAACAAATTTTACATATAATCACGCTCTTAATTTTAAAACAAAGGAAAGTTATGTTAGAGGGTATCGTAAGAGATAGTATGACAAAACAAGGAACTAAATCTTTAAGAAGAGACGGTTATCTTATTGCTAATATCTACGGAAAAGGTTTAGAAAATATTAATGCAGCATTCAAAAAGAATGAGTTTATTAAATATTTAAAAAATAAAACAACACTTGCATTTGATGTAAAAGTTGGTGATAATACACTTAAAGTTGTTGTTCAAGAGTATCAAAAAGATCCTATTTCATCTGATTTGTTACATGTGGATTTAATGGTTGCTCAACCAGGTGTTAGAACTACTTACAAAGTTCCTGTAAAAGTTGAAGGTACACCGGTAGGTTTAAAAAACAAAGGTTTATTTATCTTCCATAAAAAAAGAGTTCCTGTAAAATCTACAATTGAAAATTTACCGGAATCTTTTACTTTACAAATTGCAGATCTTGATGTAGGTCACTCTGTTTTAATAAGAGATCTTGACTTACCTGAAGGTGTTGATTGTTACTTAGACCCTAGAGTTCCGCTTGTGGGTGTAATCAAAGCTAAGTAATTAAAGCAAAAATGCATTTAATTGTAGGTCTTGGAAATATTGGTGAAAAATATCAATTAACAAGACACAATATAGGTTTTTTAGTCATCGATGAGATGACTAAAAACTTAAATACTTCCAATATAAACAAAGCAAACTTCAAAGCTGATGTTCTGAAATCAGGTTATAATCTTTTTGCAAAACCTAAAACTTATATGAATAATTCGGGTGAAGCTGTAGTAGCTATAAAAGATTATTATAAAATTGATATTGAAAATATTATTGTTATTCATGATGACTTGGATTTACCTTTTGGAACCGTAAAATTTAAAACAGGCGGCGGCAACGGCGGTCACAACGGTTTAAAATCAATTGATTCTCATATAGGAAAAGATTATATAAGAGTTAGAATCGGTATAGGAAAACCAAAAACGAAAAATGAAGTTGTAAATTATGTTTTATCAAACTTCTCAAAAGAAGAATTAAATGAACTAGAAGGTATAATCTCACATACTATTTTAGCAATTGATGCGCTTAAAAGCGGTGAATCAATTAATGAAGTAAAATCTAAATTCACATTGAAGTAAGATGAGTATAATTACAAAATATATATTAAGAAAATATCTAGTCAATTTTATAATTGTTTTAATTTCTCTGGAACTTTTTTTCGTAGGAATGGATTTCCTTCAAAATCTTAGTAAGTTACCGGGGTCTGCCAATTTACAACTGCTTTATCTAATGTATAACAGTTTTTTTACTTTAACGTTGACTCTTCCTTTATCTTTGGTATTTGGATGGATTTTAACTCTTGTATTATTTGTAAGGAATAATGAGCTTATTGCTTTTAACTCTTTAGGCGCGACAAAAGTAAATATTTATCTGCCTGTAATGATTATTTCTACACTGCTGCTTATAATTCTTATTTCTATTCAAATGACGCCTATGGCATACTCTTATGAACAGAAAAAAAAGATTCTTGACGGTAACTATTTTACAAATACAAAATCCGATATTTTTTTAAAGTATGATGATAATTTTGTATATTTTAAAAAACTATTGCCTTTGAAAAAGCAGGCTGAGGGAATTCATATTTATAAAGTAAAAGATGAAGATATCGTAGAAACAATTATTGCAAAAAAAGCATATTTTCAAAATAACAAATGGTATGTAGTTGATGCAAAAGTCGTAAAAAAACCCAAATATATGGATTTTGAAAATTCAAAATTGGAAGTAAGGTATGAAAAATTTTTAAATACTTTAGACGGTTTTAAACCGAAAATCCTTGATAATGTTTATGATGATAAGTCAACTTTTTCCATACTTGATGCTATATCTGCACTTTCACTTTTAGCAAAACAGGATATTAGCACGGATAAAATAAGGGCTGCAATATATTACAATATTTTGATTCCTTTTTTTATTCTTCCTATGATGATGCTGATTTTTGCTTTTGTCTCTTCAAACAGAAGATTTTTTAATATGGGATCGTTTACTTCATTTTCAATATTTTCTACCCTAGTTGTCTGGGGAATATTTTTTATGTTGCATAAATTTTCAAATAGTGGTGTAATGAGACCGGAGTTTTCACTTCTAATACCGATGGCACTTTGGTATGTGGTTTCATATTTTATTTATAAAAAAAGAAGTAGAGTATTATAATGAAAAAAATAGAAGCGTACGGAGTTGTTTTATACACTGTAGAAAAAGATTCCATAAAAATTTTATTATGTAAATCCGTAAAGAGTAGAGATAAGTGGGGCTGTTTAAAAGGCGTAAAATTATCTTCTGAAACTCCAAGAGAGTGTGCAAGAAGAGAGTTTTATGAAGAGTCTTCGATTAAAGGTGTAGAAAGTTATCTTTTTGAAGATTATTTTGAACAAAGAAATGAAGAGAAGAATATAGGCGTGTGGCTGGTAAATATTCAAAAAGTGGCAAATTGGAAGAGTTACTTTTTTGAAGATAAACTTTTAGACAACTATTTATCTTGGGAAAATTCAAAAGTTAAGTTTTTTGATATTAAAAAACTGCCGAATATTAAAAAGAAACAAAAAGATTTAATCAAACAGATTAAGGATTTTTTGCAAAATAAGAGTCAACACCGTTAGCAATACCTATTGCTAAATACTCTTGATATCTTCTATTAAAGATTCTTCTTCCCTCTTTTTTATGGGTTATATATCCGATTTCAATTAAAACTGAAGGCATTTGAGCTCCTACAAGTACCCAAAAAGGTCCTTCTCTTACTCCTCCGTCTTCCACATCTTTATGTAATTTTCTAGTGCTGTAGAGCATATTTCTTTGAATATCTATTGAGAGTTTATGAGAAGCTGTAATTCTAGGTCTGTTAAGTGATTCCAAGAAAGCTTTTTTAGAAGAACCGCTCATTTTTCTTATATCTGATTTGTTTTCCAAGGCTGCTACCCTTTTTGCTCTTGAACTTCTTGCAGGGCTTAAAAAGAAAGTCTCTACACCTTGAAGTTTACTTACTTTTGATTTAGGTGCCGCATTTGCATGAATTGAGATAAAGATATCGGCTTTTTTCTTATTAGCTAAAACCGTACGGTGTCTTACTTTTATAAATCTATCGTTGTTTCTTGTCAGATATACTTTGTAGCCTCTTTGTTTAAGTATTGCTTCTAGGTATTTAGTAACACTGAATACCGCGTATTTTTCATACATTTTTTTACCGCTTCCCACTGCTCCTGAATCTTTTCCCCCATGTCCTGCATCCAAAACAACGACTCTGTTAAGTCCTGGTTTATAAACTTTGGGTGATTTTGAAATTTTTGCACTGCTTTTTGCTATTACATTATCTTTTCCCAAAACTTTTAATACTAAACGATTATTATTTATAAAATATATGGTTTTTAAATTTGTTTTATCTTCAAAAAGTATTCTTAATGTACTTTTATCTATCTGTTTTATTACTATTTGATTTACGCCTTTTATAGAGAGTTTAGTGGGATAGGCATCTTTAAAATTCCCTTTTATATCATATACATCTTGATATGCGTCTTTTTCTCTTTTTTCATAAAACTTTACATAATCTTTTGTGATTTTTGTTTTGAAGTCAATAATAATCATATTATTTCTATCTTCTACGGATTTAATGGTATAGTTACTGTTTGAAGGAAGATTTTTTATTTTCGGTTTTGAAATAGTTTTTGTGTTTTCTTTTCTTTTATTTTGACTTATTTTTAAGGGTTCTATCTTTTTTACACTGTTAATTGAACCATTATATTTTTTGAGTTCTTTTTGATATTTTCTTATATCTTTATTTAATTTTTTACCTGTAGAAATTAATATTTTCAGATTTTTTATTTCACTGTTTCTGTCATTATTTAAAACTGCTTTTAGATAGCCTATTCTAGCATCATTATATGTTTCAGACAAGCTAGCTAAAGCAGAAGTTGCAAATAAGAAAATAAAAATGACTGAGAGGAAAATTTTTTTAAAAATTTTATTCCCCTTTTGTCAGTTTTTCCATTAATTCATGTACAGAAATAATTTTGTCGATTTTATAACCGTTTGCTCCGGTGAAGAATAGACCTGTGTCTAAATCTCCTTTATATGCAGCACCAAGTCTATCTGCAATACAATATCCGACTATTTTTGCTTCTTGTCCTCTGTTACAAGGAGCAACACAGTTGGATATACAAGCAACTTTTGGTGCAGTACCTACTTCCATTGATTTTTGAAGATTTGTTCTAACACCTCTTGCCGGTAGACCTACAGGTGATTTCATAAGTTGGATATCTTCTTTTTTTGCATCAAGAATTACTTTTTTGAAATTTGCATCGGCATCACATTCATATGTTCCTATAAATCTTGTTGCCATTTGAACTCCGGTACAACCCATTGCCATATATTTATCAATATCTTTTTTATCCCAAATTCCACCGGCTGCAATAATAGGGAAATCTCCCCAATTTTTAGCTTCTTCAATTACTTGGGGAACTATATTTTCTAATTGGTACTCTTCTTGGAAACACTGCTCATAGGTAAAACCTTGATGCCCTCCAGATTTTGGACCTTCTACTATAACAGCATCGGGAAGTTTATTATATCTTTTCCATTTTTTACAAATAAGTTTTAAAGCTCTTGCACTTGATACGATAGGTATTAATGCAACATCCGGAAAATTTTTTGTAAATTCCGGCATATTAGTTGGAAGTCCGGCTCCTGTTATAATCATATTAATACCTGCTTCGCATGCATCTTTTACTATTCTTCCGTAGTCATTTGAAGCATATAATACGTTACATGCAAGAGGTAAATTCCCGCATATTTTTCTTGCATTTTTTATTATTGTTGTTAAAGCCTCTTTTGAATAAAAGTTAAGTACATCAACCGGTTTATCTTTTTTTGTTTTAATAGTAAATTCATCACTTTTATAATAACCGGTTCCAACTCCGGAAATAACTCCTAGTCCTCCCTCTTTACTAACAGTCCCAGCTAATCTGTCCCAACTAATTCCAACACCCATACCACCTTGTATGATAGGGTATTTTATTTCATATTTTCCTATTTTCAAACTTTACCTTTTATTTTATTATTATCTTAGCAAAACTTTTTTTACCTTTTTGTAAAATATATTCTCCTGCTTCTAAATTTAACTTCTCATTTTTTACTTTTTCTTGGTTTATACTTACTGCGTTTGCTTTTACGTCCCGTCTTGCTTGAGAAGTGGAATTAACAAGTTTTGCATCAACAAGAGCTTGACAAATCCATATTCCGTTTTCCATTTCAAACTCCGGCATATCGGTTGGAATATCTTTTTTTGCAAAAACTTTTTCAAATTCTGTTTTTGCTTTTATTCCAACTCCTGCTCCATGATATCTATCAACTATTTCAATAGCAAGTTCTTCTTTTACTACTTTAGGATGTAATGTACCATTTTTTACGCCATTTTTCAAATTTTCTATATCTTTTAATGATTTAGATGATAAAAGTTCGTAATATCTCCACATTAAATCATCTGAAATTGATAATGTTTTTCCAAACATATCATTTGGCTGATCTGTAACACCGATATAATTACCCAAAGATTTCGACATTTTTTGAACTCCGTCAAGACCTTCTAAAATAGGCATCATTAGTACTGCTTGTTGTTTTTTGCAGTTATAAGCTTTTTGAAGTGTTCTTCCCATAAGTAAGTTAAACTTTTGGTCAGTCCCTCCTAGTTCTATATCCGTACCCATTGCAACAGAATCATAACCTTGAAGTAAAGGATAAATAAATTCACTAACCGCAATAGGAGTATTTGAACTGTATCTTTTTGAAAAATCGTCTCTTTCTAACATTCTTGCAACCGTTAAGTTAGAAGCAAGTGAGATTAATCCGCCTGTTCCAAGCTCTTTTAACCATTTTGAATTAAATTTAACTTCTGTTTTTTCAGGATCTAAAATTTTAAATACTTGTTCTTTATATGTTTCGGCGTTTTTTAAAACTTGTTCTTCACTTAATATTTTTCTTGTTTCACTTTTTCCTGTCGGGTCACCGATTGTAGCAGTAAAGTCTCCAATCAAAAACTGAACAATCGCTCCGAATTTTTGAAAAGTTGCCATTTTTTGAATTAAAACAGTATGCCCTAAGTGTAAATCAGGAGCAGTTGGATCAAATCCGACTTTCACATAAAAGTTTTCACCGTTTTCAAAGTAATTTCTTAATAGTTTTTCTATTCTTTCGATATCTATTATTTCGGCTGTTCCTCTTTGAATTTCAGCTAGGGCCTCTTTTATCTTCTCTTCCATTTATCCTCTTTCCTTATTTATTATATGCATCTCTTTTAGAAAAAAATTCAATAACTTTTACTTTTTTTTCTATAATTTTTCTAACTTCTTCAACATTTGAGATGTTTATTTCAAACTCTATATCACAATATTGTCTATATGAGTGTTTTTCTCTACCGTAATCAACTGATAATATATATCCTTCATATTGGCTCATATAGGTTAACAGTCTTGCTAATTCACCTTTTGTATTAGGTAAACTTACGACCATTTTATATTGATAAAGGGTATCTTTTGTCCACTTACAAAATAACATAGGTTCATTGCTCATTATTTTTTTGTAAGCTTTATCACACATTTTGTGATGAATAACCGCTTTGTTTCCCTCTTTGAAAGCAACAATTTCATCGGCAAATTTAGGGTGACAGCAGTGGTCAAATGATACAGAATTTATGCTAAAATTTGAGTATATAATAAGATTATCAAATTTATATCTTTTGATTTTACTGGTATATATTTTAAATCTAGCTACAAAACCTCTGTGCTGTATAATTTTTTTCTCAATTTCATGTTTGACATGTTTAAAATAATCCAGAATTTGGGGTACTTTATAAAGTGACTCAAATTTATATATTGAAGTTACTTTCTCCATATATTTAGAGAATACAGTATTTATTATATTTCTTCCCGTTAATTCATCTATCTCTTTAATTCTTTGAGAGCAAAGAAGTCTTATCTGTTTTTTTGCTCTGTTTGTTTTTACCATCTCTATCCATGAACATCTAGGAATAGCATAATCAACGGTTTTAATAGATACGATATCTGAGCTGTGAAGTTCCGTCAATAAAGGTTTTTTTATCTTATTTATATAACATTCGACTGCATTTTTACCTACATCCGTATGAACAGCATATGCAAAATCATAAGCTGTTGAACCTCTTGGAAGATTAAAAGTATCTCCGTGTGGAGAGTAAACAACAATCTCTTCTGAAAAGAGGTCATCTTTTGTATCTTGGTAAAACTCTTCTACATTGTCATTTGAAAATTCTAATGATTTAAGCCAATTTAAATTAGGTTGATGTTTTAGTCCGCTTTTATATTTCCAATGGGCAGCTATACCGTATTCGGCAACTTTATTCATCTCAAAAGTTCTAATTTGAATCTCATAAATTTTAGAGTTATAAAATACTGTTGTATGAATAGTTTGATAACCGTTCTCTTTTGGTGTTGCGACATAATCTTTAAATCTTGAGATTAGAGGTTTGTACTCTAAATGTAAAAAACCTAAAACTCTATAGCAGTCAATATCTTCGGGAACTAAAATTCTAATTGCCAAAAGGTCTAGAATTTCATCTATTGTTACACCTTTTCTTTGCATTTTCAGATATATTGAATAGTAATGTTTGATTCTGCTGAAAATTTGGATTTTATCTAAGTCAAAACCGTTTTTTTCCAGTATATTTTTTGTTGATGAAATAAATTTGTTAAAAGTTAATTGAATTGCATGTTCATGTTCAATCATAAAATTATCGATTTTTTTATATTCATTGGGATAAATATAGTAAAAAGCCAAATCTTCCAAAGTATTTTTTACGGTTGAAATACCAAGTCTGTGGGCAATGGGTACATAAACGACTAAAGTCTCTTCTGCTATTCTTTGTTGTTTGTTCTTAGGAAGAGCTTTTAAAGTCAGCATATTATGCAATCTATCGCAAAGTTTTACTATTAAAACTCTTACGTCATCGATTGATGCAATTAACATTTTTCTAAAAGTCATTGCAGAAGAGATTAATTTTTTATCTGAATCAGAGGGTGCTAATTCACTCTCTCTTATGGCATCAATTTTTGTCAAACCGTCAACCATATGGGCAACATTTTCACCCCATCTGTTTCTTACATACTCTAAAGTATATTTTGTATCTTCTACTACATCATGAAGTAGGGCAGTTGCTATTATATCTTCATCTTTTGAAAAGTGAGAAACAACGGTTGCAACAAGAATTGGGTGAATAACATAAGGTTCTCCGCTTTTTCGAAATTGACCTTCGTGTGCTTTTATAGCAAAATCAATTATATCTTCAAGCTTTGCAGAGACTCTTGTTTCATTGTGAAGAAGTGCGATTGCATCATCCAAAGTATTTATACTTTGAACTTTTAAAATAAATGGATCCATAAAATTAGTACCTAGGCAGTAATAAAGCTTTTGCTTTATTACTACTCTTTAGAAACAAGACCTTCGATTTTTAGAAGACCGCTTGCAATTTCATCTATTGCAATGTCAGTGTATTTCATGTTTTGAGTGTTTTTGTCTAATAACGGTTTTGCGCCTTTACTTAGTTCGTCTGCTCTTTGCCCCACAGCGATAGCTAAAATATATCTGTCATTGTTTACTCTTTTTAACGCTTGTGACATTCTCTCTTCTAATCTCATTAATATTCCTTAATTTTTATTTTACTATCGAGCATTTACTATAATCACCGTTGATTATTTTTAGTAAATTCCCTTTTTCATTCATATTTGTTACAACAATAGGAAGTTTGTTGTCTTTTGCTAATGCGATTGCCGTATCATCCATTACTTTGATATGATCTTCCAAAGCTTGGTCATATGTAAGCTCTTTTAGTTTTACCGCATCACTGTATTTCATCGGGTCTTTATTATAAACACCGTCAACTTTTGTTGCTTTTATAAGCATACATGCATCAATTTCAGTTGCTCTTAACGTAGCTGCCGTATCTGTCGTAAAATACGGGTTTCCTGTCCCCGCACTAAAAATTACGACTCTACCTTTTTGCAAATGTCTAGTTGCTCTTCTTACGATATAAGGCTCTGCAATTTGTTCCATTTTTATTGCAGTTTGTAATCTTGCAGATAATCCTTTATGTTCTAATGCCTCTTGCATAGCAACACCGTTTATTACCGTTGCTATCATTCCCATATAATCTGCACTTGTTCTTTTTATTATACCGTCGGCTGCTGCTGTTACACCTCTAACGATATTTCCACCACCTATAACTATTCCAACTTCAATATTGTTATCAACCAACTCTTTGATTTCATTTCCTATGTAGTCTAAAATCTGAGTGTCGATACCGTATCCATCTGCACCTGCAAGTGCTTCACCTGAAAATTTTACAAGTACTCTCTTTCTCATTCATGTCCTTTTGTAGTTGTGCGATTTTATCTAAAAAATTCTAAAAAATAAGTTAATAAAATTAACCTAGTGCCCATTCATAAAAAGGCAGAACATTTATCTGCAGCTCTTTTGACTTTACTGTTTCATTATTTGATACTGTTACGATGTTTATCTCTTTGATATTATATTCCAATGCAGTTTTTTTTATTTTTTTTAGTTGAGATTGCATCATTGTTGAATTGAAAAAAGGGATAGAGACTATCGCCAACTCTTTTTTGGGAATATAAAAATCTATATAATCTAAATAATAAATTTCACTGAATTTGTTTATTAATTCTTGAAAAATAATATTTGTAAGCTCGTTTTTAAACTTCTTTTTATAGGTTATTGCTGTAAAAAAAGCACCATTATACGAATATATTTTTTTAACCGCTTTTTCTTGATTATATTTTGAAATAAAATATATAATCTTTCTGTTTTCAAAGATTTTGCACTGTTCGTAAAACTTGTCTTTTGAGATTTTTATTTTACTTTTTAGGCTTAAAAACAGTTGGTTTAAAGATTTTTTTTCATCAATATTTAAAAATAAAAGTTTTAATATCTCTTGGGAAGTTTTATCAAAAGTTATTAGCCAAATTATATTTTGCAACTCTCTATAAACTTTAAAATCAGGTGTTTGAATGGTTTGAGGAAGATTTCCGTATTTTAAAAAATTATTAAAGTTATGGGTTATATTTTGGTTTTTCTTATCATGTAACAAATACTCTTCAAAATCTAAAGGCGTTAAAAAAAGTTTTTTATACTCTTTTAAATCTTTAGGCTCTTTTGAGGTAATAATTACGCTTTCACAAAAGGGTATTTTTATATCAAATTCAAAGTTTTCTAATACAATAACTTTTATTTTATTCTTGTAAACATACTCTTCTAAATCCTCTTTTATTTGATCTTTTTCTACTCTTAAATCATCAAAATCTATATATAAATAATCTTTTGTTTCAAAGTTTGATAAATAATCATAAATTAAAAAACTTTTACCTGATTTTGGAGGACCTAAAAGAATAGTTTTTGGATGAGTAATTCTTATTTTTCTTTCAGTAAAAACAATTTTACTGAATTCAAGCTCATGGCAGAACTCTAAAGAGGTCATTATCTCTTATCTTGTAGGATTATAGCCTCTTTTACCGCATTAATATAACTTTTACAGTTAAGCTCTCTATTTTGTTTATAAGCTATATCAAAAGCAGTTCCATGGTCAACGGAAGTTCTTATTATAGGAAGATTAAGACTTACATTTATACTTTGATCAAAATATAGTGCTTTAAGAGGAGCCAATCCTTGATCGTGGTACATGGCAACAAAATACTTTAAGTTTTTTCTTGATGCAGGCGAGAATGCGGTATCGGGAACAAGCGGACCTTTGAAAATATCTTTTTGCAGTTTTTTATTTGCATTTTTTATTGCTTTGAAAATTTCAACTTCTTCATTTCCCAAAACGCCGTTATCGCTTGCATGGGGATTTAAAGCTAAAACTCCTATTTTATCGCTGTTTACGCTTTTATAAAAGTCTAATAAAAATTTTGTTAAATCTTTTTCATTAATTGCTTTTGCAACTTTTTTTAAAGGAACATGTTCGGTAAACAAAGCTACGAAGAGTTTTTTACAGCCTAACATCATAATTGCATTTCTGCCGAAAAAATCTCTTAAAACTTCCGTATGCCCTTTATATTTTATTTTTGCTTTGTTCCAAGACTCTTTGTTAATAGGAAGGGTTACGATAGCTTCTACTTCTTTATTTTTTGCTAATTCGATTGCCTCGGTAAAAGAGTCATAAGAAAATTTTCCGCTTTTTTTTGAAACTTTTCCAGGTTTTATATCAAATTCACCTTTTACTTCATGGATATTAAAATCATTTGGAATTTCAAGAGATAAAAGGTTTGAGGCTTTTTTCAGCATCTTTTTATTTATACAATAAACAGGAGTACAAAATTTTGAAATTTTTCCATGAGACTTAAGAGCTATTTCAACTCCCACACCGTTTAAATCTCCTATAGATACGGCAATTTTAATTTTTTTGTTTTCCATTATAAAAGTTCTTTCATCTCTTTTATCGCTTTTTCAAGTCCCGTAAATACCGATCTTGCAATAATACTTTGACCGATATTTAATTCTTCTATTCCTTTGATTGAAGAGATTTCTTGAACATTTTGATAGTTTAAACCATGTCCTGCAGCCACTTTAAGATCTAATTCTTTAGCTTTTTTCGTAGCTTTTTTTATCTCTTTTTTTGCTTTTAAAAGAAGAGTGTTTAATTGTTTTCTTGAGAGTTCTAACTCTTTTATACTATGGTGGGTATTTGAAAGATTTCCGTAAAGCATTGCAAAAATATTTGCGTATGTACCTGTATGAAGTTCAATCCATTGGACATCAAGTTTTGAAGCAGCTTCAATCATCTCTTTACAAGGATCTATAAAAAGTGAAACTTCAATTTCATTTTCATGAAGTTTTTTAACGGCATTGTTTATTCTGTCGTAATTTGCAATTAAATCTAAACCGCCTTCGGTTGTTACTTCTTCTCTTTTTTCAGGAACTAATGTTGCTCTTAAGGGTTTTAGTTTACAAACTATATCTATAATCTCTTCATTGATTGAACACTCTAAATTAACAGGAAGAGCTGAAAGTTTGCAAATTGCCTGTGCATCTTCATCATGAATATGTCTTCTGTCTTCTCTTAAATGAATTGTTATTTGATCCGCTCCTGCTAATTTACAAATAGAAATCGCATCTAAAGGGTTTGGGTCATTTATTTTTCTAGCTTCTCTTAATACAGCTATATGGTCGATATTTACTCCAAGTAGCAAAGTTTTTCCTTTATGATAAATCTTTTAGTGTTGAGATATTTGCCGCAAGTTTATTTTGAACTTCCAAAAATTCAAGTTCGGGAATACTGTCTGCGACAATTCCTGCTCCTGCTTGAAAAATTACTTTGTCTTTTGTTAACATGGTAGTTCTAATAGTAATTGCAGAATCCATGTTTCCGTCAAAACCAAAGTAAGCTACGCTTCCTGAATAGAAGTTTCTTTTTATTCCTTCAAACTGGGCTATAAGTTCCATTGCTCTGATTTTTGGAGCTCCTGTCATTGTTCCGGCAGTAAAAGTTGCCGCAAAAAGATCAAACATATCGTATTTGCTTTCATCAATTTTGGCTTCTACGTCTGATACCATATGCATTACATGGGAATATCTTTCTACTCTCATTAAGTCAGTTGCTTTAACAGTTCCTGCTTGGGCAACTCTTCCTACATCGTTTCTTCCAAGATCAACAAGCATAATATGTTCTGCTCTCTCTTTGTCATCTTCAACCATCTCTTTTTCTAACTCTAAATCTCTATCTAAAGTTTTTCCTCTTTTTCTAGTTCCAGCAATAGGTCTTAAAAGAATATGTCCGTCAACTAATCTAACCATAACTTCAGGAGAACTTCCCGCTATTGAGAAATCTTCAAATTGAAGGAAAAAAAGGTATGGGCTTGGATTTTTACTTCTTAATGCTCTATAAAAACTTAAGTGATCTACTTTTGCATTTTGAATAAATCTGTTAGACATTAAAATTTGAAAAACATCTCCTGATTTTATCATCTCTTTTGATTCTTGAACCATTTCAAAAAATTTATCTTTTGTATAGTTAAATTTTCCTTCATCTAAGATAGTTGCTTTTTTAAGAGGAGTAAAAAGATAAGGAGATAAAAGTTCTTGTTCTATTTTTTCTAAATCTTTTTCTTTGTCTTCAACCGAAGTTACCATTACAAGTTTTGAAGTTTTATGAGAGAATCCAAGAATAATATTCGGTCTGATTAGGTCTAAATCGGGCATATTTAGCTGATCTTCAAGATTTTTCATATATTTTTTTAAAACAGGTTCAAACTCTTTTGACATATCATATCCCACATTCCCGATAAATCCGTCAATAAGACCTATACCTAACTGCTCTGCTTTTTGTTTATAGAACTCTTTATTTATAGATTTATAATATTTTTGAAGAAATTTTAAGGGATTTGATTCAACTTGGCTAATCTCTTTTTTTTCGTTTTTATAGTAACAAATTCCGTTTTCATACCAAACTCTTTCTCTGTCACCGATTATAATATAAGAGTAGTTTCCTTCTGAGGAGTTTATAGTACTTTCATATAAAAAAGTCACTTCGTCTTTGTATAAGTTTTTGACTTTTTCATAGATCGAAACAGGAGTGAATTGATCTAGAAAAAGTTCTTTTGAAAAAAATTGCATATATGTAATACCTTGTTAATATGTTAAGATAAATGCTCCGGATACATTAAGTTTTCTTTTTATATCGTCTGTAGCATTTCTTGCTTGTCCTCTTGAAGTATATGGTCCTATTAATACTTTATGGAACATTTTCCCGTTTATTGAAACTTTATATATTTTATATGAGAAACCTTTACTTGTAATTGTGTTTAGATATTTTGCCGAAGGCATTTTTGAAAATGCTCCGATTTGAACAAAAGTACCTTTTGGTTTTGTCGTAACTGTTTGTGAACTTGAAGATACTGCTTTTGGCACACTCTTTTTAGGTTCGCTTTTTTTAACGGCAGGTTTTGGTTTGACTACTTTTTTTACGGGTTTGGGTTCCTCTTTTTTTACTTCAAATACATCAGGTTTTGTTTCAGGTTCTACTGTTTCATTAACCTCATTTTGCTCTATTTGTTTAAGATTTAAATTTTTATCTACTTCTTGCTCTACTTGAGCCTCTTTCTCTTTTCCTTCTTTTATATTTTTTAATTTTTCATTGATAATTTTTTGGTATTGTTCTTCAATATTCTCATTCCCCGACAACTCTTGTTGTGTCTGTTCATTGTCGTTTGTAAATGAATCATTTGAAGTAGAGTCATTTGTTAAAAGGCGAATTATTATTATTGTTAATAAAAAAAGAATTACTAAGATTAAACCAAGAACAAGGTATTTCTTTTTATTTTGCTCGTTTGTATTGCTTTTACCGAGCATAATATCACTATATTCTCTCTCTTCTTGAATCTCTATTTCTCTGTCTAACTGACTTTGAGAAGGTCTTTGCTGTGCCTCTTCTTGAAACTGTGATTCACTGCTTTTTATCTCATTTAATCTCTGTTCAATTTCACTTTTCTCTTGCTTTAACTGAACTTTTTTTATAAAATCTTCGCCTTTAATTTCCATAGATTATCCTTAATACTTTTAAGTTTTAAACTTTTAGTATGTACTACTATTATAAATCACAAAACGATTAGCAAGGTCTTTAAGCTCTAAACTAATCTTAGCTTGTAAATCCGTGTTGTTAATATCATCTAATACATCACAAATTTTATTTGCTATTAACTTAAACTCTTCTTCTTTCATCCCTCTTGCTGTTAAAGCCGGACTTCCTATTCTTATCCCGCTTGTTACAAACGGACTTCTTGTTTCTCCGGGTACTGTGTTTTTATTTACTGTTATTCCTGCATTCCCTAATGCTGCATCTGCATCTTTACCTGAAAAATCTTTATTTAAAAACGATACTAACACTAAGTGATTATCAGTACCTCCAGATACTACATCATATCCTCTTTTACTTATTACCTCTGCTAGTATTTGTGCGTTTACTTTTACTTGTTTTGCGTACTCTTTCCATTTTGGATCTAACACTTCTTTAAAAGCTACTGCTTTTGCTGCTATTACATGTACTAATGGTCCACCTTGCAATCCAGGGAAAATTGCCGAGTTTATTTTTTTTGCAAGTTCTTCATCATTTGTCATTATCATCCCACCTCTTGGACCTCTTAGTGTCTTATGGGTAGTTGTTGTTACTACATGTGCGTAAGGAAAAGGACTTTGATGTTCTCCTGCTGCTACTAATCCTGCTATATGTGCTATATCTGCAAAAAGTATTGCTCCTACTTCATCTGCTATTTCTCTAAATCTTTTAAAGTCTATCTCTCTTGCGTATGCGCTTGCTCCGCACACTATTATTTTTGGTTGTACTATTTTTGCTATTTCAAGAACTTTATCATAATTTATTCTTCCGTCTAATTCTACTCCATAGTAGAAAGCATGATAGTTTTTCCCTGAAAAAGATGGTTTTGACCCATGAGTTAAGTGTCCTCCATGACTTAAATCCATACCTAAGATTTTATCTCCTGCTTTTATTAATGCTGCGTATACTGCTCCGTTTGCTTGAGATCCGCTATGAGGTTGTACATTTGCATATTTACAGTTAAAGATTTCACAAGCTCTATCAATAGCTAGTTGTTCTACTTTATCTGCTTCTTCACATCCACCGTAATATCTTTTATTTGGGTATCCTTCTGCGTATTTATTTGTAAATATGCTTCCCATTGCTTCCATTACGGCAGGACTTGTAAAGTTCTCACTTGCTATCATTTCCAAGTGTGTTGTTTGTCTCTCTAATTCATTCTCTAATATCTCAAATACTTCTTTATCTGCTTCTTCTAAGCTTTTGTTTGTTATGTAACTCATTATTTGTTCTCCTAAATTATTCAATAACTACTTTTCTTCTTCGTCTTCTTCATTCTCTTCAATTTTCAGAGGTTTCATTGCAGGGAATAATAATACATCTCTAATAGAGTGTTCATTTGTAAGCATCATTACTAATCTGTCAATTCCGATACCTTGTCCGGCAGTCGGTGCCATTCCGTATGATAAAGCATTTACGAAGTCTTCATCCATTTCATGAGCTTCATCATCTCCTGAATCTTTTGCTTCCATCTGTTTTTCAAATCTTCCTAGCTGGTCTAAAGGATCATTTAACTCACTAAAGGCATTTGCAATCTCTTTACCTGCGATAAAAAGTTCAAATCTATCTGTTAAATGAGGTTTTTCATCAGATCTTCTTGCAAGAGGTGAAATTTCAACAGGGTATTCCGTAATAAATGTAGGGTTTATTAATTTTTCTTCAACAAATTCATCAAAAAGTTCCCCTTGAAGTTGTCCTAAATTCATATTTTCATTTACTTCAAGATTATGCTCTTTTAGATATGCAATGATTTTTTCTCTATCTTCTGTTATCTCTTTAGGAACTCCTCCTATTGAGCTTAAAGATTCGATTAACGGAACTTCGCTGAAATTAGAAAAATCAATTTTTATATCACCGTAAGGAAGAACAGTAGGTAAATCCAAATTATCAAATAAAAATTCAAAATACTCTTTTGTAAGTTCAATTAAATCTTTATAGGTTTTATATGCCCAATAAAATTCTATTGACGTAAATTCGGGATTGTGTGTTGCATCCATTCCCTCATTTCTAAAGTTTCTGTTTATTTCAAATACCGCTTCAAAACCACCTACAATTAATCTTTTTAAATAAAGTTCAGGTGCAATTCTTAAATATCTGTTTACTCCTAAAGCATTATGATGAGTTACAAAAGGTTTTGCATTTGCTCCACCTGCTATTGGGTGCATCATCGGAGTTTCAACTTCTAAGAAACCTTTTGCTTCAAAAAATCTTCTAGTAAGTGAGATTACTTTTGATCTTAATTGGAAAGTTTTTCTAACTTCCGAGTTCATAATAAGATCTAAATATCTTTGTCTGTATCTTGACTCTTTATCTTGGATACCGTGATACTTTTCAGGTAGGGGAGATATAGCTTTTGTTAAAATTTTTAGATTTGATACATGAAGCGATAGTTCACCTTTATTTGTAATAAAAGGGTATCCGCTAACTTCGACAATATCTCCTACTTCAACATTTTTTTTAAAAATTTCGTTATAAAAACCTTCTGGCAGATTGTCTCTTGCCACATAAAGTTGAAGTAATCCGCTTTCATCTTCTATTTTTAAAAATGAAGCTTTTCCCATAAGTCTAAAAAATTTTATTCTACCTGCAACCGTATATTTTCTTGTTTCATCTCTTTTTTCTTCAGTTTGAAAAAGATCACTATTTACATTTAAATATTTAGAAATGGTAGTATTCCTCGCAGACTCGTTTGAATATGGATTAAATCCTTTTTCTCTTAAAAAATTTGCTTTTTCTATTCTTTGTTGTATATATTTGTTTTCAAACAATCTTCTCTTCCTTTGTACTCTTATTTATTATCAGTATTTATATCTGTTTCTTCTTTTTGTAACTGTTCTATTTGCTCTTTTGTCTCTTTTTGTATAGATTCTGAAATCTCGTCAGCTACACTTTTCTTTACTGTATCAACAACTGCATTGCCTGATTCTACAGCTTTTTCTTTTATCTCTTTTACCGTATCGGAAACTTCTTGACTTAAAGAATTTTTTTCTTCTTTTTGATTTTCTTTATCTTCAGAAGAGACGCTGTTTTCAACTTTTTTAACAATATCAGAGGTATCTAGTTTTACAATATAACCACCTGTTTTTACAAGTAAAGGGAAAGTAATTGAATCTGATACTTTATTGTTCATCAAATCTTTAAACGATTGAACTTGATATAAAGCATAAGCGATTACCGAGAAAATAAAAAATACTTTTGCACTTCCAAAAACAAATCCTAAAATTCTATCAAAAAATCCTAATCCGCTTACTGAGAAGATTTTACTTAAAATAATTCCAAGAATATAAATAATTGCCCAGAATCCTACAAGTCCAATTATAAAACCTATAAGTTTTATTGTTGCAGAATTTTCTAAAGCTAGAAGCGGAGCTACAAGACTTCCTATCTCTTCAGCCATTCTTGAGGCTACGAATATCCCTCCGATGATTCCTACAAGTCCAAAAATCTCTTTTATAAAACCTCTTAAAAGACCTTTTAGTCCAAGTAGTACAGTGATACTTATTATTACTATATCAAAAACAGTAAAACTTTGCATTTGGTTCCTTATGTATAGTATGGCGCAATTATATCTTAGTTTTTCAAAATTAAAGTTTAATGACTTTTATACTGAATTAAGGCTTACTTTTAAGGGTTATTTTGAAACATGCTCCGTAAAGTTTTTCTCCTTCTAACTCAAAAGATTCATTATTTACCTCAATAGCAAAATTCATATGTTTTGTTAATATCTCTCTGGTCATATAAAGTCCTATTCCTGTACCTTGACTTTGGTGTTTTGTAGTAAAATAGGGCTCAAAAATTCTATTTATTATCTCTTCTTTTATTCCTTTTGCACTATCTTTTATTGTTAGGGTTTTATTTGAACACTCTATTACGATAACTTTTTTTTCTATATCTTTTTTGGAATTTAAAGCATCAACACTGTTATTTATAATATTTAAAATTGCTTGTTGAAACTCATTTTTATATCCGTAAAGCTCTACTTTCTCGTCAATACTTAAAATAACTCTGATTTGATCATGTTTTAGTTTGTCTTTTAGTAGTGAGATATTTTCCAAAATACTCTTTTTTAGTAAAAATTTACTTTTTTCTCTATCTTGTCTAAAAAAGTTTTTGAAATCTTCAATTGTCTGAGATAGATATTTAGAGTTTCTTAAAATCAAATCACAAGTTGACTGAAATCCGGAAGGATCGACTACTCCTAATTCATTTTGCAGTTTTAAAGAACTTATTGCTGCTGATATGGAGCTTAAAGGTTGTCTCCATTGATGAGCAATATTACTTAGCATTTCCCCCATTGCAGCCATTTTGTTTTGTTGAAACAACATTCTGTCTTTTGTTTTACTCTTTTCAATCTCTTCTTCGACTCTTTTTTCCAAAGATTCGTTTAACTCTTGTAACTCTTTTGTTTTTATTTCTACCAAATCCTCTAAATTATCGTTTAATCTTTTTAGTTTTTTTTGCTGTTTTACTTCTTGAGTTATATCTGTTAAGGTCACAATTATATAAGGAACATCATCTTCGTCAAAAATTGTAGAGTTTACATTTAAGGTAAAGTGATGAAGTCTGTTATCTTTTTCTATTGCGGCTTTAAATCTGATTTGCGGATTTTCTAAAATATATTCTGCCCAGTTTTTCCCATTGTAATCTTTATCTATTAAATATGTTTCATCATCCATATTTACAAAAGTTTCACATACGCATTCATATCTTTTTTTAAAATCTTCCAATGAAGAGAAGTTAAAAAATTCTAAAAGCTGTTTGTTTGAATTTTTTATATGATAACCGTCTGTTATTACGATAATATTTTTTTGAGAATCTAAAATAATCTGATTTTTCTTCTCTTGCATCTTTATTTTTTTTAAATTTTTTTCTAATTTGAGATTAAGATTTTCAATACTTCTTAGATAAATATAATATGAAATAATTGTATAAAGCAGTCCAATTAGAAATATTGATAAAAGAACATAAGCTTCTGAATTTTTCTTAAATTTTTTTATATCTAAAATATCTATATCATTTAAGTTTTTTGTTAGGATCATATATCCTATTAGATCATTATCTACTTCTAAAACTTTTAAAGTTGTTAAAATTCTGTTTTCTATTAATTCATAATCTTTTATAGACAAAACTTTTTCTAAATTCTCTTTTTCTACCAAGTTAAGAAGGTTTTTATTTGCATTTAAATTTGCAATATAATAGTCTTTTATAAATCTTTTGGTAAAGGGATATTTTATTGTCTCTTTATATTTTTTATCTGCTAAAACAAGAGCATCTATTTTGTTCTCTTTTAGTATTTTTGCTATTGAATTAAAATGAGTAATAATCTCAAAAATTCCTATAAATTCATTATTATGAAAAAGAGGAATCATAGATTTAAAAGTCATATCAAATCTGCCTACACTAATTGAAGTTAAGATTTTTTTGTTTTTTAATATTTTTCTAACATCTGCTCTAAAATCCAAAGAGTCATGGGTTTTTTTCGTCCAGCTTCTATAAAAACTGTCGCCTTTTTTATCCAATACTTGAAACCATACATTTTTAAATTTAGTATTTTTTCTTAATTCCAAAGAGAACTTATCGTAATCAAGTTTTGAATTATCGTTGTTTAACAAAGCATCGATAATCCTTTTATCTTTTGAAATAGACATTGCAACTGCCAAGGTCGCATTTTTTTTGTCTTTTATTAAATTTGAGGCACTGTTTTTCAAGTTTTTCGAGATAGTTATATATTTTTGGTTTAACTGTTTTTTCTCTTCTTTATTGATATAAAAAGTTGAAACGGTATATATAACAAGTGCAATAAATATATAAAATAAAAAGTTTATGATGAATTTATTTTTTAGCATGATTGTCCTGTATATGATTTAATAATTATAATAAAAAACTATTAATTACTTAATTAATCAAGCATAGAGAATTTAAGTTATTTACAAAGTGAGAAATATTTACTAATAATTAATGTTTTTTTGATACAATTCTGAATTATGAAAAATATAAAAAGATACCCAACAAAAAAGATATATGTAGGTGATGTTGCCATAGGAGGAGATTCTCCTATCTCTGTGCAATCAATGACTTACAGTAAAACTTCAGATATAGAAACTACAGTAGAACAGATAAAAGCTTTACATTTTGCAGGTGCAGATATCGTAAGAGTTGCAGTTCCCGATATAGAAGCTGCAAACGCCTTAAAAGAGATAAAAAAACAGAGTTCTCTTCCTATTGTTGCAGATATACATTTTAATCATAAATTAGCATTAATAGCAGCAGAGGTTGTAGATTGTATTAGAATAAATCCAGGAAACATAGGAAACAAACAAAGAGTACAAGAAGTTGTCAAAGCTTGTAAACAAAGAAATCTGCCTATTAGAATAGGAGTAAACTGCGGTTCTTTGGAAAAAGAGTTTGAAAATAGATATGGACAAACTGCAAAAGGAATGGTTGAAAGTGCCGACTATAATATAAAATATCTTGAAGATTTAGGTTTTGATGATATAAAAGTTTCATTAAAAGCAAGTGATGTTCAAAGAACGGTTGAAGCATATAGAATGTTAAGACCTTTGAATCATTATCCTTTTCATTTAGGTGTTACGGAAGCAGGAACACTGTTTCACTCAACAATAAAATCTTCTATTGCTTTAGGAAGTCTTCTTTTAGACGGAATAGGTGATACTTTAAGAGTCTCTATTACTGGAGAACTTGAAAAAGAGGTTGAAGTAGGGCGGGCAATTTTAAAAGATGCAGGACTTACAAAAGAGGGCTTAAATATAATTTCATGCCCCACTTGCGGACGAATTGAAGCGGATTTAGTAAGCGCGGTTGCCCAAGTTGAAGAGAGAACCAAACATATTAAAACACCTCTTAATGTTTCAGTTATGGGATGCGTGGTAAATGCGTTAGGTGAAGCAAAAGCGGCAGATGTTGCAATAGCATACGGAAAAGGGACAGGATTAATTATTAAAAAAGGTGAAACAATAGCCAAACTTCCCACAGATAAACTTCTTGACAGATTTTTAGAAGAGGTTGAAGTAGAAGCAAAGAAAAACCAAGATTAAATTATTGAAATTTTAAATTCAAAAGGAGAAAATAAGGGGAATAAATAATCAAAAGTAAATATTGGTTATTTATTCTTCCTTAAAAAATATGGATAGTATATATAGTGTAAATATCGAAAGAGCAGTATTAAGTTCAGTACTTTTTAACCCCGATGAGATAGAAGATATTTTAGGGATTTTAAAACCGGCAGATTTTTATTTGCCGGCACATCAGAAAATTTTTGATGTAATGGTGAGACTTCATAATTCAGATATGCCAATAGACGAGGAATTTATCAGAAAAAGAGTAGATTCCAAAGATGTAGATGATTCGATACTTTTAGAAATACTATCAGCTAATCCTATTACGAATACTTTAGCTTATGCAAGAGAGATCAAAGACGGTGCCGTAAAAAGAGAGTTGGCAACATTGGCAACAACAATAAAAAAAGTTGCTATAGAAGATGAAGTAACCGCAAATGATGCTTTGGATGTAGTTCAAGGGGAACTTTATAAAATCTCTACGGATAGTGCAACCAGCGAATTAAAAGATATGGAAGTTGTTACAAACGATACGCTTTCATATATCAAAAAGATGAAAGAGTTAGGTAATAAACACCTAATCGGAGAGACAACGGGATTTTATGATTTAGATAAAAGAACAACAGGTTTTAACGAAGGGGATTTGGTAATTATTGCCGCAAGACCTGCTATGGGGAAAACGGCACTTGTTTTAAATATGGCTTTAAAAAACGTTGAAGCTGGAAAAGGTGTAATTTTCTTCTCTCTTGAGATGCCTGCGGAGCAGTTAATGTTAAGAATGCTTGCAGCTAAAACTTCAATACCTCTGCAAAATTTAAGAAAAGGTGATATGGACGATAATCAATGGTCAAATCTAAATAGAGCCTTTGAAGATTTAAATACAAAAAAACTCTTTGTCGATGACGGTGGTAGCATAAATATCAATCAATTAAGAGCAAGAGTTAGAAAATTGGCTCAAAATGAAGATAATAATATTTCAATGGTAATTATAGATTACCTTCAACTTATGCAAGGTACCGGGAATAAAGATAGACATCAAGAGGTTTCAGATATTTCAAGGGGACTTAAAATGCTTGCAAGGGAGATGAAAATTCCTATTCTTGCTCTGTCTCAATTAAATAGGGGACTTGAAAACAGACCAGATAAAAGACCGATGCTAAGTGACTTAAGAGAATCAGGAGCTATTGAGCAGGATGCCGATATTATCATGTTTGTATATAGAGATGACGTATATAAAGAGAGAGATGAAGCAAGAAAAGAGAAAGAGGCATCAGACAAAGGCGAAGAGTACAAATCCAAGTTTGTTAATAAACCCGTTGAAGAAGCTGAAATTATTATCGGTAAACAAAGAAACGGACCAATAGGTACTGTAAAACTTGATTTCCAAAAACAGTATACGAGATTTGTGGACAAAGAAAATTCAAATGATGCTCCTATAGAAGTCGTTTTTGAATCAATTTCAGATACAAATAAAGAGACTAACGTGGAGATACCTAATATTTTATAATCATGTAAATTATAATAAATTAAGCTTTTTATAAATATAATCTATCAAATTATTTATATGGAGCTTATATATGAAAGCTGCTTTTTCCCTTTTGGAACTTATTTTTGCAATTGTGATTATGGGAATAATCGCTTCTTTTGCTATTCCCAAATATATGGATACAAGAGATCAAGCTTTGGCATCTACAATACAAAGAGACGTAGTAACCGCAATAAACTCTTTTCAAAGTTATTATTTAGTTAATAGAGAGATTAAAGAGATTTCGGATGTAATAACTTTAAATACTAAAAACTGGTCTTTAGAAGAGAATAAAATGACTTTTTTAGAAGGAAATAAAAGTTGCGTAGAACTTTTAGTGGATAAAGAAAAAATTTCAATAACCGTCAATGAAGAGGCAGGAAGCGTCTGTAAAGAGCTTGCAAACAGAGGAATTATAACGCAAGATATTGATTTAATATAAATTTGATAAAATATAGCCACTAAATAAAAAAGGCAAGAAGATATGCAAAAGGCTATATTTTTAGATAGAGACGGAGTAATAAATATAGAAAAGGATTACACCTACAAAATCGAAGAGTTTGAATTTGTAGATTCTTTATTTGATTCTTTGAAATATTTACAAGATTTAGGATATAAACTCTTTATTATCACAAATCAATCGGGTATTGCAAGAGGTTATTACACTATTCAGGATTATAAGATTTTAACAAATTGGATGCTTGATTATCTGGAACAAAAAGGTATTTTTATTTCTCAAACAGAGTTTTGCCCTCACGGTCCTGACGATAATTGTAACTGTAGAAAACCGAAAACAGGAATGATTGACAATATCTTAAAAAAACATGATATTGATTTAGAAAATTCATGGCTCATTGGAGACAAACAAGCCGATATTCAATGTGCAAAAAATGCAAATATCAAAAATACAATACAAGTAAAATCAGGACATAAGTTTGATGAAAAGGACTCTATAGCCGATTTTGTCTGCGATAGTATAAAAGATATTAAAAATATTATTAAGAATTAACTATTATATAAACGTAATATTTTTTTGGATAGAATATTACTCTTTTGAGACGATTATTTTTAAAAAAAGAAAGAGTTGTAATGGAATTAAGCGAAATAGATAAAAATTTAATACAAAACTCCATAAGAGATGTTAAAGACTTTCCCAAAGAGGGAGTTGTATTTAAAGATATAACTACTCTTTTAAATAACAAAGAGGCACTTCAAACACTGATTAATCATTTGGAAGATAGATATAAATCTTATGATTTGGATTATATTTGCGGAATAGATTCAAGAGGTTTTATCTTTGGTTCGATATTAGCAGACAGATTAAACGTAGGTTTTGTGCCTGTCAGAAAAAAAGGAAAACTTCCTAGTACTACAGTTTGTGAAAAGTATGAGTTAGAGTACGGTTATGACGAAGTTGAAATACACCTTGATGCTTTTCCTAAAAAAAATCCAAGAGTTTTATTAATAGATGATTTGATTGCTACGGGGGGAACTGCTGCTGCTGCGGCAAAACTTATAAAAAATGTTGATGCTAATTTAATCGAAGCCTGTTTTATTCTTAATCTTACATTTTTAAACGGTGTAAAAAAAGTAAAAGAGCATACTCCTGTTTATTCAGTATTAGATATATAAAAGAAGAGGAAAATGAAAGAGAATTATTATATACCGAAAGTTTCAAAGTTTGATCCTGACGAAAACGGACACTTTGGAGAATTCGGTGGAAGATTTGTACCGGAAACATTGATGCCGATTTTAGAAGAATTGGAAGAGAGTTATAAAAAATATAGATTTGATAAAGAGTTCTGGAAAGATGTTGATTATTTGCTAAAAGATTATGTAGGAAGAGAGAGCCCTTTATACTTTGCAAAAAATATAAGTGATGAAATCGGAGCTAAAATCTATTTAAAAAGAGAAGATTTAAATCATACGGGTGCGCATAAAGTAAATAACGTAATCGCCCAAGGACTTTTGGCAAAAAAATTGGGTAAAACAAAAGTTATCGCTGAAACGGGAGCAGGACAACACGGAGTTGCAACAGCTACAATAGCTGCGCTTTTAGGTTTGGAGTGTACGGTTTTTATGGGTGCAAAAGATGTACAAAGACAAGAATTAAATGTTTTTAGAATGAAGCTTTTAGGAGCAAAAGTAATTCCTGTCGAAAGCGGAAGCAGAACTTTAAAAGATGCTATGAATGATGCTATTAGATATTGGGTTACTAATGCAAGAGATACTTTTTATATAATAGGAACTGTCGCAGGTCCTCACCCTTATCCTATGATGGTAAGAGATTTTCAAAGTATAATCGGATGGGAAGCAAGAAGACAGATACAAGAAAAAGAGGGAAAACTGCCTGATTACATAGTTGCTTGCATCGGTGGAGGTTCAAATGCAATCGGTACTTTTTCCCATTTTTTAGAAGATGAAAATACAACTTGCATAGGTATCGAAGCAGGAGGAATGGGAGTTGAAACAAATAAGCACGGTTGTTCCTTGAAAAAGGGAAGTCCAGGTGTTTTACACGGTCAATGCTCATATCTTCTTCAAGATGAAGACGGACAAGTTTTAGAAGCCTATTCTATTTCTGCGGGATTAGATTATCCGGGTATTGGACCTGAACACTCATTTTTAAAAGATAATGATGTAGTAAAATATGACTCAATAACAGATGAAGAGGCATTGGAAGCTTTTGTATGGCTTAGCCAAAAAGAGGGGATTATTCCTGCTTTTGAAAGTTCACATGCCGTTGCATATTTAAAGAAAGCAAAAGAGAAGTTCAAAGACAAGATAGTAATAGTAACTCTGTCTGGACGAGGTGATAAAGATATGGTTCAAGCCAAAGATATATTGCATTTTAAATAGGCTTGAAGATGATTGAAAAATTACAAAATAATTCGGGGAAAATACTCTTTGTCGTAGTAATGATATTCCTTGTTTTTTTGGGATATAGTCTTTATCAAGCTCCTGAAGGTGGACTAGAAGATAAATTTATATATCTTTTAAAAACTTACGGATATATAATACTTTTTGCTTGGAGTATATTAGAAGGAGAGATTGGTCTTATTATGGCAGGACTTCTTTCTCATTCAGGTCATATGAACCTTTATATCGCAATATTCGTTGCGGGACTCGGAGGCTTTGCAGGAGATCAAATCTATTTTTATATAGGAAGATTTAATAAAGCCTATGTGCATAAAAATTTTAAAGCACAAAGAAGACAGTTTGCTTTGGCACACCTTCTTCTTATGAAATATGGATGGCCTATTATATTTATGCAAAGATACATGTACGGAATGAGAACAATTATTCCTATATCAATAGGTTTAACAAGATATAGCGGAAAGCTTTTTGCTTTTATAAATCTTTTATCAGCTTGGATTTGGGCAGCAGTTACTATACTGCCTGCTTGGTATTTTGGCGAAGAGATTTTTATCGTAATTCATTGGGCGAAAGAGCATTGGTATTATGCTGCTCCGTTTGGAGTGCTTATAGCAGGAAGTATAATTTACTATTTTTATAAAGTAACTAAGAAAAAGGAGCGAAATTTTGAAAGTTAATTTAATAGAAAATGATTTTAAAAATGTAGAATCAGATATTGAAATTTTTATTGTTGATGATTTGGAAAACTGTGAAGATAAAGATATTTTAGAAAACATCGGTTTTGAAGAAAAAGATGAAACAGTTGCACTTCTTCCTGAAATAGGAAGAATTTATGTAGGTTGTGAAAATCAAGATTATGAAAGTATTGCAATAGCAATTGCAGCTGCAATTAAAAAATTTAATGATACAAAATTTGAAACTGCAAAAATAGAGTTAAATGATTTAGACTTAAAAGCTTTGGTAGAAGGAGCTTTATTAGGTTCTTACGAATTTGACGAATATAAATCTAAAAAAAAGAAAAAGAAAAAACAAGAGTTAAATATTTGCAACTCTAAACTCACTTCTGAAATGAAAGAGATATATGAAGAGTCAAAAATAATCTCAAAAGCAGTAAATAAAACAAGAGATATAGTAAACACTCCTCCTGCAGATTTTTATCCGAAAATCATGGCAAAAACAGCAAAAAAAATGGCAAAAGAGGCACAAATAGAGTGTGTTGTCCATGGAGAAGAGTATTTAAAGAAAAACAGCATGAATGCAATGCTTAGCGTGGGAAGAGCTTCAACTCACGAATCAAAACTTATTCACTTGAGTTATAAACCTGAAAATGCAAAGAAAAAAGTTGTTTTAGTAGGAAAAGGATTAACTTACGATTCGGGAGGTTTATCTTTAAAACCTGCAGATTATATGGTTACAATGAAAAGTGATAAAAGTGGAGGAAGTGCAGTTATAGGAATTTTAAGTGCTGTTGCAAAACTTAACCTTCTTGTTGAGGTACACGGAATAATCGGTGCAGTTGAAAATATGATAGGCGGAGATGCTTATAAACCCGATGATGTATTAAAAGCTAAAAACGGTAAAACAATTGAAGTTAGAAATACGGATGCAGAAGGAAGATTGGTACTTGCAGATTGTCTTTGTTATGCTCAAGATGAGATTGAAGATATTGATTATATTTTTGATTTTGCAACTCTAACAGGAGCTTGCGTTGTAGGAGTAGGGGAATATACAATCGGAATAATGGGGAATGATACTGTATTAAAAAGAGAAGTAGTATCAAACAGTTTACAATCCGGAGAATATGCTACAACTCTGCCTTTTAACAGATTTTTAAGAAAAACAATCAAATCAGAGATTGCCGACATTTGCAATATTGCAAATACAAGATACGGTGGAGCAATTACAGCAGGACTATTTTTGGATAATTTTATTTATGAAGAGAATAAAGACAAATGGGTTCACTGGGATATTGCAGGACCTGCTTTTGTTGAAAAAGCTTGGGGATATAACCCTCACGGAGCAAGTGGAGCAGGCGTTAGAGCGACTCTACAATTTTTGAAAACCCTTTAAGAGAATTAAGGATATGAAAATGATTAACATAGAAAAAAAACCAAAGATATTAGTTATAGGAGATCTTATGATAGACTCCTATCTAATAGGAAAATGCGATAGAATAGCTCTGGATGCACCTGTTCCTATTGTAGATGTAAAAGAAGAAAAAGACGAATTAGGCGGAGCCGGAAATGTTATTCGAAATCTTGCTTCACTTGGAGCAAAAGTTAGTGTAATGTCGGTTGTCGGAGATGATGACAATGCAAAACTTTTAAAACATATGTTAGATGAAGAGGGAACAAAATCTTTCTTACTTGTACAAAAAGGAAGAAATACTTCTAAAAAAACGAGAATAATGACATCAAATCAACAAATTTTCAGATTTGACCATGAAAGTAGAAATAATATCTCTTTTGACAATGTAAAAAAACTTTACGAAAAACTTCAAGAAAAAATAAAAGCATATGACGTAATCTTATTGGCAGATTACGGTAAAGGTATTTTAACAAGAGACTTCACTCAAAAAATAATTTCTTATGCAAATAAAAACAACGTAAAAACAATAGTTGATCCTCACGGTACGGACTATAGCAAATATCAAGGTGCATATTTGATTATACCAAACAGAGACGAAGCAACGGCAGCAACAGGAATAGAAATAGAGAACAATGACAGACTGCTAGATGTTTTAAAAGAGATTAAAAATAAATTTCAAACACATGAAGCGATTGTTACACTATCTGAACAAGGTGTTGCTTTGTTAAAAGAGAACAAACTTGTAGTCTTGCCGACAGTTCCTTTGGAAGTGTATGATGTAGCAGGTTCGGGAGATACCTTGTTAGCTTCAATCGGTTTTGCTCTTGCTTTGGATAATACTCTTACTGCTTCATTGGAGTTTGCAAATTTGGCAACAGGTGTTGTATTGAGAAAACCCGGAACAGGAACAGTCTCGATAGAAGAGATTCAATCAGATCAAGTCTATTTAGATAGAAAAATAATAGAAAGAAATTTAAGCTGTCAAGTAAAATAAAAAGGTAAAGTCGTGGCTAATACAAAATTTGGGATTCAAGCAGTATCGGAAAACAATACGAAAACCGTAGTAAAAGCAAGAAACTTTACTATGGTAATAGATGAACCGCCGTCTTTGGGAGGAAATGATACAGGAGCAAATCCCGTAGAATATCTATTAGCTGCCTTGGCAGGATGTTTAAACGTAATGGGAAATCTTATAGCAAAAGAGATGAGCATAGTTTTAAAAAGTTATAAAATCAATATAAGCGGTTCTTTGGATCCTGATTATCTATTTGGAAAAACAGAAGAAGGCAGAGCCGGATATAAAGAGATAATAGCCCAATTGGAAGTTCAAACAGATGCAAATAAAGAGATTTTGGAAAAATGGGCAAAAGAAGTAGAAAGAAGATGCCCTATTTCAGACAATATTAGCCATCCTACCTCTTTGAAAGTTATTGTAAAATAAACAGAACTTTTATATCTTCTTTTTGTGAAATTCATTTAAATTTCAAATGAATTTCACTCTTTTATATAATTAAATTTTCATACATTTTAAATTTATCTCTTTTTTTGAGTTTTTTAAATATAATATATGCCTAATATAAATATGACAAATATGAATTATGATAAATAAAAAGGAAATTAATGGGATTAGGTGTAGGAATAGTAGGTCTTCCAAATGTAGGTAAATCAACAACTTTTAATGCTTTGACAAAAGCTCAAAATGCGGAGGCTCAAAATTATCCGTTTTGTACTATTGAACCGAATAAAGCTGTTGTTCCTGTACCGGATAAAAGACTTGATGAATTGGCAAAAATCGTAAATCCAAATAAAATTCAACACTCTACTATAGATTTTGTAGATATTGCAGGTCTTGTTAGAGGAGCTTCAAAAGGTGAAGGTCTTGGAAATCAATTTCTTTCAAATATTAGAGAAGTTGAAGTTATTTTACATATGGTAAGATGTTTTGATGACGGTAATATTACTCACGTTGAAGGTGATGTTAATCCTATTAGAGATATTGAAATTATTGAAACAGAACTTATTTATTCAGATATTTCTCAACTTGAAAAAAAGATTGAAAAACTAAAAAGACAAGCAAAAGGTTCAAAAGAGGCTGCTGCTATGTTAAGCATATCTGAGGCTGTTTATAAACATATTGAAGAACTTCAACCTGTAAAAACTTTTGAAGATAAAGATAGTGAACTATTTATTGCCCTTGACAAAGAACTTAGATTTTTATCAAATAAAGATGTAATTTACGGTGCAAATGTTGATGAAGATTCTTTAGCTCAAGGTGGAAACGATTATGTTAATACTTTAAAAGCTCATGCCCAAGAAGTAGGTGCAGATGTTATTATGCTTTGTGCAAAGATTGAAGAAGAGCTTGTCGGACTTGAAGATGATGAGGCAAAAGAGTTTTTGACGGATTTAGGCGTAAAAGAGTCTGGTTTGGAGCAAATTATTCAAAAAGCATTTGATAAACTAGGACTTCAATCATATTTCACCGCAGGAGAGATAGAAGTTAGAGCTTGGACTATTACAAAAGGTACGAAAGCTCCTCAAGCAGCGGCTGTTATTCATAATGATTTTGAAAAAGGATTTATCAAAGCCGAGGTTATCTCTTATGAAGATTTTGTGGCTCTTGGCGGAGAAGCAAAATGTAAAGAAGCCGGTAAGTTAAGACTTGAAGGAAAAGATTATATTGTGCAAGACGGTGATATCATGCACTTTAGATTCAATACCTGATATATTTTAAAATAGATGCAATCTAATATAATGACGGAGTTATACATGAATGAAAATATTGTAGATAAAATCGAGTCTTTACCTCCTTTACCAAAGACTATTATTGAAATTGAAGAGTTTAGACAACAGCCCGATAAAGAGCCTTTTGATTTATTGAAAATTATTGAAAAAGATGCTCTTATCGTTTCAACTTTATTAAAAGTTTCAAATTCGGCAATGTTTGGTTTTAGAAGCAAAGTAGAAACAGCAAGCAAGGCTATAAGTCTTTTAGGAATAAACTTTACTATTTCTATTGCAATTGGCGGAACAATCCAAAACTTGTTGAAAACAAATCTTAAACCTTACGGAATAAGTAGTGATGATTTTATGCGAGCATCAAATTTGGCTACGACTTTGACTTCTTTATGGTTAAATAAAGTATCTTTTGATCTAAAAGAAGAGTTAGCTTTGCCTGCACTTTTGCAAGAAACGGGTAAATTTGTATTATCGGATGTTATTGCTTCATGCGAAAAAACCGAAGAATTTGAAGAACTTTTATCTTCTGGAAAAACAGTTGCTGAAGCAGAAGAAGAGATTACGGGAACTACAACTTCTGAAATAACCGCTAGAATTTTCAAACATTGGAAATTAAGTGAAAACTTAATAAACGTTATTGAATATATTGACGATATTGAAAAATGTAAACCTGAGTATCTGCATAAAACACAGATTTTAAGTGTCGTAAAAACAATTTGTGATGTGAGAGATACTTTTTCGGATAATAGTATAAAAAAAGGTTTGTTAGAGGCTAAGAAGTATAATCTTAACACTATTGCGCTTCAAGATGCAATAGACAAACTACAAGAAAGACTTCTTGACGAGTAATTTAAGAGTTTATTCTTAATTACTCAAAGCTTATAATCCTTGTAAAATGATTTTCCATAAATAATCAATCTCTTTATCCTCAAAACTGATTAAAGTTTTATCTTCAAAAAGTTCTTTTATTTTCTCAAAATCAAATGCTTTGCTGTATGTACAAGAGGCATGAACGGGCATAAAACTTCGAACCAGAGATATATCGCTTGTTATCTCTTTTTCACATAAAAAACAGTGAAATTCACTATGAAGTCGTCCTTCATGTTCAAGCAACTTTAAATATGCTTTGCATATAGCTCTTTTGGCATTTTGTTTTATCATCTTGTGAGAAAGTTTGTCCAATAATTCAAAATAAAAACTGTCAAGAGTTTCAACATCTTTTAAATGAGGATAAAAGAGTTTTATAAATCTTTGCCAAGAGTAGAGTTTTTCATTGTCAAAAATCCATTGGAAACCTAGTTGAATTACATCTTTTAATCTTGGAAGCGAACTTTTCAGATTAGTTTCAAGTTCAAAGTCTATTTTATAGCCGACATTTATATTTGAATGTCTTGCTCCATAAAATCTATAAGTAGTGTAAATGTGCTTTTCAGTTAAAATTGAGACTATCAGGTCATCATCTTTGACTGCTTTAATATCTATTATATAACCTTGCATAAAACTTTCTAATAAAAATTATAAAAAATCTAAAACAAATGAATAATCGAAATTTGCTTCAAATAAATATTATGGTAGTATTACACAAATTTATTTAAAAAAGGGAATGTGAATGGAGTTTAATAACGTTTCTATCGCAAAAGAGGCAAATATTTTATATGATGGTAATATCACAAGTAGAACAATTACTTTTGAAGATGGTACTAAAAAGACCTTAGGAATCATGTTGCCAGGTGAGTATGAATTAAATACTGTAAATAAATCTACTATTGATATAAACTCAGGTGCAGTTGAAGTTATGTTACCGGCTGAAGATTGGGTTCAATACGTTGCTCCGGCTAGTATAAAAATTGCACAAAATTCTAAATATAAATTAAGAGTTAGTTCTCTTGTTGATTATTGTTGTTCTTTTGAAAAAGTACAATATTCAAAATAGGGTTAAAAGTATAAACTTTTAACTCTTATCTTTTTTTAAAACATATCCAAAATTTATAATGTTTTCAATATTTACTTCAGGGATTTTATTTTTAAGTCTTGAGACCGTATCTCTTATGGTTGATGAAGAGACATTTTTAGAGTACCAAATATATTCCCTCATAGTATCGTAAGAGATATTTTGATTGATATTGCGGCAAAAAAAGTTTAATACGCTAAGCTCTTTTTTTGTTAGGCTGATGGGTTTTGCTTTATATGTCAAAGTTGCAGTTTTCGGGTAATATTTATAATCTTTGGTTAAAGCAATAAAATCTGATAGGGGTTCTGTTTCTTTAGTTTTTTTCTCTTTGTCAAATTTACTAAGAAGATGAATAACCACTTTGATTGTTGCTTCTACGTCTTGCAGACTAAAAGGTTTTACTAAATATCCGAAAACATTGCTTTGTTTTGTTTCATTTATTGTGTTAGTATCTCCATATGCCGTTGTATATATTATAGGAATAAAATACTCTTTGTTGATTACTTTTGCGCACTCTATGCCGTCTAAGTTTCCTTCTATATTTATATCCATAAGAGCTAAATCAATATGTTGTTTTTTTACGATTTCTATACTCTCTTTTGCACTTTTAGCTTGAAAAATATTGTTAAAATCCAAAGATAAAAGAATATTTTTTAGATATTCAAATGCGATAAATTCATCTTCTACTATGAGAATATTAAAATCTCTACTTTTCATTGCTATCCTTTTTTTCAAAAGTTAGTATAAATATTGTTCCTTTGTTAAATTCAAAACTAAAATTTGAGTTTAAAAGTTTTTTGGAAAAATCATTTATAAGTTTTAAGCCTAAGCCTTCTTTGGAACTTTTTATATTAAAACCTTCTCCGTTGTCTTTAATTTTTAAAAGAATTTTATTTTTTTTCTCTTCTAAAGAGACAAAAATATTTATATTTTTTGAATCAGGATGATGTTTTATACTGTTATTTACGATTTCATTTATTATAATACTTAAAGATATTGCATCATCAAATTTTAACTCTATATTACCTATGGAAAAATTGATAGTTATTTTTTTATTGGTATAAGTAGAAGAGATACTCTCTATAATATCTTTAAAATACTCTTTTACTTTTATATTTTTTAGATTTTCAGAGGTATACAAAAGGTATTCATGGGTTTTTGACATTGATTTTATGCGGTTTATCAAATCGGAAAAAATATCTTTTTCTTTATATTTTTTACTTTCAAACCATAAAATACCTAAAATCATATGGAAATTGTTTTTAACTCTATGCAAAATCTCTTTTAATAAAAGTTCTCTCTCTTTTAAGATTCGTGATAGTTTATTATTTGCTATTGTAAGTTCATTTGTCCTTTTTTTTACCTCTTTTTTTAAAAGTTTTGCATGTTCGTTTTTTATTGATAATAACTCTTTTTGATATTGAATCTGCTCGTTTTTTATCTCATTATATCTACTTATAATCATTATAGAAAAGATTATATTTTCTAAGGCAGTTCCGTAAACTAATCCATATCTTGTTAGATTATTATACTCAATTAACCCACTTAACATCAGCATAAAAATCATAGCGAGGAAAAAATATATAAGTAGAGCAAAAGTATAATAAACACTTCTTTTATATCCTTTAAAAAAGATATATATAGATAAAGGCAAGAAAATAATAGTAATAAAAAGTGAAAGTGCATTTAAAATTTGATTCCAAGGTTGATAATCAAAAAAAAGTATAAATCCTATTAAAAAAAAGGGAATAACCGAATATCTTAAAAGTTTGTCATATCTCTTTAGATATTTTTTCGTATTTAAATATTCAAGAGAAAAAAGA
This sequence comes from Halarcobacter anaerophilus, assembly GCF_006459125.1. Classification (NCBI taxonomy): domain Bacteria; kingdom Pseudomonadati; phylum Campylobacterota; class Epsilonproteobacteria; order Campylobacterales; family Arcobacteraceae; genus Halarcobacter; species Halarcobacter anaerophilus. Next base: position 911,515 of record NZ_CP041070.1, read on the forward strand.
ATTAAAAAAGCATCTAAAAAAGCAACGGAAGAGTGAAGAATATAAATATATTTTTGTAAATCAATGAAACATAACAGACCGCTTATTTTAATAAGATAAATAAGGTTGAAAAGAGTATAACCGAGATAATAGTAATAGATCTTTTCTTTTAAAGTTGCTGATAATCCTATGCTAAAAATAAGTATTATAAAAGTTGTACCGAATATAAATATATAAAGGTTATTCATATCAAGGAAATTTTTCAGTCTAAAATAGTTCTCTTTGTAGAAGGAAACTTCTCCAAAATATGCATATTTCCCTTTTAATTCAAGATAAATATTATTTTGATAGTTTCTAGGAAGATTTAATTTAAAAGATAGTTTGTTGTATTTTATTTCTCTTTGTTTAATAGGTATAAATAAGCCGTTCTCTTTTTTTATCCATCTATTATCTTTTTTGTAATATAAATTTGCTTTTTCGTAAAATGTTTCATTTAAAGTTAGTATGAAATTCTCTTCTTTACTTTTATTTAAAATATTTATTTTTATCCAAATTTTTTGATTTGAATATCCTAAGGCAAAACCGTTATTTGTGATCTTTTTAAACTCTTTTTTTTCTATATCTTTTATGTTTGAAAGGTTGGAATTATCTTTTAAATACTCTATTTTAAAATCATTATAAATATCAGTCGTATCATTAAAAGTAAGGGTTAGATTTTCTGAAAATAAAGAAGAAAAAAAGAGACAAAAAATAAAAAAATATTTGATCATTAAAACTCCAAATACAAATTATAACATAAGTTATTTTTAAAGTTATTCTAAAAAAAAGTAACTTTGTTTCTTCCTGTTTTCTTTGATTTATAAAGAGCATTGTCTGCTCTTGAAACAAAAGATTCTACACTATCTTCTTTTTTAAATATTGTAACACCTATACTTGCGGTAATTTTTTGAGCTTTCGTGAAATTATACCCTTCTATTAAATCTTTTAAATGCTTGGCAAAGATTAAAAGTCTCTCTTTATTTGTATGAGGAACAATAATAATAAACTCTTCTCCTCCCCAACGTCCTACTGTATCCGTTCTTCTGCTATTACTTTTTAAAATATATGCAAACTCTTGTAAAACTACATCGCCTATATGATGACCGTAGATATCGTTTACTTTTTTAAAATAATCTATATCAAAGATTATTAAACCGAATTTATAGTTGTACCTGTCTGAGCGTAGTCTTTCACTTTTTAATACTTCATCTAATTTGTGGCGGTTATAAATATTTGTAAGTCTGTCAGTTATTGCTAATTGTTCTAATCTTTTTTTTGCCAAAGATAATTTACAGTTGGCTTTTTTTAATTTTCTATTCCAATATAAAAAAACTATAAATATCAATAAAGTAACAAAAGCGAGCTGCCAAGCAAGAGTATAATTCACACTTTTTTCATATTTTACGGATACCCATCTATTAAAAATCTCTTTTTTTTGATTAGAATCTATTGTATTAATACTCTTTTGTAAAATAGAAAAAAGTAAGTTGTTATCATCTCGAACAGCAAAACTTACATCTAAATCATTAAAAATCTTTCCCGTAATTTTCAGTTCACCGATATAATTTTCCTGTATACTTGAACTTATTGCTGGCAGAGTATCGATATAACCGTAGAGTTCATCATCGCTGACTTTTTTTAATCCTTCTTTTACATCGTTATTTATGTAAATAAAATTTAAATATGGGTAGTGTTTTTTTAGAAGTTGCATATATGAATGATTTTTAGGAATTCCTATAGTTTTATTTTTTAGATTTTCAATACTGCTTAAAAAAGGAATATCAATTTTAGTAGCTAAAACTAAAGGAAGTTTTAAATAAGAGTCTGTAACTTTAATATTCTCTTTCTTTTTTTTATCTACAAAAAAAGGAAACAACTCACACTTTTTTTCTTCTATATATTCTAATGCCTGCTTTTTTGACTGAACTTTAACAGGGAAAAATTTTGTTCCTAATTTTTTTTCAAAAATATTAAAATAGTCAGTTATCATTCCTTTATAAACACCGTTTTCTAAAAACTCAAAAGGTTTTTGAGGGATAATACAGGTTTTGATTAAAGAGGTTTTTTCTATATAATCTTTTTCTTCTTTATTTAAATAAAGTTTTGATGAGTCATTAAAAGGAACAACTTTATTAAAATCTATTTGACCTTTTACCAGTCCTAAAAGCTTGTATATATTGTAAATATTATCAAGTTTTTCTATATCAATCGTTCCTACTTTGTTTGTCTGATAATATGCCAATTTTTTCAATTCATTGGCTTCATAAAGAAGAGACTCTTTTGTTTTATTTTGAGAATTATACTTTTTTTGAATTAACTTTACGCTCTCTTTTATATTATTAAAAGCATATTCCCACCCTTTTAAAGTAGCCTCTCTAAACTCTTTTACCTCTTCTTTATTTTGATCATAATAATTTTTACTTGTTGCTAAAATATCATTGTAAAAATCAAAGCCGTAATCACGGGGATTAAAAATTACGGGTTTCCCTCCTAATCTATTTAAAATAAAAGGTTCATTTGAGATGTAAGATGCCATTAAATCAGTTTTTCTATTTAGTAAATCTTTTACGTTAAAAGAGTGTTTTATTATTGTTAAATCCTCAAGTTTTATTCCTTGGGAAAAAAGCATAGAGATAATTGAAGCATCACTGTTATGATTTGGTGTTGTCATTACTTTTTTGTTTTTAAAATCTTTTATAGTCTTTATTCCTGAACTTTTATCTGCAAGAAATACTAAAGGACTAGACTGATAAATTGCAGCCAAATAGATAAGTTTTTTTCCTTTTGATATATCGATTAAAGAAGTAGGGCGTAGTATTGCATATTGACTTTTTTGATCTATTAAAGAATCAACGGAATTGATATTGTAATTCCACTCTTTTATATCAATATCCAAGCCTATATCTTCATAAAAACCTTTCTCTTTTGCCATATAAAAACCTGCAAATTCAAATTGATGTTTCCATTGTAATTGCAGAGTTACTTTTTTCAGAGTATGGGCATGGGAAAAAGAGAATAAAAAAATAGTAAATAAAAATAGTATTTGTTGATTAATATGCATAATAGAAATAAAACCTTGATTTTTTCTCTATTATATTTAAAACTTGACGGAATCCTGACGGAAAATAATAAAATAAAAAAAGGCAGAAGCTAAAAAACTCCTACCTTTTTGAAGCATAGCACTTAAAAACTATTCAGCTACTGTAACAGTAACGGGTGTTGATTCCCAAATACCATGCTTAGTACAGTAACCGTGAGCTACAAGGTTTAATTTTTTACCTGTTGGAATAATTGTAAATGTAGTTGTATTGTGAGCTTTTACATTTCCTAGTGTTCCAGGAACATAAGATGCTCTTGCTAATAATGTTTCACCGTTATATAATGCAACAGATTCGATATAGTGATCAAAATCATCCGGGTGAGTATATTCATTTCCCATTTTTACAGTTACTTCAAAAGGTTCACCTTTTTTTGCAGTTTCAGCACAGTGGATAAATGGACTGTGTCTATCAATTAAATCTTTTTTTGCTTCTCTTTCAACAGTATCAATGTCAACGTATTTGTTAATTTTTGGCATATTTTCTCTCCTAATAAAATTTGGTCAAATATTATACCATTATTTTTTTAAAGTATTTAGGATAATTTTTATCCTAAATAAGACTCTTAAGAAAAATATCAGAAAACAAGCTTCAATGTGGTAATATTCTGCCATGAATAAAGAAGATTTTTTTATAAAACAGTTTAATAATAATTCAAAACTAATAGGTGACGACGGTGCTGTAATAGGTGAATTTGTTTATAGCAATGATGCTTTTTTTGAAAACGTGCATTTCAAAAAAGAGTGGTTTAGTTTAAAACAAATAGCAAGAAAAGCAATGCTTGTAAATATCTCCGATGCTATTGCAATGAATGCCAAACCTAAATATGCCCTTTTAACGGTTGCTATTCCCAAAGAGTATTCAAAAAAAGATATAAAGTATTTAGCTCAAGGTTTTTTGGAAGTTGCAAAAGAGTACGGTATAGAAATTATAGGAGGAGATACAATCTCTAACTGTAAATTGGATATTAGCGTTACAATTATCTCTACAACAAACAACCCTAAATTAAGAAGAGGAATAAAAAAGAGTGATTTGCTCTGTTTTACGGGAGATTTAGGCTCATGCAAAAAAGATTTAAGAAGATTGTTAAGCGGTAAAAAAATATCAAAAAAATCAAAATTTTATGAACCTAAATTAAAAGCAGAGTTTTTTTATGAAGCCTCAAAATATGTAAACTCATGTATGGATATTTCAGACGGTCTTTTTTTTGAACTTGAGAGAATGTCAAAGCAGAGCAAAAAAGGTTTTGAGTTTTTTTATGAAATACCTAAAAGAGTAGGTTGCTCGGGAGAAGAGTATGAATTGCTTTTCTCTTTTGAAGAAAAACATAAGATGAAAATAGAAAAAATAGCAAAAAGATATGGTATAAAACTTAATATATTTGCAAAAGCGGTTGAAGGCAGATATAAATGTGATTGTAAAAACCACCATTTTGGATAAGGAAAAAGATTGGAAAACTTGCAAAGATATTTAACTCACTCAAAAATTGACGTACTTTTTAAACAGACAAAAGAGGATTTTGTAGTAACTGAAGTACCTTTATATGAATTTAGCAATGAGGGTGAACATATAATTATTAAATTTAGAAAAAAAGATCTGACAACTTGGAATGCGGTTCAAATATTTTCAGAACAGTTAGGATGTAAATCAAGAGATATAGGATATGCAGGATTAAAAGATAAAAATGCAATGACGATTCAACATATCTCTGTTCCCAAAAGTTGCGAAGAGAGATTAGAAAAATTTAATCATGAAAATATAAAAATATTAGAAATAACAAGACATAACAATAAAATAAGAGTAGGGCATTTAAAAGGCAATAAATTTTTTATAAGATTAAAAAGAGTTACTCCTTTGGATGCAAAAAAGATAGAAGAGGCTATTGCAAAAATAGCCGTGTACGGTATGCCAAACTATTTCGGTTTTCAAAGATTCGGAATAGAAGGAGATAATTATAAAAAAGGTGAAGCTATAGTAAAAGGTGAATTAAAAGAGAAAAATAGAAAGTTAAAACAGATGTTTATTAACTCTTATCAAAGTTATTTGTTTAATTCTTGGCTTTCAAAAAGAATTGAAATTTCAAAACTTATTGAAGCTTTTAAGCCAAAAGAGATTTATGAAAAACTCTCTTTGCCTTTAGATCTTGTTGAAGAGATGAAGAATCAAAAGCACCCTTTTAAAATTTTAAACGGAGATTTGATGAGTCATTATCCGTACGGAAAAATCTTTTATGCCGAAGATTTACAAAGTGAAGCAGATAAATTTTTTGATAAAGATAGAGTTCCAACAGGACTTTTATGTGGAAAGAGAGTTAAAAACTCTATTGATTTTGCATATGAAATTGAAAAAGAATTTGAAGAAAAAATTTTGGAAAACGGGGCAAGAAGATTTGCTTGGATATTCCCAACTGAGATTGAATCAAATTATAAAGAGGATAAAAACTGGCTTGAACTGCAATTTGAACTTCCTAAAGGTTCGTATGCAACGGAGTTTATAGCTGAGCTGATTCATTAAAAAATTAACTATTAATCATATACCTCATTTAATTATTTTTTTTAAGTTAAAGTAGGTTAAACTTTACACTAGCTATAAATAAAGGTAAAAAATGACGTATGAAGAGCTTATAAAAGAGTTATGTGATGTGATAAAAGAGTCTGAAGAAAATGCTATTTCAATTTATGATAATTTGGAAAAGATAGATACGACTCTTGAATCTTTAGATATTCCTAGTCATAAATTAACAAAAGTACAAGAGTTTATATCTGCTTCATTTGGTTTGTTGCAGCATCAAGATATACATAGACAAAAGATTGAAAGAGTTGTTAACTTTGTTTGTGAAAATAAACATATTGATTCAAGTGAATATAATTTGGCCTCTTCTGCGAAACATATAGCAGGGGATTCAGGTGAAGAAGTATTAAGTAATGACGAATTGGAAGCTTTGATTCAAAGTATGAAAAACTAATCAATAAAAGGTTTTTTCCTTTTATTGATTTTTACACGCCTCTTTTTTTAGATGATTCAGTGTTCCGAAAATTCTAAGTGATTCTATCTCTATAGCTTTTGCTTTATCATTTAGAACTTCATTTGGTTTTTTATCTGCATTTGCATTAATCAAATCTTGGAATTTTACTGTTAGATTTTTGTTTAATTCTTTTAAATTTTCTATTACTTCAACATTTGCATTTGGATTAATAGTTATATAGTTTTCTATCCACTTGTTAAGCTCTTCTGAACTCTTTGCAGTCCAAGCTTCATAACTACCTAACTTGGTATATACGCTGTCTTTTACGCTTAATACGTCAACTTTTAATTTTGCAGTGTCATATACCAAATCCACATTGCATACTTCTTCTCTTGCTTCTTCTAGGAAACTTGCCCTTGCAGCTGCTGTTACAAGTGAGTTAGACATATTAGCGATTTCAGTAGACATTTTAGAAATCTCTTCTGCAACTTGCGCATTTTTTTGTGTTGCTTGATCTAAAGTATTAACAGCATCGTTTATTTGAGTAATACCTCTTTCTTGCTCTCTTGAAGCATTTGCAACAAAATCGATTTTTTCAATAGTAAATTGAATATTTTTATTTAAAATCTCATATCCGCCTATCATATCATCAGAGATTTTTTTACCTTCATTGGCTTTTGTTGTTGCATTTTCAACTAAATTTTTTATCTCTTTTGCAGCTTCGGCACTTCTGCTTGCTAAGTTTCTAACTTCTTGCGCAACTACCGCAAAACCTTTTCCTGCTTCACCTGCCGTTGCTGCTTCTACTGCTGCATTTAAAGATAGAATATTTGTTTGGAATGCTATTTGGTCAATTACTTCAATAGCTTCGTTAATAGAGCTTATCTGGCTGTTAATCTCTTCCATTGCTGTTGCAGTTTTATTTGCAAACTCTTGACCCGTATTTGCAGCTTTTGTAACATCACTTGCCAAGTTTGTCATTTCCACCGTTGTTTGGGTATTTCCTTGAATATTAGCAGTAATTTGTTCAAGTGCCGCTGCTGTCTCTTCAAGAGAGGCTGCTTGTTGGTTTGAAGATTCCGAAAGACTGTTTGAAGCAGTTGATAAAGTATGGGTACTTTTATTTAAAGAGTCTCCTGTGTTCATAATCATAGCTAAGATCTCAGAAGTATTGTTCCCTACAAGTTTAATCCCTGCAGTTAGAGAACCTAAATCTCCGTAAATCCCTTTGTCATCAATTCTATAATCAAATTTTGATTCGGAATAGTTTTTTAAAGTGATATTGATTTTATCAAGAGTCTCTTTTGTATGTGAAATCATAGTATTTAGTTTATTTTTCAGATCTTCAACATATGGATTTGCAGCAGTTGATTCAACTTGATAAACAAAAAAACCGTTTCCTGTTTTTTCTAAAATATCATTTGCTTCTTCAATTACTTTTTCATCTTGTTTTAATCCCTCGTTCATTTTATCCATATAAGTGTTAAAAAGCTTGGCAACTTCTCCTACTTCATCTTTTGAAGATACTTCTAATTTAATAGTCGAATCATTTGAACTTAAAAGATTTTGAAATCCGTATTTAAGTGCTTCAATAGGTTTTGTCGCTCTTTTTACAATTATAAGAATCAGCCCTATTGTAATCCATCCGAATATGGTAGAAGCTAATAAAATCTCTATAATCAAATCTCCGATTCTATCATCGGATTCATCTAAAGAGAAGGTTAAATCCATTACACCTATTACGTCGCCTTGTTTTTGGTTAACATGGCATAAAAGACACTCTTGTGTTGCAACCATAGGTTTAATCATTCTTAGGTCATGCTGACCGTTTTCATCTGTTTCTATAAGCTGGTTTTTTTTACTTTTAAAAGATTCTAATATATCTTTGTCTTTTGTAAATTTTGTTCCGGGAGAATACATCTCGATAAGTGGTTTACTCTTTGCTATGGTAAGATTTTTAACACCTTTTATTGTTCTTGCTTGTTCTTCGGCTTTTTGTATTTGAGCCGGGTCACCTGTATTCATTGCATTTCTTAAACTCTGAAACATTGCAGTGTTTAACATTTCCAAATTGACTTTTGTTGTTGCTATGGCATCTTCTTTTACTTTTGATGTTGTAAAATAAGCTACAATTAAACTTGACAGCGACATAAGAACAAAAAGAGCAAATATAATTTTATTACTTATTTTTTTCGTTATTAATTCTAACATTAACTATTCCCCAAATTATTAAGCTGGATTATTATATAATCTAAAACATTTATTATATATAAAATGCTTAATTAAATCAAATAAACTTGGAAAATAATGATAGTCGGAATAGAAGGAACAATAGAAAGAAAAGAACCTACATTATTAAATGTAAATGTTAATGGAATTATATATGAGATTTTTGTTTCCGTTAATTGTAGTTCAAAAATTATTGATCAAAAAGTCAAGCTATATATCACCCATATCATAAGAGAAGATTCTCAAACTCTATACGGCTTTTTAGATCCAAACGAAAAAAAACTTTTTGATACCGTTATTAAAATAAACGGAGTAGGACCTAAAGTCGCTTTGGCAATTTGTTCAACCTTTACTCCATCTTCTTTTTCTCAAATAGTAAGTTCAAACGATGTATCAATGTTAAAAAGAGTTCCCGGAATCGGACCAAAAGGTGCAAGCAGGATTTTAGTCGAACTTTCAGGCTTTATTATTGATACGGATGAGAATGAAGATTCAAGCAGTTCAAATCTTCTTGAAGCATCACTTGCTTTAGAATCTTTAGGGTTTAAAAAAGATATAGTTTCAAAAGTATTAAAAAACTGTTCAGGTACAAATACAAGCGAACTAGTAAGACAAGCATTAAAACAATTACAAAAATAGATCAGGAGAAAATAGTGAAAATCGGTATAGTTTTCGGTGGAGTCTCTTATGAACATGAAATCTCTATTGTTTCGGCAATTGCGATGAAAGATGTTTTAAAAGAGGAATTAGTATATATTTTTTGTGATGAAAACAGAGACTTTTATCATATCCCTACAAATACAATAAAATCAAAACTTTTCAGCAGCGGTGAATATAAAAAATGTGATTCATTGACCCTTACAAAAGGCTCTTTCGTGAAGAAAAGTTTTCTTTCTCAAAAGAGTTTGGATGTTGACGTATATTTAAATCTTTCTCACGGTGCAGATGGAGAAGATGGAGTTTATGCTTCACTTTTTGAATTTTACAATCTGCCTTATATAGGACCTAGAAAAGGTGCAAGCAGTGTAAGTTTTAATAAGTTTTTAACAAAAGGTTATGCAAACAGCTGCGGTGTAAAAGCACTTGATTATAAATTTTATACAAAAAATACTCCCGTGGTAATTGAGGATTTCCCCGTTATTATTAAACCTGTAACTTTGGGAAGTTCAATCGGAGTATCTATTGTAAAAGATCAAAAAGAGTTGGAATATGCTTTAGACGTAGCTTATGAATTTGATGATGCAGTTTTAGTAGAACCATTTATTCCCGGAGTAAAAGAGTATAACCTAGCAGGTTGCAAAATTAATGGAACTTACAATTTTTCTATTGTAGAAGAGCCTCAAAAAGCGGAGTTTTTAGATTTTGATAAAAAGTATTTGGATTTTGCAAGAACTTCAACTGCATTAAAAGCGGATATATCAAATGAATTAGAGGAAAAAATAAAAGACTCTTTTAAAAAAATATATAATAATACTTTTGAAGGAGCATTAATAAGATGCGACTTTTTTGTTATTGACAATGAAGTATATTTAAATGAAATAAATCCTGTTCCAGGTTCAATGGCAAACTATCTTTTTGAAGATTTTAATGCTACTTTAATCTCTTTGGCAAATAATCTTCCAAAAGTAAAAAAGATAAAAATTACATACGATTATGTAAATAAAATTCAAGCTGCAAAGGGTAAATAGTTGGCTTTAAAGAGTATAAACATTGACAATAAACAGTTTGAAATCTCTTATGAAATAATCAATCCCCAAAAAGAAAAAACAATACTTTTTCTACACGGCTGGGGTTCAAATAAAGAGATTATGAAACAGGCATTTTCCACTTTTTTAAAAGATTACAGACATATCTACCTTGATATGCCGGGATTTGGAAAAAGTTCAAATGATTATACCCTTACAACAAAAGATTACTCTAAAATAGTTAAAAATTTTTTAGAAGTTTTAAATATTGATCTTGTTGCAATAGCAGGGCACTCTTTTGGAGGTAAAGTTGCAACTTTATTAAATCCCGAGAACTTAATACTTTTAAGCAGTGCGGGGATTTTGGAAAAAAAACCTTTTTTAGTTAAAGTTAAAATTGCTTTTGCAAAACTTTTAAATAAATTAGGTCTAAAAAATATTACAAAAGCTTTTAGAAGCAAAGATGTAGATAAAATGAGCGAAAATATGTATGCCACTTTTAAAAATGTTGTTGATGAAGATTTTAGCAATGATTTTAAATCTTATAAAAAAAACGGCATAATTTTTTGGGGCGAAGAGGATAATGCAACAAGTCTTAGTTCAGGCAAAAAAATCAACTCTTTGATAAATAAAAGCTCTTTTTACTCTTACAAAGCAGATCACTACTTTTTTTTAAAATTTGCGCAGGATATTTGTAAAAAAATCGAAAATGGAATAAAATAATGGAATACTTGTATATCTTTACTCATATATTACTAATAATGTCTTTAGGATGGTATTTAATTACGAATCTTCAATGGTACAACTATAAGCTTGAAAGAGTTGTTTTAAAACATCATAAATGGCAGTGGCATATTACATATTTTCTAGTACCGATAATCTTTTTTCATCTTTTTCCTGAGTTGTATTTTAATATTTATTTTTATCTGCTTTTTATAACAAGTTTTGTTTTATGGAATAAAAAACTTGATAGACCTCTTGTTTTAACCGGACGCGTAAAAAGATTTTTGGCAATTTTATTATTTACTACTTTCTCAATAATCTCATTATGTCTTACAAGTGAAAACTGTAACTCTTCTGTTGTTTTATTTGTACCTCTGTTTATAGCTTATTTCGTATCTTTTGCTCTTGAAAAAATATTTTTTATCTCTTTTAAACACAAAGCCAAGCAAAGATTACAAACAATTCCGGGACTTAAGATTGTAGAAATTACTGCTTCATACGGGAAAACTTCTATTAAAAATTATTTGTATCATGTTCTAAAAAGAAAATACAAAGTATATAAAACACCAAGATCGGTTAATACCATGGGTGGAATAGTTCTTGACGTAAATAAAGATTTGCCTCTTGATACACAGATTTATGTGGCAGAAGCAGGAGCAAGACAAAAAGGCGATATTGAAGAAATTACCTCTTTTTTGGAACCTCAATATTGTGTTTTAGGAAGTGTAGGGGAACAACATATCGAATATTTTAAAACCTTGGATAATATTATTAATACAAAAATGGAGATTTTAACTTCGCCTAAAATGATAAAAGGTTTTGTACATGAATCTGTTCCGATTAAAGATTATGATACCATAATTAAATTTCCTAATAATCTTCACGTAACTATGTCTAATCTTGACGGAATCTGGTTTGATATTATAATCAACGGAAAACAAGAACATTTTAATGCTCCTATTTTAGGAAGTTTTAATGCTATAAACCTAACGGCTGTAATACTTGTAGCCCATGAACTTGGAATGAGTATAGATGAAATAAAACTGGCATTAAAAAATTTACCGCAAGTTGAACACAGACTTCAAAAAATAGAAGCCGGCGGAAAGATTATAATTGACGACAGTTTTAACGGCAATTTAGAAGGAATGTTAGAAGCTATAAATATCTGCTCACATTATGAAGGAAGAAAAGTAATAGTAACTCCTGGACTAGTAGAATCAACATCCGAAGCAAATATTTTATTGGCAAATGAAATAAATGATAAGTTTGACCTTGCAATTATAACAGGAAGTTTAAATGCCCAACTTCTAAGTTCAAATATTAATGCAGAAAAACTATTTATTTTAAAAGAGAAAAAAGATTTGGAAAGTACGTTAGCACAAAGAACAAAAGCAGGGGATTTGATCCTTTTTGCAAATGATGCACCTAATTTTATTTAAGGAGAAGATGTGGAACATTTATACGCTCCTTGGCGATATTCGTATGTAAGTGAAGAAAAAATAGAGGGTTGTGTTTTTTGTCATATCTCAAAACATATAAAAGAAGAGAAATATCAAGTTTTATTTCACGATGAATTCTGTTATGTGGTTATGAATAAATTTCCATACTCACCCGGACATCTTATGGTGATTCCTCACTTTCATACTGACAAAATAGAAGAACTTGAAGATGAAGTTTGGATAAGAATGAGTATAAGAATAAGACAAGCCGTGAGTTTGTTAAAAGATGTGATAAAGTGTGAAGGCGTAAATATAGGAATGAATTTGGGAAAAGCCGCAGGAGCAGGAATCGCCCAGCATGTACACTATCACGCCTTACCTAGATGGATAGGTGATACGAACTTTATATCCAGCATCGGCGAAGCAAGAGTTTATCCCGCTAATTTTGGTGAGATATTTGGAAAATTAAAACAGAAAGCTAGCAAATTTTTTATATAAAATACTATAAAGTTATTTATTTAAATTTAATCCTAAACTTTTAAGAAAAAGTTTCATTTCTTCTGTTTTAAATTGAAAAGTTATTGAATTATTCGGAGCATACTCTTTATCAAAAATATTATCAATAATTTTTGTATTAAAATTTAATATTTTATTATTTATAATAATACCAAAATGTTTTCCTTCTTCATTTTTAAATAAGGAATACATTTTTTTATTGCCATTTTTCGTTAAAATGTAATAACCAGCGTAAGTATTATCACCTATTTTTTTATATTTAATTCTTTTAAAGTCATTTTTTGTCAATTCTATTGATTTATCAATTATGAAAACAGTTTGATTATAATTGATATTTTCATTTTTAGAAGAGCATCCCGTAAATAAATATGCAAGCAAACTTAATAATATATACTTTTTCATACTTTAACCAATATTAATATATTTTGTCCAACTGTGTGGCTTGAAAATCTTGCACGAGTAATACAAGCACAATTAGAAGATGTAATTCTAGTTTTCCCTGGTCCAATAATTTTTCTTGTCATTGTTTTGCCTCCTTCTCTTACTTCAATGTCAAAAGTAGATTTTACATTAGATAAACTTTTAAACTCTACAATATATGACCCTTTTGTATAATGGCTAATAATGTTAATCCATTTACTCCATCCTAAACCTAAAGGAGGTACCCAAGTTTGAATTTCTTTTAAAACCATTTTTATCCTTTTGAAATAAGTACATTAATTATATTGAAATAACCATAAAGAATATATTTATGAAATAAAGTTTAAAAATTTTTTCATTTTAAATAAGTAAAAATGCTACAATCATAAATCCCTTTTTATTTAAAGGAATTAAAATGCTCCAAAATAAATTATATAAACAGTTTGAATTTATTTTTTTATATGCAGTTTTACCTGCTTTATTTGTTTTTGATATTCTTTCTATAAAATTTTTATTAGCTACTCTCTGGCTGATGACCTTTTATTCTGCTTATATTCTAAAAGTGACTAAGTGTAAATTTTCTCTTAAATTATTTGATAAGAACCAATTAAAATATTTGCTATTAAGATTTTTCTTATTAGCTATTGTTTTTTTATTTGCAAGTTATCTATGCACTCCTGAAACTTTTTTTCATATGGCAAAAAATGAGACGAAACTTTTTATTTTTCTACTTATTTTTTATCCTCTTGTTTCAGTACTTCCACAAGAGTTACTTTATAGGGTATTCTTTTTCTCTCGCTATTCATTTAAACTTTCAAAACAAAAACAGACTGTTTTAAATGCTGTACTTTTTTCTTTTTCCCATACTTTATTTGGATCATCTCTTGTATTAATATTAACTTTTATAGGAGGATTGATTTTTTCACAAACTTATTTAAAAAATCGTTCTTTTCTTTTAGTTTGTATTGAACACACATTATATGGCTATTTACTGTTTGTTTCAGGTATTGGGGAGTTGTTTCTTCAAAAAGGCACTTTAGATACAATAAGAACTTTTTTTTGATAAATAAAATGCCTTTTTAAAAGATAAAAGATTTATTTTTCTTCTGAATGTTCTTCTATTAATTTTTCTATTTTTTCATATATCTCTTGTGCTTGTTCATCATCTATTTTATTTTCATTAACTGCATAAATTATATTTTGTAACTCTACAAGAAACGATTCCATCTCTCTTACTTCATTCATTGTATCATCTGTCTGTTCTTTTTTTTCAATTATTTTATGTAAATCTTCAATATAGGCTTCAACTTCAGGTATCATCGTAGCTTCAACCATTTCTAGTAAATCTTGCTTAATTTTTGTCATATATTTTTCATCCTTTGATTTTTCATATTATAACTTATAAAAGCAATTATTATGATAATTTAAATATTAATTTAGTTAAAATATATACAAAAAATAGCCTGATTTTATGCTATATTTTAGTATGATTAAAATATTATTTTAGAAAGGACGTGTTATGAAAAGAGATGTCGTTATCATAGGCGGTGGAATCGCAGGTCTTTGTACAGCTTATTATTTACAAAAAAGCGGTAGAAAAGTAACTATAATAGATGAAGCAGATATAACAAACTCTACTTCCTTTGGAAATGCCGGATTATTATCGGCATTTGATAAATCTCCTCTTAGTTGTCCAGGTGTAGTTTCAAATACTCTAAAACTTATGTTAAAAGGGCAGTCACCTGCCATTATCCATCCGACATTGGATTTTAAAATATATAAATGGCTTGTAAACTTTATTAAAAACTCAAATGAAAAACGTACAAAAAAAACAATGATGCTTTTTGAAAAATACGGTGAGATAACATTAAATTTATATGAAAAAATGATAAAAGAAGATAACTTGGATTTTGATTATCATAGAGACGGAATGCTTTCTGTTTTTACCGAAGATAAAAGTTATAAAGAGAGATTAAAAAAGTATAATTATACTGATGATGAAAGATTTAAAATATTTAAAAAAGATGAGTTAAAAGAGTATTTACCAAGTGCAGATATCAAAAAAATAAAAGGGGCAATTCTTTTTAAAAAAAATGCAAGATTTGATTCCGGAAGAGTTATGCTTGAATTAAAAAAACATTTGATAGATGCTGGAGTTGAGTTTATATTAAATGAGAAAATAGATAGTATGCGAATTGAAAACAATGAAGTAAAACATATAATTTCTTCAAAAAGTGTTTTTTACGAAGCAGAGCATTTTATTATGTCTACAGGTTATAAAACAGCGCTTGCCGGTAAATATTGCAATAAAGATTTGATGATGACTCCTGCAAAAGGTTACAGCATAACTTTTGAAATGCCAAAAGAGTTTATACCAAAAGTTTCGACGATTTTTAATGATCTTTTTATAGTTATGACTCCAAGAAGAGATAATGTACGGTTTACATCAAAACTAGAAATAGGAAGTGATGATCCCGCAATTATAGAAAAACAGATTGATAGTATAAAGAAAAACTTTTTTGAATATAATCAAACTTTTGAGATGAATAATGAAGTTTATTGGTCTGGATTCAGACCTCTTACTCCAAACGATATTCCCCTAATAGGAAGGGATGAAGATGTTAATAATCTAACATACTGCATGGGACTTGGTTGGCTTGGAATGACTTTTGGTCCAGCCCTTGGGTCTATTGTTTCCGATTTAGTCGTAAATGATAAAAAAAATGCACAAAGTGACGATATTTTGATGTTTTCAGGCTTTTACCAATAACAAGGTAAAAGCTAGCTTACAGCTATCTCTTCAACATCAAAACCGTCAAAACTGTTTATATGCAATTTTTCTGCAAGAGTTTGAAACTCTTTACATCTGTTATATAAAGAATCTACATTATGAACACTAATCTCTTCCACACATAGATAATAAGTTTTATTTTCAAAAATTATTTCTGAACTTGAATATCTATTTGGATCTAAAAGATTTTTTGCTTCTTGCAAATTATCACTTTGTTTATGACTAAAATAGAAACCCCAACTAAGTTTATTGTTAAGATTTAGATTATTCTCTTTTGCCGTTTCGTTAAAAAACTTTTTTATATTCTTTTCCATATTCAAATTTTATAAACGAAAACTAAATCTTAGATAAAAAAGAGATTAAAGTTTTATATTTTACTGCTTTTGACCACAAAACTGTGACTTAACCTGTGACATAATTTATACATAATTACTATAAGCTATTTTTTATTTTTTAAAATATCATTTGCAGCTCTAATTCCCGATGACCAAGCAGCTGTAATTCCCCTGCTTGTTCCTGCCCCGTCACCTACTATATAATACCCTTCTTTTACCATAAAGTTTTTATTTAAAAATTGAGGTTTATTGGAGTAGGTTTTTATCTCGGGATAATAAAGAATAGTCGATGGATGTAAAACTCCCGGAACTATTGAATCAAGCTTTTTCAAAGCGCTCCAAATATCTCTTAAAATTTTTGCAGGCATGCTAAGACTCAAGTCTGCCGCAACAGCATTTGATAAAGTCGGTTTAAAATCGTATAGGTCCTCATTAAAAGTCTCTTTTTTACTTCTTTGACCCAATCTAAAATCGCCGACTCTTTGCATAATCACCGAACCCCCGCTAAGCTGCATAACCATTTGTCCCAATATCTTTCCAAACTGCTGACCGCTTACAACCGGCTGGGTTAATCTAATAGTTTTTAGCATTGCGAAATTCACAAGATTGTTTGCTTTTTTCTCTTTTGAAAGAGAATGCCCGTTTACGGAGTAGTAGCCTTTGTATTTTTCCCTTACAATATGTGCGCAGCCTGAGTTTGTACAAAAAGTTCTGACTTTATTCGGAAATAAAATTTTAGGATCATAATAATCTTTTACAATAGGATAATTCTCCTCTTTTGTTTCAACTCTAATTCCTATATCAACTATATTATCGCTGTATGTAACTCCTATTCTATCCATTTGTGTTTGCATCCAGTCATAATCGGCACGTCCCGGACCAAGGATAATATTTTCAAACTCTATTTTAAAACCGTTATCTAAGGTTATCTCTTTTTTATTTTCATTTAACTCTTTAACTTCTGTTTGCAAAGCAACGGTAACTTTCAAATCTCTTAGTTTTTGGATTAGATCATTAATCAGTTTTGAGGATTTATCCGTACCTACGTGTGCTTGGTCTATTGTCAAAATATTTACATCAAGTTTTTTTGCTCTTTGAATATATTTGTCAATATTTAATCTTTTTTCCATTTTTGGATTTAAATGATTTTTTACCTCTTCTAAAAGAGCGTGAGCTTCTTCTTTGCTCCAATACTCTAAAGGAAATCCTACAGGATAGGTATAGTTTTGTTTACAGTCGTTTCTTAAGCCGCCCGAACTGATTTTTTTCTTTTCAATTAGAAGAATTTTTTTGTCGGAGTTTTCTGCCAATTTAAAAGCAGCTCCCAAACCTGAAGGACCGGAGCCGACGATAATTACATCATAAAATGAGTTTAATTTTAAATTTTCCATAATAAAAATTATACCCAATGTTATGTTCAAAGTCTAAATTCTTTTTATAAAATATAACCAATTTGTTACCGAATTTTTATAAAATGAAAAATTAACAAAGAGGATAATAGATGAGAAAAATCAATTTTTTTAAGATTATAGAGTTTTTTTTTATTTTTATACTTTTACCCCTTTTCTTTTTTTATAAGATTTTACCCTCTGTTTTTGTGTTGCCTACTCTTTGGATTCTCTCTTTTTATGTAATTTTTTTATTAAGGAACGAGAACAATAAAGCACTTTTTGATAAGTTTGATTTTAAAGATTTTTTGTCCGTAATAAAAAGATTTATTATCTTTTCTATTGCTATTTTTCTCTTTACATATATTTTTTATGAGGATAAATTATTTAATTTTTTTTATCAAAAACCAAATATTTATATTCTTGTAATGATTTTATATCCTCTTCTTTCCGTTATTCCTCAAGAACTTATTTTCAGAAAGTTTTTTCTTTTTAGATATGAGTATATATTTACTCCAAAAGCTTTGATACTGCTAAATGCAGCTGTATTTGGTTTTATTCATATAATCTTTTCAAACTACATTGCACTGCTTTTCAGTTTTATTGGAGGTTTACTTTTTATAAAAACCTATATAAACAGTAAATCTCTAAGTCTTGTATGTATTGAACATGCTTTATATGGAGATTTAATATTTACAGTAGGTTTAGGGGAGTTTTTTTATCACGGTAATATTTAAAAAACAAAAGATATATCGACAATACTAATATGATAAATCTCAATTTTACTGCCTTCTGAATCCAAAATAGAATATTTGATCGTATACTCCAAAGGATCTCTAATCTCAATATTTTTTGCCACAAAATTAATATATTTTTTATAATCTATAACAGAATATATAAATTTTACTTTTTCTTCAAATTTTTTATCATCTATATAAAGAGAATAAATCTCTTTGTCTTTTTTTCTATCATATTTATCTAAAAAATTTTTTTTATAAAGTTCTTCTGCCACAGAGTCATTTTTAAAATCACTGCTTTTATATAAAATGTAATCATCTGCTAAAATCTCTTCTAAATTTTCCGTTATTTCAAAATAGTTATATTTTTTATAATCATTTGTCTCTTCAAGTAAATGTTGTTTTATTATCATAGTTTCTCCTGAAAATTTATTCTATTGTAAAATTGCTAATGAAATATTAATACAAGAGTAAATTTTTTTAAATATTATTTTGATATAATCAAAAAAATAATTTTTATAAAGGAGATTTTGTAAATGAATAAAATATTAATAATATTAGGTTTAACAATTACCTTGCTGTTTTCAAAAGGAGAAAAAGGGGAATTTGATTATTATGTCTTCGCTCTTAGCTGGGAAGCCGGGTTTTGTGAAAAACAAAATTACTCAAAAATAGAATGTAAAGAGGCGCAAAAAGATGAGTTCTCTGTAAACAATTTTATTTTACATGGATTATGGCCGAATAAAAATGATGATCCGTTTTCTAAATATTCAGATTGTGAAAATACCTATAAGTGTGAAGGTGAAGGAGGTTGCTGGCCAAATCTGCCTGATTTGCATCTTACCGCTGTGTACAAAGAAAAACTTAGTAAATATATGCCGGGCGTCGACTCTTATTTGCAAAGACATGAATGGCACAAACACGGAACTTGTACAAATAAAACACCGACTGAATATTTTAATCAGGCTTCAAAATTGGTTGAAGAGTTTTCAAAAAGTAGTTTTGACGATTTTATATCAGACCACAGAGGAAGTAGAGTTTCAAACGGACAAATTTATCAAGAATTTGAAAAAGCATTTGGAAAAAGCAGTGCTAGAACCTTAAAATTACTTTGCTCTAAAAAAGCTAACGGAAAGTATTTAACAGAGATTAGATTTTCTTTAAAAAAAGATATTGATGTTACAAAATCTATTTCAAGCAATATTTTTGCACCGGAAGGAAATCAGTTTGATGGATGCGGAGGAGAAAATAGTTATGTAAATATTTTAGAGTTAAAAACCAAATAAATCCAATAATTTACATTTATCTTAATTTTGTTTGAAAATAAATAAAGTTGTCCTTTTAAAAAGGAAAAAATATTTATAAAAAAATCATAGAAATACCATAACTCTTGACATTTAATAAAAAATTAATTATAATACGCGCCCACTAAAAGTGGTTAGAGTGCTTTTTTAGCACGTCTAACGAGTTCTTTAAAGGAAAAACATGGAAAAAATTAGATTAAAGCTTAAAGCTTATGATCATAGAGTTTTAGACAGAAGTGTTGCTTCAATTGTTGAAGCTGTAAAAAGAACTGGTGCTGAGTTGAGAGGTCCAATTCCTCTTCCAACGAAAATCAGAAAATATACAGTTCTTAAAGGTCCTCACGTAAACAAAGACGCGAGAGAGCAATTCGAAATCAGAGTGCACACAAGAATGATTGATATCATTGCTGCAACTCCTGATACAGTAGATTCATTAATGAAACTAGACTTGGCTCCTGAAGTTGATGTTGAAGTTAGATCAATGGGTCAAGAATAAGAAGAAAGGGTAGTAAATGGAATTTATCGTAGAAAAAATCGGTATGAGTAGAACTATTTCAGTTCCTGCAACACCAGTTACACTTTTAAAAGTTCTTGATGCAAAAGTATGTGACGTAAATGAGGGTGTGGCACTTGTATCTTATAGCGATGGTAAAAAAATTAACAAAGCTATAGAAGGTCAACAAAAAAAATATGGTTTAAGCAAAGAGTTTAATAGATTTGCAACATTAGATGTTGCTAACACTGAAGCTGGTGATTTAGATGTATCTGTATTATCTGAAGCTAAAGTTTTAAAAACAACTTTTAAAACTAAAGGTAGAGGTTTTCAAGGTGGAGTTAAAAGATGGAACTTCGCTGGAGGTAGAGCATCACACGGACACAGAATGGGTAGAAGAGTTGGTTCTATCGGTAACTGTGAATGGCCAGGTAGAGTTATGCCGGGTAAAAAAATGCCAGGACAATACGGAAATACAAATGTAACTGTTAAAAATGAAGTTGTTTCATTTAACGCAGAAACAGGAATATTAGTTGTAAAAGGTTCAGTATCTGGATCAAATGGTAGATTAGGAAGAGTAAGGATTGCTAAATGAGTAACGCTGTAGAAGTAAAAGCAAATGAGTTACCAGAGTCTTTCAAAGAGATTAACTCACACAATTTATACCTTTATGTTAAATCATATTTAGCTGCTCAAAGAGCAAACACTGCTAGAGTAAAAAACAGATCTGAAGTAAGCGGTGGTGGTAAAAAACCAAAAGCTCAAAAAGGTTCTGGTGGAGCTAGATGGGGTTCTAAAAGATCACCTCTATTTGTTGGTGGTGGACAAGTTTTCGGACCTACAAAAAGAAACTACAATCAAAAAATCAATAAAAAGCAAAAAGTTTTAGCATTAAACTATGCTATTAACACTCACGCTGAAAAAGGTTCTTTATTTGTAGCTGACTCAATTAAAGCTGAGTCTGGTAAAACTAAAGATGCGGTTTCAATTATTAATGGATTAAACCAAAGAGATACTCTTGTAATTGTTGATACAATTGAAGAGAAAACATACTTAGCGTTTAGAAACATTAAAAATTGTTATATGATTGAAAAACAAGAAATTAATGCATATTTAATTTCTGCATATCACTCAGTACTAATTGAAAAATCAGTATTAGAATCATTAACAAAAGAGGCGTAAGATGGCAGATATTACAGATATTAAAGCAATATTATATACAGAAAAGACAATCGAGCTTCAAGAAAACGGTGTAATCGTTGTTCAAACAAGTCCTAGAATGACTAAAAACGGTTTAAAAGAGGTATTTAAAGAGTACTTTGGAGTAACTCCATCAAAAATTAACTCTTTAAGACAAAGTGGTAAAGTGAAAAGATTTAGAGGAAGACCTGGTAGAAGACCGGACTTCAAAAAATTCTATGTAACATTACCTGAAGGCGCTGAAATAGCGAACCTATCAGCTTAAGGAGTATAGAAGATGGCAATTAAAAAATTTAGACCGATAACTCCTGCTAGAAGATTTATGTCTGTAATGGACACTTCTGATATTACTTCAAAACCAACAGTAAGATCTTTACTTGTAAAAGTAAAAGCAAATGCTGGTAGAAATAATAACGGTAGAATTACTTCAAGACACAAAGAAGCAGGTGCTAAAAAATTATATAGAATTATTGATTTTAAAAGAGAAAAATTCAATGTAGAGGGTACAGTTCTTACTGTAGAATACGATCCTTATAGAAACTGTAGAATTTGTTTAGTTTCTTATTTAGACGGTGATAAAAGATATATTATCCAACCTTCTGGATTAAAAATCGGTGATAAAGTACAAGCTGCTGAGTCAGGACTTGATATTTTACCTGGTAACGCTATGAAACTACAAGCAATTCCTGTTGGTACAATGGTTCACAACGTTGAACTTAAACCTGGAAAAGGTGCACAATTAGCTAGATCTGCTGGTGCATATGCTCAAATCATGGGTAGAGAAGATAAATATGTTATCTTAAGATTACCATCAGGTGAAATGAGAAAAATTCTTGGTGTTTGTATGGCAACAATCGGTGTTGTTGGAAATGAAGATTTCTCTAATATGATTGTTGGTAAAGCTGGTAGAACTAGACATCTTGGTATTAGACCACAAACTAGAGGTTCTGCAATGAACCCGATTGATCACCCACACGGTGGTGGTGAAGGTAAAACTAACTCAGGAAGACATCCAGTTACTCCATGGGGTATGCCAACTAAAGGTTATAAAACTAGAAAGAAAAAAGCTAGTGATAAATTAATCATTTCAAGAAGAAAGAAGTAAGGGTTTAAGATGGCAAGATCAATAAAAAAAGGTCCATTTGTAGACGCACACTTAATGAAAAAAGTTATCAAAGCTAATGAAGCTAAAGATAGAAAACCAATTAAAACATGGTCAAGAAGATCAACAGTATTACCTGAAATGATTGGTTTAACATTTAATGTGCATAATGGTAGAAATTTTGTACCAGTATTAGTAACAGAAAATCACGTTGGATATAAACTTGGTGAATTCGCTCCAACTAGAACATTTAAAGGGCATAAAGGCTCTGTACAAAAAAAGGTAGGGTGATATGGGAAAAGCAGTATTAAAATTTATTAGACTTTCTCCTACAAAAGCAAGATTAATAGCAAGAGAAGTTCAAGGAATGAACGCTGAATATGCAATTGCATCATTAGAATTTACTCCTAACAAAGCAGCAGGTGTTATATCAAAAGTTATTGCTTCGGCTGTAGCAAATGCAGGGTTAGAACCTCAAGACGCAGTTATCACATCTGCAAGAGTTGATAAAGGTCCTGTTCTAAAAAGATACACACCAAGAGCTAGAGGTAGTGCATCACCAAAACATAAACCAACTGCACACATTATGATTGAAGTAGCGGCTGCTGAAAAAGGAGACAAATAATGGGTCAAAAAGTTAATCCAATAGGTTTAAGATTAGGTATCAACAGAAACTGGGAATCTAGATGGTTTCCTAAATTTTCAAATATGCCTGCTAACGTTGCTGAAGATGACAAAATCAGAAAATTTGTTAAAAAAGAGCTTTACTACGCTGGTGTTGCTCAAATTATTGTTGAAAGAACTGCTAAAAAAGTAAGAGTTACTATCGTTGCTGCTAGACCTGGTATTATTATCGGTAAAAAAGGTGCAGACGTAGAAAAACTTAAAAATAATCTTTCAGCTTTAGTTGGTAAAGAGATTGCAGTTAACATTAAAGAAGAGAGAAAACCACAACTTTCTGGACAATTAGCTGCTGAAAATGTTGCTCAACAATTAGAAAGAAGAGTTGCATTTAGAAGAGCTATGAAAAGAGTTATGCAAAATGCTCTTAAATCTGGTGCAAAAGGAATTAAAGTTTCTGTATCAGGAAGACTTGGTGGAGCTGAAATGGCTAGAACTGAGTGGTATTTAGAGGGAAGAGTTCCTTTACATACTTTAAGAGCTAGAATTGATTACGGTTTTGCTGAAGCTCATACAACTTACGGTTGTATCGGTATTAAAGTTTGGATTTTCAAAGGTGAAGTACTAGCTAAAGGTATTCCTCATGAGAGAGATACAGCTTCTAAACCACAAAAAAGAAGACCAAGTAAAAGAAGAGGTAAATAATTATGTTAATGCCTAAAAGAATGAAATACAGAAAATACCAAAAAGGTAGAAACAGAGGTAAAGCACAAAGAGGAAACTCTTTAGCTTACGGAGAGTTTGGTATTAAAGCACTTGAACACGGAAGAGTTGATTCAAGACAAATCGAAGCTGCCAGAATTGCAATGACAAGAGCAATTAAAAGACAAGGTAAAGTTTGGATTATGGTATTCCCTGATAAACCGCTTACTGCAAAACCACTTGAAACAAGAATGGGTAAAGGTAAAGGTGCAATTGACAAATGGGTTATGAATATTAAGCCAGGTAGAATGTGCTTTGAAATGGCAGGTGTGTCTGAAGAAATGGCAAAAGAGGCTCTATCTTTAGCACAACATAAGTTACCATTTAAAACTAAAATTGTAAGTAGAGAAAGTGAAAATGAATTATTCTGATTTAAAAGAGAAAAGCTTACAAGAGCTAAATGAGTTATTAAAAGAGAAAAAGGTGCTTCTTTTTGAATTAAAAGCTAAGCTAAAAACTATGCAGTTAACTAATACTTCTGAATTAAGAGCGTGCAAAAAAGAGATTGCTCAAATTCAAACAGCAATTACTGCAGCTAAAAACTAAGGATCCAAAATATGAGTACACATAAAAGAGAGATTCAAGGTGTAGTGGTTAAAAAAGCTGGTGACAAAACAGCATCTGTATTAGTTACTAGACAAGTTTTACACCCAAAATACCACAAAACTGTAAAAAGATTTAAAAAATATTTAGTTCATGATGAAAAAAATGAATTAAATGAGGGTGATACAGTCGTTGCAATCGAATGTAGACCTTTATCAAAGACTAAATCTTTTAGATTAAAGAAAATAGTAGCTACAGGAGTTAAATAATGATTCAAAGTTTTTCAAGATTAAATGTAGCTGATAACACTGGTGCAAAAGAGATCATGTGTATCAAAGTTTTAGGTGGAAGCCACAGAAGATATGCATCTGTAGGTGACGTTATTGTTGCTTCAGTTAAAAAAGCATTACCAACTGGTAAAGTTAAAAAAGGTGCTGTAGTTAAAGCTGTAGTAGTAAGAACTCACAAAGAAGTTCAAAGAGAAAACGGATCTTTAATTAGATTTGACGACAATGCTGCAGTTATACTTGATACTAAAAAAGAACCAATTGGAACAAGAATTTTTGGACCTGTAGCAAGAGAAGTTAGATATGCAGGTTTCATGAAAATTGTTTCACTTGCTCCGGAGGTACTATAATGGCTTTAAAATTAAAGATTAAAAAAGGTGATACTGTAAAAATTATTGCTGGTGACGATAAGGGTAAAACTGGAGAAGTTTTAGAAGTTATCACATCAAAAAGACAAGTAATCGTTAAAGATTGCAAAGTAGCTAAAAAAACAGTTAAACCTGATCAAGAAAGAAACCCTGAAGGTGGTTTTGTAAACAAAGAGATGCCTATTGATATCTCTAATGTAGCAAAAGTAGAAGGTGAATAAGATGTCAGCAAGATTATTAGAAAGATACAATGCAGAAATAAAACCGACTTTAGAAACAGAGTTCCCTAAAAACAAAATGTTAACTGCAAAGTTAGACAAAGTTGTTATCTCTGTTGGTGCTGGTGAAGCTATGAAAGATAGTAAATTAATGCAAAATATTCAAGATACAATCTCTTTAATTGCAGGACAAAGAGCAGTTCAAGTAATTGCAAAAAAATCTGTTGCTGGATTTAAAGTAAGAGAAGGATCTCCTGTTGGTGTTAAAGTTACTCTAAGAGGTGAAAGAATGTATGAATTCTTAGATAAATTATGTTCTATTGCATTACCTAGAGTAAAAGACTTTAGAGGTCTTAACAGAAACGGTTTTGATGGTAGAGGTAACTTCAACTTTGGTTTAGATGAGCAATTAATGTTCCCGGAAGTTGTATATGATAATATTATTAAAACACATGGTATGAATATTTCAATTTCAACATCTGCTGATAATGATCAAGAAGCTTACAGATTATTAGAGCTTGTTGGAGTTCCATTTACTAAAGGAAGAGCGTAATGGCAAAAAAATCGATGATTGCTAAACAACAGAGAAAAGCAAAATTCTCTTCAAGAGCATATACAAGATGTACTGTTTGTGGTAGACCTCATTCAGTATACAGAGACTTCGGTCTTTGTAGAGTTTGTTTAAGAAAAATGGCTAACGAGGGATTACTTCCTGGCGTTAAAAAATCTAGTTGGTAGGAGAATAAAAGCTATGATGAATGATATGATCGCAG
Organism: Halarcobacter anaerophilus; assembly: GCF_006459125.1. NCBI lineage: Bacteria > Pseudomonadati > Campylobacterota > Epsilonproteobacteria > Campylobacterales > Arcobacteraceae > Halarcobacter > Halarcobacter anaerophilus. The sequence goes on from NZ_CP041070.1 coordinate 937,530, forward strand.
ATGCTTTAACTAGAATTAGAAATGCTGCAATGAGAAAATTAGAAGTTGCAACATTATTACATTCTAATACAGTAGTCGGAATTTTAAATGTACTTGAGCAAAAAGGGTATATTGAAGGTTTCAAAGAAGTTGAAGGTGAAAACAATAAGAAAACTGTTCAAGTTACATTAAAATATGATGACAACGATAATTCTGTTATTAACGAATTAAAAAGAGTTTCAACTCCGGGAAGAAGAGTTTATAAAAACGCTTCTGAAATTAAAAGTTTCAAAAATGGATATGGTACAATCATTGTTTCTACAAACAAAGGTGTAATTGCAAATGATGAAGCACACGCTGCAAACGTAGGTGGTGAAGTGCTTTGTACTGTATGGTAGGAGAGTATAATGTCTAGAATTGGAAAAAAACCTATCGCAATCCCAAGTGGAGTTGAAGTAGCAGTAGATGGAACTGTTGTAACAGTTAAAAAAGGGAATAAAGCAATTCCTGTTGAGACTCATGGAAGAGTTGAAGTAAAAGTAGAAGATTCAAATGTAGTTTTAGATAGAGTTGGTGAAGATAAAGAATCATCAGCTTTCTGGGGAACTTACAGAGCTTTAATCAATAATGCCGTAACTGGGTTAAATGAAGGTTTTTCAAAATCTTTAGAAATCAACGGTGTTGGTTACAGAGCTGCTGTTAAAGGAAAAGTATTAGAATTACAATTAGGTTATTCACACCCTATTAATTATGATATCCCTGAAGGTTTGGAAATCTCTGTTGAGAAAAACATTATCCATGTAAAAGGTGCTGACAAACAACAAGTTGGTCAAGCTGCTGCAATTATTAGAGGCTTTAGAAAACCTGAACCATATAAAGGTAAAGGTGTTAAATATACTGACGAGCATATCGTTAGAAAAGCTGGTAAAACTGCTAAGAAATAAGGTGTGAAAAATGAGTAGAGCAAAAGATATAGCAAAAAAGAACTCTTTAAGAGCAATCAGAAAAAAAAGAGTTAGAGGAAATATTAAAGGTACTGCGCAAACACCTAGAGTAACTGTATTTAAATCAAACAAATATTTAAGTGCACAAGCAATTGATGATGTTGCAGGTGTTACATTAGCAGCAGTTAATTCTAAAGCTTTAGGATTAAACGTTAATAAAGATAACGCAGTAAAAGTTGCAGCAACATTTGCTGAAAGCTTAAAATCTGCTGGAATTGAAACAGTAGTATTTGATAGAAACGGGTACCTTTATCATGGTGTAGTTGCAGCATTCGCTGATGCACTTAGAGATAACGGTATTAAATTATAAGGGTTAATGATGGCAGCAGTAAATAGAGAAGATTTTCAAGAAGCAATCGTTAAAATCGGAAGAGTAACAAAAGTTGTAAAGGGTGGTAGAAGATTCAGATTTACAGCTTTAGTTGTTGTTGGAGATAAAAACGGTACAGTTGGATATGGTACAGGAAAAGCAAAAGAGGTTCCTGATGCAATTAAAAAAGCTTTAGATGATGCATTTAAATCTTTAGTAAAAGTTAATATTCATGGGACTACAATTGCTCATGATATTGAACATAAATACAATTCAAGTAAAATTTTATTAAAACCTGCATCAGAAGGTACAGGGCTTATCGCAGGTGGTGCGGCAAGACCTGTTCTTGAGCTTTCTGGAGTTAAAGATATTATTGCAAAATCTTTAGGTTCAAATAATCCAAACAACCTTGTACAAGCTACAGTTGAAGCATTAGCAAGAATTAAAGGATAATTGATGGCATTAGATAATTTACAACCGGCAACTGGTAGTACAAAAGATGTTAAAAGAGTAGGTAGAGGTCAAGGTTCAGGAATGGGTAAGACTTCTACAAGAGGTCAAAAAGGTCAAAAATCTAGATCTGGATTTAAAATTAAAAGAGGTTTCGAAGGTGGTCAACAACCATTACAAAAGAGACTTCCTAAAATTGGATTCTTTTCAAGAGTAGCAAAACCTTACTCTATCAATGTTGATAAAGTAAAACAAGTTGCTCAACTTGAAGAAATTACAGTTGAATCAATTAAATCAGTATACAAACTTTCAAAAAGTGTTACAAAAGTTAAATTAATTGGTGCTTCTGCAAAAGAATTAGTATCTAAAATTAAAGACGAAAACGTAACAACTACTGGAAAATAATTATGAGTAAAGATCTAATAAATAAGATTCTTATTACATTAGGCTTTATTCTTCTTTACAGGTTACTGGCATATGTGCCGGTGCCTGGAGTAAATATTGATGTAGTAAAAGAATTTTTTGATTCAAATGCAAATAATGCATTAGGTCTTGTGAATATGTTTAGTGGTAATGCAGTTTCAAGATTGTCAATTATATCACTAGGTATTATGCCTTACATTACAGCTTCTATTATTATGGAACTTCTAGCAGCAACTTTCCCCGCACTTGGTAAAATGAAAAAAGAGAGAGATGGTATGCAAAAATATATGCAAATCATCAGATATGCAACTATCGTAATTACACTTATTCAATCTATAGGTGTTTCTATGGGGCTTAACTCTTTGACAGGTCAAAGCGGACAAGGTGCAATTTCTATTGATATGAATACTTTTGTTGCTGTTTCTTCAATCTCTATGTTAACAGGGACTATGTTATTAATGTGGATTGGTGAACAGATTACGCAAAAAGGTATTGGTAACGGTATTTCATTAATTATCTTTGCAGGTATCGTTTCTGCAATTCCCGGAGCAATCGGTGGAACTGTAGATTTAGTTAACAACGGGCAAATGAACTTTTTAACAGTTATTGCAATATTGGTAATTGTTCTTGCAACAGTAGGAGCTATTATTTATGTTGAATTAGGTGAAAGAAGAGTTCCTGTTTCATACTCAAGAAAAGTTATGATGCAAAATCAAAACAAAAGAGTAATGAACTATATTCCTATTAAAGTGAATCTTTCAGGTGTTATCCCTGCAATTTTTGCATCGGCAATTTTAATGTTCCCTGCTACAGTGTTGCAAGGTAGTCAAAATAAAATCTTACTTGCAGTTGCAGACTTTTTAAGTCCGACATCATATATGTTTAATGTTTTGATGTTTTTATTCGTAGTTTTCTTTGCATTCTTCTATGCATCAATTACTTTTAATGCAAAAGATATTTCAGAAAACTTAAAAAAACAAGGTGGTTTTATTCCAGGTGTACGACCAGGAACATCTACTGCAAACTTTTTAAATGATGTAGCAAGTAAACTAACTCTATGGGGTGCTGTCTATTTAGGACTTATTTCTACTGTGCCTTGGCTTTTAGTAAAAGCTATGGGAGTACCTTTTTATTTTGGAGGTGTTGCAGTATTAATCGTTGTTCAAGTTGCTATTGATACAATGAGAAAAATAGAGGCGCAACAATATATGAACAAATATCAGACACTAAGTGCCGTGGGACTTTAATTATGGCAATTCCTTTAAGAAAACCAAATGAAATAGAAAAACTTCGAACTGCATCTGTTGCAGTTGCGAAGACCTTAAAATATCTAGAAAAAAATGTAAAAGCAGGTATGACTTTAAAAGAAGTTAATGCAATGGGTGAGGCTTTTATTGAAAGCCTTGGAGCAAGACCTGCTTTTAAAGGACTTTATGGATTTCCAGCAGGTGTTTGTACTTCTTTAAACGAAGTTATTATTCACGGAATTCCTGATGATAAAGTTTTAAAAGAGGGTGATATTTTAGGACTTGATATTGGAACTGAAATTGATGGTTGGTACGGTGATGCAGCCGTTACTATGCCTATTGGTAAAATATCTAAAGAGGATGAAGACTTAATTGCGTGCGCTAAAGATTCGTTATATTATGGAATCAGTTTAATTAAAGAGGGTGTTCGATTTAAAGAGATATCTAAAGCGATTGAAGACTTTATTGTTGATAGAGGATATCAGCCTTTAATTAAATTTTGTGGTCATGGTATAGGAAAAAAACCTCATGGTGAACCTGAAATTCCTAACTATTTAGAATCAGGGAGTCCAAAATCCGGACCAAAAATTAAAAATGGCATGGTTTTTTGTATTGAACCTATGATTTGTCAAAAGGAAAGAGAACCAGTTATTTTAGAAAATGATTGGGATGTAGTATCTGCTGATGGACTAAGAGGAAGTCATTATGAGCATACAGTTGCTGTTATTGATGGAAAAGCAGTTATTTTAAGTCAAGTAGAAGAATAAATCATAGGAGAAAAGTAAGTGGCAAAAGATGATGTTATAGTAATTGACGGTAAAGTTATTGAAGCTTTGCCAAATGCTATGTTTAGAGTTGAGTTGGATAATGGTCATGTTGTTTTATGTCATATCTCAGGAAAAATGAGAATGCACTATATAAAAATATTACCCGGAGATAAAGTAAAAGTTGAAATTACTCCTTATTCGTTGGATAAGGGAAGAATTACTCACCGGTATAAATAGATATAGGTAAAAAGGGGTTATATTAAGCATATTATCCCTTTTTATATTGTATAGTTATACTAAAAGTTAAGAGAGTATGACTATATGAAAGAAATTAATGAACTAACAAAACTTACTTTAAAATCCCTTTCAGAAAAAAATTTAGATGCAACTCCCGAAAATTATGAAAAAGAGTTTTTCTCTCTAGCCCAGAAAAAAAATTTTGTAAACGATGAGATAAATGAACTTCAGTCAGTATTAACAAATCTTTCAAAAAACGATAAAAAAAATTTAAATTCAATTACATATAAAGAGATAACAAAAATACTTTCAAAGAGAGTAAAAGACGAAGATTTAAAACACTTTTTAAAACATTTAGCATATTTTATGATCCCTTCCTTATCTTCAGAGATAAAAACAGATATAAATAACGTATGTACCGATATTTCAAAAAGCCCTAACACTTTGATTGATGTTGATACGATAAGAAGATTAAGAAGAGTGACTACAACAAGAGTTAATGACGATAAAAGAATATTTAACGAAAAAAACAATGATGTAAAAAAATTAATCAGTTTTTTATCGGAATTTTTAAAAAAAAGAGTAGATGAAAATAGAATAACAGTAGATGAAATATCAAATATCAGAGAAGAGATAAAATCTTTGGAACTCTCCGAATCTTCGGATAAACAAGTTAGTAAACTTTATAAAAAACTTACAAAATTAGTAGATAGATTTACTTTAGTTGTTGATAAAAATAGTGAAAATATCGCAAATTCTCAAGATATGAGTGATAAACTTTATGCTCAAATCGAAAAATTAAAACATAACCTTACAAAAGCGGAAGAAGAAAAATCAATAGATTTCTTGACAAAAGTTCTAACTAGGCGTGCATACAGTTTGGAAGTTGAAAAAATAGAAAAAGAGTATAAAGCCTTTGGTTCTAATTATGCAATAGTATTTTTGGATATAGATCATTTTAAAGAGGTAAATGATACCTATGGTCATATTTGCGGTGATTCCGTTTTGGCAACCTTTGGATCAATTCTCAAAAAATTGACAAGAAATGAAGATATTATATCAAGATACGGCGGTGAAGAGTTTGTTTGTCTAATTCATTATAACAATATTTTAGATATAAGAAATTATGTAAACAGAGTAAAAAATATTGTAGGTAACAATAAATTTGTTTTTAATGATATAAAATTAAATATAAACTTTTCAGCAGGTGTAGCTTTAAGAGAAAACTACTCCTCTTATGAAAATATGATAAAAGAAGCAGATATTCTACTTTATGAAGCAAAAAGTTCGGGGCGCGGTAAAATAATTTTTGATAATAGAGAAATATTATAAAGTGAAAATATACATATGAAGCTTAAAATCAGTCCTCACGCATTTAAAAAGAAACCGATAATAAGCCTCATAAATATATTTTTATAATACTTTTTTTGTCAAATCTATCTCTTCTTCAATATACTTTTTTTGTTCAATCATAAAATTTAAGTGATTTTTCAAAATCTCCTTATCTCTATATGAATCTATTATAAATTCATAAAGTTTCGGTCTGTTTTTTTTCCAATTATGCAAGGTGGTTTTATTTACTTCTAAATCCTTTTCTAATTTTCTAAAACTTGGAATACTCATTATTCTCCTTTAAATATGAAAAATATTGTAACAATTATTTGTACAAAAGTCAATAATTAATAATATAATGTACAAATAAATGGAACAAATTATTACAAAAGAAGTTTTTTTGTACAATTTCACATGACAAAAGCAGTTAAAAAAAGAGTTTTATATCATTTAAATTTTTTAAAATCTATAGGTTATGATTATCACGAAATTATTGAAATCAGCAATAAAGAAGTAAATTCAGATTCTTTACCCAATGATTTAAAAGAGTTGAAATCATTAGTAGAAAACTGTTATTTATGTGAATTATCAAAATCGAGAAAAAATGCACTTTTTGGAGAAGGAAATCCAAATGCGACTTTAATGTTTATAAGTGATGAACCAAGTGCTATAGAAGATGAATCAAAAAGTCATTTTGCAGGTAAAAGCGGGGAACAACTAACAAAAATGATAGAAAATGTTTTACCTTTGAAAAAAGAGGATGTTTATATCACAAGTCTGGTAAAATGCAAAAGTGCAAACGGAATGAATAGTTCTCACTTTAGTAGCTGCAGTTCATATCTGTTTAAAGAAATTGAACTTGTAAATCCTAAATTAATTGTTACTTTAGGAGAAAAAGCTTATGAATATTTGTGTCCTGATATGGATAAATACAACCAAATAAGAGGACAAATAATTAAGTATAAAAATTATAGTGTTTTGCCGACTTTTAGCGTAAGTTTTTTACTTAGAAATCCTTCTTTTAAAAGAGAAGCTTTTCATGATATGTTGAAAATAAAATCTATTTTGGAGTCAAATTGAAAAATTTAATATTAATAATTACAGCATGTTTTATGCTGATAGGTTGTGCAACGAAAAAAGATTATACTCTTCCTAAATCTACCGTTGAAAAAGAGAAAAGAGCAGAAGAGTTTAAAAAACCACAAGATACACTATTTGAAGATAATATCGTTGAAGAGCCGGTTATAGAAAATGAAGAGGAACTAAATAAAATTGCTATTATTTATCCTTCGGCAAAAGTGGGAAGATATGCAAAATCTACAATAAGTACAATAAGTGCTTATCTGATTTATACGGATTCTCCTTTTCATTTAGAAGCTTTTGATTCTTATGATGAAAATCCCGATAATATTTTAAGAGAGTTAGAATTATTAAAAGAAAAAGGTTTTACCAAAGTTATAGCAATGTTTACTCAAATAGGTTTTAATACTCTAAATTCGTTAAATAACTTTGAAAATATAAAATTTTATTTTCCTTTGATAAACAAAGAAGAAGTTACGACTTTTAACGATAATTTTATTTTCGGCGGAATCTCTTATAAAAAGCAGTTAGAACTTTTGCAAACCTTGTCAAGTAATAAAAATACTATGTTTTACGTTAAATCGTATTTAGGAAATAAATTAAGAGATATCTATAAACAGACTTTTGTGAATTCAGGAGTTATAAAAGAGATAGCAAGAACAAACAACAGATATAAATATATTATGAAAGATAATAGAATATTAGGAAGTACCATTATCCTAAATACGCCTATTGTAAAATCTTCTATTATACTTTCTCAAATAACTGCTTTTGAGGTTGAACCTGCAAAAGTGTTATCTACTCAGTTAAATTATAATCCTTTGTTAGTAAAACTTACGCAAGAAAAAGATAGAGAAAATTTTTATGTTGTTAGTTCTATTGAAGATGTGAACAGTTTTATAGAAGATTATACAAAATTATTAGGTTCCGACATAGCTTATGAGTGGGTTGATTATTCTGCGTTAGTTGGAGCAAATTATTTGATAAATGAAAATAGTTTGGAGTTGATTAAAACAGGAATTTTTGAAAATCAGGCAGATTATAAACAGACTTTATATAAAAGTACTTCTTACGGATTTGAGAAGGTTCTTCAAAATTAAGTCATAATTGGATATAATCGCAGGATTTTAACTAAAGAAATAAAAGATGGAGTAAGAATTGAGAACGCATTATTGTACTGAAGTAACAGAAAAAAACATTGGTGAAATAGTAACTGTTGCAGGATGGGTGAACAGTAGAAGAGACCATGGTGGAATAGTTTTTATTGATTTAAGAGATAGAGGAGGGTTAGTTCAATTAGTTTGCGACCCTGCTGATAATAAAGAGTCTTGGGAAGTAGCCGACGGCGTAAGAGACGAATATGTACTAATTGCTAAAGGTAAAGTAAGAGCAAGAGGAGAAGGATTAGAAAATCCAAATCTTATCACAGGTAAAATTGAAATTGTAGTTGAAGAGCTAATTATTGAAAACAAATCAAAACCTATGCCTTTTGAATTAGGTGATGAAAAAGTAAATGAAGAGATCAGACTAAAAAACAGATTTCTAGAACTTAGAACAAAAAGATCACATGACATATTCAAATTAAGAAGTACGGCAAATATAGCTGCAAGAAACTGCCTAAACGAAATGGGCTTTTTAGATGTTGAAACACCGATTTTAACAAAATCGACTCCGGAAGGTGCAAGAGATTATCTTGTTCCAAGTAGAGTCCATCCGGGTGAATTTTATGCCTTACCTCAATCTCCACAACTTTTTAAACAACTTCTTATGGTTTCAGGATTTGATAAATATTTCCAAATTGCAAAATGTTTTAGAGATGAAGATTTAAGAGCGGATAGACAACCTGAATTTACTCAAATTGATGTTGAAATGAGTTTTTGTACTCAAGAAGATGTTATAAAAGTTGCGGAAAAACTTATTCACGATATCTTTAAAGCTTGCGGAAAAGATGTCCCTGAAACTTTCCCTAGAATGACATATAAAGAAGCTATGGAAAAATACGGTTCAGACAAACCTGATTTAAGATTTGATATGCCTATGGTTGACGTAATTGATATTTTCGCCAATTCAACAAATGAAATCTTCTCTTCAATCGCAAAAGATAAGAAAAACAATAGAATCAAAGCTTTAAGATGTCCAAACGGAGATAATATCTTCTCTAAAAGACAGATGAAAGGTTTTGAAGATTACGTAAGAAAATTCGGGGCAAAAGGTCTTGGATATTTCCAAATGAAAGAAGATGGATTAAAAGGTCCTTTAACAAAATTCTTTAGTGAAGAAGATTTAGCACAAATTATCAAAGTTACAGAACTTGAAGTCGGAGACGTAGTATTCTTTGGAGCAGGAGATAAAAAAGTAGTTTGGGATTATATGGGAAGATTTAGATTATATTTAGCTTCTCAAATGGATATTATTCCAGAAGATACATATGAATTTTTATGGGTTGTTGATTTCCCTATGTTTGAAGTTGAAGAGGGAAGAACAAAAGCTCTACACCATCCGTTTACTATGCCTAATTTGGAAAAATGTGATTTAGATAATATCGAAGATATTGAAGATATAGAATCAATTGCTTATGATATTGTACTAAACGGAACCGAACTTGGAGGAGGAAGTATAAGAATCCATAAAGAAGAAATTCAATCAAAAGTATTTAACCTTATGGGAATTTCGCAAGAAGAAGCAAATGAAAAATTCGGTTTCTTACTTGAAGCTTTAAAATACGGTGCTCCAAGTCATGGAGGATTTGCAATGGGATTTGATAGATTGATTATGCTTTTAGCAAAAACAGATTCTATTAGAGACGTAATTGCTTTCCCTAAAACTCAAAGAGCTCAATGTCTTCTTACAGATGCTCCTTCTGCAGTTGATAATGAACAATTAAAAGAGTTAAGTCTTAGAATTAGAAAAACTGAGGCTTAATTTCCCAAGGCAATAATATGTATAAAATTTTTTTCATATTATTGCTTTTTTCTACTTCTCTTTTCTCTTTTACCTCAGTAACGGTAACTTATCCTATTGAATACTTTTTTTTAAAAAAAATCGTAGGCAGTGAAATCTATATAACAACAATTACGGAAAATAAAGAGACCTTTGCATTAGATAGTAAAAATATAAAAAAATTCTCCAACAATAACTACTACTTCAATTTTAATCTGCAAGAAGAGGAAAAACTCTCAACTCTTTTAAAAAAAAACGGTTTAATAAAAAGTATAAATATGATAAAAGGTTTACCGACTCTAAAACTTGCTAACGGAAAGTCTAATCCTTATATCTGGCTAGATCCAATTTTAGCACGGGGTATAGCAAAAAACGTATATATAAATATGATAAAAATAATTCCTTCTAAGCAAAAGATTTTTGAAAAAAACTATAAAGAGTTTTTAAAAGAATTAGATAAAGTCTATTTAGATATAAAAAAAAGAATTGACAAAAGCGATTTATACGGTTTTTTCTCTTTTAACAACCAGCTAGATTATTTTGCAAAAAGATTTAGAATAAATATATACCATAAAGAGGAAAAAATATTAAATATCCAACAAGCAAAAGAGCTTATTGCTTTTTCTAAAAAAGAGTATATTAAGCATATTCTAATTCCCGAAAACTCGGATTCTAAAGTTGCATATGCTTTTAAAGGCTACATAGACGGCAAAGTTGTCGAATATGATATCTATTCACAATACTGGAAAGTCAATTTATATAGAATACTAAGAGGAATTGAAAACTTTTAGTAGTTATTTTTATATAAACCTATAATCTCCCTTTTCTTTTCTGCTTACTTTTTATGAAAATCTATAATCAAAAGTTAAAAAAATGCCGATTTGTCTAAAAAAATGACATAAAAATATATAGTTGTATAGTATATATACAAAAAAAGAAAAATTATTTTTTCATTTTGTAGTAATATTTCATATTATGAAGGGAGTTTTTAAATGTCAAAAAACTTAGTAGATTATAAGGGAATAAAAGTAAAAAAAGAGCTCTATCCTTTGATAAAACATATTGAAGATGTTGATAAATATAGAGAAGAATTAGGAAGACTCAGCTCTTCATGGGATATTTTTGCTCTTTTAGGACAACTTGGTGATATAAATATAGATATAGGAAAAACAAAAGAAAATTTTTTAAATCTAACAACAACATTATTAAATCATTTAAGCGATGAAACTGTTAAAAAAACAACACAAGAGATGCATTTTAAAGCCCAAGTGGCTATTGATATAGTAATCAGAAATTTATTTGAAAGAACGGCAGATATAGGATTTTTGGCAACAGACGATGATATTAGAGAATTTATATTGCATTTTGTATCAAAATATGACAAAGAGAGTAATCTTTTAAAAGATCAAATCAGAAAAAGATTTTTAGAGTATGTAAAAAAGTATTCAGTATATTATGATATTGTTTTAGCCGACACAAAAGGAAAAATTTTAGCCAGACTTGATGATAATATAAAAGTTGAAACTATAGACTCTAACTTGGTAAGTAAAATTTTAAATACGAGTGAAGAGTATGTTGAAACGTATAACTCTCACAATTTTCTACCTCAATATAAAAAATCTTTAGTTTACTCTTATAAAGTAACCAGAACAAATGATTTTAATTCAGAATCATTAGGAGTTTTATGCCTTTGTTTTAAATTTAACGATGAAATGCAAGGAATATTCAGCAATTTAGCCGATAAAAAAAATAAAGAAACCTTAGCTCTTTTAGATGAAGACGGATATGTGATTGCATCAAGTGACGAAAACTGTATCTCTTTAAATTCAAAACAAGAAATTGTATTAGATGAAGATTATAAAATAGTATCTTTTGCAGGAAGAGATTTTATTGCAAAAACATGTTTGACAAACGGATATCAAGGCTTTAAAGGTCTAAAATGGTACGGACATATTATGATTCCCTTGGAGTATGCTTTTTTAAGTGAAGAATCAAATGCCACAAAAGAGGTTGACGAACATATAATAGAAGCAATGATGGAAAATGAGCAACACTTTTCAAGAGAACTTAAAGAGGTTTTTAATAAAAGTAAAAATATCCAAGATAATCTAAGTCGTGTAATTTGGAACGGGAATGTTGCTCAAAGTAAAATAAACTCTTCAAATAGAGATTTTTCAAAATCACTGTTATCGGAAATAGGTGTTACAGGCTCAAAAGCAAACTCCTCTTTGAACAATTTAAATAGAACAATTATAAACTCTATTTTAAAAGATAGCGAGTTTTTATCTTCTCTTGCTATTGATATTATGGACAGAAATCTCTATGAAAGGGCAAATGACTGCAGATGGTGGGCATTAACCACATATTTTAGAACTGCTTTTGACGACAATGATTCTTTAATACATAAAGAAGAGGAGATCTCTTCTATATTAAAATATATAAATGATTTATATACTGTTTATACAAATCTTTTAGTATTTGACAAACATGGAAAAATCGTTGCCGTTTCAAATGAAAAAGAGAAACACTTAGTAGGAAAAGTTTTATCAAACAGCTGGGTTGAAAAAACATTAAACTTAAAAGATACTCAAAAATATTGTGTTTCAGATTTTGAAAAAACTACTCTATATGATAATGAATCAACATATATCTATTGCAGCGCTATTAGATCTTTTCAAGATGAAAACATTATAAACGGCGGAATCGCAGTAGTATTCGATTCAAAACCGCAGTTTCAAGCTATGCTTCAAGAATCTCTTCCAAGTGACAACAGCTCTGTTTTTGCTTTGTTTACGGATAGAGATAAAAATGTAATCTCTTCAACAAACGAAAGTATAACAGTAGATTCTAAAATAGATATCGAAGATAGATTTTTTCAACTTAAAAACGGTGAGAAAATAAGCGAAATAATAGAAATAGACAATAAATATTATGCTTTGGGAGTTAGATGTTCAAAAGGTTATAGAGAGTACAAAAGTGCAAGTGATGATTATATAAACGATGTTTTTTGTTTAGTTTTTATTTATATCGGCAAAAAGTGTTTAAACGGTTTGTCTAAAATAAAAAGAAAAAAATTTATAAACAGCAATATTTTAAAAAAATCTTTTGATAAAAACAGTGTCGAATTGGCAACTTTTAATTTAGGTAAAAAATTTCTGGCAGTTCATGCTAAAAACGTAATTGAATCCATAGGAACGGACAAATTAGAAAAGTCTATTGAGATGGATAAAAAAAATCCTTTTAAAGGAATGGTCTTACATAAAGATAGATTAATATCGATTTTAGATATAAGAAGTTTTATAAATGAAGAGATAAAAGACGAAGATCTAAAAACAATAATTCTTTTAGAGTATGATAAAGACAATAAAGAGCACTGTATAGGAATTTTAGTCTCTTCTTTAGAGAGTATCTCAGTAGTAGAAGATAAAGCTATACAACAAATTCAAAGTCACTTTTTAGGAGCCGGAACTTTAGTTGAGAGTATTGTTGAAATCGATGATTTAGATGAACCTCAAGTTGCAATGATTTTGGATATTAAAAAAATCGACGATAATTTAACTCAAAGGGATAAAACTAATTAGAAACTTATATGCTAGGTTAAAACATTTTGGATAGAATTATAAGAAAATTTAAAGATAGAGAATGTTTTTACCTACAACAAAAGAAGAGATGACTGCCCTTGGCTGGCAACAGTGTGATGTAATATTAATAAGCGGTGATGCCTATATAGATTCTCCTTTTATAGGAGTTGCCGTAGTTGGAAGAATACTTGAAAACTTAGGTTTCAAAGTAGGAATTATAGGTCAGCCTGATTTAAACAGTGAAGATATAAAAAGACTTGGTGAACCAAGACTTTACTGGGGAGTAAGCGGCGGAAGTATTGATTCTATGGTTTCCAACTATACTGCAACCAAAAAATTTAGAAACAGTGACGATTATACTCCGGGCGGTAAAAACGACAAAAGACCGGACAGAGCTACTTTAGTATATACAAATCTAATTAGAAGACATTTTAAAGATACAGTTCCTATTGTTCTTGGAGGAATAGAGGCTAGTTTAAGAAGAACTACTCATTATGATTTTTGGTCAAATCGTTTGCGAAAACCTATTTTATTTGATTCAAAAGCGGATTATCTTATTTATGGAATGGGAGAGACTGCAATAAGAGAGTTTTCAACTGCTCTTGATAAAGGTTTAAATCCCAAAGAGGTTAGGGGAGTTTGTTATATCTCAAAAGAACCTGTAGAAGAGTATATTCAACTGCCTAGCCATGATGAATGTTTAAAAAACAAAGAAAAATATATTGATCTTTTCGATGATTTTTATAAAAACAATGATCCCATAAGTGCAAAAGGACTCTGCCAAAAAATAGATAATAGATACTCTATACAAAATCCTCCTTGTGACTATTTAAATGAAGAAGAAATGGATGAGGTCTCTTCATATAAATATCAAAGAGATCTTCACCCTTTCCATAAACCCCAAGGTAAAGTTAAATGTTTGGAGACTATAAAATACTCTATTCAAACACACCACGGATGTTGGGGTGAATGTAATTTTTGTGCAATTGGAGTTCATCAAGGAAGAACTATTAGAACAAGAAGTGAAAAAAATATTCTTTGGGAAGCAAAAGAGTTTGTCAAAGACAAAGAGTTTAAAGGTATTATTTCCGATGTCGGAGGTCCTACTGCAAATATGTACGGTTATGAGTGTGGTAAAAAACTCAAAAAAGGAACTTGTGATGATATTAGATGCGTAGATTTTGACAGACTTTGCAAAGCTATGAAAGTAGATCATAGCAGACACTTAAAACTTCTAAGAGATATAAGACAGGTTCCGGGAATCAAAAAAGCATTTGTTGCTTCGGGATTAAGATATGATTTTATTCCTGCTGATAAAAAGCATGGATATGAGTATTTAAAAGAGCTTGTAAATCATCATATAAGCGGGCAAATGAAAGTTGCTCCCGAACACACTTCCGACAGAGTTCTAAAACTTATGGGAAAGCCCGGGAAACAGCCTCTAATAGAGTTTAAAAAAATGTATGACAGATTAAATAAAGAAGCGGGTAAAAAGCAGTTTTTAACTTACTATTTAATTGCAGCACATCCCGGATGTGAAGAGAAAGATATGCATGAGCTAAAACAGTTCACTACCCATGAACTGAAAATGAATCCCGAACAAGCTCAAATTTTCACTCCTACTCCGGGAACTTACTCTTCTGTTATGTATTATACTGAAATGGATCCTGTAAGCAGAAAAAAAATTTATGTTGAAAAAGAGAGAAACAGAAAAGAGAGACAAAAAGACATTGTAATTGATAAAAAATATTATCAAAGAAGAAAAAAATCAAATAACGGAATGCAAAGCTAAGGATTGTTATGAAAAATTTTTTATTATTGTTATTAATAAGCGTTTGTACAAATGTATATGCAATATCTCCCGATTTTATAAAAATTATGGGATATGAATCAACATATGACAAGGCTTTACAAAAAGCAAAAAAAGAGAATAAAAATATAATGATGGTAGTTGTTCAGAAATCTTGTCCCTGGTGCAGGAAAATGGAAAAACAGACACTAAAAAAAGAGCAAATAGATAGTTTGATTAAAAAAAGATTTATTCCTTTGTTAGTTGACGAAGCATCAAAAGATTATCCTAAAAAATTTGAGGCGAAACTCTTCCCTACAACTATATTTATAGATATAAAAAATGAGAAACAAATAAGTAAAGTTTTAGGCTATAAAAATAAAAAAGAGTTTAAAAAAATTTTAGAAGAGGTTAATAAAAAATGAAAAAATTAATTCTGTTTCTACTTTTTACTCTCTACTCTTTTGCTGTTACGCCATACTCTTTGGAAAATTTAAAAGAGGTAAATTTAAAAGTTTTAAACAAAAAAAATGAGATCTCAGAAAAACTTGAAAAAAGACTTAACGAAGATATTAAAGTTAAACTTGAAAAAGCGGGAATAAAAACAAAAACGGAAAAATATTCAAATTTTCTTGTGAAGATAAAAATCAATAAGATTAAAGATATAAATTTTGTAAGAACATCAATAATGATAAGTGAAGATGTAATTCCTTTAAGAGACAAAGATGTTGAGGCTTTGGCTATAACATATAAAAAAGACGACAGTTTTGAAGCTGAAAATTTAGAAAAAGATATTTATGAATCAATAGTCGACTATCTTTTAGAAGATTTTTTAGAACAATACAAAGATGAAAATTAGACTCTGTCTTATTAAAGTTATAGAGAGATTTGGATAAAATTACACTCTTTTTTAAAACACAAGATAAAAGTATTGATAAGGAAACAGAAGATGAAAAAACTTTTTTTAATCATTGGAGCGCCAGGTTCAGGTAAAACTACAGATGCAGAATTAATTGCGGAAAAACACCCGAATATTACCCACTACTCAACAGGAGATATGTTTAGAGCAGAAGTTGCAAGCGGGTCTCAAAGAGGTCAATTAATCGACTCATATGTATCAAAAGGAAATTTAGTACCTATTGATATTGTAATTGAAACAATTGTTGGTGCAATCAAAAAAGCTCCTACTGAAGTTGTTGTTATTGACGGATACCCAAGAAGCGGTGAACAAATGACGGAACTTGATAAATATCTGGCAACAGAGAGTGAAGTAGAGTTAGTAAACACTATTGAAGTTGAAGTATCTGAAGAAGTGGCAAAAGATAGAGTATTGGGAAGAGCAAGAGGTGCTGATGATAATGTTGAAGTATTCAATAACAGAATGAAAGTTTATACTGAACCTTTAGCGCAGATTCAAGAGTTCTATACACAAAAAAATATTTTGAAAAAAATCAACGGTGAAAGAACTATTGAAGAGATTGTAAATGAAATGGATAAATTTATCCAATCAAGAATCTAATGAATAAAAAAGTTAATTTTTACTCTGTAATAATAGGTACGGAGTTACTTAACGGGCGAAGAAAAGATGCCCATTTTTCTTTTTTAAATGAACAATTACTAAAAAGAGGCTGGAGACATAAAGCCTCTTTCGTAATTGAAGATGACACTACACTAATGGAAAATATCTATAATCTTATAAAAGCTGATGAAAATTCCGTAATGTTCAGTTACGGAGGAATAGGTTCGACTCCCGATGATTATACTAGAGAAGTAGCAGGGAAAGTTTTTACTAACGGTAAAATGGAATATAACCGAGAATCAAAAAGATTAATTGAAAAACAGTTCAAAGAAGAGGCATATCCTCATAGAATTCATATGGCAAATTTGCCGCTAAATGCGAAATTGTTAAAAAATGTAGTAAATAATGTTCCCGGGTTTTATTTAGAAGATAGATTTTTCTTTACTCCTGGATTCCCTTCTATGAGCCAAGCAATGGTTATTGAAGCTTTGGATAAATATTATACGAAAAATCTTTTACAAAGATATAGAAAAACATTAACTGCCCAATGCAGTGAAAATGATTTAATAAATATTATGAAAATTGTTCCAAAAGAGGTTGAGCTTTCATCTTTACCAAGAATGATTGATGATAGAAAAATGGTTGTAATCTCTTTAAGTTCGGAAAACAAACTGTTAGTTGAAAACTATTTTCAAAAATTTGTAGACTTTTTAGAACAAACTTCTATTGAATATATTTTAGAAGATATAAGCAAATAGCTTTTTATATCTTTTCAAACTCCCTGTATCTCGCAAACTTTTCTTAAAAAAAATATTTTAAGATTATTTTTAGCTAAATTATTTTTTTATGATTTATAATTCTGTTGTATAAATTTTATTAAGCAGGTATAAATGACAAAACAAAAACTTGAGCAAATTAGTAATTATGTATATTGTGACAGTCTTTTAAACT
The DNA here is from genome assembly GCF_006459125.1 of Halarcobacter anaerophilus. NCBI lineage: Bacteria > Pseudomonadati > Campylobacterota > Epsilonproteobacteria > Campylobacterales > Arcobacteraceae > Halarcobacter > Halarcobacter anaerophilus. The sequence goes on from NZ_CP041070.1 coordinate 955,139, forward strand.
CACTTGATATTGAGACAAAATTACTTCCTAACCCTTATTACGATTATCCTTATTTGATAATAAAGGATTTTTTCTCTAAAGAGGTGTGCAGTGAAATAATTAAATCAATTAAAAAAGACGAAGATGCAATTGATGCAAAAGTTAAGTCAAAAAATTATGCAAATCATATAAATAAAAATATAAGAAAAACAAAAATTTATAAACTAGAACAAGAGTATAAAAAAATTTATAATAAAATGTTCAAACTTCATCAAGCAAAAATTGAAAATTTTTTTAATATAGCTCTTACTACAAGTACGAAAATACAAGTTCTTGAATATACTAAAGGCTCTTTTTACGTGGCTCACAGCGATGATTCAAATATGATAAGAAAAGATGATAATCTAATAGGCTTTAAAAGAATTTCAAATAATAGAAAACTAACAAGCGTGCTTTTCGCGACAGGTCACGGCAGCAGTGGTGATATTAACAGTTTTTTTGGAGGAGAACTTCTTTTTAATTATCTTTATGATGAAAAGGGAAATAATATTAAAATAGAACCGGATGCCGGAGATATGATTTTGTTTTTAAGTAATCCATATTTTACCCATGAAGTTTTGGAAGTAAAAAGCGGATATAGATTATCAATAGTTCAATGGCATGATGCTTTGATAAATTAAGTAATTTTTTTTCTATCTTTATTAAGTTATAATATTTTTTTATAAACTCAATAAAAAGGTAAAATATGGATCAAAATGGATTATCTCATGCTTTAATTTTAGATAAAAAGGGTGGAGCCAAAGAGATTTCATATGAACAAATAAGCAGTTTTGAGAAATCTCAAGGAATTTTATGGGTTCATTTTGATTATACGAATCCTCAAGCAATTCAATGGATTACGGACAAAAGTAATATAGACCCCATAGCTGTGGAACTTCTTCTTGCAGAAGATACAAGACCTAGAACTATAGTATTAGAAGATAATGTTTTACTTGCATTAAGAGCCGTTGATTTAAACCCTGATTCAAACCCCGAAGAGATGATATCTTTAAGACTTTTTATAAGTGAAAATTTGATTATTACTACCAAAAAAAGAGATTTACTCTCTATTAAAGATCTTCTTACTCTTTTTAAACAAAAAAAAGGACCTGTCAACAGCTCAGAGTTTTTGATTACAATAACAGACAGGCTAACTTTTAGAATGGACGGAACAATTGATAAAATAGAAGATAGAGTCTCTGAAGTTGAAGAGCTGTTGCTTGAATCGGACGATAATATGGAGTTAAGAAGTAAAATAGCAGCGATTAGAAGAGAAGCAATTACTATAAGAAGATATTTATCTCCTCAAAAAGAGGCTATTTCTTTGTTATACCATGAAAAGGTTTCATGGCTGGATGATTACAACAGAATAGAGTTAAGAGAGGTTAATAATCAGTTAGTCAATTATATTGAAGATTTAGATTCAATTAATGAAAAAATCACCTTGATAAAAGATGAACTTACAAATATAAGAAGTGATCAAATGAATCAAAGGATGTACGTATTATCTATTATTTCCGTTATTTTTCTTCCTTTGAGTTTTTTAACGGGACTTTTCGGTATAAACGTAGGAGGAATACCGGGAGCACAGGATAGCAGCTCTTTTGAAATTTTCTCTGTTCTTCTTATTGGTATAGGATTTTTACAGTTTTTGATATTAAAAAAATATAAATGGATTTAAGATGGAAGAAAAAATCATAGAGTTAAAAAATTATTTATTAGACGCAATTGAAAATTATAAAAAAGGTAATTTTGAAGAACACCCTTATGATCTTGCAAAAGAGCTTGAAAAATTAAGAGATTTAGATGAAACCGAATATGAATCTATTTGTAAAAAGATTCCAAGTGAACTTTTTGCCGAAATCCTTTGTGAAATGCCAAGCTATATTCAAGAAGAGATTGTTGAGGTAATAAGTGATAAAAAAGTTGCAAATATTGCTTCAAATATGGATAGTGACGATGCTTCGGAATTTATCTATAATATCTCTCAAAAAGACGAAGAGGCTGCTCAAACTATTCTTTCCAAATTGGATGAAGAAGATAAACAGATAATTGAAAAATTAAACTCTTATGAAGAGAATGAAGCAGGTTCCTATATGCAAAGCGAGTTGTTTATGGCAACGTTAAACGAACAAATAGGAACAGCATTAAAAAGATTAAAAAAGTTAAAAAACGAAGATCATTTAGATAATATTTTTCATGTCTTTTTAGTTGATAAAAAGGGTAAACTAATAGGTTCAATCGGTCTTGAAGAGTTGATTTTATTTGATAAAGAGCAAGGTTTTAATGAAATTCCCCAAGATAAAATAAAAAACTATGCCTGTAACCATAAAAGCGATATAAGCGAAGTAGTTGAAATGTTTACCCACTACAATCTAAGTTCTTTGGCAATAGTTGATGAAAAAGAGAAACTTATAGGAAGAATTACCCATGATGATATTCATGACGTAATTCAAGAACAAGATACAAAACAAATCTACTCTTTAGCAGGGGTTAACGATGATGCCGAGCATGAAGAGAGTATTTATTTAATAGGGAAAAAAAGAGCAGTGTGGTTGGGTATAAACTTAATAACTGCAATTTTAGCTTCAGTAGTAATCGGTCTTTTTGATTCTACTATTCAATCTTTAGTTGCTCTTGCGGTGTTAATGCCGATAGTTGCATCAATGGGCGGAAATGCGGGAACTCAAACCTTAACCGTAACCGTAAGACAAATGGCTTTGGGGGAAATTAGTTATGAAGATGCAAAAAAAACTATTACAAAAGAGGTTTTAATCTCTTTGGCAAACGGTTTTTTATTTGCTTTAGTTATAGGAATAATAGCTTTTCTTTGGTTTAAAATTCCTCTTTTAGGTTTAGTAATAGCTTTATCAATGATTATAAATCTTTTAAGTGCAGGATTTTTCGGTGCGGTAATACCTATACTTTTAGAAAAGTTTGAGATTGATCCTGCTATTGGTTCGACGGTTATTCTAACAACGGTAACTGACGTGGTGGGTTTTTTCAGCTTTTTAGGTTTGGCAACGATAATTTTACTTTAAATAAGGAGTTAAGGCTTGGTATAAAAGTTAAATTTCCAGCCTTTATCTTCGGGATATTTTTCTAATTTATAATCATTCCAAACTTTAATACATCTTTTATTCCCAAGCTCTTTGCCCTTTTTTGCAAATTGATGAGCTCTACCAAAGTTTGGAAAAACTCCTTTTCCGCTTGCATACATAAAAGCAAGGTTGCATTGTGCTTTTATAAAGCCTTGTTTTGAAGCTTTCTCAAAAAGGTTTACGGCAAGTTTATAATCTTTGTCCACGGCAATGCCGTTTACTAGAAATTCTCCGACCATATTTTGCGCAGGTGCATAATCATTATTTGCCGCTTTGACAAAACTGTTATAGGCTTTTGCCGGATTGAAATAGGGTGTTTTTTTAGATAAATAGAATCTTCCTAAATAAAAAGAGGCTTTATTATCATTTAGTTTGCTGGCTTTTTCCAAAAGCTCTTTGGCTTTGGAAAAACTTTTTTCAATCTCTTTTCCTTCTAAATATATTTTTGCCAGGTGCATCATAGCTTTTGTATTATTTTGTTCGACAAGCTCTTTATAAAAACTTAATGCCTTTATAGTGCCGTTACTTTTCTCAAAATTTCTAACCTCTTCAAAAGTATAAGAGAATAGTGTTGAAAAGATAAGAGAGATTAAGAAAAGTTTTTTTATCATATTATCTCTTTTGGAATATGCTCTTTTAAAGCTGTTGTTATTTCATAAGTGATTGTATTATGAATTTTGGCTAATTCTCTTACATCATTGAAAATACAAACCTCTTCATCATCACAGTTAATAGAAAGATTATCCATAGAGACTTTTCCTAAAATTTCATAGCCTTTGGGTGTTAAATATTTTTGTTCACCGTTAAGTCTGAAAAAACCGTCTCCGTAACCGACTTTATATGTGGAAATTTTCATATCTTCTTGTGCCATATATTTTCCGCCGTAACCAACTCTTTGATTTTCTTTCAGTATTCTTGTAACAATTTTATCTGCCCAAAGAGACATAACAGGTTTTAAAGTTGGATTGTCAAAGATAGAATCCGTGTCCAAATATCCATACTGAGCAATTCCGACTCTTGCAAAATCATAATCATAATTCTTAAACCTAAATAAGGCTGATGAGTTAGCGCAATGGAAGTTTGGCACAGGTATAAAAAGTTTTTCACATAAAGTTTTTATTAAGTTTTTTGCCTCGTCAAAATTTGATTTTTGCCAAAACAATTCACATGATAATTCATCGGCACTTCTAAAGTGAGTAAAAGCCCCCGTCAAATTTAGTTTTTTTCTCAATATCCCATGAATAGCCTCTTCCAGCTTATCCAAAGAAATTCCGTTTCTGTGCATTCCCGAATCGAATTTTATATGAACATTCGTATTTTCGGGCAGTTTTTCAATATCTTCCAAACTGTTAATTGCTATGTGAAAAGTATGTGAACAACTGTGAATATCTGTGTCAGCTAGGATTAAGATTTGTTCAAAAAGTGTCTCAATTTTTTCTGCTTCATTTATAGTTCTTACTACTGCTTTTTTTATACCGTACTCTTTTGCCATTGAAGCAATTTCTACAAGTCCGTGTCCGTAAGCATTATCTTTTAATACAACAGCGATTTTATCTTTTGAACCTAAATGAGTCTCAATAGTTTTAAGATTGTGAAAATAATTTGATTTGTTTAATATAATTTTTGCCAAGGTTTTAACCTTCAAGAGATTTAAAATAATTGATTATAAGCATAGCATCTTTTTCGTTTAGAACATCTTTCAATTCCTCAAGTTTTGCACTTTTTATATTGTCAAATGTTCCAAAATATAAAAGTAGTTTTTTCACCTTTGCTTCACCTATACCTTTGATTTGAAGAAGAGAAATTTGCGTATCTTCTCTTCTTTTCTGTTTTTTATGAAATGTTATGGCAAATCTATGAGCTTCGTCTCTTAATCTTTGTACAAATTGCAGACGTTTATCGCTTGGCAATAAATCAAGCTTCTCTATTAAACCATCTTTTTCATAATAGATAATATCTTTTGCACTACCTTTTGCCCTGTGGGCTTTAAAATCAAGTTTTTCTTTGGCAATAGCTATAATATCAAGATTTACACCGCAAGAGTTTCTTATATCTATTGCAAGTTTAAGTAGTGTTTCTCCTCCGTCAAGAACCCACATATCAGGAGCAGGATTTTTTTCAAAACTTTCAACTCTTCTTAAAAGAGTTTCTCTCATTTGGGAGTATTCATCTTTTGATTCCAGATTATAATGCCTAAAATCGCTTTTTACAAATTTTTCTTCCCAAGTTACCATTGCTCCGACCGTTGCTTGTCCCATCATATGAGAGTTGTCAAAACACTCAAATCTGTTTGGAATTTTTTCAAGATTAAATAGTTTTTGAAGTTGAGAATATACGGAAGATGAATCTTTTACTGCTGAGAGCCTTAAAAGCTCTTTACAGTTGTTTAATGCAACATTTACAATCTCTTTTTTCTTCCCTCTTTTGGGATTGTTTAAAAGAATTTTTTTAGAGAATTTCTGTTTTATAAACTCTTCAATCTCTTCTTTGTCTTCAATCTCATGGGCAATTACGATTTCATCGGGAAGCAGGGGAATTTCATTGTCATAATAGTTTATAATAGCTCTTTCGTAAGCTTCTTGTAAATCTATTGAGATATCTTCTCTGTTTGGTTTTATATAGTTGTGATTACTTGAAGCTAATTTCCCGTCTCTAAAAAACATTCTTACTAAAACAGCTTTTGAATCTTTACTCTCTATTGCAAAAAGATCAATATTTTCATTTGTTGCCAAATCCATACCTGTATGAATTTGCGATTTTTCGATAGTTTTTATTCTATCTCTTAATTTCATAGCTTCTTCAAATCTAAACTCGCTGCTGTACTCTTCCATTTTTTTTGTTAATTTGGAGATTAATCTGTTTTTATTATAGATATAGTCTAAAGCTTCATCCACTAACTTTGCATAATTCTCTTTTGAAATCTTTCCTTCACAAGGAGCAAAACACTTTTTGATTTGATAAAAAAGACAAGCCTCTTTGCCTTTTATACAAGATTTTTTCTGAACCAAAGGAACAATCTCGTAAATTGAGTCTAACATGTCTCTTGCACCTGTTGAATAAGGACCGAAATATTTTATATTTTTCCCTTTTAAGACTTTTCTTGTAATTTCCAATCTAGGAAAATCCTCGTTAAAATCAATATAAATATAAGGATATGTTTTATCATCTCTTAAAAGTATGTTATATTTGGGTTTGAGTTGTTTAATTAATGAATTTTCTAAAATCAAAGCATCATGCTCGTTTGGCACGACTATCCATTCTAAAGATTTAACTTCGGTTATCATTTTATAAATTCGGGCACTAAGTTTATCAGCAGGTAATAGTTTAGGTGTAAATCTAAAGTATGATTTAACTCTGTTTTTTAGTATTTTTGCCTTACCTATATAAAGAAGTTTTCCTTTTGCATCAAAATATTGGTAGACTCCTGCTTTATTTGGCAGTTGTTTTAGTTTTTCTTCTAAATTCATCGGGGAATTTTATCTAAAATATCCTTTGTAAAAAAACACTTTGTATTTAAATATCAATTGTATATAATACAAAAAAATAAAAGACAAAGATAGATTTAATATGCCCGGACGATTAGCAATATTCAGTGATACTGTTTTTAAAGAAGATGCAAAAACTCTTATTAAAAATGATATGGTAGGAGATTTAAACAAAAATTATAATATAGCTCCGACTCTGCCTATACCTGCACTTTTAAACAACGGTAATTATCTTTATACTCATTTTGGATATTTACCTTCTTGGGCAAAAGATAGAAGTTCGATGAATATAAATGCAAGAAGCGAATCTATTTATGAAAAAAAGAGTTTTAGAGAATCTTTTAAATCAAGAAGATGTATTATTCCTCTAAACGGTTTCTATGAGTGGCAAATAGAAGATAAAGAAAAGAAGCCGTATTTTGTCAAAGATATAAAAAACGACTATTTGGCTGTTGCCGGAATTTGGGATGAATGGTTTGATTTTAAATTAAATATGAGAGTGGTTACCGTAGCTTTGATAACTTGTGACGCAAATGAAAAATTATCAAAAATTCACCACAGAATGCCCATAATTTTAGAAAAAAAAGATTTTCAATCCTGGCTTTATAATGAAAACTTATCTGAACTGATAAAACTTTTTAGACCTTACAATGGAGAAAATCTAAATATTTATGAAGTTACGACAGAGGTAAATAAAGTTTTATTTAACGACTTATCTTGCATTCAACAGATAGAAGAAAAACAAGAGGGACAATTATCTTTTTTTTAGTGTGAATAAAGCCCCGTTTTCAATATTTTTGGCGGTTAATTCCGTATTATTCTTTTTTGCTATTTGGTAGCTCATATAAAGTCCGATACCACTGCCTTTGTCTTTTTTCGTGGTAAAATTGGCTTTGAATATATCATTGATTATACTTTTATCTATTCCTCCTGCATTATCGGATATCTCAATAATTTTTTCATCATTTTCTTCATAAACTTTTATAAATATTTCTCTGTTTTCTAAATTTTTTTCTACAAAAGCATCTTTTGAGTTATTGATTATATTTAAGATTATATGTTTAAATTCATTTTCGATTCCCATAAGTTCAAAATCGTCAAGAATTTCAAGCTTAGTATGAATCTTAAATTTTATAAATTCATCTTTTACGAAAAGAAATACTTTTTCTATCATCTCTTTTACATTAAAATATTTTTGTTCTTTATTTGGTCTGAAAAAAGTTCTAAATTCGTTTAGAGTTGTATTCATATGTTCTATAATATCAGTTGCTTTTTCTTGAAACTCTTTTATATACTCTTCATCAATTTTTGAACTTTGAAAATCAAAATCGAGCATGCTTAATTTTAGGTTTAAAATTCCCAAAGGCTGTGCCCACTGATGTGCAATCGCGTCAATCATCTCTCCCATTGCAGCAAATTTAGATTGTTCAATAAGCATTTTCTCTTTTTCTTCTCTTTTTTTAATCTCTTCTTCTACTTTTTTCTCTAAATTATTTTTATACTCATCTAATTGTTCATTTGCTTCTAGAAGTCTTAACTGCATTTTGTCGCTTTGTTTAATAATTTTATCCAATCTCTCACTTTTTCTTTTATAGTCATCTAAAAGTTCGAAAAGCCCGTCTTTAAAATTAATATAATCTTTTTTTAAAAACTTACCGATGTATTGAGTGTTGTCATTTTTTCTTTTCATATTTTTAATCCTACAATTGTGATATCGTCATTATTTTCATACTTGTTTTGATACTTTTTCATTTCATTAAGTAGAATTTCCTGCTGTTTTTTCAAAGGAAGATTAATATTGTCTTTTAACAAATTGATAAACTTTCTTCTTCCAAAAGGAAAGCCTTTTTCTCCTCCGTTTTGATCAATATATCCATCTGTAGTAAGATAGAATTGCATATTTTTTTTAACTTTTATAGTATGTTCTTTAAAAACATGCTCTATATCGGATTTTTTGTACCCAATGGAGTGTCTATCTGCTTTAATCATTTTTATTTCACCTTTATATTCATAAAAAAGAGGAATTTCAGCTCCGGCAAATTTAATTATATTCTCTTTTTTATTATAGTATAAAATGGCTCCGTCAAAACCTGCATTTGAAATAGATGTTTGATCTTCTTGTTTTAGTAAATGTTTCATACTTTTATTAAAAACAGTTAATAGTTTAGCAGGGTTAACGACTTCATCACTACTTATTATATTTGATATAATTTGTCTCTCAATCGCTTTAACCAGCATTGTAACAAAAGCTCCCGCAACTCCATGTCCCGTACAATCAACTAACATTAATATACACTCATTTTCATCTCTTAACTCTTCAAACAGGTATATATCTCCGCCTACTATATCCTTTGGCTGCCAAATAGTAAGATAATCGTTAAAGTATTTTTTAAACAGATCTTCTTCGGGAATCAGTGCATCTTGTATTATTGAGGCATATTTAATACTATCTTTAATATTTTGATTGATTTGTTCAAGCTCTTTTCTTATATCTTCAAGATTTGTAATATCCGTAAAAACCGCAGATTTTAATTTTCTGCCAATAGGCATAAGTGCTGCCGTTACGCTGAATACATGTTCTTTTCCATCTTTTTTTATTGAAACTTTGTTAATCTTTTTTTTGTTCTCTATAATATAGTCTGTCCATTTTTGATTATTCATAAATGTTTGAAGAAAACCTTTTGGAGCTTCCGTATTAAAAGTGTTACAGATACAATCTCCGTATCTTTTTTTAAACTCTTCTATTGTCTCAACTTCGAAAAAATCTTTAAAAGATTTATTTACGGAGACTAGGCTCTCTTCGTCTGTAGTAACAATCATCTGTTCTTGGGAATCTAATATTGTTTGGACGAATTTTTTCTGCTCTGAAAGTTCTATTGTTCTCTCTTCTACTTTTTTCTCTAGATTTTTACTTAAATCTTCTACTCTTTTTTTATCGGTAATATCTTGACTTATTGATTTATAACCGATAATTTGCCTTTCATCATTGTAATTTGGTTCTATTTTTGAATATAACCAGTAAGAGGTTCCGTCTTTTTTTTTGTTTTGAATCTCTCCTTCCCAAACTTTAGCCGCTTTTAGACTCTCCCAAAGTTCTTTGAAAGTCTCTTTTTCCATTTTAGGGTGTTTTACAATATTGTGTTGTTTACCTATTAGTTCAGCAGATGAATAGCCTGAAATTTTGCAAAAAGCCTTACTTACGAGTGTAATTTTACCTTCTAAATCCGTATGTGAAAATATTACGTTTCTATCAAGAGAATCAAGTGAATTTTGCAACTCTTGTTTTTGTTTATTAATATCGGCAGTTTTTTTCTCAACTAAACTTCTTAATTTTTTATTCCAATAAACTATAATTGATAAGATTGCCAATATTATTAAAATGGTCGGTAATACATACGATAATATTTTTTTTAGAGGAAAACCTTTACTCTCTTCAACTTTTACTTTAACCCAGCCGTTGTAAATCCTTTCTTTATCTTTTTGGCTTATTGTTTTAAATACTTTATTTACAATAGAGAGCAGTTCCGGCATTTTGGGATTAATTAAATAGTGATGATGAAAATCTTCTCCGGTTGTTCCTGCAAGTTTTAGATTATCTTTTCCTATTTTCGATATATTGTATAAAGCAGGAGCAATATGCCCGACATAAATATCTGCTTCTTTATTTGATACCTTAAGAAGAGCTTCAAATATACTGTTTGTTTCAATAATTTTTGTTTTTGGATAGAGACCTTTTATGTAATTATAGCTTGTGTAGTATTTTGGAATAGAAAAAACTTTGTTTTTTACGCTATCTAATGATTGCACATAGTCAATATTTTCATTTGTTACCATTACCATAGGATAAGATGCATATTCATCGGAAACTAATCCAAAAGAGGTCTCTTTTTTACTGGTTCCTATTCCGGGAATTAGGTCTATCTCTCCTTTTTTAAACTTTTCAAGTACATCATGCCATGAATTTGAGGGTACATATTTAAATTCTATTTCTGTTTCATCCGCAATAATATTTAAATAGTCTCCCATAATACCGGACATAGAATTATTTTCGATTATTGATAAAGGTTTCCAATCTATTTCACTATATTTGACCACAATTTTTTTATCTAACCATTTATACTCTTTTTTGCTAAAATTGATTTTTCTTTTTTGATTAAACCATTTTAGTTTCAATTTGTCGATATCTTCTAAAGAGACTTTTTTCATAGCCTTTTTTAAAATAGATTGTAATAAAGGATAATCATTTCTAACTGCAATATAAAGATTTTCCATTTCAGGATCGTCTGCTTTTACATCCGAGGTATATTTTAAACCTTTTATAACATTTTCAGAGAGCATATTGTTTAATATTGCAGTTTTACCAAGTGTTGCATCAACTTCACCGTAAACAACGGCTTTTATACTCTCCAAAGTATTAGGGTAGCTTACTACTTCAATTTTTGGAAAATTTTCTTCCAAATATTCTTCATAAATAAAACCTTTGACTACTGAGACTTTTTTACCGAATAAAGAGTGCAAGTCGCTGATATCTTCTCTCTCCTCTTTTGCTAGAATTGAAGTGAGATTTCTTGCATAAACGCCAACATAAAGCAAACTCTTTTCTCTATGTTTTGTTTTTGCAATATTCAACATAACATCAATTTTTTTATTAAAGGCTTTTTTTAGAGATTCATCCCAGGTTCCTGTTTCAAATTTGATTTTTAAACCGGCTATTCGGGCAAGTAATTTCATATAATCAATTGAATATCCCAAAGGTGTATCATTTTTATTAAAGTTAAAAGGTGCCCAATCATACTCATTGTGTACTTTTATTACGGGATGTGTTTTTAGCCACTTCTTCTCTTCATCATTTAATAAAATTGATTCGGCAGCATTTTTATAACAAACTTTTATTCTGCCTATTAATTCATTTTTATAAATTATTTCGGATATTCTTGGAACACAATCTATTTGTAAAGCTGTTTCGTCAAAGGATTCATTAAGAATTTCGGAATCCCTGTTTTTATATAAAAACAAAAATCTTTTATTTGTCAAACTATCATAAACTGCAATATATTTTATTTGACTATTCTCTTGCATATAGGTTTTTAATATATTTTCTACTTCTTCTTCATTTAACTCATAAAATGAACTTGCAATGGAGTTGGAAATACCTTTATCAAGATTTTTTTGATCTGCAAAAATATTTGAGAAAAGTATTAGTAGAAGAAGTAAAAATCTGAAAATCATTTACTTCTCTTTATATAAAGATTAATTTTTTCTATCAATTCATCGGGAACTTTTTTTGAACATATTAAATATCGTTTGTTTCCTTTGGGAATACCCTCTATTTTATAAAAAAGCAGATTTTTATAATTATTCTTTTTCAGAAGTAAAGTAGCTTCTTCTTTTGATATAAACATAAAGTCGGCTCTTCCTCTTTCTATTAAAGTAAGCATTTTTTCATTATTTGAATAAACTTCACTTTTTTTGATTTTATAGTTTTCGATTTTTTTATCTAAAAAATTTCCATAAGAGTATGAGGCTTTTGTTAAAACAGTATATTTCTTATTGTTTAAAAGTTTATCAATATTTATATTTTCAAGTTCTATATTTTTCTCTTTTTTTGCAATAATACCAAATGGTTTATCTTGATATAAAGGCAGAGTATATTTTGCATATTTTTCTCTTTCTTTGTTTTTAAACCATCCCAAAGCGCATATTTTATTTACATTTGCTTTTATCTCAAAAAGATGCCTTTTTGAAGGTTTCTCTTTTAGTACATAAGATATCTTTGCTTCATTTAAAGCTTTAATTGCTGGAGTTGCAACTAAACCCGTTAAGGAGTTATTCTCTTTTTTTACATAAGGTATTCTCTCTTCATATGCAATTTCTAAAATAGAATCTGCTGCTATTAATACATTTGAAAATAAAAATAAAATAAAGAGAGCTTTTTTATACATTTCTTCTCCTAAATTAGAAATTATAATATATAATGTATAAAAATTAATTTTATTAACAACTATTATTTATACAAAAGTGATATTAAATTACTCTTTTGTAATTATTTATTTTATTTTTTTTTGATAAAATAAAGTTTATGTAAGGTAAGAAGTAAAGTACAGGGGCTGAAATGAATATAAAAGTGATTCAAAATATAGTGGATGAAGACGGAATAATATTTTTAACTTACGGAGGCTTTATCTCTCAATCACTAATTACTTCGATGATGGAAGCTTTAGAAAAAGAGACAATAGCAAATGAGTTGAGTTTGGGAGTATCTAACAATATTTTTACGATATTTATAGAACTTACCCAAAACATGATGAATTATTCAAAAAAGAAAGAACTAACTTCTAATGAATTAGCCTCACAAGGTTTGGTTGTAGTTACAAAAGACAGAGCAGACAACTATTTTATACATAGTCAAAATATTGTTACCTCAGAGGATAAACAAAAAATAGAAAAGAGGTTAAAAGAGATTTTGTCTTTAACAAAAGATGAAATAAAAAAAAGATACAGAGAAGCTAGAAGAAGCGGTAAAGATAAACACGGTAGAGGCGGGGGAATAGGATTTTATGAAATAGCAAAAAGAAGTGATGAAATAAAATTCGAATTTAATGAAATTAATGACGAAAAGTATTATTTTCATTTTATAGCAAAGATTGTCGGTAAAAAGGAGAAATAAGTAAATGGAAAGTTTAATAATTGAAGAGACGAAATATACACCCTCTATAAAATTAGATGCCTCTAAAGGAATATTAGAATTGATAGGAAAGTCATATCCTGAAAATACTTTTGAATTTTATAAACCCATGATGGATTGGGTTGAAAAGTATTTTAAAGGAAATGAACAAAGTAAAACAGTTGTTAATATGGAAATAATATATTTTAATTCAAGCAGCTCAAAACTTTTTTTTGATTTTTTTGATTTATTGGAAGAGGCACATAATAACGGAAAAAATATTGAGATAAATTGGATATATGACGAAGAAAACGAAAGTGCAATGGAAGCTGGAGAAGATTTCAAAGAAGATTTTGAGAGCCTTATGTTTAACCTGATTGTAAAATAGTAAAGAAGGAATAAAGTATGCCTGATAGTATCGAAAATAGACTTATTTCAGAACTACATGAACTTCAAAACAATTTTAAAACAACAACTGATAAATTAATAAAAGATATCTATCGTCATGATAAAATAATGGCAAGAAGTGATAAAAGGCAGAAAAAAGAGTATGATGAACTCCAAATAAAACTAGAAGAGGTTAAAGCTTTAAGTAAAGAGATAGAAGAGACACAAAGAGAAGTTGTTTTTACTATGGGCGCAATAGGAGAGAGCAGAAGCAAAGAAACGGGAAATCATGTAAAAAGAGTAGCAGAGTATTCCAAACTTTTAGCTATATATTACGGATTACCCGAAAAAGAGGCTGAAATGCTAAAACAAGCAAGTCCTATGCATGATATAGGAAAAGTCGCTATTCCCGATTCTGTACTAAATAAACCCGGAAGATTTAATGAAGAAGAGAGAAAAATAATGGATACCCATGCCCAACTAGGCTATGATATGTTAAAACTCTCAAATAGACCTCTTCTTAAATGTGCAGCAACCGTTGCTTATGAACATCATGAAAAATGGGATGGAACAGGATATCCTAGAAAGTTAAAAGGTGAAGAGATAAATATCTATGGAAGGATAACAGCACTAGCTGATGTTTTCGATGCTTTGGGAAGCGATAGATGCTATAAAAAAGCATGGGAAGATGAGAAAATTTTTTCCCTCTTTAAAGAAGAGAGAGGAAAACATTTTGATCCCAAGCTTATAGATATCTTTTTTGAACACTTAGATGAATTTCTAAGTATTAGAGAAAAATTAAAAGATGAATAGAGACTGTTTAAAAATCTGTGTCAAGTAACTAATTGTAACTAAAGTTACACCTCTAAAAAATCATCTAACCTTCCCTCGAAAAATATTGCTAACTGAGAGAGAGTTAGATTCCAGTTTCTAACTGGCATTGTCCATTTTTCACTTGCATTTTGTATCCCCATATATAATAATTTTAATAAAGAATTTTCATTTGGAAATGCTCCTTTTGTTTTTGTTAGTTTCCTAAATTGTCTATGAACAGACTCAATAATATTGGTCGTATAAATCACTTTTCTAATTTCAGGTGGATACTTAAAATAAACAGATAGATTTTCCCATTTATTATGCCAAGATTGAAGTACAATAGGATATTTTTTACCCCATTTCTCATCAAGTTTTAGAAGTTCGTCTTCTGCTATCTCTTTTGATACTGCTTGATAAACAGGTTTTAAATCTTTCATAAATTCTTTATGGTTTTTAGAAGCAACATATTTCATTGAATTTCTAATTTGATGAATAATACATAGTTGTACTTCTGTTTTTGGAAATATTGTTTTTATTGCTTCAGGGAAGCCTTTTAAACCATCTACACTTGCAATAAGTATATCTTGCAATCCTCTGTTGTTTAAATCACTTAAAACACTAAGCCAGAAGTTTGCACCTTCACTCTCACTTAGATAAAGTCCAAGTATCTCTTTTTTACCATCTAAACGAAGTCCTAAAACAGTATAAACTGCTTTTGACACATATTTACCACCATCCTTGATTTTATAATGGATTGCATCTAACCATACAAAAGGATAAATTGTTTCTAATGGTCTACTTTGCCATGCTTTTACTTTATCAATAATCTTATCCGTAATTGCACTTATTGTTGCAGTTGATAATTCTACTCTATATATCTCTTCAATATGTTTAATTATATCTCTATAGCTTAATCCTAAGCCATACATTGAAATTATTCTTTCTTCTATTTCATTTGAAATTGTTGTTTGATTTTTCTTTACTAGTTGTGGTTCAAAAGATCCTGCTCTATCTCTTGGTGTATTTAGTTCAAATGTTCCATCTGTTGATTTTATTGTTTTAGATGTTTTACCATTTTTCCTATTCTTATTTCCTGATAATACATCATCTTTTATATGAGATTCTACTTCTGCTTCTAATGCAGCTTCCACTAATTGTTTTACTAAGGGAGCAAGTACACCATCTTTCCCACTTATTTTTTTACCAGCTAAAAGTTGTTGAACTGCTTCATTAAAATCAAACTCTGTTTCTTTTTTCATTGTCAATCCTTGATATTATTTTATCAGATTGACACAGAATTTTTAACACTCCCGATGAATATTAATCTAAAACGTTTTTTATAATCTATCCTCAATTTCAATATCAAAATAGTTTTCCAAAAGATTTTTTCTAACTAAGCTGTCGTTATACTCTCCTTTATATCTTTTTTTGTTAGAGTATTTACTTTTATAATCTTTTTTAAAGCTTTTTAACAGTTTGTCATATAAAAATCCTTTATAATCTAAAATAAAAATATCTTTGCTAGATGAATAGATATATATAACAGACAGGTAGCTGTTTTTATTTACTTTTAAGGTTGAAAAATCATAACCTTTGATATCATAATTTTCTACAACTTCAATATCATCCAACTTTAGTTGATTTCTTATATTTGAAATAAAAAATCCGCTTGGAAGTCCTGTCCAATGACAGTTATGATCCAATCTTACATATTCAATAAAAAGTTTTCCGTATGTAGAACTTTCACCTGCTAGGGTATAAGAGTCGTCAACACATCTAAAATAGTAATGATGTTCTAGTTTTGCTTTTTGAAATTCTACTAAAACAGGATTTTCACTTTTTCCTAAAAACATTGATTTTGCATTATTCATACTATAAACAGAATCATTTTTTATACTGCATCCTGTAAAAAGTAGTATTAAAAATAAAATCTTAATCGTTTTGATAACCAAAATATCCTCCTAAATTGTTCTCTTTTACTAATGAAATATCAAAGTTTATTTCACCTTTTTGTTTCTCTTCATACTTGTATTTATACTCATTTTCAAGTTTTTGTCTTAAATTTTTATATAAATCTCCTTTTGCATCTATAATAATAGTATTTGAAGATGAACTGAATATGTAAATTATATGAATAATGAAAGATTCATCAACTTCATAGATTTTAAAAAGATAATTATCAATCTCTTTTTTCTCAAGCAAAGTAAGTTCTTTGATTTTTAGTTTGTCTTTTATAAAACCTTCGTACAAAGAGAGAGCTTGACCGTTCCATTGAGTATTTTGATCATCTTTTATATATTCTAAAAAGAGCTCTTTTGTTTTTAATGTGTAAGCATGAATTATATAAGGATCATGTCTTGTTTTAATATCATAATCTTCTACAGGGTATTCGTAAAAATCATTGTTTTTTAGTTTAAAACAGAGTCTGTTATTTTCAAATTTATAAGTCGGTATGCTCGCTTTTGCAATGTAATTTATGATTTTTTTTAAAATACCCACTTCTTTTTCCTTTTGTTTAAATCTGTTTATTATACAACCTTTCTTATTAACTATTTAAATTTTTGAACTTGTGGATTAATAATTGCATAGATTAATGTTCCATGTGTAAGATATATAAAAATTTTCAAAAGGATAATAATGAAAATAGCAATTCCGGTAAAAGATGAAAATCTTAGATTCTTCCCAAATGCAGGTCATACTCCTAAGTTTGCAATCTTTTCTATGAGTGGTTCTAGTATGTTCAAATCTTTCAAACTAGAAGAGATTAAAAATAACCCTAGAACAGATCTTGATCATGAACATCCCGAAGAAGAGCATGCTTGTGAACATGACCATGATGATTTGGAACATATTGAACAGCACAATAAAATGGGACGAACTCTTAAAGAGTGTAACTATGTAGTTGTAAAAACAGCTTGTAAAAATACGGCAAAGTCTTTTACAAGTGAAGGTATAAAAGTCGTTAAGTATAACGGAGAATCATTTTTGGCAGATGAAATACTAAAAGAGGTCTCTTCTAAGTTTATTTAAAACCTCTTATTTTTTAAGAGGTTTTAAAAAGTGTTGTTGTTATATCTGTCTTTATCTTTTATAACTTCTGCACTTGCTACTATATTCATAATCATTTCATCTTTACTTTGGGAAAATTTTTCAATAATGCTGTCGCAAACTTCTAAAAGTTCATCTTCTCTTTGAAGTTCACTTAAAAGAATTGATTTATTGTGTAGAGCTAAAGCAACTTGATTTTTAAGTTCGCCTTTGGAGTCTTCAAATTTTTCAATTACTTGATTATAAATATCCAAAGCTTCATTATATTTGTTTAACTCTCTGATTTTTGCCGCTTTATTTACTAAAGCTTTTGCAAAAAATTCCAAAACTCTTGGATTTGAACTCTCTTCAAATTTATTAATAAGATAATCATAAGCTTTTATCGCTTCTTTATTTTGCTCATTTTGTCCGTAAATCAAGGCAATATTATAAGCTGCTTGGGCAACATGAAATAAAACATTTTCTTGTTTAGAGTTTTCAAAATTATTTACCAGCTCTTTATATACAACTTGCGCATCTTTAAAATCTTTTAATTCAGAGATACAAATTGCTTTATTTATATAAGTTTTTGCAAGAACTATTTCCGTATCATAAGAGATATCTTCAATAAACTTTTCAAGCAAAGCGTTATAGGTTTTTAATTCTGATTCAAAGTTTTTCTCTTTTGCATAAGCTAAAGCTTTGTTATAATAAGCATATATTAAAAATTTTGAAATTGTTTCATCTGTTGAATTTTTAAACTTTTTTATGATCTCTTTATACGTACTAATTACTTCACTGTTGTTGTCTAGGTTTGTAAGTGCAGTTGCTTTACCCATTAATGCATAAAAAGTATCTATCTCATTTGTTGCATTATCAAGTAACTGTGAACTTAAAAGCAAAGCCTCTTTAAACTCTCTGTTTTTTAGCTTTTGATTAAATTCATTATAAACTTTTTCAAAACTTTCTAGACTCAAAATCTATCCTTTTATATTATAATTTATGGAAGTATACTTGATTTGGAATTAACTTTCGGCAAAACTATGTAAAGAATCTCCTTCTAATCTATATCCGATCCACTCTTCTTGTGCTTTTGCTCCAAGACTTTCATAAAACTCTCTTGAGGGAGTATTCCAATCAAGACATGACCACTCAAATCTACCGCAGTTTTCTTCAACTGCTTTTTTTGCCAAATGTTTAAGTATTGCTTTTCCTGCTCCTAAACCTCTTTTTGATTCACTTATATACAAATCTTCAAGATAGATTCCTTTTTTGCCAAGCCACGTTGAATAGTTGTAAAAATATACCGCATATCCGATTGCTTCACCGTTTTGTTCACAAATCAGGGCTTGAACAGTTGAGTTTTCTCCAAAAATTGCCTCTTTTGTCTGCTTTGCATCTGTTTTAACTTCGTGTTTTGCATTTTCATAAACTGCTAATTCTATAATAAAATCCAAAATAAGCTGTGCATCGTCAGAAATTGCATCTCTAATCGTTATTGACATTTGAAATCCTCTTCGTTTTAAATTGAGTATAAATTTTAGACAAAAGTTTATCAAAAGATAATGAATTTTAAGAATTTTTTTTTATTTAAACAGAAAAATAATCTTGTTTTAAGGAAAAAAGGATAATATTCTTATCTTATTAATTATTAACACATTAACTAAATCACAATCTTAGTAATTTAAGGAAAATCATGTCTTTTGAATTTGATAACGTATTTGGCGTATTAATAGCCAATATAAGAAATAGTTTAAAGAATAATATTGAAAAACTTTTAGTGGATTATGATATTTCATCTGCTCAAAGTATTATTTTAAGAAGGCTTTGCGAAAAAGATAACCTAACTCAAAAAGAGTTAGCCGAAGATACTTATTTTAAACCCTCAAGTCTAACTCTTATGATAGATAAACTTGAAAAAAAAGGTTTTGTAAAAAGAAAAGCAAAAAAAGATGACAGAAGAGCTTTTTTAGTATGTCTTACCCAAAAAGGAAGAGATTTAGAAAAACTTCTAATCGAAGCAAATAAAAAAATGGAAGAAGAGGCTTTAAAAGATATTGAGGATAAAGAGCTTTTAATTCAAACATTAAAAAAAATATATTCAAATATAAAGTAAGGATAAAATGAAAAAAATCATATTTAGTTTATTGTCGGTTTTTCTGTTTTTAGGTTGTGTTCCTAATATAGAAAAACAAAAAGTTATAAAAGATACGAAAATAGAACAAGAGTTTATAGAAGATTTAAACAGTTTTCAAAGTGTTAATTTGAAGTTGCAAAACAATTGGTGGAGAAAATTTGAAGATAAACAGCTGAACTCTTTGATTGAAAATGCTATAAAAAATACTCCTTCTTTAAAGGCTTTAAAACAAAGATATGCAAAAGCAAACTCTCTTGTAAAAATGAGAAAATCCGCAAATCTGCCAAATATCGGTTTTGGTGCAGATGTATCAAGACAAAGATTTAGCGAAAATTATATATTTCCCGCTCCTTTGGGAGGAAACTATTACAATCTTTATCAGTTTGGTTTAAATCTTGATTATGAGTTTGATTTTTGGGATAAAAGAGCCTCCTTGATTAGAGCTTCTTTAAATGAAGCCTTGGCTCAAAAAGCATATATAAAAGTAAAAGAGTTGTCTGTCTCAACTTCAATCGCCAAATTATATATTTCATTAAATTATAAAAACAGAGAGTTAGAACAGCTACAGATTTTGAAAAAAATTACAAATGAAAAACATCATATTTTAGACAAAGTTCACAAATTGGGTTTATCAAATAGAAAAGAGATAAATGAAAGTGGCTCTTCAATAGAAAAAATCAATCAAAAAATCTCAGATCTTAGAATTGAAATAGAGGATATAAAAAGATCAATCGCAATTATTTCAGGAATGATGCCTTCTCAAATGGATAAGTTAGAAAAAACTGATATTGCAGATGATTATAAAGTTTTTATCCCAAAAGATATTCATTTGGATATTTTGTCTCACAGACCTGAAATTGCAATGCAAAAATATCTTTTACTTAGTAAAAGCGCATATATAAAAAATGCAAAAGCTCAATTTTATCCGAATATTAGTTTAAACGGATTATTAAATTTTACATCATTTCCTTGGTCAAGTCTGTTTAATCATACCTCTTTTGCTCCTTTAGGCGCAGTTGCTTTTTCTCTGCCTTTGTTTGATGCAGGGAAAAGAGAAGCAAATTTGAATATAAAAGTAAGTGATTACAATGAGCAAGTGCAGCTTTATAATCAAAGTGTTATAAAAGCCGTAAATGAAGTGGTAAACTCTTTGAGAAAACTTGAACTAACAAAATCAAATTTAAAATATCAAGATGAAATTTTAAAAAAGAAAAACAAAAATTTACAAATAGAAAAGAGAATTTATGAAATAGGTTTAAACAATAAAATCTCTTATCTTAACTCAAAACTTCTTTTACAAGAAGAGATTTTAAAAAATATAAGTTTGAAAGATAAAGAGTTAAATGCACAAATTGATTTAATCAAAGCTCTTGGTGGCGGATATAAAAGTGAGAGAATAGATGTTAGCCATAACTAAAGAGAATTTTAAATTAGCTGCAAATGAGTGGACAAGTAAGGATTTACCAGGGTTTATTTATGTTCTAAAATCAGTTACAGCTTCACTTTTGGCTTTATGTTTATGTATGGTTTTTAACTTACAAATGCCGCAAACATCCGTGTTTACACTATTTATCGTAATGCAGCCTTTTAGCGGACTTGTTTTTTCAAAAAGTTTTTACAGACTTATTGGAACAGTTTTGGGAACTATTATGGCAATTGCTCTATTAGGAGCTTTTGCACAAGATAGAGTCTCTTTTACGATATTTTTTGCTCTTTGGGTGGGACTTTGTTCTGCTGTAGGATTTATGGCAAGAAACTTTATGACATACGGATTTGTTCTTTCAGGTTATACGATTGCTCTTGTAACTATGCCTATAATGGAAACTCCTTCAGAAGTTTTTAATTTCGGTATTGATAGGCTCTCTGAAGTTCTAATAGGACTTTTGTCTGCAAGTTTCGTAAGTGAAGTACTTTTCCCTCAAAATCTTTCAAAATCTTTGATAAAAAGCGAAAAAAACAAGTTTAAACTTATATTGGAAAATTTATTAAACAAACAAAGCCTTTTTAATTTTGAAACACCTACTATTAATTACAGCAGAGATATATTAGGTTCAGACTCATTAAGAGTCAACAGCTCTTTTGAAACAAATTTAAAAAAAGTTGATAAAATCTATTATAAAAGATTGAATTTTGAGTTTATGCATATTTGTACAACTTTTTTCTCTTTGAGAAATATAATTAATAACAGCAAAGATGACAAAGTCTTTTTAGAGAGTTTGAAAAAGATTTATGATGATTTTGAAGTTGCTTTAAAAGAGTTTCAAGAAAAACCAATAGAAGCAAAAAATATAAATAGTCTTCTTTTCAAATTAAAAGAGGTAAAAGTAAAATCAAAAAATATAATAGAAGAAGAGAAACAGAGGTTGCAGTTAAACAGTTTTGAATCTCAAAACGATTTTAGAAGTATAACTCATCTTATAAAAAGACTTGAAAACGAGCTTTATGAGTATTGCAATACTTATTATAATTTTATAAGCAAAAACAAAAAAATAAAAATATCTCAAAACTTTACACAAAATTTAAAGTTTTCAACATACAGCGATAATGTATTGATTTTCACAATGATTACAAGAGCTACTTTTGCTTTAATTGTGATGATGAGTTTATGGATGATTACGGGATGGCATTATGCGGTTTTTGCCGTAATTCCTGCTGTTGCAAATACTTTGCTTGTAAGTACGGCACCGAATCCATACGGAATAACAAAAAATATGATTATAGGTACGGTCTTAGGTTTGATAATAACACCGATTTATAATTTTTATCTTATTCCCGCATACGTAAATGATTTATTTACCCTTTGTTTGGTTTTAACGCCTGCTTTGGCATTTATTTCGCTTTTGATGATTTTACCGGGAAAAGGTCTTATGGGATTTGGGATTTTATTGATTTTTATCAATACTTGCGCAATATATACCCACTATAATATGACTTTTGAGTTTTTTGCAGATATAAGTATAGCAACAATTATCGGAATGCTTATCTCAGCATATAGTTTTGTTTTGATGGATTTTGCGTCGAATGCCTGGATTGAATCTAGAGTTAAAAAAGTTCTTAGCAAACAAATAAGCGTATTAACTCAGGATGATTTGGCATTGCAAAGAACGAAACTTGAGATGCTTAATTTTGATTTGATGCAAAGATATTCTATGGTCGGAAGATTAGACAATAAAACAAATTCAAAAATCTTTATTTGGATTTTATCAACACTTGAAATAGGGAAATCTATTATAAATATAAGAAAAAAACAGACAATGTTTACCCAGCGTAAACCTGTCCAAATAAGAATAATACTTAACTATCTTGTAAAACTTTTCAATGAAAAAGATAAAACAGACAAAGATAAAATTGTAGTAAAATTCAAGAAACTTATGAATGATTTAGGTAATAAACATCTAAAATCGGCAAATGACCAAGTTTTGTTAAAAGAGATATATTTAGAGCTTTCTATTATATATTCGATTATTAAAAACAGAAAATTTTTACCTTTGAATGAGGAGAATTAATGGAGCAGATAATATCGCTATTTGGTGTACAAATTCCTACATTGGTTGCAGTTTTTTTATTTGCTGGAATTGTACAAATTGCAATAAACAGAGTTCTGTCAAGTTTGGGTGTATATGAGTTTGTCTGGCATCCTGGACTTTTTAGAACGGCACTTTTTATGTGCATATTTACAACTTTTTCACTTTTAATTTATAAATAAGGATATAAATGAATAATAAATTCGTAAAACTATTAAGATATATTATTACTTTCAGTATTGTAACTATTGCAGCGTTATTAACTTTAAAATTATGGCATAATTATGTGGACTCACCTTGGACGAGAGACGGAAGAATAAGAGCTGATATTACTTTGGTTGCTCCTGATGTAGCCGGAATAATCACAAAAGTTTATGTAAAAGATAACCAGTATGTAAAACAAGGAGAGAAACTTTTTGAAATAGATAAAAAGAGATTTGAGGCAAATATTTCAAAACTAAGTTCCATTGTAAATTTAAAAGAAGCAAACTATAAAATGAGAAAAGCCGAATACTATAAAAGAAGTTTGGGTGATGACAGCGTAATAGCAAAAGATGTGAAAGATGATGCAAAATATAAACTTCTTATGGCAAAAGAGGAGTTAAATGAAGCTGTTTCAAAACTAGAGCTTGCAAAACTTGATTTACAAAGATCAACGATTTTTGCTCCTACTAACGGATGGATAAATAATTTACTTGTAAAACAAGGGGATTTTATAAAAGTAGGGCAGAGCCATTTATCTATATTAAATGAGAATAGTTTTTGGGTATATGGATATTTTGAAGAGCATAAAATTCCTAAGATTCATGTAGGTGATGAAGCAATTATGCAGCCAATGGGAACGGACTTTACTATAAAAGGTCATGTAGAGAGTATAGCAAGTGGTATTACGGATAGAGACAACCAAAGAGGTGCTGGTCTTTTGGCAAATGTCGATCCCTCTTTTACCTGGGTTAGATTGGCTCAAAGAATTCCTGTAAGAATAGCAATTGATGAAGTACCTAAAGAGTATATTTTAAGAGCGGGGACAACTTGTATTATTGAAGTTTTAGAAAAAAATAAAGATGAAGATTCTAAAGAGAAAACTCTTTAAAATCTTATATCTTTAAAGCTCTTAAATAATCTTCAATCATAGGAAGATAATCTTTTCTGCAAATAAGATGAGAATCTAAATTGGAATCAACTTTTGTAAGTTTTACGTCATCAAGGTAACCGAACTTTTCGACTATCTTTTTTGATAAAAGGCTAACTCCATAACCTGCTTTTACACAGCCTAACATCAATTCATAATTTTGAAGTGCGATTGTTTTGTACTTCTCTTTTTTATTCTTTTTTACGTATTCTTGTAAGTATAAACAGTATGTACAACTATTTTTATAAGATAGAACACAATTTTGTGCTTTTTTATTTTTTGGTTCTATAAAATATATTTCATCTTTGAAACTATTTAAAACCTCTATATCTTTGTTGTTTGGATTTCCGTTTACAAAAGCAATATCTATCTCATAATTAAGTAATTTATCTATTAGATTTATGCTGCTATCTATATTAAACTCTATTTTCATATCTTTGAAATCTCTATTTAACATCTCAAGAATAGGGATTAACCTTATTGTTGCATTTGATTGGGTTGAACCCAGTCTTAATAACTCTTGATGATTTATATTCCTCATTTTTAGAGTTGCTTCTTCGACTTTTTTTACAATATCAACTGCATAAGGGTAGAACTTTTCACCTTCAAAAGTTAATACGACGCCTCTGTTTGTTCTATGAAAAAGTTCATAACCCAAACTTTTTTCAAGCTGTTTTATACGAAGAGTTACGTTTGACTGGGTAAATCCCAACTCTTTTGCCCCAGCAGAAATACTTTTCGTATTTGCAACCGAGATAAAAACTTTTAGAAGATTTGAATCCATATCTATCCTTTAAGCACCTAAGGTTTGAATAACCAAAGTTGAAGCAATTATAAAAAGAAGTCCTTTTAAAATCTTTACATATAATTTTGCATCAATTATTTTTTTTACTTTTATTCCTAAATACATTCCGACAAGAAGTACGGCAACACTTATCATAGAGATATTAAAATCTTCCATCGTAAAAGAACCGTAATATAAAAATACGGAAATTTGACCAATTTTAGTAAATAAAAAACATAAATTTGATAACTGTACGGTATCTTTTCTTGAATATTTTAATTGTAAAGTATACATTATCATAAGAGGCGCAACAATATTTGTAAGTCCCGATAACATCCCGCCGAATATTCCCAGTCCGTAAGTTGAAGCTTTCGGATATTTTGATACGAAAGTCGCTTCTATCTTTACAAAAGATTGAAGTAGATATAAAAAAATAATAGCTGCAAGTAAAAGTTTAAAAAACTCTGAATTTGTATAAAGCAATAAAACAGTACCCAAAGCACTACCTATTACCATCAAAGTAATAATAAACCAAAATTTTCTTAACGCTTCAAAAAATTTACCTTCACTTGAAATACTCACAATATTTGCCACCATGGTAGGAATAAGCATATATAAAATAGTTGTTTGCATATCAGTAAACAAAGCTACAACAGGAGTAGAAATCATTCCAAAACCAAAACCGATAGCTCCATGAACAATAGAAGCGAAAAAAAGAGTGAGACAAAGAACGAGAATAAAACTGACGTCCATATGAGAATCCTTAATATTACATATAATTATTAATAATACCAAATGATATTACAGATAATTATAGCTAAAAAGAATAAAAGATAAATAAATCTATAATAAAAAAAGAAAATAGACTAAAAGCCGAAAAACTTAGATACAATTGCAAAAAAGGAATTTTTTGAAAAAAACTTTTAATCTACAAGTAGAAAACAAGAATCAAGATAGAAATGTAGACTCTATCAAAAATGAAATAAGAAAATATATAAAAAGAGAGCAAAAGAAGTCTCTTCCAGAAGGAAAAGATTTTTGGTTTTTTGATTGTAAGTTTGCCAAAGATGAAGATACTCCTAAAGAGATATCCTTTGCAGATATAATAAAATTTGTAAATGAAGCAGTTGAAGCAAACAGTAAAACTTTTTATTTAGAGATAATCTCAAGAGCTGAAGAAAAAGTTGTTGAGGAGGAGATAGTAGAGATAATTGAATTAAGTGAAGAGGGAGAGATAAAAGAAAATTAGTCTTTTTTATAAAGTATCTATTTAAATAAATACTTTATTTTATTTCCTAATCTAAATATACTTGGATTAATTCTTTTGTATGCTTCTTGTAAGGTGACAATATTTTTTATAAAAGTTGTAGAATCTGCAAAATAGTTTGGATATGCAATACCTATATCTTTGATAGAATTAGAAGAGACTAATGCTGCGACATAAGTGTTTCCAAAAAGAATTTGCTTCTCTGCTGTTAAATATTCTTTTGTAGCTTTGTCTATTTCATCAACAGGGAAATAACTACTTTTTAACTGAAAAGTTTCATCTTTTATTTTACTGTTTTCAGAGAATACTTTATCTAATTTTGTTATTTCTATTAAAATATAACCTTCTGAATTTCCATTTTTATTACTTATCAATTGCAAGTGTGTTGCTGTTTTATCTAATGATTTACTGTATAAGTCAAATTTTTTTATAATATCCAATTTCTGTGATAAAGAATATACTTGATATAAAGAGAATTCCATTTTTTCTTTATTTTTTTTATATTCTTGCATATAGTTTTGAAAATTAAATCTTATATTTTCTTCATTTAAAAATATATTTTTTTCAAGAAGAGTAAATTGCTCTGAACAATATTTAAAAAAATTACTCCAGTTTCTATCTTTTATTTGATTTGTTTTTATTGATTGGTCTGTAAATAAATCAACTATTTCTAAAGCAGTAGCCCATGAGTGTTGAGTTTTAGTCCTTATTTGCAATTCTATTTTTCTAAGTTCTCCATGAATATTTGGAAATCGACCTATTAAATGAATACTTTTATAACCATCAGGTTTAGGGTCTTCTATATAATTATTCCTAACTACAAAATCTTTACTTTTTGTTAAAAATCTTACAAGCTTTTGAACTTTCTTTATATTAGAAAATATAATTCTACATCCTCCAATATCATTCATTGTAGTTAATTGCATTTGTTTATTTTTTGAATCACTTGCTTTATATCGATTTAGTTTTTTTATTATTGAATCTGTTCTTTTTAACCTTTTTGCAAAAATTGCTTCTTTTTCAATATTAAAAGATATTTCTTTTAAAAGTTTTTCAGCTAATTCAAGAGGATAAGAATGGTCTTTTCTCCACGCTGATAAAATATTTAGTGCTTTTTCATCCTTAATATTTGCTACTAGTCTTTTACCTGCCTTCTTAATATCATTTTTAGAATACTCGCAATTTTCTAATTTACTCAATTATCATTCCTTTATAAACTATTATATTATTATATCTTTTGATAATTAGTGAAAAATAAATTTTGACTTAGAAATAACTTAATAAGATTATTTTATAATTTAACTACCTTCAAAAGAGTTAATTCTATGAAAATTCAAGGAGAAGTGAAATTTTGACAATTGAGCATAATGAAGGTATGCGATTGAACTAAAAATTTACTTCAACGTAGAAGATTTATGCAAAAGCTTTTTAAAGAGCTTTTGCTGTAATTCGTGATAGTCTTTGTGCAAACGCAACTGTATCTGTGATTTCCATACCTTCACTTAGTTTTGCTTGGTCAAGTAGTACCCACGATACGTCTTCAACTAGTTTTTCATCATTTAAATCTTTTAGTTTAGTAACAATTTCATGATCCGGGTTAATCTCTAAAATAGGTGCTGACTCAGGCATCTCTTGTCCCATAGCTCTCATCATTTGAGCCATTTGTTGCATTTGTGCATCACCTGCGTCTTTTACTACACAAGATGGAGAGTTTGATAATCTATTTGTGATTTTTACCTCTTTTACAGCTTCTCCTAGAGCACCTTTGATTTTTTCGGTGATATCTTTGAATTTTTCTTCAACCTCTTTTTTCTCTTCTTCTGTTTGTTCAACTTTCGGAGGCTCAACTGCTGTAATATCTTTAAATTCCCACTCTTTGTAAGCACCGTACATAGGTGTTATAATCTCATCTATCTCTTTGTCATCCAAGATTAAAACTTCAATATCATTTTTCTTATAACTTTCCAAAAGCGGAGAGTTTCTTAATACGTTCTCATTTTCACCGACGATATAGTAAATAGCTTTTTGTTCACTATCTGCTCTGTCTTTGTAAGCTTCTAGCGAGGTCATGTTATTTTTTTCTGCTTTTGTTGATTTAAATCTTAGTAGTTCTAAAAGTAGTTCTTTGTTTGTGAAATCTTGATAAGCCCCTTCTTTAAGAGGTCTGTTATATTGTTCTATAAACTCTTTGTATTTTTCTTCATCTTTTGATAATTTTTTGATTTCATTTAAAATCTTTTTAACAGAACCTTGTTTGATATTTGCCATAACTCTGTTTTCTTGTAAGATTTCTCTTGATACGTTTAACGGTAAATCTTCAGAATCAATAATCCCTCTAACAAATCTTAAATATGTAGGTAAAAGTTCTTTTTCATCATCTGTAATAAATACTCTTTTAACGTATAGTTTAACTCCCGGTTGATAATCTGCTCTATACATATCCATTGGAGCAGTTTTTGGCACGTAAAATAGTGTTGTATACTCATTTACCCCTTCTGCTTTTGTATGAATTGTAAGCATAGGATCTTGAGAATCGTGAGAAATCGATTTATAAAACTCATTATAATCTTCTTGTTTTAGATTTGATTTTGATTGAGTCCATAAAGCAGTAGCTGCATTTGCTTGTTCTCTTTTATTCTCTTTTGTTTTTTTAGCCTCTTTCCCTGCTTTTTTATCTTCTTCGCTTAACTCTTCCGTTACTTCTTCACTATAGTTTAAGAAAATTGGATAAGCAATATGATTAGAGTATTTTTTTACAATAGTTTCAACTCTGTATTTTGAAGTATAATCTTCTGCTTCTTCATCTTTAAGTTTGATATAAATTACCGTACCGCTTGTATCTTTAATGCAAGGATTTAGTTCAAATTCACCTGTTCCCGTACTTGTCCATTTGTAAGCTGTATCTTCACCTGCTTTTTTTGAGATTACATCTACTTTTTCTGCAACCATAAATACAGAATAAAACCCAACCCCGAATTGTCCGATAAGATTTGAATCTTTTTTTGCATCACCGGTTAAAGCTTCGACAAAAGATTTTGTACCAGATTTTGCAATAGTTCCTATTGAGTTGATTAAATCTTCTTCATTCATACCGATACCGTTATCGGCAATAGTAATTGATTTATCTTCTTCATCAAGTTTTATATTGATTTCACCTGACCAGTCTTCTGGAAGTTTTGCTTTTATATTTTCATCAGTTAGTTTTAAATAGTTTAATTTATCAATTGCATCACTTGCATTGGATACAAGTTCTCTTATAAAAATCTCTTTATTTGAATATAAAGAGTGTGTCATTAAATGTAATAGTTGTCCTACTTCTGTTTGAAATTGATGTTTTGCCATTAATCATTTCTCCTATAATTTTATTTTTATTATATGAAATTTTATCAAAACTTTATAAAAGGAAGCTAAAGTTTTGATACTTTTTAGCACTTTTTAGTTTAAAGTGCTAAAGTTAAGCTTTTTTAATGTTTTGATAAGATAGAATAATTTTCTATAAAGGATTAATATGGAAAATAAAAATTTTTTAAAAGACTTAGCAGAAGTTTACGATTTCCTAGATTCTCAAAAGGAGAGTGTAAACAAATTAATCACTTATGTGGAAAATAAAGAATATGACAAGTTAACTTTAATCGATAAATTTGCAGAAACCTTGAATCTTGAAATGCAAGAGGATTTAAGACTTGCTCTTGTTACAAGAGTAGTAAATTTAAGAGATGATTCTTTAGTTCAAGTTTTAAAAAAACTAGGTAAAAATGAAAATGAAATAATAGAACTTCAAGAAAAAGCTTACTGTTTTGTTCGTGATTTTTGGCATGAAAAACATAAAAATACAATAGATTATATAAAAACAAACAATCTTTTAACACCTTTTTATCAAGAAATTTTTGCAGGCGTTTACAATGTAGGACTTAAAATGTCATCTTGGCAGAGTGCTTGGACAAGACATATTATAAACGGTGTAAACAAAGAGCTTTTAGATATGTTTAACGGTGATGAAAACAAAGTATTTGAATACCTTGAAGAGAACTCTTTATTTGATATGGGACACAATAGTATAGTTGCGGATAGATCTTA
The DNA here is from genome assembly GCF_006459125.1 of Halarcobacter anaerophilus. Lineage (NCBI taxonomy): Bacteria > Pseudomonadati > Campylobacterota > Epsilonproteobacteria > Campylobacterales > Arcobacteraceae > Halarcobacter > Halarcobacter anaerophilus. The sequence goes on from NZ_CP041070.1 coordinate 985,558, forward strand.
TTCAGCTTTGGTAAAAGATGAAAAAGGAAACTACTCTTCAAAAGCATACATTAAAGCTTTTAAAGAACAAACAACGGCTGTAGTTGACGCGTTGGAACATTTTGAAGAGAGATTAATAAATTTAGAAGATGAAATTTATGAACAAAAATGGAATTATATCCTTTATATTCAATCTTTAATAAAAGCATTTAGTGAAACCAAAGAGCATAAATTGGTTGAAAGATGGGCAGATGTAGACAGAGCTTGGATGAAGATAAAATCTCCGGTTCAAATAGGTCACCCACTTGAATATTATGAAGATCATTTTAGAAAAGCAGTTGCTTTGGAGTGGGATATTAGACTTACAAATCCCGAATTTACGCAAAATGATCACAGAGTAACAAAAATAAAATCAGCTTTTGAAAAGATTTTTGAAAGTTTAAAAGGTGAAAAAAAATATCAAGATATATATAACTTTTCTTTAAAATCATTGGATAAAGTACAACTTTATATAGGAAGACCTGCGCTGTTTTTCGGTGCAGAATTCAACGGTCTGTTTTCAGCACAAGTTGTACCAAATGATGAAATCGTTTCAAAAGAAGAGGGGAAAAAAATATTTGCATTTGCAGATGAAATTTTACAAACAAGTAGAGCAAAACCTTTTTTAAAACTTACTCAAGAGATTTTTGGACAAAAATTTTTAAGTGAAGACAGGACTTTTTTATTTAATGAACCCGAAGCCTGGCATCAAGTTTATGATATTACGACTATTGGGCATGAGTATGGACACATTTTATGGTGTGATGCTGAAACAGAAGCTGTTATGAACAAAACAGGAAACTTTAAAAATATAGAAGAGTTTAAAGCAACAACAGGCGGACTTATCTCTTTTTTCCTTGATGATTCAAATGATGAAAGAGATTTGGAAAAACAAGTTTTAATGGACACGATAAAAAGAGCTGTAGGCTTAATAGCATGGATGGAAGTTGATGAGGTTCAACCTTATTATTGTGAAGGGCTTATTCATCTAACGGCTTTATTTGAAACTAAAATTTTGGATTGGGCAGATGAAGAGTTGATAATTGATATCTCATCTGTAAAATATGAAAATCTTAAACAATGGTATGTAAAAACATATACAGATTTGGCTAAACACTATTTGGATAAAAAAGATGCAACACAGTTTTTAAACAGATTTGCAAAAAAAGATGAAAAATATTTTATGCCCATAAATCCAAAAATAAACTCTTTTGTAAAATACTATTTTAAAAGATATCAAGAAATAGGGCAAGAATTAGATACAGTTGATTCAAAAGAGAATTATATAAAATAGAAACTATAAAGTTTCTGTTTTATAGTAATGATTTTATCTCTTCTTCAATCTCTTCGGGTTTTGTAATTGAACCGTATCTTTTTAAAATATTTCCTTTCTTATCAACTAAAAATTTTGTAAAATTCCATTTTATAGCATCTATTCCAAGGGCTCCTGAAGCTTCACTTTTCAAATATTTATACAAAGGATCGGCATTTTGTCCATTTACATCAATTTTGGCAAACATATCAAATTTGACCCCAAAAGTTAATTGACAGAACTCTTTTATCTCTTCATTTGTTCCAGGCTCTTGGTTTGCAAATTGATTAGAAGGAAAACCCAAAACCATAAAATTTTTATCTTTGTATTTATCAAATAGTTTCTCCAATCCCTCATATTGTTTTGTAAATCCACATTTGCTGGCAACATTTACTATTAGAAGAACTTTACCTTTGTATTTTGATAAAGAGACTTCATTTCCATCAATATCTTTAACGCTAAAATCATAAATACTCATCGAATAATCCTTTGCATAGATAGTTGTAATCAATAAAACGAAAACTAACAAAACTTTTTTTAATACCATATTTTAATCCTTTTATATTATTGTATTATAAAAACTTTTATTTGTGTATAGAGTTTTATTTATTTTATAATCCTAAGTCACCTTTATATTTTATAGGAAATTCATCTGAGTTTAGTTGAAGTTCATATCCTTTTTTTATGATTTCATTTGGGATTTTCCAATCTTTTTTTAATAAATTCATAACTGATCGGTAACTAAACTTATTTCCTATTAAAGCTATAGCATAAGCAGAAGCTTTGATATCATTATGTAAATCTTCATGGTAAAAAAGAGCTATATTATTAAAAGCTGTATAATTTTTTTCTTTTACTGCTTTTAAATACCATTGTTCTGCTTCTTTATAATCTTTTAATTTCTCATTATAGACAAACCCTAAGTTATTCATTGCATTTACATAACCTTTATTTGCAGATAATTTATAATATTCTATTGCTTTATCATATTTTTGTGTATCTTCATATATAGTCCCAAGCATAAATAATGCTTCTTTATTGCTTTTTTGTATGATTGAGTTATTACACCATTTGATAGCTTTATCATATTGTTTCATCTCTTGAAGTACATAACACGCATAAGCAGAATTATCTGCTGTTGGTTTCATTGAGTTTGAGTATTCAAACCACTCTAAAGCTTTTTGATAATCTTGTAGTTTATTTGCATAAGCATAACCTATTTGGGTTGCTGGGATTGGGTCATATTTAGCTTTGTGCCATAGACTGAGTTTAAAATATTTATTTATATGATTTTCTTCAACTTTTGGCATAGGTAAAGTAAATTTATATTGTACTTCTTGCGTTTGGGTTTTTTGTGAGCCTTTATCCTCACAAGCGCTAAAACTAATAATAAATATAAATAATAGTATTTTAGTTAATATTTGTATCATTTCATTTTTCCTTCTATAAATTGTTTATCTTCAGGGGTAAAGCTAATTTGCTCTATATCATTTATTCTCATAATATAGTTTTCACTTACTCCTCTATCTATGTCTATTTTATATTTAGCATTGACTAATGAACTTAAAACTATCACATACATTTTAAAATTTGCACTATGAGCAGATTGTCCAAATTGTCTATTTTGATAATAAGGGGCTTCATTAGGGAAAAGGTTGAAAATAGAGTGACTATCTCCGCCTTCTAAAGAAGTGACACTAATATCCAAGTATTCACTTCCTTGATATGGAGAATAAAAGAATTGAAATTTTTCATCATCAGATAAATTTTGGGGAATCCCTACAGCATGTTCTACATTAAACCCTCTTTCAATCCCTGCAATAACTGTTCTTCTATTTGTTATTTTATAATCTACTTTTTGTAAAGTGATTCCATAAATAGCAGTTTTAAAAAAACTTATCTCATTTTCTAAAGCTGTATCGAAAAATATTTCATTGGTTTTATAGTTTTGACCTATGAAATTTACAAGAGTTTTTGGAGATTTAAATCCTTGGGATTCTATAGCTTTTAGTTTAGCATTGTGATTGGTTGCCTCTAAAAGATAATATGCTTTGTAATCATTATGATCACTATAATGTTCTATTATCGAATGTATTAAAAAAGCTCCTGGAGAGGTATATTTATACCAGTCATTTGACATAGTCTTATAAAACAATGATTTATACAAATACTTCTCAATATCACTATCAATAACGATATGTCCAAAGAAATACCAAAGTAATTCTAAGATAATAAGTAATATAAAACCAATAATAGTTGCACTTAATAGCAAAGAAACACTTAGCATGGTTTTCATAGCAGAAACAACACTCGCATCATAATCTTCATCACTAAAATAGGATAATGTATTATAAGTTCCTGAGATAATGACCAAAGGAATACCTACAGCATTAATCATTTTTGAGCTACTTTTTACTATGGATTGGAATTTGTTATGTTGTAGAATCTTTTGCATAATCGATTCTACTGCATTACCTTGTTTATTTTTAAATTGAGTTATAAGAGTATCTACTGAAATTTTGACAATATTCACTACATCTCCTACTGCTCCCATGCTATTACCAAAGTTTTTATCTTTTCTATAAATAAAATATCCCAATCCTACCATAGACATTAGCATACTAGCACTTTGCATTTGTACTTTGGCTGTAGTTAGGTTTTTAATTGTTTGGTCTAGCTTGTCTAAATCAATATGTGGGATTTTTTGTAATCTAATTGATTCTTTATTTTTTTTAATTTCATCCAATATATCAATAATATTCCCACTAATACCATTAGCTAAGGCAATGACTCCCATAAACTCTTCCATCCTATCTTTACTTTTAAAAGTTGGGTCAAAGAGCATATCATTGATATTATCTAGTTTGATTTTATTTTTAGCAGGAACTTCTTTTTTATATCTGTCTATAAAGCTTTGAGCTTTACTTTGCAAAGCTCCACCTTGCAAATAGGCATTCATTAGATGATACAATTGCATCTCTAAGTATGCTGTAGATATACCATATTGAGTGAAGATAATATCTTTTTTATCGTCACTTAATTTTTTTCTTTTTTCTGTTGTATGGATCATAAAGTTATATATATGAGTTAATTCACTATTAAAAGGGCTTGTTTCATTTCCTTCTTGTTCAATAAGAATTCTAGGAGCACTTAATAAATGCATGATATTCATATTACTTACAGTATATACCAAATCATCAGAATACTCTATGCTTTGATAGATTTTCAAAAGGGAAGCCAGTTTATTATCTTTGAGTTTACTAAGAATTGCAGGCAGGAGACTTTTTGGTGTAGCTACACCACTGTCTTTATACAATGAAGTTGTTGGGGTATAAATAAACTTTGAAGAAAGATTTACTTTGCCACCATTGGCTTCATAGGATTTTATTTTATGCATGTTATTAAGATTTTCAAATTCTTCTAAAAACTTATCTTCTTTGGTTAAAATTGCGTTATAGCTTTGTTTTTGTTTTTCCACAACATTTTTTATATCTCGTATATTATTGCTTCCTATATTTGGTAGAGGCTGCATTAACTTTAGATGAATATAAAACTCTTCTCTTAATTTATAAAGCGTATCATAATTTTTTGAAGCTTTGAGTTGCTCTTCATATTTATTACTAAAAAATATTGCAAACATCACATACCCTGCAACCAATCTTGCATCTTCTTGAATAGTAGTAAATTCTGAGTCTGACCCATAAAATTCAAGAGTTTTAAAGCCTTGTCGACTCATTTTAGGTTTTTGAAACTTTTGGGCATATTTGTTATAATAGGCATATCTATAATTATAATCAAGCATAGTACCATTAAAAGTAACGCCACTATTAGCAATCATAAGTTTATCCATCACAAAGTCTTGTTTTACTGCATTTGCAGCTAATGTTTTATTAAAAATGGTTTTATTCAAATACGCAGTTTCTTGCATATATGCTTTGGCTATTTTCATAGTTTCTTTATCTAAAAACTCAGCTAAGTTTGGCTTACTAAACAACAAATCCACAAATGTTTTATCTGTATAAAGTAGTAAAATTAATCTTGCATACATATTGGAAAGTTTGGCTGCATCTGATTGTTGTTTTTCATCTATATGAAATAAATCCACCAAATTAGCCACAGTATAACCATACGTATTCTTTTTCTTTATATCATCAAAGATTTTTTTATTATGACTAAAGGCTAACTTATAGTTTGTATAATACTCTTCATATAAATCTTCAATTTCTCCTATAATATCTTCTAAAAAGCCTACTATGATATTTGAATTTTTTTCTCCATTTTTAGGAGTTTGGGCATTTAGGAGTTTTTGTTCAATTTCATTCTTATCTATACTATCAATATCTTTTATATAGATCCCATTTTTTTTACCTAATGTTTTTGGATTTATTTCTAATTTTGGAAGTTTTTGTATATCATCTATATTATTCAATTTGAAATTACTATAATAAATTTGATATTTTGTATCCTCTTCTAAAGGGATAAATTTTCTTAAAACTTCATTTTTTGTATCATGATAATATATATCTTTTACTCTTTCAGCATTTATTCCACCGCTGTTATATATTTTGTATTCTATATACTCATTGTTTTTTACTAAATATACAAAAGCTAAAGTATGAGAATAGATATTATCAAAATCACTCTCTTTTTGATTATTCACATAGGTTTCATCTGCTTTTCTAAAGGCTCTCGATGGGCGTATTGGTTTATATATCTCTCCTGATTTTCTTAAAAGATAAAGCTCATATTTTGTTTTTACCTCTTCTTCTATTTTAATATTTTCTTCTTTTAAAGCCTTTTCTTCTGCAACAACATCTTGATTTTCTAAGCTTGGAATAGATGAAATTTTTGAAGTCCCCTGTCCAGGATTCTTTAGTATTACAGCTCTTCCTTTATCTGTTTTAAATCCATCTGTTCTTAGAAGATAGGTTAAACCGCTTGCAGATACATTTACTTCTGTTCCTGCTGTTGAGATACTAGCTACTTTGGTACAAGGATTTATACTTCTGGGACAAGAAACGGGGGCTCCTAATATATCTTTTAGGTATAAAGGTTTTTTACCTGCAATTTTTAGATTCGGTACAGTTGAAGTTAGAGTTACTTTCCCTCCACACGCACAAGTTATTACTGCTTCTTCTATTACATTATATTCATTACCCATTCTTTTAGTCCCAAAAAAATTTTGCTTATATTACATAAAAATAATTTAAATATAGATAATATTTATTAAAATATATAAATAATTTAATTATTGAACTTAAAATAAGTTTAATTTAGATTTTAAAATAAATATTATTAATATTTATTGATAATAAATTTATATATTTTAAAGTTTTATATGGTTAAAATTCACAATTAAATTAATAATTGCAAAGGTTTTTTTATTTTGAGTGAGTTGATTTTAAGAGAATTTGAATCTACGCAAAAGTATGGAATTGACTGTAGATATGAAGATTTATACCTTCTTATTGAGCAAGAAGTAGATAAAGATTATAGTGTAACACAAGAGTCAAGTGATTGGAACTATATATATAAAAATACTCAAGAACTATTAGAAAATAAAACAAAAGATTTAAAATTGGCTTCTTGGTGGCTTTTTTCATCATGGAAAAATAATCTATGGGAAGGTTTAGATGACAATTTAACTTTTTATATATCATTTATAGAGAAGTTTAAACAAGAATTGTTTCCTAAGTCTTTAAAGGCAAAAAGTAATATTTTTCTTTGGTTGGAAACTTCATTGACAAATGAAATAATTAATAATGAAACCAATAAAAAATTGCTAATAAAACCTTCATCTTTTTATGAATTGTTTGTTCAATTGGATTTAGTAATAAAAAAATCTTTTGAAAGTAATGATAACAAATTTAGGAAGATAATATCTTTTTTGAAGCCTTTTTTTGATGAAGAACAAAAAAAAGAAGAAGAGAATAAACTTGAAGCAAAAGTAGAAAAAGTAGAGAAAAAAAGTGAAAATAAAGTTGAACTTTCTGTTGATAGATTAACTGAAGTTTCTTCTGATTCTGATGCAATAAAAGTTTTAAATAATATTAAAAAAAGCTCTTCATTATTAGCTTCTTATTATAGAAAAAAAGATTTTACAGATTTAAGAGCATTACGAATCTCAACTTTCCTTTCATGGTTGGAAACAGATGGATTGCCTTATGCAAATGGCAAAAAAACTCTTCTTTATCCTCCTGCTGAACTGGAACTAGATGAGCTTACTTCGCTATATGAAGATGAAAAGTTTGAAGAAGCATTATGTTTGACACAAGAAATAATAGAAGTATCTCCATTTTGGATTGACGGACATTTTTTTCTTTATAATATTTTTGAAAAAACAAATAATAAAAAAATATCAAATGAAGTAAAAAATACTATTCTAAGTTTTCTAAAAACAAATAGTGGAATTTTAGATTTCTTTTTTAACGATGATACTCCTTTTGCATCAAACAGAGTTAAAAAATGGTTAAAAGATGAGTTAAATAAAAATGATGAAAATGATAATTTAAAAGAAGAAAGCAATAGTTCTGATCAAATTATAGAGTCGATTTATGAACTTGCAAATAACGGAAAAATAAAAGAAGCAATGCAAGAAGTTGCAAAACAATATGAAAGTTCTGCAAGCATTGAAGAAAAGTTTAATTGGAGGTTATATCATGCGCAGCTTGCAGTTGAATTTAACAAAAAGGATATTGCATTAGCATTATTGGAAGATTTACAAAAAGATATAGATAGATTTAATTTAGATGATTGGAATCCAAAACTCGTATCAAAGGTCTACTCTTTGATTTTAAACTCATTTACGAATATAGATATCCAAAATGATAAATTAGAACAAATTTATAAAAGACTTTGCAAAACTGATATAAATAGTGCTTTTGAAATAGAATTAAATTAGGAGAAAAAATGGAAAAACAATCAGAATCACCAAAAGAGAGAATTAACGTCACGTATAAACCTGCAACGGGAGATGCTTTAGAAGATGTAGAGATACCTTATAAATTGACAATCTTAGGGGAATATAATCCAAATGAGGAAAAAGTTCCCGTAGAAGAAAAAAGAGCAGTTAAAATTGATAAAAGTAACTTTAATGATGTTTTAAAAGCTCAAAATTTATCGGTGAACTTTAATGTTGATAATAAACTTATAGATGAGGAAGATTCATCTTTAAACGTAAATTTGAAAATCAATACAGTAAAAGATTTTTCACCGGAAAAAATTGTTGAAAATGTACCGGAGATGAAGGTTTTAATGCAACTAAGACAATCACTAATGGCTTTAAAAGGACCGTTGGGGAATGTACCTGCATTTAGAAAAGCAATTGAAAAGGCAATCTCAAACAAAGAAGAGAGAGATAAGTTAATGGAAGAACTTAGTTTAAGTTCAAAAGAATAGTAGTAGAAAGGACAAATATGGTAACTGAAAACATGACTCAAGATGTTTCATCATTAGAAACACTTTCTTTATTAGACGGAATTGTTGCTCAAACAAAACTATCACAAGAAGATGAAACCTACGATGTAGTGAAATCGGGTGTCGGAGCACTAATTGAAGAGTTAATAAAGTCTGATAATGAAGAGGAAAAAGTAAATAAATCAATAATCGATAAAATGATTGCGGAAATAGATGATAAAATCTCTGCACAAATGGATGAAATCCTTCATCATGAAGATTTTCAGGCTTTAGAATCTAAATGGAGAGGTTTGTATATGTTAGTTGAAAGAACTGACTTTAGACAAAATATCCAGATGGAAATTATTAATGTTTCTAAAGAAGAGTTAATCGAAGATTTTGAAGATAGTTTAGATATAACTCAATCAGGACTTTATAAGCACGTATATACAAGCGGATATGGGCAATTTGGTGGAGAACCTGTAGGTACTATTGTTGCAGATTATCAATTGTCTCCTTCAAATGTTGATATGAAATTTTTAAATAAAGTTGCTTCTATTGCTGCAATGGCTCATGCTCCGTTTATTGCTGCTGCGGGACCGAAATTCTTCGGACTTGAAAGTTTTGAAGGACTTCCTGACTTAAAAGATATAGATGATGTTATGAATTCTCCTCAATATGCGGCTTGGAAAGGTTTTAGACAAAATGAAGATTCAAGATATGTAGGATTAACTTTACCTAGATTTTTACTTCGAGCTCCTTATGATCCGGAAGACAATCCAATATCAAATTTTGTTTATAAAGAAGATGTTTCAAAAAATCATGAGCACTATTTATGGGGTAATACTGTATATGCTTTTGCAAGTAAATTAACAAATAGTTTTGCAAATTTCAGATGGTGTACAAATATAATTGGACCAAAATCCGGCGGTGAAGTTAGAGATTTACCTGTACACACTTTTGAAAGTATGGGTGATATTGAAATGAAAATCCCTACAGAAGTGCTTGTTTCAGATAGAAGAGAGTATGAACTTTCAGAACAAGGATTTATTCCTTTAATTATGAGAAAAGGAAGCAATTCAGCTGCGTTTTTTGCTGCTAGTTCTGCTCAACTTCCAAAAATTTTTCCTGATACTCCTGAAGGAAATGAAGCTGCTTTAAATTATAAACTAGGAACGCAATTACCGTATCTTTTTGCAATTACTAGAATGTCTCATTATATAAAAGTTCTTCAAAGAGAGCATATCGGTTCTTGGAGAGAAAGAGCAGATTTAGAAAGAGAACTTAACAAATGGGCAAAACAGTATGTAGCAAATCAAGAAAATCCAAGTGCTGAGATTAGAAGTAAAAAACCTTTTAAGGATATCGCTATTGATGTTGAAGATATAGATAATGATCCGGGGTGGTACAAAGTAAAAATATCATTAAGACCTCATTTTAAATATATGGGTGCAAGTTTTGAATTATCTTTAGTAGGAAAACTAGATAAAGAGTAATTATGAAGGCATTTAAAGGTAGTTTGTTTGAAAGATTGACTTCTGATTTTGATTATAATCAGTATGAAAACATAGAAGAGGCAGTTTATGCCTCTATTGCAAACAATTTATCTCGTATTTTTTCTACAAATGCAGGAAGCTGTGAAATTGCTACAGATTATGGAAGACCTGATTTGAACAATATAAATTTAAGCATGAAAGACTCTATTGAGAGAATAGAGTATTTTTGTGAACTTTGTATAAAAAAATTTGAACCAAGACTTTATAAAACAAGAGTTGCAGTATCAAAACAAAGATTAGCCGTAAATCAAATGAACATATATATAGAGGGATATTTGCTTGTAAACGGAAAAAGCAAAAGAATAAATTTCAAAGCAGATTTATTAAAAAACGGGAAAGTGAAAATATATAAAGATGGTATTTAACGATTATTATAAAAAAGAGTTAATTGCTTTACGAACAGACGGAGCAGAATTTTCTAAAAAAAATCCAGGCTTGTCTAGTTTTCTCTCAAAAGAGGGGCAAGACCCTGATGTTGAAAGACTATTAGAAGGGTTTGCTTTTTTAACAGGGAGACTTCAACAACAACTAGACAAAGAGTTGCCTGAGGTTGCACATACCTTAGTAGAACTGCTTTGGCCAAGTTATACAAGACCTATACCTTCTTTTAGTATTATTCAATTTGAATCGATAAAAGATTCACTGGATAATATAAAAATGTCAAAAAACAGTGAAGTTCTAAGTAAAATAAAACCTGATGCCATTCAATGTAAATTTAGAACGGTATATGACACTGTTGTTATGCCTTTTGATTTAAAAAGTATAAATTATCATATTCAAGGCAAAAGAAGCAGCTTGGAAATGAATATGAGTATGACAGCTTCCGGTAGTTTGCAAGATTTGATTTTCCGTGATTTAAGACTCTATTTAAGTGGTTCTAAATTTGTTGCACAAGATTTATATTTGTTTTTGACAAGATATGTTGAAAGTATTCAACTAATAATAAAAGATTCAGATAAAAAAACTTTAGATGAAATATCAATAAATAAAAATTCTATTATACCTGTAGGGTTTAATTCTTCAGATTCTTTGACTCCTCAACCGTTAAATATTTTTGACGGTTATGTACTTTTGCAAGATTTTTTTTGTTTTAAAGATAAATTTTTATTTATCGATATTTTAAATTTAAATACTATAAGCAGACTTTCTGAAGAGAGTTTGTCTAAAAGTAGAGATTTTACTATAAAAATTAATCTGTTAAAAAAGATGTCTCAATCAAATTTACCTCAAAAAGAGAATTTTTCTCTTTATTGTACACCAATAGTAAATCTTTTTGAATCAGATGCAGTTCCTATAAGAAAAAATTTTGAATATACGGATTTTTTAGTCTTGCCTGCTGATTTGGATAAAAATCATAGTGAAGTATTTTCTATAGAGCAAGTAAGAGGCTGGATTTCTAAAAAAAATAGTTATCAAAACTATCTTCCTTTTGAATCTTTTGAACATATAGATGACGATAATGAGTATTTCTCAACAAGAATAAAGTTATCAGATGATGGAGAAAGAACAAATACTTATTTAAGATTTTCTAATAGTTTTGAAAATGAAAATGATTTTTCAAAAACTAATTCTACGGTTTCCGTTAAAATTCTTTGCACAAATAAAGATGTGCCGTCAAAGCTTCTTTTAGGTGATATTTGCATATTAAATGCTTTATCGAATTCTGCAAATATAGGTTTTAAAAATATTACTATTCCGACAGTTAGTTATCCTCCTCCCATCAATGGAGATTTCCTTTGGAAAATTATTTCAAATATGTCTTTAAACTATTTATCTTTAAATGATATAAAAACTTTAAGAACAATTTTAGAGACATATGATTTTTTCGGTGCTTATGATGTAAAGCAGAGAGAAAAAACATCAATGATGTTAAAAGGAATAGAGAGTATCTCTTATGAAACTTGTGAAATGATTGACAAAGGATTGCCAATAAGAGGTATGCATATTAAGTTAGAACTTGATCCTCATAAATTCTCTTGTATAGGTGAAGCATATTTGTTTGCTTCCCTTTTAAATGAATTTTTTTCATTATACAGCAATATTAACTCTTTTCACAGATTAAGTGTTGATATTTTAAATGAAGAGTTGTTTATTTGGAAACCTAAAATGGGATCACAAGAGCTTATTTAATGGAGACTAAAAATTTAATGCAGTTAGATATAATCAATAAAGAGCTAAATGATTCTATAAAAAAGACTACTTTACCTCAAGCTATTAGAATAACTTGCATAAACTTAAAAAAATTCTATCCTAGATATAAGTTTGAATCCTTATATGAAAAGATACGTTTTAAATCAAATGTAAGTCTCTCTTTCCAAAAATCTGAAATTGACAAAATAGAATTTGTAGAAAAAGAAGCTAATGTTTTTGTAGAAATAACACTTAATTTTTTGGGTATTTTTGGGAGTTCTTCTCCTCTGCCTTCGCATTATAGTGAGATGGTTTTAAATAGTATAGATGAAGATTTTGTATTGCATGATTTTTTAAATCTTTTTAATCATCATTTACAAAGATTTGTATATCCTATTTGGGAAAAACATAGATATTATATTCAATATAAAAAAGATTTAACCGACAGATTCTCAAAATATATACTCTCTTTCTTAGGCTTGCATTTTGAAAGTAATTCAAGTTCTAAATTAAATTTGCAAAAGCTGATTCCTTGTATAGGAATATTAAGCATGAAACATAAATCAGCAGGAACTTTGAAATCTATTTTAAGACATTACTTATCTCATGATGAAATAGAAATAATTCAATGTATTCCTGCAAAATATGATATTCCAAAATGGCAGCAATCATCTTTGGGAGAAAGTAATATTACTTTAGGAGGAGATTTCTTAATTGGAGAATCAATCATAAGTAAGAATCTTAAATTTAGAGTTTTATTAAAAAACGTTAAATCTCATGAGATTATAAAATATAGTATTTTAGGTGAAAAAATGAGTCAGATAAGCGACATCATATCTTTTTCTTTAAATGAACCTTTAGAATATGAAGTTTGCTTAGAAGTAAAAAAAGAAGAAAAAAATCCATTTATATTAAATAGTGAAGAAAAAAACTATTTAGGAATAAATTGCTGGATCGGAGATTCAGCATTTGATGAACAAATTATTATGGCATAAAAGGTAAATAATGAAATTAGAATTGAAGGAATTAATCAACTCTTTGGATATAAATACAAAAAAGTATTTAGAACAAGCTGCACAAAGATGTGTTCAAAGAGGTGGAAATGAAATAATTATTGAAGATGTACTTTACAATATGCTTGAAAATGAATCAAGTATTTTCCGGGCCGTTTTAGACCAATATAAAATTGATTCTCAAGAGATGTTTAATATAATTCAAGCAAGTACTAAGATATCAAACAGTGAAAGCGGAAATCCAATATTTTCCAATCTCTTGGTTCAATGGCTTGAAGATTCATATATTACTAGCAAAATTGAGCTTTCATTGGATGAAATAACAGAATCTTCTTTGATTTTATCTATGTTTAATAATGCAATAAAATATTCAAATACCTCATATTTCAGACTTTTAAAAAATATTGATTTTGAAGAGGTAAAGAGTTTAATAGTAGGTTTAAATGCAGAAGCGATAAACAGACTCTCTTCAAAAAGAAATGAAAATAGAGCTTTAGAAAAAACTTCAGAATTAGAGAAATATACGACGAATTTAACAACTTTGGCAAAAGAAGGAAAGATTGACCCTGTTTTATGCCGAGATGATGAGATAAAACAAGCAATTGATATTTTATTAAGAAGAAGAAAAAATAATCCTATTATGGTAGGTGAAGCCGGTGTAGGTAAAACAGCAGTTGTTGAAGGATTAGCTCTTAAAATAGTAGAAAAAGAGGTTCCCGATTATTTATATTCTGCTCAAATTTTATCTTTAGATATAGGTGCTTTACAAGCAGGAGCCAGTGTAAAAGGTGAATTTGAAAGAAGATTGCAAGCTGTTATCAAAGAGATACAAGCAAGTACACAGTTTATAATTTTATTTATTGATGAAGCGCATACTTTAATAGGAGCAGGGGGGAATGAAGGTGGTTCAGATGCTGCAAATTTGTTGAAACCTGCTCTAGCAAGAGGTGAGTTAAGAACAATTGCCGCAACAACTTGGCTTGAATATAGAAAATATTTTGAAAAAGATCCTGCTTTATCAAGAAGATTTCAGAAAATAAATCTTTTGGAACCTTCAATCGATGATTCTATAACTATTTTAAGAGGAATTGCAAATAAATACGAAGAGGTTCATGGAGTTTATATAGAAGACGAAGCATTAAGAGCTGCATCCATTCTTTCTGCAAGATATATAACAGGAAGACAACTTCCCGATAAAGCAATTGATGTTTTAGATACAGCTTGCGCAAATGTAAAAATAAGCAGAACAAATGTTCCCTATGAATTGCAAAAAATCAAAACTAAAATATTAGAAAAACAAAGAGAAGTTAAACATTTAAAAAGAGATAGTGAAAAATCAATTAAAGATTATTCTAAATTAGTAAATTTACTAGAGTTGGAAATAGAAGAGTTAGAGATGAAAAAGGGGATTATTGAAGAGAACTGGAAAAATCAAAAAAATCTTCTGGAAAATATAGAAAAGAGTCTTGATAAAAAAGAGCAGGAAAAATTACATGAAGAGTTAAAAGAGCTTCAAAAAGAGGGAAGTCTTATATATAAACATGTAACAAAAAATCAAGTTGCGGAAGTCATCTCTTCATGGACCGGAATTCCTCTTGGAAATATGGTTCAAGAACAGATTAAAACCGTTATGGAACTTGAAGAAAAAATGAAAGAGAGAATAATAGGACAAGACGAGGCTATTTCATATTTAAATACATTTCTACAAATTTCAGTATCAGGGTTAAAAAATGAAGATTCGCCAGCTGGAGTATTTCTTTTAGTAGGTCCAAGCGGTGTAGGGAAAACAGAAACGGCAAGAGCCATAGCCGATCTGATGTATGGAGGAGAGAGATTTATAACAACTATAAATATGACGGAATTTCAAGAAAAACATACCGTTTCAAGATTAATCGGATCTCCTCCCGGATATGTAGGATACGGTGAAGGAGGGCAATTAACCGATCCTGTTAGAGTAAAACCATATTCTGTTGTTTTATTGGATGAAATAGAAAAAGCACATCCTGATATATTAAATCTTTTTTATCAGATTTTTGATAAAGGAGTTGCAAATGACGGAGAAGGAAGAATAATTGATTTTAAAAATACGATAATTATTATGACTTCAAATTTAGCAACACAAGAGATAACAAAACTTTGTATGAATAATGAGAACATAACTATGGATGAGGTATCAAAAGAGATAACACCGATTTTATCTTCTTATTTACAACCTGCACTATTAGGAAGAATGAATACTATCCCGTATTTTAATTTAAAAGATGAATCTTTAAAAGATATAACTAAATTAAAATTAAAAACGATAGAAAAACAGTTAAAGAAAAAAGAGATAAACTTTGAGATAGATAATAGATTTTTAGATTATGTAGTCTCTTTAAGTAATACTGTAGACACGGGAGCCAGAAATATTGATTTAATAATTAATACAAATTTGATGCCTAAACTCTCTAAATATATTTTAAAAGCAAGTTTAGATAACGAAAAGATTTCATCGTTATTAGTATCAATAAATGAAAATAATGAAATTTTAATTGAACATGAATAAGGATTAAAAATGAAAAAATTTTTACTATTTTTAACTATACCTCTTATTACTATAACTTTTAATGCTTGTGTTAGTTTTCAAGAAGAGTATAAACCTTTATATCAAGTAAAACCTGAAATAGAGCCTGTAGAGAGAACAAAATAGATGAAATTGATATTTGACATTATAAAAAATGGAAGAGATTTCCCCAAAAAAAGAAATTTTCATTTCAATATGGCTAATGGAATTATAGGAAGATCGGAAGATTGTGATTTTTATTTAGTGGATTCTCAAAATTATATATCAAATCAACATGCAGTTATCGAATACAAACATGGAATATATTTTATAAAAGATATAAGTACAAACGGAACTTTTTTAAAATCTCCTTATAAAAGATTACCTAAAAATATGTCGATTAAAATCAATTCAACAGATATTTTTATTATTGGTGATTATGAAATACAAGCAAGATTTATAGATGATGATTATAGTCAAGACGATATTGTAAGTTATAAATCTCAATTAGAATATTCAAATGTCGAATCTTCTATTAGAGTGCCAAAACAGGTAATCCCCGATGATGATTTTTTCTTAGAAGATAGTTCAATTATGAATAACTCTTTTGTCCCTCAAGAAGATGAAAATTACGACACCAATATTATGAATGTTTTTGAAAAAGAAGAAGAGGAACAATTTGATGATCTGTATGATTTTGAAAAAGAACCTTTTTTTGAAAATGGTGAAGATATTGGTTCAGTATCCAATCAATTAACGCAAGAACATATAAATATTCCTAAATTTGAAAGAGAGCAGAGTGAAATAACTTTTGATGTTAAAAAAAACAAAGAGAGTGAAGTTTTAATAACACAAGAAGAGACAAGCAAAAAAGAAAAAAATTTGCAAATTTATTCTAATCAAGAAGATGAAGCTCTTTTGATTCTTGAAAAAAAATTGGGAATAAGTTTAAAATCTCTAAGTAAAGAAGAAAAAAAAGCCAAACTTGAAGAGATAGCTCAAATTGTAATTAATTCTTTAGACGGTTTAAAAAATTCATTAGAGGTGAAAGATAAAATTAAAAAAGATTTATCAATTGATAATGTGGGTATCAAAAAAGATGATAATCCTGTAAAAATGGGACAATATGCACTGAATCTTCTCAATGATAGATTAGATAAAAACAGTTTAAAACTTTCAGAAGCAATTAAAAAATCTTTTAATGAATTAAATATTCATAATATTGCGCTACACAGATCGAGTAAAAATTTAATAAATATAGCTGCAACTAAATTTTCACCAAAAAGTTTGGAATTATATTTTGAATCAAACGGTGAAATAAACTCATTAATGCCTAAAAAGTATCAGATGTGGGATGCCTATGTAAAAATGTTTAAAAAGATAAATGAAGACCAGGATTTTGGAATAAATTTTATTGCAAAAGATTTTTCAAAAGAATACAACAATATATGTTACACAATAAAATTGACATCAATATAAAAGGAAAAAAATGAAATATTTATATAGATTGCTAGTAGCACTATTCATAATGTTTAGTTTTAATGCGTGTTCTACAAAACCGACACATATTGAACTTGTTATTAATTCTTCAAATGATTTAAATCCGGATATTAATAAAGTTTCATCTCCTTTGATGCTCTCTTTTTATGAGTTAGAGTCTGCTGAAAATTTTATGAAATATGATTATTGGACGCTAGTGGAAGATTCGGGAAAAAATTTGAATAGAGATCTTATTTCTCAAACAAAACATATAATAGTTCCAAATCAACAGCAAACATATAAAATCAGATTTGACAAAGATGCGAGATTTTTAGGAGTAGTTGCAAACTTTAGAGAGATTCAAAATGATTCTAGCTGGAAACAGGTAATTAATTTGGATGAAGATGGATATAACTTTAGTGAATTGAAGTTAGAAAAATTTAGTATTGAAAGAGTGGAATAATGCAAAATAAAGTAGTTTGGAGAGAAGGGTTATTTATCAGACCCCAACATTTTCAACAAAATGACAGATATATAAATTATGAATTGATGACGCGTACAATGAATTCAAGACCGAATAACTGGGGCTTATTTGATTTAATTGTAGATGAAAACTTATTAAATACAGGAAAACTATCAATTAAAAAAGCATCGGGAATATTGCCTGATGGAACACTGTTTGATATAAAATCAAAAGAACAATCTTTAACTTTGGATATAAAAAGCTCAGATTCCAATAAATTGATATATCTTGCAATCCCTTCAATTATACAAGATAGTGATGAGGTTCATTTTGCAGAACAGAAAAATTTACTTACTAGATATAGTGCACAAGTTATTGAAAATGTGCCGAATATAAACTCAGGAGAGTCAAGTATTAGTGATATACTTGTTGCACAACAAAATTTTAAACTTATAACAGAAGACGGGATAAATGATAATTATATAAAAATTGAAATCGCAAAAATAGGAAATATATTGCCAAGCGGAGCTGTCTCTTTTGATGAAACATTTTCTCCTACTTTTCTTCACTTCAACAATTCAAAAAAACTTGTATCAAAAATGAAAGAACTGCTAAGTATGATAACTTATAGAGCAGAAAGATTAGCCGATAATTTAAGTGATTCTTCATTGCAATCGACAGAATTGGGAAATTATTTAATACTTCAACTTCTAAATAGATTTGAAGCAAGATTTAACTATTTTTTGACTCAAGATAGAGTCCATCCCGATTTACTCTTTTTGGAATTGGTATCTTTAAGTAATGAATTAGCTATTTTTATGAAAAAAGAAAAAAGAATTCTTTCTCAAGTTGTTTATAATCATTCTGAACAGTATTCAAGTTTTGAAAGAGTTTTAGATGAATTAAAATCTATGTTAAGTATGGTATTAGAACAAAATAGTATATCCTTGCCTGTTGAAAAAAGAAAATACGGTATTTATATAGCTGTTATAAAAGATAAAAATATTATCAAAAATTCTACATTTATTTTTTCTGTTTCAGCAGATATTTCAACTAAAAAAATCAAAGAAACACTTCTTTCAAGTTTAAAATTAGGAACAATTGAAACAATAAAAAAACTTGTTAATTTCCATCTTGTAGGTTTCAAAATCAGAGCACTTTCCACTCCTCCCAAAGAGATACCTTTTAAAGTAAATCATCTGTATTTCAGTATTGAATTAAGTGAAGAGAATAAAAAAGAGTTATTAAAATCATCAGGTTTTGCATTTTATTTATCTAGTGAAATTGCAAATATTCAATATGCAATCTGGGCAATAAAAAATAATTAGAAAGAGAATTGATTAATGGGTAATAAAACTATTTTAATCTCAAATGACAATAGAAGTAATACTTTGACGAATTTTGACAAAGTAGATATGACGCCTTATGATAATTTTCGAAAACAAAGCAGTACATTTAGAAGAAATAATTTAAAAACAAAAGCAAATGAATATGAAATAAGTTTTAATCCTTTTATCAATGCTGCTTCACCTCTAATAAAATATGTATTAGAAGTTTGCGAAAATAGCAATGATGAAGCACAAATGGATGATATTAGACAAAACTGCATCTCAAAAATTAATTTATACGGTGAAACAGCCTTAAACTACGGTATTGACAATACTGAAGTATTAGTTACCAGATATATTTTATGTACTTTTGTTGATGAGCTTATGAATATGAATTTTTCATCGGGAAATAAAAGCTGGTCAAGCAATAGTTTACTAAATATTTTTCATAGAGAAACTTATGGAGGGGAGAACTTTTTTCATTTATTAGATAAATTTTTAAAGACTTCAGCAAAATATATTCATATATTAGAGTTGATGTATATTTGCATGGCTCTTGGTTTTGAAGGAAAATATAGAGTAATAGATAGAGGAGAGGTTGAGCTTAATAATATAAAAGATAGTTTATTTAGACAAATAAAAATTGTAAAAGGAAGAGACCCTTACACTTTTTATACTTCGCAAGAACCGTCAAAAGATAAATATAGACTTTTTAATAAAATACCTTATTCTCTTCTTTTCTTAGGAATATTTCTTTTCTTAGCCATTATTTATTCAATTTTAACTTTAACCTTAAGTAGTCAAAATAGTGATTTTATGGATGTAGTCAACAATAAAAAAGTTGTAGTAGATAATTTAAAAGGAATAGAATAGATGAAAAAAAGCATATTTAAGACAGTCTCTTTTTGGATTATTTTTATATCCTTTATAGTCTCTTTATTTATAATTTTTGCTTCTGCTTATCTTTTTGATTCTTTCAAAGATTTAAATTTTAGATTATTAGTTGCCTTTTGCATCTTTTTTAGTAGTATTATAGTTGTTTTATTAACTATATTGTTAAAAAAAGAGGAAACACAGGAGAAGATAAAAGAGAAAAAAGAACAGCTTGAATTAGAAAAAGAGTATAAAAAAGTTATAGCTGAAAAAGTTAAAGATTTAAAAAAGAAATTTCATGAAGCAATAAAGATTATTAGAAAATCTTCTTTATATAAAAACAAAAGAAAAGCAAAATATGAGCTTCCTTGGTATTTAATTGTAGGAAATAATAGCGAAGGGAAAACCACGCTTTTAGAATCATCCGGATTAAGTTTTCCTTTAAATGTTGATTACAATAATAAAAAAGTAATAGAAGAGAGCAGTACAAACGCTTTTCAATGGTATTTTGCCGAACATTCGATTTTTATAGATATGCCGGGAAATTATATTGAGCAAAAACAGAATCCCGAAGATCCCATCGTTTGGAAAGAATTTTTAAAAATTTTTACGAAAAAAAGATGGCGAAGACCTATAAACGGGATTATTTTATCTATTAGCGTAGATACAATTTTAGAAAAATCAGAATTAGAATTAGAACAATATGCAAAAGATTTACGAGATAGATTTGATGAACTTTCAAAAGCTTTTATGTCAAGTATTCCTATTTATCTTATAGTTACAAAAAGTGATAGAATTGAGGGCTTCAATGAATATTTTTCATCTTTAACGGAAGATGAAAAAAATGAAATTTTAGGTATTACTTTTGATAGTGAAAATAAAAATATAGATACTTCCGTTATAAAACCTCAGTTGGAAGATTTGTTAAAAAGATTAAACAGTTCTGTTCTTGATAAAATTCATTATGAATGGGAACCTTCAAATAAAGGTAGAATCTTCTCTTTTTGTGATAACTTTTCAAATTTTTTTGAAAAAGCAAATCTTTTTATTGAGATGTGTTTTTCCCAAACAAGATATAGAAAACCTTTATTGCTAAGAGGAATATATTTTACAAGCGTTCCGGGGAAAAGTAATTCTCAAGCTTTAACGACTAAAAACGGATTGGATTATTCAAGGAGTAATACTAAAGGTTTATTTATAAAAAAACTTCTAAATGATATTATTTTTCCTGAATCGGAAATTATCAAAATGGATGATAATTATAAAAAAAAGATAAAAAGAAATCAATATATAACTTATGGATTATCTTTACTTTTTATTGTCTTTTTTAGTTTTTTTATTCTAAAAGATTTTATTACACATAATAATCTATTAACAAAATTGGAAAAAAATTATGAAATATATCTGGATAAAAAGAATAAAATTTTGCCAAGTGATGATTTTAACGAAATCCTTGAAGTTTTAAATAAATTAGATAATATAAAAAAATATAATGATTTAAATACCTCTGATGATTTTTGGAAATTACTTTTTTATAAAGTTGATGAAAGAAAAAGTAAATTACTGCAACAATATCATACGGATTTGGTAAAACTTTTACTTCCTAGAGTTGCTTCTTTTATTGAATATAATATGAGAACCGAATTAAAAGATTTTAATAAAACATGGGATAACACAAAAGCTTATATTATGTTAAACAACCTAAAAAGAAGAGATTCTGAGTTTTTAATTGAATATATGGCATTGTATTGGAATAAAAAATATCCTAATATGCCCCAAATTCAAAAAGAGTTGAATTATCATTGGCAAGATTTATTAAGACTTGGTTTTAACTCTTATGACATAAATCAAGATACTTTGAAACTGGCGAGAAACAGACTTATAAAACTTGGAATAGAGCGATTAACATATAAAGAGATTAAAGCAAGAGTATCTCATATGAATTTAAAAGATTTTACTTTTGCAAAAGCTTTAGGTAATAATGTTTCATCTTTTAGAGGAAATGAATATGTAATTCCCGGATTTTATACTAAAAAAGGGTATAAAATTATGATAAAAGAGGGAATCTCTTTAACTAGACAAGTTTTGAGTAGTAATTGGGTATTAGGAGAAAGAACGGACTTAAATGATATTGAAATAGGTGATTATTACAAAAAAATATTGGCTTTTTATTTCAATGATTATAAAAACTATTGGAACAATGCCTTATCTAAACTGAAAATTGCCTCATATAGTTCTATAATTCATTTGAATAATCAATTATCTTTGTTAAGTTCATCTGATTCGCCTGTTATTAGTGTATTAAGAGCACTAAAAGAAAATACTCAACTTTATACACCAGAAGAAGAACTTCAAATGAAATCAGATGATAAAGTAAAAAATATTGTCGTAAATAGAGTAGCCTCAGGACAATTAACCCGTATTGCAGCAAAAAAGCTTGCAAATAGTTCTTTTTCAATTATGGATAATACCAGTGTAAAAAGTTTAAGAGAATCTTTTTCCCCTTATAATGAACTTCTAGATGATGAATTGCAAGCATCTAGTATATTGAAAAATTCAATTAACAAAATGAATTATACTTATCAACTTATGACTTCAATTCAAGGAGCTATAACTCCCGATTTTGACGCATTTAAAATTGTAAAAAATAGAATTGAAGGTAAAATCGAGCCTATAGTTGTACCTTTAAATTCTTTACCTATACAGGTTAAAAAGTGGTACACTTATGTATTAAAAAGCAATTGGGAATTTTTATTAAGAAATGCAAAATCTTATGTAGATACAAAATATAAAGAAGAGGTATACTCTTTTTATGATGGAAGATTAAAAAATAGATATCCTGTTGATAAAAAACAATCCAAAAGTTTTGTAAAACTTGAAGACTTTGCTGATTTTTTCAAAAGAGGCGGTGTTTTAGACTCTTTTTATAATGAATATTTATCTAATTTTATAACTGTAAATTCAACAACATATGAGTACAACTACAAAAACTTGGATGGAAGTCGTGTTGATATTGATAAAAGTGTTCTTCAAGGGGTTTTAAAAGGATATAAAATAAGAAGAATCTTTTTTAGAAACAACGGTATTTTAGGTTTTGATGCTTTTATTCGACCAAGAGATTTAAGTAGCAATCTTGCTACAATGTATCTTCTTTATAATAATCAATCTATATATTATGAACATGGACCAATAATTAATAAAAAAATTGTATGGCCTCCTAAAAGTCTAAATAATGCAGTCAAATTTAAACTTTTTGATCTAAGCAACGGACTTGTTTCTCAAGAGTATATAGACAATGACTGGGCTTTATTTAAATTAATTGATAATTTTGGTGTTCAAGTTTCTCGTAATAATGAAGCAATATTTACTTACAAAAAAGAGAAATATTCTGCTTCATATTATATAAAAGGTGCAATTGTCAATATGTTTAATAGGGATGGATCTTTATCAAATTTCTATTTAAGTAGGAGTTTATAATGTATTTTAAAAGTTTTTCTTTTACTCATCCGGGACATGTTAGAAAAGTTAATGAAGATGCTTTTTATTCTAGTGATGAAAAGGGTTTATGGATAGTTTGTGACGGAATGGGCGGTCATGATGAAGGAAATTTTGCAAGTCACTTGATAACTGATATTTTTGAAGATTTTGAACTTAAAGGTGATTTTGAAGATAGAATAGCTCTTATGAATAAACAGTTAAAGGTTATTCATTCTCTTTTACAAAGTAAAGTTGAAAAACTAGGAAGCAATGTACAAATCGGCACAACTTTAATGTTACTGCACATTAGTGACGGTAAAGGAGTTTGTATTCATTCAGGAGACACTAGATGTTATAATTTAAGAAACAATATTTTAAGTACAGTAACAAAAGATCATGCAGTAGAAATTGATGATTTCTATGGATATAGAAGAGTTTTAACTTCTGCTATAAGCGCACCGGGGGATTTAAAAATTGAAATTACACGATTTATTGTTCACCCTGAAGATGTTTATTTGCTCTGCAGTGACGGTTTATATGATAATATTTCAAATCAAATTATTAAAACTTCGATGGAAGATTTATCTTTAAAATCAGGAATAGATAAGCTTAGATTTAATGTATTGTCTTCTGTTGCAGATGATAATATTACAGCTATATTGATTGGTAAAAAATGAGCTTACTAGAAGACATAACTAAAAAAAGTATTAAAAAGAAATTTGATAAAAATGAAAAGACAAAATTTCTAAATAAAAAATATTATTGTCTTGATGAAGTGGGAAGAGGAGGCTTAAGTATTGTCTATGAAGGTTTAGATATTTATAGTGAATATTTTAAAAAAAAGTCAAATATAGTAATAAAAACACCAACTAAAGAGTTATTACAAAAAGATGATATTGCTGCTTTTGTTTATGCCGAATACAGGTTTTTAAGAAGATTAAATTTAGACAGTATTGTAAAAGTAATAGATTTCGGTATAGATAAAAAAAGCAAAATTCCTTATTTAGTATTAGAGTATATTCAAGGAGAATTATTAAGCGAAATCTCAATAGCAAATATGGAGTTAAAAACTAAAAAACATATTTTTAAATCATTAATAAAAACTTTAAATTACATTCATAGCAAGAATGTAATTCATGCAGACATTTCACCTACAAATATAATAATAAATAAAGAAAACAATCCTATTATTATTGATTTTGGAATATCTCAAGATATTAAAGAGAATGAAGATATTTCACTGGAATATAAAAAAGTAAAAGCTCTTAATCCAAGATACTGTGCACCTGAATTATTAGAAAATGAAATGAAAAAACCTACAATATATTCAGATATATTTTCATTAGGTACTATTTTATATGAAATTTATGCAAATAAGCCTCTTTTTGAAAAAACTTCAAAAGAGTTATTCTCTTTGCCAATAAAAAAAAGAGATCTCTCTTCAATCCCATTTGTATTAAGAAATTGGTTTAAAAATGCATTGTCAGTTGAGCCACAAAAAAGAAAATTAACAAAAATATACTTTTTTTAGATAAATTTATAATATTTTCAATTCTTTTTGTATAATTTAATTATAATTAAATTATTAGTTTAGTAATATTCTATACAAATTTTTTTAAAGGAAGAATAATGAATAATCCGATTTTTATTTCGATTACAGGTAGTACTCAAGGTTTAATCACTCAAGGTACTTTTACACCGGAGTCTGTTGGTAACTCATACCAAAAAGGACATGAAGATGAGGCACTTATTAAAGGGTTTTCTCATAATATTAAAATCCCAAGAGATCCACAATCAGGACAACCATCTGGACAAAGAGTTCATGAACCGTTAGTTATTTCAAAACTTTTTGATAAATCTTCACCTCTTCTTTATAATGCTTTGACAAAAGGTGAAACTTTAACGAATGTAGAATTGAAATGGTATAGAACAAGTTATGCAGGTAAACCTGAACACTATTTTAGTATTGTATTAGAAGATGCTGTTATTGTAGATATTGATTCTTTTATGGACAATGAAGAAGGGTTAGCAAAAACTCAAGTTGCACCTCTAGAAAGAGTATCTTTTGCATATAGAAAAATTACATGGAGACATGAAACTGCAAGCACTTCGGGAGAAGATGATTGGAGAATCGGTGTTGGGCTAAGTGCTTAACACTTGAAAAAGGAGATAATTTTTATTATCTCCTTTTTTATTTTTTATAAAGTAATAGTTTAAAAATTATTTTATAAAGAATAATAAAAAGGTGCAACTAAGAGGGAACAAGAAATGACAGAGAAGATAAAGAGAAAAGTAGTAGAAGCGGGGGAAGAGGTAAGATTAAAAGAGTTAAGAAAAGAAGTAAGACAAGATATAAACTGTAGAATAAACCTGTTGAATTATAAAAATAATGAGACAATAGGAGTAGTAGACGGGAACTATAGTGTATATAAATTAAATGGAGAGAGTAGTGTAAATAAACCATATATCTTTAACCTAGTATTTGTAAGTGATGAATATATAGAAGTAGAAGATATAGTAGATACAGATGTAGAGATAAAATTAAGAGATGATGTAAACCCCTTAGTAAAAAAAACAATCTATGGAAAAATATTTAAAGCAAAAGAAGATAGTATCGTATCAAGAAAATACCTCTATGAAGTTCAAATAGTAAGCCCCCTTTATTACCTAAACCTGAATAATAGATATGAAATTTTCCATGAGAAAAAAACAAGTGATATAATAACTGAAATCATAAATAGATATGCCCAAATATTAAACCTGAAAATAGATGTAAAAATAGATCTTCTTCAAGCCCCAATAAGAGAATATACCACCCAATATAACCAAAGTGATTTAAAATTTATCCAAATGCTTTGTGAAGAAGAAGGATACTCCTTAATAATAGATTATAGTTCAAATGATCCATATACAATAACCTTGTGTGAATTAAATGAACATGTAACAGTAAAAACATACTCATCAACTTGTAACTTTAATCATAGTAAGAAATTTACTTCAACGTATTATGTAGAAGATTATTATGATAAAGATAAACCCTCTTTAGAATATAAAATATCAACAGGTTCAACAATGAGCTCCTCAATAGAAGATAATGAAAGTACCAGACAATTAAGAGTAGATATAAAAAGAGAGAAATTAAGAGATAAACTAAATATCCTGGATGAATCACTCTTTAAAGATCTAAATAGATATAACAAAATAGATTCAAAAAGAGAATATGTAAAATCAAATGAAATAGAAGGAAATTCTCAAGAGTTAAATATACAAGATTGCTTGTGTATAACCTTAGAAGATGAAAAAGCAAATAAAAAAATAGACTCAATAATATTAGAAGTAAAATATGAAGGCTTCTTTCCAAATGCTTTAGATGAATATAAACAAAGTATAAATGAGAATAAAAAACATCAACTCCAATATGAGATAAACTTTGTAGCAATACCCAAAGATATAACCTATAAACCACCAATAAAAATAAAAAAACCAAGAATACCGGGAATCCTTACGGCAAGAGTGTCAAATGGAGAATCAAATACAAAAGATTATGAGAATACAATAGATGTAGATGAACAAGGAAGAATAAAAGTACTGTTTCACTTTGAGACAAACCAAACATCTTCTTGTTACCTAAGATTGTCAAACTTTTACTCAGGAACAAACTTTGGAAGTCAATTCTTGCCAAGAGTAAATAGTGAAGTAATAGTAAGTTTTATAAACGGAGATCCAGATTTACCAATTATAATAGGAACTTTGCATAATGGAGAGAATAAGAATCCAGTAAACTTGCCAAAAGAGAAAACTAAATCTTTTATAAAAACATACTCAATTCCACAATATGAGGATAAAGAAGGGTATAACGAAATAGCCTTTGAAGATAAAAGAGGAGATGAGAATCTTTCTTTACGAGCCCAAAAGGATATGAATACCCTTGTTTTTAATGATGAATTTAAACATGTTCAAAATAATTCTAAAACTATTATTGATAATGATAAGGAAGAGACAGTAGAAGCTAATTCTATTCTTACAGTGAATAAAGACTATACACAGAATATAAAAGAGAATCAGATAAATACAGTAGAGAAGGAGAAGATTACTACTGTTAAAGAAGATTATGAAATTCATGGATTAAAAGATATTAATACTATTGTGAAAAATGATATGAAAACTATTATTGAAAATGATATGATTACAAGAGTAAAAGGGACTGTAACCGAGTATGTTGAACAAGATGTAAAAAAGAAGTATCTTGAAAATCTATTTACTCAAGTAGGCAAAGATTTTAGACTTGATGTACAAAATAACTATCATCTAAAAAGCAATAATATAAAACTAAATGCAGATATTATAGAACTTATTGGAGAAACTGGAGTAACACTTAGATGTGGGGGAAATGTTTTAACTGTAAATCAAGATGGGATACACCTAAAATCTTCAAATATAGATACAACTTCAAGTAATGGTGGAGTAAATGCACAAGATGTGGCAAAACCACTTATTAACAAACCACTTTATGAAAAGATAAGAGTAATTTCTTTAGAAGCAAGTGTCTCAAAACAAGCAACTATTGATGAAGTATTAACTTTCACTGCAACAGTAGAAAAATATGAAAATGATGCCTGGAGTCAAACAACAGATTTAAATGAAACACAACTCTCACAACTTCAATGGTACTTTATAAAAAACAATAATGAAGAAGATAAAGATATCATAACTGATAATCCAACAGATGATAATATCACAATAAATGGTCTAACAATGACAGTAAATCTACAAGAAGATAATATCTATAAATGGGGACATGCTCACTGCTATGTGGTAAATAGTGAAGAAGAAGGTTATGCAATAAGTGAACTCGAAAGATACCTAGAAGTTGATGATATCAAAGGTTCTTATCCTCGCCAAGAAGATGGTAAATGCCAAGCTATATTAAATGTAGATGAGCCAAGAGATGAAGAACTTGCACAAATTAGGTGGACAATAGAAGGAAGAGAAGAATCAACATATAATGGTAAAAAAGAGATAACTCATAACTTAAAAGATGAAAATGTTTATGAAATCAATTTTACTGCATATATAGATGGTAAACCAGAAGATGCTGCAAAAGGTAGATTGTACTATGATTCAAATGAAAATCAAGAAGTCAAAAATAATACTAAATAATATTTATAAATAATAAAGAAAAATATCTAAGGAAACTATTTTGAAAATAATAAAATTAATTACAGTATTTGTATTTTTTTCAGCTTTTTTAAATGCTCAAACAATAAAAAAAGAAGACTATCCAATCTCTCAATGTAATAAACAAACATATACTCAAGAAGACTTGAAAGAATATAAATCTTTAATAGAGATAGGTGAAATCCAAGGATACAACTGTGTTGGCCTTTACTATATGAGAGCTAAAGATTATGATAAAGCAAAAGAGTATTTTAATAAGGGAAAAGAAAAAGGAAGTATAGAATCATACGCCCAGTTAGGAAGTCTGTATTCAAATTTTTTAAACGATAAAGATGAAGCAATAAACTACTACACCTATGCTGCAAAAAAAGGTCATGGCAAATCTGCCCATAATCTAGGTGTAATATATGATAAAAAATTTGTATATGATAAAGCTTTGAAATGGTATGAAAAGTCTTTTAAAGAAGGTGATACTTATTCTTTGTTAGCGATGGGAACAATATATTTAAAACAAAATAATCTAGAAAAAGCTATTAAAATATTTGAAAAAGTTGGAGAGTTAGGAAAATCAGATGGATATTATAATTTAGGGATTTTATATAGAAAAAATAAAAAGATAAAAGATTTAGAAAAAGCAAAAATATATTTTGAAAAATGTTTAGACTTAGGAAATGCAATTTGTGCAGGTGGAATGGGAACAGTATATGAGGATTTGGAAGATTATGAAAATGCAATTAAATGGTACACAAAAGGGTTTGAGCTAGGGAGTAAAGAGTCTGTAACAAGGTTAGGGCTTATTTATGTCGAAAAGCTTAAAGATTATGAAACGGCAATAAAATGGTATAAAAAAGGGTTTGAAGAATTGAATTGTGTTGATTGTTTGACTAATTTAGGGAGTTTATATGCAAATAATGGGAATTATAATAAAGCACTGATTTGGTATGAAAAATCGTCTGAATTAGGAAGTTTAAAAGCAACATATAACTTAGGTTTAATATATCAAGATTATATAAAAAATAAAGATGAATCTATCAAATGGTATAAAAAAGCTTATGATATGGGTTATTTAAAAGCAATATATAGATTAAAAGAATTAGGAGTATCTTATGAGTAATGATATTACAATAGGAAGAGCCTATTTCAAAGAAGATGAAGGTTTACATTTAAATGAGTTTTGTTCAAAAGAGGATGAAAAGGCTTTAAGAGAGGATAGAAAAGTAAGAATTGCTTATATGATTATCTCAGATAAAGAGAGTAAGGAAATAAATCAAAATGAAGAAAATAAAGAAAAAATTTTAGAAAAAGTAAAAGATCATTATCAAAAATATCTAGTAAAAGCAGTAGAACAAGAGAGTTTAAAAAATGATATAGCATTAACTTATACTCAATTAAAAGACAGAGTAGAAGAGATAGTTGATAAAAAGTTAGTTTTTTTATCTATGTATTCTCTTTTTTCTACAAAATCTTATGAATATAGTCATGCCCATGATAAAAAACTTGAATCTAATTTAAAAGAAAAAAAAGAAGATATAAGTACCACTTCATTGATATATAGCTTTGATAGTTCTCAAAAACTACTTTGTTTTAAAAATGAAAAAATTGAACAAAAAGAAGAAATAGGACAAGCATATATTATACTTTCCATGCCTTATGTTTATAACATCAAGAAAAATTCGATAAATAAAGAACTTGAACTAACATATTATGAAGATAATGTTATAGCTTCATATATGCCTGAACTTATAGTTGAATATGGTGTTTTTTTTGATGGTACAAATAATAATATCTATAATATAGATTTTTATAGAAACTTCACAGATTTCCTAAAAAAGCCTACACAATTTATACTAGATAATAAAGATAAAAGAGCTTTTGAAATAGAAAAACCAATTGAAGATATTACAAAAATTGAAGAATACATCCTCTCGACTCCTGAACCCAAAGTTTCTGATGAAGTGATAGTTTTACTTCTATCCCAGATGAATAATTTTAAAAAACCTATACGGTATTTCGATGATGAATCAAATCTATCTTTAGATGATAAAGAGGTTTTAAAAAGTTCAAAAGCAAAACATGCAAAAAAGGTTTTTAACTTTTTAGTGGATGTAAAAAAATCTACTAAAAATATAGAAGAAAAAGATATAGCTGATTTTGTTAGGGAAGATATATTATTAGATGATGACGAAGAGAGTAGTTATGTAAATGGTGAATCAAATATTGCTAGACTGCATAAACTTTATGATGGAGATGATGTAAAAAATGGTATAGATTCTGTAGCGACAACTAGATTTAAACTTTATGAAAGTGGTTCTGGTACCCATAATCCTTTTGTATCAAAAAATTATGAAGGTGATTCTATGTGGGGATTAGGTTTAGCTATAGGTGAAACAGGTGTTAAAGCCCATATTATATATAGTTGTATAAAAATAGCTGAACAGTTTGAAGATGCGTCAATTTATCGCATAGATGAATTGGTCTTTGATATTTTTGGTTTTAGTAGAGGAGCTGCCACTGCTAGGCATTTTGTTTGTTCAATATTAAAAGAGGCAGATATTGTTAAGTGTACAAGAAGAGAATATACTATTTCTATGAAAGATGATAAAGATATTTTTTATCCTTTTTTTGGAGATAAAGGATATGTAAATATTGCTGGCAAACTTTTTTTTAATCCTTTAAGAGTAGATATTAAAACTGGAGTATTAGGAGAAAGAGATATACCAAATCCTTATTATAAAAATAAAAAAATAAAAATCGACACAGTATCTTTTAGATTTGTTGGTTTATATGATACTGTTTCACACTATGGATTAAGTCAAGGTAATGATTCTGAAGATTTGAATTTAGACTTTTATTTAGGTGAAAATCATGAAAAAGTTGGACAAGTAGTACATCTCATGGCAGATGATGAATATAGATTTAACTTTGATGCATATTCAATTTTTCCTACTATAAATAATAGTTTTAGAAAGCATGATAAAAAACTACAAAAAGGTGGTTATAAGTTTGAAGAATACTATATTCCTGGCGCACATGCTGATATTGGTGGTGGATATAATGAATCTAGTGAGACAGTTCTAATATCAAAAGAAATATTAGATAAATCAACAATTTCTCAAAAATTAAAAAATAAAATCTTAGTTTGGAATAAAAAATATAATTGGTTAAATACAAATCAACTTGATATCATAGAAAAACACACAAAAAATGAAATAAAAGATTTAGAAGAAGATGGTATTTATTTTATTTCAAGAAGTTTACCAAATAATTCAAAATATGCTTTATTTATATACTTACATAAAGCAAATGTTTCAAATAAATATGAATATGTAGCTTTAAAACTTATGCACAATCGTGCTATTTATCAAGATGTAACAGAAGCGTTAGTTGACAAAAAAGATATCAATCCTTTTGAAAGAGTTCCTTTAGGTAAGTTGACTTCTTATATTTTCAAAGATAATAAAAATATATTAAACAAAACATACGGAATACTAGAACAGAATAAAGAGATGAAAGTGTTTGATTCAAACACCTATAAAGAGCTAAAAGCACAATTTCTTCATCACTCTTCAAAAAATGATAGTTTTGTAAATAGAGCCTCAAATGAAGAAAAAGATAATAATGACTTTTATGGAAGACGAGTAATCTACAGCGCTACTGGAACTAAGTTTACAAGAGTATAGGGAACAAGAAATGACAGAGAAGATAAAGAGAAAAGTAGTAGAAGCGGGGGAAGAGGTAGGATTAAAAGAGTTAAGAAAAGAAGTAAGACAAGATATAAACTGTAGAATAAACCTGTTGAATTATAAAAATAATGAGACAATAGGAGTAGTAGACGGGAACTATAGTGTATATAAATTAAATGGAGAGAGTAGTGTAAATAAACCATATATCTTTAACCTAGTATTTGTAAGTGATGAATATATAGAAGTAGAAGATATAGTAGATACAGATGTAGAGATAAAATTAAGAGATGATGTAAACCCCTTAGTAAAAAAAACAATCTATGGAAAAATATTTAAAGCAAAAGAAGATAGTATCGTATCAAGAAAATACCTCTATGAAGTTCAAATAGTAAGCCCCCTTTATTACCTAAACCTGAATAATAGATATGAAATTTTCCATGAGAAAAAAACAAGTGATATAATAACTGAAATCATAAATAGATATGCCCAAATATTAAACCTGAAAATAGATGTAAAAATAGATCTTCTTCAAGCCCCAATAAGAGAATATACCACCCAATATAACCAAAGTGATTTAAAATTTATCCAAATGCTTTGTGAAGAAGAAGGATACTCCTTAATAATAGATTATAGTTCAAATGATCCATATACAATAACCTTGTGTGAATTAAATGAACATGTAACAGTAAAAACATACTCCTCAACTTGTAATTTTAATCATAGTAAGAAATTTACTTCAACGTATTATGTAGAAGATTATTATGATAAAGATAAACCCTCTTTAGAATATAAAATATCAACCGGTTCCTCAATGAGCTCCTCAATAGAAGATAATGAAAGTACCAGACAATTAAGAGTAGATATAAAAAGAGAGAAATTAAGAGATAAACTAAATATCCTGGATGAATCACTCTTTAAAGATCTAAATAGATATAACAAAATAGATTCAAAAAGAGAATATGTAAAATCAAATGAAATAGAAGGAAATTCTCAAGAGTTAAATATACAAGATTGCTTGTGTATAACCTTAGAAGATGAAAAAGCAAATAAAAAAATAGACTCAATAATATTAGAAGTAAAATATGAAGGCTTCTTTCCAAATGCTTTAGATGAATATAAACAAAGTATAAATGAGAATAAAAAACATCAACTCCAATATGAGATAAACTTTGTAGCAATACCCAAAGATATAACCTATAAACCACCAATAAAAATAAAAAAACCAAGAATACCGGGAATCCTTACGGCAAGAGTGTCAAATGGAGAATCAAATACAAAAGATTATGAGAATACAATAGATGTAGATGAACAAGGAAGAATAAAAGTTCTCTTTCACTTTGAGACAAACCAAACCTCAAGCTGTTACCTAAGATTGTCAAACTTTTACTCAGGAACAAACTTTGGAAGTCAATTCTTGCCAAGAGTAAATAGTGAAGTAATAGTAAGTTTTATAAACGGAGATCCAGATTTACCAATCATAATAGGGACTCTTCATAATGGAGAGAATAAGAATCCAGTAAACTTGCCAAAAGAGAAAACTAAATCTTTTATAAAAACATACTCAATTCCACAATATGAGGATAAAGAAGGGTATAACGAAATAGCCTTTGAAGATAAAAGAGGAGATGAGAATCTTTCTTTACGAGCCCAAAAGGATATGAATACCCTTGTTTTTAATGATGAATTTAAACATGTTCAAAATAATTCTAAAACTATTATTGATAATGATAAGGAAGAGACAGTAGAAGCTAATTCTATTCTTACAGTGAATAAAGACTATACACAGAATATAAAAGAGAATCAGATAAATACAGTAGAGAAGGAGAAGATTACTACTGTTAAAGAGGATTATGAAATATTTGCAAAAAAAAACTTGAACACAATAGTAAAAAGAGATAAAAAAACTTATGTAGAACAAAATATATCAACCTCTATAAAAAATATACTTTTAGAATATGTACAAAAAGATGTAAGTGATAAATACCTAGAAAATCTTTTTATCCAAGTAGCCAATGAGATGGGAGTAGATATAAGTGATAGTTTTCATCTAGATACTACCAATATCTTATATGAAGGGGTAAATGAGATAACCCTAGAAGCCACATCAGGAATAAGTTTAAGATGTGGAGGAAATGTAGCTACTGTGGATAGTTCAGGGATATTTTTTAATACTCCAAACTATGTTAAGAATTCTCCTAATAACGGGGTTGATGGTATGGAAGTAAATAAAATACTAATTGAAAAAGCTATTAAAAGACTAAATATTGAAAAAATATTTTTCTCAGAGTAAAGGGCATAAATGAGTAAATCAAAAATAAATATACCAAAATTTTCTTATCCATTTAAAAAAGTTCAGTCTCAAGAAGAATATTACGATTTATTAGGAAAAGAGACACATGGAAATTATCTATTTAGTAAAAATGGTTTTTGGCATGGAGGAATCCATTTCAGTGATACTTTGACTGAACTTAGTGCAACAGAAGGAATTAGAGCTATAGCTGATGGACAAATAGTGGCTTTCAGAGTAAATAGTGAATATTTACAAAATGATGATGAAGAAAAAGATAATGAAGGTCTATATTCAAATGGATTTTTTCTATTAAAACACTATTTTGAATACCCAATAGGAAATAAATTAACATTTTTTTCTTTATATATGCATACATCAAAATTTAGTAATTATGATTTTAATACACATATAGTAATAGGTGAGAATAGGTTCTTAAGAAAAGGGGTCTCTTATGCTCCAGAAGATAAACTAGAAGAGCTTGATAAAAATACTAAAGTTACTATTGGTGAAGAGCTTGGAGGAAATAGGTATAAAGTTTTGTATGTAGAAAATACACAAAGATTAGATAATGCAACTATTCATATTACTAATATAAAAAAAATAGAAAACAAATTAGAACTTAAGTGTATTAATAGAAAAATAAAAACTGATGAAATAGTAATTCCATCTTCTGATATAAAAGTAAATGCCGGAGATGCATTAGGTTTAGTAGGTGAATATAACAGAAGTTTACAAATAAATAGAGAATTACTTCATTTAGAAGTTTTTACGGGTGATGATGTTTATAGCTTTGCTAGTAAAGCAAAAGCTGCATATGAGGCTGATACTTCAGAAGATAAACCAAAACCCATGAAAGTGATTATAGAAGATGGAAAAGATTTGTATGAAAAAATAAGTGAATGTAAGTTAAATAAAAATTCAAATATAAGAGAAGGTTTTAGTAATACTAGTGCTAAATACAATAACACAACAACCCCCAAAGATACAATCTTAGAAGTTGATCTTACAACTCAACAAAAAGTAGATCAATATACAAGAGTAAAGGTATTAAAAATAGATACAACTGATGTAAGTAGTGCTGACTATACAGTAATAACAGATGTATTAAGCGATAAAAAAGAAATATTTAAAACATTAAGTGAAAAAAGTGTAAAAAAAGAACTACTTTCAAAAGATATAAAAATAGAAAAAGATAGTACAGATGAAAAATATCTTTTATATTCTGATGACTCAAATAAATATATCAAATATAGTGATTGTAAAGAGTCTCATCCAATAACATTTGAATGGGCAAAGATAATAGATGAAAGTAATGAAGATGATATATCTATTTTTACAAACTTACATAAATATCTTTTACCTGATGTAGAAGATTATAAACAAGAAGTATTAAAAGTAAGCTCTATGTATGAAAAACTATTTAAAGAGATAGATACAAATGGCAATAATCAAATAGAGGCACAAGAGTTAGAAGAAGCAACAAAGAATGAAGCAATAAAAAAGATTACAAGTAAATTTATAGTAAAACACTCAAGTGAATGGGACAAAAAGATAAATATGCCAAATACTATAAAACAGATATTAGAAAAGCATAAAGAGAATATAAAAAACTATGATAAGGTAAAACAACATTTAGAGAATGAGGAGAAAAGAGCAGAAAATTTAGCTTTATTTGAAAAGTGTAGTTCTATAGCTGATTTCCCTAATTCTGACAAGGTTTTTCATATTAATCCTATTGGGTTGATTGGGGTGTTTGGAAGTAGTGGATGTTATTATAATAGAGATTTTACAGTTGATGAAGTTAAAGCTATTGTTAAAGCTTTAAGAGAAAGTGAAAAAATAACTTCTACTTCTTTATGGATTCCTAGATATAGTTCTGGAATTTCCCCAACTGATAAATCATATGAGACTACTACTAAAGAATTAAATAGAGTGATGAATAAGTATAATATAAATACATGTTTAAGAAAAATTCATTTTTTAGCACAATGTTATCATGAAACAGATAGATTTCGGGCCATGACTGAATATACAAGTGTATATACAGCAAGGTATGACCCTTATAGAGGTAGAGGACTTGTGCATTTAACCCATGGGGAAACATATAAAAAATTTAAAGACTATATGAATGATAATGAAATTTATACAAATCCTTCTGTTATAGCAACAAATATCAATTATGCATTTGAAGCAGGTGGTTGGTACTGGGAAAATAAAGGTCATGTTACTGCAACAAATGAGAATATTAATTTTGTAGCAGATACAGATAATACATTAAAAGTTTCACAATGTATAAATGGTAGAGTTTCAAACCCAAATGGATTGGCTGAAAGAATTAAATATGTTAAAGAATTGAAGAGGATTTTTAATTATGAAAAAAATATATAGTTTATTATTTGTATTTACATCTTATTTATTTTCAAGTACCTTAAGTATAGGTTCACTGGATATATCTTATAAAATAACTAATGATATTGACGATGTTTATTTAAAAAATAAAGATTATACATTAATAATACAACAAAATAATTTATGGAACAATGCTAAAACGGAACTAAATTTATTTTCTGGGAATAAAGAAAAAATACAAATATCTATGCACTATATTGGTAATAAAGAACTAGGTTATATTTACACTTTTAAAAACATAGATAATAAACTCACTTTTAGTGATGTAGAATTATATCAATTAGATGGAGGTATCATTTGTAAAACTGAACAAATAGTAATAAACAAAACTACTCTTAAA
Organism: Halarcobacter anaerophilus; assembly: GCF_006459125.1. Taxonomy (NCBI): domain Bacteria; kingdom Pseudomonadati; phylum Campylobacterota; class Epsilonproteobacteria; order Campylobacterales; family Arcobacteraceae; genus Halarcobacter; species Halarcobacter anaerophilus. The sequence continues at coordinate 1,023,044 of NZ_CP041070.1, forward strand.
CTAGTTGAAACTGACAAATGTAAACCATTAAATAAAGTAGGTATAAGCTTAGATGAAATAAGCTATGTTTCTAAAAATTTTAAATTAAAAAATATTTTATCAAATAATGAAATAAAGTATTTATTAAATAGATTTCCTTTTACTTTAAAAAATGTTACTCAATATAATAATATAGCCTACTACCTCCAAAAAGCAGGAGCAAATAAAGAAGCAATATATCTATTAGAAAAGATTATAGAAAAATATCCAAATAGAATAGTAGCTTATATAAATTTAGGAGATGCATATTGGGATAATGGAGATAAAATTAAAGCAAAAGAAGCTTATAAAAAGTATATAGAGTTAATGAAAAAAGCAGATAAAGAAAAAAGAATTCCTATAAAAGTAGAAGATAGAATTAAATAACAATATTTGAAATATATTGATTGTGAAGAATCTCATCCAATAACATTTGATTGGGCAACAATAATCGATGAAAGTAGTGAAGATGATATATCTATTTTTACAAACTTACATAAATATCTTTTACCTGATATAGAAGATTATAAACAAGAAGTATTAAAAGTAAGCTCTATGTATGAAAAACTATTTAAAGAGATAGATACAAATAGCAATAATCAAATAGAGGCACAAGAGTTAGAAGAAGCAACAAAGAATGAAGCAATAAAAAAGATTACAAGTAAGTTTATAGTAAAACACTCAAGTGAATGGGATGCAAAAATAAATGTACCCCAAAAGATAAAACAGATATTAGAAGAGTATAAAGATAATATAAAGAATTATGATAAAATAAAAGATCATTTAGAAAATGAAGAAAAAAGAGTTGATAAATTGGCTTTATTTGAAGAGTGTAAAGGTATTACTGATTTTCCAGCTAGTGATAAAGTATTTCATTTTAATCCTATTTGGTTGGTCGCAGAGTTTGGAAATACTAGCACATTTGATTGGGCACAAACATCAATAGTAAAACTCATTACCTCTAAAGAGTCTAAAGGGTATTATGGTGCTTATAATATAACGGGCTGGAAAAATGGAATTATCAATCCCAAAAATAATAAAATATATGAAAGTCTCTTTACAGGAAAAGGGACATATGATATTGAAACGATGACTATTAAAGAGATAAAAGCCGCACAAATAACATATGTAGGAACAGAAAAGAAACATCTATTTGCTGTTGGACTATTTCAAATGATTCCTGATACATTAAATAGCTTTTTGTCTTGGCTAAAAACTAAGAAAAAAATAGATGAATCCAAGCAATTGTTTAACAAAGAGTTCCAAAGTTTAATGCCATTGTATTTTTGGGAAAGTAAAAAAACTGATATCGGAAACTACTTTAGAGGAAAGGTTACAGTAGAAAAAGCTGCCTATGCTGTTGCAAAAGAGTGGGCATCGGCAGGAGTTCCTAAAGGGGAAAAACTAGATAATGGAACAGTGTCAGATGGAACAAAAAAAAGTTACTATGATGGTGATGGATTAAATAGTGCTCATTATACTGCAACAGAAACTATAAAAGCACTTAAAGAAACAAAGAAAATGCTTGATGAAGCAGGTGGTTATGAACTAGTTTTAAAAAATGGTTTAGAAAGCTTAAAGGACTAAAAATGAAGTTGAAAATTTTAATATTAATATTTGCTACAGTTAATATCTTATATGCGGAATGTTTAACCTCATATGAAAAAGCACTTCTTAAAAGTGATATAGAAAGTTATAATAAAATGTTTGGAAAGGGGAACTATATTGAATGTGATACACAAAAAAATTCTTTAGAAAAATTTGTATGCAGTCATCGCGACTTTTTATTAATATTTGAGCACTTCACTGGGGTTGATATTGCTTTTTGGATGAGAAATCTTAATATGAAATATGATTATTATAAAGTCAAAAAAAATACTATGTCTTTTTTTGATAAAGATTATAAAGCTGAACCAATTAATACTAATCATTTGTGTTTCGACCTCAAAAGACGTACAACAGATAGACTAGGAGGGGAATCTCCATATAAAATGGTTTATACTGAAAGATTTGATGAAATCAATTATTTCATCCAGGAAAATAAACACGGAGCAGTTTTAACAAATAGAGATGGATATAAAATATATATGGGTAAAAATTGCGATGCGATGGATAGTAAGAAACAAAAGGGGGTTTGGTATAGAGAAGATGAACGATATGTTATAAAATTTGGAAAAGAAAAGATAGAGTTTAGTTTTTCAGACCTTGACATAGAAGATTACAAATGTATTAGAAGATAAAAAAGAATTATACTTTTCTAAAATAACAGGATTTGGAAGAAATATAAGTGTAAGATATAGTAATTCTTCAAGTACAATTATAGTATAAAAACTATATTAGAAAAGCATAAAGAGAATATAAAAAACTATGATAAAATAAAACAACATTTAGATAATGAGGAGAAAAGAGTAGAGAATTTAGCTTTATTTGAAAAGTGTAGTTCAATAGCTGATTTCCCAAGCTCAGATAAGGTTTATCACATTAATCTTATTGGGTTGGGGAGTTTTATCAGGGGTATGAGTGTGGTTTTAATATCACTAACTTCTTTAATGAATACAATAAACAGTTTTCAACTGAACAACTTACTGAAGTAGTTAAAAGTAATCTTATATTATTATTTGATGGTGTATCAAAGTTTTATATTGAACATCCAGAATTTTTATGCGATAAACGTAATCTTGCATATGCATTTGCCACTGCAAGATTAGAAACAAATAAAACATTTGGTAGTGTATCAGAAGCTTACTGGGTAAGTGAATCATATCGTAAAAAATATTTTGAAGATATGTATGATCCTATTTTAGGTAAAAATGAAGATCGTAGAAGAATTGCAAGAGAATTGGGTAATACAGTCCAAGGTGATGGAGTTAAATATCACGGTAGAGGCTTTTGTCAATTAACTGGAAAAACTAATTATATAAAATCAGGTGATTTTCTAGGGTTAGACTTATTAAATAATCCAGAATTAGCAAAAAGTCCAACAAATAATGCAATTCAAATAATATTATATGGAATGCATATTGGGATGTTTACAGGAAAAAAATTTAGTGATTATATAAATGATAGTTTTACAGATTATTATAATGCACGTAGGATTATCAATGGACTAGATAGAGCTACAGATATTCAAGGATTTGCAGAAAAATTAGAAAAATGTTTTACAAAGGCTATTTAAATGAAAAAGATAATACTTATACTTATATTATTGTCTAGTATTTATGGGAATACTTTTAATTTTGAAGAAGTAAAAAAAGCTATTTTACATGAAACTAGAGGTGAAAAGGTTTATATTAATAATTTAACAGATATTTCTACAGCTACATCAAAATATATATCAGTAGAATTTGCTAATGCAAGTATTTATAAATATTATATTGTAATAACTTGTAAAGAAAATGATGTTTTTATTACAAAATATAATTTTAATCCTAATGGTGCATATTCTTTTACAGCTAAATATAAAGGAATAGAATTAGGAATTGATAATTTTTTCAAAAATTTTATAGATGAATCTACTATTCAAAGTAATTACATTGAAAATAATAAAATGCAATTTAATTCCAAAAATAAACTAATTCAACTTAATCTTAAACACAGGATACCATCTTCAACAATTTTTGTAAATAACCAAAAAATAGAAAATAATTTATATATAGAACCAGTTTTTAATATAAAAAATGAGTTAAAATACTTCTTTGTATATTTAGATAATATTACTGAAGAAGATATTATGACTCAAAATTTTTCACAACTCATTAATAAAAAAATATTTCAGATAGCTTTTGAAACTATACAGGTTATTAAAACTCAAAGACAACCCCTCTACAAAAAGCCAAATATAAAAACAAAGATGTACCTAATAAAAGGTGATAAAGTAGAGATACTAGAAAAAAAAGATGATTGGTATTATATTTTATATCATGGGAAAAAAGATATAAAAGCATGGATACCCAAAAGTGCAGTTGAAAATAAATAAAATAAATGTCTTCTCCTCTAAAATCTTTTATAAAAATAAAAGCAGGATAAGTAATAGGATTAGTTGGAGAAAACAATATCAATCATGGAATAAAAAGAGAAGTACTACATCTTGAAGTTTTTACGGGTGATGATGTTTATAGTTTTGCTAGTAAAGCAAAAGCTGCATATGAGGCTGATACTTCAGAAGATAAACCAAAACCCATGAAAGTGATTATAGAAGATGGAAAAGATTTGTATGAAAAAATAAGTGAATGTAAGTTAAATAAAAATTCAAATATAAGAGAAGGTTTTAGTAATACAAGTGCTAAATATAATAACACAACAACCTTAAAAGATACAACATTAGAAGTTGACCTTACAACTCAACAAAAGGTAGATCAATATACAAGAGTAAAGGTATTAAAAATAGATACAACTGATGTAAGTAGTGATGACTATACAGTAATAACAGATGTATTAAGCGATAAAAAAGAAATATTTAAAACATTAAGTGAAAAAAGTGTAAAAAAAGAACTACTTTCAAAAGATATAAAAATAGAAAAAGATAGTACAGATGAAAAATATCTTTTATATTCTGATGACTCAAATAAATATATCAAATATAGTGATTGTAAAGAGTCTCATCCTATAAGTTTTGATTGGGCAACAATAATCGATGAAAGTAGTAGTGATGATATTTCAATATTTGAAAATATAAGAAAATACCTACTTCCAGATTATATAGAAGGTGAATTAAAAATAAACCCTCTATATAAAGAATTGTTTAAATTAATAGATAAAGATAGCAACGGACAAATAGATGCAAAAGAGTTAGAAGAAGCAACAAAGAATGAAGCAATAAAAAAGATTACAAGTAAATTTATAGTAAAACACTCAACTGAATGGGATAAAAGTATAAATCTACCAAATAGTATCAAAGCAATATTAGAAGAGTATAAAGGTAATATAAAGAATTATTATAATATAAAAGATCATTTAGAAAATGAAGAGAAAAGAGTAAAAAATTTAGCTTTTTTTGACAAGTGTAAATCAGTATCAGATTTTCCATCTTCTGATAAGGTTTTTCATATTAATCCTATTGGGTTGGTTGGGGAGTTTGAAAATAAATGTGGACAAGATTGTAAAACAATTGATTTTATGTTAAGTAATGGTAAATACTATAAAGTTTCAGAAAAAACAATGAAGTTTATTTTAAGTTACGAAGGATTTAAGTCTAAACCATATGTTCCAAAAGATGTTAATGGAAATATACTTGGAACAAGTGGAATTACTATTGGTTACGGATATGACTTAGGACAACAGACTAGTAAACAAGTAGAAAAAGATTTAGATGGATTTTATACTTTAGAAGAAATAAAAAAATTCCAAAGTGTAGCAGGACTAAAACAAAATAATGCAGTAAATAATTTATCAAAAGTACAAAATCTGACAATAACTAAAGATACTGCTATGCAATTAACTAGAAGAGTAAAAGCTAATTATGCACAGAAAACTTATGATATATGGCCTGAAGTTATAGATATGCATCCTCATTGTCAAGGTGCCTTACTTTCAATTGTTTACAATAGAGGGAATAGTTTAAATGGAGATAGAAGAAAAGAAATGAAAAATATTCAAATTTATTTATCAAATAATGATTCTTCAAAAATACCAACTGAAATAATAGCCATGAAAAGACTCTGGAATATAAATATTGAGAAAGGGCTTCATTTAAGAAGAGATGAAGAAGCAAAATATTTTAAAAAAGGCCTAAGATGCGAATGTTAAAAATTGTATTACAATTAAAAAAGTTATTAATTAAAAAGTCACTTTTAGTTTTTTTACTTAGTATAAACCTATATGCTAATAATACTAGTATTCTTAATGGGAATTGGGTTTTTAAAGAATATTCAGTTGATAGACAATCTGAACCATATCATTTATTAAATATTACTTTAGATATTAGAGATAATAATCAAATTAATGGAAAGTTTGAGTATTTTTTTAGATGGTTTTCAAGGATAGAAGAACCTAAAAATTTTACTTCTACTCTATCAAATGATATATTTGAATTTGCTTTTGATAGTAATTTTGGAGGTAAAAATGGGAAAGTTAGAATTAAAATTAATGATGATTGCTCATTAGATTGGGTTCTTCTAAAAGAACCAGAAGGTGAATATTATGCCCCTTTTAAGGCTCATCTTTTACCTGATAAGTTAGAAGTCAACCAATATTGTAAAAAACAAGATATCCTTTTAAAAGTGAGAAAATATATTCAAGTTCAAAAACAACCCCTATACTCAAAACCAAACATAAAAACAAAGATGTACCTAATAAAAGGTGATAGAGTAGAAGTATTAGAGGAAAAAGATGATTGGTTATATATTCTTTATCATGGGAAAAAAGATATAAAAGCTTGGATACCTAAAAATTCAGTTGAATAAAATATAATAGCTCTTATAAAGAGTTATTTAATTTAATAGATCAGTTAGAAGAAGCAATAAAAAAGATTACAAGTAAATTTATAGTAAAACACTCAAGTGAATGGGACAAAAAGATAAATATGCCAAATAGTATAAAAACTATATTAGAAAAGCATAAAGAGAATATAAAAAACTATGATAAAATAAAACAACATTTAGATAATGAGGAGAAAAGAGTAGAGAATTTATCTTTATTTGAAAAGTGTAGTTCAATAGCTGATTTCCCTAGTTCTGACGAGGTCTTTCACATTAATCCTATTGGGTTGATTGGGGTGTTTAAAACTAATGATAGATGTGAATTAACTGGTGATTTATTAAAAACTCTTTTAAATAAATCTATTTTATTTACACATACAAATATGGCAAAATATCCTAATGTCTATAAAACAGATGTAAATAAATTTGCTGAAGTTTTTAATAACGTAATTCGTAAATATTCTGAATTTAATAAATGTATTTATATAGCACATTTTTTAGCACAATCTTTTCATGAAGCAGATCATTTTTTCACTACAGAAGAATATTCAAGTGGATGGGATTATGATATAAAAACTTATCCTTCAACTGTTTGCACAACTTATGGATTATATAGTAGGCAATGTAAAAGACATAATCAGATTATATCCGAAGGAAATACATCTATAGGAGATGGTCCTAAATATAAAGGTAAAGGTTTAATACAATTAACATGGAAGGGTACTTACAAAAAGTATTCCGATTTTAAAGGGATTGATTTTGTAAAAGATCCAACTCTTATATCTTCAAGTTTAGAATATGCAATTGATGCATCATGTTGGTTTTGGACTAAATTTAAAGGTGATAATTACTTTAATAAGCTTATAGATAGAAAAGAAGAAGAGTATAAAAATATGGCAGAAAATGATAAAAATGATTTAATAGTTAAATATATAACAAAAAAAGTTAATGGAGGTACAAGAGGCTTGGCAGAAAGACAAGCTTTGTTTAAAAAAGTTATAAAAGAATTAAAAAGGTAATATTGTGAAAAAAAGTTTACTTATATGTTTACTGTTATTTATACAAGTATATGCTAATCAGGTCTTTTTTGAATTAAATGAAAAGACTAAAAGTATTGTTCATAATAATTTAAAGTTCTTTATTAAGGATAATCATCTTTATTGTGAGAATTTGAAAAATAAAAATTTAAATTTGTTGTTAGATAATATTGAATCTAAAATCGAAATAATAAATTCAAATAACTTATATGCCATAGAAATAGCAAGAGGACAAGTTAATACATCATATTCATTATATAGGTTAGATATTAACAAGTTTAACGATCTCAATATTGATATTGTTAATCCTATTTTTCAGAAAAATAAAATATTTTCGTATGAAAGAAGTGGTCCTCAGTGGTATTTAGATATATATTGTATTACTCCAACAAGTATAACACAATGTGGTAAAGGAAAATTATCTCAAATTAATAATACCGATATGTTTGAAACAGAAATATATAATAAGACAATTTATTATACATTTAATGCTAAAATGATTGATAATATATTTACTATTGAATCCCAAAAACAACGCCTATACTCAAAACCAAATGTAAAAACAAAAATGTACCTAATAAAAGGTGATAAAGTAGAGATACTAGAAAAAAAAGATGATTGGTATTATATTTTATATCATGGGAAAAAAGATATAAAAGCATGGATACCCAAAAGTGCAGTTGAATAAAATATTAAAATTGAATGTCTAGTATCCCAAACTTCACTTATAATGCTACTGATGGAATAAGAGCCATAGCAGATGGACAATTGGTTGCATATAGAATCAATGATGAATATATGCAAAATGATGATGATAAAAATGCTAAAAAAGGTGAAGGGTTTTATTCAAATGGATTTTTTCTTCTAAAACATAAACTTGAATACCCAAAAGTAAATACATTAACCTTTTTTTCTCTTTATATGCATATGGCTAAAAAAGAATTATACTTTTCTAAAATAACTGGGAATGGAAGAAATATACGAGTAGGATATAGTAATTCTTCAGGTACAATTAAAGAACATCCGGAAGAATTTGAAAAAGATATAAATATTATTACTGATGGGAAATGGGATAAAAAAACAAATAGAACAAAAATACTTTATGTAGAAGGATTAAATATAGATTTGTCTCAAACACCAACTATTCATAAAAGTAATGTAAAAAAGATAAATGAAGTAGAATACTTTGAAGCTATTGGAGAGATATTTAAACAAAATATTTCTAATGAAGTAAAAGTCTTAGAAACCCCACTTCAAATAAAAGCAGGAGAAGTAATAGGATTGGTTGGAGAAAACAACATCAATCATGGAATAAAAAGAGAATTACTACATCTTGAAGTGTTTGTAAGTGATAAAAAGAGATTATCTGATTTTATACAAACTGCACGAACTAATTATAATACACAAAATACTAATAAACCAAATCCAACTCAAATAAAAATACCAAGTGGTAAAACAATCTATGATATAAAAAATCAAAGTGTAGTACAATCTTCAGATGGTACTGCAACAATAAAAGATAGTAACAATGTTGCAGTTTCTCAAGCACCATTAACCAATGGAACAAAAATAGAAGTAGATACTAGTAAAACTATCTTAAGTAATAGATATAGCCTTTTAAAAATAGATACAAATGATGTATCTATTAATAACTGGAATATCTATAAAGGTTCAGTAGAAAATATACAAATAGCACAATCTACAAATACTACACAACCACAAAATACAATACTAACTATGAGTGAAGTTAAAACAATTACTTTTGATAACAAGAAATATCTTTATATCGATGAAGAACAAACTAAAGCGGTACTTTATAGTGAATGCCAAGAGATACATCCAATAACATTTGATTGGGCAACAATAGTAGATGAAAGTAGTGAAGATGATATATCTATTTTTACAAACTTACATAAATATCTTTTACCTGATATAGAAGATTATAAACAAGAAGTATTAAAAATAAGTTCTATGTATGAAAAACTATTTAAATTAATAGACAAAGACAGCAATGGACAAATAGAGGCACAAGAGTTAGAAGAAGCAACAAAGAATGAAGCAATAAAAAAGATTACAAGTAAGTTTATAGTAAAACATTCAAGTGAGTGGGACAAGAAGATAAATATGCCAAATAGTATAAAACAGATATTAGAAAAGCATAAAGAGAATATAAAAAACTATGATAAAATAAAACAACATTTAGATAATGAGGAGAAAAGAGTAGAGAATTTAGCTTTATTTGAAAAGTGTAGTTCAATAGCTGATTTCCCTAGTTCTGACGAGGTCTTTCACATTAATCCTATTGGGTTGGTTGGGGTGTTTGGAAGTAGTGGATGTTATTGTAATAGAGATTTTACAGTTGATGAAGTCAAAGAGATTGTTAAAGTTTTAAGGGATAGCGAAAATATAAACAATATTGATTTATTTACTGCTTCAAATTGTAATATTCCAAATGCTGATAAGACTTATGGACGTCTCACAGAAGAGCTAAACAAAACTATGAAGAAGTATCATATTAATTCTTGTTTGAGAAAAGCACATTTCTTAGCACAATGTTATCATGAAACAGATAGACTCAAGACAACTCTAGAATATGGAGATGGCAAAAAATATAATCCAGGAAAGCATCCAGATGCAATAAAAAATGGAAATACACAAGTAGGTGATGGTCGTCCAAGGTATAGAGGTAGAGGATTTATGCAGTTAACATGGAAGAAAAACTATAAAGCCTATGAAGATGCAACAGGTGTTACATGTATTAGTAATTCTTCTTTAATATCTGATAATCTAGTAAATGCAATTAATTCAGGTGGTTGGTATTGGGAAAATGGTAGTGCATGGAACGATTTAAATCCAAGAGCTGACAAAGATGATATTTATTATATCAATATTGGTGTTAATGGAGGTAGCAATGGATTTCAAGAAAGAATTAATTATATTAAGAAAATTATTGAAATATTAAATTTAAAGCAATGCCCAAATATTTTTTTAACAAAAGAATTGGGTAAATATAATCTAACTAACAGTGCGATGAAAAATACTCGTTATGTAAAAAATAACCCTAGTATAAAAATGAGATTGGAGGGATTTGATGATTAAAAAGCAATTTTTTATCCTAATAATTTGTTTGATGTTTACTAATACATTTGCAACAAGTAGTATGTCAGGAATTGAAAAGCAAGGTTACTTTGATGATGATGATAATATAGATATTTTGAAATGTGAAGAAAGTCGTACAATGGATTATAAGTGTTTACTTATTTTGAATAGTGGTATAAAAAAAGTTCTTCAAATCACTAATAATAATGAATGTTCAGAATTCTCAATAAATGCAGGTAAAAAAGGAGAGATAATTTTTCAATGCGGCTCATGGGGAGTTAACAATACATACTATTATCAATATGATTCAATATCTTCTAATTGGTATCTTATAAAACTTGAATATTATAAACTACCAATGAATGGACCAGATGATATAGGTGAGCATATTACATATACGTACTTTATTAAAAAATGGGCTATTGATGATTGTTTAATGAATTTAGGAAAGAATAAATTTGTTATTTCTAAAAATTTATTGAAAAGACAACCCCTCTACAAAAAGCCAAATATAAAAACAAAGATGTACCTAATAAAAGGTGATAGAGTAGAAGTATTAGAGGGAAAAGATGATTGGTTATATATTCTTTATCATGGAAAAAAAGATATAAAAGCTTGGATACCTAAAAATTCAGTTGAATAAAATATAATAGCTCTTATAAAGAGTTATTTAATTTAATAGATCAGTTAGAAGAAGCAATAAAGAAAGAAGCAATAAAAAAGATTACAAGTAAATTTATAGTAAAACACTCAAGTGAATGGGATAAAAAGATAAATTTACCAAATAGTATAAAAACAATATTAGAAAAGCATAAAGAGAATATAAAAAACTATGATAAGGTAAAACAACATTTAGAGAATGAGGAGAAAAGAGTAGAGAATTTATCTTTATTTGAAAAGTGTAGTTCTATAGCTGATTTCCCTAGTTCTGACAAGGTTTTTCATATTAATCCTATTGGGTTGGTTGGGGTGTTTAAGACTTCAGCATGTACATTCTCAGTAGAAACTTTAAAGAAAATTGATAAATATATTAAAGAATCAAATGCAAAAAAACATCTTGATGGTATCAATCAAGCTTGTGAAAAATTTAATATAAATACATGTATCAGAAAAGCACACTTTATAGCTCAAATTTTACATGAAACTGGTCACTTATCCCTTGTAAAGGAAGGTGGAGGTGAGCATAAAAAATATCAGCCATATTATGGAAGAGGCTTAATACAATTAACACATGAAAAGAATTATATTACGTATAGCACATATATTGGGGAAGATTGTTATTCAACACCTACAAATTTAGATAAACTTTTAGTTAGTCCACATTCAGGGTTAAGTGCTGGTTATTTTTGGATGAATAAAAAATTAAATAATACTGCTGATATAAATGACTTTTTATATTTAACATGTAGAGTTAATGGCGGTTTTAATGGATTTAATGATAGGTATAGGATATTAAAAAATACTTTTAAGGAATTTAATATTTCTGAAATTACTGATTATAAATTCAAAGATAGCAAAGTGTACAATGACTTGACATATTCCTATGCATGGGGAATGTGGCATGATGAAAGTAAATCACATTTGCATGGTATGACAAAAGATAAAGAAAAAGCTAAAGCTGGATATTATCGTACATTAGAACTTATTAAAGCTGGGGAAAAAGTTCCAACGGGGCAAAATGTATATGGTAATAAAACAACTGCTGATTTAAAAAAATGGGCAACAAAACATTTAATTAGACTTGGAGGTACAGCACCATGAAAAAATTTTTTTTCTTGATATCAATATTTGTTTTTTTTAATTTTTATAGTTTAGCTAATACATTACAAAATGGGCTATATTATACTGATGATAAAAATTGTGTTCAGATTAAAATCAATAATGATGAATATATTATTTTTAATTATATTGCTTTTGAAAAAAACAAAAAAGAAATACGAACTGGAAAGCTAATAAAAGAAAAAGATTTTATACAATTTAAGGGTTTAAAAAGTACATTTTATTCTTCTGAGAAATATGGTCAAGAAGCTTCTGATATTGTAGGAGCCAATCTTATAGATGATACAAGTTTTGGAATGCAAAATTATGGTAATAGCATGAACCCTTATATAGTTTTCGGACAATGTGAATCTAAATATATAATTTTTACATTGTCTAAAAATACTTGTATAATTCTCCCGACAAAACAACCCCTCTACAAAAAGCCAAACATAAAAACAAAGATGTACCTAATAAAAGGTGATAAAGTAGAAGTATTAGAGGAAAAAGATGATTGGTTGTATATTCTTTATCATGGGAAAAAAGATATAAAAGCTTGGATACCTAAAAATTCAGTTGAATAAAAAAGGAGACTGTTTAAAAATCTGTGTCAAGTAACTAATTGTAACTAAAGTTACACCTCTAAAAAATCATCTAACCTTCCCTCGAAAAATATTGCTAACTGAGAGAGAGTTAGATTCCAGTTTCTAACTGGCATTGTCCATTTTTCACTTGCATTTTGTATCCCCATATATAATAATTTTAATAAAGAATTTTCATTTGGAAATGCTCCTTTTGTTTTTGTTAGTTTCCTAAATTGTCTATGAACAGACTCAATAATATTGGTCGTATAAATCACTTTTCTAATTTCAGGTGGATACTTAAAATAAACAGATAGATTTTCCCATTTATTATGCCAAGATTGAAGTACAATAGGATATTTTTTACCCCATTTCTCATCAAGTTTTAGAAGTTCGTCTTCTGCTATCTCTTTTGATACTGCTTGATAAACAGGTTTTAAATCTTTCATAAATTCTTTATGGTTTTTAGAAGCAACATATTTCATTGAATTTCTAATTTGATGAATAATACATAGTTGTACTTCTGTTTTTGGAAATATTGTTTTTATTGCTTCAGGGAAGCCTTTTAAACCATCTACACTTGCAATAAGTATATCTTGCAATCCTCTGTTGTTTAAATCACTTAAAACACTAAGCCAGAAGTTTGCACCTTCACTCTCACTTAGATAAAGTCCAAGTATCTCTTTTTTACCATCTAAACGAAGTCCTAAAACAGTATAAACTGCTTTTGACACATATTTACCACCATCCTTGATTTTATAATGGATTGCATCTAACCATACAAAAGGATAAATTGTTTCTAATGGTCTACTTTGCCATGCTTTTACTTTATCAATAATCTTATCCGTAATTGCACTTATTGTTGCAGTTGATAATTCTACTCTATATATCTCTTCAATATGTTTAATTATATCTCTATAGCTTAATCCTAAGCCATACATTGAAATTATTCTTTCTTCTATTTCATTTGAAATTGTTGTTTGATTTTTCTTTACTAGTTGTGGTTCAAAAGATCCTGCTCTATCTCTTGGTGTATTTAGTTCAAATGTTCCATCTGTTGATTTTATTGTTTTAGATGTTTTACCATTTTTCCTATTCTTATTTCCTGATAATACATCATCTTTTATATGAGATTCTACTTCTGCTTCTAATGCAGCTTCCACTAATTGTTTTACTAAGGGAGCAAGTACACCATCTTTCCCACTTATTTTTTTACCAGCTAAAAGTTGTTGAACTGCTTCATTAAAATCAAACTCTGTTTCTTTTTTCATTGTCAATCCTTGATATTATTTTATCAGATTGACACAGAATTTTTAACACTCCCTAAAAAAGTTGAGTAAGTAATTACTCAACTTTTTTTACATATCATTCTTATTTATCATACATTTTCTAGTTCCACTATCATTTTGAAGTATAAAAATAAATCTATCTTGGTATAGTTTTCCTTTTATCTCAACTGTATAGGGTATTTTGTATATCTTTGTATAATTATCATCTTCACAACTGTAGATTGTATCCTTTTTAATAATGGGTTTCATCTCTTCAAAAGTTTCATCTTTTTCTTTTAGTGGCTCTTGCTCAAATGTTACGGCATTTTCTTGAATATTTTCATCTTTGGGTAAATTTTCTATTTTATCTTCCTCTTGTTCTATTTGGATATCTTCTTGAATTTCACTTTTTTGTAACAGCCCTTGGCTATTTTGAACTTGTACATGATCTTGAACTATATTCTCTTTTTGTGTTTCATTTTTTGAAAACACTCCAAATAGTATAAAAATAGTCAAAAGTAAATTTACTCCAATTGCAGCTATTAATATGTATAAAAGTTTGTATAAATCTAGATTTTTAAATTTTTCTTTACCTTGTTTATTTGTTTCAATTAATTGAGTAAGGTATTCTATTTTAGAACTTATTTCTTCATTTCTTTCATTTTCATTTAAAAGATTTTGTCTATTTAGTTCATGCATTTGTGCTAAGATATTTTGATATTTATCTTGTTCTGAGATCATAAAATTTCCTTATTTTATATCATTTTTCATTAGGAAAATCAGATCTTTCCAATGAATTGTTTCTTGATTTTTTGAAAAAATCGTATCAAAAGTTTTTCTATTCCAATACAAGAAATCAGTAGGATTCAAGTATTTTTTTATATATTTTACTTCATAGTGCAAGTGAGGACCATTGCTTCTTCCCGTATTTCCTGTAAGTCCTATTAATGTTCCTTTTTTTATTATATCCCCTGGGTTTACATAGATATCATCTAAATGGGCATATAAGGTCTCAAATCCGTGGTTATGTATTATTCTTACCATTTTCCCATATCCACCGTTATCAATATTTCTTGCCTCTAATATCACGCCGTTTGCAGTAGAATAAACTTCCGTACCTATTTTAGCTCTTAAATCTACTCCGGTATGTAGTTTTTCTTTTCTAAATATAGGATGAAGTCTGAATCCAAATTCAGAGGTAATAAAAACTTTTCTTAATGGAGGAGCACTTGGTATTGAGTTTAAAATAAACTTTTTGTCTTCTTCATTGATTCTAGTATTTAAATATATATTATTTTTATTTGATAAATCTAAACCTATATTCAACAATTGGTGTAGATCAGTTAATTGTGAGTTTAACTGATCTATCTCATTAATTCTATTATTTATTTGGATTTTGTAAAGGTTGTCTTTACTCTTTATATTATTGTTTAGTTCAATAATATTTAGATTTAAATAAATAATATATGTAAAGGATACTAATAACAGTATCAAAAATATAAAAATATTTTTTTTCTCTAATATTCTTTCAATCACTGTAACTATTGGATAATAAAAAAGTCAAATTAATAAGCTTTTCTATTACTCTCTGCTAAATCATCCATTGATACAAGTAAATTTTTACCGGCAATTTTTCCATACTTATCACCTATTTCAGAAGTATAAATTCTTTCAATTCTTATAAAATTTCCTTTTACATAAAAAGAGTTATTTAATCTTTTATCGTTGATTACCGTATTTCTATTTAACTTATTATAAGGAAACACTTCAATTTGGCTTGGAACTATTTCATAAAATTTAAATGAAATTTTTTTAGCAGGTTTTGCAATTTCTTTTTGCTTGGTATCAGTTACTTTTTCTTCTTTTACTACTGGTTCTTGTTCAGCTGCTTTATTATCTTTTTCAGGTTGATTGTTTATTGTACAACCTGCAAAAATTAAAGCTGTAATTCCATATATGAATATCTTTTTCATATCTAATCCTTTTTTTATTGTTTTAATAAGATTCTTTTTCTTATATGTCTCTTCTCATCTTCAAATTTAACATAAAGAGGAGTTAATTTATAGATTTTAAAACCAAATAATATATCGTTTTCTTTATACAACTTATTATTAAAAACTAAGTTTCCATCTTGATATTTAAGTTGCGTTTGGTATTTTTGGATATCATCAACAGATTGAAGAACAATAGAAGTATCATTATTTTCAATACCCTTCTTAGATTCAGAATTTTGATTTGCAAGGTTCTCTTCTTCTTTAATTTCTGTTTCTTTCTTTTCTAAATCAGGAGTTGTTATTTCATAAGTTACAACTTTATTTAATTTTTCATCTACTTCTACTTCTTCTTCTGGTTCATTGAAGACATTTGCTTCTTCATTAATTTCTTCTTTTTTTAAGTTTTGATCTTCTTCTAAAGGACTTGAATCGACATCATCTACTTTTACTTTTTGATCTGCACTTTCTAACTCTTCTTTTTTGATCTCTTCTATTTGAATTTCTTTATTTTCAGTAGTTTTAGTATCCTCTTTTAACTCTGTTTTTAATCCTACCTTTTCATTTTTTATCTCTTTTTCCGTTGTTTCTTTGCCTAAACTTATATATAAAAAAATTATTAATAATATTAATAATGATACTATTATAATTATATATTTTATATTTAAAGTTGTGATTTTATTATTTGAAAATATTTTAGGTTTTTTATCTTCTCTTTTTTCAACCTTCTCTTCTTCTTTTTTTTGGGTTTGTTCTTCTTTGATTTGAGATTCAATCTCTTCTTCTAATTCGTCTTCTAGAAGATTTTCTGAAATAACCTTATCTTTTATATCAATGATTTCATTTATATCTAAGAGGTTTTCATCTTCGTCAAGCTCTTCTAAAAGCTTGTTTATTGTAGTGTTATCACTACTTATATATTCATTTTTTTTAATTTGATTTAAAATATTTATAAGTTCTTCGTCATGCTTTATTTCATATTTATTTAGAAGATAATTTGCAGATAATTCATTTTTATCGTCATCTAAAATTTCTTGATATATTTTATTGTAATTTTCAAAATTCACTTTTAATTTTCCTATTTTCTTAATAATGGTATGGATTATTACTAAATAATATTTAAAGTTAGTTTAAAATGATTTTATGTATAATAGTTTTGATTATAATATGGAGAATTTAACTCACTTTAGGAAATAAATGAATTTTTTTAATTTAAATAACAGGTTATTAAGTGCATTGAATGATAAATTTATTATCTTTGCTGCAGGTTATAAAGGTGGAATAGGAAAATCTGTAATTGCGTTAGGTTTAGCAAAAGAGTTTAATGTCCCATATATAACAAATGATCAAGGATCTGCAATTTCGGGAAATGCAAAATTTTATGAACATACTTATTTAACATATGATTTTAGTATAACAAACAAAATAAGAGAATCAAAAGTCGTAATAGTAGACTTAGCCGGTTGTTTTCTTTTAGATAAAACAATATTAAAATTGATAAAAAAATCAAATCTTATAATCCTCCCTACAGGAGAAAATCCATATTTAGACCATACCGGATGCTTAATTTCGGCAAATAATATATATGAATTGAATTCAAATTTACTTTTTATTACAACAGGTGTTGAGGCAGATGAAATAAAAAACACTGTTTTTAATTTTTCAAAGACAAAAAGTAAATATCCTCATTTTGAAAAGTTAAAAGTATTTGGCTTGTCTAAATGTAATAAAATAATATATGACTCAATGGCAAAAAAAAGAAGCTATATCAGAACATACTTGTCTTATGCTGAAAATGAAAAAGAGGATTATAAGCCCTTTATGAAAGAGTGGTCAAAAATTATAAAAGAGATTAAAAATAAAATTAAAATTTATCAATAGATTTTAACAAATTAAAAAAAGGGAAAATATTGACAAATATAATTGATGATAAGGCAATTGATAAAATAAAATATGATGCTTTAGATTTTGACAGTTATGTTCATGTATTAGCAGAAAGTATATTAGAAGAATCTTCTCCTCCAAATATTGCAATATATGGTAAATACGGTTCTGGAAAAACTTCTTTGGTTAAACTTCTGATTAATAAAATACATTTGGCACCTAAACAGAAAAATATTATAAATATTTTTTACGATGCTTGGAAATTTGAACATAATAACACAGATTCTTTAATCAATCTGCTAAGTACGCTTGAAAAATCTATACAATTAAATAAAATCAATTTTAAAGAAGATGTAATTCTTAACATTTTTGATTATGTAAAATATATCAAAATTGCCATTTCAAAGATTGATAATCAAAAAAATGAAGAAAAAAATAGTGATAATACTTCTCTTTTGGAAATATATGAGTTATTAAAAAAACTTGAAGACTTATTAGTAGAAGAGAATTTTTTATTGATTTTTTATATAGATAACTTGGATAAATGCAATTCTGCAAATTGTATGAAAATATTAGAAAGTATGAACCTGATATTTGATTTAAAAGGTTTCTCTTTTGTAATCACATCAGATAAAAAACTTTTAAAGGATAAGCTTATAAATTCTTCTATTAAAGATTTTGAAGGCTATTTAGATAAAACAATACAGTTACCTTTTTATATTCCCTCTTTTAGTGGTAAAATGAATGATTTATTACAGAATATCTATTTAAGAACAAATTCAAATACGGAGTTAGAAAAAGAGATAAAAGATGTACTTTTTTCTATCTCTTCTTTTAATAAATTAACACCAAGATTGATTATAAAATTGATAAATAGAATAAAAGTTTGTTCAAAAATATATATTAAATTAAATCCAAATACTCAACTCTCTTATGAAAATATACTCTCTTTATTTGCAATATCATGTACATTAGAAGAGTTGTTTAACGGATTTCACAATGTTCTAATTCAAAGTGATACAATCGCAAAATATATCATAAAAATAATGCAAACGGAACTTTTTTATAAAGATGAATTTATTACAAATATAAATATTCTAAATGATAATAAAAAGTTATTGATTGATTTGTTAGAGAATAATTTCCATATTTTAAAAATGATTTTCAGCACAGAAGCGGGAAAATATTGGTTAGAAAATAAAGCTTACAGAATAAGTACTTATGAATTTTTGAAATCAAATAATGATATTATGGAAGATATGCAGATCAACTCTTTACCGGTATATAAAACAGATTTTATGGAGAATATTATCCCTGTAAAAGAAAAAGAAATAGATCCTAAAAAATTTATATCTATACCTAATAGTGAATATGAAATCAGTAAATATGTTGTTACTAATAAATGGTATGAAGAGTTTATTTTATCTGATGGATATAATAATACAAAATATTGGATTGATTTACCTTCTCAAATCTGGTTAATAAATAATAAAATAACTACGCTTGATGAAAAATATGAAAAGATGATTGAAAAAGAGTCTATTTATTACAGAAAAAAGTTTAATAAAGAATTAAAAAAAGAAGATTTTAATAAAGCCTTACAGCCTATAGTTTATATTACTTATTATGAAGCTTTGGCCTTTTGTAGATATTTGACTGATATAGATGAAAAATATGAATATATGATTCCTAGTAAAAGACAATGGGAATACTTTGCAAATAGCGGTGATAAAACAAGAATTTATCCATGGGGTAATAATTGGGATAACAATTATTGCAATAATGCTTCAAATCAATTAAATAAAACGACTGAAATAGGTATGTTCCCTCAAGGAGATTCAAAATTTGGGGTAAGCGATATGGTTGGGAATGTTTGGGTATGGACATCAACTTTAGATAATAATGATTATAACTACTTAAAAGGCGGCTCTTGGAATTTTAGTGATCCTTCTTATTTTAAAATATCAAATAGCCAAATGAACTTCTACAATAATCCCTCTTATCAACATTATGATATAGGTTTTTTATGTATAAGAAAAGAGAAAAAGTAAAAATTCTCTTTTTTATTGATAATTAATATAAAGCGGTTGTCTTAGTATTTGTCTTCCATTTGCTGATTCCAAACCTAGTATTTGTTTTGGAGTCATAATATATGTATCGGCATGGTAAAAAATTTTAAATCCACTGTCCGCTATTTTGGTTTCATCTTCATTATAAAGTGAATTATAGATTTTAATTTTTACAGCCGGATCTCCATGTCCGTCAATATTATAAATTAAATCTACGTTTTCATATTTTTTTACTAACTCTTTATTTCTTAACATTCTTTTATGAAACATATGAACTATAAGTTGTTTTTTCTTTAAATGATTTTCAATAATATAATTATTTATAAGTTCTTGTGCTGCATTTAAATCTTTTGCATAAATATGGCCGATATATTTACCAGGAGGATATTTTTTATGTTTGGGAATTTTAAATTCTGGGTCTAGTGCTAGATGAACATAATCATATTTTAGATATTTCAGAACAGGCTTTAAAGCTTCAACCGGAGTATTTGTTCCCATTTGCAAGTCAATAATTACTTCAAAGTTTTCTTCTTTTGCTCTTTGAATATATGGTATAAGACTTTTTTCCGATAATCTTAGCATATATGTTCCTCTTCTTCCTGCATCGGAAGTAGCAAGCCCATAGATTATATGAAATGCCATTTTTATATCAACTTTGTTGCCTAGCTCTTTTTTATAATAAGCCTCTTTTTCTCTCATTTTTTTTACTAATTGATCAATATTGCTTTGTCCTAAAATTCCCAAAGATTTTGTGTTTGGTCTTCCGTAATATCCAATAATTAGTTTCTCTTTTTTTACTTCTTTTTCAATTGTCTTTGGAACAATCTCTTGTTTGTTTATTTCCTTAGAAGTAAGTGTTTGTACATTTGCAAAAATAGCTTGCATTGAAACAAATATCAACAAGAACGTTAATCTGAGTTTTATATTCACTCCTTTATCCTAAAAATTTTAATTTCCGTACACTTTTAAAAGCACTTCTTTATAATGATTTAATTGTTGCATCATAGTATCATCTTGATGATTTATATCCGGATGATATTTTTTTGCAAGTTCCTTATATCTTTTTTTTATCTCTTCTTTTGTCGGTGTTGATGTAAAACCAAAAAACTCTTTTGCTTTTTCTACTTCTCCAAATTGAGGTGGAGTATTAAAGTTTCCTCTTCTAAATTGTTCTTCAAATTGTTCAAAGTTAAAATCTTTTGCATTAAATCCTGAGCCTGAACTAAAATCTTTACCGTTAAAAGTAAATTTAAAGCTTTGATTGCTACTCTCTTTTAGTTTTTTCTTAAACTGATAGAAAAAATAGTATCCAATAGCAACAAAGATAAAAAGTATAATTAAAAAAGTACCGAAATTTGTGAATATTAAATATAAAATTCCAAAGAATATTGCCCATTTTATAAGGCTTGAAAAAATATATGTCAACTCTCTACCCATATTATAATAATCCTGTCTATTTTTAAAAGTGATATTATAGTATTTTATACCAAATTATAAGCTTTTAATCAAATCTTGATTTAAAAAGTTAGGAAAGTTTAATTTAATTATTTAAAGATGTTAATAAATATATTATAAAGTAATTTTATTAAGTATAATTTAAGAAATTATTTCATAAAATTTAAAACTAAAAAAAATATTTAAGGATTCTTTTATGAAAAAAGTTTTATTTACTTCAGTTTGTATATCATTATTAACTGTAAATTTACAAGCTAGTTTTTTTGAAAACATGATAGATAAAGTAAGCGATAAAATCACTCAGAAAACAGAGAATGTATTAACTGAAAAAAGTGATAAAATGATTGATAATGCTGTAAATACGATGAATGAAGAAAATAAAAGTACTAAAAAAGTAACTAACTTAAATAAAGTTGCAGAATTAAAAGAATTAGTGCAAATGAAAAAAGAGGGATATATAACAGATGCTGAGTTTCGACAACAAAAAGCATTGATTTTAAATAAGTAATTTTATTTATACTTTGTATATTTTGTAGGAATAGTCTATTTTAAGCTAAGGGAAGTTCTATATAAAATTTTGCCCCCTCTGTTTTATTTTTTACATATATAGTACCTTTTAAATTTTCCGTAACTATCTTATATGTAAGATAGAGACTTATTCCTGTTCCTATTGATTCATGTTTAGTAGTAAAATATGGATCAAAAATATTATTGATTTTATCTTTTTCTATTCCTCCTGCATTGTCTCTTATTGTTATAAAAATTTTATTTTCATTTTTCTTTTTTACTGTTATTACTATTTGTTTATTTGTTACATTTTTATTTTTTGAAAAAGCATCGTTTGCATTTGTTAAAATTGCATTAAATATTTCAAAAAGTTCAGATGTTGTTCCTAAAATATGAAGCTTCTCTTCTTCATATTTTTTTATTATTTCTATATTGTTTTCTTTGAAAAAAGGAGCCAAAAAGTTTACCACCTTATCCATTTTAGATTGAACGCACAGTACTTTTTTCTCTTCATCGTTTATGTCTATATAATCTCTAAAACTATCTAAGGTTTTAGATAAATATTTTGACTGTTCCAAAATAGAGTTTATAAACTTTTCAAAATCTTTACTTTCAAGCATATTCATATCTCTTTCAATTTTTAATCCGCTTGCGCAAGTCGTTATTACACTTAAAGGTTGCCTCCATTGATGAGAAATATTTGTTATCATTCTACCGATAGATGCCATTTTTGATTGATTAAACATATGTAAGTCTTGTTTTCTTCCTTTTCTTACTTCCAAAGAGACTCTTTTATCAAGCTCTTTATTTAGTTTTAAAAGTTTTGCTTTTGCAAAAGTTTGTTTATAAAAGAGATAAAATATTAAAGCTAACAAAATATATGAGATAAATATTTTGGATATTAGGTCATTTTTGTCATTGAGAATTACTTTATCGTCTTGATAGATACATAATACTGCAACTACTTCGTTTGAAACGGGATTCTTTATAGGAATCATTGTTTTTATAAAATCCAAATCATCCTCAAATACGGTAAAAGGTTTGCCTTTCATTAAATTTTGAGTGTAATCTTTTTCTTCTTTTATTTTAGTTTTTAAAGGTGGATATTTCTCATAAATTGATTTTTCATAATAAAACTTTTTATTAGGGCTTAAAATATAGTTTTTAAGTTCATCTTTAAAAAGTTTTTTATCAACAACATCTTTTTTAATCAAAAAATTAAGCTTTAAATTATACGTATTAAGCATTGTTTCAACCATTGCTAAAACGCTAAAGGATATTTCAACGCTTCCTATATGTTTTTTTTCTTCTGAAAAAAGAGGATATACAAATCTAAAACCGTTAAATATTCTTCCCTCTTCAAAACCGTCAATATATTTTTTATATCTATTTACATAAGCTACAGTTGCCCTAATATTTGTTAGATTATCTCCGTATTTATTTGGTCTGTGCATTCTTAAAAAACTTTCATTATCGGGTAAGTGAAAATGCAACTGTTTTAAATTATATCGTTTTAGTTTTTCATATTTTAGTTTTAAATGGTCTAAAAGTTTTTTCCTAATTATATTTTTTTGTGCACCTGAGCTTGTATAAGCCTTTTGGAAAATATTAATGGTATTTTCAGTATTTATATCTGCATCAAAAATAATATTTGAGAGAACTTTATATTCATTATATACAGCTCTGTATTCAAGAAGATGTTGATGGGTTTTATGGTTTAAATAATTTTCTATGCCTTTTTTATATTGTAAAAAATAGAGGAATACAAGTGCAGTTGTTATTATAAAATATATTAAAAGAAATTTAATAATAATCTTTTTTTTATCAGAAAATAGGATTGAATCATTTTGGGAAAATTTGCCTGTTTTATTTTGCTCAATCACAATATATCCTTTTTGCAAACAATTAATCTTATCATAATGATATGAAAAAGTAAATATTTTATAATATATTATCTTTTAATTATTCTTTTATTTTAACTTGAAATTAATAATTATAAAGTATGATTATTTTATAATTAATATAGAATATTTTTAGCAATTTTAGGAAAACAGATGGATTATGAAGAGTTTGAAAAAGCAGTTGAATTTTTTGGAATACTTACTAGAACTTCAAAGAAAGATTTAAAGAAAAAGTACTTAAAACTGTCAAAAATGTATCATCCCGATATGGAAGAAGGAAGTGAAGAAAAGTTTAAGCAACTTCAAGATTCCTATGAATTGTTAAATAAATATATGGATTCTTTTGCTTTCTCTTTTGATGAAGAGGAGTTTAAAGAGCAGTTCCCTTCTTTTACAAATTATAAAAATTGGAGATAAAATGAAATTAATAACTTTTTTGCTGTTTAGTGTAGCTTGTGTTTTTGCAAATGCAAATATAAAAAGCCTTGATATATATTTAAACAAAAGTTTTATAAATCAAAATCTTGATTTATCTAAAAAAAGTGAAAAACTTTTAGGAGAAGTAAGATTAGAAGATTTAAAGTTCACTCTTGATGAAAGTTGTAAAATAAACAGTTTTAATATAGAAACAAAAAATTATGAAAATGATCAATTAAGCGAAGATATAGAAAAACTAAGCCAAAAAATAAATTTTGAAGAGAATCAAATAAAGGCTTTAAAAAGCGAAATCTCTTTTTTAGAAAAAAACAATCTTTCAAATATTGAGAAAGTAAGTATGTTGCAAAAAAGTTCAGCTTTTGTAAAAAAACAGATTCTAGAAGATTATAATGAAATATATAATTTAAACAATCAAATAAAAAAAGATAAACAAGCTTTGGATAAATTGACTCAAAAAAGATCAAATACAAAATACACAAAATTGGATTACGATATAAATTGTAAGAAACCTGTATTTATCACTTATCCTATTTATGCTCTTCAAAAAAAGAGCCTTTATGAGGTAAGTTACGACTCAAAAAAAGAGGAAGTTGAATTAAAAAATTTACTTTATATTACTCAAAGCTCGGGAGAAGATTTAAAAAATATTGTTATAAATTTATATACATATAATTATATTAATCAAATAAAACCAAACCCTTTTATACCTGAATATTTGGACTTTACTGAAAAACACGATGCCGTAACAGAATCAGCAAATGGTATAAAACCGATGCTTATGAAAGCAACAAGAGTTTTAAAAACTCCTGCTTATGATTATTATGAAGATACGACAAAATCTTTTTTTAAAGCTTCAAATATAACTTTATCAAGAGGAAAAGAGAATAAAGTTTTATTTGCAAAAGATAGTTATAAAGCTTCAAAAAGTTTGGAAATAGATGGGTACTCGATGTCTCAAGCTTTTTATAAAGTTGATTTTAAAAGCAAAAAACTTTACGGTATAACAAGTGCAAATTTGTATCTTGACGGAACATATATCGGAAAAACAACATTAAAAGAGATTCAAAAAAATAAAGAGAGTTCTATATATTTTGGAGCAAATAGATTTATTGATATAAAAAAAGAGCTTGTAAAAGATATGAAAGAGGAACCTTTTTTCTCTATAAATAAAACCAAAACTCAAAAAATATGGAACTATGAAATAAAAAACAGTAGTAAACAGACTCAAAAGATTGTTTTGTTAGAAAGAGTTCCCGTTTCGAAACATGAAGATATAAAAGTTAAATTGATTGGCGAATCAAAAGAGAGCAAAATGGAAAAAAACGGTAAAATCTATTTTGAATTTGATTTAAATCCAAATGAGAGTAAAACTGTTAATTTTGGATATGAGATTGAAAAACCTACTAAAAAGTAAGGAGCTTTATAATGTTTGAGAAGAAAAAAATTAAAGAATTAATATTGGTTTCTTTGGTTGCAGATGCATATTGTCTTGGTGCCCATTGGGTTTATGACGAAAAGCAACTGGAAAATTTGGATATTAATTGGGATGAATTAAACGATGCTAAATCTCTTTGGCATAAAGGTAAAAAAGCAGGAGAATTTACCCATTACGGAGATCAAACATTATGGTTGTATCAATTTTTACAAGATAAAGAGAGTTTTGATGCAAAAGAGTATATAAAATATTGGAAAAGCCAAATTGAGATTTACAATGGATATATAGATTCAGCTACAAGAAAAACTTTGGAAAATATTGAAAAAGGTATTTTACCGACAGGTTCGGATTCTACGGATTTATCTATTGTAGGCAGAATTGCACCTTTGCTTTTAGTCTCAAAAACAAAAGAGGAATTTTTTAAAAATGTAGTAGAATTTGTGAAATGTACACATAACTCAACTGCTGCAATCGAGACTTCAAAATATTTTGCAAAACTGCTAATAGAAGTTTTAAACGGAAAAGATATTGAAGCTGCGATCATCTCTTTAAAAGATGAATTTGATGCAAAAATTCAATCATATATAACAAGTGCAATCGCTTCAAAAACTGAAAATACTTTTGATGCAATCAGGGAATTTGGTCCTGCTTGCGGCATTGAAGGCGGTTTTCAAAGTGTTATTCATCTTTTATGTAAATATGATAATTTAAAAGAGATGCTGATTAATAACGCCAAAGCCGGAGGTGACAGCAGTGCAAGAGCTATGATAGCTTCAATAATTTTTATGGCTAAGCCAAACAGAACACTTGCTTTGATTCCTCAATCATG
The DNA here is from genome assembly GCF_006459125.1 of Halarcobacter anaerophilus. Classification (NCBI taxonomy): domain Bacteria; kingdom Pseudomonadati; phylum Campylobacterota; class Epsilonproteobacteria; order Campylobacterales; family Arcobacteraceae; genus Halarcobacter; species Halarcobacter anaerophilus. Next base: position 1,049,730 of record NZ_CP041070.1, read on the forward strand.
GTTAGGTATAAAAGCAACTATAATATAGGGAAGAAATGAAAGGTCAAAAATTTTTTAAGGATAAATTTTATATAGAGTTTGCTATTACTTCTATTCTTTTTTTAATTGCTTTGGCAATGGATAAATTGATGGAAGCAATAATTTATATGCTCTATTTTATTATTTTTTTAGAGATAGTAAGAACAGTAGTAAATTATGTAAGAGAGCAGATTGTTATTATAACAACGTTGGTTGATGCTTTTATCGTATTGGCTCTTAGAGAGTTAATCGTAAATTTGGTAAAAATAAATAATGAAAAAACAGAATCTATAAGCGAACTTTTTTCTAGTACCTTAAATCATAATCTTTTAGTTATTTCAGGAGTAATTTTATTTTTACTTTTGGTTAGATATCTTTCTATTAAAACTTCATATCAGTATATAATAGAAAAGCAGAAAAAACGGGAAGAAAAAGAGTAAGAATTTATAATCTTTAGGGAGATTTCCCTAAAGAGTTTTATTTCATATCCGGTTTTGGAGTTTTATCTGAAATTACAGGTAGCTGAGGATATTTAATCTCAGGTTTTTCACCTGTTAATGATTTTAAGAATGTAGAGATTTTAGTTGCATCCGCATCGGAAATTTTCATTCCTAGTTGAATGTCTCCCATTAATTTAACTGCTTGATTTAAAGACCATACATTACCGTTATGGAAATAAGGTGCAGTCTCTTCAACGTTTCTTAGTGTAGGAGTTTTAACCATACCGTCTTTTGTTCCCGTAAATCCACCTACATTTAAGTCATATTTTGAAGCATCAAACGGCATCATAGTTCCACCAAGTCCTATATCATTGTGACAGCTTGCACAACCTTTATCAATAAATATATTTAATCCTTCTTTTTCCGCATCAGTCAATGCATTTAGTTTTCCGTTTAAAAAGGCATCATATCTTGAAGGTGTAATAAGAGTTTTTTCGAAAATTGCGATAGTATCGGCAATTAATGCAAATGTAACTTTTACATCATCACCATAAGTTTTTTTAAACTCTTCAACATAACCTGGCATTGAAGTAACTCTTTGAACAACTAAACTAGCAGGAGCTGCCATTTCAGGTGCTGCTTGCATAGGACCTTGTGCTTGGTCTGCTAAGTGTGGAGATCTTCCATCCCAAAATTGAGCTTTATTTAAAACAGAGTTGTAAACAGTCGGTGAATTTAAATGAGCAGGATTCGGAGTCCATTTATGACCTACTGCTGCACCTACACCGTCTACACCACCCATTGCCAAGTTATGACATGTATTACATGAAATAATTCCTGATTTAGATAATCTTGGATCAAAATATAGTTTTTTACCAAGTTCTACTTTTGCATCTGTTATTGGATTTTTTGGATCATCAACAAGTTTTAAAACCTCAAGTTGCGATTGTGGAATTGCTTTTAATCCCGAATTTGTAGCTTTTTCAAGTAAAACTGCATCTGACGCGGCAAATGCACTTACCCCTGCAAACATAATTGAAGCTACTGCTAAACTAATTTTTTTCATCTCTTCTCCTTTTGTAAAATAAGATAATTAAAATCATAGGATAAAATTTATTAAATAAAAATTAATTCTTATAAGAAATTTTATCTAAATATAAAAATTAAATTTTATTTAAGATAGAGTTTATTAATTTAACCAACTGTATAAAAAATAATATTTGTGACATATGTTTCAGAAAAAATTCATGTTATTATTTCAAATCTTTTAAAAGAGTCTGTAAAAATAATTCCAATTTTAAAAGTTTTTAGGAGTATAAATGAGTAAATTAAATTTTGGGACAAAATTACTTTTAATTTTAATTTCGGCAAGTATAATCTCTCTTGGGACAATGATTTTTGTTATTTCATCTTATTCATATTCAAATTCGGAAAATGATGCAAAAAACTATATTAGTGAATTGACCAAAAAAAATGCGGTAGAGATAAAAAGTACATTGGATAAAGCAATTATTATTGCAAACTCTTTTGCAAGTAAATATGAAAGTGCGGCAAAACACAATGAAAAAGTATCGAAAAAAGCAACTATAAGTTATTCAAAATCCGTATTAGAAGACAATCCTTTTATATTGGGAATTTGGTTCTCTTTTAAAGATAATTCAATGTTTTATGAAAAAAATTTAGATGAAGTCAATCCTCATTTTTATACGAAAAAAGGAGCTTTCCAACCTTATGTAGTAAGAAATAGTGACGGAAGTTTTACTATTGAACCCTCAGATGATTATAGTTTAGATTTCCCTTGGATTAATCTTCCTTATAAAAATAAAAGAGTATCAATAACCAAACCATATAAATTTAAAATTGACGGCAAAGAAGTTCTAATGACTACAATCTCTTCACCTGTATATTATAACAATGAGTTTATAGGTGCAGTGGGAGTTGATTTCTCTTTGGATTTTTTTAATAAAAACATAAGTTCTATAAAACTATTTAAAACAGGTTATTGCAGTGTGATGGATTCTTACGGAAAAATTATCAGTCATCCTAATGTAAAAGCTTTAGGAAAATCTATGAATGAAATTACTTCAAATAAAAGTATTTTAAAATCATTAGAACTTACAAAAGAGGGGAAAGATAATATTTTTAGTGCAGAGAATTTAAAAACAGGTGAAATTTCTCACTCCTATTCATACCCTTTTGAATTTGGGAATACAGGTACATATTGGACTTTTATTTCAACAGTTCCCGAAGAAGAGTATTTAGAAGAGGCAATTTTTATAAGAAACTTTTCTATAGGTTTTGGTTTAGTAGTTTTATTGGTTATTATAGTTGTTGTTTTATATAGTATACGAATTTTAAATAAAAACTTAACATCAATAAAAGAGGGCTTATTAAGTTTTTTCTCATTTTTAAATAAAGATTCAAAAGATGCACAGCTTATAAAAATAGATTCAGAAGATGAATTTGGTCAAATGGCTAAAGTTATTAATGAAAATATTGAAAAAACAGAGAGTTTAATAATTCAGGATAATATTCTTATAGAAGATGTAAAAAGAGTCGTAAATGAAGTAAAAGAGGGAAGATTCAATAAAAAGATTGAAAAAAGCACAGATAATGAGAGTTTGGAAGAGTTAAAAAATACATTTAACGAAATGTTAGAAACCACTAAGAAAAACGTGTGTGAAGATATAAACAAACTAACAGAAGTTTTAGATGATTTTTCAAAACTAAATTTTAGAACAAGAGTAAAAAACGATAAAGGAAATGTGGCAGTAGGAGTAAATAATCTTGCTGATATAATAACTAAAATGTTAATTGAAAACAAAGAAAACGGACTTACTTTGGATGAAAGTTCAAATATACTTCTTAAAAATGTAGATAAATTAAATATAAGTTCAAATGAAGCGGCAACCTCTTTGGAAGAGACAGCAGCCGCATTGGAACAAATAACTTCAAATATCAGAAGCAACACGGAAAATATTGCAAAAATGGCAAATTATGCAAATGACGTAACTAAATCGGCAAAAAACGGAGAAAATTTAGCAAATCAAACAACAATGTCAATGGATGAAATAAATGGACAAGTAAATGCAATAAATGAGGCAATTACGGTAATCGATCAAATAGCTTTCCAAACAAATATTCTTTCGTTAAACGCGGCAGTAGAAGCTGCAACGGCAGGAGAAGCAGGAAAAGGCTTTGCCGTAGTTGCCCAAGAAGTTAGAAATCTTGCAAGCAGAAGTGCAGAAGCAGCAAAAGAGATAAAAGAATTAGTTGAAACTGCAACAAATAAAGCTAACCAAGGTAAAAGTATCGCAAGTAATATGATTGAAGGATATAAAGAGTTAAATGAAAATATTCATCAAACGAAAAATTTGATAGAAGATATAGAGATGTCAAGTAAAGAACAACTTAACGGAATAGAACAGATAAATACGGCAGTAAATCAGCTTGATCAACAGACTCAGCAAAATGCGGCAGTAGCCTCTCAAACACAAAATATAGCAACTCTTACGGATGATATAGCAAAACTTATAGTAACAAATGCGGACGAAAAAGAGTTTGAGGGGAAACAAAGCGTAAAAGCAAAAGATATAAATATAGATAAAAACTCTTCAAATTCAAATAAAAAAGAAGAGAAAAAACAGAGCAGAAGTGAAAATAATAAAGAACAAGAAACTTGGGAGAGTTTTTAAATTAGCAGAGTTTTGATTTTAGAGCTGTAAAGAGTAAGAGAGAATTCTCTTACAGCTTTATTTCAAGTGCAATAGGGCAGTGGTCACTTCCCATAATTTCACCCATAATATAAGCATTTACGATATTCTCTTTTAAATCTTCGCTTACATAAAAATAGTCGATTCTCCAGCCAACGTTATTTGCTCTTGCATTTGCTCTGTAACTCCACCAGCTGTAGTTATTTGGTTCCTCACCGTTTATATGTCTAAAAGTATCAATATAACCGTGCTCTAAAAATTTTGTTATCCATTCTCGCTCCATAGGTAAAAAGCCTGAAGTCTCTTCATTTGCTTTGGGTCTTGCAAGATCTATTTCTGTATGAGCTGTATTTACGTCACCGCAAACTATTATAGAGAGTCCCTCTTTTTTTAAGTTTTCGCAGTGTTCTAAAAATCTGTCATAAAACTCCATTTTATAAGTTAATCTTTCCTCTTTGCTTTGACCGTTTGGAAAATAGACATTGAAAAAAGCTATTTTTTTATCTGTTGTTTCAAAATGAATTTCATTTATTCTGCCTTCATCAAGAATATCAACACTAGGACAGTTTGATTGAAAAAAAGGTTCTATATCAGTAAAGAGTGCTGTTCCGCTTCTTCCTTTTATTGCCGATTGTGAAGCAAATACGGTTTTATATTCTCTGTCAAAAATCGTATTAGGAATCTGCTCTTTTGTAGATTTTGTTTCTTGAATTCCAAGTAAATCAATATTTGCTTCGTCAACCCATTTTAAGGCTTCTTTTCTATCAACAGCTCTAATTCCGTTTACATTCCATGAGATGAACTTATATTTTGTCATTTGTTTTTGGCTCCTTTAGACTCTATTTTTTGAATCTGTTCTATTTTTATAAAATTTTCATGTTCTTTTGGTTTTTTTTTCTTTTTTACAGGTTTATCCGAAAAAAGTCCGATATTGTTTGAAAAACCTTTGTTGTTTAACAAAGAGTCGCCTTTGCCGCCGTGAGTATCAATTTTTCCTTGTTCATAGGCAAAACAAAAGTTTGAAAAAGTTAAAAGTAAAAATATTTTAAAAAGATTTTTCATCTGTTTTCCTTAAATTTTTATACATTCCTAAAAGTGTTATTGCTATCCAAAAAATTTCTATAATAAATGAACCCAGATTGAAATGTACCAAAAGTGAAATAAGAAGTAATATTGCACCAATTAGATTTAATATCTGGTAAGTAAATGAAGTTATTTTATGTTTTTCAGTTTGTAACAAAAAGTAAGCAACAACCACAAATATCATACCGATAAATCCAATAAATTGAAAAATATCCATATCTATCCTCATAATTAAGTCTAAATTTGCTATTTTACGATAAATTATTTATAAAGATATTAAATGATAGATGAAATCGTATTAGGACTTATTACTTTTTTTACTTCTACTGTTGCAGGAGTTGTAGGACTTGGTGGAGGCATGATGTTAATTGCAATTTTGCCTTCTTTTCTGCCTTTAAATGCTTTAATTCCAGTTCATGGTTTAACCCAAATGTCGAGTAATCTAAGCAGAGCAGTCTTTGGATATAAATATGTAAAACTAGAAACAATCCCTAAATTTCTTTTGGGTTCTATTTGCGGTATTGCTTTATTTGCTTCAATTTTATATTTTATCTCTTTAGAGTTTGTTCCTCTTTTTATAGGAATTTATATTCTTCTTTCTTTATGGAGTAAAAAGTTTAATGAAAAGATAAAAAGATATGAAAGTTACTTCTTAGCAGGTTTTTTTCAAACAGGACTTTCTATTGTTGTTGGAGCAACGGGTCCTTTAACTATGACTTTACTTTTAAAAGATTATGAGGATAAACATATTGTTGTAGCAACGGGAGCTGCTCTTATGAGTATAACCCACACTTTAAAAGTTTTTGTTTTTATGTTTTTCGGTTTTGTATTTTTTGATTATCTAGGAGTATTAATTGCTATGATAATAGGAGCGGTTACGGGAAGTTATGTTGGTACAAAACTAAGAGATAAAATAGAGGGTAAAAAGTTTGTACTTTTATTAAAAGTATTGCTTTCTGCATTGGCTGTTAAACTAATTATTGGATTATTATGGTAAAAAATTTATTTAAATCAAGAGAAGCTTTGCTTTATATTATGACTATTTCAATGGTTTTTTCTACATCTGCTTGGATGAGTTTGTTAAATAATTTTGCAATAGAAGCTGCCTCTTTCGACGGTAGCCAAATAGGTATTTTGCAAAGTTTAAGAGAAATACCGGGATTTTTAGCTTTTACCGTTGTAATTGTTATTATGTTTATAGCCCAGCAAAGATTGGCATATATCTCTATGATGCTTTTAGGTTTGGGAGTTATCTTAACGGGATATTTTCCAAATGCTTTGGGACTTTATATTACGACTGTTATTATGTCTGTTGGATTTCACTATTTAGAGACTTTAAATCAATCTTTGTCTTTACAGTGGTTAAGTAAAGCAAAAGCTCCGATTGTTTTGGGAAAAATAACGGCTGCCAAATCTTTTACCTCTTTGATTGTTTTTGTTTTGATTTATATTATGATGAAATATTATTCTGTTGAGTATAAATATGTATATGTTTTTTTTGGCGGAGTAACTTTTATAACAGGAGTTTTAATCTGGATTTTTTTTGAACACTTTAAAGACGATGTGGTTCAAGAAAAAAGAATAGTTTTAAAAAAAGAGTATTGGCTTTTTTACATTTTAACACTTTTTGCTGGTGCTAGACGGCAGATTTTTATTGTGTTTGCAGCTTTCTTACTTGTAGAAAAGTTCGGTGTAGATATTCATAATATGGTTGCTTTAATGTTTATAAATGCAGTTTTAAATATCTATTTTGCTCCGGCAATAGGAAAATTTATCTCAAAATTCGGAGAGAGAACAACTTTAAGATTTGAGTATTTAGGTCTTGTTATAGTTTTCGTCTCTTACGCTTTTGTTACAAATGAATATGTGGCTTTTGGTCTTTATATTATTGATCATTTGCTTTTTTCTATGGCAATTGCTCTTAAAACATATTTTCAAAAAATTGCAGATCCTAAAGATATTGCAAGTGCAAGTGCGGTTTCCTTTACCATAAATCATATTGCAGCGGTATTTTTGCCTTTTGTTTTAGGAATACTTTGGTTATATTCAAGTTCTCTTGTTTTTGTTATTGGAGCAAGTATCGCTGTTTTGTCTTTTATTTTATCTTTTTTGGTTCCAAAAAATCCTATGCAAGGTTTTGAAACAACGTTAAAAGAGAAAAAAAGATTAGCTGTCTAATCTTTTTAAGATTGTATTAACCATTTGATTTGTATCAAATGGTTTTTCTACAATCTCTTGATTTTCTATATCTGTTTTCTCTTTTGAGACTAAAATTATTTTCTCTTCTTTTTCTAAAATATAGTTTCTTAACTGCTCTTTTGTAACAGAATCGATATCTACAATTAAAAGATCAAATTTCTCTTCTTTTGTTTTTGATATGAAATCTTTTAGTGATGCGCTTTGTTGTACTCTGTAATTTTTATTTAACTCTATTACCAAACTCATATATGATAGGTGGTCATTATTTAAAATTGCAATACTTCTTTTCTTTTTGCTCTCTTTATTTTCCAGCTCTTCATCAAAAAGAAAATCAAGAGTTTCGTTTTTTGTTTTTTTAGCTTTTTTTGTAATAAGTTTTTCTTCCTCTTTTTGTAGTTCACATTTATTTACCTGATCTAAATTTTTTGGAATTAAAACCGTTATAGTTGTTCCTTTATCTATCTCACTCTCAATTTTTATATCACCTTTAAATAGCCCAACCAAATCTCTACAAATAGCCAAGCCTAAGCCTGTTCCTCCGTATTTTCTTGTTGTGCTTCCGTCAACTTGTTTAAATCTGTCAAAAATTGTTTCTAATTTATCTTTTTCTATTCCTATACCGTCATCACTTACAATGATTTCTACATACTCTTCTTTATCTTTTATTAAAAGTCTAATTTCTCCTTCATGAACAAACTTTAATGAGTTGCTTAAAAGATTTTTAACTATCTGTTTTATTCTTTGTTTATCGCTGTAAATAAGCTCTAGTTTTCTATCAAACTCAAATTTAAACTCCAAATCTTTTTCTAAAACTTGCGGTTCAAACATATCTTTTATCTCATACATCAACTCTTTTACATCTATAGTTTCATAATATAACTCAAGTTTTCCTGCTTCAAGTTTGGAAATATCCAATACATCATTTATTAAAAAAAGTAAATCGTTTCCGCATCTGTTTATTATTTCTAAATTTTTAACCTCTTTTTCATTTAATTTTTTATCTTTGTTTTTAAGCATAATCGAACTTATAAGGTTTATTGAATTTAACGGAGTTTTTAACTCATGACTCATATTTGCAAGAAAATCATCTTTTGCTCTGTTTGCTTGTTCCAACGCCTTTTTTTGTAAGTTTTGAATCATGGTAAGCTGTCTTAAGTTGATAATATCTTCACTGATTTTACTTGACATTTTATTAAAAGAATCAGCTAAAACAGTAAGTTCTCTTAAATTGTTTAATTGCAATTTAATATGACTTCTCTCTTCTTCATGCTCTTCAAAGCTTTTAATACCGTTAATTAATTTTTTAAGAGGTATTGTAAGATATAAATTTGTGTATGTAATTACAAGAATCCAAAACATTAATACGCTTATTAAAATATTAATTATTATTAACATAATACTTTTTTTTGATTCTTTTTTTATTATATCTTTGCTTGCAAAAAGTTGAATACTTGCCAAATATTTTCTGGGATTTTTTGCCGTATCAAAAATAGAATAACCGTAACTTACAAAATCTTCACTGTTGATATTTTGTTTATGCCGTAAAATTTTTTCTTTATTGATTTCAAAAGTAATACCGCTTATTAAATCATCTTTTAATATAATCTCTATAATTTTATCAATTCGTTCTTTGTTATTGTTCATAACGGCTTTAGTCAAGTCATCTATAAAAAGATTCTCAATTCTTTTTAAATCATTAATAAGCTCGTTTTGTGCTTTATTATACTCTGAAAAGATTTGGTAACTTGCCAAAGTAAGTACTAAAAAAATATACCCTAAAAATATTTTTTTGAATATTAAATAACCTATTGTTTGATTAAAATTATTAAATATATCGCTAAAATAATTAAGAATTCTTTCTTTCATAATAAAACCCTTTAAATTATCTTTTCGAATTATAACTTTAAATTGTATTATAATAGTATTATTTTTTATACCTTTTTTTAAATATAATGCTAAATTTTAAATTTTTTTAGATAAGAACTTATTTTGGGAATACAATCTTTTCTACAAACAAGAGTTGTAGGAATATTTTCTAACTCTTTGACTTCTGAGACTTTTACTTTGTCTGTAAAGCCCAGTTTTTTTACTACGTTAAAAGGAAGAAGAGTTCTACCCATTCCCGCTTCCACACAGCTTAAAATAGTTTCCAAACTACCGAATTCAAAATTTCTATGAGAACAAATTCCTTTGTCTGAATAGTGGTTATGAAGATATTCGTTATAAGTGCATCCTTTTTTAAAAGTCAGTATTACATTAGGAATCTTTTCGCTTTTAGGTTCTAAAAGTACGATTTTCTCTTTAAACTCGTTTAATATTAAAAGCTCGCTGCTTTTTGGTTTGTCGCTTATAAATGCAATATCCAGTTTATAATCATGAAGCTGATTTGTTATATCTTTTGTAGTACCTGTTACAAGCTCTAACTGCATATTGGGAAATTTTTTGTGAAGTTTTAATAAAAAAGGTGAAATTCTTGTTGCTGCATTTGATTCTGTTGAACCTATTCTTAAAATAGTTTGTTCCTCCAAAGATTTCATCTCTAAGATCGTATTTTCTATTTTTTTTATAATCTCCAATGCGTGAGGATAGAGTTTTTCCCCTTCAAAAGTAAGTTTTACGCCTTTTGGAATTCTATGGAAAAGATTATGTCCCAGATTTTTCTCTAACTGCTTTATCCTAGAAGTTACGTTTGATTGAGCAAAACCTAACTCTTGTGCTGCAAGAGAGATACTTTTATTATTTGCAACTGCCACGAAAATTTTTAATAAATTTGAATCCATATCATTTTTCCTTATATCACCTATCATGATTTAATATTTGACAGAAAATCACTTTAAGTGATATTATACATAAAAATGAAAAAAAGGGAAAGCTAATGAATCTCTTAGATAGAAATAAAAACAGTTCAATTATTTTAGCAGGAATTTTATCTATTATAGTAGGTTTGGGTGTAGCAAGATTTGTTTTTACTTCACTTCTGCCACCTATGCTTGATGATTTTTTGACTATTACTTTTGCAGGAGTTTTAGCCTCTATTAACTTTGCGGGATATTTATCAGGCTCTATTTTTGCAACTTTTATAAAAGATATTAATACAAAAGTAAAATATTTTAGAATAGGTATGATTATTTCTGTTTTATCTGCTTTAGTTTTAGCTTTTAGTCAAAATGAAACACTTTGGGCAGTTTCAAGAATTATTGCGGGGTTTGGATCTGCTATGGCATTAGTAGTAGGTTCTGCTATTGTTATGACAAAACTTAAAATGGATAATAAAACAAAAGCTATGGGAATACACTTTAGCGGAATCGGTTTTGCTATTTTTACTACGGATTTAATAAGTAGATTAGTTCTCTATTTTGACGGAACTTGGCAAGAAGCATGGCTTATATTGGCAGTTTTCGGTTTTTTTGTATCTATATATTCAGTTTATATACTTAGTTTTGATAAAGAGATTAAACAAAACGTGGTAAAACATAAATTCGATTTTTCTTTATTTAATCCTTTTATGATACTTCTGATTATGGCATATTTTACGGAAGGAGTAGGTTTTGTAGTTCAAGGTACGTTTTTACCCGATATTATCAATTCACTTAAAGGTTTAGAAGGTTATGGAAGTTTTACTTGGACTTTGGTTGGCTTAGCAGGAATTCCTTCTTGTATAGTATGGATGACATTGGCTCATAAATTTGGAAGCGTAAATATTATAATAGTTGCAATGCTTACCCAAATTGCGGGGATTCTAATCTCTGCACTTACGACAAATATATATTTAAATCTTTTTAGCGGAGTTTTATACGGTGGAACTTTTGTAGGTTTGGTTGCGCTTTTTATGAATTTAGGAGGGAAAATTGCAGGTAAGAATCCTGTTATATTAATGGGAGCTTTAACTACTTCTTACGGAATAGGGCAAGTTGTAGCGCCTTTATATAGCGTAAAGTTAATAGAGCTTTACGGAAATTATAATAGCTCTTTATATCTAACAGCTTTTATAGTTTTCGGCGGAGTTATTTTTCTTTTTATCTCAAAAAAATTTGCAACAATAGAACAAAAATCAATATAAAGGATTAAAAATGCCGATTATAAATGTAAAAATGACTCATGAAGACGGTGGGGCAACAAAAGAACAAAAAGAACTTTTGGCAGAAAAACTTACAAATGTTTTTGTCGAAATTTTTAACAGAGGCGAAAAAACTTGTGTAGTTACAATAGATGAAGTTTCAACGGATAATTACGCAATCGCAGGTAAAACAATAACAAATATCAGAAATAAAAAGTAGTATTAAAATACAAAATTTACTACTTTTAACTCTTTTTATCTATTAAACTTTTTTTTAATATTATGATATTATTTCGAAGAAAAAAGTTTATAGATTAAAAGGGTAATTTTAATGAATGTAACTATTATAAATACAGGCGGAACTTTTAACAAAAGATATAATCCCATAAAAGGACAACTTGAAGTACCAAAAGACAATAAAGCTTTGGAAAAGATTATTGCAGCTTGTCATAACGTAGATTTTGAACTTATAAACGTAGTTTCAAAAGATAGTTTGGAAATGAACGATGAAGATAGACAGATAATAGTACAAAGTGTCAAAAATACGAAAAATGATAAAATTATAATTATTCATGGAACCGATACCGTTCATTTGACAAGTGCTTTATTAAAAGAAGAAGTAAAAAATAAAAAAATAGTTTTTACAGGAGCAATGGTTCCTATGAGTATAGATGAAGTGGAAGCTACAATGAATTTTTCTCAAGCCTTGGGCTTTTTAAGCGCAAATATCCAAAACGGTACATATATCTCTATGCACGGAGTTGTAGTCGATTGCTCAAAATTAGTAAAAAACAGGGAACTTGGACAGTTTTTAATTCAAGAGTAGTTTTAGGTAACTTTTTTCTTGAAAAACCAAGTTGCAACACCTAAAGTTACTACTCCTAAAGCAATCATGGGAAGAATTTCCCATATTGCAATATCCCATGAAATATCTTTTAAGAATACTCCTTTTACCAAAATAAGAAAATATTTTAAAGCTACAAAATCCGTATAAGGAACAAGCCAAGAAGGCATATTTTCCACAGGGGTTGCGAATCCTGACATCAAAATTGAGGGAACAAGAATAATAAAAGCTCCTAAAATTCCCTGCTGTTGGGTTGAGGAAATAGATGAAATAAAAAGTCCGAAACCTACAACCGAAAATACAAAAGCGATAATAGCCGTAAATAAGATCCAAAAGGAACCTAAAAAAGGAACCTGAAAAAACCAAATTGCCGATAAAAAGATAATAAATGCTTCAATAATACTTATTACCATAGGAGGAATAGTTTTTCCAATTATTAAAGTCATAGGACTTAAAGGTGCAACGGAAATCTGTTCAAAAGTTCCAAGTTCACGCTCTCTTGCAACGGACAAAGAGGTTAATATAAGTGCTACGATTATAGTCAGACTTCCTATTAAATTAGGAACAATCCACCAAAAGTTTTCCAAATTCGGGTTATACCAATTTCTTACAACAATATTTTGGGAGTTTTTTAAAAAAGTCGATTGGATTATCATTTGGATATATCCAATAGCAATTTGGGAACTATTAGATTTTCTACCGTCTCCAATTAGTCCAATTTCTGCTTTTTGACCTTTTTGTATTTTTTGTGAAAACTCTTGAGAAATCTCAATAGCAACCATAATTTTTTGTGAATCTAGTTTTTCTTGTAAATCTTTATTGCTTTTTAAATACAAAACTTCACTAAAACGATCGCTGTATTTTAAGCTTCTGATAAACTCTTTGCTTTGATTTGAATTGTCTCTGTCCAAAACTCCTATAGAGATATTTTTTACCTCTAAAGTTACCGCAAAAGAGAATAATACCAACTGAATAAGAGGCGGTGAAATAATTACTATTCGTGAACGTTTGTCACTCCAAATTGCCAAAAACTCTTTTCTAATAAGCGCTAATAGTTGATAAAACATCAGTTTAACTTCTTTTTTGTGATTTTAAAAATTATTGCAAAAAGTACAATTCCTATAAGCAGCATCCATAAAGTATTAGGAATTATTACTTCATATATATTTCCCGATAAAAACAGAGTTTGCAAAATAGTCGTAAAATATGTTGCGGGAATAAAATTTGTAATAAACTGCAGCCAAACAGGCATACTGCTTATTTGAAATATAAAGCCCGATAAAATCATTGCAGGTAAAAATCCTATTATAAGAGCCATTTGGGCTGCTACAAACTGATTTTTAGCCAATGTTGAAATTAACAAACCAAGACTTAGAGAAGGGATCAAATATACAGCCGAGGTTAAAAAAAGGATTAAATATGAACCTCTAAAAGGAATTTCAAACCAAAGAAGGGTAATTAAAATACAAATTATCAAAGAGAACATTGCCAAAACAAAGTAGGGCAAAAGTTTTCCTAACAGAAGCTCTAAAATAGTCGTAGGCGTTGACATAATAGCTTCCATCGTTCCTCTTTCCCACTCTCTTGCTACAACCAACGCCGTAAGTAAAGTTCCTATTAAAGTCAAAATTACGGCAATAGAACCTGGAAACAGAAAATAACTGCTTAATAAAGGTGCATTAAACCAATATCTGGTTTTTATATCTATGAGTGAATTTGTTGCCAAATTTTCATATACAAGCCAATTTTGCCAAAGTTCTTGGGAATATTTGTTTACATAACCTGCAATATTAGGTTCGCTTCCGTCTGTGATGATTTGGATTTTTGGATTGCTGTTTAAAATATCTTTATCAAAAGTTGAAGGAATAACAATCATAGCTCTTAATTTTCCTTCTTGAAGATATTTTGTAAAGGTTCTTTTATCTTTTGCCAAACTAACCTCAAAACTTTCACTGCTTTCAAAAGCTTTTACCAAACTTTGAGTATATTTCGAACTCTTTTCAACTACAATTCCTACAGGAATATTTTTTGAATCCAGAGAAATAGCATAACCCATTAGAAAAAGCAGCATCAAAGGAAGAATCAAAGCAATAATCAAAGCACTGGGATCTCTTATTATTTGAAGACTCTCTTTTAAAAAAATTGCTCTTAATCTTTGAAAACTAAACATTGTCTTCTCTTTTAATAAGTTCGATAAAAGCCTCTTCCATAGTAGCATTTTCTCCAATTTGATTAATTAGATTATGAGGAGTATCAAGAGCTATGGCTTTGCCTTTATAAATTAAAGCAATTCTGTCACAATACTCTGCTTCATCCATAAAATGGGTTGTAACCATGATTGTCATACCTTTTTGCACCATTGCGTAAATATGATTCCAAAATTCACGTCTGGTTTGGGGATCAATTCCGGACGTTGGCTCATCTAAAAATAAAACTACAGGATCATGCATAACGGCACAAGATAAAGAGAGTCTTTGTTTATATCCCAAAGGCAGATTTTTTGCCGCTGTTTTTCTATATTTCTCAAGTTCAAAAATTTTAATCATATTTTCAATCTTTTCTTTTCTTTTTTTGCCTTTTAATCCATAAACTCCCGCAAAAAATTTAAGATTTTCAAAAACTGAGATATCTGCGTAGAGTGAAAACTTTTGAGACATATAGCCTATTTTTTTTCTTGCTTTATATGAAGATTTTTCCAAATTCATACCTAAAACTTTTGCACTACCGCTAGTTGGTGTTATAAGACCGCAGAGCATTTTAAAAGTAGTAGATTTTCCAGCTCCGTTTGGACCTAAAAAACCGAAAATTTCACCTTTTTGTATTTTAAAATTAACTTTATCTGTAGCCGTGAAAGAACCGAATTTTTTTGTTAAATCAATAGCTTCTATAAGATTTTCTTCCCCGTTTGTTTCAAGTTCTGAAATCTGTTTTGCCAAAAGAGATTCTCCGTTGAAGTTTCCTTTTAAAATATTCATAAACCCGTCTTCAAAATTCGGTTCCATCTTTTCATATTTGCAATTTTGGGCATTTATACTTTCTAAAGAGGGTAGAAGTTTTTCATCTTCGCATATTACTTTTATGCTGTTTCCTAGGATTACGCCGTCTTTTATATTTTCATTTTTAAGTGCTAATCTTAAAGTCTCTCTTTTATTTTCTAATTTCCCTACTATTTTAAAGACTTTGCCTTTCATTGTATTGCTTAAATCCAAGGGGATTCCGTTAAATAAAATATCTCCTTCATTTAAAAGAATAACTTCATCACAAAGCGCCGCTTCATCTAAATAAGCAGTACTCCAAATAACGGTTACCCCGTCATTTATCAACTGATTTACTATACTCCATAACTCTTTTCTTGAAATAGGATCGACTCCTACTCCAGGTTCATCAAGAAGCAAGAGTTTTGGTTTTTTAATAAGAGCGCAGGCAAGACCTAACTTTTGTTTCATTCCTCCTGATAAATCTCTTGCTAAAAAAGATTTAAAATCTTTTAAATTTATAAATTCAAGTAACTCTTCAATTCTTTGTTTCTGTTTTGATTTTTCTATTGATTGTAAATTTGAATAAAGTTTTAGATTCTCAAGTACGGATAAATCCTCATAAAGTCCGAATTTTTGAGGCATATATCCAATCTCTTCTTGTATTTTAACTGCATCTTTAGGTAAAGAAAATCCTAATATTTCAAGTTCTCCTTCATCTAAATCCAAAAGTCCCGTCATCATTCTAATAAGCGTTGTTTTTCCAGCTCCGTCAGGACCTACTAAACCGGTAATTTTACCCTTTTGTATTTGCAAATTTAAATTGGAAATAGCTTTTATATCACCAAAGTTTTTACACAGATTTTTAGCTAAAACAAGAGGCATTTTAATTTTCGTCTAAATCTTCAAATTCGATAGTTACAGGCATACCTTGTCTTATATATTCGTCGGGGTTTTCTACTATTAACCTTATTCTATAAACAAGCTGGGTCCTTAGTTCCGTCGTTTGTACGCTTTTGGGTGTAAATTCCGCTTGGGCAGATATAAAACCGACTCTTGCTTCATATGCTTTATCAGGTTGGCTGTCTGTATATACTTTTGCTTTCATATTTGGATGTATAAGCCCTAAATATTTTTCACCTATATAACTTCTTATCCAGTATTCATTTGTAAGAGCCATATCAACTATCGGAGTTCCTTGTGAGACAATAGCTCCTACTTCATGGGCTCTTGTTAATATTGTCCCGTCGTTTGGAGAAATAAGTTTTGTATCTTTTAAATGAATAGAAGCCTCTTTTTCTTGTGCTTTTAAACTTTCAAGTTTTGCATAAGCTGAAGCAATGTCTTCTTTTTCATAACCGTTTTTCATCTGTTTTAGCTGGCTTTTTGCATAATTTGATTCGGCTTTAGCATTCTCAAAAGCGAATTTATAATCATCAAAAGTCTGTTTGGAAACAGATTTTGTTTTACTTAATTTTAAATATCTTTCATAATCTTTTCTACTCTTATTTAAAGCAACGACACTTTTGTCATAAGTTGCTTGAGCTTTCTCAATTTCCTCTTCTCTATAACCTTTTTCCAGTTTTTCTATTTGAGTTTTTTGCATTTTTATTTGTGCTTGAATACTTTTTAAAGATTGAGTATATAAATCATCTTCAAGTTTTGCTATAGTATCGCCTTTTTTAAGTGTTTGTCCTTCGTCAAAATAGATATTTTTGATTTTTCCCGATACCCTGAATCCCAAACTGACTGTTCTTAAATCTACGTTTCCGTAGAATTGGGTTTTCTCATCTTCTTTAAAACAACCGCTTAAAAAAAGCAGTGCAACAATGGGCAGAATAAATATATATGATTTTTTCATTATTTGTCCTAATTGGATTTTATGGCAAGTATTATATCAAAATAGTATTTATCTATTTTATAAATAAGAGGAGAGTTCCCTCTTATTTTGTAGTTGGGTCTGTGAAAGTTCTGCTTCCTAACTCTTTATCTATAGTATAAAGTCCATAACCGTTGTCTCCTACAAGTTTGATATGGTCAATAATCGCTTTTACGGTAGCTTCTTCTTCCACTTGTTCCGTTACGTACCATTGTAAAAGGTTGTATGTTGCATGATCTTTGTCTTTCATAGCCAAGTCACTTAAAATATTTAAGTTTTTTGTCATTTTTTGTTCATGAGCCAAAGATTTTTTAAAAACATCCAAAAGAGAGTTGTAATCAACTTTTACTCCTTGAATAGGAGGAAGATTTATATCCACATCTTGGTCTTCTAAATATTTGAACATCTTCATGCCGTGTGCAACTTCTTCTTGGTATTGAATTAAAAACCAGTTAGAAGAACCGTTAAATCCCTCTTTTGAACAATAAGCACTCATCCCCAGATAGATATAAGCAGAGTGATACTCTTTGTTTAGTTGTTCTATTAATGCTTTTTCTAACTCTTTACTAACCATCTTTTGCTCCTTAATGTTTTATTTAATATACTGCTTTTATTAGTTTATCTTTTTATTTTTGTATATAATATAACAATTTACAGTAACATGACTTTTTAAAAGTAACATAACTATTTTTTAGATAAAATCCCTAAAAAATTAAAGATAGGATATTTATATGGCAATTTATACATGTGGACATACAACACCTGATTCAGATTCAATCTGTTCAGCTATTTCATTAGCATACCTTTTAAATAAAATCGGACGTGAAGCAATCCCTGCTAGACAAGGTCCGGTCTCTCCTGAAACACAATTTATTTTGGATAAATTCGGATTTGAAGCACCCCAACTTAAAACTGAATTTGCAGGGTGTGAGCTGTTTATTACGGATTATTCAGATAGAGGACAAGCTCCCAAAGATTTGGATCAAGCTACTGTTGTAGGTATTGTTGACCACCATAAATTAGGAGATATTACAACTTCTACTCCTTTAGAGTGTTGGATTAGACCCGTTGGATGTACAAATACAATCGTAAAAGAGATGTATGACCATCACGGAGTTGAAATTCCTGCAAATATAGCCGGAATTATGATGTGTGCAATTTTAAGTGATACTGTAATTTTTAAATCACCGACTTGTACGGAAGTTGATATTAAAGCAGTTAGAGAGTTGGCAAAAATTGCGGGTGTTGAAGATTTCGGTGCAGTTGGAATGGAAATGTTCAAAGTAAAATCAGCTGTTGAGGGAGTGCCTGTAAGAGATCTGATTTTAAGAGATTACAAACCTTTTGATATGCATGGAAGCAGAGTAGGAATAGGGCAGCTTGAAGTCGTAGATTTATCAATCTTTGATAGTATTAAAGATGAATTACAAGCAGACTTAGACAAATTAAGAGAAGAAGAAAATTTACATACTGCTTGTCTTCTTTTAACTGATATTATGAAAGAGGGATCTGAGATTTTAGTATCAAGTGAAGATACATCGGTTTTTGAAAAAGCTTTTGATGTAAAACTTGAAAACAAAAAAGTTTGGTTAGACGGTTGTCTATCAAGAAAAAAACAAATTATTCCTTTCTTAGAACCTGCCTTTGCATAAAAGACAAGACAGCTTTTTGCTGTCTTATCAAAACTAAAATAAAGAAAAATCAATGATTACAAGAGTAAAAGAGTCTGAATATAAAACATTAACCACTATCTGGGAAGATTCAGTACGAGCTACACACACTTTTTTAAGTGATGCGGATATTAACTTTTTCAAACCGAAAATAATGAATGAGTATCTATATGCGGTAAAACTGTTCGCATATAAAGACGAAGCTGAAAATATTTGCGGTTTTATAGGAATTGATGAAAATAGAGTGGAAATGCTTTTTATTCATTCTAAATATTTTAAAAAAGGTATAGGAAAAAGACTTTTGGAGTATGCCATTAAAAGTTACGGTATTAATGAACTAGACGTAAATGAACAAAATGAAGATGCAGTAGCTTTTTATAATCATTTTGGGTTTAAAGTTATAGGTCGAAGTCAAACAGATGAGTTTGGAAAACCTTTTCCACTTTTGCATATGGAATTAAAATAGAAGTATAAAAGGAACTTCAATTGCAAATAAAAGAGTGGAAGAAGAGTATAAATAATTTATAGATAATCTTTTTTAATCTATTACAGTGTCAAATAGTTACAGTTTTTCTCTTTTTTCTTTAATATTATAAATAAATAAAAATAATTTATTAAATCAAAACTTTATTAAAAGTTTTAATTTAGTAGAATGAAATAATTTTTTAATCTATTTTTATAGGAAATCTCTATGCAAATAAAAACTCTTAAAAACTATTTTCGTATTTCAATGGTTGGTATAACATTTTCTCTGTTTTTAGTATTTTATCTTTTCTCTTCGTATATTCATACAAATTTGGCAATTAGTGAAAATCAGAAAATATCAGAAGCTTTATCCAAGCAGGTTTTTAATTCAATGTATCAAGTTATGAGACAAGGATGGAGCAGAGAACAGCTTCAGGAGTTTGTAAATGTTACAAAAGACTCTTTTCAAGGAAGTTCGTACAGCGTCGATATTTTTAGATGGAAAAAGGTTGAAGAGTTATTTGGAAAAATAGAACAATCACCTATTACAAACGATGTTCAAAAGGTATTTGAGAGTAAACAAAAGTTTTTTGAAACAGATAAAAAGTCTATGAAAAGCGTAATGCCCATAATTGCAAAAAACGAATGTCTAAAATGTCATACAAATTCAAAAACAGGTGATATCTTAGGCGCAGTAAAAGTTGATTACAACTTTGAAGAGATTGTCTCTAGTACTCAAAATAAATATCTTCTTTTCTCTTTGATTATTCTACCTCTTATGTTTTTGATTGCTTATTATATCTCTCTTAAAATATTAAAAAGAATAAATCTGGCAATAGAAAATTTTAAAGAAAAAATTGAAAGTGTTAATTCTGTCAAAGAGTTTAAAAATATAGATACTACGCATGTTGAAAAGAGTTTCAACGAGTTTGAACAAATTATGGAAGGTTTAGATACTTTAAGCAAAAAATTAAAAAATATTGCAGTTGATAAGAGTATTTTGGAATTTGAGGTAAAACTTCTTGATAAAATGGTTATTACTTCCGATATTATAAAAGATTGGAAAGAGTATATAAAAGATCTTTTACAAGAGATACATATAGTTTTACCCGTTTATTGTTTGATAACAATTTTTAAAACAGATGAAGAGAATTATGAAATAGAGATTTTTTGGCTTGGAGAACCTGACGAAGATATTAAAAAACATATGGAAAAAACTTCTATTGATATGATAACCAAATATCATAATCTTACGGTAATAGATTACTCTATAAACCACAATCTCTCAAACGGAAAATATTGTCTCTCTTCTCTTACTATAGATGATATAGAACACGAGGCAAAATCAATCTTGCTCGATACTCCAAGAATAGGGGGAATCGTAGGATTGGGAATTCAGTCAAATATAGAAAAAGATTCTATTCATTCAATAGTAATTGATTCGATTTTAACAACTCTTTTAAATCTAGTGGGTTCAATAAAAGCTATAAACAAATACACGGAAAATCTTGAATTTTATGCTACAAGAGATCCTTTAACCGGACTTTTCTCTCAAAGAGTCTTTAGAGATCTTTTAAGTTATGAGATAAAAAGAGCCGCAAGACATAAATATCAGTTTGGTGTTCTTGTTATTGATTGTGATAATTTTAAACCTATCAATGATACTTACGGACACAGTTTCGGTGATGATTTTCTAAAAGCTTTTGCCGATCTTCTAAAAGATTCAAAAAGAGATGAAGATATTCTTTCACGTTACGGTGGAGATGAATTTACCGTAATCTTACCAGAAAGTACCGAACGTGAAGTATATACCGTAGCAAGCAGAATTTTGGAAAAAGTAGGAAACTTTGAATTAGAAGCACCTGATGCTACAAAAGTCAGCTTAACAGTATCAATCGGTATGGCAATTTATCCAAACCACTCGACTCATGCAAAAGAGTTGTTTAATATAGCAGATACGATGATGTATCAAGCAAAAAATCAAGGGAAAAACGCAATTAGATTTCCAAGTGAATATGATATTGAAGAGATTCATAAAGAAGTCGAAGATAAATCAATGATAGTTTTAGATGCTATTAAAAATGAAAAAATAGTGGCTCACTTCCAACCTATTATGAATACTTCGGATAATAGTGTTGAAATAAATGAACTTCTTATGAGAATAGAGATAAAAGATGAAGTTCTAACAGCAGGAAAATTTATAGAAACAGCAGAATCTTTGGGAATAGTTCATAAAATGGATTATATCGTAATAGAAAAAGCCTTCAAAAAAATAAATGAAACAAACTATGAAGGAATATTATTTATAAATCTCTCTCCAAAAGCACTTATAATAGGAGAATTTATAGAAAAAATAGTGAATTTAACCCATAAATATAATATAAATAAAGAAAAAATAGTATTTGAAATAACGGAAAGAGAAACGGTAAAAAGTTTCACCCTTTTGGAAAAATTTGTAAAAAATCTAAAACTAGAAGGTTTTAGTTTTGCAATCGATGATTTCGGTTCGGGTTTTTCAACTTTCCATTATGTAAAAAGATTTCCTATTGATTATATTAAAATTGACGGAGATTTTATAATAAATTTACATAAAGATGAAAAAGATTTAGCTTTTGTAAAATCAATTGTTGCTTTAGCAAAAGAGTTAAAAGTAAAAACAATAGCAGAGTTTGTAGAAGATGAAGAGATCTTGAAATTTTTAAAAGAGATTGATGTTACTTATGCACAAGGATTTTATATAGGAAAACCCTCTCCTGAACTTTCGGTTAGGAAATAAAGTGGAAATAACAATTTTCAAAGATGAAAATATTCCTTTTTTAATCTGCTTGTCATGAAAACAATTTATTTATAGTTAGCCTAAGATTAATTTTGATAATCTATATCAAAAATACTTAGGTGCATTGATGTTAAAATATTACAATGAACTTCTATATTTTGCCCAAAAATTAGTCGGTGATAAAGAAAAAGCAAAAGATATTATACAAGAAACTTACAGTAAAGTTTTAGAAACTCAAAATAAAAGAGAAATAAAAAATCAAAGAGCATATTTATATAAAGTAGCAAAAAATGTAGCTGTAGATGAAGCAATACAAAATCAAAAATTACAAACTGCCGTTTATGAAGAGAGTGAGCATCTTACTCAAAAACATGAACAACCCGAAGAGATAGCAATAAAACAAAATCAAGAAGAACTTTTTATGCAAATAGTAAACAAATTACCAAAAAGAGCAAGAGAAGCTTTTATTTTGTATACGATTGACGAATACAGTAGAAAAGAGATTGGCAAGATTATGGATATAACTTCAAATGCTGTTGAAAAGCTTATAAAAAGAGCAACTTTAAAAATCGAAGAAGAACTTGCAAAAAAGGGATTTTAAGTGAATAATGATAAAAAGATGAAAGAACAAGCAGTTTATTGGCTAAGCTGTGAAAAAGAAGGGTTTACAGAGTCCCGGAAATTAGAATTTGAAAACTGGCTTAAAGAGAATCCTTCTCATCAAAAAGTATATAATAGAATGAAATTTATACATAAAATACCAAAATCTCTATCAGAAAAAAACAGAGAAGATTTAAGTCAAAAAGTTCATAAAGAGCTTAGTAAAACAAAACTCTCTTTAAAAATAAAATATTATTACTCAGGTGCAGCAGTTTTGATTTTAATTCTATTTTTCTCTTTGTTTAAAACTTATGATAATAACTCTTTGCAGTATGAAAAAATATATGTAACTGATGTTAAAAATCTTTCAAAACAGAGTTTGCCTGATGGGTCTATCATTTCACTTGATGCTAAAACGAATCTAAATATAGAGTTTTATAAAAATAGAAGAGAAGCTTTTTTAACAAACGGTAAAGTTATATTCAGCATAGCAAAAGATAAAAGCAGACCTTTTGTCATATCAAGTGATAATATTCAAATAGAAGTAGTAGGAACAAAATTTGAAGTTATAAATCTAGATAATAAAATAACAATAAATGTGCAGGAAGGAAGAGTAAAAACATATCATTTAAATAAGAACAAAAAAAGAGAAAATACAATAATCCTTACAAAAGCAGATACTATAACTTATACAAATAAAGGAGAAGTAAATAATTATTCAAAGATTAATCCTGAAAAAATAGCAATCTGGCAAGATGATTTGATAAACTTTAATCAAGTAACATTAAAAGAAGCCTTTACTGAGTTTGCAAAATATACAAACCATACTTTTGAATTTTCATCAAATGAGATAAAAAATTATTTGGTCACAGGAGAGTTTAAATCAAATCAGCTGGATATATTTTTAAATACAATTATAAAAATCTACCCAATAAAAATAGAAAAAAAAGATAAAACAATAAAAATCATAAAAAAATAGAAAATTAATGTCCGTTTTTTTATAATTTCTCAGTCTTATATTAAAAATGATTATCAAGATTGTTTTTAAAGAATAAGGAGAAATTAAATGAGTTCACTTAAAATAAAATTTTTAAGTCCGATTGCTGCAATGACACTTTGCATAAATCTTTATGCAAATGAGATAAGCTATACAATTAAAAGCCAATCTTTAAAAGAAGCTATAGAAGTAATCTCAAAAAAATCAAAAATACCATATATTGTAAATGGAAAACTTCTTGAGAATAAAACTTCAAAAGCAGTAAAAGATATAAAAGGTACAAAAAATGCCTTAAATCAAATTTTGGAAAACAGCGGCTTAGAAGCAGAGATAGAAGATGGTGCAATTATAATAAAAGAAAAAAAGCCAGAGAATAAAAGTAAAAATGATTTAGGGAAAGTGGATATTTTAGCCAATGAAAATGACGGCTCTGTTGAAACAGGATACTTGGTAAAAGAGTTAAAACAAGTAGGTCCTTGGGGTGCAAAATCACTTCAAGATACTCCTTATTCTATGAGTGTAATGTCAAGTGATTTTATTTCAAATATCTTGTCAAGCGAAATTGATCAATTATATAAAATGAATCCCCTTATTGATACTGGTGTTACAATGAATTATTATGGAGCTCCAACTGTAAATATAAGAGGATTTACTTCGAGAAATGTAGCTTTTGATGGAATGAGTTTATCTGCTGATTTAGCTGGGAGTTTAGAAGAAGTTGAAAGAGTAGAAATAATGAATGGCCTTACGGGATTTATGTATGGCTCTGGAAATGTAGGAGGTCTTGTAAATTATGTTCTTAAAAGACCTACTTATAAAAGACTTACAAATTTAACGGTAGGTAATTATGGAGGGGATTCATATTTTGCCCATTTAGATGTAGGAAATAAGATAGATGAAGAGGGTAAATTCGCTTTTAGAATAAATGCTTCTTTTCAAGATGGAAAAACTATTTATGAAAATCAAAATATTGAAAAAGGCTTAATTAGCGGTGCTTTAGATTGGAATATAAGTGATAATTTAATACTTCAACTTGATGCTTCCCATAGACATTATCGAGTAAATAGACCTAGATTGGCCTTTCAAGGTATGGCAAGATTATTTAAAGTTCCAAATGCGGATTCTTTTGATACAGATAAAATTTATGGACCATCTTGGTCGTATTCTGAAACTGATACAGATAAATATGGGGTAAATTTTACTTACAATATAAATGAAAATTTTACTTTAAGATCAAGATATTTACATAAAGTAGATGATTTACAATATTCAGGGGCTTATCCTACCCTTTCAAATGATGGAACTTATGGCTATTATATTTATGCAACTGCGCCAAGAGAAATTATTTCAGATGCAGGATATATTTATTTAGATAGCAAATTTGATACAGGATATATAAAACATAAATTAACATTAGGTGTTTCGGGGGATTTCAATAAAAATAAATGGTATACAAATGATACCGTAACATCCTGGCCATCAGGATTAACTTATGATGAGTCAATGTCATATCCTGAAGTGGAAGCTCCTTCTAATGGACATAAGTATACAAAAGAGAAATCAAGAAATATAAATATTATTTTAGGAGATGACATAGTTTTTGATGAACAATGGAGTGCTTTAATAGGAATAAATTACACAACAATTAAATCAAAAACATATCTTGATACATCTGCCAGTATTGATGGTCCAGAGGTAGATAATTCATATGATAAATCAGAAGTTACACCAACATTATCTTTAATATATAAACCTTTTAATAACTTGACTACTTATTTTTCTTATATGGAAGGTTTAGAAGAGGGGACAATTGTAGGTAATTATTATAGTAATGTTGGAGAAGTATTAGAACCAATGATAAGTAAACAATATGAAATAGGTGCAAAATATACATTAAATGAAAATTTGCTTTTAAGTACCGCACTTTTTAGAATAGAAAAACCAAATGAATTTTCAGATGGAGCAAGTCCCCAACCTAAATATGTTCAGGATGGTGAAGAAGTACATCAAGGTTTAGAATTAACTTTAACTGGAAAAGTTACTGATAATTTGACACTTATGATAGGAGGTACTATAATGGATTTAAGTGTCGAAGATGCAAGTTCAAAAGAATTAGAAGGTAAAAAACCAACAAGACAAGCTTCTAAGATGGCAAGTATTTATGCTGAGTATTCAATCCCTGGATTAAAAGATTTAATTTTGACAGGAGGGGCATATTATGTGGGTAAAAAATATGCAAATACTGATAATTCACTTTATATTCCTTCAACTACTACTTTTGATGCAGGTTTAAGATATAAAACAAAAATAGATAAATATAAAACTACTTTTAATTTGAATGTGACAAATCTTATGGATAAAAAATATTGGGCATCTCCTGAAAATTTAGGTGCACCAAGAACAATAATGTATTCTATGAAAATGGAGTTTTAAATATAAAGAGACAAAAGTCTCTTTATATTTTTTAATCTTACGCATGGGTTTCAAAAAACATATTCTCCCAAAATATAAAACTTTGGAACCCAGTCGTAAGTTTATTATCTTTTAAATACTAAAATATAACAATTTGCAATATTCTCAAATCAAATCTTATTTTTATGTTAGAGTTTTATAGATCATCTTTTTAAGGTTGAGTTATGAATAATATATTAAATAGTATAGTTTATAATGACGGAGAGTTAGAGTTGAAAGTTTCAGTAGATATAGAGTAAAGTCTCAAAAGGGTGTAAGATTTCGTCAATGGGCAACTTCCATACTAAAAAGCTATATTAAAAACGGTTATGCAATAAACAGTGAAAAAATCACCAATGAAAGATTTGTATCTTTAGAAAATGATGTAAATATCCTAAAATCACAAATGGTGAAATAAAATTACTTGTAAAAATAATAAACTTGAAACAAAGCAAGGAATATTTTATGACGGGCAAATATATGATGCCTACAACTTCGTATTCGATCTAATTAAACTAACTAAAAATGAAATAATCTTAATAGATAATTATATTGATGAAACTATTTTAATCCTAGATCAAAAAGAGATTTATCATATTGGTGCAAGTCTTAAAGACTTAGGTAAAAAGTGGTTTGCATTTTCAAAGATAGATTTAGATGCTAAAGAACTTATAGCAAAATTAGACTAAGTTTTATTTATTTTGCTTGTCATGATACTTTTTTGATACAGACAACTATGAAATTTCAAAAGAATTATTTAGTTTAGCTTAAAAATGATAAAGAATACAGAGCTTATAAAAGATATTAAGAGACTTCCACAAGAGTAATTAAAGCAAACAAAAGTTCAAAGTAGTTATTTTTATGCAGATTTTGTGATACATTTCAAATTGGATATATTTTTAATAATAGTATAACTAAATTAATTCATTATATATGATAAAGTAAAATCCTTTAGCAAAATTGTATTATACTAACTGGACAATATAAAGTCCAAAAGGTATAAAATGAAGAAACATGACTATGATAAAATACTTTATAGGCTCACCACTATTTGGGCTAGGTTAAGAGAGGGTGAGATTTTAAGTACAAATGAACTGGCAATTGAGTTTAATGTATCTGCAAAAACTATACAAAGAGATTTTAACGAAAGACTAATCCATCTTTTCCCTATAGAAAAAATTGGGCATAAATGGAGAGTAAAACAGGGGTATGATATTGATAAAACTTTGGATTATGAAGATGAGATTGTTTTAGATATTTTAAATGAATTTGGTTCATCTATGAGTTCTTTAATAAGTAAAAGAGTAAATAATCTTTTTAAAAAAATTTCAAATGAACATACTAATCCTATATATTCAAGAATAGAAATAGAAGACTTGTATGATAAACTTGATTTGATAAAAGCTTTGCAAGGCGCAATTGAACAAAACCTGCAAGTGGAGTTTTATCATAAAAAGAAATATAGATATATAGAACCTATAAAAATAACTACTTTTGAAGGATACTGGTATTTATATGGTAAAGATGTACAAGTGGATAAACTAAAAACATTTTATATAAAAGATATCAGTAATCTAAACACTACAAATAAAAAGTTTATTGTAGAGCCAAATGCTATAAAAATAATAGATAATGCTATAAATATCTGGTTTAACCCACAAAATAAACCCTTTGAAGTACATCTAAAAGCAAATGCAAATATCGCAAAATATTTTATAAGACGTCCACTATCTAAAACTCAAAGAGTAGTGCAATTTTATGATGATGGCTCACTACTGCTAAGTGTTTATGTCACCTCTGAGCTTGAAATCTTAAGTGAAGTTAAAAAATGGATACCCAATCTTTTTATCCTAAACCCTGCAAAAATAGTTAAAAAACTTAGAGATGAAACTATAGAGTTTCAAAAAAAACAGATGGATTTATTAATAGATGTATAAAAACGGACATTAAGTGTTCTAGCAAATATCTTAAACTGCTTTTATATAAAAATATAAAGGCTTAAAAATGTTTTATCCAAATTTGATGGAGATGTTTCATCCACTCATTGGTTCAATGACTTTAGAACAAAAAAATAATTTAAAAAAAGACAATAGCAAATTTTTTGATTCTATTGTAGAACACTTTAAATTGTTATTACAAAATAAAATAGATAATAAACATATCTTAGAAGAGATATACTCTTATCAAGAAGAATTTAGCTTAGAGCAGTGCTATTTTCTAACAAATATAAATGATAGGGCAAAAGCAATAACTCAAATATATCTACACTATATAACTACAAGAGTTGAACCTGATAAATTACTTGGGATTTGTTTATTTGAAATAATAGTTGCAGGTACTTCTTATGTTGATGGAATATCTGAAAAAATTGATAATCTGAAAAATGGTGAAAAGTTAAAACTAGATAGAGAAAAAAATAATCCATATGATAAAAATGCCATCAAAGTTTTAAGTAAAAGAGGAAAATTAGGATATATACCAAAACAAAAAAATAAGGACTTAATATTTTTGATGGAACAAGACTACAAACTTTTTGCAATACTTAAAAGAGTAGTTTGGACAAAAGAGAGTATAAAAATAAAAATTTATGTTTATTGTGAAAATTGATAAAGGGGAATAAGATGATAAATAAAATTTTTGATTATCATGAAAGTATATGTTTGGGGAAATGGACATGAAGCATAATTGGAAGTGGATATTGGATTTACTACTTTATGTTTTTATGATACAAATTATAATAGATATTTTGTATAATAAAGGAAATTATAAAAAAGGTTGGTTATGAAATATACTTTAGGGATAGATATTGGTACTTCCTCATTAGGATTAAATGTAAATGAATTGGATAGAAACAATGATTCTAAAAATATATTTTATACAGCTGATTATATATTTGGAGAGCCTGTAATAAACAATAAAGGTAAATATATAACAAAAAACAAAGAAAAAAGTTCAAATCAATTAGAACAAAGACAGCATGAAAGACAAAATCGTAGAAAAAAAGCTATTTATTATTTGGCAAAAGATATAGGTATAAAAGAAGAAGATATTAAGGATATACAATTTAATGAAGATATTTTAGAGATAAGAGCAAAAGCGTACAAAGAAAAAATATCTTTACCTAAATTTTTTGCAGTTATGGTGAATATTAGTAAAAACCGTGGATATAGTGGAAGATTAAAAAAAGAAGATAGAGGCTTAGGAGAGCTTTTTGCTCAAACTAATGAAAAGATACAAGAGTTTAACGCTAAAACTATAGGAGAGCTTAAATTTAAACTTGTAAAAGAGCAAGGTTCTAAAATATTGTCACATGTAAAAAAGAATAATGTAGAGGGTACTTTTTTTAGAAGAGAACAGATTGAAGAGGAGTTTGATCTTATTTTACAAGAACAATTAAAACATTATTCTATTTTAAAAGAAAAAACAAAATACCCATGTAAAAACGATAGTGAACATAATCTAGTTATATACAAAAAACTAAAAGCAATCATTTTTTTTCAAAGACCTATAAAGTGGGATAAAGATAGTATCGGTAATTGCAATATCTATGAAAATGAAAAAGTTGTATCAAGATCGAGTATTTTATTTGAAAAATATAGGGCTTTACAATTATTAAATAATCTTGAGTTCACCGATAATACGAAAATTGATATAAAAGATTTTTCAAAAGGGATAGATTTATTAAATGGCTTTAAAGAAAAAAGTGTCACAAAGTTTTTAAAAGAGTTAGGATATGAGAATAAAACTTTGAAAAATAACGGGAATATAAAAGACGAAAAGATAAAAGGTTTATATACAAATAAAAAATTATTTGATACTTTTGGTGAAGCTTGGGAGAGACTTTCATTAAATCAAAAAGAGAGTGTTATAGATTTTTTAAGTATTTTATCTTCTGGCGATGAGATAGAGCTAGGAGATTTGGAAACTATTTACAATGATTATATAAAGTTTGCACATAAAGATGAAAAGATAAAAGAGTTTTTGGAACTAAATAAGGATAAACTTTCCCCTTTAAGCGAGTTTGATTTACCAAAAGGTAGAGCTACTTATTCTTTAAAAGCATTAAAAAAATTTATTGAATTTTTTGAAAATGGTGTAGTTGAGGGGATAAATGAACCTGACAAAACTTTAAGAGAGATAGAAAAGATTGATGAGCCTAAAAAAACTTTTGAAAATCTAAATATTACAAATCCTATCGTTCAAAGAGCAATTAAAGAAACAATATTTGAAATAGATAAATTGGTTAAAATATATGGTGAACCTTATAAAATAAATATTGAATTTACTAGGGATATAAAAAAATCCCTTAAACAAAGAGGAGAAATAGAAGCCAAAAATAATAAACGATATAGTGATAAACAACTTATTAAAAAAGAGCTTCAAAAATATGCTATAAAGCCAACTAGTAAAAATATTCAAAGATATATTTTATGGCAACAGCAAAAACATCAATGTATTTATACAGAAAAAACAATTGGCTTATCAGAACTCACTCATTATGAGTTAGAGCATATAGTTCCTGAATCAAAGGGTGGTACTAGAGTCATGTATAATCTTGTATTAGCTGATAAAGAGGCAAATAAAGATAAAAACAATAAAACACCATATGAGTATTTTCATGATAAAGAAAATTGGAAATATATTCAAAGCTATATAAATCATTTAGAAAATATTCTAAAAGAGACAAAAGATTTAGAGGTTTTTATTGAAGGGAAAAATAAAATAACACTTGATAAAGAAGAGTTAAAAAAGAAATTGAAACTTTTAAATTCCCAAAAAAGTGCTTTTGAATTGGGTAAAAGTGAATTTGGACAAAGGAGCTATAGCGATACAAGTTATATAGCAAAAGAGGTAACACAACTTCTAAAAGATAAATATCCAAATACAAAAGATATCGTTATTACAAAAGGGGGTATTGTTGCTTATCTTAGAAGCATGTGGGGACTCAATGATATTCTCCCTTTTGTAAGAGATAAAGAAAATAAACCGATATATGATAAAGATAGAAATAAAATATCGTATGAAGACTACCAAAATGCAAAAAAAGAAAATCTATTTGAATTTGATAAAAGATGTGACCATAGACACCATGCAATAGATGCGATAGTAATATCTTTTTGTAGTAGAAGTTTGATAAATAAACTTTCAGCTTTTCATGCAAAATATGGATATCTTCCAAGGAAAAATCCAAAAGAATTTCATAAAGGTGAAAAAGAGCTTTTTGCTGAGGTAAAAAATATATTTGACAAAAATAGTTTTTATACAAAAATTCAAAATATTATGAGTGAGATAGTGGTTTGGCATAAACCAGATAGATATCCAAAAGGTGATTTTTTTGATGAAACAATTTATGGTAAAGATAAAGAGGGATATTTTACAAAAAGAGTTAAAGTAGTTGATTT
The DNA here is from genome assembly GCF_006459125.1 of Halarcobacter anaerophilus. Classification (NCBI taxonomy): domain Bacteria; kingdom Pseudomonadati; phylum Campylobacterota; class Epsilonproteobacteria; order Campylobacterales; family Arcobacteraceae; genus Halarcobacter; species Halarcobacter anaerophilus. The sequence continues at coordinate 1,081,299 of NZ_CP041070.1, forward strand.
TTTTGATGGAATTACAAAAGTGGATAAAGCCAAAGAAAAAATTGAAAAATGGGTAGCAAATGAAGAGACAAAAACTGCACTGTTAGAAAACTTTGAAAAGTTTAAAGATGAAAAAAGTGTTAAAGAAATAGTTTTAAATTTGTTTAATTATCAAAGAAAAACTCCTATAAAAAAAATACAAATTAAATTTGGAAAAAGAGCACCACAAAAATTTAATGAGAAACTGGATAAAGAGCTAAAAAATGGTTATGCTGTAAATAGTGGTTATAGTTGTATAAATATTGATAAAAATACTTTTAATTATGAATTAATACCAAATCATAAATTTTTAAAAGTAAAAGATAAAAATATAGTGCAACTATTTGCAAATGATATTATTTTTGATAAAGAATCCAAACAATTTTATAAAATTGTGAGTTTTGCACAAAAAGAGATTATCAAGGCTAAAAATATTACAGAAAGTGATAACTTTGATTCGTTACTGAAACAAGATAAAGGAGGGAGATCATATAAATTTTTTGGAAGTACAAGTTTAAAAAATATTGTTCTAGTAAATTCACAACCTGATATAGAGACGATTAAAGAGAAGTACTTATGAACGAATATATAATTGATATACAAAACCCATGTAAAATAAATATAAAAAATGGAGTGTTGCATATCCATCTTTATAAACAAGATGCTATACAAAAAGTAGCCATTATAGATATTGCTGTTTTAATTATCTCAAACAAAGAAGTTACTATAACTTCTTTGGCTATTGCTGAATTATCAAATAGTAGTGTGATAATCATATTTACAGATAAAAATCTTTTACCTGTATCAATTTGTTCAGGGAAAGTTGTAAATACAAATGGATCATATAGACCATTTCTTCAGGCAAAATATATAGATACAACTTATTCACAAAATTGGCACAAACAATTGATACAATCAAAAGTAACATCACAAGCTTTTATATTAGATATCTTTGCTTGTAAAGACTCATTTAAACTATTAAATTTATCAAAAAAAGTAAAAGAGGCTGATAGTTCAAATATTGAAGCTCAAGCTTCAAGAATATTTTGGAGCAATTTTTTTACAAATTATGAAACTACTACCAAAAGAGTAAAGCAAGGTGCAACTGATATTATTAATATCTCTTTAAATTACGGTTATACAATTATAAGGGCAATGGTAGCAAGAGCAATTTTTTCATATTCCTTACACAGTGGCTTTGGAATTATTCATATAAGAAAGGATAATCCATATAATTTAGTAGAAGATTTTATAGAGCCTTTTCGATTTATTTGTGAACAAACTATTTTTAGAATATTTGATAAAAAAGATACAAAAAATCTAATATTTGATAAATATATTAAACAAGAGATCATCAATACAGTTTTAAATGCTACTGTCAAGATACAAGATAAGGATTACAGAATATTAAGTGCTATAGATAAAGTAATCGTATCATTTTGTCAAAGTTTAGAAACTCCAAATAAGAAACTACTTCTACCATTTATATCTGATAATAGACAAAAACAAAGTGAAAATATAGAACAAAAGATATATGTCTAATATAAAAAAGAACAGCTTTAGAATTATGTGGATAATAGCAGCTTTTGACTTGCCAACTGATACTCCAAAAGAGAGAAAAGCATATCGCGAGTTTAGAAAAAAACTACTTGAAAACGGTTTTAATATGTTTCAGTTTTCTATTTATTTAAAACATGTACCTACTTTTGCCAAAGCTAAAGCTGTCACTAAAAAAATAGAAAAAGATATACCTAAAGATGGAAGTGTAGTATTTTTTTATCTTACAGATAAACAATTTGGTATGACAGATAATTTTATAGGTGAAAAAAAGTCAAATGATGAATTGCCTCAACATACGCAACTTCTAATGTTTTAGAAAACTCCCATTTAGGGAGTTTTAGTTTACGGCGTTGTCTCGCCTATTTCTTATAAATCTTCCCCAAGATTTAATGTGTTAAGTAATAAAAGTTTAACAAAAATAAGAACTTTTGTCAAGCTTTTTTTCTTATGAAAGCCTTATTTAAGGGCTATATTGCGAGCTTTATTCTAACATATTAAAGCTTGGGGAGGTATAAGAACTTTCTACATCATATGTATTAAATTTAAAATATTCTAACATATTAAAGCTTGGGGAGGTATAAGAACAAAATAGAGCGTTGGGAAGAAGATGGTGTAATTCTAACATATTAAAGCTTGGGGAGGTATAAGAACCTATCTCCTAACTCAATCGCTAAGTAATCTATTCTAACATATTAAAGCTTGGGGAGGTATAAGAACCTTGTAGGCTTAGGATACTCCATACCTAAATTCTAACATATTAAAGCTTGGGGAGGTATAAGAACAAATACCCTTTTTGTATAAAATTTTACATAATTCTAACATATTAAAGCTTGGGGAGGTATAAGAACTTGGTACGTTGTGCTTACCTCAATAAACTCATTCTAACATATTAAAGCTTGGGGAGGTATAAGAACCGGTACTGTTCTACATAAATTAATGTTTTAATTCTAACACATTAAAGCTTGGGGAGGTATAAGAACTATTTTCCCGAGAAGTTGACATCGCTTCAGATTCTAACACATTAAAGCTTGGGGAGGTATAAGAACAACATTTTGTATTTAGATAATCCATTGCTATTCTAACACATTAAAGCTTGGGGAGGTATAAGAACTATCCCCATCTTCTATCTTGTAAACTTTAAATTCTAACACATTAAAGCTTGGAAGAGTTGCTATATGATATCGATAAAAAATAAGTAAATTATTAGATCTCCTTGATAGAATATTAAGAGATTAGAAAAAAATAAAATAAGGTTATATGAACTATTAGAACTTTTTAAGTATAAGAAATAAATATGTTTATAAATGATAAAACAATAGATATAACGGTATTGAAGAGTTATATTTTTATAAATGGAAAAAAAGAATTATAAGACGTGGAATCAATATATTTAAATGAAAATAAAACAATTAATTTGAAATTTCAAGAGAGTGAACAAAAAGCTTTTTATAGTTTTTAAAGTAAAATAACAAAAAAGTAAAAATATGGCAGAACAACTAAAAAATGTATATACAAAACAATATCTTGAAGATTTGGCTTTAAAGATTAAAAATGAATTTAAAGAGTTTAATGAAAAAGCTTTTTGCAAAGCTGTTTTAGATGATATTTGGCAAACTTTAGAGTTAAAACAGAGAATGAGACATATTGCTTTATGTTTAGATAAATTTTTACCTTTTTCTTATAAAGAGCAATTAGATATTTTAAAAACAGTTTCAAAAGATTTTAGCGGTTTTGAGGCTATGTTTTTTCAAGATTTTGTTGAGGTTTTTGGGCTTGATGATTTTGAAAATTCCATAAAAGCTTTAGAAGTTTTTACTCTTGATTCCTCTTCCGAGTTTGCGATACGGCAATTTATTTTAAAATATGAAGATAAAACAATGGCTCAAATGAAACTTTGGGCAAAAAGTGAAAATGAACATTTAAGAAGGCTCTCCTGTGAAGGGTGCCGACCAAGACTTCCTTGGGCTGTTTCTTTGCCAAGATTTAAACAAAACCCTATAAAAATTTTAGAGATAATTGAAGTTCTTAAAAATGATTCTTCAAAGTATGTGCAAAAATCTGTAGCTAATAATCTAAATGATATCTCAAAAGATAATCCGCATTTTGTAATAGAGTTTGTAAAAAATAATTTGGGGAAAACAAAAAGTTTAGATTGGATTTGTAGACATGGCAGCAGAACACTTTTGAAAAAAGCAGATAAAGAGATTTTAGGATTGTTTGGTTATTTTGACTCCTCTTTTATAGATATTATAAATTTCAAGTGTGACAAAGAAGTAAAGATGCAAGAGGATTTAAATTTCTCTTTCGATATTATTAGTTCTAAAAATATCGGTAATATAAGAGTAGAGTATGCTATTTATTATAAAAAAGCCAATAGTAAACACAATAAAAAACTCTTTATGATAATGCAAAACGAGATAAAAACAAAACATAAAACTTTTTTAAAAAAACAGAGTTTCAGAGATATGACGACAAGAAAACATTATAAAGGTGAACATTTTATCTCAATTATTATAAACGGTGAAGAAAAAATTAAAAAGGAGTTTACTCTTTCATGACACCTGCAATTAATTTACTAAAAAAAAATAAAACAAAATTTGAAATACATAAATATGACCATGACCCTTTGAATACGGATTTTGGAAAGGAAGCAGTTACAAAGTTGGATTTAGATGCAGATCAAGTTTATAAAACCTTATTAGTGGAACTTACACCTAAAGAGTTGGTTGTTTGTGTTGTTCCCGTATCTAAAATGCTAAGTCTAAAAGAGGTTGCATCTGCTTTTAAAGCTAAAAAAGCAGTAATGGCAGACAAAGAAGAGGCTCAAAAAGTAACAGGTTATCTTTTAGGAGGAATTTCTCCTTTAGGTCAAAAAAAGAGGTTAAAAACTCTAATTGACAGCATGGCTTTTAACTTTAAGACAATCTTTATAAGCGGCGGGAAAAGAGGACTTGACCTAGAACTTTCTCCTAGTAGTTTAAAAGAGTTATTAAATGCAAAAGAGGGCAATATTAGCGTTTAATATAAATTATCCCTTTGTATATTATTTTAACAATTTTTTAATCTTTTCAGTGTAGTATTGTTATAAATAAAAGTTTAAAGGATTTTTTATGGGAACTACTTCTGATATGAATGCAATTTGTTCTCAACTTTTGACTCCTGAAGATTTAAATATTTCAGAAGAGTTATTTAATGAAGTTGTTGAGAATACAATTGTTACAAACATAGCAAATAGTCAAGATACGAAATGTATCAAAATTTATTCGACATACCAGTTGTTCTTATCCTCAATAACACCGATTCTTCATGATATCGGTTTTATGATTATTGATGAAGTAACTTACAATATTAGCAAGAGTTCCAAACTTATTTATGTATCAAGATTTAATCTGAGAATCAACGATAAAGATGATTTAAAAAAGATTGAACATGCAAGAAGAAATCTTGAATTGATTATTACAAGATGTTTAAAAGACCCTTCAATAAAACACTCAAAAGTCTTTTCTCTTGTTTGCAATCAAAATTTTGATTTTAGAAAGTTGATGCTTGTAAAAGCTTTTATTGAGTATTTAGATCAATCCGTACTTACGATAAATAGCGTTAGTGTTTTAAATACTTTGACTTCCCACCATGAAATAACTGATTTATTTGTAGATTATTTTTGTGTTAAATTTGATCCAAGAGTAAAAAAAAGAGAAGAAAAATTAAAAGCAATAATTGAAGATATAGAAGAAAAAATTAAAGAGATTCCCCAAATTATGGATGATAGAATTTTAAAATTAACTTTCTCTTTACTTCAATCTCTGCTTAGAACAAACTATTATCTAAATAAAGAGACAATAGCTTTGAAAATAGATACGAAAAATTTCGGTATAAATTTAAAAGGACTTCAGCCGAATTTGGAAAATTTCATTTTTCATCCGGACTTTTACGGAGTTCACTTAAGAATGAGCAATATTAGCCGAGGTGGACTAAGATGGAGTGACAGACATGAAGATTATAGACAAGAGATAAAATCTTTAATGATAACCCAAGAGGGGAAAAACTCAATTATTATTCCAGATGGTTCAAAAGGCGGATTTGTAATAAATAAAGATAATTCTCAAATTACAAAAGAGTATTTTCAAGAGATTTACTCTATGTATATAAATGCAAATCTTGATTTAGTAGATAATATGGTTGATTCAGAAGTAGTAAGAGATGAAAAAATCATAGCATATGATGAAGATGATCCGTATTTTGTTGTTGCAGCGGATAAAGGAACAGCCTCTATGAGTGATGTTGCAAATGAGATTGCAATCAGCAGAAATTATTGGTTAGGTGATGCTTTTGCCAGTGGAGGAAGCAACGGCTACGGGCATAAAGATTTAGGAATAACAGCCCGCGGTGCAATAATGTCAACAAAAAGATTCTTTATAGAAAAAGGCATAGATATTTACAAAGATACTATTTCCGTAATGGGAATAGGTTCTATGAGCGGAGATGTTTTTGGAAACGGACTGATTGAAACAGACAGATTTGAACTTCTTGGGGCTATCGGACATAAAGAGATTTTTGTAGATCCAAATCCTGATTTACAAGAGAGTTTTAAAGAGAGAAAAAGACTTTTTAACTCTAAAAACGGCGGATGGAGTAATTACGATAAATCAAAAATATCAAAAGGCGGTGGAGTCTTTTTACGAAGCGATAAAGAGATTGAACTCTCACCTGAAATGAAAAAATTGCTTAATACCAAACGAAAATTTGTATCAGGTGAAGAACTTTGTGTTTTACTTCTTAAAATGAATGTAGATTTGCTTTTTAACGGAGGTGTAGGAACTTATGTTAAAGCAAGTGACGAAAATTCTATAGATATAGGAGATAAACAAAACGAAGCAGTTAGAATTGATGCAACGGATTTAAAAGCAAAAATCGTATCTGAAGGAGGAAATCTAGGTTTTACCCAAAGAGCGAGAATAGAGTATGCTTTAGGCGGAGGTCGAATAAATATTGACGGAATCGATAATGCCGGCGGAGTTGATACTTCCGACCATGAAGTAAATCTGAAAATACTTCTTAACACGGTTAGTTCACATGAAGATCTTTGCTCCGAAGAGAGACAAAATACTTTACGTTCTATGACGGATCAAGTCGTAAATTTAGTTTTAGAAAGTAATTATAATCAATCTTTGGCAATCTCTTTGGATGAATTTTTCTCTAAAAAACATTTAAACAGTTTTATCAGGGCTATAGAAGTGCTGGAAAAAAATGTTGACGCTTTTAACAGAGCCTCTTTTTTTATTCCAAAAAATGAAAATATACAAGAAGTAGTTGATATAAACGATTCAATAGTAAGACCTGTTTTATGCTCTTTATTATCTTATTCTAAAATTTTTATTAAAAAAATACTTCTTGATTCAAAACTTATTGATGAACAATTTGCTTTGCCGTATCTTTACAGATATTTCCCAAAATCATTTATAAGTGCATATGAAAGGGATATTTTAAATCATCCTTTAAAAAGAGAGATAATAGCTACAAAAATAGCAGATGTTATAATCAATTCTCAAGGCTGTACTTTTATCAGTGATTATGAAAGATTGGGAAAAGAGAGATTTTTATTGAAAATCCAATCTTATTTAGTAGCTAAAAGATTATTCGGTTCAAAAGGAATACGATATAAAATTGCTTCTCAAGATTATATTATGAGTACGGAAAAACAGTATGAATTGATTAATAAACTTGAATATATTTTATCTGCAAGTACAAGATGGATGGTAAAATATTTGAAAAAAAATCAATTAGATGCAGCTCATATTTTAGATCATAAAGATGAACTATTCTCACTTTTAGAACAAGTGCATAATCAAAAAATAGAAGTCTTGATTGAAGGTGATGATAGATTTAATCTTTTCTTCTCTGTAATCGATTATCTAAGATTTGCTATTCCTGCAATTGTAATTAAAAGTAATACAAACCATCAATTTAAAGATGTTGTCGTAATATTCTACTCATTGATTCATGAGTTTAATATATTGGATATTATTGTTGCATTAAATAAAATAAAAGTTGTTACATCAAATGATTTGGTTCTTAGAAATCAAGTTTTACAGTTCATAGAGTTTATTGTTGTTCATTATACAAAGAAAATTTTAGATTTTCAAAGAGTAAATGAAGAAGCAGACGTAGCTTTTGCAAACTTTATTAATAATGAAAAATCAACATTTTATAAAGTAAGAGATACTTTGGATCTGTTTATGACAAAAGAGAATAAAGATATCAAAGAGATTGCAATAACCGTTAATCAAATGATGGTCTCTTTATTATAAAAGAGTAAAATGACGTTATAAGAAAAAGTTAATCAAATATTAAAAAATATTATAACTTTAACTTATGACTATTATTTTAAGTTCTAATTAGATAAAGTTCTTAAAAAGGAGATAACATGACAAGTAATATGGACGATGAATTATCTTTAGAAAAAATTGACGACTATAATGGAAAAGAGCCAAAAGAAAAAAGAAAAATTGTTTGGCTGGTTATAATATTTTGTTTAATAATTGGAGCGGTATTTGCTATTATAAAATCAACAAATCAGTTTGATGATTATATAGGAACAGAAGAATCTCCAGGTATTGTTACAACAAAAAATTAGCATTTATAAATAGTGCCGAATTTCCTTATTCGGCACATTTTAAATGATAAAAAAATATTATAATATCTTTTTACCTAAGATTTTTTTTACAGTTTATGAACATATACTTTAATAAAGTTTTAGGTTAAATTACTATAATCTTATCCGTAAAAAACCTTTTTCACTTACAAAATTATATACTTAAAAGGTCTTAATTAATGAGATATATTTTTATACAGCTATTGTTATTTTCTCTGTTTCTAACAGGATGTGTTAGAAATAACGAGGTGCAAATAAATTCTCCTAAAGTTTCAGCTGAAACGCCTGAAAAGAAGGAATCTTCTATCAAAACTGATATTATTGAAAAAAAAGATGAAATTTTAAAAGATAATAAAGAAGAAAAAACAGAAGAAAACAAGAGTGTCGAAGAAAAAAAAGTCGAACCCAAAGTTATTATAAAAGAGAAGACTAAGATTGTGGTTGTGGAAAAACCTATCAGCAGCGATTCTAAAATTATAGTAGGTTCAAACGAATATGTATATGTTCCCTCTTTAAAACTTACATATAAAGCTAAAATTGATACCGGAGCTACAACAACATCAATTCATGCTTTAGATATTAAAGAGTTTGAACGAGACGGCAAAAAATGGGTTAAATTTAAGTTAGACGATACAAAAGGCGGCTTAATAGAAAAATCACTTCCAGTTGAAAGAGTCGTAAATATAAAACGGCATAAAGAAGATAGTCAAAAAAGATATGTTGTTAAAATGCGAATAAATCTTGGAAAAACAAGTGAAGTCGTTGAAGTCTCTTTAACGGATAGAAGCCAGTTTAACTTTCCTGTTTTAATAGGAAAAAATTATTTAAACGGCTATGTTATTGTTGATGTTTCTAAAAAATATTTAACAAAACCTAAGAAAACAGATAAATAATGCAGTCAATATATAAAATATTAATTTTCTCTTTTCTTCTGATTGTCGCAGCTTTCTCTTTAATGTGGTACAAAATAGTCTATTTGGGCTTTCCACTGCTTCAAGACAAAACAGAAAATATTTGGAATATTCAAGCAAAAATTACATTTAACAGTAAATATAAACAAAGCGGAGTAGTATCTTTAACTCTACCTTCCAAACAAAACGGATTTTTGATTATAAATGAAGAATCAAGTTCTCCAAACTACGGTTATAGTGTACAAAACGTAAATGATGTTAGAAAAGGTGTTTGGTCAAAAAGAGAACTTCAAAGAGGTTCTCAGGTTTTATACTACTCAATAGATATTATAAAAGATAGATATTCAAAAGTCGATCCTCAAAAAGAGTTTGAACAAATTATCTACCAAGAAGATGTTTCTACTCCGATTATGGTTGCGGGAAAATCGATATTAAACAGTATTTATGAAAAGAGTGCAAATGCCACTACTTTTACCTCTTTATTAATAGATGAATTTAATCAAAAAGATCCTTCTCAATCAACAAAATTAATCAGAAACAATTTTATGAAAAATGATATTCAAAAAAGAGACACTCTTCTAAAAATGGTTGATTATATGGGATATAAAGTAAGAACGGTCGGAGCTTTATATTTAGAAGATAGAAAAAGAAATGTCGATTTAGTTCCTATGCTGGAAGTTTTTGACAAAGGCAAATGGCAGCTTTTTGATATAAACAAAGGAAGAATTTCAAACAATTCGCATATCTTTATCTGGCAAAGAGGTTCTCAGTTTTTACTAGAAGCAGAAGGTGTTTCAAACTCAAATGTTAAATTTTCAATTACAAAAAATATTGTTCCTGCAAGAAATGCAGCGTTAGTAAAAGATGTAAAAAATCAGAGTGCTTTACTGGACTTTTCTTTATTCATTTTGCCAAATGAGACGCAAAATACTTTTAAATTTTTATTATTGATTCCTCTTGGTGCTTTAGTCGTAGTTTTTATGAGAGTTTTCGTGGGAATAAAAACCTCAGGAACTTTTATGCCTATACTGTTATCTATGGCATTTATAGAAACAGAACTGCTTCCCGGGATAGTTATGTTTATAGTTGTTGTAACTATGGGATTGGTAGTTAGGTCATATCTTTCTTATTTAAACCTTTTGCTTGTTGCTAGGATATCTTCTGTTTTAATTGTAGTTCTTGCTATTATGGCTTTTGTTGCAATTATGTCCGAAAAACTAAATTTAGAGTATGCCACAAGTATTACTTTTTTCCCTATTATTATTCTTTCTTGGACAATTGAAAGAATGTCTATTATTTGGGAAGAAGACGGAGCGAAAGAGGTTTTCCAGCAAGGAACGGGCTCTTTGATTGTTTCGGTGCTTGCATATTTTGCAATGACAAACCAGACTCTTAGTTTTATAACTTTTAACTTTCCTGAAGTTTTATTGGCAGTTTTAGGATTAACTATTCTTTTGGGAAGATACAGCGGTTATAGATTAAGTGAATTATATAGATTTAAAACAATGGTAAAAGAGTAGGCGAATGTTATTTGCAAATCCTTTTTCTTTAAGAAAATTAGGTATTCTGGGTATGAATAACAGAAATATCAATTTTATAGGAAAATATAATGAAAGAAAAAATTATCCTTTAGTTGATAATAAACTTCAAACTAAACATCTAGCACAAGAACACAATTTGGCAGTTCCCGAGCTTTTGGGCTTTATTGAATATCAAGTTGAAGTAAACTCTTTTGAAAAATATATAAAAGACGAAAAAAGTTTTGTAATAAAACCTGCAAAAGGAAGCGGCGGAAAAGGTATTTTAGTAATCTTAGATTCTAAAAACGGGAAATATATAAAACCAAGCGGGGAAGAGTTAGATAAAACAGATATTAGAAGACATATCTCAAATATTTTAAGCGGTCTTTACTCTCTTGGAGGTAAAAACGATATTGCCGTTTTTGAGAAAGTAGTAAATTTTGATGATAGATTTGACGGTTTTAGTTTTGAAGGTGTTCCTGATGTAAGAGTAGTTGTTTATAGAGGTTATCCTTCTTTGGCTATGATGAGACTTTCAACTTCCGAAAGTGACGGGAAAGCAAATCTTCATCAAGGTGCTGTCGGAGTGGGAATTGATATTTGTACGGGAAAAGCTTTAAGTGCAGTACAATTTAATCGACCGGTAAAATATCATCCTGATACCAATAAAGAGTTGAAAACATTGGAAGTTCCTTATTGGGATGATATTTTATATCTGTGTTCTCAATGTTATGAAATGACGAATATGGGGTATTTAGGTGCAGATATTGTTATAGACAAACAAAGAGGACCTTTGATTTTAGAGTTAAATGCAAGACCGGGATTGGCAATACAAATCGCAAATGATTTAGGTGCCTTGACAAGATTTAAACAAATTGATAAGGTTTATGGAAAACATAAAACTATACAAGAGAGAATAGATTTTTCAAAAAGCAACTTTTGCAGTAAAGGATAAACTTGTCAGATTTTGATTCATTTTTTGATTATCATATGAAAACAAAACACTCATATTACTCAGTAAGGAGTTCTCCCAACAGACTTGATTGGGACAATCAACCAAGTGCTTTTAAATCTTATCCTGAAAAATTTGCAAAAATCAAACTGGATATGGAAAAAGAAAATCATAGTTTTATCTTTTTTACTGCCGGAATTACTGCAAAAAAAACTTATCCGGGAGTTGAATATTATCTAAGGGTAAATCCCAGTGCAGGAGCACTTTATCCAAATGAAATCTATTTTCAAAGCAGAAACAATGAAGGGATAGAAGACGGCATTTACCATTTTGATATACAAAGTTCCAGAATAACTTTTTTAAAACGAATTACAGATGAAGGAATAGAACCTTTTTTTAATCTAAAAGAGAAGCAAAACGGTTTTATATTTTTAATCTCTTCAATCTATTATAGAAGCTCTTGGAAGTATAAAAACAGAGCTTTTAGATACTGTTTACTTGATGCAGGACATCTTTTAGGAACTATTGAAGCCTCTTGTTATATTCATGAAAAAGAGTATGATATAATTTATGATTTTGATAAACAAGCTTTAAATGAAGCTTTTAATTTTGATAATCAAGAGTTCTTCACAAGTGCAGTTTTTATAACAAAAAAAACAGATAAAAAAGTAACAAAAGCCGAGCTTAATTTGCCTCTTGTAGATGGTTCTTTATATTTTGAAAAAAATGAAATGATAGAAAAAGCCTATATAGACTCTTTAAAAGTGCAAAATCCTCAAAAACAGATTTTTAAACCTAATTTTAATTTTAATAAAAGTTTTTTTAAAGAGATTATTTTAAAAAGACGTTCTATAAGAGAGTTTACAAAACAAAGTATCAGTAAAATTGAGTTTGAATCAATAATGCAAGCAGTAAATAATCTTGTTACCTCAAATTGTGATGAAGAGTTAAATCTTTATTGCGTTATTAACCGAGTTCAAGGTATGAAATTAGGATTGATAAAAAACGGTGTGTTTATAAAAGAAGCAGATTTTGCAAGTAAAGCAGGATATCTTTGCTTAGAACAGAATTTGGGAAAAGATTCAGCCGTTACTTTTTTTATAACTTCAAATTCAAAAAATTATCAGGCAATGTATCAAAAAGCAGGTCTTTTAGGACATAGGTTATATCTTGCTTCAAACTATTTAGGAATAGGCTGTAGCGGAATCGGCGCTTATTATGATGATGAAGTTTGTGAATTTATAGGAGAGTATACGCAAGTTTTATATGCCCTTGCAATAGGAAAATAAAGAAAAAAAGTGTAAAATTATTTATATACTTTCCCAAGGCATTTAATGAATATAAAAAAAGTAAATTTTTGTGCTTTTACTACGCTTTTATCTATTATATTATCTCTATATATTTTAATAACTTTTTTAATAGACTCTGCAAAGATAGATTATAATAGTTACGATGCAAATAATTATTTTATAAAAGTAGTAATTTTTGCAATCTTATTTATAGCAGTTGCAGTTGGCTTTACTCTTTTTAAACTTTACAAAAACAGATATATAGAAGAGCAGATAAAACAAAGAACTGAAGATATACAAAATGAAAATCAAACTTTAAAAATATATTCACATATAGATCCTTTAACTCAATGTTTAAATGAAAAGTTTTTTATGAAAAGATTTAAAGAGGAGTTTAAAAGGGCAATAAGAGAAAAGCAGAATATCTCTTTGTTTATAGTAAATATAGATGAATTTAAATCTTTTAACGATATTTACGGAGAAGACGAGGGAAATGAGTGTTTAAAAATTATTGCAAATATATTGGTAAATCACTGTAACAGACCGACTGATTTGGTTTCAAAATTTGAAGGAGATGAATTTTATGTTCTTCTTCCTAATACAAAAGATGCAAAAACAGTTTGCAATAACTGTATAAATTCAGTAAGATCTTTAAACATACCCCATGACAACTCTATTGCTTCAAATGTTTTAACAATAAGTATAGGAACAGCAACTCTTATGCCAACAGATCAAATAGAAATGAAAGAATTGATAAAAAAGGCAAAAGAGTCTTTAAAAAAAGCAAAAATCAGTGGAAGAAATAGAGTTTATTAAAATTCTTTTAGGCATAAAAACTATTATCACCTGAAGCATTTAAAATATTAGAATAAATAGTTGATAAATTATTGTATTGCTCAACTTTTTCTTCATATTGTTTAATAGCCTCTTGAAGAATATTTGGATTTTTTAAAGCATTTTCAAGATTTTCAGAGTGTTTTTGAAACATTTTTTCAAAGAAATTACTTAAATCAGTATTGCCATTAGTCCTTTCTTCCACAAGCCATTGTATATAATTGTCATCAGAAGTAAAAGTTTTAGCAAGATCACTTCGAACTTGACTAAAGATATTTGATCTCTCTATAAAATCTGAAGTTTTACCCATGGCAGTATATAAAGATTGATTAAAGGAATTGTCCTTTGTAAGCGTTGCAGCATTTATCATATCAGCTACTTGTTGATCTCCTCCAAAAGTTTTTATATATGAAACCAAACTATTATCTTCCCCTGCTTGCAATCTATCATTTAAAATACCTGCAATTTTTTCCACTTGTTCATATGGTAAATTGTTTAATTCTTCTACCGTAAGTTTTTCATCTTCAAGGATATTTTTAAAAGTTTGAGCCTCTTCTTGGGTAAGATTATAAGAAGCTGCATATTTCGTATAAACACCTAAATCAACTGACGAGGATTCACTTGTTTCTTGGTTTTCATTTGATTCTAGTAACTCTTGAAAAGAGATACCTGAATTTGTTGTTTCTCTTGTATTTGCATTAGAAGTTTCATTGTAAGAGGTGGGTTGTGTATTATTGGTAATCTGCATAAAAACTCTCCTTTATAAATATATATAAAATATATAAAATAATAATTTATAATAGATTTTATTGTTTTTATGCTTAAGATAAAAAATAAAAGGTTAAATCCTTTTATTTTCCAAAAACTTCTTTTAATAAAGAGGTTGTTTGCTCAACGGGATTTTCTCTTATTGCTGCTTCTTTTTTTGCAATCATCGCAAAAAGTCCGTCAATTGCTTTTGTAGTTACATAATCATCTAAACTTTCATCACTGCTTCCAGGAAGATAAGAATCAACTCCGAAATTTTTTGCAACACTCATTACGGAACTGTTATCAACATAATCTTTTGCATACTGTTTATAATAATCGTTAAAAGCAGAATAATATTTTGCTACGCTGTTTTGTTCCATTGCTTCTGTGATTATTGGTTTTATGGTCTCTTTTAAAGAGCTTGTTGTATTTGTTTTAAAGTATTGGGTTGCTGCATCATCTTTCCCGTTTAAAATAGCCGTTGCATCATCTAAACTCATATTTTCAATTGCTTTTGCAAAAATTTCGGCAGTTTTCGGAGCTGCTTTTGTAGCTGCGCTGTTCATTGCTTCTATTAAGTTATCCGCAATCTTATCTCCTCCTACTTTTCTTATAATTGTTTCTGCATTTTGTAAATTTTGGGGAAGAGGAATTTTTACAGAAGAGTTATTTAAGTATCCGTTTTGGGCTCCTAAAGTCTCAACAGCATAAGTAACACCTTCTTGTAAAGCCTCTTTTAAACCGCTTGAAATAGTCGAATCACTAAGATTTGTTGAAGAAGTAGCTGTTTGAGAAGTTTTTTCATTACTTGATGAATTTGTAACATTATTTATAACATCTTTTGCGATGCTTCCTAAATCAAAACTAAAAGCTGCAGTTGTACATAAAAAAACAGATGCGGCAATAAATTTTTTATTAAATTTTATCATATCAATCCTTGAATAAATTATTTAGTTATTATATGAAAATAAAATTAAAATTCACCAAAATTTAGAAAACTAAATGATTATATAGTTATGGTAAAATAAGAGAAGATTAATGCAAGGTAATAAGATGATTAGATTAAATTGTGATATGGGTGAAAGCTTTGGAATCTGGAAGATGGGAGCGGATGAACAGATTATGCCTTATATCTCTTTGGCAAATCTTGCTTGCGGTTTTCATGCTTCTGATGCCGTTACAATGAATAGATCAGTTGAACTAGCAAAGAAGGATAACGTAACAATAGGAGCACATCCTTCTTATCAAGATTTAGTCGGTTTTGGAAGAAGAAGTATTAGTTGCTCTTTAGAAGAGATAAAATCAAAAGTTCTTTATCAGTTGGGAGCCTTATACGCTTTTTGTAAATCCCACGGTACGACGGTTGCTTATGTGAAACCTCACGGCGCTTTATATAATGATATGATGAGAGATCAAAATATTTATAAAGCTATTTTAAGTGCAGTTGCGGCATTTGATAAAAATATAAAATTAATGATATTATCAAATCCAAATAATGAAGCTTTTGAATATACGGCTAAAATGTACGGAATAACTCTTATTTATGAAGTTTTTGCGGATAGAAATTACAATGATGACGGAACTTTAGTTTCTAGAATGCTTCCAAATGCAGTTATTACCGATGAATTAGAGATTATGCAAAGGGTAAAAACTTTAAAAGAGTATGGTTTTTTAGAGAGTATAAACTCAAAAAGATTATATTTAAAAGCTGATACTATTTGCGTTCACGGAGATACGGAAGATGCCCTTAATTTTGTAAAATCTTTATATAAAGTATTAAATTGATAAAAATCCAAGTTGCATCGGTCGACTCTCTTATAATATATTTTGCAGATGTGATTTCAAAAGAAAACTCTTTAAAAGTCAAATCTGCATACAAATGTCTAAAAGCTTTAAATAATAAAGCTTTTATTGAAATAATTCCTTCATATACTTCTATTTTAATTACATACGATATTTTTTTATATGATTTTTATTCATTAAGAAATATGTTGACAAAAATTTTAGATAATTTGCCTATAGAAAAAGAGAGTTCACAAAATCTTATAAAAATAGATGTATATTACTCCTTGGAAGTAGGATTAGACTTACAAAGAGTTGCTTTGCACTCTAATCTTAGTATTGATGAAGTAATTAAACTTCACAGCAGTAAAATATACGATGTTTATGCAATAGGATTTTTACCTGGATTTGCTTATTTGGCAAGTGTAGATGAAAAAATAAAAACACCGAGATTGAAAACACCGAGAAAAAAAATACCTAAAGGAAGTGTTGCTATAGCAGACAGCCAAACAGCCGTTTATCCAAAAGAAAGTCCCGGAGGCTGGAATATTTTAGGAAGAACTGCTTTTAATTTTTTTGATAAAGATTTAGAAGCTTTATCTCCAATATCAATAGAATCGAAAATCAAATTTAATCCAATCTGTAAAGAAGAGTTTTTATCTCAAGGTGGAATTATATGAGTGGCTTTGAAGTGCTTAAAGCAGGAGCATTTACTTTAATAGAGGATTTCGGAAGATTCTCATATATGAACTTAGGTGTAACAAACTCAGGCTTTATGGATGAATATGCAGCTTTAACGGCACATAAACTTTTAGATAATAATTTTGATGAAAACCTTTTGGAAATTGCATTTGCAGGTCTAAAACTCAAAGCTTTAGGAGAAACAACAATCAGCGTAACAGGAGCTAAATGTCATTTTAAAATAAATGAAGTTGAAAAAAATATTTGGCAGACTTATAAAATAAAAAAAGGTGATTTAATCCAAATTGATAAAATTTTAGAAGGACAGAGAGTCTATTTGGCAGTAAAAAACGGCTTTAAGATTAAAAAAGAGCTGGGAAGTTCTTCTGTTACAATAAAAGAGAATCTTGGAGGAGTAGAAGGACGACAAGTTAAAAATCAAGATTTTCTGCCATATGAAGAGTTTAAGCAGTTTGTTTCAAAAAGATTAAAAAAAGAGTATATCCCAAAATATGAAAAAGAAGTTAAACTAAGAGTAATACTATCTTATCAAGAAGGAGATTTTTCAGAAGAAGAAAAAGATAAATTTTTTAATTCAACTTATACAATAACACCTGATTTTAATAGAATGGCATGCAAATTAAAAGGAGAAAAAATCAAAGCCGATATTGATGGAATCATATCAGAAGGCATTGCTTTTGGAGCAATTCAAATACCAAAAGACGGAGAGCCTATTATTCTTTTAAAAGAGAGACAAACAATCGGAGGTTATCCTAAAATAGGTTCTGTTTTATCTATTGATTGTTTTAAATTAGCCCAAATGAAAACAAACCAAAAAGTAACATTTGAGTCTATTGATATTTTAAAGGCTCAAAAAAAAGTTAAACTATTTTATTCTGCTCTTCTTTGATTTTTTTTGTAAGAGACTCTAATGAGGTATGAAAAGATTGATTCTTTTTAACTTCGATAAATGAATAATCAAAAGTAGGTTTTATCAAAATTCCCGAATTACTTTGAAGTGTTGTTTCAAAGAGTGAATCAGAAATTGTATTTACGACAGATCTAATCTGACTTAAACTCTCTTCATCAAAGATTATTATTAATTTGTTTGTTAAAAATCTTATTGTCTTAAATTTTAATTGTTCGTCTATAAAGGCTTTATTTAAACATTTTGAAATATAAATTAAAAGATTGTTTGCAATTAATTTATTATATGTTTTTGATATATAATAGTAGTCTGTAATATCTATTAAAACAACGATTGCGCTCTCTTTAAAGTTTGCTTTTTCATCTAAATATTTAAAATAGAGCCATTTTTTATTATAAAGTTTTGTTAAATAATCTTTATAAATATTGTTAGTCATCTCTAAAAGTTCTTTTTTTAAAGTCGTAATCTGATTATACAAATTTTTTAAAAGCAGTGAATCGTTTTGTTCAATAGCTTTTTCTGCCTCTTTTGTAATATCTGCGACATTGTCGATTGTTTTCATTGCATCGTTTACATAAGAGTTTATTGAATTGAATTCATCTAAAATAAGCTGATTTAACTCTTTTTCAAAGTCCTCGCTTTTTAAATCGATATCAATATTTTTTGCATTTTTATCAAAACATTGGAAATAGTTAGAGGGTAAAATTATCTCATTTCCCAATAGCTCATTTATTGTGGAGTCTGTAATTTCTCTTAATTTATCTTTCAATTTTATTCTCCATTATTTTCTCTATTCTCTGCGGTTTGCCTATATAATAACCTTGAGAGTAATCAATGTCAAGTGATTTTACATATCTTAAGATTTTTAAATTACTGACAAACTCTGCTACTATTTTTATATTTTGTTCTTTACTAAACAAAACAATACTTTTTAATAAATTATAATATATATCTTCGTCTATCTTTTTTATCAAACTGCCGTCAAGTTTGATATAATCCGTATTAATATTTAAAATATGTTCATAATTTGAAAAACCGCTACCAAAATCATCTATAGCAATTTTTACGTTAAAGGCTTTTAAATCATTTATAAAATCATTTACTAAATAGTAGTTGCTGATTTTTTTGCTTTCAAGTATTTCAACTGTTATATAACTTCCTACTTTGCTGTTTTTAATATTGTCGATTATAATATTTTTCATTGTAGGGTTTAAAATATCGTTATAATCAAGATTAATACTTACATCGATTTTATATTTTTTTATATAATCTATAACTTTTAATATCAGTATTTCCATTAGTTTGTTAAAGAGTCTGTATTTTCTGGCTTTTTCTATAAAAGTTTGAGGCATTAGGATATTGCCTTCTTTATCATAAAGCCTCATTAAGGCTTCATATTTAACTATTTTTGAAGTTTTGTTATCTTGTATAGGTTGGAAAAAAGGTTCAACTGTTTTATCTAATATATTTCTATGCAGGGTTGTTAAAAGCTCTTCATTTATAAAATGACTTTTAAAGAGTTTGGAATCATAATACATAAAATGGATATAGTTCATTTTTGCATTGTGCAAAGCCCTTTCGGCAAAAACCAGAAGTTCCTGACCTTTCCCTTTTGAACAGCCGATTGTAATATCTATATCAATAGAAACATCGGAGTTATGTAAAAAGAATTGAGAACTTATTATATTTTTGTAGATAATGTTTTTTATATTTATTATGTCGGCTTTTTCTAAATCTTCAATAAGTGTAATAGTGAAAACATCAACATGAATATTTTTTATATCTATACACACTTTGTGCTTTAAATAAGAAAGAATTTCATTTTTTATTTTACTTTTAAGAAGTTTGTAGAGTTGTAAAAGGATAAAATCTCCGTTTTTGAATCCATAAAAAGCATTAAGATCTTTCATATACAGAATATCAACTATAAATATAGTTTTAGTTTTATTCTTATAAAAATGGTTACAAAAGCTTTGCAATAAGGACATTTAGAACCCTTTTTTTAATCAGGTAACAGCAGTATATGTAATTTAATCTTAAGAAATGTATATAAAGCCGAAAAACCGAAGAAAAATTTTTAAAAATATATTATTAGATATACAATTTGTATAAAAATCATTTTTTAAAGATATTCTGCTAAAATCTTCGCAATATTTTACTGATTTGATTAATAAGGTTTAACTTGGAAGAAATTATAAAAGATTGGGGTTATATTGCCCTGTTTTTGTACTCATTCGGAGGCGGTTTTGTAGGACTTGTAATAGCAGGAGTTTTGTCTTTTACGGGAGATTTAAATCTTTTTATCTCAATGGCTGTTGCAGGAGTTTCAAATTTTATAGGAGATCAGTTTCTTTTTTATATGGCAAGAACCAATAAAAAGTATGCAAAACAGACTATGAAAAAATATGGAAGAAAAGTAGCCCTTGCACATTTATGGATGAGAAGATACGGTTCACCTGTTGTATTTGTTCAAAAATATATATATGGGATAAAAACTTTAATACCTCTTGCTATGGGATTAACAAAATACTCTTTTAAAAAATTTACGATTTATAATGCAATAGCTGCGGCAGTTTGGGCTTGCGTGGTAGGATATGCCAGTTATACCATGGGACAAGTGATTTTAACTTATGCGGATGATTATAAATATTATGGTGTTGCTACTATCTTAGCCATTGTTTTTATAGTATCATACTATTTTAAAAAAATATAGAAGGATTAAATTATAAAAAACAGCATAGAGTTTTCCTCTTTGAATATTTCAAAAGAGTTTAAAGAAAACATAAAATCTTTAGGCTTTGCACAAATGACTACAATACAGTCTTTGTGTATAAATCCTATTTTAGAAAAAAAAGACGTAATAGTTCAATCAAAAACAGGTTCTGGAAAGACTGTAGCTTTTAGTATTCCTTTAGTAAATAAACTAGAAGTTAAAAAATATAAAATCCAGGCTTTGATTTTAGCCCCCACAAGAGAACTTGCAAATCAAATTGCAGTAGAGATAAGAAAACTAAGCAGACATATACCCAATGTGAAAGTCCTTACTCTTTGCGGAGGAACACCTTATAAACCTCAGGTTGCCTCGTTGCAAAGAGGAGCCCATATTGTAGTGGGAACTGTGGGACGAGTTTTACAGCATATAAATGAAACAAAAGTAGATTTCTCAAATATTAATACTCTTGTTTTAGATGAAGCGGATAAAATGCTTGATATGGGATTTTATGATGAGATTTTAAAAATTGTCGAATATCTTCCAAAACAGAGACAGAGTCTGCTTTTTTCAGCGACTTATTTAAAAGATATAGAAACTTTATCGAAAAAGATTCTAAAAGAGCCACTTTTTATAAAAAATGAAGAGACTCATGAAAAAGAGTCTATTAATCAAAAACTTTATGAAGTAGAGAGTGAAAATAAAACTTCGCTTCTTTTATCTTTAATAGAGAGATATAAAATGGATTCTCTTTTAATTTTTTGCAATACAAAGTTAAACTGCGATGAACTAGCAGATGATTTGGAATACTTGGGAATAGATGTTTTAACTCTTCACTCCGATTTTGATCAAAGACAAAGAGACGAAACCGTAATTTTATTTGCAAACGGGTCTTATCCTGTTTTAATTACTACGGATATTTTATCCAGAGGAATTGATATTAAAGATATTAAATATGTAGTAAATTATGATATTCCAAGAGATGAAACTATTTACACACATAGAATAGGAAGAACGGCAAGAGGAGAGAGCAGTGGAGTTGCTATAACCTTCTATGAAAAAGAGGAATCTTATAAAGTTACTGCAATAAAAGAAAAGTTTCCCGATATCGAGTTTAACGATTATGAAAAAATAGAAGAAAAAAGTGATTTTATAATAAAACCTGAATATAAAACAATGATGATACTAGCAGGTAAAAAACAGAAGTTAAGAGCAGGGGATATTTTAGGCAGTTTGACTGCTGGTATAGGTTTAAAAAAAGAGGATATAGGAAAAATCAATATTTTAGATTTTTTCTCTTATGTTGCTATAAAAGAAGAGGTTTTTAAAGAAGCATTTTCTAAACTTCAAAGAACAAAAATAAAAGGCAAATTTTTTAAACTATATGAAAAATAGTTATGTTACAATCACGCCTTTAAAAAAATGAAAAAGGAAAAATATGGCAAGAGCATCAGCTAGACATCTTTTAGTTACAACGGAAGAACTTTGTAATGAATTAAAAACAAGAATAGAAAACGGCGAAAAATTTGAAGATTTGGCAAAAGAGTATTCTCAATGTCCATCAGGAGACAGAGGTGGAGATTTAGGAACTTTTCATCAAGGTGAAATGGTACCTGAATTTGATAGAGTAGTTTTTAATGAAGCCGTAAATGTAGTACACGGACCTGTTAAAACTCAATTTGGATATCATCTTTTAGAAACAACTGCAAGAGAAGATTAATCTAAAAACGCAGTGTAATTAAGAGCTTAAAAGCTCTTTTTTTACCTCTTCTTCCCAAAGAATCGAAACTCCGTACTCTTTATCTGCAATTGCATATTTAAAATATTCACCGCTTCCTTTTCTTCCGTGAAGTCTTACTATTGTTTGTCCCTCTTTTAATAATCTTTTCATCTCATTTTCAGAGAAGCTTTTTTTATTCCATCTTAAAAAGGCATTTGAATATACTCTAAAAGTGCAAGTTGAATCTGCCGTAAATACGTATTGTTCACTTTCATCGTACTCTTTTTTTGCATTTTCGCAAGAGTAGAGTTTGATTGTTTTTCCTTTTGTGTTGAATTTTCTTGAAATTACATTTGCACCGCAATAAGGGCATTTGCCTAAAATAGACATATATCTCCTTTTTTATTTTTATTATAACGGCAAATTTAAATCTTTGGAAAAAATATTACAAAATGAAATATTAATCTTTAAAAACTTCAAAAAGAATCTCTCTTAAATCCTCTTTCATCTCAAAACTAAGCTCTTTGCTGTTTGAATAAATATAAAAAGGAACAGTATTTAACATAGATTGTTTAAGTCTTTTTCTAACAGTTGAAATTTCATCCATAAAGATAATATTCTCTCCGTCATATAGCCTGAAATCTTTTTCTATACCTATTTTAAAAGATACTATTTGATAAGTAAAAAAAAGATCTTTCTCTTTTGATTCATATTTTAAAATAAACTCTTCAAGCATATCTCTTAGTTTTTTATATCTATTTTTATTTATATATCCGAAACTCTCTCTAAATTGATATCTTTGAACAGTCGTAAAGCCTAAGACTTTATAAAATTCGTTTAGATTTTTCCAAGGTGATCTAAAAAATCTTTTACCGAAAAGAACCTCTTCAAAACAGTATTTATATTTATAATCCTCTTGTGAAAGCTCTCTTTTGTTTTTTATGGTAAAGTATTCGTTTTTGAAAAATGTGATAAGCCAGTTTTCATCAAGCATACTTATAATATCAAGTTTTATTTCATTCTCTTTTTGGTTAAAAAACTTCCACAACATAGAGATAGAGTTTGAAGGTTTGTCATCTATTACTCTGCTTTGAAAATATTTAGTACAAAGATATTGGACGACATTTTCAAGCAGGGCATCTGTTTTTGCGATTCCATGGTTAAAAATCACTTTTTTATAAAGATTAAATCTCATCTCAAGCATATGTTCTATATCGATTAAACCCATATCAAAATAACTTACGTAAAACTCTTTTTCATCTTTTACTAAAACAGCCTCTTTTGTTATTCTTATAAAATCACTAGGTCCTGTTATATAACCGCTTGCAAGCATATCTCTGTTTATATAATCCAATCTGTCGGCATCAACCGTACTATCTACGATTCTATGCAAAACTTTAAAATCAAAGTTTTTATAAACCCGGTTTTCCAAAATATATGAAGATAGTATTTTTATTAGTTTTATATAATCTTTCTCCTCTTTTAAAGTAATAAAATCAAAAACTTCATAATCCAAAAGAAGAGTTAGTAAATTTTTACCTATTGCTTCATGTAAAACAAGTCTCTCTTTTTGTGTTACTTTTTCGTAAAACTCTTTAAATTCAAGTTGTTTTGCATTTAATTTTTTATGGTTTTTTAAAGAATCATAAACATTTTTTAAAGAATTTTCAACTTGGTGGGAAAAAGGCAAATGACCTACATCGTGAAGAAGAGCAACAACTCTTATTGTTTGTAAAATAATTGTATAAACAACTCTGTCTTTTTTATTTTTAGTAGGAATGGTAAATTGATATAAAGCTTTATTGTCAAAATAGCTTAAATCATCTATTTTTATATTTAGATCATTATCTTTTATTACATTTTTTACAACTCTTTTTAATGTTTTTAAAAAATCGTCTTTTGTCTGCTTATCTGCATTTAAAAGTGAATTTTTGAAGATAAAAGAGCTTAAATGCATAGTTCCCAAAGAGTGGATAAATCTTTTTGTGGTAATAGAAGGGTATGAAAAATAGGCTAAAGCGTTTTGGGTAATAAACTGTAGCCTATTTACAATCTTTGTTTGAAGAAGTTTATCTTCAAGTTTTGTATACTGAATATGATTATATATCGTATCGTTTATTATTCTGTTTTGTATGTTATTTTTTCCTTTCGAATATTCTTTCGGTAAACTCTGCAAACTTACCTCGAACTGCTTTTTCTAACTCTATTGCAAACATATTTATCTCAGGGTGAGTCTCTCTTGTTTGTTTTAAAAGCGTAGTAAGACCGTTATTATATTTGTTTAAATAAAGATTATCGATTTGTCTGTTAGAACCTATGACAACTGCCAT
Organism: Halarcobacter anaerophilus; assembly: GCF_006459125.1. Lineage (NCBI taxonomy): Bacteria > Pseudomonadati > Campylobacterota > Epsilonproteobacteria > Campylobacterales > Arcobacteraceae > Halarcobacter > Halarcobacter anaerophilus. Next base: position 1,105,936 of record NZ_CP041070.1, read on the forward strand.
ACAAGATTCATCAAGTCTGCTTAAAATAAGCTGTGTTGTTTTTTCACTTGAGTTTTGCCACTCATCCATTATAACAATAGCTTCAGACAAAGTTCTACCTCTTGCTTCTCCGGGCCATAAAGTCTCTATACAGTATCTTGAAGTAAGTTCTGAAATTTTTGATTCTATTGATTCTTTGTTTTCTCTGTTCTCACTTTTTTTAAGATGTTTTTTTGCAATAAACTCCAAAGTATCTTGCAATGCCATATTGTAAACTCTAAATTTTTCGTCATTTCCTGCTAAATACCCTACATCGGCACCTTTGTCTAAAGATTCAATAGAGTTTCTAACATATACGATTTTATCATAATGCCCTAAATCAATAAGTCTCATCGCGCTTACTATAGACATTAAAGTTTTACCCGAACCTGCTTTTGCATCAATTACCAGCAAATCAAACATATCCGTTAAAATAGCTTTCATAAATAGTTTCTGTTTTAAATTAACAGGTTTTACCTGTAAAGCTTTAAAATCCGTTTCATCTAAAATACTGATTCTTTCGTTTAAAATAATTGCATAAGCTGAGTTTCCGTCTTCACTTTCAAAAATATAACAAAAATTTTCATAAGTATACTCTTCATCGAATTTTTTAATATTTGAACCTTCAAGAGAGTTAAAAAGTGAAGAGTCAAGTTTGATATATTTTACAAACTGAAAATTAGGAACCGTTGATTTGTCATCATGCAAAGTTTCGGCTTTTATCCCCTTAAAAAGAGCAAAAGTTCTAGCGTAAACATCTAAAGATAAAAAAAGAGTTTGTGCCCCTTTATAGTACTCTTGGGCAACTGCTGCTGCTTCGATTATTCTTTTATCGTTGCTTTCGCTTAAATGAGCTTGTTCAATTTGGGAATCATATTTATCTTTTGAAATAATATGTAAATTAAGCTCTTCATTAAAAAGTTTTACAACTTTAAACCCAGGTTTATAATCAACCTCTTTTATCTTCATTCTTGCCAAAAGCCGTGCAAATTCTCTAGAGTAGTAACCTAACTCGTTAGTCAGTTTCTTTTTGTCCTCTAATTCAATTAAAACTGTTTCGGGAATTACAATTGTATTTGTTTTATTGTCAGATATTCTACTTAAGTTTTGCACATTTTGTAAGATGATATTTGTATCTAAAACATAAACTTTTTCTTTCATAAAACAAATTATAACATTATATTTTAATAAACAAATTATTGTTGTGTATATATTTTGTAACCAATATATGTTATAGAAATTTTTAGTTATAATAAATCAAAAAATAAGAATCAAATGAAGAAATTTACAAATGAAGATTTATATGAAATTGTTTTATATCTAAAAGAGAGTTTAAAAAAAAATTCCAAAGTTTGCATTGAGGTTTTAAATCCCGATTTCGAAGAGTTTTTATATTGCGGACAGGTTTTATTTATAGATGAGGTTGCGTATAAATACAGATCTTATAAAGATTGGACGGATTTGGCACAAAAGCTTTTTTGTAAAATTGAAACGCCTAGAATAGTCTCTTTAAATACAATAGCCTTAACTTTTAAAACGTTAGATAAAAAAGACTCTTTTCATAACTCTGTTTTGGATAAAAAAGAGAAATACGGCGTAAATTCGACTTTTTATAATATAAATAAAAATGAGCAGCCTGAAATTTTGTTAAGTTTTCTAAATGCACTTAAAAATGTTAATCTTGAAAAAAGAAAAAGAGTTTTAAATTTAGGCGTAAACAGCGGTTTGGAGTTTGAACTTATAAAAAAATATTTTAAAAACTTTTCTAAGATGGAATTTGTGGGAATCGATTATTGTGAATCTGCTATAAATGAAGCTAAAAAAAAGTTTCAAAATGATAAAAACGTAAAATTTATAAATTCTGATATAAAAGAGCTTGAACAGCTTAACTTAGGGCAGTTTGATTTGATTATATCAATAGGAACACTGCAAAGCTCAAATTTAGAGTTTAATAAAATTTTTATGCAAATAGTGCAAAACTACTTAAAAAAAGAGGGAAGTATAATTTTAGGTTTTCCTAATTGCAGATGGATTCAAGGAGAGATAATATACGGAGCAAAGGCTGCAAACTACGCCTTTTCTGAATTATCGTTACTTTTTAAAGATGCTTTTTTTTGTAAAAAATATCTTCAGCAAAAAAAGTTTAGAGTAACGCTTACGGGAGAGTATTATATCTTTCTTACGGCAACTTCAATTAGAAAGTTAAAATAATTTTAAATATAATTACTTTAATGTTAAATTTGAGGATTTTAATATGTATAGAAAAATTTTCAGCATAGTTATACTCTTTTTTCTGCCGACACTTCTTTTTTCAGAAAATAAAAATTATTATAAAAATAAAGAGGTGAAAAAATTTATTAAAACTCTTGAAAAAGAGCATGGTTTTAATAAAGAGAATTTAAAAAAATTATTCTCAAAAGTAGAGATTCAAAAAAGTGCGTTAAAACAGTATCAACCTTCGAAAAAAAGAGTAAAAAAAGTAAAAAAAACAGAACGAAAAGCAGGCAGCTGGGATAGATATGAAAAAATGTTTTTATCTGCAAAAAGAGTAAAAAAAGGGGTTCTTTTTATGAAAAAATATAAAAAGAGTTTAAATAAAGCCTATAAAATTTACGGAGTTTTACCCGAATATATAACAGCAATCATAGGAATAGAAACTTTTTACGGGAAAAATACGGGAAGATATCCTGTTTTTGATACTCTAACGACTCTAGCTTTTGAAAAGAATAGAAGAAACCGTTTTTTTAAAAATGAGTTAAAAGAGTTTTTGATTCTTTCTAAAAAGAACAAAGAGAATCCAAAAGCAGTATTCGGCTCTTATGCAGGAGCAATCGGGTTAGCCCAATTTATGCCGAGCAATTTTAAAAAGCTTGCCGTTGATTTTGACAATGACGGGGTAATTGATTTAAATAATGTAGTTGATGCTATAGGAAGCGTAGCAAACTATTTTAAAAAAGCGGGTTGGAGCAAACATATACCTGTTGCAACAAGAGTCAGTTATATAGGAAAAAGATTTAATCGTTTAAAAACGGGTTATCAATATAAGTATAAACGTTCTCATCTTAATGGAATAAAACCTAAATCCGGAAAGTTTTATTATGCAAAAAAAGTTCATTTGATTAAACTAGACAGAAAAAAGTATGATGAACTTTGGTACGGAACAAAAAACTTTTACGTAATAACAAGATACAATAGAAGCAACTATTATGCCATGGCTATACATAAATTGGCGGAAAAAATAAAAAAGAGGTATAAAAGATTGATAATATAGTCCACAAACTCTACACAAAATTAAGATAAAATTTTTTATTTACTTAGGACGGTTATGCATAAAAAAGAGTATATTTCAAAAATAATTTTTTATTGTTTTATTATTTCGGCTATTGCTTCTTTGGGTTCCCTTTTTTTTAGTGAATTTATGAACTTTATCCCTTGTACAATGTGCTGGTATCAAAGAATTTTTATGTATCCTTTGGCAATACTGTTTTTTGTAAATCTCTTAAATTATGATGAAAATATTTTTAAGTATGCAGTTACTTTGGCTTTCTTGGGTTTTCTTTTCTCTTTATATCATAATCTTTTGATGTGGGGAATAATCAGTGAAGATATTGTCCCTTGTAAACATGGAGTTCCTTGTTCTACAGAATATTTTGAGTATTTAGGTTTTATAAATATCCCTTTTTTATCTTTAAGTGCTTTTAGTTTAATTCTTTTTTTATTACTTCTTGGTCAAAATAGGGCAAAAAAATTTTAAGGATATATATGAAAAAATCTCTGTTTCTATTTAGTATTGTTGCAGTTTTTCTTTTTGGAGGATGTAATAGTGAAGATGAAGCAAAAGCCGTATCAAACAACAATAATGCAAGTTTTGAAAAATTAAAAGCTTTAAGTAATAAAACATATAATCTAAAGACTTTTGAGGGCAAAACACTTCCTATAAAAGTTGAAAACGATATCTTAAGTTCAAAAGAGTATAAAGATAAAATCGTATTAATAAATTTTTGGGCAACTTGGTGTCCTCCTTGTATAAAAGAGATTCCTGTCTTTAATGAACTTTATGAAAAATATTCCGATAAATTTGTTATTGTAGGAGTACTTTTTGAAAAAGACAAAGATCCAAAAGAGTTAGAAGCTTTTATAGAAAAATATAATATAAAATTTCCTATAACAGTAGGAGATGAAAACTTTAGAATGGCAAAAGCCTTTAATGATGTTAGAAAAGTTCCCGAATCTTATTTGTACTCTAAAGAGGGAAAATACGTAAAAGATTATATCGGTGAAGTAGATAAAGAGGATTTGGAAAACTATTTAAAAAGCAATTAGTTTCTAGTTTTTTTATATTTTGCTCCTGCAAAGATTATCAGCTATATTTTTGTATACTTTAGTTTTACTTTATAAAAAGGGAGCAAAATGTCATTTTCTCAATTTTTTGCACTTGCAAAAGAGTCTTCGTTTAATCTTTTAAAGATGTATGAAAAAGCACCTGATCAAACACTTATTACTTTTGGAATATTACTACTTCTGATTCTTATAATTCTATTTTTTATTTACAGAGCAGTAAAAATAAATATGGCTTTGAAACTTATCAAAAATATTCAAAATGCTAAAACTTATGAAGAATACGATGAAAAACTTACTTCTTTAATAAAAGAGTTTCCAAAAAGAGGAGAAAAGGTTGCACAGGCTTTAAATGAGTCTAAAATAGATATCTACTCTTTAACTTCAAAATTGATGATACCTTCATTAAGTATAAAAGAGAAAATAAGAAGATATCTTCTTTTAAGCAAAAACTTCGAGAAACTTTCAACTGCATCAAAAAAATATAATAACAGTGAACTTACAAACTATTTTTTTAAAAAGTCAAAAGATTTAGTTGAAAAGAAATTGGCTTTTGAAATAGAAAATTATTATAAAAATACAAACTTTGATTTGGATGAACTTGAGAATATAAATGCAGTCGTAAAATATGCTAATAAAGCACAAAAAATTGATTCTATTTTAGAAGCAATGAAAAATGAGCTTAAGAAGTTTAGTTTTGCATATAATAGTGATTTGTATAAACTAATTGAAAAAATGGATATACAAAACGGTAAACAAATTTACGAATATTGTAAAAACAGAGTCGATGAACTTTTTAATAGCGGAGAAAAAGAGGTTTCAACTAATATTTTGGACTATCTTTTTGAAACAGATCAAAATCAAAAAGTTTATGATTATATATCAAATTTAAAATTGAAAGGGTATTTGCAACAGCTTTACACTCTATATTTTGATAAAAAAGAGGATATAAATCTTGATTTGGCATTTATAGCAAACCCTTTAAAAATAGATTCCGATTATAAAGATTATTTAGATAACTCTTTAACCTCTAATTGGAGAAATGAAGAGCATATTAAATTCCTTTCAAAAGCAAAAGGAGTATTGGATGTTCTAGGGCATGAAGAGTTTAGAACGATAATTCAAAGAGTCGAAACTCTTGAAATTGAAAAAAAGAATCAAGAAAAAATTCAAGAAGCTATAAATATTGCCAAAAGAGCCGAATCTATAGCTTTAGAAGCAAAAGGCTTAAAAGAGCCAATCAATATAAAATAAAGAGAGAAAATGGCAGAAAACAGTTTTGTATATATTGTAATGTTTCTTCTTTTTGTAGGATTAGGTGTAATTTTATATAAAAAATCAACAATAAAAAGTAAACCTGCTTATTTAAAAAAAGAGGAAATCATAAAGCAATACGAATATGAGATGTTGAAATTGATTTCAAAATATGAAAAAGATAGTAAGCTTTTATCTCAAAAAAAAGTAGAGTTTTTAAAACAGGCAAATAAAGAGCTTCATCAAAATATATTTTTTGATGAAAATGAGGCTAAAGCTTTGATTTTAAAGCTTGCCTCTTTTTAAAACTGAATTTTATTTTTTAAAATTCGGCACAGGCTACCCAACTAGCAGGCTCTTCAAGATATAATACAATTTCTTCTAAAACTCTTTTATGTTTTTTCTCTTCATTTGCAATTTGCAAAAATATCTCTTTCTCTTTTTTATTTTCCAACTCTTTGGCTTTTGAAGCATAAAAATCAAAAGAGTTATCTTCTCTGTCTATTGCCTCTTTATAATATTGAATATGTTCAGAGTCTAAATTAACATTGTCTCTCTCTTCATTTAGCGTTTTAAAAATAGTTTCCGTATCTGTAATTAAATCTAATTTGTCTAAATCCATATCTTCATTTTTCATCATATTTCTAAAAATATTGTAGTGTTTTACCTCTTCATCGGCTAGCATAGTAAAAATTCGTTTTAAACCTGAGTTTTCAGCTTTTTCAGCCATTTGTCTATAATAAGATTCTCCCTCTTTTTCTACTTTCATAGCATACTCATAAACATTCATGTTATACCCTTTTAAATAAGATTATTTAATATAATATCACACAATATAGATTAAGTCAATGAAAGGATTTTTACTTATTCATAGGCAATACAAACAGGTGGAATCTGTTCAAATGCTTTTTTTGTACTATGTGATATTGCATGTTTATATTTTCCCATTTGCAGAGGTGCAGCAAATTGCAAATGCTCTTCACACCAATTTTTAGTTTTCTCTTTTTTATAAACAAAAACGGCATTTTTACCCATTTGTACAACTCTTTGATATATTGTTCTTGCATAATTGTCTATATAAGGAAACTCTTTTGAATTTATCTTTTCTCCCCAGGCAAAAAATACAAACTTTCCGTTTGGAATAAATGTTTGAGCATCAAAATACATAATCTCTCTGTCAAACTCCGTATTTTGTGAAGAGTTGTATGTTTCAAGATCGGAATTGAACTTCATAAGAAGTTGAGAAGCATCAATATTTTTTTCATTTAGATTAAAAAGATTTTTAATCTCTACTAATTTCCCTTCATAGTTTTTCGATAAAGCTTGTTTAAACAAAGTTATATAGTTTTCTTGCTTTAACTCTATATATTCGTCAAATTCATCAAAATCCTGATCTAATAAAAAAGTATTGGAATCATAACCTAGAGGCGTTACAACAGGATTATATAAAAAAATTGTACCTGCAATATTTTTTTTTCTCTCTTTATTTGTTTTTATCATCTGTTTCAGCTCTTTTGAACTTATATTCTCATTCTCTTTATTAAAATATAAAAAGCTAGAAGTCAAGAAGATCTCTTCGTATTTAGTTTCGATTACACCAAAATATTGCATTGTTTATCCTATCTTTAAATTTTATTTGAAATAGTAGCAAAAAAGAGCATATTTTCTAGTAAAAAATATTTAGAAGATAAAAATTATCATCTAAACTTAAATAAGACTAAAAATATCCTATTTGTTTTTTTTATATGAAAATGTTTAAGCCTATTGTGTTAGTATTTCAATACATTAAAAAAATTTGATGTAAATAACACAGCCAAAATGCAATAGAAATTAACAAAGTATTTATTCTTCTCCTTCGCTTTTGTTAATTTCATTGCACTTCCAAATTTAAAATTTCACTTATTATTTTTTCGATATAATCTTCTCTTTTTATTAGGAATTTAAATGCGATATGAAAAGATGAGTTCTTTTATTGTAATGGATATAGTAAGAGAAGCTCTAAAATATGAAGATACTATACATTTTGAAATAGGTCAGCCTGACTTAAACCCCACACCCAAAGTGAAACAAAGACTTGCAAAAGCTTTAGATGATGATAAATTCTCTTATACTGAAAGTTTAGGTCTTTTGCAGCTAAGAGAAAAGATTGTTGAACACTATAAAAAAGAGTATAAAGTAGATATAAAGCCTTCCCAAATCTTATTAACTCCCGGAACCTCAGGCGCTTTTTTAGTAGCTTATACGCTTACTTTAAAACATAAAGGAAAACTTGGACTTAGTGATCCTTCATACCCTTGTTATAAAAATTTTGCGCATATGCTTGATATTGATCCGGTTTTTATGAATATTGATAAATCTTGTAATTATCAACTAAATATAGAACATCTTAAAAAAAATAAAATAGATGCTTTACAAATCTCTTCTCCTTCAAATCCTACAGGAAATATATATGAAGATAATAATTTAAAAGAGCTGATTGAATATTGTGATAAAAACCGTATTGCTTTTATTTCAGATGAGCTTTACCACGGTTTGGTTTATGAGAAAAAAGCAAGTACGGCTTTACAGTTTAGCAGTAATGTAATAGTAATAAACGGTTTTTCAAAATATTACTGTATGCCAGGACTTAGACTTGGTTGGATGATTGTTCCTGAAAAGTTAAGCAGGGAGGCTGAAATTATTGCACAGAATATTTTTATATCAGCTCCTACACTTTCTCAATACGCTGCTTTAGAGGCTTTTGATTATGAATATTTAGAATCAATCAAAGAGATATTTAAAAAAAGAAGAGATTATTTGTTTAAAGAGTTAAATGAGATATTTAGTGTAGATGCAAAACCTGAGGGTGCTTTTTATTTATGGGTTGACGTATCTAAATATACCAACGACAGTTTTTCTTTTGCAAAAGAACTTTTAGAAAATATTCATATAGCAACAACTCCGGGAATCGATTTTGGGAGCAATAAGACAAATAAATATTTAAGATTTGCCTATACACGAGATATTGAACATATGAAAGAGGGAATAAAAAGATTAAAAGAGTATCTACAAAGTAGATAATAACTCTTTTAAATCTTTAATATTCTCTATAAAATATTTTGCTTTTGAAAAGTCATGTGTTTTAGTAAACTCATTTTTTACAATAGCACAATCTATTTTGGCAGCAAATGCAGAGCTTAAACCTCGTTGAGAGTCTTCAACTACTATAGTATGTTCTTTTTTTGCGTTAAACTTTTTAAGACCTGCAAGATAGGGATCGGGATAAGGTTTGGCTCTTTTGTACTCTTCTACACATAAAGTGAAATCCATAAAATCTACTATTCCTCTATTTTTGTGAATTAAATCAAAATCCACCCGTCTTGAAGTTGTGATAATTGCCATTTTATATTTTTTACTAAGTTCTTTTAGAGTCTCTTTTACACCTGAAATTGTTATATCTTTTGTTTTTAAAAACTCTTGATAGTATATATCTCTTTTTTCTCTTTGTTTATCGATTATATGTTCTTCAATTCCTTGCTTTTGGGCTACTTCCCAAGCTGTTCCGCCTCTTGCCATAATTTCTTGATAAACATCTTCATACAGTTTTATATTTAATTGAGATAAAGCTTTTACATTTGCTTCAAAATACCATTTTTCAGTCTCTACTAATACTCCGTCATTATCAAAAAGAATAAAATTTTTCAAAAATTTATACCTTTAAAGTTTTTTGGAAGTATACTGAAATTAGTTAATAAAAAGATTTAATAATTAGGCGTCATCGTATTTTTCATACTCTTCATCATAAAAACAACCTAACTGGCAGTGGGTTACTTTTATATCTGAATTATTAATAGTAGAACCGACTTTTTTCAAGCTTGCACCTTTTTCTCTAGCTGCGTGCCAAGCTACTTCACATTCTACTTTTTTGTTTTGATTAAAGTTTTCAGAGAGTTTGTTATAAATATTATCATCTAAATCAGTGAATCGTAATTTCCCGAAAACACCCAATTCACAATTAGTAATTTTTATATTTAATGATTTTGTAATAGCATCCATCTCTTTAGGTTTTACACCAATTAACCTTGCAACTTTAAATGCTTTAAGACAAGATAGTTTCCCATCTTCATCTAAGTTAGTCATTAGTAAATCCATTTGAGTATCATCAAGCTTTTTCATAAAAAATCATAACCTTTTTTAATTATAGTTTTATAAATCATATGAATAAATATTCAATATTTATGAGATTCAATTATACGATTTTAAAGTTAAAATTGTGCGACAATTAAGAATATTTTCTAAACAAAATAAAAAAATGTAAAAAAAAAAGACAAAACCGGGAAAGTTTTGTCTTCTCAAGGAGAGTTATTCGCAAAAATTCCAATAAGTAGTTCGCTTCTACTTAATTGATATTAAAATTATACATACCCACTATTAACAAAGCAAAAATAAAAGGTTAATCAAGAGTTAACTTGCAGATAAAATCTCCCATTTGCTTTTTGGAGCTTGATGATTTTTTAATTTTTTATAAATATAATTGATATCATCACTTACAATAAGAGAGTCTAAATGTTCTTGCAGCAAAAATCCCTCATCTTTACAAAACTTAAGATAATCTATTAATTTATCGAAATATCCGTTGATATTGAATAAAGCACAAGGTTTGTTTGTAGTTCCTACTTGTATTGCAGTAAAAATCTCTGAAACTTCTTCTAATGTACCGAAACCTCCAGGAAGGGCAATAAACGCATCTGCTAACTCTTCCATTCTCTCTTTTCTCTCTCTAATTGTAGCAACTTTTTCAAGTTTTGTGATATTGGTATTTTCTATCTCTTGTGTTGCAAGAGTATATGTAATAACACCGTATACCTTCATATTCAAACTCATGGCTTCATTTGAAATCAAGCCCATAAGTCCTGATTTACTCCCTCCGTAAACAATTGAAACATCTTTTTTACTTAAGTAGTCTATTAAATTTATAGCTTTTTCTTTATAAATCGGATTATCTCCGAAAGATGTCCCACAATATATCGCAATATTCATTTTAAATTTTATTCCTTTTTTATAACTAAAATATTTTAATTTGATTGTATTAAAACTCTATTTGATTCTAAGCATATCATTTGGTATATAGGCTGTTTCCATATTGAAAAAACATTAAGAAAGATGTTTTTTCTTATATGGCTTAAATATAATTAAAAGTCTTGGAAGTAACAGTAAATCGGCAGCTAATACCGTAATCATAACAATAACCGTTAATAATCCAAAATATATGGTCGGTATAAGATTAGACAATACTAATATAGAAAATCCTAAAATAATTGCAACTGAGGTATAAACCATTGCATAACCTATTGTTTCATGTGATCTTCTCATTGCATTTAGATAATCGTGATCTTTTTTCAACTCGTCATGGAATCTATGAATATAGTGAATAGTGTCATCAACACCGATACCTATTGAAATTGCAGCAATAGTAATTGTCATAATATCAAGAGGAATATTTAACCATCCCATTATTCCAAAAAGTATTGAAATAGGAACAACGTTTGATATCATTCCTATAAAAGCAATTAACCATGATCTAAATAGAATCAAAAACATAAAAAATAGAATTACAACAACAAAGCCCAAAGTTTTGATTTGAGAATCAAAAAGAGATTGAAGCAAGTTATTATACAAAATCATCAAATTTGATAATCTAAATTTAATTGTAGAATCGTTTATTACGGCAGGTAACTCTTTGTTTATTCTATTTATTAATTCATCTCTTCTAAGTTTTTGATTGGAATCAATAATTCTTGTAGTGATTCTTGCTTGATTATACTCTATATTTACATAAGGAGTAAGAATCAAATCTTTATAATTTTTCGGAAGTTTTTCATACAATAAAGCTAAAGTAAAACCGTCTAAATCTTTACCTTTATTTAATGTTTTTCCTGCTTTTAAAAGAGTTGCCAATGATGAAACTTTACCGATTTCGGGAATAGATGCCAAATAGTCGTGAACTCTTGTAATAGCTTGCATCTTATCTACAGTAAACCAATATTTTTCATCATCTTCATTTTGGGCAAATTCATCTTCAAAGTCTGAAAATTCATCGCTGTTTTTAGAAGAAGGTTTTTTCTCTTTTTTTGTATCAAAAGTTAAAACTACATCCAAAGGAGTTGTTCCTCCTAATTGATTATCAATAACTTCCATCCCTTTGTATATTTCAGTAGATTTTTTAAAATAGTTGATAAAGCTGTTTTCTACAATAAGTTTTGAAGCCCCCGTCAATGAAAAGAGAACTAAAATAAAAGAAGTTAAAAATATCCATTTTCCTTTTCTTTCAACAATTATTGATAGTTTTGGCATAACTCCTAATTTGAACTCTGAGCCTTTTTTTATATCAACTCTTTTCATAGTAATTAATATAGCCGGAAATACGATAAATGCAATAATCAAAGATATTGAAATCCCCGTACTCATCATCCAACCTAAGTTTTTAACAGGTTCAATTCCGGATAAAACCAAAGAGCCGAAACCTGCAACAGTTGTGATGATTGCAAAAAATGAAGGGTTTAGTTTCGATAAAATCGTATTTATAACCAACTTATATTGAGAAGCATGTTTATAATCTTTTGTTAACTCCCTATATCTTACTATTAAGTGAAGTACTATTGAAATAGTTATAATAAGCTGCAAAGATATAAAATTTGAAGATATAACGGTTACTTCCCAGCCAAACAGACCTAAAGCTCCTGTTGTGGAAATTACGGATAAAGTACAAATTATCAAAGGTAAAATAATCCAGATTATTTGTCTGAATATAATCCATAAAACTAAAATCAAAATAATAATTAATGTTGTTCCGTAAATCAGTAAATCATTTTTTACAAAGCCGATTATATCATCGGCTATCATAGTTACCCCACCAAGAAAAAGCTGACCTCTGTTTTGATACTCTTCTATTATTTTTCTTACTTGTTGTACGCTTTTATGATCTTTTTCTCTTAATTGGTCTCTATACTCTTTAAACTCTTTACTAACAATTTTTAATTGTTTTAACTCTTCTTTAGAGGCACTTCCTTCACGTTTTTTGGCTAAAAGTGCATTTCTTTTATAAAGTATTTCAAAATATTTTTTATCATCTTTTAAATTAACCACTATTGAAGTAGTTTTAAAATCGGGACTGACAAGACTATTTTTATATAATTCAGAACTTAAAAACTCTTTTTTTACTAAAGTTTTATCAACTTCGCTATTTTCCAAAGTTCTAACCCCGTCTAAAAGTTTTGTTAACTCTTGTAGGGGTGATTCAAGTAAAGGAACAGTTAAGATTGAAGTAACATTGGTTACTCTGTCAAGTTTCTCAAATTCATTGCTTATATCTTTTATTGTTTTTAAACTTTTTTTTGATAATAAATCTTCTTCGGGTTTAAATGTAACAAGTAAAAAATCGGGAGAATGATATCTTTGATGAACTTCTCTGTAAAATTTTAGATCTTTATCATCATCTAAAAGAAGAGTTTCTGATGAAGCATCGATTTCTAATTTTGTAGCATAAAAAGCTAAAATGGAAACTCCTAAAAAGAGTGCTATAAGTATTCTTATAGGATGTTTTAAAATAATATTATCAAAAAACGATTTCATTTTGCCGTACTATTTAGTATTTGTAGGTTCGATTGATAAATTTGCCATCAAATCTTCAAAACTTTTATCTTTTAGAAAACCTGCAAATTGTTGTCTATACGTTTGGATAATGCTAACTCCAAGTAAATTTACATCATAAATTAACCAATTATCATCATTTTTTCTATAGAATTTATAATCAATACTGTATTTATCCTCTTTCCCCACAATTTGAGTTTTTAAAATTATTCTATTGTTTTTTGGCTCTTCTGTTCCTAAAATTTCAACAAACTGATCTGTATACAAATCAAGTTTGTCTAAATATGAGGTTCTAAGTTTATTTGTAAAAAGTTTTATAAATTTCTCTTTTTGTTCATCTTGCAATGTGGACCACATTCTGCCTAATGAGAGTCTTGACATTAAAGAGTAATCGAATATTGAATTCATTATAGATAAAATTTTCTCTTTTTTTTGATCTTTTTGAAGTTGGTCATTTTTTAAAATTAGTAAAACTTTATCTATTTTAGTGCTCATTTTAGGTTTTATTTCATCTTTTGTTAAAGCAAAAGAGTATGATACTAAAAGTAGTAATGTTAAAATTAATTTTTTTATCACTTTTTTATTCCTTAATCATTTTTTCTCTATTTTGAGTATATATGTCTCTAAAGAAAGGGTATAAATCTATAGCATCTTTCTTTAAGTTTTCATATTTCCCTAAATTTAAAGAGGTTCTGTTTATTATTTCAAATGTTGTTATTCCTAAAGATTTCTCAGGATTATCCGGTATTTTATATTGTAAATCATTATATCCCGTATCATTTATAGGACTTACATATAAATCAGCCACTAATCCCATAATATCTCTTATATTTGACGGTCCGTAAAAAGGTAATACAATATGGTAACCGCCTGAAAATCCATAATAACCTAAAGTTTGACCGAAGTCTTCATCATGTTTTTCTATATTTAACTTTTCTGTTGCCGGGTCCATAAAACCTAATAATCCAAAGGTTGAATTTATCAAAAATCTTTCGCTCTCTTCTAAAGCATTATAAAATTTAAATTGTAATAAATTATTAATAAATCTTATGGGGAAAGTGATATTGCTAAAAAAGTTTGAAATAGCAACTCTTCCGTCTTCGGGAATTATTTTCGCATAACCTTCTGCTACAGGGTTAAGTATATTCATATAAAAGTAATCATTAAAAGAAGTCATAACTCTGTTGTATCCTTCAAAAGGGTCTGAAATCTGCTCTTGAGCTTCAAACTCATCGTCAAAAGATTGAAAATCTTTCTCTTCTTTAATCTCTTTTATAAATTGTTCTTTACCGAAAACTTCATAAGTTTTTCTTTCAACTTTCGGTATGTATTCATATTCTAAATTAGAATTAACTTTGTAATGACTTGTTACTGTACAGCCATTAAACCCGATAATAACTAATGTTATAAAAATTACAATAAGTGAATTTTTCATGGTTAATTTCTGCCTTGCGTGTTGTGTGTAAATAGCAATATTATCTGATTTTTTTATAAAAATTACTTAATAAAGATGGTTTTTATTTAATAAAGTGATAGCCTGTAGAGGATCTACTTGAACACCGTTAATTCTAAAAGCAAAATGCAGATGCGGTCCTGTAACTCTTCCTGTACTTCCGCTTAGTCCTATAATTTCTGATTTTTTTACTCTATCTCCTACTTTAAAATTCATTTTACTTAAATGAAAATAGCAAGAGTAGATACCTTGACCGTGATCTATTACTATTGAGTTCCCTGCATAAAATCTATTTTGAGAGATAACCACGATACCGTCGTTTACTGCTTTGACTTTTGTTCCTACTGCAGCTTTAAAGTCCGTACCGCTGTGATAGGATTTAAGAGTATTGTTATAGACTCTTTTTTTCCCGAAAGAGCTTGTTATTTTTGAATTCATCGGTTTTATAAAGGCACCATTTAAATAAAGTTCAGGTGTAACGGTATTATAAATTTTCATAGCTTCTTTATACTCTTTTTCAACTCTTTTTTTATTTTTTGGGGAGAGTGAAACTTTTCCTTTTGGAACGTTTATTGTTTCACTTTTGTATTTTCCGTCAATTACATTTAAAGTAATTCCTTTAAAAATCTTTTTATTATTTTGAAAATAAGAGACAATAACCCTGTAAGCTTTTTTATCTTTATAATAAGATACTGGAATCAAAGCATAATAAGACTCTTTTTTTGAAGGGTATGGAAAAAAGTTGATATTATGTTTATCAAAAGTGAGTTTTGGATTTTGAATATTTTTTTGGTTTAAAACTATTAAAGAAGTATTAGCATTTTTTACATTTTTAGGAGTGATTTCCAGAGCATTTATAATTGCCGTAAAGCTTAATATAATTAGTAATATTTTTTTCATTTTTCAATTGTATCAAAATAACTCTTTTTGTATCTTAATTACAATCTTGGTATAATCCCCCAAAAAATTGAGAAATAAATCGGAGAATATATATGGGTAGAGCCTTTGAATATAGAAAAGCGGCAAAAATGAAAAGATGGGGAAATATGTCAAGAGTTTTCCCTAAACTTGCAAAAGCGATTGAAATTGCAGCAAAATCAGGCGGCGGTGATCCTGATATGAACCCGGCTTTAAGAACGGCAATTCTTAATGCAAAAGCACAAAATTTACCGAAATCAAATATTGAAGCGGCTATTAAAAGAGCTTCAGGAAAAGATGCAAAAAACTATTCTGATGTAAATTTTGAGGGTAAAGGACCTCATGGAGTATTGATTTTTGTTGAGTGTGCAACAGATAACAATACAAGAACCGTAGCAAATATAAAAATGCATTTTAATAAAAACGGCGGACAAGTTGTACCTACTGGTTCATTGGAATTTATGTTTGATAGAAAAGCTATTTTTGAGTTTAATAAACCTGAAATGGATTTAGATGAATTAGAATTAGAACTAATAGATGCAGGACTTGAAGAGCTTGAAGAAGAAGAGGGTGTTGTAATTGCTTTTGCAGATTATACCGACTTTGGAAATATGAACAATAAATTTGAAGAGTTAGGAATTGAATTAACAAAAGCAGAACTAAAAAGAGTTCCTAATAATCCGCAAGAATTTACAGAAGAACAGCATGATGAAATAGCTAAACTTTTAGAAAAACTTGAAGAAGACGACGATGTTCAAGCTGTATATACCAATATGGCATAAAAAGGGAACTTTCCCTTTTTAATGTATTTTCTTACCTAAAATTTCGTTATTATAAAGTTTTCCTAATCTTTTCTCTTCATTTTCAATCTCTTTTATTACTCTTTTTATATTATCTATTCTTGTTTTTGAACTTGGGTGTGTAGAGAAAAATTCATTTTGTTCTTTTTCTCCTTTACTCATATTTTCCCAGAATTTTAAGGCTTCATGAATATTATACCCCGCTTTATACATAAGATGAACTCCTATCTCATCTGCTTCATTTTCTTGAAGTCTTCCGTAAGGAAGCATTACTCCGTAAGTGGAACCCAATCCGTAAGCTATATTAAAACTGCTTAATAAATGAGAATGATTGCTACTTAAAATTATATTACCTATAAACTGGACACTTTGTGTTACTAATCCCGAACTCATTCTTTCTGCTCCGTGACGAGCTAGGGCGTGTGCAATTTCATGGGAAATAACCGTAGCTAACTGGTCATCATTTTTAGCAATATCCAAAATACCCGTATAAACTGCAACCTTACCTCCTGGAAGACAAAAGGCATTTTTACTCTTATTTTCTATTAAGTTGAATTCCCATTTATAACTTGGAATATTTGCTACTCTTGCAATATTTTTCCCTATTGTTTTTACTCTTTTTGCATCTTTTGTATTTTTTATAACTTTTGATTTTTTTAGAACTTCTTCATAAGACTGTTCTCCTAGTGCCAACTCTTGAGATTGTGAGATTATAATAAATTGATCTCTATTTGTAATTGGTGCTTTACTGTTACATCCTGAAAATAGCAATAATAAAGATAATAATAAGATTTTTTTAAACACTTTTTATGCTCCTAAAAAGTTTATGATTTCCTAAGCCTTCATTTTATCAATTTTTTAATTAGTATAAAAATCGGAAATTAAGATAAGCAGAGGTATAATTTCCAATTTTAAGGAAATATAATTGAATCAAGCACATATAAGAGGTAATATTTTAGGTTTAGCAACAATATTTTTGTGGTCAACCTTAGCTTTATTTACGGTACTCTCAGGTAATATTCCCCCTTTTGAATTACTCTCAATCTCTTTTTTTATTGCATCATTTATCGGTTTAGTTATGTTAAAAAAACAGAAAAAATCTTTTAAGGATTTATTTAAAATTCCTCTAAAAATATATTTTATCGGTATTTACGGACTTTTCGGTTATCACTTTTTTTATTTTGTAGCTATTAAAAATGCTCCCGCTGTTGAGGCAAATTTATTAAATTATCTTTGGCCTTTGTTAATTGTTGTTTTTTCTGCATTTTTACCCAATGAAAGACTTAGATGGTTCCACATTTTAGGAACCTTGTTAGCTTTATGCGGAGCTTTCTTACTTGTATCAAAAGGTTCTAGTCTGGATTTTGAAGAAGAGTTTACAAAAGGATATACTTCTGCAATCGTTGCAGCATTAATTTGGTCATCATATTCCGTAATTTCGAAAACTTTAAAACATATACCAACTTATGCGGTTGCCGGATTTTGTCTTCTTACTGCAATTCTTTCTTTAATAGCTCATTTAGCTTTGGAAGAGACTGTTATTCCCTCTTATTCTCAGCTTTTTGCTTCTATTATGCTAGGACTTGGACCTGTAGGAGGAGCATTTTATTTATGGGATTATGCGGTAAAAAACGGAGATATTAAAATTTTGGGTTCATTAGCTTATTTAGCTCCCCTTTTATCTACTTTAATATTAGTTTTTATCGGAATTTCAGATCTTACCGTTTCCGTAATCTTAGCTTGTATTTTTATAATTTTAGGTTCAATAGTAAGTTCAAAAGAGTATATAAATACAATAAAAAGATTTTTTATTAAATCTTAACGACATATACCCCTTTGTACTCAACGCACAATTTATCGTCTTGAACTATTTTTGATTCTATTTTTATTGAACCGCTTTTTTTCTCTTCTAACTTTCTTTTTAAAAGATTTAGTTGCTCTACTGTAGGAACTTTTGTTTCACAGATTAAATCTTTTGTAACAGGAGCTCTGTATGCCGTGTCGCTTTTAATAACGGCAATCATACAATTATCAAATCCCATCTCTTTGAGTTTTAAGTAACATATACTCCAAGCAGAAATAGTAACCAAAGTACTTAAACTACCTGCAAATGCAGTACTTTTATCATTTATATTAGGATTAAGAGGGGCTTTTGTTATAAGGAAATTTTCATTTAATTCTTTTACCTTCAATTGCATATATTTTGTCAAAGGAATTTCCGAATGTAATTTTTTTTCTAACTCATTAAGCATATTGTCTCTTTAGTTTATATTGTTTATTCATATTTTATATAAAAAATATAAAAATAAAATTATAATTTCAAACTATGTACATTTTAAGGTTTAATGTACAATTTTTGTACATATAAAGTTCTTTATCTCAAAAACTACATAGATATATTTTATTAAACTTAATTTATATAATTACATTATAATTTGGCTATTTTAACAGAATATTTATTTTATTACTTTTAGTAACTTTTGAGTTAATTATAAAAAATTGTGACCTTGTAAACAAAAATTGTACATTGGATGAAATAAAGATTATGATATACTTGTGTACAAATTTTATAGGAGATGTATATGAGTTTATTAGCTACTTATAAAGCACATACAGAAGAAAGAATAGAAGAGGGTGGATTGCCTCCGTTAGCTTTAACAGCTGAGCAAACAGCAGAGCTTGTTGAACTATTAAAAGCAAATCCAGTAGAAGAAACTGAATATTGTTTAGACTTATTTAAAAACAGAATCAATCCGGGTGTTGATGATGCAGCATATGTAAAAGCTGCTTTTTTGAATGATATTGTACAAGGAAATGTTACATGTTCTGTAATTTCTAAAGCAGATGCTATAGAAATTTTAGGAACTATGATGGGTGGATTTAACGTTACACCTCTAATTGAAGCATTAAAAGTTGAAGAAGTTGCTGAATTAGCTGCTACTCAATTAAAAAACACTATTTTAGTATATGATGCTTTTAATGACGTAAAAGAGTTAATGGACTCTGGAAATGCAAAAGCTAAAGAGATTATTGAGTCTTGGGCTAATGCAGAGTGGTTTACAAACAAACCTGCTTTAGAAGAAGAAATTAAATTAACTGTTTACAAAATCCCTGGTGAAACAAACACAGATGATTTATCTCCTGCAACAGTAGCATTTACTAGACCTGATATCCCGTTACACGCAACTGCAATGTTACAATCAAGAATGGAAAAACCACTTGAAACAATGGCAAAACTTAAAGAAAAAGGTAATCCTTTAGCTTACGTTGGAGATGTTGTCGGTACAGGTTCATCAAGAAAATCAGGTATTAACTCTGTTCAATGGCACATGGGTAGAGATATCCCGGGTGTTCCAAATAAAAGAACAGGCGGTGTAGTTATTGGTTCTATTATTGCTCCGATTTTCTTTAATACAGCAGAAGATTCAGGGTGTTTACCTGTTGTAGCTCCTGTTGATGAATTAGAAACAGGTGATGAAATTGTATTAAAACCTTATGCAGGTGTAATTGAAAAAAACGGAAAAGTTGTTTCTGAATTTAAACTTTCTCCAAATACTCTAACAGATGAAATGAGAGCAGGAGGAAGAATTCCTCTAATTATCGGTAAAGGACTAACTGCAAAAGCTAGAGAAGCTTTAGGTTTAGGTGCTTCTGATATGTTTATTGCTCCTGAGCAACCTGAAGATAACGGTAAAGGTTATAGTCAAGCTCAAAAAATGGTAGGTAGAGCTTGTGGAATTGAAGGTGTAAAACCTGGAATGTATGTTGAACCGATTGCAACTACTGTTGGTTCTCAAGATACAACAGGACCTATGACAAGAGATGAGATCAAAGAGCTTGCTGCATTATCATTCGGTGCAGATATGGTTATGCAATCTTTCTGTCACACAGCTGCTTATCCAAAACCTGCGGATATTAATTTAAGACACACTTTACCTGACTTTATTAACTCAAGAGGCGGTGTTACATTAAAACCTGGTGACGGTGTTATTCACTCATGGTTAAACAGACTTTGTTTACCTGATACAGTAGGAACAGGTGGAGATTCACATACAAGATTTCCTATAGGTATCTCATTCCCTGCAGGATCTGGACTTATCGCATTTGCAGCCGTTACAGGTATGATGCCTTTAACAATGCCTGAATCAGTGCTTGTTAAATTTAAAGGTGAAATGCAACCTGGAATTACTTTAAGAGACCTTGTAAATGCAATTCCTTATTATGCAATCAAACAAGGATTGTTAACAGTTCCTAAGAAAAACAAAAAAAATATCTTTGCAGGTAAAATTATTGAGATTCAAGGATTACCTGATCTTAAAGTTGAGCAAGCATTTGAATTATCTGATGCATCGGCAGAAAGATCTGCGGCAGCTTGTTCTGTTCAATTAGATAAAGAACCGATTATTGAATATTTAAGTTCAAATATTGCATTAATCGAAAAAATGATTGAAGAGGGTTATGAAGATAAAAGAACTCTTCAAAGAAGAGCTGACAAAATGAAAGAGTGGTTGGCAAATCCTGAATTAATTCAACCTGATGCCGATGCAGAGTATGCAGCAGTTATTGAAATTGATTTAAATGATGTTAAAGAGCCTATTTTAGCTTGTCCAAACGATCCTGATGATGTTGCTACTTTATCTGAAATTTTAGCAGATGATTCAAGACCAAAAAATATCGATGAAGTATTCGTTGGTTCTTGTATGACAAATATCGGTCTATTTAGAGCTTTAGGTGAAGTTCTTAAAGGTGAAGGTGTAGCACCTGCTAAATTATGGGTTGCTCCTCCAACAAAAATGGATGAAGCACAATTAACTGAAGAGGGATATTATTCAATTTTTGCAGCAGCAGGTGCAAGAATAGAAATTCCTGGATGTTCTTTATGTATGGGTAACCAAGCTCAAGTAAACGAAGGTGCTGTTGTATTTAGTACAAGTACAAGAAACTTTGATAACAGACTTGGTAAAAACTCAAAAGTATACTTAGGTTCAGCAGAAGTTGCAGCAGTTGCGGCACTTCTTGGAAGACTTCCAAGTGTTGAAGAGTATATGAAAATTGTACCTCAAAAAATTACTGAGAAAAACAGAGACGGAGTTTATAAATATCTTAACTTTAACAAAGTTACTCCAGAGCAACTAACTAATTTAGTTCATTCTTAAAAAACAGGATATAAAGAGGGTTTCCCCTCTTTATATTTCTTCTAAATCTTTACTTTTACGTAACAATTAACTATAATAATTAATTTATCTTATGAATTTTCATTCATGCTTAATAGTTTTAATAATATAATTAAAAATAAAACTTAACATTAAGGATAGATTTTGTCAACAAAAGAGGAAAAAAAGAACAACATAATTGAAAACTCTTTAAAGCTGTTTTCAAAAAACGGTTTTTATAATACAACGATTCCTGATATAGCAAAATCAATGAAGATGAGTGTCGGTAATATGTATAATTACTTTAAGTCAAAAGAGGAGTTAGCAAAATATGCTATTAAATACTCGACAAATATTTTGGCAAAAGAGTTAAAAACTATAAATCAGATGAATATCTCTTCAAAAGAAAAAATATATCTATTTACAGAAAAATATTTAGAAAATGTAAAAAAATCTCCGGAAGTTATTGAATATTTTTTAAGAGTATATCTTTCAAACAGAGAAGTCTTTGCAAAAGGATGTGAAGGTTTTTTATGTGTTAGCGAATTTGTTACCGAAGTAATGATTTTACTTGATGAAGGTGCATCAAATAAAGAGTTTAGACAACAAGATTTTTTTCCTGCATTTGCAGTAATAATGGGTGCTCTTGGAGGATTTGCTTTTCTTTCGGGAGAAAAAGTTTTAGAAAAAGATATTATGGAATATTCAGATGAAGTTGCAGAAAATATCTATAGAGCACTTAAGTATGAAGAAGGATAAAAAACCAAAAGTCTTGTGGCTTCAAGCCATAACTTGCAATGGGAATACGCACTCTTTTTTAAGTGCAAATAATAATAGAATGAGACTATTTTTAAATAGTTTCGATTTGATTTATCATCCCTCATTAACTACAGATATTACAATTAAAGAGATTATTGAAAAAAAAATTAACTTTGATTTTTTATTAGTTGAAGGGGCAATTTCCTCAAACAAAGAATTTTTCTCTATTTCAGGATATTCTCCCTATGAAATGCTTAATATTTTAGTTAAAAGAACAAAATATCTTATAGCCGTAGGCTCTTGCGCTTCTTACGGAGGTTTACATGCAAAGTTTGAACAAAATAGCGATATACAAGGTATAGGAGACTCTTTAAGTGCCGAAAATCTTTATATCTTAAAACATCCAGTTGTAAATCTTACTGGGTGTCCTGCCCATCCCGAATGGATAATCCAAACTCTTTTTTCCCTTAAAGATTACGGAAAAATGGCTTTAGATGAAAAAGGAAGACCAAAAGAGTTATATTATGGATTGGCTCATCACGGCTGTACGAGAAATGAATATTTTGAATGGAAAGTTGAAGTTAAACATTTTGGCTTAAAAGAGGGATGTCTTTTTTACGAACAAGGCTGTAGAGGACCAATGACTCATTCAAATTGTAATAAAATATTATGGAATGACGTAAGTACTAAAACAAGAGCAGGAATGCCTTGTATAGGATGTACGGAATTTGATTTTCCAAGAGAAAATATGCTAGAAACCAAAAAAAATATAGGTATTCCAAATGAAGTTCCTTTAGAAGTAAGTAAAAGAGCATACTTGTCTCTAACTGGTGTTGCAAAAACATTTAAAATAGGAAGACTTAATAAAAAACTTATAGATTAAGTTTTAAAAAGAGAAAACATGAGAACAGTTGATATAGTTGAAAGAATAGAGGGTGAAGCCAAATTAGTTTGCACTTGGGATGATAAGATTATCACAAATGCACAAATAGAGTTTTTAAATTTTAGAGGTTTTGAATATATTTTGGAAAAAAAAGCTCCCCTTGATGCTTTGATTTACACCCCTAGAATTTGCGGAATCTGTGGACAGGCACATCTAAAAGCAACTGTTGAAGTTCTGGAAAATATTTATAAAAATCTTAATTACGAAATAGAATTGACAAATAAAGCAAAACTTTTAAGAGAAATAGGTTTGAATATCGAGATTATAGATTCTCATATTAAATGGTTTTATATGTTTATAATGCCCGATATTACTGCTTTGTCTTCAAAAGATTTTAGTTCTTATAAACCTTTAAAAGGTGAGAAATGGCTTAAATCTTCATTTATTACCAGTGAAATTATAAAATCATTAGCAATAATAGGAGGTCAGTGGCCTCATACTTCTTATATGGTTCCAGGCGGGGTAGTTAGTGATCCGACTCTGTTAGATTTAACTACTATGAAAAATTATTTAGATAGTGCAATAAACTTTTTTGAAGATGATTTTGCAGGTGTGTGTATTGACGATTATCTTAGTTTTTCAAAAGCCGAAGATCTTGATAAAATAGGCAAAGATTTAAAAGATTTTATTGATTTGTGTTTTGAGCACGGTTTTGACAAAATAGGTAAAAGTTATAACAGACATTTAGTTCTTTCAAGCACCGAACTTTTTAAAGTAGGGAAAAGTAATAAAAGAGTTATAAACAGAGTTGATTTAGAAAGAATTGAAGAGAGCTGTGAATATACTTTTAATATTGATAAAAACAAACAGTCTAAAGAAGCATATACATGGGCTAAAAATGTAAGATATGCCGATAACTTTTTTGAAACGGGACCTTTATCCAGAGCAGTTATTTCAAAAAGAGCTTTTATCTCAAAACTTCATGAAAAGTTTGAAGATTCTGTTTTAACTAGAGTAATGGCAAGAATGGACGAGTTTGTTCATCTATTGTATATAACAAAAAATCTAATCTCAAAAATCGATATAAGCGAAGAATCTTTTGTAAAACCTAAAATTTCGTTAAATGAAATAAAAAATGCAGAAGCCAAATCAGTTGTAGAAGCAAGCAGGGGTTCTTTATTCCACGATATATCAATAAAAGACGGGAAAATCAGTAAATACAATGTTATTACTCCTACAGTTTGGAATTTGGGTCCTGGAAATAAAAGTGAACCTTCAGTTGCACAAAAAGCAATTATAGGATTGGATTCAATCGAAAAAGCTGAAATTACTTTAAGAAGTTTTGATATCTGTTCTGTTTGTACTACACACTAATATATGTTTCTTTAAGTAACAAATAAAAAATAAATTTTTTCTTAAAATATAATACTATAAGATTATATTTAAATAGGATAAATTTACTCAACTTTCTGTATAGCAGATAAAATAACCCTTTCAATAAAAAAACAATATAAACTTAAAATTATATTAAGATCAGTGCTTTTTCATTAGTTTTATTTATTAAGTTTAGCTTAAGTGCCTAATAGATAATTTTCTATTATTAATAAATGAATGTTCATTTAAATAAGACAAAGGAGATATGCATGGCTGATTCGCATGACATGGTAAAAAAAGTTTTTACCACAAATTCTGCAAGAGTCGAAACAAATAAGGGTGATGCTTATTATGACTCGCTTTTTGAAAAAGCGAAGTTGAGATTAAAAGCATTAAAAAAACAACGACCTCTTAAAGATATCGATATGATGGATATTGTTGAGAGTGAAGGGGTAAATAGAAGGGATTTTATGAAATGGGCAAGTGCAACAACAGCTACATTGATGCTGCCGCCTATGTTTACTCCGTTGGTTGCCGAAGCTACTGAACTTATGAACAGAGTTCCGGTTGTTTGGATAGAGTTGCAAGATTGTGCAGGAAATTCAGAAGCACTTCTTAGAAGTTCTGCTCCTACAGTTGATGATTTGATTTTTGACGTATTAAGTTTGGAGTTCCATGAAACTATTATGGCAGCATCTGGACATCAGGCAGATGCACAACTAGAAGATGCTATTGAGCATTTTAAAGGTAAATATCTACTTTTTGTTGAAGGTGCAATTCCAACAGCAATGAATGGTCAATACGGAACAATAGGTGCAAGCGGTGAAACTTTTCAAGAACACTTAGAAAGACTCTCTAAAGATGCTGCTGCCGTTGTTGCAGTAGGTACCTGTGCTACCTTTGGAGGTATTCCTGCGGCTGCTCCAAATCCAACGGGTGCTGTTGGTGTTATGAATATTGTTAAAGGTAAACCTGTAATCAATATTCCTGCCTGTCCTGCGAATCCTGCTAATATGGTCGGTGTTGTTCTTCATTATGTATTAACAGGGCAAATTCCCGAATTAGACTCTCTTCTTAGACCTAAATTTGCATTTGGTTACAGAATTCATGACAATTGTGAGAGAAGGGCTCACTTTGATGCGGGTGAATTTGTTGAAGAGTGGGGAGATCATGGAGCGCAAAACAATTTCTGTTTATATAAAGTAGGGTGTAAAGGTCCTATGACTTTTAATAACTGTTCTATTATAAGATATAACGAAGGTGCAAACTGGCCTGTAGGTGTGGGTAGAGGATGTATCGGGTGTTCGGAACCTGATTTTTGGGATAAATATGCGTATGAAAGACCAATGGCTGATGCAAATATTAAAGCTCCTACAGGAGGAGTTGAAAAAACAGTTGATCAATTCGGTCTGGGTTTATTAACTGCAACAACTATCGGTATAGGTGTACATGCCGTTACAAGTGCAATGGTCGGTAAAAAAACAGTTCATACTAAAGATGGAGAAGAGTAATGAGTAAACATGTAGTAATAGATCCGATAACAAGGATAGAAGGACACTTAAGAATTGAAGCAGTTATTGATGAAAATAATGTGATAAAAGAGGCTTTTAGTTCTTCTACAATGTTCAGAGGGATTGAAGAGATTCTAAAAGGCAGAGATCCTAGAGACTGCGGTCTTTTGGCTATGAGAATCTGTGGCGTTTGTACAGGTACTCATTATCAAAGAAGTATAGAAGCCGTTGAACATGCTTTTGGTGTAACAATTCCAAAAAATGCAAGACTTGTAAGAAATTTAATGCAAGGTGCTTTATATTTGCATGATCATATTGTTCACTTTTATCATCTTCATGCACTTGATTGGGTTGATATTACAAAAGCTTTGGAAGCAGATCCTAAAAAAGCAGTCGAAGAAGCACAAAAATGGGCTAAAATAGCAGGAACCAGAGCTTGGAATGCAAGTGAAGACAACTATAAAGAGGTTCAAGACAGAGTAACAAAATATGTAAAACAAGGAAGACTTGGTGTATTTGGAAATGCTTACTGGGGAAGCAAAGCTTATAAACTAACTCCTGAGCAGAATTTAATAGGTCTTTCTCACTATTTAGATGCACTTGACTTACAAAGAAGAATTGCAAAAGCTCAAGCAATTTTCGGAGGTAAAAACCCCCATCCACAATCAATAGTAGTAGGTGGAGTAACTTGTGTTCAAGATATTAAAAATCCTGCAAGAATTGCAGAGTTTAAAGATATTATCCAATTAGCACAGAAATTTACTAAACAAGCATACCTTCCTGATGTATATATGGCTGGAACAATGTATGCGGATGAAGCTTTAGCAGGTGTTGGAGGCGGTTTAGGAAACTTTATGTGTTACGGTGATTTTAATCTTGATGATACACCGTTTTACGAAGCAAAAAAACTTTTCCCAAGTGGAATCGTATTAAACAAAGATTTATCAAAAGTTTATGATTTAGATCAATCAAAAATTACAGAAGACGTAACACACTCTTGGTATGAAGGAAATGATAATCTTCACCCCTTTGATGGGAAAACAAATCCTAACTATACAGGTTTTAAAGAGAAAAAAGAGGGTATTGCATATTTAGATACGGATAAAAAATACTCTTGGATAAAATCTCCGCTTTATGACGATCAAAGAATGGAAGTAGGTCCACTTGCAAGAATGATAGTCGGAGTTGCCAGAGGAGATGAAAGAATTACAAAATATGTAACTACCTTTTTGAAAAACGGAAATCTTCCTACAAAAGTTTTATTCTCAACAGTAGGAAGAACGGCAGGTCGTGCTATTGAAAGTGAAATGATGGCAGATGTGATAATTCAATGGTGTGACGAATTAGCCGCAAACGTGGCAGCAGGTGATTTATCTACTTGGACAGAGTTTGATTTTGACAAAGTATCAAAAGATGCTCAAGGTTACGGAATGGCAGAAGCTCCAAGAGGTAGTTTGGGGCACTGGGTTAAAATAAAAGACGGAAAAGTCGTAAATTATCAAGCAGTTGTTCCTTCAACTTGGAATGCGGCACCAAAAGATTATAAAAATAGAATGGGAGCTTATGAAGCTTCATTGGTAGGAACAAAAGTGGTTGACCCTGATCAACCTTTGGAAATTATTAGAACAGTGCATAGTTTTGACCCTTGTATTGCTTGTGCAGTTCATATTGTAGATACAAAAGGTAAAGAACTTGCGGTATATAAAGTAGATCCATTAGGAGGATGCCGTGCCTAAAATGAAGCGGGTTGAAAGAATGACTCCAATCATGCGAACCATTCACTGGTCGAATGCCGTTTGCATGCTTGTGGCAGTTATAACCGGGCTATATATAGGTCATCCGTATTATCAAACTTTTATAGCTGATCCTGCAGTTGATAAATATGTGATGGCATGGAACAGATGGGGGCATTTAATTGCCGCAATCGTATTTGACGTAACTGCTATTTTAATCGGTTACTTATATCTATTTTCAAGATTTGAAAAACCATATAAAAAGATACTTCCTACAAAGAAAAACTTTATAGAGTTTTGTGAAGTATTTTTTAACTTAATAACGTTTAACAGAAGAAAAAAGTTTAACAGTGAATACAGTGATAGTTACAATATTATGTTTTTCACGCTATTTCATATTCTTTTAGTATTTATGTTATTAACAGGTCTTCAAATGTATGTACACGGTTTAGCGTCAGGAGAGAGTTCTATAGGAGCATGGTGGCCTTGGATATTGCATTTGTCTACTGATTGGACTTTAAGCGTATTCGGTGGAAACATGGGCGTTAGAATTGCTCATCATACAGCAATGTATATATTGATTATGTGGGTTATGTGTCATATTTATTATCAAATCTGGAGAACAATCTTTTGGAAAGAGGGTGATATAAATATTGTATTCGGCGGTTATAAATTTGCTAATAAAAATTCAATTGAGGCAAAAAATAATTTAGAAACCCAAGGAAAATAGCAAAAGTGTTTCTTATGGTAATAGGCTGCAACAATTTAGTTGCTGCCTATTTTTTTATAAAAGTTTATTTAAGATAAAATATTAAAAGTAAATATTTATTTTAAATAAATTTTTAAATTACAGGGAATTATATGAAAAATATTCTTATAGGTGTAGGAAATGTACTATTTAAAGACGAAGGAGTAGGAATCTATGCCTCTAAATATTTACAAAAAAATTTTGATTTTGGTGAAGAATTAGAAATTATCGAAGGCGGTACTTTAGGTTTTAAATTGATGACTTATTTTCAAGAGTATGATAATGTTATTATTTTAGATACTGTTTCTATTGAAGATAAAGCAGGTGAAATCTACAGATTACCTTCTGACGTTCTTTTAGGTCTTGGACAATATAGAAAAACTGCTCATGAAGTAGAAATAGTAGAGATGCTTGAAATATGTTCTGTTTTGGAAAAACATGCAGAAGTTACTATTTTAGGAATAATCCCCGAAGATATACAAAGTGTAGAAATAGGATTAACCCAAAATATTGAAAATAGATTTGATGAATATATAGCTCAAGCTTTAAAAGAGTGTGAAAGCATAGGAATAAAACCTAAAAGAAAAGATAATAAAAGCATTAAAAATATAGCTCAAGAGTTAATAGGAAGCTATAACGGGGAACACTTAAATAGAATCCCCAATGAGGAAGATACTACATGGAACTAATTTATAAAATAGAGTTTAACAGTACAAATTTTTATTTTAAAGATATAATTGACGAGATAATAAAAGCTTCGGCAGTAAATGCCGTATCAAAAATGTATAGAGGTTTTATTTTATTGGTCTGCAATGATACTGAAGAAAAAATTAAAGAGTTTTTTGAAGCTTTGGAACAAAAACTTCCTTTATCTATCTTTTTATCTAAAGCAGAAGTATTGGATAGTTTTGATTATGAAAAAAACAAAGAGCTTGAAGATAAACATATAAAAGTAAATTTATCACTGCTCACAAATGAACAGATAAAAAAGATTCTTGAATTAAACAGCATTGATTTTTCAAATGATATAAATAAAATAAAAGAGGGTGGAGTTTCACGTTTTGAAACACACAACGGATTAAAAGATTTTTTTCTTCCTTCACGAGCTTTAAGAGAAGATTTTGAAGCAAAAGGGTACGAAGTTAAATTACTTATTACTGATATAAATAAAATATCGGATCTTTTAGAAATTTCACAAAAAGATTTACAACTATTATGTTCTATAGAAAGACCCTTAGTCAAATTAAAATTCAAACTTCTTTATAATAAAAATAAAGAGTATTCCGATACTAGATTTATTTATGCCAAAATTCCCGATGATAAAGAGACTATTCTTTTTGCACATGCTTTAAAAAACAGCGGTCTAAATTATCTTTTATATGTAAATGACGATGTTTATCAAAACGGTTTAAAAGTTACATATAATGATAAACAAAATATTGTAGTTTACGGAGATAAAACACTTTTTCCTAAATATGATTATAAGTTAAATAGAAAAGTAAACTCTTCTGCTGATTATTTTGAAGAGTACGGTTGCGTATATAAAGCAGTTCTTTGTCAGCTTAATAAAAAAGATGTTCCTACTGTAGGAGTATATTTTTCATATAAGAGTGATGAATCTTCAATAAGAGTTAATATACCTGATATAGGGCAAAAAGAGATTATATATATTCCAAATGTTTTAAACAGCGTGGATAACTGCTTGGAAGATATAAAATCAATTGATGAAAATACGGATAGATTGGTTGAAAACTATGTTAAAAAATTTCCTCAATTCTTTGAAAAAGAGTTTTTAGACAAAAATAGCGACGGCTTTGCATCAATTTTAAATATCCTAGCTTATATTTTAGGAATGAAAGATTATAAAGAGTTTGAAGATACGGCACTTTTATATAGAGCTAAAAGCGGACTTCAAATAGATATGAACGTGCTTAAAATTGATGGGAAAAATTATTTGGATTATAGAAAAATTATCCAAAGTTCTATGAGTTATAAAATGGCTGATGTTGAAGATAGTATGATTGCCTACTCTTTTTATGAGAGTTTATGTGACTTTATAGCAGAACATGTTAATACAATATCAAAAGAGATAGGTGCAAAAGATTTAATCCTTTGCGGAAATATGTTTGCAAATTCGATTCTTCTTTCCAAAATAGATAAAAACTTAAAAAATATTAATATAATACTTCCTAAAGAGTATCCTTTAGATTACTAAAAATAATAAATTCTTCTTCTTTTTGAATAATAAGTTTAATTATAAATAAAAGTTATAATTAAACTTATTGATAAAATGTAAAAAAAATGTAGAAACTAAGAAGCAAAAACTATCAAAAATATTGAAAATATGGTAATTATGTCACGTTAATGTCATCTTAGAAAGATAAAATCAAATTATATTAAAAAACTTTAAAAAAAATTTAAATTTTTAGTTAAAGTTAAGTTTAAGTCATGTAATATTCTTTATATATAATGAATATTCATTCAAGAAATTGATTTAAGTGACAAGAATTTGTCGTAAGTGGTTATTATATAATTGAATAATTGTTTAGTAAAGGAAATATTGTGAAAGAGAATAGTTTATTTAACAGACTTTCGAAAAGATTGGAGTCTCTTGAAAAACTTCCAAAAATAGATGAAACTAAATCTATTCCAAAAGTTTTAGAAGAGAAAGGTTTCTCAAGAAGGGATTTTATGAAATGGGCTACTGCAGTTACTGCAATGTTAGCACTTCCAGCTAATTTTACTCCTCTAGTGGCAAAAGCTGCTGAGATAAGTGATAGATTGCCTATTATATGGCTTCATATGGCTGAATGTACAGGTTGTTCCGAATCGCTGCTAAGAACTGATGCACCTACAATTGATTCTTTGATATTTGACTATATCTCTTTAGAATATCATGAAACATTAATGGCAAGTGCAGGGTGGCAAGCAGAAGAGAATTTAGAACATGCAATAGAAAAACATAAAGGTAATTATATCCTTATGGTTGAAGGTGGTATTCCAAGCGGTGATACCGACTTTTATCTTACAATAGGCGGTCACGGTAAAACAGGAGAACAAAATGCAAAAGATGCCTGTGAAAGTGCAAAAGCTATTTTTGCTATTGGCACCTGTTCTTCTTTTGGAGGTGTACAAGCTGCAAATCCAAATCCTACAGGAGCGGTTGCTTTAAGCAAAGTAACTAACAGAACAGTAATAAACGTACCTGGATGTCCTCCAAGTGAAAAAAATATTGTGGGTACTTTACTTCATTTTATTCTTTACGGTACTCTTCCTGCTTTAGATCCATATAACAGACCAAAATGGGCTTATGGCTTAAGAATTCACGATCTTTGTGAAAGAAGAGGGCATTTTGATGCAGGTGAGTTTGTTGAAGAGTTTGGTGATGAAGGTGCAAAAAAAGGTTATTGTCTTTATAAAGTCGGTTGTAAAGGACCATATACTTTTAACAACTGTTCAAAAAATAAATTTAACCAACACACTTCTTGGCCTATTCAAGCAGGACATGGATGTATCGGGTGTTCAGAACCTGATTTCTGGGATACAATGGGACCTTTTGAAGAACCGGTTGCAGACAGATTGTATAATAGTGTATTCGGCGGTTTAGGAGCTGATGCAACAGCTGATAAAATAGGTGTTGGACTATTAGCGGTTACAGGTATCGGTATAGCTGCCCATGCTGCAATTTCAAAATTTAAACACCCAAAAGATGAGGAGTAAAAAATGTCAACAAAAAGAGTAATTGTCGACCCTATAACAAGAATTGAAGGACATTTAAGAATAGAAGTAGAGGTTGATGAAAATAATGTAATTCAAGATGCTTTTTCATCTGCTACTTTATGGAGAGGATTAGAGACTATTGTAAAAAACAGAGATCCAAGAGATGCCGGTTTTTTAATGCAAAGAATTTGCGGTGTATGTACTTTTTCTCATTATAGAGCAGGAATTGAAGCTGTTGAAGATGCTTTAGGTATTGTTCCTCCTTTAAATGCAAAATTAACAAGAAGTTTGATGAATCAAGCACTTTTTATGCATGACCACGTTGTGCATTTTTATCATCTTCACGGTTTAGACTGGGTTGACGTGGTATCAGCACTTGATGCAGATGTTGCAAAAGCTTCAAAAGAGGCATTTAAATATACAAAATATCCAATTGCAACAGGTGAAAATGATCTGTTAAAAGTTAAAGATAGAGTTAAAGCATTTGTTGACAAAGGTGAATTAGGACCGTTTGCAAACGCTTATTGGGGACATGGAACATTTAAATTTACTCCTGAGCAAAATTTAATTGCACTTTCTCACTATTTAAAAGCTTTAGAAGTTCAAAGAACAGCTGCACAACTTATGGCAATGTTCGGAGGTAAACAACCTCACCCTCAAAGTTTAACAGTAGGTGGAGTTACTTGTGTAATGGATCTGCTTGACCCTTCAAGAATGGGTGAATATTTAACAAAATACAAAGAAGTTGCAAACTTTATTGAACATGCATATTATGCCGATATAAAAATGGCAGGTGGTGCATACTTTAAAGAAGGAAGTGTTACTGCACAAGCAGGTACAATGAACTTTATGTCTCATCAAATGATGGAGTTAAACAGAAGTGAATATCTTTTTGATACAGGTATTATTTTAAACGGTGATTTATCAAAAGTTTATCCTATAAATGAAGATTTAATCACAGAAGAAGCAACTCACTCTTGGTATGCAGATAATGAACCTTTACATCCATATAACGGGAAAACAAATCCTAACTATACAGGATTAAAAGATAAAATGACAATTGGACCTGACGGTAAAGAGATTCCTTCTAAATCACTTGACGATCAAGGAAAATACTCTTGGATTAAATCTCCTAGATATGACGGTCAAGTTATGGAAGTGGGACCTTTATCTTGCTTGTTGGTTTCATATGCAAAAGGTAATACAAAAGTTAAAGCTGTAGTAGATGAATTTTTACAAGAGACAGGACTTCCAACCGAAGCTTTATTTACTGCCCTAGGAAGAACAGCTGCAAGATGTTTACAAGCTATGGCTATTATTAGAAACGGTATGGAAACATTCAATACTTTAATTGAAAACTTAAAAGTTGACCAAGAGACTTGTGCTTCATATCATATAGATAAAGATAAAGAGTATAAAGGAAGATTTATAGGAGATGTTCCAAGAGGAATGTTATCACACTGGGTTAGAATCAAAAACGGTGTTATTGAAAATTATCAAGCCGTAGTTCCTTCAACTTGGAATGCAGGACCGACAGATTCTAAAGGACAAAAAGGTCCATATGAATCAAACTTAATAGGTTTAAAAGTTGAAGATATTTCAAAACCTTTGGAAATTATCAGAATTATACATAGTTTTGACCCTTGTATTGCTTGTGCGGTACATGTAATGGATAAAAAAGGTAATAATCTTGGTGTTTACAAAGTAGATCCAATATACGGATGCAGCTGTTAGGAGCATATTATGATTAAAAAACATTATGAATTCTCATACTGGCTTAGAGTTACTCACTGGATTAGAGTTGTAGCAATTATTGTATTAACCGTATCAGGTTTTTATATAGCTTCACCTTTTATAACTCCTGCTAGTGGAGGCGAACCCACAAATTTTATGAATGCTCTTTTTAGATCATGGCATATAATTTTTGGATTTTTATTAATTGCAGTGACAATAGGAAAATTCTATTTGTTTATTTTTGATAAACAAAGTCAAGTAGAGAGAAAATCTTTTTGGGATTTTATTAATCCAAAAACTTGGATACAACAAATAGGATATTACTTACTTGTTTCAAAACATCCACATACAAAAGGAGCATATAATCCTTTGCAATTTTTAGCATATGCAGGGATTTATATCTCGCTTGTAATGATATCTTTAACAGGATTGATTTTATATGTAAATGTTTACCATGACGGAATGGGTGGATTATTATACGATGTTATGAGAAATTTTGAAGCAATATTAGGTGGACTAGCTTGGGTTAGACAGTTACATCATATCTTTATGTGGATTTTTATAATATTCTTACCAATTCACGTATATTTGGTAATCTTTAACTCAGTCTACGGAAAACACGGTGATGTTGATTCTATTGTAAGCGGATATAAATGGGTGAAAGAAAAAGAGTAATGAATATTTTAATATTAGGAATAGGAAATATCCTATTCCAAGATGAAGGTATCGGAGCTCATTTTGTACACTATTTAGATGAGAAGTATGATTATCTCTCAAATGAAAATAGCGTAACAATTGTTGATGGAGGAACATTGGCTCAAAGGCTGATTCCTCTTATCATAAAGTTTGATAAAGTTTTTGTGATTGATTGTATTGATGCACAAGACAGTAAAGCAGGAGATGTCTATTTCTTTGATTATTTAAAGGCACCTTCAGAAGTTGACTGGCAGGGAAGTGCTCATGAAGTAGAAATGCTTCAAACTCTTAATATGATAAAAATGAATGGAGATTTGCCTGAAACTTTTGTTTTAGGGATAATTCCCAAAAGAGTTGCAGATGATACCACTTTTGATTTAAGTGAAGAGATTGTAAAAGCATCGGCAACAATGGAGCATACGATTCTTAAATCTTTAAAAGAGTTAGGAGTTGAAACAAAAATTAGAAACAGCAATATTACTATAAACGATATTGCAAAAATTTCATTTAAAAGAGAGATTATTAATGATCTTAAAATATGAGTTTGAATATCAATCAAATAACAACTCTTTTATTACGATTTTAGATAATCTTCTAAAATCTAAAGAGTCTGAATATAAAATTGATAAAATAGGTGACAAAATCTTTTTATATGTAGAAGATGAAGAGAAAAGGCTAATAGAGTTATCGGACGAATTGTCAAAAGAGTTGCCTGTCTCGATATTTTTAAAAGATTTTTCATTGGAAGTTGTACCACACATACCTCCTATTGACTATCAATACACCCTAGATAGTTGCTTAAAGTCTTATTGTCCAAATTGTTTAAATGAAACTGAAAATAAAAAATCGGCAAATTATTATAATCCCTTCATAAATTGTCAGATTTGTGGTACAACTTCCAATGAAAAATCAATGCAAATTTATGAAAAAAACGAACTTTTAAGTTTTGAAAGTTTTAAAAAAAGTTTTGAATATTTAGCCTCTTCTTTAAATAATGGAAAAATTATAAAAATTAAAAACTCATCAAAAACTTTTTTTCTAAAAAAGTTTGAAAAAATAGAGTATGAAGATCAATGGTTATTATGTAATGATGTAGAAAATTTATCTAAACTAACTGTGGGGTCAAAACAAAAAAATATAGCTCTTCTTAGTTTGGAAAAGCCTGTTATTGATTTTAATATTAATGCTATTTATAAAAGAGCAAATAAAATTGATTTTGAAAAAGTAAAAATCTCATATCCTTGGGATTTGGTTTTATACCTTTTATCAAAAGAGCTTTTAGAACAAGAAATAGAGTTTCTATCAATAGAAGAGACAAAAGATGATTTTGATATAGAAGTAGTTTATGATAAAAGTCTTACTCCTCCTAATATCTCGGTAACTGAAAATAGAATTTTTCTTCTTGGCAACAGCTGCTATGACGAAAGATTGGATGAAATTTACGATAAATTCGATGAAGCATCAAAATCTCAGTTTACAGTTCTTTTAGATGAAAATGCACTTTATGAAAAATCAATTTTAAATATCTTCTTTTCATCAAAATATGATGACGCAATATCTCTATACTCTCCAAAAATTGACGGGATTATCGATATTGTAAAATTTAAATTGCCAAATTCAATTGAAGAACTTTTTGCAGAAATTAAAAAAAGTAAAAACGGAGAAAAACTTTTAAATAATTATAAAGAAAAATTTCCGGAAATTTATGAAAAAGCTTTACAAACAGATATTTCGACTTTACATAAAAATTCAATTTATTCTTTATGGGAAATTGCATCAACAGTTTTGGAAATAGATAATATTTATTCAAAAGCAAGCCATTGTATTTTACAAAAAGGTCCTAGAATAGATTATAAACTTAATAAAAACGATAAACTTTTTAATAATGAATTTGATTTTGTAAGTTTTATAAAAAGCGGTATAAGTTTCAAATTGGCAGGAGTTGACGAAAAAACAATATCTTTGGGATATGTAGAAAATTATATCTATTTTTTAAGTGATTTATTTGATAAAGTTAATGAAGAGTTTGAGCTTGACGGAATCTCTTTTTGCGGTGATTTTATAGGTGAAGATTTTATAAATAAACTTATAAATAAAATTTTTAATAAACAGTTAAAAATTTATTATAACAGAGATTTCCCGATACAAAAATAAAAGATTTTAAGTATCTGTTTTATTTTTGTTTTCGGAATTAATCTCTTGTTTTAATTCTGCAATTTGTGAGAGCAACTCCTCTTTTGATTTATTCTCTTTTTCAAGATCTTCTTCTAATTTTTTATTTGAAACTTTTATTTCATCGATTCTTTGAGTAATTGTAAGTTCTGCTTTACTAGCTAATTTATCAATAGTATTAGGAACAAGTTTCTCACTAAATCCGGCAATAAAACACCAAATCATGGCTTTTAAAACATCATGATTTGTTTTAGGAAGGATTTGTTGGAAAAAGTTTAAAAAATCTCCTGAATAGTCTGCTTCTAAATTTGAAAATTCCGGGAAAAAACTTCCTTGAATAAGTCCTGAAGAAATAGTTGCATAAAAAATCAATCCTAAAGTTCCCGAAATCAACAAAGATACATATATTTGAAGGATATTTATAATTTTTTCTTTCGGTACGAATTTATCAAGATGAGAAGAGGGAAGTTTATTTATTCTAAGATAGTTATTAATTACTCCGCCTAACATTCCGCATAAAAAAAGTATCAACAGTAAAGGATATTTTTTCCCATCATCCCAAAAAAAATCAGGTCTTTTTATCATTAGAATCAAAAAGTTAATTGCAAGAACGGCTGCAATCATTGCATGAACTCTAAGGCTTAAAGTCAAATCTTTAAGCAGATTTTTCGTATTTGTGGTCATTTGTTTAAAAGCTTGCATAAGATTTGCAGTTGGTTTCATTATAACCCCTTTGATATAATCTTTAGACTTATTTTATTATACATAAAAATTGTCACAAACGGTGTCACAATTAATAAAAATTTTACTACAATTAGAAAAAAGATTAGGAAAAGTATGAAGGCTGTTTATATTGAAGTAAAAGGTATAGTGCAAGGTGTAGGTTTCAGACCTTTTGTTTTTAATCTTGCAATTTCAAATAATCTTGCAGGATGGGTAAATAATGATGACAGAGGCGTTAATATAGTATTAGAAGGTTCTTCTTTAAATATAGAAAATTTTATTGAAACTTTAAAAAAAACTCCTCCGCCTTTGGCTAAAATAGACTCTCTTGAAACAAAAGAGATTAAAGCAAAAGAGTATAAAAAATTTGAGATAAAAAAGAGTGAAACAACTTCAAATAAAACAACAATAATCTCTCCTGATATGGCAATTTGCGAAGATTGTATAAATGATATAAACGATAAAAACAATTTTAGATATAACTATGCTTTAACAAACTGTACAAACTGCGGACCTAGATACTCAATTATTAAAACAGTTCCTTATGATAGATGTAATACTTCTATGAGTGATTTTATTATGTGCGAGGATTGCCAAAAAGAGTATGAAGAGCCTTCAAACAGGAGATATCATGCCCAACCCGTTTCTTGTGAAAAGTGTGGACCGAAAATTGCTTTATATGATAAAAACAATAATCTAATTTCAGAAGATAATAAAGCAATAAAAGAGATAGCTTTAAAAATAAATAGCGGAGAAATAGTCGCTATAAAAGGAATGGGAGGTTTTCATCTTATTTGCGATGCAACAAATGATAAAACTGTTGAACTTTTAAGAAAAAGAAAAAACAGACCTGCAAAGCCTTTTGCTGTTATGTTTAAAGATATAAAGCAGTTAAAAGAGTTTGCAGACTTTACAAAAAAAGAGGAAGAGATAATTACTTCAAAAGAGAAACCTATTACTCTAATTAAAGCAAAAAGTTCATCTTTAAGTTTTTTTGTTGCACCTAATATTGACAGATTAGGGTGTTTTATTGCATATACTCCTTTACATATAATTCTTTTTAAATATTTAAAAAATCCCATAATAGCAACAAGTGCAAATCTATCTGATGAACCGATTATCAGACAAAAAGATGAGTTGCTTGAAAAGCTTGCAAATGTGGTTGATTTTATATTAGATTATGACAGAGAGATTGTAAATGCCTGCGATGATTCAGTCGTACAAGTTGTAAATAATGAAATTTCAGTTTTAAGAAATGCCAGAGGTTATGCTCCCACATCTTTAAAAGCAGAGAAAAAAACAGCTAAAAAAATACTAGCTTTAGGCGCAAACCAAAAAGCAACAATAGCTTTGGCGTTTGAAGATAATCTGATTTTATCTCCTCATATAGGAGATTTGAATTCAATTACTTCTTTGGAGTATTTTGAAAGAACAATTGAAACTTTTAAAAGGTTTTATGATTTTGAACCTGAACTTATAGTTTGCGATAAACATCCAAATTATGAGAGTACAAAGTGGGCATTAAAACAAAATATTAAAACGGTGCAAATTCAGCATCATTATGCCCATGCTCTTTCGACTATGGCTGAATACGGCTTAGATGAAGATGTTTTGGCTTTTTGTTTTGACGGAACAGGGTATGGCGATGACGGAAATATTTGGGGAGGAGAGGTCTTTCTAGCAAATAAAAAAGAGTATAAAAGAGTAAATCATTTTAAATATTTTAGATTAATAGGCGGAGAAAAATCTATAAAAGAGCCAAAAAGAGTAGCTCTTTCCCTTCTTTTTGAAACTTTTTCTTTAGATGAAGTATTAAAGCTTGATACTCCCACAGTAAATGCTTTTTCCGTAAATGAGATAAAACTTTTGCATACAGTTTGGCAAAAAGGTTTAAATGCACCACTTACAAGCTCTGTAGGAAGAATTTTTGATGCTGTTGCCTCTTTTAGTTCAATCGCCCAAACGCAAACCTATGAAGGAGAGACGGGACTTCAAATAGAGCAAGCATATGATAAAAAGATAAAAGAGTTTTACTCTTATGAAATAAAAAATGGAAATATAGATTTAACAAAAGCAGTAGAAGAGCTAATAAAAGATAAGCAAAAAGAGTTAATTTGCTCAAAATTTATAAATATGTTAGTTGATATTATAATAACAATATCTTTAAAATATGATCTGCCTATAGTGCTTACGGGAGGAGTTTTTCAAAATAAAACTCTTTTGGAACTGGTCTGTAAAAAACTGGAAAAAGAAGGTAAAAAATATTATTACTCAAAAAGAGTTCCTTTAAATGACGGAGGAATAGCTTTAGGACAACTCTACTCTCAAATTTAATAGATAAAAGTTTCAAGAAAATTTTATAAAAATTCCTTAAAATGACTTTTAACTCACTTTTAGATAAAATCAATACTTCAAATTTTTACAAGGTGAGTTATGTCAATAACAAGATTTAGTAGATTAGGATTTATTTTAGCTGCAGTAGGTTCTGCAGTTGGGTTGGGAAATATTTGGAAGTTTCCCTATGTTACGGGAGAATACGGCGGTGGAGCTTTTGTTTTAGTATATTTGATTACAGCACTTTTTATAGGTATATTTGTATTAATAGCTGAACTGTTAATCGGTAAAATTGGACAAAGTGATGCTGTTTCCATGTTTGAAAAACTTGCGGTTAAAAATAAAAAAAGATGGAAATTTGCAGGTTTTATCGTAGTTTTACCTTTAATAATTCTTTCATACTATTCTGTAGTAATCGGTTGGATTTTTCATTATATTGCAATCTCTTTTGAAAAATTACCCACAACGGTAAAAGAATCAACCGACAATTTTATGAATCTTTTAACAACTGATTATCAAACACAACTTTTTTATCATACTTTGGTATTTATTTTAGTTACGGCAATTGTTTTAAAAGGAATCAAAGAAGGAATTGAAAAGATAAATAAAGTATTAATGCCTCTTCTTGGAATTATATTAGTTATTTTATTTATATATTCAATAAATATCAGTGCTTTTTCAAAAGCAGTCCATTTTATGTTTGACCCTGATTTCTCAAAACTTACATCAACAGCCGTAGTTGTAGCAATAGGTCAGGCTTTTTATACTTTATCTTTAGGAATGGGGATTATTATTACCTATGCTGCTTCTTTGCCAAAACATACGAATATCGTAAAATCTTCGGTTTTAATTGCAATTATTGATACAATAGTTGCAGTTGTGGCAGGACTTATAATCTTTACTCTTCTTTTTGACAAAGGAGCCGAATCAACAAAAGGTGCAGGTTTGGTCTTTATCTCTTTGCCTTCTGTTTTTTACGAGTTTGGAAGTGCGGGAAAATTTTTGGCACTACTTTTCTTTATTGCTATTGCTTTTGCGGGTATTACTTCTGCAATCTCTATGATGGAACCGACTGTACTTTATTTGATTGAAAGATATAAAATGACAAGAGCCAAAGCTGCATTAATTTGTAGTGCTTTTTTCTATCTTTTAGGTATAGTAACTCTTTTTTCAAATATTACGGATTATGCCCCTTCTTTACAAGTAGGAGATAAAAGTTTTTTTGACTGGGTAGATTTTGTCTGTTCTACGATATTGGTTCCTTTTGGAGGTATTTTAGTAGCTATTTTCGTAGGATATAATATGGATAGAGAAAAAATCAAAGAAGAACTTATTCCGGTCATGGGAAAATCTCTTTTTAAAATCTGGTTTTTTATGATTAGATATATAATTCCTGTTGCACTTGTAGCGGTAATTTTAAATGAAACAGGATTGTTTAAATTCTAAGAGGTTTTTCTCTTAGAATTAATTATTAGCTCTGACTTTTACTCTTCTTTCTATAAAAAATGCTCCAAAAGGTATTAGTGAAAGTACAAAAAGTTGAAACATAAAACCTATATTCCAGTTCTCTTTTATTTTTGCCTGAAAAAGTGAAAACATAAAAATAAGAAACAAAATACCGTGAATCATTCCAAAAACTTTTACAGGGTAAGGATTTTGTCCTACATATTTAATAGGCATAGCAATAAAAACTAAAAGTAAAAAAGATAGACCCTCTGTTGCAGAGATTAGTCTAAATCTATTTAAAGCATTGGTAAACATAAGTATCCTTTATTTTTCTTGTAATAATAATAAGATAAAATTATATTAACTTTATGTAAATAATAAAAATTATCTCTTTATAAAAGTTTAATATTTTATTGTATAATCTATGTGTAGTATAAATCTTTTAAAATCTCTATTTGTTTGTTTTGCAGATAATTAAACTTAAATTCACACTCTTTTAAATAGTAAAAAAAGTTCTCTTCATCGACACCTTTATATTTTTTAAGACTCTCTTCTAAATATTTCCAAAAAACACTTAACGGAGTTGCATACGCATAATGGGAATATATTTTGTGCCATTTTAAATAATCCTCAAAATTCTTGCTGTCTTCACCTCTGTCGTATTTTGTAAGTTTGGGCATTAAAAGAGTAAAAACTTTTCTATTTGAGTAAAATCCTAATATATTGATTGCTTTGTATAAAGATCTTTTCTTATCTCTTTTTTGTCTTTTTGTAAAGTAGTAATACTCTTCATATGAGCTGTTGTCCAAAATCGAACTATAATGCTCATTTTCTAAAAAGTAAGCTATAAGTTTTCTAAAAAGGGAATATCTATTTTGAATTGTTCTATAATTTACATTAAGTATTTTTGCGCATTTGTTTGCATTTATATTATTACAAAAAAGTTCTATAACTCTCAGATCCGTGTTGATTTTCTTAGGAGAGAATTTTCTTTTACAAACACTGCATTTTTTATAGTTGTCTTTTAAGTTATAGACCCTTTTACTTTTACAATAAGGACAGTTCATTTTATATATCTTCACTTTAAAAATTTTTTACTTTTATAATAAATACAAAAGAATTTAAACAATATAATTTTATAAGAATTATATAGTTCAAATAATACATAAGAGTACCATAATCTTAGTTTAATTTTAGGTTACATAGACTAGACTAAATTAAATGAATAGATATTCATAGTTAAAAAATATAAAAAAATTCTCTTAAAAAAAAGAGAAAAAAAAGGATAAAATTATGTGTAAAGATTGCGGTTGTAGTATAACAGACCATCACCATCATGATCATGAACACTCTCATGAACATTCACACGACCATAGTCATGGAGACAGTGTTCCTCATCAAGCAGCTCATGAAACACTTCACCATAATCCACAGTTAAATGATAGCAAAACAATCTCTGTTATTCAAAAAATTTTAGATAAAAACGATCATGAAGCAGCACATAACAGAGCACATTTCAATGACTACAAAGTTTTAGGAATAAATCTTATGAGTAGTCCCGGAAGCGGTAAAACAACACTTCTTGAACATTTGATGCCTCTTGCTGATTTTAAATTCGGTGTTGTTGAAGGTGACTTGGAAACAAATAAAGATGCAGACAGATTAAAAGAAAAAAATATAAAAGCAGTACAGATTCAAACAGGAAGTGCTTGCCACTTAGATGCTTTTATGGTTCACAAAGGTTTACACGATATGCCTTTAGATGATATTGACGTATGTTTTGTAGAAAACGTAGGAAATCTTGTTTGTCCCGCTTCATATGATGTGGGAACTCATTTAAATATTGTTTTGGTTTCTGTTCCTGAAGGGGAAGATAAAATTGCAAAATATCCCGTAATGTTTAGAGCGGCAGATTTGATTTTATTTACAAAAACAGATTTACTTCCTTATTTTGAATATGATTTGGAAAAAGAGAAAGCAGAAGCTAGAAAATTAAAACCCAACGTTGATATTTTAGAAGTTTCAATAAAAGACAAAGACTCTTTACAAGCAGTTGTAGATTGGATTAATTATAAAAGAAAATTTAGATAAGGGAATAAGATGTGTTTATCAATACCATCAAAAATTACGAAAATAGATGAAAAAAACAATATTGCAACTGTAGATACTATGGGAGTAGAAAGACAGGCAAGTCTTGATTTAATCGATCAAGAAGTAAATGTCGGAGATTATGTTTTGATTCATATTGGTTTTGCAATGAATAAAATAGATGAAAAAGATGCATTATCCTCTTTGGAAGTATATAAAGAGATTATCGAAAAAATGGAAGAAGAGGATAGGCGTCAAGCTATTTTAGAGGATGATGCCTGTCCTAACAGAGGTTAAAAATGTCTGAACTTAAATTAAAAGACCTTTATGACGGGTTTAGAGATCCAAAGGCAATTAAAGCATTAAAAAAATTAATTGATGAAGAGGCAAAAAATTTACCTAAAAAAATAAGAGTAATGGAAGTATGCGGAGGGCATACGCATACGATTATGAAATACGGTTTAAATCAACTTATGCCTTCAAATATCGAGTTTATACACGGTCCTGGGTGTCCTGTTTGCGTGATGCCAAAAGAGAGAATAGACCATGCTTATATTTTAAGTTTGCAAGAGAATGTGATTTTAGTAACCTTAGGAGATATGATAAAAGTTCCCGGAAGTCATGGGAGTTTGCAAGATGCAAGAAGTAAAGGTGCAGATGTAAGATTTGTATACTCTCCTTTGGATACAATAAAAATTGCACTTGAAAACCCTGATAAAAAGATTATCTTTTTTGCGATAGGGTTTGAAACAACAACTCCAATGACGGCAGCACTTCTTGAACATATAACAAAAAGAAAAATTGACAATATCTTTTTTCATATAAATCATATTACGGTTCCTCAACCTATGAAAGTTTTATTAGAGAGTGATGACTGTAAAATAGATGCTTTTATAGGACCCTCTCATGTTAGCGTAATAACAGGTTCTAAAATATATGAAGAGTTTGTAAAAGATTATAAAAGACCTGTAGTTGTTGCAGGTTTTGAACCTGTAGATGTAATGCAGTCAATTTTAGCAATAGCAAAACAGTTTAATGAAAACAGATGTGAACTTGAAATAGAGTATTCAAGAGCGGTATCTCATGACGGAAATATTGCCGCACAAAAATTAATCGATAAATATTTTACAAAAGCAACACACTTTAGATGGAGAGGTTTAGGCGATATCCCGGATTCAGCTTTAAGATTAAGAGACGAATATGCCTATCTTGATGCTGAAATTATATATAAAGATATTTTGCCAAATGAAAAAATCGATGATCATAAACTCTGTATTTGCGGAGATATTATGAGAGGAGTCGCTAAGCCTCATGACTGTAAAGTTTTTGGCAAAGCCTGTAATCCTAGTTCTCCTCTAGGAAGTTGTATGGTGAGTAGTGAAGGTGCTTGCAGCGCCTATTATAAATATGGGAATCTATTATAAAATGAAAAAA
Source organism: Halarcobacter anaerophilus (assembly GCF_006459125.1). NCBI lineage: Bacteria > Pseudomonadati > Campylobacterota > Epsilonproteobacteria > Campylobacterales > Arcobacteraceae > Halarcobacter > Halarcobacter anaerophilus. The sequence goes on from NZ_CP041070.1 coordinate 1,150,854, forward strand.
CTTTTTATTATAAAAACAGGAAAAACTTTTAAAAATACATTAGAAGAAAACGGTGATTTTGAAGATTGGGTAATTAAAAGAATCGATAATGAAAATTTGGAAAAAAAAGTTATTGATATTCAAGCGGGACATCCTCTTCCGAATTTAGAGGAGTGTGCAGGAGTTGTTTTAACAGGTTCTCACTCAATGGTTACCGATGAAGAGCCTTGGAGTCTAAAAATTGAAAAATGGATACCATCTTTAATTGAAAATTCTATACCTCTTCTTGGTATTTGTTACGGACATCAATTATTGGCAAAAAGTATGCAGGGCTTTAGTACCTATCATAAAAAAGGTATGGAAATAGGAACGGTGAATATAAGTTTGACTAAAGAAGCAAAAGATGATGAACTCTTTAAAAATTTACCTGAAAGTTTCAAAGCTCATACAATCCATTCCCAAACAGTTGAAGAACTTCCTAAAGATACAATAAGATTGGCTTTTAATACCCATGATAAAAACCATAGTTTTAGAATAGGGAAAAATGCCTGGGGAGTACAGTTTCATCCTGAATATGATAAAAATATTATGAAATCATATATTAAAGAGGTTTCAAAAGCTAAAGAGCTGCCTTTAGAAGAGTTGTTAAACAATGTAGAAGAGACCAAAGAAGCGAATTTTGTTTTAAAAAGATTTGGAGAAATAGTAGAAAAAGAGGTTGACAATGACTAATATTACCCTAGCTCACGGAAACGGCGGGCAAGAAAACAATGAATTAATTACTAAAATTTTTTATAAAGCCTTTAAAAACGATATTTTGGCAAAAAGTGAAGATGCAGCTGTTATAGAAAACGGTAACTTAGCTTTTAGTACCGATTCTTTTACCGTAAGTCCAATAGAGTTTCCTGGCTCAAATATAGGAAAACTCTCAATTTGCGGAACTTGCAATGATTTAGCCATGATGGGTGCAAGTCCTAAATATCTTACTTGTTCTGTGATTATAGAAGAGGGCTTTGATGTAAAAACTTTGAAAAGATTAGTTTCAAGTATGGAAGAAGAGCTTAAAATAAACGGTGCTGTTGTTGTAAGCGGAGATACAAAAGTAGTTCCAAAAGGAAGCGTAGATAAAATTTTTATAAACACAACAGGAATAGGAGAGATAAAACAAAAAGGTATTTCTTCAAATAATATCCAAGAAGATGACGTAATCCTTGTCTCTAACTCTATAGGAAAACACGGAGCCACTATTTTTGCAGCAAGGGAAGGAATAGATTTTTCGACAAATTTAAAATCCGATTGTGCTTCACTTTGGCCGGTAGTAGAAAAACTTATTGATGAAAATATTCAAATAAGAGCTTTAAGAGATGCTACAAGAGGCGGAGTTAGTGCAGTTTTAAATGAATGGGCGAAACAATCGGATATTTGTATCGAAATTGAAGAAGAAAAAATTCCCGTATGTGATGAGGTAAACGGAGTTTGTGAGCTTTTGGGTTTTGAAGCTTTAAGTCTTGCAAATGAAGGAACTTTTGTTATGGCTGTTTCTAAAGAACAAGTTTCAAAAGCTTTAGAAATTTTAAAATCAATGCAGACCTCAAAAGAGGCTGTAGTAATAGGCGAAGTAACTTCAAAACATAAAGGAAAGGTTGTATTAAATACAGCTTGGGGAACACAAAGATTTATTGATTTGCCTACAGGTGAATTATTGCCAAGGATTTGTTAAAATGCACGAATATAGTATTGTTCAATCTTTATTAGATAGTTGTGAAGAACACGCAAAACAAAATGATTCTACAAAAGTTACGAAAGTAGTTGTTAAAATCGGAGTTTTAAGCGGAGTTGAGCCTGATTTACTTCAAACAGCATTTGATACATTTAAAGAAAAAACTGTTTGTGATGGTGCCGAATTTATAATAAACCATCAAAAAGTGGTTATCAGCTGTCTCTCCTGCGGTAAAGAATCCACTTTGGAAAAAAATGAATTTTGCTGCCCTTCGTGTAACTCAAACAAAATAAAAGTAATCGACGGAGAAGATATGTTTTTAATGAGCTTGGAGATGGAATAAGTACCTAAAACATATAACTTTCTTGTAATTTGAACGAAATATATACAACATATACAAAAACTTTTTGCAAATTTATGATACCATTTTTGAATAAATTTACAAGGAGTATAAATGAAGAAATTAATTAGTTTAGCAGTTGCTTCAGCATTAACTTGTGGGGTAGCTCTAGCAAAAGAGATTAAAGTCGGTGCATTAATGCCAATGACAGGTACCATTGCTGCATACGGACAAACTGCTAATTTAGGAGTTGAATTAGCAAACAAACTACAACCGAAACTTAAAAACGGAGATACTATAAAATTAGTATTATTAGATAATAAAGGGGATAAAGTAGAGACTGCAAACGGTACGACAAGACTTATCTCATCTGATAAAGTTGTTGCTATTTTAGGACCTTTAACTTCTTCAAACACAGCTCAAGCAATCTCAATTGCAGAGAAAAAACATGTTCCTATTGTTGCACCTGTTGCTACAAATGACAAACTGACTACAAAAAGAGAGTATGCAAATAGAGTTTGTTTTACTGACTCTTTCCAAGGTGAAGTAGTTGCAAATTATGCAATTTCTCAAGGGTATAAAAGTGCAGTTTTATTAGTAGATCAAGCACAAGTTTACTCTTTAGGTTTGGCAAAAGCATTCCAAAAAGCTTTCAAAGATAAAGGCGGAAAGCTTTTAAAGAAAATAAAAATTACCTCTGGTGATAAAGATTTTAAAGCAGTTGTTTCTCAAATAAAACAGTTAAACCCTGACTTCTTATTCTTACCTTTATATCACCCTGAGGCTTCAATGATTGCAAGACAATCTAAACAATTAGGTTTAACAAAACCAATGTTTAGTGGAGACGGTGTTGCAAACCAAACTTTTATAGATTTAGGTGGAGATGCTGTTGAAGGTTATATGTTTACCGACTTTTTTGATTCAACAAATCCTCCTTCTCAAACTTCAGCTGATTTCGTAGCATTTCATGAAAAAGAGACAGGTAAAAAAGAGGTTAACTCATTTACTGCTTTGGGAGCTGATTCATATAATATCTTGATTGATGCAATGAATAGATGTGAAGATCCGACTGACTCTGTTTGTGTTAACAAAGAGATTAAAAAAACAAAAGATTTTGACGGTGTTTCAGGTAAAATCAGTATTGATAAAAACGGTAACGCAATTAGATCGGCAGTTATCAAAGAGATTAAAAGTGGTAAAGCTGGATATAAAGCTACAGTAAATCCATAATAACTATTTTTTATAAAAAAGCCTAGTTTCTTTGCTAGGCTTTTTTTTTATTATAAGAAAAATAAAGTCTTTCATGTTTTTTTTCTTATGATAAAATTAGGATTTTTTAAATAATTTTGGGAGACTTGATGGATATATTAACATTTATGCAACAAATGGTTAATGGATTCTCTTTAGGATCTATGTATGCCTTAATTGCAATTGGTTATACGATGGTGTACGGTGTTTTAAGGCTTATAAACTTTGCACACGGTGATATTATGATGGTTGGTGCCTTTTTAGGTTATACTTTTATGGCAGTATTTAATTTACCTTTCTCTTTGACTATATTACTTTCTGTAGTATTCGCTGCTTTACTTGGAATTTTGATGGATAAAATTGCATATAAACCATTAAGAGAAGCTCCTAGAATCTCACTTTTAATTACTGCAATAGGTATCTCTTTTTTCTTGGAAAATGCTTTTACGGTATTTGCCGGCGGTGTTCCAAGAGCTTTTCCTGTTCCTTCTTATATGGAAAATATTTTTAATGTTGCAGGGCTTACTTTTTCTGCCTCATCTATAACTGTTCCTATTGTAACAATGATTCTTTTATTGGCAATTTTGTATGTATTATATAAAACAAAATACGGAATGGCAATCAGAGCTTTATCTTTTGATATAAAAACAGTTAATTTAATGGGTGTTGATGCAAATATGATTATTGCGATTGTTTTTGGTTTAGGTTCTGCACTTGCAGCAGTAGGTGGAATTTTCTGGGCGGTAAATTATCCTTCTGTTGAACCTATGATGGGAGTTTTAGTAGGACTTAAAGCCTTTGCAGCAGCAGTCGTAGGCGGTATAGGTTCCGTAACGGGAGCTGTTATAGGAGGTTTTATAATTGGATTTACGGAAGTTGTAGTTATTACGTTTTTCCCTGAACTTGGCGGATATAAAGATGCTTTTGCTTTTGTATTTTTAATTTTGGTATTACTGTTTAAGCCTACAGGTATTATGGGCGAAGATTTAGAAAAAAGTAGGTTTTAGTTATGGTAGAAAATCAAATATTTACAAAACAAAGATTAATAAACTTATCAATAATAATTGCGGCAATTTGGTTTACATGGTTTGCACAAAATCATTTTGATGAATATACTGTTAGAATTATAAACAATGTTGCAATTTTTATTATTTTGGCAGTTTCATACAATCTGATAAACGGAGTTACAGGGCAGTTTTCATTGGAACCAAACGGTTTTGTGGCAATAGGAGCTTATGTTACGGCAATATTAACCGTAGATGCAGAAGGAATGTTATATCAATATGATTTGGAAGATCCTGCTCAATGGGTATTGGCATTGCAAGCGGATTTTGTTTGGGCTTTACTTTTTTCGGGAATAATTTCTGCTTTATTGGCTCTTTCTTTAGCTTTCCCCGTATTTAGAGTAAGAGGGGATTATCTTGCTATCGTTACTCTTGGTTTTGGTTTTATTATTAGAATAATAACAATCAATGTTCCTGCTGTTACAAACGGATCTTTAGGGATAAATGATATTCCCGAACATTCAAATCTCTATTGGACTTGCGGTGCCGCAATAATTGCGGTTGTAGTGATATTAAATGTTATATATTCAAAATACGGAAGAGCAATGAAAGCTGTAAGAGACGATGAAGATGCGGCTACAGCAATGGGTATTAATACTTTTAAAACAAAAACTCTTGCCTTTTCGACTTCTGCATTTTTTGAAGGTGTAGGAGGTGGTTTGTTAGCTGCACTATTAACTTCGATTTCACCTGATTTATTTACGTTTTTATTAACTTTCCAACTTCTTATTATAATAGTTCTTGGAGGTTTAGGAAGTACTACAGGAGCAATAATAGGTACGATTTTAGTTATGGCAGGACTTGAATGGATGAGATTCTTAGATGAACCGATGAATCTTTTCGGGTATCAAACAGAAGGCTTACCTGGTATGAGAATGGTTGTTTTTTCACTTATTTTAATTGTCGTAATGCTATTTGCCAGAGAAGGACTAATGGGTAAAAAAGAGCTATTTGAATTGAAAATTTTTAAGAAAAAAAAGGCAGATAAATGATTTTAGAGGTTTGTAATATTACTAAAAAATTCGGTGGAGTCACTGCTATTAATAATACCTCTTTTCATGTAAAAGCAAAAGAGATTTACGGTCTAATTGGTCCAAACGGTGCAGGGAAAACAACTCTTTTTAATATAATAACGGGAAACTATGAACCCACAGAAGGAATGGTAAAGTTTCACGGACAAAGAATAGACGGAATTAAACCTTATAAAATCGTACATAGAGGAATTGCAAGAACTTTTCAAAATATTAGATTGTTTAATTCAATGACCGTATTAGATAATATTTTAATAGGCTTTGATTATCAAGCTGAATATTCATATTTAGAAGCAATTTTAAGACTTCCTAGATTTTTTAAAGAAGAGAAAAGAATCAAAAAAAGAGCTTTTGAAATAATGGATGTTTTAGGAATCAAAAAATATGCACAAGAGATGGCAACTTCATTATCTTACGGTCAGCAAAGAAAAGTTGAAATAGCAAGAGCCTTGGCTGCTTCTCCTCAACTTCTTCTTTTAGATGAACCAGCAGCTGGTATGAATCCCCATGAAACTGAAGAGTTGGCAAATCTGTTTTTTAAAATAAGAGATGAGTTTGACGTAACTATTCTTTTAATAGAACATGATATGAAATTTGTAAATAAACTTTGCGATAGAGTTATGGTTTTAGATTACGGAAAAACTATTTTTGAAGGTGATATTAAAGATGCAATTAATGATCAAGAGGTAATAAAAGCCTATCTGGGAGATTTTAAACATGCTTAAAGTAAAAAATTTAGAAGTATTTTACGGACTTATAAAAGCCGTAAAAGGTATTGATTTTAACGTTCAAGCAGGTCAGATAGTATCTTTAATCGGTTCAAACGGAGCAGGAAAAACATCAACCTTGCAATCAATTGTAAATGACGTAAAGAAAAAAGGGAAAATAATTTTTAATGATGTTGATATTTCTCATCATAAAACTCATAAAATAGTAAAAGAGGGTATCTCTTTAGTTCCTGAGGGAAGAAGAGTTTTTCAAAATCTGACAATAGAAGAAAACCTTAGAATGGGTGCTTTTAACAATGATGATATTTATGAAGAGTATCAAGAAAGAATGTTCAAACTTTTTCCTAGACTTATAGACAAAAAAGGGCAGTTAGGCGGAACTATGAGCGGAGGTGAGCAACAAATGCTTGCTATTGCAAGAGCTTTAATGTCTTCTCCGAAACTTCTTATGCTTGACGAACCCTCTTTAGGTTTGGCTCCTAAAATCGTGGGAGAACTTTTTGATACGATAGTAAGATTAAAAGAGGAAGGATTTACTATTCTTTTAGTAGAGCAAAATGCTTTTGCCGCACTTGAAATTTCAGATTATGCTTATGTTCTAGAAAACGGTAAAGTAGCTTTGGAAGATGAAGCCTCTAAATTAATAGATTCTGATGAGATAAGAAAAAAATATTTAGGAGCTTAATTCATTTATTTATGAATGATTAACCTTTTTATATTAAAATAATTATTAAGACAAATTAATTTTATAGGATATATATGCTTTTAATGAAACTCGAGGCAAGAGAAAAATTCTCTTTTTTACAACTTGCTCACTATTTGGCAAGAATTGATAATGATTACGGTGAAAAAGAGAGGGAAATTATTTTAGAATATTGTGCCGAGATGGGTATAGAAAATGACGAAGATTTTGATATTGAAGAGTTTTCTTTAGAAGGAACATTAAAAGATTTTAAGTCTGACAAAAGTAAAAAAATAGTAATACTAGAGTTAATGATACTAATTCATGCTGATGATAAATTTGATTTAAAAGAGAGAGAATTAATCTCAAAAATAAATGACTCTTTTAAATTATCTTCCGAAAATTTGGAGTTTTGTTCACAATGGGGAAAAGGTGTTGCAGCCCTTTATTCTCAGGGAAAACTCTTTATTAACGGTGAATAAAAAATAATTTTTGAGTTTAAACAGTTTTTCTAGGATAAATTAGATAAAATAATATGCATGGAAATCATTGAAAAATTAAATATGAAAATTGATAAATTAATATATGAATATGAGCTCTTGAAAAAAGAGAATGACAACTTACGTCAAGACTTAGATAATTTAAAAAATAAAAATGATGAATTAGAGAGAAACAATCAAGATATGCTTTTAAGAATTGATAGTACACTAACTTTCGTTGAGGCAAAAAATATTGGAAAATAAATTGACATTTCACATAAATAATATGGCTTATACAATTGTAGTTGATGAAAAAATTGCCGACGAGATCGGCAAATATTTGGATTTGGAAAAGAGTTTGGATACAAGAGATTTATTGGCTGCTTATATCAGAATTGCACAAGAATTTACTTTTTTTAAAAATGATTTGGAAGAGATTTCTCAAAAGATTCCAAAACTTTAACTCTTATGAAAAAAGCCTTTTCCTTACTTGAAATAATCTTTGTTATTCTGCTTATTTCAATTTTGGCTCTTTTTGTTATTTCAAAAGTAGAAGATAGTTTGGAATTTGGGAATAAAGCAAAAATTAAATCGGAAATAGCCTTAATAAGAAATGCAATAGTTAAAAAACTTACTTCAAACAGGCTTTTAAATATTAATGAAACAATAAAATTGGATAATGCATCTTTAGAGATTGAAAACAGTAATCTTTTTGAAAATATTTTAGATTTCTCTTTACTTTCGACTACAACGCAAAAAAAAGATTCGGCAAAATGGATTAAAAACTCTTCGAATGGATATAAAATTTATATAAATAAAGAACAATTTTTACAGTTTAGTTTTAAAAATAATACTTTCTTATGTGAAAGCAGTAAAGAGTTATGCGAGAGTTTTGAATGAATTATTATGAAGTAGCTATATTAAAATCTCCTTTGAGTTTTTTAACTTATGAAAGCCAAGAAGATCTTAATATAGGCGATAAAGTTTTAGTCTCTTTACGAAATAGAAAAAATCTATGCGATGCGGTTATTATAAAAGAGGTTGAAAAACCGACTTTTAAATGTATAGAAATCTCTGAATGTCTGCCTTTTTATTTTGATAAGAAAATGATTGAAATTGCAACTTTTATATCTCAATATTATGTCTGTTCTTTAGGTGAAGCTTTATCTGTGTTTACCCCTTTTAAAAAACAAGATGAATCAAAAGAAGAGAGTGCAGCCTTTGATTCAGCTATTGTTTTATCTAAAGAACAAGAAGAAGCTTACAAGTTTTGTGAAGAAAAAAAACAGGCTCTGCTTTTTGCAAATACAGGAAGCGGAAAAACTGAAATATATATAAAAACAATAGAAGAAATTTTAAATAAAGGTGCAAATGCTATACTTTTGATGCCTGAAATCTCTCTTACTCCTCAAATGCAAAACAGATTAGAAAAAGTTTTTAAAAAAAGTGTTGCAATTTGGCACTCTAAAGTATCGAAAAAAAGAAAAAACGAGATTTTAGAAGGTATTTACAACGGTGAGATTAAACTTATTGCAGGAGCCAGATCGGCACTTTTTTTACCTTTTAAAAATTTGCAGCTGATTATAGTAGATGAAGAGCATGACGAATCATATAAAAGTGACAGTAAACCAAGATACAATGCAAAAGATCTCTCTTTGTATATTGCAAAAAAATATGATATGAGACTTATTTTAGGAAGTGCAACGGCATCTATAGGCTCTTTTTACAAAGTTCCTTTTTATAGATTAAAAAAGACTTTTTTTGAGACGAAAAAGAGTATTTTTTTCGATGACTCCTCTTTGGAGTTGTCCCCTAAAATCATAAATAAAATTTCAAATACTTTAGCACATCAAAATCAAGTAATTGTTTTTTTGCCTACAAGAGCAAACTTTAAATATCAAATCTGTACAAGCTGCGGTAAATCAGTAGAGTGTCCTTATTGTTCCGTATCAATGAGTCTGCATAAAAATGATTTGGCTTTAAAATGCCATTATTGCGGATATACGCAACAAATTCCTGAAACCTGTCCTTCTTGTCACAACGGAGTAATACATAATCTAAGAGTCGGAACGGCAGAGATTGAAGAAAAACTAAAAGAGTTGTTTCCTGAAAAGATTGTAAAAAGATTCGATAGAGATGAGATAAAAACAGATGCAAAATTAAAATCTGTATTAAATGATTTTAATAATAATAAAATCGATATTTTAGTGGGTACGCAAATGCTTTCTAAAGGTCATGATTATCATAATGTAAAACTTGCCGTAGTTTTAGGAATAGATTCCGTTTTAAATATGAACTCCTATAAATCAAGAGAAAGAGCTTTGTCTTTACTTATACAAATTGCGGGAAGAAGCGGAAGAAAAGGAGAGGGCGAAGTTATCGTCCAAACTCAAAATCAAGAGTTTTTTGATTATTACTTAAATGAGAGTGATTATGAAGACTTTTTAAACGGAGAATTAGAGTTTAGAGAAGGTCTTTATCCTCCTTACGTAAAGATGGCAAAAGTTTTGTTTGCCCACACAAACGGTTTAAAAGTAAAAGATGAGATGGATAAATACGTAAAGTTGTTAAAACAAAACAAAGATATTGAAGTAGTAGGTTTCGGACAAAGTGCAATATTCAAACTGGCAAACAAATACAGATATGAAATAATTCTTCGTTCTTCCCATATCAAAGCTTTGTTAACGGCACTTCATAAGATAGATTCGCCGATGGCTGCCATTGATATGGATACGAATTTCTAAAGCTGCCTTTTAGTAGCTTTTATGAGAAGTTTAAGTATAATCAGCCTCAAAATTTTATAAGGAAAAGTTATGGCATTTACAAAAGATGATTTTAAAAATAAAATTGAAGAGATTCAAAAAGAGTCTTGGTATAAACAACCTTTAGGGTTTGGTATAGCAAGAGTTGATAGAGGACAATTAAATAAAGATAAAATTTTACAAGCAACATTCCCTGTAGTAAACTGGAAAGAAAACTACGGTTCGGCAGCAGTTTTTCTTAACGCATTAAAAGAAGCGGGAATTGAAGTTGATACTTCAAAATCAGAATTTGTTTGTAGTGTTAGTGATGCATTTTTAACTTCTTGTATAGAGACTTTTAGACCATATATTCCTGAGGCAAAAGGGCAAGATCATAAAAATGTTCAAATAGTTTCAAAATTAGCTTCATTGCCTATTGATACAGGTTTTACCGAAGATGATTATAAAGTAGTATTTATTTTTGAAGACGAAACAGTTCAGTCGGTTGAAGCGGCATATTTAAAACTTTACGCTCTTTCTTCAGGAAAAGCAGCACTTAGAAGTTTAAATTTAAATGGAATTTTCGGAACACTTCACAACTGTGCATGGGTTGGAAACAAACCTGTTGAATTGGATTGGTTAAGAGAAAATGAAATTTCATTGAAATTGACAGGAAAATATCCTGAAATTACAATGGTTGATAAATTCCCTAGATTCTTATCTCATATTATTCCTGCTGATAACGTAAGAATTTTAGAGACTAGCAAAGTAAGATTCGGTGCTCAGTTAGCAGGTGGAACTACTGTTATGCCGGGTGCTGCATATATTAACTTTAATGCTGGAACTGAAGGTGCAGTAATGGTAGAAGGAAGAATCTCATCTTCTGCAAAAGTCGGAGCAGGTTCTGATGTAGGGGGAGGAGCTTCTATTTTAGGTGTTCTTTCAGGAACAGACGGAGTTCCCGTTACAATAGGGGAAAATACGCTTCTTGGTGCAAACTCTTGTACCGGTACTGCTATTGGTGACGGTTGTATTCTTGATGCAGGTGTTACAATCTTGCCCGGAACAAAAATTACACTTTCTGAAAAAGCTGTAGAAGCATTAAAAGAGATAAATCCAGGTAAAGAGATATCTACTTCAATGAAAGGTTCTGATTTCCAAGGTGTAAACGGAGTACACTTTAGAGTTAACTCTACAACAGGTCAAACAATTGCAATGAGATCTACAAGAGAAGTTAAACTTAACGCAGACCTTCACTAAATATAAAAGGCTTTTGCCTTTTATATAAATACTTTTTTAAAACAAATCTATACTGGAAACTTGTTCTTCTTTAAATCTTTTAACATTATCTCTTCCGCTGTTTTTTGCTTCATATAAAGCTATATCTGCATTTTTTATAACAGTATCAAGATTATTTGAATCTTTTGGATACATAGAAAGACCGATACTTACGGTTTTTTTCAATTTTGTTCCCGCATAAATATCAATTTCATTTTCTCTTACTCTTTGGGCAATTTTTGAAGCAACATTTAAAGCAGCCTCTTCAGATTTGACGTTTATTAATAAAACAATAAACTCTTCTCCTCCGTATCTTATTACAATATCCGATTCTCTTACGGTGTCTTCAAGTATTTTTGCTAGTTCTTTTAAAACTTTGTCTCCGATATTGTGTCCATATTCATCGTTTACGGCTTTAAAATGATCCATATCAAGCATAAGAACACCGATATCACCGTTTTCTCTTTTTATTTGAGGAAGAAGTTTTTTGCTGTGTTCTTCTAAGAATTTTCTATTATAAAGTCCTGTTAGACTATCTTTAAAAGCCGACTCTTTTAGTGCTGCCATCAGAAGTTTTACTTCAATAACAGGAGTAGTCTCTTTTAGATAACTTTTTATAAAGATAACTTTTTCTTTTAGAGAATTTAACTCTTCTACCGTGTTACAAGTAAAATGTACGATCAAATATATGTTTTTTGCAATATCAAAATTTATGCAGTAATAATATTTATCTTTGTTTTCATAATATTGGCAACTGTTTTGAAACTTGATTGAGACTACATCTTGATTCGTTCTGGCACATCTGCAAAGTTCAGGATTGTTTTTTATTGTCGGTTCGCAATAAAAGGATTCACCCGATTGGGCTACTTTTCTCATCTTTTGTTTTGTCGAATCAATCTCCATAAAAGTAAAGTTTTTTAATCCGAATCTATTTTGCATAACCTCTTTTAATCTGGTATAAATCTCTTCTAAAGTGCTGTCTAATTCAATTTGCTTTTTATATTGATAAAGATTTGACAGATTATCTACAATAAATTTCGACTCTTTTAAAGGGTTTCTTCTCATAGTAGAAGTTTTATATCCCGTATAAACTTGAAGTTTTTTATCTATATCATCTGTCGTATCTTTAAATATTTCAAGCAGATTATTATATTCTCGAGTTAAATGGATAATATCCATTGAAAGCTCTTTGGGAGGAGAAATTTTTTCAAAGTTACCTTGTATTGCATTTGATATACTGTTTTTAAAGAGTTCATAGAGTTTAAAATAGGGCATTATATATTTTTTATTATAAATCAAGAAAAATATTATCGTAAGAAGAATAAAAAGCGAAACTATATAAATTGATTCAATACCAATCTCTTTTAAAGTATTAATATCAAGTACTAAAGAGATGGCACCTAAGGTTGTACCTTGTTCTACATTGTGGCATTTAAGACAGTTTATACCTTTATCCGCAACTGCATTATAAGGAATAGTAACTCTAACGGTAGTTTTTGTTATAGATTCATCAATCTCATAATACATTTTTCCGCTGTTTAAAACTTTTTTATCAATATCATCCCGAGGGATATCTCTTACATGACCGAACTGTTTATTTACATATTCACTTCTTGCCAACCAAAGCTTATCAACATTTCTCATATTTGAAACAGACTGGATAAAAGTTCCTACTTGGTGCATATTATCGTTAACCATATATGAAGTTAAACCGCTTTTTACGGCTTCGGAAATAGAGACGGCATTATGAATAGCAGATTTTATACCGGCATTTCTTAGATTATATAGACTTAACAGTGTAATTGACAAAGACAGAGCAATAACCATTAGCACTGAATTAAGTATAATATTTCTACTCATTTTATAATTGACCCTTTCAAAACCTCTATTTTATTGTAATTCTTCTTAAATTATTTATTTAGTTTATATTCTAAATAAATCCTTTGGATTGACGTGTTTTTCGTTTTTTGTTGCTTGAAAAGTAAGCGTATCGTTTACTCTTCCAACCACATAACCTTTTTTTATCCATCTTCCTACTTTTAAGGAAGGAGAAATCTTATCTAAATGGGAATATATTGTATGCAGACCGTTTTTATGTTGTACAATTACAACATTTTCCAACATTCCCGCATCTTTTTTTGCATATACTATTTTACCGTTAAAAATAGCTTTTACTTTTGCTTGGGGTTTTGTTGTTTTTAAAACAATCGATTCATTAAATAATTGAATTTTATAAACAGGATCATAATATTTTCCAAAGTTTTTAACGACTTTAAAAGAGTCCAAAGGAGCAATTGTTTTTCTTCCTCTGTATTTTACGATTTTAATTCCCGAGGTTGAAGAGCCTATCATTCTTACATCTACATCAATATCTTTTGCATATCTGCTGTTTCTTGCATCTTCATCCAAAGTATAAGTACCTTTTTTTGAACTCTCTTTTTTACTTTTTCTTTTCTTTTGTGCCGCTAGTCTTCTTGCTTTTGCGATTCTTTCTTTTTTCTCTTTTTCCAGCTCTTCTTTTTTTAAGATATTTAATCTTCCCAAAAGATCTTTTAAAGACTCTTGTTTTTGTATGGTGCTTTTTAACTCTTTTTGATACTCTTTATGTTTGCTTTCAAGAGAGACCAGAGATTTGGAGTATTTTTTTTTGAGAATATTCAGCTCTTTTTTCTTTTTCTTTCTATCTTCTATATAAGCAGAAATTTTTTTTATCTTTTTTTGATTCTCTTTTTTGTTTTGTGTTATAAGTTCATAACTGTTGTTTAATTTCAAAATCTGATCTTTTGAATTTTGGGAAAGTATTGAATATATTTCCGAATCTATAAGCTCTTGTGTTGTACTCTCTCCTGCTAGTTTAAGAGCAATAGAAGAAGAAAAATCATCTATAATAACTCGTATAATCTGCTTTTCATTCTCTTCTCTTTTTTTCATTAAAGATTTTGAATCTTCATGAAGTGAAGATAAGTTTTTTTTAGCTTCGTTTAACTGGCTTTCATGCTTTTTTATATCATCATTTACTACAGTTATAACTTCTTCTAATTTTGCAAGCTCTTTATTTTGATTTGAGATCTGTTTTGCCAATACTTTAATCTGCAAGTCCGTTTTAAACTGAGCCGTTTGGTTTTTTTTCAAGATCTCTTTATTTTGTGCTATTTTATTATCTATATTTTTAGAAGAAGCATTTAAAAGAGTTGCTAAAACTACAAATACTATTAGAAATCTAGTCATGCTTTATTTTATACTTTAATAATACCCCGATAATTGTCAATATAGAGATACCAAAAGAGAGGAAAAAGATTTTAATCAAAGAATCCTCAACTGTTAATGTTACGGAAATAATACCTTCTAAATCATCAGGTAAAAGGATACCTATGTTTCCTACTAAGTATATAAAGATAGCCGAAACGGTAATAAATGATATTAGTGAACTGAAAATTGCATATTTTAATATAGTCGAAGAACTATATAAAATTGAAGCACCGTGCAATTTTAAGATTGTTATTTTTTCATGGTGTTCATAAAACCATATTCTAATCTGTTTTGAAATCATCATAATTGCAAAAATAGTAATAATAGAAAAAAGTATCATACTGATTCTGCTAAGAAGCAGTAATAAAAGATAGACGGTATTATGGTTTTTAGAAAAAATTTCGACTTTTCTGACATTTTTATTTTCATAAAGTTGATTTTTAATACTTTCAAGTTCACTTGTCGTGGGGAAAACTTCAAGTTTTATTTTATAAAAATGGGGAAGTTTTCTTTTCAATAAATCAATCGAAGTATTAGATAGACTTGAACTTATATTTTTTATTATCTTATCATTTTTCAAAGTTATTATTTTTTCAACACGAATATTTGCCAATTCGCTTATATTCTCTTTTATTAAAGGGGTATTTGTAATCACTACAATAGAGTAATCATTTGCTATTGTTTTTTTATAGTTATCTAATATATTCGTTGAAAAAATATAGATAATAAAAGAGATTAACATTGCTGTTAAGGGAATAACAAAACCAAATGTATTTTTAAGAAACTTCATAAATTATACCGTCTTCAATGGAAAGCTGTCTAAATCTTATACCGAAATTTTTTGGAACTCTATGGGTTACAACAACAACGGTAATTCCTAATTGTTCATTTGCCCCTTTTAACAAATTCCATACAACTTCGGCAGAATAATCATCAAGATTCCCCGTAGGTTCATCTGCAATAATGATTTTAGGGTTATGAGCCAATGCTCTTGCAACTGCAACTCTTTGCTGTTCTCCTCCACTTAGTTCATTTGGATAATAACCTTGCCTGTGAGAGAGTTTAACATGTGCAAGAAGTTTGATTGCCTGCTCTTTTGAAACATCTGAAGAGTAGCCGTTTATTTTTAGAGGAATCATAATATTCTCTTCAATAGTCCACTCTTTTATAAGTTTATAATCTTGAAAAATAATACCGATATCTTTTCTTAATCTTCTAAGAGGTTTACTCTTTATTCCAAAAACCTCTTGTCCGGCAATATTTAAACTTCCGTGCTTTAAGGGAATTTCTCCGTAAAATGATTTTAAAAGAGTTGATTTTCCGCTACCGCTTGTTCCGCCTATAAATATAAATTCTCTCTCTTTTATAGAAAAGTTTCCTTTTTTTATGATATATTTATTCTCATCATAAGAGAGATATATATTTTTAGCTTCTATCATCTTTTAATATCTCTTTTAGTTTTTTATGTGCTTTTATATTTGCACTTGAAGGTAGGGGCAGGTCTTGAAAATATCCGGCTTTTTTATCTTCAACTAAAATATATTTATTTAAAGGTCTGTCAAAACTTCCGAATGTAACTTGTATCAATCCTGAATTTGTTCTGTTTTCAATAATAAAAATATCCTCAATATGAACAAAATAATCATCTTCGATTATTGCTTTGCTAGGAAGATTTTTAATAATATTATCAAATTGAATATCTTCATCAAAATTAAAATCATAATTAAGATCGATATCTTTATCTTCTTGATCGCAATAAAGAGTCACATCATAAATATTTTTTCCTTGTTTTTTCCATCTGTCTTCATATTTACTGGATATTTGCAGATCTTTGTTTATATCTATAACTATTTTCCCTTTTGGAAGATTTGTTAAAAGATTTGTGCAATAATCAAAATATTTTCTGCTATCTGTTCTAAGTTCTAAAGTTCCATCTTTTTTTAAAACTCTTAAAGCTTCATTTATAAAAGCATTTGAATAGATTCTTCTGTGAGGTTTTTTATCCCAAGGTACGGGAAAATGAACAAAAATTCTTCCTACTTTATTAGAGTTTATAAACTCCATAAAAAGTCTTGCATCATAACTTACTACTAAGATATTTTCTATATTTTGTATTCTAATCTGTTTTAAAAGCTGTTCAATAGAGGGTGTATGAATCTCTAACCCGATAAATTGTATATGAGGATTTGTTTTTGCTTGATGAAGAAGGTGTCTTCCGCTTCCAAATCCAATCTCGATTTGAAGCTCTTTGTCGGTTTTAAAATCATTTATAAAAAAATCAATATCTTTTAGGTATTTTTCATCAGGTTTGATTTTTTGGTTAAAATTTTGAGTGTTGCTGAAAACAATATTTGCATCAACGACTTTTGCATAAGAGTTTATAGCATCTTTTACTATTTGAACAGGAGAGATTCTTGTAACTTTATCAACTTTTAAAAGAGAGTTTTCACCTTTTTGTTTAAGGGTTAAAAAAAACTTTTTATTATCTTTTTTTACGGCAATTTTATATTCGGGTTTTCTTGGTTTATTTGTGAAATCGTAAGATTTAGCAACAAAATCAAAAGAAAAATCTTCATATTTTGAAGGCGTTACTAATTCTCTATTTTTTTTATCAAAAACTATATGTGGCATAGACTTATTTTAACTCTTTTAATTTTGGTAATACTAGTTCTGTTTTGCTTGTGATTTCCGAAACAATTCCGTATTGATCGACTGATTGTATAGCATAACTGTATTCTACGCCTCTTGCTATATCTTTATCTTCAAATCTTAAAGCATTGATGTTCTCAAATTTAACAGTTTTTTCTTTGAAAAATCCCTCTTTTACTGTTTTATAAACATTATAAGAGACCGCTCTGCTGTCGCCTGGTTGCCAATTTAAAATTGCTTTTTGACCTTGAATTTGAGCCAAAGTAATAATAGGTTTTTCTAATTTGCTTAAAGTAGAACCCATCACTGCGTTTACATGTTCACTGCTTTCCAAACCGTCTTTGTCTACAGCTCTTACTTTGTAAAAATATACTTTTCCGTCTTCATTAATAAAATCTTCAAATTTAAAAGTATTTGCACCTACAGAATGAATTTTGCTAAATCCAGATGTTGCACTGCTGCTTCTGTAGATATTGTATCTTACCACATCAGAAGATTTTGAAGCTTGCCATGACAGTGCAATTTTTCTAGGAAGGTCTCTTGAAGCATTTACTTTAAATGCAGGATCGGGAAGAGGTTTAGTTTGTGCCTGAACTATTTTGCTTGGAAGAGATTCCAAATCATCAAAAGTTAAAGCAGTAACTCTGTATTGATAAATAACATTATCTTCTAAATCCATATCGATATATTCAGCTTGAAGTCTTCCTTTTACTGTTTCAAGTTTTTTCCATTCACTTGTTTCGGGAGAACTTCTCTCTATTTTATAAGATTCTACTCTTTCATTTGGATGTGGTCTCCAGATAATTTTAATCTGTTTTGGAAGATTTGAAATAGCTTGAACAAAAGATATTCCTTCGATTTGAGGAAGAGTAGAAACCATATAATCATTTGTTGTTTTTGACTCTACTTCACCTGCTGTTGCAGCTGAAATTTTATAAACATATTTTGTGTTAGGTTCTAAATCTTTATCTACGTAGTGAGTAGCATATCTATTTTCAATTGTATCGATATATTTTAATTTTGTACCGTCTTTTTTCATATTTGCTCTGTAAAAGTGATATCCCGTAACTCTTGGGTCATCAACTTTTCTCCATTCAAAAGCGATAGCGTCTACATCTGAAATTGATCTAATAGAGGCTGAATCAACGCTTTCTAAACTCTCATCTACTTTAGGTGTTTTAGGTTCATTTAAATTATTTTTTAAACTACAGCCGCTAACTAATAAAATCAAAGCTGTTAATGATGCTATTTTCATCAATCTTGTCATCTACTCTCTCCATATTAAAATTACTGTATAAATATTTCTGCATGTCTTGACTTAGGTTTCCTTTGAAACTCATTTTTTCATTTGTAATTGGGTGATTTAAATATAATATATATGCATGCAAATAAAATCTATTAATTTTATTTAATTCGCCCTTAAAACCATATAAATTATCGCCTAATATATGCCTATTTATCGAACTTAGATGTACTCTTATCTGATGAGTTCTCCCTGTAAAAAGTTTGCAGGCAATTAACTCATTTTTTTGATTATTCGACACTTCTAATTTTGCAAATGCGGATTTGGCATATTTTCCGTTATCTACAACTGCCATCTTAAGACGATTATTCGGGTTTCTAGCTATGGGTTTTTCAATAATGCAGTTATCTTTTAAAGGAAGATCGATTATTGCAAGATAATATCTTCCCATACTTTTGTTTTCAAGTTGTTTTGATAAATTTACATGAGCTTCATTTGTTTTTGCAATAACCATAACACCGCTTGTTCCTTTATCCAACCTGTGTACTATACCGTGTCTTTCTTCTCCGCTTATTGTAGATAAAGAGATTTTATTTAATTTAAGCCAGTCTACAAGTGTTGCATCTTTTACACTAGGAGCATCATGAACGGTAAGATTATAGGGTTTATTTAAAACCATAATATACTCATCTTCATAAATAATTTCTATGATTTTATCTTTAAGGGATTCTTTTATAAATTCGGGATTTTTTACATCTTCCAAAACAGCTTGGGGAAACTCTACTTCGACCTTTTGTTCGGGCTTTAGCTTTAAGCCTCCTTTGGTAACGGTTTTACCGTCAACTTTTACAAACTCTTTTTTTATAAGTTGTTCTATTTGATTTCTTGAAGCTTCAATATGCAAAGTTAAGAATTTATCTAATCGATTTGCTTCAAAAACAATAAAATTTTTATACATTTTTGGATACTCTTTCAATATGCGTTTATTTGATAAAAGAATTATATCTCATTTTGATTATTTACTTATTATATTTATTCTACCTTTGGTACTGCTTTCATATAATTTAATTAGTGAAACAAACGATACCTTGGCGAATAAACAACTTATATATTTTTCTTTGTCGGTTGTGGCATTTCTTATTGTTTTTATTTTTCCTATTAGACGAAATATTAGATTAATACCGCTTCTTTACTGGATTGGAATATTTTTGCTTTTAGCAGTTGAATTTTGGGGCGTAACCAAGCTTGGAGCCAAAAGATGGCTAAGTATTCCTTTTGTAGGAACAACAATTCAGCCAAGTGAACTTTTTAAACCCGTTTTTATTCTTATGCTCGGACATTTAATACAAAACAGACAACCAGAAGAGGGCGGTTATAAGTTAAAAGATTTTATATACTTCTCTTTTTATATAATATTGCCTTTTGTTCTAATTGCAAAAGAGCCTGATTTAGGTACTGCACTTGTACTTTTGCTTGTAGGTTACGGAATACTTTTTATTATAGGAGTAAACTGGAAAATTTGGTTTACTATTCTTCTTACAATAGTTTTGGCTTCTCCTTTGATTTATACTTATTTAATAAAAGATTATCAGAAAAAAAGAATTAAAGATTTTCTTTCAGAAAAACCTAGTTATCAGGTTCAGCAGTCAATTATTGCTATAGGAAACGGAGGTTTGCTCGGAAAAGATGCGGAAGATGCAACGCAATCCCAGCTAAAATTTTTACCTATTGCAACAAGTGATTTTATTTTTGCATATTTTGTTGAAAGACATGGATTTTTAGGAGCTTTTGGACTTATTTTTATATATGCACTGCTTATTTTTCATCTTCTGTCCTTGAATTACTATTTTCATGATGATTTTGTAATCCGTAGTTTTGCCTCCGGCTTGGGGCTTCTAATCTTTTTTAATATGAGTGTAAATATCTTAATGGTAATAGGATATGCTCCCGTTGTAGGTTTGCCTCTTCCTTTGTTCTCCTACGGTGGAAGTTCTTTTATCAATTTTATAGTACTATTTGCTATTTTAGAAAATCTATTGGCTTTTAGATTTATGGATATGTATAGTTTTGAAAGGAGATTATAGTTTTGCAAGCACAAAATAGCTGCTTTATAGGTTTTGAAAATAGTTTTGAGGAGTCAACGGCAGTCCTTTTCGGAGCTCCTTTTGACGGAACAACCTCTTTTAAACCGGGAGCAAGATTTGCACCTAGTGCTATGAGAGAAGATTCTTGGGCTATTGAGAGTTACAGTCCTTATTTAGATAAAGATTTAGAAGAGTTGAAACTTTTTGATTACGGTAATTTGGAACTTCCTTTCGGGGACAAAAAGAGAGCTTTGAGAATGATACAAGAGACAACTCAAGAAATTATCGATGCAGGGAAAGTTCCTATTATGATAGGTGGAGAACATTTAGTCTCTTTGGCTCCTGTAAAAGCATTATCAAAAAAATATAAAGATCTGCATATCATTCATTTTGACGCACACACTGATCTAAGAGAAGATTATTTGGGAGAATCTTTAAGTCATGCAACGGTTTTAAGACGTATTTACGATCAAGTAGGGGATGGAAAGGTAAATCAGTTTTGTATTCGTTCAGGACTTAAAGAGGAGTTTGAATGGGCAAAAAAACATACCCATTTGGAAAAATTTACTTTTAATACTTTAGAATCTTGTGTTAGAAGACTAAAAGAGAAACCTGTTTATATAACTATTGATTTAGATGTTTTAGACCCTTCTGTTTTCCCGGGAACAGGAACACCAGAACCTGGAGGAATTGATTTTCATCAAATGATGGAAATAATCAAAATCTTAAGTAGTTTACAAAATGTAGTAGGGCTTGATTTAGTAGAACTTAGTCCAAAATATGATGCAAGCGGGGTTTCTACAGCAGTTGCTTGTAAGACACTTAGAGAGCTTGTTTTAGCTACAGTAAAGTAGTGGTGAAGTAACGTTTGACTTCAGTGATGCTGTGCGTTCACTGCGAGGACTTGTTAGACATTCCTAAGTTATTCAAAGTTTCAACCAATATGTGAACTTTTGTTGCTGGATTGTCTTGTTCAGGATTATGAGAGCTACCATGAAAACTTAAAAGATTTTTTGCATTATTAATTGCAATTTCTTGTTTGTCTAATAAGGTATCAAAAATCATTTGTGTGTAGTTTTTTTCTTTGATATTATCTTTATTTAATTTAGAAAATTTATGTGGTTCAACCTTTTTTAACTTTTCAATAACTTTTTTGATAATTTCATCTCTTAAAATTGCAGTACTTCTATAGTCAAAATGCAATAAATACCATAGTTCAAAAGAATCATTACTGTAGGCAACTTCAATATTTAAATCTTTTCTTTTACTTTTTGCATTTTTTATAGCATTATTGAAATCTTCTGCTGTATGTCCTCCACCGTTTACTCTTTCCATATCTCTATCTATTACAATCCACTTGTGTTCAAAATCTGTATATTTTTTATTATTTTCGTCTGAATAGTTTTTTAAATCTTCTAAAACGCCCGTGGGATGTGTTTTCCCACTATGAGAGACAATGATAAAAGAATCTTGAGTGATTCTCTTATCTTCAATAAGTTTATCTATGATTTTTTGAAAGTAAGTTGGTGATGATACACTATCTTCACAAGCTATAATTACATCAGGTACAGTAGCTTTATCATTTGTTTTTCTTTGAAAATCTTTTTTTTCTAATTCTTTCTTTTTATTATGTAGTTTGTCTCCACCTCTTCTTCTACCCATAATAATTCCTAAAACTCAAATTTTCCAAGATATGGAATTGCACCATATTTGCCATGAATGTATTGCTTTTCAAAATCTTCATTTTTTCTAACATTCTTAAATTGTGCCAATGAATATAAATCAGTTGAACCGTATTTATCTTTTTCGCTTAGCCAAATTTGATCTCTTCTGAAAATTGTTCTTTTCAAGAGATTTGTATCATGTGTAGCAAAAATTAATTGAGCATTATTTCTATTGATATTTTCATCGTGGAAAAGTTTAATTAAATGTTGTGTTAATATAGGATGTAAACTTGCATCTAACTCATCAATAATTAAAACTTTTCCATTTTTTAATGTATCTAAGATTGGTGCAGACATAGCAAAAAATTTTCTAGTTCCTTTTGACTCTTCTTTTTCTAGTTCAAAAATAACATTGTCTACTACATTACCATTACTATCAAATTTTTGATGTAATGTGTTTAAAGTGATAGATTTAAATCCCCCTTCTTTAATCATTTCATCTTTTAGAAATTCAGGTAATTGTAATTTTTCAATAACTTCTAATGGTACATCTTCCTCTTCAACTTGAATATCATCAATTCCAATATCAGCTGTTTTGACAAGGTCTATAATTTTTTCTTTAAAGTCTTCATTATCCATTTTTTTCATAGTGAAATTAATATATCCATTGTGATCCATACCATCAATCATGTTAAATCGATTAAACCAATTTAGTATAGCTTTTGAAATCTCTCCATTCTCCTGATCACATTTCCAAATAAAAAGTTGATTAGTAGATACATTAATTTTTTCATCTTTTTTATTAAAAAAGCTATACCCCTCTACAAATTTATTTGGATTGACATACTCTTTTTCTTCTAAGTCTCTATAAAATAATTTCGCCTCTTTCCCTTTTTCATCAGCGTATAACCATTCTGAATAAACTAATTCATTATCAATTTCAAAACCATATCGATATTTGATATCATCAATAAAAAATACAATTTCAAAGCTACTTGAAGCGTCTTCAGTTTCGGTAGATAATCGAAAAGGTTCATGTGGAAGTTTGTCCGTAGATTGAATGATTTTGTATTTATTTAATACAAATCTACTCATAAATGCCATTGCTCTTAAAAAATTACTTTTACCACTCGCATTAGCACCATATAAAATGGCGCTTTTAAGTAAATTGTACTTTCTTTTTTCAAAGCTATTACCTTCATCTTTTGAGGAAGTAAGCATACTGAATCTAACAGTATCTTTAATTGACTTAAAATTATTTACTGTGAATTCTACTAACATAATATATCCAAATTATTAATTTTAAGTAATTTTAGCATAATAAACTTCATTTTTGCATAAATTATACAAAAAATGCAAATAAAATGATTGTAGTCTAACTATTTATTAGTATTACATTATATATAAATAATATATAAAAACATCTAATATCTTAACATTGTTAATGTAAAGATATTAAATTGATTTGAGGTTTTAACTAGGTTAAATTTAATTAACAACAAAATATCTAATATTTTTATGTTGGATTATCAAGGTATATCTTTAATATCTTATCCTTTAGTATTACTATTGGATGAAAATTTTGATAGTTTAAGAAAATGATAAATATATGAAGCTTGTAATTGCATTTTAAAAACTATTAGATACTCAAAACTTTTTACTGTGCTTTATATTCTTTATCGACTTTCTTTTGTGAAGAAAGAAAGTAGCAAAGAAATCACCAACGGCTTCAGAACCCTAAAGGGTACCTTCCGATTTTTAAAATATTTACTGCGTTGCGGAACTCGTCGAAAAAGTGCATTTAGCACTTTTCTCTCCTCAAACAATCCTCACTTTTCATCGTAAATATTTTAAAAATCTCCAGTTCTTGCAGAGGTTGGAGAGGATAAGGATGTTTTATTTTAATACCATTTTATTTGAATTGGTGTCGCATTAAATCTATGTAATAAAGTTTATGTTTTTTTACAGTCCAGACTTTGTTGAAGCCGAAAGTTTTCTAATTATTTCCGAAAAAGACCGAGGACTGTTTGACTGGATAAAAGGTACTAAATGTACCTTTTAGGAAGGAGTTTCGCAGGTCAGGAAAGAATTAGCAAACTGTAGGGAAGCTTTGCCTTCAACAATACGTCTAGTTGTTTTTTGCCATACTTTTTTCAACAAAAAAGCATGAAAACGTACTCACGAAGTGAGTACAAAAGACCAAGAGGAGTGTAAAACTCCTCAAAAATAAAATAAAAGATAAACTATCTTTTATATATTAAGAATACTTTTTAATAATAGCTTTTATTTCATCCAAAAGCTTAACGGAAGCATCAATCTCGGCTTTTCTTATAGCTACACTTTCGATATTGCAGCCTATTGGTATTCCTCTTTTTAGTCCAAAACTGTAAAGTTCTTCAAAAATATCTCTTGAAAGTTTAATTGAAGCATCTAAAATATCTCCTGATTCTTTTAAATCCTCTTCAAGATAGTTTGGAATATTTATACCCAGCCATTTCATGAAATCAAGTGTTTTACTACTACCGCAAGGAGTAAGAGTTAAGATAATAGGAACCATTTCATAGTTATGCTCTTTTGCATATTTTGCATAATCTGTTAAAAATATTTTTGCAGCTTCCAAATCGTAAATACATTGGGTAATAAAATATTCGCAAGAATCATCTATTTTAGAAAATACTCTTAAGTGTTCATCCCCTTTTTTCGTATGTCTTTCAGGAATTGCAATACCTCCTAAACAGAGATTGTCATTTACTTCTCTTTTTAGTTTATACGCCTCTTTTAGGCTTAAAGGATTTTTTTGCTCATAAGACGCCGCCCCTACAAATACTGAGTGAACTTGCGTAGGTCTAGTCTCTTTTAGCCACTCTTTAAATCTTTTAGCAGTGTAATTCCCTACTGCCCTATAGACGATTCTTGGAGTTTTTAACTCTTGTAGATAGTTTTTGGAGTATTCGCAAGGATTCATTGTTTTTATAAAAGGGAAAGGTCTTTTTTCATTTGTTCTGTCTGATTCGTCTTGAATATCATAAAGAACGAGTCCGTCCACATCAAGTTTTGAAATTCTTTCAATATGTTTTTGGGCAATCTCTTTTATCTTCTCTTCTGTATTGTTGGCTTTGGGAGGCGTAATACCGTAAAGTAAAATGCCTTTTTCTCTATTTCTGATCTTGTCGGTCAACATTAAAAATCCTAATAATATTTATAAAATTGTGTAATTCTACTTTTTTTATTGTTAAAAATATGTAAAAGTTAATAAACTCTATAAGTAATGTAAAATTTTATTTTAGTTGCCTCTTTAGGTCTTGGGTAATCTTTATATGCGTATTGAATGGCTTCTAAAATTGATTTATCGTAAAAAGAGTAATTCCCCGGTTGTACAATTCTCAAACCGCTTATATCTCCGTTTGGATGAAGAGTAAATTCAACAATATTATAATCATTTTTTCTAAGTTTTAAGGCAATAGAAGGAAAGCTATAATAACTTCTAGTAATCTCAACAATAGATTTTATACTGTTTTGAATAAAAACTTTTTGTACATTCGTAAGTTTTTCATACTCTTTCCCGTATAATTTTAAATAACTTTGGGTTATCTCATCAAGCATTGATTTATCAAGAGGTACGGGTTCACTTAATAAAAAGTTTTCAAGATTTTTTTGGGGAATTGTTTTTCTTTTTTCTTGAGGTCTCACCGTAACGCTTTTTTTAGGAGTAAATTTTTTTACGATTTTTTTAGGAGCGGTAGCGGGAATTTTTTTTGCTCTTCTTTTTTTGCTGATTTTCTTTTGGGGAACTATTTTTCTTTTTTTTACAATTTTATAATTTTTTGGTTTTTCTACTTTTTTTACAACTTCTTTTTCAGTCTTAGGTTTAGGCACTATTTTAGGCTGGATTTTTACATATCTTACGGAAGATTTTTTCTCAACCTTGGGTACAACCTCTTTTTTGGGTACATCTTTTTCAAACTTAAAAGGAACAAAAAGAAGTAAGTGTAAAATAATTGATAAAACAAGAGCTAATATAATTGGTTTCATACCGGAATTATAGTAGAATAATGCTTTTAAAAAATAAATAAAAACTTTTTATAGGAATGAAATAATGTTTGAAAATTCGATTAAAGCTTATGAAGATGCAAAAAAAGTTATTCCCGGAGGAGTTGATTCACCGGTTAGAGCATTTAAATCTGTGGGAGGAACGCCTCCTTTTATCCAAAAAGGTGAAGGGGCTTATCTTGAAGATATAGACGGAAACAGATATTTAGATTTTGTACAAAGCTGGGGACCTCTTATTTTTGGACATTGCGACAGTGATATTGAAAATGCGGTTTTAGAAACCGTAAAAAAAGGTTTGTCTTTCGGTGCGCCGACTGTACTTGAAACAGAACTTGCTTCTGAAATTGTCGATATGTATGATAATATAGACAAAGTAAGATTTGTAAGTTCGGGAACTGAAGCTACTATGTCGGCAATAAGACTGGCTCGCGGTGTAACAGGGAAAAACGATATTTTAAAATTTGAAGGATGTTATCATGGACATTCAGATTCACTTTTAGTGCAAGCAGGTTCGGGATTGGCTACATTTGGAACTCCAAGCTCTCCGGGAGTTCCCGCTGATTTTACGAAACATACTATTGTTTGCGAGTATAACAATATTGAAAGTTTAAGAAAATGTTTTAAAGAGTCAAATGATATTGCTTGTATTATTATTGAGCCGATTGCAGGAAATATGGGATTAGTTCCCGCAGATGAAGAGTTTTTAAAAGAGTGTAGAAAACTTTGTGATGAAAACAATACTCTTCTTATCCTTGATGAAGTTATGTCAGGTTTTAGAGCATCATTAACAGGTGCCCATGGAGTTATTGAGACCAAAGGCGATATCGTAACTTTCGGTAAAGTAATCGGTGCCGGTATGCCTGTAGGTGCATTTGCCTCTAACGATGAGATAATGTCGCATCTTTCTCCTGAAGGTGAAATATACCAAGCAGGAACACTAAGCGGAAACCCTGTTGCTATGGCAGCAGGACTTGTAAGTTTGAAAAAACTTAAAGCAAATCCTTCTATATATGATGAATTGAGTGCAAAAGCTTTAAAACTTGTTAATGGATTAAAAGAGGTTGCTTCAAAAAACAATGTTGCTTTACAAGTTAATACAAGAGGAAGTATGTTTGGATTCTTCTTCGCAGAGAAAGAACCTAAAAACTTTAAAGAGGTAAGTCAATTCTGCGATTTTGA
This sequence comes from Halarcobacter anaerophilus, assembly GCF_006459125.1. Taxonomy (NCBI): domain Bacteria; kingdom Pseudomonadati; phylum Campylobacterota; class Epsilonproteobacteria; order Campylobacterales; family Arcobacteraceae; genus Halarcobacter; species Halarcobacter anaerophilus. The sequence continues at coordinate 1,178,262 of NZ_CP041070.1, forward strand.
CAGATTTGCAAAATTCCATCATGAAATGTTAAAAAAAGGTTTCTATTTTGCTTGTTCTCAATACGAAGTAGGATTTATGTCAACTGTAATTACAGAGGAAGAGATAAACAGATGTATAGAAGCAGCAGATGAAATAATGAAAAATTTCTAAGGAGATAGTTATGAGTTTTATTGAAAAAGATGTTGATTTATTAAAAAAAGCAAATATCTATTATGACGGAAGAGTTACAAGCAGAAACTATACAGATAAAAACGGTGTCGTAAAATCACTTGGTATAATGTTACCCGGAGAATATATCTTTAATACAAAAGCTGCCGAAAAAATGGAAATCATATCAGGAAAACTTGAAGTTCTTTTATCAGGAATGGAAAGTAACTGGGAAACATTTTCTATGGGTAGTGAGTTTGAAGTTCCTGCAAACTCTAGTTTTGAAGTTAAAGTTGATGAAATAACAGATTATTGTTGTACTTATCTGTAAAATTGGAGATTAATGGAAAATAAAGAAGAGAAAAAAGTACCTAAACACAGAGGTAAACTTGAAGCTTTAGATAATCTATCTTTAGGAATATCTATAGTTGCTGCCGTTGCCATAGGTTTTGGTATAGGATATGGTTTAAAACAACTGACAGGTTATACTTGGACTTTGTGGCTGGGACTTTTTTGGGGATTAGCAGCTGCGGGGCTTAATATCTACAGAGCCTACAAAAGAGCTCAAAAAGAGTTTGAAGGCTTGGAAAACGATCCTCGATACTCTTATAGAGCTAAACACGGTGATAAATCTTACGACGACGAAGATGAATAAAATTCTACCATTTGCAAAGGTCTTTATCATTGTAGATCTTTGTCTTATATTATATTGTCTTGTTTTTCAAAATAACATATGGCTTCTAAATACACAGGTAGCTTTTTTAGGTTCGCTTTTTGTTACGCTTGCCTCTTTTTTTTCATATAAAAGAAATGTACAAAACAGGCTCTCTAATTTGGATCTATCTAAACAATTAAAAGACGAGAGAGATAAAATTGATGAAATAGATGATCCTTTTGATCTTTATAGTGAAAATGAAGAGATTCCCGAAGAAGAGTTAACTGCCCAAAAAATTAAAGAGATTATAAAAGAAGAGAAAACAAAAGTAAAAAGAGACTCTTTTAAAAATGCAGTTTTTTCAGCAGGCGGTTTTGTATCTATTTATAGAATATTAGGATATGCTACTTTGGTATTGGGATTTTTTGCTTTAAATAACAATAAGATTCTTTTACCAATCCCATTTTTAATAGGATTGGCTATTGTTCCTATTTCGGTTCTAATTTCAAAGATTACTTTAAAATCAGGGGAAGATCAATAGTGATCTTATTTTCATCTTTTGTAACTATAAAAGATGCATTTTCATCTTTATAATCAAATTTATCAATATCACATTTAGTGCTAGATAAAACTTCAACACTTATAATAGAGTGTTTTTCCCCTTCTATTCTTATATATTCACCGATTTTTAAAATAACAGAAGTAGTAAGCATTTCCGAATTGTTAAAATTGTCATATATAAGATTCAATACTTTTATAAACTCACCTGCATTTATTTTAAACTCAGGAATTGAAGGATCATAGTTTTTTATATATCTAGTAGTAGATTTTATCTTTTTTGTAGATATTGCTAAATCAACAAGAGTAAAAATATTTGTAATATTGGTATTTTTCGTACTAAGTTTAGAATCTCTTTTTACCATTGCGCTTTTGTAAAGTTTCATATGAATCTCTTCTTCGTTTTCATATTTAACCGTAATTGCATAAAAAGAGTAATTTTTAATCGATAAATCAATATATGTAGTCTCAACACCGTATGTTTTAGGAGCGTACTTCAAAGCTAAGTCAAAAAGCTCTTTTTGCTTAATTCTACTAAGCAAAAATTGAGCTTCATGGTTGGAATAAGTTAATTTTCCTAAAGAGGAAAAAGATATAACAGGGTTTAAATCTAATTCAACCCACTCTTCATAAAAATTCATAAGGACTAACTTTCAACATAATTTTTAAGGTTTTTACCTACTTTTGGATGCTTTAATTTTTTGATTGCACTTGATTCTATCTGTCTAACTCTTTCTCTTGTTACAGAAAGTTCTTTACCGATTTCTTCCAATGTTCTGTCACTTGCATCATCCATAAGACCGAATCTCATTCTAACAACTGCTTGTTCTCTCTCATTTAGCTGAGCTAAGATTTGATCTATTTGACCTTGTAAATCCTCTTTCATAATATTATCAACAGGAGTCGGTGCTTTTTCATCTGGAACAAAGTCTCCGAACTTACCGTCATCGTCACTTCCTATAGGAGCTTCCAATGAAACAGGCTCTTTTGTGATTTTTATAACTTGTTTAACTTTATCAGTAGGAAGGCCTACTTCTTTTGAAATCTCTTCTACATCCGGCTCTTTACCGTTTTCTTGAATACCTTTTCTAATGATTTTATTGATTCTGTTAATTGTTTCAATCATATGAATAGGAATTCTAATAGTTCTTGCCTGATCTGCAATTGCTCTGCTTATTGCTTGTCTAATCCACCAAGTTGCATAAGTAGAGAATTTATAACCTTTTTTATACTCAAACTTATCAACGGCTTTCATAAGACCGATATTTCCTTCTTGGATTAAATCTAAGAAAGGTAAACCTCTGTTTGTGTATCTTTTTGCGATAGATACAACAAGTCTAAGGTTTGATTTAGCCATTCTTGTTTTTGCTTCATCGGTTATCTTTTTACCGCGTTTGATTTGCTCAAGTACGTCCATAAGTTCTTCAGGCTCTAAATCAAATCCGCCTTTACTAGCTTCTGCGGTTTGGAAAAGTTTTTTGATCTCCATATATGTAGAAACCATAGTAGCTTCAGGAACCATTGCAGTAATTTGAGCTTTTGACAAATTAACGATATTATCCAAAATCTTTTGGTGATTTTTTAATAAAATATCGTTGAATAAAGGTAATTTATACTCAAGCTTTTTAAGTTCTGTTTCAAATCCTGATTCTGATTTTAAAGCTGTTTCCATCGCTTTTACAATCTCTGTAATTAGTTTTGAAGTAGGTCCTAAATTGAATAAAGAGTCTTTTAATACTTTTTTCTTAAATGCAACCGATAAATTATATTGCATTTGATCAACTTCGCCTTCTGATTTTGGAGACTCTTTTGCTTGGAATTTAAGCCAATCTTTTTTTGCTTTTTCTAAAACTTTAAAAGCAGCTATAATAGTTTCAGCTCTTTTATCAAGTTTTTTTGCAGGTTTTTTAGAATCATCATCTTCATCTAAAACCTCTTCTTCTTCGATTTCTGAATCATTGTCTGAATCGTCATCGTCAGAATCTTCATCATCAAAGTTTCTAAAAAGTTCTTTTACTTTTCTCTCTCTATTTACTAAAGGTTCTTTATATTCTAAAATAAAATCAATTAGATAGGGAACATAACAGATTGCATCAAGGATAACATCTTCTCCCATCTCTATTTTTTTAGATATTTCAATCTCTTCTTCTTTTGTTAAAAGCGGGATTTGCCCCATTTCTCTTAAATACATTCTTACAGGAGAGTCGGATCTTGACCATTCAAGAAGCTCTTTACTTTTTAATAAATCGAAGACATCTTCATCATTCTCTTTTAGTTTGTTTCTTAAATCTTCTTTTTTCTTTGCTTCTTCAGCATTCATTCTTTTTGCTTGTTCTTGTGAGCTAATCAAAGTTACATTGTATAGTTGAACAAGGGCTAAAAGTTTTTTTACATTTGCTGCTGAGGGAGCTTTAGGAAAGATTTTGATAAGTTTTTCATAAGTTAAAATTGAATCTTTGTATTCTTTTACAATATCTTCAATATCTTTATTTAAATCTTTTGTACTCAATGGGTGTTCCTCATATGTTAAAGATAAGTCAGATATTATACCCAAATTAGTTAAAAATCACTTTAAGGAATTCTATTTAATCTATAATTTTTAAAATTTTAGATAAAATGCAAAACTTTAGAAAAATAAACTTTAAAAAAAGTACTAAATTTAAGGAACTAAAATATGAGTAAGATTACAGGAAAAGTTTGGAATTTTGGAGCAAATGTCGATACTGATGTTATTATTGCTGCAAGATATTTAAATAGTTCAGACCCAGAGCATTTAGCAAATCATGTTATGGAAGATGCAGATCCTGATTTCCCGAAAAAATTAAAAAAAGGTGATATTATCGTTGCAGGGGAAAACTTTGGATGCGGTTCAAGTAGAGAACATGCTCCTATTGCACTAAAAGCTGCAGGAGTTGCCGCCGTTGTTGCACCTTCTTTTGCAAGAATATTTTATAGAAACTCTTTTAATATGGGACTTCCTATTTTTGAATTGCCGGAGTCTTTGGAAATCAAAGAGGGTGAAGAGATTTCAATAGATTTAGATGAAGGGATTATTACAAATAATACAACTAATAAAATTTATAAATTTATCCCGATTCCTGAATTTATGCAAGAACTTATCTCTACTGGTGGATTAATAAATTATGCAAAAGCTGAGATGAAAAAGGATTAATAAAAATGAAAAAGTATGATATTTCTATAATAAAAGGTGACGGTATCGGTCCTGAAATTGTTGATGAAGCAATTAAAGTTTTAGATGCAGTATCTTACTCTTGCGGTTTTAGTTTAGAATATAAAGAGTATTTGATGGGAGGAATCGCTATTGACGTAACGGGAACTCCTCTTCCGAAAGAGACAGTTGAGGGTGTTTTAAACTCGGATGCTTGTCTATTTGGTGCAATCGGTGGAGAAAAATGGGATACGCTTCCAAGAGATTTAAGACCTGAAACAGGACTTTTAAACTTTAGAGAAGCAATGGGAGTTTACGCAAACCTACGTCCAGCTATTATTTATGATGAATTAGTTAATGCTTCAACACTTAAACCTGAAGTTATAGAAGGTGTTGATATTATGGTTGTAAGAGAGCTAATAGGTGGAATCTATTTTGGTAAACCTAGAGAAAACGACGGATTTAAAGCATTTAATACTATGGTTTACACAAAACCTGAAATAGAAAGAATCGGAAAACAAGCTTTTGAATTAGCTATGAAAAGAGATAAAAGAATTTGTTCTGTAGACAAAGCAAACGTACTTGAAGTTTCTCAACTTTGGAGAGATACAATGGAAGAGATAGCTAAAGGTTATCCTGAAGTTGAACTTAGCCATATGTATGTAGATAATGCGGCTATGCAGCTTGTTAGAAATCCAAAACAGTTTGATGTAATAGTTACGGGAAATATTTTCGGTGATATTCTTTCTGATACAGCTTCAATGGTAGTTGGTTCAATCGGACTTTTACCAAGTGCTTCAACAGGAGATAAAACAGCTATTTATGAACCTATTCACGGTTCTGCTCCTGATATTGCAGGTCAAGGAATTGCAAATCCTATTGCAACAATTGAGAGTGCTGCAATGATGTTAAGATACTCTTTAGGTCAAAGCGAAGCTGCCGATAAAATAGATGCAGCAATTAAAAAAGCTCTAAAAGACGGATATAGAACAAAAGACTTGGCGGCATATGACGCTAAGGAAGTTGTTTCAACTTCTGAAATGGGTGATATTATAGCAAACAACATCAGCAAACTTTAAAATATTTAAGACTCAAAAGGAGTCTTAAATATTTCTATTTATTTTTCAAACTTTCTTTTACAATTTCACAAAATTTACTGAAATCAGGAAGATTCAAATTTGCATTTCTCTGTTTTTTACCCCACATAGGTTCAGGAAAATAAGAATCCTCTTTAAATCTTGCCATAATATGAAAATGTACGTGCGGAACATAATTCCCAAATGAAGCAATATTGATTTTCTCAGGATGATAATACTCTATCATCTCTTTTTCAATAATCTCTAATGCTCTGAAAATATCCTCTTTTACCTCTTTAGGACATTGTGTTAACTCTTTATAATTTTCATTTGTAAAAATCTTAAGCCAGGGAATTTCACTCTCTTCTATTTGTACGTTAATAAACTCATCACTGAAAATCTTCATATATTTCCTTTTATATCTTAAATATCAGAAGCAAAATTTTAACCAAATTTGCTTAAGGTATGAAATAATTGGAAGTTAAACAATATTTAAGCAAAAATTAATTATAATCCGTTTCCATTTTTCCAACCACTAAAGAATTTTTTATAAAATCTTTTTGTGTTTTATAAAGAGTTGGTAAGAACAGAGAATTAAGCAAAATGCTTTTTATATAGCTCTTGCCTGTTGGATATGGGAATATACACAAAAAGGACAGACTGATGAAAGTTAGAGCTTCAGTAAAGAAAATGTGTGATAAATGTAAAATTATCAAAAGAGGCGGTGTCGTAAGAGTGATCTGCGAAAACAAAAAACATAAACAGAGACAAGGATAATCATGGCTAGGATTGCAGGTGTTGATTTACCAAATAAAAAAAGAATGGAGTATGCTTTAACATATATCTATGGTATTGGTTTACATAATTCTAGATTAATCTTAGATGCTACAGGTATCTCTTATGATAAAAGAGCACACGAACTAACAGAAGACGAAGCAGCAGCAATTAGAAAAGAACTTCACGAAAACTATATGGTTGAAGGGGATCTTAGAAAAAAAGTTGCGATGGATATCAAATCACTTATGGATTTAGGTTCATACAGAGGGTTAAGACATAGAAAAGGTTTACCTTGTAGAGGGCAAAAAACTAAAACAAATGCTAGAACTAGAAAAGGTAAAAAGAAAACTGTTGGTGCAGCTGCAGCAAGTTAATAAGGATAACTAATGGCAAAAAGAAAAGTAACTAGAAAAAAAGTTGTTAAAAAGAATATTGCTGACGGTGTCGTACATATTGCAGCAACATTTAACAATACAATGGTAACAGTAACTGACAATGCAGGTAATGCAATTGCATGGTCAAGTGCAGGAAACTTAGGATTCAAAGGTTCTAAAAAATCTACTCCGTTTGCAGCTCAACAAGCAGTTGAAGATGCAATGAATAAAGCAATGGAACACGGTATTAAAAACGTTGGTATCAAAATCCAAGGGCCAGGTTCAGGTAGAGACACAGCAGTTAAATCTGTTGGAGCAATAGAAGGTATTACAGTTAAGTGGTTTAAAGATGTTACACCATTACCACACAACGGTTGTAGACCTCCTAAAAGAAGAAGAGTGTAAGGAGTAGTTAATGGCTAGATATAGAGGACCGAGAGAAAAGATTGAAAGAAGATTGGACGCAGACCTTGGATTAAAAGGTGAAAGAAGACTTAACGGAAAATCTGCATTAGAAAAAAGACCATTTGCTCCAGGACAACACGGACAAAGAAGAGGGAAAATCTCTGAATATGGTTTACAACTAAGAGAAAAACAAAAAGCTAAATTCATGTACGGTGTTTCTGAAAAACAATTTAGAAAATACTTTAAAGAAGCAGCAAGAAGAGAAGGTAACACTGGATCTAACTTAATTACTTTAATTGAGCAAAGATTAGATAACGTTGTATATAGAATGGGATTTGCTACAACTAGAGCAAATGCTAGACAATTTACAACTCACGGGCATATTTTAGTAGATGGTAAAAAAGTTGATATTCCATCATACGTTGTAAAACCCGGACAAAAAATAGAAATTAAAGAAAAATCTAAAACTAACCCACAAGTTGCTAGATCACTTGAATTAACAAACCAAACCGGTATTGTTGACTGGGTAGACGTAGATAAAGATAAAGTATTCGGAATTTTTACAAGAATCCCAACTAGAGAAGAAGTTGTTATTCCTGTTGAAGAAAGATTAATCGTAGAGTTATATTCTAAATAATAAGCAAGGTAGGCTATGAAAAAATTTGCAGACACACCGTTTTTACCAACAGAGGTTGAAATAGAGGCTATCAATGATGATGAGGCTAAAATATCAGCATATCCATTTGAAAGTGGTTTTGCAATAACTTTAGCACACCCTCTTAGAAGACTTTTATTAAGTTCATCAGTTGGATATGCTCCTATTGCAGTAAAAATTGAAGGTGCTTCTCACGAGTTTGACTCATTAAGAGGTATGCTTGAAGATATAGCTATTTTTGTAATTAATCTTAAAAACATTAAATTCAAAATTAATGGTGACGAAGAACAAGTAGTTGTTGAATACTCTTTTGACGGACCAAAAGAGATTAAAGGTGAAGACTTAGTAAACTCAGATGTTGAAATAGTAAGTCCTGATGTTCACCTTGCAACTATTAACTCAGACTGTAATTTAACTTTCTCAGTAATTATCCAAAGAGGTATAGGATATATGCCTTCTGAAGATATCAGAGAGATGGTAAGTGCAGATTATATTCCATTAGATGCTTTCTTTACTCCGGTAAAAAAAGTAGTATATGATATTGAAAAAATGTTGGTTGAAGATAATCCAAACTTTGAAAAAGCCGTATTTACAGTACAAACAAACGGACAAATTACTCCGGTTGCAGCTTTTAAAGAAGCAGTATCAATTATGTACTCACAAATGTCGGTATTTAACAAAGTATTTGATTTATCTGAAGTTACAGTTAATGATTCAGGTGAAGAACCGGTAGAATTAAAAGATTTAATTGTAAAAATTGATGATTTAAATTTAAGTGCTAGAAGTTTCAACTCTTTAGACAGAGCTGGACTTAAATTCTTAGGTGAATTAGTACTTATGAGTGAAGTAGAAGTTAAAAATATTAAAAATTTAGGAAAAAAATCTTTTGATGAAATCTCTGAGAAATTAGAATCTTTAGGTTTCCCGATTGATAATACACTTCCTGAAAATGTTGCTTCGGCTTTAAGAAGAAAGCTAGAGCAATTAAAAGCATAATTAAGGGTTTGATATGAGACATAAGCACGGATATAGAAGATTAAACAGAACTTCTTCTCATAGAAAAGCATTACTAAAAAATTTAGCAATCGCTTTAATTACAAGAGAGAAGATAGAAACAACTGTACCAAAAGCAAAAGAGTTGCAAAGATATATTGAAAGATTAGTAACTACATCTAGAAATGCAGATTTCAACACTCACAGAGCTGTTTTTGCATTATTACAAGATAAAGAAGCTACTAAAAAAATTATTGATGAAATAGCACCGAAATATGAATCAAGAAACGGTGGATATACTTCAATTGTAAAAACAAGAATCAGAAGAGGTGATGCTACACCTATGGCATTTATTGCTTTTGTATAGTATTTAATCTGATACTATAAAAGGGAGGTGAGGATTTCTTCATCTCCCTTTTTTTATTTCTAAAAATTATTCATTTTATTCTCTAAAATTATTTACCGTTTTTTAATCATTTTTTCTATATAATAACGCGCAATATACTATTCGTAATCCAGGAGATAGATTTTGATAACTCTAAAAGAAGCACTAACTTTAAACGGTGAGGAAATTGAAAAATTAAGAGAAGATTTAAGCTCAAAAATCAAAGAGAGTAATATAGGTGCTTATGTAGAACAATTAACAAACAAAGAAGTTACAACATCAAGTGACGGTATTCCTATAGCTATTAAAGATATTATAAATGTAAAAAATTGGAATATAACTTGTTGTAGCAATATTCTTCAAGGATATGTAAGTCCATATGATGCAACAGTAATTAAAAATTTAAGAAATTCAGGACTTAGCCCTTTCGGTCGTACAAATATGGATGAATTTGCGATGGGAAGTTCAACAGACAGTTCTTGTTACGGTAAAACTTTAAATCCCCATAATCCAAATAAAACAGCAGGTGGAAGTAGTGGCGGTAGTGCAGCAGCAGTTGCAGCAGGAATTGCAGTTGCAGCATTAGGGACCGATACAGGCGGTTCAGTTAGACAACCGGCAGCTTATTGCGGATGCGTAGGAATGAAACCAACATACGGAAGAGTTTCAAGATACGGCGTAACAGCTTACTCTTCATCTTTGGATCAAGTTGGACCTATAACTCAAAATGTAGAAGATGCAGCAATTTTATATGATATTATTTCAGGGCATGACCCTCTGGACTCAACTTCTGCAAATGTAGATTATACTCCTGTTACTCCAAATTTAAATAGTGAAAGAAAATTAAAAATTGCAGTTATCGATAACTTCGTTGAACAAGCTAGTGATGAAATCAAACAAGGATTTGAAAAAGCCGTAAAAGCTCTTGAAGCTGCAGGACATGAAATAGTTCATAAAAATATGTTAGATACAGATAAGATTCTTTCATCTTATTATATAGTAGCAACTGCAGAAGCTAGTGCAAATCTTTCAAGATTCGATGGTGTAAGATATGGAAATAGAAAAGGTGAGGGTGGACTTAAAGATATGTATACTCAAACAAAATCTCAAGGTTTTGGGCAAGAGGTACAAAAAAGAATTTTGTTAGGTTCTTTTGTTTTAAGTTCAGGTTATTATGATGCTTATTATATAAAAGCTCAAAAAGTTAGACATTTGATAAAAGATGAATATGAAAATATATTTAAAGATGCGGATTTGATTCTTTCTCCTGTTGCACCGACAACTGCACCTGAGTTTGGAAGTTTTAAAACATCTTTGGAAATGTACTTAAGCGATATATACACAATTTCCGTAAATCTAGCTGGTCTGCCAGCAATATCTTTACCTGTTGACAAAAACAGCGAAGGTATGCCAATAGGTTTACAATTAATAGGAAGAGCTTATAATGAGCAAACTTTGTTTGATGGTGCTTTAGCTTTAGAAAAAGCGGTTAATTATAAATAATTTAATGATATACAAAAGGCAAGTTTATGAAAATTAGAAAAAAGGCATTGACGTTTGAAGATGTTTTATTAGTTCCTGCAAAATCTGAGGTTTTGCCAAGAGAGGTGAATTTAGAATCAAAATTAACAAAAAATATTACTCTTAATATTCCTTTTGTAAGTGCTGCTATGGATACTGTAACTGAGTATGAAGCTGCAATTGCAATGGCAAGACTTGGAGGCATTGGAATAATTCACAAAAACATGGACATAGAGTCTCAAGCTTTACAATGTAAAAAAGTAAAGAAAAGTGAATCAGGAATGATAATAGATCCTGTGACAATTAAAAAAAGCCAAACTCTGCAAGATGCAGAAGATATTATGGCTTCATATAAAATTTCAGGTGTTCCTGTTGTAGATGACAATCAAATACTTCTTGGAATCCTAACAAACAGAGATATGAGATTTACAAAAGATTATTCACTGCTTGTAGAAGAAAAAATGACTTCAATGCCGTTAATTACAGGTAAAGAAGGAACTACACTTGATGAAGCAGCAGATATTATGCATGCAAATAAAATTGAAAAATTACCGATAGTAGATAAAAATAACAGACTTATAGGTCTTATTACAATTAAAGATATTAATAAAAAAAGAGAATATCCAAATGCAAATAAAGATGAATTTGGAAGATTAAGAGTTGGAGCAGCAATCGGTGTAAACCAATTAGACAGAGCAAAAGCACTTGTAGAAGTTGGTGTTGATGTTCTAGTTTTAGACTCTGCACACGGACACTCAAAAGGTATTTTAGATACTGTTAAACTAATCAAAGCAGAACTTGACGTAGAAATTATTGCAGGAAATGTTGCAACAGCAGAAGCAACAGCAGATTTAATCAAAGCAGGAGCTGATGCGGTTAAAGTCGGTATCGGACCTGGAAGTATCTGTACTACAAGAGTTGTTGCAGGTGTAGGTGTTCCACAAATAAGTGCAATAGATGAGTGTTCGGCAGAAGCTGCTAAACATGATATTCCAGTAATTGCAGACGGTGGTATTAAATTTTCAGGTGATGTTGCAAAAGCTTTAGCAGTAGGAGCAAGTGCAGTTATGATGGGAAGTGCATTAGCAGGAACCGAAGAATCTCCCGGTGAAGTTATCTTAAGTCACGGAAGAAAATTTAAAACATACAGAGGAATGGGATCAATCGGAGCTATGACAAAAGGAAGTACAGACAGATATTTCCAAGAAGGAACAGCACCTGATAAATTAGTTCCTGAAGGAATTGAAGGAATAGTTCCTTACAGAGGAGCAATCGGAGATATCATCCACCAATTCGTCGGAGGACTTAGAAGTTCTATGGGATATTTAGGTTCTAAAGATATACCAACATTCCAAGAAAGAGCAGAATTTGTAGAGATAACAAGTGCAGGACTTAAAGAGAGTCATGTGCATGATGTTACTATTACTAATGAGGCGCCTAATTACCACATCTAAAAAGTGATGTTATAAACATCATCTTTTTAGCTTATTCTGCGTTAAAGATTGATTTTTTATTCTCACGTACTGCGTGTACGCTCCGAGAAAAAATCAATCTTCGCCTTGACTAAACTCAAAATCTAATATATCTAATATTACTTTTAAATACTTTTATTATCATCCCACTTATCAATTATATTTTTTATTCTTTCCATTTTAGCTTTCATTTCTTCATTTTCTGAACTAATAATGTTTATTGCTTCAATAATATTCTGATATGTTTTTTCAAAAGGTTTTTTACCATTAAATCTATTTATCCATCGTGCAAATTCAAAAGCTTCTTCAAAATATTGTGGTGATTTTTTCATAAATTTTATATGCTTTTCTAAATTAATTGAGTTTAAAATTTCTTCTTCTATACCCCATGAACTTTTTTCTTGTGGATTATGATAATTTTTAATAATTTCTTCTTCTGAAAGTCCATTTATATTTAAAGCCTCACTTCTTTTTTCTTCTACATATTTATTAAGATGGGGATTTTCATTTTGTATTTGTTGTATCATGCTATTATGCATATGTTTCTTTGCATCAAAACCATCTTTAAATATTTTATCAATATATTTTTTAGCACACTCATCTAATATATTCTTTATATTAAATTCACTTGAATATTTATCTAGCTCATTTAAATAGTATTTTAAGTTATCTAGTGAAATAACTTCTAATAAAATATCTTCATGTCCAATAATACATTCTTTTAAATCCTTGATATATTCTTCTTTAGTATAATTGACTTCAAAACTAAACTTATCAGGGATTTTATGAAGTTTATTCGCAATATCAAAATTACTTTTTTCAGCACTTAATTTTTGAGATAGCATTTCAAGGTTACTATGTAAATAATCCTTTTCTAATATATAGCCTTTTTTTAAAGAATCTATAATCAATGTTGAATCTATTTTTCCATACCAATTTATCAATTGAAAATTTTCTACTTCATAAGAATAAATCATTATATCTACAATTAATATTTGTTTTACTAGCTTAGAAATTTTTTTATTTTGAAAATATTGTAAAAATAATTCAAGGTTAGATATGTATTGTTTTAATAATCTTATGTTTTCAATTTCTAAATTATCAGCATTCTTTTTTATTTCATTTAGTATAAACTCATTGTCAAATATATCAATTTTATAAAGATTATTAAATTTCTCATCAAAATCATTAAAACTATACTCAAATTCAAAGTCAATAATTTTCTCTCTATAGTCTTCAAATATTTTTTCTAAATTTGTATTTGTTAATACATAATGTAATTTTTCATCATCTTTCATAATATTTTGATAATTATGTACATCTGATTTTTTCAGTTCATTGTTATTATTAATCATAAGAATTTTACAATTCTTTTGTTCTTTTAATTCAGAAATAAAACCTAATATATCTTTTATATTTAAACTAGCAGATAGACGTTCAAAATCATCAAAACAAATTAATACATTTTTAAAGTCTTTTTTTTCAACTAATGAAACTAAACTTCCTAATAAAGTTCCAGTAATACCAAAACTATTATCATCTTCTTTTAGACCAAATGTAGTTTTAATATTTTTAAGACTTCCAGATATAGAACCTAATACTTTATCTTTTATAGATATTTTTAAAATAATTTCTTTTTTAATTTCATCAAGTGAGTTTTTACCAAATAATGATATGTATGCATATTTTAATTCATTGTTGTTTTTCAGTTCATTATCAATTAAATCTTTCCAAAAGTGTGTTTTCCCAACTCCCCACTTTCCTTTTAAACTAACTACAATTCCTTCTTCTTTTTTTTTATTTATTAGTAGTTCTTTTAGTCTATCTTCTAATAGCTGTTTTTCAGTCTTTTGCATTTTTATAAGCCCTAATACTTTTAAAATATATTCTTTTATTCTTAGAAAATTAATCATTTTTTACTATAGCAAGTATTTGATAAAAATAATATATTAATAATAAATAAGTTGAGTTTTAGTTTAGAATTTTTATCTCAGAGGTTGAATCTCCACTTTTATAATAATTGTTGAGTATCACACTAATTAAAATAAAATGGTACTAAAAAATTCAAAGGTCATTATCCTCCTTTTCCACATTTGAGAAGCCGAGTGTTTACTTATTGTTTCGAAAAAGTTTTGTAACTGTCTGAGTATAAGAAATATGCTGGGAGGATATTTTTATGCGAGTTTTACAAAACAGAAATAATAAATAATAAACGAGGGTAGCTTCTGCCTTCGAAACTCTGTGGGTTGCTTTTTGTTTTACTTTTTTCAATTTCCTTATTATTTGATAATATATTATAATCACTAGAAAAAATAAAGAAGTGATTTTATAACTTTAAAATTGGATATAAAAGAGTAATATCTTAGTTAATTTAATGATTTTATTAAGGCTTTACAAATAATGCTATTGTTGTAAAAAATTCTTTAGATTATGAGCTTAATAGAAGAGTTGAAGAGTATAAGTCATATAAAAATATTACTATTCCTTTTGAAAAAAATCTATCTACTATAAGAAAAAAACTACCCTCTAAAATATGAAATCAGAAATTTATTTTATTATATAAATAAATAAATTTTCTATTATCCTTAAAAGAAATTAAATAATTATTATATTTATTTAATAAAGAAGTAATTAAAATTATGATATAATTTTTTATATTATATTTAAGGAAAGTAATGAAAAAAATTTTTATGGCAGTGTTTTTAGCAAATTTCTTATTTGCAGGTGTAGGATATAAAGTTACAAATTTTGATATTTCTGGTATCAAGTTGGGAATGACACAAAATGAAGTATTAGAAGTTATAAAAAAAAGGTATAAAGCAAGAGATACCTCTTCTTTTAAATGGGGAGAAAAACAAATTGAACCATATTATAGTATTCAAGAATATAAACGTTCAAAATTTGATAAAGGTACAAAGGTACATGTTACTCTTAAGCAAGCAACTATTAAAATTGTTTTAGGCATTTCAAATCCTTCACAAAAAGAATATTATGTTGAGGATATTGTTTATTCAAGTGTTCAAAATAAAACAAATGAAAAAAAGTTTTATAATGCGGCAATGGAAAAATATGGAAAACCTAGTTCCATAGATCATTCTCTACATGATAAATATATTTGGTGTGAAAAACCTTATCCAAGCTCAAAAAAGACTTATTCTGGATATAAATGTTCAGAAAAAGCAAATAAAAATAATGAATTTAGCATGTTAGAAGTATTTAATCAACCTTATTTAGAACTAAATAGAACTTTTCTAAAGTTATACAATCCAATCCCATATCATGAAAGAGAATTAAAAGAAAAAGAGGCAAAAAATTTAAAACAAAAGCCAACGTTTTAGATTAAAACTTTATTATTGGAGATTAGATGAAAAATATATTTATTATTGGTGTTGTTATTATTGCTCTTGGATATATGTTTGTTATGATGAAAGACAGATTTGACAATATAAAAGAGACAAATGAAAAAATAGCTAAACAAAAAAATACCACTAAATAGTATTAGTAAACATGATTATTTTTACTCTTTATTCTCTTTCTCAAATTATAAAATAATTTAAAATATAATCTTAATATATTATTTATATATAATATATTACTAATAAATAGTTAACAATAGGAGAAAATTATGGCTGAGAATATTTACAATCGATATAAAGAATTTTTTAAAAAAGAAAACGATCTAATTAAGGACCGAATTTCTTGGCTTCTTACAACTCAGGCAATTCTTTTTGCGACTTTTGAATATGTCGATGACGATATTAAACTACAAGCAGTTATTTTATCAATTGGCCTTGTTTCTTCTTTCAGTTTTTTTCTTTGCATTTCAGCTGCAATAATTTTATATTTCATAGCATATAGCAATGTGCCTCAAGCATATAGGAATATAGATTATCCAGAAACAAACAATAAAAAAACAATTTTAATTTTAGGACATATTGGTCCTTTTCTCACAACATTAGCTCTAGTCATAGGATGGGTATATCTTATAAAATGATCCATCACTTAGAGAAAAAGTGCTAATTCATTAATTCTAACAAATCGCTGCACCTGACGGCTACTACTGTAGGTGAACTTGTTAGACAAAAGACTTATTAAATTTATTAATTAAATATGTTATAATACATTTATACATCACTACATAGAGGAGTATTTATGCATAGATTAAATTTAACTATTGATGAAACATTATATGAACAAGCACGAGCTGTAAGTTTTATTGAAAAAAAATCAATTTCTCAAATTATAAGAGAAAGCCTTACTGAGTATCTTGCAAAAGATACTAAAACAAAACAACAAGCTGAATTATTGCTTGAAGCAGACGATGAAAAGGAGATATTATCTATACTGAAAAATGATGAGTTTACTTCAAATGAAGATTTTAAAAATAAATTTAACTTATGATTATTTCATATTCTAAAACATTTGAAAAGAAGTTTTCAAGATATGATAAAAAACTTCAAGAAAAAATCTTTCAAGCCATTCAAAACTTACCGGATGGAGATGTAAAGAAACTAACAGGCAATGATATACCTCCAATCTATAGAATGAGAGTATCGAAATATAGAATACTTTTTCATATGAATGAAGAAGAAATAAAAATATTAAAAGTTGATAGTAGAGGAGATGTCTACAAGTAATAAATTATCTAGAAGTGAACGAGGGGATACTTGTGGTAATTTAAGCTTTAAAGCCTAAAGAAGTTAAAATAAAGAGGACTAGAATTTTTTCTAAATAACAATATTTTATAAAAGATTGTATAAAATTACCTCTAAGATAATCTCAAAAAATGTATTAATAATTTCAATTTTTGGCTAATTTTAAACATTAAAAGGCATCAGACTTATGCAAAATATTATCATTTCAGATATTTTTGGAAGAACAAAAGAATTAGAAGAATTTTCTTCTAATTTCAATTTGCCAACTGAGATACATGATCCTTATTCGGCAAAATATATGTCATTTTCTAGTGAAAAAGAAGCATACAACTATTTTTTAGAAAAAGTAACACTCAATAAATATGCAGAAACTTTACTAAACAGAATTCAATCCATAGAGTCACCAGTAAATCTAATTGGTTTTAGTATCGGTGCTTCTGCTATTTGGAAGATATCTGACATTATTAATCTTAATGTTAAAAGTGCATATTGCTATTACGGTTCTCAAATTAGAAATCACTTGGACATCGAGCCATTATTTCCTATTTGTCTTACTTTTCCCTCTTCAGAGATCCACTTTTCAGTAAATGAACTTATGGATAAGTTAGCCAATAAAAATAACGTCACAATCAGGCAAGTTCCTTTTTTACATGGGTTTATGAATCATCATTCTGTAAATTTTAATAAAAAAGGTTATGAACAAGAGATTTCGGTATTGTCAGAAATGTCTTTTAATAAATTTAAAAAAATCTATTCAGATGATATTATCAATAACGATTATCAAGATTAAGAATAAAAAAGATATAATTTCACCTTTTTAAGGAGAAGTTATGAACGATATTTTAAAATATTCTAGAATTGCACTTGGTGTGATATTTATTTGGTATGGTGTGTTGAAGTTTTTTCCACAATTAAGTCCGGCAGAGGTTTTGGCTACAAAAACGATTGATATAATGTTTTTTCATCTAATACCCGGAAATATATCTATAAAACTTCTGGCTTTATGGGAAGTAACGGTTGGAATTGGTTTGCTTTTGGGTTTGTATTTAAGATTTGCATTAATTCTATTTTTTATTCATATGGTATGCACATTTACTCCTTTGGTACTATTACCTGAAGTTTCATTTACACAAGTGCATATGCCTTTACTTTAGTGGGGCAGTATATTGTGAAAAATGTAATATTTATTTTGATGGGTGTATTAATTTATAAAGACAATTTTGGAAAAACACCTTTATTCAAAGATTTGTAAAATATAATTTGCAATGAATCAACTCTTTTTTTGAATTGGTTCATTGTTTCTTTCCTTCTATAACTACATATACAACTCAAAAGTTATTAATATAAGCTTTTATTAATCTCTAAAGAACTATTATTTCAAAGTTTTTAGAAATAGAGAACAGGCTTACTAACTCTCTTCTAAATTATAATCTTACAAACAATTTAGGGCTACAAAATGGCTAAAAGTCAAAATAACAACAGTGTAAAAAGTACGAAAATGAATCTTCTTGCAGCAAGAAGTAATGCAACTTTTAAAGCATTTGATAAAGATACAACAACAAAAGAACAAGTTCTAAATGCAAGAAAAAGTGCAAGTTTAAATAAAGAAAAAGCAAAGAAAAAAGCTAAAATGGCAAAAGCTTCAAGAAAGAAAAATAAAAAATAGTTACTTTAGTTTTTGATATAAATGTTCTAAGAATCTGTTTTTGCTAATAATGCTTTCATCAGTTCAGCTTTGGATTGTAATTCATAACCCATATCTTTTATCCAGTCATTTATTACTTCTTTTTTATACTCTAATTCTCTTTGTTTATAAGCTTCAGCTTCTGCTTTTTCATCCCAATTCCCATCTTCATCTAAAAATAAATCTTTAGTATAAACATCTTCTAAAATGATTTTAGTAGGTACTTGATTATTGTTTTCATCCAACCTATAGCCGTCAAGTTGTACATATCCTGGAGATGGTGGAGTATAAGCTTCTCTACTTATTTCTTTGAGAGTATCATTAAAACTTGATAATTCCTCAGGTGTATTAATCTTTTCAAGGTTAATAGAATTATCTGAATTGATGTGTGTACTAAAAAAACCAATATCAAAATTATCTACTATTTCACTAATTGAGGACATAAGAATCTCCTTGAATATTTTGTGATAAAAAATATTATATCATAAAAAATATTTAAAAAATAAAAAGGAAAATCATCTTTTTTCTAAAGAGGGATTTGTTAGATGTTTTATCAGAATAAAATTATTATCCTAAAGTTGATTTTAAGTATTATATTCCAAAAGGTAAAAAAATGATTCTACAAAACGTTGTACCTTGGGGAAGAAACTTTGAAGAATACAAAGCCATGTTTTCTCTTAATACAACTGATCTTTCCTCTTCTATACTCGGCTGTGCCGATGGTCCATCAAGTTTCAATGCCGAAGCCACAAAGAAAAATATTTCAGTTATTTCCTTTGATCCTATTTTTCAATTTACAAAAAATGAAATAAAACAAAGGATTTTAGATACTGCCGAAACTGTTATGAAAGAGGTAGAACAAAATAAGGGAACCTATATTTGGAAAAATATTAGTTCCGTTAATGAGTTAAAAAATGTACGTATTTTAGCTATGACAAAATTTCTTGAAGATTATGAAGCAGGTAAAAAAGAAGGACGTTATATAGAAGGTTCACTGCCAAATCTACCCTTTGAAAAAAAGAGTTTCAATCTTGTTCTTTGTTCTCATTTTTTATTTTTATACAGCGAACATCTTGATTTGGATTTTCATTTAAATGCTGTTTTGGAGATGTGCAGTGTAGGAAATGAAGTTAGAATTTTCCCGCTGCTTGATCTTAAAGGAAACAGATCGGAATATTTAAAACCGCTAACAGAACACTTGAAAAAAGCTGGATATCAGTATAAAGTAGAAATTGTTGATTATGAGTTCCAAAAAGGCGGTAATGAAATGTTGAGGATTAAAAGTATAAAATAAATAAAAAGAACTAAGGAGTTTATATTGATTCGGGTAGTTTATCATTGGAAAGTAAAAGAAGAGAGTTTTAAGAGTTTTCAAAAAGCATGGAGTTTTACTACAAACAAAATTCATGAAACTATACCTGGTGCTTTAGGAAGTTTTATGCTTCGTAGTCCGGAAAATAAAACTGAAGTGATTACTGTAGCAAGATGGGATTCAATGGAGAGTTGGGAATCTTTTTGGGGGTATGAAAATCCAGAAGAAATGGCGGATATGAGAAAGATAGGAGAGCGAGTCTCTGTTACGGTATATGAAGAAATTGATGATTTTACTCATTGATAAATGATTATAATACTTAAATAAAAAGGAATTTTTCAAATGGTATCAATAGAATTTTTATTTACCTCTTTAATTGTAGTGCTTATTCCTGGAACAGGAGTTTTATATACAGTTTCAACTGGACTTTTTTTGGGTAAACGTGCTAGTTTATTTGCTGCTTTAGGGTGTACATTGGGTATCCTTCCATCTTTACTTGCGAGTGTATTGGGTTTAGCTGCTATTTTTCACACTAGTGCATTGCTATTTCAAGCGGTAAAATATTTAGGTGCAGCATATTTACTTTATTTGGCATGGATGATGTGGCGTTCTTCTTCTCCTTTGGTTTTAGACAAAGATCAGACTCAATCAAAGAATAGTAGCATAGCTTTTAGAGGTTTTATAATTAATATTCTTAATCCTAAATTGTCTATTTTCTTTTTGGCATATTTACCTCAGTTTATTTCTCCTGAATCAGAGCAACCACTCCTTGGTATGTTACTTTTAGGCGGAGTGTTTATGCTTATGACCTTTGGTGTTTTTACAGTTTACGGTTTTGTGTCAAGTATTTTTAGTGAACTTCTGGTACATTCAAAAAAAGTTAGTACGGTTATTCAAAAAATCTTTGCAGGCAGTTTTGCGGCACTTGGTTTAAAACTTGCTTTTAGTGAAAGAGGATAAAAGATTGACTAATGTATAATTTAAAATGAAAATAGAACTATTTTATGATAAAGAGTGTCCTTTTTGTAAATTTTATGCAAACTATATAAAGTTAAAAGAAAGCCATAATCTTATACTTGTAAATGCAAGAGAAGATAAACAATCTATTGAAGAGCTTAGTAAACTTGGGTTTAATATAAACGACGGATTTATCATAAGAGTAGATGCAAGTAAAATTTATCAAGGCTCGGATGCAATAATTTTTTTAAATAGACTCTCCCAAAAAAAGATATATTTTAAAGATAATAAATTTTTTAGAAATTTTGTATATCCTTTTATCAAACAGATAAGAAAAATCGTTCTTTTCTGTTTACTTAAAAATAGTAAACTATAAATATCTATTTATACTAATCTAACTTTTTTAATAGTAGTATTTATTAACTAAATAAGAATGGAAATAAAATGTTAAAAAACAAAAAACTTATTTTAAAAGTTATGTATTACTATAATCTAATAAAAGCAAAAAAGATTGATAATTATTTACTAATTATCGGTATCTTAGGCGTTGTTATAGGTTTATATTTTTCTATTCCAATTATAAATAAAATATTTGCATGGTTTATTTTATTTGGTATTTGTATAAAACTATATGACTTTTCAGAAGAGATAGAAAGAAATATTATCCCTTATGATTTCAATAGATTACTACCTCCACCCAAAAAGAAAAGTGATAAAACTAATAGTAAAGAAAATAGTTAGATTCCCTTTTTCCTCTTCTTTTTTTTAATTTTTTAAAACAAATTTATTTTCTAAATGTTTTTAATTTTGCATTCCATCCATTTTTATCATAGCCATCTTTGTCATAACCGTACTTGTCAAATTCTCTTACATCTACTCTTTCAAGAACAAGAGCTTCTTTCATAATTGGTTTTTTAGGTTTATCTAGGTCTAACAATTTCTCTCTTGCAGAACGAAAATAGTAAGTCTCTATTTTGTTAGGTTTTTGAATATCCCCATATACTTTTTTACCTACAAGTTTAAAACCATCTTTTTCTTTTATGTATGAAAGATCATTATAGTAGCTTCTATTATATAAGTTGTTTTTTAATTGTGAATCAAATTTTACTATATCCATAGAATGGTATTTTTTTTCTATTTTCTTTTTAACAAATTTTTTTAGATGGGGATTCCATCCATCTTTATCTGTTCCATCTTTACTTATTTTATTTATATCAAAGCCTTCAATATCATATTTAGTTTTTGTTAATTTATTTATGCCGTTTTTATCCCAATTTTCATAGTCAAATCCCTCTGTATCATACTTTGAATCAGTAAGTATATTGTATCCTTGAGCATCAAATCCAAATCTATTAGAACCATACATAGTTCTCCATTTTGAATCTAGCTCATCATTGTTATAATATTTTTTTAGTTTATCAAAGCAGAGATTTCCCACTTGAATCATATATTTTTTGTAGATTCTATTTTCATTTGAATATGAAAGTTCCAAAAAGTAACTTTTATTTTTTTCTCCACAAGTCATGAAATTAATACCGTCTATTACGTCTATATGGCATTTATTATTAAAATGTTCTAATATCTGTGTTTTATAGGTATTTTTGAAAGCTACGTTTTTATCATATTTTGAACCGCCTGCTTCACTACTTGAGATAACTGGACAAGTGCTGTTTTTAAGAGTAAATACTGTCTGCTTTTGTGTGGCATTTAACATTGATAATCTTTGAGAATTAAAATCTTTTTTTGCATTAATAAAAGATAATTTTCCTAAACATAAAGCATTAGACTTTTTTGAATACCCTATAGCTAGTCTATCTTTTATGTTACAATTAATAGATGATAAAAATCTCATACTATCACTTTGATATTTGGCATTGTTAGCTTTTCTTTTTTTTTCTCGATTTTTTTTGTATTTTTCTTGATTTTTAATTATGGCACTATTTATATCCATAACTTTTTGTGGGAAAAGTCCAGTTTTTTCAAAACTTTTTGAAAGCTTTTCATTAAAATAATGATTTACATTTTTATCGTTTGTAGTAGGATTTTTTTTATAATCCCAAGTTATGATATCTCTCCATACTATCTTTTTATCAGTTTTCTTAGTGAACGAAGTGATTTTATCAACTTTTCTTTTTGTATCCCAATTTTTTGTAAGCTCCTTAGAATCAATTAAT
Source organism: Halarcobacter anaerophilus (assembly GCF_006459125.1). Classification (NCBI taxonomy): domain Bacteria; kingdom Pseudomonadati; phylum Campylobacterota; class Epsilonproteobacteria; order Campylobacterales; family Arcobacteraceae; genus Halarcobacter; species Halarcobacter anaerophilus. The sequence continues at coordinate 1,201,232 of NZ_CP041070.1, forward strand.
GTTATTTCATAGTCAACTACAGTTGGTTCACAAAGATTAGTATTCTCTGAATAGTATCGAATGGGTTCAATAGTCATTATATAGTCAGTTTTTTCTCCAAAGTTAATATGCTCTATATTTCTAGCGGTTAATTCACCAAGAATACCACTTTTATTTAATATTGAACTCAAAAGTTCATCACTATTGGTTTTACATTTTTCTTTCATATATTCAAGTGTATGATTTTTATTGTTTCTAAACTCTATTTTTAAACCTGATTTCATAGCAATTACTGATACTTTGGAAATGGGTCCTTTTACATTTTTATCTAAGTATGGTTGGTGGTTTACACTACACGCACTAAATACCAGTGCAACAATAAGTATTAGTAATTGTTTGATTTTCATCTTTTCTCCTCTATTAACATAATATTGTACATGATAAATTATTAAAAATAATTTTAAGATATTTAATATTTATTATTGTTGATATTTTAGTGGTTATTCTAAATTTATATTAAAATAAGATATAATAATATTATTTATTTTTAAACTAAGAAAGGAAATATAAATGAATAAAAAATTAATTGATTTATTTTGTATTACAATACTCGCACTTGTAACCACAATTATATTGTACCTATCCTTTAAGGATTTAAATGTTGCAAAGATAACAACAACAGGCTCTCAAATGATAGAACTTGGAGGACCAGTTGCTGCATTTTTTATTATCTTTTATGCTATTTTCAGAATTTATAATCACATAGGTACAAGTAATTTAGAAAAAAAATTACAAAAATTGAAGGGTACTTGGAAAGTAGAATCTAAATCTACAAGTACAAATAAAAAAGCTGAGTCAGAAACAACAATAAAATTTGAAGAAGGTCAGCTTATCTTTGGTGGAGGTGAATTCAAAGAAATTGGGAAGAAAACGAATAATGAAATAATTGGAAGATGGAGTGTTGATATTGCAGTTTCTGATGGTAAATCAGTCAATTATTTTTATACTCTTCACGATGATTCAGATGGGCATAATCATCCATGGAAGGGAATAGTTCAAATGGATTTTGCAGAACATCCTTCTCCCACTCTTTCCGGTACTTGGCAAGTAATAGGAGAAACAGAATATAATAGCGGACAAATTATTATGAGAAAAAAGATATAAACAAAACTTAATAATTAAAATAATTTGAGTAGTTTTTTCTTTTTAATTAAAAAATAAAATTGCCTGACGATATTGGAATGTAAACAATTTATAAATAGCATAATCTTTTAGTCTAAAAGAGTTAAAATTATAAACTTAAGAATTAAATTTTATAAATTTTTCTCACTTAATAAGAAAAGGATAGATTATGCCAAAAAGTTTTGAGTTTATAAATGTCGGAAAATTTGAAGATATTAAAGATAAACAATATATTTTACCTGACTCTAAAAAAGTATTAGAAGGAAAAGTATTTTTAAATGAATTGATGGATTTAACAGGAAGTGAAATATCTTTAAACAGTTTTGCCCCAGGTCAATATTTTCCTTTTGATCATAAACATAAAAAAAATGAAGAGCTTTTTATTATATTAAAAGGTGAGGGTGAGTTTGAAATTGACGGTAAAAAAATGGATATAAAAGAGGGAAGTATTATAAAAGTAAATCCAAATGAAGTTAGAAATATCTGCAATACTTCAAAAGATACAAATATGTTATATATAGTTATTCAAACAATAGAAAACAGTATGAATAGTAAAAAACCTACGGAAGACGGTATAAGTGTAGTTGAACGTACAAAATGGTAAAAAATTATTTTTATTAAAATTTATTCTAAGGTTTGAAATATTTTGCAAGAGAAAGGATATTTATGGAACTTTCGACTATATTAAGTTCAGCCGTCACGGCTGGATTGGTTGCTGCTATAGTTGCATTATTTACATCAGAGAGAAAAATTTTAATAGAAAATGTCACTCAGCAGCGCCAACATTGGAGAGAAAAGATTCGAGAATTATCTTTGCAAATTCAAGCTTCTTATCAAAATCAAGATCAAGAAGCTCTTCGCAGACACTATATTGAAATGCAACTATATTTAAATCCTAATGATGAAGATGATAATGATATTCTTAATACTATTTGGAAAATGATTGAAACAAAAAAGGTAGAAAATTTAGATATTGTTTTAGGTGAAAAATTGGCATTACGTCTTAGATATGATTGGGCAGAGGCAAAAAAAGAAGCAAGGTATATATCTTATTTAAGACCCAAAGAGTATCGAGTCTCTTATAATCAATTTAAGTTAAAACGTAAGGCAAACAACTTACCTGAAAGTATTTTTTCTAAATAGCTATAAATAAAAAGAGATAACCTTACAATCTGCAATATTTCCTTTTACCTTAAATTTATTTAGCTAATATTCGTTTATGGATTTAACAAAAGAGCAAAAAGAGATTGTAAAAGCTGTAGGAAAATATAAAAATATAAAAATCAATGCTTTTGCAGGTACGGGAAAAACTACTACTTTAAGATATGTTGCAAAAGAGTATAAAGACAGAAAAATTCTTTATCTGGCTTTTAACAGTGCTATTAAAAATGAAGCAAGTTCAAGTTTCCCTAATAATACTTATGTAAAAACAACTCACGGCTTGGCATATTCTGCAATCAAAAAATATACGAATATAGATTTAAACACTTTGAGAAATTATCGTGCTATTGATATTTCAAATGAGTTTGAAATACCTTATGAAAAGGCATTAAGCGCTTTAAAAATTTTTGAGAATTTTTGCAACAATACGCAAGATAAAATAAGTGAAGAGGATACTGAACATAAAACTGCAAAAAAGATGTTTGAACATATGTTAATAGGTGTTTTAAAACCGACTCACAGTTTCTATTTAAAGTACTATTATCTTCTTATTTCAAAAGAGCAGATTCCCCAATATCAGTATGATATTATTATGCTTGATGAAGCTCAGGATACAAATGAAGTTACCTTGGGAATTTTTAACTGCTTAAATTCAAAAATCAAAATTTATGTAGGAGACAGACATCAGCAAATCTACTCTTTTAGAGGAAGTAAAAATGCTCTTGATAAAATCTCTTGTGATAAACAACTCTATTTATCTCAAAGTTTCAGGTTTAATGAGACAATCGCAAATTATGCAAATATTTTACTTAGAAATTTTAAAAATGAACAAGTAGATATAAAATCTTATAAAAATAGTACAGAGATAAAAAGTTTCGGCTATATTTCAAGAACAAATGCCCAACTAATTTGCATAATATCAAACAGAATAGAACAGAGAAAACCTTTTGTAACTATAAGAAATCCCGAAGAAATTTTTTCTTTAAGTATTGAAATATACTATTTATTAAATAACGAACATGACCAAATAAGAAAAAATCCTTTTTTAAAAAGTTTCAAAGATGAAGAGGAATTGGCAGATTATGCAAAGCAGACAGATGATTTTGAATTAAGAACAGCATTAAAAGTAGTAAAAGAGTACCAAGAAAGAATATTCGAGTTTAAGGAAATTGCAATTAAGTTTTATAAGGCTTGGCAAAACAGAAAGTCTAATAATTTTGAAAAAAGATTAGAAGAGATTCTTTTTTTAACAACTGCTCACACCGCAAAAGGTTTAGAATGGGATAGTGTGATTGTAGCAGATGATTTTCCAAATTTTGCAGATTTGATTATTGATATGGGATATACAACTCTACAGCAGTATCAAAAAGAGTTAAAAAAGCTGAGTAATCAAGAACTTGTTGATGAATTTAATCTTTTTTATGTAGCTCTTACCAGAGCAAAAAGCAAACTTGTAAAAGACAGTGAAAATTTCCACTATTTGATGAGCCCCAAATTAGAACAACTAATAAATAAAAAAATATCGGATATTAATGAAGAGTTTGAAAAAAATGATGAAAAAATAGTTTTCTCAAAAATGGATAGTGAAGAGTTACAACAAATAAAAGAGAATAAGAATATAGAGAATAAAAAAGCAAGAAAAAGCGGTTTAAAATGGAAGTTAGAAGATAAGATAAAACTAAAAAGTCTTTTTAAAAAAAATCTCAATATTAATATTATAGCTTCAAAATTAGAAAGAACGCCAAGTGCAATTTTAGGAGAATTATTAAAAAGTGAAATTATAAATAAAGAAGAACAAAATACTTTATACAGACTGCTTAAAAACAATCAAAAAGCAAGTAAAAGTGTGTTGAATCAAACTTGATTTTTTACACTTTTTTTATTATGCAAAGGACGAAGAAAAATTGCAAATATGCCGAATAGTAAAATAAGAATCGTAGAATTTGCATAAAAATCATTTGTAGCAAGCATTACCGCCTGATTTTCAATCATATTAGAAAAATATTGATAGGCTGCTTGAGAAGATATATCTATTTCATTTTGAAGTAGTTGAATTTTTTCATTATAACTTTCCATATTTAAAAGCTCCACTCTATTTAGTTTTGTCATATGTTCCCAATATGTTTGGCTAAGAGAAGAGCCTATTGCCATAGACATAATTCTTAGAAAATTTTGAAGTCCCGAACCGCTTGTTATTTGCTCAGGTTTTAATTCCGATATTCCAAGCGAGGTTAGGGTAATCATACAAGCGGGTATTCCTGCTCCTAAAACAAAAGTAGGGATGGCAACTGAAGCAAAAGTTGCATCAATATTTAAAAGTGCCCTCATATAAAAAGAGAAAGCAATTATGATTATTCCTGAAATTACAAAAATTCTTGTGTCGATTTTTGGTATAAGCTTTCCTATAATAGGTGAAGTTATTACGGCAAGAATACCAATAGGCGCAACCGCAAGTCCCGACCATGTAGCTGTATATCCCATAAGTTTTTGAAGCCATAAAGGGCTGATTAATACATTACCGAAAAATACACAAAACACAAAACATAAAATAAGTGTTGAAATTGTCCAGTTCTTAGATTTGACAACACTTAAATCAATAATAGGATTTTCTTCGGTTATTTCCCATATTATAAATAATACAAAAGAGAGAAAGGAGATAATAGCGCATATTGTTATATAATTTGATTCAAACCAATCGAGTTCTCTTCCTTTGTCTAACATTATTTGAAAAGCAGTTACAAAAATAACTAATAAAAATAAACCGATATAATCAATTCTATTTTTAGTAATTTTAGTTTCTCTGTCTTTTAAAATTATAAATGTTCCGAAGATAAGAATAATACAAAAGAAGATATTTATAAAAAAAATCCAAGACCAATGCCAATTATCAGATATATAGCCGCCTAAAATAGGTCCGAATATTGGTGCAATAACTGTCATCATTCCCCAAATTGCCATTGCACTGTGTGACTTTTCTTTTGGAAAAATTGATAATAACAATGTCGCCGATAAAGGAATAAGAGGTCCGGCAGTTAATCCTTGAAAAATTCTAAAAACAATTAAAAATTCAAGAGAGTTTGCAAATCCGCAAAGAGTGGAGAATATTAAAAATCCGCTTACACAAAATAAAAATACTCTTACTTCTCCAAACTGCTTTCCTAACCATCCTGTAAGGGGAACGGTAATAGCTTCTGCAACGGCATAAGTTGTAATTACCCACGTTCCTTGCGTTGTCGAAACTCCCAAATCACCTGAAATTGTAGGTATGGCAACATTAGTGATAGTGGTATCCAAAACTACAATAAAGTTACCGAAAGAGAGTAATATTGCACCTATTACAAGAGTTAAACCTTTAAGCGGCGGATATCTTTGTTCCATAATTAGTTTATTTATCTAAATAAATTTTTACATACATGGATAATCCCATATATAAAGGATTGGCTTTTAAGTCACTTTTATCAATTTTTATTCTTATTGGTAATCTTTGTACAACTTTAATCCAGTTTCCCGTGGCATTTTGTGCAGGAATTAAAGATAACTCAGAACCTGTTGAGCTTGAGATTCCTTCAACAATACCGTGGTAAACTATATTATCACCGTATAAATCGGAATGCAGTTCTACTTTTTGTCCAATTTTTACTTTTTTTAACTTGCTCTCTTTAAAATTTGCATTTACGTAAATATTGTCAATGGGAACAATAGTAAGCAGCTTGTTATTAGTTGTTACATATTGTCCTACTTTTACATTTTTTTGGGTTACAATACCTGAGATAGGAGCTTTGATTATAGTTCTTTCTAAGTCTAATTGTGCTTTTTCTAAAGTTGCTTTTGCATTTAAAACATCTGGATTTGTTTCGATATTTTTATCTTTTATTAATTGTAGATTCGATTCTTTTTGTGCAAGAGTAACTAATTTTGATGCAGCTTCACTTTTTAAATTTAGTTTTGCTTCTTCCCATGATTTTTTTGAATTATCAAATACAAGTTTTATATCATCGAATTTTTGAATAGATATAGATTTTTGTTTCAATAATTGTTTGTATCTTTTTAAATCTTTTTTTGCTTTTTGTAATTCTATAAAAGTTTTCTCTTCTACTGCTTTTAAAGCTTCAATTCTTGCATTATCCAAATCTAATTTTTTTGCAAATTCTTCATCTTTGCTAATTAGTTCTTCTATTTTTCTTTTTGTAGATTTTAAATTTGCTTTTGCCATATTTAAAGCAATTTTTTCATCTGAATTATCCAAAACTACTAAGATATCACCTTTTTTAACATACTGTGTATCTATTACATCAACACTTTTTACAGGTGAAGCTATTTTTGGAGAAACTTGTGCCAAATCTGCTTTTGTGTAGGCATTTTCTGTTGAAATTGTTTTTGATCCATAAATAAAAATATATATGCCATATAAAAAAAACACAAAAATTACAATAGAGAAAAATAGTATAAGATATTTTTTTCTTTCTGCTTTCATCTTAAACCTTTTTTTAATATATAAATACGGTACCGTACATTACCTAACTAAAATTTAAGATTTCCTTAATTATAATAAGTAAAAAACTTTAGGAATAAATATGTTTGATAAAGAAAAAAGAAGAGAAAAAATTTTAGAAGCAGCTGCAAACTCATTTTATTCTTACGGTTATAGTGCAACAAGTGTTGATGATATAATCAAACAAGTTGGAGGCTCAAAAAGGACTATCTATAAAGAGTTTGGAAATAAAGAAGGTATATTTAAAGAGTTAATATTAACAAATACCGATGATATTATTAAAGCTCTTGAAAATGAAAATTTTGAAAATAAAACTTTAAAATCAAATTTGGCTCATTTTGGTTTCACTTTGGTAAAAGCATATATGCAACCAAAAATGTTAGGTATATTTAAAGTAATTCTAATTGAATCAAACAGATTTCCTGAGCTTGCCAAATTATTTTTTGAAAACGGTCCTCAAAAGGTGATTAAAATTTTAGATAAAATTTTTAAAGATGCGGTTGATTCAAAAGAGATTGAAACTTATGATATAAGAGATATTGATTCTTTTGTGGGTATGTTAAGGGGAAATCTTCATTTTAGAGTATTATTAGCGTTAGAAGAAATTCCTAGTCCTGATATAATTGATGCACATGTAAAAAGTGTAGTTGAATTATTCCTAAACGGTTTAATAAATAAAACAGTTTAATCTTTGTCAATCCTTAATATTATTTTATCAGATTGACATAGATTTTCTAATTCTTTTTTTTTACTATCTTCTTGGATGATTATTTCTGTAATAGTCTTCATCTCTTCTGTTTTGTTTTCTATCATTTTTAAATCTATCGTTTTTTTTCATATGTTTTTCATTTTTGAATTTTTGATTTGTTTTTATATTTTTATTGTATTTTTGCATAGGTTTTGGATTTGGGTTTTTATTATAATAGTGTCCATATATTCTTTCATTCTCTTTTCTATATTTATGTATTTTATTCCAGTCGTTTCCTTTTGTATATTTATATTTTCTAAAGTGAATATGATCAGGTCTAAAATATCCTCTCCTATGTAATCTGTCATAATAGGTATATCTACTGTTATAAAGGAAAAAGATGTTGTTAAAAAAGTATCCTGTTCTATCAAAGTATCCAAAATAGTAACCATAATTGTCAAAATATCCATATTTTCTATAATTAAAGTTTTTATATCTTCTATCATATCTGTGATCATCACTTCTAAAGCCTACATCAACTATTGTTTTTCCTACATTAGTTTGAACTCTTACTCCTAAATCAGAGCTTGCAAAAAGTGTAGAACTTAAAGAGAGTAATCCTATTAAAATTAACTTTTTCATAGTAATCCTTAATTTTATTTTTACTATTATAACTTAGTTTTATAAACGGTATATAAATGATTTTAAAGGTAGGTGATGATAGAAAATATATTTAATAATTTAATTATAAATAAAGAAAAAGAGCAATTTTTTGATTTACTTAAAAAAGATAATATAAGAGTTGAAAAAATTGTTTCAAACGGACAAATTTCACCAAATGATTTTTGGTATAAGCAAGATGAAAATGAGTTTGTAATTATTTTAAAAGGTGAAGCAGTTTTAGAATTTGAAGATAAAGAAATTTCTTTAAAAGTAGGGGATTATATAAATATTGAAGCAAATGTTAAACATAGAGTCAAATATACTTCAAAAGATGAAACAACCTTATGGTTGGCCATCTTTTATTAGAATAAAGGTTCTATTTGTTTAATCCAAGTTTCAATTCTTTTATCCGTTAAATCATTTTGGTTATCTTCATCTAAAACTAAACCAATAAACTCTCCGTCGACAACTGCTGTTGATTCTTCAAATTCATATCCATCCGTAGAAGTTTTTCCAATAATTTTTGCATCTTTTACATGATTATATAGGTGTCCAAGTGCATTGCAAAAACTATCATCATATCCCTCTTGATCTCCAAGTCCAACTAATGCAACTGTTCTATTACTAAAGTCTATATTTTCTAAATTGTTTTCAAAATCTTCCCAATCCGCTTGTAAATCACCATCTCCCCAAGTTGATGAAGCAAGAATAAGTTTATCGTATTTTTCCATATCTTCTTTCGAAGATTCAGCTATATTATGAAGGCTTATCTCTTTTGAAAAGGCATCTTTAATTTTTTCTACAATCTCTTCGGTTGTTCCCGTATCACTACCGTAAAATAATCCAATTTTATCCATAATAAATCCTTCTTAGTGTTTTAAAATGGAAATTTAACATCTTTAAGTTAAATAAAAATAAAAAATATTTAGTAGATTTTTTTCATTAAAATATAAAAAACTGTCTTGGTTTTCCAAGACAGTTTTTAAACTTTTGTAATCTCTATTGGGATAGCTTGCCGTGCATTTGAACCGATTACAAAATCACAAAGTGTTGATAATTTTCTTGATGTATCCAAGAGTCCTAGTTTATTGATATTTACTCCACTTTTTCTTGCAACTTTTGCACTAAAAATTTTGTCATTTATAGTGATACTAACTGCTCCTTGGGCATCTCTGCCTAATCCATGTTCTATTCCTATACATTCAGGATATAAACCGTTTCTATATCTTAACATACCTTTTACAACTCCATCTTGTGAAGATAGTTTTACCATATCACCATGATTTAAACCTCTGCCTTTTGCTGTTTTAGGATTTATATCAATATAAGTTGTAAATCTGATATTTTGAAGTTTACTACTTGAAGCATCGCATTGTGATAATACATTTGATTTGTAACTAAAAGCCAACATTGGAAATTTACTTTTTGGATATATATCTTTTAAAAGATCTCCATTATTAAGTCTTGCTTGATAAAATTTCGGTACTCCACTAAAACTCTCTCCTGTTAAAGCATGTTTTGACAGACCAACTGTTTGATTATATATATTAATCATCTTTTCATATTTGTGTGAAAGTTTATCTTTTATATATCCCCTCTCTTTACTTTCAAATCTTCCACCTCTTGCCATCACATATGCAGTTTTTCTCCAATTATCTTCACAAATATTTTTAAGTGTATTTATATATGGTTCTAAACTAGATACTTTTATCTCTTCATCTGTTATATCTGGAACTCCTCCTTTATCAAGGGCAATATTTTCAAAAGCTCTAATATAAAAATCTTGAGGTCTATTTAGAGGATATTTTTTCCCATTATTTCCTATAATTGCATTTTCTCCAAATCCGGGAAGATTTAGTTTTTTACCTAATTCGATCATAAAACTATCCATACAAATAGGTTCACCGTTTTTAAAAGTTGCTTGTTTTGGTTTTATTGTAGGAAATGCTGCTGTATTTATTTTAGTTTGATATCCTGCCCATGCTCCTGCAACTCCCCAAGTCTCATAAATAACAGAATCGGGCACAATATAATCTGCATATTGTGAAGTTTCATTTATAAAAGGATCAATTGCAATTATTAAAGGTACAGATTTATTTGGGTCTTTTAATAGTTTTGTAATATTTTGTGATCCACTTTGTCCATATACAAAATTTGCATTCCAACTTATTAAAGCTTTTAATTTATACGGATATTCATTTGCACTATTTGTGATAATATCTGATTCAATTGCATTAGTAAAAGGATACCATGTATCTTTTGCAGGATAAGGATTTATGCCTTGTTCAACTTTTTGTTTATATTCTGCTGTTTTTTCATAGGCAACTCTTGTTTTATCTACTCTGTAACCTTTAGGTTTTACTTTTCCTTTATATCCTAGAAGATTGTATTTTAAACCTTTAAAATCTTTGTATCTTCCTCCTCCTGAACTCATTCCTCCTTTGTAGTTTAGATTACCGACCATAGCTCCTAACATCATAATTGCATATGTTGTATAAAATCCTGTAGTATGCATTGTTCCACCATGGCAGTCCGTTGCAGCTTTTCTACCGTGAGAAGTAAACTCTCTAGCTACTGATATGATTTTTTCTTTATTTATTCCTGCTTCTTTTGCATATGTATCTAAAGTTTGTTCATCTGCACTATTTTTTAATAGAGTCATTGCACTTTTTACATTGTAGGTTTTATTATCAAAAACTACCTCTTGATTAACAAATAATTCAGCTTGATCAACTAATGATGCTTTTTTTAATATTTTATCAACGCTATCTATTACAAGAGCCTCTTTACCATCTTGTAGAATATGTCCTTTTTTCTCTTCATCTTGTATTATAAGATGTGCGGCATTAGTATAAGATGCATCATTTAGTCTTTTTTGAGCTTGTATTGAAGGGATTCTTAGATATTTTTCATTATATAAAGACTCATTTATAATAACCTGTAATAATCCCATAGCAAAGGCCAAGTCTCCTCCTGGCAAAATTGGTATCCATTCACTTTTTTCTCCAACTGCAATATTATCTGAGTTTGTAAGCATTGGAGCTACAGTTACACATTTTAGATTCTCTTTAACTCTACCTTTTACAAGAAGTTTCCCTTGTCTTTTAAAAGGATTTCCCGCTTGTCCTGGTGCAGTTCCAAAAGTTAAAAGGTATTCACAATATTCAAAATCAGGTTTTAAATGGGGATATTTTTTAAAATCTCCTAAATATGAAGCTTCTCCCGAACGCATTGATAATCCACAAATTGAAGTATGCCCTTGATAGTTTACGGTTCCAAAAGAGTTTCTAAATCTATGAACCATATAAGCTTTTCTTCCGTCATCACCTGTACCTAAAATACATAATTGATTTGCTTTTGGACCCATTTCAGGATTCTCTTTTTTTAAAGGTTTTTTTAAATCTCTAATTGAAGCCAAACCTTCAACTTCACCTTCTCCAAAAAGATTTCCACCTTTTGTTATCTCTTCAAGAAGTTGTTCTATTTCTATCTCTTTCCATCTATTCTCACCTCTTTTGCCAACTCTTTTTAAAGGTTTTAATACTCTTAGTTCATTATTTATTTTATCAAAGACTACATTTCCCCTTGCACATGCAGTTGATCTATATTTTGTGTAATCTTTAGAATCTTTCCCTAATAATGAAAAACTTTTTTCAATTGGTGTATTGTATGGTAACCAAGGATCTGTTGATAAGGGACTATATGGATTACCTGAAACTTTAACAACAGTATCTTTTTTATTATCTACTTTAACTCTAACCCCGCAGTGAGTAGTGCATCCGTTACAAACGCTATTTCTTAATGAAAATTCTTCATTTTTTGAAAAAATTTTTTCAATTTCTCCTTCTGTTTCTAAAGAGTTCGTATAAATAGGATCTTGGGTTTTTACACCGTTTCTACTCATTGTTGCTGCTGCTTTTAAGGTATCTTTATATCCTACTACAGAGGCACAACCTGCAACAACAGTCGTACCCAATAAAAATCTTCTTCTATTTTTATTCATGATTTAATCCTTTTTCGTTATAGTGTTCTTCCATTTCTTCATCCCATGGAAATAGCGATGTTACAAGACAAACAAGGGCAATAAAAAATAACCAATTTGCTATTATTGCTGTTATACTTCCTTGTCCTATCATATGAGGAGAATATTCTAAAAAGCCCGGCATACTTCTTGGAATAGTTTGCCCGCCGATTACTGTACTCCATCTAAATAGCCATACTCCCATCGCAACTACAATACCTGTTATAAATACAAGTGGAAGATTATGTCTTAACTTAGAAAAACCTATAATCATAGGGATGATAAGGCATAAAATATATTCAATATATACAGTAATATTAAAATGCATTGTAAAAAACTCCAACAAGTAGTTTTTAGGTTCATTTCCAAAAGGTATAGCAAAGCTAAGCCATAAAGCACGGATGGTCAAATCTATTACAATAAACCAAGCTAATAATTTTGCAAGTTCTGCAATAATACTTTTATCAACTCTTCTTTGAGTTGTAAAGAATTTTTGGAATATCGGAATAAGTATTATTAAAAGCCCTGTTCCTGAAACCATTGCAGATGCTAAAAATAAAATTGGCATCAATGGAGTACTCCATAAATAATTGCCATGAACAGCTCCCAAAATATATCCTGTATAACCATGAACACATAAAGCAAGAGGAATACCAATTGAGCCTAAAATAAAGCCATATCTATGATCTTTTGCCGTTTCCTCACTATTTAATTGTGTTCTTCCTAGAGATAATAAAGAATAGATTTTTCTTTTTATTCCTTTATTAAAATTCATTTTTTTCACAAAATAGGGTCTGTATAAAACTAAAGCTTCAAAAAATATTAAAATAGGGTAAGCCATAAGTAATAAAACTCCCCATTTCATAGGTGAAGTTGGAAAATTCTCCCATCCATATAAAAAGAAATTTGCTAATCTTCCGGGTTGAGATAAATCATCTATAAGATTTAAAGGTGCTGCAATTAAAAGAACAAGTGCCATTAAAAGAGAGAATCCTGCAATTGGTTTGTATTTTTCCATTCCAAAAACATGGGCAAAACTTGAAATAATAAAAGCAGCTGCTGAGCTTCCTGTAAACCAAAAGTAGTTTGGAATATCAATTCCCCATATTCTATCAGGAGTTATTGCCGAAAGTGTTGTTATTAAAGTATCCATTACTCTTCTCCTTTCATTGTTGCCCATTCATGCTCTTTTATACCAATCTCTTTTCTCATGATATCATCAAGATTGGCTGTGGCATTTAATACTTCTTCCATACGACCATCAAGTCCAATATAAAAAACCTGTGGTTTTGTTCCTTGTTCACTTTTTAATACAGTTGTTGGGTAGTTTGATAATAGTTTTGATACTTCCGAAGTTTTATCATTTAGATCTCCGAAAATTCTAGCTCCGCCTACACATGTTTCAACACAAGCAGGAAGTAATCCCTCATCAACTCTGTGGGCACAAAAAGTACATTTATCCATAACTTTTGTTTCTTTATTCATAAATCTTTTGTCATATGGACAGGCATTTGCACAATATCCACATCCCCAACAAATCTCTGAGTCAACAACTACAATTCCGTCTTCTCTTTTAAAAGTTGCACCTGTCGGACAAACGGGAACACATGCAGGATCATCACAGTGATTACAAAGTTGAGGTAAAAAAGCTTTTCTAACATCTGGAAATTCGCCTAGTTCCATCTCTGTTACTGAAGTTCTATTTTGATTTTGGGGTACGTTGTTTTCTACCATACAAGCAGAAGTACATGACTGACAACCAATACATTGTCTAAGATCAATCACCATGGCATAATGTTTAGTTTTATCGCCAATATATCTTGAATCTTTTTTATCTCTACCTGGATTTTTTAGGGAAAAAGCATTAGCAGAGGTACTTGCAACAAATAATGATGCTAAGCCACCTTTTATGAAATTTCTTTTTGATTCATCCATAATTATAGCCTCCTTATATACTATTAGGAAAACTATAACAATAACTTGTGAGAAATTAGGGAGAATAAACTTTTAGTTAATTTAAATTAGAGGAAATTATAATATTATTATGAAGCAAGCACCTTTATCATTATTTAATACGTTTAATGAGCCATTCATACTTTTTTCTATAATGTTCTTACTCATATACAAACCTATTCCTGTTCCGCTACTTGCATGTTTTGTACTAACATAAGGTTCAAAAATTTTTTCAATCGGAGTTAAATCTATCCCTCCTGCATTATCGCATATTTGTATTCTTGAATTATTTTCAAAAATATCAATTTGAATTGATATCTCCGGATTTTTAATCTGTTTTTCTATTAATATATCTTTTGCATTACTTAATATATTTAGAATTACTTGTGAAAACTCATTTTCATATCCATCTATTTCTTTTTCTTCTTTAAAATTAAGCTTTATATTTATATGGTTATTCTCTAAGCTTGAAGAGATTAGAGATAAACTTTTTTCAATACTTTTTTTTGGACTAAATATTTTCTTTTCTTTATCCGGTTTAAAAAAGTTTCTAAAATCATCTATTGTTTTTGACATAAAACTTATTTGTTCTTCTGCTTCTTCAATTGATTCTCTTAATTCCTCTTTTTTTAATTTTCCTTTTTCAAACATTAACTCAATTAAAACTAAGATACTGCTTAATTGGGTTAATGGTTGTCTCCATTGATGAGCAATACTTCCTATCATCTCTCCCATACTTGCAAGTTTACTTTGATGAATAAGAATTCTTTCTTTCTCTTTTGCTTCTTTCTCTTTTTTTGTTTTTAAAGCAACCTCTTCTTTGACTCTTTTTTCAAGGTTTTTATTTAAAGAAAATAGTTTTTCTTGACTCTCTTCCAGTCTTACGATTAAAACTTTAAATCCATAATGTAAAACAATCAATAAGATAGTTCCTAATATTGAAATAAGAAGAAAACTTTTTAATACTGTTTGGGAAAGTCTTTGCTGCCCTGAAGTTATATCTTGAAAAAATGCTATTTTAAAATTGTTTTTATTATCTATATCTTTTATATCAATATTGTGAGTTGTAAAAATATTTGAATTAATATTAAATAGTTTAGGTATATTGTTTTTGTGTTTATTTAAAAATTTTGACAGATGCAAATCTTGTGATTTTTTAAGACTGATAAATATTGAGTCATATTTTGAAATAATATAAGATTCTATATTTGCTAAATGATATATTTCAGATAAAAAGTATGTTGGTTTTATGATAAAAACAAGATAACCGTTTTGTTTGGGCGAAGGAATAACTATTCTATAGTTTAGTCTCTTATTTTTATCATAAATAAAAGAGGAGTCATTGCTTAGGTTTTTTTTAGGCGGTTTTTCTCCTAGATAAGTTAAAATATTTTTTTCATTATCAAAAAAAATCATAGAGCTTAGAAAATTATTTTCATGGCTTAAAATATCCCAACGATTTTTAGAAAGATTAATTAATCTTTTTTTATCTTTATTTTTAAGAGCTTCTTGTATTCCATATGAATTTAGATTTGCTAATCCTCTGTTGTGATAAAACTTTTTAACTCTAATAATTGATTCTGTAAAAATCGAGTTAAGTTTTTTTTCATATGCTTTTTGGCTTTCTTGTATAAACTCTTTTGTTGTAGCATATTGCATATATATAAAAAATAAAGATAAAACAAAAAACATTCCTACAACTAATACTGTTGTTTTTGTTTTTGTTGAAGTGTTTTTTTGTAAAGAATTTATATTAAACTTCAATTTTATAACCCACGCCGAAAATATTTTTTATTGTCTCTTTTCCAATGATTTTTCTTAAATCTTTTATCAATGCTTTTAAGGCATCTTTTGATGGAAATTCATCTTCTATCCATATATAATCAAAAAGTTCTTCATATGTAACTGTTTGATTAACTTTTGAAAGAAGATAGTCTAACATTTTACTTTCATTTATCGATAATTGAATCTCTTTTTCTTTTATGGTAAAAATTTTATTAAAAGGATTATAATATCCTTGCGCAATTTTTACTTTTGTTTCATAATTACTAAGTTCAAGTGAAACAGTTTTTAATGCTTCTATAAATTGATCTTTTTTAAATGGTTTAGTTAAATACTTACAAATCTTTTGTTCTACAGCTCTCCACAAATATTCATTATCCGTATAAGCACTTAAAATTATAATAGGGATTTTTTTATTATCTTCTCTTATTTTTTTTACAACCTCTAATCCATCAATATGTGGCATACAAATATCAAGAATAACAACATCAGGTTTATTTATTAGATATTCATCTAAAGCTTCTTCCCCGTTACTTGCGGTGATGACATTATCAAAATATAGTTTTAATATTTTTACAACATTATTTTGTATACCTTTTTCATCTTCAGCATATAAGACTTTTTTGTTTGATAAGAGTTCTAATAATTGATTATTATCTGACATATATAGTTTCCATTATATAAATTATCTATTTAGTATACACTATAATATATTATATAAAACATCTGCAATTTAAGTTTTTAATTAGAATTTTGGAGGATTAAAAGGATAATTCATTGGAAAGACCAATGAATTATTTAATTGATTTAACGGTAATAGAAAAGTCTAAATCTTTTCCTGCTAACGGGTGGTTTAAGTCGATTTCAACTTCATTGTCTAAGATATTCGTAACCACTACTTGAATAGGGTTTCCGTCTTGTCCTTGACCTTGCAGAGGCATTCCTATTTGAAGTTCCAAATCTCCGAACTGCTCTTTTGGTACCATTTGTTTTGCTTCGGGATTATATTCACCGTATGCTTCTGAAGATGGAACAGTTATATCTTTTGACTCCTCTTCATTCATATCTGCAATTCTTGATTCCAATCCCGGAATAATTTGTCCCGATCCAAATGTAAACTCTAAAGGCTCTTTGTCAATATTGCTATCAACAATTTCTCCTCCAATTTTTAGTTCGTAGTTAATTGACACTATTTGATTGTTTTCTATAGCCATACTGATCCTTTTTTTGATGTTGTATTAAAACTATAGCTAAACTTTTTTAGATGGAGGTAAATGAAAAATATATATTTAAATTATTTGTAAAATTAAACTATTCTTTTTATTAAAACCTTAAAATCCAAATCACAACCTGCAAGAGGATGATTATAATCAACAGTAACGCTGTCTTTTGTAACTTCCGTAACGGTAGCTTTAATAATTTCACCGTTTTCTTCATCTGCTTCAAGCACTAATCCTATTTCCAAGTCAATACCCTCAAAATCTGATATAGGTAAAGTCTCCGCAAGTTTTGGATTATGCTCTCCGTAAGCATCTTTAGCTTTGATATTTATATCTTTTGTTTGACCTTCTTCCATCTCTTTTATAGCCATTTCCAAAGCAGGTAAAATCTCACCTTTTCCGTATTCAAACTCGATAGGACTTGCTTCAAAATTTGTTTCAAGCATATTATCGTCTACTTTTAATTCATAATGCATTTGTACTAATTGATTATTTTTTATTGCCATAATCATCCTTTTATCTCTTTTCTTTGTATATTATCTAAATATAATAATATAAGAATTAAATCTTTTTAGCCCTTTTTATATATAATCTCTGCCTTAAAAGATGAATATAAGGAGTAAAATATATGACAGTGGCAGTTTTTTGTGGTTCAAGCAGTGGAAATAGTGTTGATTTCGTAAATGCAACAAAAGAGTTAGGAAAATATTTTGCTCAAAACGGTATAGATATCGTTTACGGTGGTGGAAAAGTAGGACTTATGGGAACTATCGCTGATTCTATTATGCAAAACGGCGGAAAAGTTTACGGTGTGATTCCTGAGTATCTAAAAGATAAAGAGTTAGCCCATGAAACAGTTACCAAATTAGAGGTTGTTCCGGGAATGCATGAACGAAAAGCTTTAATGGCAGAAAAAGCGGATGCCTTTGTAGCTCTTCCCGGAGGTGCTGGAACGTTAGAAGAGATCTTTGAAGTTTGGACTTGGGCTCAACTTGGATTTCATACAAAACCTTGTGCTTTTTTTAATATAAACGGTTTTTACGACAAACTTTTTGAAATGCTTGAAAATATGTGTGAAAAAGAGTTTATGAAAAAAGAGTATTTTAATAAACTTATTAAAACGGATAATAAAGAAGAGCTTTTAAAAGCTATGCAAAATTATATCCCGCCTAAGAAAAAATGGGATTAAATTTTCCAATGAGTCAATTTTGACTCATTAATATATTTTTTAATTTCAAAACATAATTGAGGGAAAAACTCTAAAAAATCATCTTCAAGATTTGAGATATTTTTTGAAACAGTTCCAAAATATCTGCTGTTACTATCTCTTTTTAATAATCTTTGTGAAAGTTTTTTATCTACTCTTAAAAAAGCTTTTTCTAAATCTTGCAAAGTTTTATATCTGTTTAAAATATCATAATCAATTAACCTTTCCAAAGGAACTTGAGCATTTTTAGGAATATCTTTTAATCTGTTTCTTGCTCTTATATTAAATTCGTCAAAAAAAGCATCCATAGGGATTTTACAAAATTTATCCCAGTTTTTGGTAAGCAGATAATCATAAGTCAAATCAATTACTACAGCTCTAAGAACTCCTTTTCCTATTCTTTGTTTACTTCTTTTAAAAAGTTGATGTGAGTCTGTATATGAATCAATAGTTTTATGAAGATTCATACCTTTTTTTAGACTTTCATTAGCCTCTTGCCAAATCTTTCCTTTAAGCGGGTCTGCAAGGTAGTTACCTATTTGAAAATCAATATTATATTCAGATAAAAAAATGTGGGCAATCCAATTCATAGAGTGAAAATAGCAGAAATTAGTTTAAAAGTAGAATATTTTCTACTTTTAAATTTGATAATTAGGTGTGCTGTCTTTCCATTCAAAGATAAAACACATAGGAAGTTTGCTTTTTTTATTTAAAATTATTGCCGTTATTGTTCCTGAAATAAAGATTGAAACAATTGCAACCAAAGATGAAAAAGCAAGGGTTGAAAGACCTGTTAATCCTTGACCTACCGTACATCCGATAGCCATTATTCCTCCGATTCCCATTAAACTTCCGCCTATAATATTGTATTTTAATTTATGCTGACCTTTTGATGCCGTACATCCAAAACTATATTTTCTATTGATTTTTGACATCAAAAAGGCTCCTGCTATAACTCCAAATACTAAAGTTACGGGAAAAGTCAATTCCGAAATCTGATAAAAAGTAAAAAACTCCAGACTTTTTGCACTTGGATAAACAAAAGTAATCCCGTTTAGTTCTACAATTCTTTCCATACTCTCTTGACCGTAAACTCCCGTTACATACCAAGCTGCTGCAATAAAAAGTCCTATTAATAAACCATCCCACAAACTTGCCAATCTATTAACTTTTTTTACTAATATATAGATAAGAACTAATAAAACCGCAACAATAAAATAAAAATTCATACTGATATTTCCTATATAACTTGACCATTCTATTAAGATTGGATTATTTACAATAGGATTAATAACTTCAGATAACATTCCTTTTGCCGTTGCATAAGCAAAAATTGCAAGGAAAACCAACACTATCAAAGAGTTTATATCTCCTTGGGCAAACTTTATCAGATGTCTATTGCTGCAACCGTCTGAGAGCATCATTCCCACACCGAAAATTAATCCTCCAAAAATGATTGCAAAATAGTTTACATTGTCTCTATAATAATAACTTTGTGTTAAATCTATTTCATAAAAAGAGGCTACAAGGTATGTTGATATAACTGCTACTAGCATTGCCGTAAGTACGGATGAGCCTCTCATTGTAGATTTAGTAAGAATATAATCTTTTATTGAACCGCTGAAACAAAACTGTTTCTTTTGTGCAATAGCACCAAAGGCAAGTCCCAGCAAAAAACCTAAAATATTGACTATTTCATAAACTTCAAAATCATGCATATCTAATCCTTACTAAATGAATAAACTTTTAATTTTAGTATTATATAAATTTAATAATAAGAGTTATATAGGAACTTTTTATTAAAAATATAATTTAAGCTAAAATATATATGATTAAAATAGTCAAGATTGTTTTATATCTCTTGATTATCAACTTTCATCTCTTCTAAACCTTCCAAAATATCTAAAGCCTGCTCTTGGGTTATTGAATTGTTCTCAATATCTAGAAGTACTTCATCAAAGTATTGTTTTACTTGCAACATATATTCCAACTCTTCATTCAAAGCTTTTTTTTTCTTTTTTTCTAACTCTTTTTGCAACTCTTTAATATCGTCGTTTACTTCAATCAAAATATCTGTTTTTAACAAATTCTCTAAATCTTTTATATAATCCATATTTTCCCTCTTCTTTATTTGCCGTATTGTATCAAAACATAAATTATAATTATGTATTTAATAGACAAGGCTTATATTGACAAAATTTGATATTGAATATATAATAAATGAAACTTTACAAATAACTTAAATCAACTAGATATAGGAGATAAAATGGATTTTCATATTTGGGTATATTATTTAATAGCAATTTTAATACTTACGGCATCTCCTGGACCTAGCGTTCTTTTATGTGTAACAAAATCGGTAACTTTGGGTTTTAATTATGCAATTTATACAGCACTTGGAAGTCTTCTTGCCATACTTTGTATTATGACTCTCTCTTTTACCGGTCTTGGTATAATAATAGCCTCATCAGATCTTGTTTTTACTCTTATTAAGTATGCAGGAGCTTTATACCTAATCTATTTGGGATATAAGAGTCTGACTTCAAAAGAGGAAAATTATCACTTTGAAAAAACAAAAAAATCAAAAAAAAGAGATAAACTAGCTTCTTTTTTCAGCGGTTTTTTAGTAGGCGGAAGCAATCCTAAAGCTATAGTATTTTTTGTTGCTTTGTTTCCTCAGTTTATAAATCCAAATGAACCTCTTTTTACGCAATATATTATTTTTGTTATGACATTTGCCTCTTTAGAGTTATCTTGGCTGCTTTTTTATGCTTATTTGGGTCATAAGTCATCAGCTTGGTTTATGCAAAGCGGAAGGGCAAAGTTTTTTAACAAAATTACAGGTGGAGTTTTTATAACAGCAGGTGTTTTACTCTCTTCAACAAATAGAAATTAAAAATTAGAATCATTCTTTGTCTTTATTATAAATAGAAAACTGTATAATAAAAAATAAAAATATGGACAAAGAGATGATAGATTTAATTAAAAACTTACCGAAAGCGGAATTGCATTTACATATTGAAGGTACTTTAGAACCTGAACTTATGTTTGAACTAGCTAAAAAAAACTCTGTAGAAATACCTTATAAAACAATTGAAGATATAAAAAAAGCTTACAATTTTACAAATTTGCAAAGTTTTTTGGATATCTATTACGCGGGAGCAAATGTTCTTCAAACAAAAGAGGATTTTTATGCTTTAACTTGGGAATATATTTTAAAATGCGTAGAAAATAATATTATTCATACAGAAATATTTTTTGACCCTCAAAGTCATACTACAAGAGGGATTTCTTTTGAAACAGTACTTAGCGGAATAAAAGAGGCTTTGGAAGATGCAAAAAAAGAGTTTGGAATAACTTCTAAAATAATAATGTGTTTTTTAAGACATCTAAGTCAAGAAGAGGGGTTTAAAACTTTAGAAGAGGCTTTGCCTTTTAAAAAAGATATTATAGGAGTTGGACTTGACTCTTCCGAACTTGGGAATCCTCCCTCAAAGTTTGAACAGCTTTTCAAAAAAGCAAAAGATGAAGGTTTTAAAATAGTTGCTCATGCGGGAGAAGAAGGAGATGTTTCATATATTTACGACTCTTTGGATCTTTTAAAAGTAGATAGAATAGATCACGGTATTCAAGCTATAAACTCAAAAGAACTTATGCAAAGATTAAAAGAAGAGCAGATACCTTTAACGGTTTGTCCCAACTCAAATATAGAATTAAAAGCTTTTGAAAGTTATAAAGAACACAATATAAAAAAACTTTTAGATTATGGATTAAACGTAACCGTAAACTCAGACGACCCTTCATATTTTAAAGGATATTTAAATCAAAATTTTATAAATATTTATGAAAATCTTGATTTATCAAAAGATGATATAATCAAATTAGTCAAAAACTCTTTTAACTCTTCTTTTCTTGATGAAGGTACAAAAATCAAGTATTTAAAAAGAGTGGATGAGGTTGTAAATAATTTTAAAGGATAAACCATGGAAAAGATACTAAATTACATCAAAATAAATGAAAATATCTCAACATCAGGACAACCAACACAAAAAGAGTTTGAAAAAATAAAAGATGAAGGTTTTGAAGTTGTTATCAATTTGGCACTTTATAATGCTTCAAATGCAATTAAAAATGAGGATAAAACAGTTACCTCTTTAGGTATGTCATATTTTCATATTCCCGTTGATTTTGAAGAACCTAAAGTAGAACAGGCTTCTGTTTTTCTAAATACTTTAAAAGTTTTAGCTAAAAGAAGAGTCTGGATTCATTGTGCATTAAACTACAGAGCAACGGCATTTATGTATCTTTTTCATAAACATGTTTTAAATACCCCTTTTGATAATATAGATTTAAAAGTTTTTGATGAATGGACTCCAAGTACACAATGGCAGCAGCTAATGAAAAGTTCATTTGAAGAGTTAAACCTCTTGTAAAACTCCACAAATTTAGTAACTTTTCGATAAAATAACCAACTTTAAAATATTAAAAGGAATTAATATGCAACCAAATACCTTGGCGATTCATGCAGGTTATGAAAAAGATGAACAACTTACTATGGCGGTACCTTTATACCAAACTACTGCATATGAATTTAAAAGTACGGAACACGGAGCAAACCTTTTTTCTTTAAAAGAGTTAGGAAATATTTATACAAGATTATCAAACCCTACAACAGATATTTTTGAAAAAAGATTTGCCCAAGTTGAAGGTGGTGCTGCTGCACTTGCAACAGCTTCCGGAATGGCAGCAATTTTTTATGCAATAGCAAACTGTACGAAAGTTGGAGACAATATCGTAACTTCAGACAAACTTTACGGTGGAACATATACTCAATTTGTACATACACTAAAAAGATTTGGAGTAGAAGTTAGATTTTTCGATACTTTTAACGTACAAACAGCTGAAGAATTAATTGATGAAAATACAAAAGCAATATTTTTTGAATCAATCTCAAATCCGTCAATTGATATTCCCGATATTGAAAAAATCGTTGAAATAGCAAAAAAACATAAAATTTTATCAATAGTTGATAATACGGTTGCTACTTCATATATGTTTAGACCTTTTGACTGGGGAATTGATTTATCTGTTCACTCAACTTCAAAATATGTAACAGGACAAGGTCTTGCTATGGGTGGAATTATTGTTGAAAGAGAAGGCTTAAACGAGTTTTTAAAAGGAAACGACAAATATGCACATTTTAATGAACCTGATGAATCTTACCACGGTTTGGTTTATACAGATTTAGATTTTCCTGCATTTTGTTTAAGAGCAAGACTTAGTCTTTTAAGAGATTTAGGTTCTGTTCCCGCACCTTTTAACTCTTGGCTAATGATTCAAGGTTTAGAGACTTTAAAAGTTAGAATGCAAGCTCATTGCGATAATGCAATGAAAATAGCAAAATTTTTGAAAAACCATCCAAAAGTAAAAGAGGTAAAATATCCGCTTTTAGAGGGTGATAAAAATTATGACAATGCAGTTAAATATTTAAAAGACGGAGCAAGCGGATTGCTCTCTTTTGATGTAGGTTCATTTGATGTTGCTAAAAATGCAATAGATAAATTAAAAATATTCTCACTTGTAACAAATATAGGTGATACAAAATCTATCGTAACACACAGTGCATCTACAACACATCAGCAGCTGAGCGATGAAGATTTATTGGCTTGCGGTGTAACTCCCGGGCTTATTAGATTATCTATCGGTATTGAAGATGTAGATGATTTAATAGCTGATTTGGATAATGCCTTAAAATAATAGAATGGAAATAAATACAGATAGAATTAAATTTAATGAGCCGCTTAGATTAGAAAGCGGTAGGATTTTAGAAGAGTTTGAGCTTGTATATGAAACTTACGGTAAATTAAACGAAGATAAGTCAAACGTAATCGTAATCTGTCATGCCTTAGCAGGAAGCCACCACGCAGCGGGAAGATATGCCGATGAGGCAAAACCCGGATGGTGGGACAGATTTATAGGTGACGGTAAAGCAATAGATACAAGAAAATATTTTGTAATTTGTTCAAACAATTTAGGAAGTAACTTCGGCTCGACAAATGCTTTAAGTATTGATCCAGCTACAAAAAAAGAGTATCGGCTTAAATTTCCTATTTTGACTATTTCGGATATTGTAAAAGCTCAAATGAGACTTTACAAAAAGCTTGGAATCTCAAAAGCAAAAGCAGTAATCGGCGGAAGCATGGGAGGAATGCAGGCTCTTTGTTATGCAATAGAACAACCTGATTTTGCCGAACATATTTTTGCTTTAGCTACAACGGCTTTTACAAGACCTTGGGCTATTGCCGTAAATAAACTTGCAATAGAAGCCATAAGACACGATCCTTCTTTTAAAGACGGATTTTATAAAAAAGATGATTTGATAGCAAAAGGACTTCCGGGACTTGCAATAGGAAGAATGGCAGGTTTAATTGCCTATCTTAGTCCTAAACTTTTTAATAGAAAATTTGGAAGAGACTATTCAAGAACAGACGGGCTTTATGAACTTTTCGGAAGATTTGAAGTTGAAAGATATTTGGAATACAATGCTTACAATTTCCCTAAGATTTTCGATCCTCTTTCATATCTTTATATCTGTAAAACAATGAACATCTTTGATGCAGGAAGAAATGAAGATACCTTAGAAAATTCATTTGCAAAAGTCAAAGGAAAATTACATCTAATCTCTTTTTCCGATGATATGCTTTTTTTCCCTGAAGAGATGGAAGAGATAAGAGATATTATGATAAAAATAGGAAAAGGCAATCAAATAACATACAAAATGGTGGAGAGTCAGTCAGGGCACGACTCTTTTTTGGTTGAAGTAGAAAAATTTGATAAATATATAGTAGAACTATTGGAGAGTTAATTATGAGTGAAGAGATAAAAGAAGAGATAGAAAGCTTAAGTTTTGAGAAAAAAATAGAAAAAGCAAAAGAGCTTTTAGAAAAACTCTCAAATCCTCAAATAACCCTTAGTGATTCGTTAGATGTCTACAAAGAGGGGATAAAAGAGCTAGAAGAGGCTCAAAAACTTCTTGATGAAGCAAAACTGATTTTTACAAAAGAAGAGAAAGAAAGTAGCGAACCTTTTTAAAAAAATATTGCAAAATGTTATATTTTTAAACTTGCCTTTTAAAACTTGGTAAACTTCTTCAAAACACAGGAGAAGTTTATGAAAGCAATCACACAGTTACAAAGCATAGATAAACCAAGAGAAAGACTTTTTAGATATGGACTTAGCGCACTTAAAAATTATGAACTAATAGCTGTTCTTTTAGGAAGCGGAATTCAAGGTAAAGATGTAATAAAACTATCACGCGAAATAGAAAAATATTTTGATTCAAACTTTGAAAATATAGATTTGCAAAAACTTTTAAATATACACGGTTTAGGTAAAGCCAAAGCTTCTCAAATAATAAGTGCAATAGAGCTTTCAAAAAGGTATCTTCTTGATATACAAAGTTATAAAATAGATTGTGCTTTGGATGTATATGAAGAGCTTAAACCCTATAAAAACAAAAAACAAGAGTATTTCTTGACTCTTTATTTAGACGGAGCAAATAATCTGCTTGAAACAAAAATCATCACAATAGGAACATTAAATCAAAGTTTGGTACACCCAAGAGAAGTATTCTCCCACGCAATAGAAAAAAGATGTGCCAGTATAATTGTAGCTCATAATCATCCAAGCGGAGTATTAAAACCAAGCAGCGAAGATATAAAAGTAACAAACAGATTAAAAGAATCGGGAAAGATCTTGGGAATTGAACTTTTAGATCATTTGATTTTTACAAATGAAGGTTTTATAAGTTTGCAAGAAGAGGGGATATTATAAAGTTTCGTTAAACTCTTTTAGCTCTTTTAATTTGATAACCAAATTTTGAAGTAAAGGTTTAGGAGCAAAAGGAAGCAAAGAAATAAGTTCTTCTTCTAAAGAGGACTCTTTTTTATTGTATGTTTTTTTAGGTTCGTTAACTACTGTTTTTTCATAAGATTTTAGACTAAATCTTTTTGATATTATGTCAATCTCTTCTTCTGTTGCAGTTTTTAGTATATTTTGAAAGAATTTTTTTCGGCTTTTTTTATCGCAGGTAAAAAGTTCTTGTTCAGTTACTTGTAAAACTTCTGCAATATAAGGAATAAGTTCTATTTTTACGGCAATAGTTCCGTCAAGATATTTGTAAATAGTTTTTTCAGTCGGAGTTTCTCCTGTACTGTGAAGTTTAGGTTCCAAATCTCTAAGTCTTTTGGCAAACTCTCTTTTTGTAAGATGTTTTTGTTTTAATAAACTATTTATTCTCTCATATACTTCCATACAATTCCCTTTCTCATATAATTGTATTGAAATAAATTATTTATTTAATAGAAAATTAATACACTTAAAAGTAGAATTAGCTTTATACTTTTAGTTTCTAAGTTCTATTTTTATAAAATTTTTTCAAAGGTTAATAAAATGAGAAATAAATTGCAGAATCTTATTCATTTTTTTATATTTTGTAGTTTAAATTATTTTTTATATATTCTAAGTCTCAATATGAACGACAACACTCTATTTAGCGATGAAAAAGTGTTATTTTTTATTTTGGTTATTTTTTTAAATATTCTATTGCTCTCTTTGCTTTTTTTACAAAAACAAAGAACATCAAAAAGAGTTTTACTAAATAAACTGGAAGAGAAAAAAAGAGAGTTTGAAATTTATAAAAATAATTTTGAAAACAGATTAAACCAAGAATTAGAAAAGAGTGAAGCAAAAGATTTGATAATATATGAGCAGTCAAAAAGTGCAAATTTTAGAAAAAGAGAAAAAAAAGAGGTTTTTGATATAGGTTTTTTAATCGATAATTTAATCCAAGTAGAGAGATTTCATAATATCAATATCTTATATACAAATAGTTTTTCCCTCTCTTTATACAGTTATAAAGATGAACTTTTTCAAGTTTTGTACAATATTATAAAAAACTCTCAAAAAATATTTAATCAAAATGAAATAGAAGAAAAATATATCTTTATAGAAGTAGATTCAAAAGATGAAAATATAATAATAAATCTAAAAAGCACAATAGGAAAAATAGAAGAAAAGTTGGAAAACAATTTCTTCAATCCCGCAACAATTTTACAAAAAAAATCAAAACAAACGGATAATACTTTGTATATAACCTACCTGATAATCAAAAATACCCTAAAAGCAGATATAAAAATATCAAATACACAAATTGAATATAAAAATAAAGACTATGACGGAGTGCTTTTTTCTCTTACTCTTCCAAAAACATAATTTTACTTCCAAAGCCTAAATTAAAGCCGTATGACTATAAAGTTTTTGTAAAATACAAACTTTTAAAAGAGGAAAGCAATGGGCGAAGAGAACAAACGAAGATTAGAACAACAGTTATGGAATATAGCAAATACCCTAAGAGGTAAGATGGATGCCGATGAGTTTAGGGATTATATCCTTGGCTTTATTTTTTTTAAGTATCTATCTGAAAAAATGGAAAGCTATGCAAATGAAGTATTATTAGCACAAGATGATTTTGAATATAAAGAAATTGATGAAAATACAGATATAGGAAAAGAGTATTTAAATGATATAAAAGAAGAATCTCTTGATAGACTTGGATATTTTCTCAAACCAAGTGAACTTTTCTCTGCTATTGCAAAAAGAGGAAACAGCGACTCAAACAATTTTATCTTAGATGATTTGACAAAGATTTTACGAAATATTGAAGCTTCGACTATGGGGCATGAGAGTGAAGATGATTTTGAAGATTTGTTTTCTGATATTGATCTTACTTCTAAAAAACTTGGACGAAGTGAAGAGCAAAAAAATACTCTTATCTCAAAAGTTTTAGCTCACCTTGATGAGATAAACTTTGAACTAAAAAATCATGATAGAGATGTACTTGGTGATGCTTATGAGTATCTTATCTCACAATTTGCAGCGGGAGCTGGTAAAAAAGCAGGGGAGTTTTATACTCCTCAAAGTGTCTCAAAAATCTTAGCAAAAATAGTTACGACAAACAAAGAGAAACTAAAATCAGTATATGACCCCACTTGCGGTTCTGGCTCACTTCTTTTAAGGGTTGCAAAAGAGGTGAAAGATGTATCAAACTTCTATGGACAAGAGTTAAATAGAACCACATATAACTTAGCTCGTATGAATATGATAATGCACGATATTCACTATAGAAAATTTGATTTAAAACAAGAAGACACCCTAGAGCGACCACAACATGAGGGAATGAAGTTTGAAGCAATAGTTGCAAATCCGCCATTTTCTGCTCACTGGTCGGCAAATCCACTTCATCTAAGTGATGACAGATTTTCCCAATACGGAAAGCTAGCACCTAAAACAAAAGCTGATTTTGCTTTTGTACAGCACATGATACACCATCTTGATGACAATGGAACTATGGCAGTAGTATTACCTCACGGAGTTTTATTTAGAGGAAGTGCAGAAGGACATATAAGACAATACTTGATTGAAGATAGAAACTATCTTGATGCAGTTATAGGCTTACCTGCAAATATCTTTTATGGAACTTCGATACCTACTTGTATTTTAGTATTTAAAAAGTGTAGAGAAGATAGTGATGATATACTTTTTATAGACTCTTCAAAACATTTTGAAAAGATGAAAAATCAAAATTATCTTCGAGAGCAAGATATAGAAAAACTTGTGACAACGTACAGGGAAAGAATTCAAGAAGATAAATACTCATACAAAGCAAGCCTAGAAGAGATAAAAGAGAACGACTACAATCTAAATATCCCAAGATATGTAGATACTTTCGAAGAAGAAGAGGAAATTGACTTAGATGAGGTTTCTATTGAGTTAAAAGAACTTGATAAAAAAATAGTTGAAAATGACTTAGTGATAAAAAGCTTTTGTGATGAGCTTGGTATTAAAACTCCCTTTTAAAATGAAGAGTGAATAATGAAAAATGAAAATATAAGAGTACCAAAGCTTAGGTTTAAGGAGTTTTCTGGGGAGTGGGAAGAAAAAACTCTTGGTAATTTAGCTGATATAAAAACAGGAAATAGAGATACACAAGATAAAGTAGATAATGGCACATATCCTTTTTTTGTTCGTTCTCAAACTATAGAAAGAATTAATTCTTATTCTTTTGATGGTGAAGCAATTCTTACAGCTGGCGATGGTGTGGGTGTAGGAAAGGTGTTTCATTATCTAAATGAAAAATTCGATTATCATCAGAGAGTTTATAATATACATAATTTTAAAAATAATGTTTTTGGAAAATATATATTTTTTTATTTTTCAGAGAATTTTTATAAAAGGGTAATTAGATTGAGTGCAAAAAATTCTGTTGATTCTGTGCGAATGGAAATGATTTCAAAAATGCTTATTCCTTTACCACAAAAACAAGAGCAAGAAAAAATTGCCTCTTTTTTATCCTCTATTGATAAAAAGATAAATCAACTATCAAAAAAAGACGAGTTACTACAAAACTATAAAAAAGCTATGATGCAAAAGATATTTTCCCAAAAGCTTAGATTTAAAAAAGCAGATGGAAGTGATTATACTAAGTGGGAAGAGAAGAAGTTAAATCAAATAACAAAAGTTTATGACGGTACACATAGCACTCCAAAGTATGTTAAGTCAGGAGTACCATTTTATAGTGTTGAACATGTAACTGCAAACCAGTTTGAAGAAACAAAATATATTTCAGAAAAAGTATTTGAAAAAGAGAATGAAAGAGTAAAACTAGAGAAAAATGATATTTTAATGACTAGAATAGGTGATATTGGTACTTCAAGACTTATAGATTGGGATGTTAGAGCTTCTTTTTATGTTAGCCTTGCCTTAATTAAAAATAATAAAAATTTTAGTTCTTCTTTCCTTAATCAGTTTATTAAATCTGATTATTTTCAAAGACAGTTGTACAGTAAAACATTGCATGTAGCCTTTCCTAAAAAGATTAATTTAGGAGAAATAGGTGAATGTTTAATCAAATTACCTTCCCTAGAAGAACAAATAAAAATAGCAAACTTTTTATCCTCTCTTGATACAAAAATATCACAAAATAAAAAAGCCCTAGAAGAGACTCAAAAGTTTAAAAAAGCACTTTTACAAAAGATGTTTGTGTAGGTTACGAATATTTGTTCTTAGTAAAATATTGATATAATAATTTTTATTGATATTAAAAAGGTTAATGGAGATAAATGAGTAAAGAGAAGATAAAGATTGTTCAAAATATATTAAAGAAGCAAGGTAATTATAATTTAGCTATAAAATTGGAAAATGCCTTTTTTGAAATAAAAGTAGAACATGAATGGGGTGGCAATAGCTACAATATAATGAATATTAACGTTCATCCAAATTATTTCTTAGAGTTAAAAAATATTAATGAAATAGAAAAAAATTTATTATTAGAAATCGTAAATGGTATTTATGAATCAGAAATTAGTTTTATTGAATTTAAAATAGATACTGATGTAAATATTGAAAATATAAGTGATACATTATACATATTTGTTGATGAGGCTGGAGATTTTGATTTCTCTTCAAAAGGCTCAAAACATTATATGTTTACTTTTTTGGCAAAAAGAAGACCTTTCAATCTACATGAATATATTTCAAACTATAGATACTCATTGTTGGAGAGAAATTTAGACCCATTTATTGATAAAAGATTAGATATAGAAGCATTTCATGCTTGTGAAGATAATAGTCATGTAAAAAATGAATTATTTAATATCATCTCTACTTTTGATGAAAGTAGTGTAAAAGCATACTCTTATGTATTAGATAAGCCAAAAGTCTTACCTGATAAAAGAGCACAAAAAGATAAGTTTTATATTGATAATCTTAGTTTTGCTATTCAAAAGCTTTTGGATGAATTGCAAATTGATAAAAACTTTGTAATTATCACAGATAGATTGCCAGTACAGAAAAATAAAAACAAACAAGTTGGGGCTTTAAAAAAAGGGATTAAAGAGTATTTAAAAAATAAAAAACTTGATAAACAAATAAGATATGATATTTTTCATCATTGTAGTGCATCAAGTGCAAATCTTCAAATTGTTGATTATATCTGTTGGGCAATATTTAGAAAGTTTGAAAGAAATGATGATACATATTATAAAAGAATTGAAAAATATTTGATAAAAATTGATGAAATGACTAAGGATAGAAAAAAAGTTCATTATGATAAATGACCCATTCTACCTATCTTGCGAAGCCTCCCTTGGAGTCTTATCAGTAGATGGGAACTTTTGTAAAAATATTATATCCGATTATCGGATAAATTTCAAGGTCATTTGACCTAATCAAATATTTAAAAGCTAATATTTAAAGATGAATAAAACAAAGAGTAAAGAAATGATAAAAACAAAGTATTTATTATATAAATTTAAACAGTATAAAAATAATAAGTACTTTTATTGGTACAAAACTGATAATAAATATTTTACTCAAACAAAACCACCCCAAAATATACTTGATAAAATAACAGCTTCAAAAGAGCAAGTAGACAAAAAAGATATTATCTTAAATCCATGGAAAGAGTGGAATACAAACGATATACAAAAAATCATCACAAAAGACGGTGTTTGTATAAACTATCTAAAATCTACAGATGATGAGTATATTACAAAACAAGAAGATTTGAAACTATTAGAAGTTTATAGTTTTTTAGTAGAAAACTTTGATATTTCAAAGTCTTTTGGTTTTGAAGAGATTAAAAAATGGCACAAGATGATATTTGAAACTATATATCCTTTTGCTGGTAAAGTTCGTACAGTAAATATGAGTAAAGGAAGTGGAGTAGATGCTTGGGAATGGCGCTTAGAATTTTTAAATGCTTTGCCTGATTTTGATAAGTTTTTAAAAGAAGTTACTAAAAAAGAGTATGAAGATATTGAAACTATTTCCCAAGATTTATCAAAGATAATATGTGAGTTTTTATTTATACATCCATTTAGAGAAGGAAATGGAAGAGTAAGCAGACTAATATGTGATATTATCTTAGCTAAAAATGGTTTGCCAATGATTGGATTAAACTTGAAAAAAAGTGATAATTATATACAAAGAGTACATAGTGGATATGAATGTGACTATGAACCTATGAAAGAGTTACTAAAACAAAAGATTGAAGAGGAAATTATGAATGTATAAGTTTATAGTGTTCATTAAGCTCTTTTTTTGTGATTTTAGAACCTTCAACTTTAGCAGAACTATGAACAGAGTTTACAATCATTTTTCTTTTTTTAGTAACAGAAGAGAAGTGTTTGTTACTATTTGCAATAGTTTTTTTCATAAAAATATAATCCTTTTAAGTATCTTGTATTATACTAAAAAGATGATAAATAATCAAGTGTTTTTACTTGAAAATCAAAGCGTCAGGTGATAACAATGAATAATCAAAATATCTTAATTTACGAAAACCAAAATGGAAATATCAAAGTTGATGTACGATTTGAAGATGACTCAATTTGGCTTAGTCAAAAACAGCTTGCAGAAGTTTTTGGAAAAAGTGTTAAAACAATAAATGAACATATTGTAAATATATTTCAAGAAGAAGAATTAGATAAAAATTCAGTTATCCGGAATTACCGGATAACTGCAAATGATGGCAAAAACTATGATGTCTTACACTATAACCTTGATATGATAATAGCCTTAGGTTTTAGAGTTCGTTCAAATACTGGTACAAAGTTTAGAATCTGGGCAAATAAAAAGCTAAAAGAGTACATCACAAAAGGGTTTGTACTAGATGATGATAGATTTAAAAATGGCAATCAAATGTCATATTTTGATGAGCTTCAAAACCGTCTTAGAGAGATACGACTTAGTGAGAAGTTTTTCTATCAAAAAATCAAAGATATCTATATGACAAGCATAGATTATAACCCAAAAGATGAAAAAACAATAGAGTTTTTCAAAATAGTTCAAAACAAACTTTTATGGGCAGTATCATCTCAAACAGCAGCCGAACTAGTACACAATCGTGTGGATATTACTAAACCACTTTTAGGTATGAGTTCATATGATAAAGAAGATAAAAATATCACAAAAAAAGATGTATCTGTTGCAAAAAACTATTTAAATGAAGAGGAGATAAAACTTCTTGGGCTTTTAGTAGAACAATACTTAGCCTTTGCAGAAACGATGGCAAATCAGCAAACACCTATGTATATGAAAGATTGGATTGAAAGACTTGATTTGATTTTATCTATGAATGGAAGAGAACTTTTGAAAAATGCTGGAGAAATCTCTCACCAAATGGCAAAAGAAAAAAGTGAATTAGAGTATAAAAAATATAAAGAAAATCAAAAACAAATAGAAAAAAAGATAAGTTTAAAAGAACTAGAAAATGATATAAAAAGATTAAAGTAGGAATAGAAAATTGAGTACCCAAAGTGAAGCCATACTAGAAGAAAACCTTATCAAACAACTTGAATCTTTAAAATACCAAAGAGTATTTATAAAAGATGATGAACAGCTAGAACAAAATCTAAAAAGACAGTTAGAAAAACACAACAAAACAACTTTTTCCCATAATGAGTTTAAAAAGATACTAAACCATCTGCAAAGTGGAAGTGTCTTTGAAAAAGCAAAAAAACTAAGAGATAAGTATGTTCTAAATAAAGATGATGGTACAAACTTTTATATGGAGTTTCTAGACTCTGAACACTGGTGTCAAAATCTATTTCAAGTAACAAATCAAATAAGTGTAAACGGTACTTATAAAAACAGATACGATGTAACTATCTTGATAAATGGTTTTCCTTTAGTACAAATAGAACTAAAAAGAAGAGGTTTAGAGTTAAAAGAAGCCTTTAATCAAATCAATCGTTATCAAAAACACTCTTATGGAGCAAACAGTGCTTTATTTCAGTATGTTCAAATCTTTGTTATAAGCAATGGAGTAAATACAAAATATTACGCAAACAATAAAAAACAAACCTTCAAACAAACCTTTTTTTGGGCAGATAAAGAAAATAAAAACATCACAAATATAGAAGAGTTCACAAGTTCTTTTTTAGAGCGATGTCATATCTCTAAGATGATATGTAAGTATATAGTATTAGCCGAGGTTGATAAGATACTTATGGTTCTAAGACCTTATCAGTTTTATGCTGTTGAAGCTATTATCGAACAAGTTACAACATCTACAAGAAACGGATATATTTGGCATACAACTGGAAGCGGTAAAACCTTGACCTCTTTTAAAACTGCACAAATACTTATGAAACTTCCAAAAGTAGATAAGGTGGTTTTTGTAGTAGATAGAAAAGATTTAGACTTTCAAACCACAAAAGAGTTTAACTCTTTTAGTGATGGAAGTGTAGATGGTACAGATAATACTGCTACTTTAGTCAGACAATTTAGTGATGATACCAAATTAATAGTTACAACAATTCAAAAACTAAACACAGCAATCAAAAAAAGAAAATATATAGAACAAATGTCAAAACAAAAGGATAAACATATAGTTTTTATTTTTGATGAGTGCCATAGAAGCCAGTTTGGAGAAACACACTTAAATATAAACAAGTTCTTTACAAACAATCAAATGATAGGTTTCACAGGTACGCCAATATTCCCTGAAAATGCTATGGGAAATAAACTAGGTAAAAGAACAACAACTGATTTATTTGATGATAGACTTCATAGATATGTAATAACAGATGCCATAAACGATGACAATGTTTTAAAATTTTCCGTTGAATATATAGGAAGATATAAAGAGAAAGAAAATAGTGCCACAAATATTGATATAGAAGTTGAAGATATAGACAGACAAGAGCTTTTTGAAAGTGATGATAGAGTAGAAAAAATCGTTGATTATATCATAGCAAATCATGCTAGAAAAACTCACAATAAAGATTTTACTGCAATGATGACAGTTAGTTCAGTGGATATGCTTTCAAAGTATTATGAAACCTTTAAAAGAAAACAACACAATCTAAAAATAGCAACTATCTTTTCATATAGTGATAATGAAGAAGATAAAAATGCAGATGGTTTATATGAATCAGATGGTGCACATATAGATGAAGAACATATAAACAAACATAGTCGTGAAAAGCTAGATGAGTATATCAAAGATTATAATAAGATGTTTGGTACAAAATATAGCACCAAAGATAGTAAAACTTTTTATAACTATTACAATGAACTATCAAAAAGAGTAAAAAAAGGTGAAGTTGATATTCTTCTTGTAGTAAATATGTTCTTAACAGGTTTTGATAGTAAAAGATTAAATACCTTGTATGTGGACAAAAACCTAAAATACCACGGACTTATACAAGCTTTTAGTAGAACAAATAGAATACTTGATGAGGTAAAATCTCAAGGAAATATAGTATGTTTTAGAAATATCAAAAAAGCTTGCGATGATGCAATAGCACTTTTTTCAAGAAGTGACGCAAAAGATATTATTTTGATGGAACCATATGAAGAGTATGTTAAAAAGTTTAATGAGGCTTTTAAAGTTCTAATAAAAATAGCACCAACAGTAGCTAGTGTAGATACTTTGATAAGTGAAGATGATAAACTAGAATTTATCAAAGCTTTTAGAGAGTTAATGAGAATCAAAAACATCTTAGAAGGGTTTAGTGATTTTAAATGGTCTGATCTGTCTATGAGTGAACAGATGTTTAATGACTACTTATCAAAATACTTAGATATGAAACCAAAAAGAGGTGAACAAGGTGAAAAGGTATCTATTTTAGAAGATGTGGATTTTGAACTAGAACTTATACACAAAGATGAGATAAATGTAGCCTATATTTTAAAACTTTTAGCTAAATATAAAGATTCAAATGAAGAAGAACAGAAAAAACAAAAAGAAAATATCTCAAATATCTTGACAAACAATCCACAACTTAGAAGTAAAAAAGAGCTAATAGAGAAATTTATCAATGAAAACCTATATGCAATAAATGAAGAGGATATAGAAGAGGAGTTTGATAAGTATTGGGAAGAACAAAAAGATAAAGCCTACAAAGAGTTATGCGATGATGAAAATCTTGATTGCAAAAAAGTGAGAAGAGTTGTAGATAAATATATCTATGAACAAAGATTACCTTTAAAAGATGAGATTGCAAGTACCTTAAAAGTAAAACCAAAACTTTTGGAAAGAAAAAAAGTAATACCAAGAGTATTAGATAAGATAGTAAACTTTGTTGAAAAATTTTATGATGATATAGGAACACAAACTGCAACAAACAATAGTAGTTATGAAATAAACATGGAAGAGTTAAAAACAGCCCAACCAAAACCTGAGTATAATAAGTAAATTCATACTATTTTACTCAACTTTTTCCCTTGATTTAAGTCATAGAACTTTAAAAAAAATCTGCTATTATTACATCATATGATAAAAATAAACTATACTTATATAGTAAGGATTTACGATGAATGAGATGCATGAATTTTTCAACAGACAGATAAAACTTTGGGGTGAACAAACCCAAGATAGCCTGCAAGATAAAAAAGTGGCTATTATAGGAAGCGGAGGTCTTGGTTGTTCTTTGGGAATTGCCCTTGGAGCTTCGGGAATAGGGGAGTTTACTTTGGTGGACTTTGATGAGGTGGGTATTCACAATATTCACAGACAAATAGGGTTTAAAGTAGGAGATGACGGAGAATATAAAGCTGAAGTTTTAAAAGAACTTATGGAAGCAAGATGCCCCTATACCAAAGTAAATATTTTTACCGAGTCTTTCGATGATTTCAAAAAAAGAGA
Organism: Halarcobacter anaerophilus; assembly: GCF_006459125.1. NCBI lineage: Bacteria > Pseudomonadati > Campylobacterota > Epsilonproteobacteria > Campylobacterales > Arcobacteraceae > Halarcobacter > Halarcobacter anaerophilus. Next base: position 1,238,292 of record NZ_CP041070.1, read on the forward strand.
TTTGACTTTTGATTTACTTATCGATGCAACGGACAATCTTCCTACAAGAGCTTCTATAAACGAATATTGTATAAAACACAAACAGCCTTGGATTTACGGCTCTGTTGAAGAGTTTCACGGGCAGGTTTGTTTTTTTGAAAATGCCTCTTATGAAGCCGTGTTTAAAATAAACGATAGAAAACCAAACGGTATTGCTTGTCCTATTGTTATGCATATAGCTTCACTTCAAGCAAATTTGGCTTTAAGATATCTAGCAGGACTTCCCGTAAAAAAAGATATTTTATATTATTTGTCTTTTGATCAGGAGGGAGTTTTACAAAACCAAAAATTTAATCTGCCTGCAAAATAAATCAACATCTATTTTTGATGTTGATTTTCTCTTTTTCTGCTCCTTTTACTCTAACAAAATTTTAAGTGCTTATTGGATATACTATGCGGATTTTTAACAAGGAAATTATAAGAAATTACACGGGGAACTATAAATGCCAAAAAGAGAAGACATTAAATCTATTTTACTTATAGGTTCAGGACCAATTATCATTGGACAAGCCTGCGAATTTGATTACTCTGGAACACAAGCTACAAAAACACTTAAGGAGTTGGGATATAGAGTTGTTTTGATAAACTCGAATCCTGCTACTATTATGACGGATCCGGAATTTGCAGACAAAACTTATATTGAACCTATCACCGAAGAGGTTGTTGCAAAAATAATTGAAAAAGAGAATATTGATGCTATTTTGCCGACTATGGGTGGTCAAACAGCACTTAATGTTGCAACTTCAATGTATGAAAAAGGGATGTTAGAAGGAGTTAAATTCCTTGGGGCACATCCCGATGCTATTAAAAAGGGTGAAGATAGACATCTTTTTAATGAAGCTATGATAAAAATCGGTATGGATTTACCTAAAAGTGCAAATGCATATTCTGTTGATGAAGCGATTAGAATCGCAAAAGAGATAGGTTTCCCTGTTATCTCAAGGGCATCGTTTACACTTGCAGGCGGCGGTTCAGGTGTTGCATACAACATGGAAGAGTTCAAAAAACTTGCAGAAGCCGGAATTGAAGCAAGTCCTATCAATGAAATTGAGATTATGGAATCAATGCTTGGATGGAAAGAGTACGAAATGGAAGTTATCAGAGATAGAAAAGATAACTGTATTATCGTATGTTCTATTGAAAATTTGGATCCTATGGGAGTTCATACGGGAGATTCCGTAACTATTGCTCCTGCACTTACTTTAACGGATAAAGAGTATCAAAATATGAGAGATGCTTCTTTTGCTATTTTAAGAGAGATTGGAGTTGATACGGGTGGTTCAAATGTGCAATTCTCTATCGATCCAAAAACAGGAAGAATGATTGTAATCGAAATGAATCCAAGGGTTTCAAGATCTTCTGCTCTTGCCTCTAAAGCAACAGGTTATCCTATTGCAAAAGTTGCAACTTTACTTGCAGTTGGATTTACTCTTGATGAAATTACAAATGATATCACCGGAACAACGGCATCTTTTGAACCGGTAATTGATTATATAGTTACAAAAGTTCCTAGATTTACTTTTGAAAAATTTCCAAAAGCAGACTCTACTTTGACAACTGGAATGAAATCAGTTGGTGAAGTTATGGCTATCGGTAGAACTTTTAATGAATCTATTCAAAAAGCATTATGTTCTACAGAAACAGGACTTGTAGGTTTTGATTCTATTTGTGATGATATAGAAAAAATCAAAGCAGAGATTAGAAGACCAAATGCCGATAGATTAAGATACTTAATGGACGGTATGAGACAAGGACTTTCAAATGAAGAGATCTTTGAACTTTGCAAAGTTGACCCTTGGTTTTTAAGTAAATTCAGAGAAATATATAATTTGGAAAAATCAATTGATGAATCGATTTTAACAGATGAAGTAAAAATGAGAATTATCAAAACAAACGGTTTTTCAGATAAAATGATTGCCAATCTAATAGGAAAAAAAGAAGAAGATATTTATGAAGCAAGAAAAGCTTTAGATGTAGATTTTGAGTACAATGAAGTGGATACTTGTGCAGCAGAATTCGGGGCTTTGACTCCATATTTATATTCAACAACAAATATCACAAAACTGCCGAAAGTAAAAAAAGAATCAAGCGATAAAAAAGTTTTAATTATAGGTGGTGGACCAAACAGAATAGGTCAGGGTATTGAGTTTGATTATTGTTGCGTTCATGCAAGTTTTGCTCTAAATGAAATGGGTGTAAAAACTATTATGTATAACTGTAATCCTGAAACAGTATCAACAGATTACGATACTTCGGATATTTTATACTTTGAACCTATTGATTTTGAACACGTTAGAAGCGTAATAGAAAAAGAGAATCCTGATGGTGTAATTGTTCATTTTGGAGGACAAACTCCTTTAAAACTTGCAAATGCTTTAACAAAAGCAGGAGCTAAAATCATAGGAACAACTGCGGAAGTTATCGATTTGGCAGAAGATAGAGAAAAATTCTCAACCTTTGTTGAAAAAGCAGGACTTTTACAACCTGATAACGGAACAGCGGTAGAAGTTGAAGAGGCAATTGAAATTGCGGAAAAAATAGGCTACCCTGTACTTGTAAGACCTTCATTTGTACTTGGTGGTAGAGGTATGAGAATTGTTTACTCTACAGAAGAGCTTAAAAAATATATGGATGAAGCAGTTTCAGTATCAAACGATGCTCCTGTATTAATTGATAAATTCTTAGATAGAGCAATAGAACTTGATGTTGATTGTATTTGTGACGGCAAAGAGGTTTATATAGGCGGAATTATGCAGCATATTGAAGAAGCAGGTGTTCACTCTGGGGATTCTGCTTGTTCTTTACCTCCTGTTTCTATTGCTCCTGAACTTATTAAAGAGCTTGAAGAGAAAACGAAAAATATGGCATTAGGACTTGGTGTTGTAGGTTTGATGAATGTTCAATATGCAATTCATAAAGGTCAAATCTATTTAATCGAAGTAAATCCAAGAGCAAGTAGAACAGTTCCTTTCGTATCAAAAGCAACAGGAATGCCTCTTGCTAAAGTTGCGACAAGAGTTATGTGGGGAGAGAGTTTAAGAAATGCTCTTGATACTTACAACTCGGATTTAATCTGGGAAGATAACGGAGTTTTAAAACCTATTTTAAAAGAGCATATAGCAGTAAAAGAAGCGGTTTTCCCATTTACCAAATTAAGCGGTTCAGATATGATCTTAACTCCTGAGATGAAATCTACAGGTGAAGTAATGGGGATCTCTGAAAGTTTCGGAATCTCTTATGCAAAATCACAAAGCGCTGCAAAAAATGATTTACCTGTGGAAGGAAAAGTCTTTATTTCATTATGCGATTTAGACAAAGAGTATGCTCCGAAACTTGCAAAATCTTTAGTAGAAGAAGGTTTCAGCGTAGTTGCTACAGGCGGAACATACAATGTGATAACCCAAGCAGGAATCGAATGTGAAAAAGTTCTTAAAATAAGTGAAGGAAGACCGAATATTACCGATTCAATAGCAAACGGCGAAATAGCACTTGCTTTAAATACAAGTGATGGAAAAGAGTCGTCAAAAGATGACGGTAAAAATATAAGAAGAGCAGTTCTTAAAACAAATGTTCCTTACGTAACAACCGCAGCAGCAGCTTTTGCCTGCGTTGAAGCTATGAGAGCATTAAAACATAAAGACGGAATAGGTGTTAAATCTATTCAAGAATTTTTACACGACTAATGGACAGCAAAAAAGTATATTTAGTACAAGCTGATACGACAGTGGGTTTTTCATCAGACAATGATGAAAAACTCTCAACTATAAAACAAAGACCTATCACTCAAAAAATGTTGCAAACAGTAGACTCTTTTGCAACACTATCAAAATATACAAGAGTTCCAAAAACAGATAGAAAAAGAGTAAGAAGAGCAAAAAGAACGACTTTTATCTATCCAAATCAAAAATCTTTCAGAGTTATTCAAAGAGATGATAGATTTTATGATTTTATAAAAAAATTCGGTGCTTTATATTCAACTTCCGCAAATCTTACGGGAAACCATTTTGATGAAAAATTTGCTTTAGAACATTCTGATATTATAGTTTTAGACAAAGAGGGGTTTAGTGAAAAAATCTCTTCTTCAATTTATAAACTGGGAAAAAGAAAACTAAAAAAAATTAGATAGTGCTTTTAAAAAACAGAGCCAGAGAGAGTCTGTCTTTTTTATCGAGTTTCTTAAAAAGCGAACTTATATGTTTTTTAACGGTAACTTCTGCCAAATCCAAAGTTTGTGCTATTTTTGAATTATTCAACCCTTGAGAGAGAAGTTCTAAGACTTCAAGCTCTTTTATAGAGAGTTTATTAAGAAGCTCTTTCTCTTTTTTATTTTCAAGGGGAACAGAAGAGATTAAAAACTGCATCAATTCAGGATAAACCCAAATTTTTCCATTCTCTAAAGCTTTTATAATATCATTGATAATCAAAGAGTTTGAAATAGAGTGGGCATAGGCTTTAATCCCTTTTTTCAGTAAAGAACAACCCTCTATATTATTTGGATTATCTCTAAAAACCGCTATTTTTATTCCTTGAAAATCCTCTAACAACTCTTTTATATCTTCTTGAAAATCTTTATTTGAATCTAAATGGTATAAAAGTATGCCACCTGATTTTAGATAATTAAATATTTCTAAATTCTCTTTAACAATATTAATATCTTCTATAAAAGAGGACTTTTTAATCTCTTTAATCAAAAAGTCTTGTTTTGAAAAAAGAACTATATTCATATTTCAAGAGACCTTACTATTGGTTTGAAAATATAGTCTAAAATACTTTTCTTACCCGTAATAATATCCACATCAACAGACATCCCTGGTTTTATTTCCAACTTTTTATTATTATTCAAATATTTTGTATCTGCTTTGATATGTACTATATAAACCTCTTTTTTCTCATCTTTCTCATCAATTAAAGTATCAGCGGAGATATAACTGATTTCTCCGTCAGCTGCTCCGTATAAAGAAAAATCATAAGGTCTTAATTTTATTCTTGCATGTTGACCTACATATAAAAACCCGATTTCACCCGGATCGACTTTAACTTCTGCAAGAGCATATTTACTCTCAGGAATAATTTCGGCAATAACAGTTCCAGGCGACACTGCTTCACCTTTTGTTTTTATATTGATTTTATTTACAACACCGTCATTTGGTGATTTTATTATAGTCTCTGTTATCTTCTGTGATAAAAAGTTGATATCCTCTTTAACCTGTCTTAAATCATTTGCAGCAACAACCAATTCATCTTTTGAACTTGAACGGTAAGACTGAGTTGTCTCTTCAATACTTTTTTTAATCTCTTTTATTGCCGATTTTAAAGTAGGAATAGAACCTCTTATTTTTTTTATCTCAGAAAGAGTGTCGTTTTTTGTTCTTTCTAGTTGTAGAAGTTCTACTTTTGAAATAATTCTCTCTTCAACAAGAGGTTTTTTGATTTTCATCTCGTTTTCTATTAACTCAAAATTTGTTTCGTTTATCTCAAGATTTTTATAAGCATCGCTTAAATCATTTTGTCTTTGTATTAATTGCTCTTTTAAAACATTTATAGAAGCGGCAAATTTTTTCTCGTTTGTATGAAAAAGCTCAATTTCATTTTGCATAATTGTATTATCAAAAGAGGCTACTTCTTTGTTTGATACTATTTCTTTGCCTTCTGACTGCGCTTCTAATCTTGCAATTTTTGCAAGAAGAGACATTCTGTTTTGTCTGTTTTTTTCAAAATCTTTTTTATAATCAAGATCCGATAGTTTAAAAAGAATATCTCCTTTCTTTACATGATTTCCCTCTTTTACGTAGATCTCTTTTAATGTACCGCCGTTTAAAGAAGATATTGTCTGTATATTTGTTGTAGTAATAATTTTACCTTGTGTTTTAACAATATCATCAATTTTTGAAAAGTATGCCCAAGTTAGTAAAAAAACAATCGTAAAAGCAATTACCCATAATACTTTATGAAGTCCGCTTGAAGCTCTTAGTAAAACAGCAGAAGATAAAGAGGGCATAAAATCCAATACGGCTTTATTGTATCTTTTTTTCAAAAGATTCTCTTCATTTATTCTTTTTAGGGTTTTCTCTTTTGTTATATCATGACTTGCCAAAATAAAACCGATATGTTCATTATTATCATTAAAAAGAGGTGTTATAACCGTATCTGTCCAAATCACATGATCTGAACTTGAAGCGTGTTTTACTTCACCTTTCCAGATAGTTTTTAAATCTCTTGCATCATCGAATTGATTGTTGAATGTTTGAATAGAATCTTTTTTTATTAAAAACGTATAAGGTTTATTTAGCAAATCAGAGGGTTTGTATTTAAAGGTGTTGCACATTTGCGTGCTGACATGCTTTATGATTCCCTCTTTATTTGTAACTGCCAATATTACATAATTATCTAAAAGTTCTCTGTTTTGAAATCTGAAACTTTTGGTTAACTCATCATCTTGAATTTGATCCACTAATATCCTTAAAAATACCTAAAAATAAAAAAATACAAAAATATTGAAATAATTTTATAAAAATATTTATAAAAATTTGGTAATATTTATTCTGATTTTGTTATTTGTGGAAGTAAATGTGAAAAATTTGATTACTCTTTTTATTATTTTATTTGTTATTAATTTATCAGATCTTAGTGCATTTAGTTTAAAAAACGGCTTTAAACTGGCTTTGGAAAACGATATGGATTCTAAAGTAAACGAAAATAATCTAAAAAATATTCAATATGATCAAGATATTGCAAACTCTTTGATGCAACCCAAAGTAGATCTCTCCGTAACTGCCCAATCAAGTAAAAGAACAGAAGGTCAAAAAAGACCTGAAACAGGTTCTCATACAAAAAGTGATGAATATTCTATTCAAGTTACCCAACCGCTTTTTGACGGTTTTGAATCAAAGTATGAAAAAGAGCTGCAAAAGAAAAGATATGAATCAGCCGTTTATTATCTAAAACAGAGTCAAAATGACGTTGCAACAAATTATGTTCAAAGTTATATAAACGTATTAAGAGAAAAAGATCTCTTAACACTAAGTAAAGAAAAAGTTTCAATAAGTGAAGATATTTTCAGAAAAGTTTATAAAAAATTGGATTTGGGATACGGAACAAAATTAGAGTATGAAGAAGTAAAAGGAAATTTAGGTGAAAGCAGAGTAAATGTTGACACCCAAAGAATCAATTTAACGGAAGCTTTGGAATCTTTAAAATATTATGTTCAAAGAGATCTTGACTCTTCTGAACTTATAGTGCCCACTTTTTTTTCAAAAATGCCCGAAAGTTTGGATAAAGCAGTAAAAATAGCCTTAGAAGAAAATCCTACCGTAAATGTCGCAAAAATAAATTTAGAAGTAGCAAAAGCTCAAGAAAAACAGACTATTAAAGAGTTTTATCCAAATGTCGATTTAGTAGGTTCTTATAATCTAAATGATTCTTTTTATCCAAAAGACGATAATGAATACAATGAATATACAATAGGAGTCGAATTAAGTTACAACCTTTATAACGGCGGTAAAAATCTTGCAGAAGCAAAAAAAGCTTTACAAAATATCAAAGAAAAACAGTATCTTATTAAAAAAAGCCAATACCAAATAAAAAACAGAGTAAGACTGGCTTGGAACAGCTATGAATTGAATAAAGATAAAAACGGAAGTTTAAAATACTATTTAATAGCCAAAAAAGATATTTTGGATGCGACTTTTAAAGAGTTTGATTTAGGTTTACAAGATTTAAATACATTAGTTGAAAACTATATTGATTATATAGACGTAAAAAAAGATTATATTTCAAATGTTTATGATTTATTGTATGCAAAATATGATCTGCTGGCAACTATGGGAAAACTTGCCGATAATCTTTTATCAGATGATTATCCTCCTATTGATAAAGCAGAGAGGAATAATAAAAATTCAAATTTATTTAAAATTGATCCTTATAATTATGAAAACAATTTTGATTTAAAAGATGAAAAACAAGATGATATCTTGCAACCTGAAAAATCTGAAGATAAAAACGATACGGACAATAAAATTATAAAAAGCAACACTTTAGAAGAAATGAAAAGTTTATCCTCTTCTTTGGATAAAAAAACAAAGAAAGAAAAAAACACTTTTAAAGAGAAGTTTTTAACTGCCGCAGAAGATAAATATACGATTAATCTAGCCTATACGGACAGCTCAAAAAAAGCAGAAAAATTTTTGGACAAACATGAGATGAAAAATAGTGCTTTTTATTTTAGTTTTGGGTATGATAAAATACTTCAAAAAATAATGTACGGAGTTTTTGATTCAAAAAAAGAGGCTATAGAGGCTTTGAACTTATTACCTTCTTCTTTGAAAAGAAACAGTCCAAGAGTTGAAAAAATTTCTATAAAACAGAAATTATATAAAAAGTATCATCCGAAATCTTTTAATTTAATATTATTAGGGAGTATTTAATACAGTATGCAAATAAATGATGAATTAGATTTAAACTCTATAAAAGAGTATAAAAAAGAGGACTCTATTCTAGATTGTCTTACCATTTTTTGTAAAATGAACGGAAGACCTTACTCAAAAGATTCTTTGATTGCAGGTTTACCTGTAGAAGCAGGCAGAAATACTCCGATTCTTTTTTCTAAATATAATTCACGATCTCTCTTCTCAAGAGCAGCCAATAAAGCAGGCTTTAAAACAAAAGTTTTAAGAACAAAATTAGAGAAGATAAATCCTTTATTACTCCCTTGTATTTTACTTTTGGATAATAAGGATCCAAAAGATGAACTTGAAGCTTGTATTCTTTTAGGTTTTGACGATGAAATGAAAAGTGCAAGAATAACTCTTCCTGAAGCACCCAATGTTGAAACTGTCGTATCTATAGAAGAGTTAGAAAAAAAATATTACGGTTTTACAATATTACTTAAAAAAGAGCTTGAATTTAAAGAAAACGATACGGCTCTTTCAAGTATAAAAGAGAGCCATTGGTTATGGGGAAGCGTAAAAATAGTAAGGGATGTTTATAGAGATGTAATTATTGCCTCTTTTCTTATAAATATTTTTGTTTTATCAACTCCTCTTTTTACAATGAATGTTTACGACAGAGTAATTCCTAATAATGCAAAAGATACTTTATGGCTCTTGGCTATAGGAGTTTTAGTTATATATGTAATTGATATAATCCTAAAATTTTTACGTTCATATTTTCTTGAAACAGCCGCTAAAAAAACCGATATAATAGCCTCTTCAATAATTTTTGAAAAAGTATTGGATTTGAAAATGTCTTCAGTTCCAAACTCCGTGGGAGCTTTGGCAAATGTTTTAAAAGAGTTTGAAAGTATTCGTGGTTTTTTAACCTCTTCAACAATAGCACTGCTTATTGATATACCTTTTATTTTTATCTTTTTAATTGCAATCTATTTTATAGGCGGCGCTTTGGTAATGGTCCCTATCTCAATTATTATAATAATATTGATATATACATATTATGCAAAATTAAAATTGGCAAATAGTATAAAAGAGTCTTATGATGCAGGTTCAAATAAAAATGCAGTTTTAATTGAGAGTTTATCTTCAATAGAAACAATCAAATCTTTAGGGGCAACAGGTTACTCCCAATGGAGATGGGAAGAAGCAACTTCAAAAATCGCGGATAAAAGTATAAAATCAAAAATGATTTCATCTTCAATTACTTCTGTAACTTCATTTTTGGTTCAATTAAACACGGTAGCTTTGGTAATCTTAGGTACATATATGATTTCAGACAATAATCTTTCTATGGGGGGACTTATTGCAACAATAATAATTTCATCAAGATGTATCTCTCCTATGGGACAAGTATCCTCTTTACTCTCAACTTTTCAACACACAAAAACTACATATGAAGCTTTAAATGATATTATGAATCTTCCTGTAGAACACCCTCAAGGTAAAAAGTTTGTTGCTAGACCTGAATATAGAGGAAAAATTGATTTTAGAAATGTAACTTTCACTTATCCAGGAGCAGATAAAGAGACCTTGACAAATATCTCATTTAGTGTAGAACCTGGTGAAAAAGTTGCAATTATAGGAAAAATAGGTTCGGGAAAAAGTACGATTGAAAAACTTATGGTCTCTTTATATCATCCTGATGAAGGTTCAATTTTAATTGATAATATAGATATAAAACAATTAGACCCAAGTGAACTTAGAAAAAACATTGCATATGTTTCTCAAGAGAGTCTGCTTTTTGACGGTACAGTAAAAGAGAATATCGTTTATAGAACACCCCATATAGATGATGACAAAATTCTGGAAGCAGCACAAATAAGCGGAGTTTTGGACTTTGTAAATAAACATCCAAAAGGATTGGATATGCCAGTAGGGGAAAGAGGATCTTTTCTTTCCGGAGGACAAAAACAGGCGATTGCAATAGCAAGATCTATTCTTCTTCCTTATCCTATAGTATTGTTAGATGAACCTACAAGCTCTATGGATATGTCAACGGAATCAAGATTTATAAATAATATCAGAAAATATCAACAAAATAAAACAGTATTGTTGGTAACTCATAAAACCTCACTTTTAAGACTTGTCGACAGAATTATTGTTCTAGAAGACGGGAAAATAGTATTAGACGGTAAAAAAGAGATTGTATTAAGTAAACTCGGGAAAAAATAGTTTTCCCTCTCTTTAATTTATACCAAAGTATACTTTACAAAGGTAAATAATTTTTATAAGATAGTCGTAATAATAGAAATAAAGGATTTGTTATGGCTATTGCAAGAATTACGGATATAAAAGGTTTAGTAACTTTAGACGGAACATCGGAAGAGATTTTAAAAAACAGAGATGAAATCTCGGATCACGGTGGATTACTTACTATTGCAGAGTTTGCAAAAATTATATTTGACGACGGAAGAGAAGTCGAAGTAACAGGACCCGTTAGTTTCAATCTTGACAGCACTTTCTTCAATGAAGGAACATTTGAAGAATCCATAACCCAGATTAGCGATTTAGCAAGTTTAGAATATATAGATACTCAACTAGATGAAACAAAATTAGCCGATATAGCAGTAGATAATATAACAGATCAAAACCTTGCTTCACAAAATGTAGATAGCGAACAATTAAATACACAATTAGATCAAGATACCACTCAGTTGGATACTCAAAATATAATTACTCCAACAATATTAAATGAAGATACAACAATAGAAAATCAAGAATCAACAGCAGATACAGTAGTAGATAATAATACAAATGATGAATCAACAGATAATACTCCTGTTGATACGGAAATAGGAACACCTAGTATCAGCTTTGAAAATCCGGGTGAAGACGGAATCTATAATGCAGAAGAATTAGGAGAAGATGGAACAGTAAGTGCAACAATCTTTGTAACGGGAAGTGAAGTAGGAGATACTTTAACATATACTGTAAATGGAGAACAAACAACAGTAATATTAAGTGCAGATGATATAGCAAACGGAGTAACAATCGAAGTTACACCTGAATCAACGGTAACAGCAACTTTATCGGATGCTGCGGGTAACACTTCGGAAACAGCAAGTGCAACAGCCTCTAGTGCAGATGTAGAAGCGCAAGCAGGAACAGTAAGTGTAGATAATATCACAACAGATGATGTAATAAATGCAAGTGAAGCAGATGAAACAATCACAGTAACAGGAACAGCAACAGGTGGAGATATAAGTGAAGGTGATAGCGTAAGCTTTACAGTAAATGGAACAGAGTATAGAGCAACAGTAGGAGAAGATGGAAGCTGGAGTGCAGATGTAGCAGGAAGTGACCTAGCAGCAGATACAAGCTTCGAAGTAAGTGTAGAATCAAGTGATGAAGCAGGAAATACAGTAACAACAAAAGGAACATCAAGCCATACAGTAGATGTAGAAGCGCAAGCAGGAACAGTAAGTGTAGATAATATCACAACAGATGATGTAATAAATGCAAGTGAAGCAGATGAAACAATCACAGTAACAGGAACAGCAACAGGTGGAGATATAAGTGAAGGTGATAGCGTAAGCTTTACAGTAAATGGAACAGAGTATAGAGCAACAGTAGGAGAAGATGGAAGCTGGAGTGCAGATGTAGCAGGAAGTGACCTAGCAGCAGATACAAGCTTCGAAGTAAGTGTAGAATCAAGTGATGAAGCAGGAAATACAGTAACAACAAAAGGAACATCAAGCCATACAGTAGATGTAGAAGCGCAAGCAGGAACAGTAAGTGTAGATAATATCACAACAGATGATGTAATAAATGCAAGTGAAGCAGATGAAACAATCACAGTAACAGGAACAGCAACAGGTGGAGATATAAGTGAAGGTGATAGCGTAAGCTTTACAGTAAATGGAACAGAGTATAGAGCAACAGTAGGAGAAGATGGAAGCTGGAGTGCAGATGTAGCAGGAAGTGACCTAGCAGCAGATACAAGCTTCGAAGTAAGTGTAGAATCAAGTGATGAAGCAGGAAATACAGTAACAACAAAAGGAACATCAAGCCATACAGTAGATGTAGAAGCGCAAGCAGGAACAGTAAGTGTAGATAATATCACAACAGATGATGTAATAAATGCAAGTGAAGCAGATGAAACAATCACAGTAACAGGAACAGCAACAGGTGGAGATATAAGTGAAGGTGATAGCGTAAGCTTTACAGTAAATGGAACAGAGTATAGAGCAACAGTAGGAGAAGATGGAAGCTGGAGTGCAGATGTAGCAGGAAGTGACCTAGCAGCAGATACAAGCTTCGAAGTAAGTGTAGAATCAAGTGATGAAGCAGGAAATACAGTAACAACAACAGGAACATCAAGCCATACAGTAGATGTAGAAGCGCAAGCAGGAACAGTAAGTGTAGATAATATCACAACAGATGATGTAATAAATGCAAGTGAAGCAGATGAAACAATCACAGTAACAGGAACAGCAACAGGTGGAGATATAAGTGAAGGTGATAGCGTAAGCTTTACAGTAAATGGAACAGAGTATAGAGCAACAGTAGGAGAAGATGGAAGCTGGAGTGCAGATGTAGCAGGAAGTGACCTAGCAGCAGATACAAGCTTCGAAGTAAGTGTAGAATCAAGTGATGAAGCAGGAAATACAGTAACAACAACAGGAACATCAAGCCATACAGTAGATGTAGAAGCGCAAGCAGGAACAGTAAGTGTAGATAATATCACAACAGATGATGTAATAAATGCAAGTGAAGCAGATGAAACAATCACAGTAACAGGAACAGCAACAGGTGGAGATATAAGTGAAGGTGATAGCGTAAGCTTTACAGTAAATGGAACAGAGTATAGAGCAACAGTAGGAGAAGATGGAAGCTGGAGTGCAGATGTAGCAGGAAGTGACCTAGCAGCAGATACAAGCTTCGAAGTAAGTGTAGAATCAAGTGATGAAGCAGGAAATACAGTAACAACAAAAGGAACATCAAGCCATACAGTAGATGTAGAAGCGCAAGCAGGAACAGTAAGTGTAGATAATATCACAACAGATGATGTAATAAATGCAAGTGAAGCAGATGAAACAATCACAGTAACAGGAACAGCAACAGGTGGAGATATAAGTGAAGGTGATAGCGTAAGCTTTACAGTAAATGGAACAGAGTATAGAGCAACAGTAGGAGAAGATGGAAGCTGGAGTGCAGATGTAGCAGGAAGTGACCTAGCAGCAGATACAAGCTTCGAAGTAAGTGTAGAATCAAGTGATGAAGCAGGAAATACAGTAACAACAAAAGGAACATCAAGCCATACAGTAGATGTAGAAGCGCAAGCAGGAACAGTAAGTGTAGATAATATCACAACAGATGATGTAATAAATGCAAGTGAAGCAGATGAAACAATCACAGTAACAGGAACAGCAACAGGTGGAGATATAAGTGAAGGTGATAGCGTAAGCTTTACAGTAAATGGAACAGAGTATAGAGCAACAGTAGGAGAAGATGGAAGCTGGAGTGCAGATGTAGCAGGAAGTGACCTAGCAGCAGATACAAGCTTCGAAGTAAGTGTAGAATCAAGTGATGAAGCAGGAAATACAGTAACAACAACAGGAACATCAAGCCATACAGTAGATGTAGAAGCGCAAGCAGGAACAGTAAGTGTAGATAATATCACAACAGATGATGTAATAAATGCAAGTGAAGCAGATGAAACAATCACAGTAACAGGAACAGCAACAGGTGGAGATATAAGTGAAGGTGATAGCGTAAGCTTTACAGTAAATGGAACAGAGTATAGAGCAACAGTAGGAGAAGATGGAAGCTGGAGTGCAGATGTAGCAGGAAGTGACCTAGCAGCAGATACAAGCTTCGAAGTAAGTGTAGAATCAAGTGATGAAGCAGGAAATACAGTAACAACAACAGGAACATCAAGCCATACAGTAGATGTAGAAGCGCAAGCAGGAACAGTAAGTGTAGATAATATCACAACAGATGATGTAATAAATGCAAGTGAAGCAGATGAAACAATCACAGTAACAGGAACAGCAACAGGTGGAGATATAAGTGAAGGTGATAGCGTAAGCTTTACAGTAAATGGAACAGAGTATAGAGCAACAGTAGGAGAAGATGGAAGCTGGAGTGCAGATGTAGCAGGAAGTGACCTAGCAGCAGATACAAGCTTCGAAGTAAGTGTAGAATCAAGTGATGAAGCAGGAAATACAGTAACAACAAAAGGAACATCAAGCCATACAGTAGATGTAGAAGCGCAAGCAGGAACAGTAAGTGTAGATAATATCACAACAGATGATGTAATAAATGCAAGTGAAGCAGATGAAACAATCACAGTAACAGGAACAGCAACAGGTGGAGATATAAGTGAAGGTGATAGCGTAAGCTTTACAGTAAATGGAACAGAGTATAGAGCAACAGTAGGAGAAGATGGAAGCTGGAGTGCAGATGTAGCAGGAAGTGACCTAGCAGCAGATACAAGCTTCGAAGTAAGTGTAGAATCAAGTGATGAAGCAGGAAATACAGTAACAACAAAAGGAACATCAAGCCATACAGTAGATGTAGAAGCGCAAGCAGGAACAGTAAGTGTAGATAATATCACAACAGATGATGTAATAAATGCAAGTGAAGCAGATGAAACAATCACAGTAACAGGAACAGCAACAGGTGGAGATATAAGTGAAGGTGATAGCGTAAGCTTTACAGTAAATGGAACAGAGTATAGAGCAACAGTAGGAGAAGATGGAAGCTGGAGTGCAGATGTAGCAGGAAGTGACCTAGCAGCAGATACAAGCTTCGAAGTAAGTGTAGAATCAAGTGATGAAGCAGGAAATACAGTAACAACAACAGGAACATCAAGCCATACAGTAGATGTAGAAGCGCAAGCAGGAACAGTAAGTGTAGATAATATCACAACAGATGATGTAATAAATGCAAGTGAAGCAGATGAAACAATCACAGTAACAGGAACAGCAACAGGTGGAGATATAAGTGAAGGTGATAGCGTAAGCTTTACAGTAAATGGAACAGAGTATAGAGCAACAGTAGGAGAAGATGGAAGCTGGAGTGCAGATGTAGCAGGAAGTGACCTAGCAGCAGATACAAGCTTCGAAGTAAGTGTAGAATCAAGTGATGAAGCAGGAAATACAGTAACAACAACAGGAACATCAAGCCATACAGTAGATGTAACTACTAGTGATATTTCAAAATTGGCAATTACTGATATCGTGGATAATGAAGGTGACTATAGCAACGTAACAATGTTTGGAACAGGTGCCGAAGCAGGGAATACTATTAGTTTATATAATGAAAACAATGAAATTGTTGCAACAACTACTGTAAAAGATGATGGAACTTGGGAAGTTGATATTTCATCTTTAGAGGGTACACCTGTTAATGACAATGAATTTTTCAGTGTTACTGAAACAGATTTAGCGGGAAATGAAACAGCACAAACTGATACTACACATTATTGGCATGGAGATTGGTCTGAAGCAAATAGTGAATCTTCAGATGATTTTATAATGACGGGTTCAGGTGATGATACTATTAATACAGATGATATCTTAAGCGGAACAAATGAAAACGGAAAAGTAACAAGTACTAACGATGATACTAATGATTCCCTTGTTATAGATGGCGGTGATGGAAATGATACTGTTACTTTTGGCGGTAATATAGCAGATTATACAATTACTACTGATTCAAAAGGTAATGTTATCGTAACTGAAACTTCTTCAAGTGACAGTGATAGTAACGGTATTGGAGATGTTACAGAACTTAGAAATATTGAAACTATAGAGTTTGAAGACGGTACTTATGATGTTGGAAGCGGTACTTTTGTTGAATTTGATACTCAAGCAGATTCTCTTACTGCTTCTATTGATGTAGGAACAGTTAGTACAATTTTATCTCAAAATGCAGTTGTTGACGAAGATGCAAACAATTCAGACGGAATTTATGAAAAAGATGGAAAATATTATCAAATGCAAGAGACATCTCAAATTGATACGGCAGCTTTGAGAGATCTTGGATATACAATAGATAATGACGGTAAATTTTATAAAATAAATGAAGATGCTCCTAAAGTTCTTGTAGAGCAAGAAATGACAAGAGAAGTGACACATGTAGTAGATGCCGAGCCTATAATGAAAGTGGCAACAGAAACTACAACTTTCGAAACTTTGGGAGAAGAGTTTTCTCATAATGTAGGTGAAATAAGAAGTGGTCATTCAACAACAATAGATCTTGGTGAAACAACAAAAAATATTGAGTTAGATTTCAATAACTTTAATAGTGGAAGCCTTAAAGTAGAGTTCCTGGATGATAAAGGAAAGGTAATTGCGACGCGTACTTCTTGTCCTGCACATGATGGGCAAAGAGGGTATGGATTTGGAGAAGAGTTTAGTGCAGTTAGATTAACTGCAAATAATTCAGATATTGAAGTTCAAACAATAAATGGTAGGGGATTACCTGAAACGGTTACCGTTGAAGCAGGAGGATTAGTTCCTGATTATGAAGCAATGGAAGAAGCAGGTATTAACTGGACGCAAACAGATTATCAAGTTCTTACACAAAGTGAAGATATAAATAATATCGGTAATGTAGGAAATAATAAAGTTAACGGTTTTAATCCTGAAGATCATGAATTAAGCCAAGTATTTGATTTTGGTCCTGATATGGCTAATCGTTTAGTAACAATTACTGTTGATTTGGAAGTAAAAGGTAGCTGGGATAATAATAGTACAAGTACGAATGACTATTTTAGTGTTAGTGCAAATGGAGAAGAGCTTGACGTAAACTTTTATTCAAGTAACGGAAACTCTTACACTTATGATTCAGAAGATGTAAGTTATCTAGGATGGGATCAAAGAGAAGATTTTACTTATGATTATCAAGTCTATCTTGATGAAAACGGACAAGTACAACTTGATTTTATGGTTGCTTCTACTGCATCGGATGAAAATGTAAATGTACATAATATTGATGTTACTTATGAAGGTCAAAGCGGATGGGTAAAAGAAGAGACACAAACAGAAACATATACTGAAAGTGTACTTGTAGATGCTCCTGCCGAAGAAGTTGATCTTTCTGAAATTCCAGGCGGTATACCGTACATTTCCGAAGAAGTTGAAGTTGAACCGAATATGACGACAGAAGATGACGTAACTGCTTACTCTTATCCTGTTGATATAAGTGCTGCTCTTTCTGATATTGATGGAAGTGAAACTTTAAGTGTTCTTATAACAGGAGTACCGGAAGGTGCAACTCTTAGTAAAGGTGTAGATAACGGTGACGGTACTTGGTCTATTGTAGTTCCTGAAGGAGATACTTCTATTAGTGACAGCTTAACTATAACTGTACTTCCTGATACAAAAGATTTTGATCTTGGAATTAAAGCAGTATCAACAGAAAGTAATGGAGGAGATACAAATATTGCAGAAGATAGCGATTTAGTAGATGTTCCTGATTTAATCGAAACTCCTACTTTAGATATGAGTATCGGTGATGTAAATGTAATTGAAAGTTCAAATGACTTAGGTCTTGAAGCAAACGGAACGGAAGATTATGTAAACAACAGTTTATTTGCTAGTAATGAGGCAGATACTTTTGTTTTTAATGATACTTATTCATCACATATATATACAAGAGGAGGAGATGATACTTTAACTCTTTCAGGAAATGCAACTAACGGTTCAATATATCTAGGTAGTGGAGATGACACCTTATATGTTGCAGGTGATGTAAACGGTGAATATATCAATACAGACTCAGCTTTTTCAAGAGGAGATGATACCGTAGTTATTGATGGAAAATTTACAAATGCTTCAATGTCAACAGGCGGCGGAAATGATTTTGTTCAAATTGGTGATTTTGGAAGTTCAAATATAAATCTTGGAAGTGGAAATGATGTATTAAAATTATCAGGAAATCAAAATGATTATAAAATCTATGATAATGGATACGGTAATTATACAATAGAACATAATGGACAATGGACAAGTGTAACAGGTGCCGAAGCAATTGTATTTGAAGATGGAAATTTTATGGGGAATGAAGACTTTGCAAAAGAATATATTAACTCAAATTCAGACCTTACGTACGAATATCAAATTGATTTAGATGCCAATATAACAGATGACAGCATATTATCTAATATTACTTTGGATAATCTTCCTGAAAATGCAATATTAAAAGATAGTAACGGTAATGAAATTTCTGCAAATGAAGATGGAACATACACTATTCAAACAGATACAAATTCAGATGCTTCTATAACAGTTGTCAGCAATAATGAATTATCTTCAGACTCATTAAACAGTATTACGGCAAGTATAACTGCAACAAACGGTGATACTTCTGCTACAGTTACCGTAAATGATGAGGGTGTCGTTTCTAATATTGAAGATTCTCTTCAAAGTGCGACTCTAATAGACGGTGTAGTAGAAGGTGCATATTACGAAACAAGTTCCGGAGTTACAGGATTGACTGATGAAAACGGTAATTTTAATTTTAGAGCCGGAGATGATGTAACATTTAGTGTTGGAGGAGTTGTTTTAGGTGTAGCAACGGCAGAAGATATCGCAAGCGGTCAAACTTTTTTACAAGATATAGCAGATGTCAGCAGAAGTGATTTAAATGATGAACATCTAGAAAATATGGCAGTATTCTTACAATCTATTGATACCTTGGATAGTGGAGATAATATAGTAATTACCCAAGCTATGAGGGACGCTTTGTCTGATACTACTCTTGATCTAAGAACAGCAAGTGAAGAAGAGGTTCATCATCTAATAGAGAACGTGGGTGGAAATTATGTAGAAGAAAGTGATGCAATGAATCATGTTCAACAAATGTTGGAAGAGTATACAGATATGGATTCTACACAATTTGAAGAACATATTGATGATGACTTAAATAATGCAACTTTAGGAAAAGAACCGCAGGCTGGAGTTGAATATCAAACAAGTTCAGGTATAAACGGAGTTACGGATGATACAGGAAGTTTTGATTATTATGACGGGGATTCTATAACTTTTTCACAAAACGGTGAAGTTTTGTCAACAATAGATAGTCAAAATATAGGTGATGATAATTTAATTACCCTAAACGAACTTCAAGAATACGATCAAAATGAAATTGATTTGGATAATCTTGAACTAGACTTTGATAACTTGTCCGATGCCATAGTAACTGATGATATTATAGATAACTCAGATGATTTTAATCATGTAAACATATCAGATATGTTATCAAGCGATGAAGAAGATACAAATAGTTTATCTCAATTATTAGGTGAAACAGAAGATGATAAAGCATCGGCACTTTCATCAAATGATGAAGCTGCATCTACTCCTGATAATACCCAAGATACAAACTTAGTTGATGATTATGATCCGTTTAAAGCTTTAGAAGAGAGTTCACATAATTTAATGGCAGATAAAGATATGAATGATGGATTAGATGATACTCATCACGATAGTTAAAAAAAGGTCTTTTTAAAGACCTTTTTTATATAATTTCAATCCTAAAATTAAAGACCCCGTCGTCTAGTGGCCAAGGACGTTAGGATTTCCTCCTAAACACGCATGTTCGAATCATGCTGGGGTCGCCAATAAAATTATACTTTAAAAATTTCTTTTTTATTAATTACTCTTTTTTTATTATTTCCAGTATCTTTCAAATCATTTGTTAAAATGTTTAATTCTCTGTTTTGTAAGGAAACTATTATATAAAAAATATGGTTATAAATAAATATTGATTTTTTTATTTACATTAATCATATCTAAATATTAAAAAAATATTATATAATTTAGTAATATGTTAATTTATGTATAATTTTTACTTTATATAATCATTTTACAAAAACAAGGAAGGTATTGCTTATAAATTTTTCTAGATTAAATAATCATCTGCAATTTTTTTATAAAAGATCTCTTTTATGAAATATCTTATTTTTATAGTAATATTATCAACACTTCTTATTTCAAAAGAGTTGGAAAAGATTAAATTACAGCTGCAATGGAAACATCAATTTGAGTTTGCCGGGTTTTATATGGCAAAAGAGAAAGGTTTTTATAAAGAGGCAGGCTTAGATGTTGAGTTTGTAGAGTTTAAAGAAGGTATGGATATAACCCAAGAAGTATTGTCAAAAAATGTGGATTACGGTTTATCTTTTTCTTCTATTATTGTTGATTATTTTAATAACAAACCTATAGTTATGATTGCAAATTTTTTTAAACAATCTCCTTTGGTATTAGTAACCCAAGAAAATATTAAAACTTTAAGTGATTTAAAAAATAAAAAAGTTATGGGTTTATTGGATAGTACACATAAAAGAACAATTTTGACAATGCTTGATAAATTTAATATCAACTCTGATGATTTTACAAATATTCCAAGAAAGTTTTCATTAGAGGCTTTTATAAAAAAAGAGGTGGATGCAATTAGTGTCTTTACAACCAATGAAATATATACATTAAATAAATTGGGAATAAAATACAATGTTTTTGATCCAGCTGTTTACGGCACTAAATTTTATGATTTGAATCTCTTTACCACAACAGATGAACTAAAAAACAATCCTTTAAGAGTAGAAAAATTTAAAGAAGCATCAATCAAAGGTTGGGAATACGCCTTAAAAAATAAACAAGAGAGTGTTAACGTGATTTTAAATAAATATAACACTCAAAAAAAATCAAAAGAGACTCTGCTTTTTGAGGCAAGACAAATTGAATATTTGATGCTTACGAATATTTATCCAATAGGAAGTATTGATCTAGAGCAAATGCACATAATAGCAGATAACTTTGCCCAATCACAGTTTATGGGAAAACAATCAAGAGATACAATTAAAAAGTTTATTTATAAAAATCAATCTTCAAATATGAATCTTACCAAAGAGCAGAAAAACTATCTAAAAAATAAAAAAGAGTTATCTATGTGCGTTGATCCTAATTGGATGCCTTTGGAAATGATTAAAGAAAAAAAACATATTGGAATTGCTGCAGATTTTATTGATATAGTTTCAAAAAAATTAGAGATACCAATTAAGTTAATCCCTACTAAGACTTGGACTCAAAGTTTAAACAAAGCAAAAAAGCGTGAATGTGATATTCTATCCTTAGCACAAAGAACACCTTCAAGACAAAAATATTTAAATTTTACTACGCCATATGTAACTACACCTTTAGTAATAGTAACTAAAAGAGGAAAACCTTTTATAACAGATTTAAATACAATTAAAAATAAAAAATTAGCTATTGTTAAAAACTATTCAATATTTGAACTTATGAAAAATAAATATCCTGATATAAATTTTATTGAAGTGAATTCAGTTATAGATGGATTGGAAAAAATACAAAAGGGCAAAATCTATGCTTTGATTGATAATTCTATAGTTATAAACCATGAAATTTATAAAAAGTCTATTGATGATTTAAATATATCAGGGCAATTAAATGAATCATTCTTTTTAAGTATTGCTTCAAGAAATGATGAACCTTTACTAAATGAAGTTCTTGAAAAAGCTTTATATTCAATAGATACAAAAAAGAAAAATGAGATTCTTTATAGCTGGACACATCTAAAATATAATAAGGTTATTGATTACAAATTAGTTTTAGGTATTTTGCTTTTTTTTATGTCTGTAGTATTGCTTTTTATATATTGGAATTTAAAGTTAACAAAAGAGATTAAAAATAGAAAAATAGCCGAAGAGAAGTTAAAACAAAGTGAAGAAAAATTTAGAATACTTTTTGATATTGCACCTATTCTTTTAAATCAGTTTGATAAAGACGGAAAGATAGTTTTTTGGAATAAAGAGTGTGAAAAAGTTTTTGGATATACTTTTGATGATATTAAAGATGAAAAAAATCCATTGGCTCTTTTTTATCCTGATTCAAATATTCAAAAAAGAGTAAAAATCTCTTTTGAAGAGAAAGACGGAATTTATAAAGAGTGGCACCCTGTAACAAAAAATAAAGAAGAAATAGTAACAATGTGGGCTAATGTGGAACTTCCTACTAAAGAGATAATCAATTTTGGCTTTGATATAACAAAACAGCGTCAAGATGAGATTTTATTGAACAACAAAGCAATAGAGTTGAAAAATGCAAAAAAAGAGCTTGAAAAGTTAAATAACTCATTGGAAGATAAAATCAAAAAAGAGATTGAAAAAAATACTAAGTATCAAGTAACCATAATGGAGCAAAATAAGTTGGCTCAAATGGGAGAGATGATTGAGAATATTGCACATCAATGGAGACAACCTTTAGCAGAGATAAATTCATCTGTTTTATTAATAGATGCAATACTTTCAAGAAAAAATTATTTAGATGAAGAGTTAAATGAAAAATTATCAGAGATAGAACAGTTAACGGAATATATGTCAAATACAATCAATGACTTTAAGAATTTTTTTGAACTTAATAAAATAAAAGAGTCTTTTTCTGTATATGATAATTTACAATCAACATTGAAAATTATTAAAGGTAGATTATCTTTTTATAAAATAAGAGTAGAAATTGATATGGATAAAAATATAAAAATAAACTCTTACTCAAATGAATTAAATCAGGTCTTTTTAGTCATCTTTAATAATGCAATTGATGCAATTGCAAAAAATAAGATACCTAATCCTTTGATATCTATAAAAGTAAAAGAGAGTTTGAAAAGAGTAACAATATATATTGAAGATAATGCAAATGGTATAGAAGAGAAGATATTAGATAAAATATTTGAACCCTATTTTACAACTAAATACAAATCACAAGGAACAGGTTTAGGACTGTATATTTCAAAAATGATTATTGAAAAAGGATTAAAAGGAACAATTTTAGCAAAGAATAGAGATTTCGGTGTCTGTTTTATTGTAAAGTTACCAAAGGAAATTGATGAATAGAGATTTATATCCATATAAAATATTATTTATAGAAGATGAAGAGTTATTAAGAAAAAACTATACAGACTATCTAAAAATGAACTTCTCAGAAGTTATTGAAGCAAAAGACGGGCAAGAAGGCTTAGACTTATATAAAAAATATAAACCCGATATTTTAATTGTTGATATAAATATACCTAGAATAGATGGATTAAAGCTTTTAGAGATGATAAGAATAAATGATATAGAAACAAAAGCTATTATCTTAACAGCTCATGTAGATAAAGATTTCTTGCTTAGAGCTGCATCCTTAAAATTAGTTAAATATTTAGAAAAACCCGTAAATAGAAAGAATTTAAAAGATGCTTTACTCTTAGCAATTAATGAAATATCAACTTATAGTATTACTAATAAAAAAATAGTAGAGTTAAAAGAGGAGTTGCTTTGGAACAATGAATTAAAAGAGTTAATTTTCCAAAATAAAAATATCGAATTGACAAATAAAGAAAAATTACTTTTAGAACTATTAACTTCCCATGCAAATAAGGTTTTTTCCTATGATGAAATCTTTTTTCATGTCTGGAACAATTACAATGAAGAGGCAAGTTTCAGTGCCTTGAAAAATCTAATTAGAAGAATAAGAAAAAAACTTCCTGAAAATACAATCTTAAATATATTTAATGAGGGCTATAAAATAAATAGAAAATAAATTATTAAAAATTTATTTAATAATTTAATTTTGATACTTCTTTGATACTTCTTGTTTATACAATTCTTAAAATTAAATTTTGTGTAAGGTAGTAGATATGAAAAAGAAGAGTATTCTTAGTATTTTTACAAGTGGTATTTTACTTGTGGGTATAAATATAAATGCGTTAACACTTGAAGATAGTGTAAAAGAGGCTTTAAATACAAATCCTGTAGTAAAAGAGAGATTAAAAAATTTAAGAGAAGTGCAACAAGATTTAAATATTGCCGACTCTGAATGGTATCCCTCTTTGGATTATCGAGCTAGTGTGGGTATTAATGATGCAGGAGAATATAAAGAAGATGATGTAGATGATATAAATTACAGACATTACACTCACTCTTTAAAACTAACTCAAAATATATTCAACGGTTTTAGTACAACCAATAAAATAGATTATCAAAAAACAAGAATTTTAGCCGCAGCTCATCACTATATAGAAAATGCTAATGATATTGCTTTTCAAATGGTTAGTTCATATTTAGATTCAATTAGAAGTTATAGATTACTACAAAATGCTAAAGATAATGTTGTAATTAATGAAAAAATTTATGAAGATGTAAAATCTTTATATAACAGTGGACTTACAACAAAATCTGAAATGACTAAAATATACTCTTCTTTAGCTTTGGCAAAATCAAATCTTGTAGTACAACAAAACAATATGCTTGACAAAGGGTTTAGATTTAAAAGAATTTTAGGAAGAGATGTAAAAGTTTCTGAATTATCTTTACCTAAAATAAATTTTGCAATGCCGGAGAGTTTGGAAAGAGCAACAATGGTTGCAATAAAAAACAATCCATCAATTCTTGTAAGTAAATATAATGTACAAGGTGCGCAAAGTTTATATAGAGAGAAAAAAAGCAAATATTATCCCAAAGTAGATCTTGAACTTGAACAGCTTTATAATGATGTTAACAAAGATAATAATTTTGACTCTCCCGATGATAGATTCAGAGCTTACGTTGTTTTAAGCTGGAACTTATACAAAGGTGGAGCACACAAAGCAGATATTCAAAAAAGTAGAAGTTCTATAAATAAAGAGATTGAAATTCAAAGAGATTTGAAAAGACAAACAATAGAGAGTTTGGAACTGTCTTGGTCTGCATATGAGATGTTAAGTAAACAACTAAATGAGTTATACAATTACTTTGAATATAGTGAGGATACTTTAAATAGTTATCAAAGTGAGTATGAAATGGGTAGAAGAACTCTATTAGACCTTTTATCTGCACAAAATGATTTAATCAACTCAAAAAATCAAATCATCAATGCCGAAACAGATAAACTTTTTGCACAATACAGAGTTTTAGATGCAATGGGATTACTTGTAAATTCACTTTTAGATGAAAATCAATATGAAAAAATCATTTATCCTACAAAAAAACCTTTTGAAATAAAAGAGGATACTTTACCTGTAAAACTGGATGTTGATAATGATGGAGTTGTGGACTCTTTAGATATTTGTGATAACTCTTTACCAGGGAATAATATAAAACCTACAGGTTGTGTAGAGTTTGAAGCTGACTCGGATTTTGACGGAGTTGCAAATACAAAAGATACTTGTCCTAATACTACTTTCGGTGCCTTAGTTGATGAGGAGGGTTGTGCTATAGAAGGTGAAAAAAACAGATTCGAAATAGACCATGCTGTTTATTTAGACGAAGTTCCTAAATATAATGAAAACAGTCCTAAAAAATCAGAAAAATTAGGTCTTTACGATTATGAGTTTAATATTGCTGCTAATAAAAATGTTGAGTCAACAAAACTTGATAAACATCTAATGTATGATGATTTTGAATTAATTAAAAGATTTGATTTTATTGATATGAATAATTATGATTTAGAAGATGATGAGTTTAATAAGACAATAAAAAATATGGCTGAAACAATAAATTCATATAAAAGAGATGATATTACGGTTACAGTAATCGGACATACTCAAAATATGAAAGATAATAAAGAAAGTTATGATAAAGCATTAGATTATTCTCAAAAAATTGCCGATGCCTTAATTAAAAACGGTGTAAATAAAGAGAGAATTGCTTCTCAATCAAGAGTTGATTTTGACAATCTATTTTTAGAAACAGACCTTCACGATATAAACAATGTCGTGGCAGTTGCTTTATATGTACCTAAAAGATTAGTGTTAGATGATGATAAAGACGGAGTTATTAATGAACAAGACAAATGTCCTAATACTGCTCCTGGATACACTGTAGACAAAGATGGATGTACAAATAAAATCAATCTGGAAGTACTTTTTGAAAAAGACTCTTCAAAAATAAAAGAGGATACAAAAGAGAAGGTACTGGCTTTTGCTAAATTTTTAGTTGATAATAAAGAGTTTAATACGGTAATTACAGGGCATTCAAGTAAAGAGAGTGAAAAAAGTTCGGCTATATATAATAAAAATTTGTCAAAACAAAGAGCTGATGCAATAAGAACTCTTTTAATTGCAAACGGTGTTGAAGCCTCAAGAGTTACATCTCAAGGAAAAGGTTTTGAAGAACCTGTAGCAGATAATAATACTTATGAAGGTCGAGTATTAAATAGAAGAATCGAAGCTGAATTAGTAAATGTAAATAAAAAGTAAAAGAGATACATTGATATACCATTCCCCTAAAAGGGATAATCTTTTAGAGTCATTAGTTCTATATACAAGATTATTCCATAAACCGTTCTCTGCCGAGTCTCTAATGTCAGGTTTGCCCATTGATGCAAACCTGTCGGAGCAATTACTGTTTTCTAAAAACAGTTCAAAATCTTTATTTTCAAGGGCTGCATCAAGAGCAGGCTTAAAAACAATTTTAATCGAAAAACCAATCCAAGATATTTTACAGCTGCAACTTCCTGCCATATTACTACTTTTTAATAATAACAGTTGCGTATTAGAGACTTTTTTAGATGATAAAAAGAGGGCTAAAATAATCTTCCCGGGAGATGAACCTTTAGAGCAGATTGTTGATGTAAAAGAGTTAGAAAAAGAGTATTTAGGTTACGCTTTTATGTTGAAAAAAGCTTTTGAATATGAGGATTCAAATAGTAATAAAACATTAGATTTAAAAAATCACAAACACTGGTTTTGGAACACTTTGGGATTTTCAAAAAAAATTTATTTTGATTGTATTTTAGCTTCTGTGTTAATAAATCTGTTTGTTTTGGCAACCCCTTTGTTTACTAT
This sequence comes from Halarcobacter anaerophilus, assembly GCF_006459125.1. NCBI lineage: Bacteria > Pseudomonadati > Campylobacterota > Epsilonproteobacteria > Campylobacterales > Arcobacteraceae > Halarcobacter > Halarcobacter anaerophilus. The sequence continues at coordinate 1,265,549 of NZ_CP041070.1, forward strand.
GAATGTTTATGATAGAGTAATTCCAAACAATGCCCAAGAAACCCTTCTTGTTTTTACTATAGGAATTATTTTAGTTTTTCTCTTAGACGGGGCATTAAAGTTTTTAAGGTCATACTTTTTAGAGATGGCGGGTAAAAAAAGCGATATTATTATGTCCTCTATTATTTTTGAAAAAGTAATAGATTTGAAAATGCAAGCTCACCCAAAATCAGTGGGTTCTTTTGCCAATAATTTAAAAAGTTTTGACAGTATAAGATCTTTTTTAACAAATGCAACTCTTAGCGTACTTATAGATTTTCCTTTTTCTATTCTGTTTTTATTAGTGATTTTTTATATAGCGGGAGTTATGGTATTAGTGCCTCTTTTTATAATTGCACTTATTGTCCTTTATGCTTTTATTATAAAAAAACCTCTGCAAAAAAGTATAGAGAGTACTTATGAAGCAAGTGCAAAGAAAAACGGTATTTTAGTTGAATCTCTGCATAATATCGAGACCATAAAATCACAAGGACTCTCTGGAAAAGTTCAATATGACTGGGAAGAGTCAACGGGAGAAATAGCAAATAAAAGTTTAAGATCAAAGCTTATCTCATCTTCAATACCAACAATAACAGGACTCTTAATTGGATTAAATACCGTATTGATTATTGTAATAGGAGTATATCAAATCCAAAATTTTGAACTTACTATGGGAGGATTAATTGCCGCTATGATTCTCTCTTCACGATCAATCGCTCCTATGGGACAAATTGCCGCTTTAATTTCAAACTACGAAGATGCAAAAACTTCTTATAAGATGTTGGATGAAATCGTAAATAAACCTTTAGAAAGACCCCTTGCAAAAGAGTTTGTAAAAAGACCCTCTTTAAAAGGTGATATTGAGTTTAGAAATGTAAGTTTCAAATATCCTGATTCAACGGTTTATGCTTTAGATAATGTAAGTTTTACGATAAAAGAGAATGAAAAGGTTGCATTTATAGGAAAAATAGGTTCAGGGAAAAGTACTATAACAAAGCTTATTCTGAAATTATATGAACCTGAAAGCGGTTCAATATTAATAGACGGTATTGATATTTCCCAAATTGATCCTGCGGATTTAAGAAAAAGCGTAGCTTATGTTCCTCAAGATGTTCATCTTTTCAGAGGAACAATAAAAAATAATATCTTAGGCTCATATAGATTTGTAGATGACGAGTGGTTGTTAAAGTGTTCAAAAACAAGTACAACAGATGATTTTGTGAAACATCACCCTCTGGGTTATGATATGCAAATAGGGGAAAGAGGATTAGGTCTTTCAGGCGGACAGCGTCAAAGTGTTGCTATTGCAAGGGCTTTGATAGGAAATTGCGATACATATCTTTTTGATGAACCTACAAATGCAATGGATCAATCAACAGAGACAAAAGTATTATCTAATTTGAAAGAAGATATCGGAAACAAAACTCTGATTTTAATAACACAAAAGATGAGTATGCTTGAATTAACTTCTCGAATTATAGTTATGAATCGAGGTAAAAAAGTTTTAGACGGTAAAAAGGAAGAGATTCTTGAAAAACTGGGCACGGCAAATGGATAATCTAAAAGAGATAAAAGAGGCTTTTTTTAATAAAAACAGTCCCAAAGTAAATAAAAATTTGAGTAAACATGATTATGAATATATGAAAAGTTTAAGTTCGGCAGTTATTTATAATCGACCAAAGAAACTTCACTGGGTTCTTGTCTCTTTTACTGTAACAATATTCTCTTTTATTATTTGGGCATCTTTTGCACAAATTGATGAAATAGCAAGAGGACACGGTAAAGTTGTACCAAGCGGTCAAAACCAAATAATACAAAATTTAGAAGGTGGAGTTGTTTCGGAAATTTTGGTAAAAGAGGGAGATTTTGTAAAAAAAGATCAAGTTTTATTAAAAATCAGCAATGAAAAGTCTTCTTCTACTTTGATTTCAAACAAGATTAAAATTCTATATTTAAAAGCTCAAATTAAAAGACTTCAAGCTGAATTAGATCAAGAACCTTTTGAATTTACTTTAAGTGATAATCAGACTCTAAATGATTTCTTGAATAATGAAAAAGAGCTTTATCTAAGCAATATAAAACAGTTAGATACAAAGGTACAAATTCTAAAAGAGCAAGATAAACAGAAAAAAAATGAATTAAAAGATACAAGACAGACTATAAAACATCTTAGATTTGCCGTTGAAGCAATAGAAAAAGAGGTTAAAATGACAGAACCGATGGTAAAAAGAGGGATTAGATCTGAAGTTGATTTCTTAAAATTGCAAAGGGAACAAAGTGATGCACGACAAAAACTTCAAAGTGCAATACTTTCTATTGATAAAATAGACTCTGAAATATCAGAAATTGAGAAAAAAATAAAAGAGACCAATGAAACTTATAAATCAGAAACCCAAGAAAAATTAAATGAAAAAACTACTGCTTTAAAAGATTTAGAGGCAAATGCCGTTGCATCAAAAGACCAAGTTTCAAGAGCAATTGTTAAATCTCCGTCAAACGGTATAGTTCAAACACTTCATGTAAATACCATAGGAGGAGCGATAAAACCTGCCCAAGATTTAATTGAGATAGTACCTACTGATTATAGTTTAATAGTTGAAGTGAAGATTTTACCTTCGGATATTGCTTTTATTTATCAAGGGCAAAAAGCGATAGTGAAGTTTTCAGCTTATGATTTTTCTATTTACGGAGGACTTGAAGGTAAAGTTATAAATATCTCACCTGATACTATCACTGAAAAAGATGATAAAACTTACTATTTAGTAAGGATTAAAACAGAAAAAAATTATATTGGGACAAAAGAGAAACAGATGAAAATTATTCCCGGAATGGTGGCTGATGTGGACATAATTACCGGTAAAAAAACAATTCTGGATTATATATTAAAACCTATATTAAAAACAAAGCAATACACCTTTACGGAAAGATAAGATGAAAAGTATATTTTTATATAGTGATGATTTATATTTAATCGGAAGATGGATGAAACTAATAGATTATCCGACAATTATTATTGAAGAACTATCTGATTTACTAGAGATAAAAAAAGGTATATTAATAGTAAATAATGCAATTTGTACAGATATTCCAAGTAATCTTATTGTAGATTTTGTGAATAATCAAAATCAAGTTTTACTCTTAGATAATCTTCCAAATTTTTTAACTGCACAAAAGTGTCTAAGCAACGGAATAAAAGGTTACGGCAATACTTTGATGACAAAATCATATTTAAACTCTGCAATTGAGGCACTAAACAATAATTTTATTTGGTTATTACCTGATATTACGACCCAATTGGTTAAAGATATAGTAGATTCAAATGAGCAAAGCAGTAAAAACAAAGATAACTTACTTTTTAAAGATTTGACACATAAAGAGAAAAAAGTGGCAAGTTTGTTAAAAAAAGGGTACACAAATTTTAAAATATCAGAAGAGTTAAATATCTCGGTAAATACGGTGAAAACCCATATAAAACATATTTATGAAAAACTAAATGTAAAAGATAGATTATCTTTTGCATCTCTATTTAGTCAATAAATCACCCCTTTGGGTGATATACAAAGCAAAAAAAAATTACTAAAATCAAAAAATAATTAATAATCAGCTAAAAGGAAAATCTATGGCAGCTATTGCAGGAAGTGTAAAAAGTTTATCAAACGGAATATTTCATGTTAAAGATGAAAATGGAAATATAAAGGTTTTACAAGTAGGTGATACTATTTATGAAAAAGATACAATATACGGAGATGACTCAAACACAGCTTCATCAAATATAGAGATTGAACTTTCAGGAAATGATGTAATCGTTTTAAGTGAAGGTCAAAAACAATTAATTGATTCATCCTTGATTGAAAAAGCATTTGGAACAGAAGAGTTGTATTTTACAAGGGAAGGTTTAAATCTAAACCCTGATGAATACAGAGCTCAAGAAGATGTTGTAAGTGATTTAAGAGATGCAAAATTCAAAGATGAAAACTCAAAAGCTATAGATGAAAATGCAAAAGACGATAACCAAGACTCTAATAAAGATGTAACTAAACAAGAGACAGCCGAAGGGGAAGAAGAAGTTGAAGATGAAACTGTAGCTGAAGCTCAGTTTCAAGCAAGAGACGGTGATCAAACAAATGTAGAAAGTGATTTAAGGGATGCAACTTTTAGAGCTAGAACACAAAACTATATAGATAGAGATTTATTTAAAAGTGAGTCTGATGATAGATTAAGTTTTGATAATGGAAGTTCTTTAGACTCTTTTAACTCTACAACTCCTGTAACTCCAACTACTCCACCAAGAGCCTCTTCTTCTACTAGACCTGAAGCCCCTGAAAATGAAGATACTCCTGAAACAAATATTGACTCTTCTACACCACCTCCTACAATAATTGCCCAATTAAGTATTAATGATACAACAGCTTATGAGAGTGAAGGTTATTTAGTTTTTACCGTAACTTTAGATACGGAAGTAAATACAGATGTTACATTCTCTTATGTTACTTCACAACTTACTGCAACTTCAGGGCTTGATTACACAGATCAAAGCGGAACAATTACCATCCCTCAAGGAAGTACAAGCGTAACTATAAGAGTTCCAATAACAGATGACTATTTATCTGACAGCGGTGAAACAATGAAAATTACAGTTTCAAATGTTGTAGGTAATGCAGAGATTACTAAACCAGTAGGTATAGGAACAATTCTTGATAATAGTGACTCTTCAAATCCTGCTAATGAACCAAACGGTTATGAAGATACAGATACCGTATATGCCATTATTGAAGGTCCTGCTAGTGTAAATGAAGGTGATACAACTACAGAGTATACAGTTAAATTAGTTGATAAAGACGGCAATCTTGTAATTGTAACAGAAGATACTGAAGTAGTAGTAAAATATACAAATACAACAACACAAGATGGTGACACCCAATATAATAACAATGAAGAGATTACGGTAACAATAACAGCAGGAAATTCATCAAGTAGTTTCACAGTAGATACTATTTCTGACGCTAATAAAGAAGATGATGAAATCTACAATTTAGAAATTACAGATGTGGAAAATACAGGTGAGTTTGAAAATGTAAAAATTGGTGATACAGAGGGTAATCATAAAGATGTTGATACTACAATTTATGATACCACAAGCTCAAATCCTGAAACAGGTGATGAGACGGTAAAAATTGTACTTGTTGCGGTAACTTCAGCAACAACTACAATAGCAGATATAACAAATTCAGACGGTACTTTAAAGATAGATAATACTAATTCTACTCCTGAAAGCGGAAAACTTTATTATATGGCAGTTGCAGTAGATAGTGAGGGTAAACCTTTGACTACCCAAGATGGAACTGTCGATATTACTTACGGCATCACAAGTGATACTTTAGATAAAGATGCAACATCGGGAACTGATTATGATAATACAACTGTTACAAATGTAAATATAGGAGAAGTATTTGAAGTCTTGACAAATGATGATTATCTAGCAGAGGGTGATGAAAACTTTACCGTAACAATATCAAATCAGTCAGGTACTTCTTATGAATCACCGTCAATTGATACATCAAATGATACTGTAACTTCAACTATTACCGATAATCCAGCAAATGATACGACAAAAGATCCTCAAGAGACTCCAAGTGAGCCTAGCGATCCTGATAATCCAACTAGCGGTAATAGTTATGGAGATGAAGATACACTATATGTAAAAATTACGCAAAACGACTCTGTATATGAAGGAAACACTTTAACTCATACTGTTACTTTAGTAGATAAAGACGGAAATCCTGTTACGGTTGCAGCAGGAGAGACTATTACTATTACTCTATCTTACAGCAATGATACAAGTGAAAATGCTGATTATAGCGGTAGTACAAAAGTAACCCAAGTAACTATCACAGAAGGAAACTCTACTGTTGATGTGGAAAATCTTGCAATAGATGATTTTGTCGTAGAGGGAAATGAAAATTATACTTTAACCATAACAGATGTATCTCAATCAAATGATACTTATGAAAATGTGGCTATTGATACAGATAACAATAGCGTAACAGGTGAGATAAAAGATGGTGTAAGTTTGGGAGTTCCTAACAATGCGGCGGTAGATGAAGATGATTTTGATATTACAGTTGTTAATAATAAAATTACTGATACACAGTTACTTAATGTTGTTTCTCCAAATGAAGATAATAGTTACAAACTGCTTTTTGTAGATAATGTTGTAAGCAAAGACCCGGATACAAACACTTCTATTACTTTAACATCAAATGGTCAAAATATAACTTTTAATTACTCAACAGAGGGAAAAATTATTGCAACAAGAACAGGGGATAATAAAGTTGTATTCGAGATAACACTTAATAAAAACACAGCAGGTGGATCAAATGATAGTTATACATATACACAATATGAAAATATAGATCATCCCGATACCAATAGTGATGATAATGTTGTACTTACTTTTGAATATAAAATTGAAGACCAAGGAGAAACAAGTGATTCTCAAAGCTTTACTGTAACAGTAAATGATTCAATGCCATCGTCTGATAGTCAAAATGTAACATTAAATGAAGATAATTCTAAGTTGATTGTAATTAGTGATGAATCATTTTTAAACGGGGAGATAAGTATTAGCAATGATGGTGGTTCTAATTATGAAACATTAAATACAACGACAAATCAAACAATAGATATTTTTGATAACTTAACTGATAAAGTAAAAGTCGGTACATTAACAAATAACGGTGACGGTACATTAACTTTTACGCCGGAGCCTAATTACAGTGGTGCAACGGCAGGTTTTTCTTACGGTGTAAGTGACAATGACGGAGATAGTGCAAGTTCAAGCGTAACTATAACTGTAAATCCAATTGCGGATAAACCTGATATGAATGGGGCAAATACCGGCTTAAATGAGAGTACGATTTTAACTACTCCACAAGTTTTAGAAGATAATAATAATGCCAGTGCTGAAGAGAGTACAACAGATTATACTGCTGAAATTGGATTAATTTTACCTCAAATTAGTGATAACAGCGATTATACAACAGATGCAGCTAATGATGACCAACCTGAAAAATTAGGTCTTATTACCCTAAGCAGTTCTACTGGTAGCACTATTATTGCAAATGGTGTAGAGTATGATTTAAGTGCAGGCTCAATTCAAATTTATATTACAAATGACCCTGATAATTACCATTATAGCGGTATTGATACAACAGGTGTTGTTCAACTTACCCAAGCTCAATTTGAGGCAATATTTGTAGTCTTTGAAAAAGATGATGCAACTAATCCTTTATTTACCGTTTCAGTGGATGAATATGAGGTAAATGACGATGATACTATTGATACTTCCGTAACAAAAGCAACTAATTCACAAGATTATGAAGTAGATATTTTAGCCGTAACTGACCCTGTTACATTAGAATGGAATAGTAATACTGATTCAAGTTCAAATGATTTAGGTAGTTATACTAGCGATACTTTTACTTTTGATGCTGTTGATGAAGGGTATGGAACTATTGATTTAAAATCTCTTCTTACGAATACAAATGGATTAGAAACTGACAGTGACGGAGATTTAGACGGTAGTGAAAAAAGAAGTTATATAATTACAGGTATTCCTGAAGGTACTATTGTAACTTTAGGAGGGAAAAGTGTAGCAGCTGATTCTACAGGAACCGTAACTATTGATTTTCCTGATAATACAGAAGATGATCCAGCGTTTACTATGACTATAGCTGAACAGTTTAGTGGAACTATAAGTGGAACTATTACACTAAATGTAACAGATACGGATGATGACTCAACAGGAACAATAAGTACTGAAAGTGCAACTGTTAGTTTTACTATGACAGTAAATCCCGTAGCAGATCAAGTAACACTTAAAGTAGCCCAAGCTCAAGGCTTAGAAGATGCAGGAAGAACTAACAGTAACGATGAAAATGTTGATGCAGATGTTATAGATGCTCCAGAAGATGGTATTGAACTATATATCAATGTAATCTCTGATGATAATAAAGATATAGAGGGAGCAGAAACAACAGATGAAAAAGAGGAGTATAACGTAACTATCAGTGGTATTCCCGATGGTGGTTCTTTATATGTTTATGATAATAGCAGTTCAAACTGGAAATTAGTTACTGTTTCTAGTGACGGGACAACAGTAACTATTGATGGAGTTACTGCAACAAGTTCGGGTGATATTACAGTAGATGCATCGGCAGACGGTACATACTCAGTAACCATAAACGACTATCAAAATGATAATTTACCTAAATTTATTCCTCCTTATAATAGTGATGAAAATTATACTTTTGATATAAGTGCAGTATCTTTTGATGCTCCTGACACATCAATTGCTCAAACACTTCAAATTGATGTAACAGTCGACGCAGTTGCAGATATACCTGTAAATGATAATTTAGCAACTACAACTGCTACAGATGATAATAGTCAGTCAAACAGTTTTAATCTTGTATCAACTGAAGATACAACTATAAATCTAAAAAATATTTTTAGTACACCTGCTATTTTAGATTCAAATGACCTATCAACAGAAGACGATTCTGAAACATTAACTTTTAAAGTTACAGGATTAGCAGAAGGCTTTAGTATCAGTGGAGCTACATTTATAGGAGGTACAGGTACAGATAGAATTTGGCTTGTAGATAAAACAGCACTTAACAATAATGAAGTTACTCTTTCTACACCTACAAATTATGCAGGTGAAGTTGATTTTAAAGTGCAGTTTGTAACAACAGAAGATGCAGGAGATAGTAAAACACATGATGTAAAAGATGTTAGTATTATGATAACACCTGTCGCAGAAGGTATTATTGCATCTAGTGATACTCAAAATGAAGATGAAGAAAAAGTGCTTAATTTTGGATTTAGTACGCCGGATACAGATGGTGAAACGGCAGGTATAGAGAGTTTAGAAAGTTTTAGTATTGATATGAGTACAGTTCCTGCAGGTGTAACTTTAGTGGGGTCTGTTAGCGGTACATTAAGCGGTAGTGGATATGTATCTCTTAATATTACAAACGGTGTACCTGAAACAGTAACAGCAATTTTAAGTGAAGATAGTGATATAGATTATAGTTTTAATATCTCTTACTCATACAAAGATGTCGCAATTGATAATGAAGGAAATACTTATACTGATACAAAAACCGTAACAAATCAACTTTACAGTGTAACGGTTAATGCTATTACCGATGATATTAATTTGGATCTGAGTACAACTATTGGAACAAACAATAGTGTTGACGGTTCAGGAAATATTACTGTATCAGGAAACGGTACTTTTACAAAAACATTATTAGTAACAGGAATTGATAGTGACGGAAGAGGTAATGCCGATATAGATGGTTCAGAAGAGTTTACAAGAGTAACAGTTTCAGGTGTTCCTGAAGGTATTACTGTTGTAGGTGGAATTTATGCAGGAGATACAGGTGGCGGAAACTATTCTGGATATTGGTATGTAGATGTTCCAAATGAAGCTTTAGATAATGACGGGGCAACATATGATTTGGTATTTAATGTCGACGGAAGTTTTTCGGCAGAACAGATAAATGTACCGTATAATATAACAGTTACGGCATATAATCAAGAAAAAAACAATGATGTTGAACAATCGGATTCACAAAGTTTTACGTTAACAATAGATCAATTAATAACAGGACCAGGACCTGGAGTTCCTGCAACTATAACAGCATTTTACCAAGACATTGACCAAGATAATCTCTTTGGTGCAAGTAATATAGACTCTTCTGATCACGGTTATGAAGTAAGTACAACAACAAATACGACTATAACTGATAGTGATGCTTATGAAGGAAGTGTAGTAAGAGAAGATACTCAATTTAAACTAAGTGATGTAATTCATGTTGAAACAGATGTCGGAACTGCAACAAGCCAAGCATTTTCTATTACTCTTAAAAATATTCCTGAAGGTGTTGAGGTAGATGGAATGACCCTTAATGCTGAAGGTTTTTATACAATAAGCGGTTCAGGAGACCAACTAGCAATAGTGGGTATATTACAATCTATTTTAATTACTCCTGTTGTTAATGCAAATACCGATGCAAATGATATTAGTAATACTACTCTAAATTTTGATATTGAGCTTACTACTTATGCAAACGGTGGAGCGTCAAATTCTGCACTTATTAATTTTAGTGCTTCTGTTCTTCCTGTAACAGATGAAATGACTTTAACTGTGGTTAATGACGGACAAACAAATGAAGATGTGGCTCAATCATTAAGTATAACTTTAGATAATGATGCCGATGGAGTAAATACACAAATTATTGATGGAAAAGTCTATTTAAAACTTACAGAGTCATATTCAGATTCACAAGGAACTGATGGAACTAGCGGAACACTCTCTTATAACGGAAGTATAATAACAGCTACAGCCGTAAGCGGTGTTACAGGACTTACTAATGGAGATTATTATGTAATAGAAAATGTAGAGTACAATGACACTTTAGATCTTACATATACGCCGGCTTCAAATAGAGACGGTAATATTACGGTTGATGTTTATGTAAATAATAAAGAGAGTGAAAACTGGACCTCTTATGATACAGATATAATAACTACCCATAAAACAATCTCTTTTACGGTAGATGAAGTTGCAGACGGGTTTACTTTAAACAGCGGTGCAACAATAAGTGGAACTGAAGATGAATTGGTAATGTTAGATATTACTCTTACAAGTGCTGACTCTTCTGAATCTCTATCTTCTGTATCTGTTTCAGGATTACCTGACGGATTCTTAATCTATTATGGAGAGTTAAATAACGGTAGTGATAAAGTTTTGGCAAACAATCTAGGAGTTAGTGGTACTACAACAATTCAGTTAACATACGGTGTTGATGAAACAGTAGATGTGAATAGATGGAATATCCCTTTAAATGCGGGGCAACTTCCTTCTTATATTTGGGTACAAACTCCTGAAAACTGGAGTGGAGTGATTCCTGATTTATCAATAATTGCAGTTGATGAAAATGGAAATATTTATCCTGAAACAATAGCTTCAGGAACTATTTCCCCTGTTGTAGATAGTTTAACTCTAAATGCAACACAAACCTTTGGAAAAGAGGGTGAAGATACGCTTCTTAACCTAAATGCAAATGTGGAAGACCTTGACGGCAGTGAAACTGTTACTCTTACTTTACATGGATTCGGTGACGGTGATGCAAACTTTAAAGCAAGTGGTGAAGCAATTTCAAGTAATTATGATTTAGGAACAGATACTTATACTATTGAAGGTATTAGTGTAGATGATATAAATGCTTTAACTGTAACTTATCAATCATTAAGTAGCACATCTATTAGTGTAACTGCTAAGATGATTGAAAGTGACGGAAATGAGTCAAGTATTGTAAACGATTCATTTAATATCTCAATTGCCCAATCAGTTCCTTCAGGAGGAGATGATACTTTATTATTAAAAGACGGTATCTCTTTTGACGGATTAGATGGAATTGACACTTTAGTTTTAAACGGTAAAACATTAGATGCAAGTTTAGTTTCAAATATAGAGATTTTAGATTTAGATGCGGGTGATAACAGCCTAGCTTTAAGTCTTGATGATGTTTTGGATATGACAGATTCTAATAATGAGATAAAAATAGTCGGAGATAGTAATGATAGTTTCTCTCTTGATAAATCAGGTTGGACACAAGGAAGTGTCGTAGACAACGGAGATAATACGACATATCAATATAGTGATGGAACAAACACCGTAAAATTGACAGTTGATGAAAATATTAATACGAGTGGTTTATAAAAAATGAAAGAGATAGTTTTTTATCTCTTTTATATTTAGATAAAATGTTTGTATGAAAGTTTTTATAATCATCTTATTTTTAATCTTTTCAAATTTATCTGCTGATTTTAGTAGTGAAAGCCTAATAAAAAAAGTGGAGAAAAAATATAATCGTTTTGCAAAAAACAGATTTATTGCATTAAACAAGATGATAAAGATTGCATCAAAAAAAGATGAATTGGGGAAATTGGAAAAAGTGAATGATTTTTTCAATAATGTCCCTTATGCAGAGGACAGAGATATTTACGGTGTAAGTGATTATTGGGCAAACCCCTATGAATTTTTAGGAAAAGACAGAGGCGATTGCGAAGATTATGTCATAGCTAAATATTTTGTTTTAAAATATTTGGGAGTCTCTACTAAAAAAATGTTTTTAAGTTACGTAAAACGTGAGGATTCTAAGAGTGCTCATATGGTTCTATTATACTTTAATACACCGTCTTCGGAACCTTTGGTCTTAGACAGCATTGTTAAAAAAATATTTCCGGCTTCAAAAAGGATGGATTTAAAACCTATATACAACTTTAACCCTGATATTTTAAAAAATGGGAAGAAAACATCTGCTCATAGAAAATGGGACAGATTATTAAAAAATTTTATGGAGAATAAGATATGAGTCTATTTAAACAAATTTCAATTTTATTATCAATTGTTTTTACAATACTATTTTTATTGATAGTAAATATAAGTTTTAATGAAATAAAAGATTCTGCACAAAAATCACTATACCAAAATATTCAAAACAGTGTTTCGAATATAAGTCTGTCTATTACAAATGCAAATGCGGATGTAAGCGCTATAAAAACAGTTCTGAATGCAAGCTTTGACAATGGAAATTATGAAAAAATAGTTTTCAAAGATGTAGATGAAAAGATAATATATGAACGAACTAAAAATGAGGAAATCTCTCAAAATGAAATTCCTTCTTGGTTTCTAAATCTTGTAAATATCAAAGAGGTTTCTTCCTCTTCAACAATATCACAAAACTGGATGGTTTTAGGAACACTAGAAATTTTTGCAGATAGGGAAGTGTTTTATACTCAAATGTATAAAATATTTTCAAGCCTGATAGTTACTCTTGTAGTAACATTTATTCTGTTTTTAGTTATCTTGGCATTAACTCTTAAATCAATTTTAAAACCCTTACTTATGATAAAAGAGCAGAGTGACTCTATTTTAGAAAACAAATTTATTTTTCAAGATAAACTACCTTTTACTTTAGAGTTTAAAAGAGTAACCTTAAGTATAAATAATATGGTTGAAAAAATTCAAAATATTTTTGAACATGCAAATGAAATTTTAAGAAGAAATAGGGAACTTATTTATATTGACGAACTGACAAAACTTTATAATCGTAATTATCTTGTTTTAAAAACAAGTGAGTTTTTAGAAGAAAACAGCGTAAATCATTCAGGCTTCGTAATTTCAATAGTTTTAACAAGAATAGATTTGTTGAATAAAAAAATAGGATATGAAAAAGTAGATAAGTTATTTATTGAGATATCGAATATTATAAAAGGGTTGGTTTTTCTTGAGGAAGCTAACATTATAGCAAGGACAAAAGCCTCTGAGTTTATGATTGTTTTACCAAGAGTTAAAGAGAATGAAGCAGAAGATATTGCTAAACAGTTATCCACAAAATTAAAAAACTTATTGATAAATATAGAAGATGAAGATATAAAACTATATATGGCTCTTTGTAGTTTTAAAGATGAAAAAAATTACAGCGAACTGCTTACAAAAGTTGATTCGGCTCTTAGACAGGCAAAATTATCAAGCCAAAAAGATTACTATTATTTAAAAAGTAGTGAAGTATATGAAGTAAAAAAGAACTTTAGTAAAATTCTTGATTTGGCAAAAGAGAATGAACAATTTAATATTTTATATAAAGATGTAATTTCCCTTGATTCAAAAGATATAATATATGAAACCGTAAGTTTTGAAATTAAAACAAAAGATAAAACTTACTCTTATAATGAATTTATTTCCCATGCAATAGAATTAAATTTATTAGAAGAGGTATATTTAAAAGTTATAGAAAAAATATTAAATTTAAATACATCCAATAAAAAGCTCGCCCTTGAGATTCCAAATAATTTTATCAAAAACCTTCCTTTTGAAAAACTTAGGAAACTTTTTAATGAACAATACGGTTTACAAAATATAATTTTTGAAATAGAAGAGGAATCTTTTGTAAAATATAGTTCTAACAGTGCTTTATTTATTGATATTCTTAAAGATTATGATTTTAATATTGCAGTTTATAATTTTATGGGAATAAGTGAAGATTATAATTATTTAAATATGAAAAAACCTGAATATATAAAAGTAAATAAAAACTTTTTAAAGTTAAGTGAAAACTTTGATGCTTTAAATATTATAAATAAATCATTAAGTGTGAAATTAATTGTAACTTCAATTAATGATGAAGAAGATTTAAATATAGCGAAAAATAAAAATGTAAATTTTATCTCTGGAAAAATCACAAAACATATTGTTTGATTTCTCTTTCCCTTCCTGATATTTTTAACTAATAAAGAATATATTAATTAATTATTTATTAAACTTCTTGTTTTAATAAGAAGGAGAAACTATGTATAAAAATATTGTTGTTAAGATAAGTTTATTATCTTTATTCTTGTTGTTTTCAGGTTGTGTTCAAAATCAAGTATCATTAAAAAACAATAGCTCTGCTTGTAATGTTGTTTTTTCTAAGGGAAATGGACAAAAATATGATTTAAAAGACATAAGATCTTTTGTTGCAAATGAAATTAGACCGGAATTAATTGACACAGACAAAGAGTTTCCTATCAATATAATAAAAGAGTGTAATGGAGTGAAAACTTCAAACATCATTACAATGAATGCCAAAAACTATTATTTAACTCAGGTAAACGGTCAAAAATTACCTTCTAAAATTGAGACATATAATAATGAACTAGCTCTTACAATCAGTCAAGAAAATTTTATAAATTTAATCGACAATTTAAGAAAATATAAATTTGACACACCGGTGCCTGATTGGAATGACCAAACATATAAAGAAGTTGAAGATGTTTATTACAAACAAAAAACTTTGAAAATGATTGCTTTTGTATTGGCAGAATCTGCAAGATTTGAAGATGCAGCAATCGCTTTAGATAAAGTATTTAAAGAAAATTGTACCATTAGTTGGCATGATTTTAATGCTTTAGTGCACAATTGGAGAAACTCTTCGGATTATGTTACAGAAACAAGAACTCTATTGGACAAACAATATAAAGGTGGAGGACATTCTCATTTATATGCTCCCATAACAAGTAACCAAATAGAAAGTTTCGTAAAAGATTTACAAGACGGTAAAAATTACAATTTTTACCATAAAGCACCGTTTCTTGGTTATTATTATGAGTGTAAATAAACCTTTGAAAACTGATATTTGAGGGAAAATTAAATTTTCCTTCAAATAAACTTTAAATTATCTCTATTTTATACCCCGTATTATTTTGTGTCGTGATTAAATCTTTGTGCAGTTTGTTTCTAAGTCTAAAAAGTACGGATCTAAAAGCAGCATAACCTGCCGGTTCATCTTGCCATATTGCATACTCTATCTGTTCTTGAGATACATTATAACCTGCGCTGTTACAAAGTATTTTTATAATTTGAGTCTCTTTTTTTGTAAGTTTTACAGGTTCATCGCCGTAATATAAAATTTCAGTTTGTTTATCAAAAAGATATCCGTATTTGAGTTTTACGGTTCTTGATTTTTGCTCTTTTACTAGCTCTAATTGATGACTTAACGTTTTATTTATATTCTCAGCAGCGTCTAGTTCATGGTTTTTTTTCGTATCATCTTTAGATTTTTCCAAAGCAACTTCTATTGCAGCATGCAGATGGCTTTTTTTATAGGGTTTTAAAATATACCCGTAAGCCAGAGTTTCAGAAGCCTTTTTTATTGTTGATATTTCCGAGTTTGCCGTTAAAAAAACAACAGGTACGTTAGGAAGAGTGTTTTTTAATTCTCTTGCCAGTTCTATTCCTGTTGTAGGACCTTTTAGATAAATATCCATTAAAATCAAATCTGGAATTACACCCTCTTCAAGAAGTTTCATAGTTTTACATCTATTAGGTGCTACTCCACAAGGTTCATATCCTAACTCTTTTAATGTCTCTTTTAAATTTATTGCTATTATTGATTCATCTTCTACAATCAATATTTTTATTTTTTGCATTAATCTTCCCTCTGAGGAAAAATAATATTACATTCTAATCCCTCATTATTTCTAAAATTTATTGTTCCGTTTAACTGATCTTCTACAATCGAATGGATTAACTGCATTCCTATTGAATCTGTTTTATACAAAGAGTCAATATTCTCTAATCCTTTTCCGTTGTCTCCAATTTTTATATGTATATCTTTTTCTAATTTTTTTATATGAATATAGAGTAAATTGTCTCTATTCTCTTTAAAAGCATATTTTAAAGCATTTACGCAAAGTTCATGTAAAACCATACCTACTTGTATACATCTGTTAGTAGAAAATACTAATTGATCGATACTCAAATCAACTTTTAAGTAAGTATTGTTTGAGATATAAAGCTCTTTTATATCATCAATAAGTCTTTCAATATAATCTTCCAAATTTATATAAGCCAGATTTTCCCCTAAATATAAAAATTCATGAACTAGCGCCATTGTATTGATTCTGCTTCTACTTTGTTTTAAGATATCTTTGACTTCATTATCTTGAACTCTTCTATATTGCATTGTAAGCAAAGAAGATATTATTTCCATATTGTTTTTTACTCTATGATGTATCTCTTTTAATAAAATCTCTTTTTCATCAACTGATTTTTGCAGCTCTTGATTCATATTTGTGATTTTATTTCTATATTCCAGTCTTGGTGTAATATCTCTTCCAAATGCGCAGATATAATCTTTTCCAGCATGTCTAAACCCATGTCCTGTAACTTCTATATTTACAATAGTTCCGTCTTTTTTCTTTTGGGTTGTTTCCAAAGACCAATTTTTTGAAGAAGAAATTTTCTGCATTGTCTGTGCTGCCGTTTCTCTTGTAAAATTGGGATCCATTATTTCAAGCGGTTTACCTAAAAGTTCTTCTTTTTTATACCCAAGCATATTGCAAGCAGCATCATTTACATAAACAAATTTTGCATCAAGAGTAAACCAATATATGGCATCAACTGAGTTATCCAAGGCAAATTCGTAAGGGATAAGTCTCTCTTTGTCTTTATTTTGCAACTCTTTATATGCTTTGTCGATATTTTGTATTACTTTTTGCATGTGATTAATCATTAAATAAAGAATAGAGCCTGTAGAGATGATAAAAAGTATTGCAAAAGTTAAAGGTCCTTGATGTGTAAGATCATTATGCTCAAAAAAAATTGAGATTAATTTATCTAAAAAAACAACTCCCAAAAGACCGATAATTATATATGTAAGAGAAAAACTTTTTGCCAATCTGTTTTTATCCAATATATTATTTTTTATTTCATTTTTTAAATTCATAATCTTTTCACCTTTGTAAAAATTATAGCAAAAATTTTTATTTTGAATTAGTAATGCGAAAAAAAAGCGATATTTTTAACATATGATTCTTGCATTCTAGTTGGAAATAGGAGTTTTAAATGAACGAATTAATGCCAAATCAGAAGAAATTTGTGCAGATTATTAAAATACTAAATAATGGATTCGTAGAATTCTATTTTGCAGTTGGAGAGGTTGAAATGAACGTAGAGTTACTTTTACCTTATAAAGCTTTCATTGAATTTTGTCAAAACAACAGAGTCTCTTTTATAAATGAAGAGCAGGAAAAAGCCTTGGAAGTTAATAATAAAATCTGGAAATACGGACTTTAAAATATAAAGGAGAGAAGATGGAACTAAATATAGCAAATATAGAAATTGAGCCCAAAAGACACACCTTTGGGCATATTGCAAAAAGGTTTGGAGAGGATAGACCTGCCTCAAGATATGAAGAGGCAGTTTATGATGGGCAAGCAACGGAAAACTTCCATTATAGACCAACTTACGAACCTGAGTTTGAAATATATGACGTAAAAAGAACTGTAATAAAAATGGATGATTGGTATAAACTGCTTGATCCTAGAAAATTTCATTATATGACATATGTTTCAACAAGAGCAAATCAAAATGCGGCAAGTAAAAGAAATTTTGAACTTATTGAAGAGAGATTATTAACTCAAATGATTCCTGAAGATATAAAAGAGATAATTTATAATTATTTAACACCTTTAAGACACTATTTTTACGGAGTTAATCTAAATAATCTTTCAATAGTATCAAGAGGTTACGGAACGGCATTGAACTCTGCCTCTCTTTTTTATGCGTCTGATAGTTTGGGGAACTCTCAGCATCTTACGAAAATCGTTTTATTGTTATCAGATAACAATGTAGAAAGACTGGAAAAAGGGAAAAACGATTGGATGAATGATCCTAAATGGCAGCCTTTGAGAAAAACACTTGAAGATATTATGGTAGTAAAAGATCCTATTGAAATATTAGTTTCTCAAAATTTGATATTAAACGGATTACTTGTTCCTTTACTTATTACGCAATTTTCAAATACTTTAGTGCAAAACGGACATATAACTGTCTCACTGTTAACTGAATTTATTTCCCAGTTGCAGGAAGAATCAATAAAATGGTTGGATTCTATTGTAAAAGTGATGGCAGAGGAATCTGAAGAGAACAACAATATCTTATCTAAATGGTCAAAAAGTTATCTTTTAAAAGCAGATGAAGCGTTAGCTCCTTTGTCCGATTATAGTGACAATACAGATATTTTACCGCAGATTAGACTTGATCTTGAAAATAGATTAAAAAAGATTGGATTAAAAATTTAAGGAGAGATTATGTCAAAAAGTATTGCTTTGTTGTGTATTCAAGCAACAGATGAAGGAAGGACTATAGCAGAAGCTATAAAAGTTGATAATGAAGGTATTCAAATTACGAACAAACCTGCCATGATTCAAATTGAAAGGGAAGGTGAAATTGTAATCAAAGCAGATACCGTTTCTGATGCTTTGGGAAGAGATTGGGAACCTGAAGAGTTGCAGTTAATCTTAATCTCAACAGGCGGTCAAATTGATGAAGATGATGAACAATTCGTTGTTTATTGGAATAATTAAAAAGGAGAATATTATGAGTAGCAGTACAAGTCCCAGAAAAAAAAGATTAAGTAAAAAACAATCATATGAATATATGACAAGACTTGGTTGGGATACAACTTATCAAGATGAAAAAAAGGTTCACCCTTATTTAGAGTATGAGGGAATAAAAATACATGATTGGGACGCTTGGGAAGATCCTTTTAGAATGACTATGGAATCATATTGGAAACTTCAAGCTGAAAAAGATAAAAAGCTTTACTCAATTATAGATGCCTTTGCTCAAAATAACGGTCAAAAAAATATCACGGATGCAAGATATGTAAATGCCCTGAAAATATTTTTAACGGCAGTTACTCCAATTGAACATAATGTTGTAAGCGGATTTGCAAACGTAGCTAGACAATTTAAAGGCGAGGGGGCTACTATAGCTTGCCAGATGCAAGCAATAGATGAACTTAGACATTATCAAACCCAGGTTCATACAATAAGTCATTATAATAAATATTTTGACGGCTTTCATGATTATAGAACTATGTATGACCGAATCTGGTATCTGTCGGTTCCAAAATCTTTTGCCGATGATGGAAGCAGTGCAGGACCCTTTGAATTTATGATTGCCACAGGATTTGCTTTTGAGTTTGTTCTTACAAGTCTGCTTTTTGTTCCTTTTATGAGTGGTGCAGCATATAACGGAGATATGGCAACCGTAACTTTTGGATTTTCAGCTCAAAGTGATGAATCAAGACATATGACTTTAGGACTTCAAGCTGTAAAATTTATGCTTGAACAAGATGCCGACAATGTTCCAATTGTTCAAAGAATGATGGAAAAACAGTTGTGGAGAGGATATAGACTTTTATCTATAGTTTCTGCAATGATGGATTATATGTTACCTAATTCTCCAACTTCATGGGCTGAGGCAGTTGAACTTTATATAGAACAAAACGGTGTTGCTTTATTTAAAGATCTTGAAAAGTACGGAATAAAAATGCCTACTAAAATCTTAGATAAAATAATTGCGGAAAAAGAGCATGTTTCTCATCAATTATGGAAAACTTTGTATGTTCATTCAAACGCAACGGCTTTTCATACATGGATACCCGATGAAGATAAAATGAACTGGCTTAGTCAAAAGTATCCAAACACTTTTGATAAACATTACAGACCGATTCTTGAAGAGTATAAGAAAAAAGCAGAAAAGGGTGAAAGATATTACAGTGAAGCTCTTCCTTGTCTTTGTCAGACTTGTCAGCTGCCGCTTTTATTTACTGACGTAATGAACGGCAAACCAACTGTTTATACCCATGAAACTACGGAGTTCAACGGAGAAAAATTTCATTTTTGTTCCGATGAGTGTAAAAATATTTTTGAAAATGAACCGAAAAAATATGCTCAAGCCTGGTTACCTCCATATCAAATTTTTCAAGGTAATTGTGGAGGAGAAACAATACCCGAAGTTTTAAAATGGTACAAAATCGAAAACGCAGTTGATAACTTAGATTATGTAGGCTCTCCCGATGAAGCTATGTGGAACAAATTAAAAAATATATAAAGGATAAAAAATGGCAGTAAAATCAATAGGAGAATATCCTACAATTATGAAAGACAGCGTAGATAAGTTTCATGGAAATCAATTGGTTTTTATCTATTGGCATGCTCATTTTATGGAAGGGTCGGTAAAAGCTTTTGCTTTATCGCCTGATATGCCTTTTAGTGCAATTATGTCTGATATTATCCCTCTTTGTTACAAAGTCGAGCCTGATTTTGAAAAGCTTGATTTTGACAACACGGAAGTTATTTGGGAGATTGACGGAAAAGTTATAACACCTGATCCAAATAAAAGTTTAAAAGAGAATTCAATAGGGCATAAATCTTATATTCAATTTACCACACCTGCATTGGACGGTAAGATAGGAGCTTAACATGGGATATAAATTAGAAATAGAACCGACAGGCGATGTTGTAGAAGTTCAAGAGGGACAAACAATCCTTGATGCAGCTTTAAGACAAGGGGTATATCTACCTCACGCTTGTAATCACGGTCTTTGCGGTACCTGCAAAGTTGAAGTATTAGAAGGTGAGGTTGATTTAGGAGATGCTTCACCTTTTGCTTTAATGGATGTAGAAAGGGAAGAGGGATACTGTTTGGCTTGTACCGCAAGAGCTCTTGAAGATGTAGCAATAGAAGCAGATATAGATGAAGATTGTGATGCAAGATCAATACCCGTAAAAGATTTTATGGGTACGGTTATTGAATCTAAGATGTTGACTCCTAGGATACTTGGAGTTTGGATAGAGTTAGATGAAAAAATTGATTTTCAAGCAGGTCAGTATATAAATCTTCATGTTCCCGGATTTGATGAGCCTAGAGCTTTCTCTTTGGCAAATCAACCAAGTACACAAAAGATTATAGAACTGAATATAGGAATCATCCCTGATGGTGAAGCAACACCTTGGATACATAAAAATTTAAAAGTCGGAGACAGATACAAAATATCAGGTCCTTTTGGAAGATTTTTTGTAAAAAGAAGTGCCCAAAAACCTATGATATTTTTTGCAGGAGGTTCGGGGCTTTCAAGTCCAAAATCTATGATTTTAGATGAACTTGAAAACGGTTGTACGAAGCCTATTACTCTTTTTCACGGAGCAAGAAATCAAGAAGAACTGTATTATGCAGATATGTTTAAAAAGCTTGATGAAGAGTATGAAAACTTTAGATATATTCCCGTTTTATCAAATAATGAAGATGAAAATTGGAGCGGAGAAGTTGGATTTACAAATGAGGTGGCTAAAAAGTTTTATGATAAGTTTGAAGGAAACAAAGCCTATCTTTGCGGTCCTCCTATGATGAGTGAAGCTTGTATAACAACTTTGATGCAAGGAAGATTGTTTGAAAAAGATATTCATATAGAAAAATTCTTTTCAAAAGCGGATTTAAATGCACAAAACCAAAAGAGTCCTTTGTTTAAATCATTGTAATGCGGTATTAAAATACTGCATTACAACAACTCTATTTTATATCCCGTATTATTTTGATTTTTAATCAAATCTTTATGTATTTTATTTCTAAGTCTAAAAAGAAGTGATCTAAAAGCTGCATAACCTGCGGGTTCATCTTGCCAGATTGCATATTCTAACTGCTCTTGGGATACGTTTTGTCCCGGAGTGTGACATAAGATTTTTATTATTTTAATCTCTTTTAGCGTTAATTTTACAGGTTCGTCTCCAAAATATAAAATCTCTTTTTCTTTATCAAAAAGATAGCCGTATTTTAATTTTACGGTTCTTGATTTTGATTCTTTTTTCAGATCTAATCTATATTCCAATGTTTTATTTATATTTTTTATCGAATTTAAATCAAAATTGTTTTTTTTATCCTCTTGTGCTTTTTTTATAGCAATCTCTATTGCAGCTTGAAGATGGCTCTTTTTATAAGGTTTTATCAAATATCCGTAAGCCAAAGTTTCGGAAGCTTTTTTTATAGTCGACAACTCTGAGTTTGCGGTTAAAAATATAACGGGTGTGTTTATCAAAATATCTTTTAATTCATTTGCCAGTTCTATTCCCGTAGTCGGACCTTGAAGGTATATATCCATAAGTATTAAATCAGGCAGGATATTTTTTTCATTTAAAAGTTTCATTGTGTTACAACGGTTGTTTGCAATACCGCAAGGTTCGTATCCAAGTTCACTTAATACCTGTTTTAAATTCAAAGCAATTATAGGTTCATCTTCGACTATTAAAATTTTTATTTTACTCATTTTACCTCCTTTTTAGGAAATATAATACTACACTCTAATCCACTATTGTTCTTAAACTCTATTGTTCCGTGAAGTTGAAAATCAACTATTGATTCGATTAGTTGCATTCCTATAGAATCAGATTTTCTAAGTTTATCCAAATCTTTCAACTCCTCACCGTTGTCTTTTATTATTACATGAATATTCTCATCTTCGATTTTCATACGAAGATATAAAAGATTTTTTCTATTACTTTTAAAAGCGTATTTAAAAGCATTTACGCAAAGTTCGTGCAAAAGCATACCAACTTGAATACATCTATTTATAGAAAACTCCATTTTATCAATACTCAAATCAACTTCAATTTGCGTATTATTTGAGATATAAAGCTCTTTTATATCGTCAACAAGTCTTTCTATATACTCATTTACGTTTATATAAGCCAAGTTTTTTCCTAAATATAAAAACTCATGTACTAAAGCCATAGCATGAATTTTGCTTCGGCTCTCTTTCATCTGCTCTTTAAACTTTTCATCTTCTGATTTATATGCTTGCATATTAAGTAATGAAGAGATAATTTCCATATTGTTTTTTACCCTGTGATGAATCTCTTTTAATAAAATTTCTTTCTCTTTTACCGATTTTTGAAGCTCTTCATTCATCTTTGTAATTTTATTTCTATTCTCTATTCTTTGGGTCATATCTCTGGCAAAAGCGCAAATATACTCTTTGCCGTTGTAGATAAAGGCATGACCTGAAACTTCTACAGGGTAGGTCGTTCCGTCTTTTCTTCTATGGGTTGATTCGATTCTCCAGTTTGGAATAGTTCTAATATCATTCATACATAAAGGAGAAGTCTCTCTGGTAAAATTAATATCAACATCTTCTAAATACATATTCTCAAACTCCTCTTTCGTATAACCGTCCAATTTACAGGTTGCTTCATTTACATAAGTAAATTTTCCTTCAAGAGTAAACCAATGAATGGCATCAACAGAGTGGTCCAAGGCAAACTCGTAAGGAGCAAGTCTGTCTTTCTCTTTTTGTTTTAAATCGTTATAGGCTTTTTCTATATTTCTAATAACTTTTTGCATATGATTAATCATAAAATAAAGAAGAATCCCCGTAGAGATAATAAACAATAACCCAAAGGTAAAAATTCCGTTTTTGCTGACATCATTATGTTCAAAAAATATCTGAACTAATTTATCTAAAAAAAGTAAACCTATAAATCCCGTAAAAACGTAAGAGAAAGAGAATCTTCTAGCTATTTTGTTTTTATTAAAAAAATATTTTCCAAAACTAAACATTTACACCACCTTTGCAAAATTATATCATAGAAACTTTTCTTAGTTAAATGCCGCGAATATTTCGCGAATAATTTTTTATATACTCCCCAAAGATTAAAAGAGGAGTTTTATTTGAAAAAAAGAGTAGGAGTTATCGGAGTAGGAAATGTAGGGGCAACTATAGCTTATAATTTAGCCCTAAAAGAGTCTTGTGACGAGATTTTATTAAAAGATATAAGAGAAGATTATACAAAAGCCGTTGCTTTGGATATCTCTCAAGCTTCATGTGCAATTAATTCAAAAACCAAAATAGAAGAAGTATCAAATAATGCAGATTTTAAAGAGTGCAATATTATCGTAATAACAGCGGGAATTGCCAGAAAGCCTGGAATGAGCAGAGATGATCTTCTTCTTACAAATGCAGAAATTATGAAAAATATAATAGAAGAGATTGCTAAACTAAACAAAGATGCAATAATTATTATAGTTTCAAACCCTTTGGATGCCATGGTATATACGGCTTTAAAAATTTCCAAATTCCCAAGAAAGAGAGTTTTAGGTATGGCAGGTATTTTAGACAGTGCTAGAATGAGCTATTTTATACAAGAAAAACTGGGTAAAAAAGATATTCAAGCTTTAGTTTTAGGAGGACATGGAGATGAAATGGTTCCTTTAATAGACTCTACAAAAGCAGACGGTATCTCTATTTCAAAACTGCTTTCACAAAAACAGATAGATGAAATTATAGAAAAAACAAAAAACGGCGGAGTAGAAATCGTAAAGCTTTTTAAAACAGGCTCTGCTTATTATGCCCCAGCTCATTCGACACTGCTTATGATTGAAGCAATTTTAAATGATGAAAAAAAGATATACCCTTGTGCCGTTAAACTAGAAGGGGAATACGGCTTTAAAGATACGGTTACGGGAGTTCCCGTTGTTTTAGGTAAAAACGGAGTTGAAAAGATTGTTGAATACAAACTTAGCTTAGCTGAACAAAAAGCTTTCGCAACTTCGATTAAGAGTGTAAATACTCTTATAAACAAAGTAGAAAAGTATATAAAATAGAGGAATTGTCCCTTTTTTACGGTGTTTAAGAAATCAATATTTGAAATTATTATCATTTTTTAAAAATACTCTTTTTTGCGATTATTCTGCGAATTTTTTTTTGTAAAGTTTGAACAGTTAAAAAGTTTATCAGCTTTTTAAAATTTCAAGGAAAGGAACAATATGAAACATAATATCTTAGTTAGAGATAAATCCAGAAATCATACTTGCCATGAAGACAAAAGCTTGATGGATGGATTAAATGTTTATGAAAATTTAGTACCCAAAGGTTGTCATAACGGTGCTTGCGGTGTATGTAAAATTCATATTTTAAACGGTGAATATTCAAAATCAAAAATGAATAGAAGATATATCTCACAAGAAGATGAAGATAAAAATATTGTTTTGGCGTGTAAAGTTTTTCCCAAAACTGATATGGAAATAGAGTTCCTTCCTAAACCTAAAATCCTATCAGCTTTAGAAAAAAAAGTATATATCTTAGGAAATTAAATAAGGAGAAAAAATGGGCGGGATTATGAGATTGGGTCATATAGACCTAAATGTTCTGGATATTGAAAAATCAAGAGAATATTATACAAATATAATGGGAATGGTAGTAGTAAGAGAGGATAGTGACGGAACCTTGTATCTAAAATGCTGGGATGAGTGGGATAAATATAGTTTGGTTCTTAGACCAAGTGATGAGGCAACTTTCAACACAGCTGCTTATAAAGTAGAGAGTGATGAGGATATTGATGATTTAAAGGCAAAAATAGAAGCTTATGGCGTAGAAACGGAAATTTTACCCGAAGGTGAAGTTGCCGAATGTGGAAGAACACTAAAGTTTACGGCACCAAGCGGACATATTTTTCATCTATATGCCTATAAAACTTTTGTAGGCAAAGATGTGGGTGATACAAATCCCAGACCTTGGCCTTTTGAAGGAAAAGGAATCAAAGCTCATTGGATAGATCATACTTTGCTAATGTGTGAAGGTCCTGAAAAAGTGATGGCAGGAACTAAGTTTTTCCAAGAGGTATTAGGTTTTAAATTAGCTGAACAAGTAACAGTAGGTCCTGAAGGTTCACTTCAGGCTGCAACTTGGCTGGCACGTACTTCAACACCGCATGATATCGCTTTTGTTGCGGGACCTCATACAGGAATGCATCATTTCGCTTACTTTTTAGACGGTTGGAATGATATTTTAAGAGCAGCAGATGTTATGGCTATGCATAATGTAAAAATAGATGTAACACCGCAAAGACACGGGATTACAAGAGGTGAAACGATTTATTTCTTTGATCCATCGGGACATAGACTTGAAACTTTTGCGGGACTAGGTTATTTGGTGCAGCCTGATATGCCGACGATTACTTGGACGGAAGAAGAGTTATGGAGAGGTATTTTTTACCATACGGGTGCTGAAGACGGTGCTTTTACCACTGCTTACACTCTTTCTGCATATAAATAGGAGATGTTGTGCAAACAGCAGTAACACAAAAGAGTATATCAAGACAAGCCTCATATGAAGCTTGTCTCTTTGCAATACAAAAAGCTGAGCAGTTGAATATAAATATCAATGTCTCAGTTGCGGATAACAAAGGGTTGGAAATGGCTTTTTTAAGAATGGAAAACTCTTTTATCCACTCAATAGATATTGCAAAAGACAAAGCTTATACCAGTGCAAGTTTTGGTTTCCCAACACAGCAGTGGAGTACAATTTTCAAAAGTATGCCTCATTTGGAACAAGGTTTTTCAAATAGGGGGAGATTAATTCCTTTTGGAGGAGGGATGCCCATTTTTGAAAACGGTATTAAAATAGGAGCAATAGGTATTTCAGGCGGAACTGAAGAGGAAGATATTATATGCGCGAAATATGCAATTGAAAAAATAGGATTAGAATAATGAAAAAAGTACAACACTATATTAACGGACAATTTATAGATTCGGTTTCAAACGAGTTTTTCGATAACTATAACCCTGCAACAAATGAGTTAATCTCAAAAGTTGCTTTAGGAAGAGAAGATGAGGTTAATGCAGCAGTGCAAGCTGCAAAAAATGCCCTTACAGGTGAGTGGGGGCAAATGAAGCTAAACGACAGAATAGCAATGATGTATGAAATAGCAAATGAGATAGATAGAAGATTTGATGATTTTTTAGAAGCAGAAGCTTTGGATACGGGGAAACCTTACTCAATAGCCAGACATATTGATATTCCAAGAGGTGCCGCAAATTTCAAAGTATTTGCCGATACTATGAAAGCTGTTGCGGATGAAGCGTATCAAGCAAATACTCCTGACGGTAAAAAAATGTTTAATTACAGTGTAAGAAAACCAAAAGGTGTAATTGCCGTAATTTCTCCTTGGAATTTACCTCTTTTGCTTATGACGTGGAAAGTAGGACCTGCTATGGCTTGCGGAAATTCAGTTGTTGTTAAACCTTCCCAAGTAACACCTACAACTACCTCTCTTTTGGGAGAAGTTATGAGTAAAGTAGGGGTTCCGGCTGGAGCTTATAATGTAGTTCAAGGAAAAGGTTCAATTACAGGAAATCTTTTAACGGCACATAAAGATATTGATGCAATTACTTTTACGGGAGAAACAGTAACAGGTGAAATGATTATGAAAGCTTGCTCTGTAGGAGTTAGAGATGTTTCCCTTGAACTTGGAGGGAAAAACCCTGCAATCGTATTTGCGGATTGTGATATGCAAAAAGCAGTTTTTGAAACAACAAGATCATGCTTTTCAAACTCGGGACAAGTATGTTTAGGAACTGAGAGAGTTTATGTACAAAGGGAAATTTTCGATGAGTTTGTAGCAAAACTTAAAGAATCAGCTTCAAAATTAAAACTTGGTATCCAACACGATGAGTCATCTGATATGGGACCTCTAGTAAGTGCAACTCACAGAGACAAAGTTTTGGAATATTATAAAAAAGCTGAAGCAGAGGGAGCAAATGTTGTTCTTGGCGGTGGAGTTCCTAAAATGAGTGGAAATATGAAAGACGGATATTGGGTAGAACCTACAATTTGGACAGGTTTGCCTGAAACTGCAACAGTTGTAAAAGAGGAAGTATTTGGTCCTTGTTGCCATGTATCAGTATTTGATACCGAAGAAGAAGTAATAAAAATGGCAAATGATACTAAATACGGACTTGCTTCTACAATATTTACGGAAAATTTAACCAAAGCACATAGAGTTGCTAGTCAAATTGATTCAGGAATTGTATGGATTAACTCTTGGTTCTTAAGGGATTTACGAACACCTTTTGGCGGAATGAAAGGTTCAGGTATAGGAAGAGAGGGTGGTCATCACTCTTTAGAATTTTACACAGAACTAAAAAACGTATGTATAAAAATGTAAGGTTTGTTTATGGAAAAGTTAAAAATCGAACAATACGGAAATGAGTTATATGATGCTTTAAAAGGCAATTATACAATCGAACCTATTTCAAACAAAGAGCCTGATTCAACAATTGAGGATGCTTATGCAATTCAACATCATTTCTTAAAAAAAAGATTGGAAAATGACGGCTCAAAAATTATAGGTAAAAAAATCGGTGTTACATCAAAAGTGGTAATGGATATGTTAGGGGTTCATCAGCCTGACTTTGGATATCTGTTATCAGATATGATTTACAGTGACGGAGATGAGATTGATGTAACAAACACAATGATCCAACCAAAAGCAGAGGGTGAGATTGCTTTTGTTTTAAAAGAGGATTTAATGGGTCCCGGTATTACAACCGCAGATGTTTTAAGAGCAACAAAATTTGTAATGCCTTGTTTTGAAATAGTTGATTCAAGAATCAAAGATTGGAAAATAAAAATTCAAGATACGGTTGCTGATAATGCTTCATGCGGTTATATCGTTTTTGGAGGTCAATTTGCAGATCCTAAAGATATTGATTTAACTACTTGCGGGATTACTTTAGAGAGAAACGGTGAACTTCTTCATACGGGAGCAGGTGCAGCCGCTCTTGGAAATCCTGCAAATGCCGTAGCTTGGCTTGCAAATAAATTGGGTGAATTCGGTGTGGGTTTAAAAGCAGGAGAGGTTATCCTTTCAGGAGCATTATGTGCCATGGTTACAATAAACCCGGGTGATAATATGAGAATAGATATAGGCGGAATCGGTTCTGCTTCATGTAGATTTATATAAAGGATTATATATGGAAAAAATTAATTGTGCTTTAATTGGATCTGGAAATATAGGAACAGATCTAATGTATAAACTTCAAAGAAGTAAGATTTTAAATCCTTTATGGATGGTAGGTATTGATCCTGAATCAGACGGCTTAAAAAAAGCAAAAGAGGCAGGAATGAAAACAACACATGAAGGAGTTGACGGCTTAATTCCTTTTATTGAACAAGACGGGGTAAAAATAGCTTTTGATGCAACTTCGGCTTATGTTCATGAAGATAATAATAATAAATTAAAAGAAAAAGGCGTTATGGTTATTGATTTAACTCCTGCTGCCATTGGACCTTTTTGCGTGCCTTCTGTAAATATTGATGAGTTATTGGCTCAAAATACGCAAAATGTAAATATGGTAACTTGCGGCGGACAAGCAACTATTCCTATGGTTGCAGCAGTTTCAAAGGTACAAGAAGTTGATTATGCGGAAATAATAGCAACGGTTGCCTCAAAATCGGCAGGTCCCGGAACTAGAGCAAATATAGATGAGTTTACGGAAACAACTGCACTTGGAATTGAAAAAGTAGGAAAAGCAAGAAAAGGTAAAGCTATTATTATCTTAAATCCTGCCGAACCTCCTTTAATGATGAGAGATACCGTACATTGTCAAACAGTTGATGAACCAAACAGAGAGGCAATTACAAAATCCGTTCATGAAATGGTAAAAAAAGTCCAAGAGTTTGTTCCTGGATATAAACTGAAAAACGGTCCCGTATTTGACGGTAAAAGAGTCTCAATCTTTTTAGAAGTAGAGGGATTAGGAGATTATCTGCCTAAGTATGCGGGTAACCTAGACATTATTACTGCTGCTGCAAGCAATATAGCCGAAAAAATGGCAGAGAAAATTAAAGGGGAATAAAATGGATTTAAGAGGTAAAAAAGTAACAATTCATGATATGTCTCTAAGAGACGGTATGCACTCAATTAGACATCAGTTTACACTTGAACAAATGAAAGATATGTCAACGGCTATGGATAGCGCAGGTGTTCCTATGATTGAGGTTACACATGGAGACGGTTTAGGTGGAAGTTCTCTTAATTACGGATATGGGCGTTATACGGATGAAGAGTGGATTGAAACAGCTGTATCAAATGTAAAAAATGCAAAAGTTTCTGCACTTTTACTTCCAGGGATAGGTATTGTAAAAGATTTGGAAAGAGCTGTGAAAAGAGGTATATCAACAGTTAGAGTAGCAACTCATTGTACTGAAGCGGATGTTTCTGCCCAACATATAAAAGCAGGTGTATCTATGGGGCTTGATACAGTAGGTTTTTTAATGATGGCTCATATGGTAACTCCCGAAAAACTTCTTGAAGAGGCTTCAAAAATGGTTTCTTACGGTGCAAACTGTATTTATGCAACAGATTCAGCAGGTTATTTACTTCCTGATGATGTAAGTGCAAGAATAGGAATACTTAAAAAAGAGTTCGGTGATGATATAGAGATTGGTTTTCACGGACACAATAATATGTCTATGGGAGTTGCCAATTCTTTAGCTGCCATTGAAGCAGGAGCAAATAGAATTGATGCTTCATTAGCCGGATTCGGTGCAGGTTCGGGAAATACGGCAACAGAGGTTTTAGTAGCCGTATTAACTAGAATGGGTGTTGAAACAGGAATTGATTTGCATAAGATTGAAGATGCAGCTGAAGATATTGCACTTCCTATTATGGGAAAACCTACAAGAATTTCAAGAGACTCTTTAACTCTTGGTTTTGCAGGTGTTTATTCCTCTTTTCTTCTTTTTGCAAGACGGGCAGAAGAGAAATACGGGATTGATTCCAGAACTATTTTAGAAGAGCTTGGACGAAGAGGAACAGTTGGAGGACAAGAAGATATGATCGAAGATTTGGCTCTTGATATGGCAAAGCAGAGGGGACTAATATAATGAGTTTAGATAAAAAAACAATAGAAAAATTAGCAAAGCATTGTGAAGATGCAGAGTTAAACGCCGTAGAAATAACAAAAATAACCGATGACTATCCTGAAATGACTTATGAAGATGCTTATGATATTCAATGGACTGCAAGAGCAGCAAAAGAGGCTAGAGGTACAAAAATCGTAGGTATGAAGATGGGACTTACTTCACAAGCAAAGATGAAACAAATGGGAGTACCTAATCCTTGTTACGGATATTTAGCTGATTATTTTTCATATGCAGACTCTGCTGAAATAAAGATTGATGAACTTATTCATCCAAAAGTCGAAGCAGAGATTGCTTTTGTTTTAAAAAGTGATTTACAAGGTCCGGGCTGCAATATAGCAGATGTTTTAGCTGCAACAGATTTTGTGATGCCTGCCGTTGAGGTTATTGATTCAAGATATAAAGATTTTAAATTTGATTTAAAATCGGTTATTGCCGATAACTCTTCCTCTTCAAGATATGTAACGGGCGGACAAGCAAGAAGTATAAAAGGGCTTGATTTAAAAACCCTTGGAGTAGTAATGGAAATAAACGGAGAAATTGCACAACTTGGAGCCGGAGCTGCCGTTTTAGGACATCCTGCCACATCTATTGCTATGTTGGCAAATATGCTTTCACAACGAGGTGAAATTTTAAAAGCAGGTACATATATTTTATCAGGAGCTATTACGGCTGCCGTATCCGTAAAAAAAGGTGATAATGTAACAGTTAAATTTCAAGAATTAGGAACTGTTTCATTTAAATTTGTATAAAAATAGGGACTATTTTAGAAGCAACTCGTTGCTTCCTTTAGTTGGTCCCTTTCTAAATAAAATATTTAAAAAGGAGTAGTTTATGCCAATAGCAACAATAAATATTATTGAAGGTCGAACAGATGAACAAAAAGAGAAACTTATAGAAAAGGTAACTCTTGCAATACATGAAGCAATAGATGCTCCAATACAAAATGTTCGAGTGATTTTAAACGAAATGCCGAAACAACACTTTGGTATCGGCGGTAAAAGTGCAAAAAAAATAGGACGATAGATTTAATTTAAATAAGGAGAAATAATGGAAAATCCCGAAATTGCAAAAAGCGTTAAAACAGGAAGTTTTAATACGAATTATCATGATATAGGAAGCGGTGAACCTGTTATTTTTATACACGGTTCAGGACCAGGGGTTTCAGCATATGCCAACTGGAGACTTTGTATGCCCGAAATTGCAGAAAAATTTAGAGTTATAGCCCCTGATATGGTAGGTTTTGGATATAGCGACAGACCTGAGGGGATAACTTACAGTATGGAAGTGTGGGTTCAGCAAATAGTTGATTTAATGGATTCTTTAAATTTAGAAAAAGTCAATTTGGTAGGAAACTCCTTTGGAGGAGCTTTGGCTTTATCTTTAGTTATAAAATATCCTGAAAAATTTAACAGAGTCGTTCTCATGGGATCAGTAGGAGTTCCTTTTGATATAACATATGGACTTGATAAAGTTTGGGGATATACTCCAAGTTTTGAAAATATGAAAGAACTTCTTGATATTTTTGCATACAGTAGAGAACTTGTAACTGATGATTTGGCAAAAATGAGATATGAAGCGAGTATTAGACCGGGATTTCAAGAGTCTTTTTCCTCAATGTTCCCAAGTCCAAGACAAAACGGTGTTGATTTAATGCAAAGTGATGAAAATGATATTAAAAATATTCAGAAAGAGGTTTTGATTATTCACGGAAGAGAAGATAAGGTTATTCCTTTAGAAAATTCAATTAAACTAAATCAGCTTATTTTAAAATCACAACTTCATGTATTCGGTCAATGCGGGCATTGGACGCAAATTGAACATAAAGATAGGTTTAATAAACTGCTTTTAGATTTTTTTAGTGAAGAGGATTAATTAAGATAAAATTTTGATGCTGGTGATAGAGATTAAAATCTTTGCGGCAGAAGGTTAAAGTTGCAGCATCAAAATTCCTAATATAAGCAGATGTTTATTTTAGCTTAAACCCAAACGCTTTCAAATTTATTGCTGCATATTATCACTAAATCAACTTTAACCGTTTTTTAAATCAAAGAAAAAAGTTTCGTAATATTGTTAAAATATCATCTAATCAAACTTTTAAAAAATCTTGTTATTATTGCAACAATTTTTTGGAGTGTTTTAACTATTACGGCTTTTGATTTTTAATAGGAAATATTTCAAATATTTTTTATATATTCATATTTTATTATTTTAAAAGAAGGTTTTATGAAATATTATATTTTAGTAGTTTTAGCAGTTCTTTTTTGGTCGGGAAATTTTATTTTCGGAAGATACATCTCTTCTGATATTCATCCTTTAGAGTTATCTTTATACAGATGGCTTTTTGTATTGCTTTTGTTATCTCCTTATATAATTTTAAGATATAAAAATTTATGGACTCAATTTAAAAATCATTATATAGTTTTGACTCTGCAATCGATTTTGGGAATTTCAGGTTTTAACACTTTTTTATACTACGGTTTACAAACAACAACGGCAACAAATGCTTTATTGATAAATTCAAGTATTCCTATAATAATTATTGTTTTTTCAGCAATTATTTTAAGAAAACATGTAACAAAAATTCAATTAACGGGAATTGTTCTCTCTACTTTGGGAGTTATATATCTGGTTTTAAAAGGGAATATAAGCAATATTTCTCAATTTGAATTTACAAAAGGGGATTTTTGGATAATCTTAGCTTGTTTTGATTGGGCTTTATATACGGTATTGCTTAAATATAAACCTAAAGATCTAAATGCTTTTGAATTTTTTGGCTTAACTACTTTTATAGGAAGTATTGTTTTATTATCGGTTTTTATAATCTCTCCTCAGCATTTTACTTTGGATTTTATAGAGAAAAAAGAGGTTTTTTTATCTTTAGCTTATATAGTTATTTTTCCCTCAATCTTATCTTTTTATTTTTGGAATATTTCAACAGAAAAATTAAGTGCAAATACAACAGGACAGTTTGCCCATCTAATGCCTATCTTTGGAGCGGTTTTGGCTTATTATATTTTAGGAGAAGTTCTTCATCCTTACCATTTTGTAGGAATTGTTTTAATAGGTTTAGGTATTTATTTATCTACATTTTTTAAAAAGAAAAATAGATAAAAATAGTTTAAATGCGATGAATTAACGACTTTTTTTTCATAATATATCTATTATAAAATTATAAATAGGTGTTATTATGAAAAATTATTTGGGATTACACTTCATTTTGATTAATAGTTGTTTACTTCTTTTTTTACTCTATCACTTATATTTTAAATTATAAAAAAAGAGTGCCCCTTTATGGAGGAGTATAAAAGGGCACGGAAAAGATTTGGGGTTTAGAATTTAAAAGACAGATAAACTCTTGTTACGTCAGTGTCCTCATCCAAAGGGTGTTCTGTTTTTACATGTTCATGAATTACTTTAAGAGATAAGTTTTTATTGTAAGAATACATTGCCATTATTCCACCTGCTTTTACATCACCTAATAAATCTTCATCTTTATCTTTTCTTGATTCACCAATATAAATTACGGAAGTGATTTGTTCAATAGGAATTATAATTCCTCCTACAAGGGTATCTGCATCTGCTCTAGCAGGTACTCCACCACCGTTTACAGGCATTGCTGTAAATAAAGTATCAGTTGTTCCTGTTCCGGCCCCTAAATCAACATCTCCATCTTCCGTACTTGAGTTAAAAGAAACTATATAACCTAGTTTCCAAATTCCCAGCGGTCCCGAAGCTTTAAGTCCGTAAACTTCACCGTCTTCCTCTTTACTTATTCTTGATTTATCTGTTGAGGCTAAATATTGAGCTGAAAAAGTGTGTGCCCCCATTGTATAATCTGCTTGAAAATATATATTATCTCTGTCGTTACTGTTGTCATTTGCATTTACTTTTAAATATTGAGCTTGTAAAATCAGATTTTCAATTGAGTTGTTTTTTGCATAAATTGTATAAGCCCCATCTTCAAAATCTTCAAAGCTTCCAATATCTCCATCATAAGCCTGTGCCTGATATTTATCTATATATCCTGCTGTTAAAACAGTATCCGGCACATCTTCGTTTGTGATTAAATAAGCTTGAAAAGAGTCTTTAGTCAGTCTTTCTGATGCTTTACCGTCTATTGCACTGCTTACCAAAGGAGTATAAATAAATTGTCTACCTGCTTTTATAGTTGTATTTGATATTTTGTAATCCAAATAAAATTCAGATAAAACAGAACCTGAACCATCCAAATCGGAAGCAAAAACATTATTATTGTTTTCGTCATCTAATACATGAGAGGTTTGAAATGTCGCTCCAAGCTTAAAATTATAAAAGGAATCAGTTTCGTAGCTTAAGCTACCTCCTAAAGTTGTGATATTATCGGATTTTTTATTTTCTAAGAAATTTGAGTGGGAATAAACCGATTTTATTTCACCTGATATTTTTCCGTTTTTAAATGAATCGATTAAATTCTCTTTGGCAATACCGTTTGTTGCAAAAACAGTTATTGCAGCTGCCATTGATAAACTTAGGCTTGTAACTTTTTTCA
This sequence comes from Halarcobacter anaerophilus, assembly GCF_006459125.1. Lineage (NCBI taxonomy): Bacteria > Pseudomonadati > Campylobacterota > Epsilonproteobacteria > Campylobacterales > Arcobacteraceae > Halarcobacter > Halarcobacter anaerophilus. The sequence continues at coordinate 1,301,258 of NZ_CP041070.1, forward strand.
TGCTATTCCTTTTTTATTTAAGATTATGAAGGAATAGCTTATAAAAATTCAATCGCAGAATAATCGCAGTTTTATAAAATCAGATGTCTTCTACCTCTTTTGGATAGGAACCTAAACATTTAATCTCTTTATCATGTTTAGATAAAAGATTTTCTATATTTTTATCCTCTTTGTGTCCTTCAAACTCTATAAAAAAAGTTGACCTGCCGTTTACTATATGAGATTTGATTTTATTTAGACTGATTTTCTCTTTTTTAAAATCTTCCAAAAAGTTTATCAAACTTCCGTAGCTGTTTGAAAGTCGTGCGATAATAGAGGTTTTATCCTTTTTTGTTTTTTGTGTTTGTTTTTTACTTATTATTAAAAATCTTGTTCTGTTGTTTTTATTATCTTCTATATTGTTAAATAAAACAGGAATATTGTTTGTTATTGAAGCAAGTTTTGAACAAATAGCTGCACTGTTTTTATTTTGTGCCGCCAATTTGGCAGCTTTGGTCGTTGATTCTACATACTCGTATTTTACTTCATTTAAATGGTAGTTTTCCAAAAAAATTGAACATTGGTCAAAAGCTATATCTTTTGAATAAATTGTTTTTATATCTTCTACGTTTTTACAGTTGCTAACTAAAGTATGGTGTATATCTAAAACAGTCTCTCCTACTATATTTAAATTATAAGTATTAAAACAGTTAATCGTATCTCCTACTATTCCATTGGAACTGTTTTCAATGGGAACTATTCCATACATTGCTCTGCCTTCATTAACTTCAAAGAAAATATTTTTTATTGAGTTTACCGAATAGTATAAATTTTGTGTTCCGAATTTATTTATAGCAGCTTCCTGGGTATAACTTCCTTTGGGTCCTAAATAAACAATTTTTTCATTGTTATATTCAAGCGTGGAAGTAAGTGTTTCAAAAAGAATTGATTTTATTAAAGAGGGATCTATATTCTCACTTTTCTCTTTTTTTAATTTTTTGGTTAAATTTTTTGAAAGAGCGGAAAAATCCAAAGAGGGTTCACTTTTTATCAATGCAATCTCTTCATCTAATAGTTTCAAAATTTTTTTATTTATAAGATATAGTTTATCTATCGTTGATTTTTTTTTCAAAATTTCCCCTTTTTAATTTAATATATAATACAAAAAGAAAATTGCATTAAAGTCGCAAAAGCTTAAAAATAATAAGATTTAGTTATATCTTTAACTTTTTATTAACTCTTTCAAGCCCCTGTTTTCAAGCTATTTATCTATTAACCAAATGTAAACGGATTATGAAAAAATTTTCATAAAAGTTTCATATTCAATTCATTGAACTTCAATAAACTTCCTTTAAATTTTAAAGAAGGGATTTCTTTGGTACAAATAGCAAAAAAACTTTTTAAATATTATTTATTTTTGGTATCTATTTTTTTCATAGGCAGAGTTGTTCTATTTACTTTATATTTTAGTCATTTTGAAGCTCAAAGTACAAATATCTGGCTTAGTTTTTTATATGGATTAAAAATGGATACTATTGTTGCTTCAATACTATTGGTAATTCCTTCAATTTTATTAACATTACTGCCTAAAATTTTTGCAAAAACGGTAAATTTTATTCTTAAATACTATTTTTTAATAGTCGTCTCTTTGGCTATTTTTATTGAAATTGCTACTTTTCCTTTTATGGCAGAATATGATTCAAGACCGAACTATTTGTTTGTAGAGTATTTAGCATATTCTAAAGAAGTAGTTTCTTTACTTCTTGCAGATTATAAATTGCAACTGTTTTTTGCTTTTGGTGTAATTGCTTTGTTTATATACGGATATTTAAAAAAGTATAATGAGAGTTTTATTGAACTTTTTGAAATAAACTTTTTAAAAAGAGCTTTACTTTTTATTCCTTTAGTTTTAATTCTTTTTATAGGTATTCGTTCTTCTTTTGGTCATAGACCTGCAAATATATCCGATGCTATGTACTCTTCAAACAGAATTTTAAATGAAGTTACAAAAAATTCAATTTACAGTATAGGTTATGCCGTATACTCTTCATTGAAATATTCAAATAAAGATATTCAAAAAAGATATGGAAAAATGGATATAAAAGAGGCGATTGCAAGAGTTCAAAAAAAGCTTGATTTAAAAAAAGCCGATTCAAAATATATTTTGTCAAGAGAAGAGGATTCAAATTTTTCTAATAAAAAAACAAAAAACATAGTAATTTTTGTTCAAGAGAGTTTGGGATATCAATTCGTAAATGCCGTAGGAGGAGAAGAGGGTATTACTCCAAATCTAAATAGACTTTCAAAAGAAGGAATTTTATTTAAAGAGTTATATTCAAACGGTACAAGAAGCGTAAGAGGTTTATCAGGACTTGTATCGGGAACTTTTTCGGTTCCTGGAAAAGGTGTCGTAAAAAGAAACAAATCACAAAGAGATTTTTCGACAATCGCTTCTTTGCTTAAACCTTTTGGTTATCATTCCTCTTTTATTTACGGAGGAGAGAGTAGATTTGACAATATGAAATCATGGTTTTTAGGAAACGGTTTTGATGAAGTGATTGACCAAGAAAAATTCAAAAATCCCGAATTTGTAGGAACATGGGGAGTAAGTGACGAAGATGTTGTAAAAAAAGCAAATGAAGAGTATAAGAAACTTTATGCAAAAAATCAAAAATTTGTTTCAGTAATATTCTCTACTTCAAATCATACACCTTTTGATTTTCCAAAAGAGAAAATCAAACTTGTAAAAGGTGAACCTGAAAAGAGTGTTAAAAATGCGGTTAAATATGCAGATTATGCTATCGGAAAATTTATAGAGATGGCAAAAAAAGAGAAATATTTCGAGGATACGATTTTTGTAATTGCCGCAGATCATAACGTAAGAGTTTACGGCGATGATGTTGTTCCTGTTAAGATGTTTCATATTCCGGGACTTATTTTAGGAAAAGATTTAAAACCTCAAGTTTACGACAAAATCTCTACACAAGCTGATTTATTGGCAACAACTCTTGATTTAGCAGGAATAAGTACAAAATATTCGATTATGGGACACTCAATTTTCAGCGATAAAAAAAGAGATTTTTCTCTTATGCAGTTCAATGACAGATATGCTTTAAGACAAGGCAATGAAGTAGCCGTAATAAGACCAAATACAAAAGCTTTGACTTTTGAGTATAAAAATGAACATTTGTACAAGGCTCAAAACGATGAAAGCCTTCAAAAAGATCTTTTGGCTTTTATTCTTGTATTAAACCATGTTTATCAAAACAAACTTTTCAGATAAAAATTTAAGGAAATAAATGAAAGAACTTTCACAATATAAACTTATTTTAATAAGTGCAGTAATTTTTACACTATTTTATAATTTTACATTTTTTAAAGCGCTCGTAGAGGTATACGATTTTAGCGGTTTGAATATTTTATATATTATCTCTACGGCAGTTTTACTCTGCTTTGTTATTCTGTTTTTATTTACGCTTTTTAGTTCAAAATATACAACCAAAGCTCTATTGATAATCACATTTACGGTTTCATCTTTTACGGCTTATTTTATGAATACCTATAATGTTGTTATTGATACGGAAATGATAAGAAACACTCTACAAACAAATTTGGATGAATCAACTGATTTGTTTAGCTTAAAACTTCTTTTTTATATTTTGTTTTTAGGTCTTTTACCTTCTTTTTTAATATTTAAAACAAAACTTGTTTTCAAACCTTTAAAATCTGAAATTTTTTCAAAACTAAAAACCCTTGTTTTTTCTTTTGTTTTAATATTACTGATTTTATTTAGTTTCAGTAAGTTTTATACAAGTTTTTTTAGAGAGCATAAACCTTTAAGATATCATATAAATCCCGTTTATTGGATATATAGCGTAGGAAAATATATTTCAGACTCTTTTGATACTACACCTACAACACTGAAAAAAATCGGAGTTGACGCTAAAATAGTTCCCTCTGCTGGAGAAGAGGATGAAAAAGAGCTAATTATTTTGGTTGTGGGAGAAGCAGCAAGAGCCGATAGATTCTCTTTAAACGGATATGAAAAAGAGACAAATCCTTTACTTAAAAAAGAGGATATCGTAAATTTTTCAAATATGTATTCATGCGGAACTTCAACGGCTGTTTCCGTTCCTTGTATGTTCTCTATTTATTCAAAAGATAGTTATAACTATAAAAAAGGGATTTCTACTGAAAACGTAATTGATGTTTTAAACGATACAAAAAAGGTTAAAGTTTTATGGAGAGATAATAACTCCGATTCCAAAGGAGTTGCTTTAAGAGTCGATTTTGAAAATTATAAAAAACCCGATAAAAATACAATCTGTGATGTTGAATGCCGAGATGAGGGAATGTTAGTAGGATTAGATAAATATATTGAAAAAAATAAAGATGAAGATATTTTAATCGTGCTTCATCAAATGGGAAATCACGGTCCTGCTTATTATAAAAGATATCCAAAAGAGTTTGAAAAATTTACTCCTGTTTGTAAAACAAATGAACTGGAAAAATGTACTAAAGAAGAGGTAAATAATGCTTATGATAATGCAATCTTATATACAGATTATTTTTTATCTAAAGTAATAAACTTTTTAAAACCTTATTCCAAAAAATATGAAACAGCTATGATGTATTTAAGTGACCATGGAGAGAGTTTGGGAGAAAACGGTTTGTATCTTCACGGAATACCGTATTTTATAGCACCAAACAGTCAAAAACACGTAGCTTCTTTTCTTTGGTTGGGAGAAGGAGAAATGAGAGAAGATTATGATATAGAAAAATTAAAATCTTATTCAAATAGAAAATTTTCTCAGGATAACCTTTTTCATACTCTACTTGGTTTATTTGAAGTTGAGACAAAAATTTATGATAAAAAAATGGATATTTTAAATGACGCAAAGATCGATTAATCTGCAAATTATAATAACAGCTTTTTTATTAGCTTTTATACTCTTTGTTTTTCAATACTCTAATATTGATATAAAAATACAAGAGTATTTTTATAATTTCTCTACGCAAGAATGGCTTTGGAGCAGAAAAGAACCTGTTTCAAAACTTTTATTGTATACGGGATTGAAAAAAACTTTGATTGTCTTTGCTCTTGCTGTTTTATTTACGTTAATTCTTTTTTGGAAAAAACAGTTTGTTCAAAAATACAAAGCAGGGATGATAATTATTGTTTTATCTTCAATTATCGTACCCTCAACAGTAATCTCTTTAAAAAATGAGACAAACACACCTTGTCCAAAAAATATTGAACATTTTAACGGAAAGTATCCTGATATAAAAGTTTTTGATTCTTATCCGAAAAGTTTTGTACAAAAAGGAAAAATAAGATGCTGGCCGGCAGGTCATGCCAGTGCAGGTTTTGCTTTGATGTCCTTGTTTTTCTTTTTTAAAAAACGAAAAAATCAAATTATAGCTTTACTTTTTGCCCTTAGTATAGGTTGGATAATGGGAAGTTATAAAATGCTTATAGGTGACCATTTTTTAAGTCATACTATTATTACTATGCTTATTGCTTGGTTTGAAATCTTAATTATTGCAAAATTTACTCAAAGGAGAGCAGTTGCGAAACCAACCCAAATATAACTTTTTTAAAAATACAAGTTATGCTTTAAAAGGCTTACTTGATTTAATAAAAACAGAGACCTCTTTTAAAATAGAACTACTTATTACAATAGTTTTATTGCCGGTTATTATCTTTATAGATACCTCTTTGACAAATAAACTAATAATGTTTATAACTTTAGTTGGCATGATTTTATCGGAAGCAATAAACAGTGCAATAGAAAGAGCCGTTGATTTAGTAACTTTAGAGCATCATACGATGGCAGGAAGAGCAAAAGACGTGGGAAGTTCTGTTGTATTTTTAAGTATAGTTGTTTTTATTGTTTGCTGGTCTTTTATTATTTTTGATAGTCTAAGAATCTCTTTGTAAGATATTATTGACAATCTTCACAAAGACCGTAGATTGTCATAATATGATCTTCTAAAATAAAACCGTTTTTTTCTGCTACTTTTATCTGATTTAATTCGATAAAGTCATCTGAAAATTCAATTATTTTATGGCAGTTTGTACAAATCATATGGTCATGATGCTGTTCAACTTTAAATTCAAATCTTTTTGTTCCGTCTCCGACATCCAAAGACTCTATTACATTCATTTGTTCAAAAAAATTCAAACTTCTGTAAACCGTTGCGATACCGATATCCATATCAAACTCTTTTTGAACTTTTTTTGTAATCTCTTCTGCGCTTAAATGCTCTTTGCTAAAATATAAAACTTTTAAAATACAATCTTTTTGTACAGTATTTTTAAACCCTTTTTTTGTAACAAGAGTTTTAAACTCTTCTAAAAAGTGTTCAAATTTTTTTTCTTCTTTTTTTGTCATTTTAATATTTCCCCATAAATATAATTAACATTGAAACTAAAAGTGTTATAGAGTAGATAAAAGGTAAACTTCTGTTTATTTTCATATTCATTCTATAAAACATTGAAGACTCAAAACTGTTTTTATTTTGATTAACAAGCATTTCTACGCCTTTAGATAAAATTATACAAGTGGAAACTTAATAATAATTTAAAAAATTTTCTCACCTTGTATAAGTAATAAATGCAATATTTATTCCAATCTAAAAAAGCATCTTTGCAATATTGGCAAGAAGCATTGCTATTAAAACTAAAATCAAAACTTTTTTTATAAAAGCTTCTCCTCCTTTTATAGCATAATGAGTTCCTACGTATGAACCCAAAACATTTGCAAGAGCCATAGGAAGTGCAACCATCCAAATGATTTTTGCAGCAAAGAAAAAAGCTAAAAAAGAGCCCAAGTTTGTAGCAAAATTAAGAGGTTTTGTTGAGGCAGTGGATACCAAAAAATCAAGTTTTAGAAACTTTTTCATAGAAATAGTAAGATAAGTTCCCGTTCCGGGACCTAATAAACCGTCATAAAAACCTATTGGAGCAGTTGAAAAAATAATATTTTTATTGTTTAAGGTGATATTCTCTTCTTTTATTGTTTTACTTTTTTTAAACAGTGCAATCATTGCAATTCCAATTGATAGTAAAATTGCCAATTGGATTACTCCTTGAGGAATATACATAACTAAATAACTTCCTAAATAAGAAGCCAAAAGACAAGGGATTATTGCTATAAAAACAACTCTCCAATTAACTTTTTTACTCATTGAATATCTTATTGTCGCCATTAAAGCACCGAACATTCCTGCCGTTTTATTGGTAGCAAGAACAAAAACGGGAGGTATTCCGCTGTATAAAAGAACAGGCACTTGAATCATACCTCCCCCGCCTGCAATAGAATCAATATATCCGGCTAAGAAACCCGTAAAAATAAAAATTATAATCCATGAAGTTGTTATATTATCTATAAATTCCATAAAAATCCTTTTCTAGAGGGGTAGTATAGCACTATTGAGAAAAATTCTTTTACACTTTTGTATATAAAATAGAGTTAGTTATAAAAAATAATATTATAAATACATATATACTACACACTTATGTGATAGAATTTATAAATTTTTTTAACGGAGTAGATATGCAGAATAAAAAAGTTGTTGTTATTTCAGGGATAATATTGTTACTTCTCTTTTTCTCAGGAGGCTATTTTTATAAAAACTTTAATAATGAAAAAGTCTCTAAAATTTCAAAAGAGAAGTTAGCACTTCTTCAAAGACCTCACTCTTTAGTTATAGGAAATAAAGAGGCAAAAGTTCAGTTAGTAGAGTTTTTTGACCCGGCATGTGGAGCTTGTGCCTATTTTTATCCAAAAGTCAAACAATTAATGAAAGAAAAAGAGGGTGATATTAAGCTGGTTCTTAGGTATGCACCTTTTCATAAAAATTCAAATTATGCGGTAAAAATGTTAGAAGGGGCAAGACAACAAGCTCTTTTTGACGAAACTTTAAAGTTTATGTTTAATACTCAGTCTCAATGGGTTCAAAATCATATAGTAAATCCTCAAAAACTATGGAGTCTTTTAGTAAATGTTGAAGGTCTTGATATGGAAAAACTGGGCACTTTTATGAATGATCCTAAAGCTGATGAAATAATAAAACAAGATATAGAAGACGGAGAAAAATTAAATATCGATAAAACTCCCTCTTATTTTGTAAACGGACAACCTCTGATTGATTTTGGATGGGAGAATTTAGTTAAATTAGTAGATGCTAATTTATAGATAAAAATAGGTTTGATAAAAGTTATCAAACCTCTTTTTTTAACTGATTGAAACAACTTTAAAAAAACTTTTCCCAACTGCCCGAATTTAGTACTTTTTTAACAAAAAAAAGATAATATCAATAAAATTATAATATATGGATTCTCAATGATTGTTAATATTACCTTACCCAATAATACAACATATGATATAACAATAGATAGCTTAAAACAGCTAAGTTTTGATAGAAAAGTTGTTATTGTCACAAACCCTACTGTTAGCGGTTTTCATCTAAATTATCTAAAAAGTAAAATAGATGCAAAAGAGTTAAGCATAGTAACAGTACCTGACGGTGAAGAGTATAAAAATATGGCAACCCTTGAGTTGATTTTAGAACACTGTTTTGAACATAAATTAAATAGAAGTTCTCTTCTTATAGCCTTTGGTGGCGGAGTAATCGGTGATATGACGGGATTTGCCGCTTCAATTTACCAAAGGGGAATTGATTTTATACAAATTCCTACAACTCTTCTTTCTCAAGTTGACGCAAGCGTGGGAGGAAAAACAGGGATAAATAATAGATTCGGTAAAAATCTTGTGGGTTCTTTTCATCAACCTATTGCAGTCTATATTGATCCTTTTTTCTTAACGACTCTTCCTAAAAGAGAAGTTTCGGCAGGAATTGCGGAAATTGTAAAAATGGCAGTAACTTTTAACAAAGAGTTCTTTATTTGGTTGGAAGAAAATGATCTAAATAATGAATCAAATATCAAAAAAGCTATTGCAAAATCAGTTGAAACAAAAGCCTGGGTCGTATCTCAAGATGAAAAAGAGAAAGGGCTGAGAGCTGCTTTAAATTACGGGCATACTTTTGGGCATGTAATTGAAAATGAAACAAATTATGATACCTACTTACACGGTGAAGCCGTAGGAATAGGTATGGTTATGGCAAATAATCTTGCAGTAAGATTAGGTAAAATGAGTCAAGAAGAGGCATTAAGAGTTAAAAATCTTCTTGAAAAATATGATATTCCTACAAATTATTCGATAAAAGATGTAGAGAGTTTTTATGAACACTTCTTTTTGGATAAAAAGTCATTGGATAATAAGATTAAATTTATTATTCCAAAAGGAATCGGAGGGTGTGAAATCACTGATGCAATTTCAAAAAATGATGTTATAGAAGTCTTAAAAGGTTTTCAATCGTGAAAAAATTATTTACTCTTTTTTTACTCTCTTTTTTTATAAGTTCCGCTCTTTTTGCTTCACAGCAAAAGGATAATGCAGATAAAAAAGAGATTGTGGCAAATAATTTAAAAGATATTGAAAAAATTGAAAAAGAGAAAGAGACAGAAGCTCAACTAAAGTTTGAAGAGGAAGAAAAAAGAAGAATCGAAGAACAAAAAGAGCTGAAAAAACAGAGAAAAATCAGTGAACTTGAAGAAAAAATTACTTCAATAGATGAAAAACTAAAAGATAATATTCTTCTAAAAAGATATAGTAATTATAATGCTTATATAAAACTTTCAGATGAATTAGTAGAGTTAAAACAAAGCGCAAAAAAGAGTTCAAATAAAACAGAAGAGCAGATTCATCATCTAACAAATAAAATAAGAATAAAAGAGAATGAACTTGAATTAATCTCCGAGTATAAAGGCTCACCTATAGGTTCTTTGATAAATCCTCCTGAAATAGAGAATTATGAACCTATTCAAAATCCTTTTGGAATATTAAATGCCTTATCATATATAAAAAAACTGGAAAATAGTAAAAAAGAGTTTATTGCCGTTGAAAAAGGAGTTAGAGAAGTAACTAATTTATTAGAAGAAAAACTCTACACTTATTTAGAATTGTATAATTTGTCTCCAAATGCAGAGTATAAAGAGAAAATCAATTTTTTAGATAAAGAAAAAAGAGATTTTACTATGGTTTTAGAGATTGTTTCAACCACGGAAGAGGTTTATACGAGAAAAATAGAACAAGTTATTTTAGAAACAAAATCCCAAATCTCAATTCAAGTTGAAAAGATTTTTAATATTGCCTTTATAATAATTATCTTCTTCGTAATCACATTTTTGATAAAAATGGCACTAAAAAAATACTACTCCCAAAATGAAAACTACTATATGACAAATAAAGTTATAAACTTCTCATTGGTAATTTTTGTTTTAATTGTTGTTCTTTTTTCATATATAGACAATGTCTCTTATATAGTTACTATTTTAGGGTTTGCATCAGCAGGGATTGCAATTGCTTTAAAAGATTGGTTTATGTCAATTTTCGGCTGGCTTGTAATCGTAACTTCGGGTTCTATTCATGTAGGAGACAGAATAAAAGTAACAAGAGACGGACTTGAAGTAGTAGGAGATGTTCTTGATATCTCACTTTTTAAAATAACAATCAGAGAAGATATTACTTTAACTTCATATACCGTAAACAGAAGAACAGGAAGAATTTTCTTTATTCCTAACAACTATGTTTTTTCAGAAATGATTGCAAACTATACGCACTCAGGACTTAAAACGGTTTGGGACGGTATTGATATTACGATAACTTTTGATTCAAATTATAAAAAAGCACAGCATATAGCAAAAGAGATTTTAAAACATTACTCAAAAGGTTATACTGATATAACACGAAAACAGTTATCGAAAATGAGAAGTAAATACCAATTAAGAGCAACAGGAGTGGAACCTAGAGTTTACACTTTTGTTGAACCTTACGGAATAGTTATTTCTGCTTGGTATTTGACTAATTCATATTCTGCTTTAGTTTTAAGAAGTACAATGTCTCCCGAAATTTTGGAAGCATTTATGAAAGAAGATGATATAACTATTGCTTACCCAACACAAACAATAAATGTCGGCAAAGGCTTACAAAACTTTAGAACACCGCCGGCAGATCTACCAGAGGTTTAATAATTTATGCAGTTTTCGACAAGCAAACAGAAAGTATTTTTTAAAACATTCGGGTGTAGAACAAATCTTTTCGACACCCAAGTTATGATGAGTAATTTAAAAGATTTTGAGATAACACAAGATGAAAAAGAAGCAGATATTGTAGTAATAAACTCATGTACCGTAACAAACAGTGCAGATAGTACGGCAAGAGGTTATATAAACTCTTTAAACAGATTTGAAAAACCTCCCAGAGTTGTTTTTACAGGTTGCGGAGTTTGGACGAAAGGTGAAAATCTTTTTAAAGAAAATAAAATTGATTCTTTGTTCGGACACAGTGAAAAAGAGCATATAAATGAACTTCTTCAAAAAGATGAGAGATTTTTTGATGCCGGAGATTTAGAACATATTGACGATACTATCGTTGAAGAGTTTATAGGTAAAAGCAGGGCATTTATAAAAATTCAAGAAGGCTGTGATTTTAGATGTTCTTATTGTATTATTCCTTATGTAAGAGGTGATGCAAGAAGTTATAAAGAGGATAAAATCTTAGAACAGATTACAACTTTGGCATCAAACGGTTTCGGTGAATTTATTTTAACAGGAACAAATGTAGGAAGTTACGGTAAAAAACAACACACTTCTTTGGCAAAACTTCTTAAAAAAATATCTCAAATAAAAGGCGTAAGACGTATTAGAATGGGAAGTATCGAACCTATTCAAATAGACGATGAGTTTAAAGAGCTTATAAATGAACCTTTTATGGCAAAACATCTTCATATAGCTTTGCAACACACTTCAAAACAGATGTTGCAAATAATGAACAGAAGAAACAAAGTTTTATCTGATCTTGAACTTTTTGAATTCTTAAGTGAAAACGGTTACGCCTTGGGAACGGATTTTATTGTGGGGCATCCGGGTGAAACCGATGAACTTTGGAAAGAGGCAATGGAAAATCTTCATAAATTTCCTTTAACTCATGTTCATGCTTTTACTTACTCAAAAAGGGACGGAACTCCCAGTGCTACTATGAAAAATGAGGTTAGGGGAGATGTTGCAAAAGTTAGATACAATGAATTAGTAAGTATAATCGAAGAAAAAAATTATACTTTTAGAAAAAACAATACAAAACCTTTGGAAGTCTTAATTGAGTCTTACAAAAATGGTGTCTATAAAGGCTTAGATCAGCACTTTAATCATATTGACGTAAAAAGTGAAGTTGATTTAGTCGGAGACTGGATCTTTATTGAGGAGTATGAAGCAAAGAGAGATAAAAATGTCGCAGAATTCAAATAAAAACATAGATAAAAATATGAAACTTATGGGCTTGTCAGCCATAGTTTTACTTATACTTTTTTTATACACACTTTATAAAAGCAGTGATCATATAAAAACAAATTCATACTATTTTGGGATTATATTTTTACTTTTTTTACTTGTATTTGCAATTTTTGCAAAATTTAAACAGAATAAAATTCAAAAATTTTTAAAAACAACTCAACAAAACGGTTCTCAAACTTTTTCAAATGAGTTAGCAACAGTACAACAAGAAAAAAATGAGCAACACTCTTCTTCTATAAGTGCCGTTAGTTCAAATATAACTTTTAAAGATATAGCCGGAATTAGTGAAGTAAAAGGTGAACTTGAAGAGGTTGTAAATTTTTTAAATGAACCAAACAGATATTTAAAACACGGAGTAAAACTTCCAAAAGGTGTACTTTTGGTTGGACCTCCTGGAGTGGGTAAAACACTTATTGCAAGAGCTGTAGCAGGTGAAGCTGATGTTCCGTTTTTTTATCAAAGCGGCGCAAGTTTTGTTCAAATCTATGTTGGAATGGGTGCTAAAAAAGTACGTGAACTTTTTATGAAAGCAAAACAGAGTGCCCCTGCTATTATTTTTATTGATGAGATTGATGCTATCGGTAAAAAAAGAGGCGGTAAAACAAATGATGAGAGAGAATCTACTTTAAATGAACTTCTAACACAAATGGACGGTTTTGAGGGAGATTCGGGTGTTATAGTTATAGCTGCAACAAATAAAATCGATGTACTTGATGAAGCCTTGCTAAGAGCTGGAAGATTTGACAGAAGAGTCTTTTTGAATCTTCCTAATATTGAAGATAGAAAGAAAATTTTAGAACTGTATCTAAAAGGAAAACATTATGAGTTTGATTTGGATAAATTAGCCGAACAAACTTCAGGTTTCAGTTCAGCTGCCCTTGCCACACTTATAAATGAAGCTTTACTAAATATGATAAAAAGAGAATCAAAAGTTTTACAAAATGTTGATATCGAATTGGCAAAAAACAAACTTGAATTCGGTAAAAAAGAGACTCTTATTTTAAATGATAATCAAAAAGAGATTTTGGCTATTTATCAAGCAAGTAAAGCTTTTGTCTCAAAATCAAAAGTTACACTTTTTGATGAAAAAGTTAATATTGTAGATGCGGTTTATCCTTCTTATAACGAGCTTTTGGAAAATATAAAAAGATATTTATCGGGAACAATCGGTGTTGAAGTTATAAAAAAACAGAGATATGCCATAAATTCCCAAGATATAAAAGCTGCATACGATATAGCACAAAATATCGTTCAAGAGTATAAAATGGCAAAAGATATTGAGAGTTTAATAGATGACGTAAGCAATATTTTAAGATCTGAACTTTCACAAAACTCGGCTAAAATAGAAGAGTTAAAAGAGATAATGCTTAAAAACGAGGTAATTTTACTAGATGACATTTAAATATTTTTCAGGTTTCTGTTTGGAAAATGAAAAAGAGCTTTTTAAAGAGTATCTTTGTGAAAAAAGCCTTTGTATTGCAGGATTTTCTTATGGAGCGATAAAAGCCTTTGAATATGTTTATAACAGCGATACAAGAGTAGATTTATTACAACTTTTTTCACCTGCTTTTTTTCAAACAATGGATAAAAAAACAAAAAGATTGCAGCTTATGTTTTTTAAAAAAGATAAAGATGAATATATAAAAAATTTTTTAGAAAATGTTAGTTTTCCTTCAAATATCGAGATGGAAAAATATTTTAAAGAGGGCACTTCTTTAGAATTGGAAGAGCTTTTAAACTATATTTGGGATAAAGAAAAGTTGCAAAAATTGGTTGATAGAGGAATCAAAATCGAAGTTTTTTTAGGTCAAAAAGATAAAATAATCGATTCAAAAGGGGCAAAAGAGTTTTTTAAAGATTTTGCAACCGTATATTATATAAAAGAGAAAGGACACATTTTATGAGTGAAAATATAGCCAAGATTGGAATTATAACGGCAAGCGACAGAGCTAGTAAAGGAATTTATGAAGATTTGTCGGGAAAAGCTATAGAAGATACAATGAATGAATATTTAAAATCTGCTTGGGAACCTATTTACAGATGTATTGAAGATGATCAAAAATCTATTGAAGATACTATTATTGATTTGGTTGATAATCAAAAGTGTTGTTTGGTTGTAACAACAGGTGGTACGGGTCCTGCTAAAAGAGATGTTACTCCTGAAGCTACCCAAGCGGTTTGTGATAGAATGATGCCTGGTTTCGGAGAACTTATGAGAGCTGAGTCCTTAAAATATGTTCCTACAGCTATACTTTCAAGACAAACAGCAGGTCTTAGAGGAAGTTCGTTAATTGTAAATCTTCCGGGTAAACCTAAATCAATAAGAGAGTGCCTTGACGCAGTATTCCCTGCAATTCCATACTGTATTGATCTAATGGAAGGACCTTTTTTAGAGTGTAATGAAGAGGTGATAAAAGCCTTTAGACCTAAAAAGAAATAAGTATTAAAGAGTTTATATGAAAAAGATAGTTATTTCAATATTATTAAGTTTAATAGGTTTTTATATCGCAACTTTTGCTTTTACGTTTCAACATTCTCTTTTAATTGCATTAATTGTATTTTTAGTAGTTCTTTGGACAAATGAAGGGCTTCCTTTAGGTGTAGTTTCTCTACTTCCCATAATACTTTTTCCTAGTTTTGATATTATATCGACAAAACAGGCTGTGGCAAACTATTCAAACTCCATAATTTTCCTTTTTTTAGGCGGGTTTATGATAGCTGTTGCAACTGAAAAAACCAATCTTCATAGATATATTTCAGGAAAATTATTAACAATTTTTCCAAAAACAGTAAGAGGAGTTATTTTCTCTTTGGCAATTACTTCTGCATTGTTAAGTTCTTTGATTTCAAATACGACAACAGCCTTGCTGCTTCTTCCTATAGCAATGTTTTTAACAAGCGATACTAAATTAAAAGTTAGGCTTGCTTTATCTATTGCTTACGGAGCAAGTATCGGTGGAATAATTACACCAATAGGTACTCCTCCTAACTTAATTCTTTTAGGTTTTATGGGACAACATGGAATTGAAGCTATTCCTTTTGTTAATTGGTTTTTTCTAACTGCACCTTTAGCTTTTGTTATGCTTCTTATTATTCCTTTTATTTTATCAATAGGTGCTAGTGATTTAAAATTTGATGAACATTTAGAAAGCAGAGAACAATTAAATGCCGAAAGAAAAAGATTGCTTTATATTTTGGGAGCTTTAATCGTTTTACTTTTTGCCAACTCTAAAATTGAGCCTTTTTATTCAGGTTTAGGATTAAATGAAAAAGGAATTCTTTTAGGTTTCGGACTTTTAATGTTTGTGCCGAAAATCGGATTCTTAACTTGGGAAGATACTAAAAAAATTCCTTATGAAATCATTTTTCTTTTCGGTGCAGGGTTTACCATTGCCAATGCTTTCTCTTCAACAGGTTTGGCTTCGGAAGTTGCAGGGTATTTATTAGGTCTATCTCAACTGCCGACATTAGTTTTAATTTTATTGGTTGCGACACTTATAACCTTTACCACAGAAGTTACTTCAAATACGGCTTTAATCTCTATTGCTTTACCTATTATTTACTCTTTGGCAGAGACTGTAAATATTGATATAACTCTTGTTTTACTGGTTTCAACAATTTGTGCTTCTTATGCTTTTATGCTGCCAATAGCAACTCCTCCAAATGCAATTGCAATGGGAAGCGGCGCAGTAAAAGTAAAAGATATGGCAAAATTCGGATTTATATTTAATATCCTAGGAATATTGGCAATTACTACTATAGCTTTAGTATATTGGCAGTATTTTATTTAAAAGATTTGTTAATTTTTAACAAATCTTTTATTTATATCTGATTGGAACTCTAAATTCAATATCAAATTCATCTTTAGAGTCTAAATAATTGTTTTTATAATATAAAACATTAGCTGAAGCATTTAAGGCTTCAAATTCACTGCTAGGAAGCCATTGATGATATATCTTTTTATATAAAGTCAAGGCATCTTCGCAAATTCCTTGGTATCTTATTGTTGCATATAAACCGCCTTTTATATTGCATAAACCTATATCTCCTTTAGGTTTTATTTTTTTATCTTTTAAATCTACGCAAGCTACATACCTATAATCTTCAAGTGTAATAATATTTGGATTGCTATGATGAACTGCCATCATAGCGGGATTTTTTATTCCAAAATCTTCTTCTAATAGAAATAAAAATTTCTGCCACATCTTTTTTATTGTTTTATCAAAACCTTGATGTCTCATATAAGCAATTTGAATTTGGGGTATTTTTTTTATCTCTATTTTTGAAAAATCTACTTCTTTTTCTCTTAGTTCATACTCTTTTGGTTCATAACTTTTATATTCTCCTTTTCTCCAATCATTAGGTGTTGTTTTATAAAACTTTTTAAATTCATTGCTAAAAGTAGAAGAGGACTTAAAACCGCAATCAAAAGCGATATTTGTTATTGTAGAGTTTGGATTAAAAATTAAAAGATTTGCTGCCCATTGCAATCTTAAATCTTTTATATATGTTGTTACGCTTTTTCCTGTAATCTCTTTAAATATTCTTTGAAAATGAAAGGGAGAATAAGAAGAGATTTTTGCCAAATCTTCTATTAATAACTTTGATGAGAGATATTTATAAATATGGTATTGAACTTCGTTAATCCGTTCTTTATGCTCTTTTGTTGTATCTTTTTTCTTCATAAGGAGGATAATAACATATTTAAAACAAAAAATCTTCCAAAGATTTGAAATAACAAATATAATAGCACGATTTGATAAAAATAATGAAATTTAAATAAAAGACAGCTCTCTTTTTTTGTTTTATAATCAAAAAAAGGAGTTTAGATGAAAACATTATTTATTTTGATTATTTTTGCAAGTTTGGTTTTTGCTATAAAATTGATTAATAAAAATGAGATAAAAAAAGATAAAAGTAAAGAGAGTGTGGAACTTATTTTTTCAAAAATATATAAACATAGATTTGACACTTTATAGTGCGAAATCTATGTTTTCGTCCAAAGAGGCTTTTCTTACGTTTTCTATTTGAAAAGAAGCATTTGCTATTTTTCTTGCCGTCTCATCTTTATATTTTTCAACAGTCTCTTCAAGTGTTTCTAGCTCTTCTTTTGAGAATACGGATTTGTCAAAATCCTCTTCCATCTCTATAAATTTTAACTCTATGAACTTCTCTTTTGTAATAATTTCTATATCAAGAAAATCTAAAAGTTCGGTTATTAAAATAAGTCTTTCATCTTCTTCTTCCAAATCCTCGCCGTTTGCTATAATATCAAAGATTTCGTTTAAAACTTTCGGCTCGGGATTTCTTTTTTGTTTTATATATTCTAAGTTAAAAATAGTTTTCCCATAATTTTTAAAATGGTTAAAATCAATTAGAAAAAGTAGGATGCAGAGTTTTCTATCATTTAGATGTTTTACTTCTTCATCCAACATATATAATATTGCATTTGCAATTTTCGTAATATTTATATTCAAAAATATCCTTTATTTTTAATCTTAGCTATACTCTTCTATTAATTTATTATAAAATTTAACATATTGCGTATCGCCTTCATCTCTTGCTTTCATAGCAGGTCTTGGATGTTCGTTTAATTTTCCCGTGATCATATAAGGTACAGAATATCCCCAATCAAGCTCTTTTTCAAGAGGAACCATATACTCTTCAATAAATTTTAATACAGGAGTTAATTTATATTTAGGGTTTTTCAAAAATCCAACAAGAAGTTCCATAGGACAGTTTCCTGCTCCTCTTCCTAATCCAGATACTGTAACATCAAGAAAACTTGTTCCGTAAATCATCGCTTCAAGAGTATTTGCATAAGCCAACTGTAAATTATTGTGAGCATGAATTCCCACTTTTTTACCTACGCTTTTGGCAACAGTTAAATATTTTTCTGTTAGTTTGTTTATTTGTTCAGGATAAAAAGAACCAAAGCTGTCTGCTATATAAATTACATCTACAGGTGATTGACTAACTTGTCTTAAAACTTCATCAAGTTCTGTATCAAAAGATTTTGATATTGCCATAATATTGCAAGTTGTTTCATACCCTTTTTCATGAAAATCTTTTATTAAATCAAGTGCTTCTGGTATTTGATGGATATAGGTTGCAACTCTTATCATATCGATAACACTTTCACTTTTTAAAGGAATTTCCTCTTTTATAGTTCTTCCTACATCAGCCATAACCGCAATTTTCAGATCAGTGTTATTTTCTCCTACGATTCTTCTTACGTCTTCTTCTTTACAAAAATTCCAGCAGCCGTATTCCTCTTCACTCATAACTGTAGGAGATACGTTTTTACCTATCTCCATATAATCGATTCCGGCAGCAACGCACATCTCATAATGAGCTTTTACAAATTCGTCGCTAAAATGATAATTATTAACCAATCCGCCGTCTCTGATTGTGCAGTCGAATACTTTTATATCTTCTCTTACCGTAAAAATTGAACCTTTTTTTTCTAACATAATAATTCCTACTTTTATTTTAAAGGTAGATATTTTATCTAAAAAGCCTTAAAAAAAGAGTTTAATTTTCAAATTTAAAAATTGTTATGTCTTTTCTCTCTTCCGTGAAATTCGTTGTTTGAAGGTGTTTCTCTTATTTGTAGATTCTCTTTTCCTTCAAATTCACATTTTGAAGTTAGTTCAACATTTTTATTTGCTATTTTATTCATCTGTATTGATATTACTTTTACGTCTTCTGCTACATTTGCATTTTTTTGAGTCAGGGAATCTATTTGGGAAATTGTATCGTTTATTAAACTCATTCCGCTTTCCTGCTCTTTTGAAGCCGTTACGACTTGACTTATTAGTTGAGAATTTTCATCTATATTTTCATTTAAACCTTCATACCCTTGTATCATTTTATCTGCAGTTTCTTTTCCTCTGTTTGCATTAAGAGTTGATTCTTCCACAAGCTCTTTTATCTCTTTTGCCGCTTGTGCACTTCTTGTTGCCAGATTTCTCACTTCTTGTGCAACAACTGCAAAACCTTTTCCTGCTTCTCCTGCCGTTGCTGCTTCTACTGCTGCATTTAGTGATAATATATTTGTCTGAAAAGCTATCTGGTCTATTACCGCTATTGCTTCATGTACCGTATTTGTTGATCTATTTATATTGTCCATAGCCTCAACGGTTTTTGAAGCTAAATCTCTACCTTCGTTTATTGAAGCTTTTACTAAATCTGCTTGTTTAGACATTTTATTAATAGTTATCGTATTATTTGAGATGGTACTGCTTATCTCTTCTATAGCAGCAGATGCTTCTTCCAGCGAAGCTGCTTGTTGTGTTGTAGAATCCGAAAGTGAAATTGAATTTTCCAAAAGTCTTGAAGACTCTTTTTGTAGAACCAAACTTGTTCTATAAATAGTTTTTAATTGTTGGGTTGTCTCTTTTCTTAAAGAGTTTATCCCAACTGCTAGACCTTTTAAATTTCCTCCTCTAAACATATTTTCATCAATTGAACTTAAAAAGTTTTGTTTTGCATACTCTTCTAATTTTTTATCAATATCATTTAATGATTCTTCAAGTTTTTTGGACATTGCATTTATAGATTTGGCTATATAGTTAAGTTTGTTATTTGAAGTTGTTTTTGTAACTCTGTCATTTGTAAAACCGTCTGAAAGTTTTTCCGTACAAAGCATAATTTCTCCGTAAATTGATAAATCTTCTTGTTGCTTTGTTTGAATAAGATTGGAAATATTAATTATTTTTTCCATGACTTTTTTGTTTTCACTGTTGCAGCTATTTTTTCTCAGTTCTATTTTGTTTATATCTTCTTTTATAAATGATTCGATACTCTCCAAAGCATTTAAAATCTCGTTAATATCTTTTTTTCTACTAGAAAACATATTTCCCCTTAGCTTAATGTTTCATATAATTTTTTTGCTGTTTTTATCTCATCTTCCGTTGGTTTGACTCTAACTGAGATATACCTTTTGTTTCCTTTACTGTCTTCTGAGGGGAAAACTGTTGCATTTACCCAGTAATATCCGCCGTCTTTGGTTCTGTTTTTTACCATTCCGTTCCAGATATTTCCACTTTGGACAGTATTCCACAAATCTTCAAAAGCTTTTGAAGGCATATCTTTATGTCTAACCATATTATGGGGGTTTCCTATTAGTTCTTCTTTTGTATAACCTGCGATTTTACAAAAATCCTCGTTTGCATAAACAATAATCCCTTTTGCATCGGTCTCTGATACAATCATTGTTTTTTTGTCTAGTCTTGTCTCTTCACTCACTAAATGACCTTAATAAAAAATTATTTTTTAAAAATGGAAATATATCCTAAAAAGATATTAATAACTTTATAATTAGAAATTAATATGATAAATTTTAACATTTTTTAATATTATATTACAAATAAGCACACTTATAATTACAGGTTATAAGTATTAAAGTTCTGTATTTTTTATCACAGCTTTAATTAATACTAAGATATAATATTAAGATGCAAGAGATATTTAAAAAATTAGATTTATTGGACTATATAGACTCTTTTTCTAAACTACTAGCAAGAGAGAAATCTATAATTATGGAAGGGGATATAAACCTTCACTACAGACTTATAAACGAGTTGTCTTCTTTTGATTTTAAAGAACCTTCTAAGTTGACAAATTTAGATAATGCTTTATTACTTATTCAAAAGCAAGGTATACTTAAAATTTATGAGATTTATGAGTTTATAAAAATTATTGACTATTTTAATTACTTAAAAAAATTTGCGTTTGAGGGAAAACTTCAAGAGTGGATGGATAAAATAATAATTCCGATAGAAATAACAAATATATGCGATTATTTTGATGATAAATCAAAACTTAAAACAGGAGTAAACGAAGAATACGATGCAATTTCTGAAGCAATTTACAGAAATAAGCAAGAGATAAAACAAAATCTGTATAAAACCATAAACTCTTCAAAACTTAGAGCATATTTAGTTGATTCTCAGATTCACTATATAAATCAAGAAGAGTGTATTTTAGTAAGGGGCGGTTTTAATCATGTTCTAAAAGCAAGTGTTTTAGACAGATCAAACTCGGGATTTTTTTATGTTCTTCCTCATAGTGTGAGTTCTTTAAAACAAAAACAGAGTGATTTGATAAATAAACAAGAGGAAATTTTACTTAAAATCTGTAAAGAGATCAGCTCTTTATTTGAAAAAAATCTGCTGTTTTTAAAATTTATAAATAAAGAGTTTGACAGGTTTGATCATTATCAAGCAAGACTTTTTTTTGCTAAAGCAGGAGATAAAAATTTTATTTTGCCGAATAAAAACAATAAAAACAGACTTGTAGAGTTTAAACATCCTGCCCTTCATGAACCAAAACCTATAACAATTGATTTTAGTAAGTCCGTCGTTATGATAACAGGAGTAAATGCAGGTGGTAAAACAATGATGTTGAAATCTATTTTATCGGCAGTTCTTTTATCAAAATATCTGCTTCCTTATAATGCAAACCAAAAGACTCAAATAGGTACTTTCAAAAATATAAATGCGGTTTTAGATGATCCTCAAAGCGTTAAAAACGACATTTCGACTTTTGCAGGTAGAATGGTTGAGTTTTCCAAACTTTTTTCTTCAAAAAGTGCAATCGTTGGAGTTGATGAGATTGAACTGGGAACTGATTCCGATGAGGCTGCAAGTTTGTTTAAAGTGATTATTGAAGAGCTTATTGAAAAAGATATTAAGATTATTATAACAACTCACCACAAAAGATTGGCCTCTTTAATGGCAGCAAATGAAAAAGTGGAGTTGGTTGCGGCACTTTACGATGAAGAAAACAGAAGACCTACTTATGAATTTTTGCAAGGAACAATAGGTAAATCTTACGCTTTTGAAACAGCAAGCAGATACGGAATTCCTCATAACGTGATAAAAAAAGCAAGAAAAGTTTACGGTGAAGATAAAGATAAGTTAAATGAACTTATAGAAAGAAGTAGTGCTTTAGAGATTGAATATAAAAGAAAACTTGAAAATCTGCAAAATGAAATAGATGAGTATGACCGCTTAAATAAAAATTTAAAAGAGCAAAAAGAGTCTTTGGATGAATTGATTTTTGAAGAAAAATCAAAACTAGAAAGAGAGTATACCGATGCTAGAGATGAAGCAAAAAAAGCAATCAAAGCAAAAGTTGCCCAAGGTCATCAACACTTGAATATAGCCCATGCAAAAGCAAAATCTATTAAAACTCAAAAAGTTCAAGAACCTGAAGAAAACTTAAAAGTAGGGGACAGAGTAAAATATAGAAGTTCAAAAGGCGAAATCATTTCAATTAAAGGGAAAAAAGCCTTTATTGAAAATGATGCAGGAATGAAAATGCAGGTTTTATTGAGTGATTTAAGAAGAAGCGGCAATCTTCCTAAAATCAAACCTAAAGTCAAATCAACGGTAACTATACAAAAGCCGGATTCAGGACATGTAAAACTTGATTTACACGGTCAAAGAGCAGATGAAGCAATCGAAAATTTAGATAAGTTTATTTCAGATGCTTTAATAGCTGGATTTGATGAAGTTATGGTTTTTCACGGAATAGGAACGGGGAAATTGGCTCGAGCCGTAAAAGAGTTTTTGGATAAACATCCAAAAGTTAAAAGTTATAGTGATGCACACCCAAGCCAAGGCGGTTTTGGTGCAAAAGTGATTAAATTGTAATTTTAAAAATTACAATTTAATCAAGAAGATTTAAAAGTTATTTTTTAATAGATTTTACGATATTTTCCATTGCCACATTTGCTTGTTCATTTGGAGCTTCAAGAAAGTTCACTACAAAACTATCCTCAAGTTCAACAACTCCGATTGCTCTTGGTCTTACAGCTAAAACTTCGGGAGTAGGTATCTCTTTACCAAAACAAAATATAATATTTTTAGCGTCTTTTATAGCAGGATTTATATCACCTTTAATTTTTACGGTATGTGCATATTGATCAAATATTGAAATAAATGCAATAATCTCATTTGCATCAATTTTCTCTTTTAATGCAGCTATGATTTCATCAACATTTTTATAATTTAACTCTTTTTTCTCAAATTCAATCTCAAAAATATGATATTTTTCTTTAAAAACTTTTTGTTTCATTCTTATCCTTTTAATGTAATAAATGATTTAATAACGCAATCCATACGTTCAGGTATATCTGAAGTATCTTCTTCTATAAAATCTGTTTGAATTTTATATATTAATTTGCCGTTAAGTCTAAACTCAAATACCAAATAACCTGCATATAGTTTGCAAGCAGTACCTTTTTTGCCTTTATCCTCTTTGTCGTTTTCCAATATATAATAATCAATTAGAAGTTTATCATTGTCGTTATTGTCATTTTTAAGATATTTTTTTATTGTATATGTCAAAATTTTATCGGCTTTTTCAACTGAGATATAATTTAATATTTGTGATTTCATGTAAACCGATTGTTCAATTCTTGATTTAACAGTATAATTTCCGCTTTCTAAAAGAGATACGGCTTTTTCTATCAAATCTCTATTTGAAATTTTTTCAAATGTTACTGTTTTTTTCTGACATGGAACTCTTGCCTCTTTTTTCATCGGATTATTGCTGTCTTTTGTTAGAATACCGTATCCGAAAAAAAGAATAACAAATACAATTAGTACATAATAAAATTTGCTCATTTTTTATCCATTAGTTAAAGTTATTTAAATTATAAATTTTTAAAATATTAGCAGAAGTTTTATTATAAGAAATTTAAATAATATAACTATAATAAAAAATTATAATTATATTATTTGGCAGAGACTTCGAGTTTTAGTTTTATCCATTTTTTATCATTACTTGCTTGTTCTTTTATATCTTCAATTATTAGAGAGTTTTTAGGAATATCTTTTGTTTTTAAATACTCTTTGATATTTTGTATTCTTTCTTTTACTAAAGATATAAGTTCTTCGTTTTTTACCTCTTGTTTTGAAGCAAGTGTGTTTTTGAGATATTCAAGATAACTATCCATATCAAATACCTCTTTTGAATCCTTATCTTTGCTAACAAAACCCTCTTTTATTTCATTAAGAGATTTATCCTCTTTTTCATTTTTATAAAGCTCTTCCAATGCTTTTTTATATTGGTCCGTATCTTTATAGTTTTTCATCTGTTTTTCTAAAACTTTTTCAAATTTTGATTTTTGTAATGCAAATTTATCATTATTAGGGTCATAAACGGGTTGAAGATTGATTGCAAGTCTGTTTTTCTCTTTTAATATCTTTCCTATGGCATCTAAAGACTCTTTTTCTGAAGCTAGGATATTACTTTTACCGTATTCAAACTCTATTGCTTTTAATTTTTCTTCATCTATATTAAATAAAGATCCAAGCAGAGTAAAAGGAGAAGCTACGGCTTTGACTATTAAGTTCACAAAAGCTTTCCAAACAATAGGAGCTATAGAAAACTGAGGGTCATCAACATTTCCCGTAATAGGTAAATCAATATCTATAACACCGCTTGAATCTTCCAAAAGAGCGATTGCAAGTTCCAAAGGAAGATTTACCGCCTCTTTACTTTCAATATTTTTTCCAAGTTTTATATCACTTATTACAATAGAGTTTTGGGCATTTAGGTTAGATTTTTTTATATTATATTTTAAATCAAGATTTAATTTACCTTCATCTATTGCTCTTCCTACAAATTTTCCCGAATAAGGAGTAAAATTTTTAATAGCGATATTTTTAAATAAAAGGTTTGTATCCGTTAAAAGTTTGATATCGTTTATATCGACTCTTCCCGTAATTTTCGTATATCCGTATTTATCTACTTTTCCTTCAAGGTTAAGTTTTGTAGGTTCAGATGTTGTAGAGTTTAATCTTGAAAATTGACCGTTTAGCTCCGTAATATTTGTTTTAAAAGGGATTGGAAGGTTTTTATCTTCAAAACTCATTTTCATATTGTTGATTTTAACTGGACCTATGTCAAATTTAAAATCACTTTTTTTATTCTCTTTAACTGAAACTTTTTCTTCTTTTTTCTCTTCTTGTTTTTCTTCTATTCTTTTACCTAATTTTATAAGAAGTTCAGGTTTGTTTATCAAAGATTTTGCAATTTTAAGTTCGTTTTCTTTTTGACTTATTTTATCAACAGTCAAATTTATATTTTTTGCTTGAACGGTTTGATTGTTTTTTCTATCAATCATTGATAAAAAAGAGTTTTTAAAGAGCAGTTTATAAATATCGACTTTTTCATTTACAAAAGAGTTGTTTACAGCTTCAACTCTTAAACCTTTTGTTTTGATATCCAAACTGCTTTTTTTCTCTTTTATATTAATAGAATTAACTGAAAAAACTGCTTTTTCTAATTTTATATTTTTTTGTGCAAAACCAAAATTTTGCGTATCAAAAGATATATCATTTGCTTCAATTTCTGTTTGTCTATTTTGTTTAAAACTTAAATCTACTTTTGAAAGATTTAAATTTTTCAAAGTAATTTTTTCATCTTTTAGTTTGAAATCCTCAAGTTTTAAGTCGATATCTTTTGAACTTACATTTAAAGAGTTTTTTAGATCATTAAATGTCAGATCCGAATTTTTTATATTAAACTCTTTTAATTTTACCTGCCAATGTTTTGTCTCTTCTTTATTCTCTTCTTTGCTTTGTTCTTGATTTTTAACTAAATCATTTAAGTTTAAATTACCGTTTTTATCACTTTTTATATTTGAACTTATTTTATTAAACGTAATACTGCTTATATTTACGATATTTTGCGGATAATCTAAATTTAGATCATCTATATTTAGACTTTTTAAATCTAAAAGTTTTTTATTCTCTTTTTTTATATTCAAATTATTTAAAGCCAAATTGGCATGGTCAATCTCAATTTTTAAATCTTTTATCATATTTACTTTATATCCGAAAGAGAGATTTATAAAAGAGTCTTTGTTTAGATCAAAATTTAGCATATCTTCTTTGTAATCCAAAAACTCTTTTGGTTTTAATTTTTCTATTTCTACGTTTCCGTACATTTCAAAAGGATTTAATCGTAAACCGCCTTTTATAGCCAAAGTGCTCTCTTTGTTGATTTTCATTTCCAAAGTGTGTGAAGCAAGGGCATTTTTAAATGTTCCCATATCGTAAAAAGTATAATTAAAATTATGAATAGATATTTTATAAGGAGTTTTATCAGGCTTAACTTTGGTAAAGTCTATTTGAGCATTTTTTATAACGGTTTTAAAAATTTGAAATTTTATATCTGAGTTTGAAGACTCCTTCTCTTGTTGTTTTGGCTGCTGT
The DNA here is from genome assembly GCF_006459125.1 of Halarcobacter anaerophilus. Lineage (NCBI taxonomy): Bacteria > Pseudomonadati > Campylobacterota > Epsilonproteobacteria > Campylobacterales > Arcobacteraceae > Halarcobacter > Halarcobacter anaerophilus. Next base: position 1,327,889 of record NZ_CP041070.1, read on the forward strand.
GTTTTTGCTTGTTTAAGCAATTTTTCCAAGTTGAAACTTCCGTCCGGATTTTCAATTATATTTATATAAGGCTCAACAATTTTTAAAATCTTAAAATGAATATGTTTTTTATCTATAGATTTTAATGCAGAAAAATCAATAGAGATACTTTTTAGACTAAAGGTTGTTTTGTTTTTATCTGCAATTTTTAAGTTATCTATTGAAAACTTAAATAAAAAAGGATTGAAATGTATCTTTTCTATTGTCGCTTTTTGCGTAATATTTTCATTTATAATATTTTCAATTTGGGGTTTCGCTATTTTGGGAATAGCAATGAATCCGATAATTGTATAAATCAACAAAAGAGATGAAATAGTAATTAAAATTCTGTTTATTTTCATAAAAATATCCTTTATGTGTAAATAAATTATAACACATTTTGGTTAATGCAAAATAATAAAATTATAAATAGTTTTTATTTATAATCTCTTTTTTTATAAACTCTTTAAAGGTTTCAAAAAGGGCATTTGCAGTTTTGTTTTTATGATAAATTATATTAAACTCCCTTTTGAAATCAATATTAATCAACTCTATTTGAAAAAGCTCTTTGTTTTTTAGTTCATCTTCTACTGCAACCCTTGATATGGCAGTTACAGTGTCACTGTTTTTTAAAAGAATTTTTTTAATTTCGTCAAATTCATAAAGCTCCATAAAAATATTCAAATCATCGGATAAAGAACCTAAGCGTTTTATAAAAATATCTCTGGTTCCCGAACCTGTTTCTCTTAATATCCATTTTTTTGAAATAGTATCAATATAGGCTTTTTTAGGTGCTTTTTTATCACTTGTTACAACAATAAGTTCATCATCGATAATCTTCTCTTTTATAATATTTACATCATTGCAAGAAGCTTCAATAAGCCCGAAATCAAGCTCTCCTTTTAAAATCTTTTCTATAATCTGAGTTGTATTCAGGGAGTTCATATTTAAACTTACATCTTTGTATTTTGATAAAAATTTATAATAGATATTCGGCATTATATAGTTTGCAATAGTTTTACTGGCTGCAACATTTAAATATCCTGCAAGTTTGTTTTTTTGAAAAAGTGTTTTTGAATCATAAATTGCCAGAAAATGAGGATATGTCATTTTTTTAAAATATCTTCCCCTCTCATTTAATATAAGCTTTTTGCCTATTCTGTCAAAAAGTTCTTCTCCTAGTTTCTCTTCTAAAGATTTTATTGCTAAAGATACGGCTGATTGGCTTATATTCATCTCTTGGGCAATTTGACTGACAGTAGGGTTCTCTGAAAGCTTATAAAAAAAGTTAAGTTCTTTTAGTGTCATAAGAGTTTCCTTATTAAAAATATTTATTATTATATTAAAAATAATATATTTTACAAATAAAATCCATAGTGATATACTTCGGATTAAATTTAACTAAAGGATTTATATGTTTAGTAAAGAAAACCGTGCAGACACCATAAGCGGAATACTTTTTGTTGCACTTTTTGCCTGTGCAGCAACATTTCTTGCAGATTTTCAAGTTTTTAAAAGCTTAGGAATAAGCCCACTTATTATTGGAATTGTGTTAGGGATGATTTATGCAAATACTTTAAAAAACAGATTACCTAAAGAGTGGCTTCCCGGAATTGCTTTCTCAGGGAAAACAATACTTAGAACAGGAATTGTTTTTTATGGATTCAGACTTACTTTTCAAAGTATAGAAGCAGTAGGACTTAGCGGAATCGTTGTAAGTTGTATGGTAGTTGCTTTTACTTTTATCTTAGGATATTTTGTAGGAGTTAAAATATTAAAATTAGATAGAGATACAACAATTTTAACAAGTGCAGGAAGTTCAATCTGCGGAGCGGCAGCAGTTTTGGCAACTGAACCTATTATAAAAGCTCCTGCATATAAAAGTGCAATTGCAGTATCAACAGTGGTTATCTTTGGAACAATTGCAATGTTTTTGTATCCTTTTTTATATAAAGCCGGATTTATCCCTTTTGATGCAAAAACTATGGGAATTTTTATTGGTGGAACAATTCATGAAGTAGCCCATGTTGTTGCAGCGGGAAATGCTATAAACGCAGATGCAAGCTCAAATGCAATTATCGTAAAAATGATTAGAGTTATGCTTTTGGCTCCATTTTTGATTATATTGTCAATTTGGCTGGCAAGTACTGCAAAAAATACGGTAAAAGGGGAGAGAGGGAAAATTACAATTCCTTGGTTTGCAGTTATGTTTATAGTAATGGTAGGATTTAACTCTTTTAACTTTTTACCTCTTGAAGCAATAGATGTTATAAACGGACTAGATACTTTTGCTTTAACAATGGCAATGAGTGCTTTGGGTATGGGTACAAGTTTTGATAAGTTTAAAGATGTGGGAGCAAAACCTGTTTATCTTGCTTTTATTCTGTTTTTATGGCTTATTTTCGGGGGATTTGCAATCGTACAATTTGCGGTTACTTTATAAGATTTGATTTAAGAGAAGAAGTGCTAACATTTTAAATACAAAAAATAGGATTTTTAATGTTAGGCTTTGAATCTATTGTTCTTTATATTTTACTTGGTTGTTTCGTAGGTGTTGCTGCTGGTTTACTTGGAATCGGCGGGGGAGGAATTATTGTTCCTTCTCTTACGGCTATATTTTTAATGCAGGGAATGGATAGTGAAAATATTGTTCATGTTGCACTTGGTACTTCTATGGCAACTATAGTCGTAACTTCAATTTCCAGTTTAAAAGCTCACCATAAAAAAGGCGGAGTTCTTTGGAATGTTGTTAAAATGATGACGCCCGGAATTATTATAGGTACCTTTTTTGCCACTTTTTTAGCCTCTTTTTTAAGCTCACTTTATTTGTCAATATTTTTCTCAATCTTTATGGCATATGTATCTTTGCAAATGTTTATAAATAAAAAACCAAAACCAAGCAGAAAACTGGCAAATCCAAAAGTTCAGTTTGCCTCAGGAACACTGATCGGTGCAATATCGGCTATGGTATCTATCGGTGGAGGTTCTCTTACCGTGCCTTATCTTGTTTGGCAGAATGTAGAAGTAAAAAAAGCCATAGGAACAAGTGCCGCAGTAGGTTTTCCAATAGCAGTAAGCGGAACATTGGGATATATAATAAACGGTTGGAGTAATACCGATATGTCAAGTCTTATGTTTGGTTTCGTATCTCTTCCTGCATTTTTCTTTATAGCAATTTGCAGTTATTTTACAGCACCTATTGGAGTAAAACTTGCTCATACTTTGCCTGTAAATGTTGTCAAAAAAATATTTTCTTTGCTTTTAATTTCATTAAGTCTTAAAATGCTTTTTTCTTTTATTTAGATACAATCGCGATATTAAAAGGATATAAATGACTATTATAGAACTATTTCAAAAACTATTAAGATTTAAATCACTAACTCCAAATGATGACGGAGCTTTTGATTTTATACAAGAGTATTTGGGAGATACTTGGCAATGTATAAAAGTAGATATGCAAGGTGTGAAAAATAGATTTTATTATAAAAAATTTAATGACAAGCCTCAACATCTCTGTTTTGCCGGACATATAGACGTAGTTCCCGTTGGAAACGGCTGGGAAGTAGACCCTTTTGCAGCAGAAGTTGTAGATGGAGTAATAACAGCAAGAGGAGCTCAAGATATGAAAAGCGGTGATGCGGCTTTTCTTTATGCTTGTAAAAATGCCGAAAATTTTGACGGAACTTTAAGTATTTTAATGACTTCCGATGAAGAGGGAGAAGGAACTTACGGAACAATAAAAATGCTTGAACACCTAAAAAGCATAAATATGATTCCAAATTTTGCCGTTGTGGCAGAACCAACTTGTGAAGAGGTTTTCGGAGATGCCATAAAAGTAGGACGTAGAGGAAGTATAAACGGATATATAAACATAAAAGGGAAACAAGGACATGCTGCATATCCTGATAAATGTATAAATCCCGTTCACAACTTCGCAACTATTTTACCTAAAATAGCTGGACATAATCTTGATGATGGAGATGAATACTTTGCTCCATCTAAAATGGTAATTACGGACATAAGAGGTGGAATGGAAGTTACAAACGTAACACCAAATGAACTAAAACTAATGTTTAATGTAAGAAACTCTACAAATACAACAAGAGAGAGTGTAGAAGAGTTTATCCATGAAAATTTAAAAGGCTTGGATTATGAGTTTAGAACAACCCAAGGTTCTTTTCCTTTTGTAACAAACAAAGAATCAAAAGTCGTAAAGGCTATGGAAACCTCTATTGAAAAAATTTTGAAAGTAAAAACAAAACATAGTACGGCAGGTGGAACAAGTGATGCTAGATACTTTGGTGCTTACGGTATAGAAGCCATAGAGTTTGGAGTAATAAACGACACCATCCATAGTGTAGGAGAAAGAACTACAGTAAAAGAGGTAGAAGGACTTGGAAAAGTTTTTGAAGATTTGATTCAAAACTTTTAAATATAAAAAGAACATTAATTCTGAGGTCGAAATTTTCGACTTCAAAATTGTCTATAAATACATAATACTTAATATAACAACGCAGGCTAAAATTTAAACTAAGACTATTTATCAAAACAATATTTCGAGAATTTATTTTCTTTTCTTTATATGTAAATTTAAGCAAAATTTTTAATATTTCACGATTTTGTTGAATCTTTTATCTTCAAAGTGTAACAGTTTTCAATACAAGTGTAAGTTACAATTTTTTTGTGACCTTACCTTTAGGTTTTTTTACGGTGGGTAATTATTACTTAAACACATATAAGATATGAAAAAGGAGAAGAAATGAGTTCAATTCAAGAATCAATGGATACACTTACAGCACAATGGTATAATGCAACTGTAACAGGTTTAGGACTAAGTCCCGATCAATTCCAGCTTTATCAAGGGACAGAATCTGTGATGAGTACATCCCAAGAAATGTGGGCTATTTTCAATGCTATACCTCCAAAGTCAATTAATAACTATTATAATCCAAGTCAAAATAACCAGTTTGCAGGTAATTATGATGCAATATTAGGTTCTCTTAAACCTGCCTCAAATAGTGACTTTATTGATTGTATGGGAGATTATTATAGTGCTTGGAATGATTATTTTACTGAATATACAAAAAACAATCCTTTGGGTAGTGATACAGGTGAAAATGTTAAAACTATTACCTCTGTATTTACCAATTGGGCAGCAGTAAATGCTCCGGGTAAAGCAGGGTGCCTTAATGGTTTGACAAAAATATATATCGACCCAATAAACCAGGCTAATGTAAAGTTTGCATTGGCAGGAGATAAATATGCTTGGGATAGAACTATTGATAATCTAAACTCAGCTTTAGCTAGTGCTCCAAAGAAAACATTTTCTATGGATAGCAAAACTCAAAGCAGTGAAGTAAAACATACTTGGGCGGGTGGTAATACCTCTTTCTTTTTTGATATTTTCTCTTTTGGTGGAGGGGCTAGTTATGATAAACTTTCTCAAAAGGTTACTACTAGCGGGTTAAATATAGAAGTAACTTATGATCATGTTACTACATTTGCAGCAGGACCATTAAGTCAAGCAAGCAGTAGTCCTGTCTTAAAAGATTATTATCCTTGGTATCTTAGTGCAGCACTTGCTTTAGCATACCAAACAAAAGATAATACTCTATGGAGTCCAACCGGTCGTACTTCATGGGAAAAAGAGTTTGGAGAAAATGGGACTTTTCAAAGAACAGCTTCAAGTATTGTTGCTGTTAATGGTATAACAAGTACGATGACATCTACAGCTACTTTTGATAAATCTGAACAAGAAACAATTAAAGGTGCGGCTAAAACCGGTATTTGGCCATTTTTTAATATAAATGGTTCAGGCGGTTCAGAGACAACTGTTACTTTTAGTGATGAAGGTACATTTACAATCAAAACTACTTTACCTCTTGGAAACCCTCAAATTATCGGAGTTTTACAATCTCCTATGTCAAAACAATTTGGGTAATATTTATTTATGAAGAGTTCTTTTATATTAAGAACTCTTTATTATAAACTAAGTATTTAAATGAATATTATAAAAAAACTTTTTTTTATTTACCTTTTTTTATTTAGTAACTATTTATTAAGTCAACCGCTTGCTTTAGGAAATGATAAAGTTATAAAGTTTTGGCATAAAGAGTTATCTAAATATTTAAATATAAAAGAGGAAAGATTAAAGTTAGTTCCTCAATTTATGGTTTTAGACGGTACTTCTTTTTCTTTATGGAATACTTTTAATGCAACCTCAAATTATAGTTCAACTATCTATTTTGATCCAAGTCAAAATAATCAATTTTCTTCAGATTATAATATTGTGATATACAATTATCTTGTAGAACCTATTATCGATAAAAGTTGTAATATAAACGATGCAATTTTAAAATACATTGATGCAGATGGAAAATATGCTTGGGATAAAACTATCGATAATTTAAATAGTGAACTTGCCAAAAGTGATCCAATCTCTTTTAACTCTGAAGTTAATACTCCAATTGATGACAATAATTCTTTTGAAATAATAAAAATAGACCTATCTTATAAGCATCTATTGGTTTTTTACTCTTATCCTTATAGTCAAGTAAAAGAACCCTTTGCGAGTGGTTATAAACCTTGGTTTACCCCTTGTATACTAAAAAAAGCTTACAACAACAAAGAGTTTAAACAATGGGAAGAGATATTTGGGAAAACTGGATTTTTACAATATATCACGGTAGGGTTTGTAATAGCTAAAGAGGGAAGTACTTGTATAAAGGTCTATAAAAGTTCAAAGCCAGATAGCTCACCTACCTTTTCAAGTTGTGTAGATAATGATGAGTCTCCTTTTATCATAGCAGCAATAGTTTATACTATAGATGATTTTGTAAATGATAAATAACTTTTTAAAATTTTATATTTTTATATAGTCTAAATCCATAAGCAAATACGCTCTCAAACAATCTAAAATTTAATTTTTTTCTTAATCTAAACACCATTAGTCTTATAGCATCATTGCTGATGGGTTCAGCATCCCATACATTGTTTTCTATAGTATCAAATGAGACAAGAGCGCCTTTTGCTTCAATCAATAAAGTTAAAAATTTTAACTCTTTAGAACTTAATTTTTGAACTTTGTTTTTATAGTATAGATGTAAGTTTTTATAATCAAAACTGTAATCAAATCCAAGATCAATATATCTTTTATCTAAGTGAAATCTAGTTTGAGTTTTTTTTGATAAACTTAAGTTAAGTGCGCTTTTTAATTCAGTACTTCTATAAGGTTTGGTAAGGTAAGCAATAGGAGAGGTTTCTAAAGCTTTACTTACTACTTCATCACTTTCAACAGCCGTTAGGTATATTACCGGTATATACTCTTTTAAATAGATATCTTTTACTATATCTATTCCATTTTTTTTATCATTTAGTGAAATATCCATAAGTATTATATCAGGTTTATTTTTTTTAATACTATTTTTTACTTCAACTTCATTTGAAACTAGATCGGTGATATTAAAACCAAATTTGTTGATTGCTATTTTTAAATCTTGTGCAATAATTTGGTTATCTTCTGCAATAAGAACATTTCTTTTCTTCATTTTACTAGCCTAAATTTTGTAAAGATTATATAGATAATACTATTGATTATTTATTATAATCAAAAAAAGTTCCTTAATGCTTAAATATAGTTTGAAAATTGATAAAATTATTATAATTATGATAGATGATAAAAAGGAGTAAAGTTGATATATAAACTCTTCTTTTAACTAGATACAGCTTTAAAAAACTAAAGCATCTCTTTTAAGGGAGTATATTATCTGATCATAATAAACTCCTTCTAGTTTTTCTGCATCTTTTTTTAAATTTTTTTCCTCTTTAAACCCGAGTCTTTTAGGTATGGCTTGGCTTTTTTTATTGTGTGTTGCACAATGTATTTCTACTTTTTTTAATTCAAGATATTCAAACCCTAGTTTTATCAACTCTTTTACACATTTTGTCATAATCCCAAGATTTTCATGCTCTTTATCTAGCCAATAACCTATAACACCTACACCGTTTTCAATACTGTTAAAACCTAAAACACCGACAATATTTTCTTTGTAAAAAATGCTTTGGTGTAAAGCTTCACCTTTTGAAAACTTTTCAAGCTGTAAAATTATAAATTTTTTAGTATCATCTTTAGTTTTTATTGAGTCTAACCATGGAAGCCATTTTCTTAAAAAATTACGATTTTTATCTGTAAGGGAAAAAAGCTCATCGGCAAATTTAGGTATAGATAAAAAAACTTTTATATCTTGATCTATGATTCTATAATACATATCATTAACTCTTTTTGATAAATTTTTATCTAAATTATCTCAAAATATACTTAAAATGTAAATACTTATTAAACTCTACAAGACAAGAATAGTGGAAGTTTCCTATGCTATAATAGTTTTTATGAATTTAGAAAAATTAAAAGATTTAGAAGCAGAGTTTTTAGATAGATACCCAAAGGGTTTTAAGGATGAATACTTTTTCCCAACTATGAAAAAGTTTAGTCCCGAAAAGCTTGAAATATTTGCAAAAGAGGCTTTAAAAAAAGAGAATTTTTCAAATCCTAACTTAGTAGTAGAAGGATTTTTTAAAACAGTTCAAAAGTCTGTGATGGTATCACTTTTTGATAAATTAAAACTAAGAGATGCCATTATTTCTTTAAACTCCTATGAAAAAGATATGTTAAGTATAGAGATATATGAGCTTTTATATGGTAGAAAAAAAGATGGTTTTGAAGGATTGGTTGAGTTTTTAAGTGAATACCAACTTGCAAAGTGGACTATTTTAAGTATAGTTCCATATAGCTTACATAGAAAAAAAGAGTATTTTATAAAGCCCACAACCACAAAAAATATCATCAAATATCTTGAAATAAAAGATGTGGTATATAAACCAAAGCCGAGCTTTGAGTTTTATAAAAACTATACAAAAACTTTAAATGAAATGAAAAAACATCTTAATAAAAACCTCACCTTTGACAATGCAGTTTTTACAGGATTTTTAAAAGTAGCTATAGAGATGTGTGAGGAGTAGAACTTAATATGTTTTAGCCTTAGTAGAATAAGGCTTTTGAAGTCATCTTTTACCTTGTTTATAAATAAAATATATTAGTAATATAGGTTAAAAGATGGCTTACTTTTTGGCTATTTTTGTTCTTCAAAAACCTCTTTTGCTGCAAACAAACCGTTTAAAGCAGATGGAAAACCGCTATAAACTGACATTTGCATTATGATTTCTATAATCTCTTTTTGGGTCAATCCTACATTTAATGCTGCTTGAATATGCACTTTTAATTGAGGTTTTGCATTTCCCATAGCTGTAAGTGCTGCTATTGTAGCTATTTCCCTTGATTTTAGGTCAAGCTCTTTTCTTGTATATATATCCGCAAACGGGAATTCTATAAGCAAATCTGCAAACTGGGGTGCTATATCTTTTAGTGAACTTATTACATTTTCACCTGCACTGCCGTCTATCTCTTTTAATTTTTCCCAACCTATTTTAAATCTTTCTGATTTCATTTCCAATCCTTTTGTTGAATCTGCCATAAGCGATACGGTTTGTAAAATAACCAAAATACAAAGAACTACAATCTTTTTCATATTTACCCTTTCTATTTTTGATATAAAAAATAGTAACAAAAAGGATAAATTTTTATGATGTAAGATTCAAATAAAAAATTATAAAAATCAAATAATTACTGATTTTCTATATTTCAAAGGAGTTGTATTTTCTCTTTTTTTAAAGAAGTTTATAAAATAAGAAGGCTCTTCAAATCCTAAACAAAAAGAGATATCCGAGATATTATAAGTTGTGTGTTTGAGCAAAATCTTTGCTTCTTGCAAAACTCTTTGGGCTATAAGTTCGGAGGTTGTCTTATTCGTATTCTCTTTTAGAACTTTGTTTAAATGATTTGTATGAATATTTAACTGTTTTGCAAAATCTGCGGCACTTTTTAGCTCAAGTCTTTGATAAATAGATTCAATAGGAAATTGCCTTTGTAGAAGTTCATTAAAGAGTAAATATATTTTTGATTTCTTCTCTTCTTTTTCTAAATTTACTATTGAAGCAGGTTGGATTTTCATGGCATAATGTATAAGTTCAAAAACCAAGTTTTTTAAAACATCTTCTTTGTAAATATAGTCAGACTTTATCTCTTCAAGCATTTTAAGATAGATTTTTTCTACTTCGTTAAGTGCAAAATCATCTAAGATAAACACTTTGTTTTGATTTGTCTGAAATACGGGATAATCTCTTATTTGTCCAAATTTACTAAAAAAAGATTCTGTAAAAATACAAAAATATCCGCCTTGGTTTTCATCTATAGGCTCCCAACTATAAGGAACTAAAGGATCTGAAAACATTAAAGCATAATTATCACTTTGCACAGTTTTATCTGCATAATTAATTTTGATTTTCCCTTTTAATAAAGTGATTTTAAAATAATCCCTTTTATTGTAAGTTATTTGTGAAGTCGTAGCTTTGGCTCTTTTAAAAACATTAAAATGACCAAGAGAGTTTTTAGGGATAAAATCTAATTTGTTTCTTTGATAAAACTGCTCAATATTTTCATAAACTTTCATAAAATAGATGATACAAAAAATAAAGTAAAAGTTTTGATAAAAAGTTTTTGGATATGATGTCAAGATTAGTTTAATAAAAAGTTATAAATAAAAATATGAAACAAAACATAAAAAAAGTTATTGAAGTAGGAATAAATCAAGAGACGGATTCTTGGTTGGCGGGGAAAATAAAACTTGTAAATATAATCTCTTTAGCAAATTTTATTTTTATATTATGGATGATTTTATTTGATCTTTTTATAAATAAAAATCACTATTTGTCTATTGTTCTTTTAGGAATCAGTTTTATTATGTTGATTCCTTATTATTTAAATTACAAAAAAAGATATATAGCTTCAAGGCTTGTTTTTCTTAGTTTTGCTTATTTTTGTATCTGCTTTTTGGCTGTAATTTTTGGAAAAGAGTTTTATTTTCAATACTATTTGGTTCCAGGAGTTGGTATGTCTTTAATCTTTTTTAGGGATGAAATAGGAAATAAAAAATGGCTTTTTACTTTAGCAGGAGTTCCTTTATGGGCTCTTTTAGAGTTTTGGTTTGCAAATTATCCTGCTTTTATCATACTTGATGGAAAATATGTTAGTGCAATCTCATATTTTAGCAGTTTTCTTATTTTCGTAACGGCAATACTTATGTTTGGAACTTTTACCCATGAAAGCGATAATCAGTTAAAAAATATCTCTAAAATGAATAAAAAATTTAAACAATTAGCAAATATTGATCCTCTGACAAATCTTTATAATCGCCGTTTTGTAGATCAACAGTTGAATTATTTGTTTGATTTAGCCAAAAATCAAAACGGTTTCTTGGGATTTGTAATTTTTGATATAGATTTTTTTAAAAAAGTAAATGATACATACGGGCATGATGCAGGAGACAAAGTTTTACAAATGATTGCCAAATTGGCAGATGAAAACTTTAGAGAAACTGATTTGGTAGGAAGAATAGGCGGTGAAGAGTTTTGTATTGTTTTTACAAATACAAATAAAGAAAATGTTTTAAAAATAGTAGAACGATTTCGTAAAGAGATTGAAGAACAAGTTGTACAATATGAAGAAAAAGATATAAAAGTTACTTCAAGTTTCGGTATCAGTTATTTTTCAAATAATCTAAACAGCTGTGAAGAGTTATTCAAAAATGCCGATACAGCTTTATATGAAGCAAAAAGAAGTGGAAGAAATCGTATTTATGAGTATAAAAAGGATTTATAATGATTGATTTTTTTAATTTTAATACCATAATAACACCTTATATAATAAGTTTTGTTTATATATTCGGTGCAGTTGCCGTACCTTTTATAGTTTATTATTTTTTCAAAAAGTATAAATTTGAAATAAATAATGCAAAATTCAGGTTATATATTTTTATCATTTTTATTTTTTTAGAACTGTTTTGGCGGATATTTTGTGAATTTTTTATGGTCTATTTTAAAATATATTTGGCTTTGAGTTAAAATATAAAATCAGGTTTATTTGGGCTAATCAACTTCTTTCTTTTTCACTTTTTGCCAAACTTTCTCAAAAATTTCAACGGCTTTTTTTATATCATTTTCTTTAAAGCCTCCAAAGCCCATACTAAGTGTTTGTCTATTATTGCCTAAATCTCTTGTGTATATTTTTATTTGATTTTCAATTGCTTTTTCTTTTAATTTTTCAAAATCTATATTTATCAGAGGTTCAATTAGAAGATTTAAGCCGCTTCCTTCTCTTAATATTTTTATCTCTTTTCCTATTTTTGAGTTTAAAGCCTCTTTTAAAATATCATGCTTTTTCTTATTTTGAGTTCTTACTTTTCTTAGGTGTCTATCCCAAAAACCCTCTTTTATAAATAGAGCCAAAGTTTTTTGAATATCAATAGGTACAGTTGAGAAAGAGTAATCAAACTCTTTTTTATACATTTCTAAAATTTTAGGAGGCAAAACCAAATAAGCAACACGTAAAGAAGGAGAAAAAGATTTTGAAAAAGTTCCCGTATATATTACTTGTTTGTTATTGTTTATTCCCTGCATTGCAGGTATTGGGCGATTGTTATAGCTTAGCTCACTGTCATAATCATCTTCAATAATATAGCAGTTGTTCTTTTTTGCCCAATTTATTATCTCAATTCTTTTTGCAATAGGTGTCGTAACTCCGAAATTGTATTGATGTGAAGGTGTAATATAAAGCAGATTTGCTTTTGAATTTTTTAAAGTTTTTAAATCAATTCCATGAATTCCTACGGGAATCTCTTCTAGTTCAAAGCAATTTTGTTCAAAAATTTTTTTTGCGACTCTGTAACTTGGAGTTTCAAAAGCAATTTTTGTGATACTTTTTTTTAAAAGGGCTAAAATTATATGCATAGAATCTGCAAAACCACTTGTAATAACTATATTTTCAAAACTGCATTTTACTGCTCGGGAGTTTTGCAGGTATTTTGCAATTTGCGTTCTAAGTTCAATATCTCCTTGACTGTTATAATAAATTCCAAGATTTAAATCACTTTTTAAAACTTTACTATAGAGTCTCAGCCAAGTTTTTTTAGGAAAAATATCCTCACTTAGGCAAGCTGGATAAAAATCATATTTTATATTTTTCTCAGCAGCTTTTTTATGAATAGTTATCTCTTCAAATTTATCAAAATTTTCATACAGATTTTCACTTACAAAATATCCTTTTTGAGGATGACTCTCTATATAACCTTCTGCATAAAGTTGATTATAAGCACTTTGAATCGTATTTTTGCTTATTTTGTATTCAGTAGCCATTTTTCTGATTGAGGGAAGTTTTTCTCCCGCTTTTAGATTGTTTTTTATATCCTCTTTTATCTGTTCATATAGTTGAACATAGATTGGTTTTTCCAAACTTGAGTTAACTTCATACATATCTGTCCCTATAAAAATTTTATAATTTGTATCTTGTCTTAAGTACAATTAAGAAGTATACTACCATAACTTTTTAAAAATAGAGAGTTTATTAAAGACTAAAGGAGAAGCTTTGAAATCACAAGTTGAAATAAAAGATAAAAAAATGATTGATGAGATTTTAAACAGTGTTGAGTATGGAACACTTGCTTTGTGTTCTGATAATAAGCCTTATAGTGTTCCTGTTAATTTTGTTTATAATGAGAATATAATATATTTTCATGGAGCAAAAAAAGGTAAAACCAAAGATTATATAAAAGAGAACAATCTTGCTTCTCTTAGTGTAGTTGAACCATATTCTGTAATTCAGTCTTATTTCAGTTCTGAAAGTGGATTGGCTTGTCCTGCAACTTATTTTTATAAATCAGTTAGCTGTGACGGTAAAATTGAGTTTGTATTAGATTATGAGGAAAAAGTAAAAGCTTTACAGCTCTTAATGCAAAAATTACAACCCGAAGGTAAATATTTGCCTTTGGATAATGAAGTTTATCAAAAACATATTAATGTAACCGAAGTTTTTAAATTAAATATAGATGAATTAAAAGGAAAGTTAAAACTTGGACAACATCTTCCTAAAGAGAGATTCGATATGATTATAGAGTATTTAAATAACAGAGGTTATGAAATAGATAAAAAAACTATTGAACAAATGCAAGCTAATAAAGTAGAGGAAAATATATGATTTCGGATACGCCAAAGCCGCCATATTATGCCGTAATCTTTACTTCAGTTAGAACTTTAGGAGATAATGGATATTCTAAAATGGCTGATAAAATGCTTGAATTAGCCTCTAAACAAGAGGGATTTTTAGGTGCAGAATCAGCAAGAGAAGAGATAGGTATAACAGTATCTTATTGGAAAGATTTGGAGAGCATAAAAAAATGGAAAAAAAATACTGCTCATCTTGAAGCCCAGAAAAAAGGCCAAGAACTTTGGTATAAAAGTTATAAAACAAGAATTTCAAAAGTTGAAAGAGATTACAGTTTTTAATTAAAAAAGATAAAAGATGGATAAATCAAAAATAGAAAAACTAAAAGATTTGGAAGCGGAGTTTTTAGAACACTATCCAAAAGGTTTTGAAAATGAAGAGATAAAAGCTATTGTAAAAAAGTTTAAATCAGAAAAACTTAGTGAAGAGGTAAAAAAACTCTTTACTAAAGAAAACTTTTCACAGCCTGAAATAGTTTGCAGCAATTTTGTTAAAATTATCTCAAAATCTCCTTTAGTCTCACTTTTTGAAAAACCCAAATTAAGAGATGCTATAAATTCTATGGGAATCTATGAAAAAGATATGTTTTCTATTGCTTTATATGATCTTTTATATGAAAATCAAAAAGAAGCAATAGAAAGTTCAGTTGAAATTTTACTTGAGTATAAATTGGCAAAATGGACTATCATAACACTTATTCCATATTATTTAAATAGAAACGAAGAGTATTTCATAAAACCTACAACCACAAAAAATATTCTAAAATATTTTGAAGTAGAAAATTTAAAATATAAACCTATTCCAAGTTATGAGTTTTATAAAGAGTATAAAAAGTTTTTAAACTCTTTAAAATTAAAAGCAGATAAATCTTTAACTGTCGATAATGCAGGATTTACGGGTTTTTTAAGAATGAGTTTAAAAGAAGAAAATTAATTCTCTTCTTTTAAAGACTTTCTAATACGGCTTAAATGTGTAGGAGAAATTCCTAAATAAGAGGCAATATGATATTGAGGAAGTCTTGAAATAATATGTCCAAACTCCTCTTTAAATCTTTTATATCTCTGTTTTGCATCTTCTAGAACTAAAGAGTAACCGCTCTCATCTTTTTGAAGTATCCAGTGTTTTTCCAAATATAAAATATGATACATTTTCAAATCATCATATTTTTCCAAAAGTTCTCTGTATTTGTCATGTTGTATATCTACAACTATTGAATCTTCTATTGCTTGAACAATAGAACTTAAAGGTTTGTTATTTAACATTGCAACCATAGGTCCGTAAATTCTGGTTTCCCAAAAAAAGTTTTTTGTATACTCTTCACCTTTTTCATTAAAAGAAAAAGTTCTAAAAAGCCCTTTGTATACAAAGCTTATTGCATTTACCTTATCATAAACATCAAAAGCATATTCATTTTTTTTCAATTCTCTTACGGTGCATATATTTTTAAATTCATTCCAAGTATTATCGGAAATAGGGTAGTAAGAGTCTAATGTTTTTTTAAGTAAATTAAATATTTGTTCTAAATTTGTATTCATAAATAATCTTTAACTTTTTTTCAAAGAATATTATAACTTTGTTAAAAAATCAACATAGGTAAATGACAAAAAATAGTTATTGTTATAATCTTCGTTAAAAAAAGGATAGATATGTCAAAAGATTTAAATGCGCATTTATTGATTATAATAGCGACTCTTTTAGTAGGAGGATCCTTTATCGTCTCCCAAAACTTATCTGGTATAATTGATCCAATCTCTATTACTCTGCTTAGATTTGTAATCGCATCTTTGGTTTTAGCACCCTTGGTTCTTTTTAAAAAAGAGTTTAGAATAAAGATTATTCCTACATTTAAAAGAGCTATGATAATAAGCTTTTTTTATTCGGTATTTTTTATAGGACTTTTTACCTCTTTAGAGTACACGACTGCATTAAACACAGGAACGATTTTTACTCTTGTTCCACTACTTACTGCCTTTTTATCAATAATTGTTTTTAAACAAAAAATACCGTTTAAACAATATCTTGTATATTTTATAGGAATATTGGGAACTTGTATTGTAGTATTTAAAGGTAATTTGGAACTTTTTTTATCATTGTCCTTAAATAAAGGAGATATTCTTTTTTTATTTTCTATTAGTTCTATGGCTTTATACTCTATTTGTGCAAAATATTTTTATAAAAAAGACGACAAGTTAATTGTTTTGGTTTTTATGACATTAGTAGGAGGTTGCATTTGGATGTTTTTAGCTTTGGTTTTTCTAAATATACCCTTACAATGGGAAAAAATCGACAGTAAACAGTTTTTATATTTAGGATATTTAAGTATTGCTGCAACTTTAATTACTTCATATTTATATCAAAAAGGAACGGTAATCTTAGGACCTAAAAAAGTTATGGCATATACATATTTAAATCCGGCATCGATTGCTCTGCTTTTAGTGCTGTTTGGCAGCAGCATAATAAATCTTTGGATGTCTTTAGGTATTTTGATTTCATCATTTTCGACACTTATATTATTAAAGGGTAAATAACCAATTTTACAGTAATATATACATATTTCATAAGAGGTAAAAAATGGATATATTATCAAATGAAAAAAATCTAAAAAAAGCATTGACTCAACAACAAAACGAGATAAATGATTATACTATTTACAAGGCTTTGGCAAAATGTCAAAAAGATAAAGAGAACAAAGAGATTTTTGGAAAAATAGCAAATGAAGAGAAAGGTCATTATGATTTTTGGTATGGTATCACAAAGCAGCATCTAAATGCACAAAAACTGTTGGTTTGGTGGTATATTTTACTTGTAAGATTATTCGGTACCTCTTTTGCTTTAAAATCTTTGGAAAAAAGAGAAGCTGGGGCAGAAGAGTTTTATAAAGAGCTTTTTGTAATTTATCCGGAATCAAGAAAAATATATCATCAAGAGGTTCAGCATGAGTTTGAATTAATAGATATGTTAAATGATAAAAAATTGGTTTATGCAGGAGCTATCGTTTTAGGTATGAATGATGCTTTAGTAGAATTAACGGGAACCTTAAGCGGAATTGCTTTTGCTTTTGACAAGAGTTTAGTTGTAGGACTTACAGGGCTTATTATGGGGATTGCTGCTTCTTTGTCTATGGCTGGTTCTGCTTATCTTGAAGCAAAAGAGAATCCTAGTGAAACTATTAAACCTCTTACATACTCTTTATATACGGGAGTTTCATATATTATTACAACGGCAATTTTGGTTGCACCTTTTTTTATTTTTGAAACAATGGCTTATTCTTTGATTGTGATGTTTCTTTGTGCCTTTTTGGCGATTTTATCTTATACTTTTTATATAAGTGTTGCAAAAGATTTAAGTTTTTCAAAAAGGGTTATTCAAATGTCGGCAATAACTTTTGGTGTTGCTATAATATCTTTTTTGATTGGATATCTTGTAAAAACATATTTGGGAATAGAGATTTAATGGATTTTGAAACAGTAAATTTAAATGATCTTCAAAACAGATATTTTGCCCAAGCTTGGAAACTTTATGAAAACTCTTTCCCAAAAGATGAAAGAAGAACATTTAATGAACAAAAAACGGTCTCAAAAGATGAAAAATATAAAGCCTTGGGAATAATAAAAGATAATGAACTTTTGGCTATTCTGTTTTTTTGGATTTTTGATAAAAATGTATTTATAGAACATTTTGCAGTAAACAGTGCTTTTAGAGGACAGGCTTTTGGTTCAAAAATATTAAAAAGTTTTTTGTCAAAATATGAAAATGTAGTTTTGGAAATTGAACTTATAAAAGATGAAATTTGTGAGAAAAGATTAAATTTTTATAAAAAATTTGATTTTGTCGTAAATGAGTATAGGCATTTTCAAATTCCTTTTAGAAAAGATTCCAAAGAGTTGGAACTTCTACTTTTATCTCATAAAAAGCCATTGTCAAAAGAGCAATATAAAGTTTTATATACTCAAATGAAAAACTCATTAACATTAAAATAAAAGAGTCAGAAGACTCTTTTATTTATTAAGCCATAATTTCATCAATAGTAATATAATCACCGACTCTACCAGTCATTTGCTCAACGTCAGTATTAACCGGAAGTGTTTTTTTACCAGGAGTCCATCCAGCAGGACAAACTTCTCCTGTTTTACTTGCATGTTGCCAAGCTTTTACTTGTCTTAAAAACTCTTTTACGTTTCTTCCTACCATTGGAGCTTGTACCTCTTGTGCTACAACTACACCGTCTGGATTTATTAAAAATCTTCCTCTTAGTGCTTGTCCTTCCTCTTCTATCATTACTCCAAATGCTCTACTTACTTCTCCTGTACCGTCTGCACCTATTGTTAGTTTTAAATCTTTTAATAATGGCTCAGTCTCTACAAATCTTTTGTGAGAAAATTTTGTATCTGTTGATACTGCTAAAATCTCTACTCCTAACTCTTGAAACTCATCATATTTTGCATTCATTGCCGCAATCTCTGTTGGACAAACAAAGGTAAAATCTGCCGGATAAAAACAAACTACATGCCATTTACCTTTATAGTCTTCACTGCTAACTTCTGTATAATGACCTGTTTTTGCATCATATGCATCCATTTTAAACTCAGGTACTTTTCTTAATACTAAACTTGAACTCATTTTTTCTTCCTTTTTTTCTATATTTTTTTTATTCTCTTCATTTGAAACTTTTGTCTCTTCTATTGCTTTTGCTCCTGTGTCGCATGCCATCTTTTTAACTCCTTATAAAAACTATCAAAGGATAATTTTTTTCCTTTGAAAAATGGATTGTATCAGATACAACATTAAAGTTTTTTTAAAAAAGTATAAGCAAGACTTATAATTAATTAAAAAACTTTCTAAACTTTTATATATAATAATACAAACAAGATAAATCTAAACAAAAGTATTTTATAATAATGATTATTAAAATTATATGAATTGGGTTTTGAAAAATTTATGCTTGAACATTATGAAGAGATATCTTATTATATTTTAAAATTAACGGGAGATAAAAACTTAGCAAAGGATTTAACACAAGAGACTTACGCTAAGGTTTTAGAAGTAAGAAAAAATCAAAATATTGCAGTAAAAAAGGCTTATTTATATAAGATTGCACAAAATTTGGTAATAGATAAAACAAGAAGAGATAAGATTTTACCTCAAACAACATATGAAGAGGATGAACATTCAATCCCTGAAAAAGAGAGACCTGAAAGTATTGTATCTTCAGAATTCAGAGAGGAAAAATTAAAAGAGTGTATAAAAAATCTCTCAACACAAAACAAAAAAGCTTTTGTCCTTTATTACTATAAAGGATATACCAGAAAAGAGATTGCTAAGATTATGAATATAAGTACGAATGCTGTTGAAAAAAATATTTCAAGAGCCATTTTAAAAATAAAAGAACAAATTAAGAAAGATTTCTAATGAATTTACAGATGCAAATAGACAAAAAAGCCAATCAATGGCTTATAAAAGAGAAAGAGGGTTTATCTTTCCAAGAACAAAAAGAGTTGGAACTCTGGCTTGAAAATATAAATCATAAAAAAGCTTACGATGAAAATAAAAAGCTGATAGATGAATGTTTACATTTAGATGAAGATTTTATAAATGAATTGGAAAATGAAGTTTTTAATAATGAAGAAGAAGAGCAAAATATTTTTTATAAAAGTAGATATTTAGCAGCATCAATAATTATTGCCTGTATAGTTGTTTTCTCTTTATTTGAGGTTAAAAACTACTATTTTAAACCGACTTTTTTGACAAATTATATAACTTCAAATAAAAAAAGTCTAAATATAAAACTTCCTGATAATTCGATAGTAGATTTGGACTTAAAATCTCAGATAGAGGTTGTCTATTACAATAATAAAAGAACAGTGCAATTAAACAGAGGTGCAGCCATGTTCAGTATAGCAAAAAATAAAGAAAAGCCTTTTTTTATTAAATCAGGAAAAACTTTAATAGAAGTAGTTGGTACAAAGTTTGAAGTAATAAATCAAAATAATATAACCACGATAAATGTTTTAGAAGGAGTTGTAAAAGTTAGTCATATTTATAATAATCAAGGAGATATCCAAACTTTAATCCGATTGAAAAAAGCACAATCATTTTCTTTAAATAATAAAGGTGAAGTTCTAAATTATAATACAATAAATACAAAGATAATAGCTTCTTGGAAAGAAGATATGGTAAATTTCGATAAAACTACATTAAAAGAAGCTTCATCTTTATTTGAAAAGTATTCAAATAGAAAAATGAAGTTTGCAAACTATGAATTATCTCAATTAAAAATATCAGGGAAGTTCTCAACTTTACATTATGATAGTTTTTTAGAAGCAATTGAATTAATATATCCCGTTAAAATAGAAAAAGATGGAATTATTGTGAAAGTTTTAAATAAATAGTTTTTAAAAGTTTTTCACAAATTTCAAAATTTTTTCAAAAAAGCTGTCCGATTTTTTATTTTCATTCGTTTAATATATAGAGATAATAACAATTCTCAAAATCATAACAAGGAAAGAAAATGAATCTAAAAAAGAAGGTATTTGTTGCCTCTTCTTTAGCGTTAGCTTTTAGTATGAACTTATTTGGCGATGAAGTATATACTATAAAAGACAAAACTCTAAAAGAGGCTTTGGAGATTATATCGAAAAAATCAAATTTATCATATATTGCAAATGATAAATTACTTGAAACACGGAAGATCAACAATATTGAAAATATCGAAGGTACTCAGAAAGCTTTGGATAAATTGTTGCAAGGAACCGGACTAAAAGCTATTATAAAAAATGAAGCAATAGTTATAGTAAAAAGTGAAGCAAAGAACTCTTCTAAAAATGGAAATGATTTAGGAAAAATAGATGTAGTAGCAAACTCAGAAATAACGGAAGGTACAGGTTCATATACCCTTGGTTCAACAAGTACGGCTACAAATCTAAGTATGTCTTTAAAAGAGACACCTCAATCTATAAGTGTAATAACAAGACAAAGAATAGATGACCAAAGCTTAAATAGTATTACCGATGTCCTACAACAAATGCCCGGAATAAGTGTACAAAGTATAGGAAATGGAAGATCGACTATTTATTCCCGCGGCGGTTATGCAATTACAAATTATCAATTAGACGGAATACCAACTTATACAAATTCTCGTACACAAAATGCTTCTCAAGGTTTAGCCGATATGGCTGTATATGATCATATAGAAGTAATAAGAGGTGCAACAGGGTTGATGACGGGAGCAGGTGATCCTTCCGGAACTATTAATATGATAAGAAAAAAACCTACAAAAGATACTCAAGCAAGTATGGAAGTAACAGTTGGTTCTTGGGATTTATACCGTGCGCAACTTGATATATCGGGTTCTTTAAATAAAAATGGAACGATAAGAGGAAGAGTAGTAAGCGCATATCAAGAAAATGAGAGTAAAAAAGATTATTTTGAAGAAGAGAAGAAGATATTTTACGGTGTAGTTGAAGCAGATATTACGGATACTACACTTTTAAGTGTAGGTGTTGATTATCAGGAGTACAAACCTACTGGATCCTCTTCTACGGGATTTCCTCTTTTTTATAGTGATGGTTCACAAACAAATTTTTCAAGATCATTAAATCCTGGAGCAAAATGGTCTTATGATAATAAAGAGACTTATAATATTTTTGCAACATTACAGCAAGAACTTATAAATGACTGGAGATTAAAAGTTTCAACTAATTATTTACATACAGATAGAGAATTTTATGGAGCAACTGCTGCATGGGGACTTTTAGATAAAAATACGGGAGATGGTATAGCTCTTTATGGTGGTGCTGGAGATGCTGAACAAACCCAAAAGGGTTTTGATATAAATATAGACGGTACATATAAACTTTTTAATAGAGAACATGAACTAGTTCTTGGTTATAGCTATTTTAAATATGATAATACACATTCTCCTTTATCTGGAACAAATGTTGAAGGGAATCCTATTAACTATTATAATTGGGGAAATAATCCATCGAAACCTGATACAAAAAACGGTAAACTCTATGATTGGGATCATGTGATTATCCAAAAAGGTACTTATTTAGCAACAAGATTTCATCCAAGTGATGATTTATCTCTTATTTTAGGAGGAAGATTTTCCGATTATGAATATGATGATAAATGGGATTATCCAGTATATTCAAGTAGTAATAGTAAAGAAAATTATGATGAAACAGCATTTACCCCATATGCAGGAATTGTTTATGATATAAATGAGGAACACTCAATTTATATAAGTTATACAAGTGTATTTGAACCACAAAATTCTAAAGATAAAAATGGAAGTACATTAGACCCAAGAGAGGGGAATAATTATGAAATCGGATATAAAAATGAACTATTTGGCGGTGCTTTAAACAGTAGTATTGCCGTTTATAGAATAGAGCAGGATAATTTAGCCGTTGCAGATACGGGAAATTATATTCCAGGTACAACTGATGCTGCATATAAAGCTATAGATGGTGCAGTTACCAAAGGTTTGGATCTTGAAATAACAGGAGAGATAAATTCAAATTGGAATCTACAAGCAAGTTATACTTATAGTAAAACAGAAGATCAAAATAATGAACGAATAAAAACAACTTACCCAAGACATATGGTAAAACTTTGGACAACCTATAATCTTGATAAATTAACTTTAGGCGGTGGTGTAAACTGGCAAAGTAAAATATATTTTGACACAACTTCTTGGCAATATCCAAATATGAAATTCCATGCAGAACAAAAAGCCTATGCAGTTGCAAATGCAATGGCAAGATATAAGATTAGCAAAGATTTATCTGCTACATTAAATATCAATAATGTTTTTGATAAAAAATATTTAAGTTCTATAGAAGATACCTTTTTAACAGGAGAATACGGTAATTCTAGAAATTTTATATTTTCTTTAAAATATACATTTTAAACTATAAAGAGACTTTTGTCTCTTTATAACTTATTTATTATCTATCTTATCTCTTGGTACAAATTCTAAAACAGTAGCATTTATACAAAATCTTCTATGCCCGAATTCATCAAAAACATGACCTAGATGAATTCCGCTTTTTTTAGCAATAACTTCAACTCTGTTCATTCCGTAACTATAATCAGGTTTTTCTATTGTTGCGCCGTCAACAGCTTTGTAAAAACTAAGCCAGCCTGTTTTTGAATTAAATCTGTCTTTTGTATCAAAAAGTATATCTCCTGAGACTTTATCAATAAAAACACCATCAGGAGTATTTTTAAAAATATCATACTGTTTGCAAAATCTTGAATCGGTATTTTTATTAAAAGCTACATTATAGCTTTCTGTATTTTCCCCAAGTTTAAAGGCTCCTAATTGTTCATAAAACTCTTTTTCATTTAGATATCCTTTATGACTGAAAATCTCTTTGCCATTTTCAATAAAAAGTATAATAGGCGTTACATCAAGTTTTGTTTTTATATCAAAATCTTTTAGCTGTTTTTCTAAAACTGTTCTAAGTGGAATTGTCCCTTTGTAATTTGAACTTACCTCTTTTTCAAACTTCTCACAATAAGGGCAAAATCCTTCAGCTTTTATAACAAGAATCTCTTTGCCTTTTAAAGGTGTGATAAAATCTTTTGTAAGTTGTTTCTTTTTCTCAAACTTTACGCCTGTTGCATGATTCGGACAATAACCGTTTGGATTTTTTTCTAAATAGTCTTGATGATAATTCTCAGCTTCGTAAAATTTTTGCAAAGGTTTGATTTGAGTTACGATTTTGCCGAATCCATGTTCTTCTAAAAGGGTTTGATATTTAGCTTTTGTAGAATAAGCTATATTTTTTTGATTTTCATTTGTATAAAAGATAGCACTTCTGTAGTTGTTCCCTACATCATTGCCTTGACGATTTAATTGCGTTGGGTCATGTATTTGCCAAAAAGACTTTATAAGTTTGTCTGCATTTGTTTTGCTTGTATCAAATTTTACAAGAACACCTTCTGTGTAATTTATAATATTTAAATTGTTGTTTTGAGGAAGCTTTCTGTATTTTAAAACCTTTTCATATGTGGGATTTGCATAATTTCCTCCCACATATCCTGATTTTACATCTACGACACCGTTTAAATTTTCAAAATGTTTTTCAACTCCCCAAAAGCAGCCCGCTGCAAATACAATTTCAGCTATCATAATAAATCCTTAAAATTCTTTATTTGTATTATAATATTTCAATGTGTAGAGAAGGTAAATATTAATTTTTAAAAACAAACTCTTAAAAAAACTCATCCTTGCCCCATTGCAGCATTTGTAGCAAATATAATAATAGCTGTCGCAAATAGCAAAATAAAAAAAACAATTAAGAGTTTATAAACTGAAAATTCAAAAGTAAGGCTCTCTTTGTTTTTACTTTTTATAGCGTTTTTTTTGCTGCAAAAATAGAATAAAACAGTTGCCAGCAAAATACTTACTATTTCTATAATAAAAAGTGCTATGGGCATATCTGTTTTACTTGTCGGGAAAATTTTAAATAGATCAAGAAAATAGACTAGAATATAAAGTAGTGCTATGATTTTACTCATTAATAAAGAATAGCTTTTTTTCTTTATTACTAAAAAAGCGACAACAAAACTTACAATTCCCAAAGCAGTAAGAAAAATATTAAATAAACTTAAAATCTCCACACTATAATGGGAAAAATCTCTTGTTTCAACAGGTCCTCCGGGAACTAATATCGTTAATAATATAGAAAGAGTTATTAATAATATTGATATTATATAGTTGTTTTTCATATTGTTCCTTTTTTAACTATAAAACAGCTTTATACCAAATTTTTGAAAAAGATACTATAGCAGGAGTTATCTCCTCCTCTTTAAAACATCCAAACCCGATATTTATCACTTCGTCTTTTAAACTAGAATCAAAGTGAACGGGATATATTTTTATTAGATTCTCTTCTAAAAGATTTTGAAGCATATTCATATCTATTTTAACGGTAGGTTTGATTAATATAGCTAAACCGCTTCCTTCTCTTACTATTTTAACGCTCTCTTTTAGATAAGTTTGAATAGCTTTTTTCATAAGTTCATGTTTCTTTTTATTTAAGGTTCTCATTTTTCTTATATGTTTATCCCAAAAGCCTTCTTTGATAAATAGTTCCAGAGTTTTTTGAATATCAATAGGAACGCCCGAAAATGAAAAATCAAATATCTCTTTGTATACTTTTAACAACTCTTTTGGAAGTACAATATAACTAACTCTAAGTGCAGGAGATAAAGCTTTTGAAAAAGTACCTGTATATATCACTTTTTGATTATTGTTTATTCCTTGTAAAGAGGGAACAGGTCTGTTATAATAACTTAATTCACTGTCATAATCATCTTCTATTATATAAGAGTTATTTTTTATTGCCCAGTTTATTAGTTTTATACGGTTTGAAATAGGGATCGTAACTCCTGTTGGATATTGGTGAGAAGGAGTTACATAAATAAGTTTACTTTTACTTCTTTCTAACTGTTTTAAATCTACTCCTTGGGATGTAATTGAAATAGGTTTTATCTTATATCCTACTTGTTGAAACACTTTTTGAACTACTTTATAACCAGGCTCTTCTATTCCTATAGTATTTGTAAACTCTTTTAATATATTTGCAATAATAAACATAGAATCGGAAAAACCGCTGCATACGACTATTTGCTCTTCCGTACAAGATACGGCTCTTGAACTTTCAAGATATTTGGCTATTTGTTTACGAAAACCTAAATCTCCTTGTTTATTTGGATAAATTCCAAAGTTGCTTGAAGAGATTATTTTATTATGTAGTTTACTCCAAAGTTTTTTGGGAAAAACATCATCACTGTATTGCGCAGGAAAGAAGTTATATTTATATTTTTTATCGGGATTCTCTTTATTTTTTATATTTGATTTTTGTTTTTTAAACTCTTTATATATATCTTCACTTACAAAATATCCTTTTTGAGGATGACTCTCTATATAACCTTCTGCATAGAGTTGGTTATATGCTGATTCAACAGTTGTTTTACTAAGCTTGTATTCTTGGCACATTTTTCTAATAGACAGAAGTTTTTTACCTGTTAGATTTTTGTTTTTTATATCTTCTTTTATTTGTTCATATAATTGAATATATAAAGGAGTTGAAGATTTTTCCAGTTTATACATAACTGACCTTTTAAAAAATATAAAAATTGTATCTTGTATAAAGTACAGTTTGTTGATATTATACTTTTCTGAAACTTAAATCTGTAAGGAGATATGATGACACATAGAATTAATTTAAAAAAAGAAGTTTTTTCAATGTATGAAAAATTATCTAGTATGGAAGAGGAGTTAAAAAAGTTAATTTTAGATGCCAAAATAGAAGAGGGCTTTTTTCATCTTCTTAAATTAAGAGCTTCTCAGATAAACAAATGTGCCTATTGTGTAAGGTTACACACAAAAGATGCTTTATCCTGCGGTGAAACTATTGAAAGAATCAGCGTAATACCTGCATGGGAAGAGACAGAGTATTTTTCATCAAAAGAGAGAGCTTGTTTAGCTTTAGTTGAAGAGATTACGACAATAAGTGAAAAGCAAGTACCAAAAGAAGTCTATGAAGAAGCAATAGAAACTTTGACAAAAGATGAAATAGTTGCAGTTGAATGGCTGGCTATTGTGATAAATAGTTGGAATAGATTGGCAATATCAAGTAGATATATAGTGAAGGAATAGTATTTTATGAAGAAGATGGCTGAAGTGCTTTATGTAAAGGTTGGAAAAGTTACAAAAACACCTTTAGTAAATAACAAAAGAAAAGAGCTTGTATCAGGAATAAAAAAAGTTCCTGTGCCAAAAGCCTTTTTGACAAAAACAGGATTTAAAGAGGATGAACAAGCAGATTTAAAACATCACGGCGGAGAAAACAAAGCTCTGTTTTTGTTTTCAAAAAAAACATATGAAAGAATAAACAAAGAGTGTAATACTGATTTTAAAATAGATGAAACAGCACATTTTGGAGAAAATTTAATCCTTTCAAATGTTTGTGAAGAGGATATTTGTATAGGAGATATTTATGAAATAGGACAAAGCCTGATTCAAATAACCCAGCCAAGACAACCCTGTTGGAAACTAAGTGCAAATACAAATAAAAAAGAGATGACAAAGTTTATTTTTGACAGCGGATATACAGGTTGGTATGCAAAAGTCTTAAAAGAGGGGACTATCTCAAAAGGTGATGAAATGAAGTTTATAAAAAGAGAAGAAGAACAGTTGACAATCAAAATTTTAAATAAACTAATGGCAAACCCGAATTATGATGAAAAACTTACAAAAAAAGCGATAATTTCACCTTTTTTAGGAAAACCTTTTAAAGAGTCTTTGGAAAAAAGATACAAAGTAAAACAAAAAGATAAACAGTTTGAGGTTTATCATACGTAAGGGAAAAAGTTGAGTTTGTTAAATGAAAAATGCAATAAAAAATTGTAGAAAAAGGCTTTAAAAGATTTGAAAAGTCAGTAGAAGAATTAAAAACAAATATGATAAAGTAAACAAAAATTTCAACAGGAGAGAAGATGAAAAAATTATGTTTTACTTTTTTTTGTACTATAGGATTATTATTCGGTGAAGGTTTCACTCTAACAAGCAGTGATATTCAAGGTCAATTATCAAAGGAACAGGTTTTTAACGGCTTTGGATGTAAAGGAGATAATATCTCTCCAAAACTTTCTTGGGAAAATGCTCCTAAAGGAACAAAATCTTTTGCTCTTACGGTTTATGATCCGGATGCTCCTACAGGTTCAGGATGGTGGCATTGGGTAGTTTTTGATATTCCTAAAGATAAAATGAGTTTAAAAAAAGGTTTTGGAAACAGTGAAGATAAAACCATTATACAAAGTATTACCGATTACGGTAAAACAGGCTTTGGCGGAGCTTGTCCTCCAATAGGAGATAAACCTCACAGATATATTTTTACTGTTTATGCTCTTGATATAGATAGTTTGGGATTAGATAAAAATGCAAATGCAGCTCATGTAGGTTTTATGCTAAATGCCCACACTTTGGCAAAAGCTTCGATTATATCTTATTATGGTAGATAAAAGTTATTTAGAAGAGTCAGAAATTATAAATTTTTCTGATTCTTCCCTTCAAAGTCAGGCAAAAAATTTATCGCAAAATTGTAATAGTGATAAAGAGATAGCTAAAAACTGTTTTGAGTATGTACTTAATGAGATACATCACAGCGGAGATTATAAAGATGAAATTACAACTCTTAAGGCAAGTGATGTTTTAAAATATAAAACAGGTTGGTGTTACGCAAAATCTCATCTTCTAGCAGCACTTTTAAGAGCAAATAAAATCCCGACAGGATTTTGTTATCAAAGATTATCTTGTGGTGAATATAAAGATAATATTTATTGTCTTCACGGTTTAAATGCCGTTTATTTAAAAGATTTCGGCTGGTATAAAATAGATGCTAGAGGAAATAAAAAAGGCGTTGAAGCTGCTTTTACTCCACCTTTTGAAAAACTGGCTTTTGAATTAAAAGAAGATGAATTTGATCTGGCAACAATTTACTCAAAACCTTTGGAAACAGTGGTTGAAACTTTACAAAAAAACAGAAGTTATGAGCAGATGGTAAATAAGCTTCCACTTTTGGATGAGTTTGTAAGAAAAGCAAAAGTAAGTGATTCAGAAAAATTATCTTTATTAACAAAAAGCTTAACTCCTTTTTTGTTTGAGGAAAAACTTCCAAAATGGTTTGAAAATGAATTATCGGTAAAAAGCTTTGAGCAAAGAATTTTAAGTAATGAATATCAACATTTTGTTTATACAAAAGATAATATAATTTTAGGTTTTATTGCTATAAAAAACAAAAACCATCTTTATCATCTCTTTGTTGATAAAAAATACCATAAACTAGGTATCGCAAATAAACTTTGGCAGAGTGTGAAAACTAATCTTGAGGTGTCAGATATGATTGTAAATGCTTCTTTGTATGCAATAAAAGTTTATGAGGCTTTGGGCTTTGAAATTTGTGAAGAGGAAAAACAATATTTGCAGCTAAAATTTCAGCCAATGAAGTATAAATCTCATATTTGCAAATAATATTTTTCTAAAAAGTTAAGCCAAAAAAATTTGGCTTTTTTATTTAAGTGTTGAGTCTAAAAGATTTGATTTTATAACCTTTTCTATCTCTAACCAGCGTTTATATGCCTGTTCTTGATAAATCTCTTTTTTATCTCCTTGTGTCAAAGCATTTTTATGTTTGTCAAAAGCTGTATAGTGAAAAGCATGCACTTTATACTCTTTATCATCTTTAAAAGCATCATAAACATTTATAACATTTCCTAAGGTATCATCAATAAAAACTATATTATCTATCTTTTTATAAGAAGGGCTGTTTTTATAGGTTGATAACATACATTTCAGCATTACTCCTTTATTTTGTCCTGAAAGGTACATAACTCCTCTTTGGTATGATACAGCTCTTGATTTTTCAAGATTACAAGGTAAAAAAGGACTCGCCAAACTTGATAGACTGTTTTTGCCGTATTTAAGGGAATTATTCTCTATAAGTTGAATAAAAGTTCCGTTTTTTGTGGTTAAATTGCTAAATTGTGCAGTGGTTGCACTTAAATTATCACTCCCTCTTGCTGTTTCGACAAGAAGTCTTACTCCTTTTTTAGAGAGATTAGTAAGAATATTTGGAATATTTTTATCTGTATAAGGCATATTATTTAAACTAAATAATAAAGTGGATATTTTTAATAACTCCTCTTGGGAATCTGCAACTCTGTATTTTGAATCTTTTTTATTATTTAGATAATTTTCTAATAACTCATCTTGCCAGTCATACCATGCAGGACCACCTAAATATTGACAAGATTCATCACCTTTTGATTTATTACACTGCATCATAGTCAAAGTGTCATCATCATCCATAACAACAAGTGTAGATGTCGGTTTATTGATTTTATTAACTATTTTTTCAAGTTCTAAAAAACTTGCTACCTCTGATTTGTAAGCATCAGCATAGATAAAAAGAGGTAAAAAAAGAGTAAAAAGAAGGAAACTTAATTTTTTCATACTAATCCTTTATTAATTATTTTTGCAAACTGTTTTGAAAATTCCAATTGTGAAACCCCTTGGACAATTTTGATTTTTCTTGAGCCTTTTGGAACTATATATGTTTTTCCGCAATGATTGTTTATTTTTGTATCTTCAATATTTACATCCAGATACTCTTTATGAAACTGATAATTTTTTAAATCTCCTGCCATAATCATTGTAGCAAGAGGATCAAAAATAGGTACGGGAATCCCTTCGTCATAATCTCCCGTTTTTTTCAAAAAGATGTTTCTTACAATTATTGCAATAGGGTCGGTTGCCGTAATAGTATCTATATAATCGGCATTTAAAACCACATAATTACAAGCATCTAAAGGAATTAAGGTAAGAGGTATAGTTGAGGCAAAAACTTTTTTTGCGGCAAGAGGATCAATAAAAATATTCCATTCAGCGCTGTAATTCGTACTATAAATATCTCCTTGATTCCACTGCTCTTGTGCATTGTTTAAAAGAGCAACATTTCCATCAACAAAAACCGCACCTGCCATTGCATAAATTTGTTCAATATTTTCAATTTTTGCTTTTGGATGTTTTTCTAACATTTTTGCAATATTAGTAAAACCCCCAAGAGATAATATTGTAACTTTTTCCGAACTCTCTTCTAAAATATCATATAAAAAGTCCCAAGCTTCTCTTTTGTCAAATTCAATTGTTTTTTTAGGATTTAAACTTCCAAGTAAACCCATAATATCATTCATATCATCTTTAAAAGATTGTGGAAATTTGTGCTCAAATTTTGTTGGGTTTTTGGCTCCAATACAGACTTTTACTTCTGTTTTTTCTACAAGTTCCATAAGAGTTTTTGCGATAATCGAACCCCATCGAAGATTTGTTTCTCCGCAACCGGTAACCATGATACCGACTATTTGTATAGATGGGTTTTTCAATAAATAGCAGATTGATAAAACATCATCCCAACCCATATCCGAATCAATAATAACTTTTTTTATACTATTTTTCATAATATAACCTTTATTTTATTTAATTAGATATTAGCACAAAGGTGTCACAGTTTCCGTTACATAGTAAAAATCTTATCTTTTGTCTATACTAAATTTCCCTGCTCCTAAGAACATAAGTGCAAGAGCTCCTAACATAAATAAAAGAGGTGTTTCAATAAGAAGACCTCCTGTTTTTGCACTTAAACCTAAAAGATGAGAAGAGTGAACCAAATAAATTGCAAAAAACATTGTAAAGGCATAAATAAAACTGCTGATTCTAGTATATAATCCGATTATTATAAAAATAGGAAGAATTAACTCTCCTAAATATACTCCATATGCAAAAAATTCGGGCAAACCGTTACTTACAACTAATGATTTTATTCCATCTATTCCAAAAATAAGTTTTTTGTAACCGTGAAATATCATTAAAAACCCAAGCATAAATCTTAGAATCAGTTTTCCCATATCATCACTTAAAACTCTAGCTAGAAAATTTTCTAACGACCTCATACTATTTCTCCTTTAAATCTATTTAATAATTATCATACTTCATTTATACTTTGAAAATCATTATTAATTATTAAAATAGGGCGTTTGACAATATTTGATTAATATTCTACAATTGCATAAATTTTTTTAAAGGAAGTTAATGAGTCAATTACCAAATTGTCCAAAATGTGGAAGTGAATATACTTATGAGGACGGAAGTTTATATGTATGTCCTGAGTGTGCACATGAGTGGTCAAAAGATGCAGTTGAAGTTGAAGAAGAAGGTTTAATCGTAAAAGATGCAAACGGTACAGTTTTAAGTGACGGTGACAGTGTAACTGTTATCAAAGATTTAAAAGTAAAAGGAAGCTCTTCTGGAATCAAAGTTGGAACTAAAATCAAAGGTATAAGACTTGTTGACGGAAATGACGGTCATAATATTGACTGTAAAATTCCCGGTGTAGGTGCTATTAAACTAAAACAAGAGTTTGTTAAAAAATCATAAAAAAGTAGAGATTTTTATCTCTACTTTTACTCTTCTATATATCTTCTATAATTTATTATGTCATTTACACTTAAAATAGGCATATTAAATTTTTTTGCAAACTTTTTAATATCTTCACCTTTTGTCATTGTTCCATCTTCATTTGTTAGTTCACATAAAACAGCAACAGGTTCTAATTTTGCTAATTTCATTAAATCAACACTTGCTTCTGTATGTCCTTGTCTTTCGAATACTCCATCATCTCTTGCATTAAGAGGAAAAACGTGTCCTGGTGATACTATATGATTTTTTCCGTCTTTTTTTAATGCTGCTTTGATTGTAGTAACTCTGTCTTGGGCTGAAACACCTGTTGTTACATTCTCTTTTGCTTCAATTGTTACTGTAAACGGAGTTTGATATTTTGAATTATTCTCTTGCACCATCATAGGAAGATTTAACTCTTTAACTTTTTGTGAGGTTAAACATAAACAAACTATTCCGCTGCATTCTCTAATTAAAAGTGCCATCTGCTCTTTTGTAATTGTATTTGCATAGAAAATAACATCTGCTTCATCTTCTCTGTTTTTATCATCAGTAACAACTACACCAAGTCCGTTTTGAAGCGCATTTAGAGCATCTTGGACTTTTACTTTAAAATCCCAATTTAAGATTTTTTGATTCATTATTTTACCTTTATATTTTGAAGTAACTTATTGAATCAGGGCTAATACGTAAGTAATACAAACTAGACGTTTATATAATAAATGAGTAGTAAAACTTTTATATTCTTTTTCATCCAGACTTTAACTGTTGGTTTTGGATTCTCACCAAATCTGCTTGACCTTTATATAATATAAAGCGCTCGTGGACTTCTATTGATATAGTTACCACCAGTAAGGAATTTCACCTTGCCCCAAGAAATAAATTTATGAAATAATAACTAAAATTCGCTTAAAATGATAAAAAACATATTTCTATAAGTATTATTAATATAGAAATAATTATCATTATAAATATTTATTAACATTTATAGTGCTATAATCCCAATTTCATAATTTATGGATAGTCTATAAAAACGAACTTATTATATAAAAATAACTTTTATATAATAACTTTGAAATTATTAGGCTTCTATAAAAAAATGAAAATAATTTTTAAGAGGTTTCATACAAAAAAGGAGGGAGACTATTTATGTCAATTCAGAATTTAAAAATGAGAACCAAGATATTTTTAATTGTTTTGTTAGGTATTATCGGTTTGGTTGTTGTGGTAATACCTACTATCTTGGAATTAAATTCTACCGTGGATAGATTAGATAAAGCAGATGAACTGAGTCGTTTAGATAGAAGATTTGCCGATATGAGAAGACAAGAAAAAAACTTTATGTTAAGAAAAGATGCTCAAAGTTTGCAAAAACATAAAGAGCTTTATGAAGAGAGCATAAAAATAATTAACCAGCTGTCAAACAGGTTCAAAAATCCTAAAAATATTGAAATGATTTCAGAAATAAAATCTCATATAGAGTATTATAGAAAAGAGTTTGCTTTATATGTTTCAAATCATAAAGATTCAATAGTATCTAAATATGATTTGACAAATGAAGAGACAAACATGGTTACAAATGCAAGAAAAGTAAGTAGTTTGGTAACTGATTTTAGAAGAGCCCAAAGCAAAGAGGCAAATGAAGATATAGATTCTTTAAAAACATTTATAATCAGCATAGGTTTACTGGCTTTGATACTGTTAAGTTTTTTTGCCGGTTTAATTGTTTCTTCAATAATCAAATCATTGGAAGAGGTTAAAGCAGGGCTTCTAAGCTTTTTTTCTTTTCTAAATAAAGAGAGTTCTTCCGTAAAAGCTATAAATTTAAACTCACAAGATGAATTTGGACAAATGGCTAAGGTAATAAATGAAAATATCGTAAAAACAAAAAAAGTAATAGATGAAGATAATGAAGTAATTGCAGATGCAAAAGTAGTAATGCAAAGAGTGAAAAACGGATGGTATTCACAATTTATAGAAAAGCACACATCAAATGAGTCTTTAGATGAGTTTAAAAACGGTGTAAATGAGATGATAAAATCAACAAGAGAAAGATTTCAAGAATTAGAAGATGTTCTTGCATTGTATGCAAAACTTGATTATAGAAAAACTTTAAAAATGAGAGAGAATGATGAAAAAGGCGGAGTTCTTGAAAAATTTGTTATAGGAATAAATACTTTACAAACATCAATTACCCAAATGCTTGTGGAAAATAAACAAAACGGATTAACCTTAGATAAAAGTTCGGATATCTTACTTGAAAATGTTGAAATTTTAAATACAAACTCAAATGAAGCAGCAGCAGCCCTAGAAGAGACAGCAGCAGCCTTAGAAGAGATAACCTCGAATATTGTAAGTAATACGGATAATGTAGTTAAAATGGGAAATTATGCAAATGAATTAACCCAGTCCGCAAAAGAAGGAGAGAAATTAGCTCAAGAAACAACAGTTTCAATGGATGAGATAAATGAACAAGTAAACTCAATTAATGAAGCAATAACAGTAATAGATCAAATAGCTTTCCAAACAAATATACTTTCACTAAATGCAGCAGTAGAAGCAGCAACGGCAGGAGAAGCAGGGAAAGGTTTTGCAGTAGTAGCCCAAGAAGTAAGAAATCTAGCAGCAAGAAGTGCAGAAGCTGCAAAAGAGATAAAAGATTTGGTAGAAACAGCAACAACAAAAGCAAATAGCGGAAAAAGTATAGCAGATAAGATGATAAAAGGGTATAACGGCTTAAATGATAATATATCAAAAACAATAGAGATAATATCAGATGTAGAGATGGCAAGTAAAGAGCAGCAAACAGGAATAGAACAGATAAATGATGCCGTTACCCAGCTTGACCAGCAAACTCAGCAAAATGCAGCAATAGCTTCCCAAACTCATGAAGTTGCAATACAAACAGATGAAATCTCAAAAATGGTAGTTTCAAGTGCAAATGAAAAAGAGTTTGAAGGGAAAAATAGCGTAAAAGCCAGCGAAATTAGAGGTGAGAAAAACAGAAATAATGATAAAAAAACTCCTTCTTCTCCTTCTTCAAAAAAAGTGACAAAAATCGCAGAAAAAAAACTTACAAGTTCTGATAAGGAAGTCTGGGAAAGTTTTTAGTCTAAAATTAAAACCATAAGCAAAATGCTTATGGTTAAATACAAAACTGCTTTATAAAAAAAATATTCAATTTAAAATATTAATCTTCACATAAGTTGTCTTTATATATTATTTTATTATATTCTAAAATATGGATAAAAGGGAGGTGACCCTTGAAAGTTTTAAATAATTTGAAAGTAAAAACAAAAATTCTTCTAATCGTTTTATTAGGAGTTTTTTCGGTTTTTTTAGTCTCTATTCCTACAATCTTTGAATTAAATTCCTCTGTTGACAGAATTACCAAAGCAGAAGATTTAAGCCGTTTAGACAGAAGATTCCATAATATGAGAATACAAGAAAAGAATTTTATGTTAAGGCATGATGAAGTTAGTCTGAATAATCATGAAATCTATTATGATGAAAGTATGAAAGTTATTGATGAACTTTCAAAAAAATTTAAAAATCCCCAAAATCTTGAAGCCCTTGCTAATATCAAAGAATCCATGCAAAAATATAGAGAGAAATTTTTAATATATATAAAAAAATATGAAGGTTCTATTGTATTAGAAAACAAGCTTTTAAATGAAGAATCGGATATGGTAACAAATGCAAGAGAAATAGACAGTCTTGTAACAAATTTTAGAAGAGGGCAGAATAGTCAAGCTAACACTGAAATAGAATATCTTAAAATCTTTGTTATCGTTGTCTCATTTCTTGCTTTTATATTTCTTATTGCAATGGGAACTTTAATAGGCAATTCGATTATTTATGCTTTAGAACAATTAAAAAGCGGTTTACTGAATTTTTTTGCATTTTTAAATAGAAAAAAAGATTTTGCAGAGCCTATTATTTTAAATTCAAAAGATGAATTCGGTCTTATGGCTAAAAGCATAAATAAAAATATTAAATCTATAGAAAAACTGCATTTAGAGTTATTTGAACTAAATACGCAACTTGAAAAAAAGGTTAACCAAAGAACTAAAGAGTTAAAAGAAGCAAATGAACAAATAACAAAATCAATAGATTTCGCAGCTATAATTCAACAGACTTTTAACTGTAAAGAAGAGAGAGTAAAAGATTTTTTTGATGATTATTTTATTTTATTAAATCAAAGAGAAAAGGTAGGCGGAGATATAATTTTATTTGAAAAAATAAATGAAGATGAATGTTTGCTTATGGATATAGATTGCACAAGTCACGGAGTACCCGGTGCTTTTGTAACAATGATAGTAATAGCTTTACAAAGGCAGATATTAAAAGAGATAGAACTTGATAATACAGAAGCTCTTGATACCTCTTTAATTCTTAAACGATTTAATTATGAAATAAAACATCTTTTAGAACAAACATCAAAAAATTCTAAATCAAATGTAGGTTTTGACGGACAGATAGTTTATTATAACAGAGCGAAAAATATTCTAAAATTTTCCGGTGCAAGAAATGATATTGTTCTTTTTATTGACGGACAAATAAAGAGAATCAAAGGAGATAGGCACTCTGTAGGTTATAAAAACAGCGATGAAAATTATGAATTTACCCAACATACCATAAATATAGAAAAAGATACTATTCTTTATATATACAGTGACGGCTTTACGGATCAAATTGGAGGAAATAAATTAATTCCGTTTGGAAAAATGAGAACACTTAATATTTTGAAAAAGTGTTGGGGTAAAAAACTTCAAGAACAAAAAGAACATTTGTTAAGAGCTTTGAAAAACTATAGGAAATCTTATGAACAAAACGATGATATCTCTTTTGTTGGATTAAGAATTAAAAAGAATTAATTTAAAAATATCTATAAAGCTCAATTTTAGGACTATTTCTTTAATATAGTAAAAAAGATAGGTATATAAATGGAATATTTTTTATCAAATAGAAATATAAAAGTTCCTAATATGATTTATGGAACAGCTTGGAAAAAAGAAAAAACGGCATTATTTGTAGAACAAGCTTTATTAAGTGGATTTAAGGGAATTGATACTGCTTGTCAACCAAAACATTATCAAGAAAACTTAGTAGGGCAGGGCTTGTTAAAAGCTTTTGAAAAAGGAGTAAAAAAAGAAGAGATATATCTTCAAACAAAATTTACTCCAATAGACGGGCAGGATAGAAATAATATGCCTTATTTGCTTAATGATTCTTTGGAAGTGCAAATTGAAAAATCTTTTGAAATCTCGAAAAAAAATCTAAAAACTGATTTTATAGACTCATATATTTTACACTCTCCTATTTTTCCCGGAAGCAAACTATTAAAAGCTTGGGAAGTAATGAGCAGTTTTTGTGAAAACACAGAAGTAGGGCAGTTGGGGATTAGCAATTGTTATGATTTGGATGTTTTGAAATATTTATATGAAAAAGTAGAAATAAAACCTTCTATTTTACAAAATAGATTTTTTGCACAAACTTCTTATGATAAACAACTTAGACAATGGTGTACTGAAAGAGGAATTATATATGAAAGTTTTTGGTCTTTAACCGCAAATCCACATATTCTTGCAAGTACAGTCGTAAATAAACTCTCTTTAAAATATAAAAGAAGTGAAGCTTTGATTTTTTATAAGTATTTAAATCAAAGAAAAATAATCCCCCTAAACGGGACAACATCTTTAGAACATATGAAAGATGATTTAAAAATTGCAGAATTTTCTTTAGAAGATAATGAATTAGAGAAAATCGATAAATTACTAGAATAGATTGTAAAAACAATCTATTCTAAATCAACTCCATATTTTTGAAGTATTTTTACCCATGAAACTTTATTCCCTTCTTTGTCGAAAACTGTAGGTGTTCCTGCAACTGAGAGTTTAGATGCAAGTGCCATTTGTTCATCAAGTTTCTTTTGAAGTTTTTCCAGTTCTCCTGCTTTATATTTTCTATTTTTAAAAGCCGGGGTATCTTTTGTTGTTTCCGTCATTGCCTCTTTTGAAGCTTCATATCCTTTTTTACTCATTATATATAATGAAATATCTTTTGCATTTTTATGAAACGGTAAAGGGTAAAAGAATACTCTCATTTTTACTTTATCTTCAATTTTATCAAAATATGATTCAAATTTTTTACAATACGGGCATTCAGGATCCGTAAACAGTACATATTCATCTTTACCTTTTCCAAAAGTAAAAACCTCTTTTCCTAAAGTGCTTTTTAAATCAACCGGCATATCAGGTATCATAAGAGGCATACCTGTAGCTGTATCAACCATTTCTCCTTGAATTAAAAATTTTTTATTTTTTGTAAGATAGATTTTATGCGGGTTATTTTGTACTGTAATATTTAAAAGATATACATCTCCCGCATCAAAAGCTCTATTTACTTTTATTTGAGCTTTTTTAAAAAGATCCAAAGACTCTAGATTTTTTGTTTGTTCCTTTGATAAAGGTGTAGCTGCATTTGCAACACTGATTACTGCTAATGCAATAAAGACTGTTTTTAAAAGTTTTAACATTCCTGTTCCTATTAATAAAGTTTGTAAAATAATACTATGTTTGTGTTTAGAAATCGTGAAGTTTTCATTATAGTAGTATTATTTTTTATTATCCTATTAAGATATAAATAAAATATGTCGTAATAAATGAAATCAAAATTCCGTAACCCACAATTGCAGAACTTAATCTTGGAGCTAAGCCTGCCATTGAAGCAATTGCTCCTGCCGTAATCATAGGTGACATACCTGCTTCTAGTATTGAAACTACCGAAGCTTCACTATTCCAATTAAAGATTTTAGCAATTATAAAAGCAATTAAAGGTGCAAGCAGAAGTTTTACTATTAATGCCACGCTAAAAGGTTTTATCTCTTCTCTTGGAAGTTTAAACTTAAGCTGTAATCCAACTGCAACAAGAGCTATCGGAACAATAGTTGCGGCTAAATCTTTTAAAACTTCAGTTACTGTTTCATTAAATTCAACACCCATTAGAAAAAGGGCGATAACCAAAGATAAAAAAGGAGGGAAAGTTAATACTTTATAAATAATTATTCTAAAACTAAGCTCGCTTTTTTTAGAATAAAAAGAAGCAATAAAAGTTCCGTAAATAGCTAAAGCAATAAAAGTTCCTAACTGATCGTAAATTAAAACATAAGGTAAGGCACTGTCTCCTAAATATGCATTTATTACGGGGATACCTTGAAAAGATGAGTTTGTTAAAACTGCAACAAGCATAAGAGAACCCGTAACTTCTTTACTAAACTCAAAAATTTTTGACAAATATAGGATTAAAAGAGCTGATACTGTCATAACACCCCAAGCAATGATTGCCGGAATTAAAGCTTCAATAGAGAAATGAAGTTTCGGTATTTGCAAAAGAATCATAGCCGGAAGAGAAATATTAATGGCAAACTGATTTAGTGTTATAGCTGCATCTTTTGAAAAGATTTGCAGTCTGTTTATGCCATAACCAATAACGATACACAATAAAATTAATACAAAATTTTCCATCACTTTTTACTTAAATCTACATCACATGAATTTTCATCTGTTACTTTCCCGTGAGTTGAACTGTATAAAATTCCCCAATTATACATCTCTTCTAATACGGGTCTTAGTTTTTCTCCAACTTCTGTTAGAGAATAAACGACTTTAGGCGGAACCTCAGGGAATACTTCTCTGTTAATGATATTTTTTTCTTCAAGCTCTTTTAATTTGACCGTTAAAGTTTTCTGGGTTATTTCACTGATTATTTCGTGTAACTCTTTAAATCTTTTGTTGCCATCTAATAAGTGCCAGATAATAGATAATTTCCATCTGTCATTAAAAATATCCAAGGTGACTGCAACCGAGCATTTATACTCTTTGTTATTTATAATATACATAATAATACTCCATTTTTTTATTATACCATAAAGATAATAAATCTTCATTACTTACCTAAAGTAAAGTAAGGGTATTTTAAGTTTACATGAAATATAATTTCCAATGCATATCGCAAAAATTAAGGAATTTTATGAAAAAAAAAGATGATAAAACAATATATTTTATAGGAATGATTGTTGCAATGCTCATTTGGGGCGTAGCATGGCCTTCAGGTAAAGCAACTGCAGAACATTCTAATGCCGAGGTGGCAGCATTTTGGCGATATGCAATCTCTTTTATAACTATTATTCCTGTAATTTGGTATATGAAAACTCCTCTTAAAACAGATAA
Organism: Halarcobacter anaerophilus; assembly: GCF_006459125.1. Taxonomy (NCBI): domain Bacteria; kingdom Pseudomonadati; phylum Campylobacterota; class Epsilonproteobacteria; order Campylobacterales; family Arcobacteraceae; genus Halarcobacter; species Halarcobacter anaerophilus. Next base: position 1,368,339 of record NZ_CP041070.1, read on the forward strand.
AATAGGAGCTTTGTATATGATAATTGCAGGTCTTCTAATTTCACTTTTTAATTATCTGTTTTTTGCAGGTTTATCTCATGGTGAAGCCGGTTACGGAGGAACAATGGTAACAGCAATTTCTCCTATTTTAACTTATCTTCTGTCAATTACGGTTTTTAGAACAAAGGTAAATACAAAACAGGTTATAGCTTTAAGTATAGGTATCTTCGCAGCAGTAATTCTTCTAAAAATTCCTTTTGAAGGTTTAGGTTTTTTAAATCTTAACAGTTCATATTTTTTAGAGTGTGCCGTTGTATGGTCGGTTGTAACTATAATTGCTCAAAAGGCTTCAAAAAGAGTTGACCCAATGTTTTATACTTTGATTGTATTTGGGATTACAGGTTTAACTAATATGTTTTTTGCTCTGCCTTACCACCCTTTTGAAATTAGTAAGTTTGATAGTGTTTTTTGGTGGAATATTCTTTTTATAGGAGTCTTGGCTGGTACTTTTAGCACAGCTTTATTTTTTATATCTGCAAGCAAAATAGGAGCTCATCAAACAGGGGTTTTTATGTTTATTGTTCCTGTAGGTGCTATTGTTTCAAGTTGGTTTATCTATAATGAAAATATTGTATTATCGACCGTAGTCGGGTGTGTTTTAGCTTTTGTTGCCGTCGTGCTTTTTAACTCGAAAAGAGGTTTAAGAAAAAAAGCTCAGGTAATTTAAATTTTATATGGAGGTTATTATGAAAAAAGTTTTGATTTTAAATGGACATCAATATTATAAAGGTCCTGCAAACGGTGAGTTGACGGGACATATTATTGAAAAAGCGAAAGAGTTTTTTTCAAAAAACGGTTTTGAAGTTAAATATACTCATATTGAAAAAGGGTATGATGTAAAAGAAGAGTGTGAAAAGTTTCAATGGGCTGATTATGTATTATTACAATATCCGGTTTACTGGATGGGCGTACCTTGGATAACAAAAAAATATTTTGATGAATCTTTTACTCAAGGAGTTCATTATGAAAGCGACGGAAGAAGTAGAAATGATGCTTCTAAAAGATATGGAAGCGGAGGCTTATTAAAAGGTAAAAAATATATGTTATCTTTAACTTACAACTGTCCTACAAGTGAGTTTAGTGCCAAAGATGGATTTTTCGACGGTTTGAGTTTAGATGAAGCAAATATTGCTACTCATAAAATATTTCAATTTTGTGGACTAAAACCTTTGGAAACTTATTCTGTTCATGATATTTTCAAAGGGGATTTGGATTTAGATTCTGAGTTGAAAAAATTCGAATCGGTATTAAGTAAAAATTTTTTATAAAGTTATTTTGATTTAAAATTATAAGATTAAATATAAAGGATAGACATATGGACAAAACTTTTATGGAAGCTATGGATTTCAGACATGCTTGTAAAATTTTTGATGAAACAAAAAAAATAAGTGATGAGGATATGAAATTTATCCTTGAAGTGGCAAGAAAATCTCCAAGCTCTTTCGGGCAAGAGGGATGGAAATTTTTGGTTATCACAAATGAAGAGCTAAAAGCAAAATTAAGACCTTTTTGCTGGGATCAGCCGCAAGTTACTACTTGCTCTCATTTAGTAATTGTTTTAGGTGCCGTTGAAGCATTAAAACCTTCAAGTAAAGTTCCTGCCAAAAGATTCGGAAGAAGAGAATTGCCTCAAGAAAAAATTGATGCCTATGTCGAACTTTATGAAAATCATCTAAAAACAACAGGAGTTTTAGATAATGATAAGACACTGTTTGCATGGAGTGCAAGACAAACGTATATAGCAGCAGGAAATATGATGACGGCAGCTGCAACAAAAGGGATTGATTCTTGTCCTATTGAAGGTTTTGAAAAAGAGAAAGTAGAAGAAGTTTTAGGACTTGATACTTCTAAATATCAATTATCTTTGGTTTTACCTTTCGGATATAGAATTAATCCTCAATCAACTCAAATGAGATTAGCATTTGATGAAGTAGTCGAGTTTATAAAATAAAGGATAAATAATGAGCCGATTTTTTCAAAAAGCAAATATAGGGAAGATGCAACTTAATAATAGAATAATAATGGCACCTATGTGTATGTATAAAAGTGATAATAGCGGAAAAGTAAAGAATTTCCATCATTTTCATTACACCGCAAGAGCTTTAGGGAAAATCGGTTTGATAATAGTTGAAGCTACAGCAATAGAACCAAGAGGAAGAATATCGAATAATGATTTGGGACTTTGGGAAAAATCTCAAATAAAAGGGCATAAAAAGTTAGTTGATAGTTGCCATAAATTTGGTTCTAAAATAGCTTTGCAAATTGCACATGCAGGAAGAAAATCTATTGTAAAAGAGACTACGCCTATTGCTCCTTCTAAAATAATCTTTTCAAAAAACTTACCGTGTAAGATGCCAAATAGTATGGATTCTTATGATATTGAAGATATTAAGAAAAAATTCGTAAAAACCGCAAAAAGAGCAAAAAAAGCGGGATATGATGCAGTTGAACTTCATGCAGCCCACGGATATCTGCTTTGTGAATTTCTATCTAGTTTAACTAATAAAAGAGAAGATACTTACGGTGGAAGTTTAGAGAACAGATGCAGACTAACTGTTGAAATAGCAAAACTTATAAAACAAAAAGTTGGCTTGCCTCTTTTAGTCAGAATAAGTGCGGATGAATGGATGAATGAAGGATGGAATATAGAAGATTCCGTTTATTTATCAAAAGAGTTAGAAAAAGTGGGAGTTGATGCTATTCACGTATCAGCCGGAGGAAATCAAGAAGTAGTAGATAATATGCCTGAAATAAAACCTTTATATCAATGCCATTATGCAAAAAAAATAAAAGAGAGTGTAAATATCCCTGTGATTGCAGTCGGTTTTATTACAACGCCTCATGAATGTGAAGAGATATTAAATAATAATGTTTCTGATTTTGTCGCCTTAGGAAGAGAACTTTTGCGAAATCCAAACTTTATCTTTAACGCGGCACAAGAATTAAATGAAAGAGATTTTATTGAAAGCTCTTATTTAAGAGCTTACTAATTTAAGGTTTTAGAAAAAACCTTATTTTAGCATCCACAAAGAGTCTCTTTATTTTTTTCTTTTGAAGTTTCGTGTCCATCTCTTTTCCACCAACTTAAACCTCCTATAAGCTCTTTTGTCTTAAATCCCAACTTTGCTATATTTAAAGCTCCTTTTGTGGAACCGTTGCAGCCAATGCCGTCACAATAACATATATATATAAATTGTTTGTCTAAGTTTTTTGTTGTCTCTTCATTCATTGTTCTATGGGGGAAATTTATTGCACCTTTTATATGTTCTTTATTAAAAGCTTGAGACAAATCCCATGAATCTATCTCATACTTTAATTTGTTTTCATAATATTCAATTTGATTTTCCATAAAAATCCTTTTTTCTTTTTATTCTAGCAAGTAAAAAAGATAAAATCTACACATTTAATGAGATAAAAATTGTCATTTCTTGCTAAAAAAAACAATATTTTTTGCTAAAATATATTTATGGTTAAAAAAAGTACAAATTTAAAACGAAGTAAAATTGCAAATGATTTAATGAGTTATATTTTTGATAATATTCAAACGGATATTAATTTAGATTATCTTTCAGAAGAGTTTAATATAAACAAATTCCATCTTCACCGTATTTTTAAAGAACAAATGGGTACATCTATTTACGAAACAATAAAATCAATACGTTTACAAAAAGCCTCAAATATATTAATTACAAATAGATATTCAACTATTACGGAAATAGCAAATATGTGCGGATATAGTTCTCAAACTTCATTTATAAGAGCTTTTAAACAAAGGTTTAATCAAACTCCAAAATATTGGAGAAATGGAGGATATAAAGAGTATTCTAATAAAATTTTAAAGCAAAATTTTGATGATAACTGCCAACTTGATTTTAGCAGTTTAAAAAGAAAACTTGTAAAAGTAGTTCCTAGAATGGCTTATTATCTGAGACAAAAAGGGTATACAAAAAATTATAGAGAGATTTGGGAAAAGATGACGGCATGGATTTATACAAACAATATAAAAGAGTATGAACAGATTGGAATTTATCATGATAACCCAACTATTACGCCTTTGCAAAATTGTGATTATGTAGCCTGCGTTGTTCCTAAAGTTAAAAATCTTAATTTATCAAATACCAATCTTCCTATGTTGGAAATTCAAGAGTGCTTGTGTATAACTTTCGATATAGAAGGAACTCATAATGATATTTTAAAACTTGCCCAATGGGTATATCAAGAATGGCTGCCAAATAGCGGATATGAAAAAATTACGATACCTACGTATATGATTTTGAAAAAAATGATATTTTTGAAGATAATCCAATAGTAAAAGGAACTTATTATGTTCCTGTTAAATATATCTAAAATTTTAATTTAGTTTTCTCTTTTATAATCAATTACTTTTCTTATGATATAATTCGCTTTATTTTAAAAAGGCATTATGGATAAGATGGTAGAAGCAGAAGTAAAAACTCAAAAATTTATTGTTAAATTTTCCCCTGAAATTATGATAAAGGGAAGTAAAGCAAAAAGACAAATGATAGATCAGCTTTTTGCAAATATAAAAAAGATTTTAAATAAAATCTCCGAAGAAATTGAGTATAAAAAACTTTTTGACAAAATAGAAGTTGTTTGTCCCATTGAAAAAGTTGAAGAAGTAAGAGAAAAACTTTTAGAAACTTCAGGGATAGAACTTGTTTTAGAAGCTATTCAAATAGATAATATGACTACTTTAGATGAGATCAAAAAAGTCGTAAATGAAAAAATGGCAGAAGAGATTCAAAATAAGACTTTTGTCGTAAGAGCTAAAAGAACAGGTCAGCAAGAGTTTAAATCAACAGATATAGAAAGAATTGTAGGCGGATATATGTTGGCAAACAATCCTACTTCAAAAGTAGATTTAAGAAATCCGGAAGTTACTATAAAAGTTGAACTTATTCATAAACAGTTAAATATTATTACAAATAGATATTCAGGACTTTCAGGATTTCCTTTGGGAACACAAGGAGATATTTTATCTTTGATGTCAGGAGGTTTTGATTCGACTGTTGCAAGTTATTTGACAATGAAAAGAGGAATAAAAACACATTTTATATTTTTTAACCTTGGTGGAATAGCTCATGAAATAGGTGTGAAACAGGTTGCTTTTTATCTTTGGAATAAGTTTGGAAGTTCCCATAAAGTAACTTTCACTTCTGTTCCTTTCGAAGATGTGGTAACAGAGATTTTTAATTCTACAAGTCAGTCTTATATGGGAGTTACTTTAAAAAGATTAATGCTTATGGCATCTGAAAAAATAGCAAACAACTTAAAAATTGATGCACTTTTAACAGGTGAAAGCGTAGCTCAAGTTTCAAGTCAGACTTTAAGAAATCTTGCTTTAATTGATCAAGCTACTCAAAAACTTGTTTTAAGACCGCTTAGTACTATGAACAAACCTGAAATTATTGATATAGCCGAGAAAATCGGTACTAGAAAATTTGCCGAAAATATGCCTGAATATTGTGGAGTAATTTCAAAAAATCCGGTAACTCACGGTTCCTATGAAAGAATGGAAAAAGAGGCCAAAAAGTTTAATTATGAAGTTTTGGATAAAGCTGTTGAAGAAGCCCTTACTATAAATGTTGATGAAATTATATCAGACGTAAACAGTATAGGTGAAGTTGAAGTCGTGCATGATATTTCAAAGGGTAACTATACGGTAATAGATATTAGGCAAAATGATGAGTGTATAGAGACTTGCTGCGAAACTATTAAAATACCTTTTTATAAACTAAAATCAGAGTTTGAAAAACTGCCGCAGGATAAAGAGTATCTTTTTTATTGTGATAAAGGTGTTTTAAGCCAATTACACGCACAATATTTGATTGATTCTAAGGGGTATAAAAATATAAAAGTTTATAGACCGTAGATTTTTATTTTTCCTCTTAGAATATTTTATTTAATTATATTATAATTAGTAAATTACTTATGGAGGAAATTATGTCTGAATTTAATGGTGGGAAAGTTAATAATTTTCCAAGGTATTTAGTAATCGGATCAGTTCCTATTCTTCTTTTTGTTTTGCTTCTTTTGGGATTTAATCAGTTTATTCCTCTAAAAGTTGAAATTCATTCAATAATAATTATTTTTTTAATACTTTTAATTTTTCTATTTTTTATACCTCACAATGCCTGGTACTCTTTTTCGATATTTAAAAAAAGATTAGAAGACTCTAAAGAGAATATAGATAATTTTTTGGCTTCAAAAGAGTTAACACTAAACGGAAAAACAAAATCTTATGCCTCTTTGGATGAGTATTTAAAAAACTCTTCAAAAAATCTTAGAAACGATAACTTTGCAAATATAGCATCTTCAATTTTTCCGACCTTGGGGATTTTAGGTACTTTTACCGCTATTGCTATTTCAATGCCTAATTTTACAGTTGATTCAAAACAGGCTTTGGAAAATGAGATTACCCTTTTGTTAAGCGGTGTAGGAACTGCTTTTTACGCTTCGATTTTCGGTATTTTTTTATCAATTTGGTGGATCTTTTTTGAGAAAAGAGGTTTAACAAAAATTGAAAATGAGATGATTTTTATTAAAGATACTTTCAAAGATAAAATTTGGACAAAAGAGGAGATTGAAATAGCGACGATAATAGAGAAACAAAAAGATTCTTTGCCTGAAAAAATAGAAAATCTTTTAACTCCCGATTATCTTTTTAGACTTGATGCAATTATTAAAGAGAAACTCAATCAGCTTGAAGAGATAAATAAAACTTTTTTAGGTATTGAAAATAAAATATCCGAAAGTTATATGAATTTTTCTTCTATGTTTGATAAAACAGCAGTTCAACAGGAAAAACTTATAGAAAATTTTGAAAATATTCAAGGAAGTATAGAAAAAATAAATGAAAGTTTTAAAGAGAGTTTGTCAAATCAAAAAATAAATCAAAAAGCCGTTAAAGCAGAGACTTATTCGGCATTAACTTCTTTGCAGATGGTATCAAGTGATTTAAAAGAGCTTGGAAAAGATTTGATAAATGCAAAATAAAAACAATAATACCAATTTTTGGATATCTTATGCAGATTTGATGGCAGGTCTTCTTTTTGTTTTTATCCTTTTAATAGGTGCAATTATCGTAAAATATACCCTTCTTCAAAGTGAAAGTGCCGAACTTGAAACAAATCTTCAAAAAGAGAAAACGGCATTGGAAAAAAATAGAAATGAACTTTTATTAAAAGAAAAAAGACTTAAAAATATTATAAATGAGCTTGATGAAAGTGAAGAAGAGGTAAAAAATCTTCAAGAAGAAGCAATTTTAATGAATGAAAAACTGAAAAATTCTATTTTGGAAAATGAACAGTTAAAACTTACGATAACAGAAAAAGAGGGCTTACTTGAAGATAAAGAGAGTTTGATAAAAGAGTTTACTCTTTCAAAAGAGGAGATAGAAAAAAAATTAGAGGATTTAAATAAGCAAAAAACTGAACTTTTAGGAAAGCTTGATTCTATGAGCACTCTTTTGGCAAATAAAGAAGAAGAGTATGAAAAATTATCAAATAGCAGTAAGAAAAAGCTTGATTCTTTAGTAGAGCAAAAGTTAGAAAAAGAGAAATTAATAGAACTTTTAAAAAGTAAAAATCAAGATTTAGATGCAGAAATGAAAGTTATGGCAATAAAATTGCAAAACAGTGAAAAAGAGCATACACTTTTAGTAAATGAACTTGAAACAACAAAAACAAAAATAAAAAATTTGACAGGTATAAAAATCAAAGTAATCACTCTTTTAAAAGAGAAACTAGGGAAAAATATAAATATAGATTCTAAAAGTGGAAACTTAAGACTCTCTTCGAATATTTTGTTTGATCAGGGAAAATCCGAATTAAAACCTAGTTCAAAAGCTTTTTTGAAAAATGCGGTATATGACTATTTTCAAACAATATTAAATAACAAAGAGATAAACAGATATATTGATACTATTGTAATAGAAGGTCATACAAACTCTACGGGAGGTTTTTTATATAATCTTGATTTGTCACAAAAAAGAGCATATTCAGTAATGGATTTTTTACTCTCTTTAGATTTTAAAAATAAAGAGAAATTACGACAGCTTGTTGTCGCAAGCGGAAGATCATATTTAGATCCCGTATTTGATAAAAACGGCAAAGAAGATAAAGAGGCTTCAAGAAGAATAGAGATAAAACTGAATATAAAAAATGAAGAAGCAATAAAAGAGATAAGAACTATTTTAAAATAGTTATTTGCTCTTTCTATATGTTTTAAGCTATTTGAACGATAGTATTAATTTTTAGCTAAAAATTTTTGAGCTTGAATCTCTTTTAGTCCCGATTTTGAGCAAGCGATTTTAAAATCTTCTTTTGCTTCTAGAAGTCTTTTTAATACTTCATATTTATATTTTTTTGTAAGAATGTACATTCATGTCCTTTGTTTTTATTTAATTGAACAATATATTAGTTCACAGGTACTGTTTTTAACAAGTAAAATAATCTTTTTAGTTTTTAAAATTAAAGTTAGAGTTAAAATAGAGAGGATAAAGTTCTTAAGATTAGAAAAATAATCTTAACTTGAACTTTATATCAGTTTTAGAATAAGTATTTACAAATAAGTTATATCTTTTCTACATCTTGGGCAAAGTCACCTTTTTCATTGTTTCCGATTAAAAAGCTCACTTTTTGATTTTCATCTAATGAAACTCTTTCATAACCTGTGTTATTAACTTCTCTGTAGTGTACAAAAATATCTTTTGTTCCATCTTCTAATTGGATAAATCCAAAACCTTTTTCATTGTTGAACCATTTTACAGTTCCGTTGTATCTATTTGACATAGAAATCCTTTTGTATATATTACTTCATATATGAAGTTTTAGTAAAGTTAAACTAGATTTTAAATTTTTTGAGAGATAAGTGTCAACATAGAAGTCAATAAAAAGCAAACAATGTATAAGTACTAATTTTCTTTAAGTGCAGACACTATATCAGAAAAAAATAAAAATAGCAAGCTTTGTAACTATTTTTATCTAATTCCTTAAAATCTTGAAGGATTATTGGATTACTCTTGAATAGTCCAAATTAATTTAGAGATATCAAAATTTAAAATTTTAAGTTTTTTCACAATCTTATTTTGGATATTTATAGGAAGTGTTTTTGTTCTTGAAAGTATCCATAAGTATTTCTTAGTCGGTTCACTAACAACAGCATAAGAGTAATCCTTTGCTAACATTATTACCCAGTAATCTCCATAGAAAGGCCAAAAAAAAGTAACTTTTAGTTTTGAATTTGTGTTATCTACTTTTTTTGCTTCGCCTATTGCTTCTTTTTTTTCATTTGTCATAATATCTTGACACCTATTTACGACTTTTATATTATTGTTTTTCTTTAAAGAGTATGTTGCACTTACATTTTTACAGTTTTTTTCAAAAAAATGTTCATATCTTGCTATTTCATACCATTTTCCCAAATATTGATTTAGGTCTAGCTTTTTAACACTTTGTATTTTGGGATCTTTGGTTGCACATCCTGTTATAAATAGTAATATGAATAGCGTAGATAGTAAATATTTCATAAATTGCCTTTTTATTTTAGTTTATAGCATATGAAAATATTTTTGTATGGATATTATGTCTATTTATAAAAAAGTCTGATAAATCCAAACAGAAACAACACTATTGCAAGCTCTTTTGGCTCAAAACCGTAAAGAAGATAAAAAATTGAAGCAAAGATAAAACCAAAAGAGATAAATGAGGATTGTAAATACTCTTTTGTAACTCTTTTTATAAAATCTAATTGATTATTAGATATCTCAACTTCCAATGTTCCTTCACTTGCCTTTTTTACTACTGTTTTAAAATCTTTTGTTATAAAAGGTATCTCTTTTATCTCTTCAATAAGTGTTTCTACTATCGACTCTTTTGCTCCTAGTGCTTTTGGTACGTTTTTATTTAAAATTGGCAAAATATCTTTTACCCCGTTGAAATTTTCTATATAGGTTGTTCCAAGACCTTCAACAATAGCACTTACTCTTAAAATATATATGGCATCGCTTGGAAGTTTAAAAGGCATTCCTCTTGTACTCTCTAAGACTTCAAAAGCCAAGTTTTGCATTGTTTGGCTGTCTAAACTCTCATTTGAAAAGATTTCAAACATTTTAGATACAAATTGTGCCAATTCATTTGTCGGAGCTTCATAGGCAACTGTTCCAAGTTTTTTACTTGCACTGATATAGCTCTCATAATCTTGTTCGTTTGCCGCTTTGATTAGTTCTATTATTGCAACTCTTTTTTCATTTGGTACGGTTTTTACCATTCCAAAATCAAGAAGTATAAGCTCTCCTTTTTTATTTACCAAAAGGTTTCCCGGATGCGGATCTGCATGAAAATATCCGTTTATCAGCATTTGGGTTGTATAAAAATCAACAAGATTTGAAATGATTTTTTTAAAATCAATTTTGTTTTTTAAGATATTCTCTTTATCGTCAAACCTAAATCCCTCTTCAAAACTCATAATCAAAGCATCATCGCAAGAGTATTTTTTATATGCTTTGGGAAATTTTATTTTCTGCTTTTTATAAACTTTTCTAAAATTTTTTAGATTTTGAAGCTCTTGATTTAAACTTACTTCTTGAACTATCATTTTTGAAAATTCAGAGATTACAGCTTCAATTGAGTTTTTTGTATAGTTTGAAAAAAGAGGTTTAAAAAGTTTGTTAAACATAGTTATTATTTTAATATCTGCCAAAACTCTATTTTTTATACCTTTTCTTCTAAGTTTTACCGCAACTTTTTTGCCGTTTTTTAAATATGCTTCGTGAACCTGTCCTATCGAGGCAGAAGCCATTGCGGTTTTTTCAAAACTTTGAAAAATATCTTTGTTTTTAAAAGCTTTTTGGAAAACTTCTTCAAAATCTTTTTCTTTCATAGGAGGTATTTGGTCATGCAGCTGTTGTAACTGTTTTAAATACTCTTTATCGAAAAAATCCGATCTAGTGGCTAATACTTGAGCTAGTTTTATAAAACTTGCTCCTAAATAGATTATAGTCTCTTTTAATTTTACGGGATTTAAAGGTTTAAATATTAAAAACCTTTTTTTCCTTTTTATTACTAAAAAGATTGTTAATAAGAATTTAAAAACTTTATAAACTCTTAAAGGTGAATAGTATTTGATTTTATATCCTTTTTAGGGTTCTAAACGGCAAACTTCCCATCTGTTTTCAACTAATTTATAAACAAATCTGTCATGAAGTCTATTTAAAGCTCCCTGCCAAAACTCGAAATAGTTTGGGATTATTTGATATCCTCCCCAAAATGAGGGAAAAGGTATCTCACCTTTTGCAAATTTTTTTCTCATCTCGTCAAATTTTGTTTCTAAAATAGATCTTGAAGTTACAACTTGACTTTGATGAGATACCCAAGCTCCTAATTGACTCCCTTTTGGTCTGGAAAGAAAATATTTCAAAGACTCCGTTTTGGAAATTTTTTTTATAATACCTTCGATTCTTACTTGTCTTTCAAGTCCAAGCCAGGCAAAATGTGCGGAAATATTTGAGTTTTCGTCAATTTGTTTTGCTTTTTTACTTTCATAATTTGAAAAAAAAGTGAAACCTTCTTTATCATACATTTTAAGAAGTACCGTTCTTTGACTAGGTTTCAAATCTTTTCCGACTGTTGCAAGAGTAAAAGCATTTGGTTCTATAAGTTCTGCTTTTAAAGCTTCATTAAACCATTTTTCAAACTGTTTAAAAGGATTATCTTCTAAATCCTCTTTTCTTAAACCTTTTGAGGAATACTCTTGCCTCATTTTTGATAAATCAACCATTATTTCTCTTCTTTGAGTTCTTTTTTTAACTTTTCCAAATCTTTTTTCGTAACAAGTCCAAGTTCGTTTATAAGCTCTTTTATATGACCTCTTATCTCTTTTTTTATTTTTTTGTCTTCTAGTTTTCCCTTTTTTTCAAGGTTTTTTAAAAACTCTTTGGCATCTGCTTTTTTGATTTTCCCTTTTTTTTCTAAGGTTTTAATCTCCTCTTCAACTCTTTGTTTTATTAAAGCCGTTGCTCCTAATCCTGTAAAAATCAACTCTTTTATCATAATTAACTCCTTTTTGGATTTTAAATTTTACTACTTTAAAGTGTTATTTAGTAGTTAAAAAATGTTTTTTTATCTTTATGAGATATCTTTTAAAATAATATCTTCAATATATCTTGATTTACCAAAATGTTCAAGAGGGAAAAAAGAGATATTAGGATATTGCTTTTGCAGATTTTTTATAATATTCGGAATATCTATTGCTACATGTTTGCCTGAATTTAAGAAAAAAGGGTAAAAAGATATCTCTTTTGCCCCTTTTTCTATAAGCTTTTTTGTAGAATCTTCAATACTAGGAAGTGCAATCTCCAAAAATGAGCTTTCAATAAAATCATATTTTTTGTCTTTACTTTTGATATTTTCAACCATACTTTTAAATTCATTGTTGGATAACTCTTTTTTACTGCCGTGGGCAATAAAGATTAAAGCTTTCATTTTGCCAGCAACTCCTTATACTCTGCACATTTTTTTGATATATCTTCGCTTTTCCAAATATCACTTATAACTGCAAGCATATCAATACCGTTTTCTACTAACTCTTTCGCATTTGAAGAGGTAATACCTCCTATCGCACAAACAGGAATATCAAGAGCTTTTTTCGCCTCTTTTACAATATCTTTATCAATAACTTCAGCTTGCGGTTTTGTACTTGAAGTAAAAAAAGAACCGAAAGCCACATAATCTGCTCCTAACTTTTGCATTTTTTTTGCCGTTTGCAAATCTCCGTAACAAGAGATTCCCAAATATCCCCAATAGTTTTTTCTAATTTCGGATACTCTATGATGATCACTTTTTCCTATATGCAAACCGTCACATTGATGTTTTATTGCAAGTTCCACTCTATCGTTTAAGACAAATAAAGCTTTATATCTTCTACATAGTTTTTGAAGAGAAACAAGCTCTTTTTCAAGCTCTTCATCACTGCTTTTTTTATCTCTTAACTGAACAATCTTTGCTCCGCCTTTTAAAGCCTTTTCTACTTGTATAAGCATTTCTTCTTTAGGAGTTAAAACATCATCTGTAATTACGTAAAGTCCTTTTGTTTTACTAAACATTCTATTCCTTTCTTGTGAGATATAGGTCCCATTCCATGACCTATGTTAGGAGCATTTTTTACTGCATAATAGATAAAATCTTTTGCAGTTTTTATTGCTTCTTCAATAGATTTTCCAAGGGCTAAATTGGCTGCAATAGCACTTGAAAAGCTACATCCGGTACCGTGAGTATTTGTTGTATCTATTAATTTTGTATAAAACACCTTTTTATTTTTCTTTTCAAAAAGAGTATCCAGACTTAAAACCTCATTATCTTTTGTTATTTTGTTGTTTTTTATTACGACTTTACAAGGAAGTTTACTTATAACTTCCAAAGATTTTTCATTTAAAATATCATAATCAAACAGCTCTTTTGCTTCAAAAAGATTGGGTGTAATAATATCTACATATTCAAACAACGTTTTAAGATTTTCAATTGCATCGTTATTTAAAAGTTTTGAACCCGCTTTTGAAATAAATACAGGATCAAAAACAATAGGAATATTTAAATCTTTAATACTCTCTTTTACCGTATTTATTATCTCATTTGAAAAAAGCATACCTATTTTTATTGCACTAATATCTAAATCATCTAAAACTGTTTGTATTTGTTCTTTTACAAAACTTGCAGGAACTTCTTGTATATTTGTAACCCCTTTTGTATTTTGTGCAGTTAAAACCGTAAGGGCACTACATCCAAATACACCGAAAGCTTCAAAAGTTTTTAAATCCGCTTGAATACCGGCTCCTCCGCTACTGTCACTTCCTGCAATCGTTAAAACTGTTTTCATCTAATCCCTTCTAATTTTTCTAAAACTTATTTTAACAATAATCTTATTATATGATATTGAATTTTATTCTCTAAATGTCTTATAAGAATTATTAACATAGAATAATAAATATAAGGATTTTTTATCGGAGTATAAAATGGAACATTTGATTGGAGAAAATTGGCACGCTTTGAGTGTAGAAGAGACATTGGAACTTTTTGAAAGTGATGAGATTGAAGGTCTCTCCCCTTTAAATATAAAACACAGAGAAGAGTATTTCGGATTAAATGAGATTAAACAAAAAAATAAAGAGACGAAATTAAAAAAGTTTTTTATGCAGTTTCATAATGCTTTAATCTATATTCTTCTTGCTGCTTCTTTTATCACTTTTCTTTTAGGAGAGTATATTGACAGCAGTGTGATTTTTGCGGTTGTTATAATAAACGTAGTTGTAGGTTTTATCCAAGAAGTAAAAGCGCAAGAGGCAATAGAATCTTTAAAAAATCTGATAGATACAAATGCAATAGTAATAAGAGAAGGTAAAAAACATGAAATCTCTTCAAAAAAGTTGGTTCCAGGAGATATCGTAATTTTAGAATCAGGTTCCAAAGTTCCTTCTGATATAAGATTAATAAGCGTAAAAGATTTAAAAGTAGATGAATCTATGTTAACAGGAGAATCTCTCCCTGTAATAAAAAATATTGAAACAATGGATGAAAAGACATTGTTAAATGATAGAAACAATATGATATATTCAGGTACTTTTGTTACATACGGAAGAGCAAAAGGGATTGTCATAGCAACTGCTAAACATACTCAAGTAGGAAAAATAGCAAATCTAATACATGAAAGTGTCTCTTTACAGACACCTTTGACAAGAAAAATCTCTCAATTTAGTAAGTTACTACTTTATATAATTTTACTTTTAGCTGCCGTTACTCTTGCAGTAGGACTTTTAAGAGAATATAGTTTTGTAGATATTTTTATGGCTTCCGTTGCTTTAGCAGTAGGTGCAATACCTGAAGGACTACCGGCAGCTGTAACCATAACTTTGGCTATCGGTGTTCATAAAATGGCAAAGAAAAATGCAATAATAAGAAAACTACCCGCAGTAGAAACTTTAGGAAGTGTAACAACTATATGTTCTGATAAAACAGGAACTTTAACCCAAAATAAGATGTTTGTTACAAATATCTTTACAGCTTCTTCTTTGTATGAAGTAAAAGGAGTAGGGTATGAGCCAAAAGGGGAGTTCCTTTTAGATAAAAAAGTATTAAAAACAATTCCAAAAGAGCTTTATGAAACACTTTTATCCTCTTATTTATGTAATGAAGCATATTTAATACAAAAAGATAAGGAATATGAAATAAGCGGAGATCCTACTGAAGGAGCCTTGATTGTGGCTGCTTTAAAAATGGGAATTAACGAGTATGAAATAAATAAAGCTCATAAAAGATTGGATATTTTGCCTTTTGAGTCTGATAGACAATATATGGCAACATTGAATGAAGATGAAGAAAAGCAGATAAATGAAATACATCTAAAAGGTTCTATTGAGAGAGTATTACCTTTATGTAGTAATATGTTATCGCAGAAAGGAACTAAAAAATTCAATTTAGCAGAGATTGAAAACGAAGCAAAAAGTTTGGCATCAAAAGGTCTTAGAGTATTAGCCGTTGCAAAAAAAAGAGTAGAAGAGAATGAAATAGAAAACAGCAGATTAAAAGATGACTTTGTATTTTTAGGTCTTGTTGCAATGATTGATCCTCCAAGACAAGAAGCTATAGAGTCTGTAAAAGCTTGTAAAACTGCGGGAATAAATATTATTATGATTACAGGAGATCATGCTCTTACAGCCTTTTCTATTGCAAAAATGATGAATATTTTAAATAAAGAGGATAAATTTGAAGATACGGCATTAAATGCAAAAGAGCTGCATGAATTATCAGATACACAGTTAATAGAAAAACTTAAAACTACAAAAGTTTTTGCAAGAGTAGAACCTGAACAAAAGCTAAGAATAGTTGATGCTTTACAAGCAAGAGGAGAAATTGTGGCAATGACGGGAGATGGGGTAAACGATGCTCCTGCATTAAAACAAGCAGATATTGGAATTGCCATGGGAAAAACAGGAACCGAAGTTGCAAAAGAGGCTTCAGATATGCTTTTAACCGATGATAACTTTAGTTCTATCGCAAAAGCAGTAAAAGAGGGAAGAAATGTATTTGATAATCTAATAAAATTTATAACTTGGACGCTTCCAACAAATCTAGGAGAGGGATTGGTTATTTTATTCTCTATTATGCTTGGCTTTAGTCTGCCTATTTTACCCGTTCAGATTTTATGGATAAATATGACTACCGCAATATTTTTAGGACTTATGTTGGTTTTTGAAAAAAAAGAGGAAAATATTATGACAAGACCTCCACGAACACCTTCTACTCCTATTCTTTCTAAAGAACTGCTTATTATGATGTTAACTGTAGGCTTTTATATGCTTATATCTTCAACTACGATCTTTGAGTATTATATAAACAAAGGTGTAAATGAGGAGTATGCAAGAACCGTAGCCGTTAATATTTTTGTATTTATAGAAATTTTTTATCTCTTTACTTGTAAAAATTTAGAAAAATCAACTTTTAAAATAAACCCTTTTGATAATAGATATCTTCTTTACGGTGTTTTTTTAATGATTGTTTTACAAATCCTATTTACAAACAGTTCTTTGTTAAATAGTGCTTTTGGTACGACTTCTTTATCTCTATATAGTTGGGGATTAATAGTTTTAGTATCTTTTTTTATTATCTTTATAGTAGAGATTTTGAAGTATTTTCTCTTTTACAAAAAGAGAAATTAAGGTTTTTGATATTATTAGTCAAGTTTGGATATAATCCCGCCATAAAAAGAAATGGAGTTTAATATATGTTACAAGTAGTTAATTTAAAGAAAGCATTTGGTCCTAGAGTGCTTTTTCAAGATATAAATTTGAAATTAGATACAGGAAAGAGATATGGGCTTATTGGTGCAAACGGAGCAGGTAAATCTACTTTTCTAAAAATTCTTTCAGGTCAAGAAGAGGCTACTGAAGGTGAGATTCAAATTCAAAGCGGAAAAAAAATAGGAACATTAGGACAAAACCAATTTGCTTTTGAAAATTATACACTTTTTGATACGGTTCTTTTAGGAAATAAAAGACTCTATGATGCAATAAAAGAGAAAGAAAAACTCTATATGAGTGAAGAGTTTACAGATGAGGTTAATAATAGACTAGGTGAATTGGAAATTATTTGTGTTGAAGAGGATCCGACATATGAATATGATGTAAAAATTACCAAAATCTTAGAAGATTTGGGATTTGCTTCTGAACAACATAATGACCTAATGAGTACACTTACAGGGGGAGATAAATTCAAAGTTCTTCTAGCACAAGTTCTTTTCCCTAAACCTGATATTCTGTTTTTAGATGAGCCTACAAATAACCTTGATATAAAAACTATCGGATGGCTTGAAAATCAATTACAACATCATGACGGAACAATGGTCGTAATCTCTCACGATAGACACTTTTTAAATGCCGTATGTACACATATCTTAGATGTTGATTATAAACAAATTAGAGAATTTACGGGGAATTATGATGATTGGTATATTGCTTCAACCGTAATTGCAAAACAACAACAAGCAGATATGAATAAAAAATTAAAAGAGAAAGAAGAGCTTGAAAAGTTTATTGCAAGATTTAGCGCAAATGCTTCAAAAGCAAAACAAGCAACTTCAAGACAAAAACAGCTTGAAAAACTTGATGTCGGTTCAATTCAGATTTCAAGCAGAAGAGACCCTTCTATTGTATTTAAACAAAAAAGAGAAGTGGGTAAAGAGATTTTAGATGTTAAAAATATTTCAAAATCATATGAAGGGAAAGTTGTATTAAAGGATATCTCTTTTAGTTTGGAAAAAGGCGATAAGATAGCTCTAATAGGTCCAAACGGTATCGGGAAAACAACGCTGTGCGAAATATTAGTAGGTAAAGTAAAACCTGATGAAGGCGAAGTTCATTGGGGTGCAACTATTCAAAACGGTTATTTCCCTCAAAATGCAACCGACTTGATAGACGGAGATATGACTCTTTACGATTGGTTAAGAGATTTTGACAGAGATGCAGATATTTCGGAAATAAGAAACTGTCTTGGAAGAATGTTATTTAACGGTCAAGAACAGGAAAAAAAGGTAAAATCTTGTTCAGGTGGTGAAAAACATAGAATGATGCTCTCAAAAATTATGTTAGAACAACCGAATTTCATGGTTCTTGATGAACCTACAAATCACCTTGACCTTGAAGCAATTATTGCCTTAGGAGAAGGACTTTTGGCTTACCAAGGATCTTTAATATGTGTTTCTCACGATAGAGAATTACTTGACGCTTATGCAAATAGAATTATAGAGATTCAAACAGATGGTTCTATTGTAGATTTTAAAGGTAGTTACGAAGAATATCAAGAAAGTAAAGAAGAGGAGTAATTCTTTTCTTACTTTGAATGTCTTGATGCCATTCTTATCTCTCTTCTTTTTATAGCATCATTATATCTTCTTTTTTCATCTTCTGTTTCAGGTTCTAGTTTTGGTACGGGAACGCTGTTGCCTTTTTCATCAACTGCTATCATTGTAAAGTAGCATACATTTGTATTTTTTATGGAATGATCTTTTATATCTTCGGAAATAACTTTAATACCTATTTCCATAGAGGTTCTTCCCGTATAATTTACAGATGCATGAAAAGTAACTAAAGAGCCTATTTTAATAGGGTCTTTAAATAAAACCATATCAACAGATAAAGTTACTGCATAGTTGCCTGTATATCTTGCGGCACATGCAAATGCAACTTGATCCAACATTTTAAGAATTTCTCCTCCGTGTACATTGTTTCCGGTAAAATTTGCTTTATCAGGAGTCATTAACATTGTCATAGTCAATGATTTTTCCCTTTTACATTTTTCACTCATCATTTATAACCTTTTTGTTTTATCCATTCATTATAAAATATAAATCAAAAAATTCAAGAAGATTTTATAAATTTTTCTTATCTATTCTTTGATTTATATAAAAAAGTAACAAGTGCCGAATTTTTGGATTTTAAAATTAATACTTTTGAAATACTATTTAATGTTACAATCAGAAAAATTATTAAGGATACAGCATGGAGAAGATAAATATCTTAATAGTTGACGATATAGAAGATAATCTTTTTGCATTAAGATATCTTCTTGAAGAAAATTTTGAATCTATCAATATTTTAGAAGCAACTTCGGTAAAAGAGGCACTTCTTTCAATTATGAAAAATGATGTTGATTTGATTTTAAGTGATATTCAAATGCCTGAAGTCGATGGATTTGAATTTGTTGAGTATCTTCAAAAAGTAGAAGAGACTAAAGATATTCCTGTTATTTTAATTACGGGAATTTATAATAATGAAACTTATCAAAAAAAGGCATATTCTTGTTCAAAAGAGGTTGTTGATTTTATCTCAAAACCTATTGATGAAGATTTATTATGTTCGAAGTTAAATGTTTTTATAAAACTTTTTCAAGAAAGAAAAAAGAATAAAACAACACTTTTAGAAAAAGAGAAAGAGCTAAAAAAACATAAAAAAATATCTTCTATGGTCAATAATTTGGAAGGAAAATTTTTAAATACGAAAAAAGAGATATTAAAAAACAAAGAGCTTACCAACTTTTTATTAGATGATGATGCTTTAATAGATTTTGGTGAAATAAATGAAATAATTAAAAGTTTAAATTAGAAGAAGAGCTGTTTAAAACAGCCCTTCCATCTCTTCTTGAGTTAAAGTCGTAACTCCAAGTTCAACAGCTTTGTCATATTTACTTCCTGCTTCTTCTCCGTAAATTACATAATCTGTTTTTTTCGATACAGAAGAGCTTACTTTTGCTCCAAGCTCTTCAAGCTCTTTTTTTATCAAACCTCTGCTTTTGCTCATAGTTCCCGTTAAAACTACGGTTTTACCTTTAAAAGCATTTTCTACGACCTCTTTTTTCTCTTCAACTGTGGGTTTAATAATATCTACAAGTTTTAAAACAAGCTCTTTATTTACTCTCATAAACTCACAAAAAGAGTTTGCCATTTGCTCCCCGATACCGTCTAAAGAGACTAAAGAATCATAATCAATGTTTATGACATTTAATCCAAATTCCAGGCAAATTTGTTTTGAAGCAACTTCTCCTATATGTTCAATACCTAAAGCATTTATAACTCTGTGAAGCTGTGTTCCTTTTGTATTTTCTATTGCATTAAGAAGATTATTGATTTTTTTCTCTTTAAAGCCTTCAAGCGGTGCTAAATCTTCATATTTTAAAGAGTATAAATCCAATATATCGTGAATGATTTTTTCTTTTACCAAAAGTTCGACTATTTTATTTCCCAAGCCGTCTATATTCATACAGTTTTTAGATGCAAAATAGATTATTGAATTAACCACACGGCTTGGACAATCCAAGTTTTGGCATTTTATCATTGTGCCTTCATCTAAAACTTCGCTGTGGCAGGTAGGACAAGAAGTAGGGCGTTTTATCTCAACTTGACTCTCATCTCTTCTATCATAAAAAACTTTTGTGATTTTTGGGATAATATCACCGCTTTTTATAATAATAACTTCATCATTTAATCTTAGATCAAGTCTTTGAATTTCATCAAAATTGTGTAAGGTTGCTCTTTCTACGGTTGAACCTTCTATTAAGGTAGGTTCAACAACGGCAACAGGAGTAATAACACCTGTTCTTCCTACTTGTAAAACTATATCTTTTACTTTTGTTGTTTTTTCAACTGCCGGAAATTTGTAGGCACATGACCATTTTGGAAATTTGACAGTGTATCCAAGCTCTTCTTGTATCTCTCTGTCATCTATTTTTATAACCATTCCGTCTAACATCATTTCAAAATTATCTCTTGCTTCAATAATTTTGTAATAAATCTCTTCAATCTCTTCAACTGATTTTGCAATGGTTTGCATTGGCGGTTTTACAAAACCTAAAGAGTAAACGTAATCCATCATTTTACTGTGTTTTTTCATATCCAATGAGTTTTGTCCCACTCCCCAGACATTGAAAAAAAGTTTTCTTTTTGCCGTAATTGCAGGGTCAAGTTGTCTTAAACTTCCAGAAGCAGCATTTCTTGGATTTGCAAAAAGTGCTTCGCCTTTTTGTAGTCTCTCTTGATTTATTTTTTCAAAATCTTTTTTTCTGATAACTATTTCACCGCGAATTTCAATTAAAGATTTCTCTTCTATTTGCAAAGGAATAGAGAAGATTGTTTTTACGTTATTGGTTACGTCTTCTCCTATGTTTCCGTCTCCTCTTGTAATTCCTTGTTTTAACAAACCGTTTTCATAAATAAGATTCAGACTTGCTCCGTCAAATTTCGGTTCACAATAAAATTCTAAATTTGTATTTACTTTTGAGGCTCTTTTTATCCAATCTTCCAACTCTTTTGTATTAAATACATCTTCTTGAGACCACATTCTGCTTAAATGGTTTGCTTTTTCAAAACCTTCCAAAGTAAAACCGCCGACTCTTTTATTTGGTGAATTTGGATGGCTTTTATTTGGATTTTGTTGTTCGTATGCCAAACACTCTCTTGCTAATTTATCATACTCTTCATCTGTTGCTACAGGGTTATCATATACATAATAGGCTTTTGCCCATTTAATTAAAGTTTCAATTTTTTCGTTATATTCAGTTTGTGTCATTCTTCTCTCTTTACCATTTTTGTAAAATATCAACTCTAAAGGGTTTTAGAAGATTAACTCTTCCTTCTCCCAATTCTTCATATCTTTTTTTTATTTTTTCTTTCATCTCTTTTGAAATATTGTTATTTATATCTCTATTTTCAATATGTTTTTTTTCGAAATCTTCAAAATTTTCATAAGTAACTTCTGTTTGAAAAAAGAACTCTTTAAAAAGTCTGAATTTCTCTTCATCTACACTTGCTTTTATGGCTTCAAAAGCATCAATTCTTTCTTGTTCTTCATTATGGAAAAAAGAGACTAACTTATTTTGTTTTCCTATAAAAAGAGGTTCGGAAATATAAGCCATACCGTTTGGTTTTAAAACTCTTTGAATCTCGTCTAAAGCTTTATTCATAAACTCTTTTGGTATATGATGAAAAGATTTAAACATAAAAATAAAATCAACACTCTCATCTTTTAATTTTATATCTTCAGCACCGCAAAGCATAAATTTAATATTTGGAATATTAAGCTTTAAATTTTTTTTATATTGGATTTCATCTACATCACAAGCAATAATTTCTCTGCTAAAACCGTTTGAAGCTATTTTTTGAGTCATGGATGCCGTTCCGCAGCCAAGTTCTAAAATTCTTTTATCATTTAAATTAAGTGTCTCTATAATGTAGTTTTCATCGACAGTTAAAGAGATATTTTCTTCAAGTAGTTTCATTTATTTCCTTTAAAATTGGTATTATACAAAAATAAGTTGTTTTTTCTTATAAAGATTTGTTCATTATCTTTAATAATTTTTTGCTAGAATTTACTTACTATTTTAAATTTTTTAGGAAAAAATATGAGTTATGAAGAGATTTTTATCTATGGTTGGAATTTAAATGCTTTAATGTTCTTTTTAAATCTGTTTATAGGAATTAGATCAATGAATTCCAAAACAAGAGAAGAGTTAGTGGAAGAGAACAAAATTTTAGGTCGTTTAAAATCAGAGTTTGATAAATATTATCCTTATAGAAAGTATGAAACTATTATTAGCTATCTTATGCCTTTCACGGCGTTTTTCAGAGTATCGTACAGACTTATAGAGATGAGAATGTTTTTTAATAAAAACATGGAAGCCTCTTTAGTCGATTATATGATTTATAAATATGAAAATGATATAAAAATCGCAAAAAACAGAATAGAGTAATGTTTGAAAAAGAGAATTTCTATGCTAATGACTCTTTGTTAAAAGAAGCACAAGGTTTAAAACTTTTACAAAATTGCATAGAAAAAACTTTAGAATGCAAACTAAAAATCCCGAAACTCTATTATGTTGATAAAGATATTTTAAAGCTTGAAAAGATTCCATACTCTTATGCTTCTTCAAAGCAGATGCAGGAGTTTGGAAAATCTTTAGCAAATCTGCATAAAGTTAAATATCCACTTTACGGGCTGGATTATGACAATTATATCGGCTTATCAACTCAAAAAAATATTTTGAGTTCTACTTGGGGAAATTTCTTTTTTAAATTCAGGCTTCTTTATCAAGTTGAAATGATAAAAGATGAAGAGATAAAAAAAGAGTTTTTAGAACAACTCTTAAAATTTGAAAACACTATTATCTCTTTTTTAGATGAAAATTGTGAATATGCTTCTATTCTTCACGGCGATTTATGGGCAGGAAATGTCCTTTTTTCAAAAAAAGATATTTATCTAATCGATCCAGCTGTTTATTACGGAGATAAAGAAGTAGATCTTGCAATGACACAGATGTTTGGCGGTTTTTCAGAGCTTTTTTATAGTGAATATTTTAAAACAGTTAAGGTGTCAAAAGAGTATGAAAAGAAAAAGATTATTTACAATTTATATCACTATTTAAATCACTATAATATTTTCGGTTCAAGTTATTTAAATAGTTGCAAAAGATATATTAAGGCTTTTGAAAAATTATTTGTAACTAAGGTGTAATTCATTTAAGCTAAAATCCAAAGCAAAAATTAACTTTGGAGATTAAATGCACAATCTATCTTTAAAAAATAAAATTCTACTTATTTTAACCCTTCCTATTCTTGCCATATTAATTCTATCAGGAGAGACTTTATATAAAAGAGTTCAAGAAAAAAACTCTTTGGAAAAGACTAAAAATTATGTACATTTATCTCTTGTTTCAACGAAACTTTTAAATAAGCTTCAACAAGAAAGAGAGTATAGTTTGATTTATTTAAATAGTTACGGTAAAAACTATTCAAATGAGTTAAAAGAGTATAGAAAAGAAGTAGATGAAAAAATAAAATCCTTAGAAAAGAGTTTAGATAATTTTGATTCGAAACTCTATTCCCAAGAGCTTACAAAAAACATAGAAGCTTTAAAAAAGAGTTTTAAAAGCATAATAAAAACAAGAAAAAAAATAGATTCTTTATCTTTAAGTGATAGTGAACTTTTAAAGTATTATCTTGATTTTAATGCCAAACTGCTTTTTTTTATCGATGATTCCCAAACTTATAACAATGATGGAAGATTGTCAAAAAAACTTCAAGCTTATTTATCTATAGTAAATATTACGGAAGCTGCCACAATAGAAAGAAGAGTTTTAAGAGATATTTTGCAAAAAGGTATTTTGACAAATGAGGATTATTTTCAATACTCCTCTTCTCTTGCTACTCAAAATACATATCTCTCTTTATTTGAAAAAGTTGTTTCAAAAGAGGATTTTAAAGAGTTTGAAAATGTTTTAAAAACTTGCAAAACCTGCAAAGAGGTAGATAGATTTAGAGAAATAATTGAAAATAAAGCACTAAAAAACGAAATGGTTTCAAAAATTATAAAATTGGCAGGATTCGGAGGTTTTATTCAATCTTTCAAAGATTATGTACTAAAAGGAGATTCTAAAGAGTTAAATAAGCTGCAAAGATTTCATTCTAGTATTTTAAGAGAATTAAACAAATACAGAAGGGTAAAAGGAACAACAAAAGAAGAGAAAAAACTTATTAAAAAGATTAAAAATATTTTTGATGAATATATGGGTTATACTCTTGATATACAAGAAGCAGTAAACAAAGAAAAGAGTATAAAAGAGATAAACTCTTTGATTGATGTTA
This sequence comes from Halarcobacter anaerophilus, assembly GCF_006459125.1. Classification (NCBI taxonomy): domain Bacteria; kingdom Pseudomonadati; phylum Campylobacterota; class Epsilonproteobacteria; order Campylobacterales; family Arcobacteraceae; genus Halarcobacter; species Halarcobacter anaerophilus. Next base: position 1,393,077 of record NZ_CP041070.1, read on the forward strand.
ATCCTCAAGATGCGATTAAAGCCTTAGGTCTGTTAAGCGTAAATATTTACGGTGCAAATTACCGACAATGGTTTGATGCAGCAACTAAAAGAGTAGATGTTTTTAAAAAATACGGAGATATCGTTTCAAAAGATATAAAAACTTATATTGATACAAAAAGTCAAGATTTATCTGAGAGTTTTATTATTACGGTAAGCTTTGTCGTTTCTATAATTTTGATACTCTTTGTCGTAAGTAATTTTATAATAAAAAAAGTAGTTCATTCTTTAAATAGATTTGAAGAGGGCTTGCAATACTCTTTTCAATATGTAATAAGAGAAAAAGAGGATTTAAATCCAATTGAGGTAAAAGGTAAAGATGAATTTGCCAAAATGAATGAGCATATGAATGAACAGATGCAAAAAGTAAAAAGAATCATTGAACAAGACAGAGAAGTAGTTGCAAAAATAACTGATGTAGTAGAAAAAGTTTCAAACGGTTTTTTAGAGTATACAATTTCTAATAAAGGTGCAACAAATGAAGTTGAATCTTTAAGACTAATAATAAATCAAATGATTAAACATACCAAACAAAAAGTTGATTATATAAATTTGGTTTTAGATAATTATGCAGTAGGAAAATATGATTTTAGACTCTCTGAAAAACAAAAAACAGGAATGTACGGAGATTTTGGAAACTTATCGGCAGGTTCGGTTCTTTTAGGGCAATCAATTTCCCAGTTAATAGCAATGATTACAAATGCAGGAAAAGAGCTGGAAACAAATACCGAGATTTTGACAAACTCTTCTCAATCACTTTCAAACAGTGCAAATGAACAAGCAGCTTCACTAGAAGAGACGGCTGCTTCCGTAGAGCAGATTACAAGCAATATGAAATCAAGCAGCAATGATGTTTCCAAAATGTTAAATATAGCAGATGAGCTAAATCAAACGGCAGAAAAAGGTAATGACCAAGCCCTTAAAACAGTTTCTTCAATGGAAGAGATAAATGAAAAAGTTGCTGCTATCAGTGAAGCAATTTCAGTAATAGACCAAATAGCTTTCCAAACAAATATATTAAGTCTAAATGCGGCAGTTGAAGCTGCAACGGCAGGAGAAGCGGGGAAAGGTTTCGCCGTTGTTGCACAAGAAGTAAGAAATTTGGCAAATAGAAGTGCCGAGGCTGCAAAAAGTATAAAAACTTTGGTTGAAGAGGCATCTTTTAAATCAAATGAAGGGAAAAGTATTACTACTGAAATGATAAAAGGTTATGAGAACTTATCGGAAAAAATTGTGGATACTAAAACCATAATAGATAATGTATCTTCTGCAATAAAAGAGCAGGAAAACGGAATGGTTCAAATAAATGATACCATTTCTACTCTTGATATGATGACTCAAAAAAATGCACAAACCTCTTTAAATATAGATAAATTGTCAAAAGAGGTATCACAACTTTCAACAAGATTATTAGGAATTACCCAAAAAGCAGAAATTTCAGAGAAGTATTATTATATGGTTGATGATGTTGATTTAATTCAAAATATCTCGAAATATAAAAATGATCATATATCTTTTAAGAAAAAAGAATTTTCTTCTTTAAACAAATATGAAGATATAAAAGTTGTTGATTCTAAATCTTGTGCTTTAGGTAAATGGATAAGCTCTTCTGAAGAAAAAGCAGAACCTTATACGAATTCAAAAGAGTGGATGCTTTTAAAACAAACACATGATGAAGTTCATAAGGCAGTTCAAAACTTTATTACTTTAAATAGTAAAAGAGTCGATAATAACAGTTTAAAAGAGTCTGCAAGCTATATTGAAGAGTTAACTTATGAAGTCTTCAAAAGTTTAAATGATATAGCAGTTGTAAATACAAAGCTTTTAAGAGAAGAGTAAAAATGGACTCTTCTTCTTTTGAAAAATAAATAATATTAATATGTACTTACTCTATTATATAAGACTTACTTATAATTAAATTAACTTTTACTTAATATTTTAGTTGTATAATTCCATCATAAGATAAAATTATAGAAGAATTAAAATATGAATAGAAGTAAACAAATAATAAATCTTTATGTAGACGGTTTCAAAAATCTTACTCTCGGTAAAACTTTATGGAAAATAATAATTCTAAAACTACTTATTATTTTCACTTTTTTAAATTATTATATTTATGATAAATCAATAAAAAGCGAGTATCAAACTGAAACTGAAAAAATAGATTTTGTTTATAAAAATATTACAAAGGAATAGGTATGGAAGAGCATTTAGTAGATTGGTCGAGAGCTCAATTTGCATTAACTGCTATTTATCACTGGCTATTTGTCCCATTAACTTTGGGACTTGGATTTATAGTCGCTTTTATGGAAACAATATATGTAAAAACCGGTGATGAATTTTGGAAAAAAACTACAAAATTTTGGATGGGATTATTTGCGATTAATTTTGCAATAGGTGTTGCAACAGGTCTTATTATGGAGTTTGAATTCGGTACAAACTGGGCAAATTACTCTTGGTTTGTAGGAGATATTTTCGGAGCACCTCTTGCTATTGAAGGTATTTTGGCATTTTTTATGGAATCAACATTTTTTGCCGTTATGTTTTTCGGATGGGAAAAAGTAAGTAAAGGTTTTCATCTGCTTTCAACTTGGCTTGTGGCAATAGGCTCAAACCTAAGTGCTTTGTGGATTTTGGTTGCAAACGGTTGGATGCAATATCCTACGGGAATGAAGTTTAATCCCGATACTGTAAGAAATGAAATGGATAATTTTTGGGATGTGATTTTATCTCCTGTTGCCGTTACTAAATTTCTACATACGATTTCTAGCGGATATATTATAGCTTCGCTTTTCGTAGTTGGGATTTCAGCTTGGTTTTTATTAAAAAGAAGAGAAATAATTCTTGCAAAAAGATCAATGGTAATAGGGGCAATTTTCGGGCTTGTAACTTCGTTTTTCGTAATCTTGACAGGAGATGAATCAGCACATCAAGTAGCTCTTAAACAACCTGTTAAATTAGCGGCAATGGAAGGTTTATATGAAGGAAAAGAGAAAGCCGGAATTGTGGGAGTCGGAGTTTTAAATCCTAAAAAAACATTAACAAATGACGAAGATCCGTATTTGTTTGAAATTGAAGCGCCTTATGCTCTGTCTCTATTGGGATATCATGATATCAACGCTTTTGTACCGGGACTTAAAGATTTAGTTTACGGAAATGAAAAATATGAAATAGAGTCTGTAGACTCAAAAATTCAAAAAGGTAAAGTTGCAATTGAAGCTTTGAAAAATTATAAAAGAGCAAAAGAGGAAAATAATCTTTTAAAACAAGATGAACATTTAAAAGTATTAGAAGAAAATATCAAATATTTTGGCTACGGTCATATAAAAAATCCCGAAGATGTTGTTCCTCCTGTTGCTCTTACTTTTTATTCATTTCATATTATGGTGGCTTTGGGAACTTGGTTTTTGATTCTTTTTGCATTAGTTCTTTTTTATGCTTTAAAAAGGGAGATAATTGAGTATAGAAAACTTTTAATAGTTTCAGTTGCCTCTATTCCTTTGGGATATATAGCAAGTGAAGCAGGATGGATTGTTGCAGAAGTGGGGCGACAGCCTTGGGCAATTCAAGATTTGATGCCTGTAGGTATTGCTGCAACTGATATAGCAAGTTCAAATGTACAAATAACCTTTTTTATGTTTGCATTCCTTTTTACTGCACTATTAATTGCAGAGATAAAAATTATGCTTAAACAGATAAAATCCGGTTCAGAAGGAGGGCACTAAAATGTTTGAAAATTTAACACTTCTTCAATTACAGCAGTATTGGTGGATAATTATCTCTTTACTTGGAGGTCTTTTTGGATTTATTATGTTTGTACAAGGAGGACAGACTTTAATAGGAAGATTATCAAAAGGTGATGAAGTTTTAAAAACTATGCTTATAAACTCTTTGGGTAGAAAATGGGAATTAGGCTTTACTACTCTGGTTTTATTCGGTGGTGCATTATTTGCTGCTTTCCCTCTTTTTTATTCAACAAGTTTCGGCGGAGCTTATTGGGTTTGGATAGCAATACTTTTTTGTTTTATTATTCAAGCAGTAAGTTACGAATATAGAAAAAAAGCAAATAATTTTTTAGGTCAAAAAGTTTATGAAGGTTTTTTGTTTATAAACGGAAGTTTAGGAGTTATTTTATTAGGTGTTGCTATTGCAACTTTCTTTTCAGGTTCAAATTTTAGTATAGATGAACATAATTTTTCACATTGGCAGACTCCTTTTAGAGGATTAGAGGCTTTAGGAAGTCTTTTTAATCTATCTTTAGGTTTTGCACTGTTTTTTTTAGTAAGAATTTCAGGAGCTTTGTATTTTATAAATAATATCAATAATAAAACAATAAGACAAAGAGCAGTAAAAGGAATAAAAATAGATATGCCGATTTTTTTGGTTTTCTTTTTAGCTTTTTTATTCCAACTATTTACCAAAAGCGGTTTTGTTTATGACTCTACAGGTATTGTTTATATGCAAGAGTATAAATATCTTATAAATTTTATTGAGATGCCAATTGTTTTTGCTATGTTTGTTATCGGGGTATTAATGGTAGTAATAGCGGTATTTATGACTATACATTTTGAAAAAACTTGTTGTATCAAAACAGGAGGAGTAGGAATTGTTTTAACGGTAATGGCTCTATTTTTAAATGTCGGATTTAACAATACTTCTTACTATCCGTCGCTTTTTGATTTGCAAAGTTCTTTAACTATACAAAACAGTTCGGGAAGTCATTATACTTTGACAACTATGTCTTATGTATCCTTATTGGTTCCTTTTGTACTTGCATATATTATTTATGTTTGGTATCAAATGGATAAAGTAAAAATTACAAAAGAGGAGATGGAAGATCCTCACTCACATAACTATTAGGAGGTGCAAATGGAATATTTGAGTTCGATTCTTTGGCTGATTTCTTGGCCTTTGGTTATGTATCTTTCCTATAAACTTATAGAAAAAGGTATAAAAAGAGTTTAAGATGATAAAATTAATGAAAAGGACATTTATATATTTCTTTTTTTTAATGATTCTAATAAATATAACAGAAAATGCTTATAAGCATTATTTTGACAAGGAGAATAAAAATGATTACATTTCCGGTAAAAACAGATAAAGAGAATGCGGCAGTTTCACCGCTTTTTGGTAAAGCAAAATTCTTTGCTTTTTATGACGGTAAAAATTTAACAGTTGAAAAAAATCCTTATGAAAAAGGTTCTCAACTTGTAAACTGGTTTTTACAAAAAGGTGTTGATACTATTATTATTAAAGAGATGGGTTCAAAACCTTTTAATAAAATTGTACAAACTAATATCAAAGTTTTATCTTCAGGTGAGGGAAGAGTAACTACAAATGAAGTTATTGAAAAATTTAATAACAATGAGTTAAATGAGTTATCGGTTGACGAACTTAAAGATATAATAAAAGAGCATGAGAGTAAAAAAGACCATTCGTCTTGCAGTTCTCATAATCATGACCATGACCATCATTCGGGAATGTGCCATAAAAAAATGAGATCTCAAAACCCTTACGTATTTTTATAATAGTACAAAGCATTTTGCTTTGTACTATTTCTTATTCTTTAGGATAAGTCATCTCTTCAGGTTTAACATATTTTTCAAACTCTTCATTTGTTAATAATCCAAGAGCTACTGCCTCTTCTTTTAACGTTGTACCATTTTTATGGGCAGTTTTTGCTATTTTAGCTGCATTTTCATAACCTATATAAGGGTTTAATGCTGTTACTAACATAAGGGAATCATTTAAATATCTGTTTATATTCTCTTTATTTGCTTGGATTCCTATTGCACATTTGTCGTTAAAAGCATGCATTGTTCCACTTAAAAGATTGATTGATTGCAAGAGGTTATATGCAATAACGGGTTTAAATACGTTTAATTCAAAATTTCCTTGAGATGCCGCAACTGATACTGTTGTATGATTTCCCATAACTTGAACGGCAACCATTGTCATGGCTTCACTTTGAGTAGGGTTTACTTTTCCGGGCATAATTGAACTTCCCGGTTCATTCTCAGGAATATTAAGTTCACCTATTCCGCATCTGGGACCTGAAGCTAGCCATCTAATATCATTTGCTATTTTCATAAGATTTGAAGCTAAAGCATTTAAAGCGCCGCTTAAAAATACTTCTGCATCATGAGAGGTCAAAGCATGAAATTTGTTTGGATGAGATTTAAATTTATATTCTGTTTTTGTCAAATCATTTAAAACTTCGCAAACCATAGGAGAAAATTGAGGGTGAGAATTTAATCCCGTACCAACTGCCGTTCCTCCGATTGCTAGTTCAACCAAATATTTAAGAGCATCATCTACTTGCATTAAAGCTTTGTTAAGCATATCAGCATAACCCGACATCTCTTGTCCTAAGGTTAAAGGCGTTGCATCTTGCAGGTGAGTTCTTCCTATTTTTACTATATTTTTAAACTCTTGGCTTTTTTGTTCAAAAGTCTGTTTTAAACTCTTTATTGCAGGGATTAACTGTTTTTGAAGTTCCATTACAAATGAGATTCTCATAGCAGTAGGATAAGTATCGTTTGAACTTTGACCTTTGTTAACATCGTCATTTGGATGGACAAGCTTTTCGACTCTGAAATCTTTTCCCAAAATCTCTGTTGCTCTGTTTGCAACTACTTCATTCATATTCATATTTGATTGAGTTCCCGAACCTGTTTGCCAGACAACAAGAGGGAAGTTCCCTTCTAGTTTACCTTTTAAAACTTCATCGCAAGCTTCTGTTATTGCCAAGCATTTTGTATCATCGAGTCTTTTTAAATTATTATTTGTAATTGCGCAAGCTTTTTTTAGATAAGCAAAACCCTCAATTACCTCTTTTGGCATTTTTTCATTACCGATAGGGAAATTTTCTACACTTCTTTGTGTTTGTGCAGCCCAATATTTATCGTTTGGAACTTTCATCTCTCCCATAGTATCTTTTTCTATTCTATAATCCATTATAATTCCTTTTGCAAATAAAAAGATTATATCCAATTATCATTTAATTTTAATAATTAGTATCAAGAAAATAGAAAAAGAGATAAAAAGAAAGTAAGAAAGAAACAATAAGAGGAAAACCTCTTATTGAATAATTAAATAGTTCTCCATTTTTTAGGACCAGTAGTATGAATAGAGTTACCCTCAGTGTCAACGGCAACGGTAACAGGCATGTCTTTAACCTCAAACTCGTAAATAGCTTCCATTCCCATCTCTTCAAATGCAAGAACTTTAGCACCTTTAATAGATTGTGAAATTAAATAAGCAGCTCCACCTGTTGCAATTAAATACATTGATTTATACTCTTTGATTAAATCAATTGTTGGTTGTTTTCTCTCTGCTTTTCCAATCATTCCCATGATTCCTATTTCCATCATATCTTTTGTAAATTTATCCATTCTTGTTGATGTTGTTGGTCCGGCAGGTCCAACTACTTCATCTCTAACTGGATCAACAGGTCCGACATAATAAATAAATCTATCTTTTAAATCTACTCCGTTTGGAAGTGGTTTCCCTGCATTTTTATATTCAACTATTTTTTTATGAGCAGCATCTCTTGCAGTTAAGATTTTTCCTGATAGAAGTAATGTATCTCCAGATTTAAATTGAGACAAGTTCTCTTTTGTTAAATCTTCTATATTTACTCTTTTAATAGTATCCATTGGTAATTCAATATCTGGCCATAGATCTAAATCAGGTTTATTAAACGTAGCAGGTCCGTTTCCGTCTAATTCAAAATGAATATGTCTAGTAGCTGCACAGTTTGGAATCATAGCTACAGGTTTAGATGCCGCGTGACAGGGATAATCTAAGATTTTTACATCAAGTACTGTTGTAATACCACCTAATCCTTGTGCTCCCATTCCTAGTTTATTAATATCTTCATATAATTTAAGTCTTAACTCTTCAACTGCGTTTTTAGGACCTCTTGCTTTAAGTTCATGAATATCTAAATGACCCATTAAAGACTCTTTTGCCATTAGCATTGCTTTTTCGGGATTTCCTCCGATACCAATTCCCAAGATTCCAGGAGGACACCATCCTGCTCCCATATGTGCTACATTTTCCATAACCCAGTCATAAATACTATCTGATGGATTTAATACTGTAAATTTTGATTTATTTTCACTTCCTCCACCTTTTGCTGCAACTGTTATCTCTATTTTATCTGAGTTATTTACACTATAATGAATAACAGCAGGAGTATTATTTTTTGTATTTTTTCTCTCCCCTGCAGGATCACTTACTATTGAGTATCTTAAAGTGTTATCTGGATCTGTATATCCTTGTGCTACACCTGCGTTTATAATATCTTCTAACTCATTTTGGATATCAAGGTCTGCTTTTGTACCTACTTTTATAAATACGTTTACGCTTCCTGTATCTTGGCAAAGAGGTCTATGTCCCATTGCACACATTTTTGAGTTTATTAATATTTGTCCGATTGCATTTTTTGCTGCTTCACTTTTCTCTTTCTCATATGCTTCTACCATCCCTTTTACGAAATCTTCCGGATGGTAGTACGATATATATTGTATTGCGTCTGCGATACTCTCTTTTATATCTCTTTCTGTTATTTTAGCCATTAAAACACCTTTTGTGAAATTTAGAATAAATTATAACTAATTTGAGTTTATTAAAAGAAATGAGAAGTAGGTAAAACTCTTTATAAAAGGTGCAAAGTTACCCTTATGCACAATTATTTATAAAGATGTAGTTTTATGATTGTTAAGGCACCTTTATAGTGTTTATTCTCAAAATCGTATTCACAATTTTTCATAGAAATTGAACCTCTTAACTGTCTTACAATAATTTGCTCCGACATATAAAGTCCTATTCCCGTTCCTTGAGATTGGTGTTTTGTCGTAAAATATGGTTCAAAAAGATGTTCAATAATACTTTCATCAACACCTCTTGCATTATCTTTGATTGTTATTAGCAGATGATTCTCTTCCTCTTTTGCCTCTATAAATATAAGTCTTCTTTGATCTTTTATTTTTATAAGTTCGTCTCTTGAGTTATTTAAGATATTAATCAAAACTTGTATCAATTCGGTTTGAACACCGTAGATTTTTATATCTTCGATATTTTCAATTAATTCAATATCGTTATTTTTGAATTGAACACTTATCAGATTCAAACAGTTTTTAAAAGCCTCTTTTACGGAGAACTCTTTTTTTACCTTATTTGAATTAAAAAAATTTCTAAAATCATCTATTGTTTTAGATAGATATTGGGTTGTATCATTTATTTTATCAAGGTTTTCAAATAACTCTTTTTCATCTAAATCTTGCATCTCTTTTTTTAGTTTCATTCCCGTAGCTATAGTTGAAATCAAAGATAAAGGTTGTCTCCATTGGTGAGCAATATTTCCTATCATGGTACCAATAGCCGCAAGTTTTGATTGTTGAGCCAATATCTCTTGCTGTTTTGTTAGCTTTTCAAGATTTTTTTCTATTTGCAGTCTATATTTTTTGAATTTTCTTTTTAAAAATGCAGACATATAAAAAGAGATTAGTAATAAAACTACTGTTAGAACAAGAGTAAAAAGAATCAATTTTTTTAGATTTTCTCTTAATCTTTGATTTATTAATTGTTCCTCTTTTTCTATAATTTTATTTACATCCTCTTTATAAAAGCCTTTTCCTATAATCCACTGCCAGTTATCTACCCCTAAAACATAACTTGTTTTAACTGCAGGTTCTTTGGTTCCGGGTTTATTTGTTTGAGTGTAAGTTATAAATCCAGCAGAGTTGTTTTTTGCTTTAGCTATTATCTCTTTGACTGCTTCAGGTTTTATGTTATCTGCTTTATAAGCACTGTTTCCTATAAGTTTGTTGTCAATATGGTTTAGATACTTACCTTTATAATCGATTACAAAAAAGTATTCACTGTTCAAATATTTATGGTTTTGAATATGGGATAAGACATTCTCTTTTACATCTTCTTCAAAATCTTTAATATACTCACCCGTTCCTATAAACCAATTATAAGGCTCAAAATATTTGTTAAAACCAAGTTTTTTATAGTGTTTTGTCAAATCTTCCGGTTTATGATATGACCAAGTTAAAAATTCTTCTTTTTTATTTTTTAGTTTTTTTACAATCTCTCTTGTAAGATATAAGCCTTTACGAGTTTTAAAATTATAAAAATTTTTTCCTTCCATTTCGGGTTTTATAGGTAATAAAATACATTCATAATCAAAAGAGTAAATAAAAAAATATCCTCTGTTATTGTTGAAACGTATATTTCTTAGAGCATCTTTTATCAGTTTTGTTACTTTTTTTTCTCCTAAGTTTTTATTCTCTTTATAAATATTCATTGCAATAGTGTAAGCTTCATTTACTCTGTTTTTCAAATTCTCTTTTAATTTTTTTTCTGTTTGTTCTTGTTCATTCCTAATATAAGCATTTAATCTTTCTACTTCACCTTTTATATATTTTTTATTATTTTCAATAAACTGTTTTTGTGTTGCTTGTTTCTCTTTCTCAAATACTTTTTTATTGTTTTCAAAAAGGATAAAAGAGACAATAATAGATAAAACTATAATGAAAAAAGGAGGGGTGTATTTTATTATTAATAGAATGATTTTTTCATTTTTGTCCATTTATGTCCTAAAAGTTAGTTAATTAAAAATCATTCTATATAAATTTAATATAAAACTTACTGTATTTAAAAAAATTAAAAAATTATTTAAAAAACTTTTAAATTGAGTCTACAATCTCTTTTACGATTTTTGCCAATTTATTTACTGATGCTATCTCAACTCTTTCTGCATTTGAGTGAGGGCTGTTAATAGTAGGACCGATTGAAGCAATTTTCATATGTGGGAACATATTTTTAAAAATAGCACATTCAAGCCCTGCATGGATTGCTTCTAATGAAGCATCTTTATCATACTTTTTATATATATTTAAAACATTGTTTGTAAAATCATTTACATCTGGTTTCCAAGCTTGATATTTTCCTGAGGTTTCAACTTCAAAACCGAAATGTTCCAGTAAAACTCTTGTCTCTTTTTTTATTTTTTCCAGCTCTTCATTTGCCATTGACCTAGCACTTAGTTCAATAGTGATTTCATCAATATTTGTAGAAATTTTAGCCAAATTTATAGAGTTTAAAACTACTTGCAAATCTACGTCATAAGCTCTTACACCATTTGCAAATGTATAAATAAAATCGGTAATATCACTACTCCAAATATTTAAATGTTCACTTTTTGTATTTATTTTCGATATACAAACATTTTTATATGAAATTTCTTGTGGATAAGTTTTAAAGGCTGCTATTGCTTTTACATTTGCAGGAATTGAGTTTATTCTTTCTCCCCCGTTTATGTCTAAGAGTAAACCACCGTTTTCTTTTATCAAAGCAGCAATCAGTTTTATTGCATTTGGGATATTTTTATGAATTTCAACTCCACTGTGACCTCCGGGAAGATTTGAAATTGATACCTCATAAAGTTCATAATCTTCTTTGTTTTCAACTATTTTTTTTGATCTGTTTTTAGCAAAAATATCAACTCCTCCTGCACAACCTATGCAGATCTCTCCTTCTTGCTCACTGTCTATATTTAACATATATTCCGCTTTTAGTTTATGCTCTAAATTATTAGCTCCAATTAATCCTATCTCTTCATCTGAAGTAAATAAAAATTCGCAATCATAATCTAAACTCATAAGCCAAAGCATATAAGAACATCCTATTCCGTTGTCCGCACCCAAAGTAGAATCTTTTGCTTTAAAAAATCCGTCTTCTTCAATAATCTGAGGTATACAATTATCTTTTAAACATACAATATCATAATGGTTTTGCAAACAAATTTTTGCTTTTGACTCTTTTTTCTTACATAAAATATTATTGTAGTCGTCGATTAAACACTCATAACCGTATTTATTACAATAGTTTTTTATAAATTTTATAAACGGTTCATGTGTACCGCTGCATCTTGCAATAGAAGTAATCTCTTTAAATATTTCAATAACACTGTTCACTCGTATAGCCTTTTTTCAAAGATTATAACTAATTTTATTTAAAACAATATTTTGAATATGCTGTTATTTTAAGCTTTTATTTAATACTTTTTTATAAAAATGTTGTTAAAAAAAGGTTGAATATGATAGTTGATTATAAAGATGTAAATGATTTAAATAGATATAAAATGATGTCTGATACTGTAGTTCCAAGACCGATTGCCTGGATAGTAACGGAAGATAACGGGATAATAAATGCCGCACCGTTTTCATATTTTGTTCCTTTATCGTCAAATCCTCCTGTTGTTATTGTCTCTATCGGTAAAAAAGAGGATGGGACTCCTAAGGATACTCTTTATAATATTTTAAAACATAAAAAAGCAACAATATGTTTTGTAAATAAAAACAGCTGTGAAGAGGTAAAAAATTGTGCAATGCCTTTAGATAAAAATGAGAGTGAAGTAGAGACTTATAATATTGATGTCCAAAAAGTTTTGGAAGATTTTCCTGCGATGATAGCTTCAACCCAAACAGCTCTTTTTTGTGAGTTTTATAAAACTGTTGATCTTCCGGGGAAAACAACGCCTGTTATTTTAGAAGTTAAAAAACAGTTTATAGAAGAGGGCAGATTAGATGAAAAGTCTCATGTACATATTGATAATGTAGGAAGAAGCGGAGCTTTCTTTAAAGCAATGGTAGATTTATAAAGTTTTGAATATTTTGTAAAAGTTACAATATTTAAACGTTTTATGTTACACTACTACAAAATAAAACGGTAGCATCTATTATTGTATTACGATAGATACGGATATTTAGACCTGTTTTAGGTCTTATAGTGTAAGAATAGTTGTGTTGATGGAATATAAATATGTAAAAACAATATTTATTGGATATGTGTTAATTATTTTATGCGGCGGGACAATACTCTCTTTGCCCATTTGTCATAAAGGTGAATTATCTTTTATTGATTCAATCTTTACTGCTGCTAGTGCTTCTTGTGTTACGGGGCTTATTGTTACAAGTACTTCCGATAATTTTACTTTTTTGGGTGAACTTATTATTTTAGGTTTAATTCAAATAGGTGGAATAGGATATATGGCACTTGTTGTCACTTTTTATCTCTTTATTAAACGTAAACTTGATATAGATGAAAAAAGGGCTTTAAAACTCTCTTTGGATTTACCCAGTCTTCATGTTACTAGTTTTTTAAAAAAAATTTTTGTTGCAGTTATGGTTGTAGAAGCAATTGGAGCATTGATTTTATCTATACAATTTTACGGCAAATATGATCTTCTTGACTCTATTTGGTACGGTATCTTTCATAGTATCAGTGCTTTTAACAATGCGGGTTTTTCTCTATTTCCAAACAGTCTTGAAGGCTTTCAAGATGATACAATCTCTTTATTTACTATTGGAATTTTAGTTATTTTAGGTGGACTGGGATATTTTGTTCTAATAGAAATCTATGAAAACAGGAAAATGCCAAAAAGATACTCAATTCATACAAAGATAATGATTTACGGAACAATTTTTTTAATTGTTGTGGGAATTATTCTGTTTTTATCTATTGAGTGGAATAATCCTAAGACTTTTGGAGGCATGAGTTTTTATGAAAAGTTGATAAATGCCTTTTTTTTATCGGTTAATTTCAGGACAAGCGGATTTAACAGTATTGATATAGGAAGTTTAAAAGAGTCTTCTTTGTTTTTCTCTACCCTTTTTATGATGACAGGAGCAGGTCAGGGAAGTACCGCAGGTGGAATGAAAATAACTACCGTTGCAATTTTGGTTATTACTGTAATTTTTATCTTAAAAGACAGCAATCAAGAACCCAATATTTTTGAGCGAACCATAGACCAAAAACTTATAAATAAAGCTTTGGCAATAATTTTATCTTCCTCTTTTTTTGTTTTACTTGCTACTTTGATTTTAGTGGAAACTCAAAAATTTCCGTTTTTGAAAATATTATTTGAAGTTGCATCTGCTTTTGGAACGGTCGGTTTATCAACGGGAAACGGAGATATCTTAAGTTTTTCTCAGCAGTTTGATACTTTTGGAAAAAGTGTAATTATTGTAATGATGCTTGCCGGAAGATTGGGGGTATTCGGTTTTGGGCTTATTTTAATCGGACAATCAAAAGCAAAACATTTTAAATACCCAAAAGGAAGGATAATTATATGAAAACAATCGCAGTTATCGGGTTAGGAAAATTCGGCTCTTATATTGCAAAAAGTTTGGCAAGACAAAATGTCACTGTTATTGCAATTGATAATGATGAAAAGAAGATTCAAGAAATTAGTGAATATATTGATCACTCTTATGTAGTAGATAGTACAAATAAACAGGCTTTGGAAGAGATAGGTATTTATAATCTAAAAACAGTAATAGTTAGTATAGGAGAAAATATCGAATCTAGTATTTTAACAGTAATGGCTCTAAAAGATTTGAAGAATGATAGAATTATAGCTAAGGCTATAACAAATACTCACGGTGAAATTTTATCAAAAATAGGGGCTTTTAAAGTAATTTATCCCGAAAAACTAGCAGGAAGAATGTTGGTTAGAAAATTTGTAGATGAGATTCCTCTTGAAGATATTGACGTAAGTAACAGTGTAAAAGTTTTAAAAATTGTGGTAAATGAGAGTTATGAATTGAAAAAAATCAAAGAGATTGAGCATGAATTCAAAAATTTAAAAATTGTAGGATTTAAAAACAAAGAAGAGGGTGAACTTATTTTTAATATTGATCCAAACTATGAAGTTCAAATAGATGATGTTTTGATTTTACTTGGAGAGTCTAAGTATGTAAAGGATATTTATCCCGAGATATAGATTTGCAGAAGTTGTTTTCAAACTTCTACAAATATAAGTTATAGAATAACCAAAGGTTTGATTAAATCTTTAGGTTTGTCTTTCATAAGAAAAAGTGCTTCTTCAACACTTTCTAAACCTTCGAATCTATGAGTAATAAGTTTACCCGGATGTATTCTTTTTGTTGTTACCATTGAAGCTAGTTTTTCCATTCTAAGTCTTCCTCCCGGCATCAATCCTCCAAGAATCTGTTTGTGACCCATTCCATAGCCCCATTCAACACGAGGGATTTTTATATAATCTCCTTTCCCCAGATAATTTACATTTCCTATTTTACCGCCTGGTTTAAGCATTTTTATAGCTTGTTCAAAAGTATCGACCGTACCGCCTGCGATTACTATTCTATCTACAAAGCCTACTTTTCCTAAAATTTGTTCGGTAATATCACCTTCATGATAATTTATAATATCAGTAGCTCCGAACTCTTTTGCCAAAGCTACGCAGTTTGGTCTTGACCCAACTGCTAAAATTTCAGAAGCACCTCTAATTGCCGCACCTGCTACAGCCATAAGTCCCACAGGACCGATTCCTATAACTACAACTTTGTCTCCAAATTGTATATCTGCTAGTTCAACTCCGTGAAAACCTGTGGGAACCATATCAGAAAGCATGCAAGCATCAGCTAAATCCATACCCTCAGGAAGTAAAGCAAGATTTCCGTCGGCATCATTTACGTGAAAAAATTCAGCAAAAACTCCATCTTTAAAGTTTGAAAATTTCCATCCTGAAAGTGGACCTCCTGAGTGCATAGAGTATCCTCCTTGTGCTTCTAAAGAGTTCCAATCTGGCGTAATAGCGGGAACCAAAACTTTATCTCCCACTTTGAAATCTTTAACTTCACTTCCAAGCTCTACTATCTCTCCCACAGCTTCGTGACCTAAAATTAATTCATGTCTATCTCCTAAAGCACCCGCCCATACAGTATGTACATCAGATGTACAAGGGGCAAGAGCTATTGGTCTACAAATTGCATCCATAGGACCGCAAACAGGACGTTGCTTTTCAATCCATCCTGTTTGACCTATACTCATCATAGCAAAGCCTTTCATTTTTATCTCCTTTAAAAAATATTGAAAATCATTATATATCTAAATAGATTAGAAGTCAATTTATTCTCTGTTTTTTAAAAGCTCTCCCATTCATCTTCATTTTCACTTTTTTTAGAAATAAACTCTTTTTTTGTATTACTTTTTCTTTTTTCCGGTGATCTAGTTTTAGGTTTTTCTTCATATTCTATATCACTTAAGTTTTGTGTTGTTTTTCCGTCAAAATTGTTTATCTCTACATTTTTTACAACATCAAGTGCAATTTTATTTGTCTCATTTGCAATAGTGTTTGTTTTATCTGCAATGGCAGCATTTTCTTGAGTAAATCTATCTAGTTGATTCATTGCATCTGCTATTTGTGACATACCTATGGTTTGCTCTTTTGCGGCATTTGACACATCATCAATTAATTCATTTGTTTTTTCGATTTTCTCTTCTAATTGGGTAAATCCTTCAATCATTTTACTGCTGGTTACTTTACCGTTATTTGCTCTTTGCGTAGCATTTTCAACTAAATCTTTAATCTCTTTTGCGGCTTCGGCACTTCTGCTTGCCAGATTTCTAACTTCTTGGGCAACTACTGCAAAACCTTTTCCTGCTTCTCCTGCCGTTGCAGCTTCTACTGCTGCATTTAGTGAAAGAATATTTGTTTGGAAGGCTATTTGGTCGATTACGGAAATTGCTTCATTTATATTTTGTACCGTATCATTTATCTCATCCATTGCTTTAACCGTATCATTTGCATTTATTTTACCTTCATTTGCAGAAGATTTTGTCTCATTTGATACACTTAACATCTCTTGGGCTTTTTCACTTGTTTGTTTTATATTTCCCGTGATTTCATCTATTGATGCAGCAGTCTCTTCTAAAGATGCAGCTTGTTCCGTTGCATTTTTATTTAATGTTCCCACACTGCTGTTTAGTTCAGTTGCGCTTTTTCTTAAAGCTGTTCCGTCTCTTTGGCTGTCTTGTAAAAGTTGAGTCATCATTTTATTTAATTCAATAAGTTCCGAACCTATTTTTCCTGAATTGCTTCCATCTAATTTTGCAGTGAAGTCTCTTTGTGAATATTTACTTAATACTTCACTGATTTTATTTATATTTTTACCTACTAATTTTTCCAGGTTTTCTAACATATTATTAAAAAGATTTTTTAACTCATTTAGTGTATCAGTAGAACTATTTAAGGTAATTTTTTTATCTAAATATCCTTCTCCCACTCTATATACCGTCTCTTTTACATCTGCAATTAGTTTATTGTCTTCTTCAATACTAATTTTGATCTTTTCAATATTTTCATTGATATCTTTTGCCATTTGTCCGAATTCATCATTTGAATTAAGATCAATTTTTTGCGTATCAGTTACTTCTTTATTTAAATATTTAAAGAAAGAAGATAAACCAGTTGAGATAGATTTTAAATTATGATTTAATCTTTTTACAATCAAGAAAATTATTACGGCAATAATCAATAATCCTATAACAGATCCTATAATAGAAAAATTTCTAATAAAGTTTGCATTTGCAAGATACTCTTTTTCGGGGGCTGCCATAACAAAAGACCATTTTTTATCTGTTCCTTGTATATCAAAAGGTTTAGAATAAAATAAAGATTTTAAATTATCATCTGCCGAAACTTTTAGAAATTTGGTATCTTTACCGTTTTTTGCATTTTCAATCAATTTTTTATAATCACGATCATTTTTTGTTACGTCTAAAAGATCTTTTGCAAGGAAATCTTTATTTGGATGCCCTAATACCATCCCGTAACTGTCTATTATAAAAGCATAGGCATGATCGAAGATATTGACCGTTTTTATCATAACCGTTCTGACCTTTTAATTCAGGGTTGGATTCAAAAAGAAGTTCTTTATCTTTTGTTTTAAACCAAAATCCTAAGATATCTTCATTATATTTTGATAAAGATTTTAAATAAGCAATAGTCTCTTTCTCATCAATTTTTGCGTTTGTATTTAATGCTTCTTCAAATTTTAAAGCCAAAGTTTTTGCAATAACTATCGTCTGATTAACTCTATTTTGAATTTGTGCGGCATATTTGCCGGAAGCTTCATTTATAAGATGTTCAACATCTTTTTGTGCTGTTTCGTATGAAAACTTAGTTACAAAAAATATAGTTAAACTAAAGACTACTAAAGTAGTTCCTAAGATAGATAACAAAAGCTTATTACCAAAGCTCATTTTTTTTGATTTAAACATCTTGCTCTCCTATGAAATTCTTTTCATATTATAACTTATAAAGATATCATAAAGGTAACAAATATCACAAAAAATTAAAATACAGTATATTATTTTTTATACTGTATTTTTTTATTCAACTATTTGATGAAGTTTACTGCATTGGGACAGATGAATATCTGCTCCAGATATATCTTTCATAATATCTTCAAAAGAGTGGAAACGTGCATTATAAACATAAACAAAGATTTCATCACCTTTTTGTAAAAAGTTACTTTTCCCAAATTCCGTATATGCTGTTGCTCCTGCTGCTATTAAAATCCCTTTATGGTTGTTTAGATTTTTTATTAGAGGATTTATCTCTTCTAGAGGTCCGGTCTCTTCTTGATTGTTAAATTTTTCAATCATCCATTTTTTTAATTGTTCAAAAAAGTATGAATATGAATTTACGGCACTGATTGTTCCGTAATGTTTTAAAATTCCATCTCTTCTTACAAAGGAAGCTATATGAAATTTATTTAGTATCCCTTCTTTGTTAAAACTGTCTATTTCTATAAAATCAGGCGCAATTCCTTTTGAGTTATCTCCCCAGTTTTTCTTAGTACTTAGTTTATTACCGTTTTGGATTCTGTTTGAGCAGTCGTTAAATGCACCGAAATATTTCGGTTTCAAATCTATTAACTTACCGTTTTCAAAAACAAAATCACAAAGTAGGGCAACTTCTGCTTCTATTTGTAGCTGTTCTATATTGTTATGATTTATCTTTTCCGTACTAAAAGGGAAATTCCCTAAAAATGATTGATGATTTGGAATATAAAAAGGAAATAATCCTTTTGGAGCATCTTTCTCTTTTGTTTCAATCACCGAAAACTCATCTGCTTCTCCTGCTTCTCCTAAATGATTAGCAAAATTTCCTGCAACACCAAAACCCAAATAATCTTTTAACTCTTCAAGATTAATATTATATTTTTTCATTATTAATACCTTAATTGTTTTATGTTGACAATAAGTTTTTTTGTTTTGTGATTTTTATTTAAAGTGAGAAATTATTCGTGGAAGTTTATGTAGTAGTTGTTGTATATTGTCTGTTAAAATCTACTGCGATATAAACTCTTCTCACTATAGTTTTTGACGGCGACATTGAGTTGTTGTTTCATCTATAATCCTTTTTTTTATTTTGAAAAAGAAGAATACTCCTCTTTTCCAAAAGCTTTACTTAAAAAATTTAATTAAGCAAAAAATCTTTTTTCTGTTTCATCTAATAATTTAGCTCCTGAGAATTTTGCTCTTTGAACCAATTCCCAAAAGTATCTGTATGTAGCTCTATCGTGTAACTCTCCATCATATTGGATTGGTCCCCACTCTGCGTCTTGAGCTTTGATTAAGATATTTTGAGCAGATTCAAGCTCTGTAAAATCAGGTTTCATAGCATCAACGATTGCTTGAACTTGTGTTGGGTAAATAGACCACATTCTCATAAATCCAAACTCATTTCTAGCTCTCTCCGCATCTTTATATGTTTGATATGGATTTTTAAGATCTAAGGTAACATTGTGGCAAGGGATTACATGGTTTTGAATTGCCGCTTGGCATACTTTTGCTTTTGCAGCGCCTATTAATCTATGTTCAAATTGTCCCGGACTTCTCATATTAATTGCAGGAATTGCTCCTTGATATCCTGATACAAAGTCCATAAGTCCAAAATCTAATACTTGCAGCCAAGGTAGAGTTGCAATTTTTTCTACATCTTCCAATGCACCGTGAGTTTCAATAAGTACATGAATAGGGATCTCTCTACTAATACCTGCTTTTTTTGCCGTTTCTTGAATATACTCAATTTGAGTTTTTGCATCTTCATAACAAGTAGATTTAGGTAGTGTGATATATGCTAACCTTTCTCCTGCACCTGATACTAAAATATCAATATCTTGTCTCCAATCAGGATGTGAGAAATCATGGATTCTAGTTCCTGCCATACCGTATGGATTCTCTTCGCTAGTTACAACTCTAACAATCATTTGTGCATGTTCTACTTCTTTACCTGTTTCTGCTCCATCTTCGCAGTCACAAGTAATATCAAAAACAGGTCCTAGCTTTTTTTGCATCTCGAAACCTTTTTTAATAAGTTTCTCACTTCCTGCAAAGTGCTCACAAGTTGGAATAATCGGTAAACTTTTTCCAGATTCAAATAGTGCTTCATTAGGGTGTGTCATAATAGTTTCCTTTTTAAATTTCGTCCCTCAATTTTAAAAGGGACCTTTTTCTTGTTTTTCTTCTTTTTTGTCTTCACTTCGTTCGCCACAAGACTACGCTATGAAGAGCATAGGAAATAAATTCCTATTAAAAGAAGCAAAATCCTAAAGAGAACAACGAGTTGCTCTTACCTTATCACTTATTTTTTTGTTTTATTTTTTGGTATGATTACTGTGTAATCTAAATCAAGTACAACATTTTTTAAGTACTTACCGTCTTCGTCTTTTGGATTCAAAATCTCTTCAGATTTTTGATTTTTAACTGCAATAGTTCTTAATCTTAACAATCCAATATCCTCTCTTTTATGATCAATAGTATCAATAATCTCAGTATAAGCGTAAATTGTATCTCCCGCATAAGTGGGATTACAATGGCTTCCGCTGTTTATTGCATATATCCATTGGGCATTTTGCAAGCCGTTAAAAGAGATTGCCCTTGCCATAGAGATAATAATTCCACCGTACATAAGTCTTTGACCCATTGGTGTACTTTTCATCATATGGTCGTTGAAGTGAACTTTTGCATTGTTTTGATATAACTTTGTTGCCAAAGTATGGTCACTGTCATCGATTGTAATACCTTCGGGGTGATTTAGTCTTTCACCTTTTTCATAATCTTCAAAGAAAAATTCTCCGCCTGTTGCATTCGTATCAACACACTCTATTTTAGGAATATTAATTTCATCTAAAATAGGTGTTGTTTCACTAAAAGTCGGAACTTCTTTAATACCTGTTAAAGTTTTTTTGTCTTTTTTGTGAACCATAACCCATCTTTTAAAGTTTAATACCTCTTCATTGTTTTGGTTTACCCCAATAGAGTGTACATATACAACTCCGCTTTTACCGTTTGAGTTCTCTTTTAACCCAATTACGGTAGATGTCATAGAAACAGTATCTCCAACATATACAGGAGTAGGAAAACTAATCTCTGCATATCCCAAGTTTGCAATTGCATTTAATGATATGTCTTGAACAGATTTACCAAATGTCATATGGAACATCAAAACATCATCTATGGGTCTTTTTTCATATCCAAACTCTTTTGCAACTTCATTTGAAGAGTGAAGAGCAAATCTAGAACCGGTAAAAGCTATGTATAAAGATACATCTCCTTCACTGATTGTTCTAGGAAGAGGATGAACTATTTTTTGACCCATATAAAAGTCTTCAAAAAAGTTCCCTTTATTTATTTTGGTGCTTATTTTTGACACGTTTTCTCCTTATTTACCAAATAGGTTTTGACCTAAAGCTTTATATGTTTCGTAAAGGGTAATCATCTTTTTAGCCCATTTGATTTTACATTTATCAATAAGTTTATCTTTATATAAAATTACCTCTTTACCCTCTTTTTCAGCCTCTTCATACTTATTTATCATCTCTTCATACTCTAAAACTTCTGCTTGTTTTGGAGTAAAAATATCGTTTATATACTCAATTTGCACGGGATGAACTAAAGCTTTACCGTCAAATCCTAGGTTAAAGGCATCTTTTGTCGAATCTTCGCACGCAAATTCATCATGAACATCATAATGTGGTCCGTCAATAACCGTTTTACCGTATGCTTTTGCAGATAGTGCAATTCTGGCAAGGTAATTAAACATAGCTTTTGAACCTCTTTTTATATCTATTTGAAGTCTGTTTGCAAGTTTGTTTGAACCTACAACAACTACTTCAAGTTTAGAACTAACCCTGCAAATTTCAGGAGAGTTCAAAATAGCAAGAGGAGTCTCTATCATAACCATCATAGTTAGATTCGGGTTTACTTCCATTAATGCTTTTTCTGCTTCCAAAACTTGTTCTGGAGTCTCGATTAGAGCAAATAAAATCGCATCTATATCAAGTTCTTTTGCTAGTTCCATATCTTTTTTAAAATCTTCTGTTCCAAGTTTATTTACTCTTAAAACTCTCTCTGATTCTCCAAAGTTTCCATTGAATTCACTGAATACTTTTTTTACGATATTTCGACCCGGTTCTCTTTGGTCTTCCAAAATAGCTTCTAAATCAAAAATTACCGAATCAGCTAAAACTGTTTTTGCTTTTCTTGCATACTTTTCATTATATGAAGGAACAAAAAGCATTGATCTTCTAGCTTTATACTCAACAATTTCCTCTCCCGTCTCTTTTGCATGGTACTCTTCATGCAGCTGTTTAACCAACTGTTTTCTTAAAACTTTACCGTTTTTTGTTCTTGGATAATCTTTAAGAGCATAGATAAGTTTTGGAGCTTTGTATTTAGCTAAATTCTTTTGTGAATATGCCAGCACTTCCTCTTCTTGCTCTTTTGTTAACTCTTTATGTCCGATTACAGCAATAGCAACCAAAGTTTTATCTTTTTCTATTTCAAGACCAAAAGCAACACAATCTGCAACTAAAGGATGAGTTTTTACAACTCTTTCAATTTCGTGTGGAGATACTCTAAATCCAAAAGTATTGATAATATCATCTTTTCTTCCTATAAACCAGATATATCCGTCTTTATCTTTTTTTGCGTAATCTCCCGTAAAAAAATATCCGTCATGTTTAGCTTTTGCAGTCTCTTCATCTAACTGCCAATACTCTATAAACAATCCAGGATCATCTTCTCCTATACAAATCATTCCCTCTTCTTCAACTCCTACTTCTTCAAGTGTTTCGGGATTTAGAAGTTTTACTATATGTCCGGGTTGAACAAATCCGGCAGATCCCGGTCTAATAGGATTATAAATTGAGTGAGAAATATAATAAGAACATTCACTCATACCAATAGCTTCAAAAATATCTTGTTTGAATCTATCTCTCCATAATCCAATCATCTCATCAGATAGATGTTCTCCCGCACTCATACAATATCTAAGACTTGGGCAGTCATCAATCGTAAAATCTGTTTTTTGAATAATCTGTCTATAAATAGTCGGAACTCCTATAAATATAGTACATTTATGTTTTTTAATCAGATCTATCCATGTTGAAGCATTATTCGCTCCTTCATATGCAATTACGGTGTGTCCATTAAATAATGGATCCATAAGAGCAGAACCTAATACATAAGTCCAGTTAAATTTTCCCGAATGCATAATTCTGTCATTCTCTTTAAAATTAAACCAATATTGTGTAGCAGGAGTTCTTCCCACAAGTGATCTGTGTGAATGTAAAACACCTTTTGGATAACCTGTTGTTCCCGATGTATAAACCAAATATGCAGGTTCTCCCGCTTTTGAGTTATAGTGGTTTGGAGTTTTATCCGTATCTTCTAAGATTTGGTTTAATGCGTAAACATTAATCCCTTTTGGTTTTTTATAATCTTCAACGCTATTGGTTCCTGCAACTATAATTGTTTTTAGGTTATCAACATTTTCTAAATAAGGAACTAGGTTTTCATACATAGATGCAGACATCACAATTGCACTTGCTTGTGAATCTTCTGCTAGATATTTAACTTCTGAACCGCTTAACAGTGTTGATGTAGGAACTGCAATGATTCCTGCTTTTATACTTCCAAAAAACGAAATAGGGTAAGCAAGAGAGTTTTTTAGACAAACTAATACTCTATCTCTTGGTTTAATACCTATTGAGATAAGGAAGTTACAAACTTGGTCTGATTTTTCCGATAACTCTTTATATGTGATTTCATCAGTTCCCAATTTGTCATCTTCAATAATCATTGCCGTATTATTTTCTTTTAAAGTTCCTAAATGTGAAGAGGTACAAGCAACACCTATATTTAAAAATTCAGGTACTTCAATTTTTAGATTTGTACTCATAATATAAACTCCCTATTATATTTGACCGTAAGGCCAGTTTTCTTTAAATGTATGAAGAGGCATTCTTTTTAATACTTCAAGTGCAAATAATTTATCCTCTTCTTTTAAACTGTTTAGAGCATAAGCTCTTAAAATATTTTGTAAAGATTTACCGAACATAGGAGGATCTAACATCTCTCCGTTATATCTTATTGCTCCGCTTAGAAGAGCATCTGCTTCAATTGCGGCTTTTAAAATAGATACATCTTTTGCAATCTCTTTTGGACTTGGAGTAAAAGCAACTTTACAAATATTTATATGATTTGGAGTAATTACTTGTTTTCCTGTAAGTCCCATTGCTGTTTCTGTCTGAGCATGAGCATAAACATGTCTTGAAGCATCGTCTCCATGCAAGTCCAGCCATCTTCTAATCTCTTTTTTTTCGACACAAGAGTCAGGAAGTGAATTTGGAGTCAATAAAACTTCAACTCCTCCTATTACACCTTTCCCTTTGATTCTTGCTTGCATTGTAAGCATATTAAAAAATGTTTTTAACTCTTCAATCCAACCCTCGGCAGTAATTTTATAAGCCATTGCTTTTGAAAAATCGTGAATACCGAATACAACATGCTGTACTGTTGAGTGACTCATCAGCTTATCTGCAATTTGCAAAGATTTCGGATGTTCAATAATCGGTTGAATTTGTAAATTACTTCCAATAGAGACTAACCATGAAGAGAGATCTCTAATTTCGGCATCTCCGTAAACTTCTCCTGCTTTTGCTAAAACTATTGCATCAATATATTTATGAACTTTTTTAATCATTTTAAGATCTTCATCATATTCATGTGTTCTAAAAGGGTTTATTCTAATTGCAATTTGAAAATCTCTTTCGGGAAACTTAGGTAACTCTTCAATTAAAAGTTTCCTACTCATATCTTTCATTCTACAACCGTCTTCAAGGTCGAATAGCACAGTATGAGCTTTTGTTTTATAGGCATGTTTTTGTAATCTGTATTTTGCCTGTTCCATAGTTTCATAAGTACCGTCCAAAGGGTTAAACTTAATTGGCGGATAATAAATCTGAATACCTGGCCATTTACCTCCAAGTACCGGTTTTAAGTCATCGTTAGCGGTTAATTTTGATAAATCTATAAAAGATGAATTCATAATAATTACCTCTTTTTTTATTTTGTTTTTTATTAAATTATTCAGATAAACTGTTCTGATGGAGCAATTTATCCATAGAAAAAATAAGTCGAAACAGAGATATATTTATTAATTTATAAATTAAGTTTAAATTTATAAAGTCTTAAAAACACCATATTTAGGAGACTTTATAAAGTGAGAATATGATAGTTTCACATTATGAGAAAAAATTTTGAGATAGTTTTAATATATAAAAGAAAACTTTTTAAATTTGTGGTTATTTTTTACACATATATAGTTTTTAGTAACGCATGATTAGATTTTTGATTGAAATTTCTTTATATAAAAGATGTTACTATAATAGAAACTAAATTATAAAAGAGTATAGAAAAAAGTGCAACCAAGTAAAAATAAATCCTTTACCAAAGGACTTCAAGTACTAAAAGAGATAATGAGTTGTAATAAACCTATTACGGCAAATGTTCTTTGTCAAAAACTAAATATAGATAAAAGTACAATGTCAAGACTTGTAACCACTCTTATGAATGAAGATTTTATAGAGTATAAAGGCGATTCAAAAGAGATTATTTTAAGTGATATTCTTAGAAAAATCGTTTATAAAGATGATAGAGAAAAAATTGTAGAAAAAACAAGTGCTTTATTGGATGAAATCTTCTATTTAACGGATGAAGCTTCATATATAGGAATTTTGGATAATAATGCAACTTTGTATTTAAACCAAGTGGATAAATCAAACAGAGTTATTAAAACAAGGGATTCTATAGGTTTTCATTCTCCTTTGCACTCAAATGCTTTCGGTAAAATTTTAATAGCTTTTAGCAATCAAGTTGATATAAACTCTTTAAAACTTACAAAATTTACTTCAAATACGGTTACAAGTATAACAAAACTTCAAAAAGAGATTGAGAAGATAAAAGAGACAGGTTATGCAATAGGAAACGAAGAACATGAATTCGGACTTAAATCAATAGCCGCACCGTACTTTAACAAAAAAAATGAATTTGTGGGAGCTGTAGGCATTTCAGGTCTATCCGTAAGGCTTGATGAGGAAAAACTTCATAAATACGGCGAAGAGATTTTAAAACTCTCTAACGCTTATCATAAATAGATATAAAATTTTAATTTATTATAAAAAAGACTGACCGTCTTTTTTATTTTTGATTTGCCAGATATTCATGTGCCATATATGAACTTCTTGCATAAGGAGTAGAGTGTACAAATTCAAATCCCATATCAAGGGCAATTTTTTTGTATCTTTCAAACTGTTCAGGTTTTACAAACTCTTTTACCTTTTCATAATCTCCCGAAGGTGCAAGATATTGCCCTATACTTAAAAATTTGCATCCTACTTCCAGCAAATCTTTAAATACCTGTACCATTTCCTCTTCTTTTTCTCCAAGACCTACCATAAGTGCAGATTTTGTTTTTACTTTTTCTCCTCCAAGCTCTTTTAATCTTTTTAGAACTTGCAAACTTCTTTCATATGAAGCATTTCTTCTAATATGATATAAAGAGGGTACTGTTTCAACATTGTGTCCGATAATTACCGCACCGCTTTGTACTACTCTTTCTAAAGACTCTTCTCTTGCTTTAAAATCAGGTATTAAAATTTCAACTTGAGTTCCAGGAGATTTTTTTAAAATATTTTTTGTAACTCTATAAAACTGTTCAGCTCCGCCGTCTTTTAAATCATCTCTTGCAGGACTTGTAATAACTACAAATTTAAGCCCTAGTTTTAATACAGAGGTTGTAACTCCTTCAATTTCGGCTAAATCAACTTCTGTAGGTTTTCCCGTATGCACATTACAATAAGTACATCTTCTAGTACAGATATTTCCCAAAATCAAAAAAGTTGCATTTTTTTTAGAAAAACATTCACTTATATTAGGACATTTTGCTTCTTGGCAGATAGTATATAATTTATGTTCTCCAAGTAGAGCTTCCATCTCTTTTTGTGCGGTTGGAACAAGTTTTTTTCTAAGCCATTGAGGTTTTTTGAAATTTACTTTTTTTTCTGTTTCATTTAGTGCTGTACTCATATTTTTCCTTTAATAATCTATTTACAAGAGTCTCTTCTTCTTTTGTTAATTGAGAAAAAATCAACTCTACATTAAAACTGTTTTCGAAAGATTCAATCAGATAATCTTTTGCTTCATTAAATGTAATTTCTTTTCCTATATCTTCCAATGAAATACCGATTTTGTCTGAAAAAGTGTTACTTTTTTCTACACTTGTTATTGGAATCGAACCGTGTTGGAAAATTGCTTTTTTTGTTCTTCTTTGTGCATTTCCCCCGATTTTTTGACCGTCAATCAAAATGTCGTAGGCTTCAAAACCTACTTGGCAATACTCACTTTTAAATAATTTAACAGTTTCATTATCTTTTGCATAACAAACATTTAATCCTAATTTTTTATAAAAATTAAGTAAGAACTCACATATCTTTTCATAAGATTCTTTTATATTAAATCCACTTAAAAGCTCAACTGGAATAACTAAAGAGTAAGAGATATCTTGTCCATGAAAAAGAACTCCTCCTCCTGTAATCCTTTTTGCGATATTCTCAAAGTCATACTCTTCAACTTTTTGAGAAATGCCTATAGTTACGCTGTTACTATCCCATAAATATAATCTTAATATGGGCAAATCATTTTTTTCATAACAAAGAAGTAAAGATTCATCAATTGCCATATTCTTTTTGGAAGAGTTCTTGTCTGATAGAATTACTCTAAATTTACTTTTTTGATTTATCAATTTTTTAGACTCCTATAATTATTAAAAAATGTTATACTTTTTAAATATATATATGTTAAAAATAACTTAAAGATTTTCATCTTTTTTTCATTATAATTGGATTTTCATAGATTAAAACTTATAAAAACTAATTAATATTTTAAAAGAAAAAATTATTAAGATATTTAATGTATCATATGACCATAATTCGGTAATACGGTATTTTATCGTACATAATTTTTACATAATGAACATATGTTCACTCCTTTTGTAAATCTTATGATATGAATTTTATTAAAATCTTTTATAAGGAAGTGTAAATGTCAGAGATAAACTTAAACGACATCGACCCTCAAGAAACACAAGAGTGGTTAGATGCACTTGAAGTTGTTATTCAAGAAGAGGGAAGCCAAAGAGCTCACTATATTTTGGAAAAATTAATTGATAAAGCAAGAAGAAACGGTACATATTTGCCGTTTTCTGCAACAACTGCTTATGTTAATACAATCCCGGTTGAACAAGAACCTAAAATGCCAGGTAATCTTTCTTTAGAGAGAAAAATTCGTTCAATAGTTAGATGGAATGCACAAATTATGGTTCAAAGAGCTTCTCAAAAGAAACTTGAACTAGGTGGTCATATTTCATCTTTTCAATCTTCTGCAACTCTTTATGATGTTGCTTTCAATCACTTTTTTAAAGCTCCAAATGAGATAAACGGCGGAGATTTGATCTTTTTTCAAGGACATATAGCTCCCGGTATTTATGCTAGAAGTTTTGTTGAAGGAAGAATAAGCCAAGAGCAAATGGATAATTTCAGACAAGAAGCCTTTGCAAACGGTTTGTCTTCATATCCACATCCGAGACTTATGCCTGATTATTGGCAGTTCCCAACTGTATCAATGGGATTAGGACCTATTCAAGCAATTTATCAAGCAAGATTTTTAAAATATCTAACAGATAGAGGAATCAAAGATTGTTCCGATCAAAAAGTATATTGTTATATGGGTGACGGAGAGTGTGATGAACCTGAATCTTTAGGTGCAATTGGATTAGCCGGACGTGAAGGTTTGGATAACCTTATTTTTGTAATTAACTGTAACTTACAAAGACTAGATGGACCTGTTAGAGGTAACGGAAAAATTATCCAAGAGCTTGAAGGTGAATTTAGAGGTGCTGGCTGGGAAGTTATTAAAGTAATCTGGGGAAGACACTGGGATGCTTTACTAGAAAAAGATAAATCAGGAAAACTTCTACAACTTATGGAAGAGACAGTTGACGGAGAATATCAAAACTTCAAACAAAAAGGCGGAGCTTATACAAGAGAGCACTTCTTTAACAAACATCCAGAAACGGCAAAACTTGTTGAAAATATGAGTGATGATGATATTTGGAGATTAAACAGAGGTGGACACGATCCTATCAAAGTTTATGCTGCATATAAAAAAGCAAATGAAACAAAAGGAAGACCTTCTGTAATTTTGGCAAAAACAGTAAAAGGTTACGGTATGGGTGCAGCAGCGGAGGGTAAAAATATCGCCCACCAAGTAAAAAAAGTGGATATTGCTTCACTTAGACAATTTAGAGATAGATTTGATATACCGATTTCAGATGAAGATTTGGAAAAATTCCCATATTACAAACCTGCAGAAGATTCAGAAGAGATGAAATATCTAAAACAAAAAAGAGCAGAACTTGGCGGATTTGTACCTCAAAGAAGAACAAAATTCAGCGATAAACTTGAAATTCCTGCTTTAAGTGCCTTTGATGCCGTATTAAAAGGAAGTCAAGATAGAGAAATCTCTACAACAATGGCTTTTGTAAGAGTTTTAAATGTTTTAGTAAAAGATAAAAGCATAGGTAAAAAAATAGTTCCTATCGTTCCTGATGAAGCAAGAACATTCGGTATGGAAGGTATGTTTAGACAAATAGGTATTTATTCTCATGAGGGGCAAAAATATATTCCTCAAGATAGAGACCAAGTTGCATATTATAAAGAGGATAAAAAAGGACAAGTTCTTCAAGAAGGTATCAATGAGCTTGGTGCTATGGGTTCTTGGGTAGCTGCTGCTACTTCATATTCAGTTAATAACTGCCCTATGATTCCTTTTTACGTGTTTTATTCAATGTTTGGATTTCAAAGAACAGGTGATATGTGTTGGGCAGCAGGAGATCAAAAAGCAAGAGGTTTCCTAGTTGGTGGAACTTCAGGTAGAACAACACTAAACGGTGAAGGTTTACAACATGAAGATGGTCACTCTCATATTTTGTCAAACACTATTCCAAATTGTGTCTCTTATGACCCGACTTACGGTTATGAAGTTGCTGTTATCGTTCAAAACGGAATTGAAAGAATGTATGGAGAGAATCAAGAAGATGTATTTTTCTATATTACAACTTTAAATGAAAACTATCAACAACCTGCAATGCCTGAAGGTATAGAAGAGGGGATTTTAAAAGGTATTTATAAAGTAGAAACAAAAGAGGCTAAAAATGATTATAAAGTTAAACTTCTAGGTTCTGGTTCTATTTTCCAACAAGTTATAAAAGCAGCTGAAATTTTGGCAGATGAATATGAAATCAAATCAGATATCTATTCTGTTACTTCTTATAATGAATTAACAAGAGAAGCACAAGATGCGGAAAGATATAATCTACTTCATATTGAAGAAGAGGAAAAAGTTCCTTATGTGCAAGAAGTATTAAATAGTGACGAAGATACTGTTATTGTATCTGCAACAGATTATATAAAATCATATTCTGAACAAATTGCACCGTATTTAAAAGGAAGTTTCAAATCTCTTGGAACAGACGGTTTCGGTAGAAGTGACAGTAGATCAAATCTAAGAAGCTTCTTTGAAGTTGATACGGATTTTATCGTATTTACAACTTTGGCTCAACTTTATAAAAAAGGAAAAGTTAAAAAAGAGCTTGTAAATGAAGCGATGAAAAAATATAATATTGATCCTGAAAAAATCAATCCATTAAAAGCGTAAGGAGTAAAAGATGGGTAAAATTTACGATATTTTTATTCCTGATTTGGGAGCAGATAAGGATGTTGATTTAATTGACGTTATGGTAAATGTAGGTGATGTAGTAGAAGTTGAAGACGGACTTATCACACTTGAAACGGAAAAAGCATCTATGGATGTACCTACAACTCATGCAGGTGTTGTAAAAGAGATTTTGGTAAAAGAGGGAATGAAGGTAAATTCAGGAGATCTTATTGCAAAAATCGAAGCACAAGAAGAGGGTGAAGCTTCAAATGAAGAGGCAAAAGCAGAAGAGCCTAAAGAGACAAATGGTGAAGTTGATTTAAAAGAGGTTGAAAAATCAATTGAAACCGTAAGTGACAGTGCAAGCGTATCTTGCAGTTTTGTAAAAGATCAAACAATTTGTACTGTTATAGAAGATGTAGTAATTCCTGATTTGGGAGCTGATAAAGATGTTGATGTTATTGATGTAATGGTAAATGTAGGAGACTCGGTTGAGTTTGAAGACGGACTTATTACTCTTGAAACAGAAAAAGCTTCTATGGATGTTCCTGCACCTGTCGGCGGAGAAATTGTTGAACTTATGATTAAAGCAGGGGATAAAGCAAATACGGGTGATTTAATAGCAAAAATCAAGAAAAACGTAGTCGTGGATAATAAAGTTCCGACTCCTCAAGAGACAAAAGTTGAAGAACCTGTAAAACAAGAAGAACCTGTAACTATTCAATCAGCTGTTGCAACTGCATCTAGTACAAATACAAATGTATTAACTCAAAAAGCGGCAAAAGTTTATGCAAGTCCAAGCGTTAGAAAAGTTGCAAGAGAGTTTGGTGTTGATTTAGGTTTTGTAAAAGGAAGCGGTAGAAAAGGAAGAATTTTAAAAGATGATGTTAAAGCTTATGTAAAAGAACAGCTTAACAAACCAGCTTCAACTGCAAGCGGTGCGGGACTTGGATTTGATTTACCTGCTTTAAAAGAGATTGATTTCTCACAATTTGGTGAAATCCAAACAGTAGAACTAAGCAGAATCCAAAAAATTTCAGGACCAAACCTTCATAGAAACTGGGTATCAATCCCTCATGTAACACAATTTGACGAAGCAGATATTACTGAACTTGAAACTTTTAGAAAAGCTCAAAATGCAATAGCACAAGGATATAAGTTGTCTCCTCTTGTATTTGTATTAAAAGCAGTAGCAAAAGCTTTAGAACTTCATCCTAAATTTAACAGTTCATTGACTCCTGACGGACAAAGTCTGGTTTATAAAAAATATTTCCATATAGCTGTAGCAGTTGATACACCAAACGGACTTGTAGTCCCTGTTATAAAAGATGTAGATAAAAAAGGTTTTAAAGAACTGGCTCTTGAACTAAAAGAGGTTTCAACTAAAGCAAGAGAAGGAAAACTAAAAGCACAAGATATGCAAGGTGCTTGTTTTACAATCTCTAGTCTTGGAGGAATCGGAGGAACAAAATTTACTCCTATTATAAATGCTCCTGAAGTTGCTATTTTAGGTCTATCTAAATCTGAAATGAAACCTGTATGGGACGGTGAGAATTTTGTTCCTAAATTGATGCTGCCTTTATCTTTATCTTATGATCATAAAGTTATTGACGGAGCAGACGGCGCAAGATTTACAACAACCTTGTCAAAACTTCTAAGTGATATTAGATTGTTAAGTATGTAAGGAGTTAGAATGGGAAAAATTGTAGATATTGTTATTCCTGATTTAGGCGCAGACAAAGATGTAGATTTGATTGATATTATGGTTTCTGTAGGTGACAAAGTTGAAGAAGAAGACGGACTTATCACCCTTGAAACAGAAAAAGCATCTATGGATGTACCCACAACACACGGAGGAATTATAAAAGAGATTCTTGTAAAAGTGGGAGATAAAGTAAATTCGGGTGATTTAATAGCACGTGTTGAAGTTGAAGAGGAAACTACAGCTGCTTCTTCTAAAACAGAAGAGACAAAAGCAGCACCCGTAAAACCTACTCCTACTTCAAAAGAGGTAAGCGGTGCAGGTGAAGTTAAAGGTCATGTTTTAGTTATTGGAGCAGGACCTGGCGGTTATTCTGCTGCTTTTAGATGTGCTGATTTAGGTATGGATACAGTCTTAGTTGAAAGACACGATACTTTAGGCGGTGTTTGTTTAAATGTTGGATGTATTCCATCAAAAGCTCTCTTACACGTTGCAAAAGTTATTGAAGAGGCTGAACATATCAGTCATGCAGGTATTAAATTTACTAAACCTGAGATTGATTTACCCGGAGTTGCAGCATATAAAAGCGGTGTTGTAAAAAGACTTACAGATGGACTTTCGGCAATGGCTAAAATGAGAAATATAAAAGTTATCCAAGGTACGGCAAGTTTTATTGATGAAAACTCTGTTATCGTTAATCATACAAAAGATGACGGAAAAACAGTAGTTAAATTTGATAATTGTATTATTGCAGCAGGATCTCAGAGTTCTAAAATGTCATTTATCCCGCATGAAGATCCTAGAATTTGGGATTCTACAAATGCCTTAGAAGTAAAAGAAGTTCCTAAGAAAATGCTTATTATGGGCGGCGGTATTATCGGACTTGAAATGGGTACGGTTTATCAAAAATTAGGTTCTGAGGTTGATGTAGTTATAAGAGGACCTCAAGTTATGACTGGAACGGATAAAGATATCGTTAAAGTATATACAAAAGCAAATGAACAGAGATTTAACTTTATGTTTAAAACTCAAACTCAGGCTATTATCCCTAAAGAAGAAGGTATTTATGTAGAGTTTAAAGGTGATAATGCCCCTGAACCAAAAACTTATGATGCAGTTTTAGTTGCTATGGGAAGAAGTGCAAACGGACTCAAAATAGGTCTTGAAAATACAAAAGTGGAAGTTGATGAAAAAGGTTTAATCAAAGTTGATAAACAAATGAGAACAACAGTTCCTCATATCTTTGCAATCGGAGATATAGTAGGACAGCCGATGCTTGCACATAAAGCAGTACATGAAGGTCATGTAGCAGCCGAAGTTATAGCAGGGCATAAAGTATTTTTTGAGCCAAAACAAATCCCTGGAATAGCTTATACTTTCCCTGAGATTGCAACAGCTGGAATGAGTGAAATTCAAGCAAAAGAAGCAGGAATCAACTATGAAGTAGCATCATTTCCATGGACAGCTTCAGGACGTGCTATCGCCTCAGATGTATCAGGTGCAGGTATGACAAAACTTATCTTTGATAAAGATACAGATCAACTAATAGGTGGAGCAATCGTAGGAGATAATGCAGGAGAACTACTAGGAGAAATCTCACTAGCTCTTGAAATGGATTGTGATGCGGAAGATATAGGATTAACAATCCACGCTCACCCTACATTACATGAGTCTGTAGGAATGTGTGCGGAGATATTCCATGGGAGTATAACTGATTTGCCTAATGGGAAGGCTGTGAAGAAATAGTTTTTAAAACTATTTTGAAATAAGTGAACCCATTTTCTCTTTTAGAAGATGGGTAACGTTTAAAATGAGCCAATAAATTGCCGCAGAGTAATTTATTGGCTCCACTGATTTGTTAGCTATCTTTTTCAGATTTTGGTGGTTTTACTTTTGGCATTTTCGGAGGGTTTGTGGCTGGTTTTAGACCTCTTTCCTCTACTAATGGTTGTGGACGTTGACTTCCACTCGACGGTTTTTTTTGATCACTTGACATCTTTGTCTCCTTCTGTAAGATAAAAATTGCTGAAATATTCATTAGCAGATTTTTCTGCCTTCTTATGCATTGAACTATTTGTAGGTATTGTAGTAAAAATATTCTTTTTTAATGATTTTTGTTTTGCAGCTCTAATCTCAAATCTAGCTTTATGAATTTCTGATGCAGTTAATTTTCCACCTGCAATGGCATGCCATTTAAATTCAGCTTGTATCATCAATTCTTCTAATTCATGCAAAAGAGAAGTATAAGCTTTAATTCTATTTTTATAAGGAAGATATGACTTTATCGCAGATACCACTTGAGATGATGCAATTATTCCTGCCCATAGCCATGATAAATGAGTCCAAATTACCCAAGCTCCTATACTTGAACTTGAAGCAATTGCTAATAAAATCTTTAAGCCTCGATCAATGTTTTCAGATTTCTCTAACTGTAGCTCAATAAAATTAATATGTGTTTTTAATTGGTAAATTTCTTTCCAATATTGCTCTTGTACCATTTAGAGTTTTCCCTTTATTGTTAGATAAGTAATTATTAATGATACATTATATATAAATAATATATAAAAACATCTAATATCATTACATTTATAATGTTAAGATATTAAATTAATTAAAGCTTTAAATAGGCTAGTCTTAATAATATATAAAATAAAATATCCAAATATGAAATATATTATGTTGTGTTATGTTATTGGAAAAATTGATTTTTTAGATATTTAGGTTTTAAATAAATTTTTATTGTATGTTTTTATTCCCATCGACTTTCTTTTATGAATAAGACATACCATAATTATTAAAATCAAATCACTAATAACCTTTTTGGGTTAAAAATCTATTATATATTATGGTTTTTTCCCTATCAGTAGAAAAATTGGATATTGATATTGACCATATGGCTTTTCTGCAATGCTTACTGTTTTAATTGATAAATCTATAAATCCTGCGTTTTCTGCATATTTTAAGAATATATTTTTATCAAAACCAAAATGATACACACCAGTATCTTCTGTATGGAAACTTCCATCTTCTGTTTCTAAATCAGCTAGAGCTAATATTCCACCATTTTTTAAACTTTCATAAAATTCATTGAATAATAGCTCAATATCTTTTACATGATGAATTGTCATTGAAGAAATAATTCCATCAAGAGATTCTAAAAGATGTTTTTCTTTTGTAATGTTGTCAGAAAGAATATCTATTTCACAAGAAAACTTATTATTATCAATTTTCTCTTTTAATTTTTGATTCATTGCATTTGATATATCATTTGCTATAATTTTATTAACATGATTAGAAATATACTCTGTTAATAATCCTGTACCTGAACCAAAATCAAGAATAGTATCACTTTTCTTTAGAAGTCTTTTTTCTAAAATACTTTCAGCAATATTTTTTACATTGTCAACTCGTTTATTGTCTGTCTCATATATTTTTGATTTTTCATTAAAATAATCATCTTTCATTTATTCTCCTGTTGTTAAAATAAAAGTAATGCAATTCCCATTAATACAAATAACACCCCTGAAATTCTATAAAAAAGTTTTAAAGCTTCCTCTTTTAGAAACCATTTTCTTGCAGTTTTTGATAAAAAACCATATGTCATTAAAGAACATAAGGAGATAGTCATAAAACTAAATGTCATTATAAAAAATTGAGTTTCTATATCCTTATGTTTATCAAGGAATAATGGAAAAATAGCACTAAAAAAAAGTATAGGCTTAGGATTTGTTATAGCAATAAGAAAGCCCTTTTTAAATACATTAAATTTGTTATAATAGTTATTTAACGTATCATTTTCTAAAATAAATTTAGTTTTTTTATTTAAAATTTGTTTTATTCCTAAATAAATCAAATAAAATGCTCCTATAATTTTCATTACAATTAAGAAATTGCCAGATATGAGTAGAATGGAACTAATTCCTATCATCGCTATAGCTGATAAAATAAATAATCCTAATATATTAGCAAGAGAAGATAAAAAGACTGCTCTTAGATCATAATATAGCCCATTGTTGATTGCTAATAAAATAGCAGCACCTGGACTAATAATGGTAAAAAAAGATATAGATAAATAGGCTAAATATAAATTTGTATTCATTATTTTCCTTTTAATATATTTTATTTGAAATTGCTTGTTCAAGTTCTTTAGAAAAACAGCCATTAACAAAAGTTTTGTTAACTCTTTTTTCTTGAAGTTTGTTTATTGCAAGTTTATCAAAATCTATTTTATAATTATATTTATTGTTCTCTTCACATCTATAGAGATAGCCCAGTTTAGGTTCAAATGTGTTTACACAGCCAACGACAGTACCTATTATATCACCATTTTTTGTCTCTATTATTTCCTCATTTGGAATTATCGCAAAAAGTTGTAATCCAGCTTTACAATGCTCTATATTGGGTGGATAATTCATTACTTCAACATTATGGGTACCAAAGTCTTGACTTATTCCTAATTGAAATTTCAAATCAATATTCTTATGAATATGAGAAAAATCATCATATATTCTTTCAATTTCTTTTTTCTCAAGTACAAGGTTAGGATAATTATTCCCGTGATCATAGAAATTATTAAACCTTAAACTGTCAATTCCAATTTTATTAAAAAACTCAATATATCTCATTAAACTATCTTTCGAGTTGTTGTGTTTTCCAATAGTTATACCAATTGCAATCCTAAATTTACTAGTATTCTTTTTATTGTAATATTTAATTCTATTTATTACTCTTATAGCATCGCTACCATAAAAGACACCTTTTATTGGGTATTTCTTTTGAATATTTAAATTCTTATCTAAAACTCCGTGAAAAGTTATAGCTATTGTTCCGTAATTATATTCACTTGCAATATCCAATAAACTTTCATAATTATCAGAAAGTAGTGGTCTCCCACTTGTCCAAGCTTCACCTTTTTCCATCGTTTTTGTATTTTCTAAATTTTCATTTTCTTTAAAACTTCTATTTCTAGACTTTCCAAATATTTTCATAAATTGTCCATGATATGAGAAACTATCTGTATATCTAGGGTATACATTATAATTCTGTTTCTTCAGAGATTTATATATTTCTAACCCAAAATCTTTTGTAAATGTTTTGTTATTTACAACATCATAATTTACAAACCAACAGTGTTGGCAATTTTGTCCACAAGTATCTGCTCCCACGGTAGTATCCAAATCTAAATAAATATCTATTTCGTGAGGATTTATCTCTGAAAAACTAGTATTTAATGGGAGGTCTCCATGATAATCATAAGATAGAGGCTGATTCATTTTTGTTGTCATTTTTATCCTTTTATTTAAATTCAATTGCTATTTGTTTTAAAACTTTTATTAATTTTTTACGAGGGAGAGCTATATTCATTCTAAAGAAGCCATTCCCCTCTTTAGAGGAAAAATCGTTGCCGTTTAATAGCCTAACTTTGCAGTTATTAATTAATTTTTCTTCGATAATAGTATTGTTGAGAGAGATTTCTCTAAAATCTAACCAAATTAAATATGTCGATTCTGGAATTTTAAATGTAATTTTCGAATTGTATTTTTTCAATAACTTGTCAGTTATTACTATATTTTTATATAAATATGATTTTAGATCTTGTAGCCATTTCTTTTCTTTATATGCTTCAATAAGCATAAAATCATTAATTGCATTTACTTTATTGTATAAATTTAAGGTTAATTGTTTATTTACTTTTGATAAAAGAATTTCATTAGTACTAATAATATAAGATAAAACAAAACCTACCAAATTGAAAGATTTACTTGGAGAATTGAATGTTAGACATATATTGGAAATTTCAGAAGAAATACTTGCTATAGGGATATGTTTATTTTGTGAATATACTAAGTCAGAATGAATTTCATCTGAAAATATAAGAATGTTATTTTGTAAACAAAATTTACCTAATTTCTCCAATTCTTCATATGTCCATACTTTTCCAATTGGATTATGAGGAGAAGAGAATAACAATGCCTTTGTTTTTTTTGTAAGAGAATTTTTTAATTTTTTAAAATCAATATGATATTCTCCTTTATCTTCTTCTAAAGAATATTCCAAAACATTCCTCTGATTCCTTTCTATTAGATAATAAAATGCATGATATTCAGGAGATAATATTAATATATCATCATTTATTTCAGTTAATATTTGGATTGTAGAATTTAATGATGATAAAACAGATTGAGAAAATAAAATATATTCTCTCTGAATCTTCCAATTGTGATTTTGTTTCATCCATTCCTGAATTGAACTATAAAAATTACAATCTACATATGAATAACCCAATGTTGATTTTTTAAGTCTTTTTATCATTTTGTTAGTTAAACTACTAGAAGTTAAAAAGTCCATATCTGCAACACAGAGTGGAGTTATACCTTTAGAATTTCTATATTTGGTAGAATTAGTTTTTTCTCTATTAAATGATTGTTTTAACATTTTTTGTACCTAAAATAAAATATTTAATAATATTATATATTTTTTGTTACAATAATGTTTCATTTTTACTATATTTTAAAAAAAATATTCATATACTTTCTTTTTAAATTATATATAATTGTTTTAATTATATATTTAATCATTATATTTGTGAGTAAATTATGAAAATACTAATAGTAGAAGATGAAATATTAATTGCTTTAGAAATTAAAAAATATGTCGAAAAATTAGGATACTTAGTAACTTCTCTAGCAAAAAATTATGATGAATGTTTATCTTCCTTCAAAAATGATTTTCCTGATATCATAATTATGGATATTATTCTAAAAAATTCGATTTCAGGAATTGAAATAGCAAAGATTATAAAGAAAATTAAAAATATTCCAATTATATTTTTATCTGCATATAGTGATGATATTATGCTAAAAAAAGCTTCGATTATATTCCCCGAAGCCTATTTAATTAAACCTTTTAATAGAAATGACTTAAAATCTGCACTTTTTATTGCAAAAGAAAAATCAGATAATAATCATGATAAGAATAATTATGTTGATTTAAGAGAGGGATATTTTTATGATAAAGTTTTAAATCAAGTTTATTATAATGGTTTGAAAATGAAACTTTCAAAAAATGAATTACTTCTTTTGAAGATATTGATTAATGCAAAAGGAGAAATTGTTTCTTTTGAAACAATTGAAAATATAATATGGAGTGATAAAAGTGTTTCAGATAGTGCAGTTAG
This sequence comes from Halarcobacter anaerophilus, assembly GCF_006459125.1. NCBI lineage: Bacteria > Pseudomonadati > Campylobacterota > Epsilonproteobacteria > Campylobacterales > Arcobacteraceae > Halarcobacter > Halarcobacter anaerophilus. Next base: position 1,432,942 of record NZ_CP041070.1, read on the forward strand.
AACCTTACTTCATAGACTAAGAAATAGATTTAATCATAAAATTATAGAAACTATTCACACTTTTGGATGCAAATTAATATAAATAGAGACAATCTATTAATAGTTTAAAATATAATTTATTATGCTCAAACAGTTACAAAACTTTTCTGAAACAATAAATAAACATTCTACTTAAGAAATGTGGGGACAGGGTATAAGGACATTTGATTTTTTTAGTACCATTTTATTGGAATTAGTGTCGTAGTAAATTTGCATCTCTTTACAGTATAAACTTTGTTGAAGCTGGAAGCTTTGCCTTCAACAACATGTCTGGTTGCTTTTTGTCATACTTTTTTCAATAAAAAAGTATGAAAGTACATTTATAAAAACCAATTTTTCAGATAGATTTTTCTTTTTTGTTTTGATATACTTTGGATTATGAAAACAAAAGTTTTAGCTGATTATATAATTAAAGAATTAAACAAAGCCATAAATACCTTGCCTAAAATAGATAAAAATTCTGATATAGAAGTGTTGCATGAATTTAGAGTTTCTATTAGAAAAAGCAGGTCTTTGATAAAGCTTTTTTTCAAAAAAGAAAAAACTATAGAACAAGAGTTAAAAGAGATAGTAACGCAAACAAACACTCAAAGAGAGTTGGATATCTTCTTGATTTCTTTGGAAAATAAAAAGAAAAGTCAAAATCTTTACTCAAAAATAAAACTTCAAAGAGATAAAGCTTATGATAAAATTTGCAGTGAAGAATTTAGAAATAAATCTAAAAACAAACTTTTAAATATTATTCAAAAAATCTTGAATTTTGAATATTTTTATACAAATAAAAGTTTAATAAAAACAGCTCACAAACAATATAAAGAAAGCCAAAAAAGATTTAAAAGCATTGATTCGAGTTTTTCTTCCAAACAACTTCATAAAATCAGGATTGCTTTTAAACAATCCCATTATGCTTTGCAGTTTATTCAGGATTCTAAACTAAAAAATGAAAATAAAAAAATAAGAAGATGTAAAAAAATACAAAATTATTTTGGGAAAATACAGGATTTAACCAATCAATTAGATTCTTTAAAAGCTATTTATGAAAATGAAGCTAAAAATAAAAAATATTTGAAAAATATAAAAAAAAGGGAAGAAAAATTGACAAAAGCAAAAAAGAAACTTTTAAAATAAAAGGTGTCTAACATTTTTTTATTTTCTTCCAAACTGTTTTACCCGTTGCACAGACTTTATTGCTTCCTTTTATTTGAATAGTATGTATAAAAGAGTTTTCATCTACATCTTGTTTTGTTAGAGACAAAATTAAATCCCCGTAATGAGCCTCTGAAATAAAACGTCCATCAATAAAATACAAGTAATAATTATCTACTATCTCATCAGGTATAGATTCCATAAGCCATTGTAGATATCTAAGATTGTTAACATGTTTATTTGTATCTGTATCATACATATTGACTTTAAACTCTTTTTTGTATTCAACAGAATTAAGAGGTTCAATTTTATTCGTTATATCATGTTCAAGAGATACTGTTTCACAAGATGACCATTTTTTTAAGAAGTCTGGATCTATCTTTTTAGGTCTTCTTTTTTTTATATCATAATATACCCACAATCCTCTGGCTCTGCCTATTATATTATAGTTTTCATCATAAATGATATTTTCTCTAAATCCTCTGATAGCATGATATTTTGATATCCATGTTCTTATAATTATTTTTTCTTTATAAAGAGGATAACGTTCCATTTGCATTGCTCCTGAAAGTAGTACCCATCCAAGATTTTCGGACATTAAAGAAAAAAGGTCATGCCCGGCATAATAACAATGCTCAGCAGCAGTCTCTTGAAGTAGAGTTAATATAGAAATAGTTGAAGCTATACCTAATTTATTCATTTCAAAAAATCTTAATTCAAATTCTTTATCAAAATAGTTTTCCATAATAACTCCTTTAATAGGTGAATATATATTATTTAGACATAATTGTCAAATATAAAATAAAAAGGCTTTTGAAAAGTAACAATAAACTATTTTATAACCCACATTATCATATAATCCCATATTTAAAAAACAAATTAATTTATAAAAATAAAGAGCATTATGATACAACTAAAGAACCTTTCAAAACATTTTGGAGAAAAAACACTATTTACAAATCTAAACTTTATATTAGGGCAGGGACAAAGAGTAGGGCTGGTAGGAAGGAACGGTACCGGGAAATCTACGCTTTTTAAACTTATATTAGGTGAAGAATCAGTAGATGACGGGGAGATTTTGATTCCTAAAGGGTATAAGATTGGAGCATTAAAACAGCATTTGGTATTTACTGAAAAAACATTAAGAGATGAGACGGCATTGGCTTTAAGTGAAGATGATAAATACTCTATTTATAAAGTCGAAAAAATCCTTTTTGGTCTTGGCTTTAGTCAAGAGGATTTGGAAAAAGATCCTTTATCTTTTTCAGGCGGTTATCAAATTCGTATAAATCTAGCTAAACTTTTAATAACAGAGCCAAATCTTTTACTTCTTGATGAACCGACAAACTATTTGGATATTTTGTCTTTAAGATGGCTGAAAAGCTTTTTAAAAAGCTTTGACGGAGAAGTAATACTTATTACCCATGATAGAGATTTTATGGATAATGTCTGTACTCACACTATGGGAATCGTAAGAAAAAGTTTATCTATATTAGAAGGAAATACTCATAAGTTTTATGCACAGCTTGAAGCAAATGATGAACATTATGAAAAACAAAAAGAGGCGCAAGATAAAAAAAGAAAAGAGTTAGAGGATTTTATTGCTAAAAACAAAGCCAGAGCCTCAACTGCTGCGCAAGCTCAATCAAAAGTAAAACTTCTTGAAAAAATGGATGAGATGAGCTCTCAAGTTGATGAATCAAACTTAGATTTTGATTTTAACTATAAAGATACTCCTGCAAAAGTTTTATTAGATGTAAAAGATTTGTCTTTTGGATATACAAAAGATAATATTCTTTTTAAAGATATCTCTTTTTCTCTTAAAAAAGGTGAAACTTTGGGGATTATAGGTAAAAATGGTAAAGGGAAATCAACTTTATTAAATACAATAGCAAAAGAGTTGACTGCTTTAAGTGGAACTATAGATTATCAGGTAAGTACAACTTTCGGGCATTTTGGGCAAACAAATATAGCTCATTTAAATCCAAATAATACAATTATGGATGAAATCTATGTTGCAAATTCAAAACTGCCTGAATCTACTGTTCGAGGAATCTGCGGTTCAATGATGTTTAGCGGTGATGATGTTAAGAAAAAGATATCATTGCTCTCAGGTGGAGAAAAGAGCAGGGTGATGTTAGGGCAGATATTGGCAAAAGACGTAAATCTTCTCTTTTTGGATGAACCTACAAACCATCTTGATATGCAATCTATTGATTCTTTAACAAAAGCTATTAAAAATTTTAAAGGCTCTTCTATCATAGTAACCCACAGCGAAAAACTTCTAAGAGAAGTTTGCGATAGACTAATTGTATTTTCTAAAAACGGTGCCTCATATTTTGACGGAACTTATGATGAATTTTTAGAAAAAATCGGTTGGGATGAAGAAGAGACAGAAGAAAAAGTAAAAAAAACTCCTAAAGTAAATAAAAAAGAGAATAAGAAGTTAAGAGCTTCAATAATTCAAGAAAAAAATAAACAAACTTCTCCTTTGAAAAAAACAGTTGAAAAACTGGAAACCTCAATTATTGAGATAGAAGATCTATTAGAAGCAGAGCAGTCGGAACTTATCCAAGCTTCAAATCAAGGCGACAACAGTAAGATTATAGAGTTATCTCAAAAAATTTCAAAATATGAAAAAGAGATTGAGCAGAAGTTTGAACTATTGGAAGAAAACCAGTTAAAATTAGATGAAATTATTGCTCAATATGATAAAAAACTAGAAGAGTTATAACAGGGTAGGTAGATTTTTATCTACCACACTTTGTTAAAATCTTTGTTTTTATAAATATCTTTTGATAGTTTTACTAAACCTGTTTTATTTAATACGGCAGTTACTTTTTTTGGCCAGCTTTTTCTATAGTTAAAAGAGTTTTTCTTTCCTCCTATGCTATTTATAAACTCTACATTTAACTCTTTTGAAAAAAGAATCTCTTTCCCGTGTTGTTTTACTCTTTTGTTTATTAAGGCTCTTGCTTCTTTAAATACTTTAAACTTATTATTTAGACTTATCCATTTTGAACAAAAGTCTTCTATGTTTTTAAGATTTGCCTCTTTTCTTCTTTTTTTATAGAAATCGAAATAATCCAAATCTTTTGTAGTACCTGAAATATTCTGCGGTCTGTAATCTTTTTTCAAACTTTTGGGTCTTTGTTTCCAAACAAGGTCACTTTTTTTGTACTTTTTTATCTCTTCTTTATTATATAAAACTTTGTAAGGATTTTTTATATTTGGAAGATAAACCGAAGGAAGTGCTTTTTCATCTTTATTTGCTCCCAGACTTAGAATATTTCCGGTTATTAAAGCAACATATCCTCTTCCGTATCCTGACTCAACACTTGCTATTGCAAGTATGGCTGCAGGAGGAAGGTTATACTTTAAAGCTATATCCACGGTCTCTTTAATCAAAGGTTTGTAAAAGTTTTCTACATGATTATATTTACGATAAGAGAAATTCTTGTCATAAGCAAACAAGAAATTCAGAAGTGTTAATAAAATAAAAAAAATTCTCATGGTGTATTTTAACATATTTTTACAAAGAAGTTAAGTTTAAACTATAACTCTGTTTTTCCCGTTATCTTTAGCTATATAAAGATTTGAATCTGCTTTTTCCAATAGTTTTGAAACACTGTCTCCTTTTTCATATGAGGCAATGCCGAAACTTGCGGTTAGTTTATGTACTTTGTTGAATTTATACTCTTCTAGGGATATTCTGATTTTTTCTGCTAGATTGAAACTTTGTTGCAGATTTTTATTATTGCAGATAATAATAAACTCTTCTCCTCCCCATCTTCCGAATATTTCATTTGTTATATGTTTTTTTATTATATGAGAAAAAGTAATTAATACTTCATCTCCTGTTATATGACCGAAGTTATCGTTAATCTGTTTAAAATCATCTATATCTATAAAAATAACAGATAACTCTTTTTGTGAAAAGCTTTCAAGATTTTGAAAACTTTCAAAAAGTTTATTGTCAATATATCTTCTGTTGTAAATTGAGGTCAATTTATCGGTAATTGCCATTTTATTTAAGATTGTATTATTATCTTTTATCTCTTTAAATTTTTTCTCCATCTCCATAAATTTTTTTTGTTTTTTTATTTTTCTAATAACTGAGCATAAAGAGTCCAATAAAACAGTATGGTCAATAGGTTTTTGAACAAATTTATATATTCCTATATCTATAAGTTCAATAAGTTTTTCAGATTCTGTGTGTGCAGACATTATAAGAATAAGTTGATTTGGATTTTTTTCTATCATTTTTTTAGATAATTCTATGCCGCTTAATCTTGGCATACTAATATCGGTAATCACCAAATCGTAAAAACTATCTGTTTTGATTTTAAAATTTTCATACATTTCAAAAGCGTGGATGCCGTCTTCACTTTCATCGATACTATAAAAAAAATTTTTAAGCAGTTTTTTTAGTTGAAGTCTGACTTCTTGATTATCTTCGACAAAAAGAACTTTTAAATCTTTTCCAAACTCCATCATCTCTTTTATATCATGTGACATCAGAGTTCTCCTCTTCTTTTAAGATAGGCAACTCAATTGAAAAAATTGCGCCTTCGTCACCGTTTTTTACTTTTAGATTTCCTTCGCAGTGTTCATTTATAATTATTTTACTCATATAAAGACCAAGCCCGGTTCCGTCCCTTTTATTTTTGGTAGAGAAATAGGGATCAAAAATTTTATCAAGTATTGCTTCTTTTATTCCTCCTCCGTTATCGGAAATATTTATTATTATAAAATTACCGTTTTCCTGTTTTGTACTTATAGATATTTTTCTATTTGATACTCTTCTTTCCGTTAGAGCATCTTCTGCATTTTTAAGTATATTTAAAATAACTTGTTGAAGTTCTCCCGGATAAGTAAAGAGTTTGCATTTTGAATCAATATTCTTAATAACTATTATTGATCTTGCATCCAATGATGTTTTTATCATAGAAAGAGATTTTTCTATAATATCTTTTAATTCAAATACAATTTTTTCTTTATCAGATTTAAAAAAGTTTCTAAAATCATCAATCGTAGAAGAGAGATATTGAGAATAGTCCGTTATTAGTTTTAACTCTTTATCAAAATACTCTTTATCTACTTTTTCATCTATAATCATTTTTAAAATAAGATTATTTGTAGTAGCTGAAATAGCTGAGAGAGGCTGTCTCCATTGATGGGCAATCATAGAGATCATTTCACCCATTTGTGCCAGTCTGCTTTGTTGTATTAATTGTTGAGTATTGATTTCATTTTTCTTAATCTCTTTTTTAATTCTTTTTTCAAGATTAATATTCAAATCTTCAAGCTCTTGTTCTAAAAGTTTTCTTTTTGTAATATCCCTGATTACGGCATGGATTACTTTTTTGTTTTCAATCTCTATTGCAGTAAAAACTATCTCTACCCAGATATTTTCCATATCTTTATTTGTAAGTATCCATTCAAAATTTGTTACGCCTTTTTTAAGAGTTCTTTTTAAGTAATCTTTTGCCTCTTGGGCAGATAACTCTCCTGAGGGTTGATTTCTAGGAGAAATATCAGTTATTGTTTTATTTAAAAGTTCCTCTTTTTTATATTTTAAAATTTTTAACATAGCTTCATTGCAGCTGTAAAATTTCCCTTCGGAGATAAGTATTACTCCGTCTGCTGCTTTATTATACAAGGTTTCAAATAGAAGCTTTTGTTTTGCAAGTTCTATGGTCTTTTTTTCTATCTCTTCATTTGCAAGGGTAAGTTCTTTGTTTAGTTTATTTAATAAATAGTGTCTATATGCAAAAATTGAAGATAAAAGTATTAAAATAATTGCTATTTCCCAAAAATATGTAAAATCGAAAATTGTTTCAAAAGAGATTGTAGTCCATTTGTTAAGAATCTCTCTGTATTGACTTTTAGGAATCATACTAAGAGATTTATTTAAAATATGAAGCAGTTTTTCATTGTTTTTGTTTATTGCCATATTTATACTGTAAGACATGCCCGTATATCTTGAAATATACAAATTTTTCATTGAATATTTGGATATATAATATGAAGCAATAGGTAGAGCTTCCAAGGCAAAATAAGCTTCACCTAAACTGACTGCTTCCAAAGACTTTCTGTGTGATTTTGTTTTTAGAATTTTTATACCGGGATTTATTGCTTTTAAAAGAGGAATAAAATCGGAATTTTCTTCAATAGCTATTTTTTTGTTTAAAATATCTTTTAGACTGGATACTACAGGTTTGTTTTTTTGAGTGATTATTGCTAATTTGTAATTTAAAAATATTTTTGTAGTATTGGCAAAATCAATTACCTCATTTCCGTTTGCAACTGTAGATATAAAATCGCATCTTCCTCTTTTTAAAAAAAGTTTTGCTTCATCCCAAGAGTTAGTTTCAACAAAATCAAATCTCATATCAGTAAAGTCCGAAATCTGATTTAAAATATCAATCACGATTCCTTTATATAAACCGTTTTCTTTAAACTCAATAGGTCTTATATCTTTTCTTGTACATACTCTGAAAACTTTTCTTTTTGAGATATAATTGATTTCATCTTTGGTTAAAAAGTTTTTTATGGTTATTGGTTCATGCTCTTTTGTTCCAAACCATTTTTTCTTTAAATCCAGCATTTCAGAGTCACTTACGCTTCTTTGTGCTTTTTTTATAATCTCTTTTAAAAGTGAATTTTTTTTGTTTACTCCGATTCTAATAAGACTTACCATTCTGTTATCATCAACATAGTTTGTAGGAATAATATTTGAAATCTCATTTTTTGAAATTATATAATCAAAGACATTTTTTTTGCCTATTATGGCATCTCCTTCACCTTTGGATAGTTTTGTAATAGCTTCAAGTATATTATCTGCTAATATCTGTTTTATATTGGGATAATATTTTTTTATGGATTCTTGGACAAAAGAGCTTTTTATTAAAATTAGTGTTTTATTATTAAGATCTTCAAGTGAGTCTACTGTTTCATCGCCTTTTCTTACATAAATAGTATTTGCTTCGGTGTGGTATATTAAAGAAAAGTCTATCTCTTTTGCCCGTTGTTTAGTTTTTACTATATTTATAATTGCATCAAGCTTATCTTCTTCTAACATTTTTATAAATTGTTCCCATGTGGGACCTGTTATATATTTAATCTTTATACCAAGTTTTTTTGCCAAAAGATTCATATACTCAACGGAAAAACCTTTTGCAATGCCGTTTTGGTTGTAATTAAAAGGGGGATAGTTTAAACTGTTGTTGATCTTTAAGACAGGATGAGCTTTTAAATAGGCTTTCTCTTCTTGCGTTAAATTTATATTTATATTATCTTTTGCAGTTAGATGTAGTGTTATTATAGATAAGAAGAAGAGAATTTTTAATATTTTCATAAATTAATCTTTTGTGGTGTAATTTTAAATTTAATTTTTTTTATATTTTAATTTGTATCCATGTCCGTAGATAGATTCAAATAGATCAAAATCAAGTTTAGTTTTTAGTCTCGACATAAGATTTCTCACTCTTTTAGTATTTGAAGTTATATCTCCGAATATATATATTTCAATATCATCATAACTTTTTAAAGCAGTTTTAGTATTTGAAAAGAGTCTAAAAAGTTTTAATTCCGATTTTGTAAGTTTTACTATCTCTTCATTTTTATAAAGAGTATTTTTTTCACTATTCCAAATAAAACCGTGTTCTAAAACTAAAATATGTTCGTTTAAATAACTTAAATCCTCTTTTTCTATTAGTTTTTCCAAGGAGTTTGAAATTTGTTCGATATTATATGGTTTTAGTATATATCCTACAATACCCGCATCAATAGTTTTTAAAAAATAGTCTGTTCTACTGTGGGCAGAAAAGATTAGAATAGGTATTTTTTTATCAAATTCCCGTATTTTATTTATCATCGAAATACCGTCAATTTCAGGCATCTCTATATCTGTGATAATTAAATCAAAAGAAGTTGATTCATATTTGTTTCTCTCTTTAAAAAGAGTCAGTCCTTCATTTCCGTTTGTTCCTACTTCAATATCTTCAAAAAAAAGATTTAGCATTTTAAGAGTTTGGTTTCTTACATCGACATTATCTTCAAGATACAATACGCTTAATTTCTTTGTAATATTAATAATACTTTTTAATCTATTTTGATCCATTAGAGTTTGACCTTCTTATAGCTGGAAAATGAGTCTTGTAGTAAAGTTAAAACTAATATGTAATGTTATTAAAAAAAAGTTTTAAAGTAAGTTAACCAAGGTCAATAATGACCTAAGTTATTATTTTGCTACTTGAAGTAACACTATTTTTGGGTAAAATCTCTGTTTTTATATGCAAGAGCAATAGTAAGAAATACTAAAGCTGTAACATAATATACCCACATAGGAATCGGAACAGGATCTCCTGTTGCATATGAATGCATTCCCGAAAGATAAAAGTTTACACCGAAGTAAGTCATTAAGATAGTACTAAATGCCAACAGCGATGCCACAGAAAAAGCAAACGGGTTGTTTAGTGCTTTGATAAATCTAGTATGTACAACTATTGCATAAACTACGATTGATACATAAGCCCAAGTCTCTTTTGGATCCCATCCCCAATATCGACCCCAAGATTCATTTGCCCAAACACCTCCTAAGAAGTTTCCTATGGTAATTGCGCTAAGACCTATAATTAATGCAATTTCGTTGATTGCCGTGATATATTTGATATTTTCATCCATATGAGGTCTGTTTTTTCTAAATATAAACATAATTAAAGACATAAAACCTAAAATTGCACCAAGTCCAAAGAATCCGTATGAAGCCGTAAGAACCGAAACATGAATTGTAAGCCAATATGATTTTAAAACAGGTACCAGATTTGTGATTTGAGGATCAATACTTGTTAAGTGTGCCGTAAACATAAAGATACCGGCAACAATAACACCTGCACTTAATGCCAATAGTGATTTTCTAAAGAAAATTACCGCTGCAAATACTGCCGACCAAGAGATATAAAGTAGTGATTCATATGTATCCGACCAAGGGGCGTGACCTGAAATAATCCATCTAAATCCCATACCGAAAGTATGAAATGCAAATAAAATAGATAATAAAATAAAGAAAATGAAAGTTGCTTTTTTAGGTTTGATTTTTGGATTAAATACTATTATAAATGCCGCAATAAGCATAATCAAACCTAAAATAATATACGCAACCGTTAATTTAGGAAATAAAGATAATTTATTAAATAAAATTTCATTATCGATTTGAGATTGAGGAGGCATTACTTCTGAACCTACTTTTGTTTGGTATTTGATTATCATATCAATAAATTTATCCGATAATTCCCAATTCTCATTGATAACCGAATTTATAAAACCTCTAACCAAAGCTTCTATTGCTACTTGATTATCCCCTTTAAAACTGTTTATTGCTTCTAAAGGATTATACCATCTGTTATTATCATCCGCATTTTGTTGAGGAAAGATTCTAAAAAGATTTCCGTTATAAACTAAATAAGAGATATTTAATTTTTCATCAAGTTTGATAATTTCTCTTTCAAAAGTTCCTCTTTCATTTGGATTAGTCATTGAAGCTCTTTGTGCCTCTTGAGCCAATTTATATCTTCCTTCTTTATCGAATACTTCGGCAAATGCCAAATATTTTCTTGATGGGTCAATACCTAAAACTTTTTTTAATTTCGGAGTTTTTATTTTTATAATTCTAACATTTCTCCAAATTTCAGGACGGGTAAGCATACCTAAAACAATTTGATCCGAGTTCATTCCAAACATTGAACTTTTACCGCTAAGTTTGTTTACGATTTCATGATCTAAAGTGTTTAAAGGTTTCATTCTTCCGCCGTGGCTTTGAACTACGATTTTTGAAAAATTTTCGGCAGTCTGTTTTGAAGTTTTTTGGAAGTTTTCCAAATATGCAGTCATATCGTGTTTTGCTTTTTCTAAATCCAACCCGTGAGTATTTGTAGTATCTGCTGCTTGTAAATTGTTTGGAGTACAGGCAAATAACATAGCTGCAACAAAAGCAACCGCTGCATTTCTTGTACTTACATATTTAGTAACTTTCCAGAATCTTGATTTTTTATCAAAAAGATTCCAAATAAGACCTAACGTTAATAAAAAATATCCTAAATAAGTAGGCCATTTCCCAGGGTCGTTATTTACTGACAATATGGTTCCTTTTTCATCTTGGTCATATGAACTTTGGAAAAATAAAAAGTTTCCTTCATGTAAAGTTCTATTCATAAAAATTCTATAATCATAACTTTTCCCGTCTTCTTCTATAACCGTAACTTCTGAAGCATATGAAGACGGTGCCATACTTCCGGGATATCTATCAAGCTGGAAATCTCTTAATTTCATAGAAAATGGAAGAGTTAATCTTTTTGAACCGTACTCCAAAGTTACAACTGTATCTCCGAAATCTTCGATTTTAGGAATACCGTTTTGTCCTCTTTTCCCTGGCAATCTTACAGTTTTTGTTTCTCCGTTTAGTGTTAAATCAAGAGTTAAAATTCCCATTTCAGCACTACCTTTTTTACTAACTAGGTAATCTGCATATTTTACGTTAAGTGTTTTATCTGAAAATTTTATATTATGATCAAATCTGTTATGTATCTCTCCTAAAACTTCAACAATACCTCTTGAAGCCTCTTCTTGCATACCTTTTCTTAAAGAAGAAGCTGCAAATTCCATAGGATACTCTTTATAAAAAGTACCATCTTTTTGTTGTATCTTAATTTGTAAATACGGTTCCAAAGATATCATTGTATTTACGGTATCGCCTTCTCTAATATGAATAATTCCTTCATATCCTATATATCTAGTAGCCCCGGCTCCTAATAATATAACGACAAAAGAGAGGTGGAAAATAAATCTTGGGGGGTGTTTCCACATTTTAAATCTAATAATTATTCCAATTAGATTGATTGTTGTTAAAACTAAAGCTGTTTCGTACCAGATATTGTTATAAACCAGTACTCTTGCAGTAGACGTTCCATAATCATTCTCAATAAAAGTAGCAACCCCTGCACCTATGGCTAATATTGCCAATAGAGTAAGTGTTGTTTTAAAGGAGAATAAGAATTGCGAAAATTTCTTCAATATAAATCCTTTTTATACTATAATAATAAATTATACATTTGTAACATGAAATTTACGTGTAGTCATATAAATTTCAAAAAAATCTCGAGATTATAACAAAAAAGAGTTTCTTTACTCCTTGATTGTAATCATCTATTTAATAAATTAAGAATATAATTGCGTATGGATTTAGAAAAATTAAAACAGAAAAAAAATGAGTGTAGAAGTTGGAAAAACGTGTTACCTTGGTACAACCAGCTTTTAAAAGTTTTTAAAATCGAAAAAGAGAATTTGGAAGTCTCTTACGGTGATTGGTTCAGTATAGGAAAAAGAGAAGACTTAAGTGAAGAAGAGTTTGCTTTAGTAGAAGAGACGGCAAAAAAACTTATACCTTGGAGAAAAGGTCCTTTTAAAATTTTCGGACTTGAAATTGACAGTGAATGGCAAAGTAATATAAAATATAATTTAATCAGACCGTATTTTAATCTAAAAGATAAAGTAGTTGCGGATATTGGGTGTAATAACGGTTATTATATGTTTAGAATGTTAGAAGACAAACCTAAAAGATTAGTAGGATTTGATCCTTCTGCTTTGACTTTACACCAATTTGAATTTGTAAATCATTTTGTAAAATCTGATATTATTTACGAAATGTTAGGAGTTGAACATTTAGAGTATTACAATCATAAGTTTGACTTTATCTTTATGTTAGGAGTTCTATATCATAGAGCAGATCCTGTCGGAACATTAAAATCCCTGGCAAAAGGATTAAACAGCAAAGGTGAAATTATAATAGATACTTTTATGATAGATGGAGAGCAGGAAATTTGTCTGACTCCAAACAAAAGATACTCTAAAATTCCTAATATCTATTTTATTCCCACAATTCCTGCACTTAAAAATTGGTTAAGCAGAGCAGGCTTTGAAGACATTGAAGTAATTGCCACGACTACAACAACAAGTGAGGAGCAAAGAAAAACAGCTTGGTCTTTTGAACAAAGTTTGGAAGATTTTTTAGACCCTAATGATAAAAATAAAACTGTAGAGGGCTATCCTGCGCCTAAAAGAGTATATATGAAAGCAAAGAAAATACAATAACTTAAAAAAGTTCTATTGTATCTTCAACCTTTAAATCTTTATAGTTAAAAAGTTGGCTTCTTCCTCTGTTTTTTGCTTCATAAAGGGCAATATCCGCATTTTTTATCGTTTTGTCGATTGAATCGTTTTTGTCATGGGTATCAAAAACGTCAATCCCCACACAAACGGTTTTTTTCAAGGTTTGTCCGTCTTCACTTACTATTACTTCAACTTTACTGAAATCATCTATTATATTTTGGGCAATTTTTCTAATCTCTTCTTCACTGTTTGAACTTAACATGGAAATTAGAAACTCATCTCCGCTTAATCTTGCAACCATATCAAACTCGGATATATTTGTATGAATGATTTTTGCAAGTTCAATTAAGACTTGATCTGCAATATCATGGTCAAACTCGTCAATTACTGCTTTAAAATGGTCGATTCCTATCATTAGAAAATATACGCTGTTATACTCTTTTTTTGACAAGTTCATTTGTTTGTTTAGGTTTTCTATTAAATAGTGTCTGTTATAAACTTTTGTTACAGAGTCTAAAGATAGAGTTTCAATAAAATTTTTCTTTATTATACCGTTTTGAAGTATCGGTGAAATTTGAAAAAGGGCTGCTTCAATTATATTATATTGTTTTGAAATCTCTTCATGTTGTTCTTTTGAATTTGCACAAAAAGAGACTATAGCATTAAGAGCTGTATGCGTATTTATAATAAAAAAGAAAGACATATCATCATCTAAATAGAATTCATCTCCTTCTACAAATATATTCTCCCTATTATTTCTTTCTATATCAAAAAGTGCAAAAGTTACATTGTCAATATTAAAGTTTGTATGCAGCCAAACATATATATCTTCTGCCATCTGTTTTATATTAGAAGAGTATTGAAGTTGATCGTAAAGCTGGTAAATTTTTTCTAAAGCTTTATAGGCTTCTTCATCATGTGAAGATTTTTTAACCAGTTCTAAAATGCTATTTTTCATATTCCACCTTAAAATAATTCAATTGTATCGTCACCTTTTTTAAATTTAAAAAGTTGACTTCTACCTCTATTTTTTGCTTCATATAAAGCAATATCCGATGATCTGAAAATCTCTTCAACTCTCTCTGCATCATCAGGATATATTGAAATTCCCATACATATCGTTTTCATAAGTGTTTGGTTATTATCTTCATCTACTATAACTTTAACATCTTTAAAGTTTTCTATAATCTTATTTGCTATCATTATAGCATTATTTTCATTTGTTATATTATGCAAGACTATTAAAAACTCGTCTGATTCTATTCTAGCAACAATATCTGATTTTCTTACTGAACTTTCCAGACTTTTTGCCAACTCTTTTAAAACTCTATCTCCTATTTCATAATTAAATTCATCAATTACGGCTTTAAAATGATCAATACCGACCTTTAAAAATGCCACTTTTTTCTGTTCTCTTTTTGATAGAGGCAACATTGTTCGTAAATACTCATTTACATATTGTCTGTTATAAAGTCCTGTTAAACTATCTTTTAAATTTGATTCATGAAGTCTAAACTCTAAATATCTGTTATATATAGTTTGGGATACTATTTTAAAAATTATTTTTATAAAATCAAAACATTCGTTTATATTTTCTGTTTCATTTTCAAAATAATGAATAAAAACACTCAAGCTGTCTTGTTTATTTAAATAGATTTCAAAACTTCTTTTTTTCAAACCCTTTACTTCTTCAAATTTTCTAAAAAGTATTTTATCTCTAAGTTTTATCTCTACTTTATTGACACACAGATTATCTTCTAAATATGAAGAGAGGTGTTCAAAGATATCTTCTATCTTCTTAACAGTTATAAGGTAATCATTTAATGCAATTATTGCTTCAAAATTATATTTATTGATATTCATATTTACTCTTATAAATAGTTCTTCCAGTTTTCCAAAGAGATTCTTTCTTGATTTAAAGAAGTTGCAGGACCGTGACCTGGATATATTCTTATATTTCTATCCCATTGTAAAACTTTGTCTATACTTCTTTTCATATCATTTGGATTTGAAAAAGGGAAATCCGTTCTTCCTATAGAACCGTTAAAAATAAAATCACCGGAAAATAAGTTGCCGTCTAATTCTATAGCAGAACATCCGGGAGTATGTCCCGGGAAAAAATGAAATTTTACTTTTATCCCGTCAAAATCAAGTTCTTCATCATGCTCTACTAGATAATCTGCACTTGAAGGAGGCATCCCAAAACCGTAGGGATCTTTTTCCAGCATAAAGTTATCGTCTTTGGGAGTATAAATTTTTATATTAAAAAGTTCACTAAGCTCTTTATTTGACCAAACATGATCAAAATGTCCGTGAGTATTTAAAATTGCAATAGGATTCTTTACATTATTCTTAACCCAAGTTGTTGCGTTTACTCCCGGATCTATAATAAACTCTTTATCATTTACTGTAACAATATAACAATTTGTTTGATATTCACCCATCGGTTGCATTTTTATACTCATTTTTCTCCTATAATTACTTTTAATTATTAATTAGTTAATATAGTATATATAATTAGAGCTGTAAGGTAGTTTATGAAATATTATAAATTGTTAGAAAATATCATTTTAGAAGAAAAATCGGGGGATAAAATCTCCAAATTCAGAAAGTTTTACAAAGAATTTTTAAAAAATAACTTAGATTTTGAAAAAAATTATTTTCCTTATAAAATGAGTGAACCTTCATACTTTAAAATATTGAAAATTGTTCCTCCTCAAAAAGTAATTAAAAGAAAATACGTAAATACAAAAGAGGGTAAAATAAATCTCCTTCACACAATAGCTCATATAGAGTATTCAGCTATTGATTTAGCTTTGGATGCCGCTTTAAGATTTGCTAATATGCCAAAAGAGTTTTATATAGATTGGTTGGAAGTTGCCGATGATGAGATTAGACACTTTGAAATGATAGAAAAACTTCTTCTTGAATTAGGCTCTTATTACGGAGAACTTGAGGTTCATACTAATCTTTTTGAAGCTATGAAAAAAACACCCGATTTAGTTTCAAGAATGGCAGTTGTTCCAAGATATTTAGAGGCAAACGGTTTAGAACAAAATCCAAAAATCATGGAAAAACTTATCTCCAATCCCGATGAATTTAATAAAAAGATATTAAAAGCATTAAATGTAATTCTAGAAGAGGAGATATTTCACGTATATAAAGGAGATAAATGGTTTAAATATGCTTGTAATTTGGAAAATTTAAATCCTGAAGAGACATATTTACAAATGCTTGAAAAGGTTTTCCCTGGAAGCAGCAGACGAAAATATGATCTAAATTTTGAAGCAAGGAAAAAAGCGGGATTTTCTTGTGAAGAGTTAAAATATCTCTCTAAAAAAGATAATTGCAACTAATCTACTTCTTTTTTCTCTATACAACTGTTTTTACTTGTATAGACAACTTGTAACTTATATGTAATTGAGCTTTCTTATACTTTCGCCATAAATCTTGTATAGACAAGAAAACAAAGGCGAAATTTTGTCAAAGAGTGTTTCAAAACCCTTATATGTAGAACTTTATGAACAGATCTTAAAAAATATAAAAGATAAAAAATACAGCTGTTGCGATAAGCTGCCTTCTGAAAATATTTTTGCAAAAGAGTTTGGGGTAAACAGGCACACTGTAAGACAAGCTTTGTCTTTATTAAAAGATGAAGGGGTGATTTATACCCTAAAGGGAAAAGGTAACTTTATCTCTAATATTCAAGTTCCTTACTCTATTTCAGAAAAAAGCTCTTTTTCCCAAAAAATTTTAGATTTGGGATATGAACCTAAAACAAAACTAATAAGTGCAGATATTATAGAACCTACAGATGATATTGCAAAAAATTTAGGTTTAAGTAAAAAATTAAAAGTAATAGAATTAAAACTTTTACGTTTTGCCAATGATTTACCTATTGCAGTTAGTTATTCATATTTTGATGCTTTTATTTATAGGGAAATAATAAATAATCTTGATATTAAACCTCTGTCTTTATATAGAGTCTTAAATAGATGTTATCCAAATATGGAAATAACAAAAATCTCTACAATTTTTGAAGCTAAGAATCCAAGTGCTGAAATAAGCGAACTTTTAATGATGCCTTCAAATACACCTGTAATTGCTGCAACAACAATTTCCAAAAATCAAAAAGGTGAATTTGTGGAGTATGGAACCTCTTATTCAAGAGCAGATGCCGTAAAAATAAAAGTAGATTTAATTTAATTAGGAGAAAAACCCGTGATAAAGATGAAAAACCTTACTTTGGGGTATAAAAAAGAGAAAATCTTAAATGATGTAAATATTAGAGTAAAAAAAGGTGAATTTATAGGAATAATCGGACCAAGCGGAGCAGGAAAATCAACTCTTCTTATGTCTATAACAGGAGGCATAAAAGTATTTAACGGAAAGTTTGAAGTTTTAGATATTGATTTGGAGAATATAAAGAAGAAAAACCTAATTAAATTAAGAGAGCAGATTGGTGTTGTTTTTCAAGGTTACAATCTAGTAGATAGACTTAGCGTACTTGATAATGTAGTAAGCGGAATGTTAAAAGATATCCCTTTGACTAGGGCTATTTTAAAACTTTATAAGAATAAGGAGTTGGAAAAAGCAAAAGAGTATATGGATATTGTTGATATTACAAAACATTCATTAAAACGGTGTGATGAACTTTCGGGAGGTCAAAGACAGCGTGTTGCAATCGCGCGTGCTTTAGCCGCTGAACCAAAGATTATATTAGCAGATGAACCTGTCTCTGCACTTGATCCAAAAAGTGCAAAAAAAGTTATGGAAGTTTTAAAAAGAGTTAACGAGGTGTATGGAGTAACGGTTATTACAAATCTTCATCATTTGGAGTATGCCAAAGAGTACTGTAACAGAATCGTAGGTGTAAACGGTGGAAGAGTAGTCTTTGACGACAACAGCGAAAAACTAACGGATAAGTTAGTAGAAAAAATCTATGCCGTAAATTAATAGGCATAAAAAATATCATAAAAGAGGAATAAAAATGAGTTTAATTAAAAAACTTACAGCGAGTGCTTTGGTTTTAGGTTTAAGTGTTTCATCTATGTTTGCACAGGAAAAATGGCCTGATAAAATTACCTTTGGTGTAATCCCTGTTGCAGGTTCAACTTCTATGAAAGAGAATTTCGGACCGCTTGCTGATTATTTGGCAAAAACTTTAGGTATAAAAGTTGAGCTTAAATTAGCAGGGGATTATACGGGAATTATTACAGGTATGCAGCATAAACATATCGATGTTGCTTATTTTGGACCAAAATCTTATGTGGAAGCGGCAAAAAGAGCCAATGCCGAAGCTTTGGTAGTTGAAGTAGACGGTGAATCTGGGCTTCCTGGGTATAATGGAACTATTATTACAAAAAAAGGAAGCAATCTTAAATCTTTGGCTGATATAAAAGGTAAAACTTGGGCATTTACCTCTTCTCAATCTACTTCGGGAACTTTAGTTCCAACTGTTATGTTTTCTAAAAAAGGTATCGACCCTAAAAAATATTTTTCAAAAGTTATCTATTCAGGAGGACATGAAGCCTCTATTTTAGCTGTTAAAGCAGGAAAAGTTGATGCAGCTTCAACTAATAATTTGGACTTTAACAGAGGTGTAGGAAAACAGTGGAGTAGAGATGATTTTAATATTATCTGGACTTCTGATTTAATTCCAGGCGCTCCGATGGCTGCAAGAAAAGATCTTCCTACATCTTTAAAAATGGCATTAAAAGGTGCTTTTGTTTCTTATAACGATAAAGAAGGACTAAAAAGACTTAAAAACAGAGGTTTTATAAAAGGTGATGACTCTGTTTATAATCCTGTAAGAGATCTTATTAAACTAAAAAATGAGCTAAAAAACAAAAAATAAAAGAATTAAAAGCAGGCTTTAAGCCTGCAAAATTTCAAGGATAGATAATGAATGTTCAAGAGTTAAAAGAGAAATCAAACCCTTTTTCTTTTACAAAGTCAATAATAATTATTATTTTACTATTGATTTTTTTTAAGAGCTGGCAAGATACGGAGATGAGTATTAGCTCACTTATTAGTGGATGGGACTATATGGTTGATTATCTATCGGGTAATCCAAATATCTCAAACAGTGGATTCTTCCCTCCAAATTTAAATAGTGAGGATTTAAAAACTTATGTATTTTCAATGCTTGAAACAATAGAAATGGCGATTATTGCTTTGGTTTTATCTGTGATTGTAGCAGTTCCATTATCATACATGAGTTCAAGAAATATTTTGGATATCTTAATTCCGGGGAAAACACCTCTTCATTTGCTTATGAAAAGAGTGATATATGGAAGTGCTACATTAATAGCAAATATTTGTAGATCTATTAATGAAATTATCTGGGCACTTATTTTCGTAAGTGCAGTCGGTCTTGGACCAATGGCAGGTATATTAGCATTAGCTGTTCATACGGCAGGAGTTTTATCCAAACTTCTAAGTGAAGGAAATGAATCTATTGATCCAGGTCCCGTTGAAGCTTTGGCAACAACAGGTGCCGGGTTTATTAAAGTTTTGGTTTACGCAGTTATTCCTCAAACTCTGCCTCATTTTGTATCAATGGCTCTTTATAGATTTGAATCAGATGTTAGAAGCGCATCAATTTTAGGATTTGTAGGTGCGGGAGGAATAGGCTTTTATCTTTTTGACAAAATGAGAGCTTTTGAAAACGGTGACGTATGTTCAATTATTATAGTAATTGTTATTACGGTTTGGTCCTTAGATAAGTTAAGTGCAATTATAAGAAAAAGGTTTATATAAAAATGAAAAGAGAAAATATTAATGATTTAGCACAGATTACTGAGTTAAAAGAGTTAAAAAAGATTTATAACAAAATAGATAAAAAATATAAAATTAAGATTTTGTCTAAACCAACTGAACAAACTCTGCTTGTTCCTGTAAAAGATCCTATTTCAGATTCAGAGTTTTATGCGGGAGAAGTTTTAGTTACATCAACTATTGTTGAAGTTGATAAAACAAAAGGGTGGTCTATGGTTATAGATTCCAATGAAGAGCTCTCTTTGTATACAGCTGTTTTAGATGCCTCTTTTGAAGCAAATATTTTTAAAGAGGAAATTAAAACTTTATTGGAAACGGCAAGAAGTAAAGAGAATAAAAAGAGTCGAAAACTAAATCAAAGAGTTAACTCAACAAGAGTCTCTTTTGATTTGATGTAAAGGTATTTTCATGGATACAATTGATTTAGAAAGATTAAACAGAGAAAATTTTAGAGTTATGATGAATGTATTATCAAAACCGGGAACTATTGAAAAAATCACTCCTGTTTTTGATTCATCTTTTTTAGCCCTTGCAAATACTCTTTTATATGCAGAAGTAAGCCACTTTTATAGAGGTATTGAAGAGTTTGAATTAATTAAAGCAATAACAAACTCAAAAGAGGATGATGAAAATAGTGCAGATTATGTTTTTTGTGATGAAATTAATAGAGAACTTTTTTCAAAAGGTAAAATAGGTACATCAAAAGATCCGGAATTCTCTTCAACTTATATATTTAAATGCAAAAATTTCAATAAAACACAAGTAAGACTAAGAGGTCCTGGAATAGATGAGATAAAAGAGACGACTCTTCCTGTAAATAAAGATTTTATCGAACTATTTAATGAAAAAAATGCAACTTTTCCTTTAGGCAATGAAATCTTTTTTATAGATGAAGATTCAAGACTTATTGCTTTGTCTAGAACCACAAAAGTGGAGGTTGTCTAATGGCTTATTATGCAATAAAAGGGGGAGAAGAAGCTATAAAAAACTCCCTTGATTTTTATAAAAAACTTACTAAAAAAGCACAAAAAATTAAAGATGAAGATTTAATTGAAGCATTTACTTTTTCTATTGATAAAGTAATAAGCGAAGGCTCCTTATATTCAAAAAAACTAGCAAGCAAAGCTATAAAAAGAAGTGCTGGAGATTTGTTAAATGCCTCATTTTTTTTAAGAGCCCATAGAAGTTCTTGCCAAAGAGTAGGACCTTGTAAAACTCTGGATGTAAATGAGATGAGGCTTCATAGAAGAATCTCTTCTGCATTTAAAGATATTGAAGGAGGGCAGCTTTTAGGTGCTTCAAATGATTATGAGATTAAGTTATTGGTTGAATTAAAAAAAGAAGAGATAAATATTGAAGATTTTGGAACTTCATCAAATATAATAAAATCAGCTCTTACTCCTTTAAGGGAAGATAATTTAATAAAAAAACTTCCAAAAGAGAAAACAACTTGGGATATTACCAGAAGTTTCCCGACTGCACCATATCCAAGAAGTGCACTTTTACAAGTTATGAGTAGAGGTGAAAGCGGAACTCTTCTTGGTTTTTCATACACATCTATGAGAGGATATGGAGATGTTCATCCAACAATTGGAGACTTAAGAGTAGGGGAACTTGATATTAAATTTACGCACCCTTTTTTAAAAAAAGAGGTAAAAGTAGGTTCCATTGAGG
The DNA here is from genome assembly GCF_006459125.1 of Halarcobacter anaerophilus. Classification (NCBI taxonomy): domain Bacteria; kingdom Pseudomonadati; phylum Campylobacterota; class Epsilonproteobacteria; order Campylobacterales; family Arcobacteraceae; genus Halarcobacter; species Halarcobacter anaerophilus. The sequence goes on from NZ_CP041070.1 coordinate 1,454,749, forward strand.
CAACTGCTGTTGAAAGTGTCGGTACTTTTAACAGTGATGAAAATGGAGAGACTAAATTAACAACGGGATTTGGTTTCTGTTTTGGGAAAAATGAGACAAAAGCTATATCAATGTCTATTATTGATTTGACTTTGTATAACAACTCTTATAGTGTTGGAACTGAACAGATTGTTGCAGCAGACTTTGAGATGATAATGCATCATGTGGACGGAATAGAGTCTTTTGGATTTTGCAATCACTATAAACTTCCTCATTATGTTACCTTTCAAACAGATTATCAAATATTTAAATCAGCTAAAAAATATGCGAAAGAAAAAGAGGAAAAGTTAAAATGAGATATGCATTTTTAGATGAAGAGGCAAAAAAAGAGATTAGAAGAGCTATTTTAAAAGCTATTGCAATCCCCGGATATATTGTCTCTTTTGCAAGCAGAGAGATGCCAGTTGCAAGAGGTTGGGGAACAGGAGGACTTCAAGTAACCCTTTCTCTTATAAATGAAAAAGATATTTTAAAAGTAATCGACCAAGGTTGTGACGGAAGCGTAAATGCAGTAAATATTAGAAATTTTATAAACTCCGTTACAAATGTAGAAACAACTACAAGCACAAAAGAAGCAACAATAATACAGACAAGACACAGGGTTCCTGAACTTGAATTAAATGAAAACCAAACTTTGGTTTTTCAAGTTCCAATGCCCGATATTCTTGAAACGGTTGAACCAAATACGGCAAAAGCAAAAATTATGCATGCAAATGCAGATTACTCAAAATTATGGGTTTTATTATATGAAGATACCTCTTTATACGGTGATTCAAGAATCTCTAACAGATACCCTGTAATTGTAAATAAAAGATATGCTATGGACCCAAGTCCAATACCCAAATATGATACTTTGAAACTGAATAATTGTAAAGCTTTACAACTATTTGGAGCAGGAAGAGAGAAAAAAATATATGCAATTCCTCCATATACAAAAGTTAAACCTTTGAAATTTGAAGATAGAGAGTTTAATATTGAAAATTTTGAAGGCAAAGTTTGTGAAAAATGCGGAAGCAGTAACAGTTTTATTGATGAAGTTTATGATGATGAAGGAAAAGTTCACTACTACTGCAATGATACGGATTTTTGTGATTGTAATTTAAAAGAAGGAGAAGAGTGATGGTTCTTGATTTAAAAAATGTATCAAAAATATTCGGTAACTCTTGTCCTAATTGTTTAACAAACACAGGAGCTAATTTTAACAGCTCTATTTGCCCCTCTTGTAAAAGCGTAGTTGGAGTAAACAGTGTAAATTTAAACTTAAAAAAAGGGGAAGTTTTAGGAATAGTAGGAGAAAGCGGTAGCGGAAAATCGACTCTTTTGCAGCTTATTTACCAAGATCAAAAAGCTACAAGCGGAGAGATATTTGTAAAAGATTTTATTGGTAAAAACGGAGATAGAAAAAATATCTTAGATGCAAATCTAAATGAATTATCATTTTTGCGAAACTCTTTAATGTCAATGATTTATCAAAATCCTAGATTAGGACTTAATTATAACTTTTCAGCTGGTGGAAACATTGCCCAAAAAGTTATTATGAGTGGAAATAAAAAATATGATGAGATTAGACAAAAAGCTCTGTATTTTTTAGAAAAAACAGAGATTCCTATAAGTAGAATTGATGATTATCCAGAATATTTTTCAGGTGGGCAACAGCAAAGAATTCAGATATCAAAAGCTTTGTCCTCAAGTCCAAAAATACTTCTTCTTGATGAACCTACAACAGGTTTAGACCTGTCTGTACAGGCAAAAATTCTTGATTTAATCAAAGAGTTGCAGCATGAAATAGGTTTTGCTATGGTTGTTGTTTCCCATGATTTGGGAGTAATCAAACATTTAACAGATATTACAGTTGTAATGAAAAACGGACAAATAGTTGAACAAGGATTAACTGACCAGATTTTGGAAGATCCACAGCATCCTTATACACAACTTCTTGTCTCATCAATACTTTAAAGGTTGTTTTAAATGCTTAGATTAGAAGTAAAAAATTTAAATAAAAACTTTACTATCCATACTCAAGGGGGTATGAAAGTAAAAGGTTTTGAAAATATCAATTTTAGTGTAAAAAACGGAGAGTTTTTATCTCTGTTTGGACCAAGCGGTGCAGGGAAATCTTCTATTTTAAAAACACTTTTTAGAACCTACAATACAACCAAAGGAGAGATTCTTTTTCATAGAGACAATAAAGAGATAGTCGATATTTCAAAAGCAAGCGAAAGTGAAATTTTAGAGCTTAGACATGCAGAAATAGGTTATGTATCACAGTTTTTACAAGTTTTGCCAAGAGTTAGTGCCGTAGATGTTGTTGCCCAACAGCTTATTTTTAAAGGGGAAGAGCAAACATCTTCAAGACAAAAAGCAAAAGAGATGCTTGCTTATCTCTCTATAAAAGAGGAGCTTTTTGACCTCTCTCCTTTAACTTTTTCAGGGGGAGAACAGCAAAGGGTAAATATAGCAAAAGGGATTATTGCTCCAAAATCATTACTTCTGCTTGATGAACCGACTGCTTCATTGGATAAAAACAACACTATGAAAGTTGTAGAGAAACTAAAAGAGCTAAAAAAACAAGGGGTTGCAATGATTGGAATATTCCATGACCTTGAAGCTATGGAGATGATAAGCGACAATATTTATAAATTAAAGAGAGTAAATTAATGGAAACGATTTTAAGAAGTAAAAACGTACTTATAAACGAAAATTTTATTCCTGCTGATGTAGTTATTACAGGAAGAGTTATTGATAGAATTGATGAATACGGTAAAAACAGTATTGCCGTTGATTTAGGTGATAAAAAGATTGTTCCGGGTATTGTTGATTTACATTCAGATGCAATTGAAAAAGAGATAGAACCAAGACCAAATGCAACTTTCCCTCTACAATTAGCTGTAGCAGAACTTGATAAAAAACTCTCAATGGCAGGTGTTACGACAATGTTTCATGCAATAGGCTTTGAAGAGAATCCTAAAAAAAGGAGATCAGTAGATTTTGCAATAAAACAGATTGAAGAGATATATGATGCAAATTTAAATCATCTGGGAGTAGATAATTTTATCCATGCTAGATTTGAATTAAGTTCAAGTGAGGCAGTAAATCCATTAAAAGAGGTTATTTCAAAAGGTATGGTAAAACTTCTGTCTCTAATGGATCACTCACCTGGACAAGGACAATTTAAATCTTTGGACTCATTTAAGAACTATTACGGAAAATATTACGGCTTGGATGAAGAGGATATAAAAGCGGTTATTGATAAAAAGATGAATAAAAATGAAGAGAAAATCAAAGAGCTAATAGAGTTTGCAAAAGAGCATAAGCTTACTATGTTAAGCCATGATGATGATTGTGTAGAGAAGCTTGATACGCTTTTAAACTTAGGAGTTAAAATCTCAGAATTCCCTTTAAGTTTGGAGGTCGCAAAATATGCCGTCAATAAAGGCGTAGCAACTGGAATGGGTGCGCCAAATATTGTAAGAGGAGGTAGTCAAAGCGGAAATATAGCAGCAATTGATTTAGTTAAAGAAGGAGTTTGTAAATATCTTTGTTCAGATTATCACCCAACTTCTATGCTTCAAGCTGTTTATAGAATGCAAGAAGATACTTCTTTGGATTTGGCAAAAGGTTTTTCAATGATTACTTCAACTCCCGCAAAATATGCAAATTTACACGATAGAGGAAAGCTTAAAGCAGGAAAAATTGCTGATATTATAGTCATAGATGATTCTTTTATTCCAAAAGTTATTTTAACGCTAAAAGAGGGTGAATCAATTTATAACGGTATTAGAGGGTTTAAACTTTAAGGAGAAAGAAATGGTAACAATTTATAGAAGTATTTTACATTTGAAAGTTAGATATAATGACAAAAATAGATAAGTTAAATACAGATTTAGAGATAAAATTAGGAGAAAAGCCTTTTATTGATCCAAGTGCAAAAATCTTAAACTCCTCTTTTGGAAAATATACTCAAATAGGAGAGTTTACAAATATCTCAAATACCGTTTTAGATGATTATTCATATATTAGTGAATACTCCCAAGTAGATAATACAGAGATAGGAAAATTTGCAAATATAGCATCAAATGTTAGGATAAATCCCGGTTTTCATCCTTATGAAATGCCTTGTCAGCATCATATGTTATATAGAAAAAAGATGTATGGTTTCGGAGAAAACGATGAAGCTTTTTTTAACTATAGAGAGGTTCAAAAAGTGCACATAGGACATGATGTTTGGATAGGACAGGCAGCTGTTATTATGCCATCAGTTAAGATTGGAAACGGTGCAATTATAGGTTCAAATGCTGTTGTAACAAAAGATGTTCCACCTTTTGCCATTGTTGCAGGAGTAAGTGCAAAAATCTTGAAATATAGATTTACAAAAGATATAATAAAAAGAATAGAAGAGATAAGTTGGTGGGATTGGAGCCATGAAGAGCTTTATAAAAGGCTTGATGATTTAAAAGATATTAGAAAATTTGTTTACAAATACTCAAAATAGGGAGTCTATTATGGATACTAAAATAGTTTTAATAATCGGACCAAGCGGAGCAGGGAAAGATACTCTTATAAAAGAGGCAAAAAAAGAGTTTAAAGAAAAAATAAACTTTGTAAAAAGGTATATTACAAGAGAGTCTGACGTAAATGAAAGCAATTATTATATTGATGAATATGCTTTTGAAATCCTAAGACACAACAGTTATTTTGCTTCAAGTTGGAATGCTCACGGAAATTTTTACGGTATCCCTAAAAGATTTATAAAAAACGGAATCAATTTAATATCAATATCCAGAGGAAGAATAAAAGATTTTGAAAACTTGTATGATAAAGTTTATACCATAAATATAACACTTCCAAAAGAGATTTTAAAGCAAAGACTTTTAAAACGAGGAAGAGAAAATAAAGAAGATATAGAAAAAAGAGTTCAAAGAGAGTATGAAAAAATAGAAGCCAAAAATTTAATTGAATTTGATAATTTGGCTTCTATAGAAGACTCAAAGAAAAACTTTATCTCTTTGCTTAAAAGAATTGAAAATGAGTAGCTTGAAATAGGATAATATTTTGAAACTGAAATTTTTAGGCTCAGCTGATAGTGCAGGTATTCCCGTACATAACTGTAACTGTATAGTTTGTGAAAAATATAGAGAAGAAAAAAGAGTAAATCTTTCAACTTGTGCTTATTTAGAGTTAAATAAAAAAGTTATACTTTTAGATGCAGGAATAGATTCCATATCAAATATTTTTGATAAAAAGAGAATTAGTGCAGTTTTTCTAACACATTTTCATGCAGATCACTGTATGGGTTTGCTTAGACTTAGATACTCAAAAGATAGAATAAACTGTTATCATCCAAAAGATGAATATGGCTTTTCAGATCTTTTTAAACATAAACATTCAATAGTTTATACTCCTTTGGAAGATTTTCAAGAAATTATTATTGAAGGCATTAGTTTTACTGCTTTGCCTTTAAAACACTCAAAAAATTGTTACGGTTATTTTATAAAAAGTAAAACTGTACAGCTTGCATATTTAACGGACTGTTTTGAAATACCTCAAAAAACATTGGAGTTTTTATCTTCAAAAAAATTAGATGCAGTTTTTATCGATGCTTGTTATGATGAGAGTATAAAAAAAGGAAATCACCTGAATTATCTACAAGCAACAAAGATTTTAGATAAATTTGATGCAAAACAGAAATATTTAATGCATACTTCCCATACAACAAAAGAGTATATTGAAAAGAATAAAATTAGTTTAAAATATAGATATATAAAGGGAAATGAGAGTTTTCTATTTTAAAGATACAAATTTGTATCTTTAAATAGTTTAAAATTTTGCGTTAGGAATAGGGTAGTTTTCTACTACGAAATCTATATCTTTATCTCCTCTACCGCTTACATTTACTAAAATTGTTTTATCTTTTGCTAAAGTTTTTGCCAACTTCATTGCAAAAGCAACGGCATGAGCTGATTCAAGAGCAGGAATTATACCTTCAAGTTGAGAGAGTTTATAAAAAGCATCAACAGCCTCTTTATCATCACAAAGCCCGACTTTTGTTCTTCCAATATCTTTTAAATAAGCATGTTCAGGACCAACTGATGGATAATCAATTCCTGAACCAATAGAATACACAGGAGCAGGTTCTCCCTTTTCATCTTTTAGCATAATAGAATTAAAGCCGTGCATAACTCCCTCTTCTCCGTAAGTCAAGGTTGCAGAATGTTCACCTATTTTCTCTCCTCTTCCCATTGGTTCAACGCCGTATAGATTAACTTCTTTATCATCTATAAATGCAGAGAAAATTCCCATTGAATTTGAACCGCCACCTACGCAAGCTACTATATTGTCCGGCAAAGCACCGTTTTCATGTTCTGCAAACTGTTCTTTAGATTCAAATCCTACAATACTTTGAAAATCTCTTACCACCATTGGAAAAGGATGAGGACCAACTACTGAACCGATACAATAAATAGAGCTGTCTGCTTGAGAGATATAACTTTCAAAAGCTGAATCTACAGCCTCTTTTAAGGTTTTTAGTCCTTTTGTTGCGGGTATAACTTTTGCTCCTAAGATCTTCATTCTTACAACATTGGGATGCTCTTTTTTAATATCGACTTCACCCATATGAATTTCACATTCTAACCCAAAATAGGCTGCTGCAGTTGCAAGAGCAACGCCGTGTTGTCCTGCTCCTGTTTCAGCTATAACTTTTTTAAACCCCATATGTTTTGCCAAAATTACTTCAGCCATGCAGTGGTTTAGTTTATGGGCTCCCGAGTGATTTAGATCTTCTCTTTTTAGATAAATTTTTGCTCCGCCGCAGTATTCAGTCAGATTTTTTGCAAAAGATACGGGAGTAGGTCTTCCTTGGTAGTTTTTTCTTACATATTTAAGTTCTTCGATAAATTTAGGATCATTTTTCAAACTCTCATATGTTTGAGCAATTTTTTTGAAAGGCTCTTCTAAAACAGGAGGGATAAAAGAACCTCCAAATCTACCGAAATATCCGTTTTCATCTGGATGGTTCTTTAAATAATCAGACATTGATTCTCCCTTTTTATTATATTATTTAAACCAGCTTTTTACTTGTTCGAACATATTTTCAAAGCTTGATTCATGAGGTTTGCTTTCAACCCCGAAACTCTCTTGAAGTTTTTCTAAAAGCTCTTTTTGTTCATTGTTTATTTTTTTAGGATAGTTGATTTTTATTTGAACAATTAAGTCACCTTTTCCGTAACCTTGAACGGATTTAACACCTTCTCCTTCAAATTTAAACTGCTCTTTGTCTTTAGTTCCTGCTGGAATTTTAAGCTGCAATTCTCCTCTAAGACCTGGAATTTTAATAGATGCACCTAAAGCTACTTGAGTGAAGAAAATAGGAACTTCCAAATAGATATCATCACCGTGTCTTATAAAGTGAGAATCCTCTTTTACTTTGATTTGAAGATATAAATCTCCTTTTTGCCCGTTTGGTGCTATATTTCCTCTGTTTGAAACTCTGATTCTATTTCCGTCGTTTACACCTTCGGGAATATTTACTTCAAATTTATCTTTTTTCTCTTTATATCCTAAACCGTTACAAGTAGTACATTTATCTGTTACTGCTTGACCTGTACCGTTACAGTGAGGACAAGTTTGAGCAAAAGTCATAAAGCCTTGTCTCATATGAATTTGTCCTTGTCCTTGACAATGAGGACAAGTACTTAGTTTACCGCCTTTAGCTCCTGTTCCTTTACAATCGGGACAAGCATCTTTGTATGAGTATTTTATCTCTTTTTTTGTTCCGAATATTGCTTCATTGAATTCAACTTCAACTTCAACAATAATATCAAGATTGTAGTTATATGTTTTTCTCTCTCTTCTTGAACTTCCAGAGAAACCACCGAATCCGGAACCACCGAACATCTCTTCAAAAATTGAGCTTAAATCGTCAAATCCACCTGAGAATCCGCCGCCTTGACCGTGCCCTTCAAGTCCTGCTTTCCCGTATCTGTCGTAAATAGCTCTTTTTTCATCATCACTTAGTACCTGATAAGCTTCATTTACTGCCTTGAATTTCTCTTCAGCCTCTTTATCACCGGGGTTTTTATCAGGGTGATATTTCATTGCCATTTTTCTATAGGCTTTTTTTATTGCCCCTTTATCACTATCTTTAGTAACTTCTAATAATTCATAATAATCTATCTCAGTCAATTACTAACTCCTAAATCTATATTTTGGGCGATTTTATCTAAAAATTTATTAAGATTCGATATAATATTTTTATGAAGAGAGGTTTAGAAAAATTTTATGATTTAGTTGATGCCTTTGCTAGTTTACCGACTATAGGGAAAAAATCAGCATTAAGACTTGCATATCATATCGTGATGAATGATAATTATTCGGGAATGAAAATTTCACACAGTATTGAAAATGCTTTGAACAGTATTCAAAGATGTGTAAAATGCGGTTCTATGAGTGAACATGAAATATGTGAAGTCTGTCTTGATGAAACAAGGCAAAGAGAAAAAATGTGTATTGTTCAAAGTGCAAAAGATATTTTTATAATTGAAGACTCAAAACAGTTTGACGGGTTATATTTTGTTATTGAGGAGTTAGACCCTGATTCAATAGACAGATTATTGGCTTTTGTAAAAGAAAACCAAATAAAAGAGGCACTTTTCGCGATTACCCCGTCTTTGTCAAATGATGCATTTATTTTATATATTGAAGATAAATTAAAAGACCAAAATATAGTTTTTACAAAAATAGCACAAGGAGTGCCCACAGGTGTTAGTTTAGAAAATGTCGATATTTTATCTTTAGCAAAAGCTATTCAAAGCAAAGTCGATATTTAAAGGAAATTTCTTTTATGGAACAAAGAATTATTTGTCAAAAATGTAAATACTATTTTGTTACTTGGCAGCCTTCAAAACCTCACGGCTGCAAAGCTTACGGTTTTAAATCGAAGTTGATTCCTTCTCTTGTCGTGAAAAGAAGCAGCGGCAGAGATTGCTCTTTTTTTGAGTTGAAAAACAGTAAATGAGTAAAGAAAAATTAGAAAGTTCTAAAAAGCACTTTGATAAAAGAGGTGTTAATTTAGAACTTCTAAAAGCTTGGATATCAAATGAAAAAGTTTTAGATATCTTAAAAGTTCATAATATAAATTTGAATATATTTATAAAAGAGTATGCTCTAAATATTGTAAAATACCACCTTAATGTTATAAATAATCCAAAAATTAAAATTGATGATAAAAACTTAAAAAATTGTGTAATTTTTTTAAAGGATAATGATATCTCTTTAGATGAACTTTTTATAATTTTTAATCGTTTAAAAAGCTCTTTGATTGAGTATATCCCTTCTATAGAAAATTCAGATTTGAATCTTATAAAAGATATAAACTATATTTATGAAGAGAGTTTTCTTAAGATTTTAGAGATATATTCAAAATCTTTATCAAAAATAAAAAAACGACTGGTAAAAAAGAATGATCTTGTAGATAAATATGTAATTATGTCTAAAGTGGACAAAGAGGGGAATATAATTGATGTATCTCAGGCTTTTTGTGATATTTCGGGATATACAAAAGAGGAAATAATAGGAAAAAAATATCTTCTCTTAAAACATCCATCTTTTCCAAATGAAAAAATGAATGAACTTTGGGAAACCGTAAACAGCGGAAAAATCTGGCAAGGTGAGATAAAAAACCAAAAAAAAGACGGAACGGTTTATTGGGTTGAAGCTACTATTTCACCTGTTTTTGATGAAAACAAAGAGATTTTATATTTTGATTCCGTAAGACAAGATATAAGTTCAAAAAAAGAGTTTGAAGAACAGCAGGCAATTTTAATTGAACAATCAAAATCAGCTGCCATGGGAGAAATGATCTCAATGATAGCACATCAATGGAGACAACCCCTTCAAGCAGTATCCCTTTTAGTGCAAAAATTACCCTTATCAAAGTTAAAAGATGGATATATAGATGATGAACTTTTAGCTCAGGTTGAAAAAGATATAACTTCTCAATTGGAATATATGAGCAGTACAATAGACAATTTTAGAGATTTTTTTCTGCCTAATAAACCTAAAGAGAAAATTTTAGTAAATGAGCTTATTTCAAGAAGCATAGATTTTATATCTTTTATGTTAAAAAACAATTCAATACAGATTGAAGTAAATACAAAAGATGATGTTTTATTGTCTTGTTATGTAAATGAATTAATCCAAGTATTGATTAATATAATTAAAAATGCCGTAGATATACTTATTGAAAGAGATATAAAAAATAGAGAGATAAAGATTAATTCATACAAAGAAGACTCTTCTTTAATTATTACTATTGAAGATAACGCGGGAGGAATAAAAGAAGAGATAATAGATAAAGTTTTTAATCCCTATTTTTCGACAAAAGATAAAAAAAACGGAACAGGGCTTGGACTTTATATGAGTAAAACAATTGTCGAAAAACAGAGTCTTGGTTCTTTAAGTGTAGAAAATAGTCAAATAGGTGCAAAATTTAAAATAATTTTACCTATTTCATAAATAAAGTCATTTTTTAGTAAAATAAAGCCTTACTTGGTTAATTTAGGAGTTGCAGTTTGTTATATAAAGAGTTAAAAGATAGTATAAAAGCACTAGGATTTCCTTCAATTGAAGATTTCGTGCATTATATAGGAGTTACCCCTTCGGATATTTTGGAGTGGGAAGAAAAAGATGATGTCCCTTATATTGTTTCATTAATTATTCATCTATTAAAAGGGGATAAAGATTTACCTAATAATAAAACTTTAGATAATCTGGTTGAAGAGTGTCTGCCTTTGGCACAGCTTTTAGAAGAAGCATCTTCTTTCCCTCATAAACTAGAAGAGATGTTTTTACTTCAAAAAGAGTTAAATGATTCTACAAACGGAAAGAATTGGGAACTTGGAATCAATAAATACGGTAAAGAGATTAATTGGCTTAGATGTATCCATATGGAAGTTGCAGAGCTTATTGATTCTACACCGTGGAAACACTGGAAGAATATAAATGCTGAATCTGATATGAATAATATTCATGTAGAATTAGTAGATATTTGGCACTTTTTAATGTCATACATCTTGCAAGAAACAAATGTTCCTAAAGCTGTATCTTTGGTAAATACCCATTGTATTTATGAAGCATTGGAAGAGATTGATCCAAAAGCAATGGTTAAAGAAGCAGAAAAGTTATCTTATATTTCATTAGCAATAGAAACAGGAAATATGCCGACATTTAGCGGTGTTGAAAGATTTATTGATCAGTTTTTCAGATGTTGTAAAATTTCAGGTCTTTCATTTACTTGGCTTCAAAAACTTTATATCGGTAAAAATTGTTTAAATAAATTTAGACAAGACCACGGTTATAAAGAGGGAACTTATATTAAAGTTTGGAACAATGATGAAGACAATGTAGTTATGGTTTCTATTTTAGATAAGATGGAAAATGTAAGTTTTGATGAATTATATTCAAAACTTGAAGAGAGTTATCCCGCATAAATTTTAGTACAACCTCCAAAGAGGTTGTATCTTCACATATCAAATTTTGATTTTAAGATAAAGAATACTTTTGCTGTTTTAAATTGTACGAAAATAAACGGCAACATCAAAATAAAGTATGCTATTGAGTATTTTGCTACGATACCGTTTGCAACCAAACCTAAGTTTATAAAAAACATACCCATTACGAAAAATGCATCACCTGGGCAAATTAATGCAAAAGATACAGATGATTTAAAATCTTTTGAATAGATATATTTATCAAAATAACCGTTGTCTTTCATTACTTTATATCCTAAAATACCGAATATTATCTCTAAAGACAAGATTACGGATGTAAGAGTAAACAAAGAAGCACTGTTAAGAGGATGATTAAAGTGATGGTCTAAACCAAAAGATACTCTAACTGTCATAATACCAAGAATTGTTAATATAGGAAGAACAATCCACAATGAAGGAGAAGCCTCTAAAGAGATGCCTTGTTCAAACATATTTTTAAATCCCATTGTTATTTTAATAATTACAAGCAGAACTGAAAAAGAGGCAAAAAATAGTGCTCCAAAGATACCGATTGCATTTATAGTTAAATTGTGACTCATAGCTCCGGGAGCTGCAAAACCGACTGCAACCATAGATAAAGAGAAGATTGAAATCATTTGAGACAGATTATTGTTTTTTGTAAAATCAAAATCTCCTGTTGTCAATATTCTTGAAAAATATCTAAAACTTATTTTTAGTGCATAATAACCTGCTACGGCAAAACCGATAAGAGCAAAAGGAAACATATACTCAACTATAGACCAAAGATTTGGTACAAAAACTGCACCTAAAATAAAGCAGACATTAATTGTCATTGCATATGTTAATGGAATTGTCATTAATGTAATTTCGGCATTTGAGTTTACAAGTTCCTTATAAGCCTCGCTTTTTTTATATACATTAAACTGTTTTGTATTCCAAATCAGCAATTTAAAATGGAAAAAAGCAAATGCAATAATAAAGACTATAGCAAATGCAATAACAAAAGATAGCCATGTTCCTTTCATAAGTTCAGGAAATACATGGTTAAATGTCGGCATTGGTGTATCTTTATGGGGAACCAAAAACATAAGATACATAAAAAATGAGACAGAAAGCCCACCTGCACCCAATGATGACAGAAAACACATCGGGTTGAATTTTTCTCTTAATTGCATAATTATCCTTTATACTTTTTAAATAAGTCGAAATAATACATAAAGAAATATTAAATACCGATAAGTTTTTAATATAAGTTTTAATTATACTAAAAAATAAAAATATTCAATATTTATTTCCCTTATAGTAATTTATTGATATGATTTCATATGTACAAAATTTCAGTCGGAAAAGAACTTTTTAAAGATATATTATACAAAAAAATTACGGTTTTGGAAAAAGAGACCTCTTTATATTGGAAAAAAGAGTTACTTCAACCAATTATAGAAAAAGATAGAATTAAATATACAATCAAACAATTAGATAAAATATCTATAACAAACGGTTTAGGAGAAGATAAACCTCAATTGATTATTGAGTGTAAAAAGGTTGATTACTCTTTTAAAAACGATATTTTTGAGTTTTATTTGGGAAGAATTTATGAACAGAAAAATACGGATATACAAGAGGATTATAAAGATACGTTAATAGAACAATTAATGAGAGAAAAAGCTTTGTTAGAAGATAAAATGCAAAGAGATCATTTAACTGATGTTTTCAACAGAAGAAAAATGGAAGCTGATTTAAATATTTTCGTAAATCGAAATAATGCAAATATCTTATGTGCAGTTTTTATTGATGTAGACAGATTTAAAGGTATAAATGATAACTTCGGTCATGATACGGGAGATAAAGTTTTGGTTTATTTAGCAGATAAATTAAAAAAACATGCAACTCTTCTAAACGGTGAAGTTTATCGTTTCGGAGGGGAAGAGTTTGTTATTTTGTGTTTTATTGAAAAAAATAGAGTTTTAGAAAAAATCAATGCTTTAAGAGAGGATATAAAGTCTCAAAGAGTTTATCATCCTAAAAAAGATATATCAATTACGATAAGTGTAGGAGTTGCTTTTTTTGCAGAATCAAAATCAAAAGAGGATTTGATTAAAAAAGCAGATATCGGCGTTTATAAAGCCAAAGCAAAGGGAAGGGATACCGTTGAATTCGGATAAAAAAATTTTTGAAATTAGCCCAAATAATATAGTTAAATCATTTATTCTAAGGCTATTTTTTTCAATTGTCTTTTTAAGTGCATTAATCTCTTTTTTTATCTATTTTTATCAACAATCTACTTTTTATAATACTATTGCAGACAATATTGAATTTTATGTAAATAAAGAGTTAAGAGAAAATAAAATCAATGATAAAATTTTTGATAAACAAGTAGTAAAAGAGGATATCTCAACTTTTATACAAACTCTTAATTTCGTTTATATCAATATTTACAACAAAAAAAGAGAGTTGGTTTTTAATCTTATTTCTAAAGAGAAAAAAGATAAATATAAGATTATACAAAATAATCCTTCTTTATTTAAAAGTTACAGCAAATATATCGGCAAAGAGATGGGATATAATTTTATAAAAGTTGATGATAAAAACTATTTTATTCAAATATACTATCCCGTATATAAAGATAATATGCTTTTAGGTTTTATAGAAGGAGTATCCCTTGTAAACCTAAATATGGTAAAACATTTTGAAACTATAAAAAATACTACTATATTAATAGTTATTTTGGCAATTTTGCTTTTTGCTTTGATTATTTTTCCTTTAATATATATTGCATATAAACAGTTAAGTAAAAACAGAGTTGAACTTTTAAAGAGTAACCTTCAGATATTAAATGCTCTAGGAAATGCCGTTGCACTAAGAGATAGCGATACAAACGAACACAATTACAGAGTTACTATTTATTCCGTTAATTTAGCCCAAAAATTAGCTTTGGATAAAAACGAGATAAAAAAACTTATAAAAGGTGCATTTTTACATGATGTAGGAAAAATAGGGATAAGTGACAATATTTTATTAAAAAAGAATAAACTAAGTCTTGAAGAGTTTGAAATAATGAAAGGGCATGTTTTAAAAGGTATAGAAATCATCAAAAATAATGCTTGGCTGGAAGACAGTAAAGATGTAATACTTTATCACCATGAAAGATATAACGGAAGCGGCTATCCAAGAGGGGCGAAAAAAGAAGAGATTCCTATGGTTGCAAGAGTCTTTTCTATTATTGATGTTTTTGATGCTTTAACTTCAAAAAGACCGTATAAAGAAGCTTTTTCTTATAATGATAGTATTGAAATATTAAAAAAATACTCAGGAACATATTTTGAACCTGAGATATTAAAAGAGTTTTTAGAAATTTCTTCTGATTTATATAATGAAGTTAATATACAATCAAGTGAAGAATTAAAAAAAGAGTTAAGTAAAATTATTAAAAAATATTTTTTTAATAGTTAGGAGGTAAAAAGAGTAGGGTGAACCTATCTCTTTTTACTTAATAATAAAGTCAGCTATTTCTTTAATATCAGCTTCAGATAGTCCTGTTGCTTGGGGGGTCATTACCGCTTTCATTGCTCCACCGTAAGATCCGTCTTGATAACCTTTCATAGCTGCTATAAAATCAGCTTTAGACATATCTTTTATAATTTTAGATTTCCCTAATGCAACTTTTTCACCGTTTGTACCGTGACATTGTACACATTTTGTATAAAGTGCCGTTGCACTTGAAACTGACACTGTACATGCTACTAAAGTTATTGCCGTCAACATTTTTTTCATTCTTCTTCCTTTTTATAAAGTTAAATTATTTTAATATAAAAATTCTAATATATTCATTTAAATTTTAGTTAAACTACTAAAAAAGTGAATAATGATAATAAAAATTATTTAAATATTTTTATTTTAAAGCAGGCACCTCTGTTTTCGTTTCTTACGCTTATTTGACCTGAACAATGTTTTTCTAAGATGATTTTGCACATATAAAGTCCAAGCCCTGTTCCGTTTTTTTTATCTTTTGTCGAGAAATAGGGATTAAAAATTTTATTAATTATCTCTTCTTTTATTCCTCCTGCATTGTCACAGATTTCAATGCTTTGATATAATTGCGTATCTTTGTAGTTGATTGTGACAATAAACTCTTCTTCTTGTTTTTGTTCTTTAAAAGCATCTTTTGAATTATTAAAAATATTTAATATTACTTGCAAAAGTTCATTCTTAAAAGTATATATTTTAGGTAATTTAACCCTATTATTTTTGATTTTTATATTATTATTTTCAAATGCTTTTTCTATCATTTCCAAACTGTTTTCAACAACTTCATCTAAGCTTACTAACTCTTTCTCTTTTTTTGATTTAAAGAAGTTTCTAAAATCATCTATTGTAGTAGACATATATTGAAGATATTTGTCTATATCAGAGAGTTTTTTACTGAAAACTTCTTTTTCATATCTCTCCAAATTAATTCTAAACTTCAAATTTGAAGTTGCTGCTGCAATAGAAGCCAAAGGTTGTCTCCATTGATGGGCAATCATTGAAATCATCTCTCCCATGGCAGCCATTCTTGACTGCTCTAATAAAAGCATCTCTTTTTTCTTTAGTTCCGTTAGATTTTGAATAAAAACTAACTTATACCTATTTTCTTTTATTTTTAAATCTTTTATTTTAATAATTGCAGGAATAATTTGAGCATCTTTAGATACTAAAGATATCTCTTCATAAGTTTCACTGTTATACTCTAAATATTTTTTTTTGGTATTTGGAATTAAAATACCTGTTGCAAGTTTTCCTATTACATCCTCTTTTTTATCATAATTAAGAATATTTAACATTGCAATATTTATTTCTTCAATAAACCCGTCTTTTACAATCAAAATGCCCTCTATTGTGCTGTTTAAGAGTTCTTGAAAAAAAATCTTTTCCATCTTTTGCCTATTTTTAATATAATATTTTTATAGTATAATTGATTAATTCTTTTTTGGAGATAAAATGATAGATTATATATTGTTAGAAGAGTATGCAAAAGATATAAAAGTTTTATTTGTAGAAGATGATGAAAATATTATAAAAGAGACTTCTGAATTATTAAATCTGATTTTTTCTTATGTCGATATAGCAAGAGACGGAAAAGAGGGATTGGAAAAATATCTATCATTTAGAAGAGAAAATGAAAAATTTTATGATTTGGTAATAACTGATATTAAAATGCCGAATATGGATGGAATAGAGTTAGCTAAATTTATATATAAAGAGAACAAAAATCAACTTTTGATTGTTTTATCAGCTCACAGTGAAACAAAATATCTTTTAGAACTTGTAAATATAGGAATTTCTCATTTTATTACAAAACCTTTAAAATATGAAGAGTTTGTTCATGTTTTATATACAAAATTAAAAGAGTATTATAAAAAAAATCATAAAAATTTAAAAGAAATATCTGAAATAGTTAAAATTAATGAGGAGCTTACTTGGAATAAAAAAGAAAAAGAGCTGTATAGAAAAGATCAGCAAATAAAACTCACAAAAAAAGAGGTTCTTTTACTAGAAATACTTTTAAAATATTCCGAAAAAACACATACAGTTGAAGAAATTTTAAATTTTATTTGGGCAAATGAGATAAACAGTTCACCTGATATTTCAAATCTAAAAAATATTATTTCTAGGATGAGAAAAAAAGTTCCTGACTTAGAAATTGAGAATATATATGGGTTTGGTTATAGAATAAACTTAAAATAAAATATTATTTTAATACTATTGTGATATCATTCTAATACTATTTTGATACTATTGCGTAATATACTTCTATTAATAAGGAGTCTATTATGAAATTTAAAAATTTTACTATCCTTTATGTAGAAGATGAAAAAATAATACGTTCAAATGTTGAGAAATGTTTAAAATTTTTATTTAATGTACTTGTTGCAGAAGACGGAGAAGAGGGTCTTAAACTTTTTAATAGTAATAAAGTGGATCTTATTATAACAGATATTTATATGCCTGAAAAAGACGGAATATCAATGATAAGTGAGATAAAAGAGTCGAATCCTCAAATTCCATGTATTATTACATCTGCACATGAACCTAAAATACCTAAAGAGGCTTCATTTTTAGAGTCATGTAGATATATTAGTAAACCTTTTGATATAAAAGAGTTATTAAATGATAGTCTCAAAGCATTAGACATAGTCTGAAAGGATTTTAATTATGATTAAGAACATCACTTTTTTTGTTCTTTTTTCTTTATTGTTCTCTGGCTGTTTTGATAAAAATGTAACAGAAGAAGAGTGTTTAAGTAAAGGAATGATACTTAAAAAAGAGAAAGTTTTAAATTATAGAACAGGTAAATATGAAGAGAGATATTTTTGTGCTAAAAAAAGATAGTTTAAGCACAAAGTAATACTACTTTATGCTTTTTAACAATATTGATTTTTATACTCTACATAGTGTTGGGCATGAATTATAAGTTTATCAACATCCTCTTTTGTTAACTCTTTTACTACTTTTGCAGGACTTCCCATAATCAAACTTCTAGGTGGAAATTTTTTACCTGAAGTCACTAAAGAATTAGCTCCTACGATACTGCCTTCTGAGATTACTGCATCATCAAGTATAGTAGCACTCATACCTATTAGACAGTTATCTTCAATAGTACAACCGTGAAGCATTACTTTATGCCCTATGGTTACATTATCGCCTATAATTGTTTGGGTATGAACATCCGTGTGGATCATAGATAAATCTTGGATATTACTTTTTTTACCTACTCTTATTTTATTGATATCGGCTCTTAAAACACAGCCAAACCAGACAGAAGAGTCTTCTCCTATTTCTATATTTCCTATTAAGTCTGCACTTGGGGCTGCCCAGGCATTTTTGTCAAGTTTGGGATAAAATTCTTTAAATTTCAAAATCATAATAACTCCTTTTAAAAGAGTTATTGTAACTTTAAATGGTAGCATAAACGTAACATTAAAAGAAGGAGGGCTTAAATAAGATTAAGCCCTTGGTTAAGTAAAAGATTATTTTCTATTTTTCCCTGCAATTATAAATCTAAGAGCATTTAGTCTAATAAAACCTTCTGCATCTTTTTGATTATATACTTCGTCTTCTTCAAATGTAGAGTAAGCATCGTTATATAACGATTTAGAAGATTCTCTTCCTACAACAGTTACATTACCTTTGTATAATTTAAGTCTTACTGTTCCTTCTACATTCTCTTGAGTTTTATCAATAGCTGCTTGAAGCATCTCTCTTTCAGGTGAGAACCAATATCCTTGGTAGATAAGTTTTGCATACTTTGGCATAATCTCATCTTTTAAATGAGCAGCTTCTCTATCTAAACAAATAGATTCAATTGCTCTGTGAGCTTTTAGCATAATTGTTCCACCCGGAGTTTCATAACAACCTCTTGCTTTCATCCCCACATATCTGTTTTCAACAATATCAACTCTTCCTATTCCGTGTTTGTTTCCGTAATCATTAAGTTTTTTAAGAAGTGTTGCAGGAGATAACTCTTCATCGTTTATTGAAACAGGGTCTCCGTTTTTATAACCGATTGTAATATATTCTGCTTTATCAGGAGCTTCTTCAGGAGAGTTTGTCCATAACCACATTGACTCTTCAGGTTCATTATTCGGATCTTCTAAATGTAACCCTTCATATGAAATATGTAAAAGATTTGCATCCATAGAGTAAGGACTTACTTTTGGATTACCGTTTTCATCCATATGTTTTTTAGAGATTTCAATTCCGTTTTTCTTAGCATATGCCAAAAGTTTTTCTCTTGAATTTAAATCCCACTCTCTCCATGGAGCAATAACCGTAATATCAGGATTTAATCCCAAATATCCAAGTTCAAATCTAACTTGGTCGTTTCCTTTTCCTGTTGCTCCGTGAGCTACTGCATCAGCTCCTGTTTGTTTTGCAATTTCAACTTGTTTTTTTGCAATAAGAGGTCTTGCAATAGAAGTACCTAAAAGATATTCACCTTCATAAATTGCATTTGCTCTAAACATAGGGAATACATAATCTTTTACAAACTCTTCTTTTATATCTAAAATAAAAATATTTTCCGGTTTTATTCCGCAGTTAAGTGCTTTTTTTCTTGCCGGTTCAACTTCTTCGCCTTGACCTAAATCAGCAGTGAAAGTAACAACTTCTGCATTATATTCATCTTGAAGCCATTTTAAAATAATTGAAGTATCAAGCCCACCACTGTATGCTAATACAACTTTTTTTACATCTTTTTTATTCATAATTCAAATTCCTATGATAAGCGATTTTAGGCAAATATTTTATCAAAAGTTAGCTATAATCTTGATTATGAGATGTGATAAATTTTTAAATGCGGTAAATATAACAAAAAGAAGGGCAGTTGCTGAAGATATGCTTGAGCATAAAGTAGTTTTTATAAACGGTGTTGCAGCTAAAAAATCAAAAGAGGTAAAAGTAGGAGATATAATTGAAATAAGATACCTTGAAAAGATAGATAGATTTAAAGTATTGCAGATTCCTGTTACTAAGTCTACGCCAAAATCAAAAATGGCAGAATATGTTGAGATTATATAAGGATAAATAGATGTTTAATAAAGCAAAAATGAAATTTGACGATATATTTGAAAATAAACTTCCTGAAGAAGAAGTTAGAGAATATTTAATCGAATTATATGAAAGAGGAGAAACAGCAGCTGAAATAGCAGCAGCGGCAAGTGCTATGAGAGATCATATGATTCCTCTTCCTTTAAATTATGAACTTAAATCTCAAGCAATCGACGTAGTAGGAACAGGTGGAGATAAAAGTTACAGTTTTAATATTTCAAGTACTTCTTCAATTCTTTTGGCTGCGTGCGGTTCTTATGTTGCAAAACACGGAAATAGAAGTATCACTAGTAAAAGCGGAAGTGCAGATATGCTTGAAGCTTTAGGAATAAACTTATCTTTATCTATTCCTTCTCAAGTTAAGATGCTGGAAGATACAGGTTTCTGTTTTATGTTTGCGGCTAATCATCATCCTGCTATGAAATATATAATGCCTATTAGAAAATCAATTCCCCACAGAACGATTTTTAATATTTTAGGACCTTTGTCAAATCCGGCTTCCGTATCAAAACAGTTAATAGGAGTTTTTGATAAAGCTTATATAAACAGATTGGCAACGGCATTAGAAATGCTGGAATCAAAAAAAGCGATTGTTGTTTCGGCAAATGACGGAATGGATGAAATCTCTATTTCAGATATCTCTTATGCAACATTATTAAATAACGGAAAAATCGAAGATTTTATAATAGATCCCCAAGAATACGGTTTTAAATTAGCTTCTAAAGCTGATATTGTAGGCGGGGACGGTAAAGAAAATGCAAAAATAACAAAAGCTATTTTGTTTGATGAATTAGACGGACCCAAGCTTGATGTTATTTTATTAAATACAGCGGCTGCTTTGATTGTTGATGATAAAGCAAGAGATATGAAAGAGGGAATTGAAATAGCAAGAGAAGCTATAAAAAGTAAAAAAGCAAAACAAAAAGTAGAAGAGTTAATAAAAGTCTCTTCTTTGTTAAAATAGGACACTAATTGAAATTTTTATTAAAATTAGATGAAATAGACAGCCTTGTAGAAGAGTTAAAAACTATATTGAAAAAATATAAAAACAATTGTATCGTAATTTTAAGAGGTGATTTAGCGAGCGGAAAAACAACCTTTGTAAAAAAATTCGTAAACTCTTTGGGAATAGATGAATTAGTTACTTCTCCTACTTTTTCCGTGCAATCTATTTATTCTAATACTATATTTCATTATGATATTTACAATAAAAGTTTAAAAGAGTTTATCTCGCTTGGTTTATTAGAAGAGTTTGACAAAGATGGTATACACTTTGTAGAGTGGGGTGATGAAAAGATGGAAGAGCTGTTAAAATCATATGGTTTTAACGTAATAGTTCTAAAAATAGAAAAAAAAGATGATAAAAGGCTATACTTATTAAATGAATAAATTAACAGTAGAAAATATAACAAAAAGTATTAAAAAGACTCAAATATTACATGGAATCTCTTTAGAGATAAGTTCAGGAGAAATTGTAGGATTATTAGGTCCAAACGGAGCAGGTAAAACTACAACCTTTTATACGGTTTGCGGATTAGTTATTCCAAGCAGCGGTAATATCTTTTTTGATGATGAAAATATTACAACTCTTCCTTTACATAAAAGAGCTTTAAAAGGAATTGGATATTTACCTCAAGAATCTTCTATCTTTAAAGATTTATCCGTAGAAGAAAACTTGATGTTAGCTGCACAAATTGTTACAAAAGATAAAACAGATCAGCATAAAAGAGTTGAAGAACTTCTTGAAATATTTAATATTGAACCTATTAGAAAAAGAAAAGGTATCTCTTTATCAGGTGGAGAGAGAAGAAGAACGGAAATAGCAAGAGCTTTGGTATCTAGACCGAAATTTTTACTTCTTGATGAACCTTTTGCCGGAGTTGATCCTATTGCCGTTAAAGATATTCAGGAAATTATACATGAATTAACAAAAATCGGAATAGGTGTTTTAATTACCGATCATAATGTAAGGGAGACTTTGGAAATCTGTGACAGAGCTTATGTTATGAAAAACGGGGCTCTTTTGGCTTCTGGAAATGCAGATGAAATAAAAAGTGACGGAAGTGTAAGAGAACACTATTTAGGAGAAAGCTTTAATTTTTAGTAATAACTAAATCTTCTCTTCTTCTTTTAGCTTGTTCTAAAGACTCTTCTACTCTTTTTAAAATTGAAATATCATCATCGTCTTTTTCCAATCTTGATATTCCAAAATTTGTTACTATTTTCATATTTTGAAATTTATACTCTTTTATGGCAGCTCTTATTTTTTCACAAACTCTTTTAGCCCCTTGGAAATTTGTCTGAGGAAGCAGAACTAAAAACTCCTCAAAAGCCCATCTTACAACTATATCATGCTCTCTTACATTATCCATTACTATTTGTGCGATACTTCTTAAAACTTCATCGCTTTGTTTTCCGTATTCTTCTTGTAAATCAATAAATTTATCAATATTGAATATTATAATAGTGAGTTCATTTTCATATCTTTTATCTCTTTTAATCTCTTTAGAGAAGATATCATTAAATTTCTCTCTGTTGAAAAGTCCGGTTGTCTGGTCGTGAGAAGCTTGATATTCAAGAAGATTTGCTTTCTCTTTTAATGAGGTAATATCCGTAAATGAGACGACAAAATGCTCTTTTTTATGTTCATAATCATCTATATTTACTATAAAGATCTTATCTTCACCTTTTGCATTTTCCATTTTTACGACTCTATCGGCTTCTGTGAGTTTTTGAATATCCAAAAGCCAATGATTGTTAGATTGTAATATCGCTTTATTAAAAAATCTTTTATCAACTTTAAACTGATCGATAATAGATTTTTTCTTTTCTAAAAATTCTACATAAGACTTTACACCGAAAAATTCTAAAAATTTGTTATTTACTTCAATTATTTCCGTAAGGCTGGTTAAAAAAACTATATTATCTTGTGCGTCAAGAAGAAGTTTGGTTTGTTTTGATATCTCATCAACTCTGTTCTCTAAATTTTTTGTTATCGTATCTAATCTTTTCTTTAAAAAAATCGGTTCAACAGCCTTTATCATACTATCTATTAAATGGTATAGATCAATAGGTTTCATGGCATATGAACTTACATTTACGTCAATTGCTTCTTTTAAAAAATCAGGGTCGCTATGGGCTGTTGTTATAACGATAGGAATCTCTTTATTAGTTTTTCTTATCTCTTTGCACATTTCCAATCCGCCCATTTTGGGCATATTTATATCCGTTAAAATAAGATTTATATCTTGGTTGTCATAATATTTTTCCAAGCCGTCTTTCCCGTTTTTTGCGGGTATTACTTGATTTACTATATTATTTATGGTTTTTGTCGTAAATTCTCGAACCTCTTCTTCATCTTCCACATATAAAACATTAATATCTTTTAAAATTTCTTTATTCATTTCTTTTCAACAAACCTTTTAAAATGGATAATTTTTTATTATATCATAAAAGTTTTATTTTACAAAAATTTTTAAAGCATTTTTTAAATCTTCTTCCGTGTCTATACCGAAAGATTTAGATTCGACTTCTACCATTGCAATTTTATGACCGTTTTCAATAGCTCTTAGTTGTTCTAGTTTTTCAATTTTTTCAAGTTTTGAACTCTTTAATTTACAAAACTCATTTAATGTTTTTTTCGTAAACCCATATATTCCTAGATGACCGTAATATGATGAATTTTCATAATGATCTCTGTGATATGGGACTTTTGCTCTTGAAAAATATATTGCGTTTGAAAATTTATCTAATACAACTTTTACAAGATTGGGATCATCTGCCAAATCTGAACTGATTTTTTTATAGCAGCTTACGATCATGATATCTTCTTTATTCTCTTTTGCCTCTTTTACTCTGTTTATTGCCGCTTTTATGACCTCTTGTTCAATAAAAGGTTCATCTGCCTGAACATTTACGATTACTTCATCCTCTTTTAAATTTAAAAGAGTTGAAGCCTCATTTATTCTGTCTGTTCCGCTTTGATGTTCACTTGAGGTCATAACTGCTTTAAAGCCGTACTCTTTTGCTAATTCAACTACTTTTTTTGAATCTGTAGCAATTATAACATCATCTAAAGATTCAACTTGTTTAGCTGTTCTTATTACCATAGGTAAACCTAAAATATCGGCTAATATTTTATTTTCAAATCTGCTAGAATTTAGTCTTGCAGGTATAATTATCATTTTAATTTCCTTCTTTTTTGGGTATTGAGATTTTAATAGTTGCCCCTTTTGAGTTATTAAACGCAGTAATAACACCTTGAAGCTGTATATTTATTATAAGTTTACTTGTATAAAGACCTAAGCCAACACCATGTTTTTTCTCTTTTGTGGAAAAATAGGGTTCAAATATCTTATGCAAAATATTTTCATCTATACCTCTTGCATTATCTTTTATCTCAAAAATGATTTTATCTTCATTATGATATTGAATAATTGAAATAGAACCTTTTTCTATCTCTTCTTTTTCTAATTGTTCTTTTGCATTTTCAATAACATTGACTAAAACCAGGATAATCTCATTTTTAAGAGTATAAAAGCTGAAATCTTTGTCATATTCGATTTTTACGGTTATAAAATTGTTTTTATCTTTTAAAGCGATATTAACGGCATTGTCGATTATCTCTTTTGGATTTACCAACTCTTCTTTTGCCTCTTTTCTTAGAAAATGTTGAAAATCCTCTATGGTTTTTGAAAGGTTGCTTGCTTCATCTTTTATTTTTTCCAAAGAAGATATAGCCTCTTTTGGATCTAACTCTTCATTTAAAGTATAATCGATTTCTAATTTTTGTGCTTGTAAAGAGATTAGGTTTAAAGGTTGTCTCCATTCATGGGATAGTCTTTTTAATGTCTCCGTCATAATAGAGAGTTTTGATTGCTGAACCAAAAGATTGTTTTTCTCTAACAACTCTTCTTGGGCTTTTTTTATCTGTGCTTGAAGAATTGAAGATTCATCGTTTAAATTTATTTCGTTTGTTATATCAAATATTAAAGAGGTATATCCGATAACATCTCCATATTTGTTATACATAGGCTTTATTTTAAAACTTACCCAAAAAGGAGTTTTATCTCTTTTTACTGTTTTAAGTCTACTGCTGTACTCTTGCAGATTTTCCAAAGTATTATCAATATTTTTAAAAACAATATTATTTGTATCTTTATGAACTAAAGTCTTAAAAGAGCTTCCGATAATTTCCTCTTTTTTATATAAAAAGAGTTTCAAAAAAGCACTGCTTACTTTGGTAATATACCCATGCAGATCCATATGCATAGTTGCAACATAATCATCTAAAATCTCATCATCCGAAAATTGTGTCGTAATATCTTTTATATTTATTACAAAAAGAGGTTTGTCCAGCATTGTTGAAATTGTTGTTTTTAAGTAGACTTTTTCTTTATCTTTTCTTATACAAATAACGTCTATTTCCGCTTTGTATTTTCTTTTTGAATCTTCAATCTTTAAAAGGTTTAAAAAAGGAGTTTTATATTCATCTTTCATAAAAGAGGTGAAGTTTTTATTAAGCAGTTCCTCTTTTAAAAAACCTAATATAGGCATAAAGGCACTGTTTACATAAATTAGTTTTGTAGATTTGTCAATAATTCCTATACCATCCCAAGAATTATTTATAATCTCTTGTAACTCTTGATTACTTTTTTTTAATTTTTCAATATCTTCTAAAGACAATACGAAACCTTGTTTTTAAGTCATATTATTATATTATAAAATCTTTAAAGAAGAATATGAAAGAAGATAATAATGAAGAAAACTATTACAATAATTGATACATTTGGATTTTTATTTAGAAGTTATTTCGCTCTTCCCCCGCTAAAATCAAAAGATGGATTTCCTACAGGATTATTAACAGGTTTTATGAATTTTGTTTCAAATATAGGTAAAGATTTTCAAACAGATTATTTGGTTTTTGCATTAGATGCAAAAGGTGATACCTTTAGAAATGAAATATATGACAAATATAAAGCACATAGACCCGATGTTCCAGAAGATTTACTAAAACAACTTCCTGTTGCCATTGAATGGATAGAAAAAATGGGATTTGAAACAGCAATGAAAACCGGATTTGAAGCAGATGATATAGTAGCTTCCATAGCAAATGATGCAAAACAAAAAGGTTTGGAAGTTAGAATCGTTTCTCATGATAAAGATTTATATCAGTTAATAGATGATGACAGAGTCTATCTTTTCGATCCTATTAAAAAAGACGTGATAAATGAAGATAAATGTTTTCATAAATACGGTGTAAGACCTTCCCAGTTTATAGATTATCAATCTTTATTAGGAGATAGCGCCGATAATGTTCCCGGAGTAAAAGGAGTCGGAGCAAAAACTGCACAGGCTTTGATTCAAGAGTACGGCTCTTTGGATAATATTTACGAGAATTTGGAAAATATAGAAAAAACAAGATGGAAAAACCTTCTAACAGAAGGCAAAGAGATGGCTTATATCTCAAAACAGTTAGTTACTTTAAAAACAGATTGTCATTTTATAGATGAGATAGAAAACTATGAACTGCCAAATGAAAATCCTATACTGAAAATTGCAGATACTCTTTTAGAATTTGATTTAAAAAGAATTGTAGATAGAGTAAATAAAGACGGTTTGACTTATAAAACAAAACTTCCTAAAGATGAAGAAAAAAACGAAGAGTTTGAATATATTCTTTTAAACGATAAAAATAGATTAAATGAGGTTATAGACTCAATTGCGGAAGATAAAATAGTGGCTTTTGATACGGAAACTACCGATATTGATACTAAAAATGCTTCTTTAGTCGGTTTCTCTTTTGCTTTTGAAGAAAATAAAGCTTATTATGTTCCTGTAAATCATCAATATTTGGGAGTACCTGAACAAATAGATAAAACAACTGCAAGAGAGGCAATTTCTAAATTAAATAATAAAAAATTAGTTTTGCAAAATTTTAAATATGATTATGTAATAGTAAAAAATGAGTTGGATTTAAAATTAAAATTATATGCAGATACAATGATTTTAGCTTGGCTTTTTAACAGTAATGAAAAAGTAGGGTTAGATGCTTTGGCTTTAAGATATTTTAACCATAAAATGATAGCTTTTAAAGAGGTTGTAAAAAGAGGAGAGAACTTCTCAAATGTTGAAATAGAACAAGCTTGTAATTATGCAGCCGAAGATGCTCTTTTTACATATAAAATCTATTTTAGACTTTTAAAAGCATTTAAAGAGATTCAAGCAGAACATTTGGTTAAAATAGCTCATGAGTATGAATTTGATTTTATTTACGTTCTTGAAAATATGGAAAGCAACGGAATTAAAATAGATATTGAAAAGTTAAAAGAGCTAAAACAAAAAAGCAATCTTTATATTCAAGAATTAACATCTAAAATATATGAAAAAGCAGCTTGCGAATTTAATATAAATTCTCCTAAACAATTAGGAAATATTCTTTTTGAACAGCTAAAACTTCCCCCTTCAAAAAAGACAAAAAGCGGATACAGTACAAATGAGGTTGTTCTTCAAAAACTAAAAGATGAACATGAGATTATTCCTCTGCTTTTGGACTACAGAGAGTCTTTCAAACTTCAATCAACATATATAGAACCTCTTCTTGAATTAGGTTTGAAAAATGAAGAGAATAGAATCTATACTTCATTTTTACAAACAGGAACTGCAACAGGAAGATTAAGTTCAAAAAATCCGAATTTACAAAATATTCCAGTAAGAAGTAAAGCTGGAGCGGAGATAAGAAGTGCATTTATACCAAAAGAGGGGTATAAATTAGTGGGAATTGATTATTCTCAAATAGAGCTTAGACTTCTAGCTCACTATAGTCAAGATGAGGCTTTGGTTGAAGCTTTTAAAGAGGGTAAAGATATACATAGACAAACAGCCGTTAAAATTTTCGGAGAAGAGTTGGCTGATTCTAAAAGATCAATTGCAAAATCTATTAATTTCGGACTTCTTTACGGAATGGGAAGCAGAAAACTTGGTGATACTTTGGGAATACCCGCAAAAGAGGCAAAACAGTATATTGATGCCTATTTTGAAAACTTCGTAAGTGTAAAAGAGTATTTGAAATCAATTGAAAACAAAGCTTTGGAAAACGGTTTTGTTGAAACTTTATTAGGAAGAAGAAGAGTCTTTGATTTTGATTCTGCAAATGCAATGATGAAAGCAGCCTTTTTAAGAGAATCCGTAAATACACTTTTTCAAGGAAGTGCAGCAGATTTAATAAAACTTGCAATGCTTGAAATTTATAAAAGATTCAAAAACAGCAGTGAAGTTAAGATGTTATTGCAAATCCACGATGAACTTATTTTTGAAGTAAAAGAAGAAAAAGCAGATAAAATAACAGAAGAGATAGCAGAAGTAATGGAAAATATTTATAAGCTGAAAGTTCCTTTAAAGGTCTCTAAAAGTATAGGAATGTCATGGCAAGAGCTAAAATAAAAGGGAATATGTACTTTTTTTTTATTTTTTAATAATTTTCTTTTGACTTTTGGATACATTTTTGTTAAAATAAATTTTAAAATATTTACAAAAGAGTGAAATATGATTAAAACGTTAAAAAATATCAGAAAACTATACAATGCGAAATTACTTTTCGTAACAAATGACAACAACTTGCATAATACGATACAAAATGAGTTTGACGAGTATTTCAAAGAGTTAACTTTAGTTAGCAGTTCTAAAGAAGCAGTTGAGAAAATTGATGAAAATAGTTTTGATATGATAATTATTGATACAGACGTAGAGGCTAAAAATTTTGAAGAAGCATGTAGCGAAATTACGACTGCTGCTCCTTCTCTTCCTAAAATAATTATTTCAGACAGTGATAAAAACGATGATATAGTTACAGCAATAAACAACAGTGCATATACCTTTATAACAAAACCTTTAAAATCTATTGATATAAAACTTGCCGTAATAATGTGTTTAAACCAAACAAAAAGAGGTGACAAAATCGAGTTTCAACACGGCATATATTTTGATGAATATCGAGATCAGTTTTTCAGACCGGGCGGAATCTTAATTGACTTTACCAGATTAGAAAAAGGTTTTATGAAACTGCTTATTTCTAAAAAAGGTGAAATCATAGATTATGATACAATTAAAAATGTTGTTTGGAAAGGTAAAAATATGTCTATTTATACAATGAGAAATATTGTAAATAAAATTAGGCAAAAAACTTACTATGAAATCATAAAAAATCATTCAAACAAAGGTTATATAATAGACGAAATCCAAAAATAACCATTTGCTTCTTGATAATTTTAATAAAGAAGAATTTATGGAAGAAAAAATTGTATCTAAAGAGGAGCTGATTCAACTTTTTGAAGAGGGCAAAATGATTGATTCAGGCAAGGGTTGGATGATGGGAGACATAGAAGTTGAAATAATCGCTCTTCATGAAGTTGATCCTAAGTTTCTACAAGATGTAACAAACGCTAAATTTTATAAATTAATACCAAAAAAGGGGAATCGATAATGTCACACTGTCCATATTGTGGAAAAAAGATAGCAATGAGCAAAGCATTTTGCTCAAGAAGTTGTAAAGAGAACTATTTTCAGCTGATTGCAATTCAAGTTCCAAAACCATTTCTAAAAAGAATTTTTGTTTTTAGTACTCCCGAAGAGAGAGAAAAAGAGATAGAAAACTTTGCAAATAGACATGGCTGGAGAATTGACTTACTGCAAAAAAAGATAGATGAATTAGCAGTAGAATATGGATTTGTTGAAACAAAATAATAGCTCTTTTAATAGTAATGTTTTAAATCAAGCTAAAATATTATATGTTGAAGATGATGAATTAATAAGAAAAGAGACTCTGAATATTTTTGAAAACTTTTTCAAAAAGGTTTATGTTGCACAAGATGGAAAAGAGGGATTAGATTCTTACTATAAAAATAGAGACAAAATTGATATTATCTTAACAGATATAAATATGCCCAATATGAACGGTATTGAGCTTATATCAAAAGTAAGAGAAGAGGATTTTGAACTGCCTATTTTGGTAGTCACTGCTTTTAACGATGTTTCCTTGTTGATAAAACTTATAAAATTAAACGTATCGGATTATATACTTAAACCGATGCAGATGAACTCGACTTTAAAAGTTATTGATAAAATAGTAACTAATAGATTTAATCAAAAGCTTGTATTTAAACAAAAAAATGAACTTCAAATATATAAAGATATTTTAGATAAAGAAAACCTTGTCAGTGAAACTGATTTAAAAGGCATAATAACCTATGCAAATGATATTTTCTGTGAAGTTTCGGGCTATTCAAAAGAAGAACTAATAGGTGCAAATCATAATATAGTCAGACATCCGGATGTTTCTCCTAAAGTATATAAAAAACTGTGGGAAACGATTCAAGCAAAAAAAGTTTGGAAAGGGAAAATTAAAAACAGGGCAAAAGACGGAACTCCTTATTATGTAAAAGCAACGATTTTCCCCATACTTGATGAAAATGAAAATATTGAAAAATATGTTGCCAGTAGATTTCTAATAACAGAAGATGAAGAAGAGAGACATAAATTAAAGAAATATATAGTTCATCAAAAATCTCAACAGATAAAATATGAAAAACAATTACAAGAAGATTTTGACGATGCTTTACATTATGCAAAAATGCAAAAAGATAAGCAGGTTGCAAATTTTATTCATGAATTAAATGAGCAGATTAAAAGTTTAAGAGGAAAGAACTCAGACAATAAAGGAAGAATCCTATTTTTAGAAAATCAATTAAAAGATGCTGTAGATAAAAATGAAAATATGGTGAAGAACTATCAGGAAAAAGTAGAAAAACTGCATACAACAGCAATAAAAGCAGCAGAAGAGTATCAAAGAATTAAAAAAAGAGATGATATTATCACAGAAAAATTAGAAAAATCTCAAGAAGCCATAAAGACTCTTCAAGGTTATATTGACGAGTACAGAAAGAAAATAAGTAATTTAGAAGATGTAATTGCTTCTTATGAAAAAGATAAAGCTAAAAAGAGTAATACTTAAACCCTTTTTTTCTTTTTCATAATAAAAAGAATAAAAACACAAATAAGGGCAAATAGTGCAGATAAAAGCATTCCTTGTGTTAACCATCCTCCATATATAAATCCTAGTTGAATATCAGGTTCTCTAAAGAATTCGGCAATAATTCTAGCAATTGAGTATAAAAGTCCGTACATTATTGCCAATTGACCGTCAAATTTTTTTCTTTTTCTATATATAAAAAGAATTATAAAAATTAAAATTCCTTCTAAAAATCCTTCATAAAGTTGAGAAGGGTGTCTTAATACGTCATTTACATAAATTCCCCAAGGAACATCTGTAACTCTTCCTACTAACTCTTGATTAAAAAAGTTACCTAATCTTCCGAAAATATAAGCAGCAGAGATTCCTAAAACCGAAATATCCGTTAAAAACCAGAAAGAGACCTTATGTCTTTTACAAAAGATTAAAGAGGCTATTAAAAAACCGATAAATGCCCCATGATAACTCATTCCTGAGATTCCTGCATAAACGCCGTCAATAAAAGGATTAAAGATTTGCCAAGGATGGCTTAGATAATAGGCAGTATGAGTATCGTAAAAAAGAATATAACCTAATCTAGCACCTAAAATAACACCGATTTCTGCCCACCAAACATAAGAATCAAAAAGTTCGTTTGAAATAGGAAGTTTATCATGTTTTATAAACCATTTTGCTATAAAAATAGCAGAAAGCAGGGCAAGAGCATACATTATCCCGTACCAATGTACGGCAATTGAACCTAAGTTAAAAGCTACAGGGTTAAAATGTGAGTATATATGCTGCCAAAATTCCAAAATATTTTTCCTAATCCTCTAAAGCTTGGGCAATAAGTTCTATTGGATTTTTAAACTCAACATTTACATCTGCTTGATGTAAAGAGTTTGTTATTTGCATTCTACAGGCACTACATTCTGCACTTACAATTTGTGCTTGAGTCTCTTTTATCATGGCTGCTTTTGGAGTTCCTGCTGCTTTTGCAAAATGGTATTTTTCTGTTTGCATAGTAACTCCACCGAAACCGCAACATCTGTTTGGGTCACTCATCTCTTTTAAAACATAGTTTTGTTTTAAAAGTTCTCTTGGTTCATGCCAGACTCCTTGCATTTTTTTTGCATGGCAAGGATCATGATAGGTTATTACTTCATTGAAATGTTTATTTGATTTTGTAAGCAACTCTTTTAATCTTGTATTGTTTTCAAGCCATTTTGTCGCCAAAAATACTTTTTTAGCTATTTTAGAGGCTCTTTGTTTCCATTCTGGCTGATCATGTAAATAGTGTTCCCAGTCTTGGTTAATCATAGCTGAACAAGTAGCTTCAGGGATAACTATTGCATCAACTTCATCTATCCAAGTTTCGAAATACTCTATATTTTTTTTAACAAGATAATCAACTGTATCAAAATCTCCCGTAAAATAAGCAGGTGCACCGCAACAAAGCTGTTTTTTGGGAATAAAAATATCTAAATCAAGTTTTTTTAAAATTTTAACCAAACTGTCACCTGTATTTGTATAGGTATAATTACTCATACATCCTATAAAAATAGCGACTCTGTTTTTTTTACCTTCTTCAATAATTTTATTTTTAGCCGGGATATTCTCAGGGTATTTATTTAAAAAACTTTTTGAATCGGCATAAGGTAAAGCTCTGTCTTTTTTTACAATAGGCAAAGAAAATCTAGGAAGCGCACTTTGCTTTTTATTATCAAGTTTTAAAGCACAGGTTTGAAACATCCATCCAAGTTTTGATAAAAAGTCCATAGTTTTTCTATGTCTTAAAAGAAAGAAAAAAAGTTTTTTATACCAAGCAAGTCCGTATTTTTTTCTAATATCGTTTCTTACTTGTTCTATTATCATATCTGTAGGCAGATCATTTGGGCAAACTTCTACGCAATTTGTACATAAAAAGCATGATTCAAAGATATCTTTTGCTGTTTTATCAAGCTCTAATTCATCTCTTTTATAAGCTCCTAAAAGGTCAATAAATCCTCTTGGGCTTGTTGTTTCATCTTGGTTTACATTGAAGATTGTACAAACAGGTTTACATTTACCGCACTTTACACAATCATCACTTATTTTAGTATAATCAAATTTTTCAATCTCGCTCATTATATTGTTTTACTAAACCTTCTTTTATTTTCGGGAACTTTTTTCAAATATGCGTCAAAAGGCATACAAATGTTCCTAATTAGCATGGCTCCTGTAGGAGATACTTCTATTTTGTCATTTTGTATTGAAACCAAATCAGCCTCTACAAACTCATCTAAAGCTTTTAAGTCCTCTTTAAAGTAGTCATAAAAATCTATATTAAATCTCTCTTCTACTCTTTTTATATTAAGACTGAAATTACTCATTAATTCCATAATAACATATTGTCTTAACATATCATCATCACTTAGTTTATACCCTTTAAAAGTAGGCAGTTTACCTTCATCTAAAGCTTCTTCGTAATGTTTTAAATCTTTATAGTTTTGGGCATAATAATCAACACCGTTTCCAATAGAAGTAACACCTATTCCTATTAAATCCGCTCCGCCTTTTGTTGTATAACCTTGGAAATTTCTATGAAGTTCGCCTTTTTGTATAGCTTTAAATAGTTCATCCTCAGGTTTTGCAAAGTGATCCATTCCTACCATTTTATAACCGTTACTTGTAAAAAAGTCGATTGTATCTTTTAATATCTCAAGTTTTTCAGTAGGCGGTGCAAAAGTTGATTCATCAAATTTTCTCATTGTTTTCATAAGCCAAGGTACATGGGCATAATTAAATACGGCAAGTCTGTCGGGATTTAATTTAATTACTTTTTCTATTGTTTCATGAAAAGTCTTTTTGTTTTGGTGAGGCAGACCGTAAATTAAATCAATATTTATTGAATGAATACCTGCATCTCTTGCAATATTCATAACATTTTGGGTTGTCTCATAAGGCTGAATTCTGTGGATTGTTTTTTGAACATCTTCATTTAAATCTTGAACACCGAAACTAAGTCTGTTAAAACCTGCCGCTTTTAATACATCCATATGCTCTTTTGTAAAATATCTAGGATCTACTTCACATGAAATTTCAGCATCGGCACTAAAATTAGGAAAAGTCTCTTTTATCATTGAAATTACTGTTTCAAGTTGTTTTGGAGAGAAGTATGTAGGTGTTCCTCCTCCAAAGTGCATTTGAGTTACTGTTCTGTTCGTATTTAGAGCATCTTTTAATAAAGCAAGTTCTTTTTTTAGATATTCGAGATATCTAACTTTTTTATCCTCTTTTGAAGTAAAAATTACATTACAACCACAGAAATAACAGGCACTTCTGCAAAAAGGCAAATGAATATATAAGGATAAAGTTCTGTCATCGCTTTGGTTTTTGTAGTATTTTTTTAGATCTTCTTGTGTAAATTCTTCCGTAAATTCCGGAGCCGTAGGATAAGAAGTATACCTAGGTCCGGGTCTTGAGTATTTCTCAAATTTTTTAAAATCAATCATCTTTTATTCTTATTTTTTGTTTTGTCTATCTAACCAGACCATTACACCTTTTTGTGCATGAAGTCTGTTTTCTGCCTCTTCAAATATTAAACTCTGTTTTCCTTCAATTACGCTTTGACTTACTTCATAACCTCTGTAAGCAGGTAAACAGTGTAGGAATATTGCATTTGAGGCACCTAATTTCATCATCTCATCATCTACAATATATCCGTTAAAATCTTTTACTCTTTTCTCTTTCTCATCTTCTTGTCCCATAGAAACCCAAGTGTCCGTAGTAACTACTGTTGCACCTTTTACAGCCTCTTTAGGATCATTTGTAATGACTATTTTAGCACCTGACTCTTTTGCAAAGCTTAATGCATCATTTAATATTTTTTCATCAACTTCATAACCTTTAGGTGTTGCAATTCTTAGTTCAAAACCTAATTTTGAAGCCAGCATCAGCCATGAATGAGCCATATTATTTCCATCACCTACATAAGCTGCAATTAAATTGTTTTCTAATCCTGCTTCTTGAATAGTTAAATAATCAGCCATAAGCTGAACAGGGTGATATTCATCTGTTAAACCATTTATTACAGGAACTTTTGAATATTTTGCAAACTCTTCAAGTTTTGTCTGCTCAAAAGTTCGGATCATTACCATATCTACCATTCTAGAAATCACTCTTGCCGTGTCGCTCATAGGCTCTCCACGACCTAGTTGTATATCATTTGATGATAAAAAGAGTCCTATCCCGCCTAATTGATAGATTCCCGTTTCAAAGCTTACTCTTGTTCTTGTACTGCTTTTTTCAAAAATCATACCTAATGTATATCTAGGCAAATAATCTTTATAAACTCTATTTTTAGTCTCTTTTTTGATTTTTGCTGCAAGAGTGAGTATCTCTAAAATCTCTTCTTTAGTATAATCTCTTAATGTTAAAAAATGTCTCATGATTTAACCTTTCATTTTAAAAAAGAATCAATTTTAACTAAAAACAATTTACTATCCACTTAAAAAAATTAATTTTTATTAAAAGTGCTTTAAAAAATTATTAAACTTCCCACAAAGCCCTATAAGTGACATATATGTGACTTTTCATATTATTATTTTTTAAGAGATATCACTCTATCATTTCTTCTGAAAGGATTACTATGATAGAAAATATTCTCAAACGTGACGGTTCATATGAAAAATTTCAAGCTTTTAAAATCAAAGACGTAATAAAAAAGGCTTTTGAAAGTGTTCATGTTACATATGACGCTATTGTTTATCTAAATGTATTGGAAAAATTAGATGAAAAAAGAGTCATTGCCGTGGAAGATGTGCAAGATAATATAGAAAAAGAGTTATACAAAGCTAGATATTTTGATGTTATGAGATCTTTTATGCTTTACAGGCATATGCATAAAATGCAAAGAGAACAGATTCTCGGACTAAATGAAGATACAACTTATATAAATTCAACCCAAACAATAGAAGAGTATATAAACGGTACGGATTGGAGAATAAATGCAAACTCTAATACGGGATACTCTCATGCGGGTTTAATAAATAACAGTGCAGGTAAAATAATTGCAAATTATTGGTTAGATAGAATTTACTCAAAAGAGGAAGGTTATGCCCATAGAAATGCAGATTATCATATACATGATTTGGATTGTTTAAGCGGATATTGTGCAGGTTGGAGTTTAAGAGTATTATTAGATGAAGGATTTAACGGAGTAAGAGGAAGAGTTGAAAGCAATGCTCCAAGTCATTTTAGAGAAGCTTTGGGGCAAATGGCAAACTTTTTGGGAATATTACAAAGCGAATGGGCAGGTGCACAGGCTTTTTCATCTTTTGATACATATTTAGCTCCTTATATTTTTAAAGATAGTTTATCTTTTACCGAAGTTAAAAAAAATATAAGAAGTTTTATCTATAATTTAAATGTTCCCGCACGATGGGGACAGAGTCCTTTTACCAATATAACTATAGATTGGACGGTTCCAAATGATTTAAAAGATCAAACGCCTACAAAAAACCAAAAACATCTGTTTACTGATATTAACGATGACAAGCTTCTTAAAGAGGCTAATAACAGAGGATATAAAGCTTTAACCCATATGACATATAAAGCCTTTCAAAAAGAGATGAATATGATAAATAAAGCCTATTATGAAGTAATGACCGAAGGAGATAAAACAGGACAGCCTTTCACTTTCCCTATACCGACCGTAAATATAACCGAAGATTTCGACTGGTACGGAGAAAATACCGATCTTCTTTTTGAAAATACTGCAAAAATAGGTTCTTCATATTTTCAAAATTTTATAGGAAGCCAATATACAAAAGATGAAAACGGAAAATTGATTCCTAATGAAAGTGCTTATAAACCAGGACATGTAAGAAGTATGTGTTGTAGATTGCAACTTGATTTAAGAGAGCTTTTAAAAAGAGGAGGGGGACTCTTCGGAAGTGCTGAAATGACTGGAAGTATCGGTGTTGTTACGATAAATATGGCAAGATTGGGCTTTTTGTATAAAAAAGACAAAGAGGCTCTCTTTGAAAGATTAAAAGAATTAATGGACTTGGCAAAATCAACTTTAGAGAAAAAAAGAGTTTTTGTAAATGATTTATATGAAAGAGGTTTATTCCCTTATACAAAAAGATATTTACCTGGTTTTAATAACCATTTTTCAACTATAGGGGTAAACGGTATAAATGAGATGATAGTCAATTTTACGGAAAAAGAGTTTGATATATCAAAAAAAGAGGGAATCTCTTTTGCTATTGAAATTTTAAACTTTATGAGAAATAAAATGGTTGAATATCAAGAAGAGACAGGAAATTTATACAATCTTGAAGCAACACCGGCTGAAGGTACTACTTATAGATTTGCCAAAGAGGATAAAAAAAGATTCCCTCAAATACATCAAGCAGGATTCGGTAAAAATATTTTTTATACGAATTCTTCGCAGCTTCCCGTTGATTTTACGGATGATGTTTTTCAAGCTCTTGATTTGCAAGATGAATTACAAGGTAAATATACGGGAGGAACGGTTCTGCATCTTTATATGAGAGAGAAGTTAAGTTCAATAGAAGCTTGTAGAAAATTGGTTAAAAACGTAATAACAAATTTTACTTTGCCTTATATTACGATTACACCTGTATTTTCAATTTGTCCAAAACACGGATACATTAGCGGAGAATATGAGTATTGTCCTTTATGTGATGAAGAAATTTTAGAAGAGGAGTTAAAAAATGAAAAGCTTAGAGCCTAGTAAATTACAAGAAAAAAGAACAAAATGTATTGTTTATACAAGAGTTATGGGATACCACAGACCTGTTGAGAGTTTTAATATCGGTAAAAAAGGTGAACATAAACAAAGGGTGAAATTCGTTGAAAAAAATTATCTATGATATAACGCCTTTTACAACTGTTGATTATAAAGATCATTTATCTTGTATTGCATGGTTTATATCATGCAATATGAGATGTCTTTATTGCTATAACCCCAATATTGTAAACTCAAAAAGCGGGGAATATACGATTGAAGATTTAATTGATTTTCTGAAAAAAAGAGTAGGGTTGCTTGATGCCGTAGTTTTAAGTGGAGGAGAAGCGACAAATCATAATTTGGTTGATATTTGCAATTTAATTAAAGAGTTGGGATATAAGATAAAACTCGATACTAACGGTTTTAATCCAAAAATGGTAGAGAAGCTTATATCTTTTGATTTAATAGATTATATAGCACTTGATTATAAAGCTCCTGCTTATAAATTTAAAGAGATAACAAAAACGACTTTTAACGAAAAATTTTTTGATACTTTAGATTTGTTGGTTGATAAGAATTTTGCTTTTGAAGTTAGAACTACGGTTCATTCTAATTTATTAAATGAAAATGATATAAATAAAATTATATTGGATTTAAAAAACAGAGAGTATCAAGGAATCTATTATTTGCAAAAATATCTGCATGTTGATGATACTTTGGGCTTTACAAATGAAGCTACAAATATTTTTGATAAAACTCTTTTATTTAAAGATTTGATTCCAATAGAGTTTAGAAATTATTAAAAATACTATTTAAAGATGAAGAGAAATTAAAATTACTCTTCATCAACTTCTACTCCGTATCTTTTGTATTTTTGTTGAACTTCTTCTTTTTTCTCTTCCATTTTATCTTTGTATATGCTATATTCAGGTTTATAATAATTTAGAAAATTACGTAAACCTTTATGCCCCGCATCAAAGTGGCAAGAAGCACATTTTATCTCTTTTTTTGTACCTTTTAGTTTTTTATAATGTTTATGCATTTTTTGAGCCTGTTTTGAAGAAGATGAAAGTGTATTATCTAATACATTTCCATGACATTGTAAACATCCCGAGTCATAAACATAAAATTGACGATGATATCTTTTTTCCTGCCAATCAATTTCATCTAAATTTCCTAAAAAGTGAACTCCAACCTCAGCTAAACCTGTGGTAGCTTTAGTATAAATATAGTTAACTAAACTGTCATGAGGCAGGTGACAATCCACACATCTGGCACTAGCACCTAATTCTCCTTTTCCACCGTGTACATCATCTTTGTATGACATAACTACAGAATCCATTTCATGGCATGAAACACAAAAGTTTTCACTTCCTGTTTTATTAATTCCGTAATAAGTCCCATAAGAGATGCTAACTCCTATTAATACCCCGATTATTATTAACAATAGTATAAATATTATAGGTCTTTTCATGGTGTAGCCTTCATCCATATATTGTTTTTAATCTCTTTTAAATGACATTCTGAACACATATTAACCGAAGGTTCATGCTCTCTATGGCACTCATCACAATATAGATTTGGTCCATCATGTACAGAATTATGAGGATTTGCCTTTAAAGTATCCATAAATTCAAGTCTTTTTGCAAGATATAGTTTTGATTTATGACAGGCTAAACAAACCTCTTCATCAGGAGCCTCAAAATTTTCGGGATTATTGCCTTGCCCCTCATGACAAAAGATACAATCAAAATATAACTGCGCATGTACAGGTTTCAAATGATATTTTTCTTTCTGTTCAGGCGTAACTTTTATTTTTGCATCACTATTAGAAGAGAGCGTTGTGCTCTCTTCTTGCTGAGAATTTGCATATAAACAAGATAAAAGTAAAAAAAAGCAAAATAGAAAAGTTGCTTTAACTTTAGTTTTCATGATTTATATATTTTCTCCTGCTATCATACCAAATACCAAACAATCAGGGATAGAACAACTTCCCAATCTACTTGCTCCGTGAGTTCCTCCTGTTATTTCACCCGCTGCGTATAATCCCGGTATCGGTTCTTTTGTTTTTGTTGATATAACTTGGGCTTTAGTATTGATTTTTAAACCACCCATTGTATGGTGAAGTTTAGGAACGCCTTTTGTACCGTAAAACGGCGCTTTAGCAATTTGTACGCCATCTGCTTTATCAACAGGTTTACCAAAGTCAGGATCTTTTCCTGCTTTAACATAATTATTGTATTGTTTAATAGTCTCTTTTAGTTCTTTAAGCGGAATACCGTATGCTGCCGCTAAATCTTCAATAGTGTTATATTTTTTTACAACACCTGCTTTTAGTGCTTTTTCTGCAAGTTCAGGAATAATATTGTCAACTGCTGTTTGATCACAAATATTAATAGGATAATTTTTGTTATCGTTTACAAGTTTAAACATCGCAGTAGCTCTTGTACGTCTGTCTGCAAGTTCATTCATATATCTTTTACCTGTTTTTGCATTAACGGAAATACCGTATCTAAAAGTAGCATTGATATTAAAGTTTGAGGCTGCTCCGAAACCTTTTTCATCAGGACAAGCCCAAGGTCCAAATTGAATCCAAGAAACATGAACCGGAACAGCTCCTACTTCAAATGCTTTTAATAAAGCTCCTGCTGTAGCTCCAGGTTGATTTGTAGAATCGGCATCATCCGAAATTCTAGGGTCTTGTTGTTTTCTATAGAAAATATCTCTACTAAAACCGCCGCTTGCCATAACTACGCCTTTTTTAGCTTTATAATATTTTTCTTTTCCTGTTTTGTTTTCTCTGTCGTCATCTTTTAATTTACTGTCAAATCTATATTTTTCTTTAGCTAAAATACCGACTACACTGCCTGTGTCATCTAAAATAAATTCCTCGAATTTTGTTCTTCTTTTAATTGTTACGTTAG
This sequence comes from Halarcobacter anaerophilus, assembly GCF_006459125.1. Lineage (NCBI taxonomy): Bacteria > Pseudomonadati > Campylobacterota > Epsilonproteobacteria > Campylobacterales > Arcobacteraceae > Halarcobacter > Halarcobacter anaerophilus. The sequence continues at coordinate 1,495,555 of NZ_CP041070.1, forward strand.
GCATTTTTTTTAAATAATTAAACATAGGAATTACAATTCCCGAACCGCTACCGTTTGCCGATAAATATGTTCTTGGAACTGAATGTCCTCCCAAGTGAGAAAGTTTATCATAAAATTTTGCTCCGCATTTTTGCACTAAATTTAGGGCATCATTACTACGTGTTGCTATAACTTTTAATAGTTCAGGATGATTTATATTTCTTCCTGCTTTCATACTATCTTTCATATATAATTCAACAGAATCTTGCACCCCTTCAGCTTTTTGTTTGGGACTATGGACAACAGCTAAAAGCCCGCCGTTAATAACGGAGTTACCACCGATACGTCCCATTTTTTCAACTATAACAACTTTATTTCCTTTTTCGGCAGAAGTAATTGCAGCAGATAAAGCGGCAAACCCTGAACCGATAATTACAACATCATACTCTTCATCATATTTTACTTTTTTTGTATCAGCATTTGCAGCTGTACTTCCTAGAGCAATCATTCCGGCCCCAACAGCACCAATTTTAAAAAAATTACGTCTTGAAACATTAGCCATAATTAAACTCCTTAAATTAATATTTATAAATTATATTAATATAAAAAAGTAATTAAAAAGTAATTTTAGAAAGAAAAAAGAAGTAAAATTTAATCTTTTTATAAAAAAAGTAAGAATTTTTTATTTATAACTATTGATTCTGTAACCGCAACCTGAAATATTTTCTATAATATTGCAATAAGTTTTATGTCTAATCTCTTTTATTCTCATTCTTAAAGCTTTTATACTCATACTTCTGTTTTGCCAAACATAATTTTCAATTGTTGAATACTCTACTATTTTATTTATATTTGAAATTAACAGATGCAATAACTCTTTTTCCAACTTTGTAAGAGGGACTTCATTTTTATCTGCTGTAAAAAGCAGTTTAGACTCTTTGTCGTATATAAATCCTTTATCTAAATAGATTTTTGAATTATAGATATTTTTTGCAGCCAATAATAAAGCTATTTGAAGCTCTTCTATTGCTATAGGTTTTCTTAAATAGGTGTAAACACCTTGTTTTATACTCTCTAAAATGTTTTTTGATGAGTCGTTGGCTGTAGCAATTATAACAGGTATGCTAGGAGAAATTTCATGTATTAAGTGTACCATTTCCAAACCGTTTAGCTCAGGTAGATTAATATCCGAAATAATCACATCAGGTCTGTTTCTTTGAAAAAGTTCAAAACCTTCTATTCCGTCTTTTGCAAAGTAGACATTTTTACAATATAAACTTAAAGCATTTTTTAATTTTTGTATGGTTATTTTATTGCTGTCTACAACTAAAACATTGATTTTTGAAAGTTTTTTTAAGATACTTATATCTAGCATTTATTTTATGCTCCTTCGATATAACTTAATGAAAATAAAATAATTGTAATTAAAATTATACTCTTATTTTAATTTCAGATATCTGAAATTAAAAATTATTTATTGTTTAAACAAATTTATTTAGAAGTGTTTTTAAATAGTGTCGGATATGATTAGATATCCTTGTCCCGCAATATTTTTTATCAACTCTTTTGAGGTTTTTTTTCGTAATCTTTTTATAAAAGTTCTTACTCTTTCATCAGAGATTTCTTCTTCTTCCCAAAGAGTCTCTTTTAATTCATCTACGCTTGTGATATCATTTTTATTTTTTATTAATAGATTAATAAAACTCTTTTCTCTTTTTGTTATATTCACTAAAACATTATCTTCATAAAGATTATTTGTATTTCTATCAAAGCTAAAGTTTTTATTTAGATAAACAATTCTGTTTTTATTCAGTTTTTTCGCTATGGCACATAAATACTCCAAAACTTCTTCAGGATCAAAGGGTTTTATAAAATATTTGGTAATACCTATATCTATAGCTTTTAAAAGTTTTTCTTTATCTGAAAAGGCACTAAGTACGATAATAGGAATAGTTTCATTTTCTTCTCTTATTCTTTTAGTCATTTCCAAACCGTCTAATTTGGGCATCATTATATCAGTAATTATGATATCAGGATTGATTTTTTTATATTTTTCCAAGCCCTCTTCACCGTTATTTGCAATAGTAAAAGAGAAAAAATAGTCAGCTAAAGCATCTTTTAAAAGTTTTGAGATATTAATCTCATCCTCTACAAATAAAATTTTAAGCTCTTTTAAAATTTTTTCTTTATTATTCAAACTACTCTCCTAAAGGAATTTTGATTATAAATTCTAAGCCGCTATCGCTGTTTAACGCTTCAATTTCACCGTCTAAACTCTTTTCAATAATCATTTTTGACATAAATAATCCAAGTCCGGTTCCGTTACTTTGATGTTTTGTCGTAAAATAAGGTTCAAATATCTTTTCTAAATCTTTCTTTTTTACGCCGCCTGCATTATCTTTAAATATTATTAATACTTTGTTGTCTTTTTTTTCTGTTTTTATTAAAATTTTTTTATCTTCTATATTATTAAGTTTAAAAGCTTCGCTTGAATTTTGAATAAGATTAATAATAACTTGTGAAAATTCATTTAAAACTCCAAAAACTTCAATCTCTTGAAACTCTTTTTTTATAAAAATATTCTCTTTTTGAAGAAGTTTTTTTGTTATAAGAAGAGATTCATTAATAGCATCACAAAGTAAAAATTTCTCTTTTGGTTTATTTGGATTAAAAAAGTTTGAAAAATCATCTATAGTTTGAGACATATTATCTATTATAATCAAAGAGTCTTTATAATATTCATCAAGTTTTTTTAAGTCAGAACTTTTTGCACTTTTTTTGATATTAAACATAGTAAGGCTAAGTTCTGTTAAGGGTTGTCTCCATTGGTGTGCAATATTTGCAAGCATTTGACCTAAACTTGCCATTCTAGATTGCCAGAAGAGCATTTTTTGCTTCTCTTCATTTTTTGCAATCTCCTCTTCAACTCTTTGTTCCAAAGTCTGATTTAGTTCGATTAATTGAGCAGTTTGTTCTAAAACTCTTTGTTCTAAAGTTTTATTTAAAAGTTCTAACTCTTCTTCTTTTTTTTGAAGAGTCTCTTTTAATTCAACCTCTTTTGTTACATCATATCTAATAGCAATAAACTCTTTTACATTTTCTTCTTCATCCAAAATAGGGGTTATTGTAGTATTTAAGTATACTGTTGAACCGTCTTTGCATTTATTCTTTACAGTAGTTTTGTAGGGTTTTTTACTTAAAATAGTGTCCCAAAGAAGAGTAAAATTCTCTTTTGGGACATCCGGATGTCTTACTATATTATGGTTACTTCCAATAAGTTCCTCTTTTGTAAACCCGGAAATTTTACAAAATTCATCATTTACAAAAGTTATTACACCGTCAACATCCGTTTTTGATACGATGTTGGAATTTTCAATAGCTTCTTGGTAAGTTTTTCCCATAATATTTATTTCTATTTTTTATCTAATAATTCACAAGCCTCTTTTGCATGATAAGTAATAATCATATCAGCACCCGCTCTTTTGAAACCTGTCAAAGTCTCCATCATAACTCTTTCATAATCTATCAATCCTGCTATTCCTGCATGTTTTAACATTGCATATTCACCGCTTACGTTATATGCACAAACAGGAAGATTTGTACTGTTTCTTAAATCTCTTAATACATCCATAAATGCTAAAGCCGGTTTAACCATCAAAATATCTGCACCTTGTCTCTCATCTTCTAATGATTCTTCTAAAGCTTCAAGTCTATTTGCAGGATTCATTTGATAAGATCTTCTATCTCCAAATGACGGAGTAGATTCTGCAACATCTCTAAACGGTCCGTAATAAGCACTTGCAAATTTAGTTGAATATGCCATAATAGGAAGATCTTTAAATCCGTTTTCATCTAATGCAGTTCTTAAAGTTTCAATAATTCCGTCCATCATTCCCGAAGGTGCAATCATATCAGCACCCGCTTTTGCATGAACAATTGCTTGTTGAGCCGAAATTTCCAAAGTTTTATCATTGTCCACTGTTTGTGTTTTGGGATCCAAAATTCCGCAATGTCCGTGATCTGTATATTCACAAAAACATAAATCGGTTGAAATAAACATATCAGGAAATTTTGCTTTAATTGCTCTTATTGTTCTAGCTATTATACTGTCTTCACATAAACATTCACTTCCTACAGAGTCTTTTACATCAGGAATACCGAATAAAATAATTGATTTTAATCCTATTGATCTAATATATTCGCACTCTTTTAAAATCTCATCAATACTCATTTGGAAAACACCCGGCATTGATTTAACTTCTTCTTTTATATTTTCACCTTCTCTAACGAAAAGTGGATAAATAAAATCATTTTTTGTTAATACGGTTTCTTGTACCAGATTTCTTAGAGTCTCATTAATTCTTAATCTTCTAAATCTTTTAAACATAAAATTTACCTTTGTTTGTTATAATCACGGCATTTTAACAATTTAAGGTTTAAAAGGATATGAATATAGAAAAATCAAATATTGCAAATCTACCTACAAGATACGGAAAATTTAAAATAAGAGCTTACAAACAAGATCACCAAGAACACTTAGCAATTATGAGTCAAGATTTTGAGACTTTAGCTGCACCTTATGTAAGAATTCACTCTGAATGTTTAACAGGAGATACATTAGGAAGTTTAAAATGTGATTGCCAAAATCAATTGGATTTAGCTCTTAAATTTATAGCGCAAAACGGTGGATTAGTAATTTATCACAGACAAGAAGGAAGAAATATAGGTCTTCTAAATAAGGTAAATGCCTATGCATTACAAGATCAAGGAAGAAATACTATTGAAGCTAATTTAGAACTTGGTTTTGGAGAAGATGACAGGGATTACGGCATAGTTGAAGAGATATTTAAAGATTTGAATATAAAAAAACTAAAACTAATAACAAATAATCCGGAAAAGATTAAATATGTTGAATCTTTAGGTGTTGAAATTGTAGAAAGAATTCCTGCAATTACAAAATCAAATAAATATAATGAAAATTATATAAACACTAAAAAAGAGAAAATGGGGCATATGTTTTAATGGCTCTTGAAAAACTTTTAAAAGAGATTAATGTAGATAAAGAGTTTGAAAAAAGATGTGAAGTTTTTATATCACTACTTCAAAAATGGGGTAGAGTTCATAACTTAAGCGGAAGATTATCTACAGAAGATATAAAGGAGAATATAGAAGATTCTATCTCTCCTTTAAAATTTATTGATTCATATGAAAGTTTTGCCGATATTGGAACGGGTGCCGGTTATCCGGGATTGATACTTGCAATGGCAAACTCAAAAGCAAAAGCTTATTTAATTGAACCAAGACAAAAAAGAGTCTCTTTTTTAAATTTCGTTAAAAACTCTTTAGGACTTGAAAATATAGATATAATTGCAAAAAGAGTTGAAACAGTTGATAATATAAAAGTCGACTTGATAACTTCAAGAGCAGTAACAAATACAAAACTACTTTTAAGTTTAACAGAAGGTATAAAAAAAGATAATACCTCTTATCTCTTTTATAAAGGTTCTTTATTAAAAGAGGAAATTGAAGAGATAAAATTAAATAACTACAGCGTTGTAAATAGAAATGAAAGAAACTATTTATATATAAAAGGAAATTAATGATTTTTAAAATACTTTCGATTCTTGCAGTTATTTTTCTTGTTTATTTGGTATTTTTTAAAAAAGATAGAGAAAAAAGTGTTAAAGTAGATGAAGAAAAAATAGAAGACGAAATGGTCGAATGTCCTACATGCGGAACTTATGTTTCTAAAAAAGAGGGTATTTTAAGCAATGGTTATTACTATTGTTCAAAAGAGTGTTTAGAAAAGAAAAAGAGGTAACTTAATATGATTTTAATAGGTGATAAAATAGTTCCCTATGAAACTTGTTTTTTCATTGATGCAAAAGAAAAAATAGAAAATACAGAACCAAACTCTACACTTATATTCAATTATAATGAAGAGCTTCTTATTTTTTGCAAAGAAAATAACATCACTTGTGCAGTAATTGTAACTAATATAAAAGAGGCTGTATATTGCAATGCCTTAAATTCAAAATATATTATTTGTAAAAAAAATATTGCCAAAAGTATTCAAAAAGTTGCAGAGAACTATATGTTTGATTCTAAAGTTTTGGCTGTTATTAAAAAAAGTGATGAAATAGAAGAAATTGCTTTAGCTGAAATAGACGGTGTAATTTACTCTCATTTATTGAATAAAATTTAGGGAAAAACAAAAAGATAATCTCTCTTCAAGCTTAATAAAACTTTAAAAAATAAAACTAACAAATATTTAACATTAAAACTTTATAATTCCTTACAATTTTTGATAAGGAGGCTTTATGGATATAATAGGGCAATTTCCGTTGTTTTATTTTCCTGAGTACGGAAGTGCTTGGATGATGGGTATGACAGGTACAATACATATACTTGTATCTCATACTTCTGTTGGTGCGGCAATGCTTTTTGCGTTTTTAGCTTACAAAGCATATAAAGAAAATAGAACGGATTTATATCCGTATATGAAAAAGTACGGAATGTTTTTACTCATTTTCTCTTATGTAGTCGGTTCGATTACAGGTCCGGGGATATGGTATACGGCAACGGCGGCAAGTCCAAGGGGAATTAGTGCATTAATACACAATTTCGTTTGGGTCTGGGCTACAGAATGGGTATTCTTTGTTTATGAGGTTATCGGTGTATTTGTTCTTGTCTATTTTATAGATAAAATAGATAAAAAAACACATCTTAAATTAACTTATACTTTTGCTATTGCTTCTGTAGGAACGTTAGCTTTGATTATCGGTATTATCAGTTTTATGATGTGGCCTGGAACTGCTGCTTATTATGCAACAGGAAGTGCAAGTGATGCATTCTTCGGTATTAATACTTTTCCACATATGTTTTTAAGAATTGGTTTTATGATAATGATGTCAGGTGTTATCGGACTTGTTATTTCGAGTGCAATGAAAAAAGAGAATGCAGAACTTTCACAAGAACTAACTAAAAAAATGGGTTATATCAGTTTATTCGGCGGCTTTGTAACGATGTTCTTCTTTATGTGGTACATGGGAACGCTACCTGATAATGCTCATGCAGTATTTAATATTACAAAAGGTTCGGTAATTCAAACTAGAATTATTTTAGCTATTGTTTTCTCTGCATATTTCTTAATCGCTATTTTAAGACCAAAAATAATAAATACTCCAATTGCGTCAATTATGATTGCAGTTATTTTACTTGCCGGATTATGGCCTGGAGAAAAACTTAGAGAATCTATGAGAAAACCTTATGTTGCAGGTCAATATATCTACTCAAATCAAATAATAAGTAGAGATGTTGAAGGAAAAGGTATAAAAAGTGAACTTCCTTTAATAGCCCAAAAAGGTCTTTTAAAAGTTAATCCTTTTGTCCCTGAAAGATTAAGAGTTATCACAGATGAGAATAAACTTGAAGTAGGAGAACTTTTAACTAAAATGTCATGCTCAAACTGCCACTCTTTGGAAAAAACAGGAGTATATAGACCGTTAAAAGATAGATTAACAGGTATGGATAAAGAGGGTGTTAAAGCTATTCTTTATGCAATAGGAAATGGTGGGATGCCTTATATGCCTACTTTAAAATTACCAGATGAAGAATATGATGCAATTGCCGAATATATTGCATCTTTGAAATATTAAGGAGGATTTATGGACGCATCTGTACTACTAGCTCTTAGAGATCCTGCGGGGATACCTTTTTATCCTGTCGTATTTCAAGCGCTTTATATTTTGACATGGGCATTACATGCCGCTTTTGTTTTATTAGCTTTAGGTTCTATGGGATTATCAATTTACGGAACATTTAAACAAAAAGATGATTCTCATTGGAAAATTTTAACTCCTCATTTAATTCAAACGGGGAAATTAAGTATTTCGATACTTATTGTATTAGGTGTTGCACCTTTACTTTTTACTCAAGTAATTTATGATCCAAACTGGTATGTGGCAAATACACTATCTGGTATGTGGGTATTTATTTTTATTTATACTTTGCTTGTAGGTTATATTCTTTATTATTGGTATTATTATGCAAATAAAGCAAAAGAGGGTGGCGGAAAACTTGTTGGAATAGTCTCTTTTTTGGTTTTGGTTTTTGCAGGAATTTTAATGCACAACTTTGCAGTAACATCAATTATGCCAAACGAGTGGATGAATATGTATGCACCTAACGGTGTTGTCGATACTAGCGGGTTAACTTTTAATATGGATATACCTAGATTAGTATTTTTAGTCAGTTTAGCTATTCCTGTTGTCGGTATTTTTTTACAAAATTACAGTAGATTTTTGAGTACAAGAGAAGATTTTAGTGAAGATTTTGTTAAATATTGTGCAATCTTAGGTACTAAAATAGGAGCTGTGGGATTGGTTATTAGTGCTGTTACTTTTATTATTTGGATGATAGAAGTAGGGTATTTGATGAATCCTCTTACAATTGCAACTATTATCGGTGTATTAATACTTCTTTATATGGTATATACAAACGTAAACAGTTATATTACAACAGGCGTATTAGTTGTTGTTGCACTTTTAATTTCATCAATCAGAGAACTAATAAGATTTGATATTATGACAGGTTTGGGATACAATATTTATGATTATCCTGTTAATTTGGAACTTCCATCAATTACTATGTTCTTGCTTACTTTTGTAATTATGGGATTTATAGGGGTTGCATATCTTCTTACAATGGCTTGGAAAGTCGGTAAAACGCAAGGTGTTTTTGACGGTTCTAAAGATAAAGCCGTAACTAGATTAGGTAATTATACACTTTTTATTATGTCAATTTGGATGGTTATCTATTTTGGCTGGGGTATGGTTACACTATTTAAAAACATCCTTTAAAAATAAATTTTCTATCCTTTCAATAAGAGTCCAAAATAAAGCTTTGGACTCTTATTTATTCACTTCTTATCATAGTTTTACTAATCAAAAAATAAGCAATATTTCGATAATATAATTACCTTTTAATACAATTATTAGGATAGATGTGAAAGATATTTTAGACATTATTATAATTGCTTTATTTGTTTTTATGATCTTTATGTTTATAAAAGGTTTCAATAAACAACAAATAGAAAAACATACAAAAAAAGTAGAAGAGAATGAGAAGATAAAGAACTCTACGAAGGATAAAACTGATGAATAAACCGCTGTTAATAGAGATTGGTGTTGAAGAATTACCTGCTATTCCATTTTTAAAAGAGCTTCCGAATATAGAAAAAAAATGGGAAAAAATATTAGAAGAGAATAGATTATTATGTGAATTTGATTTTTTTTATACACCTAGAAGATTGGTACTTTGGCATAGAGAGTTTCAATTAAAACAAGAAGATTCAATCCAAGAAATGTATGGAGCTCCCGTTAAAATTGCTTTCAAAGAGGGAAAACCTACAAATGCTGCAATAGGATTTGCTAAAAAATGTGGTATAAGTGTAGAAGAACTCGATAAAAAAGATCAAGGCAAAGGTGAAGTTTTATACTATAAAAAAGAGGTTACTGGAACCGCTTCTAAAGAGTTGTTAAATGATATGATTAATGAATTTGTAAATTCATTGAACTTCGGAAAGTCTATGAGATGGGCAGATAGAAGTGACAGTTTTATAAGACCTATTAGAAGTCTGGCTGTATTATTAGGTGAAGAAGTAGTAGAGGCAGAACTTTTCGGGGTAAAATCTTCAAATCACTCTTTTTCTCATAGAATGGTTTCTTATACTCCTTTCTCTTTTGATTTTGCCGGAGATTATTTTTGTAAATTGGATAAAAACGGTGTGATTCTTTATCCTGATGAAAGAAGAAAACTTATTTTAGAGCAAATGAAACAAATAGAAGCTAAAAACGGTGTTAAAATTGAAATAGATAAAGAACTTTTAGAAGAAGTTGTTGCAATTACCGAGTATCCTACAGCTTTGATAGGAAGTTTTGATAAAGAGTTTTTAGAACTTCCCGAAGAAGTAATTGTAAGTTCAATGAAAGAACATCAAAGATATTTTGCAGTTTATAAAGATGAACAACTGACAAATAATTTTATAGTTGTTTCAAACTCAAAAACTGAGGATTTTTCACAAATAATTGCAGGTAATGAAAAAGTTTTAAGACCAAGACTTGCCGATGCAATGTTCTTTTATAAAAATGATATAAAAAACGGACTGTCAAATGAAGGACTTAAAAAACTTGTTTTTGTTGAAGGTCTTGGTTCAATGTATGACAAATGTGAAAGAGAGGCAATTATTGCCGATTATTTAGCAGATCTTTTTAATGTAAAAGAGAAAGATTTAGTAAAAAAAGCCGTAATGCTGAGTAAAGCAGATTTAATGTCCGAAATGGTTTATGAATTTACGGATTTACAAGGAATTATGGGATACTACTATGCAAAAATTGCACAAGAAGATGAATTAGTATATACAGCAATAAAAGAGCAATATCTACCTGACGGAGAGGATTCTGAATTACCTTCAAATACCTTTTCTTCAATAATTGCACTTTCATATAAAATTGATAATTTAATGGGACTTTTTAGCGTAGGTAAAATTCCGACAGGTTCAAAAGATCCTTTTGGTCTTAGACGTGCTGCAGCAGGAATTGTTAAAATTGCAATTGAACATAAATTACCTGTTGATTTAAGTGTGATTATTGATACCTTAGGTTCAAGCTATAAAGGATTGGATAAAAAACAATTAATTGATTTTTTCAATGAAAGATTATTTAAAATTTTTGATGTAAATCCATCTGTTTTAAAAGCAGTTTTAGGAAGTAAAGAAGAGAATATTTATGAAATCTCTCAAAAACTTTGTGCTTTAAATCCAATCGTATTAAGTGATAATTTTAAAGAGTATAGTACAACGTTTAAAAGAGTTGCAAATATAATTAAAGATATTGATGTAGAAACACAACTAAATATAGATGAGACACTATTAGAAGACAAAGAAGAAAAAGAGTTAGTTGTAAAATTTAATGAAGTCATTTCTAAAAATTATGTAACATATGAAGAGGAGTTAGATGCACTATTTGGGTTGAAACCTCAATTAGATAACTTCTTTGACAATGTTTTTGTAAATCATGAAAATGAGAAAATAAAAACTAATAGAAAAAATATTATCGGAAAAGTATATCAAGCTTTTAGAAAAATTGCCGATATAAAAGAGATAACTATATAAAAAAGGAGATAAAATGAGAGTATTTTTATTTTTAATAATCTCTCTTTTTTTTCTAAGTGGTTGTGCTACTTGGAAAGGTATAAAAAAAGATTCTTCTGATGCGTGGAATGCCACAAAAGAGACTTCAAGCGAAGTTTATGACTCAACTAAAAAAGCTATTCATAACGCAACTTCAGATTAAAAATTAAAAGGTGGAGCTGGTGAAGGGAGTTGAACCCCCGACCTGCTGATTACAAATCAGCTGCTCTAGCCAACTGAGCTACACCAGCATAAAATTTTAAAATTAAAATAATATTTAAATAGGGGAATGATATCTAAACCACCTGACGATTTCAGGTTATTAAATGGTGTCAAGAGAGAGACTTGAACTCTCGACCTCCGGCTTATGAGACCATGGCGACATATTTCGATGGAATTTTATCAAAACAAACTTACAAACAGCTAAAACACGGTAAAGCACTTAATATAGGCACTTCTACACATAAAAAAATAAAGAAGCACTTACACTTGATTTCACACTTTTTTTCACTAAAACTAGGACTAAAAAGGGAAAATATTTGCCGAGTTTTTGCCGACCTAATTAATGGTCGGCAAAGGCTCGGCTTTTTTCGTTGACGAAAAATAAAAGTCAATTTATATGAGTACCTATTTAGATAAATAATTATTCCTTTGTATGATAATTACATCTTGTTCCTCCTTAAAACTAAATAGGTGCTCTTATAAGTTGATTTAAAAACAACAACTAAAAGGAAATAAGATGACAAAATTAAATATAAAAATGAGAGATACTGAAGTTTCAGTAGAAACTGATTTTGGTGCAAATGATATTGTAAAACTTATTACTGGGATAGAACAATCAAAAAATATTATTCCAATAGTAACCTTAACTACTGAAATGACTAAACAAGAAGAAATTTATAGTATTGGTAAAGTTGGAACTAAAGGATTTGGTGTAGCTGCTATTGAAGATACTTATCTTCCAAAAGGATTTAAAAAGTTAAAAGGCCATGATGATATAGATAGCGATAACTATGGAAATGTTCTTGACAACAATGGCTCTCAATTAGTTTGGATTCCAAGATTTTATTTTAAATGGACCAGTAAAAATAAATGTAAAATATCAGATTATCAAAAAGAAGGTTATGCTCTGCATGAAATGTTTTATGATGGTGGTATGCAATTAAGGGGAATATTTGTAGATAAGTATGAGTGCGGAAATATAGACGGCATATTTGCAAGCAAAGAAGGTATAGAACCTTGTTCTACAAGAGGAAATAATTCTATCACTGATTTAAAAAATAATCCTTCAGAAACATATGGTGGTCTATACAAAGCTGTAAAAACAAGAGGTCAGAACTACAATCTAACTACACTATTTACTTATAATGGCTTATCTATGCTTATGTTTGCAAACAATAATAATTCTCTTGAAAAAATAAAATATCACAACAATCAAAAATGTGGCGTATTTTGGATAGATCCATACAGATATGAAGTTGCAAGTGGATTTATAAAACTAAATAACAATGATAGTATTTTCAAAGTTATTTCAAAAGATGTAAAAATCAAAGATTTCAAAGATGATAAAGATGCTTACAATCCAGACTTTTATGATGATATCGATTTAAGTGGTGTAGTTGATGGTGATGATTTTTGGGTTTTCTTGGATGATAAAGTACAGACATTTAGTATGGAAGATACTAAAAAGACTTGTTTAGGAATACCAAGAGCGGAAGCTTTAAGCAGTGAAAGTAATGATACCTATGCAAATGCTGGAATGTACAGATATCTAAGAGATGAAATGGCACCGATTGTTGGTACTTGGGGTGACTCGTCTGCTGCTGGTGCTTTTGCCATGAATCTGTACTATAGCCGTACTTACTCGTATTACTATGTGGGTGGTCGAGCCTCTTTTAATGTTCCTATGTCGGGAACGAACGACAGTGAGTGAAATACTATATAACATATAAAAGGAACTAAGATGGGTAAAAATGAAAACCACTTTGATATAAGTGAATTGGATGCAAAAAGATTAGCAGTGAAAAATGCTGCTATTGATGAAGCTTTAGATTTAAGAAATTGTGATGATTTAACAGCAGATGATTTTGACAATATAAATACAAAAGCAGTAAGAATTTTACAATATGCGATGTTAAACATAATGAAAGAGTGTAAGTACACTGGAAGCGAATCTATTATTCAAGAGAGTGCAAGTGGAAACTTAACTTGTAGATATTCTTTTGTTTCTCTTATGGAAGCTGCATGCGAAGATTTAGATAAGGATTTAGCATGTTTAACACAATTGAAAAGAAGGAAACAACATGGAAATTATAGTTTATCATAAAAATTGCATGGATGGTTTAGCAAGTGCTTTTATAGCAAAAGATGCTTTATTAAAAAAGGCTATTGCACATGAAGAGGATATTTTAACAGTACCTTTACAATATGGAGATGAAGATAAGTTTTTTGAAGATTTGGCTGCATTAATAGAACAAAGAGAAAAAAAATTAAATGTCTATTTTGTTGATTTTTCATTTAAAAGAGACAATATGACAAAACTTTTAAATATATCTAGTATTGAAAAAGTTACTGTAATAGATCATCATAAAACCGCATTTAGTGAATTATGTGATTTAAACTACGACTTTAAAAACTTTGAATTTATTTATGATGAATCAAAATCAGGTGCAGGGCTTTGTTATGATTACTTTGAATCAAATCTAAATAAAAAGATGTTTGCTTATATTGAAGATAGAGATTTATGGAATTGGAAACTATTAAACTCAAAAGAGATAAATGCATATCTTCAAACTTTTATAGAACCAAACGATATTGATTCTTTTAATACAGAGTATGAAAATTTTGACTATAACTATTCACTAGATATAGGAAAAGCTTTAATCAAAAAACAAGAACAGCAAGTAAAAAGTAAAACTAAAAAAGTAAATACTATCAAAATACAACATGTTGAGTTCAACTATGTAAATGCAACTGAAAATATATCAGAGATTGGAAATGAAATTTGCAATAAATACCAAACCCCAGCTCTAGTATTTTTTGTAAATGACAAAAAAGAGTATGTTTGCTCTTTAAGGAGTTTAGATAATTTAGCTGATGTAAGTGAAGTTGCTAAGTCTTTTGGTGGTGGAGGTCATAGAAATGCAGCAGGATTTACACTAAGCAAAGAAGAGTTTTATACTTTATTTTATAGTGGGTACAAGAATATCCCTAGAAAAACTTAAAATCTTAGAAAGGCAACATGATTAATTTTAGGTATCTATTATGCAGTAGATAAATTTTTAATTGATAAGGATCAATAATGTCAAATAATGAAGAAATAAAATTAACCCTTAAGAATCTGTTCTTTGAGGGGGGGTAACTATGAGTAAAGAGTCATTTATACAAATACTACAACATGCTTTAGATAAAGATTTTGTGACAGTTTCAAAGAAGAAAGGTAGATTTATAGTATCTGAGAAAAAGAAAGATAGGGAAACAAAATGATTTTTAAACAAATGGTAGAACTACAAAATGAATTTAATAAAAGAGTACATCCCCAATGGCAAGAACAAAACTACAACTGGATGAGTGCAATTATTGTAGAGAGTGGAGAACTTCTTGAAAGTCTTGGCTATAAGTGGTGGAAACATCAAGAACCAGATATGAATAATGTAAAAGTAGAAGCTATTGATTTACTTCACTTTTTAATATCTTATCAAATTGAAGTTAATTATCAGCATCCTAAGATTAAAGATTTTAATGAAGCAATAAAATTAACAATTGATAGATTTGAAAGATGCTTTACAGAGGAAGAGGAAGACAATATTAAAGATGAATCTATTGAAATGCTTGTTAAATCTTTAATCGTATTTTGGGGTTTTGGCAAATTCAATGCTATGAAAGCAATTTTCAATAGACTAAATATGTCAAATGAAGATATCTACTTAGCATATGTTATTAAAAACTGCCTAAATGAATTTAGACAAAAACATGGATATAAAGAGGGAACTTATATAAAAAATTGGAATGGAAAAGAAGACAATAAAGTTGCATATGAGATAGCGGATGAATGGGGTGCAGAAGATTTAACATATGAACAATTATATATTGATCTTGAAGCAGCTTATGAAGAAGTAGAAAAGAAGCATAAAATATCATGAGTAAAACACCATACCAATTTAAACTAGACTTTGACAAAGAACTTATTGTCAATTTATTTGCAGGAGGTGGTGGAACTTCTTGTGGTATAGAAATGGCTTTAGGTGTGAGTCCTGATATTGCTATTAACCATGACCCTGAAGCAATTGCACTACACCAGGAGAACCATCCAAAAACATTACACTTTATAAATGATGTATTTGAGATAAACCCTGCAACTGTTGCAATAGGGAGAAGAATAGGTTTATTATGGTTAAGCCCAGATTGTAAACACTTTTCAAAAGCAAAAGGTGGAAAACCTAAGAGTAAAAAAATACGTTCTCTTGCATGGGTCGGTATTAAATGGGCAAAAGCTAAAAGACCAAGAGTTGTTATCCTTGAAAACGTTGAGGAGTTTAAAGATTGGGGTCCTATATGTAAAGAGGGAAAACCAATAGAACATAAAAAAGGTCAAACATTTAAAAAATTTGTTAGAGAGTTTAATCGGCTAGGATATAAAGTAGAATGGAAAGAGTTAAGAGCGTGTGATTATGGAGCACCTACGATTAGAAAAAGATTTTTTATGATTGCAAGATGTGACGGTGAAGAGATTGTTTGGCCGAAACCTACACATGGAGAAGGCAAAAACCTAAAACCATATAGAACAGCAGCAGAGATTATTGACTGGTCTATTCCTTCATACTCAATATTTATGGATAAAGAAGAAGCTAAAAAATATGGAGTTAGACGTCCCCTTAGTAAAAATACAATGGATAGAATAGGAAAGGGATTTAAAAAATTTGTTCTTGATTCACCGGAGCCTTTTATCGTAAAAAATATGAATAGTAATGTTCCTAGACCTATAAGTTCACCATTATCTACGATACTAACAGGCAATCATCATTATTTAGCAGTCCCTTATATAGGGAAGGCATATTCTACAAAGAATAATACAGATGTTCACCCCGGACATTCTATTCAAGATCCAATTCACACGATCACCGTAAGAAATAATCTTTCACTTATAACACCTTTTATTTCTCAACTTAATAAAAGTTCTATTGGTTGCAAAATTAACAAACCTATTACAACGATTACGGGAGTAAATAAACACTGTATAGTTGCTCCATTTATAGCAAAACACTACACAGGAGCTACAGGCTTTAAAGTAGATGAACCTATGCACACAATCACTACACAAGATCATCATAGTGTTATAGTTGCTTTTATTCATAAATATTACGGTGTTGAAGAACGACAAAAAATGACAGATCCCTTGCATACTATTACCACAAAAGATAGATTTGGATTAGTTGAGATTAAAGGAGTTGAATATCAGGTTATGGATATAGGATTTAGAATGTTAACTCCAAGAGAGCTTTATAGAGGACAAGGTTTCCCGGATAGTTATAAAATCAATTTTTTAAAATCAGACGGTAAACCTCTTCCTAAATCTGCACAAGTTAGAATGTGTGGAAATAGTGTTCCTCCACCACTTGCAAAGGCTTTAGTTGAAGCAAATTATAAAGTCAAAGTTTTAGAAAAAGTGAAAGTTGCGTAAATATGAAAGGAGAAAGCAAATGAGAGACATTAAGTTTAGATCATGGGATAAAAGTACAAAAAATATGAGTAGACCTTATAATATTGGGAGACAACCAGTATTTGATAGTACATATAATGGTGAACCATGTACTTGCACGATAAGACCTTCTCAATGGCTAGGATTTGATAGTTCATCAGAAAATGAAAGACAAATAGCAATGCAATACACTGGACAAATAGATAAAAATAGGAAAGAAGTTTATGAAGGCGATATCTTACACTGCTGGGGAGAAGATGATAGTTATATAGATGATAATGACAATGAAATTTTTAACAAACAAATTGGTGTAGTTAAATGGGGAGGTAATGAATATCCTGCGTTTGATATTTATACCAAAGTACATGACCAATATATTGATAGTTTATCTGATGATTATAATTCTTTTGCCGATGGTTATTATCACTATGAAGTAATTGGAAATATCTACGAAAATCCTGAATTATTAGAAGGAAACTAATATGACACCAATAACAGTAAAACAAGCAAAAGAAAGAGTATGTCCATTTATGAGCCTACCTCCAGACTTTGTAAATGGTGATGAACTAGCCGATGAAGACAAAGAGGGTTTATGTATGAGGATAGTTAGAAGATGACCCTCCTAGACAATAGAAAGCTAAAGTTTATATGTGTATGTGCATATCTACACAATGAAATACTTATACTAGAAAGAGCAGAGAGAGAAAACACTGGTATAAAAGTTCTTGATGATAAAGATGAGTTTCTAAAAAACACTATTATGTCTATAAAAAGTATCATAGAAGAAAATAGATTTACATATGAGGATATAAAAATATTATATAAATTCTTTCCACAGGTAAAAAGATTTTATGACTTAATTGGAAAGACAATTAGCAATCATATCAAGATAGGTGCCGAATGGCTTCCAGGTCTTGTCATTTTATCAGTTTTACAAGAGTTTACTCTAAGAGGATATAAACACTTTGAATATATCCCTTTTACAGATGCAATTGACAAGTTCATAGTAGAAAAGAAAATCAACAGCAGCAGATATCTAAAAATAGCTGGTGATATTTATGAGTCAGTTGTCAGTTATGAGTACAAACGACCCAAAAAGAATAAAAGGAAAAAAAGATGATATCAAGTATTACAGCGATGGGTTTATTTTATAAACATGAGATACAAATCCCAAAGATGCCTAAAGAGTTTGTTTGTGAGAGATTGGGTTTAGAAATGACAGAGAAAAACATCAAAGATTTTTCTAAAGATCACAATGTAACTTATACATTAGACTATATAAATAAAACGGTAGTTTTTGAAGATAGATAAATGATTACAAAAAGTTCGTTAGATGCATTAAAAGACCAAATAGATATTATAGATGTTATTAGCAATTCAATAGAGATTAGAAAAGCCGGAGCAAACTTCAAAGCTTGCTGCCCTTTTCATGGAGAAGATACTCCCTCTTTTGTAATTTCGCCAACGAAACAAATATATCACTGTTTTGGTTGTGGAGTCGGTGGAGATGCTATCAAGTTTGTACAAGAGTATGATAAGTTAAACTTTCAAGAAGCTGTAGAAAAAATAGCAGATGATATGAACTTCACTCTTGAATATGAGTCAAATACTACCCATACAGACTATAAAGCCACTATGGAAACTATCAATAGCTTTTATGAAGCCAATTTAGTTGATAAAAAACTTCAGTATTTACTTGACAGAGGAATCACAAAAGAGAGTATAAAAACTTTTGAGATAGGTTATGCCCCAAGAAGTGATGTACAGGTCCAGCTGCTAAAAGATAATTATCTAAATCTAAATGATGCAATAGAAGCTGGTGTTCTAGCTCAAGACAAAGAAAACATTTATGCAAGACTAAGAGAGAGAATTACATTCCCTATAAGAAACCATGCAAATAAGCTTATAGGTTTTGGTGGAAGAACTTTAAGACAGTCAGAAGGAATAGCAAAGTATCTAAACTCACCAGATACAAAGCTTTTTAACAAAAGTAGAAACCTATATGGATTTAATCTAGCAAAAGAGCATATCTACAAAAAAGGCACTATGGTAGTAACAGAGGGATATCTTGATGTAGTTATGATGCATCAAGCAAATATCAAAACAGCAGTTGCCACTATGGGAACAGCACTAACTCAACAACACATCCCAATAATCAAAAAGTGTAATTGCAGAGTTTTACTATGCTACGATGGAGACAATGCAGGAAAAACAGCAGCCCACAGAGCAGCAGTGTTACTAAGCCAACATGAAGTTGACGGCGGTGTTATAATCTTTGAGGACAACCTTGACCCGGCAGATATGGTAAAAGATGGAAAGATAGAACAACTATACGAAATGCTTAAAAACCCTATGCCACTTATAGAGTATGTTTTAAGACATATTATAAAAGACTATGATTTAGATAACCCACACAATAAAAACCAAGCTCTAAGTGCATGTATAAGTTATCTTAAAACTATAAATCTTCTAGTTGCAGAAGAGTACAAAGGTGTACTTTCAAAGCTTTTAAATATAGCATCTCATCATATAACACTGGGCCAAACAACAATAAAAAAAGACTTTACAATACAAAGTTCAAAAACTGTAAGCAAAGCAGATGAGAAGTTTTTTAAAACAATTATTGAAAAACCTGATTACTTAGATCTATTGTTTGGTAACTTGGATTATGAAGTATATGAAAACAACACTGTATTTGAAGATATATTATCTGGTAAAAATAATAGTGATGCTATAAGACCTCTTCTTATTAGAGACGATATCGTTATTTATAACAAAGAAGATTTCATAAGAGCATGTAAGTTAAAACAAAAAAGTTATCTATCTGAAAAACTAAAACAATTATCTACAAGCTTAGATGATGATGTGTTTGAACAGATGGACAAAGTACAAAAAAGATTGAATGAGATTGGATAATTAAAAAAGGATTAATATGACAAAAAAAATGATTACTTCAAAAAAACCTTATCCTTTAAGAAAAGAGGTTGTAGAAGATTTATCAACTTTAGATGATGGTATTCATCAAATGTGGGATGAACAAGATAGGCTTTATCAAGGTATTGTAAAAGATAAAAAAGTCTTATTTTTTGTTACTCCTTTAGGAGTAGTTTATCAAGATAATGGTTTTACTAAAGATTTAGAACAAGAGTTTAAAGAGGTTGGAGGTTTAAGTTCTCCTGATGATTTTAAAACTATTGCAAAATTTAACAAGTGGATATAAAAATATACAAATATAAAGGATATGACTATGGTAGCACACTTAAGAAAGTCTTGTTTAAATGCACAATTTGAAGTTATAAAAAAGCGATTGACAGAAAAGTATTCTTACTATAATACTAAAGAAAAATTAATCGAATATTATCCTGATAGTGTTGGTTTTTTTCCTCAAGATGTAAAACAAGTTGCATATAAAAGCAATGCAAAATTTCCTATTAAACAAGCTTCAAAAAAAGGTGATTTAATTCAAATTTGGAAAGCTGGTGAAGTAGCTAGATATGCTTTTCCTATTAAAATAGTTGAAAGTATGATAGACCAAATTTTAGAAAATGACAAAGATGGATATTGTATTGTAGATGGTAGTGACAATATCATATCAAAACCTTTTGATACACAAGAAGAAGCTCAAATAGAATTATTGAAAAATGATAGATATTTGAATGGTGGTGGATATGGTATTTTCTTTTTTAAAAAAGAAAATACATCAGCATAAATTTTATGCAATAAGGAGCTTTAATGTTTGAAATAAAAACAACACAGGATAAACCAGTAACTTTTGATATGAAAATTGATGATGTAAAAGAGTATGGAGATTTTATTAATTATCTCATGGTAAAAGCAATTAAAAATATTGTTAAATATACTAACTATTCTTTTGAAGGTATTTTAAAAGAAGATTATAGTTTTGATCACTTTTATTTTGAAATTTGTAAAAACTTTGATTTAGAAAAAGAAGAAGATTATACAGATAGTAAGTACCTACAAGATCAATTAAAAAGATTTGGTACTAAATACATTAGACAAACAGAATATAACATATATTTAATAATGTAGCTAGAAATAAATAAAATTAGGAGAAAAAATTGAAAAAGAATAATCAAGTAAAAGATTCAAAAGGAAATATCTTAAAAGAAGATGATTGGTGCTATTTTTGGAATGATAATAATGTAAAAGTAAGATATCAATTTTATTCATTATCCAAAAGAGAACTTCCTTATATCTCAATTGATAAATCTGACAATAATGATTTAAGTTGGTGGAAACATTGTGAAAAAATAGATAAAGAAGTTAGCATGGAATTAGAAACTGTAGATGAAAGAGCTAAAAGAGAGTGTCAAGAACTTGGTAACTTATTTAATAAGTCTGTAGATAGATTAGCAGAGCTTGAAAAGTTAGTATTAGATAAATTAGTTGAACAAGGTTATATAATAGGTAGTGGAGATTGGGGATTTAAAGTTGAAATAAATTCAACTTGGAAACAAAAATCTTTAAATGTTTTATTAAAAGATAAAGAAGGTATTAGACCTATTTTTACAATAACAAAAGAAAAATTAGAACAAATGTACGATGAAGCAGAAATGTTTTTTCATAGTGATTTTAGGGAGTAAAGGTTTATTATGAAGATTTTAATAACAAAAGAATTTGATAATGAAGATGAATATGAAAAATATATTGCAGAACAAGAGAGTTTGAAAAGAAGGTTAGAATATTTAACATCAATACACGACAAGTACAAATTAATAAAAAAATGTGTAGAAACAAAATGTGGACGAATTGAATATTCTTTTATAAATAATGATATAGAAGTAGTGATGGATTAGCAGACCAAAAACTGCTATTTGTTACGGTTGCCGAGAGATTTCATCCCATAAATGATACAAGTCATTCGCTCCGATGGTTTTGTGAGGATATAAATATCTCAATTGAAAATTTATCTAAAATAAACTGTAAGTAAAATAAAACATATTTTTCTTTACTTAGCTTTATACTAGTAAAATAAATACCCACCTAGTTTCAAATAAACCTTTTTAGTAACATCTTTAAAATGTTAAAAAGGTTTATTTATGAGTAATTCCAATAGATTTAAACTTGACCCAAATATTGTAAATATGGTAAGCCAAAGCAAAGCCACAAATGCTGGGCAAGCTATATCTAAAATGTTTACCGATTTAGGAACAA
Organism: Halarcobacter anaerophilus; assembly: GCF_006459125.1. Classification (NCBI taxonomy): domain Bacteria; kingdom Pseudomonadati; phylum Campylobacterota; class Epsilonproteobacteria; order Campylobacterales; family Arcobacteraceae; genus Halarcobacter; species Halarcobacter anaerophilus. Next base: position 1,517,598 of record NZ_CP041070.1, read on the forward strand.
TAGAAAATCAAAAAGCCAATCAAGAACTAGCACAAGTACAAGCAGATACAAAAAAACTACAGTACCAAAGTGTTGCAGATACTATGTCTGACCAAAAGCTAGCAAGTGAATATATGCAAAGTGATTCGGCAGATTTAAACACTTGGTTAGAAGACAATAACAAATCATTTAAAACTCCAGAGTGGCAATTAAAAGCACAAACAATCAGCGATGGTAAGATGGACAAAGTTTATGATGACAGTTTAGCTGCACATGAAAACTACTTAAAAGAGCAGGGGCTTTATACAAATACTGATGGAACAGTAAATATCGCAGAGATTAGAAAACAACTTGCAAAGGACCCACAAAATATCTACCTAGCACAAGCCTTTGAGAGAAAATATGGAACCAAACTTAATAAACCAAGAGAAGAGTTATCTTTACAAGATAAACTAGACTTACAAAAAACTCAATCAGAAATAGATAAAAATAAAGCTCAAGCAGATAAATATAATAGAGATACGGGTAGTTCCAATAAAGATAAGTTTGTTCAAAACTTAGATTATCTTGTTTTAAAAGGTAAAATAACTCAAGAAAGAGCAGATGATTTAAGACTTCAATATGCAACAAAAGAAACTCAACCAAACTTGACAGCTCTTGCAAAAGATATTGAAACTGCAAATAGCCAAACAGATGATTTTATTAAATATCTAGGTAATAAGGATATCAATAAATACAATCTTTCAACAGCTGATGTAAGAGAGTTTAATCCGGAACAAAAAGCACAAGCTGAAAGATTAGCAAATATTATTATAAGGGCAGAAAAACCAGCTATGAAAGAAGCCATTGCAAAAGATATGGCTGATTTATCAGTAATGCAGTCTCAATTAAATGATAGTATCAACTATACAATAAGTGCAATAAATGAAGGTAGAGATATTAATACTGTAGATAAAGTTCAAAGAGAGTATCTAAATAAATACTTAGGTATGACTGATAATCAACTTGAAACTGCTTTCAGAGACAGTAGGTTTCAAAGTGCATCAAACACTCTTTTAAAAGTCATGAGTGGTACTGCTGTAAGTGGTCAAGAGTGGGAAAGATTCAAACAAGCAACAGGAACACTATACCAAACAAATGAAACCTTAGTAAACGGTATGCTTAGTATGGTTAGAGACCAAAAAAATAGAATGAGAAGTATGTCAAACTCTATGGGTGGAACGGCTTTCAATCTTAAATATGGTTCTACATATAGAGATATTTTAGATATGGAACAGACTTTAATAGATTCAAGGGATACAAAAAAAACTGAAGAAGAAGCAGCTTCTAATCCAATCTATGACCCAAGCAAAAATAACAACACAACAGAACCAACTACTACTCCACAAAATAAACCATCATGGAGAGATTATGCAAATTGATATTTTTAATAACAAAGAGTTTCAAGCTCTTCCCCAAGAAGAAAAACAAACTATAGTCACAAACTATTTCAACAAAGAGTTAGCGGATGACGAATACAAATCTTTAGCAGACGATAAAAAATCTACTATTTTAAATAACTTTGTAAATAGCCAAATAAATCCTTTAGTTGAAAAAAAGGATGATAAAACTGAAACTGTACAAAATGTTGATATCAATATAGAAAACAGTTTGAACAAGGAAGAAGTATTAAACAGAACTATTACTCCACCTGAAAATAATCAAGGTTATCAACAAATAGTAAATCAAGACAAACCTTTAGAAACAGATGTTATACCTATCGTTGACAATGTACTAAATAGTGCTGCTGATGATGTTATCAACAGTATAAATCCAAAAGATGAAACTCAAAAAGAGAAAAAAGCCACAGAGGTTTTATCTCATATTCAAAATGTACAATTTGCAAACAAAGACTTAGCTGATATGGTAAAAGGTTTTACTGGGGATGATGAAGCTTTAAAAAATATCCAAGACAAAGCTTTACAAACAAACAAAGCAGTTGTAGATACGCTTTATTCAATCGGTATTAATGCAATAGTTGATGGAAACGGTGAAGTAAAGTTCAAAGACGATGATGGAAAATTTAAAACAGTAGGTGATGATTTTTGGGAGAGTCTAAAAGAAGATATCTCAAATAACAAATATGAGATAGTAGGAGACATAGCTGGTGGAGCTGCTGGGAACAGACTTACAAAAAAATATCTGGATAGCATATCTTCGGCTGCTAAAATTGGTGGATGGAGAGGTAAAGTAGCAGAGTTTATCGGAACATTAGGTGGAGCAGCTATAGGAGCTTTTACAGGTCGTGCTGCTGATGTAGAAAATAGTAAAGATGAACTACTTAACATGGTAGATGATTTACAAAAAGCTACAAATCTAAAAGAAGTGATAGATCAAAACCCAACATTACAAAAAGCACTTGATGGGGCAAATATGACTATCTATGGTACAGCTATTACAAGTGCAGTTGCAGAACCTATTATAAAAGTTGGAGGAAGAGCAATAAGACTTCCTAAACAAGCAAAAGATTATGTAGTAAATGGAAATATCAATGGTGCAAGAGATATCCTAAAAAAAGATTTAAAGATAGATGAACAATACATCGATGATGCTCTTAGACAAGCAAAAGAAAACTATCAAGAAGTAATAGACTACACAAATAATGCAATTACAGGTAAAACAAAACAACAAGAACAATTACTAGCAGCTACACTTGAAAAAGGTGATGCCAATATCATCAAGGGTGCGATTGCAAAAAATGAAACAGCAGCAAGAAATCTAAGTGATACAATAGATCAACGAACTACTACAATTCAAAAAAATCTTGATAACAACTCTTCAAAGATTGGTGGAGAAGAGATTAAAAACTATCTTAATAACTATGAAAGTCAAGTTAAAAGTGATTTTATTGATATGAGAAAATCTTTTTCTGATGCTTTTAAAGAGACTAATTATAGATTTGATTTAGAAGATTTAAACTTAAACAGTGTTTTCAGAGATATGTCAAAAAGAGTACAGGACCCAGATGCTAAAAAAAGATTCCAAACACTTCAAACTTCTATCAAAAATACAATCTATGATAGCAATGCACAAGTAGGAATTGATAGAGATATAAACGGCTTATTAGATTTAAGACAGCAGCTAAATAGATTTTATGGCCAAAATGAAAAATATCTAACTAACAAAAAAGATAAAGATGTATTTAATTCACTAAAGGAAAATATAGATAATCAAATCCATAAAGCGGTAAATGACAATCTTCCAGAAGATGTAGGTACAAGACTACTTGATAGTTTTTCTAAATCTATGCAAGGTTATAGAGAGCTTGGAGCACTTAGTGACAACAATGTTTTTAAAGGCATCATGGGAGATGCACAAAGTAGCGAATATAGAATGGATAAACTTATCAAACATATGGCAGATGATGATAGTTATGTTGATGATGTGTTATCTAAAATGTCACCAAATACTAGACAAACAGTCGAAGTAGCAGTTATAAGAGACATAACAGACTCATTTACAGCAAAAACAGCACAAGGGCAAAAAGCTATAGCCTTTGAAGATTTAGCCAAAAAACTAGAAGGTATTAAAAGAAATGTCAGAAGTCAACTCGGAAAAGAAACTATTGACAATCTTATAACATATGCAGATAAGTTTGGTAACAAAGACTTGTTGTATCTTGATATGGCAAAAGGCATTAAAACAAAACCTAAACACAATATTGCAACAACACTTGAAGGTAAAATCAAAATGGAAACTGCAAATATGTTTTTCCAATTTATCCAATCAATCAAACCTGGAGATGATGCAAAAAGATTAGCTCTACAAAGACACATCGCAAGTGCATTAGAAAGAAGTAGAACTCCAAAAGAATTTGCAACAAGTGTATATGAATATCCTGAATTAGCTGATGATAGTAAACAAATTCTAAGAGGTCTAATAAAAGAAAACAATAAAATTCTAAATGCAAAAAATAACGTAGAAGCAGAAAGACTACTAAAAGAAGCAGAACAAGAAAAAAACAGACTATTTCAAATCCAACAAAAAATAGATGATGAGATAGCAAACTTTACAACTCCTTCAATAGCTGAAATAAGAGCAGTAGAATCTTATACTCCAGATGACAAATACGGTAGTTTCTCTCAAATGACAGCTAAAATCACAAGAGGAACAGCCACACCAAATGAGATAGAACAATATGTAAAAGCCAAAAACAAAATAGATCCAAAAGTTTTAGAAGCAAAAGTATTAGAAAATAGATATCCTATCTCAAATGAAGCCATTACAAAACTAGAAGATTTAAAAGCATTTGATAGTAATAAAGTAAATGAAATACTAAATGACAATGAATTTAATAGTCTTATCTATAACCTAAAACAAAACAAACTACCAAACACTACAAAAACAATGGAAGATAAGTTTAGAGACAAATTTTATGAGTTAAATAAACTATATGATAATTCAAAAGAGGATATCACTAAAGCTAAAAAAACAAAAGACAATTTAATCTTAGGTGAAAACAGATTAATTGAAAATAATACAGTGAATAATTATCTTGACAATGATTTTGATATTTATAGACACTTGCCATACAATGATGAAAATTGGGTAAAAGAATTTAATTTAAAATCAAAAGATGATACAGCAATAGTTAGAGATATTTTAGGAAATGAAGTAAAAATATCTAAAAATGCAGCTGATAAAATTGAAAAAAACAATAGAGAACATTATTTTGGATTAATTAAGCCAACTGTTGAAAATCCGACAATGATATTAAAACATAAAGATGCGGAAGTATATATAAAAAGGTTTTATGATGAAGAGATGAAAAAATATAGTATCTATTCAGTTACAAAAGATTATGGGAATAACGAAGTTTATTTGAGTTCAATAGTTCACAGAAGAGATAATCAGTTAGTAAATAAAATAAGAGAGGGTGAAATAACATATTTAAACCACGGCACTGTTGACGGTACTCCATCAAGCCGAGCTACTTCACCAATTCAGAGTACTGAATCTCTCAATGAAAACATTATACCAAATAATACAGTAAAAAATCAAGAAATTGAATTACCAAGAGAACTTGTGGATGAAGGTTACACTATTAGTGATATAGGTGAGTTTATTGACCCAGAAGGTAAAGTTTTATTTTCAAATGCTGGAACTATATTAGCTGGAGGATTTACCGGAGGAAGTGAAACTGCATTTAATCAGCATGATTGGAACGGAGATGGAGAAGTAGACCAAACAGATATACTATACGGTACTATTGCAGGGGCTATTGGATTAACTACATTTAAAAAGAAGTTCCCAAAGCTTTTTGAAAATGGAAACAATAGTGATGCAGTCATTGGTTCCTTTGCTGGTAAAGCACCATTAGGGGCAATAGACAATCAAGGCTTTTACTCTACACTTGAAAAAGTAGTGGATGAAAAAGTTGGAGGAAAGATAGACTCAGTTTCGTTGACGAAAATGTTAGAGAAAAATTCAGTTAAGCAAGATGAACTAGAATGGTCAGGCCTTAAGGATCTTATAGAAAATAATGAGAAACTTACAAAAGAGCAAATTCAACAAACACTAGATGACAATAGACTTGTTATTGAAAAGCTTGATAATAAAAAAACTAAATATGGAGATTATAAAATATCTGGCGGTGAAAACTACAGAGAGCTACTTTTTAAAACTCCAAAAGTACCGGGTGATTATACTTCTCAACATTGGGATGAATCAAATATCATAACATTTACAAGAGTTGATGATAGATCTATTGACAATAAAAAAACTCTTTTCTTAGAAGAGCTTCAAAGTGACTGGCATCAAGCAGGTAGAAAATATGGATATGAAGATGATGCAAAGATTGCAGAAGTTGAAAGAAATACTGAAGATATTTTTACTAAATATGATATGAAATTCAATAATGAAATTACAAAAAAAGAACATAACCAACTTATCAAAAAAGGTTTATCTGCAGAAGAAAATAATACTTTAAATGAATATATAAAAACAAGTGAAAATCTATTTGATATGGTTCCTGATGCACCTTTCAAAAAGAACTGGGCAGAGCTAGGGTTTAAAAGAATGATTCAAGAAGCTGTATCAAACGACTATGAAAAAATAGCATGGACAACTGGGCAACAACAGACAAAGAGGTACTCTCTTGAAAAACAGCTTGATACTATAGTTTACAACAAACAAACAGGTTATATCCAAGGAAGTAAAGCAGGAGATGAAGTAATATTTAAAAAAGTAGCTTCAGATAAAGAAGTAGAAGGATTATTAGGCAAAGAACTTACTCAAAGACTTATCGACCCTAAAAGCTCTACAAGAGATGAAATCTTTGTTTTAAAAGGCGATGAACTCAAATTTGGTGGAGATGGAATGAAAGGTTTCTACGACAATATAGTTCCTAATATTGCTAAAAAACTATTTAAAAAATATAAAGTAAAACCAAAAATGGAAGAATTGGACGATATAGAACAGATGGTATGGAGTATAGATATTACGCCAGCTATGAAAGAAGATATTAAAAAATACGGTCAACCTCTTTACATGATAGGTGGAACTGTAGTGGGACTTGAAGCATTAAATAATGGAGCTAAAGATGAATGAAAAACAAAGAAAAGATTGGTTACTTTTAGAAGAGCTAAAACAACAAGTAGATGAATCAACCTTTCATTTTAGAAAATCAAAAGATACAGCCAAAAGAGTAAACTCTTATATAAAAGGGGACCAATTACCACAAGAGGTAAAAGAACTATTAGCAGAACGTGACCAGCCTGAAATGTGGGAAAATATCTTCAAAAAAATAGATGCTAAGATATCCGGTCTTAAAATTACTTCAAAACAAGAGATTAAAGCATTTGGAAGACAAAAAGGCGAAGATAGAGTTCAAGCAAATCTAATCACAAATATTCTTAAAACAACTATGGACTCTACCGAATGGTGGGCAAATAAAAAAAGAGCCGACCTAAGTCTAAGAAGTAGTGGAGTAAGTATTGTAGAAGCTAAGATAAAAAATACAGGCGAAAGAGATATCTTAGGAAAAAGAATAAAAGAGATAAGATACGAACATCTTCCAACTTCTCAATGTCATTTAGATCCATTTGCAATAAATCCAGACTATAGCGATGCTAGATATTTTCATAGAGAAAGATTACTTGTAATAGATGAACTATACAGATACTTTCCAAAAGAAAAAGTAGACAAACTAAGAGTATATACTCAAGAATACTACAATGAATACTCTTCGAAATCTACAAGCCAATATAGCAAAAGAGCAAAGATATATTATAGTTGGTTTAGAAAATGGAATCAAAGAAAGAAAAGAGATGTTATCTATTATGCTATTTGGAGTGATGAAGTTATTTTAGAAACAAAAGAATCACCATATAATCTTAGAAGATTTCCTATAAGTATAAGAAGAATGGACGAGATAGATTATGAGGACCCAGCAGATGTAAGAGGTTTATATTATAATCTTTTACCAATTCAAGATAGGATAAACAACTGCCACCTAAGAGCTATTCATATGATGGGTACAAACAAACTTCTTTTTGAATCTGATGCTGTAGATGATGCTGAGACTTTTATAGAAGATTACTCTCAAGATAGTGCCGTTGTAGAAGTAAACAGCGGTGCAATTACCGGTAAAAAAATACAAGATATCAAACAATACAATGAAATAGCAAATTTAAGAAGCGAAATAGCCGACCTAAGGAACCAAGCTGAAGCAATAGTTGGTATGAACAATGAGATTTTAGGTAGTGCAGTAAACAGACTAAGTGGAGCTGCTATCGAAAACAGACAAAATGCAGGTTTAGTAGGTCTTCAAGATTTTATAGATACAAGTGCAGAACAAGATAAAGATTTAGCAGAGATATCTCTTGAATTGATACAACAGTACTTCACAGCTGAAACAGTTTATAAAATCACAGAGAAAAGTGAAGCTGATGCATACTTCATAGCAAATGAACTAGAAAGAGATGCAAACGGTGCAGTTATTAGAGAAGCTGGCCAACCAAAAAGAAAGAACAGTTTACAAATAGGAAGATATGATATCATCCTACAACAAATGCCATACAGCAGAGGTAGTACAGCAGAACGTCAAAAAGTATGGGCAGAGTATATCAAGGCTTTACAAACTACTCATCCTCACCTGGTGCCAAGAATGATTGAGATGAGTTTATTAGATACAGATTCACCTGTAGCAATGCAAGTAAGTAAACTAATAGAAGAAGATAGACAAGCCCAAGAACAAAATGCAGGGCAAGCACAGCAAGCTCAACAATTTCAAATGCAAAAAATGCAGTTAGAAATGCAAAATATGATGGCTAAAATCGAAGAGATGCAAAGTAAGGCTAATCTAAATAAAGCAAAAGAGGAAGAGATAAAATCTGATATAAATACACCAGCTAAAGTTGGAGCTACTGCTTAGTAGCTTCGCTTATTTTATTCTTATCAATGAAATTATCTATATATCTACTAAAATGATATAAACCTCTTGATACTTTATTTATATCTTGCAAATCCTTTGGACTAAATTCTTGTGAAAAGCCTAAACTATTCTTTTCATCTCTTATTTCAAGTCTGATACCGTCAGAAGTTGATCTAGTAGTTATATTAATCATTATATATCCTCATTAAGTTTTAAAAATTTTTGGTCATCTTCTTCATATAAACTTCTATTTGGAAGACTTTCTATTAAATTACAATTGTCTTCAGGGTTTAATTTACTACCCAATTCTATGATTTTTTGTTTTGACTTATTTATTATATCTACTGCTTCTTTACAAGTAACAAAAACTGCATCTTTTTTATATTTAATATACACATTACTTTTGTTACTAGAGTCTATATATTCTATCTCTGGAATATCTTCATATTGCTCTATCAGTTTAGATAACTTTTCCTGAAATCTTTTTTGTTGCTCTTTTGACAAATGATTCCAAGTAAAGTTAAATTTTATATTCTTATCCGATATCGTATATGGTTCTTTACAATCATATTTATTTTTTTCCTCTTTTATAGCAGCTCTTATATCTGCACCTTTAATCTCTCCAGCTTTATATTTAAAATATAAATCCTCTTGAGTCACACTGTTTTGTAATCTTTGTAAATCATTTAATATCTCTAAACCTATATTTGTTCTATCCTGGTGTAGATCATCCAATATTACAGTGGGTAATTTTAATACATTTTTACACTTTGATATAAAAGATGGTTTCTTACCAAGAGTTTCAGCCAATTTACTCTCACTATCAAAAGCACCTGATGCAATAGCTTTATCAATTGCAAGTGCAGTTTCAAAATCACTTAGATTTTTTCTTTGAAGATTTTCAACTATACTAAAAGTAACTAGCTGCGACTCATCTAATTTCACAATATTTGCTTTTATAGTTTTATGGCCAAGTCTTTTACAAGCTTTAAGTCTTCTATGCCCACCAACACAAATAAAGGTGCCATCATCACAAGGAGATACAATAATAGGTTGTAATAATCCATCTTCAGGTTTTATCTTAGACTCATCAAAATAATTTGTTTGAAGCAAGTCTTCATATGCACCTTTGATAGATTCCATAAGCTCCTCTACCTCTTCCTCATTTTCATAAAATCTAGGTTGATGTGGATTTCTTTTTACTAAAGAAATATCAATACAAGAAGATGAATCAGAAACTAAATCCTTTACTATCTCACCATCAACTAAGATATCATTAAATCCTTCAAAATCTTTTTTACTCATCTTACACCTCCAATAGTTCTATAAGTTCACTTGCTAATGATTCTATTCTTTTACTAGCTTTTGATTCTTTATCTACTTCTATTACTCCAAGCCCGGAACTAAGTGAATTATCAAAATCACTAACTCTTATGATATTTGTATTAAGAAAATCAAACTCACAACCAAGCTGCTTTTTGAAGCTGCTATAATCTTTATCTATCTTACATCTTGGATGAGCTTGATTTATTATCATCTTAACCTTTTGAGTAGGAACACCAATACTCTCAACAACTCTTTTAAAAGTAGCAAAACCAATAAACTCAGTAGTACTAGGTGAAATAGGAGTAACCGATATATTCGACAACTCTATAGCTCTTCTTGTCAAAGCACAATCCACACCTGCAGTATCTATTAATGTAATACCATCAAAATCACTTGAACAAAAAGACTCAAGAGCAGCAACAGAACTTATAACTGTAGAGTCAAAACCTTTAAGCTTTTTATTCTTTGCACGTCTTCTACTTATAAAAGTAGTAACCTTATTTGGGTCACAATCAGCAACTCTAACCTTAAAACCTTTAAGTATAAGATATATTACAATTTGTACCAAAATCGTAGATTTACCCACACCACCTTTTGTATGAGCTATTGTCAAAATTATATTTTTCATTTATTTACCTTTTTAAGAATTTTAGTTATAATCTCTCAAACGATAGCACCTGGTTAGATGCTATCTATTGAAAAATCTATTTTTTTAAGTGAGAGAAATTTTTCTCTAAATATTTATTGAACTCTTCAGCAGTTTTAAGATTATTCTCTATCGCCAAATTTTGAATCTCTTGAAACTGCTCGAAGCTTTCAAACTGATACTTTCCAAAACTCATAATATTATCCTCCTTTCATAGTTTGTTCCAAATACATAGTTAAGATTTATAATCCTCTCTTTGCAATAGTCAGTTACATTTTGAACAAAAGGACCGATTCCATTTTTTTGGTATTCATTGAAATCTATCTCCAGCTCTTTACACAGCTGCTTATCATCTTTGATATTTGCAATCCTTTTTACAAAAGCCAATCCATACTTTTTGAAGTATTCAAGTCTATTTTCTTTCATAATATTCCTCCATTTTATTCCTTTTAATCATTATTAAATGATATTTAATCATAATATTATCATTATATAATTAAATTGTCAATACTTTTTATCATTTTATAATGATTTTATGATAGAATAACATCATTATAAAATGAATTTAGGTTATATTATGGAAAAAGAAGAATTTAATGAGTTATTAAAAAAAGCATCATTATCAAAAAAAGAGTTTGCAAGTATTATAGGGATTAGTGTTGGTTCACTTAATAATTGGGGCAGTTCACAAGGAATACCATATTGGGTAGAATCTTGGCTAAATAACTATATTAAAGCCAAAGATATGGATAAGGTCGTAGAGGCTGTAAAACCTCATATAAAATAAATATCCTCACTTAATCCCTTTTTTAGTGAAATATAATTAAACTAGATATATTTATAAAAAAGGTCTTAATGTGAAAAAATTACTATTTCTACTACTATTTACTAATTTCTTATTTGCAGAAAAATCAGAAATTGTTAACTATTTACTAAATGATAAAGCAACAATGTGGGATATTGGGATATTAAAAACAAAAAATATGCATGAGCTAGCTACTGATATAACAAAAAATAGAGTCAATAATACATACACAACAGGAACTGTTTACTATGATGAATTTGATAATAAAATAAAAATACATATAAACATCTATAATCAAGACAAAAAAACAAATAATGAATTAGAAAATTTATGCAAAAGAGAATTGAATAATTTAAAACACATATATACAATGAATAGTGATTATATAAACAACTTCAAACATAGTGGTTTCATAAAAAGAGATGAACCAAAACAGTTTGAATTAAAATTAAAAAAAATTACATATTTAGAAATTTGGCTTATGAAAGATACATTGATTCATAAAGCCGAAAATATATTGTTTGAGTGCAGTACAAACCTACTAAAAAATTCTAAGATTATAATTATTAAATCAAATAAATGAACTTCAAACACCTAAAATACAGATTCATCGTAAGTGGAATATTATGGACCATACTAATAATTTGTTATTCAATTTATTCATATTTTAAATAAAAATTAAAACCTATCAAAAGCCATATCTAAGCACGAATTACCTATATTATCTTCCGCTCTTTTAGGATATGGTCTTTTGCCCCCATTAAAAATATTTGTAAATTGCAGTCCTTTATTTATCTCTTCAAGTGCTAAATTTTTATCAATTTCTTTTAATTCAATATGTGGATCAACAGGATTCATCCCCTTATTCAATAAAGGAACAAAAGTAAAAAATTTAAGGGCAGCTTTTACATCAAAAGTTGTATCAGGTTTTAATATATAAATTTCTCCTTTTTTAACCTCTATTACATAAGGAACAGCATCTTCTCTTTCTCCTACCATATTTGTTCCATTATTCTTTAATAAAAACTTATATTTCCCCTCATCCAGAGACTGATAAGAATATTGAGAATAACAAACTAACATATCTTTTTTTAGCCTATCAGATTCTATAATATATTTATATTCCATTTGATATCCCATCTCTGTTTCATTATTTACCAAATAAACATTTGCTTTATCTTTATCATAAAAAGGTAAAGCTTTAATAGGCTCAATAGATATTTTATTTGCTACGCATCCACTAAAAATAAGAAATAATATCCCACTAATTAATATCTTTATCATGTTAAAACTCCTCCAAAAGAAAGATATTTTACACAAAATAACATTTCAATAAATTTAGCTAAGATTCAAAAGTAATAAGACCAACCAAAAAACCGCGCCCCCATTTGACGAAAATTTGGTAAGTTAAGAGATAAAAAAATACAAATAAAAACAAAAATTTAAAATCTAAGGGTATTTTTGCACGTCATTCCTATTTTTTTGAGGAATTAGGAATATATTTACAAAAATATCAAAGAGTAGAAACAATATTTCGTCAACGAAAACAAAAATCAAATTCTTTAAAGTACAGGAACCAAAGTGCAATCATACTTGTATTTTATGTACTCCTCCCATTTAGACCAACGGACAAAAACAAACTAACCCCATAACTTAGGTATATAAAAAAATATATACCAACCAACTCGGCAAAAGTCAGCAATAAAACTATAAATTTTATTATAAATCTTTCACCAGGAACAGCAGCACTATCTAAAAATAAAAGCTGGAGTTCAAGACCTGGGTTTATTTTTAAGGGGTCCCCATTCCCCCAACCCAGCAATTCCCAAAATCACCATGGCTATTTTTGTATGTTCCTATATATAAAAATAGTAATCATACATACTCTCAAAAATTTTTAAAATTTATTTTCAAGAATTAGGATAAACCAAGCTTTTAATTTGATTTTCTAAATTCCTAATATCTAAATTTTAAAAACAAACGAGGGCGGGGCGGCGGAGCCGCAACTATTCTATATTTCCTAAAGATAGAGAATCTATCACTTGGCCAATTATAAAAACATCTTCTTTTTTTGCAGTTATTGTATTATAAGCAATATTATCAGATCTTAGAAGTATATAATCTTCTAGCTCTTCTAATCTTTTAATATAAACTTCATCTTCATATCGTACAACATATACAGATGCATTTTTTAGTTTTTTCTTTGATAAATCAACAAAAATTATAGAATCAGGTTTTATATTTGGAGCCATAGAATCACCATCTACTTTTAATGCATTTATATTTTTGCCTTTTATCATATTCTTTGGCAGAACTATAAAATCTGGTTCTTCATTTTCTTCATTAATATAACCATTCCCGGCACTTGCTTTTATATCACTAAAATACGGGATAGCAACAGTATCTTCGGTAATGGATTCTTTTATATAGTGTTTTTGAACTATTTTTGCTACTTTTTCTTCACTACTGTTGTGAATTGGTAAATTACCGTTAAATACCCAATTCAAATTCAAATTATCTTTAATAGCCAATTCTATGAATTGATGATAAAGAGCATTTGAATAATGTTTTTGTTTACTATTAGATATTGCTTTTTTTAGTAATTCTTTTTTTATAGGATTTTTTTCCGTTTCTAATTCTTTGATTTTATTAAAGTCATTTTTTGCTTTAATCCTATTATCATAAAAGGTATTTTTAGGCATGCCTAATAAATTAGCTGTATCTGCAATTGATTTACAATCATATAGCTCTTCTATTCTTAAAAGAGCTTCATATATAGTTGACATAAAATCACCTTGTTAAATTTTTATAAATTATAACATAAAAACAATAATTATCCGATAATCCGTAAAAAAACAAGAAAATTATTATATTTTACCATTTACCCAAAATGAGTAAAAGCATTAAATCAATATGAGTATTATTTCTACCCAAAATGAGTAAATGTTAGATATTCCCAAAATGAGTAAAACTAAACAGAAGAATACCATTAGATTACACAAAAATAAATATACATTTATTCTTTATTGTATTCGGATTAACATAATTTTAAGATTTATAAGAGTAAAGTTTCATCATAAAAGTTTTTGGAGTTACAAATGATGATCAATAAATTTAATGAGTTTATATCAAAATTTAAATTCATTACACACCTTAATACAGATATTGATGTTGCACGAGAACTAAAAATAGACAATTCTACTTTTGCAACAATGAAGAGAAACGATAGAATTCCCTATGAGCAGGTTATTAACTACTGTAAAGATAAATGTATTGACCTTAATTGGATTATTAATATAAAAAATAATTAGTGGTAATTAGTGAATTATTTAGTAGAAAAAACTAAGCTTACCATAGAACCAAATCTTGCAAAAGAGATCGGATTAAATGAAGCAATATTTATTAAGCAACTAGATTATTGGTTAAAAAAATCTACTAAGCTAATTGATGATAAAAAATGGGTTTTTAATACAGTGGACCAGTGGCAAATTCAATTTCCTTTTTGGTCTAAAAATACAGTCATAAGGACAATCGAAAAACTTAAAAAAAATGGTTGTATTTATGTAAAACAACTTGATACTAATTTGTTAAACCGTACAAATTGGTATTCAATCAACTATGAAAAAATTGAAGAACTTAAACTTAAAATAAATAAAGAAAAACCTCTTCCTAAGAGTGAAAAAAAGGTAGAAAAACTTCAAAAAAAATTACCAAATGAAGGGGCGGAAAGATATTCAAAAGAGTTCTTAGCATTTTGGGAATTTTACCCTAAAAAATATGGGAAAAGAGGTGCATACAATGAATTTAAACAACTCAATCAAAAATTACAAGCTCAGGCAATATATGGGGCTCAAAAGTATTCACTGCAAACATCACAAACAGAGGAAAAATTTATCAAAATTGCTAAAAAATGGCTTTCTGAAGGTTATTATGAGGATTATGAAATTAAATCCACAGACATAGTACAGCGGCAAAGCCAAGACACAGTTGCAGTTCTAAATCAAAAAATTACCGAACTTATAAAGATAACAGATTTAGCAGAAGTTGAAATTTGGAACCAAATGAGGGGCAAAAATTATATTTTTTCATCTAATGAACAAAGTATTTTAAAAAATTTGGGGAATGATATTGACGCATACAAAGAGATGGAATTTAGACCAGGAGAAATAAAAGCATATCTTAGGGGAGTATTAGAATGATAGAAAATTTAGCAAATTTAGATCTAGAAAGGAATTTTCTAGCATCTATAATCAAAACTGATAATTTTAGTGATATTAGTGAGATTATAAAAACTGAACACTTTACTTTAGAATCACATAAACAAATTTTGCAAGCAATTAAGAATTTGGACGAAACAGATAGAAATTTATCGATCGTAGCAGTTGGAGAAGAACTTAGAAAAATTGATCCGGAACATTTGACCGCTCTTAAACTTGTGGGAGCAGAAGATGCGATAAGTGATTTAAAAATTACAGCAATTGAGTTAATTGAATGGAATAACAAAAGAGAACTCTATAAACTTTCACTGAAAATCCAAGAAGAGTTAAATTTAAGAAAAAGCAGCTCCTCTGTAGTTAAGATAATTGAAGATTCAACAATTAATCTTGATGTTGCGATTGGCTCAAGAGCAAAAAGCTACGAACAGTGGGAAAAAGAGATTGAAGCAATGAAACCTCTTCCTATTTTTGAAACGGGGGTTAGTTTTATCGATGATTATTTAAAAGGCGGTGTTACAGCTGGGCAACTTATCTTGGTTATGGGTGACCCGGAAGCAGGAAAAACAATTTTATCTACACAAGTACTTCACAATGTATCAAATGGTTTTCCAACTCTATTTTTCCCTTTTGAATTTACAGTAAGAGATTATATTCAAAATAATAAAAAAAGAAAAAAGAATATAAACAAAAAAAATCTTTTCATCATAAATGATGGGTATGACCTTAGCGATGTAACTAGAGAGATAAAAATATTTGCCAAAAGAGGGGGGCGTTTTGTATGTATTGACTCTCAAATGAGGGTGGAGAATGTAGAAAACAAAGGAACTGCCGAGCAGATGGAATCTGAAAAGTTTAGCAAACTTGCAAAACTTGCTCATAAATTAGAGCTAGTAATACTTTTCATAGCTCAACAGGGTAAAGAAGACACAAAAGGCGGTACTCATACACCAATGGGTACAAAAAAAGGTGCTCACGAGGCTAGTCAAATCTGGTACATCCATAAACTAAAACCCAAATATGAAGATGGAAATGATATTGATTCAAATGCACATAAAAGACTTCTTGAAGTTTCAAAAAATAAACAAAATGGACGACACTTTAAAACAGAAATATCACTAAATCCGGTGCTCCTTGAATTTAATAGAAAGTACCAAAGAGGAGAAGGACCTTTGCCTGAAGAGAGTGCCGAATTTGTTTCAGATGGTGAAAATACAAATATTGAAATTCCGGAGATGAATCTATGAGTAATTATGGGTTGAAAGAGTGTCAAGAATTTTGGTGTATTTTTAAAACCACGGAAAGAGGTCAAACCTATTGGTTAAATAAAGACAAAAAATGGACTAGCCTAGTAGGACAAAGAGCCGGGATAAGAAATTATGAAAAAGCATTAGAAACAATGGTGGCAGAAATCAAAAAAGGAGAAACAAATGAAAACAAAAATAAATAATTCAAAAACGAAAGCAAAAATAAGATGGGATGATGGAAATCTATTTGCAAAAATAAAATTTATAGATGAAGATTTATTTACAATTAAAATTGTTGATACAGAATATACTATTGAAGACATGGATCTTTTAGTTAGGGAAATCAAAAAAATAATGGAGATAAAAAATGTTTAACAAAATAGTCATGGTAGGAAATCTTACAAGAGATATAGAACTAAGATACACACCAGGTGGTTTAGCTCTTGCAAAAAGTAGTATTGCAACTTCTCATAAATATAAAACTCAAACCGGAGAGCAGAAAGAAGAAGTATGCTTTCTAGAATTTACCATCATGGGAAAGATGGGTGAAACTGCAAACCAATATTTAAGAAAAGGCTCAAAAGTATTGCTTGAAGGAAGATTAGTTTTTGAACAATGGACAGCACAAGATGGAACCAACAGAAGTAAACATACCTTAAGAGTTGAGACTATGAAGATGCTAGACAGTAAACCATCCTCAGAAACTCAACAGTACTAAGAAAAACAGATGTTATCTTTTTTTAGATTTTTTGAAAGATTATTAAATATAAAAACATGGGATAAACCTTTTCAACGGGATAGAAAATGGAAAAAGAACAAATACTAGAACAGCAGCGACTCAAAGTATTAAAGCTCAAAGAAACAAAAGAGCTTAAACAAAGAGTTATAAAAGCTAAGATAAGAAAAGGTGGATGGGAAGGTTTTAGACTCTACATTCATGGAGTATTTGAAAAGGTCTATGGACGTTCTTTTGAAGAATATTGGTACCATGAACTAATCATAAGAGTTTTATGGAACGTAATAATAGGCAAAGAAAAAAGAGTGATTATAGAACTTGCCCCAAGGTTTGCTAAAACTGAACTTACTGTAAGACAGTTTTTATCATATGTTCAAGGAATAATGGATTTTGTAAAAAATCAATACTTTACTTATGGAGCAGAACTAACAGAAGATACAAGCGTTGATGTAAAAACTATTATGAAAAGTGATTATTTCAAAGACCTATTCCCAAAGAAAAAATTTAGTGACGACCAAAACAAAAAAGCAAACTGGAAACTCACAGACGGTAGTGAATATTTTGGCTCATCAATTGGTGGAGCTGCTACAGGTAAAGGTTCACATATAACAGTTATCGATGATAGTTTAAAAGCTGATGATTCAGATAGTAAAGCTGAAAAAGACAAAGCATGGAAGTTTATACAAAATTCAGTTTTTACAAGACTTGAAAATG
Organism: Halarcobacter anaerophilus; assembly: GCF_006459125.1. Classification (NCBI taxonomy): domain Bacteria; kingdom Pseudomonadati; phylum Campylobacterota; class Epsilonproteobacteria; order Campylobacterales; family Arcobacteraceae; genus Halarcobacter; species Halarcobacter anaerophilus. Next base: position 1,535,678 of record NZ_CP041070.1, read on the forward strand.
GCGGTGCAGTTATAAACATCATGCAAAGACTAGCTGAAGATGATGCAACAGGTAGATTTATGAAAGAGCAGGGTGTAAAAAATCATATCGGTGGAAATCTTGCAAGTGATAATGGAATGTGGACAGTTATTACTCTACCTTTGATAACCGATGAAGATATTCTTTATGAATACGAAGATTTTAAATACTTTAGAGCTGCTGGTGAGATACTTCCAAATAGAAACTACAAAACTAAAGAAGAAATAGATCTACTAAAAAGAGGTGTTTCAGAAAAAGAGTTTGAAAAACAATATAATCAAAATGTAAGCAGAGCAAAAACTGGCCATTTTAAAGAAGAGGATATCACTTACATAGCGGATATAGACCTACCCGAACAAAATTTTTATATTTTAGTTGATAATGCAGAGTCAACTAATGAAGGAGCAGATGATAGAGCTATTGCTTGTGAAGGATGGAGCATAGATGATAATAAAATAGAAATGTGTGTGATTATGGATGGTAAAAGGGGTAAATGGGATGTTTATGGAACATCAAGACAACTCATTGAAATGATGATTAAGTTTCCTGAAGCTGCTGTATGGATAGAAGAAGCTGGAGGAGGAATTACCTTAATTGTTGTTTTAAAAAAAGAGCTACTGATTGAAAACACAAAAAGAAGAGCAAAAGGTAAACCTCCAATCAAAAACTCAATAAATGGATTTAAACCACCAAGAGAAATAAGTAAACAAGCAAAAATCAAAGACTATATGACAGCACCACATGAACAACACCAAATCAAAATATATAAAGGGTGCGATATAGATTTTCAAAAACAATACAAAAAAGAGCTATTAAGATTTGACCCAAGTAAAAAACAACAAACAGATAACTGTATAGATGCAGTTTCATCCGGTTGGTTAGTTGCAGTTCCTAAAAAAACTGTAATCAAAGTAGTTAAAAAAGTAGCAAAAAGAAAAAAACCTAAAAAAGCTGGTAAATGGAGAGGAGTATAAAATGAGCAATGAAAAAGAAATTAGAGAAGCATTTAAAAAATTGCTAGATAGTAAATTTCCAAAAGGTTTTACTTTTGATGAATTTAGTGGAGGTGCATTAAGAACTAGACCTGACTTAGCAACATTCCTACCAAATCATATAGTTTTCACAGAAATAAAATCCAATAAAGATAATCTTTCACGATTAGATAACCAAACTGGAGACTATACCAAATTTGCTGATCATGTGTATGTGATATTAGATGAAAAACATCATAAACAATGGTGGAGTAAATATAGAGATAAATATACTACGGAAACAGTTTATTTTTATAAAAATGAAAATTTTTACTATGCAAATGAAAAATTAGATAGAGAAATTGAAGAGCTTTATTTTTATGAATATCCTAGCAATAATTCAAAAATATTAACTTTTTTATGGAAAGAAGAAAAATACCCATTTACCAGCTTTATTAAGGGGCGAACAAAAATATTAAATGATGAATTAGTCATTCAATCTTTATATACAGAAAGAGAAATAATTGATATGAGTCACTACATTCTTTATGACAGAGCAAAGAATAGAGCAGGTAGCAAATCAGGGAAAGCAATGACATATAATTGTGGATGGTATGATAGAAATATTCCATATAAAGAACATAGACAATCATTATTTAATCAAATCAATTGTGAAAAAGCAAAAAAATTGAATAAAAAAGAACAAAAAATTAAACATAAATCTAGCAAAGATTCATTCCCATGGATAAATTAAAGGAAATAAAATGGCAACAGACCCAACACTAAAACTTGAAATACGAGCAGTTTATGAAGCAAACAATCTTAGCGTTGCAAAGGTTCTTGATAGATTCCCTAATTGTGAAGTCTCAGCAAAGACAGTTGAAAGCTGGGTAAATAACAAAAATGACCCATGGCAAAAGAATCGTTTCGTTGACGAAAAAACAGCAATAGCAACTTTAGTTGAAGATACTCTTCCTATTGAAGATGCAAAAGAGATTGTAAAAAGTAAATTACTAACTACCCAAGAACCTCAAAAAAGCTCTACGGATATTGATTTTGAAGAGTATGGGAAGATTGTAGCAAAAGAGATTTGTTTTGATGTATTAAGTGCAAAAAATCTTCAAGCTCTTATGGGAGAAAACCTTTTAAGAGCTAAAAGGTTTGCTGATAAATCAAAAAATATAGGTACAAATGCAACTTATCACAATATGTTAACCACTACAGTAAAAACCTTATATGGAGAAATCAAGCACATAAATCCAGGAACCAATAAAAAAGTTTATACAGATGAAGAATTAGAACAAAAAACACCTGAAGAGCTAGATATTATCTTAGAAGAGTTAGGAAATTAACATGACAAAGATATCTAAACACTATGGAAAAAGAACATGTATCTATGATGAAAATGAAGATAGAAGAGTTAGATGTCCTGATTGGAGTTTTACAACTGGTTTTATAAAAAGATTAGAAGAGGGTGCAAAAGAAAATAAAGTTAGCAAATCAAAATACTTTGAATCTGTAGTACAAAATTTTTTTATACTAGAAAACCCAAATTTAATAATCGCTTCAAAAAGAGACTACAACCAAGTATACAAAAAGAAAAGGTCTCCAAATATGACTCTTCATCCACAAATCATAGATGATATCAATGAATACTCTTCAAAATCAAGCCCAAGTGCTAGCAAATATATAGAACTGTTATTTTCTAGATACAATTCAAAATATGGATATGAAATAGAGCTAAAAAACCTATTAAAATTTATATAAATAGTAGCTACTGAATATGATTTTTTAAAATACCCACCTAGTTTCTTTTTTAAAATCTTTTTACAATTTCCAAACTTGAAATTAAAAAGGACTAAGAATGGCAGGTGAACAACCAAATCAAAACCAACCAGACCCAGCTACTACTTCAACTCCTAATAATACTACTCCACCTGAAAACAATCAAGGTGCAGATGAAAATCTTGATATAGCAACTATTGAAGATGGTATTAGAAAAGATGAAGCAAGACTTACAATTATGCAAGAGCAGTTTACAACTGCAACAGACAAAATCAATGATGAATTTGAAAGTACACTTGCATCAAATCCTAATTCACTTTTTTCAGATGAGGAACTTGAAAAATTAGCAAGTGATTCAAATATTGTTGAAAAAAATAAAATGCTAAGAAATAGATTTGAAAAATTCAGAGATGAAAAACTAACAGCAAAAAGAGAAGAGATTGGAAACTTTGAAAAACAGCTACAAGGAAGAAGAGGACAATTTGACATCTTAAGCGAATCAAATAAATTTTCAAAAGAAAATCCTGATGTAGATATGGAAGCTCTTGCAGAATATATCCAAGAAGATTTAAGTCCTAGAAAGAAAAAAGAGCTAAGAGATCAAGCTAAAACAAAATTTGATTTTCTAACTCTTGCAAATGAAGAATTCAAAAAAGCAAACCCTCCTGAAAATGAAGAAGATAAAAATTTACCACCAGATTTAAGCGGTGTAAATGGGGCTTCAGGAAACAACTCTTATTCAGATGACATAGACAGAGAAAAATATCTTAAGTCAATCGGAATTGGGAGATGATAAATGGGCAATGGAATAACTCCTGAAGAAGATAGATGGGAATTAGAAAGAGATTTTGAGACTTTGACTAGAGCCGGTGAAATCATTGGTGATAAAAAAAGACTTGAAAAGGTGCAAAAGTTTGCAAAAGAGAAAAAAGACGAAGCTGACAAGATACTTGATACTGACTATTTAAAGAAAATCGGCATCGGTAGATAAATTAATATAAAGGAAAAAAAATGGCATCATGGGCAGAAACAGATCCAAAAGTATTACTAAAATATGGTAGAACAATCACGGCAAAAACAGTAGAGCTAAACTGGTGGAATAAATTTATGAACAATGACGAAGGTGCAGTTATTATGACTGACCTTAGAACTGAAACACCAAACGAAGAAGGTGGTACGGTTAGAGTTTATTTTAGAGACCACATTGAGGGTGATGGTATTACAGGTAATCAAGATTTTGAAGATAATATTGGTAGTCAAAATACTCTGTACCAAGATGTTGATTATGGAATCTTCGGTCAATCGTTGAAATCAAAAGCAAAAAAACTTGAATCTAAAATGGCAACAGAAACATTTAGAAGTAAAGCTCACAAAGATTTACCAAAATGGTTAGGTTTAAGAGACGATAGAATCATCACTTCAAAATTAAGTGAAGCTTGCACAAATGTTGTAGCTTGTAGTGCTGCTGACGGAGTTTATCCTGTAAATGTTACAGACTCTATTGGCGCAGTAGATTATTTTTCAACGGCAGCTATTGCTGAAGCTAAAAAAAGAGCAAAAAACGGTGTAGACGGTAATGGTGATGAGCACCCAATCGTAGAACCTTTTGTACTTAAAACAGTTACAAGAGAAGGTGGAATTACTGATTATGTAGAGTTTTTCTTACTTGTTGTTGGTTCAAATGCTGCTAGACAGTTAAAAGAGGACCCATTATGGATTGAAGCTCAAAAAATGGCAAACAAAAGAGGTAGTGATAACCCAATTTTCACGGGTGCTCTTGGAGAATATGATGGTGTTATCGTATTTGAAAGAAGTAACTGGAATGCTAGAAAATCAGGGATTATTACAACTGATAAATTAACTTCATATTCAGTAACAGTTGATGGTGAAACTACAACTTATGCAACAGGTTTTGATTCTTATAAAGGGACTGAAACATTTACAGATTCAGGAGTTGCAACTGAAACAGAGATTAACTTATTCTTAGGTGCAACTGCGGGGCTTAAACCTTTTGATGAAGGTTTCGATTATTATGAGGACCCAAAAGAGGGTGGTAGAAAACTTCTTATTGGTGCTGATAGAGGTACTGGTTTTGCTAAAACAAAATTTGTTGGTAAAACTACAGCAGAACAAGAGAGTGAATATCACAATAAAGACTTTGGTGTTATTGCTATTGTTTGTGCTATTGATGGACAACCAGCAGCATAAAATAAAGGATAACTATGAGTAACAAAATTCATACTCCCAATCTTAGAGCACTAAGATACAAAGGAGACTTTAGCAAAAAACTTTTCGAGGTTAGAGCAGATAAACTGCCTATCCTTGAAAAAGGTGATTTTGTTATTGTAGATAAAATGACCTCAGTTTCTTTAAAAAGAAGAGGATTATTTGAAGAAGTTGAAATCTCTGATGTTTTCGTTGGCGAAAATAAAACATCTTTTAATTTTGATGAATTAACTGATGAACAATTAGTAGAATTAGTTGAAGTATTAACTGATAGAGGAATCTTAAAGACTCAATCTTTAGTTCCAGAACAAGAAAATCAAGATGATAATCCTTCAGCAGATGAAACTTTAGATGATATATCTGATGTTCCTGGTGATACAAAAACTGATACAAAAGATGAAGATAGTTTAGATGAAATTCCAGCTATACCAACAAAAGATGAAATCGACTCATTAAGTGATGATGATATAAAAAAATGGTGTACTCACTTTGGTATCACAATTGGTAGAAAACAAGTTGCTACTTTAAAAGGACTTCTTTTACCATATCTTGCCGATACACAGGAGTAATAAAATATGCAAGCAAATGACATCTTATTAGCAGTTAGAAGTAGATTAAACGATACTACTGCAAAAGCTTACAGATGGAGTGATGAAGAGTTGATAGATATGATTAACTCTTCACTTGCAAATATGTCGGGGGAACTATTACTTTTTTCTCACCAAGAGATTTATACTATAAAAGAAAATGTAAATAGATATAAGCTACCTGAAAAATGTGTGAAAGTAATATCTGTAAATTTAGATAATCAACCGGTTATAATAAAAAGCTTTGATTGGATGAGTAGAAATAAAAACACAATAGATGATGATAACTATTATGTTTGTATGGATGAACAAAGTTTTTTCTTGTATCCTGAAAAACTATTAAAAGAGGATATGAAAGTTGAAGTTAATTATAACTTCATAGAACAAGTACTTACAAAGAAAGATAATATACCAATATCTTTAGTTGCAAAAAATGCACTACTTTTTTATACTATGCATTTAGCTTATCAAATTTATACAAGTGATAAAAACACTGGGAAATCAACACACTATTTAAATTTATACGGTAAAGAAATTATTAGATTAAAAGCACTTTATTATAAAAATAGACACTCAAGAGGATTAAGAACTCCTTTTAGAAAGGTATAACATGGCAGTAGTATTAAGTAATATATTAGATGATATAGATTCAATATCCGAAAAATTAAATACCAATGTCTTCTTAAAGACAGCAAGAGAATCATTTAAAGAAAATATTGAAGAGTATGATGTAGCTCCAGATGAAAAAGCAAAGATGATAGCTACTTATGAAGCTCAAGTATCTGTAGGTATGATTAGTGAAATAATTAAACTAGCTAAAGAGATGCCAGAACTTATTGTAAGAGAAGAAAATATCAATAAAGATACAGAATTCAAAGAAGAGCAGAAAAACTTAACTATAGAACAAACAAAAGAAGTAACTGCACAAACTGCAAATATCAATAAAGATACAGAAATCAAAGAAGAGCAGAAAAAAGTAACTGCACAGCAAGTACTTACCGAAAAAGGTAAAACATTACATATTGCAGAACAAATTATGACTGAGAAATATAGACATAGAGATTTAAGAGCATCTACGGCAGTTAAAACAGCAAGTATGGAAGTTACTAAACAGCAAGCAAAATTTGAAGAAGCAAGAAGGTTTATTGCATTAAAAGCGAATACACAAAATGCATATATGAAAAAAGCAGATTATAAAGTACAAAATATGCAAGCCTTAGCAACAGATGATGATGTAACAATTAGTGCAGAACAAATGTCAGATGCAAAAACTACGATTGATAATATTCCTACAGATGCAATAACTTATACAACTGAAGTAAATATATCAGACTCAGGTATTGAAACAACAACTATATCACAAGTTGTAATCTCTTAAAGGTTTATTATGAGTGAAATTATTGAAACTATAAATAGAATATTAGTTGAAGAAAATGCCAAGCCTTTAAAAAATGAAAATGATTTACTAATTGACAGTGAACTTGACAGCTTTGGGTATGCAATTTTATGGATTGAATTGAATGAAGAATATAAGTGCTTCCCAGTTGAATATGTAAATGAAATAGACTATGAAACATATAAATTAAAAGATTTAATTGAAAGAATACAAAATGCAAGTTAAAAAGTATTTTTATAAAACTGCTGACTTTTTCAATAAAGATAAAAAAGCAAGATATATTAGTGAAACACTTGGAAATAGAAACTCATATATGAATGAAGTTTTTTATAAACTTTACAAAAAAGAGATAGAGAGTTTAAAAACAACAGGCAATACAGCACTTCTTTATATAGCTGGAGCTTGTGAACATCATTCAGCATCAAGAGACTGTATACAAGTTTTAAAAGGAGCTATGCCAGTTAAATCGCAGCTAGGCTATATTGCAAGTAAAACAGCAAAAAGAATGGGAAATATTTCATATCTTTCAATAAATGCAAATGCATGTGCAAGTAGTCTATATGCACTAAAAGAAGCAAAAGAACTTTTAAATCAAGGCTTTGATGATGTTTTAATTTATGGAGAGGAATGGGTAGAAGAAGTAGAGCTTATGCTATTCAAACAACTAAATATAGATTTAGTATGTAGTGATGGATTTTTTATTCTTCAGTTAACTAATAATTGTAACAATCCAATAGCAACAATAGAAAATGTAAATTGGATTTGGAATAATGATAAATCACCTTTTGAAGTAACTAAAGAGGGCTATATAAATTCTATGTTACCTTTTAAAGACAAGCAAATAGATTTAATAAAAATGCATGGTTCAGGAACTGCCCAAAATGATAAAGCTGAACTTGAAGCTATTAATGAACTATTTGAAAATATAGCAAGGATTGAATACAAAAGTCAAATAGGACATTCACAAGGTGTTAGTACCGGTGTTGAATTATGTAAACTACTAGAAGAGCAGAAAGATAAGTCAGTTTTAGTAAATGCATCCGGGCTTGGTAATTTTTATGGAAGCTGTTATGTTAGATTATAAAATTACTCCTATATCTGAAAATGATGCATATACTATAAATAAAACTCTGTTGAAAGAGCTAAAAGATAAAAGACTATTTAAAAACATCCTAATGCATATTAGAAAAGGTATAGCTATTAAACTAGAAGACAATAGTGAAATAGCCGGGTTTTGTTTAGCAAAAGAGTTTAATACACATTTTAGTCTAAGTTACTATTACATATATGAAAAACATAGAAAAAAAATTGGTTCTTTTTTCTTTTTTTCTCATTGTTTAACTAAGATGAAAAACAAACCTATATATGTACAAAAAAATAAAAACTACAAAATGTATGAAAGATATTTTAATACTACTACACAAAAAGGAATTATTAGATTTAAAGGATTAAGAGAGGACTCACAATGGGTGGAGTTGTTAAAAAAATAGTCGATACAGTTAAAAACGTAGTTGATGAAGTGGTGGATTTTGTTGATGAAACCGTTGATAAAACAATTGATTTTGTTAGCAATGTAGTTGAAGGCGTTGCTAAAAATGTTCAGAATATGGTAAAGGGAATTGCTTCCGGAGATTGGAACCAATTTAGAGATTCATTTATTTCCCTCGGCACAACAACTCTCTATGTTGTGGCTGGAGTTGTAGGTGCAGTATCAGGACAAGCTTGGCTAGTAGCAGCTTCAGTTGTTGCCCTTGATGGACAATATAATCAAGGACAATTAGCTGCACATGTAGTTTCTACAGTAGGGAAAGTAGAAAGAGAATTATTTGGTTCTACTTTAATCCTGGATAATATAGATATGATAACTACAGCAATAGTAGTAGCAGGTAGTATCTATGCAGGAGGAAAAGGTTTTGGTATTATAGCTGATGCTGCAGGAGTATCAAGCTATTTATCTTCTACAAGTTTCCAAATAAGTTCAGGAGCCTATTCAGTATATAATGCATATACTCAATGGCAAGATGCATTAAGTCTTTATGATGAATTAATGGCAAATTATCAACAATGGCTGCAAGAAACATATGCAGAAATTGCAAGATTCAATAACCTGTGGGATTTAGTTTACGGTGATATTAATATTTTATATGAAGCACAACCAGGAGGATATCTTTTTAATTCAGAAGCTGGGAGTGATGAATATAGTATCAGTTCAATACATGAACAATGTTCTTATTTATTAGGTTTAAATCCTCACAAAGATGTTGATTTAGATAAGATGATGACTGATATATCCGATATAGACTATGTATCATTAAATTTTAATGATATTTTACCAGATGTAATAAGATATGAAAATTAAAAGGAGACAAAATGGCAACAGATAGTAATACATTTTTAGATTGGGCAAATGGCCTAGATTTTTCAAATAGTTTATCCTCAACAACAGAGGATGCAACTACAGCATTAAATTTTGATACTAACAATATAATGAATAAAAGCCTAGGAAATAATACAGGCCAAAGTTATACTGATATGTATTTTAATAATAACCCTTCAATTGAAACAAATGCAAATGCAAATACTGAAAATGGTTTTGATTTTTCAAATATGTTTACAAGTGAAAATCTTGGAGGCACACTTAAAGGTATTGGTGCTGTTGGTGGAGCTTTAGCAAGTATATATGGAGCATCTCAACAAAAGAAATTTAATGAAGACATGTTAGACATGGAGAAAAAAAGAGTTAATCGTGAATATGCGAAAGCTGATGCACAACAAGCCGAATATGACGCAGTATGGAAATCTTAAATTTAAAGGCTAAAACTTTTTAGCCTTTACTCTTTAAATTAAATAAATACCCACCTAGTTTCATATAACATATTTAAATAGTATTTCCACATGAGAACAATAACTGGAAATATAAAAATCTTAGCAGATCAAGATTATGCATCAAAAACACTTGAATTTATTTTATGTAATAAATATGGTAATCAATTAAGTGCTCTCGATGTAGATGGTCAAATAGCTACTAAAAAAACAGTCGCTACAGATACTTCAGGAAACTTCACTGTAATACTTTATGAAACAGAAGAAGCAGAAATCCCAATGTTTTACAAAATGGTTTTTGTAGAGAATGAGGATATTGAAGATATTAAACTTTTTATCCAAAGTGGAGATAGTGATATCGACTTTTTAAATCTTATATTTCCTATGCCAGAACTTAATATGTTCTATGAAGATATTAATGGGGCAATTGTCTTCAAAGATATTGTATTTGATATTTTTGAAAGATTTTTCGTCAACGAAAATATATTTATTAACAATGATGAAAAAAATTTAATAGAAGAATTTATTAAATATGCAGATAACACTAGAGATAGTGAAATAATTGAAAAGCTGGATCAATATTTAGCAACATTATTACCAAAGGAGTAAACTAATGGAAGAACAATCTTTTATTCAAAATGTCAATGCTGTTGCGGCACAGCTTGGAGTTTTGATTAATCTAAACAACAATATGTCAAAGATAGCTCTTGAACCAGCAGAGGTGACAGCTATTATTGAAGTTAAAAAACAGTTAGATGAGATATTGCTTGTAACCCAAAAAGAGGAATCGGTATCTTTAAAGCATCAAGAGGTGCTTATAAATGCACAAGCAGTATTGTCTCAATACAATACTATTCTTAATCTAAAGCAACAAATAGATACAGAACACAATGAGGTGTTGCAAAAGCATAGCGAAGTAGTAACTTTAGCACAGCAAGTCAATCTTAAAAACAGTGAAATTAAAAACTTATCAGTTGTTCTACTGCTACTTGATGAAAATGAAGCACCATATCAAGACTATAACGCTATTTCTGGGAAACTCACTATTGCTATACCTCGTGGCAAAACTGGGGATAAAGGGGATGAATTTAGGATAGATGAATACGGACTTGCATCTGAACAAAGTGATTATGATGGTATGTCAAAAGGTTTTAGCTTTTTTGCTATGGATAGTGAGCTTTTATATTTTAAGCTTTCAGGTACTACTGCGGATTGGAGTGGTGGTATCTCTTTTGGAAAAGGTGCAAAAGGTGATGATCTGGAAATATCTTCTATAGATGATAATGGTGACGGCACTTTTACATGGCACTTTAGTGATGGTACTGATTACCTTACTCCATCCCTTGAAGGTGCAAAAGGAGATAAAGGAGATGCCCCAGAGCATGAATGGGTAGGATCAACTGCAATTAGATTTAAAAATCCCGATGGAACATGGGGCGATACAGTTGATGTAGGTGCTGTAATAGCAGATGAGCAAGATATGAATTACACATTAAATTTAACGGGAGCGATATAATGGGAATTAAAACAGAGCTGCTATCAAAAGCAAATGACATTGTTGCAAGCAGTACAGATGCAAAAGAGTTGGCACTTGCAAGTGCTATAGTTAAAAATGTAGCGGAAGCTGAGGGTGTGGTAGATGAAGAGATTTATACAATAGGTACTGCTGGATCTGTAGGCTTTGGTGTAGGAGCTGTAAGAGATTGGCAGATGCCAGCAGGCTTTATAAAACTAGCAGGTCACGATAATCCAGTAAGTGAAAACTATGGTAATGTAACAGATATGAACGGATCGGTTATGGTAGCTATTCCAAAGTTCTACTTCAAGATAGAAACAAACAATGTTCTTATATCAAGCAAACTAAAAGCTGGGTATGTAGTACACAGAGCTTTTATCAATGAGGGGAAAGAGCATGACTATATATTTGTTGATAAATACGGGTGTGGAAATGTAGGCGGAGTATTTACTTCAAAAGCTGGACTTGATCCGTGTTCTACTCATGCAGATCATAACCCTATAGCAAGTTTAAAAAACACTCCATCGAATACCTATGGAGGACTGTATAGTGCTGTTAAAACAAGAGGAGATAAACACTTCTTAACTTCCAAGTTTATATACAGTGCTTTAGCTATGTTGGCTTTTGCACATGGTAAAGCTGCTACAACTACAAGTGCGTGTGCATTTATAGATGTAGACCCAAAGATGCCAAAGGGAAATCTAAACAGTGCACTATCAGATGTAAACGATACAAGTGTGGTGTTTAGTCCAAGCGGATATAGCAACTGTGCATTAACTGGAAGTGGTAGCCCTTTTGCAAAAACAACTCACAACGGTCAAGAGTGCGGTATCGCAGACCTAAATGGTAATATGTGGGAAGTTGCAAGTGGATTCATAAGGACAGATGCAAACGGATTCTTGATACTAAAAGAGTCTGTAGACATTACAAACATATCTAGTGATGATACCACTCAAGCAGTAGGAGGAGCTTATGATATAGATCTATATGATGTAATAGATATAAGTGATGTAGTAAATGCAAATGACGGATGGACTTATCTTGGAAATGGTGCAAATCAAGTTTTTGCCATGAGTACAGACAGAACATCAGCGGATTATAAAAGAACTGCACTTGGTATACCTCTTGCTACTGGACACAGTGCCACAGGTACTATAGAGTTTGGAAATGATGGGGTCTATAGATACCTAAGAGATGAAATGGCTTGTCGGTGCGGTGGTAGTTGGGGTTACTCTTCTGGTGCTGGTGCTTTTGCCATGTATCTGGGCAGTTACCGTACTCACTCGAATGACAGTGTGGGTGGTCGTGCTTCTGTGCTTGTGTAAGAGCGAACGATAGTGAGTGGAGAGAAATAAAATGGGGATACATTCTGAAGCAATATTAAATCGTAAATATATGGAGATGATTAAGCTATTAAATATATATCTTAATCACTTTCCAAAATTTGAGAAATATGCCTTATCTAATAATATTAGAAATACCGCATATGAAGTTTACGATTTGATAACAGAGTGTCAAAAAAGATACTTCAAAAAGACTTCACTTACTTCTCTTGATGTTACACATCAAAAACTAAGAATGCAAATATATCTAGCAAACGAGCTTGGATATTTTGCATTTAAAGATGGAAGAAAAGATACTAAGGTAAATCCTCAAAAAAGATTTTTAGCTATTACAAAAGTAATAGATGAGATAGGCAAGATTATCGGAGCTTGGATCAATAAGCTAAAAGATAAAGGTAATTTCAAGTGAAAAGTTTAGGTCAATATAACAATATGAAAAATGACAGCGTGGCTTGTCAATGCGGTGGTAATTGGAGTAACTCTTCTAATGCTGGTGCTTTTGCCATGAATCTGAACAATAACCGTACTAACTCGAATAACAATGTGGGTGGTCGTGACTGTGAATCCAAACCTGAAACTGCAATGGTAGATACTGGATTCAGAGGGGTATGTTGTCCTGCACTAAGCGAAATCAATACTTTAAAAAGTCTTTCAAGTAGCAATATCGAAAGTCAGACTAAAACAAGTAAAAGAATAGGATATCTATTCGATAAAACTTTCACTGTGGATAACCTTTATGAAGCTTTTTTGGTAGCAAGAAAAGGTAAAAGAAATAAAAGAACCACACTAAAGTTTGAGATGAATTTAGGTGCGGAACTTCAATCTTTACACGATGAACTACATAGTGGTACTTACAGACCAAGAGCATACAGTCAGTTTAAAGTGTATGAACCAAAAGAGAGAATAATAAATGCTCCAGCATTTAGAGATCTTGTAGTACAACATTGCATCTATAAAGCTATATATGAAATATTTGATAATAGTTTTATAGATACATCTTATGCGTGTAGAAAAGGCGGCGGAACTCATAAGGCTAGTGAATATACACAAAAACAGATGAGGAAATATAGTGGAGAGCTATACTATGCAAAACTTGATATAAAAAAGTTTTTCTATTCAATAGATAGAGATATATTAAAAAAGCTTTTTGAAAAGAAGATCAAAGATAAAAGGCTTGTAGATCTTATGTGTGAGTTCACACAGATGAACGGAGATAAGGGAATACCGATAGGAAATTTACTATCTCAACTATATGCACTTATATATCTTAACCCTTTGGATCACTTCATCAAAAGAGTACTAAAAGTAAAGAGCTATGTGAGATATGTGGATGACTTTGTGATGATAGGTCTTGCCCTGGAACAAGCCAAAGAGTTTAAAAATAGATGTGAGAAGTTTGTACAAGATGAGCTAAAGCTTGAGTTATCACACTGGCATATTCAAAAGATTAAAAAGGGTATTAATTTTGTAGGGTACAGAACTTGGAAACGAATCAAGTTTGTTAGAAAACACAGTATGTATAAAATGAAAAAAGCGATAAAGAAATTTAAAATTGAGTCAATAATCTCTTTAATAGGTCATGCAAAAGGTACTGGTAGCATAGCTTATTTTAGAAAACTATTGATTGAATTTCAAATTTTAAATTTATTACCAATAAGGAGTGTAAGATGGTTAAATATGTAGAGTTTGACAAAGTTAATATGGAGCATACTGTATTAGAGTTTAGAGGTGGAAGTGAAAATGTGGTTGTTACAGGTTTCACGGGGGAAAATGTAGTGGTTAATGTTGTATCTATTGCAAGTGATGATGAATCAAAGATTGATGAGCTTATAGCTTCACAGCCGAGTGAAATCAACTGTAGAGAAATCCTTCAAGACGAATTCAGAACTTTAGTTAAAGATAGCGAACAAATTAAAAATATCAATAGGCAAATAAAAAATACGATTGCTAAAAAATATGATTTCGCCGACGAAATTGCAATGGGTAAAAGAGCAACAGATGATTCAAAAAGAATCGAATACGATACTTTTGTAGCGGATGCATTAGCTAAGGGAGATGAAATAAAGGCATCTATAGGCTACTAAAATGACACTAGAACATCTAAATAAAAACTATATTTATAAAACAGATAAAGAGCAGTACGGAGTACCTGAATATTGGGAAGAGATGAAGCCTGATAGCAAAGGTAAGTTTATCGGAGATTGTTGCAAGGGTCATGACAAATCTTGTAGTACATCTAAGTTTTTTAAATGTTTAAAATCAAAATTGGGATGGTTTCATGCTTCATATATAACAGCAGGTGGTGCTATTGGGTGTTGGGTTAAATATACAAAAAAGATATTTAAAAGAATTTAGGCAGCAGGAAGGATAAGAAGAATGATAACAGAACATGGAATAGGTGGAGTTGTTACTTATAATGGTTCAGCCATAGCGGTTAGCTCTTTTTTTGTATATTTAGGTTTAGATAAAGAAGCTATTTTATTTTTTGCAGTGCTTTTACTTATCGATTATATTACAGGATTAGGTAAAGCTCTTGCAATAAAAGAATCTATCACATCTAATAAGATGAAATATGGAATCTTATCTAAACTATCTTTACTAATTATTCCTATTACTGTTGCAATAGCTGGTAAGTCTGCAAATGTTGATATGACATATATTATCTATGCATCTATGAATGTATTAGTTTTAAGTGAAGTATATTCAATAATTGCAAATATCTATTCTATGCGAACTCATAAAGAGCTGCCTGAGTTTGATGTAACAAGATTATTAGCTAGAAAGATAAAAGTAATACTTTTGAGTTGGGCTGAATAATGTATTCTGATTATAAAACTACAACAACATATTTTATAGTAATTATTGCTTTTGTATATGCTGTATATATGGATAAACCAATATTAGTCAATACAATTATTATACCTATGATTATCATGTGGATAATTTTGAAAACAAATTCAAAAGAGCTTATGAAAGATTTGATAAGTGTATTAAAAGATAAATGGAGTAAATAAGATGTTTGATAGTTCTAAAATATATATTTATATTGCAATTTCTGTAGGGATATTATCACTATTAGGTTATGGATATTATTTAAAATCTGAAAATGAGATATTAACTTTAAATAATCAAACTTTAAAAGTAAATCAAAAGCAGATTATAAGTGCGTATGAACAATCCATAAAAGTTCTTGAACAAAAAGCTTTTGAAGAGGGATTAAATAAACAAAGTGCAAAAACAGCCGAAGAGCTAAATAGAAAAGTAGCTGAACTATCTAAGAAGAGAGGGGAAATAAATGAAAAAGATATTGATTCTAATGTTTATGTTATTACTTCTTTTTAGTGGTTGTTCTCAAAAAGAACCACAAATAGTTAAAGAACCAGAGTTTATATGTGTCAAGCAAGAGTTATATCCTTATGGTAATGAAATAAAACTAAGAGTACATCCAGATGATTTATCTTTGTTTGAGAAAAGAAAAGAATATTATAAAAAAAGAGCTAAACACTATGAAGAACAAGTTCTTAGAAATAATGAAAGATGTAAGGAAAATAAATAATGTATGACCTAAGACAAAAAGAAGATGTGAGATGTTTGTTTCCTAAAGCAGGATATATTATTAAGAGAATACTTGAAAGGGTATCATAATGACAAATATAAAAGATATGTTAGTTATTTTATTTCCAAAATCTGATACAGTAGATATAGAATATGTAGCAAATATTATTGAGTTTAAGTGTCAAAACTTCGGATTAAATACACCTCTTAGAGTTGCACACTTTTTAGCACAGGTTAGGGAAGAAGTAGGAGCAGAGCTTAAACCTATCTCTGAAAACCTAAACTATAGTGAAGAAGCTTTAATAAATATATTTAAAGCCTTTAGAAATAATCCAGAACTTGCAGATAAATTTGGTTGGGATGAAGATACCCCTATTGCAGACCAAGTAAAGATTGCAAACTATGCTTATGCAAATCGTAATGGTAATGGTGCTGCTGATTCAAATGGAGATGGAGATATTAACGAAGATGATGACGGTTGGAAATATAGAGGTGCAGGAGCTTTACAGATAACTGGCAAAGGCAATTATATAGAAGTTCAAAAAAGAATAGATAAATATATAGTTGGCAACTCTGTAAATATTTTAAATGGAAAAGATATTCATACATTAAAAGGTTCTATTCTAGCTGCTGCTGGATTTTGGATATGGAAAGATATCTATAACGATGCCGATTTAGGAACAGATAGTTATGCAATAGACCATGTAACTGCAAGAATTAATAAACATACAGATTCTTATTCGCATAGAAGAGAGCATTTTGAGAAGATTAAACATTTAATCTGACTTGAGAAGAATATGGCACTAGATAACAAAAAAGATAAATTAGGACTTTTAGCTTTTAAAAAAACTAAACAATTAAATGCTCTTATTCAAGAACTACGAAACACTACAATTGGTTCATTAAATGAAGATGTAAATGCTAATGCAAATGCTATAATACAAATTGATGAAGCTCTTACAATAATTAATGCAAAGATAGATTCACTATCAAATTTGTTCGGTATTACATACAATACTGATGGAACTATAGCAACTGAAAGCTATACAACACATACTCATAATTATGAAGATACTACTATAAATGACACTGTAGATGGTAGTGGAAGTGAAACAGCCACACAAAAAGAATCAGGAGAAGTTAATACATAATTGTTACGGATTAACAAACTTTTAAGTTTAGAAGTTATAAACTTCTATTAATAAAAGTACGGAGTAACAAAAAATGATGGATAAAGATAGAGAACTTCTTCTTACAATATTATCTGAAGTTAGAGAGATAAAAGAGGATAATAAATTCCTTAAATCTCTAGTTCCAGAAGAATTATCACTATCTGAATTATCAAATATGACTGGGAAAACAGCTAATACATTAAGAAAATATATAATTGCCAATTTTGAACCAGAAGAAGATTATGAGAAAAAAAGTGGTAAAATATATGTGAAACAAGATGTAGTGCTTCGTATAAGGAGACATTATGCGAGGTAAAGGTTGGGATATTCCCAAAAAACGAAATAAAACTACTGGCGAACTTGAAGACGGTAATGTTATTTATGTTCTTGGAACAGTTGATGGTAAGTTCTACAGAAAATCAACTGGTAAAGAAGCAACAAAATTAAATATTGCATGGATAAAAAAGAATGCCAGAGAAGTTCTTTTAAAACTTATAAATAAACAAAACACTAAAGTAGAAAAAACTAGCTTAGAAGAATATGGTTTAAAGGTTATTGAAGCTACTGCAAGAGGTAGAAGTATTTCTACTCAAAAAGAGAAAAAAGGCTATTTCAATAATCACATATTGCCTTATTTTAAATCTAAAGGTTTTACATATATTGAAGATATTAAAACTACAGAAATAGAAATGTGGCAAAACCATATGTTAGATAATAAGTCTTCAAGCACTGCAAAAAAGTGCAAAGATACTTTTGCTCTTATTATGGATAAAGCTGCAGCAGATGATATAATTAATAAGAACTATGTAAAACTGGCTTACAGTTTTACTGTTACTACAGAAAAAAGAGTTCCATATACTCCAGGTGAAGTTACAACTCTCATAAAAGAGAGTGAAGGCTGGTTTAAAGTATTTTTATACTTGATATTTAGTACAGGAGTTAGAACTGGTGAAGCTCTTGGTCTTATGTGGGATGATATAGATTTCAACAATGGGTTTATTGATTTAAAGAGATCTATTACAAAAAGTAGAGTAACCACAAAAGAAGGTAATACTAGTACTGAAGATTTCATACAAAACGGTTATAAAATTGTAGAAAACAACAATACTAACAAAACTAAAAATCATACAAGACTTATACCACTTGATGATACCACAAAAAATATTTTAATGGAATATTATCAAGAAAGAACTCAAGATGAATGGATTTTTGTAAGTAAAAATAATACCTGCTTTAGTGATAGCAAAACAGTAAATAAATACTATTGGAAACCATTACTATTTAAAACAAAAATTGAAGATAAAGATTTATATACATCGAGACATACATATGTAACCATTATGAAAAATAATGGTGCAGATGAAGCTTGGCTTAAATCTGTTGGCGGATGGACACAAAGTTCTAAAGTGCTAAATGATGTTTATTTTACTCATGAAAGTAGTAAAAAAGATATCAAGTTAGCTAATAATTTTTTCCATATAGTAAATGAAAAGGAAGATAAAAAACCATGTTAATGTTTGCCGAGTTTTTGCTGAGTAAGTTGTTTAGTTTATTTGTTAGAATAGTTATGATATCTAACCAACCCTACGTTTTAGGGCTTTTTAAATGGTGTCAAGAGAGAGACTTGAACTCTCGACCTCCGGCTTATGAGACCAGCGCTCTAGCCAGCTGAGCTACCTTGACATAAGATATCATATATTTGATAGTTGCTAAAGTAGGATTAAAACCTACGACCTCAGGCTATAAGAATAACCGTCTGTCTTGCAACGGACGAAATTATAAGAATTTATCACTTAATATTTACTTAAAAATCTTACAAAAATGTAATTTTTTTTAATTTTAGAATATGTGCAGTTCTTTTAAGTTTTTTCTTGTTAAATATTTATTATTTTATATTTTCAAAAAATAAATTAATTTCTTTTGTAAGCTCTTGAGATTTAACACTTAATCTTTTTGTCAAATTTTTCCACTCTTCATCTTTTTGATAATTTATCTTTATTCTATTGCCTAAAATATCATTTCTATACTCATTTTGATCCTCTATGTATTGATGAAGTAATTTTGCTATTTTTGACGCTCCTATCATTTTTAGTTTTCTTTTAGCTATTGTTGTTTCATTCATAGCATGAATATAGTTTTTTTTATTTTCTAAAATCTTATTCTTTAATTCTGTACTTAATTCGTTGTAATACTTATTGGCTTTTTTTATTGAATAAATACTATTTTTAAATAAATAAAATTCTTTTGAAAAATTATTTATATAAATTAGTGTTTCCTCCAATATTTCATACTTTTTTTCTAATCTAAATTTTTTATTTTCTCTTTCATATTGCTCTTTTATTTTTCTTAATTCATTTTTGTTATTTAAAATTGTTACTGTTAATGTTCCTATTACACCAATAAATGCTCCTAATCCAATTTTTACTATATCATGTATAATTTCATATTGTTTTGCAGTTTCATTAAAAATTTCTGTAGTAGTTGTCATTTTTGTCCTTTTTTTAATTACTATCTTCATATCTATAAACAGCACTTCCACTTATAGATATTGATTCTTTAATTTTTTCAAGAGTGTTATTTTTATACTTTTCAATTTTTTTAGTTTTTGGTTTTTTAATCGTTTCTTCTTTTATATCTTTGCTTTTATTTATTTCAAGCTCTTGTGAATCATTTTTTAAAAAGTTTTCTAAGTTGCCTGCAAAAAGTATTGAAGCAGTAAATAAAAGTATTGTCAATTTTTTCATTCTACTTTTACCCTTTTTTTGTTATTTGTATTTCTTCAAAGTCTAAATATAACATCCCAAAAAAAGGTGCTAAAAATAGAGTTATTAACCAGCAGACTTTATTTATATCTTTTTTAAAATCGTTTTTTAATACTGAAATAATAGAGTAGAACCAGAATAGTAAATTAATAAGAATTAAAACACCAAAAACTAAAAAAGTAAATGTTGTTAAATTATTTATCTCTTTCCAAAATAATTCTTCATCTAGGCACATGTATCCCCAAATATTATGAGTCGCATATATTAGATAAGATATTAATAGGCTTTGTAAGATTAAAGTTATTACTAACCAAGTAGGACGATAAGGCTTTTCAAAGTTGATTTCTTTATCTGAGTTTATTTGCATTTTATTTTTATCCTCTGTTTTGTGAGAGAATAATTATATAAGAAAAATGATTATAAGCTAATTTATTTTATTTATGGATGAAAGTATAAGTTTGGAAAACTATTTTTGTAGGATTTTGATTGGTTGCGGAAGCAGGATTTGAACCTACGACCTTCGGGTTATGAGCCCGACGAGCTACCGGACTGCTCTATTCCGCGCCATTGACTAAAAAGTGGATGGGGTAGCAGGATTCGAACCTGCGGATGACGATACCAAAAACCGTTGCCTTACCACTTGGCGATACCCCAACTTTTTAAGTGCCGAAATTATAGTAAAATAATATTATTATGTCAAGGGTTTTTAGATTAAATTTTGAAATTTTTGATATAATTTATAAAATTAAAATAGAAGAAGAGTTTATGGATTCAACAAGAAGAGTTAAAGAGGCTATTGAAGAGATTCAAAAAGGAAATATGGTCATTATGCTAGATGATGAGGATAGAGAAAATGAAGGTGATTTGGTTTATGCAGCGCCTTTAAGTACTCCTCAAAAAGTTAATTTTATGGCAAGTCATGCAAAAGGTTTGATTTGTGTTTCTGTAACAAAAGAGACGGCAAATAGATTAGAATTAAATCCTATGGTTGCTGCAAATACATCATCATATGAAACTGCATTTACCGTTTCAGTGGATGATGCAGATGCTGCTACGGGAATTAGTGCAGGAGAAAGAGATAGTACAATTAAAATATTATCAAATCCCATTTCTCAACCTGTTCAACTTGTAAGACCGGGGCATATATTTCCTCTTATTGCAAAAGACGGTGGAGTATTAGTTAGAACAGGGCATACGGAAGGTTCTGTGGATTTATGTAAATTGGCGGGACTTAACGGGGAAGCTGTAATTTGTGAAATTATGAAAGAAGACGGTACTATGGCAAGAAGAGATGATTTGGATATTTTTGCCAAAAAACATAATTTAAAACAGATATATATATCGGATTTGGTAGAGTACAGATTATCTCATGAAAAACTTGTTGAAGAGATTTCCTCAAAAGAATCAAGTTTTTTTAATACACCGACAATAAAAAGAGAATTCAAAGATCATTTGGGACAAATACATACAACTATACAATTTGGAGAGTTAAAAGATCTTACCCATGTTAAATTTCATACGATTATTCCGGATATAGATCTTTTCTTAAATGATGAGAAACTTCACTCAATGTTAAAAACAATAAACTTTCTACAAGCAAAAGGAGGATTATTGATATTTTTAGATGAAGATACTGTAAACAAAGAATCACAAAAAGATTTTGGAATAGGCGCACAGATTTTAAACTATCTAAATGTTAAAAAAATAAAGTTAATGACAAGTGGAGGGAAACACTCTTTTGTTGGACTTACAGGGTTTGGTTTGGAAATTGTTGAAGAGATTCAAATAGAGTGTTAGAGTAGGGGTTTAGATTACTCCTACTGCTTTTTTTACAAGGTTAATTTGATTTTTTATTTCATCAATTTCTTTTTTCCCTAAAGAACTATTCTTTTTAAAAAAATTTGATTCTTCAATTATTTGAACTCTTTTTTCAAGTCTGCTTATTGCGGCATTTCTCATTTCAAAATCTTCAATAGCTAGATATTTTTTAGGGTCTTGATTTATGACTCTTTTTAATCTATATTCAAAAAGGTGTCTATTGTCACTATTCTCATTGAAATATGTACATAAGTATTCATATATTTCATCATTTGAAGATTCATATCTTTTATATATTATATTTGCATAATCATTTAAATATTTGTCATAGTTGTTATAATCAATAAAAAACTCTTTTATTTGATGCTCTTCTAATGCCTCTTCTTGAATATCGTATCTTTTTTGAAGCATATGTTTTGCGCAGAGATATATTACCTCTTTTTCATCTTTTTGTAATGTTGATAAAAAGTCTGCTAATTTCATTTTAAAACCTTATATAAATAAAAAAAGGAGTGAAAAATTTCACTCCTTTTAGAAAAACTATAAATAACTATTTATGAAAGTTTCGGTCCGGCAGTAGTAAAATCATAATCGCTTTCTAGAGTTAAATACTTTTTAGAGTAATTCTCTATATACATTCCTGCAAGTTTTAATGCAGTTTCATCATATGATTCTTTGTCTTCCCAAGTATTTCTTGGATTAAGCACTTTTGTTTCTACACCATGTAATGTTTTTGGAATTTGCAAATTGAAAATAGGTAGAGTTTCAAATTCAGAGTCATGAATAGACCCATCCAGAATTCCATTTATACAAGCTCTTGTATTTTTGATACTCATTCTAGTACCGATTCCATACGGACCACCTGTCCATCCTGTATTAACTAAATAAACATGTACATTGTGTTTATCAATTTTTTCACCGAGAAGTTCTGCATAAACAGTAGGATTAAGAGGTAAAAAAGCTTCACCGAAACAAGAACTAAAAGTTGCAACAGGTTCTGTAATACCTCTTTCCGTTCCGGCAACTTTTGCAGTATAACCACTTAAGAAATAGTACATTGCTTGACTTTTATCAAGTTTCGCAACAGGAGGTAAAACACCAAAAGCATCTGCACATAAGAAGATAATATTTTGAGGATGATCTCCTCTTAAATCTCTTTTATGATTTGGAATATGCCCAATAGGATAAGATACTCTTGTATTTTCCGTTTTACTTCCGTCAGTATAATCTACAACTCCATTTTCATCTGCAACAACATTTTCTAAAATTGCACCTTTTTTAATTGCATGATAAATATCAGGTTCTGACTCTGCATCTAAGTTTATAACTTTTGCATAACATCCACCTTCAAAGTTGAATACACCTTTATCATCCCAACCATGTTCATCATCACCGATTAAAGCTCTGTTTGGATCAGTAGATAGTGTTGTTTTCCCTGTTCCCGATAAACCAAAGAAAAGTGCAGTATCACCGTCTTTACCTACATTAGCAGAACAATGCATTGAAAGTTTACCTTCAAGAGGCAACCAGTAATTCATCATAGAGAAAACACCTTTTTTCATCTCTCCTGCGTACCATGTTCCACCGATTAATGCAGTATTTTCTTCAATATTAAATACAACAAAAACTTCAGAGTTTAGTCCATGACTAGCATATGCCATATCTACAGTTTTACAAGAGTTATAGATTGTAAATTCAGGTTCAAAATTTTCTAAATCCTCTTCTGCTGGGATTATAAACATATTTTGAATGAAATGTGCTTGCCAAGCTACTTCAGTGATAAATCTTACTGATTTTCTACTATCTAAAGATGCTCCGCAATATACATCTGTTACATACAAATCTTTGTTACTTAACTGTTTTTTAGAGATTACTTCTAAATCTTCATAAACTTCTTTAGATACTTTAAAATTTATATCTCCCCAAGCAATGTATTTATTTGAAGGGTCTTGGTTTACAAAGAATTTATCTCTAGGACTTCTACCCGTGAATATTCCGGTATCTATCATTAAAGCACCTGTTGAAGAGACCTTTGCCCCTTCATTTTCGACTGCATGTTGAATTAATGTATCAACATCAAGATTTCTATACACTGTTCCCACATTTTCAAGTCCAAGTGTATCTTTGATTTCTGACATTTCTTTCCCTATTTTCTTTTTTATTTAAAAATTGATAAAAGTACACCAGCAGCTACGGCAGAACCAATAACTCCTGCAACGTTAGGACCCATAGCATGCATTAATAATACATTTGATCTATCATATTCCTGTCCCACTTTACTTACAACCCTTGCCGCCATCGGTACTGCTGATACTCCAGCAGCTCCTATTAGTGGGTTTACTTTTGTCTCTTCTGATGAAAATTTATTCATTATTTTAGCCATTAATACACCGGCAGCCGTTCCTACTGCAAATGCTATAAGACCTATAACCATAATTCCCAATGTTTCCAGAACAAGAAATTTATCGGCAGCTAATTTAGAACCGACTCCTAATCCTAGGAAAATTGTTACTATGTTAATTAATGAATTCTGCATTGTATCAGAAAGTCTCTCAACAACTCCTGATTGTTTTAAGAAATTTCCAAATGCAAAGGCTCCGATTAAAGGAGTTGATTCAGGCAAGAACAATACTGCCAAGAATAAAATAACGATAGGTAAGAAAAGATTCTCTAATCTATGTACTTTTCTTAACTTCGGCATTTTGATTTTTCTCTCCGCTTCAGTTGTCAAAGCCTTCATAATAGGAGGTTGAATTACAGGTACTAAAGCCATATAAGAGTAAGCAGCAACCGCTATCGCTCCTAACATTTCAGGAGCCAATCTATTTGCAATAAAGATTGATGTGGGACCATCGGCACCACCGATAATTGAAATTGCCGAAGCAGTTTGCAAGTCAAAACCTAATGCAACTGCACCTACTAAAGAACCGAAAATTCCAAATTGTGCTGCACCGCCTAAAATAGCAGATTTAGGATTTGCCAAAAGAGGGGTAAAGTCAGTCATTGCTCCTACACCCATAAAAATAAGTAGAGGGAAAAATTCATTTGCAATACCCATATTATAGATAATACCTAACATTCCGTGAGCTCCACCCATGTCTGCTAAAGGGATATTTGCCAAAAGTCCTCCAAAAGCAATCGGTAAAAGTAATAAAGGCTCAAATCCTTTTGCAATAGCAAGATAAAAAAGAAGAATTACTATAGCAAACATAATAATTCTACCCCAGGTTTGTTCAAAAGTTGTCATAGGTCTTATATGATCAGGATTAGGTTCAGAAGTCATAACATCATCACTTGGATTTAAAATAGCATTAATCCCTGTTGTTTCATAAAAAGATGACATTAATTCTGTTATTGATTTTGGCTTATATTCATGCACAACTTCTGTATTACTATCTTCTTTTACAACTTCTTGATCACTATTGGCAAAAAGCGTTACGTTAAAGATAGTAAAAAAGATTATCAGCATAGAAGCCATAATTTTTTTATTCATCAAATACTCCAAATTTTAGTAGTTTTCAAGCTATTAACTAATTGTAGCTATAGCTTGACCTTCTTCAACAGGATCACTAGGATTTGCTAAAATAGCAGAAACTGTACCGTCACAAGGAGCTTCAACATCGATTTCCATTTTCATTGCTTCTAGAATTGCTACTACATCACCTTGTTTAACACTATCACCTACTTTTACGTTAACTTTCCAAACATTTCCCGCAACTGTAGCAGGAACTTCAGTTCCTCCAGTTGATGCAGGTGCTGCAGCACTTGGTGCAGGATTTGACTTTTCTGCCACAGGAGTTACTTGAATATCAGCATCTCCTTCAGCTACAGTTACATTAAATTTTTGTCCATCTACTACTACAGTATAGTTTCCAGTTGCGTTACTCATACCTTTATTTTCTCCTACTTCACATTCTTTATCGTTTTCACAAGTTTGATCGCTATTTTTTCTTACACTTAAAGGACCGTTTCCTTTTAAGAAAGCAATACCTTTTTCATTACAAGCTGCAGCTATAAAAACATTTTCATCTGATGTTTCTATACCTTCTTCTTCTAATCTTCCTCTCCAATAAGACATTGTTTTCTTTTCATCTCTATCTGCAATATCAAGAGGATTTTCAGTTGTTGGTTCAAGTTTTAGTTTTTCAGCAGCAAATGCAACTACTTTTTCATCAGGTTTAACAGGAGTTTTTCCGAAATATCCTAAAACCATTTTCCCGTAACCAGGTGCAATTTGTTTCCAAGGTCCAAACATTACGTTTGCATACGCTTGTTGCCAGTAAAATTGAGAAACAGGTGTTACTGATGTTCCGTAACCACCTTTTTCTACTACTTCTCTCATAGCTTTTATTACTTCAGGGAATTTATCTAAAGTACCGTTATCTCTCATCATTTGTGTGTTTGCCGTAAGCGCTCCACCAGGCATTGGAGAGAAAGGAATCAATGGTGAAACCTGTGTTGCTTCAGGTGGAATAAAGTAATCTTTTAAACAATCATTTAATACTTCTTGATATTTTAATACTTTTTCTAGTTCTAATCCGCCTAAATCATAATCTTTACCTTTTACGGCATGCATCATTGTTAAAATATCAGGTTGAGAAGTTCCTCCTGAAACAGGAGAAGCAGCTAAGTCGATACCATCTGCACCTGCTTCTAAAGCTGCCAAATAGCATGCTACGGAAACACCTGCTGTTTCATGAGTATGAAGTCTAATATGAATATCTTCACCGACAAGCTTTCTTGCCATTTTCACAGTATCATATACTTTTTGAGGAGAAGAAGTACCTGACGCATCTTTAAAACATAAAGAATCAAATGGAAGGTTACTATCTAATATATTTCTTAATGTTTTTTCATAAAAAGCAACATCGTGTGCTCCGACACAACCCGGAGGCAAATCCATAAGTGTTACAACAACTTCATGATTTAATCCATATTTTTTAATACATTCAGCAGAATATTCCAAGTTTTGTACATCATTTAGTGCATCGAAATTTCTAATTGTCGTAACACCGTGTTTAGAGAACATTTTTGCATGCATTTCAACCAATTCCCTAGAACCGGTATCTAACATAACTGTATTAATACCTCTTGCTAATGTTTGTAAATTTGCATCAGGACCAACAATTTCTCTAAATTTATCCATCATTTCAAAAGCATTTTCTTGTAAGTAGAAGAAAAGAGATTGGAATCTAGCTCCTCCACCAAATTCGAAATGTGTTATACCAGCTTCTTTTGCAGCTTCAACAGCTGGAAAGAAATCGTTCATTAAAACTCTACCTCCAAAGACAGACTGAAATCCATCCCTAAAAGTAGTATCCATGACATCTATATATTTCTTAGCCATATAAATTAACCTTTTAGATTTTTGTGATGTTGTACAGCAGCTATGATAGCGGCTATTTTTGCAGTGTTTGCAGTATTATTAGAAGCTTCAGTAGTAGCTTTTGGTTTAGCAGGTTCAACTCTTTTTTGAGGGAAATACTTCCCCACTATCTTAGCTTGGAGCTTAAGAGCATAAACCATGACGATTAGGAACATAAAAACTATTCCCATACCTAATACCATAAACTTTACTGCTTCAGCAATTAAGTTTGTTTCCATATTACTCCCCGTGGTTACCACCGTGAATTTGTACTCTTATTGTATATTAAATAAGCTTTAGTAAAATTTATATGCTTAGCCCAATTTTAGTAAATTTATGAATTTAATGTAAAAATAATGTCAAAATTAAAATCATAATATTTTGTTACCACAAACTAACAAAAAATTATCCATTTTATATAAAATTCTTAATACTTTATTTGTTGCTTTTCCAATTTTTTGCGACATTATCAATCCTTTTTATGAATTTTTTAAAATTTTATACTTTTTTTTCAAAGCACTTGAAAAATATTGCATTTTGTAATATAATTACAAAAAGGAGTTAAAATGCTAATAGTAAATGAAATTATTGAAAAATTGAAAGATATTTTGAGTAAAGACGGAAAATTAGGAAAAATTTTTGATAAAGATGTTGCAAAAGCTTTGGATTTGAGTCAAGTTAATTTTGCCACAATGAAAAACAGAGGGAAAATACCTTATTCAAATATATTAGATTTTTGTGCAAAGAAAAAAATATCAATAAATTGGCTTCTTTATAATCAAAATCCCGGTTCTTTAGTGGACTCTACGGATAAATATTGGATTAGATATTATCCTGAGGTTAATGTAAGTGCAGGTGGGGGTGCTTATGAAAGTGATGATTCATATGAAAGTATGGAAGTTCCTCCTTATTTTATGAATATGTTAGGTGGAAAAGAAAATTTAAAAAATATTGATGCTATTAATGTAGTAGGGGATTCAATGGAACCTACATTAAACAGTGACAATATTATTTTTATTGATAAAACAAGAACAGATTTGAACAGAGACGGGATTTATGCTTTTACAACAACTCACGGTCTTTTTGTAAAAAGAATGCAAAGAAGAGTTGACGGGAAACTTGATGTAATTTCAGATAATAAAGACTATCCAACCCAAATTTTAGACAAAGATGAAATATTTGTAGTTGGAAAAGTTATTAGTAGTTTTGGAATGATATATTAAATCAGTGAAGGCTCGATACTCTGTTTAGATACTTGCTCATAAAGTTCATCATAATCTACGCCCATAAAATAGACAGCGTTAAAAGAAGCCTTCTTTAAAAAAGATTTAAGTTCATCTAAAGAACTTAAATGAATATATTCACTATCATCATCTATCTCTTCCGTAGTTAAATAGATAATTCTTGCATATTTATATTTTGTTTTTAAATAATTAATCTCTTTTGAAATTAACTCTTTATTATTTTGAGCTATTAAAAATTTATCGGTTTTACCGTAATCTGTATGATTAATCAATTTATCCACGAAAATAGGTTTTAAATAGTTAAATTTTTTTAATTTATTTAAATCGCAATTAAATCCTAAAAAGCTATAAACATCTAAAAACTCGGTTATATACAAACTAGAGAGTTTAAGCTTGGAAAAATATCTCTCTTTAAAACTAAATGTTGTTTCAAAAATTGAATGTTCAATAAGATTATGAATTTCATATTTTTTTGTATTAAAATCAAAATTTACAGGATAAATATCATCTAAAACTCTTTGATCAGAACATATTAAAGTATCATTCTCTTCTAAATCATCTAAAAATTTAAAAAATTTTGATAATTCTTTTGGAACAATTTTTATATTTGAATGAACTGTCGGCTTTTTTAAGATTTTAAATAGTTCATAAGAGATATCATTACAATAAAAAGCAGTAAGTCTTTTATTTGATAATAGATATCTTATTAGTTTTTTTATTGTTTCATTAACTGAATCTACATAAATCCAAGCAATTTCATCATCAGTAATATTAATATTTTTTTGAGTAATTAGTGCAAAAGCACCGTTTTTTATTGCAGTATGAATATCTTCTTCATGTTCTACAATAAACAGATCTCCTTCTTTTACTTTTCTAGGGTTTGTTTTTATTGAGTATATAAAAGAGATTGATGGATGATTTAATAATCTTCCATCAATAATATCAATAATAGATGAGATCTGCACTAGCTTATCTTCGTCCCTGATTTTTTAGCTTTTTCAGGTCTTACTAAACATAAACCGTTTTCATCACGTGCCGCTAAAAGCATACCTTCACTTACCATTCCCATAAGTTTTGCAGGTTTTAAATTAGCAACAACACAAGCTTGTGTTCCTATTAATTCATCCGGAGAATAGAACTCTTTTATTCCTGCTAAGATTTGTCTGTTTTTTCCTTCTGCCAAATCTACTTGAAGTTTTAAGAGTTTTTTAGATTTTGGAACTTCTTGAGCTTCTACAATTGTTCCTATTTTTAAAGTTGTTTCAAAGAACTTATCAATTGTAATTAAATTGTCAGGTTCTTCTTCTTTCTGCTCTTTTTTAGAAGATTTTGTTTCAACTTCCGCTTTTGATACATCTGTAACTTTTGCTTGTTCCAATAAAACTTCTTCAATTCTAGGAAATAGTTGCTCAACTTTTGTAATAGTTGTTTCAGGAATCAACTCTTTATTTACGATTAATTTATTATAAGTATCCGTATCTATATTTATTCCCAAAGATTTTGCAATTTTTGCAATTTTTTCCGGCATAACAGAATCTAAAAGTAGGGCTACTTTAGCCATAACATTTGTAATTAAAGCTACCAAAGCCATAGCTTCGTCATCTTTTCCTTCTTTCATTTTTGCCCAAGGTTCATAATCACCGATTGCTTTGTTTGCAATTGTTAAAACTTTCCAAATATCTTCTAAATATCTGTTTAATTGCATATTGTAGATATAATCTTCTACATTTTCTAAAATTGCATTTACTTCATCTAACTCTTTTTGATGAAATTTTTTTACATCTTTTGAGTTTATTTTAAAATCAAAATATTTTCCGCTCATCCCTGAAATTCTGTTTAGAAGATTTCCTAAATCATTTCCTAAGTCTGAATTTATTCTATCAATTAAAGCTTTTTGAGAAAAATCACCGTCTTGTCCGAAAGGAACTTCTCTTAACATAAAATATCTAAAAGCATCTAAACCGTAAGCATCGGCAACTTCTTTAGGATTTACTACATTTCCTTTTGATTTAGACATCTTTTCTCCGTCTCTTGTCCACCAACCGTGAGCTGCAATATGATCAGGAAGAGGTAAATCTAAAGACATTAAAAATGCAGGCCAGTAGATTGAGTGAAATCTTAAAATATCTTTTCCTACAAGTTGTATTTTAGCAGGCCAATACTCCATATTTTTTTCATCTGTTCCATATCCTAAAGCAGTAATATAGTTAAGTAAAGCATCTAACCAAACATACATAACATGTTTTGGTTCATTTATCGATTCAGGAAGTTTTACTCCCCAATCAAAAGATGTTCTTGAAATAGATAAGTCTTTTAATCCGCTTTTTACGAAGTTAATAATTTCATTCTTTTTTGATCTTGGTAAAATACAGTCTTCTTTCTCTTCATACCATTTTAACAATCTATCTTCATATTTAGATAGTTTAAAGAAAAAGCTCTCTTCTTTTACAATATTTGTAGGTTTCCCGCAATCAGGACAAAACTCTTCATCTACAAGTTGCTTTTCCGTAAAAAAAGTTTCACAAGATACGCAATAATATCCTTCATATTCACCTTTGTAAATATCACCTTTGTTATACATAGTTTCAAATGCTTTTTGAACTCCAATTTTATGTTCTTCATCTGTAGTTCTGATAAATTTATCGTATGAAATATCAAAATCATCCCATAGTTTTCTAAATTTGCCTGATACTTCATCTGCATACTCTTTGGGTGTTTTCCCTCTAGCTTCTGCACTTTGAGCGATTTTTTGACCGTGTTCATCAGTACCTGTTAAAAAAAATGTTTTATGCCCCACAAGTCTTGAATATCTTGCTAACATATCTGCAATAATTGTTGTGTATGCATGCCCGATATGAGCTACATCATTTACATAATAAATTGGAGTAGTAATATAAACATTCTTACAACTATTTTCCATAAATTTCCCTCTTTTTATTTAATTAAAATTCGAATCCACCGCCGGAACCTTTATTCATTGATTCGTAAACGGCGAGTATATACTCTTTTCTAAGTTCGCACTCAAAAAATTTATCACATGGAGTACATGAGTTTAAGTTATTAGATTCTTGACACTGTTTCAACTCTGCAACTTTTGAATCTAATTTCTTTTCCCATTCATCTGTTTCTTCATTAACTTGCATATTCTTTGTATACTTCTTTTACTTTTTTTATCTCTTCTTTTGAACCGAAAAAACACGGTGTTGTATCATGAATATGTGTTGTTTCAACTTCTAATGCTCTTTTAAAACCGTCCGTTGCGGCTCCACCTGCAAATTCATAAGTTAAAGCAAAAGGGAAAACCTCAAAAAGTTGTCTTAATTTTCCTTTTGGTTTATCACTGGTTCCCGGATAAGAAAAAAGTCCACCGCCTTTTAGTAAAATTTGGTGTAAATCAGGAACCATTCCTCCTGAATATCTTAGATAATATCCTTCATTAAACATATCTTTTAAAAGTTTTTTGTGATAATTAGACCAACACATTTGAGTTGAACCTGTAGCATTAAGGTTCCCTTTTTCATTTAATTTAACATCTTTTATATATTTAAATTCACCGTTATGAAGTCTATACATTTTTACGCAATTATCTAAAGCTACAACCATCTCAATTCTAGGTCCAAATACAACATAAACAGCGGCAATAATATTTTTTGCATTAAATTCATTTTTATAAATACCGTAAATAGAACCTACAGAAAGGTTTACATCTACTAATGATGAACCGTCAAGAGGATCATAAGCAATTAAGTATTCACCGTTTTCATGTAAAGGAACAATTGATTCTTGCTCTTCACTTACAATCTCTTTTATAGAAGGAATTTCCGAGAAGATTTTCCCTATAATAAGATCGCTTGCAATATCAAGTTTTAACTGAGTATCTCCAGTAGAGTTCTCATTTGTACTTTTACTTGTATCACCTTTATCTATAACTTTTTTGATTTCAATACTTGCTTTTTTTATTGCTTCTAAAATCTCGTTCATTATACTCTCTTTGCATATTTTTCAATCCAAGATATAATTTCATCCGGATTATTTAAATTTAATTTGTCAATATTTGAAGGTATTTGACTCTCATTTATGGTTTCATCATACGCTATTGCATTTGTAACACTAAAATATGATTCATCCAGTTTCTCTCTAAATATTGAAATTCTAGGTAATGGAAGATTTTTAAGTCCTTCTACTAATAAATAATCAAATTCACCGAAGAGTTCAATAAGCTCTTGGATAGAAGAACTCTCTTGTTTAAAAAGAGTAGTTCTTGTAGGACTTACAACAGCAACATCTGCACCTGTTTTAAAGAACTTATCACTATCTTTACCGGGAGAATCGAACTTTGCTTTGTCTTTGGGATCATGTTTTACAATACAGACTTTAAATCCTGCTTTTTGCAGTAATTCCGAAACTTTTATAATAAGCGTTGTTTTCCCGCTGTTTGATGGACCGCTAAATGCCACTGCTAATTTTTTAAATTCCTTACTCATAGAGGAGATTTTATCTAAATGATGGTTAAAGTAACTTTAGTGTAGAATTCCATTTATTAACTATCGGGAGTAATTTTAATGAATAAGTTTTATTCACTTTTTTTCATCTTTTTTTCAATATTTTTTACAGCTTGTAACCCAACAACTTCATTAGAACATTTTTCAAATAATCCTGTAGATGCCTATTCGGTTCAATATACAAAAAAAAGGGATATTCTTTTTAATAAAGAGCTAAAAGCAATGCTTTTTGCTACATATTTGAATAAAATTTCAACTAAATATAATACAAATGAAGTTTACAGTTTTGTTATCGGTGTTCAATATGTCAATAATGAAGATGATGAACTAATAAAAAGCGTTACTTTAAACGGGAAAAAGCCTTTAAGTTTTATTAACTTAAAAAAAGAATCAAAACTTCTAAAAAACATTTCATTAAAAAATAATTGGGCGAAGTATTATTTAGTAGATTTTACAAAAGATAAAGATGATGAGTCAAATAAATTAAATTTAGACTTCTCTCACTCTACTTGGGGTAAAGCTCTTATAAGTTTTCCCAAATAGTATTTAACTCTAATCTCTCTTTAGACTTTTTATCTAATTTATTATAAGCCAAGGTATACCATAAAAGGTAATTTTCATTTCCTTCTAAAAGGGGAAATAATTTAATATAAGAAGTTAACAAATCATCCTTTTTTATAGCACTAAGAGCAGTTATTTGATCTAAATTTTTAACTTCTTTATTGTATTTAAACAAGATTGACAAAAGATTATTATTTGTTTCTATATTTAATCTTTCTAGATATGCTTTTGCATAAGTCAAACTATCTTCCATATTAAAAAAAGAGTTAAAATTATACTCTTTTGAAAGATCTTTTATCCAAACAGGTTTTAGCTGCATAATACCGACTTTTAAATCTTTTGATACTTTATCTAACTCAAGATTTGATTGGCTTTTTGCTATTGCGTAGAGCAGGGCGATAGTTTTTGAATTTGAAGATTTTAGTATTGTTTTAAATTCATTTAAAGAATCAATTTTAAAATCTTTACTTATTTTGTTTCCTAAAAGTTCATTTGCATAATATGAATAAAAATTAAAATTTTCGCTTGAAGAGAGAAGTTTTAAGATAGATTCATCTTTTGTTATTAAATACTCTAAAAAGTCTACTTTATCAATAAACTTTTTATTAGAGCTTTTCTTTTTTGCATTTTCCAAATAGTTATAAGCTTTATTGAAATCTTTAAATCTTATAGCATTTATAGCCAAATAAAAAGAGGATTTGTACCCTAACTCTTTATCATCAAGACCGTTTAGGTTTTTATTTAAATTAGTAAGTTTGTTATTGCTTAGAACAAGTTTTAAGAACTCTTCAAACTTTTTTTTATTTTTATATATTTTTTCAAATGTTCTTTTAGGTAATTTATAATTAAAATATTTTTCTCTAAAAGAAGAATCAACATTTAAAAATATATCATAAAAATTGGATTTATCTTGCACAATTAGCCTTGTAAAAGGTATAGCTGAAGAGATTACTTTAATTTTTTTCGTAAAAGCAGGGTATTTGTCTTTAGTTTTTTGAATAATTATATTTAGATCAAAAGAGGATAATAAAGATGCCTTTTTTAAACTTAAGCCATTTACTATACAATCGGCATAAGAATCAACCAAGTCGCTGTTTTTCATATTCATACATTGGGCAACGGCAAAAGTTTCATCATGACCGAACTTTGATGCAAAATTATAAAAAAGTTCATTGTTTATATTGTAAATTAAATTTAATGCTTCATAAGCTTGATCATTTGAAATATTATTTTTTTTCAAATACTCGTTTATAAAAAAATCTCTTTTTATATTTTTAGGTAAAGTCTTTAGATAATCAAGAGTTAAAGAAGAAGTTTGTAGAGTCTGAATATTTTCTTCTATCTCATTTGCATAAAAAGAAGCAGCCAAGCAAAGAGACAGAAGAATCTTTTTCATTTTTTACATTCCCATAAAAAGTCTTCCTAAAAAAGTCTCTAGGAAAATCAAAACAAAAATAACAATAATCGGCGCTAAATCCATTCCTCCTACTACTGTTGGAATAAATCTTCTAACCAAAGCGTATGCAGGTTCAGTTAACCTATACAGCATTTGGACAATTGGATTATAAGGATCAGGTCTGACCCAACTTAAAAGTGCAGAAATAATAATAACCCATTTGTATAAAGAAATTATTGTTAAAATAACCGTAAAAACTGAGCCTAAAAGTGCATCCATCATTTTGTAATCTCTCCTAAATAATTTTTAATCAAAGGATATATCTCTAAAAGCTCAGGTCCTTTATTTTCTCCTGTTAAGATATATCTAAAAGGGATTGAAAAATTTTCACCTTTTAACCCTGTTTTTTCTATAACATACTCTTTTAATTCATTATAATTCTCGTAAAAAGGAGCTTCTTTCATACATGATTTAATCTTTGTAAACTCTTTTTCAAAGCCTTTACAAGTTGTTTTTTTATTAAAAATTGAATCTATTTTTGATTTTATTTCTTTTATAGTATCTGCTTCTTTTAAGAAAAGTTTTCCTAATTCTCCGATATCAGTATCTGCAAATCCTAAAATTTTTGATAATCTCATTTCATCAATTTTTTCTAAATGCTTTTTATTTATAAATTTTAATTTATCTATGTCAAACTTTACGGAATTTTGTGATATATTTTTTATATCAAACCACTCTACGGCTTCTTCTAAAGTAAAAATTTCTTTTGGAGTTTTATTTCCAAGAAGAACTAAATAGTTTGCAATAGCACTTGGTAAAAATCCTTCATCTATAAGCATTTTTACAGGAATTTCATTTAAAATACCCGGTAAATGTATATATTCTATCTTTTTATTATAATTTAAAGAGTCTCTTACATGAATTTGCTTGGGAGTATTTGACAAATACTTCTCTTCTCTAAGTACAACAGAGATATCATAAAGCATATCATCAATAGCACAGGCATAATCATATGTAGGAGTTTTATCATGATTTAAAATAATAAAAGAGTCTACTTCAAAAGGTTTAAATGTAAACTCACCTTTTAACAAGTCTGTAAAAGTAACTGCTTCTTTTGGTTTTTTTAACCTTACAGTAAAGGGTGCATTGCAGTTTAAAACTGTTTCATCAGATAAATTTTCACAGAATCCGTCATATCTAAAAGGTTTTCCTTCTTTTTCTAACTCTTCTTTTATCTCTTCAAGTTTTGCATCGGAACAAAAACAGGCAAAAGCTTTTTTCTCATTCATTAATTGCATTGCAAGTTTTTGATAATATTTTAAATTTCCGCTTTGGTTAACAACTTGAGCATACTCAATCGAAAAAAGATTTAAAAGCTCTAAAATCTCTTTCTCTTTGTCTTCACTATTTTTTTGACTATTGGTATCTTCAATTTTTATTAATAACTTTTCGTTTAACTGTTTTGATAATATATAATTAAATATTGCAACTCTTAAGTTGCCAATATTCATCTCTTGTGTAGAACTTGGTGCAAATCTCAACACCTTTTTATCTCCTTACTATTGAAAAAGACAATTTATTTA
This sequence comes from Halarcobacter anaerophilus, assembly GCF_006459125.1. Taxonomy (NCBI): domain Bacteria; kingdom Pseudomonadati; phylum Campylobacterota; class Epsilonproteobacteria; order Campylobacterales; family Arcobacteraceae; genus Halarcobacter; species Halarcobacter anaerophilus. The sequence goes on from NZ_CP041070.1 coordinate 1,572,301, forward strand.
TCTCTTTATGAGATTTTATATAATTATTTAAATCTTCTAATTTAAGAGATTCTATCTTTTCCAACTCTTTTTTATTGTAATCTTGAGGTAAGCCTCTGTAAAATAGAGTAAAGGCTCTATTTAATCTTTGAGAAAGTGTTTCTGTTCTAAGAGGTTCACTTCCTAATAGAAATTTTTTGGCAGAATCTAATTCCTCTTTTGTAACTCCGTTTTTAACAAACTCTTCTACTAAAGTTTCAACTAAAGATTTTGCTTCATCGGCGCTTTCTAATTTAGTTTGTAAATATCCTGTAAAATAAGAGTATGTTTTATTCATAGAAATATATCCGTAAGCAGAATACGCCAATCCTCTTTTTACTCTTATCTCTTCCATCAACCTTGAACCGAAACCGCTTCCTCCAAGAATAAACGAAGCAACTTTTGCCATATAAACATTTTGATCTTTTACATCTATATTAAAAGGGCTTCCAAAATAGATATAAGCTTGTTGTGTATCTTTTTTTATCTCTTTTATTTGCGTTTGGGATACCGTTTTAATCTCTTTTGAAGAGTTTTTTGAATCTGCATTTAATACTTTTAGACTTTTTTTGATTTTTGAAATAATTTCATCATATTCAAAATCTCCACCTACTACTATAATAAGATTATTTATGTCTAAAGCATTTGTTAAAAACTTTTTTACATCACTTAAATTTATTTTAGAAAGAGACTCCTCTGTACCTAAAGATGGATTTTCCAAGGCACTATCTTTAAAAAGTATTTTTTTTAGATTTTGAGAAGCTATATAATCGTAATCATTTTCTTTTCTTTTTAAAGAACCTTTTTGCAAAGTTTTGATTTTTTCCAAAACTTTTTTATCATAATTTGGATCTTTTAATAAATCTTTTAATAAAACCAATGCTTTTTCATGAACATCTTTTAAAGAAGAGAGTTCTATAACAAAAGTTTCAAAACCTATATTAGATTGTAAAGAGATTGCAGAATTTTCAAGTTTTTCGGCAAATCTAGTACTTCCTATTTTTTTTGTTCCTTCATTTAAAAGTTTTGCACTAATTGAAGCAAGTCCGCTGTTTTTGTTATCTTGGATATATCCCGAGTTTGCAAAAACTAACTGTAGATTTAAAATAGGAAGAGATTTATCCTGTTCAAATACGACAGGAACATCAATGCCTTTTATATTTATATGCTTTATAGTAGCACCCATCATTATTCCTTGTAAAAATAAAAATAAAATTATTAATTTTGAAATCCTCTTTTTCATAAGAGTTTTTAGAACCTCTCTAAAATTTCATATGCAGTATTTCTTTTTGCAGGATTTTCTCCAACATCTTTAATTAGCTGAATCATTTCATCTTGATTCATGCAGTTTGTAGCTCCTGCTGCTGCAACAACATTTTCTTCCATCATAGTACTTCCTAAATCATTAGCTCCGAATTTTAAAGCCATTTGACCTATATAACTTCCTTGTGTTACCCAAGAACTTTGTATATTCGGGAAATTATCCAAATATATTCTTGAAACAGCTAAAAGTCTTAAATATCTATTTGAAGATTGAGGTTTTAAATCAGGAATTTCTTCTTTTAGTTTTGTATTTGCACTTTGAAAAGACCACATAATAAATGCTCTGAAACCACCTGTTTCATCTTGCAATTTTCTGATTCTATCCCAGTGTTCGATAATCTCTTCATCTGTTTCAACTGTACCAAACATCATTGTTGCAGTTGTTTTCATACCTATTGAGTGAGCTAATCTGTGTATTTCAATCCACTCATCGGCATCTATTTTTTTAGGAGCAATAACATCTCTTACTCTATCACTTAAAATTTCAGCTCCTGCTCCTGGAATAGAGCTTAGACCTTTTGCCTGCAATCTTTTTAATACTTCAAGCTTTGATATTTTTGAAACTTTTGCAATATAAGAAATCTCTATTGCAGAAAAAGAGTGTAGGGTGATTTGAGGGAATTTTGTATGAATATGCTCCACTAAATCTTCATAATAATCTATTTTCAAATTTGGATGAACTCCACCTTGCATAAGAATTTGAGTTCCACCTATTTCAAGTAATTCTTCTATTTTTTTATCTATTTCATCATATGATAAAACATATGAATCTTCATCTCTTTTATGTCTGTAGAAAGCACAGAATTTACAGTCTACCCAACATACGTTTGTATAATTTATATTTCTGTCTACAACAAAAGTTGTAACTCTGTCAGGGTGAAGTTGCTCTTTTTTCAAACTTGCAGACTTACCCAACTCTACTAAAGAAGCATTTTTTATTAAGTCTAATGCTTCCTCTTTTGATATTCTTCTATTTACTAAATCCATTTTTTTTACCATTAGAATGATGACCCCAGTGAGAATTCAAATGATGATGTATCATCGCCTGATTCATCATCAAGAGGGTTGGCAAATATAAGTTGTAAAGGACCGAAAGGAGAAACCCATTCAAAAAGGGCACCCACACTTGATCTTTGTATATCACTAAGACTATCTTGACCGATCATACCGTAATCATAAAACAGTCCCCATCTCATATTCGCATCAGGAATTAAAGGCAAACTAAACTCAATTGAAGTAGCTGCCATCTCTTTGTACGGATCCTCTATTTCACCATCGTCATTGTCAGGACCAAAAGCGTAAGATTTAAATCCTCTTAACGATTTTGTCCCTCCAAGGTACAAAGAATCCCCTTGATTAATTTGACCGTTATCAACTAAGAAGTTTGCCTGCAATTTATATCTTAATACCCAATCTAAATCAAATCTGTCCTCTAAAGAGTAGAAAGCTTTGAAGTATGAAGAACTTTTTAGGTATTCAGAATCTCCGCCAAGACCTGCAAATTCAAGAGAAGTACCTACTTTTATACCGCTTGTAGGAAAATAATAGTCATTTGTATTATCAAAATTTATATAAGGAGTAATAGAACTTGTTACATAGTCAGTATCTTCATAATATTTTTTTCCAGGAAGTTTTTTAAAATCATCATCATAATCATAAGTTTCATCTATAAAATCGAGTCTATATCTTGCTCCGGCTTTTAAATTTCTTATAATTTCTCTTCCTAATCCTACAGAGAAACCTTTTACGTCTTTATCTAAATCATAATCGTCATTATTAATCTCTGTTTTACTATTATGAATATCAATATCTCCATGATATTTACTGTCTCTAATAGCCGGATTTATTATTTTGAATGAAAGATTAGATCTTCTTTTTGATAAATCTGCAGAAATAGACAATCCTAATCCGGAACCGAAAATATTTCTTTCATTTAATGCGGTATTTATCATAAATCCGTCATAAGAACCGTAACCACCACCAAGAATAATATTCCCTGTAGGAGCCTCTTTAACTTTTACTACTAGATCCATTTTATCTTTAGAAACTCTTTTTTGTTCAATTCTTATATCATCAAAAAAACCGCTTCTTTTTAATTTATTTTGAGAATCATTAAAATCAGTAAGAGAGAATAAATCTCCCGGTGCCAAATATATATTTCTTCTGATAACTCTATCTAAAGTTCTGCTGTTACCTGTAATTTTTACATCTCTAATATATACTTTATCCCCGGGAACAACATTATAAACTATATCAACGGTACCGTTTTTTTCATCTTTTTTTATATCATATTTAACTTGTGTAAAGGCATATCCAAAATCTGAAATTTTTGTTTTAATATAATCTACATCTCTTCTTAATTTTTTAATATTAAAAGTTCTTCCCTCTTTTAATTTCAAATCTTCATATAAGAATTCGGGTTTTATTAAATCTGATTGTACATAAATTTTAATCTTATTTGTAGTGTATTGAATACCTTCATCAATATAAAAGTCCAAATCAGCTTGATTTGAGGCAAAATCAACTTCTAAGAAAGGATTTTCGACTTTTGCATCAATATAACCGTGTTCAAAATAGAGTTCTTGTATTCTTTTACCGTCATATTGTAATTGATCGGCTTTTAACTCTCCGTCATTTTGTGTAAAAAACCAAGAAGCAAACTCTTCTTCTTTATTTGCAGTTACTTTTTCAAATTGACTATTTTCTAAATTTTCTGCACCAAAATAATTTACTTTTTTGATAACGATTTCATCACCTTTATTTACATTAAACGTGATATAAACAGCATCTTCATTTAGCTTCTCAACTTCTACTTCAACAACCGAGTTTATATACCCTTCTGTTTCCAACTCTTGTAAAAGCTTCTCTTTTGCCTCTTTTACTCTTTTTGGAGAGTACATAATCCCTTTTTTAAGACCTATTTTATTTTTTACCTCTTCAATATCTTCTTCTCTTGATTTATATCCCGTAATATCCACATTTGCAATAGAAGGTTTTTCTTTAAAAATAAACTTTAAAACACCATCTTCATTTGCAACTGTAATATCTTCAAAATAACCATATTTATAAAAATCTTTTATTGCCTGATTTATTTTAGATACATCAAGTTCTTCACTCTCTTCTATACTAAATGTATCTTTAGCTATTGTCGGTGAGATTTTTGTTAGATTAATGAACTCTACTGATTTTATTCCCTCTGCATTCATAAAAGATGCAAGAGCAATTGATAATAAGATACCCTTTTTTTTCACAGTAATCCTTATACTTATTATTTCAAAGCTAGAATATATCTAAATTAACTTTATAGGATGATTAAGATATAATCCTCTTCTAAAAACAAAATTGTAAAGGTAAAAAATTGAATATAGGTATTATTGGACTCGGTCTGATGGGCGGTTCCTTGGCAAAAGCCTTAAAAAAATATTATATAGCAGAGAAAATTTACGGATATGCCAGAAGTGAAAAATCAAAAACAGAGATAGAAGAATTAAATTTAGTTGATGAATTGGTTGATATCAAAACAATTAAAGAAAAGTGTGATTTAATAGTTTTAGCAATTCCTGTTGATAATATTATCTCAATGATTCCTCAATTTTTAGATATAAATGAAAAGACTACAATAATGGACTTAGGCTCAACAAAAGAGTTTATTATAGAGAATGTTCCATCTTCAATCAGAAAAAACTTTATTGCGGCACATCCAATGACAGGTACTGAAAAATCAGGACCTAAAGCAGCAATTGATGATTTATACGAAGGGAAAACAGTTGTTCTTTGTAATTTGGAAGATAATGATAATCTGCATGTAAATAGAGCTTTTAAAATTTTCCAAGAAATTGGTATGAGAATTGTTGTTATGGACGCAAATGAACATGATGTTCATGCTTGTTATATGTCTCATCTTCCCCATGCCATATCTTTTTCATTGGCAAATACCGTAATGAGCAGAGAAGATCCTAAATCAATTATTGCACTTGCAGCAGGTGGTTTCAAAGATATGAGTAGGGTGGCAAAATCAAGTCCTAAAATGTGGTCCGATATTTTTAAACAAAACAGAAAAAATCTTCTTAATGCTATTGATCAATTTGAAATTCAGATGAAAGAAGTAAGAGATATGGTAGAAAACGAAAAATATGAAGATTTAAAAAAATGGATGAGAAAAGCCAACTCTTTGCATGAGATACTTTAGAGTATCTCTACGCTTTTTATTGCTTCTTGTAATTTTATAGCTTGATAATGCTCTTTTACATCATGACATCTAATAATTGAGGCACCGTTATTTATTGATTCAAGGTGAATTGCCAAAGTACCGGGTAATCGTTCTTCTATTTTAGAAGGAACTATCATATCAATCAAAGATTTTCTACTAGCTCCTATTAAAAGTTCATATCCAAAATGTTTAAAATGTTCCAAATGTTTTAGTAAAAGAAGGTTATGTTCCAAACTTTTTCCAAAACCTATACCCACATCAAGAATAATATCCTCTATACCGAAACTTTTTGCTTTTTCAACTCTTTGTTCCAAGAAATCATTAACTTCTACTATTACATCTTCATATTGAGGATTTTTTTGCATATTTTTAGGGTCACTTTGCATATGCATAATAACAACTTGCGCATTATATTGGGCACTTAACTTACAAACTTCATCATTTTGTAAACCTGTTATATCATTTACGATTTTAAATCCGCAATCAAGAGCATACTTTAAAACTTCGGGTTCATAAGAGTCCAAAGAAAACTCTGCTTTTTCATAAAGTTTTTGTTTTCCAATTAAATCTAAAATAGGTTTTAACCTTGATAATTCCTCTTTAGGTGAAACAGCTTGGCTTCCCGGTCTGCTTGAAACTCCCCCTAAATCAATAATATCAGCACCCTCATTAATCAGCTTTTCTATATGAGCTACTGCATCTTCGCCTTTAAATCTACTTTTATAAAAGAAAGAGTCGTCATTTGCATTTACAACACCCATAATTTTGTTTTTATACTCTTTTTGATTTATAAAAGATTTAAGTTTTAAAGCAAGATCTTTTAAACCGAAAGGTTGAGATAACTCTTTTTTACTTAAAATCTCAAAATGTTTAGTTGTTCCTATTAAAACAGCATCAACAATTTTTTCGCTAGCAATTATAACTCCGCTTGGAACTGCCAAATCAGCACCGATGGATAAAGCATCTTGTTTAAGGATATTTGCAGCTCCAACATGAAGCTCTTTTATATACAAAGCATGAAGTTTTGATTTTTTATCTAAAATTGAAACACCGCTTTTATCGCAACCTAATTTGTTAAAAAGCTTTTTTATCTCTGTTGTAGAAACTTTATATAATTTCATTTAAACCCTTTTATTTTTATTTAAGAGCATAAGAAGTAAAGAAGTTAGAACATTAATAGGTCTGGAATTGAGTTCTAAAAGTTTTATTGATTTTGAAAAAAGATCCAACTCTTTTTGATTTAATTCAATCTTTTTAGAATTTATTTTAAATAAAATAGATTCGACTAAACTTTTAGCTTCATTTTTTGTAATTCTTTGATTCTCTTTTAAAAAAGAATAAACATCTTTTAAATCTAAATTCAAAATATCCAACTCAAGTTCAGCTCTTTTTGAAGCTGTTTTATAAAACTTGTGAGGAATTCTTGAAAAAATAGTCGGAAGAATTGAAGATTTTGAATTTGTAATTATTATAAAAATGATATTTTTTGGAGGTTCTTCCAAAACTTTCAATAAAGCATTTTGTGCTTCGACTCTAAAGCTTTTACCTATTAAGAAGATATATTTTTTTTCATTTGAAGAGATATAAGCCTCTTTTACGGCTGCATGTGCTTGAGCTAATAAAAATTCATCTTTTTGCTCATTTTTTATAATTCTTACATTATGTTTTGAATAAAAAGGCAGTAAAGAACTTAAAGTCTCTTCAATATCATTTACTATTAAGATATGAGCAGATTCAATTTTTTTATCTATCATATAAGAGTGTTATCCAATTTTAATTTTCTACATTTATATCTGCAAAAAGTGCAGCACTCAAAGTTTTGTTAAAAAGTCTGAACATTTGTAAAAGTTTCATATCTAAAGCTTCATCAGTTGTTTTTAGATTAAAAGCATCTTGAATCTCTTCATCAAAAATCCAAAGAAATGAATTCTTTGTAAATTTAGGAAGAGTTGCTCTTACATCATTACTTTTCCCTATATACCAAAAACAGTAACCGTTAGGAAAAGAGATGTTTAACATATCTTTTATAAAACTGATATCATCTTCTGTTTTTAAACTATCTAAATCTTTGTAAAAAGATTTAAAGTTATAAAAAGGTAAAAAAGGTCTGTTTTGTTTATGTGAATTTAAATTTGTCAAAATATATTTTAAAAACCAATCTCTTTCACTATCAGTTATTATAAGAATCGAACAACCTTTATCCAAAATATTTACAATAGATTTTGATACTAAAGGAACCCATTCATATTTTTTCTCCTCCAACCAAGGAGAGATAAGTCTATCTTCCCTAATTGTATCAACAGTCCAATTTAAAAATTCTTGCACTTTTTAACCTACTTATCCAAATTATATGCACTATGAAGAGCTCTTACGGCTAATTCTGCATATTTTTCTTCAATTATCATAGAAATTTTTATTTCACTTGTTGAAATTATTCTTATATTTATATTCTCATTTGCCAAAGTACTAAAAGCTTTTGAAGCAACACCCGTATGAGTTTTCATACCCACTCCTACAATTGAAACTTTACAAATAGTGTCATTATAATCTATTTTTTCAGCTTCTTCTTTAAATCTAGCCATTACTTTTTTACAAGCTTCCCAATCTCCTCTAGGAATTGTAAAATCTAAATCGGTTTTTCCGTCTCCACCTCTTGTTTGTACTATCATATCAACATTAATATTTGCATCCGCAAGTGCCGTAAAGATTGTTGAAGCAATTCCAGGTCTGTCAATTACTCCATACATTCCTACTCTGATTTGGTCTCTATCTAATGCAATACCGCTTACAATAGCTTTTTCCATAATATTCTCTTCCTTAGTTATTAATGTACCTTCAACTTCCGGTGTGAAGCTACTTCTTGATATCAAATTTACGTTTAATTTTTTTGCCATTTCAACAGATCTATTCTGTAGTACTTTTGCTCCCAGACTTGCGAGTTCAAGCATTTCATCATAAGATATTTTATCTAGTTTTTTTGCTTTTGGCTCTATTCTTGGATCAGTAGTATAAATACCGTCAACATCCGTATAAATTTCACAAACATCAGCTTCAATTACACCAGCAATAGCAACGGCAGTCAAATCAGAACCGCCTCTACCTAAAGTTGAAACTCTGTTTGTATCTTGTGTCACACCTTGAAAACCTGCAACAATAACAATCTTACCATCTGAAATAGCTTTTTTTAAGTTTGAAGGATCAATATCTTCAATTCTTGCTTTTGTATGTAAGCTATCTGTAATAATACCTGCTTCTCTACCGCTCATTGATGTAGTAGAGTAGCCTTGTTCATTTAATGCTATAGAAAGCAGAGCAGAAGTTACCCTTTCACCTGAACTTAATAACATATCCACTTCACATGGATTGGGAGTTTTTGAAAAACTATGTGCATACTCTAATAATTTGTTTGTTTCTCCACTCATTGCAGAAACAACAGCAATTACATCATGTCCTTCATCTTTTATTTTTTTTATAATATTTGCAACATTTTGAATTCTCTCAAGTGTTCCTACACTTGTACCGCCGAATTTTAATACTTTTAACATTTTCTTAAATATAACCCTCTTTTCTAAAATATTTTAATACCTGTTTATAAACTGTTCTTTTAAAAAAAGTGATATAGTCATAAACTCTTTTTGTGGGTACAAACTTATAATCACTAAATTCCGGTATTTCAGTATTAATATTAATTTTTGCACCTTTTTTTAATTTAACCAAATAGTACTTTTGTATTTGTCCATCAAATGGATACATTTTTTTTGCAATAGCAGGTGGAAAATCATAACTTACCCATTTTGGGTATTCTGCTATAATTTCTATCTCTCTTGTTCCAATTTCCTCTTCCAATTCTCTAAGAAGAGCCTGTTTTGGAGTCTCTCCTTTGTCAATTCCACCTTGGGGAAATTGCCAAGCATTTTCAACATCTGTTCGTGAAGCAATAAAAAGTTCACATTTCTCAGGATATTTAGCCGATAATACAATTGCTGCAACATTCGGTCGATAATTTTTCTCATCTTTTGTTTGTTCTTTGTTTTCTTTATCAGTCATAAATAATAATTCCCTTATAATTAGCCCAAAATTATAATAAAATTAGGATTAAAAATTGCTTTTGTATATACATATACCGTTTTGTGACAGTAAATGCCACTATTGTGCTTTTAACTCGTACACCGATAGATTTCATTTAAAAAAAGATTATATGAGTGCGTTAAGAAAACAACTACAATTTGAACTAGAAAAAAATTCAGAAAAGAAGAGTATAGAAACTGTTTTTATAGGAGGAGGAACGCCAAGTACAATAAAAACTGAAGAGTATGAAAAACTCTTTGAAATATTGACTCCTTATTTGCAAAATAATTGTGAGATTACGACAGAGTGTAATCCCAATTCCGCAACAAAAAAATGGCTTGAAGGTATGAAAAAATTAGGAGTAAACAGAATTAGTTTCGGAGTACAAAGTTTCAATGATGAGAAGCTAAAAAAGCTAAATCGTGCACATAACAGTAAAGGAGCAATAAATGCTATACAAAATGCAAAATGTATAGGTTTTAATAGTATTAACTGTGATATAATTTACGGAGTCCAAGGAGACTCTTTTGAATTGCTGAAAAAAGATTTTGATATGATTTCCCAACTTAATATTGAGCATTTAAGTGCATACTCTTTGACTTTGGAAGAGGGTACTAAATTTTTCAATAAATCTGAAATAAAAATTGATGATGAAGAATTATCTTATAAAATATTTGAATATCTAAAAAACAAAGGTTTTAAACAGTATGAAATCTCTAATTTTTCAAAAGAAAAAACTTATGAGTCCAAACATAATTATGGATATTGGCAACATAAAAATTATCTTGGAGTAGGGGCAGGTGCAGTAGGTTTTATAGATAATAAAAGATTTTATACAAAGAAAGGTTTAGAAGAGTATATTTCAAACCCTTTAGAGTATGAGATAGAGCTTTTATCAAAAGAAGATATTATTGTCGAAAAAGTGCTTCTAGGTTTTAGATGCAGTAACGGCTTTAAAAAAGATATCTTAAATCAAAAACAACTATCAAAAGTTGAAGAGTTAAAAAAAGAGAAAAAAATTGAAGAAAAAGAAGGCAGAATTTTCAATAAAAACTTTTTATTAGCCGACGAATTAGCTCTTTATATATTAGAGTAATGAAAATTTTTATATAATAAATACTTTTAAAAGGCAAAATTATAAAATGACAATAAAAGATACAGTTAGAAAATATTCTCAAAAACTAAAATATGTTACGCATATTCCTGCAAAAGAAGTTGAAATACTTATCGGTTTTTTGCTTGAAAAAAACAATATTTGGCTTCATTTGAATTATAACAATGAATTTGACAAAGAAAAAGAGCTTGAAAAACTAATCAATAAAAGAGCTTCTGATTATCCTCTTGAATATCTTATAAATAAAACCTCTTTCTACGGCGAAAGTTTTATTGTAGAGGAGGGGGTTTTAATTCCTAGACCCGAAACTGAACTTCTTGTAGAAAATGCCGTTGAGATACTCAAGAACAGAAATTGCAAAACAAAAGTTTTGGAAATAGGTACGGGAAGCGGAATTATATCTATAATGTTAGCTCTATTAATAAAAGATATAGAGATAATTGCCGTGGATATAAATGAAAAAGCTTTAAGCTTAGCCAAGAAAAATGCCAAAAAGCATAAGGTAAGTGATAAAATAGATTTTAGATTAAGTAATCTATATGAAAATGTAGAAGAAGAGGATATTTTTATGACTATATCAAATCCTCCATATATTGCAAATAGTTATAAACTACCTAAAAATGTTCAGTATGAACCTAAAAATGCACTTTTTGGAGGAGAATCAGGAGAAGAACTTTTAAAAAAGATTATAGAAAAAAGTTACGAAAAAGGAATTACTTATTTACTCTGTGAAATGGGATATGATCAAAAAGAGGCTTTAGAAAAGTATTTTAAAGAGCTAAACATAAAAGAGTATAGCTTTTATAAAGATTATGAAAAGTTTGACAGAGGCTTTACAGTTAAATATAAATAAAAGGAGAAAAGATAATATGTTTAATGAATTTAATTTAGAAAATTTAGACAATAGTAAAAAAGATTTAGAAGAGCTTTTAAATGAGAGTAAAAAACAAATAGACGAGTTATTAGAAATAAAAGATAAAACTTATGAAAACTTTGTTAAACCTTATGAACAAATAGGGGAGAGTATTAATGAATTTATAACTCCTATCTTCCATATTGATTCGGTTAAAAATTCAGAGTTGACTCAAAAAGTTTATGAAGATTGCCTTCCTTTGATCTCTGATTATGAAACTGAGATATCTCAAAATGATAATATTTATAGATCTTTAAAAGATATACAAGATAATGATTATAGATCTTTAAATAGTATACAAATAAAAGTTCTTGAAAATGAAATTAGAGATTTTAAATTAAGCGGTTGTCACTTAGATGAGAAAAATAAAAAGAGACTAAAAGAGTTAAATCTTAAACTAAGTGAGTTATCTCATAAATTTTCTCAGAATCTCTTAGATGAAACAAATGCTTTTGAAATGATTATTGATAATTTTGAAGATGTAAAAGAGATTCCTCTGTCGGATTTAGAGCTGGCAAAATTTGAAGAAGATGGAAAAACCAAATATAAATTTACACTCCAAATGCCTTCTTATATTTCATATATTACGTATGGTTCAAATAGAGAAAAAAGAGAAGAGATATACAAAGCTTATTGTACAAGAGCTCCTCAAAACGGGAAAATCATAGAAGAGATTTTAAAATTAAAAGAAGAAAAAGTAAATATTCTGGGATTTGATAATTATGCTTCTTACTCTTTATCTACAAAAATGGCAAAAAATGAATCAGAAGTTACCTCTTTTTTAGAAGAGTTGGCAATTAAAGGTAAAAAAAGAGCAATAGAAGAGCTTGATGAGATTAAAGAGTTTGCTAAAAAAGACGGAATAGAGGATCTTCAAAGTTATGATTTATCTTATTACAGTGAGAAATTAAAGAAAGATAAATATGATTTAGATGAAGAGTATTATAGACCGTTTTTTGAACAAAATTCAGTTTTAAACGGATTTTTCAATTTTCTTTATGAAGTATTTAATATCAAATTTACACAAACAGATGCAAAAGTGTGGGATAAAAACGTAAAAGTTTATAATATAAGTGAAGATGATAAGATCATAGCACGTATTTATATTGATTTAGAAGCAAGAAAAGATAAAAGAGGTGGAGCTTGGATGAATAACTGGCACTCTTATTATATAAACGATAAGGGAGAGGAACAGCTTCCAACTGCATATATTGTATGCAATTTCCCACCTTCAACACAAAACACTCCTTCTTTGTTAAGACACTCTGATGTAGTAACATTATTTCATGAAATGGGTCATGCTTTACATCATCTTTTAAGTAAAGTTCCCGAAGCATTGGTTAGCGGAATATCAGGTGTTGCTTGGGATGTAGTTGAATTTCCTTCTCAATTTTTGGAATATTTTGCATATGATAAAGAGGTTTTAAAACTTTTTGCTAAACATTATGAAACAGGTGAGATTTTAAGTGATGAAGCTATTGAAAGAATCATTAAAGCAAGAAATTTCCAATCTTCTTTAGCCATGTTAAGACAAGTAGAATTCGCGCTTTTTGATTTTAAATTACATCAAAAACTCTATAAGAATGAAGATGAAGTACAAAAACTTTTGGATAATATCAGAGATAAATATGCAGTAACAAAACCACCGAAATATAACAAATTTCAAAATGGTTTTGCACATATTTTTGCAGGAGGTTATGCTGCCGGGTATTATTCATACAAATGGGCAGAAGTTCTAAGTGCCGATGCTTTTTATATGTTTATTGACTCAGGAAAGGTTTTAAATAAAGAGTTGGCGGTAAAATATAAAAATACCATACTAAAAAACGGCGGTTCAAAAAATATGGATGAACTATTCTTTGAATTTGCAAATAGAGAACCAAGTGTTGATTCTTTATTAAGAATTGATGGAATTATTAGCTAATTTTTGTAATAATGTTGACTTTAATATATATGATACATTATAAGGATAAGATTCATGACAAATGCTGAAACTATCGCAAAACTAAATGAAGCACTAGAAAAATTAATTGTAGGATATGAAGAGCTTCAAAATTCTTACGATACATTAAAAAATGAAAATGATAAATTAAATACAGAAATTACAAATTTAAAAGAAAAAATTTCATCTTTGGAAGAAGATAAAAGAGAGTTAGAGGATAATGTAAATACATTAGAAGATAATACTCAAAAAGATTCAAATAATATAAATTCAATGTTAAGTAAAATAGAAGGTTTATTGGGTAAAAAAGCCCATCCGGCTGCACCAAACTACTCAAAAAACGGCAACTCTGAACAACAAGAGAAAAAAAACCAAGATGAAATCAAAAATGTGAGGCAGAGCCTCGAAGAGATTGTAGTTGAGAGCAAAGAAGAATCCTCAGATTCTTCCTCTTCTGAGAATAAAATTGACTTAAATAGGATGGCTTCCTTACTAAATGGATTTAATAATTAAATAGATGGTATTACTTTTAGATAGAAACTCTTTATATAACACTTTCGGTGTAGATTCTTTCGAGTCTTTAGATATAGCTATAAATGATATTGCTCCATCTATGGTAGAGTATTATTTATCTGACTTATCTCAAGGAAGTGATGATGTATATCTTAATAAAAGAAATATACAAAATAGCATAAATATAGGAGATTTTTCCATATATTTAGATTATGATGAAGATATTTATTTAGAAATAGAAGATGAAACTACAGATGAATTTGAAACAGGATCTCTTTGGTAAAATATTTATATAAGTGAGCATTTAAAATTTCCATTTATAAATGTTTTCAGAGACATTCCATACATTTTATTTAACATAATTTGTAAATTTTGGCTCTATTAAAAATAAATCATCATCAAAACTTTTCAAAGAAATTAAATCACTAACAATATTTATAATAATTGTGCTTCTTTTATTAAAATTATTGTTAACATCTCAGAGGCATTGTATTGTAATTTTTTTATATTTTCATCAATTTTTTTGCATATCAGAAAAGTTTTTTATCAAAAAACCTATCTCATCATTGTAGTATTTAACACTAAATTTGTGTATCTTGCCATTTTTGAGAGTTTATCATATTTTTATATTCATTATTTTTTGATTAGATATTTATTATATTGACTCATAGTTAAAAGTAAAAAGCCTATTCCTAACAGTAAATAAACAGCATATAAAATATCTTTATAATCACTAATAGCAATTTTAAATACCATCATAAGTGCTTCAATAGCTAAAGCGATAACAATAGAAATCAAAAACTTAATTAGTAAAGTGTTGCTTCCATGGGCTTCTGTTGTATGATCTCTGAAGATAACCTCGTGCTCCAAAAGGTTTTTTGCCAAATCAAAAGTTGCTAGACCTAGTGTTAATCCAATTGTAGACTTGAAAATAGATTGAAATATATTATTAGCTATCCCTAAAAGGTGACTAGTAAAATCATAAAGGGAATAAAAAATAAGTATTAAAGCAAAGGCAGTTAAACTAATTCCAATAATACCATAAACTATCTGTACCCCATTTGTAAACAGTTTCGCTTTTAAATCGGTATGGTTGTATTCTTTTAAAAGCTTATAAAAATCAAAATCCATAGCGATAAGTTTATTATCTATCTTTTTTACAAAAGTTACCACAAATTTATTAGTTTTACTTGATACATAAGGTGCACTGATAAAGTATTCATTTTTAAGATAAGTATTGCTTTTTAAACTATTTTTTATTTTATTACTTATAAACTCTCCATCTTTTGTATCCCTATTAAAAATTGGTGAAAGCTGAACAAAGTTTTCATCAACTGCATATATAGTATCTAGTGCATTAAAATCTACAAAAGCTTTATTTAATTCTTTACTATTTAAATAGTCTATTTTACTGTCAGCCAATTTTTTTAACAGCTCTTGAATAATATTGACTTTGTTTTTTTGAAATATTGAAATAAACTCTTTCATTATGATTTTTTTATTATAGTAACTACTTTATAAAGCAGTTACTATAATTGCTCCTCTTCTATAAATATACACTTGTTCTTAAGTTTTCTAATACATTATTATAAGAGAGTATTACCTCTTGGTTTGTGGGATATTTTCTTTGAAGCTCTTTCTTATTTGATTTAAAAGTAACATCTTTATCAAATAATCCAGCGTTTAATATACTACTTAATAATAAAATTAAAAGTATTACAATCTTTAGGTTCATATTTTTCCCTTAGTTTTCTCAATCTAAAATCATATAAAGGGGATATATATAATATCCCCTTAAATTTAAAGTTACTTAGATTTTATCTCTATTCTTTTCGTATCACTTTTTGGAAGTGATTTTTTAGGGATATTGATAGTTAATACCCCATCTTTGTGGGTTGACTCTATTTTGTCCACATCAGCATCTTGAGGTAGATTTAATACCCTTTGAAACGATCCATATGATCTTTCTATTCTATAAAAATCTTTATTTTTCTCCTCGCTCTCTTGTTTCTTTTCACCCTTGATTATCATAGTATCACCATCTATTTCAATTTGCATATCTTTTGCTTCTACACCTGGAATTTCAAGCTTTACGGTATATTCATTGTCTGAAGTTGCAACATCTAAAGATGGTTTGAACCATCCCTCATTAGCTATATTTCCAAGATTAAACGGTGCAAAGCTATGTTCAATATTTTGTCTTAGTGAATGAAACAAACTGTCAAATTCTCGGTGAATATCTAAAAGAGATCCAGCACTATTTGTAGATACTTGATTGTTGTTTTTTACAGGAATAACTTCACCTTTATTTGACTCCTCATCTTTAAACCAGTTCCATGGTGCAAGCTTTGAAAAATTCATAGTAAACTCCTTTATTTCACTTCAATTGTTTTTTTCTCTATAGCTTTTTCAAGTTTAGGAATAACAACTTCCAATACCCCGTCATTACCAGAAGCAGAGATGTTTTCTATATCAACATTTTCAGGCAGTGTAAATTGTCTTTGAAATTTACCAAATGATGTTTCAACTTTATAATAATCCTCTTTTTTTGTCTCTTCTTTATAATTTCTTTCACCCTGAATAATTAAAATATTATCATGTACATCTATTTTAATATCATCTTTTTTTACACCAGGAAGATCAACATCTACATGATAAGCAAACTCACCTTCTCTTGTATTTACCTTAGGAGTAAAAGTACCTAGTGATGATTCAACAGGAACATTAAAAACTTCAAACATTTTTTGCATATTAGTAAACTCTCTAAATGGGTCAAATTTTGTTAATAACATTGTATTCTCCTTATATTTTATAACTAGCACTGTAATTGATATAATGCTAGTAAAATGATTCTTATAGATAATGAATCAAAAATATATTGAGGAAATCCTCACCAAAAACTCTTAACTTACTTCTACTTCATAATTAATTCTAATCTTCATTTATTAGTTTTTAAACTTTCAGAATCTTTAGTCAAATACACTAAAGTTAATGAAATTATAAACCTATAAAACTTAAAAAAATATTAATATTAGCAATTATAAATATAGAGTGCTAATATTAGCAGCATTCTGTATTAATAAATACTAAATAGTTTGTTATATTTATAAAATTAAATTTGAAAAATATTTTGTAATAAATTCAAACTAAGGAGTGTTAGAAACTCCCTATTAACATAAATTTCTGATAGGAAGAATCCTCTTCCACCCAAACTTAAATTTTAAACTCATCTAATTTTACCTCAAAAAATACAGCTGGTTCTAAGAAAGTAAGAAAGTAAGATTCCAATTCCACATTGGTATATTCCATTTTTTGTAGTATATTGTTTATATGCAGTAAAACTTTAATTAATCCGTGAAAGAAAATCATTAAACTAAAAAGACTTATCTTTAAAATTATTTATTAGCTAACTCTTTTAAAAAATTAATTTGTAGACCCTAAATCACCTATTTACCTTCAATAATAATTCCAAGCATTATAATCGACTCTTATTTTTAATACAGTTGCATCCATAAAGATGATGGGGTATATTGGTTCTAATGGTTTACTTTTTAAGAGTCTTTCTCTTTTTTTAACAAGTTGTGGTTCAAATGTTCCATCTCTATCTCTTGGAATTGAAACATCAATTTCTCAATATTTAGATTTTCTCATAGAGAGTGCAAGCACAAGAAAGTTTTTTTATTTGTACCGTTACGATAGTTTGGATTATCTAATTCTTGATGTTTTTCATAGCCTAAATGGGGATCCATTTCAACTTCTGAAGAATGTTTGGATAGATTCTCGAAGAAGGGATTTAAACTCCTCTAAAATTCCAGCTAATGAAACTTCTTTCCCTTCTTTGATCTGCTTTCGTTGTTATAATATTCATTATAAATTGATATTTTTGGATTTACACAGTTTGTTTTACACTACCTTAATTATCCCATTAAATTTGTTGTAGCTTTTAATCTTTGCTTATCGAAATGAGTATATATTCTTGAAGTATTAATATCAGCATGTCCCAAAGCTTCCTGTACTAATACAAGATCATGATGTTTTTGATAAAGTAGGGTAGCAAAAGAGTGTCTTAACATATGAGCACCGTTTTTTTCTTTTCTAATACCTATACTTATTAATATATTTTCTACTATTCTACTAACGTATGCCTGAGTTAATCTATTGCCTTTTTTATTACAAACTAAATAGTCATCATTGCAGCATCTCATATTTAACCAATTTTGTAAATCATTTTCTATAATTTTTGCTTTAATCATGGCAATTCTTGGTTTATTTCCTTTTCCCCTTACTTGCAAAATGTAAAGATCTTCTTCTTTATAGATATCCCTTAATTTTAAATTTAACATTTCCGATACTCTAATACCGGTATAAATTATCATCTTTATAATTAACTTATTTCTGTATATTGTATCAGCTGAAAATTCATACTCATCAATGGCTTTTAAAAACTTGTCAATCTCTTCTTTATTCATATGAGCAGGGAGTTTTGTTCCTGATTTTCCACCTAAACCTGCCCAGTTTTTCAGTTCAATTTTAAATTGATATGAACTTCCGTCTGAATTTTCATTTTGTTTATCTATATAAGAAAAAAAGTTAAGTAGGGCAATTCTATGGTTTTTTTTACTTGCATCGGAAAGTCCACTTGTATATGAAGCTAAAAAATCGATTAAAAGCTCTTCATCTATCTCTTTCATTGATGCAGGACCGAAACTTTGCAAAAATTCATATAATTTTGAAAGGGGATTAAAATATGTATTTATACCTGATAATCCGATATTTCTTGCTTCCTTTACTAACGTTTTTAATTCATCAATTGTTTTATCTCCACGAATCAAAATTTGCAAGATTTGGGCAAACTTCTCTTTATTTGCTACATGTATATTTGAAAGTGTTGTTAATTTATTTCTTACAAACAAAGAGAGCCAAAAACAATAAGTTCTATTAAAGTTGGATGTAAAATCAAGTTCATATCTCATAAAAAGACCTTCTTAATAAATTATCTAAAGAGTAATTATAACAAACTTTTTATTAAATTAGTATTGAAAACTATAATTTTCAAACCAATATCTACTCTAACAATAAAGCACTATTTCACTCGTCCTTTACTAAAATCAATAATATATTTAGCAATATCATCCAAATGAACAATATCTTTTACAGCACCTTTTTGAATAGCTTTTGCCGGCATACCGAAAACTACACAACTCTCTTGATTTTGTGCAATAGTATAAGCTCCGTTGTCATGTAATTCTTTCATTGCTATACTTCCGTCATCTCCCATTCCCGTCATCATTACAGCCATTGCACTGCTTCCTACAACATTATTTACTGATCTAAACAGCACATCGACACTTGGTCTGTGATGACTGACTTTGATTGTATCTAAAAGTTTTGTTTTATAAACTCCTGCTGTACCTTTTTCTATTGTCAAGTGCATATTCCCCGGAGCTAAATATGCATGCCCGTTTTCTAGTACCATTCCATCTTTTGCTTCATGAACAATTACCTCTGAATTGCTATTTAGTCTGTCTGCGAAGGATTTGGAAAAACCGTAAGGTATATGTTGAGTTATTAATATGGGAGGTAAATTTGCTGTTAAATCTTTAAAGACCTTTAAGAGTGATTCAACACCGCCTGTAGAGGACCCGATTGCAATAACTCTTTTACCCCCTAGTCTCGCTGGCATGGACTTTATGACTTCATCAGGATGAACTTTTCTATCTAAATCTTTTGCTTTTGAACTTACTACTTTTTTAATGGGTTTTGGTTTTTTCAAAGTATATCGTTTTAGAAGAAAAGTTAGATTTAAAAGGTTATCTTTTATTCTTGAGGCAAAACTTATCATTGATTCGCCTCTATCGGGTTTATTTATAAACCCTACAGCTCCATCATCAAAGATATCATTACCTCTAACACTCTCACCTGAAATTACAACGGCAGGCATTGGATGTAAACGCATTAAGTTTCTTAAAAATGTTACGCCGTTCATTTTCGGCATATTTATATCTATAGTTACTAAATCCGGTTCATACTCTTTTATTTTTTCTCTTGCATCATAAGCATCTACGGCATCAGCTATTACTTCAAACTCTTCTATGCTGTTAATCATATCTTTTATAATTCTTCTCATAGAAGCGGAATCATCAATTATTAATACTGTATACATACAAAACCTTAAAAAAGTTCTATTTCCATCTCTGGTTCAACTTCTACTTTATCAGCTCCAAATAGATCAACACCACCAACATACTCTTTGATAACAGGTGCTTTTGTAATCTCTGTTTGAAGAGCTTTTTCATCTTTAAGAATTTTATTATCAGTTTCAGATTTTTGAGTCACTTTTATAAAAGTTTGAAAATGATCTGCAAGAAGAATTAATCTTCCGTGTTCTCCTCTTGTATGTTCACTGATTAATTTAAATCCTTCAGATCTGCAAAAGTCTTTGGCAAATTCTACATTTCTATGCCCTATTGAATTAGCCATACTGATATTAAGCTGCATAATATCAGCACCTCCGGAGATTTTTGCACTCATATTTTGTTTATGGCAGCCCATTTTATACATCTCATTGAGCATTGCTTCAACAGAATAAAGTCCATATTTCATATCTTCATTTGTACTGTTTGTAGTAGGTAATAAAAAGTGGTTCATTGCTTTAATCTTCTTTTGAGAATCATAAAACATTATAGCAACACAAGAACCAAGCAATGTTTTAAAGGCAACTTCGTCTGAATCTTTACCAACGGCAAACTCTCCACCTATTATTGTGTGAGTATTATAACCTTTTGTTCTTTGAGTGAATCTTGAAACAGAAGCTTTTTCAATACTCCCATCTTTGTGCCCTAAAATAATCAATAAAAATCCTTTGTTTTTATGAAAATATTTTGCCCTATTCTATCTACACAACTAATTAAGTCTTGTGGATTTTCAGAATGACCTAGATATAAGGTACCTCCAATCTTAAGATGAGAAAAAAGTTTTTTTAAAATTTTGTTTTGATCCTCATTTGAAAAATATATAAGCACATTTCTACAAAAAATCACGTCAAAATAGTCTTTTTCATATGGGTAGGATTTATCATTTAAATTCATTACCTTAAATGTAACCATTTTTTGAAGTTCAGGTTTAACTTTTATTAAAATTTCTTCATTAGCCAAAGTTTTTTGAACTCTTCTTTTAAAATATTTTTGAGGTTTTATCCAAGAAGGGAACTCTTTTGAAGATTTTGAAAATCTATAAACTCCATTTGCAGCATATTGCAATACATTTGTATCAATATCTGTTGCTAAAATAGATGCTTTTATATTTTTTCCTTGTTCTTGACTTGTTTCTAATACCGTCATAGCCATCGAATAAGGTTCTTCACCCGTTGATGATGCAGAACAGTACATTTTTATTTGTTGTCCTGATTTTGCAAACGATGGTAAAACCCTGTTTTTTAGATCGGCAAAATGAAAATCTTCCCGAAAAAAGTGTGTTTTATTTGTAGTAAATGAGTTAATAAACTCTCTTGTGTAAGCGCCCTCTTCTATCTCATCTAAAAGGTCTTCTATATCACCTTGATATTTACTGTCTCTTTTTAATTTATGAAGTCTGTTTGAAATCATTATATCTTTATTCTCTGAAAGAGAAATCCCTGTTAGAGAATAAAGAATATTTTTTACTCTGTTATGTAAATGCTTATTACTCTTTTGCATTTATCCTCACGAAGCTTTTTGCATCATATTATTCATATTTTTTTCTATCTTGATTTGAGCATTAATTATTCCCAATACATCAAGAATTAACCCAATGCTTCCATCTCCTCTAACTGTTGCAGCACCTATACCTTCTACACTTCTGAAATTTTTATCTAAAGGTTTTACAACAACTTGATGTTGATTTAAGAATTCATCGATTGAGATTGCTACTTTTTGCGTTCCTGATTTAACAACAATTAACATTCCATCTTCTAAATTTACAAAAGTAGGTTCTACTCCAAATAATTGATGCAGTCTTACTACAGGAATAAATTCTTCTCTTAACATCAATAAATCTTGTGAACCGTCACCGATTTTTTTAATCATATCAGGAGTCGGTTGTAAAGATTCAACAATTGAACTTAACGGTAAAATATATTTTTGATCTCCTACTGCAATATCCAATCCATCCAAAATAGCAAGAGTTAAAGGAAGCATAATAGTAATAATTGTTCCTTTACCAAGTTCTGTATCAAGTTTAATCGCTCCGCCTAGTTTTTGAATATTTGTTTTTACAACATCCATTCCTACACCACGACCTGAGATATCAGTAACTTCTTTTGCTGTTGAAACTCCTGCTCCAAATACTAACATTGCTTTTTCATTATCACTCATAGTATTATATTGATTTTCATCAATTTGACCTTGTTCTAAGGCTTTTTTGGCAACTGTTTCAGAATCAATACCTTTACCGTCATCTTCAATTGTAATAATCATTTGACCGTTTGCTTGTTCTGCTGAGATTGTAATAGCACCTACTTCCTCTTTCCCGCTAGCTTTTCTTACATCAGGGGTTTCTAAACCATGGTCTAAAGAGTTTCTGATAATATGCATTAAAGGATCGGTTAACCCCTCAATCATTGCTTTATCAATTTCAACACCGTCACCGTAATGTTTGAACTCTACTTTTTTATTAAGTTTTTTAGATATATCTCTTACAACTTTAGGGAATTTTGAGTATATAGATTCCATAGGAACCATTCTTATACTCATGATTGAATCTTGCATATCTCTAATATGTCTTTCTAACAACTCCAATCTCTCTAAAACCGCATTTCTAGTTTTAGTCTCTTCAATTGAAGATGAAAATTGTGTAAGCATTGCATTTGTAATAACTAGATCACCGACATTATTCATCAATAAATCAATTTTATCCAAATTTACTCTAATGTTATTTGACGCTGAAGATTTTTTACTGCTCTCTTTTGCCTCTCTTGAAGCTCTAGCAGGTCTTTTTGAAGATGCTTTTGCAGCAGCCGGAGCAGCTTTTACTTCAGTTTGCGGTTTCTCTTTTGGAGCTTCTGCTTTTTTCTCTTTTTGTAATTCTGCATTTTGATCGGCATTATTACCTTTTATTTCTGCTTCAGGAGTAATTCCAGGTGCATCATCAAAAAATCCAAAATCATCACTTCCATCATGTTCAATTACCGGAGTTTTTTCTGTTTTTATTTTTTTATCTAACTCTTCATCAAAGAATCCATAATTACTATTTTCACTCTCATTACCTATTTCATCATCTTTAAAGAAACCGTAAGAGACATTAAACTTACTCTCATCAATATCAGAATCATATAATCCTATATCACCGTTAGCATTGGATTCATGAATATTTTCTTCTAAATTTTCGCTCTGTTCTTCAGAAGAAGATGCAGGAGTTTCTCCATTTATGTATGCTTTGATATCTGTTAATAAATCAGAAGTCATTTCTTCAAAAGTTTCTCTTGTAAGCTCTTCTGCAACTTCTAAATCAAGAATCTCTTTCATAACATCCAAGGCATCAATTAAAGTTCCCGCCATTTCCGGAATAAATTCTATTTCATGATTTCTAAGTTTATCCATCATATTTTCGACGTTATGGGTAAACTCAGCAAATAGTGCCAATTCAACAGAAGCTCCACTTCCTTTTAATGTATGAACATCTCTGAAAAGTTGTCCCATCTCTTCAGTAGTTAATGTTCCATTAGTTTCCGCTTCTAGAAGAACGTTATCAGCTGATTCAAAAAGTTCTTCAGCTTCCTCGAGAAACATCTCTCTATATTTAGAAATATCAAAACCAGACATATTTAAACCTTTTATCTACTTAATACTATATTTACTGCTTTTAAAAGTTGTTCCGGAACAAATGGTTTTACAATCCAACCGGTAGCTCCTGCAGCTTTTCCTTTTGCTTTCATCTCATCACTTCTTTCAGTAGTTAAAACTAAAATTGGTTTACTTGCGTATGTCGGGAGTTTTCTTAACTCTCCAATAAGTGCCAAGCCATCCATATTAGGCATGTTAACATCTGTTATTATCAAATCAAATGTTGTAGCCTTAGCTTTTTCTAAGCCATCTATACCGTCAATAGCTTCTGTTACATCGTTATAACCACCTTCATTTAGTGCATAATTCAACATATCTCTTAACATTGTCGAATCATCCACGATTAAAAGCTTAGCCATAAAAACCCCTTGTTTTTGTAAAAAAATATTATTTTAACTATATTAACCAAACAAATATTAAATTAACTTTAATATTTTAAATCCCATTTAACGCCAATTCTATACGATCTTTTTTAACTTTTAAAACTTTAATTTCAATATTATCATTAAGAGATAATACATCTTCAACTCTTTTTACTCTCTGTTTTGAGAGTTTAGAAATATGAAGTAATCCTTCTCCGCCTTTTGGAAGTTCAACAAAAGCTCCGAAGTCGGCAATTCTTACAACTTTACCCTCTAAAACTTCATCTACTTCATAAAGTTTTTCAAAGTCTACACTTTTTTTGTCATTATCTTTTCTTGAATGGGCATTACTTGAAATAGATTTTATATGTTCACAAGCATCTAAAACATTTTGTTTATTTTCACCGCTTACTTTTACATTACCGCTATCTCTGTCTAAATCGATTGAAACTGAGAATTTTTCTATTATTTCTTTGATTGTTGAACCTGCTTTTCCAATTACAACCATTATTTTACTAGGATCAATTGCAAATTGTTCAACTAAAGGCAGAGCTTCACTAGGAACAATTTCAGAAGCTGCTTCTTCCATTAGATTTAAAATATGTTCTCTACCCTCTTTTGCTTGATATAATGCCTCTTTTAAAACTGAAAGTTCAATT
Source organism: Halarcobacter anaerophilus (assembly GCF_006459125.1). NCBI lineage: Bacteria > Pseudomonadati > Campylobacterota > Epsilonproteobacteria > Campylobacterales > Arcobacteraceae > Halarcobacter > Halarcobacter anaerophilus. Next base: position 1,597,241 of record NZ_CP041070.1, read on the forward strand.
CCTCCGAGTTTTATATCCATTTGAAGAGCAGTTATTCCATCTTTTGTTCCTGCAACTTTAAAATCCATATCTCCATCATGATCTTCAAGTCCCATAATATCCGTTAATACAGAATATTTTTCTCCTTCTACGACCATTCCCATTGCAACTCCTGCAACAAGATTAGAGATAGGAACACCTGCTGCTTTTAAAGCTAAAGAACCACCGCAAACAGTAGCCATAGAAGAGGAACCGTTAGACTCTAAAATTTCAGAAACTAATCTTACAGTATCTTCATAATCTTTATCAATTGTTGATTCAAGTGCTTTTTTAGCAAGATTTCCGTGTCCTAATTCTCTTCTTCCTACACCAAACATAGGTTTTGCTTCACCTACAGAAAATCCGGGAAAATTATAATGAACCATAAAATTTTCCATTCTTGTAGATTTTTCAGTTAATACTTCATACATTTGACCGTCTTTAGCTCCTGCTAGTGTACCGACTACTAAAGCTTGAGTTTGACCTCTTGTAAAAAGACAAGATGAATGTGCTGACGGTAAGATATTTGTTTCAATGGTAATAGGTCTAACCTCTTTTAAACCTCTTCCGTCTGCTCTTACCTTTTCATTTACGATCATTGCTCTTACGACTTCTCTTTTTACAATAGATACAGCTTCGTAAACTACACTGTATTCAAGCTCATTTGAAGTACAATATTCATCTTCTAATACTTTTTTTGCGACATCTTTAAGTTCCGTAGCTCTTTCACTTTTTGCTAACTTTTGTAATGCTTTTTTAATATCTTCTAAATAATTCTCTTTTACATGATTAATTACCGCTTCATCAATAGTAAACTCTACTAACTCTATATCTTTAATCTCTTTTGATACTGATTCAAAACCGATTTCATATGTTTCATTTGACTCTTTTAATGCTGTTTGTGCAATTGAAATTGCATTCACTAATTCATCTTCGTTCATTTCATTTGTTTTGTGAAGTTTTGTAAAAGCCTCAATATCTACTTCAATCATCTCTTCACTTGAAATAGATTTCATTTCAATCATTAACAACTCTTCTTTTGTTCCCGCTACATAAAGATCTAAAGTGGAATCATCAAGTTGTTCTGTTGTAGGATTAATTACATACTCTCCTTCAACTCTTCCGACTCTTACTCCTGCAACTGATTTTTTAATCGGTAAATCAGAAGTATATAATGCGGCACTTGCTGCATTTAAAGCTAAAACTTGGATATCAACATCACTATCGGCACTTAAAACTATCACGGTAATTGTTGTAGGATAAATATAACCTTTTGGGAAAAGAGGTCTTAAACTTCTATCTATAACTCTTGAAGTTAAAGTTTCAAAATCGCTTGGTTTTCCTTCTCTTTTTATAAAACCGCCCGGTAATTTAGCCGAAGCGTAAGTTTTTTCTACATACTGTACAGTTAAAGGAGTAAAATCTTCTTCAACAGGATTGTCAAACTCACTTACTACAGTTGCCAATACAACTGCATTTCCTAATTTTGCTAATACTGAACCGTTAGCTTGTTTGGCAACTTTACCAAACTCAAATATTTCTTGTTTTCCATTTAACTCAAATTCACATACTGTTGACATAAAATTTATCCTTTATAATTTTTAATTTCTTCATAACTTATCTCTTCTAATTGGTCATAATAGAAGTCTATAGAAATAAAATGATCCAAATTTTTCACAAAATATAAGTCATCTGCAATTGATTCAATTGTCGGTATACTTGCAGTCGGGAGAATAGGTATTGCAACGGAAACGGATTTAGCTCCTAAATGTATTGCCGTTTTAATACAAGCCATCATAGTAAGGCTGGTATTTAACCCTTCATCAACTAAAAGTACGTTTTTATTTTCAAGATTTTCTAATTTTTTACCTTTTCTAAATTTAGTTACGCAAGCTGATAGTTCATTTTCATAGATATATTTAGATTTTGAAAAAACAAAATCCAAGCTTATATCAAAAGCTTTTACTAACTCTTCATGAATTACGACCTCTTCACTCTCGGTAACAATTGCAATTTCACACTCATCATTATTGGGAGCATAAATTTTTCTTGAAAATATTATATCGAGTTTTGCATCTAATTCATTTGCAACGATTTTTGCAATAGGTAAACCATTATATGAAGTAGAGATTACTATCCAATCTTCTAACTTCATTTTATTGATTGGTAAGATATCAATGAGTCTATATGCAGCGACTTCTCTATTTTTGAAATATATTTTATCTGGTGTCATTCCTCAGTACTATCCTTATCTCTTATCGTATACTGTTGGTTAATACCGCCAAGAGGTTTTAAGAATAGCTGTACATATAAAATATCTTGGGTTTTGTAATCCGTATATCTGCTAGAAGTAGCTTCAATATCTCTTTCATATTTTAAATTTAAATCCCAGCAACTATCTTTTATTGTAAACATAACGCCGTGTTTTGTTCTTACATCCTCTTTTAAATTGTAATTTGTATAATACCCTAATGAATATTTATCTGAAATTTTATATCTAGACATCACAGAATAAGATTCCAAATCTTCTTTTCCTGAATTTGGAGTATCTTTTGATAAATAATGTCCCAAACTTAAATAGATATTTTCATAAGTTAACGAGAAAGAAGAAGAACTTTCAATAAGCTCTTTATCATCATAATTATAAACCAATTTGTTTCTTATTGATCCTAAAATATAGTTATATCTTATCTCGTTTTCAATATTATCCAATTTGAAATCGTTATAATCATCATATTTCATTGTTTGTGTTAATTTGTGATTTATAATTTGTTTAAAATTATCTTTATCATATAAAGAGTGATTTATACCAATTTCTATATTATCTTCACCTTTTGATATAGGAAAAGGGCTTAAAGTGGAAGAATCATTTGTAATGGCATATAAATCACCGTCTTTTTTCATTGTATCTATATGATTATAATTGGCAAAAAGATTTGCCGTATGAATATAATCATCATAAGGTTTTACTAAATCGGTATTTAATGAAACCGTAGATTTTGATTCTATATAGGTTCCATCTTCAAAATCTACATCAACATTCGAGTATTCATACTTATTAAAACTAAATTCCTGTTTTAATCCTAGTTTTAGATAATCATCTAAAAGAGAAAAAGAGTAAGAAATAGGAATATTAAATTCATATTGTTGGGCATTTAAACCGTTATTTCTTTCGTGATTTGTATATTTAAAATCTGTTGAGACCAATAATTTATCTAAAAACAGAGGTCTGTTATAAGTATGCGCTTGTAATTTAGGCAGCTCCTGTAAAGTATTACTGTTACTATCATTTAATTTTATTTCATCAAGGTCGATATAATATCTAAAATATGTACCTAAATAGTAGTTTGGAGTATTATAAACATAGTTGATTTTTGATTCAACTTTTTTTGTCTCATCATCCTCTTCAAAACCGTCATCTAGGTTTTGGTACTCTACATCGTTTAAATAATTTATATCAACATAAAGACCGTCACTGTATCCCAGTTTATTTGGAGAGAGCATATTTTTTCTAACATAATTTACGCCTATTCCATAATGTTCTCTATTTCTTATATCATTCTCGTCTTGATATGATTTAAAATCTTTAAAGTACCCTAAACTAAGTTGCAACATAGAATCTACTGAATCGGCATATCTAAAATAGGTATAAACTCCCTTCCCTCTTTCTGTTTTATATTCGGGAACTATTTCAATATCATAATTTGGTGCAGGTGCAATATAAATAGGCTGAGAATAGAAAGCCCCGTCACTACTTGAATATCCAATAGTCGGAATTAGAAGACCGGTTCTTCTTGTTGTATCAGTAGAGAAACCTATATAAGGAGAATAAATTAAAGGAACATCTTTTAAATAAATTCTAGGATTATAGATATTTATCCATTTGTCTTTTGTATCATAATCGGCACTTGTAAATTTTATACTCCAATCAGGGTCTACACAATCACAGCTAGATAGAATTGAACTTTCCAAATGCACAATATCATTCTTTTTTGTAGCATCTTTAGAACTTATCCAAATAGAGTTAGCCTCTTCAAAATACAAACTTGGTTTTTGATAACTGTCATCCGTATTTAAATCTAGATAAGAGTAATTACTTTTTGTTTGTACATTATTGTTTTTAAGAACAACTACATCATCAAAAAGTTCAAAAGTACCTTTCTTTTTATCGTAAACTGCTTTTTGTGCTGTTATATAATATGTGGGAGAAAAAGCAACTACGTTTCCGGTTGCTATTACTATATCATTTTCAGTTACTAAATTATTGGCTAAAATTTGAAATTTTTCTACTTCGGCATGTAAAGTTACTACTAAAATTGCAGTTGCTAGGATTTTTTTAAGCATTAACGACTAAAGTCCTTCCAATTTTATCATGAAATGTCTGTTTACCTTCCGTAAAAAAAGCAAAAATAAATCCTACATAAAAAAACATTTCACTTACAATTCTAAAAATAGATCTAACCATAGCTGTAAAAATAGAGACACGACCTAAGGTATTATAATCTATTACTTTTATTTTTGTAATTATTTTACCCACAGTTGCCCCATAATACCAAACAAAAAGAGCTTGATATAAAAATTTTAGAAAGAGTATTTGCCATACAAACTCATTCATCACAAGAAGAACTGACGCTACATCATTATTTACAACCGATATTTTATCCCAGTATATAATTATTGAAATTACCGTTACAAGAAAATCATCAATTACAAAAGCAAAAGCTCTAGAACGTATACTAGCTAATTCTAAGTTATTATTATTCATACAACAACACTACTTATTTCAAAGCTTGATATGCAATATCTGTTCTACATTTTTTCCCGGCAAAATGAACTTGTCCACAAAGTTTGTATGCTCTGTCTCTTGCTTGTTTTATACTATCTCCAAATCCTATGCAAAGAAGAACTCGTCCTCCTGTTGCAAAAAGTTTGTCGTTTTCTTTAGAAACTCCGGCATAAGAGATATGAGTATTATTTAATATCTCCTCATCAATTATATCATCAACTATAATTTCAGCAGGTTTCGAAGAGCCGTAAGGATAATTTTCACTAGCCATAACTACTGCAACGGCATACTCATCTTTTATTTTTATATCTAGTTTATCAAGTTGTTTAGTAGCCCCTTTATAAAAAAGTTCAGAAACAGGCGTTTCTAAAAGAGGCATCAGAATTTCACACTCAGGGTCACCGAATCTGACATTATACTCCAAAATAATAGGTTCATTGTCTACAACCATTACTCCTATAAAAAGAACTCCTTCAAAAGGTGCATTCTCTTTTTGCATTCCTTCTAAAGTGGGTTTAATTACTTTTTCTTCAACCTTTTTATAAATTTCATCATTTACAAGAGGTGTCGGAGCATATGCACCCATTCCTCCTGTATTTGGTCCTGTATCACCGTCCCCTACTCTTTTATGGTCTTGGGCAGCAGGAAGAATTTTGTAATTTTTACCGTCACAAATTGCAAATATTGATAATTCATATCCATCTAAATACTCTTCTATTACTACAGAAGTTCCTGCTTTACCAAAAGATTCACCGCTTAACATATCTAAAACTGCTTTTTTTGCCTCATCTTTTGTTTGAGCTATTATTACACCTTTTCCGGCACATAAACCGTCGGCTTTTACAACAATAGGCTCTTTCATGGTATCTATAAAATTGTATGCTTCTTCTTTACTTGATGTTTCAATAAACGCTGCTGTTGGTATATTATATTTTTTTAATATATTTTTCATATATACTTTTGAACCTTCAAGTTGTGCAGCAGCACGACTCGGTCCAAAAACAGTTAAGTCATTTGCTTTAAAAATATCAACAACACCATCTACAAGGGGAGCTTCAGGTCCGACTATTGTTAAATCTATTGAATTTGATTTTGCCCATTGTGCTAACTCATTATAATCTTTTATATTAATATTTTTCCCTAAATTTTCAGTTGCACCATTTCCAGGCATAAAGTATAAATTATGATTTTCTTGCTCTTTTGATATAGCCAAACCAATAGAATATTCTCGTCCGCCACTACCAAGTATTAAAATGTTCACTAGATTTTCCTTAAAAAAGTAATAAAATAAATAATGTATCCAAGTAGTCGTTAACCATCAAAATGGCCCTAAAAGCCAACGATAGCAGGTAAGAATTATGCTTTAGGAGCAGAAATACAAAAATTGTAAACGCTTCACACCGCATAAATTACAATTACCCGCAAAATTAAAGTATCGGACCCTCAACAATGGAAATCCCGTACTACTTAGATATATATAATTTTAACTAATTATCTTTGAATTAAACATTAAAAATTATCCACCATAGCAAGTTTTATACACTCTTCTACCGAAGTTTCTTTGCTTAGCTTAAATTTAACATAATTTGGAAGATATTTTGCCGTTGTTTGACCTATAGCTATTGCTTTTAAACTATCATTCCAACTATATTTTTTGAAAAAACATTTTACACTAGAAGGTGATGTAAAAATAATTGTTGAGAAATCTTCTATATTTGTATTAATTTTCTCATTACATACGGTTTTGTATGTTATTACTTCATCTATTGAAATATTTGCTTCTTTAAGAGTTTGAACTAAATTTGAAACAACTTTTTGCGCTCTTATGTATAAAGCTTTTCTATTTTTTAACACAGGAATAAGCTCTTTTGCAAAATCATTTCCATGACCGCTTGAACCTGTAAACTCAATTTTTCCACCCTCTTCTTCTATAATTTTAGAAGTTTTTTGTGCGATTGAAAAAGAGGGAATATCTTTCCATTTTGAGGTTATGTTTGATAAAGAGTATACGGCGTTTTTAGAAGTAAAAACCAAAGCATCGTATTTTGATAAATCAATTTGTACATTAAGATACTCTATTTTAAAAATTTCAATATTTTCGACATTGTCAAATTTTTGATTATTAAGAAGATATATTTTAGGCATTTAAATTAAAACTCTTCTATCTCTTCTTCATCAATATCTCTTTCACCTTTTTTTCTGGCAACAAGATGAATAGGCGTTCCTTCAAAATTTATATTTTCTCTTAAAAAGTTAATCAAATATCTTTTATAAGAGAAATGAAGGAATTTAGGTTTATTCATAATTAGAGCAATTCTTGGAGGTTTTGTCTCAAACTGTGTTGTATAATATATTCTAAGATAATTTCCCGCAGGACTTGGCAAAGCGTGTCTTATTGTTGCTGTTTCAATTACTTTGTTTAAAACAGAAGTAGGAATCCTTTGTGAATAGTTATCATAGATTTCTACAATTTTATCTTTTAATCTATCTATGCTTCTTCCTGTTTTTGCAGAAACTGCAATAATTGGAGCATAATATAGAAACTTGAATTTACTTCTTACTTTTTCTTCTAATTTTTGAAAAGTATCAGCATTTTCATCCCATTTATTTAACACGATTATAGTTCCTAAACCATATTTATCAACAAGTCCCGCAATTTTTTCATCTAAATCAACCAACTCTTTAGAAGCATCAAGCACAACTAAAGCTAGATTTGCTTTTTCAAGCATCTCTTCCGTTCTCATTAATGCAAATCTTTCAATTCCTTCAATTCGCCCTCTTCTTCTAAGACCTGCCGTATCGACAAAAGTGATTTTTTTATCTTTATATTCAAAAGATTCATCTACAGGATCAATAGTAGTTCCTGCAACAGAAGAGACAACAGAACGCTCTTCTCCTACAAGAGCATTTAATATAGAAGATTTACCGACATTTACTCTTCCTATAATTGCAACCCTGACTTCATTATTATCCTCATAATCTATTTGTTTGTTTATATCTTCAGTTGGATTTAAAAACTCTTCTAGGAAATCATCTTCATCTTCTTTTAACAGCAATTGATTTTCTTCTTCTCTTGGAGGTAATTGATCTGCTATCCATTCAAAAAGTCTTTTTGTTCCTCTATTATGTGAAACAGATATACCAAATAAGTTCTCTTCATCTATTCCGAACTCATAAAAAGACCATAATCTTTCCAGCTCTTTATCATTATCAATTTTATTAACAACTAATGCCAGCTTTTTATTAAGAGTTTGAAGCTCATAAAATAGTTCTTTATCTTTATCATCGGGTATTTTTTTACCATCTACCATAAAAAGTATTATATCAGCCTCTTTTGCACACTCTACTGCTTTTCTTTTTACATTAGAAAAAATTTCATCATTTGTTTCATCAATTCCACCTGTATCAAGCATAATTGCATCTTTATCAAGAATCTCAACTTCATGTTTTCTAATATCTCTTGTAGTTCCCGCCAAATCAGAAACTATAGCAATTCTTTTTTTTGCAATTCTGTTAAAAAGTGAAGATTTCCCCACATTTGGTTGACCAATCAGTGCAATTTTTTTTAGCTTATTATTCATTAAATCATTATCCTTTATAAAATAAAAAAGGCATTAGCCAAAAGACTAATACCTTTAAAGAGTTTGGGTATATTATTAATACAATCCAAATTTTCCTTCTTCTTTTGTTTTATATAGTACTCTTAGATTGTCATCTTTGTCATAGAATACTTTAAATACATCATCACCTGATTTTAAACTGTCAAGTGCTTCTTCAATGTCAATTGGTTTATAAGAAGCCATTTTCACAGGGATAATTTCGTTTTCGAATTTTTCAAGTTCTGCTGCAACTTCATCTTCAACTCCATTTGCTTCAAATTCACTTAGTTTTGTAGCTTTATGCCCGGTAATTTTATCATGATGTCTTCTTAAAACTTTTGAAACTCTATCTACTGCTATATCAATAGCTGCATATAAATCTTTATCTTTTTGTTTTACAACAACAGTGTCTAAATGAGCAATATTTAAAGTAAATTCAAATGTAAAGGCTTTTCTTCCGTTTTTCTCTTCTTGTGAAATAATTGCACCAACAGATATAATATCTAAATTATATTTTTTAAAAATTTCGATTGAGCTATTTACATAATCTTTAATAGCGTCAGTTAATTCTATGTGTCTTCCTACAATACTTGTATTCATAACATACTCCTTTTACTTATATAATATATTAATTTTAGCATACTAATGATTAATAAATAGTCATGGTAATAAAATTACGACAGAAAAAGTTAAAAATAATTAATAATTGGTAAGTTTTTTTAATAGTGTATTTAGAGATTCAATATTTTTATCAAAGTTATACTTTTCATAACTTGATTTTTATGAAATCGTATAACTTTTTTTAATTTTTACTAATTACTAGAAGTTTCCATATCCATTATTAATTGTAGAGATTTAAATGAATTCTCCATTTGAGAGATAATAACGGTATATTGAGCAAACTGGTCGGCTAGTTGTTGATATTTTGTATCAATTCTATCTGTTTCATCTTCAAGATTATCATTTAAATCACTTAATTTATCAGAAAGTTTATCTTGAAATGACGTTAACGTTCCGTCTAAACTATCTAAATCATCTAAATATGAACTTAATCTTGTACCGATCCCCTCTTTTTCGGCATATCCTACAAATAACTCTTTTAAATCGTCGTAATTATTTGTAACGGCATCAGATAATTCAGCTGTATCTACTTCCATTTGTCCGTTTTTATTAAATGATATTCCATAAACAAAAGCATTCTCTTCATCTTCTAATCCATATGAGTCATAAAACATACTTTTTATATCACTCATAATTGATCTTAAAGTACTTGAATCAGAAATTACAGCTGCATTGTCTTCATCACCTATAGTATATGAATCTACTAAATCTACTAATTCATTATAAGCTGTAGCCATTTGGGTTATTTGATCAACAATTAAAGTATCGTCTCTTGCTATTGAAATTGAAGAAGTTCCTTGTTCTACTGCCGTTATTGATAAACCGCTTTGCAAAGTAAGTTTATTTGAAGACAAATCATAATCAGTCCCGTCTATAGTTGCTTTCATATTTTGAGCTTCTACTACATGATTTGTTGCATCTGATAAATTTAAACTAGCTATATCTTGAGTAATCGAAATTGAGTTAGACAGACCTGTTTCCGTACTTTTTAAAATAAGTCTATATGAATCATCTCCTACTTGTTCAATAGAAGCATCCAATTTAGAGTTATAATTTAATTGAGTAACTAAATCTTCATAAGTCATATCGGTTGTATCAAAATCATAATCTGTACCATCGACTGAAATCGTCAATGTTCCAGCTCCTATTGCAGCTGTTTTATCTGTTATTATATCAGATTGATAAACATCTTTTTGAGCTAATTGATCAACCGTAACAGAGATTGTTCCAGGATTTATATTACTAGTATCAGACGCGGCAAAACTCACAGAAGTACCAGAAGCTGTTGCTGACACTTCATCAAAAACATTAGTTCCAGATGTATATAAATCAAAACTTTCCATAATATCTAAAAGTTCTGATATTTTAGTGGCAACTTCATCTGTTGCCTCAATTTCTGCTTGAGTATCTTCTATATCCCCAGAAATAGGATCTATATATGCAGTTGATTCTGCTTCTTTAAGCTGATCGATTAAGTCTTGATTTAAATCAACACTTCCTGAACTTCCTAGTCCTAATATTCCTTGAGCCATCATTTATCCTTTAAGGTTTATAATGAATTATTTCATACCATTTCTTAAATTTAGATTAAACAATAATAATTTACATATTTAATAATGTATCTAACATTTCATCAACTGCTGTTATAACTTTTGCATTTGCAGTATATGCAGCTTGATATTTAAGAAGATTAACTTGTTCTTGATCGCCGTCTACTTTTGTTAAATTATCATAAGTATTTTGAAGAGAATTTAAGACTGCATCTTGAGCATCTTGTTTAAAAGCATTATCTTCAACATTTGAAGAGACAGTAACTAATAAATCTTCATAAAACTCTCTAAAAGATGTAGTTTCACTACTATTTGAATCAATATTTATACTCTCATCCCATTGTATTTCAGAGAGGGATTCTAAATCACTATTGGTTAAAGAAAAAACACTTCCGTTAATAAATTCCAAGGTATTAACGCTTGCACCTTTAAACATTGTTGTACTACCGCTTTTTTCGGCAAAAGACTCTACTAATGCTTTTGCAAAATCATCTAAAGACTTTTTATAAGAAGATATTTCCGATGTTTCGGTTGTTAACTCTTCGGTTAACGATTTTAAAGAACCTGAAGCGAAATCTAATTTTTCATTATATACGGAAACTGAAATATTATTTGCTGCTTCAACAGAGACATCACTTTTTTCCATAACTGTACCGTTAACATCAATTTTTATATCAAAAGCAGAATCTTCTCCACCTTCAACTGATCTTATTACTAAATTATTAGTTGTATCTAAATAAGCCTCTACTGAACTAAATTCAGAACTATTATTTATTGCATCAACAATTTGCTGTTTTACATCATAATCAGAACCACCTGCAGTATTTGCAGTTACACTTATAGAAATATCATTATTTAAAGTTATATTGATTGTATCTCCGCTTGTTATGCTTGAATCATTTAAATCTGTAGTTGTATAGATATCTTTTTGTTGGATATACTCTTCATCAACACTTAATTCACTTAAGTTTGTATTATTAAAAATTACAGTTTCACCTGCCATAGTTAATTTATAATTGTCATTATCGGTATTTACATCAACATCGGCATAACTTGATAACTTCTTTTCCAATAAATCTCTTTTATCTAAAAGATCGTTAGTTTCTCCATTTTGTCGAAGTTTTTTGTTTATATAAGTAATCTCTTTTAGTATTGAATTTACTTCATCAACTTGATCTTTCAACGAAGTTAAACTATTTTCTTGTAACTCTTCTAAATCCGAATATATTGATTGTATTCCTGAAACTAACATTTGAGCATTTGATTCAATATCATTTTTATAAACAGAAGAAGTAGGATCCCCTCTTAAACTTTCAATTGATGAGAAAAAATTATTCAGAGTAACAGAGACTCCACTATCTTCCGTTTCTTGAAATAACATTTCAGCATTACTTAAAATGGTATTTTGCTGTGAATAATAACTTGAAATACTGTTTTGAGTCAATATTTGATCATAAAAGTACAGGTTTGTACTTCTTTTTACTCCGTCAAAAGAGACCCCATTCCCCAAATTATTTTCAAGACTGTCCATTTCACTTGTTTGTACAATTCTTTTTTTGTACCCTACAGTATTTTCATTAGCTATATTGTTAGAAGTAACATCTACTGAATATCTAGATACTTTTAATCCAGTTTGAGCAGTATATAATGAATCCATCATAATGAATCCTTTAAAGTATTTTAATTACATATGTTTTATTAGTTTTTTTTAAAAAACAACTTTTTACTTTTATAAAAATTATCATATGTAATCCTTTTATATTATTTAACTTAAAAAGTTAACCAAAGACATATTATTCATTCTATTAATAGTAGAATAAAGTGCCGTATATGTATTTTCCAATGCTTTTGATTCAATTGCCAATGCAGTTAAATCAGCTCCTGCATACTCCTCTTCCAAACTTTTTAAATTTGTTAGCTTAGAAGATACAACATCGTTATATGTATTAATAGCAGCAGTTCTACTACCAACTGTTGAATGGGCAATATTTTGAGAATCATAAGCCGATTTTATATTATCGATTCCAGTTGAGATAAGATCTCTTGCCGCAGCACTACTAATTGTATTTCCATCTGTATCTTGCAGTTTCAAAGCAGCTATAACTTCATCTAAAGCATCAAAAATAGAGTGTTGTACACTAAGTGTTGAAGAAGTAGAGTTTGTCGCCGTAAATGTTCCATCCCCATTATCAGTTACTGAAATAGGAGTTGATGATGTATCACCATTTAAATATAGTTCATAAACACCGCCACCGCTATCTATAAGCTGCCATTCATTGCCTTCAGGATCTAAAATTTTTTCATTTGCCGAAAAAGTAAAAGTATCTGTACTTCCTACTGCTGCATTTTCATAATAAAAGGCATCTATTCCATTTACACCTTGAGAGACATAAGTAGCTTTTTCCACATTTAAAGTTTTTGTTGAATTATCACTTTGATAAGATGTTTGTCCTGTAACACTATCTGTAACAAAAGGTTTAGTATCTGTATTAATTCCTGAAAATAAATATTGTCCATTTACTTTTGTATTTGCTAATGATAACAGAACATTTTTAGAATCTTCAAGTTCCGTCGCAATTACTTCTCTATCTTCATCTGCTGTTGTATCAGTATTTGCTTCAATCAACTTGGCAATAATTTCATCTGTCACATCTTTTGCCTCTTTTAGTGCACTATCACTGCTACTATTAAAAGCTTTGCTAAGAGTAATATTATCTTGTATGGAAGAGTAGCTATTTATATCTCCTTGAAGACTTATAATATAACTATACTTTATTGAGTCATCACTTCCATACTCCAATGCCTCTTTCGTACTTAAAGCAGTATTTACTTTATGGTTTCTTTCATCTAAAATAGAAAGATTATAAGTTATTGCATCAAGAGATTTAATCATAACTAACTCCTATTATTTACTTTTAGTTTTTCAATTGTATTAGAGTTGTAAGTAATTGATCTGCTGTGGTAATAGATTTTGAATTTGCTTCAAAAGCTCTTTGAAATACCATAAGATTTACTAAACTCTCACTTAAATCTGCTGTACTAAGTTCTAAAGTTTTACTTTCAATTATTGTTGAATTATCATTATTTGTTGTATATATTGCTTTACCGCTTTCTGTAGTCTCTTTTAATAAATTATCTCCTACAGCTTCAAGTCCGATATTATTTGCAAATTGCGCAATTGCAATTTGTCCTACAACATAATCTACACCATCTTGTGTCATTGTAATAAGTCCTGATTCATCAACTGAAAACTCACCGAGATATGAATCTGTTAAACCTAAAGAGTCAAGTTTTAACTGAAGCGATGTTTTTGAAGTTTCTTGATCTACTGTTGAAACAATTTGCATAAATTCAGCACCTGCACCTGTATTTCCACTAAGTTCAAGATTCTTCTCTTTTGTATATGTTGTTGCTGCTGAAGCATCAGTATACTCAATAATACCCGAGAACTCTTCCCCTGTTGTTTTTGATTGTATTACCAATTCTCCATTTACGTTTTTAGCTTCAACTAATAAACTTAAATCAGGGTCTGTATTAATCTGAGATATGATATCAGTAATTGCCTCTGAATAACTTACAGGTGTACCTGCAGTCCCGGCAGTAGTGGTAACCGTTTGATTAATACCGTTTATTGCAATAGTAAAAGATATTGTATCTCCTGTTCCTGTACTACCGTCATCCCAAGTTATTGGCGTTCCATCATCATCAGAAACAATATCATCTTCTCCATATGCATCATATTGTTTACCGGCAACAGCATCTTTTAATGCTTCCATTGCTGTTTCAACAGCACCTCTTCCTGTCCCCTCAACAGATTCAGTTATTGTTGTTTTTGTTCCTTCTACTTCTGTACTTCCTGAAACTTCAACAACATCTCCTAAAGTAAACTCTTTACCCGGAATTATAGAATCAATTTTAATTGAACCTTCAATTACATCAATAAAAGAAGTAGACGGATTATTTGAACTATCAACTGTATAAGCATTTAAACCCGTAATATCGGAGATTTCATCTGCCAGAGCCTTATATGTAGCTACTCTACTTGCTAAAATATCATAATCTCCTTGATCAACACTACCGCTTCCATCAAGGTCTGTAACCGTATACCCCGAAGCATTAACTTCAGCTATAAAATCTGTGCTCGCCGTAGTATTTTGATAATCTGCCCAAACTTTATCTCCACCTATATAAACAAAAACTTGATCACGTTCTCCATCCATAATACTACTTGCACCGCTTGGAAAATCTATTACTGTTGATTGAGCAATTGAAGGAGATGAAACTGCATCCGGGTTTTCTGCATAATTTTCCAATGCTGCTGTATAATTTTCAATTAAGGCTTCAATATCTGAGATTTTTGATGATTGTGATTTTATTCCCGAACCTGTTAATTCAGATGCATCACTTCTTGAACTTGTTGCATAATCTGTAATTTTTGCTGCATAAGTCTCTACTCTGTTTGAAAATTTAATAATCTGATTTCCCGCTATTTCAGTAAAGTTATCATTAAAATAAGTCCAGTTGTCATTTGTACTTTCTACATCACTTGTAGGATCTAAAGCACTCATGGCCCATCCTTGAACTTCATATCCGTTTGCATCTTGTAAGGTTCCGTTCTCACCCATTCTAAGATTTCCTGCTCTTGTATAATAAGTTTCGGAAGTTCCTGTGGGGTTTATATTTGATACTACAAAAAAACCGTCTCCGTATAAAGCTAAGTCATAAGAGGAACCTGTACTATTCATTCCTCCTTGTGTATACTGCTTTTCTGCATTTGTTACTGTAGCACCTTTACCGATACTATCTTGATACATCATATCTGCAAATGATACTCTTGATGCTTTATATCCAATTGTATTAACATTTGCTATATTGTTAGACTCATTATCTAATGCAGCCTGAGATGCTGATAATCCTGAAATTCCAGTCCATAATGCACCAATCATTTTAAATCCTTTATTATTAATTCAAATCTATCTAAAAATAAATTTGCATATTCTTTTATTATATCAAAATTAGAGTAAAAAGGAAGTTCTCCTTATTTAACTCATTTTACCTAATATATTTTCGTAATATTTGTGTAAGGTAAATTCTCAGCTTCTTCTGCGTAAGTGGTAATACTATTTGTTGTATACCCAAGATCTATTCCTGTTGAAGAGATAGAACTTCCTCCTCCACTCACATAAACTGATAATTGATAATTACCATCACTGTTTTCTACCATATTTGCGGTAATACCGTCCATTGCATTTAATTCTTGTGCAACCTCTTCATAAGTTTTCCCATAAGTGCTTACTTCATGGGCATCACCGTTTGCATCTGTTATCGTTAAAGTATCATCTTCATTTGCCGAATCCAAACTATCAGAAACACTTGAAGTCTCTTCAAAAGAGTATATATCGTAAAAACCTGTTATTTGATGAGCAGTTAAATATATATCTCCGTCACTTCCTTCTACAGAAGCTATTTGATATTGTTTTGGATTTCCTTGATCATCTATTTCACCGTTCTCAACAATATTGCCTATTAGTGAAGCTGCATTGGAAAGTGCACTTTGTTGAAAAGATTCACTAAAAGACTCCATCGCATCAACAGTAGCCATATTTGCTTCAAGTGTAGATAATCTCATCTGAGAATCAAGCATAGATGAAGAGTCCACAGGGTTTGTAGGATCTTGTAAAGATAATTCCGTTAACATTAGTTGAATAAAATCTTCACTTTGTAATCCCTCTTTACTAACTGATGTGGTATATGTATTACCGTAAGCATCAGTTCCACTACTAGTTGTAACACCATCTGTTGAAGTAGTTGACATGGGTAACTCCTTTTCTTTTCTAATTTTAATATCATATAATTAAAATATAACGCTATTATCAATTATATTACCCAAAAGTAAATAAAAAGTAACAAAAAAGCTAAAATTGAATTTTAAAAATATGATAATCGTTACTATAATAATAAAAAAGGTTAAATCCATGATGTTTGATAATACTATCAGTAATATATAAACCTAAACCTAGACCTTTATCAATTGATTCATACTCTCTATTAAAAGGCTGAAGATACTCTTCAAAAGTTTTTTTAAGAGGTTTTCCATGGTTTTTGATTATTAAACAATCCTCTTTTATAACTATTTCAGGTTTCCCTTTACTATTATACTTCATAGCATTATCTATTAGGTTTTTAAGGGAAATAGCAAAAAGTTCATAATCAACATTTATCTTTGTAGGGTTTGAATATATCTCTATTTTTTCTCGGTCAACTAATAAAATATCCAAAGCTTGATCTATTAAATCGACGACTCTATACTCTTTTTTATCTAACTCTATCTGTCCTGAAGTTAACTCTTCGAGTTTTACAAACTCTTCAAGCAAATACTCTAATCTTAAAAAAGCTCTTTGCAAAATATCTTTTCTTTTGCTACTGTCTAAAGTATCTGATATTAGTTTCCCTTTTGTAATAGGTGTTTTTAATTCATGTAAAATATTTCTTAAAAAGAGTTTCCGTGAACTGTTTAAGTCTCTGATTTTTTTAATTGCATTATTAAATTCATTAGAGACTTGAGAAATTTCATCTTCACCTTTTGCACTTGTATCAATATCCAAGTTTCCTTCAGAGAATTTATTTATTTCATTCTTTAATTTTATTAAAGGTTTTAACTTTTTATATAAGAAATAAAAAAACCAAATCAGAGCTAAATCAATAAAAAATAGAACAAACAACCAAAAAAATTTACCTTTGTTTTCGTTTGATAGATCAAGTAACAAAATTTTGGGAGGTGTAGGGGGAACTATTTTTTCATTGAAATTCACATTAAAATCAAATTTAGGAGGCATAAATTTATTATTATGCATCGGCTTTGGATTAAAATAGATATAGAGTCTTTTGTTTTTTTTATATAAACTTATAATGTCATCTTCGTCAAAATCAATTTTTATCGGTTTTTGTGATAATAAATTTTCAATAGTAATATCTGCAAGTTTAATATTAAAACTCGAAATTTTTTCATTTATTTGAGATTTTTCTATACCTGTTCTTAAATCTTTATCAACAATTTTTATTACAGACAAATATCTTTTTAACATTAAAGCCTGATAACTTTTATAATCAAAAGTAAATTGAATATAAATTAAAGAGTTTATTAATATAAACATCAAAGAGAAGAAAAGGGTAATTTGAAATATAATGGAACTCTTTTTACTCATTAACCAATTTATAACCGACTCCTCTTATAGACAAAATATATTTGGGTTTTCTTGAATTTTTTTCTATTTTATTTCTTACCCTGCCTATTAAAACATCAATACTTTTATAACTGCTCTCATATTTAATAGAATCTACATTAGAAAGTAACTCTTCTCTTGAGACTACAAATCCTGCTTTTTTTATTAGATAGGCTAAAATATGATACTCTGCATTTGTAAGAGTTAGTTTCTCTTCTTCTTTTGATATTTCCATTTTCTCTTCATCTAGAGTAAAGATAGTTTTTTTTGACTCTTCTTCTTTTTTCGAAACATTAAAATTACATCTTCTTAAAATTGATTTTATTCTAAAAATCAATTCCTGCGTGTCGTAAGGTTTAGGCATAAAATCATCTGCACCAACGCTAAAACACGCAATTTTATCTCCTAAATTTGACCTTGCGCTGGAGATTATAATTGGAGTATCATAATCTTTTCTAATCATTTTACATACTTCTATACCGTCTATCTCAGGTAAAGACAAATCTAAAATAATTAAATCGTATTTTTTTAATCTTAAAGCGGATATAGCAAGTTCAGGAGAGTCATAGTTTGTTATTTTTATATTATATTGCTCTAAATAACTTATTAAAATTTCAGCTAATTCTAAATCATCTTCAATCATTAATATTTCTATCAATAAAAATCCTTTTATAGAAATAATTTTAATAAACCAGAGTAAATAAAGGGTAACATTGAGAAATAATTAAATAAGTATCTCCCTGTTCCCTTTTGCATTAGCTTCGGATAAAACTCCCGTTTGTTCAAGTTGTTCTACAATAGTTGCTGCTCTATTATACCCTATTCGAAGTTTTCTTTGAATATAAGAGATAGATGTTTTTCTATCCGTCAAAACAACTTGTTTTGCATCTTCATATAATTCATCTAATTCTCCTATTTCAAGAGAGTTTGAAGAGCCGTTAAGAGAAGATTCTCCTTTATCTTTTACAAAATTCATATCATACTCTACTTCTCTTTGATCTTTCAAGAAATCAACTACACTCTCTATTTCCGTCTCTTTAGACCACGGTGCATGAAGACGAACAAGCCCGGAAGTTCCAGGAGGTGTAAACAGCATATCTCCACGACCTAATAAAGACTCTGCACCTAAAGAGTCAAGAATAATCTTAGAATCTACTTTTTGCCCTACTTTATAAGATAATCTACTTGGAAGATTGGCTTTAATAAGTCCTGTTACAACGTCAACTGAAGGTCTTTGTGTTGCTACAATTAAGTGTATTCCAGAAGCTCTTGCCATTTGTGCCAATCTTGCAATTGAAAGTTCTACATCTTTTCCGCTTGTCATCATTAAATCTGCTAACTCATCAATTACGACAACAATATAAGGAATAGATTCAAAGCCTTCTTTTTTGGCTTTTTCGTTATAACTCTCAATATTTTTAGTTTTTGTTTTTGACATTAAAGTATATCGTCTTTCCATTTCTGAAACCATATTAGCTAAAGCATTTATTGCATCAGTAGGTTTGGTAATAACAGGAGTTAAAAGATGAGGAATATCGTTATACATAGAGAATTCAAGCATTTTAGGATCAATCATTACAAGTTTTAAATTATCCGGAGAGTTTTTATAAAGCAGTGATAAAATCATTGCATTTATCCCCACTGATTTACCTGAACCTGTTGTTCCTGCAATTAGTAAATGAGGAAGCTTTTTAAGATCAGTTACAAAAGGTTTTCCTACAATATCTTTTCCTAAAATCATAGTTAAAGGAGATTTTGCATTTTGAAAAATTTCACTCTCTAATAGTTCTTTTATATAAATAGTTTGCATATCATCATTTGGAACTTCTATACCCACAACGTCTTTCCCCGGGATTGGAGCTTGAATTCTTATTGTTTGGGCTTTTAAAGCCATTGCCAAATCATCTTGCAGATTTAAAATTTTAGATACTTTTACATTGGGTGCAGGTTTAAACTCAAAAGTTGTTACAACAGGACCTGTATAAGTTCTTACAACATCACCTTCAATCTTAAACATTAAAAGTTTTTCTAAAAGATCTTCAATTTTTTTATCTATTTGAGCTTCTGAAACTTTTGATTTTTTCTCTTTTGGAGGAGTTTGAAAAAACTTTGTTGAAGGTAATAAAAAATCTTTTGGTTTTTCTGTTTTTCCCAATTCTATTTCATCTAATAATTTTTTATTCTCTTCTAACTCTTCAACAATCAAAGCATGAGGTTGTTCAACGTCTATAATCTCTTCTATCTCACTGTCTTTATTCTCTTCTCTTTTTTCTCTTCTTTCACTGTTATCTTGATCTAAAGATATAATATTCAAATCATCTACTTCTATATTGGCAATAGAACTCTCTTCTTCCTCTTCTATTATTATTTCGGCAATATCTCCGCTGTTTTTTACACTAACTCTGTTTTCATCACTTTTTTTGACTCTTTTTTCTCTTTTCTCTTTTCTTTTATTCTCAATTCTTTTAGGTTTCACGGAAGTGTCAACTCTTTTAAAGTTAGGTACTATTTTTTTTGCATCAATTTTAATATCCGCACCATCAAGCAGTATCATTAAAGAAATTATAAGACCTATAAATACAAAAATCCAAAGTCCTACATTACCTATAAAAGGGAACATCGAAGAGACGATAAAATTTCCTACTTCTCCTGAATATACACCTTTTTGCACAATAAGAGATTGGAAAACAAGCAAAGAGATTAAAAGTAAAAAAACAGAAGAACTTTTTATACTAAACTCTTTTATATCAAACTCTTTTTTGATATTTATTATATATAAAGGATATAAAAAGAGTAAAAGATAAATATAAGATAAAAATCCAAAATATAAGTGAGAGTAAGAGGCAAAAACAGATCCTATTTTACCTACACTTATCTTATCACTGACAAATGTGGCATACTCAAAATAAACAATAATAAAAAGAAAAATTGAGGATAAAATTTTTTTAACGATGATAAACCCTTATTTTAATAATTTTGCAATTTTCCCTTGTAGTTTAAGCCACTGTCTATGCTCAAAAAGAGGGAATCCAGCCCATTGTTTTTTAGGAGTCGTAATAGATTTGGTAACTCCTCCACGTGCCGCTATTGTAGTAAAAGCAGCAATTTCCAAGTGTCCTGCCGTTGCACTTTGTCCACCCATAATAACATATTCATGTAAAGTTGTAGATCCTGAAAGTCCAACTTGTCCCGTAAGGATACATCCTTCTCCTAATTTACAGTTATGTGCTATATGAATTAAATTATCAAGTCTTACTCTGTCGGATAGAATAGTTGATTTAAATACAGCTCTATCTATAGAACAATTTGCTCCTATTTCCACATCATTTCCAATAACTACGTTACCGTTTTGATATATTTTGATATATTTTCCATCTTTTGTGTGTGCAAAACCAAAACCGTCGCTTCCAATTACGGTTCCTGCATGAATAATACAATTATTTCCTACTTTACAGTCTCTATATATTGAAACATTCGGATAAATAACCGTATTATCTCCTATTTGAACATTATCTCCTATAAAAACACCTGACATAATAGTACAGTTTTCACCTATTGTCGAATTCTTACCTAAATGAACATTATCCATTATTATCGTATTATCTTTGACAATACAATCACTTCCTTTAGTTTCAATTAATTTAGGTGCAAAAAGTTTTGAAGCATAAGCTAAGGTCAAATAAGGCTCATCGCAAATCAACGCTATACAGTTTTCAGGTACTTTTAAGGCTACCTCTTTTTTAACAAAAACAGCTGCTGCTTTTGTTTTTTCCAAATCATGTGCATATTTTTTATTTTCTAAAAAAGATAATTCATTTTCATTTGAATCAAGAAGAGAATTTAGTCCTGAAATCTCAACTTCACTTTCACACTCTAAATTTAAAGCTTTTGCTATCTCATTAAGTTTCAATCTATATCCTTAAAAAAGAAAAATAAGAGTAAGACTCCTATCTTTCCATTGCTACAACACCGCTTTTTACGACTTCAAGCGGTTTAAATTTACTCATAATATTTGTAAAATTAGCAATTCTACTTGGAGCATCAGTTGCTGAAATAACTATAGCATCATCTGTTACATTTTGAATATGACCGTTATAAGCTCTTGCAAGAACGTCAATATCACTTATAGGTTGATCTATCGGAAATTTTATTAAAACAGTCTCTTTTTCTATAACATTTTGATGTTCGTTTACTTTTAATACGGGAATTAATTTATTTAATTGTTTAACAATTTGATCAATAATTCTTTTATCCCCGGTTGTTACAATCGTCATTCTTGAATATTCGCTTCCGGAGATTGGAGCAACGGTCAAAGAGTCAATATTATACCCTCTAGCAGAAAAGAGTCCCACAATTCTAGATAAAACATTATGTTCGTTTATGACAATTACAGAGATAACCTGTCTTGTAATTTGAGTATCGTAATAGTGGTTAAAATTATTCATTGCTATCTCCTATAAGCGTCATTTCATTTAGTGCATGTCCATTCGGCACCATCGGTAATACTATTTCATCTCTTGCAACAACAACATCAATCATTGCAGGTTTTTTCTTTTCAATTGCATCTTTTAATGCCGCTTCAAACTCTGCTTTTGTAGTAACTCTATAACCGATACCTCCAAAAGCTTCTGCCAACATTTTAAAATCAGGTTGCATAGAAAGATCAGTCTGAGAAATTCTATTTTCATAAAAAAGTGTTTGCCACTGTCTAACCATTCCTAAATAGTTATTGTTTAAAACGATATTAATAACAGGTAAATCAAATTCAACACAAGTCATAAGTTCTTGAATATTCATTAAAATCGAACCATCCCCTGTAAAGTTTATTGATACTTTGTCTTTATTTCCTCTAGCAACACCCATTGCAGCAGGAAGTCCGTATCCCATCGTTCCCAAACCTCCAGAAGTATTCCATTGTCTAGGGAAAGAGAAAGGATAGAATTGTGCCGTCCACATTTGATGTTGCCCTACATCTGTTGTAATAATAGCCTTACTACCTAAAGTCTCTCCTACTTTTTGGATTACCCATTGAGGTTTAATAAAAGAGTCGGAATCGTTATATCTTAAAGGCTCTTTTTCTTTATAATCTTTTAATAAAGATACCCAGTTTCTATAATCATTAAACTCCATTTTTTTACCTGATTCAATCATCCCTTCAACTGTAACTTTCAAATCTCCTACAATCGGGTAATTTGTATGAACCAATTTTGCAATTGAAGTTGGATCGATATCAATATGAACTACTTTTGCTTTTTTTGCAAATTCATCTAATCTACCCGTAACTCTGTCATCAAATCTTGCACCAAGAGAGATTAAACAGTCTGTATCATGAGCTGCCATATTTGCTGCAAATTCACCGTGCATTCCCAACATTCCGATTAGCAAGTCATGGTTTTCTCCCATTACTCCTCTTGCCATCAAAGTTTCAACTACAGGAATATTCGTCATTTCTGCTAGTTTTCTGATTTCATATGCACAATTTGATAAGATTGCTCCCCCACCGACATAAAAAAGCGGTTTTTTAGATTTTGCAATTGCATCCATTGCTTTTTTTAATTGTCTTTTATTGTAATTGACTGTCGGTTTGTACGTCGGTAAATTAACCTCTTTCGGATATTTAAAATCTGCAACTTCTGCTGTTACATCTTTAGGAATATCAATATGTACAGGACCAGGTCTTCCCGTGTTTGCTATATGAAATGCCTCTTTTATAACCCTAGGTAAATCTTTTATATCTTTTACTAAATAATTATGTTTTGTACAAGGTCTTGAAATACCTACTGCATCAATTTCTTGAAAGCCATCTGTCCCTATAATTGTTGTCGGAACTTGTCCAGAGATAACAACTAATGGAACCGAATCCATATAAGCATCAGCTAAACCCGTTACTGCATTTGTAAACCCGGGACCTGAAGTTACTATTGCAACCCCTACTCTCCCCGTAGATTTTGCATACCCTTCTGCGGCATGGATTGCAGCTTGTTCGTGTCTAGTTAAAATATGTTGAAAAAAACTCTGTTTATAGATTTCATCGTAGACATTCATAATAGCGCCGCCAGGGTAACCAAAAACTACATCTACCCCTTCCTCTTTTAATGATTCTGTAACCATTTTTGCGCCAGTTATTTTCATTGTCTCTCCTGTTATAAATTAGTCAGAGATTATACTAAAATTGTCATTAATACTATCTTTAACATCGTAGAGTATAACTTTTAAGTTTATTTTAAATTAATGATAACTTCTGTACAATTTTATAAAATAACAAAGGATTTAGATGGATGTAAATAGCATAAAAAATAGTGTTGGTTCTTTAAATAATTTATCCAATCCTCAAATTGCTAAACCCAATCAAGCATCAAATATTCAAAATAATGATGAATTTCTAAACCTTTCAATAAATGAATATAATCAAAAAAGAGATGAACTATCAAACTCTTTACAAGCTTTTAATCAAGGTATCGGTATTTCAAAAACGGCTCAAAAAGGATTGGCAAAAGAAGAAGAGTCTTTAAAAAATATTCAAAATATGCTCACCCAAATAGATAACAATGCCGATTTATATGAAAATAATAACCAAGTAAAAAATAGTATTAATGCACAGCTTCAGACTTTTAAAGAAGAGGCATATAATACAAGATATAACAAAGAACAGCTAATTTCACTGGATGATTTTGAAGAGAATCTAACAATTGAAATATCTACAAAAGATGCATATTTTTCAATAGAAAAACCAAATACTCCACTTATTGCTTCTTCTGTTTCGCAAACAATAAAAAAGAGTGATTTAAATAATCAAGAAGATATACAAAAGAGCCTTGATAGTGTAGAAAGAGGATTAAATGACTTGGGAAATATACAATCTCAATTTGAAGAATTAAATAATAATCTTGAAACTGCGGCAAAAAACTCAATAGAAGAACAAATTAATTTATCCAATCAGAACAGTAAAAACAGAAATTATAATTTTTCTAAAGAAGTGACTGAATTTTCAAAATCAAATATCAATTCAAATTCAGGATATTTGGCAGCGTCACAAGCAAATATCGTTCAAGAGCAGAGTGTAAGACTACTTACATAAACCTTTTTTTATGCAGTAATCCACAGCCACTCCCTCTCTTAATCCATCATCTAAAACAATAGATTCTTTTTTTTGTAGAACTTCGAAGATTGCTCTGTATATATAAATTCCAACTTCAATAAACTCTACTCTTCCTTTTCCAACAAGTTTTGCTACGGTTTGGTTATCACTGTTATTAAAAATCTTCAAGCAGTCGATTAAATCATCTAAATTAACAGTTGTTCCGTTTACTTTCTCTTTATCATAATGGAAAAAATCTTGTCCTAATTTTACTGCTGCAACGGTTGTAGGAGTTCCTGCCGTTGCTACAAAAGTATACTCATCTAAATCAATTTTTAAACTATCTAAAAATTTTTTAATCTCTTTTTTATACTCTTCTAACTGAAAAAGCAGTTGCTCTTTTTTTAAATATCTTTGAGTTAAAGTAACAATCCCGAAATTAAAACTTCTTGAACTAAAATTATCAAAATTATTTACGATAATTTCTGTAGAACCACCCCCTATATCTAAAAGAATAAATTTAGAAGAGTCTATTTTCTCTCTTTTTAAAGCATATTTTACAGCTAAAAGAGTAAGTCGTGCTTCCTCTTCTCCATTAATAATTTTGAAATCTATTTTTACTTTATCTTTAAAATTTTTCAAAACTTCTTGACTGTTTTTAGCCATTCTCATTGCGGCAGTTGTTACGCAAATTGCATTTTCAGGATTATATTTTAATTTGGAAATTGATTTTTCTACTGCTAAGATAACTCTGTCTTGGGCAGCTTGAGATATTATACCTGTAGTATTAAGCCCGTCTGCCATTCCTACAACTTCATTGTACTCATCTAAAATTTTATTTTTTAAACAATCATATATCAGGACTCTAAAGGAGTTAGAACCTAAATCAATAGTAGTGATATTATTCATTTAAAAATGTTTTATTTTTACTTTTGAATTTAATAAAAATCCTATTATTATCATAGAGATTAAAACAACATACTCATTTATAATTCCTGTAAGCCATATAAGATAAACACACCATAAAAGTATAGCTCCCATCGGAGTAGGAACACCTGTAAAATATTTTTCTACTTCGCCTTCTTGCGCATTTATATTAAACTGTATTAATCTTCTTAATCCGGCAATAACATAATAAATAAAAGCAAGGGCTACTAAAGGGGTAAATAAAGTAAGCTCTTTGCCGTCAATTACTGCAAAAAATATAAACATGGTAGGAACAATAACAAAAGACAAAAAGTCTGCAAATGAGTCTAATTGTATCCCAAATTCTGTTGAAAGATTATATTTCCTCGCAATTTTACCGTCAACTATATCAAAACCTCCCGCAAGCCAAGCAAAAAGTGCACTCGCTAAAAAATTCCCGTGGGTTAGATAATATATTGCCATCAATCCTGATGTAATATTAAAAAATGTAGCCATATTCGCCAAATTAAAATGACTACTTTTATTGAATAAAAACATTCTATTTTACCTCTTCGTTATAAATTGTATATTGATTTCGTCCATTCTCTTTTGAACGGTAAAGCGACTCGTCAGCCATCTTATATAATCTATTACACGATATATAAGTATTGGCTTCATATATTACCGCACCAATTGAGATTGTAACAACGTTTGAAATCTTACTATTTTTATGCTCAATATTTAATGATTCGATATTTTTATTAACATCTGCTAAGCACTGTTTTAATATCTCTTCATCAATATCAAAAAGAATTACTCCGAACTCTTCGCCGCCTAATCTAAAAACATATTCATACTCTCTGTTAAAATAACTTTGAAGTGAATTTGCAACACTTTTTAATGTTATATCTCCCATGTCATGACCGTAAGTATCGTTATATTGTTTGAAAAAATCTATATCTAAAATAACAAATGCACTTTCCCAATTATTTGCATTTGAAATAAAAGGCATATTATCAAAAATTTTATCAAAATATTTTCTGTTGTAAAGTTTTGTCATTCCGTCTGTAATAGACTCTAACTTATATTTTTTTGTTAATATTTTTAATTGATTATCTTTTTTTATTATTGAATAGATGATTAAAGAGATAAAAATAAAAGAGACAAAAAGCAAAATTATCATGTTATAAAAAAGATAATTTTTCATGGAAGAGTACTCTTTTAAAAACTCTCTTCTTTTTTTATATGCAACTTTTTTTTCATGCTCTTTTAAAAAATCTATTTTTTTCAAGATATCTTTATATGTGGAGATTTTAGCTTTACTGCTTAAAGATTTTTGTATATCTTTATTTACAGAATCTACGACTTTTCTCTCTTCATCGGCTTTATAAGAGTTATTGTAGTAGTTCCACTCTTTTTTGATTTTTTTAAAAAAAGGAGACTTATTACATTTTTTATTTTTTTTCATACATACTATTAAATCTTCGTACAAATCATCCAAAGTATGCAGTTTTAATACAGGGATATAGTTTCCAAAATAGATATAATCAATTCTTTTTTTCATCTTGTCTATTTGAGAATTAAACATAAAAGCAGATGTAAATAATGAAAGAAGGATAATAATAGTTAATATACTAAGTTTGAAACCAACACTTTTATAAAACTCTTTTTTCATAAAGGGCATTATACCCAAAATTCTAACAACTTTTATTATGAATAGCTTAACCTGCTTTAAATTCTTTTTTGGCTAAAATCGCGGCTTTATTTACGTAAGGATAAGTTTTGATAAATATAAAAGATACATTTGTAGGGCGTTCGGCAAAAAGTGATATTCTCTCGGGAATTGTTGTTGCCGTAGCTTTAGTTCCAGAAGCTATTGCTTTTTCTATTATTGCAGGAGTTTCTCCTTTGGTTGGATTATATACGGCATTCATTTTAGGTCTTATTACTTCACTAATCGGTGGAAAAGCAGGAATGATAAGCGGAGCAACAGGTGCAATTGCAGTTGTATTAGTAGGACTAGGGCTTAAAGTAAAAGAGTCTTTATCTCCTGAAATGTTGACCCAACTAACCCAAAGCGGAGAATTATCTACATATATCTTGCAATATATACTTTTAACTACCATTTTAGCCGGAATAATACAAATATTAATCGGTGTTTTTAAGTTAGGAAAACTAATCAGACTTGTCCCTCAACCTGCTATGTACGGTTTTGTAAACGGTTTGGCAATTGTTATTGCGATGGCTCAATTTCCACTTTTTAAAGGTGAAAGTTGGATAATGTATCTTCTTGTTGCATCAACTATGGTTATAGTCAAGTTCTTCCCGAAAATTTCAACTTCTATTCCCTCAGGACTTGTTGCGATTATTGTAATTTCTTCTGTGGTAATTAGTTTGGATTTAGATACCAAAAGAGTAGGAGATTTGGCAAATATTTCAGGAAATCTTCCTAGTTTTGCTATTCCATCTTTTCATCTGACTTTTGATTCTTTATTAATTGTTTTACCTTATGCCGTATTAGTCGCTCTTGTAGGTTTAATAGAATCACTGCTTACTCTTTCTGTTTTGGATGAAATGGGAGGAAAAAGGGGAAGCGGAAATCAAGAGTGTATAGCCCAAGGAACAGGTAACGTAACTTGCGGTTTTTTTGGAGGAATGGCAGGCTGCGCTATGATTGGACAGTCAATTATCAACTTTTCTAACGGCGGTTGGGGAAGACTCTCTTCTCTTACGGCATCCATACTATTAATATCTTTTGTTGTTTCACTCTCATCTTTTATCTCTTTAATTCCTGTTGCTGTATTAGTAGGTATTATGTTTATGGTATCTATTGGAACTTTTGAGTGGGAAAGCGGTAACAGAATAAGATATATGCCAAACTCAGATAGATTTGTTCTTATTGCAGTAACAGTAATTACAATCTTTGCAGACCTTGCTATAGCCGTTATTACTGGTATTATAATCTCTGCTTTGGTTTTTGCATGGAAACATTCAAAAGTTAGAACAAGAACAAAAAGAGAAAATGAAAATACAAAAGTATATGAGTTTGACGGTCCTCTTTTCTTTGGTTCAACAACATCATTTTTTGAACTTTTTGATATAAAACATGATCCTGAAAATATCGTACTTGATTTTAAAGATGCAAGAGTTATGGATATATCGGGAGTTGAAGCAGTTGATACAATTACTAAAAAGTATGCAAAAGCCGGTAAAAAACTGGTAATACGGCATTTAAGTGAAGATTGCAAAAAAATATTAAAAGCTGCAGGTCCTTATTGTACATATGAAGAGGATGATCCTAACTATAAAGTTGCTATAAATTATTAATACTTTTCTTTACTTTTGCTTTAAAAGATGTTAAAATAATCTAAAGGTAAAAAATGGAAGCGTTAAATATAACACAATCTTCATCATCTATTTATATGCAGCTGGCTCAAAAAAGAGCAGAATTAAACAGTGTCGATAAAAAAGAGCTTGAGAAATCTACTCAAGACTCTTATGATAAACTCAATGAATCAAATAGTAAATATGATGAAAAAGATTATAATAGAGTTATAAGCAAGTTTGAAAAACTTGATGAACAAACAAAAGCGCACGAACAACTGCATGCATCAAAAGCTGCAACAACCACTCCTATAAATTACACTTACCAATTAGGACCTGACGGGAAACTTTATGCAACAGGCGGTTTTGTAAGAATGGATACTTCAATTCCCGAGGATGAAGCTAGTGCAAATGTAAAACTTCAACAGCTTCAAGATGCGGCAAGTGCTCCAAGTGAATTAAGCGGTGCCGATATGCAAATAGCAAGAACAGCGAACTTAAACAGACTTCTTATTCAAAGTCAATCTCAAGAGCAAGGAGAAAACTATGACAGTTAATAATAATCTAAATTTAGCAGGTATGTTAGCCGTGCAAATGGAAGTAAATCAAATGGCTCAAAATATTGCGCAAGTTGCAAATAATGTAGGAGATCCGGAATTTCAAGGAGCAAGTACGGATATTATAAACTCTCTTGTTCAACAAACTCCGCAAGTTATATCTTATAGTGCAAATGCTCAAGGTATTTCGACACAACAAGCAGCTTTAGATACTCTATTGAATATTAAGGCTTAAAAATGTCAAAAATAAACGTAGTTTGTCCCCATTGTTTAAAAATCAATGCTATTCCCAAAAAAGATAGTTATACAAAAGCAAATTGCGGCAGTTGCAGAAACTCTTTATTAGATACAACTCCCATTGAATTAAATGAAACAAACTTCGATCATGTAGTTGTAAATTCCGAACTTCCCGTAATCGTTGATTTTTGGGCACCATGGTGCGGACCTTGTAAAATGATGGCTCCTGTTTTTAATGAAGTATCTCAAAAATATCCGTTAAAAGCTATGTTTGTAAAAGTCAACACTGAAGAACAACAATCTTTGGGTGCAAAATATTCAATAAGATCAATTCCTACATTAATTGTTTATAAAAACGGTAAAGAGGTAAAAAGAGTAAGTGGAGCCTTAGATCCACTTAGTTTATCGAACCTAGTAAATGAGTTTGTATAAATTAAAAAGTAGCTTTTAAAATTTATAAGCTACTTTTATTCCAAAAAAGTCTAATCCAGCGTTATCATCATCTAAATCGGCATTTGAATAATGATTATATTTTAGAGTTGCTTCAAGATTATCAGTAAATCTATAACCGAATCCAATACTCTCTTTAAATTGAAAGTGCATACCGAATTTTTTATGATCTAAATAATCTTTACTAAAATAAGCACCTCCGACTCCGGCTTCAAAATATATTTTTTTTGACAAATCTATATTTATTAAAGGTTGAGCACTAATAACAGTTAAGCTGTCATCTTCTCCGCTTATATGTTGAGCTGAAATATCAAAAGCCAGTTTTGCTATATCAAAAAGTTTATAATCAAAATCTTTTTGTAAAGCTATACCGTAAACATCGATATTGTTTTTGTATCCATATTCTAAAGATACTTTATCAAAGGCATTTAAACAGCCTATTAATAAAAAAAAGACTAAAATAATTTTTTTCATTTAACTCTCCCAATTTAGTTTAAATTAAATTATAATTATAAAATAATAAAAATTGCGTAAAAGTTTTTATAAAAAAATCATTTTATTTGATTTTGTTACTTTTTATTTATAAAAGTTAGAAGCTCTTCTAGTTCATTTTCATTAAAAGTTTCAATACCGTTTTCTATTAAAAGTTTAGCTGTAAGTCCTTGACCTTCTATAATTTTTCCGCTGAATGTTCCGTCATATATATTTTTATTTCCACATGAAGGCGATTTTGATTTTAACAAAGCTACTTTAATGCCCTCTTTTTTACATAAATCCAAAGCATTTTTTGCTCCAAGAAGAAAATTTATAGTTACATCTTTATCTTCTTTATCTTTTACAATAAAAGGTTTTTTTGAAGAGATAATTTCAGAAGGAACTCTTGGAATACTTAACCCTCCAGAAACTTCAGGGCAGAAAGAGTAAATCTCATTTTCACAAAGAATATCCATAAAAAGTTCTTTCTGAGAAAATGAGAGAGAAGGATTATATACTATTGATGAATTTGCACCGTCATACCTTACGTCTTCACCAAGAAGACAAGAAGAAATCAATATTTTCATACTAATCTCTATCTAAATATTCTTTTTCAAAGAATGTTGATGTTTGAATATTGTTAAAAGCTGCTTTCATTGAGATAAACATTTGAGGATTTTCTTCTTCCATTTTAGCTAAAAGTTCTTTGGTTTTTTCTCTTGCATGAGGCATTTTTATATCAAATCTCATAGCAGGACAAGCTTCATCTCCGATTACCGAAATTTCATTTTTTTGTGCAAAAGCTCTTAATTGTCTCTCTCTGCAGAAAATTAGAGGTCTAATAACTTTTAGACCGTTTTCTGCTTTATATATAGGCGGCATTGATCTTAATGCACCGTTATATAAAAAGTTCATAAAAAATGATTCCATTGCATCATCTAAATGGTGTCCTAGTGCTAATTTATTGAAGCCTTGTTCTTGTGCCGTTGAATATAAATATCCCCTTCTCATTCTAGAAAAAAATGAACAAAAAGAGGAATTTTTTCTAATTTTTTCTCCTGCTAATTCAAAAATCTGCGTATCAACTATCTCATGTTCTATTCCATGCTCTTTACAATGTTGGGATAAAAATTGAACTTGCTCTCCCATTCCGTATGTTATAGTTACTGCTTTAAATTCAAAATCAAAAGGTGCTACTCTTTTCAAATGGTTTAAAGCATGAATTAATGTAGTAGAGTCTTTACCGCCTGAAAAGCCTACTAATACTCTATCACCCTCTTTTATTAATTCATACTCGGCGTTTGTTTTTCCTACTACACTAGATATTTTTTTACTTAACTCTACCAAAATAATCTTTCCTAAAAATTTTTCGCGATTATATCATATTTTGTTCTTAATCCTATTAAAGCAAAAAAAGAAAAATTTTATTAAAAAATAAAATAATAAAATTTTGAGAGTAAATTTGACGATTATTAACTAACTTTTTAGTTAAATTTTATATAATTGCAATTCAAACTAATTAAAATAAAGAACTATAAAGATGACAAAAGAAGAGATAACAGAATTTAAGCAAACCATTGAAAGAACAATAATACCGATTGTACAAAATATGACGGAAGATCAGATAAAAACAATTATTTCGGTAGTTGAAAGAGAACATCCGGAACTGCCAAAAGGATTTGGCAGCATGCTTTACGAGCAAATATTAATTATGAAATATAATAAAAAATAGTGTCATCTAAATATTTATATACTTTTTAACTACATCTACCAAATTATTTATAATCACATCCGACAAAGACAAAGCTTCTTCTTCATTTGAATCGATTATTGCATCAATTAGCTTCATATGATTTTTTGCAGAGAATTCTAAATCATCAACTCCTTTGAAATAGTACCAAAACCTTCTGCTTCTTATATGTAAAGGAGCTGTTGCATTTGCGGCATAGCTGTTTCTTGCTGCATTAAAAATTGTTTGATCTAAAAGTTTATCCACTCTTAAATATTCATTAACGTCTTTATCATCTATTGCAATTTGCATATATTTTTTAAATTCCAAAATATTACTTTTTTCAAGAGGTGTTGCATATTTGGTTGCTCTTGAAATAAGCAATCTGTCTAATACTTTTCTTGTTTCCAAAATCGCAAGTTGGTTTGTCATATTGATATCTGAGATTTGAATTCCCCTTCTTGGAATAATATTTATCAAAGATTCATTAGAGAGTTTAAGTAAAGCTTCTCTTAAAGGAGTTCTACTTATACCGGATAATTCCATCAACTCTTTTTCCGAGTAAACCTTTCCCGGTTCTAATTTTAAAGTTACAAGTAACTCTTCTAATATTTTATAAGCTTTTGCTGATAAGTTATTTTCCGGCATTATCTAATCCTTTACCTTAAAAAAAATCCATATTTTAAAGGGTCTTTTTTATCTATTAAAAAAGTATGTTCCCCTGTTATATATGCAGTACCTGTTACTTTAGGGACAACTGCATCAAAATTCCCGTATTTAATCTCTTCGTCGACTTTAACATTAAAAGTCGTACCTAAAATACTCTCAATAGTTATCTCTTCGCCAATTGAGATATTTTTACGTAAATATTCAATAGCCGTTCTTCCTGATACTCCGGAACCTGTAGGACTTCTATCTACTTCACCGTTAGCAAAGACACATACATTTTTACTATGATATTTATCTGATTTTGTTATAAAAATAACCCCGTAAAGAAAACTCAAATCTTCTTCAAACGGATGTTTTATATTATTTTTCTTTTCTATTATGGCTTTTTTTATTTTTTTTCCGTAACTAATGATTTTATCATAATTTTGCTTATCCAAAGAAAGTTCTATTAAATCGGCATTAACATAAGCATAAAAAGCACCGCCGTAAGCTAAATCGTAACTTACCTCTCCTATATTTTGAACTTTTATTGTTTCATTTAATGCTATTACAAAAGAGGGCACACATTTAAAACAAATATTTAATATTTTACCTTTAGAATCTACTTGAATAAAAGATTCTATTTGTCCACAAGGTGCATCTATTTTTAAAGTTGTTATAGGTTTTTTTATTTGAATCCAGCCTAATTCTACAGCTAATTTCGTAATTGCAATCGTTGCATGACCACACATTGTGCTATATCCTTCATTGTGCATAAAAATCACGCCGAAATCGGAATCTTTGTTATCTGCTTCTACAATTACTACGCCGTACATATCTGCATGTCCTCTTGGCTCATACATTAAAGAAGTTCTTATATAATCAAGGTTTTCTTTAAAATAATTTCTTTTTTCTAAAATAGTTTTGCCTTTGATTTCAGGATAGCCCTCAAGAATAACTCTTAAAGGTTCGCCTTCTGTATGCATATCTATTGTTTTTAATTTTAAAAACTTTTTATTATCAATTTTCAAATTATTTAATATAGCCATTCTTTTCCTTTTTTAACTTTTTATTTGTAGATATAAATACTAAAAAAATTGCAACAATCAATCCGAAAATCATAGACAAAACCGCTACTTGTATAGTTACAAGTGCAGCGCTTAACATTTCAGGGAAAACATGCCATACCGTAAGCCAATGAAACGAATACTCAAAATCAAACATAATCAATCCTTATATTGATGTATTATTCAGAAGCAAAGCTTCTGAATAATTCTTAGTAATAAATTCCATGT
Organism: Halarcobacter anaerophilus; assembly: GCF_006459125.1. Classification (NCBI taxonomy): domain Bacteria; kingdom Pseudomonadati; phylum Campylobacterota; class Epsilonproteobacteria; order Campylobacterales; family Arcobacteraceae; genus Halarcobacter; species Halarcobacter anaerophilus. Next base: position 1,631,736 of record NZ_CP041070.1, read on the forward strand.
ACTATTAAATCCCTAATTGGAGCATCACCGTAAAATTTTTTATAAACCTCTGCATATCTTCCCGATCTTACTTGTTGATGAATAAATAAATTTAAATAATTGATAAATCCATATTCATCTCTTTTTGTAATAATAGATACGAAATCATCATAATTTGGTACATAAGGACCTGCTACATAATCCTTGAATTTGTCCAATTTTAAAAGTTCTGAAATTGTTGTATCAGTAGTAATAATTGCATCTGCTTTACCTTGAAGTAAAGCTAAATGTGTATCGTTTTCAGATTTAGATGAAAAATAGTCTGAAGCATTCCATCCTAATTTTTTTGCATTTTTAATAAATTTTGTTTCAGGAGTCGTACTAAGTGCTGCCGTAACTTTTTTACCTTTTAAATCTTCAAAAGTTTTTATGTTACTTCCTTTTTTAAACATTGATTGTAATTTAAATACAAAATAAGGCATTGTAAAACCTGCTGATTTTGCTCTTTCTAAAGTATCTGAAGTAGAACCGATTACTACATCTACTTTACCTGAGTTTAACGCAGGTATTCTTTGAGCAAAAGTCATTGATTTTAACTCTAGTTCTACATCTAAAGCTTTTGCTAGATCTTTACAATATTCCACATCAAAACCTGCAGGTTTGTTTTTTGCATCTCTGTACCCCATCGGAGGGAAATCAAGAACAACCCCACACTTAACCTTACCTTTTTCAAGTATTTTGTCTAATAAATCTGCATTTGCACCGACTACACCTAATGTCAAAACTGAACTTACTACTACTGCTAACTTCTTAATTAATTTCATTTTCTTTCCTTTTGTTTTAATTTTGTGCTTTCCTCTTGCATACATGTAGCATCTTTTTTATTTTCATATCCTCCTTTGATTAAAATCTGTAAAGATTCATTTTTTCAATATCTATATCCGTTTTTTCACCATTTACAAGATTAGATACAATTTTTCCCGTTGCAGCTCCTAAAGAGACTCCTATCATTGCATGTCCTGTCGCAACTGTAAGATTTGAAATAGTTTTACTTTTTCCTACAAAAGGCAAACCGTCAGGAGAACAAGGTCTAAGCCCTGCCCAAATATCTTTGATTTGATCATTTTGAATATCCAAACCGTTAATATATGAATTTGCGGCTTTTCTTATATTATTAACTCTTCTCTCGCTTATTGAAGAGTCATAACCGCTAATCATCATTGTTCCTGCAAACCTTACATAAGAATCATAAGGAGTAACTGCTACTTTTTCTTCGGCTAATATCATGGGCGTTGAAAAATTTAAAGCACTGTTTTTATCAACTTTAAAAGAGAATCCCTTACCACCTTGCATAGGAAGATTTAATCCGAATTTTTTAGCTATATCAAACGTATAAACACCTGTTGTAAATACAAACTCATCTGCTCTGTAAAGGTTTGAATTTTCATCAACGATAGAATCAATTTTTGAATTATTTATATTGATATCTTTGATTTTACAATTTTCATGGAAAACAACGCCCTCTTTTTCAAGGAAAGCTTTTATTGCCATTATCAAATCATAAGGTTGAACTCTTGAATCATCTTTATAATATGCTGCACCTAAAACATCAAAAGAGGCATTGGGTTCTAACTTTTTAAGAGCTTCTTTCCCTAAAATTTTTGCATCAAGTCCTATTTTATTTGCTTCTTTTACTAAATGCTCTTCCTCTTTTAAAGTTTTTTCCTCTTTACACATCATTAAAAGACCATAGTTTTTAAAATCAAAATCAAAATCTTCGCTTTTTTGTAATTTTTTATATAAGTTTAAACTGTATAAAGAGATATCTCTTAAAAAGTATTTATTCTCTTCAACATGTTTTTGAGTACAAAATGAGTTAAATTTATAAATCCATTTAATCAAATCCAAATCAAATCTTGGTTTTAAGAAGAATGGAGAATTTGGATTTAACATCCATTTTAATCCTTGTTTTATAACGCCCGGATTTGACAAAGTTTCAAAATGACTTGGAACTATTAATCCTGCATTTCCGTAAGAACATCCTTTTGCAACTGTGTTTTCTTCATAAACAGCTACTTTATTCCCGCTTTTATGTAAGAAATAAGCTGAAAGAATTCCGCTTATTCCTCCTCCGATAATTGCTATATTTTTCATATTAAATCACCTGAAATCCATGAGCATAAGGATCATCGTCATCTATTGTAATAGTATTTAATCCTGTAATTTTTGCCCAACCTTCAATAGAAGGGATAATTGCTTTATAAGTTCCTAATTGAACTTCATCTTCAATTCTTCCGATAAATTTAGACCCGATAAAACTCTCATGTATAAATTCATCACCTTTATTTAATTTTCCTTGTGAAAACCATTGAGCCATTCTTGCACTGGTTCCCGTACCGCAAGGTGATCTATCAATTGCTTTGTCTCCGTAAAAGACTGCATTTCTTGCAGTTGAAGTTTCATCTATTATTTTTCCGGTCCACTCAATATGAGAAAGACCGCAAATTGTTTCATTTTCGGGATGAACAAAATTATATTTTTCATTCAATTTATCTCTTAACTCTTTGCTCATTGATATAAGTTCCGAAGCTTTGAAGTTTTCAATTCCCGAAAAATTTTCTTGAGGATCGATAATTGCGTAAAAGTTTCCACCGTAAGCAACATCTACGCTTAATTTTCCCAATACAGAAGATTCAACTTCAAGATTGCTTGAATGTAAAAAAGATGGAATATTTACTATTTTTACGGATTTAACTCTATCTTTTTCATCTCTTTTATAAGTAGCAACAACTAGACCTGCCGGTGTTTCAAGTCTAAGTTCACCCTCTTTTTTAGGTTTTACAATCTCTTTTTCAATCAAAACAGTAACTGTTCCGATTGTACCGTGACCGCACATCGGCAAACAACCGCTTGTTTCAATAAACAAAATTGAGACGTCATAATCGTCACTGCTTGGCTGAAATACAATAGAACCACTCATCATATCATGACCTCTTGGTTCAAACATAAGACCTCTTCTTATCCAATCAAACTCTTTTAAAAAGTGCTGTCTTTTTTCACTCATATTAGCACCTTTAAGTAAAGGTGCACCACCACAAACAACTCTGACCGGATTCCCACAAGTGTGAGCATCTACACAGAAAAAAGTTTTACAAGACATTTTTAACTCCTAGTTAATTTCTCATATACTAATCTTGCAGCAGCTAAATCCTCTAAACCGTGACCAACAGATTTAAAAAGTGTAATCTGAGAGTTTGAGTCTCTACCTTTTTTTAATTCTCTTGTTAAATCAAAGAGGTCTGCTTTAATATCATTTTCAGATATTACACTATTTTCAAGGGGAATTTTTAACTCTCCTGACTCTTTTTTAGCCATATTCGTATCAATATAAATATCAACATTTTTAATCAACTCATCATCAGCTTCTCTCATATCAGGTTTATAAGCACCGACTAAATCAATATGTTGTCCTGCTTTTAAATTTTTTCCGAATATTAAAGGATTTATACTGAGAGTTGCACAAGAAACAATATCTACGTCGCAAATCTTATCTTCAATATTATCAACAAGTTTGATATTAAATTCATTTTCCAAACTTTGAGCCGCTTTTTTAGCTTTGTTTTTATCTCTTCCCCAAATAAAAATCTCTTTTAAGTCTCTAACACTACTATGGGCTCTTATTAATTCCGTACTTAAAGCTCCCGTTCCAACCATAAGCATTGAAGATGAATCCTCTTTTGAAAGATAAGAACTAGCTAAAGCAGAAGCCGCTGCCGTTCTTTTTGAGGTTAAAGGTTTACCGTCAATAACTGCTTGAAGTTCCCCTTTATGTCCGTCAAAAAGTATATAAAGTCCGCTAATCGAAGGAAGATTATATTTTGCATTGTTAGGACTTACTGTTAAAATTTTTGTTCCCACACTTACTCCTTCCTGCCATGCAGGCATAAGAAGAAGCGTTGAATCCACACCCTCTTTGGGGTTTGCAAAATCATAATGAAGTCTAGAAGGTACTTTTATCTCATTTATAAAAGCCTCTTTTAATGCTTTTATTAAAGAGGGATAATCAAGAGCTTTTTCGACATCATTTTTTTCTATAAATTTCATAAGGACTCTCTTGTATATTTTTCATTTACGATTCTTAAGATTTTTAAAGGATTTTCATCTTTTAATTCATTAGGAAGTAAAGAATTAGGACAATCTTGGAAACAAACAGGTCTTACGAATCTTCTAATCGCACCTGTACCCACAGAAGTAAATCTTGAATCAGTAGCAGCAGGGAAAGGACCTCCATGTTGCATTGAATGACAAACTTCAACACCTGTTGGAACACCGTTAAAAAGGATTCTTCCGCATCTGTTTTCTAAAGAGGAAATAACCTCTTTGTATTTAATCATTTCTGTCTCTTCACCCATAACAGTTGCCGTTAACTGACCTTCTAAACAATCAATTACTAAAGAAAGTTCTTTTAAATCCTCACACTCCACTAATAAAGAGTAAGGTCCGAAAATTTCTTCATGTAATTTTGGATTTTCCATAAAAGTTTTTGCATCAACGCTTGCAATAGTAGGTCTACCTTCTGCTTTTGTATTTTTTATATTTGACTCACCTAAAAGGGTAATTCCTTTTTGAGAAAGAGCCTCTTTTTTACCTTTTTCATAAGCTTCTTGAATTCCGTGAGAAAGCATTGTTGCAGGAGCTATTTTGTTTATCTCTTTTGAAAGTTTTTCTTTAAATATTTCAAGATTTTCATCTTTTATTGTAAGAATCAATCCGGGATTTGTACAAAACTGCCCTACTCCGACTGTTATTGAACTTGCGTATAAAGAAGCCATATTATCACTGTTTTTTACTGCACTTGGTAAAATAAGACAAGGGTTAATACTTCCCATTTCTGCAAAAACCGGAATAGGAGTTTTTCTTTGATTTGCCAATTCAAAAAGTTTCATTCCCCCTTGCGTAGAACCTGTAAAACCGACGGCTTTTACAATTTCATTTAAAACAATTTGCTGACCTACTGTTCTACCGCTTCCATGAACCATAGAAAAAGTTCCGTCAGGCATATTAGATTTTTTTACGGCTTTTATAATAGCTGTTGCAATAAGTTCCGAAGTACCGCTGTGAGAAGAGTGAGCTTTTACGATTACAGGACAACCTGCTGCTAAAGCTGATGCAGTATCTCCTCCTGCACAAGCAAAAGCCAAAGGAAAGTTGCTAGCTTCAAATACTGAAACAACTCCTATTGGTCTTAACATTTTTCTTAAATCATTTCTTGGTAAGGGTTTTCTTTCAGGAAGTGCTTCATCTATCGTAGCTTCAACCCAAGAACCTTCTTTTAAAAGAGAAGCAAACATTCTTAGCTGCCCTACTGTTCGTCCTCTTTCACCTTCAATTCTAGGTCTTGGAAGATTTGATTCTGCAATAGTTCTAACTACTAATTCATCTCCTAGATTCATAATTTCATCTGCAATTGTTTCTAAAAACTCTGCTCTTTGTAATTGTGAACTCTCTTTATATATGAAGAAAGCCTCATTAGCTTTTTTCAAAGCTAATTCAACTTCCTCTTTTGTTGCATGTATAAACTCTCCTTCAAAAGGTTCATTCGTATTAATATCATAGATTTTACTACTTTGATTACCGTTTGAAGACAACACGTTACCGATAAAATTTTTACCATGTAAACTCATTTTTATCCTTTTTTTATAATGCTGGTAGTGTAACTGTTGGATAAACTCCAATAAATTTACATTTCATACCAACCATTTAGATTAATTAAATTTTTTGATATCATCAATAAGGATTAATCTAATAACCCCAAGCCTTCTATTCTTTCTTTTGCTAGAATGTATCTTGCTCGAACATCTTCAATTTGCTCAGGAGTTAATTTCTTACCAAGAGTACGAAGTCCTCCATCAGCATCATTATGATGAAGTCCCATTGCAAACTTAAGATATTCCATAAGAAGCGGCTGACCATCAAGATATGAAATGGAGTTCATCGCCTGAGAAACTTTTAGAGCCTGGTCCCATTCACCTTTTAAAACATACTCCTGCATAGTAATACTAGCTTTGGGGAAGATAGTACCTACACCTGTAATTCCACCGCATGCTCCGGCAAGTCCGGCATATACAGTTACATTATCAACACCTGCCAAAATTTTTAAATCTTTGTCCACTAACAATAATGTTTCAATAATAGAAACATCTATAGTCGATATTTTAAGAGCCACTATTTCAGGTAGAGCTGCAAGTTTAATAAGAGTATTTGTTGAGATTGCATGATATCCGGCTGCATCAGGATTATTATAAGGCAGAATTGTTACCCCTGCCTTTTTTGCAGCTGTTGCAGCAAGAGCATAGTACGCATACATATCTTCATCGCAAGGAGCTTCTTTAGTTTTTGGAGGCATTACCATAACAGTATCCACACCAACCTTTGCTAGTCCTTCAATGATTATTGCAATCTCTTCTTTAGTTTCTGCCGAAGCTCCACTGATCAATGGCACATTGTATTTCTTAGCAACTTTAGAAAGTGATTCAAGTAAAGAAAGTCTTTGTTCGTTGCTTAAATAACTATTTTCACCTAAAGTACCAGAGGCAACAAGTCCTCCCATTCTGCTTCCGCCCTTTCCTTGAGCTTTTAAAACATATTCAGCCTGTCTTTTTGTTTCATCAAAATCAATTTCAAGGGCTCCTGATTCTGACTCTTTTAGCCATGTAAATACGGCTGGCATAACAGTATAAAGCCAATCTATACTAGTTTCTTCCATTATATTACCTTTTTGTCAAACAAATTATTTGACATTATTAATTTCTTTTTAATTTATATATCTGTAATATATTTTATTGAAATATTATTGATATATCAGAAGTATATCACACATATATTAAAATAAACTTAAATTCAAACAGCTAGGAAAAATATGGAAAATCAAGTAAAAAATCAAAAAAAAGCCTATATATATGCGCTTATATCGGTGTTTTTATGGTCTACTGTGGCAAGTGTTTTTAAAATTAGTTTAGAAACATTAAGTGTATCTCAATTAGTTTTTTTTGCAATTTTAACTTCTACTGTTGCACTTTTTACAATTGTAGTTGCAAAAAATCTTTTAAATGAAGTCCTTCAACACTTCAAAAAAAATTTTAAATATATACTTCTATTAGGATTTATAAATCCTTTTTTGCAATATATAACACTTTTTAAAGCATATGATTTGCTTCCCGTGCAAGAGGCTCAAACTATAAATTTCACTTGGGCGTTAATGCTCACTTATCTTTCAATTCCTCTTCTTGGGCATAAATTAAAAAAAGAGGATGTTATAGCAGGATTGATTTGTTATTTCGGAGTTTTGATAATTGCAACCAAAGGCAATCCTTTCTCTTTGGAGTTTACTAATATTTACGGCGTAATATTAGCTCTTCTTACTACAGTTTTTTGGTCTTTATATTGGATATTTAATACTAAAATAGAAGTAAATCCCGTAGTAGGACTTTTTTCAAACTTTTTAATCTCTTTGCCTTTTGTCTTAATATATTTTATATATGTAGGAGAATATACGGTAAATGATATAAAAGGTGTTGCCGGTGCCATTTATGTCGGATTATTTGAAATGAGTATAACTTTTATGTTTTGGCTCAATGCTATGAAACTGACCTACTCTACTTCAAAAATTGCAAACTTAATTTTTATTGCTCCTTTTTTATCTCTTATCTTTATATATCTATTTGTGGGAGAGAAAATATTGTTAGCAACACTTTTAGGTCTTGTTTTGATTGTTTTAGGACTTTTAATACAACAAAGTAAAAATTTAAAGAAGAGATTTAGAAGATAGGCTCTTCTTTTTCTTCTATTAAAGAAATTCCCTTTTGTTTTAAAAACTCTTCTACTAAAAAAGCAATCTTTTTATATATTGATAGATTTATAAATCCGTCTGGATAAATCTGATGAATTGAAGATAATTCATACTTTAAACTTTCAAAAAATATATAAAAAGAGGAAGAGTTTAATTCTAAAGCAATTTTTTCATCTATTTTTTCAAGAGAAATACCTATTCCATTTAAATATCCTATTAAATAAGCTGCACTTTTAAATAAAGATTCCGCTTGTTTTATTGAAAAAAGGATAAATTCCTTATTCCCTTTTTTACCGTTAAAAAGAGAGAATTTTTTTTCTATCTCTTTTGGTATATTATTAACTTTATAAAGTAAAGCTTTTGCAACTTCAAAAGGGTAAGTAGTATCCAAAGCACTTTTAGAAGAGATAAAATTTGCAATATATTCACTCCAACAATTTTCTGCAATGGGATAAAGAAGTGAAGATACTCCTTTATAAGAAGATGTTTTCATCAAATTTTTAAAAGCATCTATTTTTTTGTTGTTATCATGAATATGTGCAAATTCGTGATGCAATATATGAAAGGCTCTTTTATAAAAAAGATCCTCTTTGTTTTTTAGAATATTTAAAATAAAATTTGGATTGATTAACAATATAAATTCAAAATCATCATTCTTGGACAGAGTTAAAACAACGGCATATTTATCTTGTAAAGTTACACTATTTTCTTTAAACTCTGAACTTACTATTATAGTTGACAATCTTCTTATATCCAAAAAAGAAAAATCTTTATAAATTTTATTTAAAGAAGCAACTATCTTAGAAGATGTTACTGTTGAAAAGCCTTTTATTTCAATAGAAATATTTCCCATACTTTCACCTTTGATGTTTAATTATAGAACAACTTTTTTTGATTATATTAATTTGCAAGTAGTATATTTGCCGTTTAAGCTCATTTATATTTTAATCTTATTATATTTTAATATTAGAAAAAATTATAAACAAGGAGATAGATATGCTGAAAAAAAGTAAATATATAATACTTGGTTCACTCTTCTTTGCTTCAACTTTAGCTGCGAGTGAATTTAATCTACGAAGTAGCGGTGTAGATATAAAATACGACGATCAAACTGTTACTATTAAAAGGATGCATGATGAAGAGTGTAAAACGATAAATGGTGCAGATCCCAAAAATATCTGGTCAGGGAATTATGCAAAAGAAGGACTTCCCGAAAAATGTGTTAAAAAATTTGTAACAACAGTAGGGAAAATAACTCCTATGAAAATCAATGATAAAATTGAAACTATAGGAGAACTTGAGGTTATTAAATTTATAAAAGAGTCTCAAACAGATAAGAATAAACTTCTTATTGATGCAAGACTTCCTGATTGGTTTTTACAAATGAGTATACCAACAGCTGAAAATATACCTTTTCCTTATTTTAATAAAGACAAATACCCTGATGATTTCTATGACGTTTTAGATATGATCGGAGTAAAAGAGCTTAGTGAAGGGAAATATGACTTTACAAATGCAAAAGAGTTATTGCTGTTTTGTAACGGACCTTGGTGCCCTCAATCTACTCTTGCTATTAAAAACTTAATAAAAATCGGTTTTCCTCAAGAAAAGATCAAATGGTACAGAGGTGGAATGTACTCTTGGAAAATGTTAAATTTAACTACGGTTTCTGAATAAAAAAGATTACCTTTTTAGGTAATCTTTAACTAAAAACACTTTTTAAATCCTCAACTATTGATTTATCTACTCTTTTATCATTTGAAAGTTTATCCATTATTTTAAAAGCCTCTTCTTTTGAAAAAGCTGCTCTGTATGTTTTTTTTGTTATTAAAGAGGTATAGATATTTGTAGTAGTCAATAATCTGTTTTTTAGACTTAAATCTTTACCCTCCAAACAAAAAGGATAGCCGCTTTTATCGATAAATTCTTGAATAGTACTTGCCCAATTATTTATATCGCTAAAGCCAATGATATTTGATAAAACTTTTTTTGTATAATAAGGATAAGCCTTAATTTGAGTATATTCATTTAGTTCTAATGTATCTTTTTTTTCTAAAATCTTGCTTGGAATAAAAAATTTGCCTATATTTGCCAAACTTGCGGCAATTAAAAATGTCTGTTTGTCTTTGTGGTCAAAATTATAAAAATCTGCCATTTTAGAGCAGTTTGATATTAGATTACTATTGTTATCGATTAATTCATGAAAAATAGAAGAGAGAGATAAAACATCTTCAAATTTTAATGGAATAGAGAAATCAAATAAAGAAGAAAAAATATAAGTTAACAGCTCTTGTTCATTTTGTAAATCAAGCCAGAAACTTTCAACTTCGCTAAATTCAAAAAAACACTCAACCATATCTGTTGAAAAAAGAGTATTTTCACTTTTTTTGACAAATTCTAAAATCTCTTTTCTGTTATTTATATCTTTTTTTGATAAATCAAATTTTGTATCAAGAGTATCTGCAAAAGCCAAAAATTGTGAAAAAAGAGGAATTTCATCACCTTTCAAACCAAAAATACCGCTTCCGTCATAATATTCGCAGTGGTATTTTATAATATTTTTTTCATCAGTTAAAAAAGGAAATTTAGTTGAATACTCTTCCCCTAACAAGCAGTACTCTTCCCCTTTTTTTAGACTCTTTTTTAATCCTATATTATGTAAAAGAGCAAAAGAGCAAATATCAGAAAGTCCCTCTTTTTCAAAATTAAACTCTTTTGCCAATTTCAGTGCAAGATAAGCAACTCTTTTAGAGTGAAAGCAAGAGACTTTGTAAACCTCTTTTTCTACTTCATCTAAAGCAGTCGACATTGCTAATAAAAAATTATTTAAATTAAAAAGTATCTCTTTTTTCTTGTCCATATTATTATCCTAAATTTTAATTGATAATAATCCTACAATATAATTACTAATTATAAATTAAAGAAAAGAATATATAATCAAAATTAATAAATATAAAAAGGAGAGAAATGAAGAGAATATTATTTTCATTGTTGTTAGTGAATATAAGCCTTTTTGGATTTGATTACCATTTAAAACCGCAAAAGGTAAATGATACGACTTGGTGTTTTTTAGGCAAACTTGAAGCTCCGTCAAAACATAATGGAGGTTTTATGTCAAATCACTGTTATGTAAACACAGGAAAACATTATGTTTTAATCGATGCAGGAGGAACTTATGAAATAGCAAAACAAGCCTATGAACAGATGCAGAAAATTGCAGATTTACCTGTTTCTACTGTTATATTAACCCATGAACATGATGACCACTGGTTAGGAGCCTCTTTTCATAAAGAAAAATTTAATGCAAAACTTGTCGGAGTTGCTTCAATAAATAAAAATTATGATAAAAATTCAAAAACAAGAATGTTTAGAATGCTTTCAGCCGATGCGATAAAAAATACGAAAATAGTAAAAGTAGAACAAGAAATATCTGAACCTACGACACTAAAAATCGATGATACTTCATTTCAGATTATACCTGTAGGAGTCAAAGCTCACGCAAGTGAAGATTTGTTTGTTTATGTTCCTAAAAATAAAACACTCTTTTCAAGTGATATTGTAATGAATGGAAGAATTACCTCAAATAGAGACGGTTCCGTAATAGGTCAGCTAAAAGCCGTAAAAATGCTTGAAAAAATGGATTTTAAAAACCTTGTACCAGGACACGGTTTTGATACGAGTAAAAATGCTATGAATGAGACTAAACAATATTTTACGCTGCTTAAACAAAGAGTTTTAGAGGCTATTGAAAATGAAGTCTCTGCACAAGATATTACAAAAGTGGTAAAAATGGAAGAGTTTAAAAATAAAGCTTTATATGATGAATTAAATTCCAGAAATGTTTTTGATGCGTTTAATGAATTGGAATTTTATGAAGAAGAGGAATAATTTACTCCTCTTCTAACATTTCGGTTATTGCTTCTACAGAAGTATCGCTCATATCCAAATCGATATGAACTGCTCCTTGAACTTTTAATAACTTTGCATTTAACCCTTTATCTTCCGCAATTTTAAAAAAACTTGTAGTAACTTCAGGTTTTGAAATTTCATCTTTTGTTCCGTAAATAAAAAGAAATTTAGCATCTTTATTTACATTATCAATAACATCAACTAAAGAGATTAAATCCCCTTTTGCTACTTTGTGAATATCATATCTTCCACCTGCTAAGGCAATATTTTGAATTAGATCAGGTTCCAATCCCATTAAAGTAGCACCTGCCATAGCACCTGCACTATGACCTATATAAGTAACCTCTTTTGCACCGAATTTATCTTTTAAAGCTTTTATTAATTTTCCTAAAAACAGTACATAATCTTTATGTGCAGCTAAATTTTTAACTTTTTTACTTCCCAAAGACTCAAAATTATTTGTTGAAGAACCTGAATATCCCGGAAGGGCAATCGCAATTGTAGTTAAGTCCGTATTCATATTCATAGTTTCGGCAAAAGGTGCATATCTTCCTAAAGTATTCGTCCCCTCATCCCAAGTTCCATGAACAATAACTATAATTCTGTCAGTTGAATCACCTTTATAGGCTTTATACTCTATACACTCACCGCCTGCAAAGATAAAATTATCTCCTAACTTACTACATTGGTCTTGATTGATTTTTTTTGCTTCTAATGATAAAGAAAGTAAAAAAATCATAAAAAATAAGAAAAACTTTTTTTGCATATCTACTCCTTTTGTAAGATTTAATAATTTTATAAAATTACTCTTAGTTCTATATTTATTTTTTCTCTTAAATATATATAGAACTTTAGTTTAATGAAAGTTTTTAGTAGGCAATAATTCCCACATATCCGTCTATTTGTCTCTCTATTAACTCGACAATTCCGGCTTGAACATAAGAGACTCCGTCAATAAAATCATCTTCTGTCCAGTTCATAGTCTGCATAGTATTTTTACAAACGACAAACTCCACATCATATTCCATTAATGAATTAATCCTTGACAAAGTAGCTTTATCATAATCTTTTTTTAAGGCTCTAACACCGTTACCGTAAGCAATAACGGCAACTTTCAGACTCTCTTCGGGGTACTCTTTTAAAATATTGTAGATAGTACTTAAATTATGATTCACCTTTTTCAAATCAGAATCGTAAAGTTGAATTGCAACTTTTCTAGGTTCGTCAAAACTAGGCTGAGGATCACTAAAAGTTGATTGTGCATATGTAAATATTGTTAATATAGTCAACAATAAAAATTTTTTCATTTTATCCCTTTTTATGAAGCAATTTTAGATTTAGTATCTTCAACTAATTCTACAGTGCTATTTTTTGTTACTATACCAGCTTTTTCTATTTTACAATATAAACCTCTGTACTCTTGCAGTAAAATCGGCAATTCATCGTCAAAAACTGCCAAATGGTTACAAATAGTACAATTCTCCATTACTACAATAACAGCCTCGCCTATTTTAAATCTTGTTCCTATTGGAAATTCATGAGGATCGAAATCAAGAAGTATATTTTCTCCTAAACTACCGTTTTGCAGCTCTATTGAGTTTTCTTTTGCTAAATCATAACTTTGTTTACCTACTATCATTACGGTTTTATCAAGATTATCTCCTGCAAATTTATCATCTTTTATACCGTATCCGTAAATCAAATCCAGACTCTGCACTTTTGGTCTGGGTAAGCCGCTTTGACCTACTTTTGCACTAAATGTGTCGATTACTTTTCCTAATGTACTCATTATAAATTTTCCTTCAATATTTGTAAAAAGTCATCTTTTACCCATGCTCCTGGATAAGTATTGATAAGTTCACCGCTTGTTGTTAAAATAAAAAAGGTAGGAGTCATACCTTTAAAATATTTTTTCAAACCAAAAGGCAAAGATACAAAATCTACATCTACTTCTAAAAAGATATAATCATTATCAATCTTTTTTTGTACATCTTTTAAAGAGAGAACCTCTTTTTTCATCTTTTTACAAAAATAACAGGTTTGAGATGTGGCAAAAACAATAATATGTTTGCCCTCTTTTTGAGCTTTTTGTAAAATTTTCTTTTCATCAAAATCTTTTGTTTTTACATTTACGGGTTCTTCACTGTTTTTTAATCTATTTTGTTTATATCCCATAAAATATTGAGCCAAAAGCTCTGATTCTTCGCTACTTATTTGCATTGGCTCTTTTTTAACATAATATTTTAAAACATGCTGATCACAAATACTGTTATTTAAATCAGGATTTGCCAAATATGATTTCAGATACTCCTCTATCTCTACTTGTCTCATCTCAGGATCATTTGGATCGCCTATTTTTCTACTACTGTCCATAATTGCCCATGCAAGCATATTTTCAGTTGGGATTGTTAGGTTAAGAAGAGTATTGTTTCTTTCAAAAAAATTCTCTTTTAATTTTTTAAAAGAGATATACTCTTTGTGGCAAGATGCACACTTTTGTTCAAATAATATTTTTCCCTCTTGAAAATCTGCATATAAATTTATTGTAAAAAATAGACAAAATAGTAAAAATAAACCTTTTTTTATCATTATAAAACCTCTCTTTCAACTTAGCAAATATTTAAAATAAAATATCTGCTAAATTGAAGAAGAGAAAAATCTCTTCTTAATTTATTTAGATAATTCCGGGATTACCTTTTACTCCGACAATATCTGGAGTATCAACTTTAAGGTTAGCAATATGTTTTACATTTTTTAGATATGTTTCAACAGTTTCCCATACAGGTTCACCCGGTGATTTTGCACCTACTGTTGACCAACCCGCAACTTTGTAAGATTTACTAGCTTCAAGTTTTTCTCCGCTTTTTGTAAGAGTAATATCTGAAATTCTCTCTCCCATTTTTGCAATAGGATTAATTTTATAAGAGATTCCTCCCGTTCTTACCATATCTCCACCTTGTTGGAAAAATGGATCCGGATTAAATAAGTTATCAGCAACATCTTCTAAGATATTTTTTATATCTTTTCCTGAGATATCTCTTGCGTATGTTTCAGGATAAGTCATTGCCGTTTGAGTCATTAAATCATCAAATGTAATTGCTTGTCCGGGCATTACCGAAGTTCCCCATCTAAATCCCGGAGATAAAGAGATATCGGCACCTTTTACGTCCATTAAAGCATCACAAATAATTTGGTCCCAAGAACCGTTAAAATTTCCTCTTCTAAAAAGAGTATTTTCTGTAGTTGCGATTTCTCTTGTAAGTTCTTTTAAAAATGGAGCTCTAACATCTTTAATATATTTTTTCATAGCTGCATCTTCAGGAACAATATCAGAAAAAATCGGAAGAAGTGTAAATTTAAAGTCTTTGATTTTTCCATTTTGAATATCTAAATCTAAAACATTTAAGAATTTACCGTTTGAACCGGCATTACAAACATAAGTAACCCCGCCGTCGTTTTTAACAGGAACAGCTTCGGGAACACCGTCATGAGTGTGTCCACCCATAATAAAATCAATTCCCGTTACGACTTGTGCCATTTTTTTATCTGTATCATATCCGTTATGAGAAAGTACGATTACTGCATCGGGTTTTTCACTCTCTCTAACTTCATCAACAAGTTCTTGCATACCGTCATCATTGATTGAGAATGTCCAATCAGGAATAAATCTTTGAGGATTTGCAATTGTTGTATAAGGGAAAGCCTGTCCTATAATAGCAACTCTTGCATTTCCTAGTTTTTTAATAGTATAAGGTTTAAATGCATAACCTTCATCTTGATCGTATGCTTGTTTTGCAATATCAGTCTCTTCAAAAAGAGCATCCTCTTTTACTTTTACGTTTTGGGCAAGAAATTCTGCATTTAACTCTTTTACATTATCTAAAACCTCTTGGGCTTTATAAGTAAATTCCCAGTGTCCTACGGCAACATCTACACCTAAAAGATTCATCGCACCGACCATATCTTTACCTCTAGTGTAAAGAGCCGTTGCACTTCCTTGCCATGTATCTCCACCGTCTAACAATAAAGTTTTTTCTTTACCGAAATTGTTTTTTAAAAAATCTACAACTGTTTTAATTTGAGCGAAACCACCTGTTCTACCCATAACTTTTGCATGTTTTTCAAAATTTACACAAGTAAGTGCATATTCTAATCTTTTATTACCTTTTATTCCAAAATAATCTAAGAATTTCTCACCTACAATATGAGGTGGTTTTCCAAAATTACTATGAAGCCCCAAATTTACGCTTGGCTCCCTAAAATATACCGGTAAAAGTTGTGCATGAGAATCAGTCATATGCATTAATCTTACATTACCGAACGGTTTTAATTTGTAATAATCTTCAAGTTTATTGGTATTTGTCATTCTTGTATGTGAATTAGCAAATACAGGAGCAGCACCAAGTACTGCCATCATATAAACAAACTCTCTTCTACTTAGTTTACTCATTTAATCAATCCCTTCATATGAAATTTAGAAATATTCTAAATTACTTACCTGAACCTACAACCGTAAAACCTAAAGATGTCCAAGCTTGCATACCACCTCTGTAGTATTTAATTTTTGATGCAGGATATCCCATTTTTAACAGTGCAAATTTAGAATTTTTAACCATTCCCGGAGTTTGTCCACACCAGTAACCGTTACAGTATAAAACTAAAGTTTTAGCTTTTGAAAAATCCAAAGTACCATCTTCTCTTTGAACTACACCCATTTCATCTTCCATCATCTCAACTGCGCTATCTTCTTCATTGAAATTTGTATAAGGAACATTTACGGCTCCGGGAATTCTAAGTCTTGCATACCAACCCGGTTTTCTTGAATCAATAAGTGCAATATTTTTATCAGTTTGAGCTTTTTTCATATATTCAATAAACTCTAATTCTCCGACTGTCTCTACACCGGGTGCTAAAATCATCGGTTGAGGAGCTCCTCTATCTGTAGTATCGTAAAGAGATGTAATTTTATTACCTTTTGTTTGGTTTCTCATTAAAGTGAATTCTTCATCATTTAAATTCATTTTAATAGATTTTACACCTGTTGAAATTGGTACGAAATTTTCTGCAGTTGCTGTAACAGAGAAAATTCCAGCTACGGCTGTAGTAAGTAATAATTTTTTTATAAATGTCATTAATCTATCCTTAACCTCATTTATCATATCCATAAAAAAAGCCAAGAAATAGATCTTGACTTTTAAACTATTTTAGTATTTGTATCCATCACCTGGAATTGCAAGTCTCCAAGTTTTTTTAGAAGCATCAGCTTGTTGTAATGCAGAAATTGCAAATCTACAAGCTCTTTGTGCTGCATAGTCAGTAGGTAGTTTAGTTTTTGAAGGTTTACCTTTAAACGTTTTAGGGTTAACCTCTTTTGCTCCCGTTTTAATAGCCTCTTCAACAGAAGTAATTAAATTAGAGTTATCAACTTCAAGTCTTCTAAACTCCAAACCTTTTGCTTTTGCAACTTCGTTATACGCTTTTGCAGTTGCAATTACATTTTCAATTCCACTCTTTTCTACACTACAAACAGTATTTAAATCCTCTTTTAATGCCGTTTCCATACTAGGAGAAGAAGAGCTTACACAAGCAGTCAGTAAAAACATTGCTGCAGTTGCTAATGATAAATTTAATAATTTTTTCATGATAATCTCCTTCTTACTTTCTAATGTCTGGACCGTCAATTTTCATACCGTTTGACATATAAGCCATGAAAAATAGTAACTCTTTCATCTCTTTAGCGTCATATTTCGGCGGTACTTGACCTTGATCCTTAACACATCCCGACATTCTTCTTTCCAATGTTCCTAGACCATCATTGTTTGCATCAGCTGCACCCCATTTTAATCTATATACAGGGAAATGAGTAACTTGTCCTAAGAATGGAGATAAACTTTCATTTCTAACTCTTTGTCCTGCACCTTGAACATGACATTCAGCACAACTTAGATTTAGATAACCTCTTTGAGTATAGTAGTACTCTTTACCTCTGTTGTAAGCCTCTTCGGCCTCTTTACTCTCAATTTTAACATCAATTTTTTTCTCAGCATCTTGTGCTTCTTGAACAAAATATGCTTCTAGATGAGCTATTTTACCTTTTTTAGGATTCCAAGCTTTTTCACCGTTTGAAGTTAAACATTGATTAATAGCAACAGTTAAAGTCATAACCTCTTTTTTCTTTTCATCAAAATATGGATATGCTGAACCTGCTACTGAAGGATCAGGGAAACAGTCTTTAAAAGATTTTCCGTTTGCAAAAGCTTTAGAGTATAAAGCTTCACCGTTTTCTACAAACTCTTCATATGGAGGGAACTCTTTAATTTCATCATAAGACATTCTCCCATTTTTAGAAAAAGAGTAGTTTCCTTTTGAAAAATCCTCAAACTTTAACCCACTCATAATGTTGTTTTTTAATTCATCATCAGTAGAGTAAGGGAAGAAAGTACTTCTGTTCTTTAACGGATTTTCAAATTTTGCTTCAAAATATTTAATTAATGCCAATCTGTCTTTTTCAGCTTGTGCATTAAAATCAGCCGCATTTAAAGCACAAGCAGTTAATGCAACTAATGCAGTTGTTCTTGCAATTTTTAATAACATACATATCTCCTTAAGTCTTTATAACCACTCTTTTAAGAGTGATTAATTATTTTATTTTTGCTTTATCTGCTTGTGTATTACCTTTTAAATCTACCCAAGTAAATTCAATATTATCACCTTTTTTTGCCCCTACAGCATCTGCATGAAATGAGAATTTCATATAAGGGTTTTTAGATAAAAATTGACTTGTAGATACTTCGTATACAATGTTACCGTTTACTTTTGCCACAACATAAGTAATAAAATTCGCTTCTTTTTTTGCTTTTTCTGCTTCAACATAACTTAACATTGGATGTTTTGCAAGAGCTTTAACAGTTACAACACCTTTTTTTAATTTTGCTTTAATTCTAGTTTTAGCCATTATAATTCCTTTTTCTTTTTTATATTTTGTAAAATTTATTTAATCGTTCTTGATAGTTGAACTAAATCAACCACCACATCCACCGATTGTTACTTTTACATCTTTAGTAGCAGAATATAATTTACCGCCATCTTCAACAACCGCAGTTACTTTACCTGTTTTAGCCATTTTGATTCTTACTGAATAATCAATAATTCCACCTTTTGGAACAGTAAACACAGCAACTGTTGTTTCAGGGTTTGCATCTTGGAATATTGCAACTGTCGAACCTGATTTAGCAGATACAGTAACAGGAATAACTGCACCGTTTTCTGCAATATCAGGAGCTTTTAACTCTACATTACCTGCAGTTGTAGCATTAGTTCCAAATAACTCTTTAATTGCAACATCAACTTTTTTAGCTGAAAAAGCTTTTGGCTTAGTTTCTCTAAAATTAATAGCACTTAATGTAGACGGTGCCATTGAAACAGCTAAAGTTCCTAAACCTAAACCTAAAAAATTTCTTCTATTCATCATATTTTTTCCTTTTTAAATTTTATTAATCTACTGTTTTTAAATAAGCAATAACTGCTCTTATTTCACCATCACTTAACCATCCGTTTTTCCCAAATGCAGGCATTTGTGAAATAGGATTGTCAATATTTGGATCATAGATTTTATTATATAGTGCTTCATCAGGCCAATATTTCAAAGCTTGAAGCTTTGGTCCCATACTTCCCGGCCCGTCAATTTTTTTGCCGTTAACAGCATGACAAGCTAAACAGTTACCGAGATTTTTTGTATTAAAAATCTTTTCACCCTTTTTTACTAAATCTTCATTAGCTGAAGATAAAGTAACAGCAAGTGCACTGATAGCTGTAGCTACAGCTAAACTTTTGATTAATTTCATTGCTTTCTCCTTTATTTACTAGAGTTGATCATAAAATCAACAACCTTTTTAAAATCTGCATCCGATAAATCAGAACCACCTTTTGGAGGCATTGCATTTATACCGTTTATTGCATTGGCATAAACCGTATCCATACCTTGAGCGGCAATTTCTGCCCAAGCCTCTTTATTTCCAAGAACAGGTGCCCCGATTGCATCATTTGCATGGCAAGCGGCACAATAAGTTTCATAATCTTTTTGAGCTTGAGAAACTTCTTTAGCCCCAGGTACTTTCCATGATCTTTCAGTTGATGCAGGAGGATTAAAGTCATTTAATTCATGTTTTATAGCTAAAACAGGAACTTCACCTTTAATACAATCATTCATACATCTAGTACCTGTACCGTAATTTTTTGGATCACTTAAAAATGCTTTCATATTTGCAACACCTTGTTTAGGATTTTCAGGTGTATCAACTTTTGGATAGAATCCATCTTCATTAGGCATTTTTATTTTCAAGAATTTTTCTCTGTCTAACACATACTCATCATCTAACTCTTCACCGTCAATACTCACTCCGTTTTCCATTAAAAGATATGCAACTAATGCATAAGTTTCACTGTTTGATAATGATTTTGGATGAGGAAAAGGCATTGCATCTTGAATATACCAAAATAGTGTACTAGCATATGGCCAATATGTACCGATAGTTTTTACAGGCGGTTCTATTCCCGGATTTTTATCTGCCGGATTTAATAATTGATTTTTTAACGAATCAGTAGAAGCAGTTCCTGCCGATAATGTCGGATAACCTTTTCCTCCCGTACCAAACTCACCGTGACACATTGCACATTGAGAATCATAAAGTTCATTACCCCATTCAACAGATCCTTCCGCTTTTTTAGGGTTACCCTCTTCATCTAAAACAATCTTACCGTTTTTTGCATCATATTCGGGCAATCCTGTTCCATCGGGCATTACATCAATATTCCATGCTGCTAGTTCTGTTTTTGTCGGTGTTCTACCGTTGTTAAACTTACCTACTTTTTGAGTATTTACATGATAAGCAGTATATTTCCCGTCTTTAATATCATATTTTACAGCACCGTCAACAGATCTGTTACTTGTCGAACATGCAGTTGTTAATAATGAGATAGTAACTATGCTTAAAGTTGCTACTGCTTTTTTAAGCGTGATGTTTTCTAATATGAACATTATTAACCTCCCCGTTCGCACTAACTTTCCAAGTAACTATTGGGTTTCTATGATAAATAGATTCCACACCCACTGCCGAAGTCTCTTGATCAATAGTCGGTTGTACATTCCCTGAATCATCAACAGCTCTACTAGATAAAAACATAGGTTTACCTTCCCACTTAAATATATAACTAAATCTTGTCCAAGCTTTTGGTAAAACCAATCCTTTTAAACTAGCTTCAACCCAGTTGTCACCGCCGTCAAAAGAGATATCAACATTTTTAATTGTACCGTGACCTGACCAAGCCAAACCTTCAATTTCTACTAAGTCACCTTTTTTAAGGTTAGTCCAAGGTTTTTCAGGACAAGGTGAAGTTATAACCGAATTAACTTCATTTGGCCAGAAATATTGAATAGCTTTTCCTGATTTTTGAAGCATTGTATATTTTGAGGTTTCCTCTTTTGCATGCCAAGGTTTATCAGAGAATTCCAATCTTTTCAACCATTTGGTATTTAAGTTTCCTTCCCATCCCGGAACTAACAATCTTAAAGGATAACCTTGTTCAGGTCTAAGTGCTTCACCGTTTTGTGCCCATACAAGCATTGCATCATCTAAAGCTTTTTCTACAGGAATCGTTCTTGGGTTTCCTGCATTGTCACTACCTTCTGATAACATCCAAACAGCATCATCTTCTAAACCAATATCATCTAATACTGTTTTTAACATAACACCTGTCCATTGTGCACAACTCATCATACCTTTCATAAATTGTAAGTTATTGAATTGTGGTCCTCTCCATCCTGTTGAACCGTTTGCAGGGCACTCAATAAAATAGATTCGACTCTCACTTGGATATCTTTTTAAATCATCTAAAGTTAAAACAACTTCTCTTTTAACTTTACCGTGAATCATAAGTCTAAATTTATTTGGATCCACATGAGCAGTTCCACCGTGGTCTCTACAGAAAAAAAGACCGTTTGGTGTTATAATCCCTTCCGACTCATGAATTGGACACATTGATACAGAAGCATAAGCATCTCCCGAAGATAGAAGATCTGTTGTTCTTCTTGTATTATTGTGTTCAAAAGGTGATGGTACTCCATATAAATTTTTTGTAACTGGATCACCAAGTTTTGTTCCCCACTCAGCTTCTTCAACTATAGCCGGATCATCGGCTCTTAGTCTAACTGGAGACAAAACATTTGCTGCAGCGATAGCTCCCGCTGAATAGACTGCAGTTTTTCTAAAAAAGTCTCTTCTGCTCAATTTTTTTTCAGAAATCGGGCTTAGAGATTTTTCAGAAGTTTTATTAACCTCCGTCATTATTCCTCCTTAAAAAATTAGTTATAACACACAAAAGCCAAAATAAATCTATTTTTCTTATATTTATTATAAGTCCCCAAAATATAAGTGTTTGCCAAAGTAAATTTACTTAAACTTATACATATCATAACAGCCTATTATATAAGTTTTTGTTATATAATGATGCAACTATTATTACCATTTTTCTCACCTAAGTCAATTATTTTCTGAGGATAATTTGAAAAAATTTCTTTTCGTAACATAAATTACCAAAGTTGCTATTTAGATGCTATTTTCAACATAAAAAACACCTTAAATTCATCTCTAAAGTTAGTTTTTTTTTAGCTTATGTTAATATTCAGTCAATTTTTTACGGAGAGTTTTATGAGAAAATTTATTAAATATGAAGAGTCTTTAACAATATTAAGTAATATTCAATTTAAAGGAAAAGGTAAGGAAAAGCTATTTTTAACAAACTGTATCGGTAAAGTCCTTGCTCAAGATATAATTGCAAATCATAATTCGCCCGAAGTTCAAATGTCGGCTTTGGATGGATATGCAATAAAATCTGATGATCAAAAGAACGGTTTATTAAAAATAATAGATAAAAATCCTGCAGGAAGTGTAATTGAATCTAAAGTAGAAAGAGGTACTTGTATTAAAACATTTACAGGTTCTATAATGCCCGAAGGTTCCGATACTTTAATACCCATTGAAAATGTAGAAGTCGAAAATGATTCTATTAAAATCATTGAAGAGGTAAAGAAAGGTTTTGCTGTAAGAGAACCCGGAGAAAACTATAAAAAAGATGAAATACTTATTAAAGAGGGAACAACAATAGGTTTTGCAGAGATTGGAGTGTTAGCTTCACTTAATATTTCTCAAATATACGTATATACTGAGCCTAGAGTAAGTATCGCAAGTACGGGAAGTGAAATATTAGATTTAGGAGAAGAGCAGACAAACAGTGCACAAATAAGAAGTTCTAACCATCTTACAGTAGAAGCTATTGCAAAAAAAGCAGGGGCAAGAACCATTCAAATGGGAGTTGTTAAAGATGATATAAAAAGTATCACGGAAGCTATGCAAGATGCATTACAAAGTTCCGATATTGTAGTAACTACAGGAGGAGTATCAAGAGGAGATTATGATTTTGTGCAAGATGTAGTAAAAGAGGAGTTAAAAGCAAAAGTCCTTTTTCATGGCGTAAAAATAAAACCGGGCGGTCATTTATTAATTGCACAAAAAGATAATAAACTTATAATTTCACTTCCGGGATTTGCTTATTCATCGACTGTTTGTGCTATTTTATATATGGTTCCAATGATATATAAATTTTTAGGTTCACAAAAAAAGCTGCCTATTGTAAAAGCAAGAATCACACAAGATTTTCCTCTTAAGATGAAAAAGACTATTTTTACTGCTTGTAACGTTAAATACGAAGACGCAGAGTATAAAATAGATTTTGACGGCAAAAAACAAGGAACAAGTGCGATTTTGACAAATATGCTTGAAAGCCCTGCTCTTCTTATCCAAAAAGAGGATAGTGAAGATTTAAAAAAGAATGATATTGTTGATATTCTTCTATTAGATTGGTTAAAATAGCTACAAATTTCTTTTCAAAATTGAGATAAAAGAAGTTATTAAAATTTTTAAAAAGGATTTTATTCTTATCTTTTTTTTGTCTCTTTTTTTAAGAGATTTTACTTCATTATTTATAAGAAAAAGTGTCAGATTAAAGAAAAAGGAGTATTAAATTATAGCAATATAATTAAAATAAAAATCCTTATCAAAAGTGTTTCCTTTTTTATTAATCCAATAATTTTTTGGTGTCAATTCTTTTTTTTGTTTTTACACCAAGTTCTACAAACTCTTCACTTCTTCTTAAAAGATTGCCTTTGCCTGTTTTCAACTTATTCATTGCATCATCATAGACTTTTTGAGTTCTTGTAATATTTATGCCGATAGCTTCCATATCAGTAATAAAATTTGCAAACTTATCATATAAATCAGCTGCTTTTTTAGAGATTAAAAGAGCATTTTCATTTTGATGTTCATATCTCCAGATATTTTCTATTGTTCTCAAAGTCGCAAATAGTGTAGAAGGAGAGACTAACATAATATTATTTTCAAAAGCTGTTTTAAAAAGGTTGTTATCATTTGAAGCAGCCAACATAAATGCACCTTCAATAGGAATAAACATCAAAACAAAATCTAAACTTTTGACTGCATCGATATTTTCATAACTTTTAACGCTGAGACCTTTTATATGAGTATAAATTGATTTAATCAGCTCTTTTGTTGCCAATTCTCTTTTTATCTCATCTTCTGCCTCATTATAATTTAAATATGCCGTTAAAGAGACTTTCGAGTCTATTACGATATCTTTATTCTCGGGCAAATGAACAATAACGTCAGGTCTTAATCTTTTACCGTTTTCATCAGTATAAGAGCCTTGGGTTGTATACTCTATTCCTTCTCTTAGTCCTGTTTGTTCCAAGATTTTAGAAAGAATCAACTCTCCCCAGTCTCCTTGAGTTTTGTTTTCGCCTTTTAAAGCTTTTGTAAGATTGATTGCATCTTGAGAGATTTGATTATTTAACTCTTTTAAATTTTTGATTTCGGTTAATAACGATACTCTTTGTTTTGTTTCATCATTATATATGTCATTGACTCTTTTCCCGAAATTTGAAAGCTGCTCTTTAAAAGGATTTAACATCTGATTTAAATTATTTGAAGATTTTTTTGAGTTCTCTTCAAAAAGTTTGTTTGCCAAATTTTCAAACTCTTCTTTTAATCTCTCTTTTGAAGATTCCAAAAGTTCTATTTTCTCTTTTAGATTCTCCTCTTTTATTTCAAATTCACTTTTTAACTGCTCTTTTTTATCTTCAAAAGATTGAAGTAAAGAGTTTTGTTTTAATGAAGCTTTACTCTTTTCAAACTCTAAATTTTCTTCAAAATTTATTTTAAGAAGTTTGATTTTATCTTCATATACTCTGTCTTTTGAGATTAAATCTTTTTCAAGTTTTGAAATAGAAATTTTCAAACTATCTATTAAATTTGCATAAGAGTCTGCATTTAACTCTATTTTTTCTTCAAGAAGAGAAATCTTCTGTCGCAGGATTAACCAAACAATTAATCCTGCAACAATAAAACCTATAAGAAAAGACAGAAAAAGAATTAAATAAAAGTTATCAATTTGCATCAGCGTAAATAGAATCTTTTAAAGCGTTATCACTGTCATTTTGAACATCATAACCAAGCTCTTTAAATCTTTCAGTCAAAGGTGGATGAGAGTAATAAAAGAAGATATAAAGAGGGTGAGACAGAGGAAACGATTTGTTTTCATTTGCCAATTTTAATAAAGCACTTACCAAATCCTCTTTACTTTGCATATTTGAACCGAATTCATCTGCTGCATACTCATTATGTCTTGAGATCAATGAAATTAAAGGCATTAAGAAAAACGATAGAATAGGAGAAAAAAGTAAAAATATGGTAATAATAGCATAAGGCTCATTTTGAAGCTTTAAACCTAAAAATATCTCATCACTTAGATTTCCGAAAATTGCAAAAAAGATGAACATAACAACACCCAT
The DNA here is from genome assembly GCF_006459125.1 of Halarcobacter anaerophilus. Taxonomy (NCBI): domain Bacteria; kingdom Pseudomonadati; phylum Campylobacterota; class Epsilonproteobacteria; order Campylobacterales; family Arcobacteraceae; genus Halarcobacter; species Halarcobacter anaerophilus. The sequence goes on from NZ_CP041070.1 coordinate 1,657,394, forward strand.
AATTGCAATATTTTTTAAAATATCACCGTTTTTAAAATGTCCCAGTTCATGTCCTAAAACAGCTAAAAGTTCATTGTGAGAAAGTTTTTGAATTAAAGTATCAAACAAAACAACTCTTTTTGTACTTCCTAATCCACCGAAATATGCGTTTAATCTATTATCTCTTTTACTTGCATCTACTGAAAAAACGCCTGAACTTTTAAACCCTACTTGATTTAAAAGATTTATGATTTTTTCTTCCAACTCTTTATCTTTTAAAGCTTCAAACTTGTCAAACATCTTATCTCTGATTACGGGATAAAGCATATTTATTAAAATAATAACTGCAAAAATAAAAATAAAACCCCAAATCCACCAAGAATTAAAACTGCTTATTATCCAAGAGATTGCCGCAATAACAGCTGAACCGAAAACTAGGAAAAGTATTCCTGTTTTTAATGTATCTTTTATAAATAAAGCAGGTGTCATATTTGAGAAACCGTACTTTTTATCAAGTTTAAAAGAGGTATAAAGCTCAAAAGGTAAACCTAGAATCCAATTTATAATAATAAACAAATCAACGAAAACAACAGCTTTTAACCATGTTGATTCAATAGTTAAAAGAGAATCAAGAGTATTTAACCCAAATCCAATCCAGCAAAGAAAAATTATAAAACTATAGAATGCCGAGATTATAGAGAGTTCTTCTTTTTCAACTGAGTAATCTGCCGCTTCTAAATATTTTTCATCGTCTAAAATAATAGGTCTCATCTTCTTCGCATTTTTAACAAAACCTATTTGCATAAAAGAAGTATAAGTGGAAAACAAAAAATATAAACAATAAGCAATAACAAAAATTTCTAGCACAAAATTATCCTTTAATATTAATTATAACTTATTATTTTAGCGTTTTAGAACTTTCTATTTATTGAAGATTAGTATCAGTTTTCTTCATTAAGTTCCTCTTTAGAAATGCAAACTTTGTTCCGCCCTTCTCTTTTTGCCTCATATAAAGCAAGATCGGCTCTATGTAAGATTGCTTCTAAATCCACATCATCATAACGAAGCATTGTAAGACCTATACTTATTGTAAATTTGATTTTTTCTTCATTTATTGTTTTTATTTCAAGATTTTCTATCTCTTTTCTGATATTTTCAGCAGCTTTTTGTGCCCCTCTTTTGGAAGTATTAGGTAAAACAGCAGCAAACTCTTCTCCTCCCAGTCTTGCAAAAATATCGGATTTTCTTAAACTGTCTTTTATTTTTTGAGCCATAATTTTTATTACGTCATCTCCTGCTGCATGTCCGTAAATATCATTTATCATCTTAAATTTATCGATATCAATCATTAAAACGGCAAGCTCTTTATTCTCTCTTCTTGAATATCTAATCATAGGTGCGGAAGATTCATAAAAACTTCTTCTGTTTTTTACGCCTGTTAAAGAGTCTGTAGTAGCCAAGATTTCAAGTTTTACGTTTATATCGTTTAATTCGCGGGTTCTTTTTTCAACAGCACTTTCCAAAACTCTTTGATAATCTCTTAATCTTCTGTCTTGTGCATTTTGCTTTATTGCTTCTAAAATTATATACTCAAAGTCAACTCTGTCAAATCTTCTTGGAATAATTTGATATAAAGAGGATTCATTTATTATTTTTGATAGAGATTCAACTGTAGCAACATCCTCAAAAAGTATGTTTCTTGTTGTTGGAGAATTTTTATGAAGTTCAATAAAAAACTTCTCTACACTCATTTTAGAACTGTCTTGACCTAAAATAGTAATAAGAATTTCATTTCCTGCAATAATATAGTTATAACAACCTATTAAAGCCTGCTCTTTATTAATATAACTCTCAACTATGTAATCAGAGTCAACAATTCTTGAAATCTTGTTATATAAAGAATCAAGTACCTCTATGTCATTATCTATGCATGCAATTATATACTTAACCATAAAATTCAAACCCCGTAACAGTAAACATCATCAACGAAAGAAAAGTATACTATCCAATTATTTATAAAAGAAAAGAAGCCAAAAATAGTTATTTTTTTATGATAAAAATTATCTTTATAGTAAAAACAGTTTTCTAATCCATTTTAACGGGATTTTTAATCTTATTTTTTAATATGTTTTAACAAAAAATTTCTAAAATTTCTTTGGGTATTTTTGAAGGTCTAAACTTTTTTAAATAAACCAACTTGACTTTTGATATGAAAAGAAGCTCATTGTCCTTGTAAATTTCATGTAAAATATCTATCGTAACTGCACTTTTTGAGATAATTTTCGTATTTACCTCAAGTAAATCGGAAAATTTTGCAGGTTTTATATATTCAGCTTCAACTTTTTTAACAACAAAAAATTCCTCATCGTTGTGAGGAGAAAGACCTTTTTCAAAAAAAAGATTACTTCTCGCCCTTTCACAAAATTTTAGATAATTTGCGTAATATACAATACCTCCGCAATCTGTATCTTCGTAATAGACTCTTATTTTCATTTTCTACTCTTCTTTGAAATTTTTTAAAAGTTTGGGCATTTTTTCACCTATTTGTTTATAATCATAATTAAAACTTTCTATAACAATTTCATACAACTGGTGATTTTTGTATTTTTCATGCCAATTTAACTCTTTGTTTTCAAAAAAATTAAAATATTCAAATCTTAATTTATATGCTTCTTTTAAAAGTTTTTCATTCATTTTTTATCTTTTTAGTAAATAAATCTGTGAAATTATATAGATTTTTTACTTTGATAGTTATTTTAGTCTTTTTTTAATAATATTTTTTATCGTATGATATAAATTAGTTTCAAAGGCTCTATATATCAAGCTTCTATCAAATCAGCACTTAAACATATTTTCAGTATAATATCTACTTTTAATATAAAATAATAAGATGCGTAAGAATATGGATAAAAATACTAAAAGTGAAAAGACTTTAATAAATATAATAAAATTCGGTGCTGTTGTTCCAATTATAGTAATCTCAATAATTTTTACATATATATTTGTTCAATATAAAAATGAAGAGCTTAAAAATGAGATTGAAAATTTAAGAGTAAAATTTCTAAATGAAAACAAGAAGAACGTAAAAGACGAAGTTAACAGAGTAGTAAGCTCAATAAAATATGAAATTGAACGCTCAGACGAAGAACTAAAAAATTTTTTAAAAAACAAAGTATATGAAGCTCACTCAATTGCTACAAATATATATAATGAAAGTATAAAAAACGGAGAAAAAGATAAAAATAAAATTTTTGAAACCATAAAACAGACACTAGGAAGTATTCTTTATAATAAAGGCAGAGGATATATCTTTATAGATGATATAAACGGTATTAAACTTCTGCAACCCACTAATAAAAGTTTTGAAGGTAAAGATTTTTCTAATTTCGAAGATCCCAAAGGCTATAAATTTGTTCAAAAGATAATGGAAACAATAAGAAAAAAAGGCGAAGCTTATGATGAATACTTTTGGTATAAAACACAAACAGATAAAGAAGCCTATAAAAAAATCAGTTTTTACAAATATTTCGAACCTTATAATGTAGCTATAGGTACGGGTGAATATTTTGTAGATTTTGAAAAAAAAATACAAAACAGGCTTTTGGAAAGAATTCGAAGAATAAAGTTTGACGATAACGGTTATATTGTAATTTTTAATTCAAAAGGAACATATTTATCTCATTTTAAAAAAGATAATATAGGTAAAAACGGTTTTAAAATCAAAGATAAAGAAGGTAACTATTTTATAAAAGATATTGTAAATTTTGCTAAAAAAAATAAAGAGGGATATCTTTCATATATAGCAAGTGCCAGACCTGATAAAAACGAACAAAACAGAGAAAAAGTTACATATTTAAAATATTTTAAACAGTGGGATTGGATAATAGGTGCGGGATTTTATTTGGAAGAGTTAAATAAAGAAGTAAAAGAAAAAGAACTGCTTTTAACCCAAAAACATGAAGAAATTATCCAGAAAATAATAGTTATAAGTTTTACTGTTACCTTTATTTTAATTCTATTATCCTCATATATATCAAAAATTCTTTTTGACAAATTTAATGAATATAAAAAAGAGATAAAAAAAGAAGTTGATAAAACAATAGAAAAAGAGAAACTTTTAGTACAACAGTCAAAAATGGCTATTATGGGAGAAATGATAGCAAATATTGCACACCAGTGGAAACAACCTTTAAATCTCATAAGTACCTCAAATAGTCTTATAAAACTAAATAAAGAGTTTGATAATTTTAGTACACCCGAAGAGATTGACGAAGCAATTGAAAATATTGATCACTCTGTTAAACATTTGGCAACAACAATTGATGATTTTAGAAACTTTTTTAAACCCAATAAAATCAAATCTGTTTTTAAAATTGATGATCTGCTAAATAAAGCATTTAAACTTTTGGATACACAACTAAAAAACAGCAATATTGAAGTTATTTCGGATGTAAAAGAGATAGAAGTTTATGGATTTGAAAATGAGCTTTTGCAGGTTTTAATTAATATTATAAAAAATGCAATTGATGAATTATTTAAAATACATGATAAAAAATTTATTTTTATTAATGCTTATCGTAAAGACTCTATTGTCGTAATTAGAGTAAAAGATACGGCAGGTGGGATTCCTAAAAAGATGTTAGATAAGGTTTTTCAGGCATATTTTACAACAAAAGGCGATAAAGGAACGGGAATCGGTCTTTATATGTGTAAACAGATCATAAATAATATAAACGGTGAGATAAGAGTAACAAATGTTGATTTTACTTACAAAGAAGAGAAATATAAAGGTGCAGAATTTATAATAACTATTCCTTTTCAAACTTCAATCTAAAAAAAATTAGTCGTTTTTAATACATTTTATAAATTCTCAGTTATAATAATTTATTGTGCTTTTAAAGGAAAAAAATGAAGGAATGGACTCTTAAACACTCTTTTTATTTTGAAGGAAGAGAAGTTAAGTATGATATTAAAGGGGAAGGAAAACCTGTAATATTGGTACATGGAACTCCCTGGTCTTCGTTTAATCTTCGTCATTTAATTTCTGAACTATCGTTAGAATATAAAGTTTACTATTTTGATCTTTTAGGCTATGGAAGTTCTGATAAAAGTGATGCAGATGTATCCTTGGGTATTCAAAATAGATTATTAGATGAGATAATCAAATATTGGGAACTTAAAAATCCTTTTATTATTGGACATGACTTTGGAGGAACGACTGTTTTTCGTAATCATATTTTAAATAAAAAAAATTATAAAAAAATAGTAGTTATTGATCCTGTGGCATTATCACCTTGGGGATCACCATTTTTTAAACATATAGAAAAACATGAAAATGCGTTTTCTACCGTACCGGATTTTATTCATTTAGCTATAGTTGAAGCATATATAAAAACTGCGGCACATAAAAAGTTGACACAAGAAACAATTCATGGAATTTTAGCTCCATGGAGCAGTAAAGAAGGGAAAGCAGCTTTTTATAGGCAAATAGCACAAGCAGATTCGAAATTTACTGATGAATTTCAAGATAGATTTGATGAAATCAGAGCACCTTTGTTAATTCTTTGGGGGCAAGAAGATAAATGGATTCCTTGTTCACAAGCATATGAACTTCAAAAAAAAATAAAAAAAGCACAACTTATAACTATCCCTGATGCAGGACATTTAATCATTGAAGAAAAACCACAAATATTAGTACAAGAAATTAAAAAATTTTTCGAAAGTGAAAAAGAATAGAAGCGAATAAAACAATAAAAAAAGCCCCGTTTAAAAAACGGAGCTTTTTATTAACTTATGATTTAAAAGAAGATTTTATTAGAAACTCTCCCACTGTTCATCATCGTTTTTTTCAACAAAAGTTTTTTTACTCTCTTTCTCTATTTTTTGCTCACTTTTTTTATTTTCTATTTTATTTTTTTTAACAGTTTTTATTTCAACACTGTTTTTACCCTCAAATTCTTTTTCATCGGCACTTGATACAATAAGTTTTGCCATCTCATCTGTTTTTGTTGCTTCTTCATAAGTTTGTGTTGCAATAAGTGCATTTTGCTGAGTTTGTTGGTCAAGTTGGGTAACAGCATCATTTATCTGTTCTATTCCTGTTTGCTGCTCTTTACTTGCCATCTCTACATCTGATATTATCTCTATTGTTTTTGATATATTATCATTTAAGCCGTTATACCCTTTTATCATCTTATCTGCTATACTTTTCCCGCTATTTGCTTTTGTTGTTGCTGTTTCTACCAGTTCTTTTATCTCTTTTGCCGCTTCTGCACTTCTTGCTGCAAGATTTCTTACTTCTTGGGCTACTACTGCAAAACCTTTTCCTGCTTCTCCTGCCGTTGCTGCTTCTACTGCTGCATTTAGTGAAAGTATATTTGTTTGGAAAGCTATTTGATCTATTACTGTTATTGCTTCATTAATTGAGTTTACTTGTTCATTTATCTCATCCATTGAAACTGTTGTTTCTTGAGCTAATTTCTCTCCTTCTTTTGCGGACTGGGTTAATTCATTTGCGTAATTTCCCATTTTAACTACATTATCCGTATTACTTACGATATTCGAGGTTATCTCTTCTAAGGCTGCTGCTGTCTCTTCTAGGGCTGCTGCTGCTTCATTTGAGTTTGTATTTAGATTATCCACATTTCTTAACAGAATATTTGAACTCTTATCTAAAATTAATCCGTTTTGTTTATTTTCTACTAGCATTTGGGTAATTGCATCTCCTAATTCATTTACACCGTTTGCCAATTTTAATAAATGCTCTTTTAAATGATCCGAATCGACTTTATTCATATAGTTATAATTTGAAAACTCTTCTAATACTCCAAGTACATTATCTATATTTTTTTCTACATTATCTGCCATTTTATTTAATAATGAAGTTAACTCCTGTAATGCAGGATTTGAACTTGAAGTTTGAACTCTTTGACATAAATCTCCTTGTTCAAATTCACTTAATACTCCGATTGTGTCATTTATAACTTTTCTATCCTCTTCTATTCCTGCTTTTGTTTTTGTTATATTGGCATTAACGACTTGAGCCATTATTCCAATCTCATTTTTTGAATAGATATCAATAGGATTTACATCTTTTATCTCTCTGTTTAAATATTTAAAAAAGTTTAATAACCCTTCTTGGAATTTTGATATTAAAGAAGAGATATCTCTTGGAACATAAATTGATATAGCTACTATTAAAATAAAGATTATTATTGAGATTATCTCTATTGTTAATTTTGTATTATCGTTTAATTGCGCAACTTTAGGACCTATTGTATCTTGGTCATTTTTCAAAGATACTTTTACTTTTTCGGATAATTGTGCTATTTCATTTCCAAATACGATTAACTTGTCATTTACCAAATTGTTTTTTTCAACAATTATTTGATATATCTCTTTTACTCCGTTATTGTATTTTGTAGCAAAACCTATAACTTTATTAAGTAAAGAGATCTCTTTTGAATCATTTATATTACTCTTTAAATTGCCCAAAAAGTTCTCTAACTTTTCAAACTCCTCATTTACTCTCTTTAAATCTTTTTTATCATTCGTAGTTAAAAAAGATGTTGTATAAAGTCTTGCTATAAGTAGACTTCGTAAAGCGGTACTTGAATTGTACAGCATTGAGAAATTTTTATTTTTATTAGCACTTTGAACCAATAAAGTTAAAGTCTGTTCCGCTTTTTTACCGTTTATATCGATAATATTTTCTTTAATACTATCTCTTTTTGTCGTAATTTCAACGACTTGGGTAAAATACTTTTCATATTCATCTAAAAGTTCTGATGTTTTTTCAACCATTGGAGCACGTTTTGGATTTTGAATCTCTTCTTTAGCTGTATTCACTAATTTTCTTGTTTTATTAAGAAAATCTTGAAATGCTTTTACATCTTTTTGAGATTTTGAAGAGAGATAATCTTTTACACTGCCTCGTGCGGATAACATATGTGTTTCAATAGAACTAGCCAGATTATTATCTCTTGCCATTTCTCTATAATCCGTAAATCCATTACTGGATTCATTTACAGCAAATATGCTGTAACCTGCCATTATTATAATCAATAAACCGATTAAACTAAAAGCCATTAGCAGTTTAACTTTTATTGTGATATTCGAGAGCATTTTGTTCCTTTCTATATAAGTAACCTAAAAGATTATGTTTTTCAGTTATCTTTACATAAATAATAACAAATACTCGGTCATGTATCGGTCACGAATTAGTTATAAATTTTTGATTTTATTATGATTTTTAGTTTTAGAAGTTTTTATTATTGTTTATATTATATCCCATACAAAAACCCATATAATATATTCTGTATTGATATTTAAAACAATTCAATTTTATTCTCACGGGGAAAAGGCATTTATCTCTTTTTTGATGAAGAGTTTCTATAATAAATTCATCATTTCCCAATTTGTCCAAAGTCTCTAAATATTTTTCATAAGAGAAGTTTATATCAATATCTTTTACTCCCATAGTCAAGATTTCATCATAGGTATATCCTAAGGTTTCATAGGCTCTTTTATTGGCATAACAGAAATTTGCTTTTTTATCTAAGAGGAAAATTGCTTCATAAAGATTATCCAAAGCAAATTTTTGAAATAGAATCTTATTTAAATCCTCTTTTTGTTTTGTTATATCTTTAATATTTGCTATATAATAAAGGATTTCATCATTTTCATTTTTTATAACGGTTAAATCAATATTCACGGGAAATTTTTTCCCGTCTTTTCTTATATTTACGGCTTCAAAAGATAAAAAGGACTTATCAAATGCCTCTTTTTGTTTTTGCAGAGCAAAAGCTCTGTTCTTTTCTTCAAAAAGAGCTAAGAAATCCAACTCCTGAAGCTCTTTATTTGTATAACCGTAAATTTTGGTAAAAGCAGGATTTGTACTCTCAAACTTTTTACTGTTGTGTTTATGAAAAGCTATTGCCCAATGAGCCTGATTAAATATAGTTTCCCATTGCTTTAATGTTTTTTCTATTTCTGATTGTCTTGCTACTTCTTTTTCCAATCTTGACAGTCTCTGAAAAGTTGATTCGTTTAGATTATATTCGATTTGATTAAACCTATTATCTCTTGCTGTTTTAGCTGAGGGTAAAAAGATTATAAAACGGGCTCCTTTTAAAATATTTTCTACTTTTAAAACTCCTTGCAGTTTTTGTTCAATAATTGTTTTTGAAATAAACAAACCAAGTCCTGTTGAATCCTCTTTTGTACTAACTCCCGGTTTAAAAACTTTGTTAATAACCTTTTCTTCTATTCCTTGGGCATTATCTTCTATATAAATCTTTGTATTTTCAATATCTTTAAAAAGTATAATTTTTATACGAGGCTTTTTAATTTTTCTTTTTACCAACATATCTTTTGCATTTAGAACAATATTTAATACGGCATTTACAAACTCATTTCTGTTTCCGTAAGCTTGTAATAATTCATCATAAATAAATCTAAATTCTATATTTTCGGCTTTTAAAGTATAGTAAACTAATTTTTCTATATTTAATATCTCTTCAACAATACTGAAATTTTCTTTTTTATTTGATTGGAATTTAAAAGAGTTATAAAAAACATTTATTGTCTGGCTTAAATGTTTTATTATTTGGTTATTTTGTTTAATTGCACTTATTATTTGTCTATTTTCGACAATACCTTTTAATAAAATATTTGCTTCAACATTAGTCCAGACAGCAGAGATTTCCGTTAAAGGTTCTCTCCATTGATGGGTTATATTTCCTATAAGTTTTCCCAAAGATGCCTGTCTTGATTGTAGAAAAAGCATTTTCTCTTGAAATTTCAACTTTAATAAAGCTTCATTTTTCTCTTTTTGCAAGATTTTTATTTTTTGTCCCAAAGCAAGGAAAAGAACAATCATCTGCCACATATATCCTAAAAAATGAGCTTCTACCGTAAAAAAAGAGTAAAATAGCAAACCTGTTTTCATAAATAGAGTAACGATAATAGATATTAGATAACCGCCTAATGCAATTATATAGTATTTTGACATTTCATCTTTTTGTATAAAACTTATTATTGAAATTGCCAAACAAAAAAGCGTTAATACAATTATTATAAAAATATTCATTAATTGATAAGAAGTTAAGTTAAAATTATTTATAAAAAACAGAGTATTAAATAAAAGTACAACTGCCCAAATAGTATAATAAAGCTTCTTATTAGATTTATTGATATTAAAAAAGTCTATGGAGAAAAATATTAAAAAGGTAAAAGCTAACTGTAAAATCAAAGTATTAAAAAACAAAGAGGTTTTAAAATCAAAAATCAGAGGCAGATATCCATAAGAGAAACTTATAAACACACCTAATAATAAGTTATAAATAGAAAATAACAAATAACCCTTCTCTTTTGTGGAAGAGTAAACAAAAAGACTAAATAAAATTATACTCAAAAAAGAACCTATACTTATAAAGAAGAAGATAAATTGCGGTACTTGAACTTCCAAAGCTTCAATTTGCGAACCTATAAACATATTTACAATCATAGGTGTTTTTGTTTCAATCTTAATAAGATAAGTTACGGCACTATCTGATTTTTCCAATTCAAAATAGGAGTTTAATGTCTTAAAACTGTTTTTTAAAAGAGTATCTCCTATAGATTTTATATTCTTTTTTTCATATAAAAGTTTGTCATTTTCATAAGCATATAAAGTCAACTTTTCCAAAGAGTTGTACATAAAACTCAAAACCTGTTTTTGTTCACTCTTATTTAGAACTTTTAGAGCAACCCACAAAGGTTCATTTGAAAAGCCTAGACTTCTGTTTTTCGAATAGAGTTTTTTAAATTCCGAGTTTTTAAAAGAAATGTACGCTTCTTTATAAGACAGACTCTTAATAAGATAAGAGGGTTTATCAAGAACTTCTACTTTACTAGAAGAAGAGATTTCTAATATATCCGCAAAACAGACCTGAAAAAAACAAATAAAAAAGAAAAATGATAAAAACAGTCTCTTCATTATTTGGTTATTTCAAGCTGAAGACGATAACCGACTCCTCTTACGGAAGTTATTATATCTTCATCAAATTTTTTTCTGATTCTTAATATTAAGTTTTTAATCGAAGAGTCGCTTACACTTTCCAAAGGCCATAAAACAGAAGAGATTTCATCTTTTGTTACTGTTTTTTTATAATTTTTAATAAGAAGTTTCAAAAGTTGAAGCTCTTTAAACCCCAACTGAATAAGTTTGTTATTTTGATATACTTCCTGAGTAGTTATCGAATAAAAAATATTCTTACTTAAAGGAATAACTCCTTTGTTTTTTACGACTCTTTTCATAGATTTTTGTATTGTAGAGATTAAATCTTCTAACTCAATAGGTTTTGTAATATATCCGTCAATAGAGAGATTCACCGCTTGCATCAAGATCACTTGCTGCGTAAAATTTGTTAATAAAATAATAGGTATATCATAATCTTTTTTTCTAATTTTTTCTGTTAAATCAAGTCCGTCCATTAGAGGCATTTTAATATCCGTAATAACAAGATCAATACTCTCTTCTTCATAAAGTTCATAAGCTTTTTGCCCGTTAGTTACCGTATAAACCTCTTTAAATAACATTTTTAGGACATCTGTAATGTTTTTTTTAATAATCTCGTCATCTTCTGCAAAAAGTACAGATTTATCTTTTAACAATAAAATATTATTTATCACTATTTAAATCCTAAATTTCAGTTTTTATTAAGTAAAGTCACAAAATTCTAACTAATCATATATAAATAAATTATTAAGTAGTATATACTTTATCCCATAGGATAAAGTATATCGCTTTGAATCTCTTTTATTTTATTCATTAATTCATCATCTATTTTAAAATCTAAAGCAGCAAAAGATTCTTCAAGTTGAGATAGTTTTCTGGCTCCTATAATAGTTGAAGCTACAAAATCAAAATGTTTAGAATAAGCAACTGCTAAGGTAACAGGAGATACTCCGTAATCTTTTGCTAAAGACATATATCTTTTCGTTGCTTCAATAGTTTTATCGTTTACAAATCTTTTTGATTGAGCTTGAACTCTTGGATTTTGATGTTTGGCATATGCAGTAAATCTGCATCCCTCAGGATATAAACCGCTGTTATATTTACCTGAAAGAACTCCTCCTGCTATTGGAGAATACGGAAGTAATGAAATATTTTCTCTTTTGCAGACATTTGCCAATTCATCATGAAATCTAGGATTTAAAAGAGAAAAATTGTTTTGAATTGATTCAAATCTTGCCAAATCTTTATATTTTGAAATCTCATTTGCTTTTGTCAAACCGTAAGCCGTGTCATTTGAAGTTCCTATGTATCTTACTTTTCCCTCTTTAACCAAAGCATCAAAAGCTTTTAAACTCTCTTCTACAGGCACAACCGTATCCGGCCAATGCATCTGGTAAAGATCAATATAATCAACGTCAAGTCTTTTTAAACTTCCTTCAACAGCAGTTTTTATATGAAAAGAATCAATTGCAGTAAGTCCGTGTCTAATAGGAGGTACAAACCATCCTGAAGCAGCTCCTACTACTTTTGTAGCTAAAATAATAGAATCTCTGGGTTTTGTTTTAAGCCATTCTCCGACAATTTGTTCAGTAATTCCGGCTGTATCAGCTTTTGGAGGAACAGGATAAACTTCGGCAGTATCGTAAAAATTGATTCCTCTGTCATAAGCTTTATCCATAATTTCAAAAGCCTCTTTTTTTGAAGTGGTGCTACCAAATGTCATCGTTCCTAAACAAATGGGCGTTACTCTAAGTCCACTTTTACCTATATAGTTATAATTCATAATTTCACCTTTGAAAAAACGAATTATAACGATTTATTTTTTAAGAGTAACTAATTACTCCATTATACAAATCTCTTTTTTGAGCATGTGTACAATTGTCTCTTTAGCAACTAAAAGTACTACAAGAATAGTTATTACCATAAAAACATATGAAAGAATCAAATATAAATTTTCATGAGTTAACTGATACATTAAAATCGTAGCAATACTAATAGCAGCCATAGGAAAGGTAAATGCCCACCAAGAGATAAAAAATTTAATTTTAATATAATTTTTATACATTACAAATACTAAAATCGTAAAAAACAGAGCCAAACTATATAAAATATGAGCAAAAAAATCTAAAGTAGAAGTCATACTTATATATGCCACGAATCCGATTGCAGGAGGTGCAATAAGAATAAAAAGCGTAGGCATAAATTTTGGAGCAAATTGTTTATGGAAAATAATTCTATTTAAAATAATAGCAAAAAGTACAATCCAAAAGAAAATACCTATTGAAAAATAAAAATATAAAATAGTTTCACTAGCAAACCCTTTTCCTGCAATAGGAACAAGAATATTACCTACAATAGGAATAAACCAAGCTGGGTTTGAGTGTTGCATTTCAAGATTATTATTTATCCAAAACCTAATTGTATAAAAAGTAAAAAAGAAATGAAGCAAAGCTCCTGCTATAAATAATCCATTTGCCAAAAGAGGGATTGAATGTCTAAAAAATATTGCCAAAAGCAGCATAGAAATAGAGATAGCCGCAAAAAAGTTGACTCTGATTGGATGGGTAAACTCTTTTTTTACTTCCTCTTTATACGTAAAAATCTTTTTTATATAAAAAAACAGAATTACAACAAAAAGAGCAAGAGAAAGATATCCAAATATATCAACAATAATTGAGGGAAAGTATAAAACTTCATGCATTTTATAAAATACAATAGACAATCCTGTAAAACCCATTACAACTGCAAACATCATAACAGGAAAGAACTGTAATCTATCAGAAGGTATAGATTTAATATGTTCACTTTGACTCATATATAAAATCCTTTAAGAAATCTTTTTTTATAATGGTTTGAAAGAAGGAGAAATATGGTTAAAAAACCAAATATTGATTTAAGATCTAAAAATATCGCATATGAAGATGGGAAATATATTATAAAACTGCTCACTTTTAAAAAATCAAATATGACTCTGGACATAGCCGTTTTTGAGAAAGAAAAGTTTATAAAAAACAGTAATATTGTATTTGCTCATCTTCCTAAAAAGATCAAATCACTAATCAAACCATTATAATTTTGAATTATATTAACTTTAAGTTGAAATTATGATTAAATAAACTTATAAATAAATTATAAGCTTAAGTTATATTAATATCAACTTTCTCAAGATATTTTAGAGAAAAAGGAGTCAAACAGTAATCTTCCTTTGTTAAAATTGAGTTTATCATCTTAATAGTTCCGCCGTGAGAGCAGATTAAGATATCTTTATTTTTGGGCAACTCTTTTAAAAACTCTGCTACTCTGCTTTGAAATTTAGTAAAACTCTCTTTACATAAAAAACCGTGCCAAGCAAGAAAAGAGTCTAAATATTTTTTATCAAAGATATCCGTTTTTTCAATCTCTTCAAAGTTCTTCAGTTCAAACTCTTCTTTAAACTCAACCTCTCTTAATCTTTTATCCTTTTTATAACTTAAACCTAATAAATCCAGAGTTTGAGTACATCTTTTTAAATCGGAAGAGAAAATCAAGTCATAATCTCTTTTTTTAATCTCATCTAAAAAACTAAATTCAGTCAAAGACAAATCAATATTTATATCACTATGTCCTATATATCTTTTTTGGTATTTTAAAGGTAAAGGAGCATGTCTTAAAAGAGTGATTATAGCCATAAAAACAACACCGAAACAGAAAGAAGAATTTCTAAGGATTCAAAAACTACACCTAAAGCATCACCATTTAAAAAACCTAAAATTTTTTTAATAAAAGCTGCAAGTAAAATTGCCAATAAAAAACTTAAGAGGATAAAAAACAAGAAACTAAATTTTGTTAAAAAAAGTATTAATAAAGAGTAAAAAACAGTTGAGATTAAAAAAGTTTTACCTCTAAAAGAGTTGGATAAAAGATTAACAAAAGTTGATTTAAAAGTTGAAAAATATGTTGTAAATTGTATTCCCATACGACTTGTAATTGTAATTGCAATTAACTCCAAATAAAGCTCATTTATCAATAAAAAACTAAAAGCTGCAACTTTTAAGATTACAAAAACTACAGAGTATAAAACACCGATTGCACCTACTGTTGGTTCTTTTATGATTTTATAAGCATCTTTTCCGCTGTGTTTTGCATAAACAGCATCAACTACATCCAAAACAGCTTCTGTGTGAATAAATCCGTATAAAACAAAATAGACGCAGCTTGCAATAATTGCACCCAAAATTGGAAGGGTATTTAAAAAGTTGTATAAAACTACTGTTATAGTTCCTAATACAAATCCAACTAAAGGTAAAAAAAACATAGTATAGTTTAAAACCTCTTTTTGTGATAAATCATCCTCTTTTTTAAATTTTACTGGGATTATTGAAAAATAACTAAATACGAATTTTAATCCCAAATATATACTATTCATCTATACTTTTCCTTATTTTTTCTATATCAAGTCTCTCTTTTAAAGAGTTTACAAACTCATCTGTTTTTTTAGCTTTAAAAGCTTTAAAATCAAAACTTCTATACTCTTTGTTTATCTCTTTAAAAAATTTCTCTCTTAAACTGTCATTGTCAAAAACAGCATGAACAAAAGTTCCTTTGATATTTCTATTTTCATAATATAAAGGGTATTTCAAACTTATGCCGTGATGAATCTCAAAACCAGAGACTTGACAATCAAAGATTTCATAATTTTGTTTTTTCAAAACTTTTTCTTTTTCAAAAACGATTTCATCTTTTATAAAACCCAAGCCCTCTTCTATCATAGGTGTGTCATTTTCCAAAGCATACTTGTCGTTTAGAGTTTCAAACATCATTTCATAACCGCCGCAAAGACCAAGAAACTCTTTTTTAAACTCTGTTATTCTATCAAAGAGTCCATTGTTTTTTAGCCACTTTAAATCTTTTATTACAAGTTTAGAACCAGGCAAAATAACCATATCAAACCCATCCAATGAAATATTTGCCTCTATAAACTCCAGTTCTATACTTTCATCTGCAATTAAAGGTTCAAAATCATTGTAATTGCTCATATGAGGATAGGCAATAACTGCTATTTTTATAACTGCATTTTTGCTGTTTTGTTGATAATTTTTCAAAGATTGGGAATCTTCAAAACCAAAATTAAAAGGAAGATATGGTAAAACCCCTAAAACAGGAATATTAAACTGCTCTTCTATGATTTTTACACCTTTGTCAAAAAGAGTTAAATCCCCTCTAAATTTGTTTATTATAACCCCTATTACATTTTCTCTTAACTTCTTTGGAAGAAGATTATAAACTCCGTAAATAGAAGCAAAAACTCCCCCTTTTTCAATATCTGCCACTAAAATGATTTTTGTATTATATTGTTCTGCTATAAAAATATTAGAAAGGTCTTTATCCATCAAATTTAGCTCAACAGGACTTCCCGCCCCCTCACAAACAACTACGTCATATTTTTTATTTAAGTATTCAAAACATCGTTTAACAGCAGGCTTAAGTAAATCTAAATCCCTGTAATACTCCCTTACATCTTTATCCTCAACCACTTTCCCCTCAACAATAAGAGAGGCACTGCTGTTTCTTCCTGATTTTAGTAAAACAGGATTTAGATGATATGAAGTTTCTACACCTAAAACTTGAGCTTGAAAATATTGGGCAACTGCAATTTCACTTCCGTCTTCACATACGTAAGCATTGTTTGATACGTTTTGAGCTTTAAAAGGAGCAACACTAAAACCCATATCTTGAATAATCTTAGCTATTACAAAAGTTAGAGTTGATTTTCCCGCATCTGAGCTGGTACCGAAAATAGAGATGTTTTTCATCTATTTTAGTCTGCTTTCAAGTCCAAATTTAACTTCATATACCTCATCACAGATTTTGGCTAACTTTTGTCCTATAATTCCTGTTAAATCTACAAACTTTCTGCTGTTTTTATCAAAAGGAATTACTCCTGAGGTTACTTCATTAAGTACAAAAACGATATTACAATCTATTTTTTCAAGCTCTTCAAGTTGATTTATTAACTCTTGCTCCTGTTTTTCAAGATTGTTAAATATCCACATAGAGATACAATCAACCAAAAAAGTCTCTTTTTCTTTAACTACTTTTGTTAAATCATAAGCTTCTTCTATTGTAGTAAACTTCTTTTCTCTTTGTTCTTTATGTCTGTTTACTCTTTTTTTCATCTCTTTATCATCGTAAGAGTTATCATATGTCGCAATATAGTAAGGCTTATTTGTAGATATTTCCAAAGCTTTTTTTTCTGCCAAGGAAGATTTGCCGCTTTTTTGTCCTCCAAAATATAAAATCTTCATCCTTATCCTAAAAGATTTTCTATCTGTTTTGTTATCTGCTCTTTATTTAAACCGTTTAAAAACCCGTAAGCCAAAGCAGCCCCTGCTCCAACTCCCTCTTTTGCCTCTCCGTTATCATATAGCTTTAATGCAGGATAAGAAGACAGAGCAAAATCAAAATCGGCATAATAAG
This sequence comes from Halarcobacter anaerophilus, assembly GCF_006459125.1. NCBI lineage: Bacteria > Pseudomonadati > Campylobacterota > Epsilonproteobacteria > Campylobacterales > Arcobacteraceae > Halarcobacter > Halarcobacter anaerophilus. The sequence goes on from NZ_CP041070.1 coordinate 1,674,828, forward strand.
CATTAATTTTAAAATCAAGCATATCTAAAATAGCTTTTATATCACTGTTTGTATCTTCATATACCCATTTAGTTGTACAAAGAGTCAGATTTGTAGTTTTAAAATCTGCTTCCATAGTCTTTAATATTGAATTTACGATTAAAAGGATACAAGCCATTTGAGTACCGCCTGCTAAAACAACTTTTGCTTTATTATTCAAACCTAAGATAACTCCTGCATAAAAGATAAGCATATTATCGGCTACTTTATTTAATACACCGAAAAGATCATCCTCTTTTGTAATATTTTCCAAAGCTTTAGTTACAGTAGAGTTTCTGATACTGTTTGGTACCTCTTTAAAAGAGCTGCTGAAAAGTTCACTGCATTTGTATCCCAAGCCTAAAGCTGTAGCAGTTGCCGTTGTAGTTCCGCTTGGTACGGATTCTGCTAAAATAAGATAATCATCTTTTAACTCATAGGCTTGTCCAAATACCAAACCTTTTTGAAATACTTCCATGGCGTCTATATTTGCACCTTCATCTATTTTATTTGAAGGCTCTATTTGCATATTATGGATTTTAAAGTACTCAAGTTTCGGTTTTACTTTTATTCCCAAATCTAAAAGCTCGATATTTTTAAAAGAACTTAAAAGATGAACAGCTCTTGTAATAAGTGCAGGGGTTGGAACTCCTTTGGGCGTTTTTGCCACATCTTCCAAACTTCTAACCTCACCTGTGCATAAAAACTCACTATCTAATGTTGGAGTTAAATATATTTGTCCAGGAATTCCTGCTTGTGTAATTCCTGGTATATCTGCTGTTTTTGTATTACTCATAGCTAAAATATAAGTTGCACTTTTACCTCTTAGGCTCTCAATAAAATCAATATTTCCTAAAATTGTTTTAATCATATCTTTTCCTAAATAATCTTTTCTAAAATATCAAACTTTCTTAAATACTCTTTGTAATCACTGTTGTTTTTAACTGCTCTTTGTAAAGAGTAATAAAGGCTGGCAAAAAGAAGATAACTCTTTATCTCTTTTTCTGTAAGTTTTTGTTTTACACTGTAAGTTTGCAAAGTTTGATAAAAGAGTTTAAAATCAAATTCAAACTTTTTAAAACACCAACTTACAATCACAACAGCCAAATCAAAATATATATTACCATAACATGATTGAGTAAAATCATATACCCCGCTTAACTGCCCTGCTTTAAATTTGGAGTTATCAGGAAACAAATCTCCGTGAATCAAACCGTTTGGTTCTAAATCTATATCTTTAAGCACTTTATATCTTTTTTCAAACTCTTCTTTTAAACTCTTATCTACTAACTTTAACATCTTAAGAAAATACTCTTTTGTATAGATATTTTTGCTTTTTGGTTTTATTTTTATATTATGCAGTTTTAAAAGAAAAGTTATAATTTGCTCTATATGAGTTATCTCAATAGTTTTTGCAATCTCACCTTCAATAAAAGAGAAGATACAAGCGGGTTTGCTTTTATAAAAAAGTCTGCTATTTAAAACAACTTTTGGAACTTCCAAAGTTCTTAAATGTTTTAAGATAAAAACCTGTTCTTCAAACTCTTTACAATCAAGATTTTCAAACAGTTTAAAAATATATTTTTTATTCTCTTTTGTTTTTAGTTCATAAGTAGTATCAGAAATACCGTTTAACGTCTCTTTTAGGCAGAAAAACTCTATATTGTCTATTTTGGTTAATTCATTTATCTGTTTTAGTGAGAGTTTTGTTAATACACCCAAAAATAAGCCTTTTTATAGTACTATTTTGCAAAAAAGAGAGATAAACTTGAAAAAATTTCAGCATGGCGGAGATCTTAACTCTTTTGCCAAAAGTTTAGATTGTAATATTAATAAAATAACAGATTTATCTTCAAATATAAATTTTATAAAACCTAAACTAAAATGTGATTTTAATACTTTGGATATCTCTTCTTATCCTACATATGAAAATTTATATAAGATTGTAGCAAAAAAATATAAAGTAAAGGCTTCACAAATAGAGCTTTACAACGGCGCAAGCAGTGCAATATTTACCCTTTTTAGAAAACTTGCTTTAAAAACTTGTGTTATCTATTCTCCTGCTTATTTAGAGTATAAAAAAGCTTCAAAACTTTTTGGCTATAACTTACAACAAATAAATAGATTTAAAAATATAAATGAAAAAATAGAAAAAGACTCTTTGGTTGTATTTGTAAACCCCTCAACTCCTGACGGGAAATATTATGATATAAAAAACCTTATGCAAAAGTGGATAAAAAAAAGATGCACTGTTTTAATAGATGAAAGTTTTTTAGAGTTTACAAAAAACAAATCAGACCTTAAATATTTAAAAGAGTATGAAAACTTATATATTTTAAAATCCATGACAAAGTTTTATTCATGTGCCGGCGTTAGAGTTGCAACTTTGATTTCCACTAAAGAAAATATAAAAAAACTAAAAGAAAAAGAACCTTTATGGAAACTTTCAGCTTATGATATGAACTATATAATTAACGCTTTAAAAGATAAAAAATTCGTAAAAAAAAGTACTGAAAAAAACTTGCAAAACAAACAATTTTTAAGAGAGGTTTTAAGACAATACTCTTTTATAAAACTATATAAAAGTGATGCAAATTTTTTCTTAATCAAACTTAAAAATATAGATGCAGACACTCTTCAAAATCATCTAAAAAAATATAAGATAATGATAAGAAATTGTGATAATTTTGACTTCTTAGACAAAAGCTTCGTAAGAGTTGCAGTAAAAGAAAAAAAGAGTATAAAACTATTACAAAAAGCTTTAGACAGGATTTGACTTGTACTTTTTTACAGCCTTAATTGCTTATACAATCGACTTAATCTTCGGAGAATTTGAAAAGTTTAAAAACTTTAAACATCCAATAATTTTTATGGGAGATTATATAAAATGGTTTGAAAGCAAATTTTATTTGGATAATATTTTTAGAGGTTTTTTACTTACACTTACTCTTCTTTGTATAGTGTTTACTATAACTTATGCTTTAACTTTTATTGATAATATTTTTATTCAAGGTTTTTTCTGCTCTTTTGCAATTTCATCAAAAATGCTTTTTGAAAGTGTAAAAAATATCTTGACTTCCAAAAATCCAAAATATGAAATCTCTATGCTTGTAAGTAGAGATACAAAGGAGATGAATGAAAGTGAAATCAACAAAGCCTGTATAGAAACTTATGCTGAAAATCTAAGTGACGGTGTTATTGCTCCTTTGTTTTATTTAACTCTTTTTGGTATAACTGGAGCTTATATTTATAAAGCTGTAAACACTCTTGATTCTATGGTAGGATATAAAAATAAAAGATATGAAAAATTCGGTAAATTTTCTGCTAGATTAGATGATATAGCAAACTATATTCCATCTCGTCTTACGGCACTAATTATTGCCCTACTTTTTTTATCAAAAAAAGCTTTTTTAAACTTTTATAAATATGGGAAAAAACATGAAAGTTTAAATGCAGGTTTTCCAATTTCTTCAATGGCACTTGTTTTAAATATAAAACTTGGAGGTCCAACTTCATACTTTGGAAAAATAAAAAACAAACCCTACTTTGGAGAAGGGAAAGAAGAGATAATAAAAGAGGATGTAACAAAAGCTTTAAGCCTAAAAATTAGACTTGATATTTTTATTATCCTAATCCTGTTTTTTTTTATTATTTCTTCTTATTAACAAATAAACAAAAAACGGCGCTCCGATAAATGAAGTTACAACCCCTATAGGCAAACTTGAAGCTGTATTTAGATTTCTTGCAATTAAATCGGAAAAAACCAAAAACACTCCTCCGTAAAAAAATACGGGGAAAATCAGATTATCGGCACTTTTTTTATATATAAGTCTTATGGTATGGGGAATAACAAGTCCTATAAAACCAATAGGACCTACAAAACTAATACTAACTCCAACGGCAATAGAGACCAAAATAAGCAAAGTAAGATTAACTTTGTTTACATTTAGACCTTTTAAAAATGCCATATCATTTGATACAAGCAGAAGTTTTAACTCTTTTTTATAGTTTAAAATTGCTAGTAAAAAAACTATTGCCACACCTAAAACTACTAAAGGAGTATTAAAACCCACAATATCCAAACTTCCAAGGGTAAATCTTACTATTGTATAGTTTTCCTGTAAAGAGCTAAGATAAAAAATCAGCATCAAAGCAGAAGAGTAAAAAAACGATAAAGCAATCCCTACAAGTAAAATTGAATTTGTAGAAGCCAGCATTAAGTTTTTATTTATGACTTTTGAGATTAGATATAAAATCATAATAGTAACAAACGAACCTGCAATCCCTGAAATATACAAAGCAAGTGAAGGCAAAAACACTATTGAAACAGCTGTAAAAAGCGTAGTTCCGCTTGCTATTCCCAAAGTATAAGGAGTGATTAGTATATTTTTAAACACAGTTTGAAAAACAAGCCCGCTAAGACTTAAAATCCCGCCTACAAAAAATGCTAAAACAATCCTTGGAACTCTAAGTTGCCAAAATATCATATTAACCGTACTTGAAGAGTCAAAGAGTTTGGAGATATCAATACTACTTTCACCTATAAAAGGGGAAATAAAAACCAAAAGCAAAGCTAAAAAATAGAAAAAAAACTTCATTATAGATTTACCACCAAATGATTATCTACGACTTTTAAAGAGTTTTTATAAAATCTACTTAGATTCTCTTCTAAAAAGAACTCTTCGCACCCGCCAAAAAACTTAATAACTCCATTTTGCAAATATAAAACTTTATATTTTAGATGAAAAGCCAAATCCAAATTATGAGTTATAATAATCTTCTGTTTTAAATAATCCATTTTAAAAAGAGTATAAACCTCTTTTACTCTTGAGATATCCATATTAGCCGTTAATTCATCAAAAATCGTGATTTTTGCATTATGAATCAAACTTGAAGCCAAAAGTAGAAGTTGCTTTTCTCCGCTGCTTAAATCAACGCAGACTCTGTTTTTAATACTTTCTATTCCAAGAAGCTTTAAAACTTCGTTTATTTTCTCTTTTTTAATACTTTTTATAAAAGAAAGTTCCAAAAATTCGTAAACCGTAATATATTCATCAAAAATCTCAAATCTAGGGGGAACATAATTTATTAGTTCAACTCTTTTTTTATCTTCTAAAGTTGAGATATTTTTATCAAAAAGTTCTACACTTTGGTTTTCTATAAGATTTGATAACACTTTTGCCAAAGTTGATTTTCCTGCTCCGTTTGAACCTAAGATTATAAGGTTTTCATTCTCTTTCAAAATAAAGCTTATATCTTTTAAAATCAAATTTGAATAATTACTTATTTTTAACATCTTCTAATATCTTTTTAAAATCATTTATAAAATTTACCACCCTGTTACTTGGAATTCCTGCATAATCTTTGTCTATTACATAAATATCTTTGTTTTTACTAGCAGTTATGGGAAGTTTGTACCAATTTGCTTTTAACTGCTCTTTTGTAAGCTTTTGCTTATGCATAAAAGGAGCTAAAAGAACTACAACATCAGGATTCATATTTATAATTTTCTCCATATTAACAACAGGCTGAGCATCGCTTTTTGATTTATAAGCGTTGCTGTTTCCCGAATATTTTATAATATCATTAAAATAAAGATTATTTCCTGAGATATAGATAGTTCTGTCCAGATCAAGTTTTGGGCTTATAACTATCATAAAAGTTTTATCTTTTACAATATTTTTTAAAGCTTCTAAAGAAGAATCGATCTCTTTAATTATTTTAGAAGCTTTATTTTCTTTATGCAATATTTTAGCGATTTTTTTAATTGTAGTTTTTATTGAATCTAAATTATTGGTTTTAAAACTGTAATAATTTAAACTTAACTTCTTTAGATTTAATAAAAGCTCTTCATCATAGTTTTGAGCAAAAACAAGCGTAGGTTTTGAAAGTAAAATCTTTTCCAAAGAGATAGAAGCATATCCCCCTACTTTAGGAATACTTTCAGACTCTTTTGGATAATCACTATGCAAAGTATTTGCAACAATATCTTTTCCGCTTCCCAAAGCAAAGACTATCTCATTTAAAGAAGGAGAGAGGGTTACTATCCTCTCTCCTGCAAAAAGATTAATATAAAAAATTAGTATCCAAACAATTTTTTTCATTAAAATCTAACTTTCAACCCTGCATAATATGTTCTTTCAAAATTAACTGGATATATAGAATCATCTTCAATCCACAAACCATTTTCTCTGTCAAATAGATTTTGAATTTTAGCAAAAAGTTCAAGATTTTGGTAAGTATAAGAGATTGCAAAATCTGTTGAATTATAAGCTTCTTGTTTTTGATTGAAATTATTTTCAAAATCATTTGCTGCATAAGTACTGCTTCTATATGTATGAGACAACATTGTACTTATGTTATTTATATCATATCCTAAGTTCACAGTTAAATTATGTCTTGAAACTCCAGGTAAATCTTTACCATCATAAGCTCCATTTCCTTCGTCTTCATTATCTATTTTTGCAACAATATAAGAATAATTTACTGAAGTATACAAATTTTTGTTGATTAAATATTTATCATAAACTTCTATACCATATTTATGTGATTTATCAATATTAGTATTAAAAGATGATAACCAACTACCGGTATCATAGTAATAAATCTCATTTCTTAAATCAGCTCTGAAAATTGCCAATTTAAATTTATTATTTTTTTGAATATTATTATATCCAATTGTATAATTATGTACTTTTGCAGGTTCTATAAAACCGTTAAAACTTCCATAAGTGAAAAATCTATCAATATCAGGCATTTGAAAACTTCTGTTATAGTTTGCAAAAAGTGAAGAGTTCTCATCTAAGACATAGCTTATTCCTATATCATAAGCATTTAAGTAATCTTCACTTTCCAAATCGCTTCCACTGTCTGGATTATAAGTGTATTTAATCTTTTCTCTTCTAAATCCAGCAGATATGTTTAGATTCTTAGTTAATTTGTATTCACCAGAAATAAAAACTGCTTTATTTGTTTTGTTTGTTGTATCAGAAGAACCTGTTCTATCTCCGTCAAAACCATCAACACCAATTGCAAGTTGTAAAGCTTCATCTTGATAATTTAATTTTGAAGCAAAAGATTTATAATCATAATCATATAATGAAGAATAAGTTATATACTCACTTGTTTTGTCTTCATCGCTGTAAGTTGCATCAAATGACAATTTTGAATTTATATCATATTTTAACCCTGCTGTTGTTACATAAGAACTAAAATATTGTTCTGTAAAAGAACTTGTTTTGTTTGGGTCTTTTTTGTATTCATCAAAAGTTAGAGAACTACCATAATTGATGTTCATATTTGAGTAACTTCTGGTTAAATTTAACTCTAAACTATCTGTTGGGAAATAGATGATATTAAAGCTTTTGTTTTTATTGTAACTTTCATCTTCATCTCCATTTAAATCTTCTATTGAACCATCTGTTGAAGTATAATCTATAAAAGCATTTACAATAAATTTTTCTGTACCATATCCTAAACTTAATGTTCCATTTTTAGTTCCATTATTTCCTACATATGCTTTTAGATAATTATCATTTTTACTACTAGTAATAATATTAATAACTCCTGCATTTGCTCCATCTCCGTAAGAAACAGAACCTGTTCCTTTTAATATCTCAATTTTTTGAATATTTTCCAAAGGGATTGAACTTAGAAGTTGAGGAACCATATCAATATTATTTAATCTTCTGCCATTTACCAAAACTACGATATTTTGATATCCATCACCTATTCCATAACCTCTCAAATCTATTTTTTGAGAAAAAGTATTCCCGTAACTTGGACTTACATTAACAGAAGTTTGGGATGATAAAAAATCATATACACTTTTTGATTTTGATTTTTCAATATCCTCTTTTGTATAAATTTCTGTGGCAAAAGTAGCTGTTTTTTCATCTACTTTTATATCTGACGAAGTAATTATAATTGGTGCGAGTGAAGTCTCTTGTGAAAAAAGATTTGTTGCCAGTAATAGCGCTGCAACTGCGCTTGTCGAAAGTTTTTTGTTTTTCATGTGTTTGTTTTTCCTATGTGTTTATAAATTATTTGTTAAATACTCTTTTGCAGGCTTTAACTGTTTTGATAATAAAAGCTTCATTATTTTCGGCAAATTTATTTTTATCAGTGAAGCAATTTTGCTAGAATATGATTCTATTTTTATGCTTACCGTAGCAATTAAAATACCAAAAAATGAAAAGTAATTTTTACTATTATGTTTATGCATTACAACTCCCTTCTTTAAAATTTTTTGATATTATATTAAAAAAGTTATAAATTTTATACATTCCTTGCTTCTATGAAATTTTTTTGTTATTTTTTTTGAGTATAATTCGTCGTTATAAATTTAGTAGAACAAAGGACGTGAGGGATGAACAACCTATCAACAAAGGTTAAATTATCAATTTTAGTACTGGTGACATTAGTTACGCTTTTAATTTTGGGTGTAATGTCAATTTTTCAATTAAAAAAAGTTAATAATGGATTAGATACTGTCTACAATGACAGGGTAATACCTCTTGAACAACTTAAAATAATTGCAGATGAGTATGCAGTAAATATTGTAGATACTACACATCAAACAAGAAATGGGAACATTACTTTTGAAAAATGTATCGAAAATATCAGTAGTGCAGAAGAAAAAATCAAAAAACAATGGAATGCTTATATCTCTACAAAACTAACAAAAAAAGAGCAAAAGCTGGCACATGAGACAGAAAAGTTGATGCAAAAAGGAAGTGAAGTTGCAAGCAAAATAAAAAATGCTTGTAAACAAGGGAATTCTGATTTAATAACAAGAATAACAATTGAGGATTTGTATCCGAAAATTGATCCAATAGGTGAGAAAATAGCCCAACTTATAAAACTTCAACTAGAAGAAGCTAAAAAAGAGACAAACAAAGCGATTGAAGTCTATAATATAAGTAAAATTATTACTGTATCGACAATCGTGGTTACTCTGCTTTTAATTATTTTTCTGGCATTTTTAATTATTACAGATATAACAAAAAAATTAACTCTATTTAAAGAAGGACTAATCTCATTTTTTGCATATCTAAACAGAGAAAAAGATAATGTTGAAAATATAAAAATAGATAGTAAAGATGAATTTGGACAAATGTCTAAAGTCGTAAATGAAAATATCGAAAGAACAAAAAAAGGGATAGAAGAAGATAAAGAGCTTATAAATGAAGCTATAAATGTATTAGGTGAGTTTGAACAAGGAGATCTATCTCAAAGATTAAAAATTAATGTAGATAATCCAGCACTAGCAGAATTAAAAAATGTTTTAAACCAAATGGCAGATATCTTAGAAACAAATATCGACAATATTTTAAATATATTAAATGAATACAGCAGTTATAACTATTTAAATAAAATACCTGTAAATCAACTAAAAAAACATCTTTTAAATTTAGCTAACGGTGTAAATGAATTGGGTGATTCAATTACAAGTATGTTGATTGAAAATAAAACAAACGGATTAACGCTGGATAAAAGTTCAGATATTTTATTAGAAAATGTCGATAAATTAAACGATAGTTCAAATGCAGCGGCATCATCACTTGAAGAGACGGCAGCAGCTTTGGAAGAGATAACCAGCAATATAAGAAACAATACGGAAAACATAGCAAAAATGTCGGAATTCTCCGATGAAGTTACCAAATCTGCTACAAAAGGAGAAAACCTTGCAAATGAAACAACAAGTGCTATGGATGAGATAAATGAACAAGTAAACTCTATAAATGAAGCAATAACAGTAATAGATCAAATAGCCTTCCAAACAAATATACTTTCACTAAATGCGGCAGTAGAAGCGGCAACGGCAGGAGAAGCAGGGAAAGGTTTTGCAGTAGTAGCCCAAGAAGTAAGAAACCTAGCTGCAAGAAGCGCAGAAGCAGCAAAAGAGATAAAAGAATTAGTAGAAACTGCAACAACAAAAGCAAATAGCGGAAAAGAGATTGCAAGCAGTATGATAAACGGTTATAAACTTTTAAATGAGAATATTTCCCATACTACAAATCTAATTTCGGATATTGAAAATGCTTCAAAAGAGCAATTACTTGGAATTGAACAAATAAACGATGCGGTTAATCAACTTGACCAGCAAACACAAAAAAATGCAATGGTTGCATCAGAAACACATGATGTTGCTCTAGTTACGGATGATATAGCGAAATTAATAGTTAAAAAAGCCGATGAAAAAGAGTTTAGCGGTAAAGATAAAGTTCAAGCTGAGAAAATAGAAAGAACGAAAACCGAAACAAAAAAAGAGACAAAGAAAAAAGATAAAAAAGAGGATACCTGGGAAAGTTTTTAACAAAAGATTTAAGGATAATTTCATCCTTAAATCTTAGCTTTTATATATGACAACTCAAAATAGATTTATTTGGATCTGTTAAATATTCATACCCGCTATGCATTATATAAATTCCAAAAAGTATAACTAAAATAGAAGCTATTGTAACAAACAAGTTTCTAAGTGCTACTTGTTTAAATATTCCCACAAAAAAACCTAAAGAGAACATTGCAGGAAGCGTACTTAATCCAAAAATAAGCATCACAAAAGCTCCCCAAAAAGGATTTCCCGTACTAGCGGCAGTTATTGCAAAAACATATACAAAACCACAAGGAAGAAGCCCGTTTAACATTCCAAGAAGATAAAAACTCGTAAGAGAATCCGAACCTATTAGTGTTCTAAAAGTTTGTTGATAAAGTTTTGATTTTGAAACAGAGTATTCCAAAGAGGTTAAAAATTTTAATTTTCCGCTTAGTGATAAACCTACTAAAATCATTAAAACTCCCGTTGTAAGAAGTAAAATTCCGCTTGTAGTATTATCAAAAGTTACGACTCCGCCTACAAAACCGAAAATAAAACCTAAAATAACATAAGTAGTAATTCTTCCCAAAGAATAAAGAATATGAGAAATAGCTTGTCTTGTTTTTGACCAGCCATTATCAATTTTCGTACTGGAATAGGCTACTACTATTCCTCCACACATACCGATACAGTGTCCAAAAGAGCCTAAAAAGGCAATTGAAATAATTGTTAATATACTTATACTTTCCATTTACTCACTCAAAAGTTTTTTTCTAATTAAAGGGTTAGTAAGATTCTCTCCCCTGTACATTTTTAAAAGCATTTCATCAAAAGGTATCATATTTATACCCTCTTTTTCATATGCTCCGAAACCGTATCCCATAGGTGTTTTATCAATTTTATTATACCAAGCCTTACGTCCGTTAATATATCTGTTTGTATCATTTGTATAAACCCAGATTGTAGCCTCTTTTTGAAACTTAATATTTTTATACCAAAGGGCAAAACATCCGACATCATCAAAAAACCAAGTTTTTCCGTCAGGAGCAACAGCTTGAACAGAATGAACTAAAGTCTCAATAGTCATTCCGCATTGGGTATCCTGATAGTGGTTTAAAGTAATATCCAAAGGTTTATGTTCATGATTTCCTTCTTGTATTGTTACCATCTTCTTTTGACTTGACATTGAAAGAAAAATTGAGACAATGATTATAATTAAAATAAATACGGTTAGTACGGGTAAAAGTTTCTTCATAAAGTGTAATTCCTAAAAAAAATATGTAATCATATATTAACTATTCTTAATAAACTGATAAAAAAGCCTCACTAAAGGTGAAGCTTTATGAAATCAACTAGAAAATTAAAATATGACGTAGTAGGAGGAAATTTAATTTTCTTACACCCTGAAATTTTACAACCATAACGTTAAGTATCTGTTAATTGCTTATTTTCAAATTTATATACAAAATTTAATAGATAATTTTCCCATAAGAATATATAATAGATTCCTATTTTTTATATAAGGATTTATATGCGTACAATTATATTTGATATGGATGGGACATTAGTAAACAGTGGAACTTCTATAACAAATACGGTGAATTATGTAAGAGAAAACTTAGGTTTTGAGAAAATGGAAAAAAATTACATCTTGGAAAAAGTAAATGACCCGACTATAAATACGGCAAAATTTTTTTACGGGACAGAATCTATTACACAACAACAAAAAGAGCTTTTTGAAAATCACTATAAAGAGACTTGTTTAGAAGATTTGGAACTTTATGAAGGGGTTTTTGAATTAATTGATGATTTAAGTTCAGAGTTTGTTCTTACCGTTGCAACAAATGCAAATTCAAACTTTGCTAAAAAAATGCTCTCACATTTGGAAATAGAAAAATATTTTAAAACAATTGTAGGATACGACAGCGTAAAAAAACCCAAACCAAACCCGGAGATGATAAATAAAATTTTAGATAAACACAATATAGAAAAAGAGAATGCCCAGCTAGTAGGTGATTCCCATAAAGATATTATTGCGGCAAAAAATGCAGGAGTTGATTGGGTTTTAGTTAATTGGGGATTTTCAAATTACAAAAAAGATGCAATACAAAATATCAAAGAACTTGAAGAAAGAATCTATAATAAATTTAAATAGATTCTTAAATCAAAGCTTCTAAGGTTTTATACTCATTTAAGGCAAAATCATCGGTCATACCTGAAATATAATCAACTAAAAGTCTTGCTCTGTAATACCACTCTTGTATCTCAAATTTTTCTTTGTCTTCTTTATCTAAATTTTTAACGGCATCTTTATATGCAACAATATGTTTAGAAGAGAGTCTTCTAATAAGTCTTTGAGACAGAAAACATGAAATTCTTTCTTGTTTTACAAGTTTTTCAAACTCATCTGAAGATAATTTTAAAAGAGGAGTATAGTTTTCAAATAAAGAAGTTAATATTTTCTGACCTTTTAACTCCAAAGTTTGGATATCTTTATGATTATAGATATATTTAATCGAAATATTCTGCAAAACTTCTACGGCTTTTGTATATTTTGATTCTTTGTCAAACTCCAAAAGAGCATAATTAAACTTACCGTTAAAAATATCTTCATGATTTTCTAAATATATATTTGATACATGTTCAACCAAAGCATGGGTTAATTTGGCTCTTGTAAGAGTTAAAAACAGATTAAACTGATAAGGTTCAGACTCTTTTTCTTTGGCTTTAGTATAAAATTTCTTTACCAAATCAAGAAGATACGTTTCATTCATCTGTTCACACTCTTCTTTAATAAGTCTGTAAATATCATCAAATTTTAATATTCTTTTATCAACCGCATCTTCCATATCCGCATTTAAATAACTTATATCATCGGCAGCTTCCATTATATAAGTAATAGGGAATCTACATCCATCTTCTAGATTTATCTCTTTTTTTATTTTCTCAACAATACTTTTCTCCGAATAATAAAATCCGGGCTTTTTCTTTAGATAAAAAAGCTTGTCGTTTTTACCTGCTTTATCTTCATAAGCTCCTCTTGTATATTTTAAAATTGCAGCTATTTGGGAATATGCAAGATTTAATCTTTGAAGTTTTGTTACGACTCTTATTGCTTGCGCATTACCGTCAAAATTACAAAGATCTTTTAAAAGCATCTGTTTAAATTCTTCGTTATTTTCAGATACCTTTACAACGCTGTTAAAAAGTTCAACGCCTTTTGTACTCATCCAGCTGTTTATTGCAACTTCCGCAAAGTGCCCAAAAGGAGGATTTCCTATATCGTGTAAAAGACTTGTCATTTCAGCAGTTGAAATAAAAGCATTTTCCAATTTATCCAAACCGTATTTACCCTTAGATTTTTTTAAAATTGTTTTTGCAATAAATCTTGCCGTTTGAGAAACTTCTAAAGAGTGAGTAAGCCTGCTTCTAACGGCTGCATTTAGTTCCAAAGGAAAAACTTGGGTCTTTTTTTGAAGTCTTCTTAAAGCAGGAGCCGAAAGGATCCTTCCTCTGTCGCTTTCTATTGAAATATTTATATCATCAAAAGGATAAAGTTCTCTGTGAAGAGTTAGTTTTCTGTTATAATCTATCATCTAAAGTCTTTTTATAAAAAATATTTTTGTTATTGTATTAAAAATATAGTAAAATACAAAATCAAAGGGGAAAAATGTTCGAAAAAATAAAAGCAATTTTTAAAAAAGAGAAAACTTTTGCCTGTATTGTCTGGAACGGGAAAACAATGAGTTATCCTAATTTAACCCAAGAAGAGATTGATGATATAAATAATAATCCAAAATACAAAAACTGGAGTGTAACTTTACAAAGAGAAGAGAGCTAAAGACTACTCTTTTATGATATTTTTAAAATTTAGAATAAATCTGTTCCCCTCTTTTGTAGGTTCGATTTTAATAGCAATTTTATTTTTATCACAAAACTCTTTTACCATATAAAGCCCTAAACCAAACCCCTCTTTTGTATTATCTTCTTGAAAAAACTTATCAAAAATAACGAAAAGATTTTTTGTATCTATCTCTTTTCCTTTATTAAAAATTGTAAGATTTTTATTTTTATACTCAATTTTTATCAAACCATCTTTTTCATTGTTATATTTTAAAGCATTTGAAATAAGATTATCTATCATTTTTTGAAAGCCGTTTTGGTCACTGTTAAGAGTAACGTCTTCTACAAAAACTTCAATTTTTGTATCTTTTTTCAAATCTTCAAACTTCTCTAAGCTATGCTCTATAACTTCAACTAAAGAAAAGTTTGTAATATCGACTCTGTCTATCTCTTTTTTGATATGATACTCCATATCTTCGTAAAGTTTTAAAAGCTCGTTTGAAGCCAGTTTTATACGGTTTAATCTTTTTACGGCTTTTTCATCGGTAAGCTTTTTTTCAAGCATTTGGGTATTTAGTTTTATAGTAGAAATGGGTATATTCAGCTCATGCAGAGTCTCTTTTACCGTTTTTTGAAGATTCTCATCACTTTTAAAAAGAGGCTCAAAAATTGACCTGCTTAAAAAAAGATATAAAACCAATCCGAAAATCATTACACTAAGAGTTATTACAAAAAAAGTGTCTTGATTAAACCCCAATAAAGACATTAGATAAAAATTTATAAAAAGAGATAAAAGAAGTACAAAAACTACTATAATAGAGTTTGTAATAATAAAGTTTTTTCTTTTGTTGTTATAACTCAATTTTATACCCTATTCCTTTGATATTTTTGATTCTATCTTTTCCCAAAAGTTTTTTTAGATTGTTTATATAAACTCTTATTGATCCCTCACTATATTCTTGGTCAAATCCCCAAAGTTTGTTTATAATCATCTCTTTTGTAATAATCACATCTTTTTTTTCTAAAAACAGCTCCAATAAATCAATAACTTTCCCTGCAATAAAAATATCTTCACCCTTTTGTAAAACTCTCCTGTTTTTAGGATCAAAACTTATTTCATCGTTTAAATAAATCATTTCCAGAGGCTTACCGCTTCTTTTAAGCAAAGACCAGATTCTTAGAAGAAGTTCATCCAAATCAATAGGCTTTTTAAGATAATCATCGCAGCCGCTTAAAAATCCTTGGGTTAGTTTATCTTTATCTTTATATGAGGTTAAATATATTGTAGGTGTATCGTCTGAAGTTTTACGAAGCTCTTTTAATGTCTCTATTCCGTTAATTTTAGGCACATTTATATCAAAAAGATATAAATCAAAATTTTGTTCATAGCAGAGTTCAAGAACCTCTTCACCGTTTGATGCAGTTACGACTTCAAACTCTTCTTCTTCCAAAAAGTCCTCTAAAGTCTCTTTAAAAAGTTCATCATCCTCTAAAATTAATATTCTATACAAAAAAACTCCATAAATAATTATTTGCTAATATTATATGATAGTTGGGTTAATTTTATGTTAAACACAGATAAAAATAAAATTATAAATAATATATGCTAATATATCGTATAAAATTTATTTTATAGGTCTATATATGTTCAAGAAACTTTTTATTATTTTCTTACTTTTGATTACTGGATTTTATGTTGTTTCCCAAGAGAATGTAAAAACTATTTTTGCCGGAATTGCAATATTTCTTATTGGAATGCATTTTATGGAAGACGGGTTTAAACTCTTTTCAGGCGGAACTTTAGAAAAAATTTTAGAAAAATTTACCCAAAACAATTATAGATCTCTTCTTACAGGTTTTATCTCAACTTCTATCGTACAAAGTTCATCTTTAATCTCGGTAATCGTAATATCTTTTTTATCCGTTGAGATAATCTCTTTAAGCCAAGGTCTTGCAATTATTTTCGGAGCAAACCTAGGAAGCACTACAACTGCTTGGATTGTTTCGGCTTTAGGTCTTAATATAAAAATATCATTATATGCAATGCCCATGATTATATTCGGTGTAATTTTCAGATTTTCAAAAAACGGCACATATGTAGGACTCGGAGATATTTTATTAGGACTTGGTTTTATATTTTTAGGAATCTCTTATATGAAAGAGGGATTTGAGACTCTAAAAGATGCCATAGATTTATCTCAATATGCTATGCAAGGAGCTTTGGGAATAGCAATTTATGTAGTAATAGGAGCTATTGCAACTGTAATTATTCAATCAAGCGGTGCAACAATGGCTATAATAATTACCGCATTAGCAGGAGGAAATATTTTATATATAGATGCCTTAGCTTTGGCAATAGGAGCAAATGTAGGTACAACGGTAACTGCCGTTTTGGGCTCTTTAAGTTCAAATCAAAACGGTAAACGTCTAGCTTTTGGACACTTTGTATTTAATATGATTACAGGACTTATTGCACTTATTTTTATTTATGCTTTAAAAGATTTAGTGGATATTTTATCCCCTTATTTAGGGATAAGTGAAAACAGTTACTCTATGAAACTTGCACTTTTTCATACCATATTTAATATTTTGGGAATATCTTTACTTCTTCCTTTTATTCCTTTGATTGTAAAAGTCTCAAAAAATGTTATAAATGATGACAAGTATAAAAAAAGTTCTAAACCTAAATATCTTTCAAAAGAGAATATCAAAATACCTTATAATGCCATGGTCTCTATTAGAAAAGAGGTTATAAATCTATATGAAAATGCACAAAAAGCTATTCTTCATGCAATTTCAATTCATACGAGTGAATTAAAAACAAAAGAAGATTTAGAGAAACTGCCAAATAAAACAAGTACGAAAATCGATACCAATTTAGATGATATTTACCAAAATAATCTTAAACTGCTTTATAGCGAGATAATAGAGTTTTCGCTTGTTTCCCAACAACATATGAATAAAGAGCAAAATGAGTATGTAACTCAACTCAAATTGGCATCAAATATAATTGTTAAAATCTTAAAAGATACAAGAGATATACAAAAAAATATGAACTTCTATCTAAACAGCAGAAACGAGTATATCAAACAAGAGTATATTCAGATAAGACAAGAACTTGCCTCTTTTATCTTTGAAGTAAATCAATTAAACAATGAAGAGTTGGATGAAGTTGAAACTTCTGCACTCATTCAGTCAAATAAAGACAGACGAACTACTCTTGATATAGAAAACAGTAAAAGAGTTGATGATCTAATAAGAACCGAAAAAATAACTTCTAAAATGGCAACATCTCTGATAAACGATTCAACTACAACATCTAATATATGTAAAAACTTATTAAGAATTGCAAATATTATGTTTATTAGAGATGAGCAGCTTAGAAAACTAGGAGAGAGTGATGAAACTTAAAAGAATAAGGGAACATCTTGAAGACTTTTTTAAAAATGATAAAAAAGAGATAAAAGATAATAAAGAAAAAATTGATGAACTAATAGAAAAACTTTTAGAAAAAAAAGAGTCTTTAGAAAAAAAATTAAATAAAGAAGATGATGATGAAGAGAAAACTCTTATTAAAAAAAAGTTAAAAGCTATAAAAAAGCTGGTACAAAAGGCAAAAGAGAGTTTAGCTATTTAAACTCTTTGAAGTTTTGTCTTAAAGCTTCGTAAGCCACTATTGAAACAGAGTTTGCAAGGTTTAGACTTCTTGCTTCGTTTGCCATAGGAATCGTTATACAGTTTTCTTTGTTTTTTGCCAATAACTCTTCGGGTAATCCTGCATCTTCTCTTCCAAAGTATATATAATCCCCTGCTTTGTACTCTACGTCAAAATATAGCTGTTTTGTTTTAGTCGTAGCAAAAAAATGTCTGTTGCTTAAAGGATTTTTTGACCAGAAATCTTCGATATTTTCATACTCTCTTACATCTAACTCAAACCAATAATCAAGACCTGCTCTTCTTACCTCTTTTTCGGTAATATCTCTAAATCCGTAAGGTTTAATCAAATGTAAAGTAGAATTCATAGCAAAAGCCAATCTTCCTATTGTCCCTACGTTACCCGGAATTCTGGGTTCCAATAATACTATATTAAACATTTTATAAAATCACCGTTTTATTACCGAAAACAAAAACTTTGTCTTCTAACAGAAGTTGTAAAGCATTTGATAAAACAACTTTTTCAACATTTCGTCCTGCTCTTCTCATATCTTCCCAAGAATAAGTATGATCGACTCTTAAAACATCTTGAGCAATAATCGGTCCCTCATCCAAATCATCTGTTACATAGTGAGCTGTAGCACCTATAATTTTTACACCTCTATGGTGAGCTTGTTTATATGGATTTGCTCCTATAAATGCAGGTAAAAACGAGTGGTGGATATTAAGGACTTGTTTGGGGAAATTTTCCACAAATTTAGGAGTTAAAATCCTCATATATTTTGCAAGAACTATTATATCCGGAGAATACTCTTTTATCTTTTCAATTACTAAATCTTCATGGGCTTCTCTTTCCATATCATCTGCACTGATACAGTGAAAAGGAATATCAAACTTTTCTACCAAATCTCTTAGATAATCGTGATTTGCAATAACGGCTTTGATATTTGCATCTAATTCACCGCTGTTGTATCTAATAAGTAAATCTCCTAAAACATGAGACTCTTTTGTAGCTAAAATCACTATATCTTTTTTTGATTTTAAATTTATTTTGATTGTTGATTCTTTTGGAAGAACCTCTTTTAACTCTTTTAAAAGAATGTCGGGATTTAGTTCGCCTGAAATTATTGACCTCATAAAAAATTTATTTGAATTTTTATCAACAAATTCGGCATTTTGTTCTATATTTAAATGATTTGCAAAAAGGATTTTCGATACATTGTATACAAGCCCTTTTTCATCGATTGTATCAATAAGAAGTATATATTCTTTCATAGTATTCCTAGTATTATTCCATAACTTAGTTTTAAGTGTGGAATAATACCAAAAAAAAGATTTAAATCATTTTAGATAATCGTTTTTTATACTCTTCAATATCTAAATCTTTAACTCTAGCTACACCTGAATCAATAGCTGCTTTAGCAACTGCCGAAGATACTTCTACAATCAATCTTTTATCAAAAGGTTTTGGCAGGATATACTCTTTTGAATAAACAATATGATCTCCAAAGATCTCTTTAATCTCATCAGTTACAGGTTTTTTAGCCAAATCTGCAATCGCTTGTGCCGCCGCTTTTTTCATAGCCATATTTATTTTTTTAGCTTGTACGTCAAGAGCCCCTCTAAAAATAAATGGAAATCCGATTACGTTATTTACTTGGTTGTTAAAATCACTTCTTCCTGTCCCGACAATAGCTTTATCTCTAATAGCTAAAATATCTTCAGGAAATAATTCAGGAGTAGGATTTGCAAGAGAAAATACAATAGGCTCATCTGCCATAACAGAAATATGCTCTTGGGTAAATGTTCCCGGTCTTGAAAGTCCAAGTACAACATCTGCTTCTCTAAAAGCATCAATTTTACTTAAAGGCTCGCTAATAGCAAACTCTTTTTTGTATTTGTTTAAATCTTCTCTTCCCTCATGAATAACTCCTTTTGAGTCACACATAATAATATTTTTAACACCTACTGCTTTATACATTCTTGAACAAGAAATCGCAGCAGCTCCCGCACCTACGACAACTACTTTTAGATCTTCTAAATTCTTTTTGATGATATCACAAGCATTTATCAGCCCTGCTGTGGTAATAATAGCCGTTCCGTGTTGATCATCGTGCATTACGGGGATATTTAACTCCTCAACAAGTTTTCTTTCTATCTCAAAACATTCAGGAGATTTGATATCTTCTAAATTAATACCTCCAAATGTAGGAGAAATCGCTTTACATACATTAACAAAATTATCAACATCTGTCTCATCAACTTCAATATCAAAAGAATCGATTGCAGAAAACTTTTTAAATAATACAGATTTACCTTCCATAACGGGCTTTGAAGCAAGGGCTCCAATATTTCCCAGACCAAGTACAGCTGTACCATTTGAAATAACTGCTACAAGATTTCTTTTTGCAGTATATTTATAAGCATCTTCCGGATTTTCTTCAATTTCCAAACATGGGAATGCAACACCAGGAGTATATGCCATAGACAAATCTCTTTGTGTCTTCAAGTTTGTTGTAGTTTCAATTGCAAGTTTCCCTGGACTTGGCAATTCATGATATTCTAAAGCTTCTTCTTTAGTTACTGGTTTACTCATTTCACTCTTCCTCTAATTTAAATTGCAACCAAATTGTAACCTAGAAAAACTTACAAAAAAGTCTAAAATAATAATATAAACTTATAAATATATTAATTAAAAGTGAATTACATTTTTTCTACATCAGATCTACATAATTCCTACATAATTAGCCTAAGATAGAAATTATTCCTGCAAACCTTCCGCAATTTTTTTCAATCCTATATGAGAAAAAGTCTGTTCCTGAGCATTTGGTACAAATATTAGTGATTGTTATATTTCTAATACCCAGATCATTTAACAGCTTTTTATTTATTCCTTGCAGATCAATATATCTGTCTTTTTCAAACTCAACTCCAAAGTTGATTTTAACGATATTTGAAAGTTTTTCATCCACCTCATAACAGCACTTTTGAATAGAAGGTCCCATAATTACCTCTATATTTTCAACCTTGCAAGCAAATTCATCTCTCATCTTTAGAGCAGTAACTTCGGAAATCTTTTGAAAAGTTGAGTTTCTTCCCGCATGAACTGCCGCAATTACACCTTTGAATTTATCAAAAAATATAATCGGTATACAATCGGCAACCATAACCATAAGAGTTAAACCTTTTTTGTTTGTAATAATTCCATCGCAATTATCTATTATATTTGGAGAGTTTTCATCTACGCTTACCACTCTATTCCCATGAACTTGATTCATAGAGATTAGTTTATTTATATCAAATTTGTATTTTTGTGATAGATCAAATCTGTTTTTATCTACATTCTCTTTTTTATCGGGCACATGATAAGCAAGATTTCCCTCCTCTTTGTTTGTAAAGGTGTAAAAAATATCATACATAACCAATCCTTCATATGAGTATTGTTTATTTTACAATTTAATATTTAATTTTCTCTTATTGATAATTGGATAAAATCTTCTCTCTTAAAGGAAAAATATGTCAGATAATAAAGAACTTTTCACAATCTTCGGAAACCCCGTAGAACACTCAAAATCACCGCAAATGCAAAACGCAGGATTTAAACATATAAACTATAACGGTGAATATATAAAACACTTAGTAGAAAACGGAAACGAGATTAAAAATATATTTTTAGACAACGCTTACAAGGGTGCAAATATCACGGTACCGCATAAAGAGTTTGCTTATAAAAATGCCGATGAAGTAAGAGGCTTGGCTCAAAAAATCAAAGCCGTAAATACATATATAAATGAAAATGGAAAAGTAATAGCATACAATACCGATGCTCCCGGATTTTTAAAAGCGATAGAGAGCTTCGGCAGTATAAAATCCGTACTTCTTTTAGGTGCAGGAGGAACGGCAAAAGCTATTAGTCTGGCTTTACAAGAAAAAGGTATAAAAGTAACCGTTTTAAATAGAAGCGAAGGAAAACTTGACTTTTTTAAAGAGCATAATATAGAGTGCTACTCTTGGGAGACTTTTAATCCAAAAGAGTATGACCTAATCGTAAACTCAACAAGTGCAGGATTAAAAGATGAGTATTTACCTTGCGATAAAAATCTTTTAGAAAATCTGTTTAAAACAGCAAAATACGCTTTTGATTGTGTTTACGGGAAAGTTACGCCGTTTTTAGCCCTAGCAAAAGAGAATGCCTTAGAGATAAAAGATGGGGAAGATATGCTTTTATTCCAAGGTGTTTTAGCATTTGAATACTTTACAAATACAAAAGCCGATGAAAGTTTGGTTGAAGCTATGAGAAAAGGTTTAAAAGAAAAGTAAATCTTACTCTTTTACTCTCTTTTTCATACACTTTAATATCTCATAGGTTTTACTTACGTCATAAGTGGCACTATGGTATGAGAGTGGATCAAAATCAATTCCGTAAAAAAGGCAAGTCTCATCCAGTTTTGGATTTTTGATATTGCCGTTTTTATTTAGAGCTTTTACTATTTGTTTGTTCTCTTTCATAGTACAAAAGTGATTTTCAAATTTTACAAGCTTTTCCAAATGTCTTAACTCAAAGTTTATATTATGGGCAATCAAAGTTTTTGCTCCTTTGCAAAACTCAATAAACTCTTCATCTTCATTAAAGTATGAGCTGTAAGTTGCCCCGTTTCTATGAGCTATAATCTTTTCAGGAGTCAATCTATGAACTTCAAAAGAGAAAGGATTTACAGGATAACGTGAGAGATAGTATCTATGAAATTTGTCTATTACTTTATAATCACCGTCCACAAACTCCAATTTAACAGCCGCAGCTTCTATCACATCTTGTGGATTCATCGTATTTGTTTCAAAATCTATAATAATCATAGCGGGATTATATCAATAATAGCGTTAACTCTTTATAACCTACTCTTCGCAACTTGGATTTTTTACATAAAAAGCACATTGCAAATTTTCATTTGTGTAGTCGTAATCAATTCTTATATCACAAGATAAATCCTCAAACAAAGCCCTGTTTTCTTGGCAGACAAGGACAACAGTTACACTGTTTTCATATTTTATTTGAATATCATAGTCTTTAAAATTTTCCATTAAGATTGGATAGTTTTTATTTAAAAAGACCTTTACTTCAGCTTGAGGTATTCCTCTTCTTTCTATTGCACTGTTTGCTCTTTTTGTTAAGTTTTTAAGGTCAGGTTTTAACTCAACTAACTCTTCGCTTCTTAAAGAACATCCTGTAAAACTGCCGATAATAAATACTAAAAACAAAGTTGAATATACTATTTTTCTCATTTTAAATCCTTATGCCCAATACTCTAATTTGTCGTTTTCATCTCTCCCCGTATCCAAATTCCAATTTGCAAAATATTCCAAATCCTCATTATCGTTAAATACTGCTTCATCTAACACTTTCCAAGTAGCTTGCACCTGTTTGACGGCTTTATGAAAAATATCATCATAATGCATAGTTTTACCTTCGGGAACTTGTAGGTTTTCTATAAACTCTTTTTTATTTACCTCTTCAAACTTTGGATAAATCGCTCCGTTATCCAATCCTATTATATGTCTTGACAAAGAGGGTAAGTTTTGAGTCTCTTCTATTGCAGAAACCAAAGTGTGAAATCTGCTATGCCAAGTGTCCAATTCCGGAAAATTTGACTCAAATTCCTGATTATCCAGCTCTTCTAACATCTTCTGCCATATTGATGATACTGTTTTATTTAATCTACTGGTATCTCCCTCATCACTGCACTCTTTTGCAAAAGATTCTAAATGCTCTGTTTCAGATATCTCTCCGTAACCCGTCTCTTTGTAGTAGATATAAACATCTTGATGCATCTCACAATTTCGGTGTGCCGTCTCATTTCCTTCGTATGGTCCGACTTTTAGTTCCACAACAGGATGAATAACCACATCAGTTACAATATGGGCACTAATACCGCAAAGCCAAGCAAAAGCTTTTCTTCTCTCTTCAATATCTTCAACAGCCTTTACCTCTTGAATACCTTTTAAAATAAAACTTTTTGTTTTCATAGCTAAGTGCATTAAATCTGCCCATTTTTTATGCTTGTTAGTTAATGCCAGATAAGGATAATCGGGACTAACAGAACCAAGCTCGGTAAAAGTCAGCCAATCTTCAAGTGCTAAAATAGCATCATTGCTAAACTTTAACTTCTCAAGTTCACTCTCCGTAGTCGCCCTATCTACGATAGTAATATGTGCATAAGCCCCAGCCATAATAAAACCCTTTTTTGATAATTAGAATTTTATATTATATAATTTATATATTTAGATATTATTAATTTAGAAGTTTGTTTTTTTAATAATTTATTACTGTTCTTTTTCTTCATCATTTGGGGTTACAAATTTATCTTTACTGTTTAAAGTCTTTTTTGTTTCACTATTTAGCTTTCTCTCCACTTTTTTTATATCTTCTTGAGAAGTAATATTTTCCGGAACTATCCCTCTTGAAAGTAAAGTATTTCTTACAGCTTTATTATTAGTAATATGTTCATTTGAAATTTCATTTTCTGTATTCATAATTTTATCTTTTGCATTATATATTGTAATCTCTGTAGCAAAGTCTTTTGCTTTTAAAAGTATTGTAGGCATAAAATCTGCTAAAGGTTTAGACTTTTCAATATTCCATTTATCTTTCATCTCTTGTGTTGTATGATTAAAAAGTGCTTTATCTCCTTTACTTCTAATAAATGCAAAGTTTTCATTTTTGCCAGTTTGTTCATATATCACTTGTGAAAGCTCTTTTTCTGTTTGCGATAACTTTTGTCTAGCTTGAACTCTTTCTTGCTCTAAAATTCTCTGTTCTATTAACTCTGCTTTTCTAGTTTGAACAGCAAAATATGTTTGTGCAAAAGCTATTTGCTCTTTTTTACTATCCCCATTTTGGGCAATAAGATAACAAGCATATCTAGTAAGCATAATATCATCTATTTCTTTTGTCGCACTAGAACCAATTTGAACCATTTTCCCGACGTCGGCAAAATGGTCTGAAACCTCTTGATTAGATACTTCACAAGCAGTTTTTGCTTTGAAAATAACATTTTTAAAATTATCCCATTTGGTATAACCTAGAAGTTGTTGTAAATCTCTTGCAAACCAAAAAGAGACATCATCTTCAGTTTTATTTGCAAATGATTCAAAGTTATTTGTAAGTGAATTTATAAGCTCTGTTTCCATAAAGTGCTCCAATTTATTTTTTGAATGATAACATTAAAAAATATTTTTATTTAAAAGTATTACACTTTGCAATATCAAATTTTATATATTTAAAAAATAGCGTTATCATTATCTCCTGCCCCTAATTTGCAGAGTATGGTACTTCTTTCCCATCAGGGAAAAGTTTGCAAGCTAAATCCCCTACTATATTTCCAGTTTCAAATATAGCTTGGACTTGCTCATCTGGTGGTGTTAATACACTTGGCTTGTATTTTTTAAGCCAAAGTGCTTTGGGACATTGGATACCTTTTGTGTAGAGGGATTTAGATAGGTTCATTATTCAAGTGTTCCATAATCTGAAAACTTAAAAGATTGTACATTCTCTTCACCAAATTTATTCAACATAAATTTATAGATTCTTTCATCATGTGTTGATATAAAAAACTGTTTATTTGTTTGATTTTGAATAGAACGAATAATATCCACTAAAGAGTGAATATTAATATCATCCATATTTTGAATAGGATCATCAAGAAAAATTGAATCTAAATTACTCCATTGTTGTTTTATTGCAAAAGTTAAAAATATACTTAATGCTAATACATTATTTTGAGCTGAACTAAAAATATAAGATGGACTATGTTTTTTACCACTTTCTCCTTGAACTTCAAACACAAGCCTATTGACACCGTCCTTTGTCTCTTTTATAGTTAAATCATTCATATAAATATTTGGATTAAGATAATGGTAAAATTTACTAATAGTATCTTTATAGTTTGCTAATAGGATTTGTGTTTCATTATCTATAGCTAGTTTAATAGAATCTTTCAAATTTGAATAATCATTATCTATTTGTAATAATTTTCTTTTTTTAGTATTTAAAAGTTCTAGTTGTAATATTAATTTATCTATTTGTTTTTTTTGCTCATTATTGTCTATTTCAAGTATAAGTTTATCAATCAATTCTTTGACTTTTTCAAATTCATCTAATTTCAAAATTACTTTTTTATACTCATCTTTTGTATCTCTATAAAAAATATTTATGTCCTCAAGAGATATCACTTTATACTTTTCTTTTAACGTATTATAGTCTTCTGTGTCTCTCTTTAGAGTTGAAAAATCATCATAAATACTTTTAATATTATTTTTATAATAATCTATACTCATACCCTCGTTAAAAAACTTTGAAGAAGTTATATCTTGTAAATAGTTTACTTTAAAGTTTTGATACTCTTGAATCTTGATATTCAATAATTGTAAATTTTCATTAACAATTTTATTAGATTCTATTAATTTATCATATTCTTTGCTTTGAAATAAAAGAGTTTTATATTGTTCTCGATATTTATTTTTAATATTTTCACATATTTCTAATAAAGTTTTTTCTTCATCATTTAGCCATACAGAGTTTGTTTCAATCAAGTTCTTTGTTGTTTTTATTGATTTATTGATTTCATTAAATTCTTCACTTTGATTTTTTTCAAGTTTAAAAGTTAATTTATCTATTGTATTATTTATGTCAAACTCATTTTCACATACAGGGCAATTTTTTAATTCTTTATTCTCTTTATCTTCTAAGAACTTCTTAGCCATATAATATAATTCTTTTTTTATAGATGAAATTCGTTGTAAATCCTCTTCTAACCTGTTTAAAGTATTTTTTTGTTCCCTTTGAATTTTTAATGAGTTAAAATATTGATTTACTCTTTCTAAATATTGATTTCCATAATCAGCCAGCGTTCTTATTTGATCTTCTGATTTTTCAAATTTATTAAAAAAAGAATGAGATTTAGCCATGGAATCAAGTTTTTCTAATTCTAAATTTACCTTCTTTATATCTTCTTGCTTGGTTATAAAAATATCAAAATTCTTAATATTATTTTCTATATTATCAACATACACTTTTTTGTCAAATTTATATATGAACTCTTTATATTCACGATATTGTTTTTCAACTAAATCTTTCTTTTGTAGCATAGGTTCTTTTATTGTAAAGTTTTGTTTTAATTTTTCTAAATCATTAAGCGTTTTTTCTAAAAAAAGTTTCTTTTGATTTTTATTTTTATACAGTTCTAAAAAACTACTTTTTACTTCTGATAAATTATTAATTTTAACTGTTTTATCAAAATTCTTTAGTTCTAAAAGTGATTGATTAAAATCTATATCTGAAGATACTAATTTTGCACTTTTAACTTTTATATCATTATCAATGACTGTAATGTTTTCTTGAATATCCTTTAATTCATCTTTTAAATATTGTTGTGAAGATTTAATATGTTCATCATATTCTTTAAAAGAGGATAATCCAAATAAATCAACAATCGTTCTATATCTATCTCCATCTTTTGTATGTCTAATAAAATCACTAATTAGTTCCTGAGACAATAAAATTGAATAGTTAAAACTTTTATCAAATTGTATATCTTTTTTAAACTTGTTCTTAACTAATATAGAATCAATCTTGTTTTCAACTTGTCCATTAATATTTAAGATACCTTCATCATAATCATTACTATCATGATCTTTAATAAATCTTTTTATCTTAGAACCGTCATCAAAAACTATTTTTATACCATCATTAATATTACTAGATGCAAAAGTATTTCTTAAGACTGAATACTCTTTTCTTTCTCTTCCTTCTGTTTTTTCGTAACGCTCAATCTTACCTGTTAATCCCCATTCAATACCATCAAAAAAAGATGTCTTACCAAAACCATTTCGTGCATAAAGTAATACAATTTTTTTATTGGTATCAATTTTAAAAGTTTCATTTTGGTATGCCCTAAAATTAGCAAATTGTATTTCTTTAATTTTCATCATTATACTCCTCAAGAAGCTTATCAATGTGATTCTTTATTTTCTCTGATTCTATTATGTTTTGTATATTTTCAGTTAGGGTAAAAGATTCAAGTACTTTAGATTTTTCACTATATTTAAATATCTTTTGCTTGACTGATTGATCATTTGAAATAGCAAGGATATCACCACTAAAATCAAATTTAGAGAATAATGGTACTTGTTTCTCTAAGTCTTTTTTTATACCATCGTTATTTTCTAAATCTTTAGTATAGACAATATATTTTTTACAACAAAACTTATTTGACTCAATATCATTAATCAATTTTTTATCAACTTTTTTATTTACTAAAAATATTATATACATATTCCACATAAGATTTTGTTCTAAATTATATGCTGATAAATTAGCTTGAATTTTACCTGCAACAAAATCTTGAACATCCTGCCACTGTTTTTTGAGATTATCAATATTCTCAAATTTTTTTATGATAATTAAATTTTTATTTTCATTAAATATTTTTAATTCTTCATAATTATCATCAATATTTATTAAAGTATCATTATTCAACATATTGCTTCCTATATAATTTTTTTTGCATTTTCATATTCTGAGATATTTGATATACATTCACCACATTTAAATTCAATTTTTTGTTCACTTTTCAGCTCCATAAAATCAAAATGGTGTCGTAGTGTGTTAGTAGAGTCACTATTTGTAAAATCTGTAACAATTCGATCAACTTGTTGAACTACATTACCTAATAGTCCATCTATACATTTATCACAGTTTATGCCTCCATTATTTTTTAAAGAGGTAAGGTAACAAATCCCATTATCAATTTGACAATTAGATTGTATTGAGATATATTCTGCTATTTTGCCTATGTGATATTCCAATGGTTTTATCACTCTTGGAGAATTAAAAAGCCATGCTTTATAATCCTTTATTCTAAGTTCCATATTCTTATTTGTTGGAAAAGCGAACGATTCTGAACTATAATATTTTGAAAGTATATTAAAAGATATAAACTTTACTAAAGATTGGTTCTTATCGTGTATGTTTTTTACGTGTGTCGCTGTTTCACAATCAATTTGTTTTAGAATATCAAGTAATAAATCTAAATTACACATGAAATATTCTTTAGTTACAACTAGACTTTTATTAAGCTTTGTTTTTATTGAAACATTAGAAATCTCTTTTATCTCAAATTCAATAGAAGTAATTGCATCTTCAAAACTATTTATCAATGATTCTTCGACTTTAAAAAGTTTAAAAATTGATTCTAGATCCTCATTACTTTGTAAATTTTCTATATTAACTAACAAATCACTAAAATCTTTGAGTTTAGAAGGTATATTTTTTACTCCAAGTTCTTTTTCTAATTCATCAATTTTACTTGGTTTATATTTATCTAATAAATAATAAATCTCTATATCAAAGGTTGTATACTTATAAAAATCTGATTTTTGAAATAGATATTTAAATGAAGTTTGATATTTATCTAAAAGAAATTTATTATCTGTACCTTTTTCTTCATAAAAATGACTAATTGTTTTAAAAAATTTTCGGTATGGAAGCTTTTTAAATTTTTTTATCGTATCAACAAATTTCTCTTTAGTTCTGTTGCTTGTGATT
Organism: Halarcobacter anaerophilus; assembly: GCF_006459125.1. Lineage (NCBI taxonomy): Bacteria > Pseudomonadati > Campylobacterota > Epsilonproteobacteria > Campylobacterales > Arcobacteraceae > Halarcobacter > Halarcobacter anaerophilus. The sequence continues at coordinate 1,704,260 of NZ_CP041070.1, forward strand.
TGAATACATTTATTTTTATTTAAAGAAACTAAATCTATTGCAACAAAATTTTTTTCCTCTGAAAAGTTCGTATTTTCAAAATGTGAATCTTTGTATAGGATATTTAATATATCTCTAAAAAAATTTTCACCATATAACTTTAAATTATGATGATTAAGAGATGTTTCCAATTTAATTTTAGCTTGAAAAATTGCTATTTTTTCTTTTATTTGTTCAATATAGTCTTCTCTTGATAACACAATGATTTCTTCCCCTTATTTATTATCTAATATTATATTACTCGTCCCATCACCCTTAGGCTCTACCTTTATCGGCAATGGGATTCTTGTCTTTAGTGCTTCCGCATAAGAAATCACACCTACAACTCCACAACTCTTTCAAACATCTCTTTTATCTCCATCTCATGACTTATCAAAAATATCTGTCGATACTGTTCTTTTATGGTATGAAAGGCTTCTAGTATCTCCATACGTCTTGCTTCATCTTGGCTTCCAAATACTTCATCAAAAGCTAAAAATCCTATTTGAGAGCTTCCGCTTAGTTCATTTAGGGTTTTTGATATAGCTATACGCAAAACTAAGTTTGCCAAGTCTATTTCACCGCCACTAAATCTTTCTATCGGGTACTTTTTGCCCTCATCATAGATAAAAAAGTCAAAGTCGTTTGATACTTCTATGTGTTGGTATTTACCTTTGGTTATTTGGGCATACATACTTGAAGCTATGTCGGATATTCTTGGGGCTACTTTTGAGTTGAGTTTTGTTTTAAACTCGCTTAGGCTTATTTTGATTTTGTCGTAGTCTATTAGGTCGTCTTTTTTTGTCTGTACTTTTGCCAGCTGTTTATCGTCATTGTCCAAGCTTGCCTGTACGGTTTTTATCTCACCCTCTAGGGTTGCTATATCAACATTTAGTTTATTTAGTTGGGCTGTTTTTTCATCTTTTTTTATTATATGTTCGTCAAACTCTTTTTGTTTATTTTGGTGATTTTTCTCATTATAATCTATTTGTTTATAGTCTATCTCTTTTTTATCATAGTTTTCATTTAGCGAAACTACCTGTTTTACGGTGTTTTCTAGCTCTTGTTTCACATTGATATATCGTTTTAGCATAGTCTCAAGAGATTTTAGAGTTTCATATTTTGGCTGTAGTGTATTAAAGCTGTTTTCCAAAGCTTTATGTATGTTTTCATCATATTTATACTGCTCTAGTTTTGCCAGTTCATCATTGTTTATTTTGCCCTTTTGCTCTATGGTTTGAAGATGAATGCTTAACTCTTGCAAATCTTTTTGTTTGCTTAGCATTAGAGTGTTTTTATTTGACAGTTCTATTTGCTCTTTTTCTTGAGTTTGTATGCTGTTTTCCCACTCTTTTCTACTCTCTTCTACTATTTTTAATTCAAGTTTTAATTTTGTGATTTTTTCATCTTGAATGTGTTTTATGATACCGTTTAAAGAGTTTATTACATTGTCATACTCTTCTAAAAGAGGTCTGGTACAAGTAGGACAGCTAGACTCTCTGCCCAAAGCTTGGATATTTTCTATTTTTGCCGTCGTATCGTTTATAACTCTTTGTTCGGCAAAGAGTTTTGAGTTTACCTCTTTCTCTTTTGTCTGTATCTCTTGATAAGTGCTTTTGCTTTGATTTATATAAGTATTTATTTGCTTTAGTTTATTACTTAACTCTTCATAGCCCTCGCACTCTTTTTCAAGCTGTGCCAAATCTTTTTTTATCTTTTTATACTGTTCTCTTAGACTCTCCTGCTCTTTTAAAAGTCCCTCTTTTTTAAGGTGATACTCTTTTAGCTGTGTTTGTTCTTTTAGTTTTTGTTGTAGCTCTTCGTATTGTTGTTTGATGGGTTCTAAAGCTTTGTACTCTTTTTGTTTGTTATCCAAATCTTCAAGCTCTTTTGAGAGTTTTGATTGATTTTGTAAAGATGAGTTAATAGAGTTTTTAAGAAGTTCAAGTTCACCAAAGAGTTTTTGCTTTTGCTCTTTTGTTTTATTAAAAACTTCAAGCTCTTTTTTTATATCAATCTCTTTTAGTTTTATACTATCTAACTCTTTGCCTTGGATAACAGAGGCTTTATTTAGCTCTTTTTTCGCCTCAAGATTTTGTTTAATCTGCTCTTTTTTAAGCTCTTTTTCCTCTTTGCTTAGTAGCACTTCCGCAAAAGCTGAAATCTCTCTTTTTAGCTCTCTGCTTTTTTCTATCAATTCTTTTTCTATATAGTCGATTTTTTCCAAGCCCAAAAGCTTTCTTATCATTCTTTTTCTATCTTCAGGCTTGCTGTTGCTAAGACTTGTAAGCTCTTTTTGACTGGCAAAAAGTGTATGAAGAAACGCCTCTTTGTTCATCTTGGTTAGTTTTATAATAGAAGCTGTTACCTCTTTGGCTCCGCTTGTTATTAGTTCACCGTTTTTATAGAGTTTTGCATTTGCAGTTAAGGCTTTGCCTCTAAACTCCCTTACGACTCTATACTCAATGCTATCAAACTCAAAAAGAAGTTCAACTACTACGACATCTTTTGTTGAGGCATTGGCATTTCGCACAATCTCTTTATAACCTCTATCTTTAAACTCTCCGTAAAGGGCAAAAAGTATTGCTTCGAAAATAGTTGATTTTCCGCTACCGTTTTTCCCTATTATTCCTACTAATCCCTCTTCAAAATCTATCTCAAACTTGACATATCTTTTAAAGTTTTCCAAGCAAAGCTTACAAAGTATCATCGTAAGCCTCCTCATATTTTGAAAATAGTTCTTGGATTTTTGGTTTTAAGCGGTCGTATTCTTTGTCTTCACTCTGCTCTTTTATATGCTCTAAAAAATACTCTTCCAAAGACAAAGCTTGAATATCATCCAAAGTTGCACTCTCGTTTGAGTCTTTTTTAAACTCTCTTTTAACCGTCACACTCATGGCGTCGGCAAAGAGTTTTTTTATATCGCTGTTTTGTATATCTATTGACTGCATAGTAGTTAGATTTTGAAGTTTTACTTCTACTATGGCATCTTTTGTATCGCTTAAATCAAGAGTTTCAATACTCTTTTCATACTCTTGACAATCCACCGTTTTAGTAATAATCGGTCGTATTTTTATCTCTTTATATTCAACTTTTACTTTATCATCCAACTCTACAAGAGCATATCCCTTTGAGTTTCTTTTGTCATTTAGACTTGTGCGTTCTGTTGAACCGCTGTAGAAGACGTTTTCATATTTTCCTACATTTCCAAAACCGTGCCAATGCCCCAGTGCCACATAATCCATCTTTTCAAAAAGATACTCTTTTGAACTTGGATATACCCACTCTCCAAACTCCTGCATCAAATACCAAGCCCCTACACTACAGTGCATCATCATAATATTTTTTTTAGTGCTGTTTATATTATCTTCACATAGATTTATCTGCTCTTGGGCTTTGGTTTCATCATTCATGTGAGGAAGCGTATGAAAGATGATATTGTCAAACTCTACTTTTTTGTACTCTTGTTCATAAGATACATATACATTTTCAAAATCTTCAAAAATCTTTAAAATTGGACTGCTTAGGTTTGTTCTTGGTGTTGAGTGATTACCTGCAATCATAATAATAGGAATATTTAAAGCATTTAGCCTTTTAAACTCTTTTAGAGCAAAGGTTATGGCTCTGTTGCTTGGAGAGCTTCTATGAAACAAATCTCCCGTATGTATTACAAAATCAGGTTTTAGTTTTTCTATATCCTCTACAACTTGTGAGAAAGCATCGTAGAAGTCTGCTTCTCTTTGGTTTATATTCTCTTCATTTACAATATCTAAATCATTGTAACCCAAATGCGTATCACTAAAATGTATTATTTTCAATTTTATCTCTTAATCTCTTATTTGATAACTATTATATAATTTGTATTATTAATTATTATTATAAAAGAAGCCCAAATTTCGATATTTAGGTCTTTGCGTCACTTTTTTGTGACGAAATAAATAAAATTTTATTAGATATAAAATATTTTCTTATTTTATATAAAGTTTCTCTTTCATCTTTTTTATATAAACAATTTAGTATTATAAATCTCTTTTTTATCATGTATTAATAATTATTATTGAAAGGATTAAATATTGAAAAAAACTAATAAACATATTAAAAAATTTTCAAACTATGCTTTGGTAGGTGGACTTGGTGCTTTTTTAATCACAGGCTTGGCAGGGTGTGAAGATAAAAGTTCAAATAACCAAAATCAAGGTCAAAACGGAGCTGTTTCTCAAGCAACACAAAAACAAAATGCTTTTGTAATCGTTGAACAAACTGCCCAAGGTCAGTATAAAATTGCAGAAGAGTTTCCGGCAAATAAAACAACTATTGTTTTAAGAAGTCCTGACGGAACTGAAAGAATTTTATCACAAGAAGAGATTGATAAACTTGTAAAAGATGAAGCTGCTAAAATCGATGCAGGAACTTCAGGTCTTACAAATCCACAAATGAGTGAGGGAATGGGACTTGGTGGAGTTTTATTATCTTCTATTGCAGGAGCAATGCTGGGTTCTTGGATCGGTAATAAACTATTTAACAATCAAAACTATCAAAACCAAAGAAAAGCTCAATATAAATCACCGCAAACATACAGCAGATCTCAAAGCTCTTTTTCAAAAGCTAAAACAGCTACAAGCAGCAGCACTAAAAAAAGCGGTTTCTTCGGAAGTAAATCGGGAACTTCAAAATCAGGCTCTTTCTTTGGAAGCGGCTCTAGAACATTTGGTGGATGATTAAATGAAACTACAAAAAATAAAAGCTCTTACAAATGAATATTTAGAGTCTATAGGTTTTGTCTGGCATACGGATGAAGATAATAGTTCATATGTAGCAAACGAGATTATTCAAATTAGTGAAGATGAAGCAAATGCCTATTACGAAGCTGCAAATGAGCTTTATGATATGTTTTGTGAAGCAGGAGATTATGTAATTGAAAATGACCTTTTCCATGAAATAAATATCCCTTTTAATCTAGTCGAAGTTATAAAAGAGTCTTGGGAAAACGACGTTCATTGGCATCTTTACTCAAGATTTGATTTGGCAGGCGGAATTGACGGAAAACCTATAAAACTTATTGAGTTTAATGCAGATACTCCAACCTCTTTATTTGAAACTGGAATTATTCAATGGGCTATGTTAAAAGCAAACAATATGGAAGATGCAAGTCAATTTAACAATCTATATGAAGCTTTAAAAGACAACTTCAAAAGAATTATTACTTTAGATACGGAAGTTGACAAGTTTGAAGAGTATTACTCAAAACTAAACTGGAAAATACTCTTTTCTTCAATTTCAAGTTCAAGTGAAGATATAAATACCACAAAACTTCTACAACATATTGCAACAGAAGCTGGATTTAATACGGATTTTGAGTATATTGAAAATGTACAGTTTAGTGATGAAGGTATTTTTAAAGGTGATGAAAATTTTGAATTTTGGTTTAAACTAATTCCTTGGGAAGATATTGCAATCGATGAAAGCGAATTGGCTTTGCTTTTAACTGAAATAGTAAAAAACAAAAAAGCGATTATCTTCAATCCTGCATATACTTTGATGTTCCAATCAAAAGGATTTATGAAAATACTTTGGGATTTATATCCAAATCATCCCCTACTTTTAGAGACTTCATTCTCTCCTTTAGAGGGTAAAAAGCAAGTTGAAAAAAGATGTTTCGGAAGAGAAGGAGCAAATACTAAAATCATAAATCCTGACGGCTCTATTGATGTTGAAACAAAAGGTGAATATGAAGGGCATAAAGCTGTTTATCAAGAGTATGTAGAACTTCCAAAAGATGAAAAAGGAAACTCATATCAAGCAGGTGTTTTTTACGCTTATGAAGGGTGCGGTTTAGGATTTAGAAGAGGCGGAAAAATTTTAAACAATATGTCGAAATTTGTAGGGCATATTATAAAGTAACTAAAAGTTTTTACTTTTAGTTACTAAAACTTTCATAACTTTTTATATATTCATCCATCAAATCAAATTTTAAATTGTGTTCAAACTCCAGTTTTAAATCCATTAGAATAATATCTTTTAAATCAAATTTTTGAAGTTTTACGAAATCTTTTGAAGTAGTTACTATCGTGTAATCTTTATATTTCTCTTTTATAGTTTCCAACTCTTCTTTAGTAAAATCATGATGATCTTCAAAAGCTTCCATTTTGGTTCCTTTAGGTAAAAACTCCAAAACTCTTTTGGGTTTTGAAATGGCTGTCAAAAAAAGCAGTTTCAAAGGCAATACGTTTATTATCTCATCATCTTTTACAAAAGTAACAACCCGTCTGAAATCAACTCCCTCTTTTAGCTCCAAATCAGCAAAAGAGTAAGCCATCTTAGGTTCTCTGTAACCGCCGCTTGGCAGACAAAAAATATTCGTAGGCTCTATTTTGGGACGAATTAAAATATCAAATTTTTTTATATCGTATTTTGAAAAACCGTCATCCAAAAAAACTATTTTGCAGCCTAATTCTTTTGCTTTTAAAATAGCTTTTTTTCTATCTTCACTTACTATAACAGTGGCATTTGGCAAAGCTTTGGATAAAAGCATTGCTTCATCACCGCTTGTTTTTACGTCTTCTAAAATTTTTCCCTTTTGAGAGATTACAAAAAGCCCTTTTGACTCTCTTGCGTATCCTCTTAAAATAACCGCTACATTTTCGTATTTTCTTGCAAGTTCTATAGTAAGCGGTGTTTTCCCGCTTCCTCCTACAATAATATTTCCAACGGATATCACGGGTATTCCAAAGTCAATCTGTTTTGCACTTGCTCTTTTTAAAGCAATTACAAGCATATATACAAAAGTCAGCGGTAATAAAATAAAAGAGATAACTCTTTGAAAGAAGTTAGGGTAGAAGAGATAATCTTCAACCCATAAAAAGATTTTTTGCTTCAAATGTTAAACCCATTCAGAAGCTATTTCTATAATTTGGTCACAAATGTAATTTGCTTCTTCATCTGTAAGTCCCGGATACATAGGTATTGATAAAATTTGTTGATATGATGTTAAGGCAGAACTAAACTCCGTAATTTTGATAGAGTATTTATTTTTATAGTATGATAAAAGATGTAAAGGAATATAGTTAAGCCCCGTTGCTATTCCTTTCTCTTTTAAAGCTCTTGCAAAAGCATCTCTGTTTCTTGAGATTTTGATAATAAACTGTGTAAAGATATGTTCATCTTTATGAGAAGGTATTGTTACGTGTTTAATACCCGATAATCTATCTTTATAAATTTTTGCAATCTCTTTTCTTCTTTTTATAAACTTGTTTGTTTTTTTAAGCTGTGCAAGTGAAAAAGCCGCATCAAGTTCCGAAATATCATATTTATGTCCGATATCAACAACGTCATAAATATAATCCAAGTTCCCAAAATCATCGTATGTAGTAGTAATTGCATGAGTTCTAAGAAGTTTTGCACGATCTGCAATCTCTTCGTTGTTTGTTACTATAATACCTGATCTACTAACTGAATACTTACCGTTTGAAGGGTTTGTAGAGAAAATAGTCATATCAGCTCTTAAGCTTCCTACGGTCTCATCATTATATGTAACTCCAAGTGCACAAGTAGCATCTTCAATAAGAATAATCCCGTATTTTTCCGCAATATCGTAAATTCTGTCTAAATCAGGTGTTTGCCCTGCTACAAAAGTTATGATTGCACCTCTTAATTTTTTTGTTTTATTTTCAGCCAAAGCCTTTTCAAACTTATTTACGTCAATATTCATATCATCTGTATTTATATCAATAAAAATAGGCTCCGCATCAAAGTGTCTTACAACTTCGGGAACATTTACAAAAGAGTTAACAGACATTAGAATTTTATCACCTCTTTTAAGCTTAATAGCACTTAAAGCAAGATGAATAGCAGATGTTGCATTGCAAGTGGCAACTGCATATTTTGCACCGACAAAATTTGCCATATTTTCTTCAAATTCTATTACTTTGTTTTCATCTTTATTAAGCTCCAATACAGACTTAATCTGACTTAACTCTTCTTCTCCAATTGATGATTGATAAAAAGGTATCTCTTTCATATGTTAACTCCATCTATTGTAAATCTATCTAATTTTGTTTTTTCTAACTCGTTTTTTAAAAATTGTTGTAACTGTTTTTTTATATTTTCCCAATTAATCATGCTTTTATCCTTTATTTTGGGCTAAACCTTATAATTATATTTTAATCTTCCTTTGTTTTTTCATAAATTTCATCTAAAAATAACGAAGTAGTTTCTTTTATTTTGCTTTTTCTTAATAAAAGCCTCTCTTTTATAGCAATTAGCTCATCTAACTGAAAATATTCTAAATAGTTTGGATTAATTTCAACAGCGTCTTCACCGTTTACTGAAATCAGCTCTTTTATCTCTTCTATTAGCTCTTCTTTTTCCATCTATTTCTCAAACTTTTTTACAATCTGTTCTAAATATAATTCCATTTTTTCTACACCTATATCTTTCTCTTTGCTTTGGCAACATTTACAACATGTTCCCGCATCCGTCGATTCTCCGATTTTTTCAATAGAATCGGCATTTTTCTCTTTTATAGAGTAAATTATTTCTCCTAATGTCACATTTCTGCACTTACACACTACATAAGAGTGGGGAAATTTTCTCGCCATCTATTTTATATACCTTTGCTTTTTTTAATAAGTTCATAAGCCTCATTTATCTCTTGAAGTTTTTTAGTAGCTTGTTCAATAATATCTTCAGAAGCTCCCTGCCCCGCAACAATATCCGGATGATGCTGTTTTACCAATTTTCTATAATTTTTCTTTAAAGTATTACTGTCATCAGTCGGATTTGATTCTAAGATTTCATAAGCTTTTTCCAAAGATAAAGCTTGATTTGCTTTTTGTTCTCTGTAAAAATTTTCAAATTTATTTACAAGATTTTCAAAATCGGCTTTTTTGATTTGTAATGCAGTTGCTATATCTTCCGCAATCATAAATTCAGTCTGAGAAAACTCTTGATCAATATATGCCAAGTTTAGAAGATATTCCAATATTTTAACACGTTTTGCATAGTCATGTTTTGTTATTTTATACAGCTTTTCACAGATAAGAATAGTATTGTCAAAACTCTCTTTCTCTTTTTTATAAATCTCTTTTAACTTTTCTCTAATCTCTTCACTATTTTCAAAATGTTGTGAAATATCTGTAAAAGTGTGTTTTAACATCTGAGCTTCAAGCTCACTAACTTGCCCGTCAGCTTTTGCAACTTTTGCCATAAGTGCAATTAAAAGACCAGCTTCATGGTTCATTAAATCCCCGTCAAACTTCTCTTTTATATCAAGCTTGATATTTTCAAACTTTTCTGTTTTGTAGCCTCTTGCAATAAAATAAAGTATAACCCCGATAATAAGTAAAACTATAAGTTTCATCATAATCCTTTAAAAATAATGGCAAGATTTTAACAAAGTTTTAATAAGTCCGAGTTTACAAAACCTTATACTAATGATTATCTTTAAATACCTTCCAAGCAGAGATAAGCAAGATAACACCTAAAATAATAGAAATATATTCAGAATTTACAAAACTTAACAACATAGATCCTACTGCTGCTCCAACTAAAGAGCCGACAATCATAAATGTAAAAAATTTCTTTTCAATCATAATCTCTTGAAACTGTTCACTTTTTGAATATCTAAAAAAAGCCATAAGCATGGTCGGCAGACTGATACAAAGAGAAATACTACCTGCAAGTTTGGGATCAAGTCCAAATAGCAAAATTAGAGTGGGAAGTATAAACTCGCCACCTGCTACACCTAAAACAGCAGCAATAATTCCAATTAAAATACCTGAAATAATACCCGATAGAAACAGTATAATTTTATTTTCAAACAGAGGTTTACTTGAAGTTAAATAATCATGCCCTAAAAGCATTGAAAAAGCTAAAACTATTAAAAGTATAAATATTATCTTATTTAAAATTTCTTGTTTTATTTTCAAGGCATAATTTGCACCGACGTACGCTCCGAACAAACTTCCTAAAAGAATATTGATTATAATAAAAAAGTGAGGAACTATTTCATCAAAACTTATTGTATAACTTCTGAAAAAAAGAGAGAAAACAACAACAGCTAAAGAAACAATTTTATTTATAATAATTGCATTTAAAGTAGCAAATTTAAAAAAACCGACTAAAATAGGAAGCCTGAATTCTGCACCGCCTAAACCTATTAATCCTCCTAAAGAAGCAACTAAACCACCACTTAGAAATGAATAAAAATTTTTATTCTTCAAAATATAAACCTTTAAAATATAATTTTCTTATTTTAAAGTTTATCAAAGATGCATTTCTTATTCCTCTAAAATATAGAAAAATTTAAAAACACAATTTTCCAAGCTAACTGATTTTTTAACAAAAATTAGGTAGAATCACTACTTTTAAAACAAACTTGGAGATGTATATGTTTGGAATGGGTTTTATGGAAATACTTTTAATTGCGATTGTGGCAATTATTGCGTTGGGTCCTGAAAAACTACCTACTGCTATGGTAGAAATTGCAAAGTTTTTAAAGAAGTTTAAATCAGGTATTGAAGATGCAAAATCTACATTGGATAATGAACTCAATGTCTCGGAAATGAAAGAAGAGGCAGCTAAATACAAAGCTCAAATTGAAGAAGCAAAATCTACTTTAAACTTAAAAGAAAATCTTGATTTGGGATTAAATGATATTATAAACGAAGATATGAAGAAGCCTGAAAAAGCTGATGATAATAAAGAAAAAGTATCATTAAAAGAACCGAAAAAAAAGAAAAACAAAGAGAAGGCTTTGGAAAAAGAGAATGAAGATTTAGAAAAAACTGAGGAAATGAAATAATGTTTGAAGAGTTAAAACCGCACATTGCAGATCTTAGAAAAAGACTTATTAATTCTGCTATTTGTTTAATTATTGCATTTTTTGCTTGTTTTACATTTTATGAACCGATTCTAACTTGGATGATGGTACCTGTTGAGGCTGTTCTTCCTCCAAATTCTCATATGGTTGCAGTTGAGATTCAAGAAACATTTTTCACGGCATTAAAAGTTGCTTTTTTCTCGGGATTTATAGTTTCGCTTCCCGTTATATTTTGGCAAATGTGGCTGTTTTTGGCTCCGGGACTTTATGAACATGAAAAGAAACTCGTGATTCCTTTTGTATTTTTTGCTACATTGATGTTTTTATCGGGTGCAGCTTTTGCTTATTGGGTAGTTGTTCCTTTCGGATTTGAATTTCTAATCAATTTTGGTTCTGCTGTTGTAACCGTGTTGCCTAGTATCGGTAAATATGTTGGATTTTTCACTAAACTTTTATTTGGTTTCGGTGTTGCTTTTGAACTTCCCGTTATAACATTTTTCTTGGCAAAAATAGGTCTTGTAGATGATAGAATGTTAAAAGACTTTTTTAAATATGCAGTTGTTTTAATTTTTATTTTTGCTGCACTTTTAACTCCGCCTGATGTTTTAACACAATTTTTAATGGCAGGTCCTCTTATTTTACTATATCTTGTATCTATTTATATAGCAAAAATTTTCAATCCTGCAACAGTTGAAGAAGAAGAGGAGGAGTAGCAGGAAAATGCAGCTTGACCCTCTTAAGACTTCTAGCTATGATTATACTCTTCCAAAAGAGCTCATAGCTACCCATCCGGTATATCCCGCAGATAGTGCAAAACTTTTGGTTTACGACAGGAAAAAAGATAAAATCATCCATACAACCTTTAAAGATCTTTATGATTTTATTCCAAAAGATGCCTCAATATTTTTAAATGATACAAAAGTTATAAAAGCCAGAATTTACGGAAATAAAGATTCAGGCGGTAAAGTCGAACTTTTATTTAACAAACCTCTTTTTATGGATAGATATTTAGTAATGATTAGAGGGAAAGTAAGAGTCGGCACAAAAATCTTTTTTGAAAATAATCTAAATGCCGAAGTTTTGGAAGTAAATGAAGACGGAAGCAGAGTCGTAAACTTTTTTAAAGATGACGAAAAACTTGACTTTTTATCATTAGTTGAAATTTTAAACAAAATAGGACATCTTCCTCTTCCTCCTTATATGAACAGAGAAGATGAAGAGAAAGACAATCAAGATTATCAAACACTTTTTGCAAAAAATTACGGTGCAGTTGCGGCTCCTACGGCATCTTTACACTTTACAGAAGAGTTACTTGAAAAAATAAATAAGAACTTTCCCGTAAACTATTTAACTTTGCATGTGGGAGCAGGTACTTTTAAACCTGTTGATGTAGAAGAGATATTATCTCATCCTATGCACAGCGAATACTTTGAAATAGATGCAAAAGCAAAAAAGGCTTTAGATGAAGCCAAAAAAGTTTTAGCAGTAGGAACAACCGTAACAAGAACGGTGGAATATTATGCAAGAACAAACAAAATACAAGGTGAGTGCGATCTTTTTTTAAATCCGCTGAATAAACCAATCAAAGTAGATTATCTGCTTACGAATTTTCATTTGCCAAAATCGACTCTTATTATGCTTATTGCTTCATTTATAGGACTTGAAAAGACTTTAGAAGTTTATAATGAAGCTATTAAACAAAAATATAGATTCTTCTCTTACGGCGATGGAATGTTAATTTTATAAAAGGAAAACTATGCCATATTATGTACTATTTGACACAGAAACAACAGGAAATCAAGATGATGACAAAGTGATTCAATTTGGAGCTATGATTGTATCTCAAAACGGAGAAGTTGAAGCTTACGACGAACTTTGTTCTACAGATGTGGAAATAAAACTTGAAGCCATGGAAGTGCATAATATCACACCTGATTTACTTATAGGAAAACCAAAAGCGACAGAGACTTCATTTTATAAAAGATTAGAAGAGTTAAATTCAAATGAAAACTATCTTATTGCCCATAATATAAATTTTGATATGTCAATGATAGAAAAAGAGGGATTTGTAAACTCTTATCAAATAATCGATACCTTAAGATGCGCAAAACATCTTTTTCCTCAAATGCCCTACCATAGACTTCAATATTTAAGATATGCTTTAGAGCTTTATAAAAAAGAGCAAAAAGAGGCGGAAAAATACAATATCACTATAAAAGCCCATGATGCTATAGGGGACGTACTTGTTATGAAACTCTTTTTATCAAAACTTGTAACTAAATGCAGAGAAATTTATCCTGATTATAATCCAATGGAAAAACTTGTGGATTTGACAAAAACTCCTGTTTTAATTAAAACATTTAGATTTGGAAAATACAAAAACAAAGAGATTGCCGAAGTTGCAAAAGAAGATCCCTCGTATTTAAACTGGATGAGAACAAATATGGATTTAGACGAAGATTTAAAATATACTTTAGATAAAGTTCTGGCTTAGAGTTAATAGTTACATAAAAATCTCATCTAAATTTCACTATAATTTTGCAATAAATTTATTTTAAAGGTTAATAGTGAATAAATTTTCACGTATAGGATTTATTTTTGCAGCTGCCGGTTCAGCTGTAGGATTAGGTAATATTTGGAAATTCCCATATATTACGGGAGAGTATGGCGGTGGTGCATTTGTACTTGTTTATCTGCTTTGTATTGTTTTTATAGGTCTTGTTGTTTTTATCGCAGAGTCTTATTTAGGACAGGCTTCTGAAGCAAATGTATCTTCAACTTTTATAAAAATGTCAAAAACAAAAAATCCAAACTGGAAATATGCAGGATTTATGGTTTTTGCAGGTCTTTTTATTTTAGCTTTCTATTCTGTTGTTTTAGGTTGGATTTTAAATTATATTATTGTCTCTTTCGGAAATCTTCCTAACAGCGCACAAGCAGCAGGAAATAGTTTTAATACTTTAATTTCCGAAAAAATCGGTTTACAAATCTTATTGCACTCAATTGTGGCACTTATTACGATTTTTATTGTTTTAAAAGGCGTAAAAGACGGTATTGAAAAAATAAACCTTATTCTTATGCCTCTTTTGGGAGTTATTATGTTTGGACTTTTAGCATATGCTTTAACCTTGGATAGTTTTTCAAAATCAATAGAGTTTATGTTTAGAGCTGACTGGAGCAAAATTGATGAAAATGCCCTTTTAGCAGCTTTAGGTCAGGCATTTTTTACTCTTTCACTTGGAATAGGTACAATAATGACCTACTCTGCTTCTCTTCCACAAAAGAATAATTTCGTAAAATCTTCACTTTACGTGGCAATTGTTGATACAACCATAGCTATAGTTGCAGGATTGATTATCTTCTCTTTTCTTTTTGCAGCAGGAGCAAAAAGTTCCGCTGGACCCGGACTTGTTTTTATCTCTTTACCTGTAATTTTTGAGCAGTGGGGAACTTTGGGGAATATTATTGCAGTTGCTTTTTTCTCTGCACTTTTATTTGCAGGAATCACTTCTGCTGTTTCTATGATAGAACCTGTTTTAATGCTCTTTATCGAAAGATTTAACATGACAAGAAAAAAAGCTGTAGCAATCTGCGGTTCAATTTTTTATATTTTTGGTATTATCGCTCTTTTATCTATGTCAAGTTCATATAAAGAATCTTTGACTTTCTTCGGTAAAAATGCCTTTGATTGGATGGATTTCTTAACTTCTTCAATCTCAATGCCTATTGCTGCAATTATAACTTGTATATTTTTGGGATTTTTTGTTGATAAAGAAAAGATTAAAAACAAGTTTACTCAACATGTACCTGTAGCGATTTTTAATATTTGGTATGTTTTAGTTAAATATATCGTTCCTCTTGCAGTTACAATACTGCTTTTAAATAAATTAGGAATTATAAAATAGGAAGAAGTAGGTTATCCTACTTTCTTCTAAAACTTCTATTGACATCTCTTTTTGTTGTTTTTTTAGATTTTGCAGGCTCTTTTTTTACGGGAGTTTTTCTACTTTTTTTCTCACTTAATTTCTTCTTAGTTTGAACTTTTTGTCTTGGTTGTCTATCTCTTAAAGGAAAACTTTCATGAACTTCTCTTTTTACATTAAGTTTTAAGTCTCTTTCTATTTTTGTAAAACGATTATAATCTTCTGTCGTAAGAATAGTAATTACTTCGCCTCTATTCCCTGCTCTTCCCGTTCTTCCTACCCTATGGGTAAAATCATCGGTTGATTCAGGCAAAGTATAGTTTATTACCAAAGGCAATTTTTCTATATCAAGCCCTCTTGCGGCTATATCTGTTGCGATTAAAACTTGAATTTTTTTATTTCTAAAATCTTTTATAGCCTGTACTCTTTGTTTATACTCAATTTCACCGTGAATTGCAGCAGCTTTTACTCCGTGAGTATTAAAGTGTTCAATCGCTGCATCAGCTGCATCTTTTTTATTTACAAAAAGAAGTATTTGCTTATAATTTGAATCTTTAATAAGTTTTGTTACAAGCTCTTTTTTCTTCTTTTTATCTATTTTGTATGCTTTGTGATTTATTAAATCAACTCTATCTCTTCTATCATGTACTTGAACAGATACAGGCTCTTGTAAAAACTCTTTTGCAAGTTTTTTAATATTTTGTGAAATAGTTGCAGAACACATGATAATCTGTCTTTTAGGCGAACATAAAGAAAAAATCTCTTCTATCTCTTCTAAAAAGCCCATTTCAAGCATAGTATCTGCCTCATCTAAAACAATAAAATTAACAGAAGAGAGATCTAAAATTTCATCTTTTGACAAATCTAAAAGCCTTCCGGCAGTTGCCACTACAATATCAATTCCACTTCCTATTACTTTAGTCTGTTTTGTTCTACTTGTTCCTCCCATAACTTTCGTATGTTTTACTTTTAAAAACTCTCCAAAATCTGCCAAAGTTTTAGATACTTGTTCTACCAATTCTCTAGTAGGAACGATTATCAAACCTCTTAAAACTCTGTTTTCGTAGTTTAAATTAGAGTTTATTTTATTTAACATCGGTAATACATAAGAGGCTGTTTTTCCTGTACCTGATTTTGATGCAGCTATTACGTCAATTCCTTTGTTTAAAAGAGGAATAACCTTTTTTTGGATCTTTGTAGGAGTCTCATACCCTTGTTTTGTAATTGCTTTTATTAAAGCTTCATTTAGATTTAATTCACTAAATTTATTTATAATTTATCCTTTAAAATATACTAGACACAATTTCATCATCTAAATAACTGTCGATTCTTGCTACAAGTCTTTCAAATGAAACATTACCTTTTTTATTGAAAAGAACAATCTCTTCTCCAAAATCATTTTTAATAAAATGTTCTTCTTTAACAACTTTTTTATAAAGCTCTTTTATCTCTTTGGCAGAATCCAGATCATTATACAAAAACCAGTTTGCAGTCGTATCCTCAACTCTAATTAAACCATAAGTTTTTTCTTCATCCACATAATCTTGAATCGTACCGTTTTCAAAAACAGCACCGACAACCAAATCATCTTCATTTAAAATCATTTCCATATACAATTTACCTTCAAGCTTTAATAAGATGGAAATAATAGCAAGATTTTGATTAAACCTAAAGATTCACAAATTAAAAAGAAATATTAAATAATTTATATTTATATTTTGTAAAGTTTTTAAATGATACTATTTTTCAAAGGATTTTTTATGAATATATTACTAAATGACAATTTACCTTTAAATTCAGATTTAAACTCAAAAACACAAAACTCTTCCCCCAAATCAGATGAAAAATCTTTTGAAACTATATTAGAAGAGACGCAAGAAGAAAAAAAAGATATAAAAACACAAAGAGAAGAGAGAAAAAAGTTAATAGAAGAACTTCTAAAACAAGTGAGAATTTCGGTTAATACAGGATTAACACCCCAAGAGCTTGAAGAGATAAATAAATTAATGGAAAAAATTCAAGAAGCTATAGAAAAATCTTCAAAGGATGCAAACTACAAAAGTGTAGTAGAAGATCTATTATCTCAACTTAAAGATTTGCTAAACAATTTTTCGGAAAGACTTACGGGGAAATATTTAGAAGGAACAGATAATAACAATAAAGGAAACAGCTTAAAAGAAATCAACCAAACCTTTGAAAAACTAACACAAGATGATAGTAGTTCAAAAGAGAATTATATTAAATATTTTTCTAGTAATAATAACTCAAAAATAGAGCTAGAAGAGGAATTGAAAAAGTTTCAGTAAATGTAGATTAACCGATTACTTAATATTTTATGTTAAAATAATTTTATGAATAAAAAAATAGTAACTTTTTTACTCCTTATATTTTTTACAGGCTGTAGTGTCAATGATGTTTATACCCTAACAAGAGCGGCAATAAGCAAAGACCCCTCTTCTGCCTTTGAATCCCTTGCCAGAACAAAAGCAGTCAATTATGTAAGCAATCCTACAAAACTCTCAAAAGATATTAAATCTTTATCTTCCCTTATTGAAAAAATAACAAATAGTTGGGGAGAAGATAATATAAAAATACCCAAAAAGAAAGAGTATGTAAAATATATGCAAAACTATAAAAGCAGAGCCTTAATAGATTTTGACAAAGGAATTGTAACAGTAGAAACAATAGATGAAAAAAGCTCTAAAAATAGTCTTAAAAATGCAATAGTAACGACACTTTTACTTCCCGATGACCCAAGAGCTATTGATCTTTTTGGATCAAATAAGGTCAAATTAGGAGGAACACCCTATCTTTTAGGTGAAGTAAAAGATGATCAAAATAAAAATATAAGATATCAATGGAGAGCAAACAGATATGCTGATATTCTTCTAAAAAACAGTTTCAAACAAAAAAGTTTAAAAACTGCATCTAAAAATATTACAGTATCTTACGTAACTATTCCTATGGTTAAAGATCATGCCTCAATAAGAGTTGCAAAATTTAAACCTATAGTCAAAGAGTATGCAAAAAGATATAATCTAAGTGAAAATTTAATTTATGCAATAATAAAAACGGAGAGTAACTTCAATCAATTTGCAGTAAGCAACGCAGGAGCCTACGGACTTATGCAGATTGTTCCAAGCAGCGCGGGGAAAGATGCTTATAAATATGTAAAAGGAAAAAGTGTAAAACCTTCCTCTTCTTATCTTTTTAATGCAAAAAACAATATAGAACTAGGAAGTGCTTATATAAAAATGCTCCAAACCCAATATTTAAAAGGGATTAAAAACAGTGTTTCTAAAGAGTATTGCGTAATTAGTGCTTATAATACGGGAAGCGGAAATGTATTAAAAACTTTTTCAAAAAGCAGAAACCGGGCAACAACAATTATTAATCAAAAAACACCTATTGAAGTCTATAATACACTTAGAACAAAACTGCCTTATGACGAGACTAGAAGATATTTAAAAAAAGTTGTTGATTATAAAAAAGAGTTCATAAACATATAAAGATTAAAAAAAATCAAAAGCAGATTTAATCCTAAAAAAGCTCTTTTACTGTAAACACTTAAAAAAGAGAATATTATATAAAAAATAAAAAAGATATTCGGTGTTTTTACTTCAAAAACTTCTATTTCGTAATTTATAAAAGAGATTAAATATTCATCCCAAAAAGTTCCCAAACCTATAAAATGCAAAAAGAGTTCAATAGGATAAAAAAAAGTAAAAAATATAGTCAAAAAAGGAGATAAAAGCTGTTCATAAGCAGTATTTGGGAAAAAGAAATGAACAATGGGATTAAATACAAAAAAGATCCAAAAGTTAAAAAAAATAAAAGAAAAGATTTTAGGCTGATTTTTAAAATAGTGTATATATAAAAAGATATAAAAAACTCCGCAAATAGAGAACCATAAAGAGATAGAAAAAAGATATTTAGGAAAAAGTGAGAGAATCAAAATAAGAGTCAAAAACAGAGTTCCAAAGGAAAAAATTTTTATATTTGAACGAAGAAAAAGAGTTCCTAAAAAAAACATTATAAAACTTCTTAAAACAGAAGCAACTAGATTTGTCAATAAAAGATATAAAAACAGAGTTAAAAGAGTAAATATAAGAATATCCGCTTTTCTGTTTCTATAAGGGAAATACCTTTTTTGAAAAAATGAGTAAGGATAATAAAGCAATACATAAACCAAACTGGCAAGTATAGATAGATGAAAGCCTGAAATAGCAATTAGATGGCTGATTGAAAAATTCGTATAAATATCCCTATACTCTTTTGAAATAGGAATTGCCAAAAAAAGTGCAGAAAAAAGCTGTTTTATTTCTATATTTTTATGCTGTGATTTAATTTTTTCATTAAGCATTTTTTTTAAACTTTTGTTCTCTTGCTCTTTTTCATAATAGATTGATTTGGCATAAAACCCTTTTAAATAAGAATAAAAATTTACACCTGTAGTAAGAAACCCCAAAGTTATAAAATCAAGTTTTTGAAGAGTTCTGTTTTTTTCGATTGAAGTAAAAAAGGTTAGATCTTCATTTTGAAGTTTCAAAACGTAAAAATCCTCTTTTTTATAGATATTAATAATTTGAAATTTACTTTGAAAAAGCTCTTCTTCTTTCAAATCTTTATACTTAAAATACTCATGAAAAAAGTTAAAAAAAGCTATAAAAGCTAAGATAGAAAAAAGTAGGAAAAAATCTTTTTTTGAGGAGATAAACTGTAAACTATTCATAAAAATAGTTTACAGTAATATAACTATAAAAATTATTAGTTAACTCTTTTCCAAATACTCATTTGAGATAAAGAGTGTTGAAATTTTCTGTTAGTCTCTTTTATTACAAAAGGTACATCTATTGTATTTAAAAGTTCAAACCTGTCTTTTAAATTCTCTTTTAAAGTATCTAAAGTCTTAACCTCTTTATTATCTTTTAAAAATCCTCCAAGCCAGTTTTGTTTTGGAGTATACTCTTCAAGCCAAGTGTAAGGACTCAGAAGTACAAGAAGTCCATCTTTGTTTACTCTGTTTGGTATATCGTCAAGGAACTTTTGAGGATAATATAATCTATCAATCAAGTTTGAACAAAATATCAAATCATAACCTACATATAAATCTTTTAAATTGCAGGCATCACCTTGCATAAAAGTTACTCTCTCTTTTATTTCATCTAAAGCAAAATCTTTTAAAGAGACTGTTTTTTCATCAAAAAGATCACCTTCAGTTGTAACTTTAAAAGTTAAAGAGTCATATTTTTTTAGTTTCACTCCGACATTTATGAAGTTTGCACTAAAATCGATTCCTAATACCTCATCAAAGTGTTTTGCCAACTCAAAAGAACTTCTTCCGACTGAACATCCCAAATCCAAAGCTTTACTTCTTTTAATATCTTTTAGATAAGGAGTTAAAACTTCAACTGAATTTTTAGGAAAATTTTTCACCCCGTAATACTCATCTCCGTAATGAAATTCGCAATATTGAGATATTTGTTCATCTGTTTCATATACATTATCGTTTAGTTTTGTTCTATAATCATTGTTTGAACAAACATATCTGAATCCAGCATGTTGAAAAAAGTGTTTTCTAAAAGCGTATCTGGCACTTCTTAAAATCTCATTTCCCAAAGAGATAAAAGAGCCACCTTTCATAAGTGCATGTCTGTCATCAAAAGTAGGAGTAGTAAAATCATCATAGGCAGGATGAGTTTTAAAGCCGTCAAAAGGATATGTAGGAGTTATACTCCACTGCCAGACATTTCCCACTACATCATAAAAATCATCCATTTTATACTTATCAACAGGCGTTTGGTTAAAATATTTAAGCCCTATATTCGCCTCTTTTTCTTGAGCCTTTACAAAATCGTTTAATCTATAATACTCATCTTCACTTGGAAGTCTTACTTCAAATCCCAACTTCTCACTTTTGTATTTACAAAAAGCCTCTGCTTCATAAACATTTATATCTACAGGATAATTCAAAGGAAGAGGAACTACTCTATTTATCTCTCTTAAATAATATTTTCCATCTTTTTTAATCCAAAATGTAGGATATTTTGCTTGAGTAAAATCAAGCCATTTAAGTCCGTCTTTACTAAAATAGTGAAGTTTTGAGTATCCGCCCTCTTTTACAAATTCCAAAAATTCACCGTTTGATACAAGATATTTACTGGCTTTAAAATCTTTTATAGTAGCTTTGTGAAAAGCAAATTCATTATCCCAACCGTAAAAAACAGGATTTTCATAATTCTTTTCTAAGACTACTGTTCCTGCTTTTACTTCAAGAAGTTCATTTTTAGGATACTCTTCGCTAAATTCATTACAATATTCAAAAAGTTCTTCTTCTTTTAAATATTTAATATCAAGTTCTCTTAAAAGTACGGAAGAAGTCTCTATATGGATATTTTCATGCTCTATTCCCATTAAAATAATCCACATAGGGCTCTCCCAGTTTATAGGCATGGTAAACTCTATATTATCAATCAAATCCAAAATCAGTTCTTTTACTTCATCTCTATATGCTTTTGTCTCTTCGTAAGTTGGCCAAGAGTAGTTTTCTTTATTTAAATCATCCCAGCTCATCTCATCTACACCTATGGCAAAAATAGATTCAAAATTTTTGTTTACTCTTTTACTTACTATATTGGAAACATTTAATTTATTCATAAAAAAAGTTGCCGTATGTCCATAATAAAAAATCAATGGATGTCTCAGTCTGTTAGGTTGTTTATATAAGTAATCTTTGTTTTTTAATAAATCAAAAAGTTTTTCGTCTAATTCATAAGTTTGTAAAAAATACTCTTTTATTTCTGCTCTTTTTTCTTCTATCGTACCGACACTCAAGTTTATAGTATTTTTAATGTAATTCATTGTCACCTCAATTTATTCTGCTTTTTATACTATTCATAAAATTTAATTCTATTCTATAATATCTGAAAGTTTTTTAGTTAAATCTAAAATCTCGTCTTTTTCATTTAATCCCTCAATAAATCTTTCGGGAATATTTTTTAACCCCACTTGTGCCCCAACTAAAGCCCCTGTTAAAATCGATCTTGCCTGATTTTGTCCGCCGCCGTTAAGAGCTTGTAAAATTGCACTTTCAAAATCATTATCAAATCTGGCTGCTAGATAATAACTTGCAGGAAGAATATGATAAATAGCACACGGCATACCGTATACTAATGAGACTTTCCATGCAGGCTCTATTTTTATATCTTTGTCTTTTGCTGCTTGTGCCATATATGATGGGGATAACAGAGCATCGGGAGAAGCAAAAAGTCCAATATTTGAAGGATCTTTTGCTCCTGGTTTGGGAGGTTTAAAGTTATCGGAAGTTACTGCATGAAAAGGCAGTTTTCCTTCTTTTACAAGTTTCATCAGTTTTATTGAGATATCTTTATCTAATTTTTCTCCTTGTATTAATTGAGCTAATACAGCACCGTATGCAACACTCATTGAACCTACTATATCATCAACTTGGGTTAAAAAAGTATTATGAGATATTGTTTGTGCCAATTTTTTAGGACTTTTTGCATATTTAACTGCCAAAGCAAGAGTTCTCTCTATAGCTTCCGTAGTATCTGCCCTGCTTCCTACTTCATCCCATGAAAGTTTTTGTTCTACTCTTTGTCTATATACTTCTCTTATTGATTGTGAAGTATAACCTCCCGGACCGTGAGTAGGAATACCGTCAATCTTCGTAAACAGCTCTTCATCAAGTTTTTTACAAAAATCTTCTTGATTATAACCTCTGTTTTCAATAAGTGATTTTATCATCAGCTTTAAAATATATCCTGCTTGGGATTGGTTCCCTGCTTTTTCAAACTCGTGGTATCTTCCTTTTTTAGGATTTGTATAGGTTGTTATAAACTCACCGTAATCTTTATGTTGTTCATCCAAATCATAATACCAATGAGGTCCTAATGCTATTGCATCTCCTATAAAAGCACCTACAATCGCGCCTTGGGCTCTATCTTTTATATCCATTTTAAATTCCTCTAATATTATTACTAATTAGTATGAAAAATTATACTACTAATTAGTAATAATGTCAATAGACTTTTGTTTTTTTACAAAGAAATAGTAGAATATTCAAAGAGTAAAGGATTTATATGAAAAACTACATTTTTTTATTATTAACTATTTTGTTTTTCAGTGCTTGCAGTAATAAACATCTTACAATCAAAGCTCTATACCCTTCAAATATCACGGAACAAAAAGTAAGCAATATCTTTGTAGATGAACTTAAAAATGATAATATCAATCAAACGCTATCTTTAAAAAATGAACTTATTAATAAAACAATAGATAATAAAAAAGTATTTTATCTGCAAAAAGAGAAAAAAGATGCAGATTTAATTATTGAAGGTGAAGTTTTAAATTCATCTTTAAATTCTACTTTTTATTATGAAGAGGATTTTAACAATTTCAGATGTCTAAGATATGTTTATATTGATTCTGCTAAAACTGCAACTTGTGTCGAATATGCAAGAATATTGATTCCTTGTGAAAGAAGAGATTATCAAGTTGAAACACAAATAAAAGCTTTAAATCAAAATAACAATATTATATTTTCCAAAATCTATAGCAAATCAAAAATTGAACGTGAGTGTTATAGATATCCTTTTTCCTATTCTCCCTTTTTTTATAATAGAATAAATCTAAATTACACAAGAGCTAAAACACAAGTAAACAGCAAACTTGCAAAAAAAATAGCAATAGAGATTCTTGAAGATATTTCACCACATTATATTTATCAAAAAATTCAAATAATTGATAAATTAAATAATAAATATAAAAAGAGCGTAGAAGAAGAGTTTAGCGATAGTATACTCTTGCTAACGCATAAAAAAGTAAAAGAAGCAAAACAGAAACTTGAGAAACTGAATTCCAAATTGAATTATAACAGTTATGAAGTATTATATAATTTGGCTTTAACTTATGAAGCTGAAAACTTTTTAGAACAGGCAAGACTTTTTTACTATAAAGCAAATAAAATTTGTAAAAATATTGATGATCTGAAATTAATTAACAAGGCTATAAACAGAGTTAATAAAAATATTATTAATAAACAGAAAGCTAAGTTGCAATTAGATAGTATTCAAAAATATTAAAAAGGATTTTTATTGAAATTTCTTAATATTTTTTTACTAATCATAACTGCAATTTTTTTCTTGGCGTGTGCTCCTAAAAACATAAAAATAGAAGATATAAAAAATTATCCCCAAAACCCTGCTTTTTATATAAATAACTTTACAAACGTAACTTTAAACAAAGAAGAGTTGTCAAAAAACTTTATAAAGAAATACTTTTCACCTTGGAATTTAAAGGCTCTTAAATATTCAAAAGAAGAGGCATCTTGGGGAAATATTTATGCTAAAAGAGAGATTTACTTAGAAAACTACAGACTTGCTTCAAAACAGTGGTTTGACAAACTTATTGATAATGCAAATTTTGAAAAATATAATACTGCTTTGTTAAAAGCAATTACGACAAAAAATTGTGATTTTAGAGTATTTCCTACAAACAGTTCACTCTTTTACAATCCCCAAAAAGCGGGTGAAGGTTTCCCTTTTGATTATAACCAAAACTCAAGAGTAAAAATAAATACTCCTGTTTTCGTATCCCATTTTTCAAAAGACAAAGCCTGGGCATTTGTACAATCCCACTATGTTTTAGGATGGGTTAGAGTCGATAATCTTCTATTTGTAAATGAAAATCAGATAAAAGAGTTTAAGAATAATCCTTTATATGTGATTACGCAAGACGGGTTTCAGACTTTTGATATAAATTTAAGTGAAGATTTGAAAATAGGAACCTTTTTTCTAAAACAGAAAGATAAATATCTTCTTGCAACAAATTCGGGAATAAAAAAAGTAAATCTAAATAAAAACAGTATAAAAGCTTTTCCTCTGGATTTTAACAAAAATTATGTTTCTAAACTTCTTAATCAATTTATAACTGAACCTTACGGTTGGGGCGGTTTAAACAATCATCGTGATTGCTCTAGTTTTACCCAGGATTTTTTTACACCTTTTGGAATCTATTTAAACAGGAATTCAAAAGCACAAACAGCTCTTAATAAATATTTTGATATTTCCAAATATAGCAATAAAGAGAAAAAAGAGTTTATTATAAAAAACGGTATACCTTTTTTAACTCTTGTATATTTAAGAGGTCATATAATGCTTTATATAGGCACCTACAACAATGAACCTCTTGTAATGCACAATATGTGGGGCGTTAAAACTTGGATCTTCCCTTTTACTCATGGAAGAAATATAGTAGGGAAAACCGTAATAACAACACTAGAACCCGGAGTTGAACTAAAAATGGCAGATAAATATAGAACAATCCTAAAAAGAGTTCAAGGTATTGTTCTACTTAATAAAAAATAGAGTATCTGTTTTTTATTATTTATCCACCTTTCTTAAATAAACAATTCTATAAAGCATTGGAACATAATATAAGTTCAAAACTGTTGCCCAAAGAATTCCGAAACCTAAAGCCAAAGCCATAGGCTGTAAAATCAAAGCTTGTCCAGATGGGAAAAAGATTAAAGAGCTAAGACCTAAAACAGTTGTCAAAGAGGTTAATAAAATAGGTCTTAATCTAAGCTGTGCAAGCTCTTTTAACTCTTCTAATGTTTTTGCTTTTTTAATAAAATCCATCATAATTATTCCGTCATTTACAATAACACCTGCAAGACCGACCATACCTATTAAACTAGGCATTGTAATATTTACACCCATAATAAAGTGTCCGAAATATACTCCTAAAATAGATAAAGGAATGGTACTTATTATTATAAAAGATTTAATTATAGAATCAAACATCCAAACAAGAGCAATAAAAATCAGAATAACTGCCATAATAGCAGCTTCAGACATCTCATTTTGTACTTTTTCATTCTCTTTTTGTTCACCTTTTATATCAATTGTCACACTTTTTCTTAAGTTATCCAAAGTAGGTTTTAACTTTTTAAAAACTTCATTTGACGTAGTATTCGTAATAGATGCCGTTACGCTTGTGATTCTTTTGTTATTCTCTTTAAAAATTTGTGAATATGCGGGAATTTTTACAAAATCGACAACATCTTTTAAAAGCACTTTTTGTTCACTGTTCGGAATTGTTACTTCTAAACTATTTAAAGAGCTTAAAATATCTTTATTTTCACTTTTAAATACAATTTCTATAATCCCTTTATCATCAAACATTTTAGAGTAAGTCGCTTTTAAATAAAGAGGTCTTAGTTCAGATAAAATCTGCTCTTCTGAAAAACCTAAATCATAACCGTAAGGATTTACTTTAAATTTAAGCTCATAATTTCCAAGTAATGAATCATCTGCAATATTTGAAACACCTTTTATTTTTGAAAGAGCATCTTTCAAAACTTTTACCGAATCTTGAACTTTTTTATTATCTCCTGATACGGCTAATTCAATATCATATTTTACAATCCCTGCTTTAGGAACAAAAACTTTCAGCTCTTCATATGTTTTTGAGTCCATAAACTCTTGTAAATCTTCTTTTATCTTAGTCTCTATCTCTTGAGAACTGCCTTCTCTTATCATCTCTTTATCATCATATTTAGGAGACAAATAAGGATTTATATATTTATCAAAAATATTTTGAGGAGCCCTTTCATATAAATTTACAAATATTTGAAAATAAAACTCTTCATATTCAGGCTGATTCTTTCCGTCAAGTTTCATTCCCGTAACAGAACTGATTGATTGGATTTCTGTTTTAAAATCAAGGGTTTGTAACAGCTTTTTTTCTATATCAAAAACTTTTTGTTCTGTTTGTTCAATCTTTTTACCCACACCAACTGAACCTGTAATATAAACTTGCGTTGAATCAAAATCCGGCATAAATTTAAATTTTGAAGAGCCTATTAAAATAACCGAAAAAACTAAAATTGAACCCACTAAAACACTTAAAGCTATATATTTCCATTTTAGTAAAAAAGATAAAAGATTAGAGTAAAGCCTTTTGTTAAAATCCCAAATTTTATGAGATTTTCTATCCTCATTGCTAAGTTTTAATATCTGCTTTGCATGTAAAGGCAAAAAGAAAAATGCTTCTAAAAGTGAACTTATAAGAAGTATTGATATCATTATAGGCAGAATTCTCATAAATTTACCGGTTTCTCCACTCATTAAAAGAATAGGTAAAAAAGCAAAGATAGTCGTAGCCGTTGCGGTTAAAACAGCAGGATAAACTTCTATAGCACCGTCTCTTGCCGCTTCAAACTTCCCTTTTCCCATCTCCATATGACGATAAATATTTTCAGCAACTACAATAGCTTCATCAACAAGCATACCAAGAGCAATAAGTGCCCCAAGAAGAGAAAGCATATTTAAACTGTAACCCAAAGATTCGGCTGAAATAAGACCTATCATAAAAGAGGTCGGAATTCCGATTGCAATAACCAAAGCTATTCTCATATTTATAAAAAAAAGCAGTGCTATAAAAAGAAGCATTAAACCAAAAAGAATATTTGAAACAACCGTATTAAGCCTATTTTTAATCCAGACAGAAGTATCCATATAAGTATCAAATTTCAAATTTGTATACTTTTTTTCAAAATCTTTCGTAATTGATTTTATCTTTTTTACCAACTCAATAGAGTCACCCTCTTCACTTTTACTGATACTAATAGCAACATTTGTTCTTCCGTCAAAGTGAGATTTATCCGTAACATCTGCAAAAGTATATTTAATATTTGCAATATCTTTTAAATAAAGAGTTTTGCCTTCTACTTTGATTTTAGTATTTTTTATATCTTCAATATCTTTTTCGCCGTTAAAAGTGCTTAGATAGTAGTGTCTTGTTCTATCTTTTATTATACCTACGGGAAAAATTGAGCTTAAGTTTTGAACAGCAGAGATTACTTCTATTGTAGATAAGCCAAAAGCTTCGATTTTTTCTTCATCAAAGGAGATAAGAAGTTCTTTGTCGCTTTTTCCTAAAACAGTAACGTTTTCCAAATCTTTTAGCTGTTGAATTCTGGATTTTACCTCTTCTGCAATATCTAAAAGCTCTTCTTTTGAAATTTGCGTTTGAGAATAAACAGCAACGGTAATCAAAGGGAAATTCTGAACTACTGTTTTTACGGTAGGTTCATCCATATCAGAAGGCAGGTTTGTCTGAACTTGTGTGATAATATCTTTTATATCATCAACAACCAAACCTATATCTTCACCCTCTCTTAATTCAGCAGTAATAGAAAAACTGCCGTTTTTTATAATAGAATCTATTTTTGTAACTTCTGCAACACTTAAAAGCTCATCTTCAATATCTTCAACTGCAATTTTATCTAAAACATCGGAACTAGCTCCCGCATAAGTTCCTGAGATTAGGATTTTATCCATATTAGACGGAGGAAAAATCTCTTTTGGAATTTTAAGATAGGCAAAAATAGAAAGAACTAAAATAAAAAGTAAAAGAAGATGATTTAGAATACTCTTTTTTAGTCCAAACTCAATTATTCTTTGTATCATATTTCCCTTCTATTGTAAAAATCAATAAAGAGTCCTCTATTTGATTTTCAAATTTCATATCTTCAAGTTGTTGGGCAAGAAATTTGTTTTCCTCTTTCAAAGAAGTATAATGGGCATATAATTTATTGATATCTTTACTTACATAATAGATATTATTAATTAAATATATTTTTGGAAAATAGAGAACTAAAGCTACAAACAGAGTAACAAATACAATAAAAAGAGAATTCCTAGGATTCAATTTAATCAAACTTAAATATCCTTAATTTGGAACTTCTGCTTCTAGGATTTAATTTAATCTCCTCTTTTGTAGGAGTTATAGGTTTTTTTGTAATGATTTTTCCCAAAGAGTGATTGTTTCCGCAAGTACATTTAAAAGCATCGGGAGGACAAATACAAGATTTTTTCCATTTTTTAAAATAATTTTTTACAATCCTATCCTCTAAAGAGTGAAAAGAGATTATGGCAACAATACAATTTCTAGGTTTTATCTCTTCAATAGATTGAAAAAGTCTTTCTAAAACACCTAATTCATCATTTACCTCTATTCTAATTCCTTGAAAAGGAAGAGTTGCAGGGTGAATTTTACCTTTACTCATATTTTTTTCAAGAAAAGAAGCCAACTCTTTTGCCGAACTAAAAGGTCTGTTATTTACTATTAAAGATGCAACTTTTTTGTATTCTCTTACTTCTCCGTACTCTTTAAAAACTCTTTCAAGTTCACTTTGAGAATAGGTATTTACTACAACTGAAGCATCTAAGCTTTTAGTTTGGTCCATTCTCATATCAAGAGTATCACCGTCAAAACCAAAACCTCTTTGAGTTTTATCCAGTTGTAAAGAGGATACTCCTATATCCGCCAAGATTCCACGTATATTGAATCCTCTAAAAGTTTCCAAAACATGTTCAAAATTGCCTTGATTGAAGATTACTCTGGTTTTATAATCTAGTAATCTCTTTTTAGAAAAAATTAAAGCCTCTTCATCTTGATCGTTACATATTAATTGAATATTTTCATTTTGTTGTAATAAACCTAAACTATGACCGCCATACCCTGTGGTACAGTCAATAATATATCCATCGTCTATATCTTTAAAAGCTTCTAAAACTTCATTATAAAGTACGGGTATATGGGGAACATCCATAAAACATCCTTAATTACAGTTCTTTTATTTGCGATTGGATATAATACCTAAAAAAATATTTAAGGCATTTTAAAATGATTGATTCAAACGTTGTAAAACTCTTAAGCAATCTCTCCTTAACAATGTTTAGAAAAAATTTTTTCGGTATATATCATGGAGCGATTTCAGCAAAATTGGACTACAACTCATTTGTTATAAATACAGCCGATGCAATTTTTGATGAAATGGATGATAACTCTTTTTGTAAACTCAATATGACAAAAAAAGATTATAGATGGAAAATTGCAAGTATTGAATCTGATATACATTCAACAATATATACAAATATACATGAAGCAAAATATATAGCATTTGGTGTTCCTATTTATACTACGGCGTATACTTTTGAACATGACGAAATTGTTTTTGATGATTATTTTGGGAAAGTTACTCTAGGAGGAAGGGTTCCTATATATGACCCTGGCGATTTTAGTACTTGGTACAGTAGAAACGCTTTAGAGATAACAAAATATTTAAAAGAGAGCAATGAAAGAATAATGGTAATTAAAGGTGTCGGTACGTATGTTTATGATAGAGACATAAATAATTTGGTAAAAACCGTAGCCATTTTAGAGAACTCTTGCAGGCTTTTAAGTCTAAAATCTTCTTATCAATAACAAAAATGCAAATTTTTATATAATAATTTGCATCAATGCCCTAATTTTTAGCTACTTTAAAGCTTAAATACTATAAAGTTTTTAAATATTTTAAATCTTACACAAGGAGTTCTTCTATGAACAAAGCTGAATTTATTGACGCAGTTGCAGCAAAGGCTGGTTTATCAAAAAAAGATGCTAAATGTGCAGTTGATGCAGTATTAGACACAATTACAGAGACTTTAGTAAAAAAAGAAACTGTTAGTTTTATTGGTTTCGGTACATTTAGTACAGCAGCTAGAGCTGAAAGAACAGCAAAAGTTCCTGGAACTGATAAAACTGTTACTGTTCCAGCTACAACTGTAGCAAAATTCAAAGTTGGAAAAGCTTTAAAAGAAGCTGTAGCTAAATAATAACTTTTTCATCTAAGCAAAAAGGGAGGCTCTTTTGAGTTTCCCTTTTTTTATTGAAAAAATTCAATAAATAAAAAAATTTTAAAAAAAGCGATATTTTAAGTATAAAATTAAGAATCTATTTGCTATAATTTCAACTCTTTTTTAGATGCCCGTGTGGTGAAACTGGTAAACACGCTGGATTCAAAATCCAGTGACCTTGGTCTTGTCGGTTCAAGTCCGACCACGGGTACCACTTTTTTATAATCTTAAAAATATAAAATCCAAGTTCTACTTTCAAACTATTAAAAATTACTTTTAAAAAAAGATCAAATTAAAATCTTTTAAATAAAAAATTTTTTCAATTAATTTTAAATTAATAAATCTATTAAAACCTAATTCAAACAATATATACTATTTTTTGTAATATTTTGTTTTATTTTGTATTTTTTTATTAGATTTATATTTTTATTTTGTTATATTTTGTTTTATATATATTTTTTAGGACTTTTATATGGAAAATACTTTATATGACTTAGCAGACTTTTTAGATGATTTAGAGATTAAAGGTTTAAAACAAAAAGAGTCAACCCTTCTTAAAAACAGTGAGAAGATAAAATTATTATTAAGCTCAAACCATAGTTTAAAGCGACAGATAGAAAAACTAAAAGAGGATTTGAATGTCGAGATATCTGTTTTTACTTATAGAAACTTTTTGATTAAATATTTTAAAAAAAGTTATGAAGAGCATACAATTAACAAAGTATTTGCAAACTGCAAAGTGATTGTTTTGGATTTAATTCTAAATAAAAAAATTGATGATTCTATTCATATATATGAATTTCTTATTAAAAATAAAATGTTGAAAAAAGTAAAAAACGATGACAAAAGTATAATTACTTATGAAAAATTTTTGGATAAATTAAAAGAGTATACAAATTTAAAACATCTTTCAATTAAAATTGAGGATAAAATTGAAAATGCAGATATAGAAAAAGAGATTGCAGCTCATTCAAAAGATATAGAAGAAGTTTCGGCAGATACAAAAGTTAATATTGAACTTTTAGACGGGAGTCTAGATCCATATAATATAAGATTTTTGACATACTCATATATTTTTAAAAAACATAGTAAAAAGAAATATGATTTCGATGAGAAAAACTACATAGTAATTCCTACAGACTACAATAACAAAAAACTTGATTTTGAAAAAATAAAGAATTTAATTTTTGAAGAAAATTTAATAAAAAACTACTCTTTGATTTTTCATGACAACAAGCTTGAAGACGGTTTTTTATATATCTACAGATTAATAAACAAAAAATTACACCTTTTAGAAAAGATTAATTCAAGAGAATCATCTGAATTTGAAGATTATTATAAAAAAGGAGTAAATATCTTTTTAAATAACTTTGAAAACTTCTTAAATAATGGCTCTTTATCCCTTGAAAAAACATATTAAAAAATAAATAATTTTTTTAAAGAGTAAAAAAATTAATGTTTTTACTTAATAATTGTTTAAAAAAGAAAATAATAAAATTTAATAAAAGCTTAAAAGGGGTCTAAGATGCAAGTAAATAACAGTGTACAATATGATTCATCTGTCTATTTAAATTTAAATCAATCTCTAAATAGAATTTCAAGCGGTAGTCAAATAAATAGTGCTGCAGATGATCCGGCAGGATTGGCAATTGCAGAACAACTTAAAGTTGAGAATTCAAGTATTGCCCAATCTATCGATAACGCAGTTAGCGGAATTGCAAATATACAAATTGGAGACCAAGCTTTAAGTGAACAATCATCAATTCTAGACCAAGTAAAAGAGAATTTACTGCAAGCTTCGACAGACACTACTTCACAAGAAGGAAGAGAAGCTTTATTAAATGATATTCAAGGCTTATTAGGAAATCTAAATAATATTGCAAGCAGTACAAATTATAACGGTGAAACTCTTTTACAAAATGCACCCGATGATACTTCTGCTTCACAAAGCTTACAATTTCAAGCAGGGGAAAATGCAGAAGATATAATTGAAAGTGACTCTATCCAATCAAATACGGACGGATTGGGATTAGACTCTTTATTAAATCAAGATGCTTCAACATTTACTTCTGAAAGTGCAAGAAACTTTTTAAGTAGTATTGATAGTGCTATTGACACCGTAAACAGTTATAGATCGGATTTAGGTTCAACTCAAAACCAATTACAAAGTTCAGTAGGTAACTTAATGACGCAATATACTCAAACTGCAAATGCTACTTCTACTATTAAAGATGTAGATTATGCTCAAGAAGTTTCTAATTTTAGTAAACAAAATATATTAGCTCAAGTAGGAGCCTATGCTTCTGCTCAATCTAATAATATAAATCAAAATATTGTAAATAGATTATTAACATAAAAAAACCTAAGTTATTTTAACTTAGGTTTAAAATTCTATTGTATGATTGATTCTGACCCTGTTTATAGGTCTGTCGGTAATTTTGAAGTGTTTAACTCCATTATAAACAAAGTAATTTTTATATCCGGTTATCATCTTTTTTTCTACTCTTTTAGGTTCATCATAACACTCAGTTCTTGTTTCATATCTATAAGCTTTATTATAAGCTCTAGGTTTATAATTTCTAATCTCATGAGCAACTTTTGCACCTAATAATCCGCCTACGATTTGAGATGCAACCCTTCCGTTGCCTTTACCGATTTGGCTTCCTAATACTGCTCCTGCTGCTGTTCCTACTAAAGTGTCAATTCCCAAGCTATCATCATAACCTGAAGAGTAATATTGGTCATCATAATTATCTCGTACTTTATATTTGACCTCTTCACATACTCTATTTGGTACTTTTTCATAAACATATTCATAAATAGGTTCAGAGTATGTAACTCTCGCATAGTCATAAAATCTGTCACCACCTGCATAAAGTGATGAGCCTATAACTATTCCAGAAAAAAAAGTCTTCTTAATTAAATTCAAAATTGTACTCTTAATCATGATAACTCCTTTTCAACTGGTTAAAAAACCAGTTAATCTTTATTTCATAGCAGAAATATAACCAGCTAATGCTTTAATATCAGCATCTGATAATCTTGCAACTTGACCTTTCATTACACCTTTCATAGCTCCACCGTAAGAACCGTCTTTGTATCCGTGTAATGCTTTTTCAATTTTTGCTGCATCCCAACCTTTAATAACTTGAGATTTATTTAATGCATGTTTTTCTGCATTTGCACCGTGACATGTTGCACATGTTTTAAATAGTGTTGCTCCATCAGCTGCGAATAGTGATGTTACACCTAATAGTGCCATTGCACCTAGAATTTTTGTTACTTTCATTTTTTACTCCTTAATTTTATAATACTAGAAGTATAAAATCAAATTGTGAATTGATTGTGGATATTAAGAGAGTTATTTCAATTTGCCAAAGACTTTATACTCTTCCCAGTAAGTATCCAAAGCCTCCTGTAACTCTTTATTTGTAAGTTTTGTTTTCTCTTTTACGCCAAACCTTTTAATAAAAGCCTGAGGCATAATTGTAGTCTCTTTTGACGGATTTTTTAAATAATCCGTCATAGCTTTTTTTACATCTCTTTCACTGCTGTATTTAAGCAAATATCTATAAAAATATTTATCAATAGAAACAGGTAGTTTGTTATGACACTTTAAACAATTATTTTCATAAACATCTGCAAAAGCAAAATTAAAAATAATTGTTAAAATAAATAAAACCTTTACCATTTTAGCTCCATTTTTGTTCCTTCATGAAGTTTTGAAGATACATCTATTTTAAAATCATACTCTTTTGCAATAATAGAAACAATATTTAAACCTATTCCAAAACCGCCTACGCTGTTGTCAAATCTTACATATCGTTGAAAAAGATTCTCTATTTGTTCTTGTGTCATTCCTTTTCCCGTATCCTCAATGCTTAAAGATGATTGTCGCAGATTTACTATAATTTTTCCTTTTATCTTATTATATTTTATTGCATTTGATAAAAAGTTATCTATGATTTTAATCATTTTTTTTCTATCACAAAAAATAGTAACTTTTTCTTCAATATTCGCAATAATCTCAAGCTTCTTAACTTCTGCCAAAGTCCTGAAATACTCAACTCTTTGATTTGTTATAGCACTTAAATCCAAATATTCATTTTGAGAAATAATTTTATTATCTAAAGTTAAAAAAGTTAAATCTTCATAAATATTTGAAATAGTTTTTGCCCCAATATCTATTCTTTTAATCTTTTTTGCCAGTTTTTCATCAAGTTTAGTTATATCTATCATCTCAACATTTGAAATTATTGCACTAACGGGAGTGTTTAGTTCGTGAGTCGTATCTTTTATAAATCTATCCAAAAGATGTAAAGCATCTTTCATAGGTCTTAAAAAAAGTTTTAAAAGAAAATATCCCAACAGTGTCATAAAGAAAAAAGCAATTATTACAAAAACCGTAATCTCTTTTTCCAGCAAAATAAGCCATTGTTCATCATCAGGAATTTCCAGTACAACGTATTTTGCACCCAAATAGTAAGATTCAGGTTCTTCTATAAAATGTATTTTTGAGCCTGAAGTATAAACAACTCCGTCCAAATCCACATCTTTTGATTCCAATGTGGAAAAAATAAGTTTTCCCTCACTGTCATAAATAGCAGAATTAAACTTTTCGTCTCTTGGATAATACTTGTATTTATCAAAATTGATATGCAGGTTTTTTAATCTGAAAACAAAATCATTGGCATACTCTTGCATCATAATTCTTTTTTTCTGAAGCATTAAATCTTTTTGAAAAGAGAAATATAAAAAGGAGATAAAAAATAGAATTACAATAGTAAAAAAAGAGTATAGAGATAAAAATCCTAATAGTGTTTTTTTCTCACTTTGAGTTAAATCGATATCCAAGCTTTTTAAGACTAACAATTCTATCTTTTCCTAAAATTTTTCTTAAATTTTTTATATATGTACGAAGGGAATTATCACTGTATTGCTCACCGTAATCCCACAAATAGTCATATATTCTATCATGTACCAAAACTTCATCTCTGTTTTGCAAAAAGAACTTTAGAAGCTTCTGCTCTTTAAAGTTTAACTGCACTACTTCACCCTCTTTTAACAGTTCATTAGATGAAGTATCAAAAGTAATATTATCATCAATTGTAACAATTGTATCCTTACTTTTGGAAAACTCTCTTTTTATAATCCTTTTAACTCTTAAAAGAAGCTCTTTTAACTCAAAAGGTTTTCTTATATAATCATCACAGCCGCTGTCAAAACCCTCTTCTAAAGAACTCATCGAATTAAGAGAGGTAATAAATATTGCAGGAGTATTGTTACCCTCTTTTCTAAGATTTTTTAATAAATCAAAACCATTAATCAATGGAACATTAACATCAAACAAAAAAGTATCGAATTTTTTTTCGTAGATAGCTTCCAAAGCCTCTTCCCCGTCATAAACAGGAGTAACTTCAAATCCCTGCTCATCAAAATAATCAACAATTGTTTCACTTAATGTTAAGTCATCTTCCAAAAGTAATAATTTTGTTTTCATTTTATTTCTTTAGTTTCTTTAGATTCTCTTTATATTTTGCTTTCTCTTTTTCATTCATTGTAGGAACTCTGCTTTTTAACTCTTTATTAAATCTATTTAGATTTTTTTTCTGAACATATCCCATTATTTCTATTAACTCCTGGGTACTCATTTCCGAAAAATCATCTGCAAATAAAGGTAAAGTTAACATCAAAAATAAAAAAGCAATTACAATTCTTCTCATCTCTTCGCTCTAATAAATAATTTTTGTTATGATAACATAAAATTGTAGAAAAATAGTAAATCATCTTATATTTTAGTATTAATAAATTTGATTTATAATAGAATCTTAAAAAAATAAAAGAGAAAAAATGAAAAAAACTATTATATTTTCTATATTATCAATATTTATACTTTCAGGTTGCTTTGGACAAGACGATTCAAAGCAGGAGTGGACTTCACTTATATATCCCGATAAAAACAATACAAAAAGAAGTAAAAAGTATGCTGTTTTCAGTACTTTAAAAGAGTGTAGAGAAGCCTCTATAAAAGAGCTTGAAAGATTGAACTTAAGTTCAAGAGGAGATTATAATTGTGGATTAAACTGTAAATATCATGAAGGTATGAAAGTTGATATTTGTGAAAAACTGAGTAAATAATTTTGCTCAAACCTATGGAAAAAATAGACCTAAAATATATTTGGAAGCTACTTCTTCATAAAAAAAGAGCCCTGCTCTTAGGTCAGTTTATTACGATTATTGCTATTTTAGTTAATGTTCCTATTCCTCTTATGCTTCCTGCTTTAGTTGATGAAGTTCTATTGAATAAACCTGATTTTTTTATAAATTCGATTAATGAATATTTAGGAATAGGAAACTCTTTATATTATATATTAATTGTTACAAGTGCCGTTGTTTTTTTAAGATTTATATATTTTATTTTAAATGTAGTTACAACAAAAATATTTACTTTTATTTCAAAATATATAACATTTAAAATAAGAGAAAAACTGATAAAACATTTGGAAAAAGTCTCTATGAATGAGTATGAAAGCCTAGGAAGCGGTGCAATTGCAGCCAATCTTATTACCGATGTAAATACTTTGGATAACTTTATTGTTACAAGTGCAAGTAAATTGGTATCTTCTGTTCTTACTTTGCTTGCCGTTTCTATTGTAATGATTGCAATAGATCCTATTTTAGGTATTTTGATTCTTTTTATTCAACCTTTAATAATGTTATTGTCAAGAAAAATCTCACAAAAAGTGGGAACATTAAAAAAAATAGAGAATCAAGCTATAGAAAAGTTTCAAGATAATATTGGGGAATCTTTGGAGCTTTTTGGACAAATAAAAGCAAGCAATAAAGAGTCATACTTTTTTAATCAGGCAATTAATAAAGCAAAAGATATACAAAAAACATCAAATGAATATAACTATAAAAGTGTTGCTTATGAAAGATTCTCTTTTACTATTTTCCTGATTGCTTTTGAATCTTTAAGAGCAAGCGGATTAATAATGGTTGCCTACTCTGATTTATCAATCGGTATGATGTTTGCAATGTTTGGATATATCTGGTTTATTATGACTCCCGTACAAGATATTTTATCTATGCAGTATGCCTATACGACTGCAAACGCTGCACTAAAAAGAGTAAATAGAATATTAAAATTAAATACTGAAAAAAACGGAAAAGAGAAACTTAATAAAAGTAACAAAGGCATTATAATTGAGATTAAAAATCTAAACTTTTCTTATAATCTAAAAAAAGAGCTTTTAAGAGATATCTCTTTAAAAATAGAGCCTAAAGAGAAAGTAGCACTTATAGGAGCAAGCGGCAGCGGAAAAACTACACTTGCACAAATTATTGCAGGATTTTATACAAAACAAAGCGGAGACATCTATTATAATAATATCTCAATTGATAAAATAGATAAAAAGAGTTTAAGAAATGAGATTTTTTTGGTTTTGCAAATGCCTATTTTATTTAATAACACTCTTAGATTTAATATTACAATGGGAAATGAAAATATAAAAGATGAAGAGATCTATAAAGCTATAGAAATAGCACAGCTTAAAAAAAGTGTAAATGAAATGATAAACGGTCTTGATACTATTGTAGGCAGACATGGAATAAGATTAAGCGGCGGGCAAAGACAGAGATTATCTGTAGCCAGAATGATTATTGCAAACCCTTCTGTGGTAATTTTTGATGAATCGACATCTGCTTTG
The DNA here is from genome assembly GCF_006459125.1 of Halarcobacter anaerophilus. Classification (NCBI taxonomy): domain Bacteria; kingdom Pseudomonadati; phylum Campylobacterota; class Epsilonproteobacteria; order Campylobacterales; family Arcobacteraceae; genus Halarcobacter; species Halarcobacter anaerophilus. The sequence goes on from NZ_CP041070.1 coordinate 1,742,439, forward strand.
GATGTTCATACGGAAGCAAAACTGTTTAACAATCTAAAACCTGTTTTAGAAAATAAAACAGTTATTACAATAGCCCACAGATTAAGCACGGTAAAAAATGCTAATATGATTTATGTATTAGATAACGGTAAAATAGTACAAAAAGGGACTTCTAAAGAGTTAGAAGAGGAAGAAGGACACTATTTGGAATTTGTAAAAAGACAATTAATATAAGGAGTTTATCATAATTTACTATATTACTTTAGAAGATCTAAACAATGAGTATATATTAAAAAATGAGATTTACTCTAATATGACCGAGAATTACTATTGGAGTGATGATTTTTCTGCACAGTTTTATATGAAAGCTGCAGAGTGTGGATTTATAACAACTTCGATGTATACGCAAAACGGTGATTTTGTTTTACTTCCTGAAATTCAATTTGAATATGCTGTTTTAAATTTTGATGAAATAATAATTAATAAAAAAATAAAAAAATTAATTAAAGAAAAAAAATATATTTTCTCTGTAAATAATAGGTTTGAAGAGGTTCTTTATAATTTAAAAACTTATCATAAGGAGTCTTGGATAAATGATGACTATATCAAGATTTTAAAAAAGATCAAAATGATTAAAGAGCATAAACTAAATAAAGAGTTTAAGCTTCTAAGCATTGAAGTGTGTGAAAACGAAACAAAAAAGCTAATTTCAGGGGAAATTGGATACAAAATAGGAAAAACTTATACTTCTCTATCCGGATTTACTACTAGAGAGAAAAAATATAACAATTGGGGAAAACTTCAACTTGTACTTTTAAACGACTATTTAAAAGAAAATGGCTATAAACTCTGGAATTTAGGGCATCCTCAGCTACAATACAAAATAGATTTAGGTGCAAAAATATATAATAGAAATGATTTTTTAGCCAAATGGAAAGAGGCATTAAAATAATTTATATGGCATATTTTGGTTATTTATTAATTTTTAATAAGAATTGTCTCAAAAATGTCTCATTTTTAAGTTTCATCATAATATAATGTGTTATAATTAAAATAAAAAAAAGCGAGTAAAAAATGAGTAGTAATATTTTAACTATAGATTTAACAAAAGAGATGGAAAGATTTCTAAAAAGTAAATCAAAAGAGTTTAACTTATCTATAGAAGATACGTTAAAAGAGATTCTAAATCAACAAATCGACAGCAGAATTGATTTAGGGAAAGGTTTCTATTACGACAAAGTATTAAAAAAAGTTTTTGATAGAAAAAACCAAGATGTAGGTTTAACTAAAACGCAAATGGCAATTTTTAATACTATTTTAAAAAGTAAAGGAACTATAGTTGATGTAGAGGTTATCAAAAAAAGTGCATGGAAAGATAAAAACACTTCAATCTTTACATTAAGAAATATGATTAAACAAATAAGAGATAAAACTTATTACGGTTTAATTAAAAGTCACTCAAGTAGAGGTTATTCTGCAGGATTTTAAGATACAGTTTAAAACTGTATCTTTTATCTAAAAAGTTTATTTAACAAATTCATTTCTGTTTTTTTGTATTTTATAAACTTTTTCATTTTTTTCAAGTTCCCACTTATCTACGGGATCTATCCTATTCCAAACTTCAAAAAGTTTTTTATCTTTGTTTGATATTTTTAGGTCGTACTCTTTTTCAAAATAGAAATATATTCTTGCAATATCCCCTCTAATACTAGGTTTAGGTTCTGCAACTCTTTTTTTAAAATCTACTTCAAAATCAACATTTTTGCCGTAAAACCTGGGTTCATTTTCAATTAAAGAATATCTGAAATTCGATCTATCGGCATTTAGTTCCCCTATAGCAGGAACCAAATTATGCAAGTCTGCCTGCATAATTTTAAATTTTTTATCAACTTTAGAGCAACACTTTCTACCCTTATAAGGTTTACCGTCTTTTTTTATGCATAAAGAGTCTCCTTCTCTCCAACATTTAAACTGCCTTCCGAAGTTTTGTGCGGGAATTACATGTTCCCACTCTATGCGTCTTGCTCTTTTATTGATTTTCCCTTTTTTTGTATATTCATTTCTTGGGACATATCCACAGCTACTTCTGTCAATCATATTGTTTTTATCTTTATAGTTGTATTTACAACTTGCATAAAAAGTTATCTGATGATTTGAATAGACTTTTCTTAGCTCTTTTTTTGCTTTTGAAAACGAACTTAATTTTCCCTCTTCACCGAAAACAGAAGAAGCAAAAGCTATAAATAAAAGAGCAACTGTTAATTTTTTTATTGACATAATCTACATTTCCGTGACAAATTTTGTGACGCGAATTGTAGCAGAGAAATTATTTTTTTAGAAAAGTATCGATTTTACGGCAATTCAATTGGTTTGTTTTTTGATTATTTTTAGGTACATCTATAAGCCGGGTTTTGTATTAGACAATAATTTATCTAGTTGTTAAATCACTTTAACAATCCTGCGAAGAACAATAAGTGTGAAGTTTATTACCACGTTCTTCTTGCTGCTGGTTGGGTTTACATAGCCATAAAGATTGCTCTAAATGCTGGTAGGCTCTTACCCTACCCTTTCACCCTTACCTAAAAAGGCGGTTTACTTTCTGTTGCACTGTCCCTTAGATCTCTCTAGCCATCCGTTAGATGGAACCATACTTCACTGCAGCCCAGACTTTCCTCTTGTTAAACAAGCTATTGTCTGATGTACCTAGGGTGATATTATAGTGGATTTCAAATAAAAATCTACTATTTTTGAATTACGTCATAATTTTTAGGGATTGTAAACATAAAAATCGAATCATCAAAATCTAAATTGTTTTTAATTTTCGAAAATTCTATCTCAATTTTATTTGACAGTTGATCTTTAAAAGATATTTTTTCGATTTTATCATCTTTTATTTCAAGAAGATATTCCGTATCGTAAAGTTTTGTAGAGTAGAGATTTTCATCTATTTTTTTGGCTTTTTTCAATAACGTTACAATGTCAATATTTTTTTCCAAAGTTGTGATTATAATTTGTTCTAATTCAGGTTCATTTATAATAACTTCTTCTCCTATTACATATACGTCTTTTTTTATGGGTGACTCATATTTCCATAAAACTTTTCCACTTTTTTTAATATAAACTTCACCTTCATATTTAACTTTTTTGCCGGCTTCATTGGTAACTGTTTGTAAAAAGTTTGCTTTAAAAGTTTTTATTTTTTCAAAATCAATATTTGCAAAACAATTTACTATAAGCAGTCCTAATAGAAGCGATATTCGATAAACCATTTTTTAACCTTAAATTTTATATAATCAAGCGATTATAACTAATACCAAATTAAAATAAATCAATTGTGAATCTATTTGGTATAAAAGGAATTTATTTTATGATAAACATTTTTTCGAAAATATTTGGTACCTCAAATGATAGAGAAGTAAAAAAATATAGAAGAAAAGCTGATGCAATTACAGCTTTAGAAGAGAAATATAAACCTTTAAGCGATGAAGAACTTCAAGATGCTTTTAACCAATTGAAAGATCTCGTACAAAAAGAAGAAAAGACTCTAAGTGAAGTATTAAACGACTCTTTTGCAATTACAAGAGAAGCAAGTAAAAGAGTTTTGGGAATGAGACATTATGATGTACAACTAATAGGTGGTATGGTTTTAAATGACGGAAGAATAGCCGAAATGAAAACGGGTGAAGGTAAAACTTTAGTTGCAACACTTCCTGTTGTTTTGAATGCAATGACAGGAAAAGGTGTACATGTAGTTACGGTAAATGATTACCTTGCAAAAAGAGATGCTACGGATTTAGAACCTTTATATAATTTTCTTGGATTCACAGTTGGGGCACTTATAGGTGAAGTTAAAGATGATGATCATAGAAGAGAACAGTATGCGGCAGATATTACATACGGTACGAATAATGAATTCGGTTTTGATTATTTAAGAGATAATATGGGATATGACCTGGAAGATAAAGTTCAAAGAGGTCACCATTTTGTTATCGTTGATGAAGTCGATTCTATTTTGATTGATGAAGCTAGAACTCCTTTGATTATTTCAGGTCCGACAAACAGAAAAAGTGTAGATTATGCAAAAGCAAATGAAATTGCGTTAAGCTTAGAAAAAGGCGAATTAATAGAACCTAAATCAGCTGATGAAAAAGCTTATTCTACAGGTGATTTTACAATTGACGAAAAGAACAGAGCGGTACTTATTACGGATCAAGGTATTGAAAAAGCTGAAAAACTTTTCGGTGTAGACAATATGTATTCTCTTGAAAATGCAATACTTTCTCACCATTTAGACCAAGCACTTAAAGCAAATTATATTTTTGAAAAAGATGTTGATTATGTAGTAAGAGACAATGAAGTAATTATTGTAGACGAGTTTACGGGAAGACTTAGTGAAGGAAGAAGATTTAGTGAAGGACTTCATCAAGCTTTAGAGGCTAAAGAGGGAGTTACAATCCAAGAAGAGTCTCAAACTCTTGCCGATATTACGTTCCAAAACTATTTTAGAATGTATGATAAACTTGCAGGTATGACTGGAACGGCACAAACAGAAGCAACAGAGTTTGCTGAAATTTATAATTTGGATGTTGTTTCAATTCCTACAAATGTTCCTGTTCAAAGAATTGATAGAAACGATCTTATTTTTAAAAGTGAAAGAGAAAAATTTGAAGCTGTAAGTAAAAAAATAAAAGAGTATAATGAAAAAGGGCAACCCGTACTTGTAGGTACAGCTTCAATTGAAAAAAGTGAAAAACTACATAATCTTCTTACAAAACTAAAAATTCCTCATACTGTTTTAAATGCGAAACAACATGAAAAAGAGGGGAAAATTATTGCCGATGCAGGACAAAAAGGTGCTGTTACAATTGCTACAAATATGGCAGGACGGGGAGTTGATATTAAACTAACCGAAGATACACTGGCTCTTGGAGGATTAGCAATCATCGGTACGGAAAGACATGAAAGTAGAAGAATCGACAATCAGCTAAGAGGTCGTTCAGGTAGACAAGGAGATGTGGGTGAATCTCAATTTTATCTATCATTAGAAGATAACCTTCTTAGAATTTTCGGGTCTGATAAAATCAAAGGTATTATGGAGAGAATCGGTATTGAAGAGGGAGAACATATCGAATCAAGAATGGTTACAAGAGCTGTTGAAAATGCTCAGAAAAAAGTTGAATCAATGCACTTTGAAAGTAGAAAACATCTTCTTGAATATGATGATGTTGCAAATCAACAAAGAAAAGTTATCTATAACTTTAGAAATGATTTACTAAATCCCGATTATGATATTACTTCAAAACTTGATGACCATAGAGTTGAATATATTATTAATTTACTTGCCGAAGCAGAGATAATAAACGGTATGCCATCGGAAGATTTTAATTATGAATATGTTATTACAAAATTCAAAGAAGAGTTAAATTTAATTGTTGAATTAGATGATATAAAAGCTGAAAGCTATGATCAGTTAGAAGAAAAACTCGTATCGATTATAAAAGATGTTTACGAAGAAAAAATGGGTATTGCAGCACCTGAACAAAAAAGTGAAATTGAAAGAGTTCTATATCTTCAAATTTTAGATAATGCTTGGAGAGATCACTTATATGCAATGGATACTTTAAAAACAGGTATCGGACTTAGAGGTTATAATCAAAAAGATCCTTTAGTTGAATATAAAAAAGAGTCATATAATATGTTTGTAGAGTTTGTAAATAACATCAAACTTGAGATTATAAAAGTTCTTTTTACTATTCAACTTCAAAGTAAAGAAGATGCTAAAAGAGAGCAAGAGGCTTTAGAGAGGATGAAAGAAAAAATGGAAGAATCAACTGAAAACCTTGTGACAAATATAGATCAAGAAAAAGTAGCTTCTAGTGATAAAAAAATTGCCAGAAATGAACCTTGCCCTTGCGGTTCAGGGAAAAAATACAAACAATGCTGCGGTAAAAGCGGACCTAAAAGAGGTTTGGCAGCAGGAAACTAATTTGAATAAAAAGTTAGTAAATTTTATTGTCAAAAAATATCTGAAATTTGACAAAAAAAACCCCTTTATTTCAATAAGTGCCATTTTGGCATTTATCGGAGTTGCCATTGGAGTAATGGTTTTAATAATCTCAATGGCAATTATGAACGGAACTGCAAAAGAGTTTGAAAATAAACTTTTTACAATGAATTATCCTTTATCAATTTATCCTAAATTTCAAAGAGACGTAGATAAGAAATTATTACAAGACCTACAAAAAAATTTCCCTGATTTAAAATTTTCGGCTTACCTTAGCTCACAAATAATATTGCAAAACGGTGAGAATATGAATGGAGGAATTATTTTCGGAGTAAATAAAGAGGATGAATCAAAAATAAACTCTATTTACAAAAAAGCTGCAGAGAATTTGAACTTGTCTAAATTTGATATTATTACAGGAAAAGGTATTCAAGATAATCTTTTTATACAAAAAGGAGATAAAGCGACTTTATATTTCACTTCATTAAATCCTACAGGTTTATCAATGCTTCCTAAAATGAAAAGATTTACCTTTAGAAACTCTTTTGAGTCAGGATTGCACGCTTATGATAAAGCTTATGTATATACTTCAATTGAAGCACTACAAACTCTTTTACATAGAAACAAAAACAGTTTTGACGGTATACATGTTTATTCAGATAATGCGATGGAAGATATAAAAGTATTAAAAAAATTTTTACTTCCATATGGAGCTGGTATTATAGGTTGGTGGCAACAAAACGGAAACTTTTTTGCAGCTATGCAGATGGAAAAAAGAGCCCTTTTTATTGTTTTAATGCTTATTATTCTTGTTGCTTCATTAAATATTATATCTTCTCTTCTTATGACAGTAATGAGTAGAAGAAAAGAGATTGCCCTGCTTCTTTCAATGGGAGCAACACAAAAAGAGATAAAAAATATTTTTCTTAGATTAGGAACTATAATCGGTTTTTCAGGGATTTTAACAGGTGTTGCTTTAGGATTTTTTGGAATGTGGCTTTTAGATACTTTTAATATAATCTCTTTACCCGCAGATGTTTACGGAACATCAAAACTGCCCCTTGATTTATCGGCTTTAGATTTTGCCTCAATTATTATAGGTGCTGTTATAATAGTCTTGTTATCCTCTTTTTATCCTGCAAAAAAAGCTACAAACATTGATGTAATTGATGTTTTAAGAAATGAGTAAAAGTTAATTTTACTCTTCTTTTTTCTCTTCCTCTTCTTTATCATCACCGATACCTCCTAAAGATTTGATTAAATCAATAGGTGAAGTAAAGATACGTTTTAGTACGTTTATAGGAGCACTAACCCCCTCTTCTACAAGATTTGTCTTATATTTAGGCTCTTCTAAAGTTCCGTAAATTGTAACTTCGGTGTCAACTCTTTTTTTATCCCCTAAAAGAACGTAATTTATCACAGGGATATAATTAACAATTTTTGAATAATCTTTAAAAAATATTAATTTTAATTTTCCGTCAACTGCCGAAGTAACAAAATCTACTGATAAAAAACCGTCAAAATCAATTCCGTTACCCTCCGTATGAATCTTTTTCATATCCAAGAATTTCTTTTTAAAATCATATGAAAACTCAACTTTTCCGTCAATAATTCTATAGCCGTTTAGATTAAATCCTCCGGAAGTTGCCATTCCCACAACAGAAGGAATAGCTAAAAAAGGGTTGATTATAGCAGGAGAGGTATTTATTAAAATAATCAAATTATTTAATATCGCCAAATCTACAATTTTACTATTTGTAAAACTTATAGTTCCGTTTATTAAATCATCTTTTCCAGATGCACTTAAATTAACATTCCCGTCTTTTATTAAACCTTTTCCTAATAGAGCATTTAAAAACTCATCATTCATATTTTTTGCATCGACAATTATATTTTTGTTTTTATCTTTTCTATAAAAAAACGTTGTTGATTTGTTATTTAAAGAGATTTCAGTAAAATTTTTTTCAAAAATAAAATTATATTTTGTTGCTTTTGCTATATGTTTTTTATCTATTATAATATTTGAATTTTTACCCTCTATATAGTAACTTGTCGTATTCTCTTTTGTTCCTTCATCTTCATCATTCATATTAAAGATAACATCATAGTTTTCTAAAAACATCTTTATCTTTTCATTTGAAAGATCATAGCTTAATTGAAGTTTTTTATCTTTTGTTTTTAGATTTACGAAGCTTTTTTCATAACTTCCGTCAATTAGCAGTTTAGAGACTCTTTCTCCGTCTTTGGAAATAGGTAAATCAAGATTTAAGCCCTCTCCTTCAAAGTCGACTTTAGAGTTATTTAAATAAAGGTTTGCCCATAAAATTTTGTAAATATGCTCTTTATCCAATTTTAAAAGTGAATTATTCAGCTGAATATCCACATTTGGATACTCTTTTTTTGAAGAATCGTTTGTTGTTTCATATAAAAGCAGATCTATATCTTTTAATTTTAGAAGAGGTTTTTTGCCGTTTTTTAAAACAATATTTATATCATAGTTTTTTGCCTGTATAAAAGTAACATCATTTTTAACGACTCCGTTTACATTTAAATCTTTTATTTTTTGACCGTTTTTTTCAAGAGGAAGAGTTAAATCTTTTACATTTGCATCAAAATTAATATTATTTTCATCGTAAATATCAATCTTCAAATCCCCTTTTTTAAGATTTAGTTCTCTCAACAGACCTGAATAAGGATAAGCTATAGAGAGTTTTGGAATATTTATATTAAGAGAATCCTCATTTATCTGAAGTTTTGTTAACAGTTTTTCTAAAGAGATTGTAGTTTTATTTTTAAAATCTATATTTAAATTTGTATCAAAATCTTTTAAAGAGATAAGTTCCTCTTTCTCTTTTTTTATTTCAAAAGAGTTTATATGAACTTTTCCTTCTGCCTCTTTTTTTGAAGTATCTATTTTTAATTGCAAATTTGCATTAAGCATATCTTTATGTTCAACGGATGATTTTTCAATAGTAACTATATTGTCATTTAATACGACATCCGCATTATTGGCAAAAAATTCGAAAGTACCTAAATTTAAAAGTGCCTGTTCTACTTTAAAAGAGCCTTTTGCATGCATTTTTTTAGATGCCAAATACGGTATTTCCAATAATAATTCCGAATCTAAATTTCCGTTAAGTTGTTTTATGGGAAGTTTAATATCATAAGCTCTTAAAATTTCCAATATATTTTCATCTAATATTGAATCGGATTTCAAACTTACATGAACAATACCTTTTTTAAGACTTGTCAAATTAGTAATATAGACTCTGCTTCCGTAAAGTTTACTATTTGAGTACATCGGTTTATCCAAATCAAAAGAGAGGGTATCATTAGAATAATTAACCGTAAGTTTAGGAGTATCAACTGTTTTTACACCTTTATGAAATCTTATTTTTGCATTTTGGATTATAGCCTGCCCTTTTATAGAATTGATTACAGGTCTCTGTTTTTTTAAATCAAACCTTCCTTTTAAATAGTTTAGTTTTATCTTTCCCGTAACATTATCATACATCCACTCTTCTGCCGTTTCATCCAGTCTGAAAAAATCTTTTAGAAAAGAAATAGAATCTATTTGTTTATCTACATTTATATCAAAATCAAAAAAGTCTTCATCTGCTTGGGCTTTTAAAGAACCTTCAACATTTTTATAAATATACTCTCCTAAAAAGTTTGCAGACTCTTTTTTTAAATCAATTTTTATATCTCCGAAAAAGGTTAAATTCATATCTTTTAGATAAAGAGAATAAAGATTCAAGTTTATGATATTGTTTTCAACTTCCAAATCAGAAGAGATATTTACATATTTATTATCAATAAAAAGGTGATTTCTATCTAAATCAACAACAACTAAATTATCATTTATTTTCAGCTCTTTTACTTCGATTTTGTCAAATAAAATTAACAAATATTCTAAATTTGATAAAAGTTGCTGAACATCTTTTATAGAACTTTTTTTCTTACTGTTTTTGGTATGAATAACTAAATTTTGAGTCTTTAAAATGAGTTTTTTATCCAATTTTAAATAAAATTTCGAAACTGAAAAATTGCCCAAAGAAAAAGAGTCAATTTTAATACCCCAAAAAAGTGAAAATATTAATATAATGAAAAATATCAAAAGAAATAAAATAATAGCCTTAATAATTTTTAACATAATCGAATTATTCCTCATAGCATCTATTGCCGTACTTTTTTATTTAAATATCCCGCTAAGTTCAACGAAAGTGATATATATTCCCAAAGGTAGTACGAGCAGCATTATATCTCATTTAAATAAAAATGGTTATGAAACAAATATTATAGACAAAATTGTCGTACGAACTTTCGGATATCCTCAAAACGGCTGGATAGACTTAAAACAGCATTATATGACAAAAGGTGATTTTCTTTATAAAATTACAAAATCAAAAGCTGCACTAAGAAGCATAACTTTGATCCCGGGAGAAACTTCTTATATCTTTTTACAGCACTTAGCACAAAAATTTAATTTGTCTTTGGAAAAATTACAAAAAATATATGATCAATATGCATATAAAAATGATGGAAATATACTTGCCGAAACTTACTCTTTACCATATGGAATGAAAGAAGATCATCTTCTTTTTTACCTTTTTTCTCAAACAAATAAACATTATGAAGAGTTTTCAAGAAAAATATTCGGATATTATGATAAAAAAAAGTGGTACTTTTATATAACAATTGCTTCAATTATTCAAAAAGAAGCTGCAAGTGTAGATGAGATGCCTTTAGTTTCAAGCGTGATTTATAATAGACTTAGAAAGAATATGGCATTACAAATGGACGGAACTTTAAATTACGGGAAATATTCCCATATGAAAGTCTCTGCAAAAAGAATAAGAGAAGATAACTCTTCATATAATACCTATAGAAACAAAGGACTGCCTGCAAGTCCCGTATGTGCAGTAAGTTTAAATGCAATAAAAGCGGCAATTTTCCCCGTAAAAAGTGATTATCTATATTTTGTTAAAGATAATAAAACAGGTTTACATAAATTTACAAACTCTTATTCTACACATGTAAAAAATATTAAAGCAAACAGAGGTGTGAAAAAAAGTTACACAAAAAACAAAGAAGAAGAGACAAATATTGATAAAGAGGCTAAAAAAATAATGAAAACAGACGTTTCTAAGCAAAATCCCTCATCAATTAAAGATTTATGGAACAATATAAAATAATTTACTGTGAAATATTGAAACAGTAAATTTTTTGTACTAAATTAAACTAAAAGATTCAATAATCATAAACTCAAATACTGCTATTATAGTTTTATTCAAAATTTAATACTTAGGAATAGACATGTCAAAAATCATTTATACAAAAGTTGATGAAGCACCAGCCTTAGCAACATACTCTTTCTTACCTATTATCAGAGCTTTTACAAAAAGTTCAGGTATTCAAATGGTACAAAAAGATATCTCATTAGCAGGGAGAATTATCGCCAACTTCCCTGAGAATTTAACAGATGAACAAAAAATCGGTGATGCATTAGCAGAACTTGGAGCTTTAACTCAAGATCCTAAAGCGAATATTATTAAATTACCGAATATTTCTGCTTCAATTCCACAATTAAAAGCAGCAATCAAAGAGTTACAAGCAAAAGGTTACAACGTACCTAACTATGACGAATCAGAAGAGATTACCGCAAGATATGCAAAAATCTTGGGATCAGCTGTAAACCCTGTTCTTAGAGAAGGAAACTCAGACAGAAGAGCTCCTAGTGCAGTTAAAAATTATGCTAAAAACAATCCTCATAGAATGGGTGAATGGAAAAAAGATTCAAAAACTAACGTAGCGCATATGAATGCAGATGATTTTTACGGTACTGAAGTATCTACTACTTTAGATCATGAAGATAACTTTAAAATTACTTTTATTGGAAAAGACGGGACTGAAACTGTATTAAAAGCAGAATTACCTCTTGAAGACAAAGAAGTTATTGATGCAACAAAAATGAGTGCTAAATCTTTACAAGAGTTTTATCAAAAATCAATTGATGAAGCTAAAGAAAAAGATGTACTTTTATCTTTACACTTAAAAGCAACAATGATGAAAGTTTCAGATCCGATTATGTTCGGTTTTGCAGTAAAAGTATTTTTCAAAGACTTAATTGAAAAACACGGAGCACTATTTGATGAATTAGGTGTTAATTTCAATAACGGTTTAGGTGATTTATACTCTAAACTAGATCAAGTTGATGCAGATAAAAAAGCTGAAATCGAAGCAGATATTGAAGCAATTTACAAAAAACAACCAAGATTGGCAATGGTTAATTCAGCTAAAGGTATTACAAACTTACATGTTCCTTCAGATGTAATTATTGATGCATCTATGCCTGCTATGATAAAAGGCGGAGGTAAAATGTGGAATGCTGAAGATAAAGAAGAAGATACTTTGGCAATGATTCCTGATAGATGTTATGCTACAACATATCAAGTGGTAATTGATGATTGTAAAGAAAACGGTGCTCTTGATCCAAGAACAATGGGAAGTGTACCAAATGTAGGACTTATGGCTAAAAAAGCCGAAGAGTACGGAAGTCATGATAAAACATTCCAAGCTCAAGGTGACGGTAAAATTGTTGTTACAAATAAAGCCGGCGAAACTGTATTTAGTTTTGATGTTGACAAAGGTGATATTTTCAGAATGTGCCAAGCTAAAGATGCACCAATCAAAGATTGGGTTAAATTAGCGGTTAACAGAGCAAGATTATCAAATACTCCGGCAGTATTCTGGTTAGATAAAAACAGAGGACATGATGCTCAAATGATTAAAAAAGTTGAAACATACTTAAAAGATCATGATTTAACAGGATTAGAAATCTCTATCATGGCTCCTGATGATGCTATTAAATACTCTTTAAAAAGAATGAGAGAAGGTAAAGATACTATTTCAGTAACAGGAAACGTATTTAGAGATTATAACACAGACCTTTTCCCAATCTTAGAACTTGGAACATCTGCTAAAATGTTATCTATTGTTCCATTAATGCAAGGTGGAGGATTATTTGAAACAGGTGCAGGAGGATCGGCTCCTAAACATGTTCAACAATTTTTAGAAGAGAACTACTTAAGATGGGACTCTTTAGGTGAATTTATGGCATTAGCTGCTTCATTTGAGCATTTAGGAAATACTCAAGATAATCAAAAAGCAAAAGTATTATCAAAAACTTTAGACAAAGCAACAGGAACTTTTCTTTTAAATGACAAATCTCCTGCAAGAAAATTAGGTTCAATTGATAATAGAGGAAGTCATTTCTATTTAGCAATGTATTGGGCGCAAGAACTAGCTGCACAAAATGAAGATGCTCAACTAAAAGCAGAATTTGAACCAATAGCTAAAGCATTATCGGAAAATGAAGAAAAAATCGTAGCTGAATTAGTTGCACCACACGGTACTCCTGCAGATATCGGTGGATATTATCTTCCAAATGATGAAAAAGCAAGTGCGGCAATGAGACCGTCTGCTACATTAAATGCAATTATCGGATAATAATTTTTTTAAAAATTCAAAAAGGCAGGGATAAAATCCTGCCTTTTTTTTTATAAAAAATATACAAGTTATTTTAATTATACTAAATATAATTTGATATAATTAAAATAAAATTTAAAAAGAAAAAGGCATCGTCTTGATTAATAAAAAAGTAGGAATTATAGGTGTTGGAAATGTGGGTTCCACCCTGGCATACACATTAGCCCACAAAGGAATATGTTCTTCTATCGTATTAAAAGATATCAGAGAGAATGTAGTAGAAGCGATGGCTTTAGATATCTCTCAATCCGCAAATGCCGCTAAATCACACACAATAGTACATGCAGCAAAAACAGGAAAAGACTTAAAAGACTGCGATATTGTTGTTATAACTGCAGGAGTTCCAAGAAAACCCGGTATGAGCAGAGATGATTTACTTCTGACAAATGCAAAAATCATGAAAAACGTAATTGAAGATATAAAAACTCATGCTCCTTTCTCAATAATAATAATTGTATCAAATCCTCTTGATGCAATGGTTTATACAGCTCTAAAAACCTCAGGTTTCAAAAAAGAGCAAGTAGTGGGAATGGCAGGAATTTTAGATAGTGCAAGAATGAGTCACTTTATTTTAGAAAAGGTTGGTTTCGGTGCAGGACAAATAGAATCTTCCGTAATGGGAGGACATGGAGATAATATGGTTCCTCTTCCAAACTATTCAACTGTTGCAGGTGTCGCAATTACTGAAATTCTGACTCAAGGAGAGATTGAACAAATTGTTGAAAAAACCAAAAACGGCGGTCTTCAAATTGTTAAACTTCTTGAAACAGGGTCAGCTTATTATGCTCCTGCTCATGCAACATCTCTTATGGTTGAAGCCATTTTAGATAATAAAAAGAAAATTTACCCTTGTGCTGTTATGCTTGACGGAGAATACGGATATAAAAATATAGTTGCAGGTGTTCCCGTAATGTTAGGAAATAAAGGTGTTGAAAAAATCATGGAATTAAAATTGGATGAAAGACAGAAAGAACTTTTTGAAAACTCGATAAAATCCGTAAAATCTTTAATTGAAGTATTAGAAGAGAGATTCTTCTAATACCGAATTTCTCTTTTAATTTAAGAATTATTATCAAAGTTGCATATTTCCTACACATAAAAATGATATAATAACAAAAAATTAAAAGGATAAAATAATGAAAAAAACATATCAAGCAGAAAATATTTCATGCAATAACTGTGCAAATATGATAAAAGCTTCTTTAACTGACGACTTTGGAGAGATTGAAGTAAATCTTGAAGCTACACCTAAAGAGGTAACTTTAGATATAGAAAATGATGAAAATGAAAAAAAATTTATTTCTGAAATGTCTGAACTAGGATTCCCGATTATAAATAAATAAGGAGATATTATGTCAAAAGAGACAATACATCTAAATATCTCCGGAATGAGTTGTGTTAACTGCTCAAACGGTATTGAAAAGTTTTTAAAAAAGCAAGATGGTGTTGAGAATTGTGATGTAAGTTTTGCATCAAGTCAAGGAGACTTTGAAATTGATACTCAAAAGTTTTCAAAAAAGAAATTAATAGATAAAATCGAACTTTTAGGATATCATGTCCAAGAAGATGTCAAACATCTTGAAGAGGCTCAAAAAAAAGAGTTTCAAAATTTAAAAAGATTGTTTATTATCTCTATTTCTTTGACTATTTTAATCTTTGTTTTCTCTTTTTCAAATATTTTAAACGAAAATCTAAAAAACTATACTATTTTTTTAATAGCTTCTGTTGTTCAATTCTACAGCGGTAAAAGGTTTTATAAACTCGGATTTAAAGCACTAATCAATAGAAACTATGATATGAATGTGCTTGTTGCTTTAGGGACAAGTGCTGCTTATTTTTATTCAACCTTTGTTCTTTTCTTCCCTACTTTATTCCCTGAAAATTTAAGATTTCTATATTTTGACGGTGCAGCTGTTATTATATCTTTTGTTTTACTAGGAAGATATTTAGAAGAGAGATCAAAACAAAAAGCCAGTGATTTTCTAAAAAAATTAATGAATTTAGCTCCTCAATATGCAAATTTGATAGACAAAGAAAATAACATCAATCAAGTATTAGCCACACAACTAAAGATTTCAGATACTATTTTAGTAAAAACAGGAGAACAAATCCCTGCAGACGGAGAGATAATTAAAGGTAAAGCCGATATTGATACTTCAATGATTACAGGAGAGTCTCTTCCTTTGTTTAAACAACAAGGAGATGAAGTCTTATCAGGAACAGTTAATACAAACGGTGTTATTACTATAAAAGTAACAAAACTTGCAAAAGATACGACTCTTAGTAAAATAATAGATCTTTTAAAATCTGCTCAAAGTAAACAAATTCCTATAAGCAGACTTGCAGATAAAATTGCAAATATCTTTGTTCCTACTGTTATTATTATCTCTATTTTTACATTCATAGTATGGGCATTTGTAGGAAATATGCAAAATGCTATTTTAGCAAGTATCAGCGTACTTATTATCTCTTGTCCTTGTGCTTTGGGACTTGCTACACCAATTGCTATTGTAAGTTCGGTCAGCCGCGGTGCAAAAGATGGAATTTTAATAAAAAATCCCGAAATTTTAGAGATAATCAAAGATATAAAGTTTGCGGTTTTTGATAAAACGGGAACCTTAACAAAAGGTAAAATAGCCGTAATAAACACGGATATTCCCAAAATACATTTTAGTAAAATTCAAAATCTGGAAAAACTTAGCGAACACCCTATTTCAAAAGCTATTGTTGAGTATATGAACAAACAGGAAATTTCAAATATAGATTATGATATTGAAGATTTGGAAATAATAGCAGGAAGAGGTATAAAAGCTAAAATAGAAAAAGAGGAAATTCTTCTAGGTAACATACAACTTCTAAATGAAAACAATATTGAGGTTCTGCCTAAACATCTGGAAACTTACAAAAAATATTTAGAATTAGGAAACGGTGTCATTTTAGCAGCAATAGATAAAAAAACAGTAGGTTCTTTTATTTTGGCAGATGAATTAAAAGAAGATGCAAAAGAGCTGATAAATAAACTAAAAAAATTGGATATAAAACCTATATTACTTACAGGAGATAATAAAACAACTGCTAAGAAAATTGCAGAGCTTCTACAAATTGATGAAATTTACAGTGAAGTTATACCTACGCAAAAGTATGAGATAATAAAAGAGATACAAAAAAACGGGAAAGTTATGTTTGTAGGAGACGGTATTAATGATGCTTTATCTATAAAACAAGCAGATATAGGTGTAACACTAAATTCAGGTTCGGATATAAGCAAAGATGCAGGAGATATTATCTTAATAAATAATGAACTGCTTGCAGTGGCAAAAAGTATAAATTTATCGATTCAAACAATAAGAATAATAAAAGAGAATCTTTTTTGGGCATTTATATACAACGGTATTGGTATACCGTTAGCTGCCGGTATTTTATACTCTATTAACGGATTAATGTTAACACCGATGTATGCAGGGATTGCAATGAGTTTCAGTTCTGTTACGGTTGTATTAAACTCTCTTAGACTTAAATTGAAAAAACTATAAGGAGTATATTATGTGGAACTATATGGGAACAAATATGACATTTTTTCATGGTTTTGGAATGACTTTGTTTTGGATTATTATATTAGTTGTGATATTTTTACTGCTTAAAAATAATCAAAAAGAGAAAGAAGAAGAACCTCTTGATATACTCAAGAAAAGATTGGCAAAAGGTGAAATCACTAAAGAAGAATACGATAAATTAAAAAAAGAGTTATCTTAACTTCTGACTCCTTAAGTTTGATAGTTATAAAATTATAATATCAAAATATATTTAAGGAGTTTGCTATGAAACTTTATAAACATGGACTAAGTATCGGTATTCAAAGAGTTGATAATAACTTCTATTTGACCTTAAAAGCTGTCGGAAAATTAACTCACGAAGATTATGAAACCATTACTCCGATGATTGATTCGGCAATAGAAGGAATAAAAAAACCAAAAATAAAAGCTTTGATTGATTGCAGTGAACTTGAAGGCTGGGAACTCAAAGCAGCTTGGGATGATTTTAAATTAGGACTTAAACACGGTAACGAATTTGACAAGATTGCTATTTTAAACGGTAAAAGTTGGATTCAATACGGTTCTAAAATCAGCTCTTGGTTTATGCAAGGGGATATAAAAAATTTTGATAATGAAGAAGAAGCCTTTAAATGGTTAAATGAATAGAAGAAGAGGAATTCTCTTCTTCTATTTTTATTTAGAGAGATTTTGTGCAACAAAATCCCAGTTAACTAATTTCCAAAAATTTTCTAAATATGCAGGTCTTGCATTTCTTGTATCTATATAATAAGCATGTTCCCACACGTCACACGTAAGAATAGGTGTTAATCCTTGCGTAATAGGCGTATTAGCATTTGATGTTGAAATAATATCAAGTTTTCCCGTACCGTCTTTTACAAGCCATGCCCAACCTGAACCAAATTGATTCACAGCAGCATTTGTAAACTCTTCTTTAAATTTATCAACAGAACCGAAAGCTTCATTTAATTTGTTTTCTACCGCTTCAGGAATCTCTGAACCACCAGGAGTTAAACCTTTCCAAAAGAAATCATGGTTAAATACTTGTGCCGAGTTATTAAAAACTCCACCTTCTGAACTTTTTATAATCTCTTCTAAAGGAAGATCCTCATATTTTGTACCTTTAATTAATCCATTAAGTTTTGTTACATATGTTTGATGATGTTTACCGTAATGATATTCTAAAGTCTCTTTTGACATCTGAGGCTCTAAAGCATCCAATTCGTAAGGTAATTTCATTAATTCATGTGTCATATCTAATCCTTTCATATATAATAAATATTGTTTAAATCTTACTGCTTTTTCTTTAAGTATCAATAAGAGTTTAATACTAATTTATAAATTAAGACTATTTTTGTCCTATTTAAATTTGAAAAGTTTTTGACGAAAATTAATTTATATTTTTATTCCATACTCTTTTGCCAAAGAGTAAGCGCTGTTACCAAATACATCTTGTTTATATTTGTCTGCACCGTTTTTTGAAAAAAATTCAATTAGATGGTTATGTTTATATAATACTGCATATAAAAAAGGGTTTGCTTCTAAGTGATCGCATAGATTCATATCAACTCCTCTTTTCAATAATACTTTTATAAAATCGAGTCTGCCTCTATATACACTGTAATGCAAAGCGTGAAGTCTGTCTTTTATAAAAACATTCAAGCTTATACCTTTTGATAAAAGATAATTAAAAGCAGTTAAGTTTCCTGAATAAATTGCCCAAAAGAGTCCGTTTTTTGTATTTTTATCTCTTTGGTTTATATTTGCACCGTGTTCTACTATTTTTTTTAAGAATCTATCATCTTTTGAAACAATTGCTTGAAACATTGCAGACCAGCCATGTTCATTTTGATAATTTACATTTGCCCCTTTTAATAATAAGTACTCAAACTTAGCATTATCATGAACACTGTAGATTAATAATTTTGATAATTCTTCTTTTTGTGCTATATTATTTATACTCATTTTAAGATCCTTAGTCAAATATTATAACAAACTAATCTTAAAATTATTTGATAACCACTATTGATATAATAAAAAAGTATATATTTTTTATACAGATTACTTTAAAAGAAAGAAGGATAAAACCTAAAAAAGGTTTTATCTTGATTATAAAAGTTGTGCAAGAGGTTGAAGAGCTTTTTTAATTTCATCTAAAGACATTGTTCCGTCTAAAGCCCCTGCTTTCACCTCTCCTTCATAAATTTTCGATATTGTTCCTACTTCTGTCAGGATATATGCAAAAAATTTTGTTTTTGAGTTATCTCTAACTTTAAGAGCATTTACCATTTTCCCATCCATATCATAAATCATAGGAATATTTGTTCCCTCATTTAACTCTTCAAGTTTTCCCGGGATAAAAAGTTTTTTTACAAACCAAGGAGCACTTGAAATATTTGCAACCATAACATAAGGAAGATCTACTTTAAAAAGTTTAGGCAACTCTTTTACTACAGCTAAAGAGTCATGATTTCCTACTATAATTAAATACTTCTTACCTTTTTGAAGAAGAGTCTCTTTTTTGATCTCTCCATCTTTACCTACTAATTCATAAGTTGACGGTAAGGACTTATAATTTATTATATTTACTACATTATCATCTGCAACTATCTGTTTAGGCTTTTCAGCAGTAAAATATACCAACAATGCAAAACCAGCTAATCCTAAAAACACTACTTTTAGTAAATTTGCCATAACGTCCCTCTTTTTAAATTTATTTCATTTTATCTTATTAAGATTAACTGTTAATTAATAATATAAAGTAACTACTTTTCTCTTATTTTCTTTTTTATTTTGATTTTTTAACCCATCTTTTAAACATTCTATGGGTAGTAATTTGATTATCTAAAGAGCTGTTATTAACAATATTTTCAACTAAAGATGAAGCTAAATAAGAAGAAAGGACAAAACCTCTTCCCCCTACTCCGTTTAAAACATATAAATTGTCATATGTAGATAACATTGCATCTTTTACATGAGAGCCGTTTACTAAGTGAGGATACTGTTTTATCGTAGTTTGGGAATCAATAAGTTTTCCTACCATTGGGAAATAATCTACACTTGAAGCCCTTGGACCGATTTTAACATCACAAACCTCTATATCTTCAAGTTTTATTATATCATCTGCCAAAGTCAAAAGTCTGTTTGTATTCTCTTTTATTCTCTCTTCGGTAAAAAAAACTCTATTTTTTAAATCTAAACAGTTATTGCTAATATGTAAATCCTCATTTATTCTATGGTGTGTTGCTCCAATAGAGACTAAATACTTATTTTTCTTTTTTATATAAGTTGAATGAGAGACAGAACACTCTTTGTGATAATTTTTTGTAGTTTGGGTTGAAGTATAGATATCTATTTTTTGTCCCCATACGGCTCTTATATTAAAATATTTTTCTTTTATTAAAGAGATATCAGCACCTGTTGTTAAAATAAGATTTTTTGCTTTTAATTCACCGTTTATTATCCAAAAATCACTGTTTTGTTCCGTTGTAAGAACTTCATAATCAAAAAGTTTTTCCACTTTATCTGCCAAATAGCTGCAAATATTATACGAGTTTACTTGAGAGCCTATTTTAAAATAGTATCCATCTTCCATTTTTTCATAAGGAAAATCCATATAAGGTTTATATGTTTCAAATTTTTGTGCATCTTCTTTATTTTTAGGAATTCTTACAACTCCGCAATTTGTAATCTCTTTTGGAATATTATTTAAATAAAAATCCGTAGAGAAGTTTAATGCTTTTGTAACTAAATCCTTAAATTTATTGGGTTTTCCCAAAAGAGGAGAGAGAAAAGCCCCAGCTGCACCGCTTGCACCTTGGGCTAAATCACTGTTTCTATCTATAAGTAAAATCGAATCAGTGTATTTAGAAAGGAAATATGCCGTACTGCAACCTGCTATTCCCGCACCCACTATAATATAATCATAAGTCTTCATATTAAAACTCTTTGCCAGGTTGATAATTAGGACGCCAATATCCTCTTCCTCCCCGTAAAGAAACACATCTGTGTTTAGGAAGTTTTTTTCTATAAAAAGGAAGTCGCTCTTTAGTTGTTTTTCCCGTATCGCAGTAAAAAACAAATACAGTATTTTCAGGCATATTTGCCATTTCGTAAGGATTATACGTGATAGTTTTCATATTTCCAAGAGGTTTTAAAATAGTATCTACCAATACTACTTGGGCACCCTCTTTTTCTAACTCGTTTTTGTATTTATAAAACTCTTTTTGAGTCCATTCATCTTTTTCAAACATAATTGATATAATTGCGAAAAAGAGATTAAAATCTCTTAAAATCTAACTTTTTATTATCTTGCTTTATTGAGTCACTCTTACTAAAAAATAGTTTAAACTTGATTGACATTGACTCAAGTTTTTGATATAATATATAGAAAAATTAATAGATTATTAGGATAAAAACAATGGCAAAAAGTTTATATGAAACATTAGAAGTAAATGAAAACGCTACTGCTGATGAGATAAAAAAAGCATATAGAAAATTAGCAAGAAAATACCACCCGGATGTAAACAAAGATCCAAAAGCTGAAGATAAATTCAAAGAGATTAATGCTGCTTATGAAGTTTTAAGCAATCCTGAGAAAAAACAGCAGTATGATCAATTTGGAGATTCAATGTTCGGCGGTCAAAATTTCCATGACTTTGCAAGAGGTCAAGATGCAGGTGTTGATTTAGATGAAATTTTAAGACAAATGTTTGGAGGCGGAGGGTTTAGTTCTTCAGGATTTTCACAAGGAGGTTTCAGCGGATTTAGCGGTTTTGGAAATCAAGGATTCTCACAACCCGATCTTGATACCCATGCTCAAATA
Organism: Halarcobacter anaerophilus; assembly: GCF_006459125.1. Taxonomy (NCBI): domain Bacteria; kingdom Pseudomonadati; phylum Campylobacterota; class Epsilonproteobacteria; order Campylobacterales; family Arcobacteraceae; genus Halarcobacter; species Halarcobacter anaerophilus. The sequence continues at coordinate 1,764,346 of NZ_CP041070.1, forward strand.
ACTATCGCATTTGATGTCTCAATATTAGGAGGGAAACAACATATCTCTTTAAATAACGACTCTTTTGATATAAAAATACCAGAAGGGATAAAAGACGGTCAAAAAATCAGAGCAAAAGGAAAAGGTAAATCTTATCAAGGAAGAAGAGGAGACTTGATAATAAAAGTAAATGTTGCAGCAAGTCCTGAATATGAAAGAGATGGAAATACATTAATCAAATCTTTTAATATTCCCTTAAAAACAGCTCTATTCGGCGGTAAAATAGAGATTAAAACAATTCATAAAACAATCACTTTAAAAGTGCCTCAAAATACAAAAGAGAACCAAAGATTCAGAGTAAAAGAGTTAGGTGTTTATGATAGAAAAATCGGTAAAAAAGGGGATTTGTATTTAAAAGCAAATATTATTTTACCGAAAGTTGAAGCTTTGGATAATGATTTAGTTGAAATGCTAAAAGAGAAACTCCCCCAAACAGTTTAAAAGGACTAAATATGGATACAAATGCATATAAAGAACCTGTTTATTTAATCTCTGCCGTGGCAGAGATTTTAAATATTCATCCTCAAACATTAAGACAATATGAAAGAGAGGGTTTAATAAAACCTTCTCGGACAAACGGAAAAATAAGACTCTATTCACAAAGAGATATTGATCATATAAAATATGTTTTAACTCTTACTAGAGAACTTGGCATAAATCTAGCGGGAGTAGATTTAATTTTACAACTAAACAGTAAAATTGAAAATCTTGAAAACGAGATCAAAGGTTATAAAAGAAAATTAAAAGATATCAATAGATTCGGGCTTGTACCAAACTCTAAAGCTTTGGTTATTAAAAAAAGTTCTTATGATGTAGTAATTTTTGAAGAGTAGTATTTACTACTCTTATATCGTTTTAAGATAATTGATACTGTACTCTGTAATCTCTCATTAACGGAGGAATATCCAAATAATTTTCATCATCAACAGATAATTTTTTAGAGTTATCTTCTTCTACTGATTTTGTTTCATAAGGAGAATCATTTTTAGACTCAAATCCCGTTGCCACTATTGTAATTTTTACTTCATCCGTTTCCAAAGTATTATCTGAAGTCGTACCGAAAATAATTTCGGCATTTGAATCGATTGTTTCATGGATTTTCGACATAACATCGTTAATAGCAAACAAAGATACTTGAGGATGGGTATTAAAATGTATTAAAATACCTTTTGCACCGCTTAATGAAACTTTATCTAAAAGAGGTGAATCAATTGCATCTTCTAAAGCTTTTTGCGCTGCATTATCGCCTTTTGCTTTACCGATACCCATTAATGCCATACCCTTATGCTGCATAATTGTTTTAACATCGGCAAAATCCGTATTAATATCTGAATTCCCGGGATTTAAAATAACCTCAGTCATTCCGTTTACGGCTTGATATAAAATATTGTCAATAATTTTAAAAGCATCTTTCATACCTACATTTTCATCAATTATTTCCAATAATCTGTCATTTGGAACTACAATAATCGAATCAGATACTTTTTTTATCTCTTCTAAACCTAAATTTGCAAGACCTGCTCTTTTTTTACCTTCCCAAGTAAAAGGTTTTGTTACGACTGAAACGGTTAAAGCACCTATCTCTTTGGCTGCTTTTGCAATAATAGCCGCTGCTCCAGTTCCCGTACCGCCTCCAAGTCCGGCAGCAATAAAAACTATATCGGCACCTGTAAGTGCATCTTTTATATCTTCATAACTTTCAACTGCAGAATCTCGACCGATTTCCGGTTTCATTCCTGCACCAAGACCTTTAGTTAGTTTTACACCAAGTTGAATCTTTTTGGGAGCTTTCGATATTCTTAAAACCTGTAAATCCGTATTTGCAGCAATTAAGTCAATTTTATGCGTTCCCTCATTTATCATATGGTTGATCATATTACAACCACCGCCACCGACTCCAATTACTGAAATCCTTGCTATATTATCCGAAAGAGTTTTGCTTGGCATTTCCACTTTTATATCATCCACGTTAAATAAATTCCCATTCATTAGAACCACTCCGTAATTGCGTTCCACAATCTTTTAACGCCAGTGTTCTTATCCTTTTTTGTAAGTTTTGGTAATAGTTTGCTTGAATCATTTTCATCACTGACACCTTTATCTTTTCCATTTAAAACAGTTTTTTGGATATCAGCAGCAGCTATTGATTCAGAGTAATTCTCTGCTTGTGTTTTCGTTGCCGCTTGTTCAACAATTTTTCTTTTTTTGATTAAATTTTTATTTGAGTCTAATTCAAAATTTCTGTTAGTTTCTAAAGAGTAAAGTAATAATCCTACGATAGTTGCCATTTTCGGATCATCAAAACTCATATATCCGTTTTTTATATTTACGGGATTTGAAATTTTTACAGGCAGATTATCAAAAATCAGTGTTGCAAGCTCTTTGATTCCAATAAGCTTGCTCATTCCCCCCGTAATAACAATTCCCGTACCTAAACTTTCATGGATACCGCTTTTTTTCAGGTTATTTCTAACTAAAGTTAATACCTCTTCAACTCTTGCATGAATTATTGTCTGAATATATTCCAAAGATACTTCAGAAGAGTTTTTTTCATCGCCTATTCTTGGAGTTCTTACTTTTTTATTTGCCAACTCTTCATCAGATTTTAATAAATCTCCATATTCTGTTTTTATCTTTTCTGCTGCAATAGGAGGGGTATGAAGCATTACCGATAAATCATTTGTAATATGATTTGAACCTACAGGAATAAATCCGTTATATATCAAAGATGAACCTTTGTAACATGCAAACTCTGTAGTTGTTGCCCCAAGGTTTATTACTGTAGCTCCGAATTTTCTTTGTTGTTCATCTAAAATAGATATTGCCGTCGCATAAGAGTCCAATACAAAATTATTTACGGTCAAATTTGCCATTTTAAAAGCTGATTTTATATTTGTAAGTGCCGTTTTTTTTGCCGTAACTATATAAACAGAGACTTCAAGTCTTGAACCGTTCATATTAAGTGGATTTTCAACATCGGCTGAATCGTCTATTTTAAAAAATATAGGTACAACATGAACCACTTCATATTCAGGTATAATTGTTGCATTATAAAGTGCCATTTGAAGAACTTGATTTATCTCATTTTCGGTAATCAAGCCGTTTGGGACATTAACACTTCCTGAACTTCTTAAACCTTTAGTATAAGCTCCGGATACTGAAACTACGGTAGATTCAATTTGTTCAGTAGTATTCTTTCTTGCAATTGAAACAGCTTCTTTAATAGATTTAGAAGCTAATTCAATATTAGAAATAGCTCCTTTGTTAATACCGTCACTTTTATATGTTCCTGTTCCTAATATATTAATCTTATAATCTAGATTATTTCTAGCAATTACAGCAGTAATATTCGATGATCCAATATCAATTGCTAAAAGAGTTTTATTCAAAATTACTCCTCAAAAGTTATAGAAGATTGTACTTCATATCTATTTTGCAAATTTTTAACTAAATTATTCATTAACTCTTGATTTAATAAGTTATTAATTGTTTTCCCCACAGCTTCGTTTTTTGTTTTATCGTAAGCTGCAAGTTTAGAATCATTGATTCTGTATAATACAATCTTATCTCCAACTGTTATTTTACCCTTTTTTTCCGTAGAAGAGAAAAGTCTGTTTAAAAAAGTCAAAGAGTCATTAGGATTTAGACCCGTAATTTTATCAAATGAGTCTCTTGATACAAAACCGATATGAGTTCCTTCAAAGTTTTCTAATGTTTTTGTCGCAAGTTTTTCTAACTCAATTCCTTTTGTAACTTTTATATAATCCGCTTTAGCCATATCTTTGGCCTTTTCGTAAGATAAAGTTTTAGGTAGAATTTTATTAGAAACTTTTACAATTACATATTTATCGTTATAAAAGAAGGGTTTTAAAACATCTCCTGGAACTGCATTTAAAACTTCATCGTTGTTCTCTTTTCCAAAAGGAAGTTTTGCCTCTTCAATTTCAGTTTTATTTACAAATTTTTCTTCACCTTTTTTCAATTTAAGATATTTTTTTAATGATGCAGTTTTTGTCTCTTTTTGATTTAGAGCTTTTATTACATCATCTTTCGCTTCTTCCAAAGGTTTTATTTTACCGTCATCTTTTACAAAGTTTGTTCTAAATTTTTTATAATAATCTTCAATCTCTTCATCACTGAAACTTTTATTTAACAGTGCAACCTCTTCTGTTTCTAAAAGAACTGCCGGTTGAGATTTATAGTTATCTTTATTTGCTTCCCAATATTTTTTTATATCTTCATCACTTACGTTGATTTTTATATCATCTTGTTTCAAGATATGAATATCAATATCGTCTTGTGAAAATAGCAATCTGTTTAAATCTTCTAATTCACTGTTTTGTGTCTGAATACTAAAAATTTTTTCCATTTTTTGTAAAAGCAGATCTCTTTTTAGTGTTGCTTCAAATTTAGTTGGATTTGTTCTGTTTTGATTTAAAACTTTGATATAAGTATTTTTATCAAACTTTCCGTTTTTTATAAATGCAGGAATTTTTACAAGCTCTTTAGCAACCTCTTCATCAGTAACATCGAGATTTAATTCATCTGCAAAAGATAATATAAGATTTTTTTGAATCACTGTATTATAGGCTACTTGTTTAAGTTTTAATTTATCAGCCATCTCTTGATTAAACTGATTACCGAAGATTCTTGCATATTGGTCATATAAAGACGAATACTCTCTTTGATACTCATCAACAGAAATTTCTCTATCTCCTACAACAGCTACCGTTCCGCCTTTTGAACCGTAATCATAAGAGCCCCAACCGACAAAACCGGCTCCCACAAAAGCTATCGTACTTATCCAAATAGTTATTACAAGCCATTTTTTATGTCTTTGCATCCAACTTATCATAAATTATTACCCTTTTTTAAATTTCGAATTATAATACTCAAAAATTACTTTTAAAGAGGTAAAAAAAAATTAAATATTTTTTGATAAGAGGTCATTTATCACAGACTCTCTTCTTGTTGTCTCAATTCTTTTGCATGCACTTTTAAAAGCATCCTCTTCTCCGACGATAAAACACATGCTTTTTGCCCTTGTAATTGCTGTATATAAAAGTTTGGTATTATGCATTATATAATGGGAAAAACTCATAGGAATCAAGGCATTTTCATACTCCATTCCTTGCGTTTTGTGAATAGTCAAACAATATGCAAGAGATAATAATGAGCTTAAATCGTCAAAATCGTAAAAGACCACCATATCGTCGTTTGGATATAAAACTATACATCTGTTTTCTTCAAAATCCAATTTTATTATAAGTCCTAATTGTCCGTTAAAAACCCTTTTTTCAAGGTATTCAGTTGAATTTGTTTTATACATTTGCATAGTTTGGGCTTTCATATTCTCATTTTTTATATGAATCACCTTATCACTCATTTTAAACTCGTAAAGTTTTGTTTTATATCCTTTGCCTTTTGTATGGTTAAATAGAGTTTGTAGCTGCATATTTATATTTTCTACTCCTAAAACTCCTGCTTTCATAGGTGTAATTACTTGAAAAAGAGTTAAAGCTTTTGAAATATCTTTTGCTTTTATATAATCATAATATTTTTGTATATATTGTATTGAAATATTTAAAATCGTATTTAAAATATTCTCACTTATTTGTGCCCTTACACTAGAAAACTCTGTCTGTTTTAAAGAGTTTTTTACCGCATAATAGTTATTTATAGAGACATTTACAAAATTAAAATCTTCATACTCCTTATTATATTCAGGAATATTTCCCTGCCTTATATCATTTGCAATTACAGCAATTGCCTGATTTTCACTTTGTCTATAAATTTTTGTAAGTTTACAAATAGCGGCTAATTCATACTTTATGGCATCGGCTAAAATATTTCCTGCACCGATTGCAGGTAACTGTCCGTCATCTCCTACTATAATAAAAACCGTATCATCGGATATCTTTTTAATCAAATTATAAAACATAACCGAATTTACCATTGAAGCTTCATCAAGCAAAATTACTTTATGAGGGAAAAACTCTTTATCCTCGTATTTGACAAAAAGTGATTGAATTGTAGAACTGTTGTATCCTGTCGTATCCGAGATTCTTTGGCTTGCAATTCCGCTTAAAGCAATTGTTATAATATCATCATAAGAAACAACCTCTTCTAATAGTTCCAAAACAGCCCTGCTTGAAGTTGATTTACCTGTTCCTGCATAACCTATTAGAAAAAGTGTTTTATTCCCTTCATTTATAATTTCAACTGCTCTTTTTTGTTCACTGCTTAATTGAAACCCTAAAGTCTGCTCTTTTTTTACTATATATTCCTCAAAGTTTCCGATAATTTTTTTATTTTTTTCATCTTTTCTTCGTTCAAAAAAATCTAAAATTCTTCTCTCCGCATAATAGAGCATTGAAGGAGAAAAACGGTTCTGTTTAGTCTGAAAAATCTCCTCTTCGGATAACATTTTTGTTATTGAATTTTCATATAAGATCTCCTCATTTTCAAAACGTAAAGCCTCATCAAGGAGTTTATAAAGATGAAATTTATCTATTGAAGAGTTTCCGTTGTTATCACAAAACTCTCTTAAAGTGTAGTTTATGCAAGCATTTATACGAAATTCCGATTTAGGATCAATTCCCAAAGCTTTTGCAATCTCATCTGCTCTTTTAAATCCTATTCCTTTTATATTTATCAACATATATGGATTTTTTTTGATTTTATCTATTAAGTTATCTACTTCACTAAAATGAGAGTATATTTTATTAATCAAATTTGAAGTTACTCCAAATTTGGAAAGGAAAGCTCCTAATTCTCTTAAATGTTTGAACTTATTCCAAGAAGATACGATTTTATCAAGCTTTTTCTCTTTTATTCCTTTAAAATTCAAAAGCTCTTCGGGTTTTTCATTTAAGATTTCAACCAACTTCTCTTCATCATATTTTTCAAGAAGTTCATGGGCAAATTTTTTACCTATGCCTTTTACGATTTTTGTTAAAAAAAAGAAAATTTCAGCCTCTCTTAGCTCTAAAGTCTGAAATTGAAACTGAACTCCGTATTTTTTATGAGTAGTCCAATCTCCTTTCAAAACAATCTCTTCTCCGACTAATTTTTCAATATCCGTATCAAAATAATTTCCGCATATTTTTTGATTATTTTCCAAAACGGCAATTATATATTTAGTCTCTTCGTTTTTATATAGTACTTTTTTTAGAACGCCGCTTAAATTAAAAAGTTTTTCTCCTTGGTTATTCTCACTCATTAATAGCCGTCGTCAAATTTTGAATTTTTATGTTTATCCTTTTTATAGCTGTTTTTATTCCTCTCTTTTTGAAGAAGATTAGCCTCTTTTAACAGAGTATCTCTCTCATTTTCAAAGGTTTCACTGTGATTATCTATAAAATAAAGCACTTGATTTATATAGTTAAGCAACTGTGTATAATATTTTGAATTAAGTTCTATAGCTTTTACTCTTTTTATATCTTCAAAATTCTTAAGTGTTCTTTTTTTAAAAAGTTCTTCATCAAAATCTTCAAGTTTCAACAAAGAGACCGTTCTTGTGAAGAATTTTTCTAAAACTCTTATATATCTTATTCTTAATTGCTTTTCGTGCATCTTAAAGTATCTTGTCAATATTTTCCAAAGGTCTTGCAATTACTGCTTTATTACCTTTGATAACAACCGGTCTTTCTATAAGTTTCGGATTTTCAACCATTGCTTCAATAAGTCTGTTTTCATCAGTTTCATCTTTTAAATTTAACGTTTTATAAATCTCTTCTTTTGTTCGCATTAACTCTTTAGCACTTATATTAAGCAGTTCAAGGGTTTTTTTTAATTCATCTTTTGAAGGCGTATCAACCAAATATTTTATAATATTTAAATCGACTCCTTTTTCTTGTAAATATGTCAATGCATTTCTTGATTTTGAACATCTTGGATTATGCCAAATTGTTATTTTATCCATTAAAAACCTTTTTAAAATTTTGGTAATATATCATTTAAGCTCTCTAAACCTAACTCTTCCAAATCCAAATGTATTTGTCCCATTTTTTTTGATTTATTGTTTACTATAATAGGAGAAAAAATATTCATGGAAGAGTCTGAGACCTGCGGTTGTAGTACAAAAATATAAAAAATAGAAAGATCTTCTATTTTTTCAATTTCTAATCTTTTTTTGAAATCTTCGGGAAGCTCAAAAGCGATTGTTTTTAAAGCTCCAAAACTCATAAGTTTCAAAGAAACTTCACTTTGAAGTCCTGTTATAACCGAAAAAAAATCATCCATTTTTGTCAATTTGAACTCTTTTTCTTCTTCACAACCGTCAATTGGAACAACCACTTCAAAAATCATAGAATTCCTTTGTAAAATTATTAGATTTTACAAAAAATAGTATTTGTTGTCAATTAATAATCTTCAAATTTATGCTATACTCTTATATTATGATAGTTTCAAACAACAATAATTTATTAAATATATTATTGCCAAACGATAATAAAGCTTTAAAAGAGGTTTTAAAAGAGGCTGATTCTAAAACTTTAGAGAGTTTAAGCAAAGGTTCTACTTCTGTAGGTGATATTTTAAAGAATCTTTTCAGTGATTTAAAAACCGGAGAAAAAAATCTTTCAACTATAGAAAATCTTTTGAAAAACTCAAATTCATTTAAAGAGTTGGGAAACTTTTCAAAATCTATTTCAACTTTATTGGATAAACTTGATCCTTCAATGGAAAAATTCAGACCTCTTTTGAAAGCTTTTTCAAAAGATATTTCAAATCTTGATGCAAATAAATTAAAAGATTTAATTTCAAAATCGGGAGTATTTTTAGAAGCAAAAACACTTCAACAAACAAGCGGTAATCAAAACATGCCTAAAAGTTTGGAAAATATTTTGATTGAAATAAAAAACGTTTTAAAAGATATTCCGAACCTGCAAAGCAAAAATTTAACAAATCTTATTGATAAGATGCTTCAAAAAAGCGACTCTTCACAACAGCTTACAAATGATTTAAAAACATTAACAAACGGTCTGCAAGAAGTCTCAAAAGGCTTAAATAACAGACAAATAGATAATCTGTTAAATCTAGCGAATACTTTGAAGAATATCTCTTCAGAGGGGCAGTTAATAGAATCAAAAATAGAAAATTTCAAACCTCTTCAAAACAGTCAAAATTCTCAAATACAAAATCAAACTATTTTACAAAATAAGCAAGACTTGATAACAAAAACTATTGATACGCTTTTTCAACTAAAAAATGAGATCTCTTTAAATAACAATCTTCCAAATAAACAAAATCTTTTAAATCAGATTGATACTCTTTTACAATCAAAAGATCTGTTTTTACAAAACAGTTCCCAAACAGAAGTAAAAAATATGCTCAATCAACTCTCTGATTTGATTCAGTCAAAAGATTTTCCCTCTTCTAACAATCTGGAAAGATTTGCTATGAATCTAAAAAATCAAAGTGATGAAATAATAAATTTAGAAAACAAGCTTTTTCAAAATCAAAATATACAAGCAGAGAAAAACAGCTTAACAAAAGAGATTCAACAAACCCTTTTTAACCTAAAAAATGAGATTTTAAATCTAAACACTTCTGATAATAAACTTATAAATCAAATAATAGATAAACTTTTGAATATACAAAATCTTTTTTCAAAAGTCGAAATACCTTTTGATATGAAAAGTTTACAGCAAACAAATTTGCTTAATAATTTCCAAAGTAATTTTGCATCGAATATTAATAATCTGATTGTAAATTTAAAAGAGAGTATCGTAAATTTAAATTTGGAACCTCAAAATCTCAATCTTCATAACACTATTTTCAAAAATATCGAAAAACTTGAGACAATTGCACATAACTTATTGCAGCCTTCAAATTTAATTGATAAACAAACTAGCCAAAACTCCCTTCATAACGATATAAAAGCGGTACTTCTGCAAATGCAAGGCGAATTACAGACAAAAAGTGATTCAGATTCCGTAGAGTTGTCAAAACAAGTTGATAAAATGGTTACTCAAATTGAATATCATCAATTATTATCCATAACATCAAACAGCAATAACGTATATCTGCCCTTTATCTGGGATATGTTAGATGATGGCACAATATCAATGAAAAAATTAGAGGAAGAGAAGTTTTATTGTGAAATCAATCTTTCATTAAAAGAGTTCGGTCAAACAAGACTTCTTTTGGCTTTATACGACAAAAACAAACTTGATATGACTATATATGTCTCAAAAGAGAGCTTCAAACAAACTTTTAGAGAAAATTTGACAAAATTAAAACAAGCACTTAACTCGGCAAATTTAATTCCCGTTGATATTAAAATTATTGATATGAAAAGAGAAAGACAAACAGGAGAAAACAAACAAAACATCAATCCTTACGGTCAAAATCAAGATTTAAATACGGGCTTTAATATAAGGGTTTAAAATGAAAAAGAATAATCTTCAAAAAGCTGTTGCACTTGGATATGATATTCAAACAGATGCCGCTCCTAAAGTTATAGCAAAAGGAAGTGGAGCCTTAGCAAATAATATAATAAAAATAGCCCAAGAAAATGATATTCCTATAAAAAAAGATGAAGATTTAATCGAGCTCTTGTCTGCAATCGATATTGATAAAGAGATACCCGACAGTATGTATAAAGCGGTTGCAGAGATATTTGCTTTTATTTATGATTTAACAAAAAATGAAAGAGAAAAAAAAGAGAAAGAGAAATAAATATCTTGATAATATTGTAAGTTCATTTATAATATAATCCAACAAAAATTAAAAACTGGCTACAAATGAGAACAGATAATCTGGATAATCCTTTTTTTGTATTATTACTATGTATTTTTTCTGTGTTTGTGAATATAATATCTTCTATATATTTTTTTCCCATACTTTTTATAGGTGTTCTGTTTATAAGTTTTTTTATTTGCTTAAAAAGAAGACATCACTACTCTTTGATATTTATAATCATAACTTTCTGTTTAATTGAAATCAATAGCGGTTTTAAAATTTTTTCACTCTCACTTTTATCAACTTTTGTATATGTTTTTATTGCACCTTATATAAAAAGGACACTTAGTTTTAACAGTTTAAATCCATATATTTATATAGCGGTATTTTATTTGGGAGTCTATATTATGTGGTCCTTAAACAATGATTTAACACCCCAGCTAAATTATACTCTTCTAATAAATCTGGCAATCGACTTTTTTATATTTGGAGTATTCATTTGAAAAGACTAAATTTAATATTCATTTTAATTTTTATTGTTTTAATCACTCTTTTGTCAAGAGTATATTTTTTAAGTATTAAATCAAATACCTATTATGAAGAGTTATCAAAAAGAAACTATATTAAAAGAATATATAAAGTACCCAACAGAGGAATAATAAAAGATAGAAATGGCGTGCCTTTAGCTATGAATAAGTTAGGGTTTTCTATAAATCTAAAACCCCACTTACAATCTTATAAAAACAAAAAAAGACTTGAAGAACTAATTACTTTGATAAATAAACATTTTCCCGAATATAAAAAAGAGGAGTTATATAAAGAGTATAAAAAACTTGACTCAAACTATAAACATGATTTCGTAAAAATTGTAGATTTTATTCCTTATGACAACTTTTTTGACAAATATACACTCTTTAATTCAAATGATGATATCCAAATTAAATCTGAAGTAAAAAGAGTATATCCCGAAGGTAAAAATGCTTCACATATTATAGGTTATATAGGTAAAGCATCAAGATTAGATATTCAAAATAATGAATTTTCAAAATATAGCGGTATAATCGGTAAAAACGGTTTAGAGAAGTATTATAATGACAAACTTCAGGGTGAATTAGGAGTAAAAGTAGTAAAAGTTAATGCTCTAAATAAAGAGATAGAACTTTTAGATGAAAAAGATCCTTCCTCAAACAATGATTTATCAATCTCACTTGATATAAGGCTGCAAAGATATATACAAAAGATTTTTGGAGACGACAGCGGTGCTATAGTCGTTATGAATGCCAAAAACGGTGAAATCCTAGCAGCAGGTTCTTATCCTGAATTCAATAATAATATTTTTGTTGACGGAATCTCTACAAAAGAGTGGGACAAAATGAGAAACGATTTTAACCACCCTTTTACAAATAAACTGATAAACGGACTCTATCCTCCGGGTTCAATTATAAAAATGGGAATTGCCCTTTCATTTTTGGATAACGGAATAAAACCCAATTATGAAGTTTATTGCAGCGGTTCTTTACAAATAGGAAACAGAAAATTTAGATGCTGGAAAACAACTGGACACGGAAGAGTGGGCTTTGTAAAAGCAATAAGAGAGAGTTGTGACGATTTCTTTTATAAAGGAAGTCTTCTTGTAGGAATTAATAAAATCTCTAAATCTTTAGGAAACTACGGTATTGGAAAAGAGACGGGAGTTGATTTGGTAAATGAATTTTATGCTACAAATCCTAATAAAGATTGGAAAGAGAAAAAATATGACCAACCTTGGTATATAGGAGATACCATAAATGCTTCAATAGGACAAGGATATATGACCGTAACACCGTTGCAAATAGCTAGGTATACAGCCTTTTTAGCTACGGGGAAACTTCCTAAACCTCACTTTTCGAAACTAAATTTTGAAGAGCCTAAAGAGATTAAACACAATGATGATTATATGAAAATTGTCAGACAAGGTATGTATGAAGTTGCAAATAACAAAGACGGAGGAACGGCATATTACCATGTAAGAGAATCAAAAATAAAAATTGCCGCAAAAACAGGAACAGCACAGGTTGTATCTATTCCTCAAGCCGAAAAAGTAAGAATGAAAGAGAGTGAACTTAAATATTACCATAGATCACACGCTTGGCTGACTACCTACGGACCTTTCAAAGATCCTCAATATGTTGTAACGGTTTTAGTAGAACATGGAGGGCACGGAGGAAGTGCCGCAGGACATGTAGTAAGTAAGATATATAATAAATTAATAGAATTGGGATATATAAAAAATAAAAAATAGTCGACTTTTATGTTTATATCATATTAATGACTTTTTAGATATTATTCTGACTATTTTAAGTAAGGAGTGTAGTTGAAAATAGTTGTTTCTTTATTGATTTTCAGTGCAACTTTTCTTTTTGCCGCAGACCCTGCACCGGTTATCAACCTATCAGTTGCAGCATTAGAACAACCCGCACAATTTGTTAGAACAATTAATATTGCTATTATTTTAATCCTTCTTGTTTTAGCTCCGACACTTCTTCTAATGATAACAAGTTTTACAAGACTTATTATTGTTTTTTCTTTGTTAAGACAAGCTTTGGGGTTGCAATCTACGCCTCCAAATCAAATTATTATATCACTTTCACTTATTCTTACTATTTTTATTATGGAACCTTATGCCAAAAAATCTTGGGATGATGCAGTTAAACCTTATATGGATGAAAAGATAGGTTATGAAGTAGCTTTTGAAAAAGGGGTTAAACCTTTTAAAGAGTTTATGATAAAAAATACAAGAGAAGCTGATTTGGCTCTTTTTTATAGAATAAAAAAAGAGGAAAACCCAAAAAATATCGATGATGTTCCTTTAACACTGCTTATGCCGGCTTTTGTAGTAAGTGAATTAAAAACTGCTTTTGAAATAGGTTTTTTAATTTTCTTACCCTTTTTAGTAATTGATATTATTGTTGCTTCAATACTAATGTCTCTGGGTATGATGATGCTGCCTCCTGTTATGATATCCTTGCCTATTAAAATTATTTTCTTTATCGTTATTGACGGATGGGCTCTTATAATAGGGAATCTTGCACAATCCTTTAAATAATAAATAAGCTAATTGCTGTTATTTTAAACATATTTTTGATTATTCATCGCAAAAAGTTGTGTATAATTAACTTTAACGCCATAAATAAGGTTTAATTTGAATAATAAAATAAAAATTAATCTGTTGATGCTTATTTTTCTTACAATTTTTTTCCCTGTAATATTAGGATATTTTTTAAATCATTATTTAAATATGAAATATATAAGTATCCCTCTTCACTCAGGATTTGAAGTTTCAGGAGGAGTGATTGCAATAGTTATTTCAATGATTTTTTATTTTAAATATTCAAAAAAACATCTTCTTACCCAATATAACCGGATTACCATTGCTTTGTTAACAATGGGAATAATCGATATTTTTCACGGAATTGTAATGCCAGGAAAACTCTTTGTATGGTTACACTCAATAGCGGTATTTTTAGGTGGAACTCTTTTTATTACCGTTTGGATTAATAATAAAATAGTCTCAAAAAAAATATATAAGCTTATTCCTCTTTTAGTATCTCTTTTTGCAATTATCGTTTCTATACTCTCTATTGTTTTTATTGATTATATTCCTGAAATGATAAATGAAGATAAAACTTTTACTATTACGGCAGATTTATTGAATTTTATCGGAGGAGTAGGTTTTTTTATTGCTTCTTATAAATTTTTATTTGATTATATAAAAAAACAAAATATAAATGATTATCTCTTTGCGGGTCACACTTTGTTATTCGGTATTGCGGGAATTTTATTCGTTTCTTCCGAAATTTGGGATTTACAATGGTGGTTATGGCATCTGTTAAGGTTAAGTGCATATATAATCGCTTTGTATTATTTATATATTGAATTTAGAGAAGAGATCAAGTTAATAGAAAAAACAAACAATAAACTAAACAAAGCAAATAAAGAGATAAAAAAATATATAAGTTTGGTAGATGAACACGTTATTTTATCTTCTACAGATTTGCAAGGAAATATAAATTATGTTTCAAAAGCTTTTTGTAAAATAAGCGGTTACTCGAAAAAGGAACTCTTAGGAAAAAATCATAGTCTTTTAAAAGATGAAAAAATGTCAAAAGAGTTTTATGAAGATTTGTGGGAAACTATACTTTCAAATAAAACCTGGAGAGGTGAAATAAAAAACAGAAGAAAAGACGGAACTTCTTATTGGATAAAAGCTTCGATTTTCCCTATTTTTAACAGCTATGGCAAAAAAATCGGTTACAGCTCAATAAGAGAAGATATAAGCGATAAAAAAATTATAGAAAAAATTTCGATAACCGACCCTTTAACGGGACTTTACAATAGAAGATATTTGGAAAATATTTTACCTGGATTATTAAACTCTTTAAAAAGAGAAAATAACTTTTTTTCATTTTTAATGATTGATATTGATTTTTTCAAACAATATAACGACACTTACGGGCACAATAAAGGAGATAAAGTTTTAAAAGAAGTAGCCAATACCCTAAGAAACACCCTAAAAAGAAAAGATGATTATTACTTCAGACTTGGAGGAGAAGAGTTCGCAATAATCTTTAAAAGCAAAACCGTTGAAAATGCAATACAGTTTAGTCAATCACTAAAAAATAGTATAGAAAATCTAAATATAGAGCATAAAAACAGTAAAATCTCGGATAAAATAACCATATCTTTAGGTTTAGTTTGTAAAGCTTCAAAAGAGGTAAAAAGTTTTGAAGATATCTACAAAGAGGCAGATTTACTTCTATATAAAGCAAAAAATTCGGGAAGAAACAAAGTTGTATCAAACTTATAATTTTTTTTATAGTATAGTTAATATAAAAAAGGGGCAAAATGCAAAATCTGACCAATGAAATTATAAGTTTCGCGGCTATTACCGTTGTAGTGTTACTTTTAGCATACCTGACAAAGAAAAAAGAAGATAATTTTAAATAATAATTCTTTTTGTAGAAAAATTAGATTTTTTTTTGTATAATCCCTTTTTAAATAGACCTTAGGATGGGCAATGTATAAATTAATCTTATATATATTATTAATAAATAATTATCTTTTTTCACAAACCGTTGACTTTGAAAAAGCACTAAATCTAACTCTTGAAAATAACCTCCAACTAAAATCACAAAAACTAGATATAGAAAATGCAAATCTTGATATAAAAAAAGTAAAATCTTACTCATACGGAAAATTGGATTTAAAACATGAAATGAGCAGAACCAACCACGCAGGATATGTTTTTAATAATAAACTATCTTCAAGAGAGGCTACTTTTAGAGACTTTGGATTTGCTCAAATGGATGAAGGAATTGATACTCAGCCAAA
The DNA here is from genome assembly GCF_006459125.1 of Halarcobacter anaerophilus. Classification (NCBI taxonomy): domain Bacteria; kingdom Pseudomonadati; phylum Campylobacterota; class Epsilonproteobacteria; order Campylobacterales; family Arcobacteraceae; genus Halarcobacter; species Halarcobacter anaerophilus. The sequence goes on from NZ_CP041070.1 coordinate 1,780,441, forward strand.
AGATTTAAATTATCCCGATTACAGAGATAATTTTAATACAAAACTGACTTATGAAATTCCCTTGTTTACAGGCTTCAAACTGCAAACACAAGAAGATATGATGAAAATTGCCCATAAAGCTCAACAGTTAAAATTAAATCTTGATGAAAAATCTTTGGAATTTGAAGTACTTAAAGCTTATAATGCAGCCGTTGTAGCAAAAGAGTTTATAAAAGCTACACAAAAAGCAAAAGAGTCGGTAAATCTTTTTGTAACAGCGGCAAATGAGTTTTATAAAGAGGGACTTGTTACAAAAATAGATAAAAAACAAGCCAGAGTACATGAACTAAATGTTCAAAGTAAATTAACCGAAGCTAGAAATAAATTCAATATAGCTATTGCCTATTTAAACTTTTTAACTTCACAAGATAATATAAGCGATGTTCAAGCCTTAAAAATGATAATTTGTGAGGATTTTGATTATAACACTTTATATAATACCGCAATTAGCAATAGAGATGATCTAAAAATCGTAAAAGAGCAAGAAAAAAGCATGGAAAAAAACGTGCAGCTTAGTAACTCTTCATATTATCCCAATATCTACTCATATTTAGAGTACGGTTTTAATGATGATAAAATTACATTTGACAGCAACAAAGATTATTATATGGGTATGTTAGGAATAAAATATACACTTTTTGATAATACGAGAAGTATAGATAAACAAAAAAGCAAAATACTTTTAAATAAAACGGCTTTAGGTTTAAACCATTTAAAAGATGCTATTAAACTTGATGTACAAAAAGCTTTATTAAATCTAAAAGCAAAAAGAAAAACATTTAAAGAGAAAAAAGAGGCAAAACAACTTGCAAATGAGGTTTTGGAACAATCCAAACTTATGTATAAAAATCAGTTGATTCCTATGACTGAACTTTTAAAACAAGAGGCAATATATAGAGAGAACGAAGCCTCTTTAATAATGGCAAATTATGAACTCTCTTTAGCTCTTGCAAGGGTAAATCTCGTTTCAGGTAAAAGGTTAAGAGAGTAAAAGGTTAAATATGAAAAAAATACTTATATCTATGGTTATACTTTTTTTTAGTATAACAAATTTAAATGCACTTGAGTTAAGCGGAACCGTTATTTCGGATAATGAAAAAATCATTACAAGCAGATACATGGGCTTTATAAAAAAAGTTTACGTAAATGAAGGTGATTTTGTAAAAAAAGGCGCTTTGCTTTATGAAATTGATTCTACGAATATTGACAGCAATAAACAACAAGCCCAGTTAAATCTCCAAATTCAAGAGAATAATCTTAATAATGTAAAAACCAATTATGAAAGATATAAAAGATTATATGAAAAAGATTTGGTTCCAAAATATGATTTAGAGCAGTTAGAGTTAAAATTAAGAAATATTAAAAATATGATTTCTATTGCAAAAGCCAAATTAAAAGAGGTAAATTATCAATACAGATACCTTAAAATAAGAGCACCCAATGACGGTTTGATTATTAAAAAAAGTATCAAAAGCGGAGAAATGGCAATGCCTAGCGCCCCAGCTATGATTTTATCTGATTTGGAGAGTCTAAAAATAAAAACAGATATAAATGAGAGTAATTTAGGAAAAATAAAAATCGGTCAAGATGTGGATATTATTATTGAATCACTTAATCTGAGAACAAAAGGAAAAGTTGCATCAATAATCCCAAACGTACAAAATATGACCCACTCTTTTACGGTAAAAATATCTTTTGATAAAAAAGATAAACATATATATCCCGGAATGTATAGTAAAATCTATTTAAAGTTGGATAAAAATGAATAATAAACTGAATATTGCAGGAAAACTAGCTAAAACTTTTATTGACCACCCCTTAACTTTTATTTTAAGTATTTTTATTCTTCTTTTGGGTTTTATCTCTTTAGAGTTTATGCCAAGAGAAGAGAACCCTCAAATAAAAGTAAGCGGCGGAGCAGTAATCGTCCCTCTGCCCGGAGCAAGACCTAGTGAGATTAAAAAAGTAATTATAGAACCTTTAGAGAAAAAAATAAGAGAGATAAAAGGGGTTGAGCATATTTTCTCTTATGCAAAAGATTCCGTAGGAATAGTACAAGTGCAATACTATATAGGAGAAGATAAAGAGGAATCAAATCTCAAACTATATGACCAAGTAATGAGAAATATGGATAATATGCCCAAAGGTGCATTAACTCCAATTATAAAAACAATGGATATTGATACCGATATTCCTATTGCTACTATTGCTTTTTATTCCAATCATAAAGCTGTTTCATCCAGCGATTTATATAATGAAGTAAGCAAAATAGCCTATGAAATCAATAAAATAGATAAAGTTGCCCTAGTTGATTTAAAAGGAGAAAAAAAACCTCAATATAATATAGAAGTTGATGCAAATAAAATAGCCGCTTATAATCTATCTTTAGGACAAATTGCAAAACAGATAAAAGCTTTGTCTCTAACTACTCCGAATATCAATGCAGACAATAAAACAGGAGATTTGATGGTTCTTAGTATAAAAAATGCTATTGAATCAAAAAAAGATTTGGAAAATATTATTATCTCTTATAATTTTAATACTCCCGTTTATTTAAAAGATATTGCAAAAATTTCAAGAAGTTATGATATCCAAAATAAAAAAGAGGCATATCTTTATAAAAAAGATACAAAAGATAAAGCAATAGAACAAGTAACCCTTATGGTATCTAAACTAAAAGGAGCGAACTCGGTTACTATAAATGAAGATATTTTTGCTTATATAGATTCTATCAAAAGCACTTTAGAAAAAAAAGGAATTAAATATGTAATAACAAGAGATGACGGTTATACTGCAAATAATGCAGTAAACTCTTTAGTGCAAAATCTTTTGATTTCTATTTTGATAATTGCAATTTTACTTATTTTTTCTCTAGGATTAAAAGAGGCAATGATAGTTTCCCTTTTGGTTCCTATGATTTTATCATTAACTCTTTTTATAGGTTTTATGATGGAAGAGACGATTAACAGAATCACACTTTTTGCTCTAATTGTAAGTCTTGGAATGCTTGTTGATGCAGCAATTATCGTAATTGAAAACATCGTAAGACATAAAAAAGAGGATAAAAACAAAACTGATTTAAAAACTCTATCAATAAATGCTACAAACGAGATTGGAAATGCTACAAATATAGCTACGGTTGCTATTATAATGACTTTCTTGCCTATGTTTTTCGTAGGCGGTATGATGGGTCAATTTATGCACCCTCTTCCTGTTTTCGTACCTATTGCTTTGATTGTATCATTAATTGTTGCTTATGTCTTTACTCCATATTTAGTTAGAAAATTTTTATAAGGCTTTAAAATGAAATTAGAAAAATTTATTTATGAAATAATTCAAAGCCCGAAAAAATCTCTTTTAGTATATATTATAACTTTAGTTCTTTTTATTTTAGGCGTTGCAACTTTCCCTACAAAAATAGTAAAAGCCAAAATGCTTCCAAGTAAAGACTCAGATACTTTTTCTGTATATGTTGATTTAAAAGACGGCTCTTCAAAAGAGCAGACAAAAGAAGTTACCTCATGTATCTCAAAAAAATTGATTATCAAAGATTTAGTTACCGATGTTTCAGTTTTTATAGGAGAAGGTCACCCTTTGGATTTTGCAGCTTTGGTAAAACAAAGTGCCTTAAAAGACAAGCAGTCTCAAGCTGAAATTATGGTAAATATAAAAAAAGAGGCAAACAGAGATATAAGCAGTTATAATTTTGTAAGCTCTATTAGGGAGGAACTTCAAGAATGCTCTAATTATGATGCAAATATCAAGCTAATAGAACTTCCTGCTGGACCTCCCGTTCTTGCTTCTATTGTTGCAGAGATATATGGAGGAGACTCTTTTGAAAGCAGACGCGAATTTGCATATAAAGTAGAAAAGGTTTTAAAAGAGCAAAAAAGTTTAGTAGATGTCGATGTAATGGCAGAAGATAGTTATAATAAATATGAGATTATTTTGGATAATAACAAAATTATAAAAAGCGGATTATCTTTAGACCAAGTAAAAAATATTATCTATATTGCATATGAAGGTGTTGTATTATCAGTCGTAAATGAAAAAGATTCACAAAGCCAAGTGCCTATTTTCCTAAGACTTGACGATCAAAGAGTCTTCGATTCAAATAAAAAAGAGGAGATTTTAAACAAACTCTCAACTTTGAAATTGATTAATAAAAACGGTTTTACTATTCCTCTTACTGAATTAGTAGAAATAAAAAAAATAAAAAAAGAACCGACTCTAACTTCAAAAGATTTAAATCCTATGATTAATGTTATTGCAGAAACAGACAAAGATAGTCAAATCTATCCTCTTCTTAGTGCAAGAAACGAATTCTTAAATAATTTTGATTCTAAGTACGAAGTTAGCAAATCAAACCTTTTGAATCTTGAATTTACTGATAAAATATCAGGAGAAAAGTTTAAACTTGTATGGGACGGTGAACTAAAAGTTACTATTGATACTTTTATTGATTTGGGTACGGCTTTTATTATAGCTATGGTTTTAATCTTTTTTCTTATGGTTGTATATTATAAAAGTTTTGCTATTTCAGGGGGAATTGTTTTATCAAGTTTCGTATCAATAATAGGAGTTATTTTTGCCCATATTATAATGGATTTAATAACTACGGATACCTTTTATTTGACAGCTACTTCCTTAATAGGATTTATAGGTCTTATAGGTATAAATTCAAGGAATTCTACGCTTATTATAGATTTTACAAAACAGTTAGTTCAAGAAAAAGGATTAACAATAAATGAAGCCATTGCAAAAGCAACGGCAACAAGATCAAAACCTATTATTTTAACCGTGCTTACTATGGTTTTTGCTTCTTCTCTTTTAGCTACGGATGCGGTTTTTGGAGGACTTGGAGTTGCTTTAATAGGTGGAACATTAATCTCTTACGTAGTATCAATGTTTTTTGTACCTGTTATTATAAGAAATCAAATAAGAAAAATTCTTTAAAAGTTACCTTCTAAGGTAACCTTTAAAGGTCATAAACCATTGCTATTTCTTCACATACTGGGAAATATTTGCATCTAATACAATCAGCCCAGATTTTATGTTCGGGAATCTTCTCTTTTTCAATTTCATAAAACCCTAAACTCTCAAAAAAACCTTTTTGATAAGTTAAAGATAAAATCTGTTGTAATCCCAGTTTTCTACCCTCTTTGATACAGGCTTCTACAAGTTTTTTACCGAGTTTCAGCCCTCTATACTCTTTTGATATAATAAGACTTCTAACCTCTGATAGTCTGATTGAATGAATATGAAGTGCAGTAAAACCTGCTATTTTACCATCTACTTCAACAACAGTATAAGATCTTATAGTATTTGCCATTTCATCTTCTGTTCTAAGAAGAATAATACCTTTGTCAACCTCTTCTTGAACAAGCTCTTGCATAGCCTTTATATGTGTTACATCAGGCTTAAAAAATTTAATTTCCAAAAAGATATCCTGTAATCGCACTTTGTAATTGATCAACACCTCTTTTTTTGAGGTTTGAAATAAATATACCCTTAGGGTACTCTCTTTTTAACTTTTGCAAATCATTCTGCTTTAATTTATCAATTTTCGTAAAAGCATGAATAATGATTTGATCTCCTCTTTTAATTGATTCTAAAAATTCATCAACGTTTTTATCTATATCCAAAGTCGGATGCCTTGCATCAATTAAATGAACAAAAATCTGCAAAGAGGGTCTTTGCTCTAAATATCCCGTTAAATTCTTATTCCACTCTTTTTTTAAACTTTTTGAAACCTTTGCATAACCGAAACCGGGAAGATCTACAAATCTTGCATACATATAAGGTAACTCTTCGTTTTGAGTTTTAAACTTTATATCAAAATAGTTTATCAACTGGGTTTTCCCGGGAGTTGATGAAGATTTTGCCAAACCTTTTCTATTTGTTAAAGTATTTAACAAAGAAGATTTTCCTACATTACTTCTTCCCAAAAAAGCAACTTCGGCTTTATCTGGACTAGGAGAGTCTATAATACTTTGGGCAGAAGTTAAAAAATTTGCTTCAACTATTTTCATTCTTTTTTAGATCCGCTTTCTATATTAATAATAAATCTAACAGGTTTATCCTCTTTACCCACAACTCTGGCATTTCCACTTAATTGGTTGATAAATATTTTTTCACCCATTAATTCTCTTTGTTCAACTTCTTCTTTTATATATCCATTACCAATAACAGTATACTCTTGTTTTTTTGGATTATAGATTACTTTATCGCCTTTTCCTTTATAGATTTTTCCGTTAGAGTGAATTTCAAAATCTACTTTTCCCGTTGCAACATATTTAAGAGGCTCTTTAGCTTTACCCTTGCTCTTAGGAGGCATAAATATCTCCAACTTCTGCGAATTTAATTTATCCAAACTTTTTCGTAACTTTACATTACCCGTAAATACGGTTAAACCTGTTGCATCATTTGTCTCAAAATGACTTGAATCTATTATCAGTTTTTCTGTTGCGGCAAAAAGCATTGAAGTTAGTGCTAAAATAGCAAATAAAAATTTCATATTATTATTTTCCTTTTTTTTCTATTTCTATTTCAAAATGAGTATTTAAAGCCTTCATATAATACTTATTCAAATCTAAGTAAATATGTTCACCTTTTAAAGAGTTATCAAAATATGTTCCGTCAAAAGGCAGAGTATTTGTGGCAATTTTTGTTTTGGCATTATACAATAATTCATCAGTATTTAAAGATAAATAATCATTTCTTGTAAATTTCACATCATTTAAAAATTTAAAATCATCTCCTCTTTTTATTATCAAATCGGCTAAAAGATTATCTGCAATCTCTTTATTGTTTTTATCCATGCTTTTTGACATTAAAGAGCCGTCATACATAACATCTCTATCTTCATATCTAATAGCTTTTTTGGCAAAAATTATTCTATTCATACTTTCAGTATCCAAAGTATACATAGTAGAATCAACAAAAATCAATAAAGGACTATCTTTATCTTTTTTATCGTTTGGATTCTCCTCTAAAGGAATAAAATAACTTCCCACAGATAAAACAAATAATAAAAAAACGAAAACTCTTATAACCATGATTTAATAAATTCCTCTTCCAAACCGTCTTCTTTTATAATATACTCTATCATTTCCCGTACTGCACCTTTGCCGCCGGGATTTTTACATACGATATTTACAATCTCTTTTATATATTTTGAACCGGAAGCGGGACAAAAAGACAATCCTGCTTTTTTCAACATCTTATAATCATTTAAATCATCACCTATTACGGCAACTTGATTCCAAGAGATATTCTCTTTTTTTAAAATATTTTCAAGAACATGATCTTTATTATCAACGCCTTGAAAAAGAAAATTGATTTTCAACTCTTTTGCTCTTCTTTCAACAATTAAAGAGTTTCTTCCTGTAATAATTGCCGCTTTTTTACCAAGCTTTTTAGTCCAAGTAGCAACTGCCAAACCGTCTGCTACATCAAAAGTTTTAAGCTCATCACCGTTGCTTGTGTATGTTATCCCGCCGTTGGTTAAGGTACCGTCAACATCAAGAACAATAAGTTCAATCATAATACACCTTTTGTACTAGGAACTCCAAGTTTTTCATTTATAACCATAGCTCTTCTTAATGCTACTGCAAAAGCTTTAAAACTAGCTTCTAATATATGGTGTTTATTTCTTCCTCTTTCATTTATAATATGCGCCGTAAGTCCTGAATTCATAACCAAAGCATGAAAAAATTCTTCGGCTAGTTCAACATCAAACTCCCCTACTTTTCCGCTGATATTTACTTCATACACTAAAAATGGTCTATTTGACAAATCCAAAGCACAGGTAGTTGCAGCTTCATCCATCACAACGGTTGCATTTCCGTATCTTTCGACATTTTTTATAGGAAAGATTTCATCTTTTAACGCTTTTCCCAAAACTATTCCGCAATCTTCCACACTATGATGAGCATCTATATGAAGATCTCCTTTACAGGTTAATTCAATATCAACTCCACTGTGTTTTGACAAAGCCTCCAACATATGATCGAAAAACCCTACTCCAGTATCAATTTTCGAATTACCTGAACCTTTAATATCTACTTTACAACTAATATCGGTCTCTTTTGTTTTTCTATTTAATTCAGTCATCAATTTTCCTATTCGGCAATAATCATTGCACTACTTAAGCCGTTTGACTCTTTAAAGTCTGTAGCCTCTTCTTGAGATCTAAAACCTGCAACCCATACACGGTTAATAGGTTCATCTAAATAAATACCCTCTTTTATTACGACATTATATCTATCTTCAAGTATCATTTCAAATTTTCTTTTAGTAATTTTTGCACCCTCTAATCTTCTAAAGGCTCCCACTTGAACATAATACTTACCGACTGTTGCCGTTTCAGCTTTTTCTTGTTTTGTTTTTGCAATTTTTGCATGGAAACCAAGAACCGTAACTTTAACATTTGCAGTTCCTCTTCCTACCATATTTACTTCATGGGCTGCTTTATTTGATAAATCTATAATTCTTCCCGATACGAAAGGTCCTCTATCGTTTATTCTAACAATAGTTGATTTTCCGTTATCCAGGTTATCAACTCTAACCATCGTATTCATAGGTAGAGTCTTATGTGCGGCAGTCATACCGTACATATTATAAATTTCGCCGTTTGAAGTTCTTTTTGCATGAAAATTAGGTCCGTACCAAGAAGCAATTCCTCTTTGCACATCACCAACTTTTGCCAAAGTCGGATAATACCATTTGCCTGCAATTTGATAGGGTCGCATAGTTGCTCTATACATAGCTTTTGAATTTTTTATTTTTTGCTGGGGAATATCTTTATATGTTTTACTGCCCCAGAAGCCGTTTGAAGAACCGCTCCAAGTTGATTTTTGAGAACATCCGGTGAAAAAAATCAAAGAAGAGATAAAAAGAGTCGTAGTACTTAATCTATATTTATCTAATAACAATACTATCTCCTATTTTTAAAAGCGTTGTTTTTAACTTATTATCTCTCATAAGTTTTTTTACGTCTACTTTATATTTCTTTGCAATAGAGTATAAAGAATCTCCGTTTTTAACTATATAATTTTTAGTTCTTTTTCTATCATCAAAAAGTGTAAAATTTATTTTTCCTATCATATCATTGGGAATAGGCAGTTCTATTTTTTGTCTTAATGCCAATCTTGTAGTTTTTAGATGGTTATACTCTTTTATTAACTTCAAAGGAACTTTATATTTTCTTGAAATACCGTACAGAGTATCTCCGCTTTTAACCACGTGAATTGCAAATTTTGTATCTTTTATCGAAGCACTGTTTTTATTAAACAATGTAAGTTTATCATATGGAATATTTATCGTATAATATTTTTTTGTAGGTGGAATTATCGACTGTTTTATATGTTTGTTAAGATTTAATAAATCATCATAAGACATATCTATTGCTTTTGCTATATTTTTAAGATGTAATCCACCTTTTACGGGAACTGTTGCTATAGTTTTTGAGATTCCCATATTAAGAAGATGAGAGTTTTCATCAATTTTGATAAAATTTTGTGAATTTAACATCCCGAACGATATGATTTTTCTTATATATCTTCTGCTTTCTTGAGGAAGATATTGTCTTCCTACTTTGGGTTGAACTCTTAATAAATACTCTAATTCAGGTCTTATTCCCAATTTTTGAACTTCTTTATATACTGCTCTTAAATTTTTAAATCTAGTTCTTCTTTTTTGATAATCATAAATAACTTTTCTATACTCTTTAATTTTTTTATCTGATTTTAGTTTAGGATTTTTTTGAATATATAAATCCAAGCTTGCTCTTGTTAAAGCTTCAACAACTCTACCTTCACCGCAGTTATATGCAATTGCAGCTAAATACCATTTTCCGAATCTTTTATGAAGAGCTTTTAAATATTTTGTTGCGGCAACTGTTGATTTAACCAAATCCATTCTTTCATCAACATAGATATTACTGTTTAATCCGTATCTTTTTCCTGTTTCATACATAAATTGCCAAAGTCCTGTTGCTTTTGCATTAGATCTTGCATCTATCGTGAAATAAGATTCAGCCATTGCCATATAAATAAATGAAGTTGGAATTCCCTCTTCTCTTAATATCTCTTTTATTCGAGGAAGAAAGATTGATGCCTCTTCAAACTTTTTAATATAATGTTCCATACTAGCTTGATTTTGTAACTTTTCATAAATCTCTTGTAGTTTGTAATCTGTAATAAAAGAGGGATTTATATCTAAATCTTCTAAAATATGAACATCTCTTTGCGTAAAATTAGCACCTGTAAGTGTTGCATGTAAATAAGCAGAAAAAATCAAAAATGAAAATAAAAATTTTTTCAAATTATATCCTATTCTTTAAAATAGGAAATATTTTATCTAAATAATTTTAGAAAACTGCTTAAATAGGGTTTTTGCATTATTTGTAGTAAGGTTTTCAACCTCTTCTCTACTCATATTTAAAAGTTCAGATATTTTATCTGCAACTAAATTAGTATAATAAGGTTCATTTCTTGTTCCCCTATAAGGATGAGGAGTTAAATAAGGAGCATCTGTTTCAATTATTAGTTTCTCTTTGGGAATTTTAGGCAGTATTTCAACTAATTTTTTTGCATTTTTAAAAGTTAATACTCCGCCTATTCCAAAATAGAAGTTATGTTCCCATAAGGGTAGGAGATGTTCACTTGCATTAAAACAGTGAAGAACACCGCCTACTTCTTTTGCATTACTGTTTATTAAAATTTCTCTTGAATCGTTTGAAGCCTCTCTTATATGAACAATTAAAGGTTTGTTAACTTTTTTAGCAAACTCTATTTGTGCTTCAAAAACCTCTTTTTGTTTTTTTACTACTGCTTCTTTTTCTTCTTTGTCTTCAGGAAGTCTGAAATAGTCTAATCCACATTCACCCACGGCTATGCACTTAGGATGATTTATATACTCTTGCATAACTTTTTCATCATATTTTTCTATATCGTAAGGGTGGATTCCTACAGCAAAAAATATTTCGTCATATTTTTCCGCTAGTTTTATAGCTTGGGGAAGATCTTTAAAATCCGCTCCGGGGATTAAAAAACCTTTGACTTTGTTTTCAAGGGCATGTTTTATAACATTGTCAATATCATCGTAATATTGTTCGTTGTCCAAATGGCAGTGAGTATCTATAATTATGATAAAAACCTTTTTTCGATTAGATTTAACAGCTCATTTATATCTGCTAGGTCAGCAGATTTTATCCAAGCATCTATTCCAAAGTTTTTGAAAGCATCATAATCGCTGTCATCTTCGATAATAGCAATTGTTGCAAATTTTTCAGAACAAGCATCATGCTTATTTTCTTCAAAATCAAATATTGAGTTAATATCCAAAATTGCTACATCTGCACCTGATGTTTCTCCACTTTGAAAGTGTTCTACCGTATGCTTTGAATCAATTAATGAATTATCCACATTACAAAAAGTTACTATCTTCATTATTCTCTCCTGACTTATTTAACAAATTCTATCTAAAAAAAATTAATAACAGATTTAAACTATCATTAATTATAAAATATATCTTGCCGTATCTACATTATCTACAATCTCTTCAAGTTTCTCTTCAACAAGTTCTTTTGAGATAATAACTTTTTCTCCGGCTTTTTCATCTGCTTCAAAAGAGATATCTTCAATAACTTTTTCAATAACGGTATGCAATCTTCTTGCACCGATATCTTCGGTTTTTTCATTTGCGCTAACGGAATATTTTGCAAAAGCTCTTATGGCATCGTCAGTAAACTCTAAATCTACATCTTCAACTTTTAATAGAGCTTGATATTGTCTTAAAAGTGAGTTTTTCGTATTTGTCAAGATTTTATATAATGCCTCTTCATCCAAATTTTCCAACTCAACTCTTAAAGGAAATCTTCCTTGAAGTTCAGGAAGCAGATCAGAAGGTTTTGATACATGAAAAGCACCTGCTGCAATAAATAAAACATGATCTGTTTTTACTTGACCGAATTTTGTATGAACAGTACTTCCTTCAACTATAGGAAGTAAATCTCTTTGTACACCCTCTTTACTCGGATCTTGATTTTGGGTTTTTGAACCTGTTGCAATTTTATCAATTTCATCAAGAAAAATAATACCGCCGTTTTCAGCTCTTTTAATAGCTTCAATTTTAATAGCCTCTTTATCAAGAAGTTTATCGCTTGCAACCTCTTTTAAAAGAATTTTTGCATCTTTGATTTTTACCTCTTTTTTGATTTTCTCTTTATTTAGACCGCCTAACATTTTATTTAGACTCTCTTGCATAGAGGTCATATCCATAGGAATTGAAGAGTCTATAATCTCTACATGGGTTTTTTTAGGAATTTCAATCTCTATTTTTCTCTCATCAAGCTCACCTGATACTAATTTCTCTTCCATTTTATTATATGTTTTAATAAAAGATTCTCTGGCACTTTCACTTGCAGTTTCAGGAAGAGGAGGAACAAGTTTTTCAATAATCTGTCTGTTTATCTCTTCATCTATTTTATCTTTTATCTTCTCTTCAAACTCTCTTGTTACTAAAGTTATTGATTCATAAACTAAATCTCTAATCATAGACTCAACATCTCTACCTACAAAACCTACTTCCGTATATTTTGATGCTTCAACTTTAATAAACGGCAAGCCCATCATTTTTGCAAGTCTTCTTGCAATCTCTGTTTTTCCGACTCCCGTACTACCTATCATCAAAATATTTTTAGGCATAATCTCTTCTCTAAGTTCAGGTTCTACATTCATTCTTCTGTATCTGTTTCTCAAAGCAAGAGCGATTGTTTTTTTTGCATTATCTTGACCGATAATATAATCATCTAAATAGTTTACAATTTGCTTTGGTGTTAATTCCATTATTTATTAATCCTCTATTTCTAATATTTTAATATTATGATTTGTATAAATACAAAGATCTCCTGCAATCATAAGAGACTCTTTTACTAAATCAATCGGTTTTAAATCTGAATGTTTTGCTAAAGCACGCGCAGCTGAGATAGCAAAATTACCTCCGCTTCCTATTGCAGCTATACTTCCGTCTTCGGGTTCAACTACATCTCCGTTTCCAGAAAGAATAAAAATATGCTTTTTATTTAAAACAATCATCATAGCTTCAAGTCTTCTTAGAACTTTATCTTTTCTCCACTCTTTGGAAAAAGCAATTACGGCTTTTAACAAATCACCTTTACAAGACTCCAAATGCCCTTCAAACATATCAAATAGATTAAAAGCATCTGCCGTACTTCCCGCAAATCCAGCCAAAATCTGATCTTTGTACAACTTTCTTATTTTTGTAGCATTACCTTTTAAAACAGCATTTCCGAAAGTTACTTGACCGTCTCCTCCTATTACTGCTTGTTCTTGTCCTTTGTATGCAAGTATCGTAGTTGCTTCAAACATCTATTCTTCTCCAATAATATCTACTTTTAAAACGGCATGAACAGAGTGCCCAAGCTTACAATCCACTTCAAAAATTCCTGTTGATTTTATTTTATCTCTTAAAGTAATAGCTTTTCTATCAAGTTCTATATCAAATTGTTCTTTTAAAGCTTCACTAATCTCTTTATTTGTAACAGAACCTATTAAGTTTCCGTTTGCACCTATTTTATGTTTTATTGTAAGTTTTGTTGAATCTATTTTTTGAGCTACTTCTTCAGCTATTGCAACCTCTTTTGCTTCTTGCTCTGCTTTTAATCTTTGTTCTTCTTTATAATTATCTAGTACCTCTTGTGTTGCATGAAGAGCAAAACCTTTTGCAATTAAAAAATTTTTACCGTAACCGTCTTTTACCTCTTTTACCTCTCCAGCTTTACCTGTACCTTTTACATCTTTAATTAATAATACTTTCATAACATCTCCAATTTTTAAAAGTTGAATATTTTACTATAAACTATTTGAAGCAAGTATTAAGGTCAAAATTTAGAACTTGCTTAAAAAAACTCTTTTGTTTCTATAATCAAACAGAAAATTAACAATGTAATTTTACAATTATATAACTTGGTCGCTTTAGATAATTTTCCATCTAAATTAACTTAAGTCAGTCTCCTCCTACTAATTTTCTGATAAGAGTTGATTTTCCTAAACTTAAAATTTAAAGTGACCACTTATAAAAAGAAAATTAAAAAAAGAGTTTCTTAGAAGACTTAGCTTTTAGTGAATATTTATTTTATACCCGTTAGTTCTGTTTGAGATAATTATATCTTCACCTATTAATTGTCTTATTTTATGTATATGAAATCTGATTGAACCGTTTTTGTTTTTACTATTGGCAGGATAAACTCCGTTTTCAAGATTTTCCGAAGATACGAAAAAGCCTCTAAATTTTAAAAGATAATCTATTATTCTAAGAGGTTTTTCTCCTAAAGAGATTTCACTTTTATTTTTTAGAACTCTTTTTTTGAAAATATCATACTCTATGTTTCTACATAAGCAGATTGAATCTGAATGAATTTTAAACTGTCTTCTTATTAAAGCTTTAATTCTAAAAAGTGTTTCATCAGAATCTATATTTTTAAGAATAGATTCATCACAACCGTAAAAAAGTGAAAGTTTCATAAGATTGGGTTTTGAAGCTATTACCATCTTCATCGTAATATCTTGATAATCATTTAAAAGTTTTATTAACTTAAATCTTTGGGGTGTTTTTTCATTAATCTCAATAATATACAAATCATAATGATTGTTGTAAATGGATTCTAAAAAGTCATTACTGTTTTCACAAATATCTAAATAAAAACCATCACTTTTAAGAACTTCAACAAAGTCAGAGATAGAACCGAGACCATTCTCCAAAACTAAGATTCTTAATGCTTTCAAAAGATTCTCCATTTGTACACATATCTGAATTTAATTATATAACTTATTTATTAATTATTTGTTAGTTTAAAACAAAAATTAATTAATTTTGATTAATTTACTCTAATATAAATTATCCCCAAATTTGAAGAGGCGGAGTATTTGCAACTGCTTTTAGGATATTTGCTCTTGAAACTATTCCTAAAAGATTATCTTCTTGGTCAACAATAGGAATTGCCGTTAAACTAAAATCAACCATAACTTTTGCAACTCTTCTTATATCTGTTATCGGATCTGCTGTGATAACTTCACCTAAATCAAAACTTGCAAGAGTTCTTTTAACAGTCGAAGAAGAGAAATCTATATCATCCATTACGGCATTTAATATATTTTTTTGATTAACCATAGCAACAATTTTTTTTTCATCTTCATTATTAAGAACGGGGATTTGTCTAATCTGCTTATCTTCCATCAAGTCATAAGCTTCTTGTAAAGTGCTGTTTTGAGTTAAAACAACTACTTCTTTGGTCATCAAATCTTGAACATGATAAATCTCTTGGGTAGTATCAAGATTTGCAACACGTTTATAAATTTGTGTTGCATCTTCTAAAGAAGCCTCTTCATAAATTCTTTTTTTTCTTTTTGATGAATGATTTTTGGGTAAACCTTCTTTTACATCATTTCTTGATCTTGCAATAGAATCAACATTTGGAAGTGAGTAAAGATTATCAACGGTACTTCTAAAACTCAAACCGTTGTTATTATATATTGCAAACATTGTTACCCTTTTTTATTTCGGTTTCAACTGGCTATATCTAAAGTATTCGGCAAATTGTGTCTTATATTTCTTTTTTTAACGTAATTATTTAATCCTATGTGATTATTATACCCTAAAAGTTTTGCTATTTTTCTAACTGACAAACCTACGGCTAACAACTCTTCGATTTTATCTCTTTGTTTATCAAATTTTGATTTTTGAATTGTACCTTTTGGTTTTCCCAGACTTTCGCCTTTTAATTTTTTTGCAGTTAATGCCTCTTTTGTTCTTAAACTCATTAAATCTTTTTCTAAATGAACAGTCATAGAAATCACACCTAAAATCATTTGGGTTAACATATCTTTGTCATCTATTAAATCCAAATTCTGTTTTATTACGATAATTCTGATTTTATTTGAAAGAAGAAATTTAACTATCTCTAAAATCGTCTCTATAGTTCTACCGAAAACATTTAAATCATAAACCAAAAGAGTTGATGAGATTTCACAGCTTTTTAAAAACTCCAACATGTTTTTTTCTTCATCAGGAGTATCTATAACAATTTCAATCTCTTTGTAAACTGAAATATTGTTATTTTGCTCATAATCTTTCAAACCCTTTCTTTGGGTTTTGGTATAGACTTCATTGTTGTTATTGACTCTTACAAAACTGAAAATTTTAGACATCTTTAATCCTTTAACAATTTTATTAATTTTAATTTTAAAAATATACATAATGTATATTTTAAGATCTTTTTTTATTATACAATATGATATACCATTTTATCTTATTTTTTTCTTAAAATCTATGCTCCTTTATAATCTTTTTATCAACTTTTTTTAGCTTTTGAAAATAAAGGCTTTTTTAGCTAATATTTATCTCTTAATAAAACTACTAAAGGTTTTGAAAGTGAAATTAGTTGTAGCAATAACAGGCGCAAGCGGGGCAAGATTAGCAGTTAAATTTATTCAAAATTTGCCCAAAAGTGTTGAAGCTTTTATCGTAATATCAAGAAGTGCCGAAAAATCCCTGAAACTTGAAGACGGAATTGATTTAAAAGAAGTTTTAAAAGATTCCGGCAGATTTCATTTTTTTAAAGAGAATGAGATTGAAGCCCCCATATCTTCAGGCTCTTTCAAAACAGATAAAATGATTATTCTCCCTTGTTCTATGAATACATTGGCAAAATGTGCAGTTGGAATTTCAGATAATTTAATTACAAGAGCATTTACAGTTATGTTTAAAGAAAAAAGAGAGATAATTTTAGCTCCAAGAGAGATGCCTTTTTCAGCAATAGCTTTAGAGAATATGCACAAGCTTTCACAGTTGGGAGTTATTATAGCACCCCCTGTTTTAGCCTATTATTCAAAGCAAAACTCTTTGGAGTTAATGGAAGATTTTATGATTGGAAAATGGTTTGATTTATTAAAAATCGAACATAACTTATATGAAAGATGGAAATAAATATGTCAGATTGTAAAAAAAGAGATAATCAAAGTACATACAAAAAAGCCATATACAGCGGGACTTTTGACCCAATTACAAACGGGCATATGGATATTGTATGTAGAGCAACAAATATTTTTGATGAAGTAATAATAGCAGTCGCAAAAAGCGAATTAAAAAAACCTATGTTTTCCCATGAACAAAGAGTTGCTTTTGCAAAAGCAGCAACAAAACATCTAAAAGGTGTAAGAGTTATAGGGTTTGATACTTTATTGGTTGATTTAGCTACTGATTTAAATATTAATACTATTATCAGGGGACTTAGAGCTGTTTCGGATTTTGAATATGAACTGCAAATGGGTTATGCAAACTCATCTATAAATAAAAAAATCGAAACACTTTATCTAATGCCTACTTTGGAAAATGCTTTTGTCTCATCAACTATAGTAAGAGAAATAATACGATTTAACGGTAAGTTTGAGCATTTGATTCCAAGTGAGGTTTTAGAATGTATGTAGTAATCGAAGGTGTAGATACGGCAGGAAAATCAACCCAGCTTGATATACTAAAAAACAAATATCAAGATGCAATCTTTACCAAAGAGCCCGGAGGAACAAAAATAGGTCTGAAACTAAGAGAAATGGCTTTAAACGGTGAAGCAAAAAGTAAAATTGCGGAAATGTTCCTTTTTTTGGCCGATAGAGCCGAACATATAAATGAAGTGGTAAAACCGAACAAAGAGAAAATGGTAATAAGCGACAGAAGTGTAATAAGCGGTATTGCATATGCTTCAAATATGCCTTTGGAAATCGTTACAACACTTAATTTAATAGCAACATCAAATACTTTACCTACTCACGTTATACTGCTTGAACTATCAAAAGAAGAGCTTACCAAAAGGCTTCAAGGCAAATCAAACGATTCTATAGAATCAAGAGGAATTGATTATTTGATTGATATTCAAAATAGAATGAAAAGAACTGTAGAGATGTTAAATTTAAATCATATTTATATAGATGCTGCTTTAAGCATTGAAGAAATTTCAAAAAGAATTGAGGATTTTATTAATGGCTAATATTCAAAGCTTAAGAGGAATGAATGATATTTTAGATAAAGATAGTGAACTCTTTACCTACTTTATAGAAAATGCTTCAAGAATCGCAAAAAATTATGGATTTACTTATATCGAAACTCCCATTTTAGAAGAGACTTCTCTTTTTAAAAGATCAGTCGGAGAGAGTTCGGATATTGTAAATAAAGAGATGTACCAATTTATCGATAAAGGTGAAAACGATGTCTGTCTAAGACCTGAAGGTACGGCAGGAGTTGTTAGAAGTTTTGTTCAAAATAAACTTGACAGAGCCGGCGGAAATTATAGATGGTATTATTATGGACCGATGTTTAGATATGAAAGACCTCAAAAAGGAAGATTAAGAGAGTTCCACCAATTCGGTTGTGAAGTTTTTGGAGTAAGTTCTGTTTATGAAGATGCAAATATCATTATGATGATAAAAGATATTTTAGATTTTTTCAAAATAGGTTTCAAATTACAAATCAACTCTTTGGGATGCCAAACATGTATGCCGGTGTATAGAGAAAAGCTTGTTAATTATTTAACAAATATTAAAGAAGAGCTTTGTGAAGATTGTAATAGACGTATAGTAACAAATCCAATCAGGGTTTTGGATTGTAAAGTTGAAAACTGTCAAAAACTCTTATACAATGCTCCAAAAATCACTCATAATCTTTGTGAAAAATGTGATACGGATTTTGAGAAATTAAAAGAGATTTTAGATTTTAACAATATAGAGTATGAAATAGATACAAACTTAGTAAGAGGTTTAGATTATTATTCTCAAACTGCTTTTGAGTTTACTTCAAATGAGATTGGAGCTCAAAGTGCAATTGCAGGTGGAGGAAGATATGACAGACTTGTTGAATTTTTAGGAGGAAGACCTACTGCGGGAATAGGATTTGCAATAGGTATTGAAAGACTTTTAGAATTAATAAAAACAGAAGATGTAAAAAAAGAGAGTATTTATTTGGGTGCTTTATGTGAAGAGGCATTAAATGTATTAACAAAAGTTGCTGCAAAAAAAAGAAAAGATTATAAAACTTTTATTGAATATACTCCAAGAGGTTTTGGAAAACATTTTAAAATTGCCGAAAAAAATAGTGCTACAATAGTTGCTTTAATAGGTGAAAACGAGATAAAAGAAGGAACTATTTACACTAAAAATTTAAAAACTAAAGAAGAAAAAACTATAAAACTAGAGGATTTTTAATATTGGAAAATTATGGTATTGATATTTGGGCAGATGATAATTTTATAATTGAAGAGGGTGTAGTCAAATTAAATTATGCATCAAAACCATCATTAATAGAGATGGTAAAAGAGATAAGAGAAAAGGATTATAAGGGTCCCCTTCTTTTTAGATTTCCTCATTTAATTGAAAAACAGATAGAAAAACTATATACGCTTTATACAAATGCAATCAAAGAGTATGACTATAAAGGAAAATTTAATGCTGTTTTTCCTTTAAAAGTAAATCAATTACCAAACTTCCTTATGCCTTTGATAAATAGCGGAGAAAAATATAACTACGGTTTAGAAGCAGGAAGTAAGGCTGAACTATTTTTGGCAATGACCTATAATAAAATAGGAGCTCCCATTACAGTAAACGGTTTCAAAGATAAAGAGATGATTCATTTAGGTTTTATTGCAAAAAAAATGGGACATAATATCACTATTATTATTGAAGGTTTAAATGAACTTGAAACTATATTGGAAGTAGAAAAAGAGACTTCTTTGCCTACTCCAAACGTAGGAATTAGAACAAGACTTTTTAATGCAGGAAGCGGAGCCTGGGCAAAATCGGGAGGAATTGACGCAAAATTCGGATTGAGTTCAACAGAAATACTTGAAGCTTTTGAGATGTTAGAAGAGAATAATCTGACAAATATTCTTACTATGATTCATTTTCATATAGGCTCTTCTATGAAAACAATTAAACCTTTAAAAAATGCTTTAAAAGAGGCAGGTCATATATATGCCGAACTTAAAAATCTAGGAGCAACAAATTTAAGTGCTATTAATATAGGGGGTGGATTAGCCGTTGAATATTCACAGTTTCAAAGAACGGCACAATATCACCTTCAGGAGTTTGCAAATGATGTTGTCTTTACACTTAAAAATATTGCTAAACAAAAAGGTGTAGAAGAACCGAATATTTTCACGGAATCAGGAAGATTTATTTCTGCTTCTTCGACTGTTTTAATAACTCCTGTTCTTGAACTTTTTACGGCAGAATATGATGCTCAACATTTAAGATTAAAAGAGAAAAATCCTCCTTTGATTGAAGAGTTAAGAGAGCTTTATAATGATATGAATTCAAAAACCGCTTTAGAATATATGCACGACAGTATTGACCACCTTGATTCTTTATTAAAACTTTTCGATTTAGGTTATATTGATTTAGAAGATAGAAGCAATGCAGAGATTTTGGCAAATTTAATTATAAAAAAAGCTATTTGGCTTTTAGAAGTTGACGATTATGAAGAGTTAAAAAGGATTGATAATAAAATTCAAGAAAAATATCTGGTAAACTTTTCTATATTCCAATCACTTCCCGATTTTTGGGGAATCAAACAAGAATTTCCCGTAATGCCTATAACTCATCTAAATAGAAATCCTACAAGAAGCGCAAGTCTTTGGGATATTACCTGCGATAGTGACGGAGAGATTCCTTTTAATCCTCAAAAACCTCTTTTACTGCATGATGTAAATCTAAAAAAAGAGGAGTACTATTTAGGATTTTTCCATGTAGGTGCATATCAAGATATTTTAGGCATGAGACATAATCTTTTCTCGCATCCTACGGAAATCAATGTTGTTTTTGAAAAAGGTAAAGTTAAACTTGAAAAGATTTTAGAGTCTCAAAAAATTATAGATATTTTAGAAGATATTGATTATGATACAAAAGAGATAAAAGAGGTGTTGAAAAATAATTTAGATAACAGAACATATAAAGTATTAAAAAAATATTTACATGATAACAGTTATCTAAAAACTACATGGAGCTAAAGATATGAATGATGAAGAGATAATCAGTAAAATAGAAGAAGAAAGCAAAAAACTAGGACTTTGGAAACAAATAAAAGAGGATTTCTCCGTTCCTAAATTAAATGACCCTGCACTTAATTCAAATATAGAACTTTTTTTTAATTATCCGGGTGTTTGGGCGGTAATTAACCACAGAGTTGCCCATAGATTATATAAAAAAGGCTTTAAACTACTATCTAGAATGATTATGGGACTTACACAATTTTTATGCCATATGGATATTCATCCCGCTGCAACAATAGGACGAAGAGTATTTATAGACCATGGCATAGGAGTCGTGATCGGTCAAACAGCTATTATTGAAGATGATGTTTTAATCTACCAAGGAGTAACTCTTGGAGGTGTTAGTTTAAATAAAGGTAAAAGACACCCTACAATAAGAGCAAACTCGGTTATAGGAAGCGGCGCAAAAGTCTTAGGAAATATTACAATAGGTAAAAATGGAAAAGTAGGAGCAAACTCAGTAGTAATTTGTGATGTACCGAAAAATTCTACTGCTGTAGGTGTTCCTGCAAAAATAATCAAAAGAGACGATAAAAACGGAAGATTAAATCATGGGGATCTTCCGGATGTAACAAAAGAGATGTTTGAATATCTTCTAAAAAGAGTGGCTTTGTTAGAACATGCAGTAAGAGATCATGATGGAATTGATTTAAGCAATCAGGACCATGATTTGGAGTGTATTTACAAGAGATTTATAAGCGCAATGAATGCAACAGATAAAAACTAGATGACTTTAGAACTTATACTATTCGGACTTACAGCCGGATTTGTTTCAGGCTTTTTCGGCTTAGGCGGAGGAACTGTTCTAACTCCTATTTTATTTACTGCCGGTTTTGCAATGAAAGAAGCGATTGCAATCTCTATTATGCAAATGGTTTTTAGTTCTATATACGGTTCATTTCTAAACTCAAAAAAAGCAAAACATATTTTTAAAGACGGAATAACCTTAGGTATAGGAGGCTCTCTTGGCGGACTTTTAAATAGTTTTGTTCATGCTTTAGTCTCTGATATTTTTTTACAATATGTTTTTATAATAATCATTATTTTCTCGATTGTCAAAATATTCGTATCTCCTGCTGAACATAATGAAGAGGTAAAACAGCATAGTAAAATTGTACTTTTAACTGTCGGTTTTATTGTAGGAGTTATTGCAATGAGTATCGGTGTGGGAGGAGCTATAATGTTAATCCCTATTTTAGTCAGTTTTATGAGATATCCCTTAAAAATAGCAACAAGTCTTAGCTTGTTTTTTGTAATTTTTTCATCGGTTGCAGGTTTTATATCTTTGTCTCTTTCAGGACAAATGCCTTTTTATGAAGGTTTGATTATAGGAACTGCTTCTTTAATCGGTGTATTTTTCGGAATAAAAACTAAAAATTTGACAGGAGCTAAAAATTATAAAAAATCGATTCTGATTATGAATGTTGTAATATTAGGAATAATGGTTTATAAAACAGTTTTATAAACCTTTCTTTTCAAAAAAAGAGTTTAATATTCCCCTGTTTTTATAAAGTTCAAGCTCTTTTTTCGTATCCAATCTTGTTTTTAAATCAATCTCTATTTTAATACCGTTTTTATGAATTTCTGCCTTTACTATAGAGTTAACTTTTATAAGATTGTCCGAAATTGTTATACTCTCGTCTCCTTTTAATTTTAAAGTTTTTATATCATCTTCAACAAACTCCAAAGGCAAAACTCCGAAACTTATCAAATCTTCTTTATATACCTCATCAAAAGATTTTGCAATTACTGCTTTTATTCCTAAAACACCGATACTTCGTGCAGCCCAATAAGAAGAGACTCCTTTTGCAAAATTCTCTCCTGCAAAAATTACGGAATCTCTATTTTGTTTTTTAAACGCTAATGCCTTGTCATAAATGGATACGATCTCATTATTTTCATAATCTTTTGTATATCCGCCCTCTTTTGAAATCATTAAATTTTTAATATCAATACTATCAAAAACTCCTCTTGTCATTACTTCCGCATTTTGTTTTCTATCTTCAAAAGTTCCATACTCAAAAGATTTTACTTTCATACTCTCCAAATATCTAGCAGCAGGTGAATATAAAGAAATCTGTCCCAAAGGAAAAATCTGTTTTGTTGAAATATTATCACCGAAAATAGCCAAAATTCCAGCTTTTTGTATTTCAAGTTTTTCTAAAACAGGCTCTTTTTTAAACGTTAAAGCTTGAATATAAGTAGACTCTTTATCCCAATTATAAAAACTTGAATTTTCAAATTTCAATTTCTGCCAAAACTCATCTCCTCTAAAAATATTTTTATATATATCTTTATACAAAATTTTATCAAGCTTTCCAAGATGAGAGGTAACTTCATAAGATTTAGGCCATAAATCAGCTAAATAAGTATCGGCACAAATCTCTTTATTAAATAGATCAATATCTATTTTTCCCGTTAAAGAGTATAAAATCACTAAAGAAGCCGACATTTTATAGTTACTTTTTATCAAAGGATTTAACATATCTTCTATTTGTATATCAGAAGAGATTACCGAACATAGATTTAAATTATTGCTTTTAATCTCTTTTTCAATACTGCTTTCAATATTAAAAATAGAATTATCTTTTTTATAATCAATTATGATAAATCCCAACTCTTTAAAATATTTAAGAAAATCCAGTTTTTCCAAATACTCTTTTATAAAAGGCTCTATTACTAAAGAGGCTTTTGTTTTACTGTTTACTTTTAGTCCTAAAGCAACTGCTTTTTTTGCAATTAATGCTGCATGAGCAAGAATATAAGAGTTTGATTTTAAAAAAGTTGATAAAACAATAGAAGCGGTTACAATATCTGAATCCTCCAATGATTCTGTTTTATTAAACTTCGGAAAATTTTGCAAACTTTCGATATCCATACTCTCTTGAGGCTTTTTTAAAAAAAGTACGTTTGCACAGAGTTTAGATAAATCAAATTCAATAACTCTATCATATTCTAGATTCTCATTTTGATAAAAAAGATTCTGTTTTTTTA
The DNA here is from genome assembly GCF_006459125.1 of Halarcobacter anaerophilus. NCBI lineage: Bacteria > Pseudomonadati > Campylobacterota > Epsilonproteobacteria > Campylobacterales > Arcobacteraceae > Halarcobacter > Halarcobacter anaerophilus. Next base: position 1,804,592 of record NZ_CP041070.1, read on the forward strand.
AATATGTCTCTATTAACTCTCCGTAATCTTCATTTTCTCTTGTTTCGTCAAAATATTTTATGGTTTTATCGTCAACTGCAAAAAAAGAGCATTTTGCTTCATATTCAAAAGCCGATTTTGAAATAACTGCCCTATTTTCCAAAGTTAGATATTTTAAACCTTCTCCGTAAAACTCTACTAAACAGTTTTGAACATTTTGCTCTTTTAAAAGTTTTACCAAACCTGAAACTATATCCCAAGAAGTTACCGTCTCTTTTAACTGTTTGCAAACTTTTACTCCTATTACTTTAGGCAAAGCTAAGAGAAGTTCGTTTCCCAGCATAACTCCTTGTGCTTTAATAGAATCTACAGACCATCCAAGTACTCCAAAAGAGTTAATCATAGCAGTATTTGTATCCGTTCCTACAATAGTTTCCGGATATAAAAAAAATTTATCCTCTTTTTTTTCTATATGTAAAATTGTAGATAAATACTCTAAATTTATTTGATGACAAATACCCGAACCAGGAGGAATAATTCTTAAATTGGAAAAACTGTTTTCTGCCCATTTGGCAAAGCCGTAACTCTCTTTATTTTTTTCATTCTCTTTTTTTACAATATCTTTATCGTCAATATCCAAAGAGTCGTCAATAATCATATCAACTAAAATCTCAGGATTTATCTTATTAGCTTCAAGAGCTTCTTTTTTTGCAAAATCACGCATGGAAGCTAAATCCATAAAAAAGTTAAGGTGTGAAAATCCCTGCATTATCATTCGTGAAGGATAAAAACCGATTTTTTGATTTTTTCTGTTTTCAAAAATATCTATTATCTTTGAAAACTCTGTATTATCTTTTGCTTTTCTTAAATTTGCTTCTAAAAGTATCTTTAATACAATAGGCAATCTTCGTAATTTTTCATTCTCTTTAATTACTTTGCTAATATCATAAAAATAGAATTTTTCTCCTTCTATTTCAAAACTATTTACTATATCCAAAGTGCCCTAACCTTTTTGATTATTTTTAACTGTATAAAATAGCAAATGATAGGTTAAGTATTAATTATTTTTAGAATATAACGTCTACGTTGTTTACTTTTGTAATCTTTATTTATAAAAGCAGTATAGATACTTTAATTAACTATTATCAAATCTATCTTATAATACCAGCTTACTTTATTTAAGATGGACAAAGAATGAATAATACAATTAAAATATTTAATGCAAAAGAGAATAATTTAAAAAATATAAATTTAGAGATACCGAAAAACAAACTTGTGATTTTTACAGGACTTAGCGGAAGTGGAAAATCTACTCTTGCTTTTGACACTTTATATGCAGAAGGACAAAGAAGATATATAGAATCTTTATCTGCTTATGCAAGACAATTTTTAGACAAAGTAGGAAAACCCGACGTAGAAAGAATAGAAGGATTAACACCTGCAATTGCAATAGACCAAAAAACAACATCTAAAAACCCAAGATCAACGGTAGGAACTATTACCGAAGTTTATGATTATTTAAGACTTCTTTATGCAAGAGTAGGAAAACAGCACTGTCACAAATGTGGAAAACCTATCTCTCAAATGAGTGCTTCAGATGTAATTGAACAAGTTCTGTCTCTGCCTGAAAACTCAAAAATCGTAATTCTTGCTCCTCTTATAAATAGAAAAAAAGGAACCTTTGCAGATCTTTTAGAGAGTTTAAGAGGAAAAGGTTACGTAAGAGCCATGATTGACGGAGTTATGGTCAGACTTGATGAAGATATAGTTCTTGCAAAAACTCAAATGCATACAATCAAAGTAGTAATAGACAGAGTTGTAGTAAAAGAAGAGAATAGAGACAGAATTGCCCAAGATGTGGAAAAAGGTTTAAAAGAGAGTTTTGGAGAACTTGAAGTTGAAATCTTAAATTACGAAGAGCTAGGTTGCGACAAACATGTACACTACTCAGAACATATGGCATGTTTTGATTGTAAAATTTCATTTGAACCTCTTGAACCTCTCTCTTTTTCATTTAACTCACCAAAAGGTGCCTGCCCTTCATGTGACGGGTTAGGAATTAGATATGCCTTGGATATGAAAAAAGTGATAAATGAAGAGTTACCTCTTGAAGACGGAGCTATAAAAATAATATACGGCTTCAACAAAGGATACTACTTTAAAATGTTAATTGCCTATTGTAATGCTGCAGGAATTGATATTACCGTACCCTTTAAAGAGTTACCCGACCATCAGCAAAAAGCAATACTTCACGGTGGAGTAGAAGAAGCAAAATTTACATGGAAAAGACATAACCTTACAAGAAAATGGGAAGGTATCGTAAAAATTGCCTATGATATGATAAAAGATGAAAAAGATATGGCAGAGTTTATGACAGAAAAAGTCTGTTCAGATTGTCACGGAAATAGATTAAAACCTTCATCTTTAAGTGTTTTTGTTGCAGGTAAAACCATATCTGATATTATAAATCAACCAATAGAAGATGCCCATGCTTTTTTCCAAGATGAAAAAAACTTTGAATATTTAAACGAACAAAACCAAATGATTTCAGCTCCAATCTTAAAAGAGATTAGAGAAAGAATCTTCTTTTTAGATGATGTAGGTTTGGGTTATATCACATTAGGAAGAGATGCAAGAACAATAAGCGGTGGAGAAGCTCAAAGAATCAGAGTCGCTTCACAAATAGGTTCAGGTTTGACAGGAGTTATGTATGTACTTGACGAACCCTCAATAGGTCTTCATGAAAGAGATACAAATAAACTTATAAAAACATTGAAAGCTCTTCAAGAAAAAGGTAATACCGTAATTGTCGTAGAACATGATAAAGAGACAATCAAAGCAGCGGATTTTATAGTCGATATTGGTCCTAAAGCAGGTAAATACGGAGGAGAAGTCGTTTTTGCGGGAACATTGGAGCAGATGAACAAAGCAAAAACTCTTACTGCACAATACCTAAACGGAGAAAAAGAGATAAATTATGTTCATAACCGACCTCAAAAAGAGTTTATAGAGATAAAAAACGTAAACATAAACAATATTAAAAACTTGGATGTAAAAATTCCTCTTAAAAATTTAGTATCAATTACAGGTGTATCGGGAAGCGGTAAATCTTCACTTATTTTACAAACGCTTCTTCCTGTGGCAAAAGAACTTTTAAATCATGCAAAAAGAGTTAAAAAAGTTGACGGAGTCAGCATAGAAGGTTTGGAAAAACTTGACAAAGTTATCTATCTTGACCAAAGTCCTATAGGTAGAACTCCTAGAAGTAACCCGGCAACATATACGGGATTGATGGATGAAATCAGAACTCTGTTTTCTAAAACAAAAGAGGCTCAGCTTAGAGGATATAAAGTAGGACGTTTCTCCTTTAATGTAAAAGGCGGAAGATGCGAAAAATGCCAAGGAGAAGGTGAAATAAAAATTGAGATGCACTTTTTACCCGATATTATGGTTAAATGTGATGACTGCCAAGGAAGAAGATATAACGCACAAACTTTGGAGATTTTATACAAAGGTAAAAATATCTCTGATGTTCTTAATATGAGTGTAGATGAAGCTTTAGAGTTCTTTACAAAAGTTCCTAAGATCAAAGCTAAACTTCAAACCCTTTCAGATGTAGGACTTGGATATATAACTTTAGGACAAAATGCCGTTACTCTTTCAGGAGGAGAAGCCCAAAGAATAAAACTAAGTAAAGAGTTAAGTAAAAAAGATACGGGAAATACTCTTTATGTTTTAGATGAGCCTACAACAGGTCTGCATTTTGCTGATGTTGATAGATTAACAAAAGTACTTCACCATTTAGTAAAAGTAGGAAACTCTGTTCTTGTAATAGAACATAACCTTGATATAATCAAAAATTCCGATTGGATTATAGATATAGGCCCTGAAGGCGGAAGTAAAGGAGGGAAAGTAATAGCACAAGGAACTCCTGAAAAGTTAGCGAAAGAGCATAAAAAAACAGGTTCCTATACGGGATTTTATTTAGATAAAGAGATAAATTCAAAATGACACAAATCGAAAAATTTATTCAAGCTTTAAAAGAACAAAGATTTGTAGAAGCCCATGAACTTTTAGAAGAAGATTGGCGATTTTATAGAAAAAAAGGGCAAAAAGTAGAAGAAAAAGCAATACAAGGTTTGATAAATGGAGCTACGGCACATGCTCTTTTTTTCATAAAAAAAAGACCTAAAAGTTATGAAAAAGTATGGAAAGTTTTTGAAAAATATAAGCACTACATTAGTGAAGCTAATTTAGAAAATATAAATAAATTTCATGAAGCCAAAGAACTACTTTTGGAAATAAACAAAAAAGTGTATAAAAACTAACTTTTTAAATCAGCAGCTCTTTGAGCCTGCTCTTGCTCTAAATAGTAGGCTTTTAATTTCATCATTTCATCTGTAGGATATTGACTTTCAGACTCACCTCTTATAGCTTTTACATAAAAATCTCTTGAAGAGTTATTAAAACCAAAATTCAAATTTGTCAATACAACTTCTTGATATTGCGAAACTTTACTGCTAGAAACCTCTTTAGTTTCAGAGACTTCGGAACTTTTATCTTCGGAAGTTTGTTCTACTCCTTTTAAAAAATTATCCCTTTGTATCTGTTTTGCTTCATTGCCGTTACTAAGTTTTGCAATCGCATTAGAAGGTTGTACTTGTTGAATCAATATCTCATTATTTTCAGCATACTGGTTAATTGTAGGTACTAGTCCATATTCCATAATAACCTCCTTCTACAATATATAAACTAATTATACAAAATTTTTTAATTTTTTGTCAAAAAAAAATCAACTTTTATATATTTTTTGATATTATTAGCTATAAATTTTTTTTAAAGGAGTATTATTGGAAGATAGTTCCCAGAGGTGCAATTTAGAGAAGAAGGATAGAAAATGGAATTTCTAATATTTCTATTTATCCTTGTAATAGGCACATCGTTCTTATGTTCCGTGTTAGAATCAGTAATTCTATCGACAAATTATACTTTTATATCCGTACTTGAAGAAAAAGATCCAGCAACAGGAAAACTTCTTAAAAAGTTAAAAATGGATATAGATAAGTCTATAGCTTCAATTCTTATTTTAAATACTATTGCAAACACATTAGGTGCAACTGCTATTGGAGTACAAGCACAAAATGTTTTTGAAGGTGACAAAACATTAGTAATGATTGTCTCAATAGTTCTTACTTTTGCAATACTGTTTTTTGCAGAAATTATTCCAAAAACAATCGGTGCTGTATATTGGAAACAATTATCTTCAATCTCTGCTAGAGTTATAAGAGTATTTGTTTTTTTTACTTATCCTATAATTCTTATCACTCAATTTGTGACAAAAAAGATAAAAGGAAAAGAGAATTCAGATTCTTTGTCAAGAGAAGAGTTGATTCATACAACTTTACTTAGTGAAGAAGAAGGAGTAATAGGAGATTTAGAATCAGATATTATTGAAAATACTCTTACTTTACATGAAATAAAAATAAAAGATATTTTAACTCCTAGATCAGTTATGTATGCAGTTGAAAGAAATACTGCGATAAAAGATATTCTTGATGATAAAAGAACATATAAATTTTCAAGAGTACCTATATATGACGACACGATAGATAACATTGTGGGTGTAGTTCTAACAAAGAAACTATTTAAACAGGCAATCAGAGATAAAAATGCAACACTGGAATCTATAATGAAACCGGTACTTACACTAAATGAAAATATCCCTGTTGCAAAAGCTTTAAATAAATTTATTCAGAAAAAAGAGCATATGATTATTGTTCTTGATAATTATGACCAAACCGAAGGGATTATTACTTTGGAAGATTGTATTGAAACTCTTCTTGGTTTGGAAATTATGGATGAATCAGATACAACAGCCGATATGAGAAGATTAGCTTTAAATAAAATGAAAGCTAAAAGAAGAGAAAGAGCGGTAAATCAAAAGCCTTAATCTGCTATTCTTACTATTTTGGTATAATCTTTTGTTCAAATAAACAGGAGAATATACCAAATGTTAAAAAAATTTTTAGATACTTTTAAAAGTACTGTCCTCTCAACACTCGATGAAAATAACAATCCTTTTACAAGTTATGCTCCCTTTATAAAAAAAGATGATAAATATTATATCTATATAAGTTCAATGGCAAAACACTTTAAAAACTTAAAGAAAAATAAAAAAGTCTCACTTTTTTTTGTAGAAGATGAAACATATTGTGAAAATATTTTTAGAAGAAAAAGAGTAGTTTTACAATGTAATTCGGAAATAATTCCAAGAGATACAAAAGAGTTTGAACAGTTAGTAGAACTCTTTGAAAATAAGCACGGCTCAACTATGAAAGTTTTAAAAAGTATGAAAGACTTTGCATTTTTTGAATTTATACCTTTTTACGGTGAAGCAGTATTTGGTTTCGGGGAGGCTTATAATATAGGCGGTGAAAAATTTGATCAATTAATTGAACGGGAAAATTTAAAAGGTCATTCAAAGTAAAAGATTAGATTACTTCTACATCTTTTACTTCAACTCCTGAAAGTTTTTCCAACTTCTTTTCTACAATATCTAAAAACTCTTTTTTATTTTTTTCATCCATATTGCTCTCTAACATTTCCAAAATATATTTAATTCCGTTTGCATTTATTTTTTTTACACTTGCTAAATAGTGAACAAAAGAGATAATATTTACATCATTTATAGAGTATAGTTTTTTAAGTTCTTTTTTGTGAGGCAAAAGTCCTTTTTCTTCATACATTTTCAAAGTTCTAACTTTTGCAGTAAGTAGTTCTGCTATACTGCTTAATGGCAACACATCTTTGTTATTATCTAATAAAGCCAAAATACAATTCCTTTTTTTTTCGTAATTATATTAAATTTTTTATTAATTAAATCAAATTTTTACAGCTAAATAAGATTTTTATAAGAATTTTATGATATAAGTATACATCATTTATATAGATTTTACACTTTTTGATGTTAAATCTATTCCTCTAACTTGATATAAAATTCTCATTATAAAGGTTTTAATTAGTAAATGCGTCTTTTATCATTAGATATAAACAGCGAAATTTTAGATTATATTATAGACAATGAACTATATATATGTGATGCCGTCACCGAAATAGATGATGCCATCTACCATAGTGAAGTTAGGTATTATAATTTAATTTTGATTAAACATAACAACATAAAATATCTCAAAGAGATTTTAAAACATATAAACCCAAGACAGACTGCTGCCATTTTTTTAGTAGATAATATTAGTAAAGAAGAGGAAATAGAACTGCTGAAAAAAGGTGCGATAGATGTATTAAAAGGTCCTGTTTCAAACGAATTGCTTTTAGCAAAAATGAAATCAATTCATAGAGAAAATTTTGAAAATCAATATACTTTTAAAGATAAATATCTTATAAATAAAGAAGAGAGATCAATCTCTGACAAAAACAATAACAAACTTGTTATAAACGGAAAACCTTTTAGTATTTTAGAGTATTTAATAAAAAACAGACACAGATCTGCAATATCAAAAGAAGAACTTCTCGATGTTTTATGGGATGATCCTGAATGGGTTGTAAGAAATGTCGTAGAAGTTAATATCAATATCATAAGAAAAGGTATACAAAATACTTTTGAAGATAATTTCATAAACACAGTACGGCACAGAGGTTATCAAATAATCTAAATTTCAAAAAAGAAGAGAAACTCTCTCTTCTACTCTTTATAAAATCAATATTCCAATAAAAATTCCAGTCAAAACAGACTACTTGTTTCTCTCATATTATTCAATTTTCACTATATTAAAAACTTTTTTACATTTAAATTAAGAATAATTAAAGTTTTATTTGTTATATTGATACAAATTTTATGTAAATATTTAACATTTTAACTGTAAATTATTTACATAATAAATGTAAAAAGGAATAACATTTGTCTGAAAAAAAGATATATATTCGTAAACCGAAAAAGGAGTTTGCAAAAAAGATATATAAGTTAGTCGAAGATACAAAAATCTTAGACTTAAACTCGGAATATCTTTATTTATTACAAACAACCCATTTTAAGGAGTCTTGTTCAATCGCACTTTGTGAAGAAAATATTGTAGGTTTTGTTTCAGGGTATAGATTGCCAAATAAACCTGATACTCTTTTTGTTTGGCAAGTTGCTATCGATGAAAATTTTAGAGGAATGGGCTTAGCTGCAAAATTGATTGCAAATACTCTAAAAAGAAAAATAAATAGTGACATAAAGTACATACATACTACAGTTTCACCAAGTAATAAATCTTCTATAAAAATGTTTACAAAACTAGCAAAATATCTAAAAACAGAGATTAAAAGCAAACAGTTTTTTGAAAAAGAGGATTTTGTTGACCAGCATGAAGAGGAAAATCTTTATGAAATCGGTCCTATAAAAAGAAAGGGAGAAAAATGAGAATTTTTGAAAATTTAGAATCTGAAGTTAGAGGATATATTAGAAGTTTTCCGACAATTTTTGAAAAATCAAAAGGTGCAATATTAACGGATGAACAAGGTGAAGAGTTTATTGATTTTTTTGCAGGAGCAGGAACTTTAAACTACGGGCATAATAATGAACATGTTCAAGAAGCATTAATGGAATATCTAAAAAAAGACGGTGTGGTTCACGGATTGGATATGGCAACAACAGCAAAAAAAGAGTTTATCCAAACTTTTGACGAACTGATTTTAAAACCAAGAAATCTTGAATATAAACTTCAATTTACGGGACCTACAGGTGCAAACGTAGTTGAAACGGCATTAAAACTCGCAAGACTGATTAAAGGACGAAGCAATATTGTAGCTTTTACAAACGGTTACCACGGTTTATCACAAGGAGCCCTTGCAGTTACAGGGAATAATGAGTATAGAGATGAAAGTTATATTAGCAGATGCAATGCAACCTTTATGCCTTATGACGGATATTTCGGAGAAGTTAATACTTTGGAATATTTTAGAAAGTTTTTAGAAGACGGCAGTAGCGGAGTTGATTTACCTGCTGCGGTTATTCTTGAAACTATACAAGGAGAAGGAGGAATAAACGTAGTATCAAAAGAGTGGTTACAAGAGCTTGAAACTATTTGTAAAGAGTTTGATATTTTACTTATTGTAGATGATATTCAAGTAGGTAACGGACGAACAGGCGAGTTTTTCTCTTTTGAATTTGCGGGAATAAATCCTGATATGGTAACCCTTTCTAAATCAATAGGAGGAGGTCTTCCTATGGCACTTCTGCTATTTAGACCTGAATTAGACCAATGGAAACAGGGAGAACATACAGGAACATTTAGAGGTAATAACTTAGCTTTTGTTGCATCTAAAGTCTGCTTGGAAAACTATTGGCAAAGCGACGATCTTTCAAATGCAGTATTCTACAAAGAAAAAATATTAAAAGAGAAACTTCAAGAGATTGCAAAAAAATATGAAGATGAATATACAATAGATGTAAGAGGTAGAGGATTAGCTTACGGTTTTGAAGTAAAAGAGGATAAATCAATTGCTTCAGAAATTTCGGAATATGCTTTTAAAGAGAATCTTATTTGTGAAACTTGCGGTAGCCAGAATCAAGTAGTAAAATTTTTGCCGCCTTTAACAATTAGTGAAGATCTTTTGAATGAAGGCTTACAAAGATTTGAAAATGCAGTAGATAAACTATTTAAAGATAAAAAAGAAAAATTAACACAGGAGTTTTAAAATGATAGTAAGAGATATTAAAGATATTATAGGAACACAAAAAGAGGTACATGCAAAAAAAGGACAATGGAGCAGCAGAAGAATGCTTCTAAAAGATGACGGTATGGGATTTTCTTTCCATGAAACAATTATTAAAGCAAATACAAAAACACATATTCACTATCAAAACCATTTTGAAGCCGTATATTGTGTAGAAGGAAACGGGAAAATTGAAGATCTGAAAACAGGAAAAGTGCATGAAATATATGACGGAGTTATGTATGCTTTAAATGAACATGATGACCACAATTTATATGGAGGAAGTGAAGATATGAGACTAATTTGTGTATTCAATCCACCTCTTAAAGGAACTGAAAACCATAATGAAAACGGGGTTTATCCTTTAGAAGATTAAATATGAAATATGTATATATTGGTAACTATTTATTAACAACAAGAGAAGAGAAACTTGAATTTATTAAATATATGCATGTTTTCAAAAAGTTCAAGATTATCAATCAAAAGATTATTTTGAATGATAACTCTCTTATTTTGGAGCTAAGCGATGATTCTTCCGGTCAAATAGCTAAAAAATCAGCTCAGCTCTTTTTTAAGAAAAAAGAAGAAATCCAAGTTTATATTATAGATAAAATAATTTTAAGGAATAAAGAAATAGAGATATACAAAAACAATAAACTATTTAAAAAAATTGATATCTAAAGGAGAGAAAATGCAAGATTTCTACCCGTCAAGAGGTGAAAAAGAAGAAATTATTAACAGAGTAGACAAAACTGTGTACAGCAGTATTTCAGCAGGAGAATACTCATTGGATAATATATCCAGAAAAGAGTATGAAGAGAGAGGATTTATTGTCTTTCCTAATCTTTTTACTCAAGAAGAGACAAAAGAGATGTTAAAAGAGCTTGAATATATGGCAAGCAATACCCAACTAGCAAAAAATGAAGAGTTTATCCAAGAACCTGATAGTAATAAGATCAGAACAATATTCAATCAACATCTTTTTAGCACACTCTTTGACAAAATATCAAAAGAGCCTAGAGTTTTAGACAAAGTAAAACAACTTTTAGGAAGCGACGTATATATACATCACAGCAGAATAAATATAAAACCTGCATATAAAGGAAAATCTTTCCCCTGGCACAGTGATTTTGAAACTTGGCATTGTGAAGACGGACTACCTAGATGCAGATGTCTGACTGCTTGGATTATGCTAACTGATAATACAGAATTTAACGGTCCTTTGTATGTAATACCAAAAAGTCATAAAAAATATGTATCTTGTAAAGGGAAAACGCCCCAAAATAACTATAAAAAATCATTAAAAAAACAAGAGTACGGCGTTCCTAGCGTAAATGCAATAAAAGAGTTTACAAAAGATTCTCAATTAGTAGGAGTTTACGGTAAAGCGGGAACTCTTGTAATACATGACGGAAATACAATGCACGGAAGCCCTGATAATATCTCTCCATATAGTAGAACTAACGCTTTTTTTGTTTATAACTCAATAGAAAATAAACCTGCAAAACCTTTTGCGGCAAAAACATCAAGAGCCGATTTTTTATGTCTAAAAGATTTTACACCGTTAAAAAGTGAATAATTTAAAAATTAAATACCCCATCAAAAAAGTTAGAAAAAAGCTAACAAAGGAAATAAATGAATATCAAAGTATGTAAATTTGGAGGAAGTTCGGTAAAAGACTCCTTTCAAATAGAAAAAGTGCTGAATATAGTAAAAGAAGATAAAAAAAGAAGAGTAATTGTAGTCTCAGCTCCCGGAAGGGACGAAAGATACAATGAAAAAATTACGGATCATCTTCTAAATTTAGCTACGCAAGGAAATCATTTTTATGAACAAAAAATTTCAATAACAGCAAAACAAAGTTCAAATGTAATAATAGAAAAATTTGAAAAACTCTGCGACAATCTTAATATTGAGAAAAAAACTCTACTTGAAGATTTGAAAAAAGATTTAAATAATAAAACTCTAAAAGAAGATAAAAGAGATGCTTTTTTCTTATCCAGAGGTGAACACTATAATGCAAAAATAATATCGGCATTTTTTAAAAAAAGTAATTTAAATGCACAATTAAAACTTCCAGAAGATTTTAAATTCATTCTCTCCGAAAATTATTGTGACGGAAAAATAAAAAAAGAGACTTATAAAAATATAGAAAAAAATTTTACTTTTGAGAATGATGAAATATATGTAGTTCCGGGATTCTACGGAGTTACCAATAGCGATGAAATTGCAGTTATGAGTAGAGGCGGTTCAGATTTAACAGGAGGAGAAATAGCTTATGCTTTGGATGCCGATATGTACGAAAACTGGACAGATACAAACGGAGTTTATGAAGTTGACCCAAGAATAATAGATGATGCAAACGTGATTCCAAGATTAACATTCAAAGAGATAAGACTTCTTAGTTCAAAAGGTTTTAACGTCTTTCATTTTAATGCAATGTTAAACTGTAAAAAAAGCAAAATACCTATTAATATAAGAAATACAAATAACCCAAGCCATAAAGGAACAATGATTTTAGATGAAAGAGTTCCTATGGAAGATTTAGTAGGTATTGCAAAACTTGACAATATGGCTTCAATTCATATACAAAAAAATATGTTAGGTGATGAAATAGGATTTACAGCCGAACTTTTAAAAATATTCGGAGAATACAATGTAAATACCTATCATTATCCCACAGATAAAGATGATATTGCAATTTTAGTCGATCAAGAAGATTTAAAAGGAAAAATAAATAATTTAAGAAGACAAATAGAAAAAAGATTACAAACCAACCAAATAACGGTAACTTATCATCTTTCAATAATCACTTTAGTAGGAATAGGACTAAAAGAGAATGCTTTTGCTCTTGTTGATGCAATAAATGCTCTAAAAAACAACAATATAAGTTTTGAGATGCTGGATATGAGCCCCTCAAAAGTATCTTTTCATATAGGAGTTACACAAAATATAGCAGATGCTGCACTTAGAACACTATATGAAAAGTTAATAAAGAGTTAGACCTTTTAAAAGTTTCTAACTCTTTTTAAATCCCTACTCTGTCTCTTTTTCTAAATCTGTTTGTGATAACTGTGCAATTTTTTCATCAATAATAGAAAGTGTTCTTTCCTGGGTTTTATAAGAGATATCAGGAAGTTTCCCTCCCCACATTTTTTCAGCCTCTTCAAAACCTTTTACTACACCTTCTCTTACCTCTTTTAATGCTTCTACGTCATCACCTGCTAAAGAGATTACAAAAGAACTGACTCTATCAGAAGTTTGTGTTACTCCGAAAAAACCTTCATCAGAGACTAAATCTTTTGCCTCATTTGAACTAAGTTCCGTAATAGGTTTTCCTTCATATCCTATTGAAGAGAGACTAAATCCGTTTTGTGTCTCTTTTCCTGAAAGAAAATCATAAATTTCCCTATTGTTAACTATATTTAATAAGGAGTTTTGCGAAGAGATATTGTCTTGATTAAACTCTGCACTTTTTATATTTAAATATACTTTTAGACTCTGCATTGAAATAGAGACATTTACGGCAGAATTGTGCATTTTATGCACAGAAGAAGTATCATCTTCTTTATCTGAAGTCGGCACACTTGCACTGCTTTTCTCTTTTATTAAACTATTTGCTTGGTAAGCATCATAGTAATTTTTTGTATCTATGCCATTCATGACAGATCCTTAAATAATTTATACTCTTATTATAGTAACACATTTCTTAATTTTTTCTTAAATTTAATTTATTTTTAAGGTATCTTAAAATTCATTTTATATAACTTTTACAATAATTTACTATAATCTAAAAAATTTTATAGGAATTTTATATATGAGAATACTCTATATCAGCCTTTTTTTATTACTTTTTAACCAAAGTTTATCTACTTTAAATGCTGAAAACATCGATAATCTTATATTTAAAGAGAAAAAGAGGACAGATCTTGAGCCAAAAAATCATATACAATTTCTAAAAAATCTTTTAAAAAAAAATCAAAATTTTGAAATTAATAATCATCTAATAGCGCTATATTATAAAAAACATGGATTTAAAACTTTTTTTGTTGAAAAAAAGAGTATAAAACCTCTGGCATTTAACCTTTTAAATAAAATAGAAAACGATGAAGTTTTAAAACCCAATATAAAAAACTTTTTTAATTTAGATAATATTCACACTCAAATAAAAAAAGTTCAAAATAACCCAAGCTTAGAAAACCTTATTAACTTTGATTTTCTATTCGTTTCAATTTATCATAAATATATGACTCTTTTGTCAAAAGGCAGTATTGATTGGGAAATATTTAAAGAAGAATTGGAAAAATTAAAAGAAAACAGTAATATTAATACAAATTGGGAAAAATACGATGCCAGAAAAAATATAAGAAAATTATTATATAAAGCTGTCAAAAAAGATGATATATACTCTGCTATAAATGAAGTTAATTACAGTTTTCCAAAAGCCAAAGAGTTAGAAAAAAAGATAAAAGAGTATGAAAAGATTGCTAAAAGCGGGGGATATATCAAAATTCCTAGAGAAAAAAGGGTTTTAAAAAAAGGTCAATACTCTTCTGAAATTCAACTTCTAAGAAAAAGATTATTACAAAGTAATTATATAAAAGCCGATAACTGCATAAAAGAAGAAGAGTTTATTTTCTCAGATGAAACACCTGTTAAAGTAAAAATAGATAAAAATACTGCCTCAATAAATATCAACGACAATTTACAAAAGAATTGTGATAAATATTATGATGAAGAGCTTTATGAAGCTATTAAAGAGTTTCAAAAAGATAATGGCTTAACACAAGACGGCGTTATCGGCAAGAAAACGATAAAAGCTTTGAATATACCTATTGAAGAAAAAATAAAAAAGATGCGTCTAAATCTTGAGAGAATGAGATGGATGCCTAGAAATCTCGGGGAAAAATATATAGTCGTAAATATCCCTGCTTTTAATATGAAAATGTACGAAGAAGATAAAAAAATACTTCAAATGAGAGTAATAGTAGGAGAAAAAAAACACCCTACACCTATTTTCAGTCATAGAATGTCTGAAATCATATTAAATCCATATTGGCGAATTCCCCAAAGCATAGTAAAAAAAGAGGTTATACCCAATTTGGTGAAAAATCCAAACTATCTAAAAGATGAAGATATAAATGTACATGAGAACTGGGATTATGAATCTATTCAATATGATACCACAGGCATTGATTGGAGTATCTTTTTAAACAATGATTTAATAGGAGATGACAAAGAGGCTCCTATGAGATTTATTCAAATACCCGGAAATAAAAATCCTTTGGGAAGAATCAAATTTTTATTTCCCAACAAATACTCCGTATATCTGCACGATACTCCCGCAAAATATCTGTTCAGCCAAAAAAACAGAGCCTTTTCACACGGTTGTATAAGATTATCAAAACCACATGAACTATTAAAAGCTATTTCAAAAGAAGAGAATAAAATAGATTTTGAAAATTCGGAAAAGATATTAGAAGGTAAAAATAGAACAGATATTGATTTAGAGAGAAAAATTCCGGTACATATCGTATATCTTACAGCCTGGGTCAATGATGAAAACAGAGTACAATTTAGAGATGATATTTATGATTATGATAAAATCCAAGAAAAGATATTATTTGACAGAAATTAAACTCTAAGCTCTTTTATCTTCTCTTTAACTGCTCTTATTTGATTCTTTTGTAAATAAAATTTATCTTCTATTAAATACTTCATAAATCTTACTTCGGCGTTGGTAAAACCGTCTAACTCTTTTTCCTTTATGGAAACTTCTTTTTTAGTAAGCCTGACTCTTTTTAGTTTTCCGTTTTGATTTTTGACATAATATACTATATCAAACTCTTTGCTGTTTATTTTTTCAATAGTAATAAAAACATTCTCTATATATTCACTATAAGAAGGAACCAAAGATAAAAACTCTTCATTTTTCATAAAACCTATATAAAGTTTTGTATAAATATCAAAATACAGAGATAATCTTTTTGTCTTAAAAAAATCTATATTTATAAAAGATTGGTTTTTCTTTCTGCATCTTTTAAATATCCACTCTAAAGTTTGAAAATATATAAATTTAGAGTGTTTTACGGTATATGCCTCAATAAATTTTTTATCTTTATATTTTGTTTTGAAACCAGTTTTTTTTCTGTTAAAAACCAGTTTTTTTAATAACTCATCATTTTCCAAATCTTTAGTTATCCATATAGTACAATATGAAGGAAACCTTTTTATACCGATTGAACCTTCCGTTAATACAATTAAAGCTCGAATATGAAGATTTGGAAAAAGAAGTTTTAAGAGTGCATATTTTTTTTCTAGTCTTTTATTTAAACTTACGGTTTTTTTTGAAGTACTCATCTCCACAAAATAAAGAGCATCTTCCGTAAAAAAGAGTGCATCGAATTCGCTTATATCTTTATAATTTGATTTATAAACAATTTGAAGACTTCTATCTATCATCAAACCTGTTTTATAAAATTTGTCTATTCTGTTTTGATGGGGACCTTTTAAAATAAATTGAGTGATACTTTCATTATTTAAAGCATAATCTAATAAAAATTCATAAATTATGTTCTCATAAACTTCACCTTTAAAACTATTGTAAGCAGCCATATTCTCAATAGATATTTTTTGTGTTTCTGATTTTAATAGCGGCTTTATATTTTTTGATGAGTATTTATAGAAAAAAAGATTTTTTTCTATTCTTGATATGTCTAAATTTTTAATTTCTTCTGTTATTTTTAACTGTTGCAACTTACTAAAACTTTCTTTTAAATCCCAAATAAGGCTGATTATATCCAAAGTATTTGATTTTGTAAAGTATAAATTTACGCAAATAAAAATATAATAAAAAGAAAAAGAAAATTTAGTCAAAATGAAACATTTTATTATATTAATATTCACAGTTTTTATTTTTGTAGGTTGTAGTAATAAACATGATTACCAACTACCTTCAGAAAAACAATTTTTAAAACAAAAAGCAAAACAACTCTCTTTGGAAGTGGAATCAATTTCAAAAAATATTGATAAAAAAGAGGCTTACAGCGTAGCGTTAAATGCCCTTGTATATTCAAAATATCTTGCAAAAGAGTATGATGTCAATACTCCTGCTTTATTCCATAACCTTTTAATAAATCTTAATATCAAAAAAAGAGGTTTGTGTTACCACTACGCAAATGATCTTTTAGAATATTTAAAAACAAAAAAATATAAAACCTTCAAATTTGAAAAAGTTGTATCAAGCCCTAATCAATATTTTGAACATACAAGTATAATAATTACAAGAGAAGATATAGAGTTTAGAGACAGTATTGTTTTAGATGCCTGGAGAGATACGGGAAATCTATACTTTTCAAAAGTAAAAGATGATAAAAGATATGATTGGGAGCTGAAA
This sequence comes from Halarcobacter anaerophilus, assembly GCF_006459125.1. Classification (NCBI taxonomy): domain Bacteria; kingdom Pseudomonadati; phylum Campylobacterota; class Epsilonproteobacteria; order Campylobacterales; family Arcobacteraceae; genus Halarcobacter; species Halarcobacter anaerophilus. The sequence goes on from NZ_CP041070.1 coordinate 1,821,684, forward strand.
TAACAGCAAAAGCCAAAGGCTTTATACTGTCTGTTTTTTTATTTTTTTAATATTAAATACCATTAAAAGAGAGACTATCAAAGCAATTATAAAAAAGCCTGCAAAAACATATAAAGTCTGTGCATAACTTCCCGTTATATCTTTAACGATTGAGATAATAAGCGGTCCTACAAGCCCCGCTGCCGCCCATGCAGTTAAAATATATCCATGAATTGCTCCGAGCTCTTTTGTTCCGAAGATATCTCCTATATAAGCAGGAATTGCGGCAAAACCTCCTCCGTAACAAGTCATTATAAAATATAAAACCACTTGAAAAACTACTATTTCACTAATTGACGGCAACATATAAAACGCTACAATTTGAGTTATAAAAAAGATAACATAAACAGCAGGTCTGGTAATAATATCGGAAATTGAAGCCCAGACAAGTCTTCCTGCACCGTTAAATATTCCCATTAATCCCACAGCTGCCGCAGCTGCAATTGCAGAAACTCCCATAACCTCTTGTAGAAGCGGTGATGCCACACCGATAATTGCAATTCCACAAGTAATATTTATAAAAAGCATTATCCAAAGACCGTAAAATCTCGGTGTTTTTACAGCCTCTTTCAAAGTTAGATTCTGTAAATCTTTTTTTATCTTCTTTTTACCCTCTTTTACTTTTTTCTTAAATTTTTCCGGCATATATCCTTCTTGCGGTTTTTGAAGATATAAAGCAGATAAAAACATAATCACAAAATAACTAGCACCCAAAATAAAAAAAGTATTTGAAATACCGACACTTTCAATTAATATTTTAATTGTAGGTCCCCAAATAGCAGAAGCAAAACCAAATCCCATAATTGCAAGACCTGTTGCCATTCCTCTTTTATCGGGGAACCATTTTACCAAAGTAGAAACAGGTGAAATATACCCTATTCCCAAACCGCAACCGCCTAAAACCCCGTAAAAGAAGTATAGAAGCATTTTTGATTCCATTAAAATTGCAAGACCGGAACCTATTGTTCCTAAACCAAATAAAGAAGCAGCAATAATAGCAGAGACTCTAGGTCCGTTTTTTTCAACGAATTTTCCCATTAAAGCAGCCGAAAGACCTAAAAAGAAAATTGCAATACTAAAAGAGATTGTGACATCCGTTAAACTCCAAGAAAGCTTTTCCTGAATAGGTTTAACATATACACTCCAAGCATAAACCGAACCGATACAAATATGTACACCGACAGCAGCAAGTGCCATAAGCCAACGATTTTTTTCAATCATTATTTTCCCCTAAAAAAAATTAGATTGGGATTTTAACAATTTTTTTTGATAATTAGCTAAAATATTTTTTATTTAATATGAACTAAGTCTAAACTTAGTTCATATCATGACAAGCAGCAGTAAAAACAACATCGGTTGAAGAGTTTAATGCTGTTTCCATTGAATCTTGAATTACGCCTATAATAAACCCCGTAGCAACTACTTGCATTGCAATCTCATTTGAAATACCGAATAAAGAACACGCTAAAGGAATTAACAGTATTGATCCTCCTGCAACACCTGAAGTACCGCAGGCTGCCAAACTAGAAACAATACATAATAAAAATGCCGTTCCCAAATCAACATTTATGCCTAAAGTATTAACAGTAGCCAGAGTTAATACAGTAATAGTAACTGCTGCTCCTGCCATATTTGTTGTTGCTCCAAGAGGAATTGATATAGAATAAGTATCTTCATGCAAACCTAGTTTTTTACATAAATTTAAATTAACAGGAATATTTGCCGCACTGCTTCTAGTAAAAAAAGCAGTTATTCCGCTCTCTTTAATACAAGTAAAAACCAAAGAATAAGGGTTCTTTTTTGTTTTTATAAAGACTATTAAAGGATTTAAAATAAAAGCTATTACAAGCATAGTTCCTACTAATACAACAATTAACTTAGAGTACGTCATAAGAGTTGCAAAACCGGTTTTTGCAAAAGTTCCCGCAACTAACCCGAATATTCCAAAAGGAGCAAGCCTTATAATAAATTCAACAATTTTAGTAACTCCGGCAGAAATATCAAAAAAGACTTTTTTGGTCTCGGCAGAAGTACTGTGCATAGCAAAACCAATTGCAATAGCCCAAGCTAAAACACCTATAAAATTCCCCGTTAAAAGAGCGTTAATAGGATTATCTACAACATTAAACAAAACACTTTTTAAAACTTCAATTATACTACTTGGAGGATTTAAAGTTTCACTGCTAGTTTGTAAAAAAACTAAAAAAGTAGGAAACATAAAACTTATAACTACAGCTAACATAGCCGATAAAAAAGTTCCTATCAAATATAAAAGAATAATAGGTTTAATCTTAGTTTCAACACCAACCTCTTTACTAGCTATTGCTGAAGCTACCAATACAAATACCAAAATAGGAGCTATTGCTTTTAAAGCTTTTACAAATAATGTACCCAATATCGATAAAGAAATTGCCATCTCTTTTGAGATCAAAGAAACAGCAACTCCTAAAACAATACCTATAAAAATTTGTAAAACTAAATTTGCGCGGGCAAATTTTAAAATAACATTTTTTAAATTCATACTTAATCCTAATAATTAAATTTTCAGATTAAGATTTTATCAAATATTTTATAAAACAAAGTTATATTAAAATTTCATAAAAATCATATATTTATTTCTTTATTCTCTTAAAAACCAAGTTTTTTAAACTTTTTTCATCATTATTTGAAGGAAATTCATCTAAATTTGATAATCTTTTTACAAAAGCAAATTTCGGTGCATTTTTAGCAAAAAGCTCTTTTATAAAGTTTGTATCAAGTTCAGGTGCATTTAGACAAGATAAAACTACGCAGTTATCACTTGCTAATTCATCTAATCTCTTTATTATCTTCTCATAATCTTTTGTTGCGGCAAAACTTCCTTTTTGAAAAGACGGTGGGTCAATTATTATAATATCATAAGGAGCTTCTTTTCTTATTCTGCTCCATGACTTTAAAATATTATATGGAAAAAATTTTACTTTTTTTGTATCCAAATCATTGATACGATGATTTATTCTTCCTATATTTAAAGCATTTTTTGCCATATCGACATTTATTACTTTTTTTGCATCTGAACTAACGGCACAAACGGAAAAAGCACAAGTATAAGAGAAAAGATTTAAAATATTTTTGTTTTTTGCAATTGATTTTATAAACTCTCTTCCCCTTTTCATATCAGGAAAAATTCCTATATTTTTATTTGAAAAATTTATTAAATATTTTAAACCGTTTTCAAAAGCAAACTCTTCTTCTTTTAAAGTTCCGTAAATAATTTTACAAGGAGCATTTTTTAAAAATCTTTCTTGTACGACAAAACTCTTAAAATCATATCTTATAGCAATCTCTTCTAAAAGTTTTTCAATATCCTCTTGAAAATCATTTTTTTCATAAAATTGTGCAAAAAAGATTTTATCAATACTATCAACTGTTAAATAGGAAAAATCATCATAAAAATTCCCTCTACCGTGAAAAACTCTTCTATACTCAATATCTTTGTTTTTTAGATTACTCTCAATAACCAATTTTAAATCATCTAAATTCACTATCTAACCTTAAAATTGAAAATATTGATAATAATAACATTTACATAGAAAAAACAAACTTATTGTTAATATTATAAATAAAGAGGGAGATCCCTCTTTATTTCGGTTGTTTAAAGATTGTCAAAGAAGGTGCCTCTTTAGTATATTTTTCAATATTTACTAAGGCTGTATTTGAACTATTTCCCATTGCCAATTCTGAGGTAGGAATATCTTTTGTCAGAAGATTTGCTGAACCGTTTTTACAAAGAGTTCCTGCTTCTGCTTTTGTTTCAGGATCATACCAAGCTCCTTCTTGTACTCTTACAACTCCGTCTTTTAAATAATCAGTTACAATTGCTCCTGTTAATATTTGTCCTCTATCATTAAATACTCTTACAATATCGCCTGATTTAATACCTTTTCTTTTTGCATCTTGTGTATTAATCCAAATCGGTTCTCTATTTGATACTGCATATTTTTTTCTTAGACTTGTATTATTTAATTGAGAGTGTAATCTATGGCTTGGATGTGGAGAAATTAGAGCAAATTCTGCTGTTTTATTTTCCATACCGACCCACTCTACAGGTTCAAACCATGTTGGATGGGCTTTACAATCTTTATAATTCATTTTTTCAATTGTTTTTGAATAAATCTCTATTTTTCCCGACGGAGTTCCAAGGGGATTTAAAATTGGATCTTCCCTAAAATCCGCATATCTGACAAATTGAGTATTTTCATACGGTGCTTCAAAAGTAATCGGCTGATTTTTCATCCAAAAAGTTTTGAATGGCGGTATAGGCATATTCATTTTTTCAGCTTGAGTATATGCTCTATTATAAAACTCTTCTATCCATTGCATTTCAGTTTTATTTTGAGTATATTTTTCAAACACCCCAAACTCTTTTGAAAGATCACTGAAAATTTGATAATCATCTCTTGCTTCATACTGTTTTTTAACTGCTTGTTTCATAGGAACAATATTTAAATTTGAATAATCTCCCGTTACGGTAATATCATTTCTTTCATAACTTGTTGTTACAGGCATTACAATATCTGCCATTCTGGCTGTCGGTGTCCAAAAAGCTTCATTTACAACGACCGTTCTAGGAACTTTCCATGCTTTAATTAAAGTATTTGTATCTTGATGATGCACAAAGGGATTTCCACCCACCCAATAGATAAAATCAATTTCGGGATAAGTGATTTTTTTACCGTTAAAATCAATTGTTTTACCAGGATTTAGAAGTGCATCTGCAATTCTGGCAACAGGAAATGAATATTTGGCAGCATTTTTTAACCAAGCTGCACCTCCTTGCTCTTTTGAAGTAGATACATTGGCTGTTATTCCACCTATAATTGCACTTTTTGCTGTAGGAACTCCTCCGTTTGAATAATGATAAGAGAGTCCAAAACCACCCCCTGGCAAGCCGATTTGTCCTAAAACAGAAGCAAGAGTTACAAGCATCCAGTGAGGTTGTTCTCCATGATGGGCTCTTTGCATTCCCCAGCCTGACATTAGCATCGTTCTATTATCATAAAATAGATTTGCCAACTCTTCAATTGTTTTTTTATCAACTCCGCAGATTTTTGCCGCCCAAACTGCATCTTTTACAATACCATCCTCTTTTCCGTATAGATATTCTTTAAATTTATCAAACCCTTCTGTATATTCATCTAAAAAATCAGGATCATATTTTTTTGCTTCTAATAAAGTATGTACCATCCCCATCATCATTGCGACATCTGTATTAGGATTTGGAGCAATCCATTGAGCATTTAAATATTCGCAGGTTTCTGTTTTAAAAGGATCTATACAAATAATTTTTTTGCCTGATTTTTTTAACTCTTCAAAATATTTGAATCCGTTTTCATCACTTGAAGTCCAAGCAAGTTTCAAAGTCGCAATAGGATTTGCTCCCCAAATTACAACTACTTTTGAATGTTCTAATACGACAGGCCATGATGTTTGTTGTTCATAAACTTCAAGTGTTCCTAAAACATGAGGCATTATTACTTGTGAAGCACCGGTTGAATAATCACCTACTGTTCCCGTAAATCCACCTGTTGCAGTCATAAATCTATGCAATAACACTCTACTGTTGTGAACATTTCCACTGCTTTTCCATCCGTAACTTCCTGCAAAAACTCCTTTTGCACCTTTCTCTTTTCTTGTTTTTTTAAGCTCTTTTGCTATTAATTTAATAGCTTCTTTATATGAAACCCGAACCCATTCGTCATTACCTCTTAGTTGCGGTTTTGGATTATCAGGATTGTTTAAATAAGATTTTCTAACCATCGGATATCTAATTCTATCCTCGGCATATACTAAATCCTCTGTATAATATTGTAAAGAATTTTCAATATCCGAAGTTTTTTGATAAGGTTCGGATTTTATTACTTTCCCCTCTTTAATAGTCAGTTTTAACATACCCCAGTGAGCAGCAGTTAAAATTTCTCCGTTAAGAACTAATTTTGTAGAAAACTTTGTAATCACACTTGCAAGCAATTCTCCTCTTTTTGTGATGGCATCAACAAAAGGAACAGCTGTAAAAAGTGCAGCAACTCTAATAAAACTTCTTCTTTTTTGATCTATATTTTTCATCTTATTCACCTTTCATATCTTTTGCATGTTTTTGTAAATATTGAGTAACTAAATATCTGTCTTGTTTTTGGATTGCAGTTCTATTTACCATGGCTTTAAACATACTTGGCCATTGATTAGCGGTAAATTCATTGACAGGATGTGCAGGATGGCAGATTGAACAGTTATTTTTAAAAAGTTCTTGTGCTTTTGAATATAAAGAATCCAAATCTTTTGTCAGATTACTATTTTTCGTATAAGCTGTTAAAACAACTTTTTCCCACTCTACTGCATTTTCATCTTTGCTGCTTGATATTTTTTTAATATCAAAGTTTCCACTTTTACTTAAACCTGCAACTAGGATTCTTTTTCCTTTGACAAAATAGATAGCAGTTGAAACTCCCGATTTCATATAACCTTCCATTTCAATTTTTACTCTATTGCCTTTTTTTTCTAAGATTTTTACTTCTGAAGTAGGAAGAAGTCTTCCTTTTCTTGTAGTGCTATCTGAAGTTTCAAATAAGTTTTTGACGGAGCTGCTGTACATAATTTCACTCCCGTACAAAGATATACTTAATAATGAAACCCCAAAGATTATGCTCTTTTTCATATTAAATCCTTTATCTTTTCTTAATTTTTTAAATTATAAAAAAATTAAAGGTTAAAATAGTTGGAAAATTGTGGCAAAAAAATGGCTTTTGCCGTTTATTTGATTTTTATAGTAAATAAGGCTCCGTTTTCAATATTTTTTACATTTACAAAACCTTGCATATTGTTCTCTATAATCATTTTTGTCATATAAAGACCGATTCCCGTTCCTTGTTTAGCATGTTTTGTCGTAAAATAGGGTTCAAATATTATATCTATATCCTCAAGTTTTATTCCTCCTGCATTATCGGATATTTTTATAACAGTAAATTTTCTACCCACTTTAATACTTATTTTTATCTTTGGGTCTTTTATTTTTCTAGAGACAAGAACATCTTTTGCATTAGATATAATATTTAATATTGCATGGGAAAATTCACTTGAATAACCGTTAATAATATTATCATCTTGAACATCAAAAATTAATTTTATTTTATTGTTAGTCAAAGAAGCATTAATAATAGATAAAGCTTTTTTACAGGCACTAAGTACGGAAAAATCCTCTTTTTTCTTTGATGGTTTAAAGAAATTTTGAAAATCGCTTATAGTCATGGACATATGTTCCGTAACTTGGTTACAAATTTTAATACTTTCTAATAAATGTTCTTTATTTAACTTGCTGTACTTTGTAATAGTTTCTACTTCCATTAAAACAGCATTAATCTCGCTTATAGGTTGTCTCCACTGATGGGCTATATTTCCAATCATTTCTCCCATTGCAGCTAATTTTGATTGCTGCATCATTAGTTTTTCCTGATTTGTTCTTTGAGTAATCTCTTCTTTGATTTTGTTTTCCAAACTGTCAATCACTTCATTCATCACGTTTTTTAAAGTATTTAACTCTTTTGATTTCCCTTCCTCTTTTAGCCTGTTCCCGAATTTTCCCTCTTTTAGATTATCTAAAGTTAAAGTTGCTTCATGAATAAGTTTATAATCATCATGTAAATTCTCTTTTATTAATTTAACTTTTTTATTTATAGCTTCACTCATTAAGCCTAATTCATCTTTGCTTTTTATATCTATATGATGCAGTGTCTTTTTATAATCAGTCGGACTGTTTAAATAATCGAAAAACTTTTCCAAACCTTTTTGTATTGTTTCTATATTTTTTACTAACTTCATAATAACTGTAATATCAAGAATTAAACCGATTAGACCGATAATAAGTACTCCGATTAAAATATAAAAATTATTATTATCTACGCTTTTTTTAAGTTCAAATATCTTTTTTTCTGAACTTTTCAGTTTTTCATTTTGAATACCTTTTAATTGATTAATTAAATCATAAAAACTATCTCTTTCTACAGTTGAAGTATTCATAAAAGCACCTTCATCAAACCCTTTTAATGAATATTCTCTTGTTTTTAAAGCAATTTTTTTATAATTTTCCCAATATTTACTGTCAAGATATAAATTTTTTGAAAACTTTCCATCTAGACTATTTATCATTGGTAATATTTTTTTATCTATATCATTTTTATAATCATCATTTGGAGAGATAACTAAAGAAAGAATCATTTCACGTAAGATATATAACTCTTCTATATATAAAGTTTGTATTTTTTGCGTATCTTGAAAATTAATAACTACACTATTTGAATTTTTAAAACTCTCTTGGTTTATTTTCAAAGCTAACCAGCCAATAAAAAGCAAAGAAAGAAAGGCGATAAACCCTAAAATTAGAAACTTTTGACGAATTTTAAGATTATTCATATTTTACCCTTATGGGATAAAAATACTTTAATCTCTCTTTTGGTAACTCTTTTTTTCTAACTGACCAATGATAAGGCGTTATTTGTGCATTCCAAAGGGGAAATATCGCCATTTTTGAAGGCTTGTAAACTACTTCTTTATTTAATGCCAAAACAATATTTGCCGAAGGCAAAACCAGAGTATATGCTTTATCATAACTATAAAGTAAAAGCTTATTTACTTCTTTTTTAAATTCTTTAGAAGAGATATCAAGTTTAAATAGTTTGTGAAATTCTTTATCTAAAAACTTATCTTCTAAGATTGAACTCCAACCTGACTGGGGATAAAGGGTGAAGAAACCTGTCCAAGGGTGCCCGTTCCAATCCTCATCCCCCCAAATAAGTAAATCCCAATCATAACTTTTTTCTTTGTTGTCAAAAAGCCTTTTTAATACGACCTTTTCATCACTTGTAATAAAATAATTTAATTTTACTCCATATTTTGATAATTGATACTCTATACCTTTGCATATAAACATAAATCTGTCTTGTGTTACGACTTTTAACTCTAAGCCGTTTAAAATAGATTTCAACTCTTTTTGGGAGAATCTCGGTTTCCTGTTTAAATATTTTTTTGATATTTCTTTAGAATAATAAGCATTTGAAGATAATAGAAACGGAGATATTTTAGCTTCATTTTTAAAAACAAATTTTATTAATCTCTCTTGATCAATAGCGTCATTTAAAGCCTGTCTAACTTTTTGATTCTTCAACTTGGAATTCTTTTTTAATAAATTCATATGCACAAGAAAAGTTCCGTTTGACGGAGAGATTAACAATTTAGCATATTTAGAGTTTACGATTTCCGTTTTTTTATCAAAAGGAATATATGCAATATCAAGTTCACCCTCTTTTTTTGAAATTTTATCAATAACCTCTTTATTTGTCAGTTGAGTATAGATTGTGATTTTTTCTACATAAGGTTTGTTTTTCTCAAAGTAATATGGATTTGCCTTTAAAACTATTTTTTTACTTTGTGTTAATCCTGTGGCGTATCCTTCTTCTAAAATATAAGGTCCTGCTCCGTATAGACCTGCTGCTTTCGTATTTTGAGCAGTATAACTTGGTCTCCAATTATATTTTTTATAATAATCATTTGTGTAAAAGTTTATTACACATAAATCATTTAGCAACATTCCATAGGGAACTTTCAGATGTATTCTTATTTTATATTCATCTACTTTTTCTACATAATCCAAAGCATTATGAATATTACTATATAAAAAAGGTCCTTTTATAAAGTGTTTAAAATTTTCAACTACAGAATCTGCGTTAAACGTTGAACCATCTTGAAATTTAACATCTTTTCTCAGCCAGAAATCATAAGTTAAAGCATCTACTTTTTTATGCTTATAGGCCAAATAATATTCCCAACCCTTATTTGAATCACTTAATCTGACTAATGTTCCGTTTATTAAACTTAAAATATTAAAATATGGAAGAGTAGGCATATATACTTTTAAATGTGAACTTTTTATTCTCTGTTTTATTGCAATATCTTTTGAGTTATCATGCTCGTAAGATATAGGGTTGGAAGAAAATAGAAAGCTTATTGTAAGAATAAGTGCAAAAAAAATCTTATGCAACTTTATAACCTATCCCCGAAAGATTTATAATAAAATCCTTCGGCAGCTTTTTTCTTAAATTTCTAATTAAAGATCTTAAAGCGTTATCAGTCATAACATTATCCTGCCAAACTTCATTTTGTAATTGTTCATAAGAAGTAATAGTGTTGATATTTTTAAAAAGCAACTCTAAAAACAGAATCTCTTTTTTTGTTAAAGAAATCAATTTATCTTTATGTAACAATATTTTTTGATTCCAATCATACTCATAATCATCAGGCAACTTTTTTAAATTTTTTGAGTTTTCAAATAATTTTTGACAGTGAACTAAAGCATCAATAAGTTTTTCTAAATTTATAGGTTTTACTATATATTTTTCTATATGCATATCAATAAGTTCAAAAAGATACTTTTCACTTGTATAAGCTGTAACGACGACAATACAAATATCACTGTTATCTTTTCTAATCTCTTTTATAAAGTCTACTCCGTTCATATCCGGCATTTCCAAATCCGTTATAATCAAATCGGGAGTAAAGGTTTTTAACTTTTCTAACGCCTCAATACCATTTGATGCTTCTTCTACTTCTGCAACTATATAAGACAAAGAAGAGACTGTTTTCTTTCTAATAAGTTCTTCATCCTCAACAAATAAAATTTTTAATTGTTTTAAGACTTTATTTGACATAATTTCCACCTCAACAAATAATACAATTTATTTAAACTCATACATTTTTATATTAACAACTTCATACTCAAAAAAGTTGCCGTTTATTTGAAACTCGAACTCTTCATTAATCCTTTTTCCAAAGAGAGCTCTTCCTAAAGGAGATTTATTGGAGATTTTATTCTCTTTTGGATTTGTTTCAAAAGTTCCTACAAGTATATACTTATATTCTTCATTTGATTCTAAATTTAAAAGTTTTATTTCAGAACCGAAGTTAACTCTGTCGTGGGGAATTTTTGTTGTATCTATTACTTTTGAGTTATTTATGATTTTATCTAAAAATCTGAGTCTTTTATCAAGATTACGTATCATCTCTTTTGCCGAGATGTATTCTGCATTTTCACTTCTGTCGCCAAATTGGGCAGCTATCTCTTTTTGCTTTACCCAATAAGGTTTTTTATTTTCTAAGAGGTCTTTAAATTCATCTACTATTTTTTTATATCCAAACTGTGTTATTAACTCTTTTTGCATAAAATATTATAGTCAAAAAAGTTTGAATAAATAGTCAAAAACAGTATTAAACTGCTCCCATTAGTTGTTTTGAACTCTCTCCTACAAAAGTTAACATTTCATCGTAAGTTTTTGAGCTTTCTTCAACATTAGTATCTAATAACTCATCATACAAGGTTTCTATTTTTTCTTCTTGTTTTTTTAATCTTTTCATATCGCTTTTTTCAAGGTCAGCCAAATCCAAAAGTTCATTCCAAACAGAACTTTCATCAAGAGGGAAAGCGGTAAATTTTATTCCTTCATACTCAAAAGTTCCGGCTTTTTCCAAATCTGTTACATATAAAAGATATAAACCTTCAGAAGTAAAAAAATCTTTATATTTTTCAACCATCGGTGCTAAATGGTGAAAGCTCTCTAATTCGCAAGTTAAAAATTTGATTTTTTCAGCTTCACTGATAATAATAACCTGTTTTGCTTGAATTTTAGGCGGAAGTTTTCTATCAGGAGAAATTTGTTTCCCCGGCTCAATTATCAATGCACCTCTGTACCCGTAAGTATCGTTACTTAAATCACCACTGAAAGATGGTTGCCACGCTAGTTCGTTCTCTTTTATAAACTCGATAGGAGTTGCCATTTTAATTCCTTGTAATATAGTATTGGAATTTTAAATGCAATTACTATTCCTCTATAAAAAAGTTTTAAAGACTACATTTTTTTATATTTTTTAGTTACCCTTACAAAATCGTAGAAATCACTTAGCATTAAGTAACGAATTTGTATATCTTCAAATTTTTTATGAACTATTTCAAGACCTTCATTGAAAAGTTTTACATCTTCAATAAATTCACTTGGATACTCTAATTTCTCCTCTTTTATTTGAGGGAAACACTCCATAAATTTATAAAAAAGTCTATTTACTTTTTCTTTATCCTCTTTTGTAGGATCTTTTAAAAATCCTTTTAACGTTTCAAACTCTTGACAGATTTCAATTAAACACTTGTGCATGAATCACTACTTTGGCAAGTTCCAATCTCTTTTTTCGTATCTATTTCAAGATTTAAGGCTTTATTTAATTTGGGTATATCAAAGCCGCAAATTTTTATATCATTTACTTGAATTAAAGGTCTTTTTATCAAAAGAGGCTCTTTTATCATAAGTTCAACTAACTGCTCTTTTGTCAGTTTTTTTATATTTATTTCACCGCTTTTAATCTTAGGAGCAAATTGATTTACAATCTGTTCTTTGCTTAAATCTTGAAAAAAACTGTTTAAAGTCTTTATATCCCAATTTGTTGAGAGCATAGATTTAACTTCAAAATCAACTCCGTTTGCACTTAAAACCTCTTTTTGTTTTTTATTTCCTGCACATCCCGGTTTTTCATAGAAAGTAACACTTTTTTTTACGTAAAACATCTCTTCTCCTTAATCCATATATGGAATATCCAAATTTGCATCTCTGTCACTGGCAGTAAAATCAAAATCACTGTCAACTAGCAATTTATCAAGATTTTTTTCAATAACTTTCATCTGTAGTTTATGATAATTGTTATTTATCATATTCTTTTTTATCTCTACTTTATAAAAGCCCAAAATTATGGGGTGGATATTTTTTTGATTTATTACTATTTCATCTAAAAAGGCTTTTAATCGGGAAATATCATATTCATCTATTTTTTTTAATTTTCTAACTAAATTTCTTACAAACTGTTTGGGATGGTAACCTTCACTCATATATAAAAGCTTTGAAGCTGCATAAATATCGGCATCTTGTTCTGAATAATTATATAAATATCTAAAATGATCACATACAATTTGTACGTATTTCGGATAATGTTTTAAAACAAAAACCAACTCTTTTAGATCTCCGTCGATTAAAACTTGAAATAAAGTAGCCGTTCTTTTTTCTATTTTATCCCAGTGATTTCCAACCTCTTTAAACTCACCTAAAAATCTGTCATAAGTTTCTAAATCATAATTTTCTTCCATTAAACTTTATATGCAAGATTTATACCTCAAATTGCAGTAGTTTTTGGGAAAAGAGCCATTTCTTTAAAATCTTTATATTTTTATCTATCAAAGAGTTTTTTATACAAAACTCTTCAAAATATTTCAATGCCTTATCTCTATTATTTTCAAGACAATATTTACTTAAATCTACCACATCTATATTATTAAAGAGCCAAACTCCCATTGGATTGTTTTCTGTTATAACTACCTCGTTTGGATATATAAATTTATCTTTTAATATCCCCTCTTCTTCAATTCTAGGCACTTTTTTTAGCTCTTTTTCATCTTTTGGCCAAGTTTGTCTTTTTTGCCAAAAGTTTGTTTTATATCTGCTTTCAAGATTGTAAAACTCTTTTCCTACTTTTGAGAATTTGTTAAAAATAAACTCTACTCTTTTTTTATAAAAGCTTTTTGCTGTTTCACTATTTTGAGGAAAGTTTAAAATCGTATTTATAACATACGGAGCAACACTTGCCATACTTAAAGCTTGAAATGCACCGTTTCCAGACAAAGGGTCAATACTTGAAGCACTGTCTCCTACAAGTAAAAATTTATCGGAAACTATTGTTTTATGTATTTTGCAAAAAGAGTCTCTTTTTACCAATTTTTTTACGGGTTTTGATCCTTCTAAACTCCAAAGATTTAATGATTGTTTATTGATATACTCCAACATTTGTTGAAAATTTGAGATTTTATTTGCCGCTTCTTCATCACAGGTAAATTGAATATAACCTTTTTTTTCTCCTATATAAGCTTGCCAAATCCAACCGTCTTCTACCGAATCAATAGAAGTTTTACTCTGAACTGCATTTGGCATTTCTAATTCTTGAAGCAAAGAAAAACTCTTAGGGCCGTTTATATACTCATCTTTAAAAGGAGTAAATCTTCCTCTGGCATCAACTATAAAATCAGCTTCTGCTTCAAAAGTTATAGAATCTTTTTTATATAAAATTACTGCTTTTTTTTCTAAAAATTTTGTATTTTTAACAACGCTTGCTTTTATACATTTTATTTTAAACTCTTTTGCATCCAAAATCAAAGCTTCGTCCAATAAGACTCTTGATACAACAAATTCATAATTTACTTTATTTTGAGTTTCTCCCCAGTTTGCATTTCTTAAAGATTGTTTTTCAAGAAGATTAGAAGCATTTTTACAAGCATTTAAAAGAAGCCCCTCTTTTGTTTTTTGGCTGAATCCTTCATAAGCGCTAAAAGCTCTCTTTTTATAAAAAATTGTTACGTCAAATCCCAACTTTTTTAAACCCATTGCAGTAGTTACTCCTGCAATTCCTCCACCTAATACAAAAATTTTTTTCATATTTTGTATCCTTTTTTTATACTGTTTAAAGCCTCTTCTTTTGAAAATCCTTTAGTTAAATAATCACAAAAAACTTTTGTAAACTTTGCAACTGCTACACTCGCTCCCGCAACTTCTCTTTCATTTGAAGAGGGATTTGCTCCAAAAAGAGAACTTTTTTCATTTAAAACTCTTATCTCAAAATCTTTACATCTTCCGTCTGAAGTTACGGCAATAACTTCATTGTAAGAAGCAGGAAAAACAAATTCATGCCCACTTCTTGGAAAAGAGGAGATTAAAGTAGTACCTTTTTGAACAAAATAGCTGCAAATATTCTGTAACTCTTGATAATTTGACAAAAGACCTAAACTCATACTTATAACATCAACTTTTTTATCTGATAAATATTCCAAAGCTTTATATAAATAGTGAGCGGAAACACTATGATTTTGTTCAAAAACTTGAACATCGTAAATATTTATTTTATTGTTTTGTGCAAGTATTGAGCCGATAACGTCTCCGTGTTTTAATACAACTTGTTCTTGTTTGGTATAAATTATCTCTTTGTTTAGCTGTTTTATTGCAACTTTGTCAAAAGTTTCAAAAGAACAACCGCTGTCAATAAGTCCTACATAAATATCTTTTGACACTCTAACTCCTTTTTATTTTTTTATCTTCAATAGTGTAAACAAAATCAAAAATATCAAGCATATCAAGTTGATGGGTTATAACAATTACGGTCATGTCCGAAAAAAGTTTATCTATATTTTCAAAAAACCATTTCGTATCCTCTTTGTCAATAGAAGAAGTAAACTCATCCAAAATTACGATTTTAGGTTTTAAAAGTAAAATTCTTGCCAAAGAGAGTCTTTGTTTCTGCCCTACGGATAGATTTCTCCCTGCTTCAATTAATCTGCTATCTAAACCGTTTTCTAAGCTTTTATACCAATCATACATCTTAACTAATTTTAGAACATTTATAATTTTTTCATCTTCGATATTTTTATTTGATAGAAGTAAATTCTCTTTTAATGTTCCGTCAAACATTACGGGAATTTGCTCCATTTTTACAATATAATCAGCTATATTTTTTATATTTTTCTCTACGATATTTGTTGATCCTATAAAAATTTCTCCTGATGTTGGATTTTCTATTGAACACAAAAGATCCGTAAGTGTACTTTTTCCTTTGCCGTTTTTACCTATTAAGGCTATTTTTTGATTCTCTTTAATATCTAAATTTATATCTTCAAAAATTCTATTTTTATTATAAGAAAAAGATAACTTTTTAACTTTTAAATCATAATTTTGTCCATCAAGAGAAGTTGCATTCTCTTCTTTTTTGGGCAATATTTCAGAAACCCGTTTTAAACTTACTTTTACTTTGGGAATATTATTTAAAATTCCCAAAACAGTATGAACAGGAGATAAAAGCATCCCGAAATAGGTTAAAAATGCTACTAATTCACCGATTTTAAGTTCACCTTTTATTGTTAAATACCCACCGTAAGCTAAAATAATAGTTTTTCCAAGAAGTGAAATCAAAGCAGGTATTTGGGTAAAAACAATATTTAATTTTTTATTTTTTATAACTGTTTTTTTATACTCTTCTTGAACATCATCCAAACTGTTCAAAATAAAATTTTGTGCCCCTAAAGTTTTAAAAAAAGTGAGATTTTGTAAACTCTGAACAAAAAATTTTGTAGTATCTGAAGTTTTTTCTCTCATATCTTTTGTGCTGTTATGCATATATTTATAAAGCGGTTTTACGCACATAAACTCAATGGGAAGAAAAACAAGAATAAGCAACATAAGTTTGATATTATATGAATAGATTATACAAGAGATTATAATCAAACTTAAAAATGTAGAGAAAAGTGCTAAAAAAGAGTCCGTAAAAAATCTTTGAAGTTCATTTATATCCCCCTGTACTCTTGTCATCAAATCGGCAGAATGAAAAGTATTTAAAAAACTCTTTTTATGTAAAAAAAGTTTTTTAAATACTTTTTGCCTAAAAGTAAATAAAATATTCATTGAAAAATTTGTATAAAATATTTCATTTACACTTCGAATAGAAATTAAAATCAAAGCAAGAAAAAAAGAGAGTCCAACTAAAATATACAATAAATAAAGATTTTGTTTTATCAAAGCATTATCAATTATATTTTGAATAATATAGGGTTGAAAAGCCCCTCCAAGAGATACGATAATAGAAAAAATAAAGATTGTAAAAAATCCTCTCTTATTTTTCTTTAAGAGAGGATATAAAATTTGCGTAATTTGATTTTTCATCTTGTTTTAGTTGTTATGAAAAACTTGTAATGCAGCAGATCCCATATCTCCGGGCAAATATACATTACCTAGTTTTTCTAATTTGTCTGCCGAATAAATAGCAATATCATTTAAACAACTTCCCAAATATACTTTTTTGGCATCTAGTGAAAAAGCAACACTGTAATAAGTATGATCTAAAACAACTCTTTTTAAAACTTTTTTATTTTTTAAATCAAATTTTGTCAAATCATTTAATGAACCAAAAGCAATATTTCTGTCAACAGGGCTTCTCATTATAGTAAACATTAAAGTTTCATAATCCGTAAATTCAAATTGTTCTATTTTGTTTGTATTCAAATCTACACTTGTAACTCCCCAGTACCAACCTATATCCTTACCCTCTTTATCATACTTTTCGGCATAATAAAGTGTTGAGAAATCACCTTGTTGTTGTCCAAGTATATAGTTTCCTGCCGAATCTGGATCAGAATAATCTTTTTTACCCCAATTTAAGATTTTTTTAGCAACTTTTACCTCTTTTGTTTTTGGATTTATAGTATACAAAGCTGAACCTATACCGTAAATTGTTCCGTCTTTTGCAACACTGATTAGTGTCATTTGTCTAGGAATTTTAAAACTTGTTACAGGTTTTGCATTTACTCCGTCAGATACTTTGAAAGATGAAAACATAGGACTAAGTACCGTATATCTGTCTGTTTCCATTTTTGTTCTGTTGTATATAGTATAAACTTTTTTGCTATCCTCGCTTACGGCTAGTCCTGCTAAAGTTTGTCCTTTTATATTATCTTTTGTTAAATTTGCATGAAAAACTTTTTTACAAGTGGTTATATCGTAACCGCCTATTTCTTCTCCATATCCTCCTATTACAAAAGCATATTTGTTATTTGGAGCTAAAACAATACCTCCCGGAGAAAATCTTTCATCAATTTTACAAGTATTTGCGACTTTTTTCTCTTTTGCATCAATTAAAACAATATTATTAGGTCTAGTTTCAGTTACTATATAATCTCTATTTGGCTTAAGTTTGATTTCATCGGCACTTAAGGATACAGAACTTGAAGCTATTAATAGTGTGCAAAGAAGTCCGTTTTTTAATCTATTATTTAACATACTTTTTTATCTCCTTAAAGTTTTGGATATACATTATCAAGTTCTCGCCACTTGTCTTTACTTGATGCCGATTTATCTGCCCAGTTTTTATAACTTGATGAAGTGTCGGGAACTTGTGTCGGCCACCAACAAGGATCGGAACAACCGTAAAGGTCTGCTTCCATAGGTTGGCATAAACTTGCAATTCCACCTTCATCGTCTACTTCCCAGCCAGGATCAAAAGTCGTAACACAACCTACAACACTTGACATAGCCAAGACTTCATCTTTATTGCCATTTTCAATTCCATCACTTAAAAGTTTTGCTTTCGGTGTTAATGGTTTAAAATGTTTCATTTTCTACCCCTTTATTTGTTAAAAATTTATCAAAAAAATCAGGATTGTTTTCTCTGATTTTTATATATGCAACTGTTACAAAATCAATCCACTCTCTCAAAGTATCGCAATATTGATGACCTTTGATTTCAGGTGATTTATTTTTTATATAGTTTTCATGGTAACAGCCGCCTGCACATAAATATCTTGCTCTGCAACTTTGACAGTCAGAATCTTTTTCATTTGCTCTGTTTTCCAAAAACTTTGACAAAGATTTTTTATCCAAGCCTTCTTCTACACTTCCAAAAGACTGAAAATCTGAACCTGTAAATCTATGACATAAATCAATATCTCCTTTATAAGAGACTGACAATAACCCTACTCCGGCTCCGCAAGGAAGTCTTTTTTTTCTTCCTTCATGAATATCCATAATAGTTCTGTGAATATTTGAAAAACCGTTAAGTTTTCCTTTTATTGCATTTTCTATATAGTGTTCTCCCAGAATTTTAAACTCATCGAATACTTTTGCCTGTTCTTGAGAAGTTAAATTGAAAAATTCGTTTTCTCCCGAAGTTACGGGGGCAAAACCTATCTCTTTGAATCCAAGCTCATTTTTAAGATGATTCCAGATCTCTAATACATCTGCTACTCCTCTTGTCAAAGTAACTCTTGCAGGAACAATTCTATCTTTGTAAACACTTAATAAAGTAGAAAGATTTTTTACGACACTTTGATATGTTCCTTTACCGTTTTCAAAAACCCTTGTTTTATCATGCAGTGCTTTCGGTCCGTCAATACTGATTGTTAGATCAACTCTGTTTTTATACATATACTCAATAATATCTTTAGTAAGCAAAGTTCCGTTTGTAGTCATTGCATAACCGATATTCAGACTTTTTGAGCCGAAAAACTCATTTGCATACTCAATAATCTGTTTTATCAAAGGAAGATTACTTAAAGGTTCTCCTCCAAAAAAAGTAATTGAATAATTTTTTAAATCAGGAGATTCTTTGAAAAAGAGATTTATAGCATCTTTTGCCATTTCAAAACTCATATTCCCGCTGTTTTTTAAAGACGTTAAATCCTCTTTATAACAGTAAGTACAACTTAAATTACAACCTGAAGTAACATTTAAAACCAAAGCTTTTGCAGGAAACTTTTCAACTTTTACAGGTTTTTCTCTAAATTGATTTCCTACAAGATTCAAACTCATAAACTCTTTTAAAATCTCTTTATCTTCAAGAGTCAATTCTTCATTGTTTTCCAGTTTAGATAAGACTTCATCACTACTTTTGGATAGTTCAAAAACCGAAGAACTAGGCACATGGAAAATATATTTGTTGTTATTCACTTCCAATCTGTTATAATTTACTCTTAGAAGAGGATAATTTTTTATGTCCATTTTCATAATTTATTCTTTTTATTAATTAATCGGTGGATTAACAAATTTAGGAACCGTAACTATCAAATGAGATTGAGCTTCTAATTTTTTGTTATTTTCAATATAAGTTGCCGTAACTGTTAAATTACCCACATTGTTAGCCATTAGTTTTCTAGTTGGATTATATCCCCCTTCACTTGGAGTAAATAACCCCGTATATCGGTCAATACTTCCCGCATACATAATATCTCTGTCCTCTTTTGCTTGTTCATCATATGGTTTCATATTCCATAAAACAGGCAGTTGTGAAAGTTTTATATCATCTGCTGTACCTTTTTTACCGTCAGCACCGTTACTAAAACCTATTGCCTCAAATTGAGTAAACTCTTTTTTTATCTTTTCAGTCTCTTCACCGTATCTTGCTATTGCATAATCGGGAGTTATTTTCATATAATCGATTTTATTGTATGCAGCTATAGCATTTTTAACTACAATATCACCTATTTTCAGATCATATGCTTTTGTGTCCGATATATTTTGTGCAACAACTTCAATTTCAATTCTATTTTTAGTTGAAGAGATTTGATTTATTACTTTAATATTTTTAGGTAAATCAATACTTTTAGGTAAATTTGAACCTACAATTACAAGCTTTGTTTTTTCTCCTGCTTTTAATGCACTAGGATATATTTTTGTAATATATGTCACTTCTTTATTATCTGAAACACCTTTTAAAGAGGAACCGATTTCATGATGCAAAGTTTCATATAAACGACCTTCTATGATTGATTCTTTAGGATTTATATGAAGTATTTGTTGAAATCTTTTATTGTTATTATCTTTTAAAGATACTCTTAATTCACTTCCTGAATATAATATTGCTTTTCCTTCTGCTTTAAAAGTTTTTCCATTTAAATAAGAGGCTTCATATATCGCTTTATAACTCTCATCATTTTCTTTTTCCAAACTTAATGTAGCGGTAAAATCACCGTCAAGAGAGTTGTGTCCGTAAAAAGTCCAAGAAGAAGGAAGAGTATAATCTTTCATTGAGTTCTTATATTCAATCCATTTTTTTGATTGAAGACCGTATGTTTTTTCCAAATAAGGAACTAACTCTTTTTGTGCGATTCCAAACCAATCTCTGTCTCTTGCTTGAGCTTGAATTTCAAATGAGATAAATTGTCCAACATGAAAATTAACCAATCTATCCCATTCACCCTCAGTTCTTCTTTGCAGACCGATTCTTGCATTTGAGTGGCATCTTATACACATTTCACTCAACATTGTATCAGCTTGAGCTTCCTGAAAATTCGGAGTTTTATCTAAAACATACTCAAAAGGCTTGATTTCATCGGGTGTTAAACCTTGATTATCGGAAAGATATTTAATTACATTCTCTTCCTCTTGAGTGCTTAAAGATAAACCATGTAACCTTTGCATTCTACTTACTGTCATATACCACCCTTCAGGGGTTTTTCTTTGATCTGATATACGACTTAAACCATCTTCTATCGCTCCTGTATGACAGGCAGTACATTTAGTATCGATTACCTTTGCACCCATATTCGCATCAACAGCAAATAGTGACATTGAAGATAAAAGAAAACCTAAACCTAGTTTAGACAAATTTGTAGAGTTCAACTTTGCTCCTTATAAATTATTTTCCCATTTTTAAAATTTAAATGAGACTTGAATTATAAAAAATTGTCTGCTTTATGTATTGTAAATTAACGACATTTTTGTATATAAAATATACAATGATATCTTTTTATACAAATATATAATTAGGTATACTCTTAAAAAATTTGATTGGGAATTGCATTGATAGAGTTTGAGTCATTTACGCCGGAATATTTAGTAAGTAAATATATAAAATGTTATTGGATGATAAAAGGGAACAACAACTTATCAAGTTATAATAAAACAATTCTTCCACACAATGAAGTATGTATGACCTTTCTAATAGGCAAAGAAAGCATTGAAACCTCAAAAAACAAAAACAGTATAAACACAGGTATTTACGTCTCTCTTGCTTCATCAAAAAATTATTCAATAGATTTCAAAGATAAATTTCATTATGTTGATGTATCTTTTTACCCCGGTGTGTTTTATGAACTGTTTAAAATTCCCCTTGATAAATTAGAAAGCAAACTTTACAGTATTGACGAGCTTTGCATTAAAATGGATAAATCCATCTTAGAGACTTTATATGAGAAAAAAGATAACAATAAAGAGACTGTAAATATTTTAAACAATTATTTTTCTAAACTATTTTATAGATTGGATGAAAATCAATTTTTAAACAATATTAAAAATTTGTGTATAAACTCAAATTTGGAAGAGTTTTACAATAATAGCAGACTCTCAACAAGACAAATACAAAGAGAGACAAAAAAATTTACGGGAATGACTCCAAGAACTATACAAAGAATATCAAGGTTTTATAAGATTTTAGAACAATTGAAATACTCATCAAATCCAAATTTTGCCACCATTGCCCAAAACTTGGATTTTTATGATCAATCTCATTTAATAAAAGATTTTAAATCTTTTTCAGGATTAAATCTAAAAGATTTTATTCAAACAAATTCCAATTATTTGCAATTTCAAAGTAAAGAGTATTGCCATAATAATATAACTATATAATTAAGTTCTTTGTTCTGTTGCCAACTTTAATCCCAACAAAATAAGAATAACTCCGCTTGTTTTATTTATATATTTTAATACAATCGGTTTTGCTTTTATCCAAAAAGATAATAAACCTGATATAAACCCTATTGTTGATTTAATAAAAAAAGTTAGCAAAGCAAAAGTAATTCCCAAAATAAAAAGTTGTAATGTCTCATTTGAACTGTTTAATGTAACAAATTGCGGCAAATATGAAAAATAGAAAATCGTAATTTTAGGATTCATTATATTTGAAATAGCTCCTTGCATAAACATCTTTTTATAAGAGACTTTCGGCATATTTTTCATTGATAATTTGGGTTCTTTACTTGTAAGCAGTTGATAACCTATATAGATTAAATATGCAGCACCGATAAATTTGATTATATTAAATAACCATTCTGAAGCCATTAATAAACTACCCAAACCAAACGTAGCGAATAACGTATGTCCAAGCAATCCTACACTCACGCCTAAAGCTGTCATTATACCTGCTTTTTGACCTTGTGAAATTGACCTTGACATTACCAAAATCATATCTTGTCCGGGAGTTAAAATAATAACTATTGAAGTAAAAATAAATAATAGAGTTATAGCTTCCATATATTTGACCTTTTTTTATATGAAAATTATTATATTACCCAAAGACTTAAAAAAGATTATTTATTCAATTAGCTTTTTAGCTAACTTTTCCAAACCTTTTTTCTGCAAAATATGCAAATCGGAATTTTTTATCCATTTGTCTGCTTCTAAAAAGTAGTATTTTAAAATAATCTCATCTATCTTATCTTTTTGAGAAATTACTTTTTCCAAATACTCTTTTAACTCACTTTGGTCAAACTCTTCAAAACTTTGTAATTTAAAATGTAAAGCTTCTAAAAAAGAGTTGTCTATAAACTCTTTTGCTTTTTGTATAAACTTTGTTGCCTCTTTTTCATTTGCAGGTATATCATTCCATTTTCTGCCTGTTTTTAGCTGATCTATTGCTACAGGCAAAAAAACCGGAACCAAATCTAAAACTTGATTTAACTCACTAAAATCATTATCAACTAGACTTCTAAAAAGCATTCTTGTTCTGTTTCTTATTTTTACTCTTAAATTATCTTTAGAAATTACATCTTTATGAAGTAGTTGAAATCTTTTAAGTGCAGGAAGTTTTGAATGGTTAAAAGCCATAATAGAGACAAGAGGTTCATTATCTGCAATCTGTTCCGCCCGAGAGCCGTTTGGTCTACAAAAAGCCCAATAAAGTCTTGCTTCCATATCGGGATGATTTAAATATTTTTCATCTCCAAGAACTTCAAAATCCTCTTCATCTTTTAAAAGTTCAACCTCATCTTTATAGGTCAAATTGAATAACTCTTCCAAATCTTTCAAACCTCTTTATATTTTTCTTTTCGCTTATTACAAAAAGTGTTTTACAAACTAAAGCTTCGCTTATTTCAAACTCACCGTCTGTTAAAACCATCAATAAATTATCACTTTTGATACTGCTTGATTTTTTCAAAAATCTTAATACCTCGTCAAAATCAGTTCCCCCGTCACTTTTGGGAATAAAAAGTTCTTCTTGAAC
This sequence comes from Halarcobacter anaerophilus, assembly GCF_006459125.1. NCBI lineage: Bacteria > Pseudomonadati > Campylobacterota > Epsilonproteobacteria > Campylobacterales > Arcobacteraceae > Halarcobacter > Halarcobacter anaerophilus. The sequence goes on from NZ_CP041070.1 coordinate 1,845,591, forward strand.
TAAAGGATTAAAAGAATCAAAACTTATTATGTGTTTATCTTTTACTTTTAAATCAAAAGGCAAAACCGTAACTTTGTATTCATAAAAGCTTTCACAAACGTCTTGAACTACTCCCAAAAACTTTTTATATTCATCCAAAGTTACACTTGAACTACTGTCAAGAGCAATATAAACTTCTATTAGTTCATCGCTTTTTTTACTTCCAGGAAGATAGAGTCCGCTGTGAATAAATCTTTTATTCGGTCTTGCATAGGTTGTTGTTTTTTCAAACAAAGAGGAGATTAAATACTCTTTTAACATATCTTGCAAGGATATTTCGGGTTTAATCAAAGTATCTATCTCTATTGCCATTCCTTCATATACTTTTGAACTTTTTTTGGCAATTGACAAAGCCTGAATTATAATACCGTCAAGTTTTTCTCTTTCTCCTTCATTTGTTTTTTCATCATTTACCTCATCCAAATCCATTTTAGATTCATCATAAATATGAGCTTTTAAATCTCCTTTTTCATTTGGAGTTGTTTTTATTTCTTGCTCTTTTTTCTTTTCAGAACTTGAATCTTCATTCTCTTCTTCTTTGTTCTCTTTATATAAAATCTCATAAACCTCTTCAACACATTTATCTTTTAAATCCAAATCCAAAACTTCATCTACAGGCATAGAACCCACATTTGAAAAAGTTGACATAATAAGATTTATAACCAAATCACAAGCTTGATTCCAGAGTTTTTTTTCTCTTGTTTTTTGTCTATAAGGATGTTTTAAAACTATATGAAGCAAAGTGTGGGCATAAAGGTAAGTTATCTCTTCACTTGAATATCTTTCAAGTTTTTTTAAATCAATAAAAATTTCATTACCGTTTGTTTGAAAAGCACTATTTTTATTCTCTTTGAAAATTGTAGGAATCGAAAGTGCTAATACGGAAAGAAAAGGGTGATTAAACAAAAAATTAATTCTAATTTTTTGAAAAACCTCATCATATGATGTACTCACCGTACTGCTCCATCCAAGTATCAAAGGCTTCTAATTCTGCTATATCTTCATCTTTTACGATTAAATCTTTTATAAGCATCACATTAAACTCAACAGGCAGATGTTTTACATATTCAAAAAGATTTACGGCTTCCTCTTTTTTAGAGTATTTTTCAATAATTGCAGCACACAAAGCATATAAAGCACTAGGCTCATCAGGTATTGTTTGACTTTGTCCTTCTAAAATTGCATCAATATTAGGAAGAGTTTTATAAACTTTTACAAAAGAGAGAAACTCAATTCCTGCTGCATATCCTACCGTTCCGTAAGTAATGGGATGTAAGATATTTATATCTTCATTTTTTTTGATTATTTGTGACAACATATTCCAAGCTCTTGGTGTACAAAAAGCAGGATTTGTTTCAGTAGATCCCGGAACTTCCGAACTTAACAAATCAGGTCTAAATCCTAAAAAACCTATTATAAAAGGGTGAATCTCATTTTTTATTGCCCAAACTTTAAAGTCATCATATTTTGCTTCAAGTACAATATGAACCATTCTGTTTATAAGAGGGCTAGGAAGTTTAAAAACAATCCCTTTATCATCTATTTTATTTCCTGCACAAATAATTCTCCAACCTTTTGGAAGTGAATACTCCCCTATTTTTCTATCAAGTACAAGTTGGTAAATTGCTGCTTGAACAGAAAGAGGTGCCGAATTTAATTCATCTAAAAATAAAATCCCTTTTGAATTTTCATCATCAGGTAAAAATACAGGCGGCATCCATTTTGTTTGTTCATTGCTTATTGTAGGAATCCCTCTTAAATCAACGGCATCAAGCTGAGAAAGCCTTACATCAATAAGTTCCAGATTGTTTTTCTTTGCTATATCATTTACAATATAAGATTTCCCTATTCCAGGGCTTCCATGAATAAAACATGGTATATCCGTTTCTATTAAAGTTTGTAATTGTTTATATAATTCTTGTGTTCCGATTGCAGGTGTAATCATTTTTTTTATTTCCTATGAAAGTTTTGCATTTTTAAGCATAGTATTTAGCTCTTCATTGAATTTTGATATCATATCAAGTATTTTTTCTTTTTCTTTTGCTTCTAATTTAAACTTAGAATCTATAGTTTCATATGTTTTGAGATTATTAGTAAATATATTCTGCATTAACTCTTGTTTGATTTTCTCTTCTAGAAAGCTCATTAATCTCCTTTTTTAAATATGCGGTCAAATCACTATCCATACTTATTAAATGTAAATCAAACCAGTCTCCTAGTTTCTCTTTGAAATATGCTTTTAACATCTTTTTCCCAAATAAAGAGTTTGAACTTTTTATAAAATATTCCATTTCAGCCAAAACTTTTTGATGTTCGTCTTTATGCTCTCTTTTTGCGGGATAGTTGTATTTATCCATCAAATCTTCTTCTATCTTAAAATGAACTTTACTATGTTCTAAAAGCGAGATTAACTTTTGTATGTAACTATTTATATCCAATGAATCTACACTGTTATAAATTTCTAAAAATTCTCTATGCAAATCATCTATCTCTTCATAGTTTAACAGATGTTTCTTTTCATCAAACAGTTTCATAATCTTCTCCTTCATAAACTGTTTTCATGCAATTTTTATTCCATTTTATATCTCTTAAAAATTTGTAATATAAATAAAATACCATTATAATCCCTTTTAAAATTATGAAAAAGGTAAGAGTTTTGAACTTTGATAAATTATATAAAGGCAGATTAATAAAAAGATATAAAAGATTTCTTGCAGATATTATATTGGAAAACGGTGAAGAGATAACCGCCCATGTTCCAAACAGCGGAGCTATGACAAGTTGTATAGAACCAAACTGCGAAGTATGGGTTACTTTTCACGATAATCCAAAAAGAAAACTAAAATATACTTTGGAACTTACTAAAATGAATGAAAATCTAATTTGTACAAATACAACTGTAGCAAATAAAATTGCAATTGAAGCAATAAAAAACGGAACAATAAAAGAACTTCAAAATTATACTTCTTTAAAACCTGAACAAAAATACGGTAAAAACAGCCGAATTGATATACTTTTGGAAAACGAAAATAAAAAATGTTATGTAGAGATAAAAAGCGTAACACTTAAAATCGATGAGATGCTCGCTTTCCCCGATGCCATTACAAGCAGAGGAACAAAACATTTAATAGAACTTTCGGATATGGTAAAAGAGGGACATAGAGCCGTAATGCTTTATGTTATACAAAGAACAGACCAGCTTCCTTTTAGATTGGCAGAGGAGATTGATAAAAAATATGCCCAAACTTTTAAGGAAGTAACAAAAAATGCAGTTGAAGTTTTAGTTTACCAATCAAATATTAATCTGGAAAAAATTGAAATAGAAAAAAGAGTAGACTTTCAATTATAAGTTTTACTTAACTTATTTTTTAAAATTATAATAAGTTTTATTAATATATAATTCCTTTAAAATCATAAAGGAAAGTTATATTATGAATAAATTTGACAAAATAAGAGCTTTTTGTAGACCTTTTAGAGTTGTTTTAGGAATTGTTTTAATAGCAATCGGTATTTTTACGGGAATCGCATGGTTCTATTTAGGAGTTATTCCTTTAATAGCAGGATTAACTGATTTTTGTCCTGTATGTATTATCAGTAAAAAATGTACTCCTAGGAATTTACAAAAAAGTTAATAAAGATATCTTCCACAGGCAGAATATTCTGCCTGTTTTAAATCTTTTTACAATCAAATAAAAGTGCTTAAAAAAACTGCAAATTTTGCGGCTGTCATAATAAGTGCCTGCGTATTTGCCGCATTGTCTATCTCTTCTTTTATTTTATCTAGTTTTTGTAAATCCTCGGAAGTTGTTATAACTCCTTGTTTAAATAAAGCAAGTCTTGCATTAAGCAGCGCTTCTCTTGCCTTTAGAATAGAAGGTTCCATCATCCATTTATCTGCCTCGTCAGCTTCTTCATATCTGTTATAAAGCTGCTGCAATACTTTATCCGCTTTTTCGACCAATATTAAATCTTGTTGTTCCGACATTTTTTCATCCTGCTTTATTTACACTCTTCTAGTTCAAAAATAGAGATATTTGAAACTCTTTTCCAATACTCATCTTCACTGAATTGTTTTTTGAAAACAAGTAATTTTTCACTAATTTTTGAGATATCAATTCCCTCTACGGTACTTACCAAATCAAAACCGCTTTGTGTAATAGAAAGAATATCCTCAAGGGAAACATCTTTGTAAGTACCGAGCAAAGAGTGAAGCTTTTCTCCCTCTTCTACGGCAATAAAGGTTAGTTTTAACGCATTTTCATGTTTTTCATCATAAGTTATAACTTCATTTGCTATATCTTGAAGCAGCAGTTTAGCTTTGCTATTTTCTTCTTTTACAATCAAGTTTTTATATGATGCTACATCTTTTTTTAATTTATCCCCGTAGAGTGGATTTTCATTTAGAAAAACAGAAAAATTGACAAGTTGAATTATCGCTTTTGCAACAATATCACGACTACATGAAAGATATTTTGCGCTTGCAAGATTTCCTAAAGATAGTGAATCATAGGTATTTCCTATCTTTTTATAAAGAGTCTTTATTTCGTCAAACTCTTCTTTTATCTTCTGATTTAACTGATTTTGTTCTCGTGAACTTAATTCTTGAATCAATCTCTCAAAAGTTACAGCCTCTTTTCCATATTTTTTTATGGCAGCAGAAGTTAAATCAAAAATTTCATCATTTGATTTTTTTTCAAGATAAACGGAGTCTTTAAACAAAGTCTCATAAGCACTTATTGCTTGTAAAGATTTTGCTTCAAAGGATTTTACTACCGTTAAAACTCCCTGCGCTTTCTCTTCACTACAACCTGTAAAGATAAAAATTACAATAACCGATAAAACAAATACTTTTTTCATTTCTTTGTTCTCCTTTTTTATTTGTAACATGAAAATATAATATTTAAATTTACCATAATTTTGTCACAAACGGTGTCACAAAAAGAGAAAACTTATCTATTTATCCATTTTTTTATCTCTAAAGAGAGTAATTCAGGCTCCTCCAAAGGCAGCATATGACTTGTACTATTCAAACTTTTTAAAATAATATGCTGATGTTTTTTTTGAATTTTTTCTATTGATTTATGATTTAAAAGCCTGTCTTTTTTGCTAAATAAAAAATTTATCGGTATATCCAAAGCCAAAAGTTCTTTATAAATATCTACTCTGTCAAAAGTTGAACTTAATTGCAATTTATACTCTTGAAGAGTAAAACTTTCAAACATCTCTTCTATTATGTTAAGAAGTTCTTCATTATCTTGATTTTTCTTTTCCAAAAGTGCTTTTAAATTTTTTGTAGAGAGTTTTTTAAACCGCAAGTTATCCATTTGTTTTAAAGTCAATTCTCTTCTTTTTACTTCAGCAGCACTTAAAGAGCTTGGAGTTCCCGCAACTAAAAATAGTCTTTTTATTTTTTGAGCTCTTTTTGAAGCATAAAAAGAGACTAAATAAGCTCCTAAAGAAAATCCTAAAAGATTTATCTTTTCTTCTTTAAAAAAAGTATCTAAAACTTCAACTGCTTCGTTAAAATCTTTTGTTAAAGGTATTGGAATATATACAAGCTCAAAATCCCTTTTTAAAAAGGGTATGATTTTACTCCACAGTTTTTCATTATTCATAAGTCCGGGAAGTAAATATATTTTTTCTTTCATCTACAATTTTCTTTTTAATAAAGTCTTTTTTAAAAGTGTTTTTATATTTTTTGCTCAAACCATTTTTTTATCTCAATACTTAACTCTTTTGGGAACTCCAAAGGGATATTATGACTTGTTCCTTCTCTTGAAACAAGTTGAATATTCTCTTTTTTATTAAGAATCTTATTTATTGAAATATGGTTTAACAATCTGTCATTCAAGCTGTAGTAAAATCTAACGGGAAAATTTAGTTTAATAAATTCTTCAAACATCTCGACTCTTTTTAAAGTTGAAGCTAACTGGGGAATATAAACCTCATTACCTAAGTCATTGAACATTGAAGCTACTATTTGGATTAACTCTTCATCCTCTTTTATCTCCAAAAGATCTTTTGCTTTTTCTAAACTAAGAGTAGGAAAATTGTTCTCTTTTGCTTCTTGAAGTTTTTTTTCTCTTTTTTTTACATTCTCTTTTACTGTTGCGCTGGGAGTTGCACTAACTAAAAAAAGTCTTTTTACTCTTTTTGGATTTTTAATTGCATAATAAGATGAGATATAACCGCCTAAAGAGAAGCCTAAAAGATTTACTTTTTCATCTTTTATCTCTTTGTCTAATACTTTAACAATCTCATCAAAATTTTCACTTAAAGGTATAGGAAAATGGATAAGCTCGTATTGTTTTTCCAAAAAAGGAAGCAATCTGCTCCACAATCTTTCATCTGTCATAAGTCCGGGAATTAAATATATCTTTTCTTTCATTAAACGCTTATATTTCCTTCCAAATATTGAACAGCTTTTCCTGAGATTAAAACTCTGTCTTCTTTTAACTCGCAAAATAGAACTCCTGTTCTTTTTGAAGCTTGAAGTGCGACTAAAATATTTTTATTAAGTTTATTTGCCCAAAAAGGAGTAAGTCCTGCATGTATTGAACCTGTTACGGGATCTTCTTTCCCTCCGCTTGCAGGCCAAAAATATCTTGAAACAAAATCATACTCTCTATTTTTTGAAGCAGAGGTAACCACAACATCATAAGGAGCTAATTTTTTTAAAAGTTCACTTTTATATTCAATATTTAAAACATCTTCTTCTTTTTCATAAACTGCAAAATATGCCTGTACGTTTTTATAAATCTCTTTTGGTTTTATTGATAAACCTTCTAACAATTCATTTGGAAACTCTTGCACTTTTACAGGTTCTCTTTTGGGAAAATTCATTTGAATCAGACCGTCATCTTTTTTATATACTTCAAAATTTCCAACTGCTTTGGCATAAAATTTTATTGAAGTTAAAGCCTCATTTTCTTTAAAAAGAATAAAAGCACTAGCCAATGTTGCATGTCCGCAAAAATCAATCTCACATAAAGGAGAAAACCATCTTATATTAAAAATATCATTTTTTTCTTTTACTAAAAAAGCTGTTTCGGATAGATTGTTTTCAGCTGCTATATCTTGCATAAGTTTTTCATCCAACCAACGCTCAAGAACAATCACAGCAGCTTGATTACCTTTAAATAATTTATCTGCAAAAGCATCTACTATGCTCATTTTTAATTTCATCATACCTTCTTTTTAGTAACTTTAACTATTTTTATACTTTAATAGGCTTTGGAAGAGTATATTTATCCAAACAAGCAATCAGTTTATGAAAATACTCTTCGTTTTTTTCATCTTCGGCAGGTTCATCTAAAAGAACATAACAAAGAGCAGGAATAACTTCTCCTTCAGCTTCTATTAACAAAGCCTCGCTTGTATAAGAGCTTAAATCTTGATAAAGTTTTTTTATTTCATCATGAGTTAAAGAGTAAACCATACCGTAAGTTTTGGAATCTTCATCTCTTAAAAGAGTTGCACTATTTCCAATTCTAATTCTATACCCTTTTACAAAAGCTTCTCTTCTATTTTTTGGGACTATTCCTTTATTCTTTAAAATTTCTTCGTCCATATAAAGACCATAAAAGAATACATCATTGAGTCTATTTCTTGAATTATCCATTATTAATCCTTTTATTAAGCTATTAATTTTTTTAAGAAAGTTCTTTTTTAAAATTATTACACATTATATCATAAAATAATTTTTTTATAAGTATATAATTTATTCTTTTTCCAAAACCTACTTTAGTTCCTTGGATATTTCATTTATCAAAACAGGTCTTGAAAAATCTACTTGTTTATCCAAAGCAAGAGGAATCAGCCACCTTAGATTTGGAATAATATTATTTGGAAGTTTATCTTTCTCTAAAATAAAAACCTCTTCTTTTTCAACACTTTTTGCATCAAAGGCAAAATTGGAAAAAGCACAATATATATCCATTTCATAAAAATTAGGTCGATTAATTTTTGCAAAACAGTGCCAATCTTGCTTTTCTGTCAAAACTCCGGTTTCTTCTTTAAACTCTCTAACCATAGCATCGCTAGAGCTTTCTTGATCCTCTATTTTTCCACCTACACCGTTTAACAAACCTCTTTGCCATTTTGGATTTATTTTTTTTATCAGTACTACATATTTCAAATCTTCCGAAAACAAAAAGCCCAACACATATTTTTTCATAATAACTTCTTTGAATAAGGTCTGTTAAAAATATGTTTTCTAACAAGTCTTCCGTAAAAAACTTCAAACAATATAGACAAAATAATAAAATTAAAGAAAATAATAATTGCTTGCTTATCTGAAAAAAAAGTATGTATTAATAAAGTACATAAAGCTATAAAACTAATAATACAAGAAGTTAAAATAATAATTTTATTTGCATTTAACTCTTTATGTAATTTTAAAGCAGCTATATTTACAATAAAAAAGATAAGTAGAAAACTGGCACTTCCAATTATTGCAATCTGGCTTAAATCAATACTATTTGCCATAACTAAGCTTGCAAGTGCAGTAATTATCACACTTTGAGTTGGTATATTATTTTTTTCTTTATCAAAAAAAGAGGGAAGTTCTCCGTCTATTGCTAAAATATATCCTAATCTTCCGTTTCCGTAAATAGTTGCGTTTATAGCTGAAAAGGTTGCCAGTAAAGCCGCAATTGCAACAATAGTAAAACCTGTTTGTCCCAAAGCCGGTTTTGCGGCTATGGCAAGAGCATAATCTTTTGCCTGCAACAGTTGATTTTCATTAACTGCTCCTATTGCCGTAACTGCAATTAATAAATAAAGAGCAATAACCAGTAAAACCGAACTATAAAATGCCTTCGGCAGATTTTTTTTAGGTATTTTTATATCTTCAGCAGAGTTTGCTATAAGTTCAAACCCTTCATATGCAACAAAAATAATCATACCTGCAACTAAAATGGAGAAGTTACTGTCCCATCTAGATACGGATAATCTTTGCATATCTAAAAAGGGAACGCTAGCTACTATAATTAAAATCAACAATAAAACTTTTATTACTACAATTATAGTTTCGGATTTACTTACTAAATAGGCACTTATAAGATTTATCAATAAAGGCAGACATACAGCTAAACTTATGAAAAAATGATTAAAAAAACTATTTGAATTGCTCAAAAAAAGTGCTTGAGCATAAGAAGAAAAAGCAACTGCATACAAAGAAATCGTTACCAAATAACTAAGCCAAAGCATAAAATTAACGCTGCCTGATAGAAGATTATGCCCAAAAGCATTATCAATAAAACTTACTGTTCCGCCTTTGGTCTGAAATTTTACGGAAAGTTTTGCATAAGAATAAGAAGTAAGTAAAGCAACAATACCTGCTAAAAAAAAAGCAACAACAGTTGCTCCGTGGGCTAAAGATACAGCTTCTCCTAAAACAGCAAAAATTCCACCGCCTACCATTCCTCCCACACCTATAGAAACGGCGCCAAATAACCCTATTGTTCTATTATTTTTGTTCTGCAATAAAATACCTTTTAGTATATATTAAAAAATTAATATACCAAAATATAAACTAATTTTACTTTAGAGAACTTCTTTTATAAACTAATCTTTTAAACCTCTGTTTTTTAATTGAGAATCTATCTCTTCTTTAACCATTTTTATGATTCTTTTTTTTAACTCTTTTTTTGCACTAAAACAGAGTTCTCCTTTTGAGATACCGTAAAGAAGAAATCCCAAATTTATATAAGAGTTAGGGAAAAATCCCATTTTATTTAAATATTTTTTTAATATAAGTTCTACTCTTTTTTCTATTGCTTGATATATTTTATCTAACTCTTTTTGAGATATTTTTATTTTATCAAAAGGGATTGTATCGATTTCATAAGTAATACTTTTAGAAGTGTCTGCTTGGGGAACATCTATTAAAGGAATAATTTGAATATATTCATTATCTATTAAGCAGCCTTGAGAGGCAAACCATTCAATGTTCTCTTTTACCAAAGAGTTGTTTTTCCCCATTTTAAAATGTTTTTTTAGAAAACTTTGTGCATTTTTTCTTCCTAATTGAAAATCATGTTGTCTAAACTTTTCATATAAGAATCCGCCAAAAGCTCCTAATGAACTTGAAGCCAAAGCTTTATCTCCGTAAATATCATCTTTGCTTGGAGCTATTAATGATCTACTGAATATATCTTTATTCATAGCCAAACTTAATTCATTTGGTTTAAATCTTGCCTGCTCTTTTAAAGAAGTAAATAAATCAAAAACTCTTTTTAACAAATAGTTATCTGAATTTTTGCTTTTATTTTTTTCAACTTTTGCATAAGAATCTTTTATCTGACTAAAAGGATCAACCATTATCAAAGATTTTTTTACTTTCTCCTTATCACTGCTATCAAATAGATCATCTCCGGCTAAAATTCTTCTAGCTAATTCCAGAGGTTCATTATTTGCGACTCCTCCGTCAATAGTATCAAAGTCATACTCTTCATCTTTTAGATTATAAAAAGTCGGATTTATCAGATTAAAACATCTGCCGTTATTAGAACAATTTGATTTTTCGGAACTTGGAGTCCACCATTTCCAAGATTTATAAGCCTCTTTACTTTTTGTCAATGTCCGTGATTGTAAAAAAAGAGGAAAAGCTCCCGTAGCCAAAGTAGATTTTTTTAATAACTCTGTGGAAAAATCACTGTTTAAAGATATCTTATTTCGATTATTTATAATTTCACCTAATTTAAAATTCATCATATCAGAATGATTTGTTATTCTGTAAAATTGTTCTATTTTATCTTTAGAATCATCAAAAAACAGGTCTAAATCTATACCGTTTAGATTAAAAACACTTAATAATAACTCTAATTCATCACAAATATACTCTTTTTTCTGAAATTTTTTAAATCTCTCTATAACATCATCTGCAATGCTATCAAGTCTTTGGCAGTTTAAAATAGAGTTTAACTCATTTATATCATCTAAGTGTTCAATGTCCTCATTATCCAAAAAATAACTTATATCTATACCGTATTTTTTACTTACCCATGATTTATAAAATACATTATTTTGAATATCTGAATCTTTTACGTCAAGATAATTAAACCTTTTCATAGGTTTATATGAAGCATCCATTAAAGTGGATAAAAGCATTGTACCACACATTCCACCTGCCGAAGCACCTGAAATAACCCTTATTTGTACTTTGTGTAATTGCGGTTTATCGGGAAAATCCTCTTTAAACTTTTTTCTGACTTTTTCATAATTTTCCAAAGCTTCAAGGAAAAAATCCAATACCCCAGCCGTATAAGCTCCTGCCGAAACAGCACCTGCTAGAACCAAACCTATTTCAAAAGTATTACTTTTATCTTCAGACATAGCTTTTCCTTTTCTAACTTTATTAAATATATTATTATATATTATGTAAATTAAGTCAAGAATAAGAGTATGATTTATAAAAAATTTTAAAATATATGATTCATAAAAAGAACGTCAAAAGGCAGATAAGAAAATGTTTTTGTATCCCCTTCTTTAAAACCTAAATTTAAATACCAATTTTTAAGTCTAGTATTTTTTGCAATTATTCCTATACTTAACCTTTTGATATCTTTTCTCTTGGCATAATCAAAAATAAACCAAACAAGCTCTTTTCCTATATTATGATGTCTAAATTCCGGAAGTGCTCTTTTTATACTCATTGATTATCCTTTTAAACTATAGTTTCAACTGCCAAAATCCTACAGAGAGCCATTTGTCAAATTTAAAACCTACATCAGGCAGTAATCCGACTTTTTCAAATCCCAATTTTTCATGAAGTGCTATGCTTGCCTCATTTGGCACTGTTATTAGACTTAAAGCATTTTTTATTCCCAAACTTTTTAATTGACTAAGAAGTTCCTTAAACAGAGCCTTTCCTATGCCTTTTCCGGTATATTTGGGATTTAAATAAATAGAAGGTTCAACAGTAAATCTATAAGCACTTCTTTCATGCCAAAAATGTGCATAAGCATATCCTAAAATCTCTTCTTCTTTGTAAGCTACAATCCAAGGAAGTTTACTATTTTTTATTTTTTTAAATCTTTCAATCATATCTTGGGCAGTTATCAACTCCTCTTCAAAAGTGATAACACTATTTTCTATATAATAATTATAAATTTTTTCAATTTGTTCAAAATCTTGAACATTTGCTTCACGAATAAGCATATTTTTTCCTGTTTTATATTCTTTAAAAAAAGAATTATACAACTTTAAAATAAAGATAAAAGATATTTATACGCAGTAACTCCATAAACTCTTTTAAAATGTCTGTTAAAATGAGACAAATCCGTGAAACCGTATTCAACTATAGTTGCATAAATATCTTTTGTAAGTTCTAAATATTTTTTTGCATGGATTAATTTACAATTCAAGAAAAATTGATAAGGAGTAACTCCCGTGTTTGCTTTAAATATTCTAATAAATTGAAATTTTGAAAGATTTAATTGTTTTGAGATTTCATCTAAATTTAAAACATCGTCAAGTTCATAATAGATCATCTCTTTTGCTCTTTTTACAAGAAGAGTCTCTTTTTTATAATCAAGAGTAAAATCTTTTGATGTAAAATTATCTACAATATTTAAGAGTAACTCATTACATAAAGCTTCATCTTTTTCATATAATATCGTTGAAGAGAGATTTATTATATCTTGCTTTAATTTTTCATTATATACAATAGAAGAAGAGAACTTGACAATCTCTTTTTCCCCTATTGCTTCTAAAAAAAGTTTGGGTTTTATATATAACATTACATAATCTAAAGATTCTTCTTTACTACCTGCTTGTCCGTCATGTAACTCTTCGGGGTTAAACAACATTACGTCGTTTCTATAAGATTTTAGGGAACTTCCTTCTAAACTATATTTTTGAATTCCATTTAAAGTTACGCCTAAAGCATACTCTTCATGAGCATGTTTTTTATATGCAAATTTTTCAATTTTTGCCGATAAAGTAGTGATTCCTATTCTATTTTTATATATAAACTTTTCCAATATCTTTTCTTTCAATTTTTGATATTTTAAATTAAATTATATCTTTTCTTCACTTTTTATCATAGTACATTATTGCTTTAGTATTAAAAGTTATTTGCAAAAAAATAAAAAAGTTGAGGGGAAGAGTCCTCTCTCCTGTTTAAAAGTAATTTGACTAAATAAACAAGAGAGGATTTTAAGAAGTTAAATTCTTGTTATACTTACTATATGAGGATCACCTGTCAAAGGTTTAAAAATTTCAATTATTACTTCCCACACTACATCTGAAGGAGGGATTGAAGCAGTACATTTAAACCGATAGTTTGTTCCCGCAACAACTTGTGTAGAGACTGAATACGGCAAATAATGAACACCTACAAAACCTTTTAAAGCTTCATCAAATATCACTTTATCTTCAGCTGAAAGATCGTGATAAACAGTCCAACCGCCTGGAAGAGTATTATTTTCAGACATTGTTAATCCTTTTTATTATAATTTGTTATTTAGATACAAAACACTTTACTAACAATATATTTCAAATCAAAACATATAATATATTTATATATTATTTATCTTAAAATTCTACTTAATTCACTTTTTTTATAGTATAAAATTATTTAATTATCCAAGATGAATTCTGCTACAACACGGTTAAACTTTTCAGGGTCATCCCAAAACAGCATATGACCGCAATTTTCAAAAAATTCGGTTTTTGCATTTGGTATGTTTTCTCCCACCCAGGCACTTCCTTGCCAAGGAAAGACTTGGCTGTTTTTAGCGACACAAACCAAAGTCGGTATTGATATATGAGGAATAAAATCACGCCAATCAAGATTTGTATGATCACGCATAATATCAATTTTTACTCGTGCGGGACATTTCATAATTTCATCTGCAAGAAATTTTACTTCTTCATTTGTAGGTACTTTATGCATACAACCATGAACCGTTCCTTCTGCATTTGCTCTCTCTTCATATTTCAAAGTTGCACATAATTGTAAGTAAGATTCCACATCATAACAACCCAACTGACCCCATTTCCAATCAGGAGCAAAATATTGTGCAGGAGATTGGTCTATACTTATAAGTTTGCTTATTCGATGATTACCGAAAAGTTCAAGATAACTCCACAATATAGAAGCACCCATTGACCAACCGGCAGCAGTAACGTCTTCAAGGTTTAAATAATCAAGAAGCTCTTTAATATCCATTGCAAGACGTGAAATTCTATAACCGTGATCAGGTTTTCCTGATTCCCCGTGACCACGCAAATCCATAGCTATTACTTGAAATTTTTCTGAGAGAGGACCTATATTTTTATCAAAAAAATGAAAACTGCAACTCCATCCAGGAATCAATAACAAAGGTTTCCCCTCTCCTTGTTGAAGATAACTAATATCAACATTATCTGCTGTTCGCATTGTTTTTGTTTTCATTTCAAATCCTTTTAAATATCGTTATATATGATTATAACTAACTTGAAGATAATACAAAATAAATAAGTGTTTTTTGCTTACTTTTTAGTAACTAAGATACCGCCTATCACAATAAATACAATACCTATAAAAGTGTAAATATCAGGAAACAAATCCCCAAGCATAACACCGAAACCTATGGCAAAAGGAATATTGGCATAACTTACTACTCCTATAATACTTGCTTTACTTATACTATAAGCTCTGGTAAGAAACCATTGTGACGTCGTTGAGACAACAGCCATAAAGATAATAAGCAGCCATACAAAAAGATTTGTATGTATTTGAAAATGTACATAAGGAGTAAATAAAAACAAACAAAAAGGTATAAGCACCCCTGCACCCATAAAAGAGAGCATAATAACTCTAGCATCGTAAATATCTTTTATCTTTTTTATCGTTGCATATGCCGCTGCTGCAAAAAAACCGCCCAATACTCCTAAAATATGTTCATGAGATATAACAAGTCCTAAAGGTTTCATTATAAATAGAACTCCTATAAAACCGATAATCAAAGCAAAAAACGTACGCAAATTTATAGACTCTTTCATTAGATAATAAGCAAGTATAGTTACAAAAAAAGGTGAAGTTTTATTTAATACAACAGCTTCTCCAAGAGGAATAGTCGCAATTGTATAAAAAAACAGCACCATTGCCAAAGCACCGAAAAGTCCCCTTAAAATAAGCAAATGCAATTTTGAGGTATCAATAGAGACATGAAACTTTTTTATACTAAATAGAATAATCAAAAAACCCAGTAAATTTCTATAAAATACTATTTCAAGTGGATCCATACTTTGAGATAAAAATTTTGCGAGAGCTCCGTTAAGTGCTCCAAGTAAAGCACTAACAAGCATAAAAAGTACACCTTTATCCATTGATTTTAATTTTTCCGACATTTACAACCTTTTATCTTTCATCATATTTTTTTTGGTTTTATTTGTTGCAACAGCTTCAAAAGGATTTTCCGGCCAATAATGCTTTTTGTATTTTGAAAACAGCTCTTTTCTAACTTCTTCATATGAATTTTCCCAAAAACTTTTTAAATCATATGTTATTTGTATGGGTCTTTGTGCAGGACTTAAAAGATGTATTTGCAGTGCAATTTTATTGTCCAATATTTTTGGAGTTTGTTTTAAACCGAAAATCTCTTGTATTTTTACCGCTAATATAGGCGTTTTACTGTTTGAGTAATCAATCTTTATATTTGAACCGCTTGGCACTTTTATATAACTTGGGGCTAAAGTATCTATAAGCTGTTGATTTTCCCAAGAAAGTCTTCCTAATAAAATAGAATAGAGATCCAAAGCTTCGAGTTGTTTTATTGTTTTGATTTCATTTAAATAAGGAGTAAGCCACTCTTGCATGGTATCTAACAATGAAGTTGTTTCAAAACTAGGTAAAGCAATATCCATATTTTCATTTATAAAATTAATTCTGTTTTTTAAATCATTTGCTTTTTTGCTCCAAGTTAAAAGTTCTAAGCCCTCTTTTTTAATCAAATCTAAAAGAAGCTTTGAAAAATCATATTCTGACTCCAAGGAGATAGGTTTGGAATATAGTTTTAGTTCGTAAAAATAGTACTCTTCTTTTGTATCAAACTTTTTATTCTCTTTGTTATAGATAATTGATTTTTTTCTCTTTATATATGAAGCAAACTTTTCTTCTATAGTGTGCAAAGATATTTTAAGAGCAAGATTTATATATGAGTTTTTATTTTGTGCATTTAAAACAGGTGCTATTAAAAACTCTTCGTTAAAAAGTGAATCTTCGGGATTTAAAATAGCACCTTTGCCGTTACTTAGTTTATATCTATTCTCATTTTTTTCTCTTTGATGTGCCAACCTGTCAGGATAGGCAAAAAGAAGCAAAACAGCTAAAGTTTCTTCATCTATTTTTGTTTTATTTACATTAACTGTTTGTATAGCTTTTAATTTGGAATAAAAAAACTGAGCTTGTTTTAAAATATTTTTTGCTAGATATGAGTTTATATAAGTATTATCAAACTCCTTTTCATACAAATGTATAAATCTTAAATAAATATCACTGTCAGTATAAGTATTTTTAAAAATATCTTTTTCACTTAAAAGTGAAGATAAAAGAGAAGCTTCATAAGCAAAACCTAGATCATTTGCTTTTAATATCATAAAAGCAAATCTAGGATGAACTCCCAAACTTAGAGCTTTTTTGCCTATTGATGTTATTTCATAATTTTCATCTAACATTTTAAGCTCTTGTAACATCTCTTTCGAACCGGCTTCCACCTCTTTTTGAGGATAGTCTAAAAAGTTCAACTCTTTTATATCTTTAGTACCCCAAAGAGCCAAATCAAGGAAAAATGAACTTAAATCACATCTTAATATTTCAGGTTTAGTTGCTTTTTGCAAAATCTTACTTTTGTGCCAAAGTCTATAACACTTTCCTTCACTTAATCTTCCGGCTCTACCTGCTCTTTGAATTGCACTATCTTCTGATATAAAAGAGAGATTTAAATGATTCATTCCAGTAGAATAGTTATAAAGTGCCAACTTCTCTAAGCCTGTATCAATTACAACTTTTACACCCTCTATTGTCAATGAGGTTTGGGCTATATTTGTAGCTAATATTATTTTTCTTTTTTTTGATTTCCTTATGGCTCTATCTTGCTCTATTTTACTAAGAGCAGAATATAAAGGAAAGACTTCTATCTCTTTTTCTTTTTTATTTTTTAATCTCTCTTCAAGCAAAGTCTTAAGTCTTCTAATCTCTTTTGAACCTGCTAAAAAGACTAAAATATCCCCATCATCGCCTTCCAAGGCTTTAAATATAGTATTTAAAATAGTTGTATTTATACTTTTTATATCAGGTTGTTTTATATTTGCTTCAAGATAAATATTTTCTACACTATAGGCTTTGCCTTTTGAAGTTATAACGGGAACTTTTCCTAAAAGATTTTGTAGCTCAGATGAATCAAGAGTTGCAGACATAATAAGCAGTTTTAAATCATCTCTTAAAAGCTCTTGAACTTGTAAAGATAAGGCTAAAGAGAGATCAGTATGTATACTTCTTTCATGAAATTCATCAAAAATAACCATAGCAACATCTTCCAAAGCCTGGTCATTTTGAAGTTTTCTCACTAAAATAGCCTCTGTTACCACAAGTAGTTTTGTACTCTTAGAGAAGCAACTATCCATTTTAACTTGATAACCGACGCTTTGCCCTACTTTTTCATTTAAAAGTCTAGCCATTTGCTCTGCAACCATACGGGCAGCAACCCTGCGAGGTTCAAGCATAATAATCATTTTTCCCTCAAGCCAAGACTCATTTAATAAAGAGATAGGAACAACCGTACTTTTCCCTGCTCCTGGAGGTGCTTGAAGTATCAAAGTCGAGTTGTGATTTAATCTGCTTTTTATATCATCTAAAACATCATGGATAGGTAAATTTTTCATCTGGCGTATTGTACATGAAAAAGGAGAGTTTTTCAATACAGGAACTTCAAAGGTTAAAAGCTTTATGCAGCTTGTGTAACATTAAACATACACAAGCTGCATTTAAACTACAATTAACGCATTTGAAAGATTTCTTGGTGGAAACGTTCAGACGGCAAGTCATGAGAGATAAAATCTTCACGTAAAGCCTGACCAAATCCTTGTGGTCCACAGAACCAAATACTTGATGATTCCCACTTTGGAACTGTAGTACGAATACGTTCTGCATTTAATCTTCCGTCTTTACTGCTTACTAAAAGATGAAGATTAACACCTGCTGCTTTTGCATCGGAAGTAAGTTGCTCAAGCGCAGACTCATCAAAATCTGAAGTTGTATGGAAAAGGTCAATGATCTTATCATCCGAAACTTTTGCTCGTTGTTTAAGCTTGGCAATAAAAGGTGTGATACCGATACCTGCGCCTACCCAAATTTGACGAGGCTGCTCATCTTTAAAATCAAAACAGCCGTAAGGACCTTCAACGGTTACAGACATACCTTTTTTTAGTTTATCTTTTAACCTGCTTGTATGATCGCCAAGTGCTTTAGTTATAAAAACAAGTTCACGATTTTCACTACTCCATGCAGAGGCAATAGTATAAGGATGAGCTCCCTCTTTTTTATCTGTTGTAACAAAAGCAAATTGCCCTGCTGTATGACCTTTCCAAGCTTTATCCATAACAATAGTTGTTTCCAAAACTCTTAACGCAGGATAAAATTTCAGTTGAGAAATAGTTCCTTCCAACTTGCGATTAATTCCAATACGACCTGTTAAAGTCAATATTGCAGCCACAGTTCCTCCAAGTAGTAAAAGTGCCATAAGCCAGCCTACAGGTTGAGACCAATACTCTATTTTCATAAGGATTACTGAGTGATAAACAAAAGCAAGGTATGCAAGGGCAATCAATTTATGAGTTTTAACAAACCAATGATAAGGAAAATACTTAACTAATGCAAGAACAACAAGTATAAGTGCAGCGTAAAATGCCCACTCTCCCACACTTTCTGCAAAACCTTTTTGGGCATGAAACCAGTTTTCAACAGCACTTAAAGTCTTTCCGTCTCCTCCTTTTCGAACTGGCTTTTCTAACCAGCCCCAGCCTACCATCCATTTTGTACCTTTGGCAAACCACCAGTGAGCTATTGCAAAAATAAATGCCGTAATTCCCAGCCACTTGTGAAGACGATACATTTTGTCCATACCATCTAAGTATGGCTCAATAAATTTCGGTCTTAAAGCTAATAACATAGCAACACTCATAAGACCTGTAGCTACTACTCCGCTATATTGAACAAATACCGAACGAAAGGAAAAATACGTAAACGGCTCAGGAATTAATGTATCAGCTGCTAACCATAAAACTGTTAACAGAACTAACAGAGATAGAAATAAAATCTTGATATATTTCATTGATTACCTTTTTTAAATTTAGAGTATAAAATGATTATTTATTAGAATTATATTTTATAGGAAATAGCCTTAAGCTTGATTAGAAGATAACACATATGAGACTTCAAATCTAACGCTTAATAGCTTTAATTGCCTCATTAATAGGTTTATCACCATCCACAAGCTCAAAAATCTCTTTTTTTATTGACGGTTCATTTATAAGTGCTGCTAATACACTTGCAACATTACCTCTAGCTACATTTCCATAAGAGATTGCACGTTCTAAATTTACTAAGCCGCTTCCCTCTTCACTCACTAAAGTTCCCGGTCTTAAAATAACCCAATCAAGTTTTGAAGCAACTACAGCATTGTCAGCTTGTCGTTTCATTTTCATATAGTGTTCAAAGTTATCATTACGTGGTTTATCTCTAATTGAATCCATAAATGCAGAGATTAAATAAAATCTTGAAATACCGTTTGCTTTTGCAGCTTTAAGAAGTTTTACAGGTGTTTCATAATCTATTGCAGTAGTTCTATCTAAACCGCTTCCAGCCGCACCCGCAGAAAAAACAATAACATCATGATCTTTTGTTATTTCTATAAAATCATCCACAGACATATCCATCAAATCACCCAAAAAAGGTTTAATACCCAGCTCTTTTAAAGAGGATTCTTTCTTTTTATCTCGATAAAGTCCAGATACGCTATGACCTGATTTAAGAAGCTTTGGAGCTAATCTTGAACCTACACCGCCAGTTACGCCGACAATAAAAACCTTGCTCATAATAATATCTCCCTTTTTTATTAATTTTATTATAATACAATAATAACTATCTATTCACCATTTAATACAGACATAACCGTAGCTCTACTTGTTTTTAATTCTTTTGTAATCTTAAGTATATTTATATCACCATTTTTGCTGTAATACTCTTCATCATCTAACATTCTTAAGATTTCATCTTTTTTATCAAGTATCTCTTGCGAAGTTTCTCTTTTAGCAAAAGTAAAATCTTCTTCACTCATAGTTTTCATAGCTTCTAAATCTCTTTTGATAGTAGGAACAGTAACGTTAAGCTCTTTTGCTAACTCTTTTGGGTCATCAATACCATTTGAGATTAGTTCTCTTATAGCTATTCGTCTAGTTTTAATCTTTCGTCTGCGATGATATGAGATTTTCAATTTTTCTCCATGTATTTATAATATATTGTATTAAAAAAGTAGTTAAGCTCTCTAAAATATTGCTTTTTATCAAACAAAAGTTAGTCGATTGATTTATATATTCTCGGACTTTGGAATAAAATAAAGAACAGTTTCATATATACCCTCCATATAATGTCTCAAATAAAGTTTGTAGCCACTATGAAAGGAAAGAACCCTTTGAGGTATTTTATACCAATCTTGGGCTTTGTGATAAATACAAATTGCCAAAATAGGTTTATATCTTTTTATCGTCTGCTTTGCACCCTCTATGGCATCTTGTTCTGCACCTTCAATATCCATTTTTATGAAATCTACTTTTTCTTTTATAATATTATCCAAGGTATCGGTATTTAGAGCATTATAATTATGGTCACAATTGTTTGATGAAATTTTATCGTCAACAATAACTTTTTGATTTGATAATCCACACTCTATAAACTCTATATTTTTTGTATCTGCAAATTTTCGTTTGGCAATATTGATATGCAGTTTATTCGGCTCTATTGAATATATTTTCTTATAATCAGGGAAATTGCTGATTATATTAGGGATTGTATCTCCCACATATCCACCACCGTCCACAAAACTTATGTTTTTTATATTTGGAATAATCTCTTTATCGAAATATTGTTCTTTATGATTATTTGTAAAGCCTTTCATAAAATTATAATCGCCGGTTATCTTAAAATTTAAAACCTTTTGAAAAACAGTTTTTGATTTTTCATCTTCCAGTAGATTAAAAATCTTTTCATATTGGTCTCTATTTTGCTTGAAGTCATCTTCAAAATCATCCATAAAAGGAGCAGAAGGAAGAGTAAATGAGCTATACTTATAAAAAGAGAGATAGCTTATATTTTCTATGCCCATAGAATCAAGTTTTTCTTTAACTTCCAACGGACTTCCCCATGACACCCAAAGAACTATAGAGTTCTTATCTATCTCATTTATCTCTAATATCTCTTTCTTCCTAGATTTTTGAACCCTTGTAAAATCATCTATGACACCGTCAACAGAGATATGTTTTTGTATGGCTTTCGTATATTTGTTTATTCCAAGAATATATTTTTTTATATCTTTTGACTCTATAAAAAGCTTTACAAGTTTTTTATCTCTTTCATTTATATAGTCAAAATCTTTTATATCTACCATAAAATGTGTTTTGCCTTTATATTATTGTTTGTTTGGCGATAGTATAGCATATTGTATAGGATTGCTTAATGGTGCAATTAATTTATTGCATCATTAATACTAGGTATAGAAGCCACTTCTCCAGGTGTTAAACTATCTATATAAATATCACCTATTCTAACTCTTACAAGTCTTAATGTAGGAAAACCAACAGCAGCAGTCATCTTTCTTACCTGACGCTTTTTACCTTCACAAATGGTAATTGAAACCCAACTTGTAGGACCATGTCTTGGATGACGAATATTCTTTCCACGTGGTGGTAACTCTGGCTCTTCGTTAAAAGCAAAAGCTTTACAAGGAAGAGTTGCATACTTTTTCCCACTTACAGTAATCTCAACACCCTTTTGTAGTTGTGATATAGCTTCTTGAGTAATCACTCCATCAACTTGCACATAGTACTCTTTTTCTATACTTTTATTTCTAACATTGTAACTTGTCATCCCATCAGTTGTAAGTAACAATAACCCTTCTGAATCATGGTCGAGCCTTCCAATAGCCATTGTATTTTCAGGAAAATCATAAAAATCACCTAATAAACTTTTATTCTTCATCTTTTCTTGTTTAAATTGACTTAAACAACCATATGGTTTAAATATTTTAAAGTGTTGATAAGTATTTGGCATAAAACTTTTCCTTGAAATTATGTGGAATTGTAGCTTTTGTTTTATAAAGTAGAGATTTAATATATTATAACAGTTGTTCTTATGGAATTGTAGCGACTTTTTTTATCTGCATAAGTAGAGATTCAACTTCTGCTCAGTTGTCCGCTCGGATAGTATTTTTAAAGCTACATGAATGAAGTCTAACTTTTTCAGTCCTGTCATATAGCTGCTGTATCCCAGCGCTCTAACTTTTATATCGCTCCCATCAGGTTCGAAAAGTCAAGTATTTAACACACCCTGAAAAACCTTCTGTACTAGTAGGTCGCTGTCAAGGTTTTTTGAATGTTCTACTACAATGTAGCATTTTATTTCCTTTTCTTCATAACGTTTGAAATGAGCCAATAAATTGCCCGCAGGGTAATTTATTGGCTCCACTGACTTGTTAGCCTTATTTAACTTTGATATTTTCTTTTGTCACCCATCCAATTTTTCCTTTATCAGTACCAGCCAAAACTCTGATTTTATACCATGTCAAAGAGTCTATGGTTTGTTCTTCAAGTATATTGAGAGGTGTGCCAATCATTAGCCTTGGAATATCTTGGTTTGATTTTGATAGTAGATTGAACAATTCTTGTTTATTTGGTTTATTAAATAATCTATTACCTAGACCATTGTCCTTAATTACATATTGTGTTTGAGATGTTGATGTATAACTTTGAATTCGATGCCTTTCTTCAAGAAGAAGAAAAGCAATTTCTTTTTTACAAGTTCTTGAATCTTTCATTTGATCAGGTAGAGAATCGTATGGTAACCCCTGATATTCAGTATTGTTAAGAGTGTACATACCTTCAGCGTTAAATTTTACACCCAAAAGTTTTGATAAGGGTTTTATATTACCTGCTATTTCTGCTTTTATCGTTGAACGATTAATAGAACCTGATAGACTTACTTCATCACATATTGATTTTGCAAAAGTAGAAATATCATTTAGTGTTTCTGCATAACATGAAATAGTAAGTGCTATTACTAATGGAAATAAAACAATTTTTTTTGGAAACATTATTACTCCTATGTTTGTTGTGTGGCTAACGTTTGAGTTGAGAAATATTTGAGCCGCAAGGTCAAATATTTCTCTCCAATGTTTTGTTATATACCTGTTACTTTTGAGTTCAAACCTTGCAGTCTTTCAGCTAACCACATTTTTATAACTGCCTGACGACTTACCCCGATATGTTTAGCTTCTTTATCCAAAGAATCAACCATCCAAGAAGGGAAATCAATGTTTACTCTTTTAGGTTCTTCATTTATCATTTTGATTTTTGATGTATCAAAATACTCTAAAATATCTTCTTGATTTTCATCAAATTTTTTATCTAGCTCTGATGCTTTCATAAAGTTCAATCTCCTTTTTTCTTGATCTTCTCACAGAAATAATTCTAATAACATCATCTCTATAAGTTATAATTGCAGTATAGTTTTTAGAAGTTATTTGACCTAAAACTAAAAACCTATCTTCATCTTCACTTTGAATAGATGGTAATTCAAAAGAGTATGGATCTTCCCATAACTCTTTTGCTTCTTCAAAATCAATACCATGTTTTGACTTATTGGTTTTACTTTTATTTTCATCATATTCAAATTTCATACTAAAATTATACCATATTTATATGAGATTTTGTTTTATTTGTAGGTTTGGATTATATTTTTAGATTAAAGTGCATCAAAAATATTTTTTAGAGTTGACAAACTTGTACTATTATCAAATTCATGTAAGTTTGAACCTTGTATAGTTTTCTCTCTCATGTCAATTTTACCAGTGTCATGATTGTAAACAAAAGCATACTTTTTACCATTTATATTTACCCATAAAACATTTTTAGTTTCGCTTTCTCTTTCCATAACCTTTATTGATGCGATATCTTTTTTCCACACAATAGCACCAGCCAATGCCAAAGCAATTTCATTTACATTTCCTGCATGATGGTCTGCTCTACCCATTACACCTATAATATATTCTTGTAATGTATCTACATCTTTTACTGTTACTGCCAATTTAAATCCTTTTGTATATAACGTTGGAATTGAAAAACAAGGAAAGATATCACTTGTTTGTTCAAAACCATTTAATTGTTCTACTTACGATTATAAGTTTGAAACCGCAAGTATCTCCTTGTTTTTTTCCAAAGTGTTGTTATGTGATTCTTACACATTAAAATCACTCATAAGGGTCAACACACAAAGATTTTAATAACATTTTTATTTCATCTAAAGTTGTAAAACTTGAATCTATTAAATATGGATTATTTTCATCATTATCACATCCAATAGATTTATCTATTGTAATATTCTTTTTAACTATATTATTATCAACAAAAATATCCATATTTTTATTGATATTATTTTTTGTAAATTTACATACTTTTTCTAAACCTTGTTTAGAGAAATAAAGATTAAAACTAAAATCTTTATAAGCAACTCCTCTGATATCTTTTATATCATCACAAGAAAAATTTAATTTTTCTTTTCCTATATT
This sequence comes from Halarcobacter anaerophilus, assembly GCF_006459125.1. NCBI lineage: Bacteria > Pseudomonadati > Campylobacterota > Epsilonproteobacteria > Campylobacterales > Arcobacteraceae > Halarcobacter > Halarcobacter anaerophilus. The sequence goes on from NZ_CP041070.1 coordinate 1,870,454, forward strand.
AAAATTTAAAGTTCCTTTTTGTTGTATGACCTTTTTTTCTTTTGGATATTGTATTACATTTTTACAATGCTTAAAAGTATTTATGAAAGCATCTATGTTACCTGTTTCTGAGTGAAGAATCATTCCTGAATGTTCTCCTTTGGGTAGTTTTTTATTTCCCATCGGTTCAGTAATTTTTATGGGCTTAAAAATCACTTTATCATTTGATATTAACATTAAATCTTTATTTACATTATTTTTAGTGAATTGATATATCTTATTTGCACCTTCTTTGGTATAATCGATATCAGCTGTGTAGTTACTGATTTTTTTAATATAGTTAACATCTTTACATTCTAAAGTCACTGATTCATTTTTTATTATGAAATGATTAAAAGAATGTGCTAACAATAAATTAGATATTAAAGTTAAAAATAATAATGATTTCATTTTAATAAAACTCACATCTAATTATTTGTCCAGTTCCAAAACTTTTTGCACTAAAACTAATGTTTTGTATATTTCCATCATATGGAAAATCTTTTTTATTTGGTCCATTAAATTCTATTGTTTCATTAAATAAATGAATTCTAAATTTAAATGGAGATTTTATGCTAGATTCTGATGAAACTTTTATTTTTCTAGTTCCAGAGGAACCAAAAGGAGGTTTATCCATCTGTATTTCAGGACCCCAAGTCATTGGTCCTGCATAGACTTTGTAAATCTTTGGGCTGTTATCATATATTGGCCAAACTCCTGCCATATCTAATCCTTAAAAATTAATTTTAATGGATAGTTATATTTTAACACAATGTTTATTCACATAACTATTTATTGAATCCACATTATATAAATAAAGTACTTAAATCTACTTATTTATTATATATTTAAAAAAGAGCTTAATTTAAGTATATTTATAAAAAAAGATTACAAATTATAATAATTTTTATATATATTTTTATTATAGCTTATAATTTCTTTTTTTATTTTATATTGATATTTAGAGCTTTAATATACATAGTGTATGTTAAATACAAAAACATTCAGGAAGTATTATTTACCTACAGATTGCTTAATCTTTATGTCTGTTTTATATTGACCTAAAGAATATACAGACCAAATGGCAGCTGGAATCCAACCAAGAAGTGTAAGTTGAAGAAGCAAACAAATAAAACCTGAAATTGGCTTTCCTATAGTAAAAAAGTTTAACCATGGAATTAAAATTGCTAGTATAAGTCGCATAATGTTCCTTTTAATTGAGATTTATAAGTATAAAATAAATAAGCTTAAACTTTATATGTTTATTAATTATTTATAATAAATAAATTTATCACTTTATTTTAGCTATATAAAGTTTTATTTGAAATCCTAGTGTCGAATATCTATTTCCAATTATTCATTATATAGAGTTTGTAATATATTTTAAATCTCTTTCCTACTCAATTAGTTTTGACCTTTTTAGCTTGATTAACCATTAGAATAAATAGCAAAAAAATTCCTAAGATTAAAGATATTGTACACATTCCATACACATGCCCTGGCCATATTCCTAATGGTGCATAATAATCACATTGAAATCTCATTTCAATATGTTTAGGAGCTGCATATAAATAAAATATCCCTGAAGCGATTGCAAAACTAAGAAAAAACCAAATAAGAAGTAATATTTTTGTTATTTTAAGTCTTCCAGATTGTCCTAACACTTTTTCTCTAAATGCAACACTTAATCCAAGTAGTGTAATTGCTAATGTAATAAAAACTTCTGTACTTGATGTATATAAAGGCATAAATTCTTGGTTTATTAATGTATGATAGGCATAATTACTTAATTCTTTATTACTTAAAGAATTACATTGACTATAACTTTGTAATAATTCTATTCTTTCTTGCAAGGTCATTTAGTTTACCTTATATACAAATTTAATAATATTATGATTAATATTTTATCTAAAAAAAAAGAAAAGTCAATTTTATATTTAGAAAAGTTATTTACAAAAAAATAACTTTTCTTTTATTCTATTCCCACTCAATAGTTGCAGGCGGTTTAGATGAGATATCATAAACCACTCTGTTAATGCCGTCAACTTCATTGATTATTCTTCTTGAAATTGTCTCTAGGATATCATGCGGTATATATGAAAATGTTGCTGTCATACCGTCTGTTGCATCTACTATTCTTACGCATACAGTATTATCATAAGTTCTGTTATCACCCATAACTCCTACTGATTTTACATTTAGAAGTACTGTAAAAGCTTGCCATGTTTTATCATAATATCCTGTTGCTCTTAGAACATCAAGCATGATTACATCGGCTTTTCTTAGAAGTTCCAAATCTGCTCTATTCACATCACCCATAATTCTAATAGCAAGTCCAGGTCCGGGGAAAGGGTGTCTTCCTATCATATCTTTAGGTAAACCTAATTCAAGTCCCAATTTTCTAACTTCATCTTTGAAGATTTCTCTTAAAGGTTCGATAAGTTCGAAAGTCATCCAATCAGGAAGTCCACCTACATTGTGATGTGATTTGATTGTTTTTGAAGGTCCTTTTACTGAAACAGACTCAATTACATCCGTATATAGTGTACCTTGTGCCAAGAATTCTATTCCATCATGTTTTTTTGCTTCTTTATCAAATACTTCGATAAAAGTTTCACCAATAATTTTTCTTTTTTTCTCAGGATCCGTTACACCTTCAAGTTTTTTCAAGAAGATTTCAGAAACGTCAACAGTAATTAGGTTTATTCCTCTAGCTGCAAACATTGCTTCAACATCTTCTCTTTCATTTGCTCTTAATAATCCATGGTCAACAAATACGGGAATAAGTTGATCTCCTATTGCTTCGGCTAAAAGTGTAGCTACTACGGAAGAATCAACTCCTCCACTTACACCGCAAAGAACTTTTTTATTTCCGACTTTTTCTTGAATTTTTGCAATTTGCTCTTTTGCAAAAGAACCCATATTCCAAGTTGATTCACATCCGCAAATATATTTTGCAAAGTTTTTAAGGATTTTTGAACCCTCTTGAGAGTGGTAAACTTCGGGATGGAATTGAAAAGCGTAAATTTTTTCTTTCTCATTTGCAATAGCTGCAAAGGGTGAATTCTCACTTGTTCCGATTATTTCAAATCCACTTGCTAGTTTATCAACTTTATCACCGTGACTCATCCATACAATTTGTCCGTCTTTTGTATCTTTGAAAATATCACTTTCTTTTTCAAAAGTAAGTTTTGCTTTCCCGTATTCATGATGATCCGCAGGAATTACGCTTCCACCAAAATATTGAGAAATAAGCTGCATACCGTAACAGATTCCTAAAACAGGAATTCCCAGTTTAAAAACCTCTTTATCGGGATGGTAAGAATCTTTAGCATATACTGAAGCTGGTCCACCTGAAAGAATTATTCCTTTTGGTGTTCTTTTTTTTATATCTTCAATTTTTTCGCTAAAAGGTACTATTTCAGAGTAAACTCCGGCTTCTCTAAGCTTTCTTGCAATGATTTGAGTATATTGACTACCAAAATCTAATACAACTATTGGTACATGTTTCATAAAAAAGAATCCTTTGATTTTATTAAAAGTATCCGCGATTATATCTAAAGTGTAATTTGAAGCTTATTAATTTAAATTAAATGATTATAAGAAAAATATATAAAAAAAGGAGCCTCACTTAAAAGTAAAGCTCCTTTTATATTTTAGGTAATTAGTTTATTAATGCCCTATTCCTAAAACCTGATATTGTAAATACCAAATTGAAACAGAAGCGATATATCCTAAAAGAATAGTCCAAGCATATTTCATATGGGCACCGAAAGTATAAACTCCTTTAAGTTTACCCATAACTCCAACACCTGCGGCACTACCAAAAGAGATTAAAGAACCTCCGACTCCCGCAGTCAGTGTTACTAACATCCATTGTTCAAGTCCCATATCAGGATTTGCTTTTAATACAGCAGACATTACGGGAACATTATCAACAATAGCCGATAAAAATCCTACACTGATATTTGACCATGTTGCACCTAAAACAGACGGATCATAAACAATTACAGCTAAACCTAACCAACCAATAAAGTATAATGCTCCAACAGCAGCTAAAATACCAAAGAAAAACAGTAAAGTGTTATTCTCTATTTTTGCCATTGATTCAAAGATATTAAAGTGGTCTGAACCGTATTTCCTCTTAAGACCGTAAGAATAAACTTTTAGTAAAGACAGACCGAACATCATACCCCACATTGCAGGCATATGTAAAACTTGATGTGACATTACGGCACAAAAAATCGTAAATACTCCAAGAGCTATAACAACTTTTGCTCCTTCTGCCATTGTAGGTTTCACTTCTTTTGAAGCATCAAAGTCAGGTTGTGTATTTGGAACAAATCTAGCTAAAATAAAAGCAGTAAGAAGATATCCGCCTATTGAAGCAGGGAATAAAAATAGGAAATCTTGGAAATGTCCTTTTCCTGCCGTCCATGCCATAAGAGTGGTAATATCACCAAACGGAGACCAAGCACCCCCTGCATTTGCAGCGACAACAATATTTATAGCTCCCGGAACCAAGAAGTCTTTTCTTGTTTTTTCAATTGTAATTAAAACAGTCGATAAAATAAGAGCTGTAGTTAAGTTATCTGCTATAGGTGAGATAAAAAATGCTAGAAAACCTGTAACCCAAAAAAGTTTTCTATATGTATATCCTTTTGAGATAAGATTATATTTTAATCTATCGAATACTCCCATATGAATAAGTGATTCAATATAAGTCATAGCAACAAAAAGGAAGAAGAAAATCTCGGCAATTTCCAAAATCAAATGTTCTGCTTGGGTATGAACCAATCCCATATCCAGACTATTTAAACTATAATAAATAGCAACCAAAACAAACATAAATGTACCTATAAAAAGTGCCGGCTTAGCCTTGTCTATTTCATACTTCTCTTCCGCAGCTACAAAATAGTATCCAACAACAAAAATAAAAAGGCATGCAAAACCAACCCAAGTCATCGTAAGATCAGGTACAGTATGTGCAGTTGACTCTCCTGTACTACTTGCAAATAAAGCTAGAGATGATAACAATAATATCATCAGAATCTTTAACATTAATTCTCCTTAATAAAGTGTGCTCCAAGTGATTCTTTCCTATCAAGTGCAGCTTTAAGAATAGATTTTGCCGTAAGCAACCTTAAAAAAAGCAGTCTACCCACATCCTCTTTTAAGAAATCATTTATTTCATCTAAAGCCTTTTGCAATGATTTAAAATCCCTTACAATAGCAGCACTCTCCCACATAAGTCTTCTAACTCTATCTTTTATTTTTTTATCTATTTCTTTATTTCTAATATAATATTTTATCTCTTTCGTATACTCTTTTTCATTGATTTTAAAATCATTTTTAAGACTATAATTTACTGCAAGTTTTGAAAATACGATTCCTTCCAACATTGAGTTTGATGCAAGTCTATTTGCTCCATGAACTCCCGTACAAGCAGCTTCTCCTACAGCATAAAGGTTTTTCATATTTAAAACTTTTGAGTTTAAATCTGTCGCAATTCCACCCATTGAATAATGAAATGCAGGTGAAATAGGAACTTTTTCAAAAGGTAAATCATAACCGAAGTCATTAAACGTAGCATATATATTTGGAAATCTTTTTCTAAAATAGTTTTTATCGAATTTATCAAAAGAGAGAAATATTTTATGCCCTGTTTTCTGGTGATAATCAAAGATTGATCTGCTTACTACGTCTCTTGGTGCCAATTCACCGTCTTTGTGATAATCAAACAAAAATCTATAATTGTTTTCATCGACTATATAAGCACCCTCTCCTCTTAAAGCTTCACTTAAAAGAGTCTTTCTCGCATATGATGTGCCTTTAAATACCGTAGGGTGAAACTGCATCATCTCCATATCTTTTAAGATCAAACCTTTTTCAAGACAAATACCTTGTACTTCACCTGCTACGGTTGTAGAGTTTGTATGATATTTGTAAATTGATCCTACTCCTCCGCTTGCTATAATCGTATTGTGCGCATAAGCTATTTTTTCTTCTGTTTCACTTACGAAGTATTTAACCCCGTAACAAATATCATCTTGAATCAACAAATCATTTACCACGCAGTTCGTTTCTAGCCTATGCGGGAATTTTCCCATTAAAAAAAGATGCAGCATTCTTCCCGTTGCATCTCCGTCTGCGTGCAAAATTCTACTTCTGCTGTGGGCTGCTTCTTTTGTAAAAGCCAATTCGCCTTTTGCATTTAAATCAAATTTTAATCCATCATGAATCAAATTATCAATAGAAGCTCTTGAATTTTCGCTTAAAACCGTCACAGCTCTTTTATCGTTGTGAAAAACTCCTGCAACCATAGTATCTTTGATATGTAAAGGTATATCCTCTTTATCAACCGCAGTTGCAATTCCACCTTGAGCATAAAATGTATTACACTCCCAAGGCTCTTTTTTACATAAAATTAGAACTTTTTTTGTTTTAGGGATCAAACGAGCCGCATTTAATCCTGCAACTCCCGAACCTATAATAATATAATCGTAAACCATTATTTTGATACTTCCTGTTTGTCATCTACATAAGTTGGAGGTGCTTTGTATCCACATCCGCTTAAAGATAATAAAATTCCTGCTATAATTACAACATGAAAAAATTGAATGAAATACTTTGTCATCTTAAAAATAATCCTGAATTCAGAAGAATTAATACACAAAAGACAATTCAGAAGATAATTGAATTACTTCCTCTTAAAATGAAGAAAGGGGTCAAATTCGCCTATATTAGGAATCAAATCTTCTTTTTTGTATTAACACATCCTGTTTATAAAATGGAGTTTGAGTATAACAAGAGTTTAATAAATGACTTATTAAAAAAATCTAACATCGCAAATATTGATGAAATACGATTTTTCGTAACAAACAAAATAGAAAAAAAAGAAAAGCCTTATGAAACACCAAGCAGTTACCAAGAGCGTTCTTACGGTATATTTGAAAACTCAATCAAAGATGAAAATTTACATGAAAAGTTTGAAGAGATAAGACAAATTATAAAAAACTCTTAAACTCTTTTACTCTTTGCTTATAATCTTTGCAATAAAGTTCAACCAAAGCCCAAAAAGATTTAGAGTGGTTTTTATGTGTTATATGTGCCAATTCATGAACAACTACATACTCAATCAAAGAAATAGGAAACTTCATTAATAAAATATTAAAATTTAACTCGTTTTTATAATTGCAACTTCCCCAAGTTCTTTTGTTTTTTCTAAATTTTATTGCCGTGGGTTTCAAATTCATAAGAGAAGAGTATTCCAAAACTATTTTGGGAATCAGTTTTTTAGCCTCTTGTTTATAAAAACCATCTATATTTCTCTCATCTAAATTTTTATGTTTAATGCCTAAAAAAAGGAATTCATCATCATTTAGCAGATTTTTGTTCATCTGCTCTAAGTTTTTTTCAATCCAATCTTTTTTGTTTTTTATTAAAAGCTTTGCATCATCCAATGAGAAGTAACTATGAGAGGTAATAATTATCAAATCATAAGATTTAAGTCTTAAATAAGTATGTTTTTGACCTCTTTTTTTTTGTAAATTTACGGTAACCGTTCTATTATTAATATATGTTGAAAAATTCAAACTAATCCTTAAGTAACTTTTAGATATAATCCACGAAATATTATGTCTCATAATATTAACATATTGAAAATTATTAGAGGGAAAAACTAATGAAAATTGCGCAGAGAATGGAGAATTTATCTCCGTCAGTAACAATGGCTATTACTGCTTTAGGTAGAGAACTTAAAGCGCAAGGTAGAGACATTTTAAGTTTTAGTGCCGGGGAACCGGATTTTGATACACCTGATGTTGTTAAAAACGCTGCTATTAAAGCAATAAAAGACGGTTTTACGAAATATACAGCAGTTGAAGGTATCACTGAAACAAAACAAGCAATTATAAAAAAACTAAAAAAAGATCACGGACTAAATTACGAACCTGCTCATATTGTTATAAGCAATGGAGCAAAACACTCTTTATTCAATTTATGCCAAGTTTTAATTGAAGAAGCAGACGAAGTAATTATCCCTGCACCTTATTGGGTAACATACCCGGAACAAGTTAAATTTTCAGGTGGAGTACCTGTATTTATTGAGACAGATGATTCATCAGACTTTAAAATAACAGCTAAACAGTTAAAAGAGGCTATTACGCCAAAAACTAAAGCTATGATTTTAAATACACCTTCAAATCCAAGCGGAGCTGTTTATTCAAGAGAAGAGCTAGAAGAGATTGCGGAAGTTTTAAAAGGAACCGATATTTTAGTTTGGTCTGATGAAATGTATGAAAAAATCATGTATGACGGAAAAGAGTTTACAGCTGCTGCTTCAATCAGTGAAGATATGTACCAAAGAACTATCACAATCAACGGATTAAGTAAAGCAGTTGCTATGACAGGATGGAGATTTGGATATATAGCAACTCCTAAAGTTGAAATTGTAAAAGCTATGACAAAACTTCAAGGTCAAGTAACTTCAAATATCAACTCTATCACTCAACATGCTGCTATTCCTGCACTTCAAGGCGATGCAGATGCAGATATTGAAATGATGAGAAAAGAGTTTGAAAAAAGAAGAAATATCGCTGTTGAATCTTTTAACGCTATCAAAGGTTTAAGTTGTGTATCTCCACAAGGAGCTTTTTATCTTTTTGTAAATATAAAAGAGATTTCATCAGATTCTATGAAATTTGCAGCCGATCTTTTAGAAGAGAAAGGTGTAGCTGTCGTACCTGGACTAGCTTTTGGTATGGAAGGTTATTTTAGATTCTCTTTTGCTACGGATTTAGTAAGTATTCAAGAGGGGATAAAAAGAATAAAAGATTTTATAGAAAAATAGTTTTAAAATGACAGCACAAAAAAAAGCCACCGTCGTATCAAGTAGTGTTGCCGCACTTTTAACCTTACTTAAACTGGTTGTCGGGATTGCCAGTGGATCGGTTGCAGTTTTGGCTTCTGCAATTGATTCTGTTTTAGATATGTTTGTATCTGTATTTAACTACTTTGCAATTAATAATTCAGAAAAACCAGCAGATGAAACTTTCAATTACGGACGTGGAAAGATAGAAGCACTAGCTTCTGTTATTGAAGGAACAATTATCAGTATATCGGGTATTTTTTTACTCTATCAAGCAGTAGAAAAAGCCATAAAAGGTGAAGTTTCTCACTACTTGGGAATATCTTTAACCGTAATGATTATTTCATTGATTATTACCGTATGCTTAGTTCTTTTCTTAAACAAAGTTGCAAAACAAACACAAAATATGGTTATAAAAGCCGATGCTTTACACTATAAGACCGATGTTTATACAAACTTGGCTGTTTTGATATCTTTAGTACTCGTAAATTTTACTGGAATCGAACTAATTGACGTAATTGTAGGTGGCGGTATCTCTATTTTTATTATCTATTCTGCTTATGAACTAATTCAAGAAGGAGTTTTAGTTTTATTAGACAGAGCAGTAGATGAAGAGATTGTCGAAAAAATCGTTAAAATAATTGAAGCCGAGGATAGAGTAAATACTCACCATCTTTTAAAAACAAGAGAAGCAGGCAATCAAACATTTGTTGACGTACATTTAGTTTTTGATTGTCTAATTACACTTATGGAAGCCCATAGAATAACAGATAGAATTGAAGATAAAATCAAAATGATAGATCTAAAAAGAGACTGGATTATAAATACTCATATGGATCCTTATGATGACTTTGAAATAAACGATTCTACTGAAAAAACTTGCTCAATAGAGTAAAAAATATTTCTTTTATAAAAATAATCTGCTTACAGTTATAGTTTAACTTTATATGATATAATCAAATAAATAATATTTTAATTTTGGAGTTTACTATGAACAATACGGAAAACATAGTTGTAGGAATTGATGCTACAACATCGAGTATAGAGATACTTAAAAGAGCTATCCAATTAAGCAAAGAGAAAAAAGCAAAATTAATGCTAATCCATGTAATAAATCAATCATGGTTTAAAAAATTATTTCCTCATGTTGATACAAAAGAGGTAAAAGAAAAAATAGAATCTAAACTTGAAGATTTGTTAGAAAATGAAAGAATTGAAAAAAGTGAATATCAAATTAAAATCGTAGAGGGAAATCCTGCCGATGAAATTGTAAAATATGCAAAAGAGTTAAAAAGCAAATTGATTATAATAGGAGCAAACTCAAAAGAGGATTTCACTACTAAATTATTCGGTTCTACAGCTCATAAAGTGGCACAAAACGGACCTTGCCCTCTTCTTATAGTAAAAAACAGCTGCCAGGCTGAATATAAAAATATTTTGGCTTTTACCGATTTATCCGATATTTCAAAAGAGAGTATACTTTTTGCAAAAAACTTTTTTGATAAAACAGATATAAAATTAATCCATGCCTACAAACAACTAACTGATTTTGTAATTTCATTTTATAATGCTTCCCAAGACCAATATATTGCAAGAAAGCAGCTAAAAGAGGAAGCAAAAGAGGATTTTGATACTTTTGCAAAAGAAGTAGAAATTACAAATAAAGAACTTTTGGAATCTTATTTCAATGTTACTGATATTTTAAAAGAAAAAGCAGAAGGTGAAAAAGCAGATTTGGTTGTATTAGGCTCAGCAGGAGTAAATAATGCAACATCAGCTTTACACGGTTCTGTTGCTGCATATTTAATGGAAACTTTAGATTGCGATATTTTACTTTTTGTTGAGTAATTTATAAAAAGTTTCAACAAAAAAACAGTGTGATAAGGGCTTAGTCTAAAACTTCTAATTAAGTCAGTTATCACACGATTTTAGATATTATCTTCTCTTAATTAAGAACTAAAACAGATTATAAACCTCTTTATTTTATTAGGAAAGAAAAATTAATATATGGCACTAATAGACTTACAAAACATAAATAAACAATATGATGTAAAAGTTATCTTAAAAAATGTAAACTTCACTTTAACCCAAGGTCAAAGAATTGCTGTTATAGGACAAAACGGGCAAGGAAAATCAACACTTTTTAAAATAATTATGAAACAAGTAGAACCTGATTTAGGAGAGATTTCTATTGATAAATCAATAAAAATAGAGATGCTTGACCAACAGCCTAAATTTAAAGCAGGTATAAAAGTCAGAGAAGCTATTGAAGAGCAGTTAACAGAACTTAAAACTGCTAAAATCGAATATGAACAAATCACAAATCAACTTATGAGTGATTATGAAAACAGTGAACTTTTAAAAAGACAGAGTGAACTTGCTACTTTTATCGAATTTCACAATGCTTGGGATTTGGATAATATGATTGAAAGGGTTTTAGAAGAGTTCCAGCTAAAACAGTATGAACACAAAGATGTAAATCTTTTAAGCGGTGGAGAACAAAGAAGAGTCTGCCTAGCAGGCTTGATTTTGAAAAAACCCGATGTTTTATTACTTGATGAACCTACAAACCATTTAGACGTTTATATGGTTGAATTTTTGGAATCTCTTCTTTTAAAAAATAATTTTACTCTACTTTTCATCTCACACGACAGATATTTTATAGATAATATTGCTACTTGCGTCGTAGAAGTAGAAGACGGAAATCTAAAAAAATTCAACGGAGGATACTCTTCATATTTGGAACAAAAAGCTCAACTTTTGGAAAACATACAAAAAGAGCATGAAAATCTTCTAAGACTCGTAAAAAGAGAAGCCCACTGGATGCAAAGAGGAGTAACGGCAAGAAGAAAAAGAAATGAGAGAAGAAAATCGGAATATTTTGAATTAAAGAAAAAAGCGAAATCAAATCCTTCTATCATAAGAAAAATGTCTTTGGAACTTCAAAGAGAGCAAAAAGCTTTTAACTCTCAAGAAAAACAGCAAAACAAAAGAAAAATGCTTTATGAGTTAGATAAAATCTCAAAAAGTTTGGGAGATAAACTCCTAATAAAAGATTTTTCAAGCAGGATTTTACAAAAAGATACTATTGCAATAGTAGGACCAAACGGCAGCGGAAAATCTACTTTGCTTAAAATTTTTATGGAAAAACTAAAAGTTGACAGCGGAAAATTTAAAAAAGGCGATTTCAATATAGGATATTTTGATCAACAAAGAGAGATGCTAGATGATTCAAAAAACCTAATGGAGACTTTCTGCCCAAACGGCGGGGACAGAGTTGTTTTGGATGACGGCAGAAATATGCATGTTTTTGGCTATCTTAAAAACTTTCTTTTTCCAAGAGAGTATTTAGATAAAAAAATAGGCGTATTAAGCGGAGGAGAAAAAAACAGAGTTGCCCTTGCACTTCTTTTTACAAAAAAAGTAGACTGTCTGATTCTTGATGAACCGACAAATGATTTGGATATTCCTACAATAAATATTTTAGAAGAGTATTTACAAAACTTCCAGGGAGCTTTAATATTTGTATCTCATGACAGATATTTTGTAGATAAAATTGCAAAAAAACTCTTTGTGTTTAAAGGTCAAGGTTTGGTTGAAGAGAGTTTTCAACCCTATACGGAGTATTTAGAGATTGAAAAAGAGTTAAGAGAGTTGGATGCTTTTGAAACTCAAACTTCAAAACAAAATAGTAAAAACAGTTCTTTGGAGCAAAAAAACAAAGCTCAAAACAAACTTTCATATAAAGACCAAAGAGAGTATGACTCTTTACCAAAAGAGATAGAAGAACTTGAAGAAAAAATAGAAAAGATAAACAACTGTTTATCAAACCCTTCTTGCTATGAAGAAAAAGGTATAGTAGCAGTTTCAAAAGAGTTGGAAGAGGCAGAAAATATATACGAAGAAAAAGTAGAAAGATTCCTTGAATTAGAGGAATTGGTTGAAACCTTTAACTCAAAATAAGATATAATCTTACTAAATACAGCATTAAAAAAGGACGTTTAATGAGTTTAAAACAACAATTAAAAGATGATTTAAAAGTTGCAATGAGAGAAAAAAACATTGTAAAAAGAGATTCAATCAGAGCAATAAATACTATGATAAAACAGATTGAAGTAGATGAAAGAAAAGATTTAAATGACGCAGATGTTATAAAATTGATTCAAAAAGGTATAAAACAAAGAGAAGAGTCTATAGCTCAATACAAAGAGGCAGGAAGAGATGAACTTGTTGAAAAAGAGCAAGGACAAATTGATGTATTTAACGAGTATATGCCAAAACAATTAAATGATGAAGAGTTAGAAGCAGGACTAAAAGAGATAATTGCAGCAGTAAATGCTCAATCGATGAAAGATATCGGTAAAGTAATGGGACAAGCTACCAAAAAATTTGCCGGTGTTGCAGACGGAAAAAGAATTAATGAAATGACAAAAAAAATCTTAGGATAAGATAGGATTTCAGTATGGATTCAAAAGTACAACAAGTAGTAAAAGAGACCATTTTAAACCTTCATAAAAAAGGAATTCCAGCAACTCCGAGTGAATATCAAAAAGAGTTCTGTGAAATATCTAAAGTTTATGATTTTTCCGTACAAGAGTGTGAAGTTTTTAAAAAATTTGTAGAAAAACTTAGTAAAAATGAACAAATTGAGATTAAGAATAAAGAGATCGCTACTTTTGAAGATTTGATTCCAATTTTATTAAACAGAGTATCAAAAGAGAATCTGGACTCCCTTGCAAAACTTTTCCAGCAATCTATAACTCCTTCAATCAGTATTGATATAGATGAAGATCTGCATAAATTTTCCGTAAAAATCGGTAATTCCCCTGCTCTTATGTTTGAAGATGATATTCAAAAAGAGATGCAGAATTTTATTACTAAAAGATTTGAAGCCGATAAAAAAGTAGTAAAAGAGAAAACGGCAGAAATTGCAAAAATGCTGACTTTGATGGGACAATATTTCAGTGATGCCATTCAAAGCAGCGGAAACGGTTCAAAAGAAGTTTCCAATATAAAATCAGAAATTCAATCTATGGATATGCAAGCACCCAATATAGAGACATTGACAAACTTACAATCAAAACTTATAAGTGCCGCAAAATCAATAGAAAATGAGATGAGTAATGTAGGAGAGAAACTCTCTTCGGGGAAATCGGAAGTTGAAACTTTGGAACAAAAAGTAATCCAACTTCAAGAAGAGCTGGAAAAAACAAGACAAGAGAGTATTAAAGATCATTTGACAGGACTTCTTACAAGAAGAGCTTATGATGATGCAATAAAAAGAATAGAGAATAATTTTATTCGAAATAATACTCAATATGCCATTGTTTTCTTTGATCTTGACCATTTTAAAAAAATCAATGATAGTTTCGGACATGAAGCAGGAGATGTGGTTTTATCTACTTTTGCAAAGGTTTTAGGAAAAAACACCCGCGATTTGGATGTTGTATCTAGATATGGAGGAGAAGAGTTTGTTGCAATTGTTCATTTTAATTTAAAAAGAGAGTTGCTTAAATATTTAAAAAGAATAAAATCAATTATTCAAGAAAACAACTTTTTATATAAAAATAACAAAATACACGTAACCTTTTCAGCAGGAGTTGCAATAAGAAACAACCACAGCAGTTATGACAGTACAATTCAAAAATCCGATATGCTCTTATATCAGGCAAAAGAGAGCGGCAGAAATAAAATAATTTTAGAAGATGGAACGGTTATTTAAATTTTTACTGCTTTTTACTTTTTTAATCTCTTACGGTTTTTCAAAAGATTTAACTTCCGAAGAGATTAAAAAACTTATCGGTCAAACTATTATTATAGGATTTGACGGAACAAAACTAACAAAATCATTAAAAAATGATATCGATAAATACAATCTTGGAGGAGTAATACTTTTTAATAAAGATTATAAAACCAAACAAACAAAAAATATAATAAATCCGACACAGCTTAAAAAACTTACGACCCAAATACAAAATTATTCAAAATATAAAATACTTATTTCAATAGACCAAGAAGGAGGAAAAGTAAGTAGACTAAATCCAGACAACGGTTTTAAACTTTTTCCAAGTGCTAAAGAGATTTCAAAAAAAGATAAGACAGAGGCAAAAAAAGAGTATAAAAACTTGGCTTTAATGCTCAAAAAAGAAGGATTCAATCTAAATTTTGCTCCGGTTGTAGATTTGGCTAAAAATCCGGACAATAAAGTTATAGTAAAACTACAAAGAGCTTATTCAAAAGATGTTAAAGAAGTAGTAAAATATGCTTCAATCTTTATTCAAGCACAAAAAGAAAATAATATATACTCCGTATTAAAACATTTTCCCGGGCACGGCTCTTCAAAAGCAGATTCCCATAAAGGTTTTGTGGATATTACAAAAAGTTGGAGTAAAGAAGAACTTCTTCCATACAAAGAACTAATAGAAAAAGAAGAAATCAACTTTATAATGACAGCCCACGTATATAATAAAAATCTTGATGAAAAATATCCTGCAACACTCTCTTATAAAATAAACACAAAACTTCTAAGAAAAAAATTAAAATTCAAAGGTTTAATTATAAGTGATGATTTACAAATGAAAGCAATAAGTGATCATTATAGTTTAAAACAAAGAATAAAACTGGCAATCAATTCAGGAGTAAATATTCTGCTTTTCGGAAACCAGTTGGATAATACAAGTCTGAAAGATATTGTTGAAACTATTTATGAATTAATATTGGAAAAAGAGATTGATTTATCAAAAATTTTAGAAACAAACAGATTAATAAATAAAATTATTGATAAGAAAGAATTGCAATAATAAGAGTTTGAAGACCAAGAAGAATCCATATGATTTTACTCATGTTTTGGTCAAAATATTTGCTAAAATTTTTCCAAAAATCCATTTATCACCTTTAAATATAATTTTACACTCTTTTTTTCATAAAATCAAATAATTAGCCTTTCAACTTTTTTGTAGGATTTGGTATAAGATTTGTAGAAATTGGTCTTCAAAAAGTCCCCTATTGCTCCTATAATTCACCTACAAAATTAACAAAAAGGACAAAATAGATGGAATTTTCTTATCATAATCCAACAGGAATTGAATTTGGAAAAGGTAAAATAAAAGAGATTGCCAACTTAATTCCAAAAGACAACAAAGTATTAGTTGTTTATGGTGGTGGTTCAATCAAAAAAAATGGTGCTTATGACCAAGTAGCTGAAGCTTTAAAAGATCATGAATGGTTAGAATTCGGTGGAGTTGAAGTAAACCCTACTGTTGAAACGATGAATAAAGCAGCCCAAATCGTAAAAGCTGAAGGTGTTGATTTTATTTTAGCAGTCGGTGGAGGTTCTGTTATCGACGGTTCAAAATATCTTGCTGCGGCATCATTATATGACGGAGATGCATGGGATTTCTTAGACGGTACTGCAGAAGTTCAAAAAGCTTTACCTATCGGAGTTATTTTAACACTAGCTGCAACAGGTTCTGAATCAAATAACCTAACAGTTGTTTCAAGAAAAACAACTGATGAAAAAAGAATGTATTTTTCTGACCACTCTTACCCAAAATTCGCGGTACTTGACCCGTCATTTATGGGAACATTAAGTGACAGACAATTAGGTAACGGTTTAGTTGACGCCTTTGTTCATATCTCTGAACAATATTTAACAAAAACAAATGATGTATTAGTAAATGACGGATATGCTGAAACTTTATATAAAGGTTTAGTAACACTTGCACAAAAATGGGATGAAAGAAGAACCTTATGGTGGCAAGAAAACTTAATGTATATCTGTAATCAAGCGTTAAATTTCCAATTGGCTAACGGTGTTTGCCAAGATTGGTCAACTCACTTAATCGGACATGAATTAACTGCATTTTACAATCTAGATCACGCGAGATCACTAGCAGTTATCTTACCTCACCTTTTAAGAGAAATGATTGAAGAAAAACAAGAGAAATTAGCACAATTTGGTAAAAACGTATTTGGAATCGAAAATGACAATGAAGCTGTTATCAAAAAAATGGAAAAGTTATTTGAAAGCGTTGGATTACCTACTAAATTAACTGCATATGAAATTGATGATAAAGTAATTGAAAATGTTCACGGTGCGTTTAAATCTCACGGTTACTTAGAACTTGGAGAAAACGGAACAGTTACACTAGAAAAAGTTGCAAATATCTTAAATAGATCAATGGCAGCATAAAACTCACCTTTTGTTCTCCTAAACAAAACTATAAAGAGGTTTTTGCCTCTTTTGGTGAATATCCGAAATAACTTTTAAAATCTCTGCTAAAATGTGAAGGATTGTCATATCCTAGCTCATTTGCAACATCTACTACTTTATAATCATATTTTACTAAAAACTCTTTTGCTTTTGTAAGTCTTATTTTTTTGATATATTGCAAGGGAGTATGAGAAGTGATTTTTTTAAAATGATTGTGAAAAGAAGATACACTCATATCACAAACTCTTGCAAGTGTTTCCATATCATGATTTTCATTATAGTTGTCATGAATTATTTTTAATGCTTTTGCGATTTTTGATTCAGTGTTCTCTTCCAAAAACATTTTATGAAGCATTTTTGCATTTTTTCCTATGGCGATTCTGTAAAACAGTTCTGTTAATACACCTTTAGCCAGAATAGTCGATTCTTCTTTGGATTCTAAGATATCCAATAGTTTTGAAGTAATATCCTCAATCTCTTGTGTTACTTTATCTGCAAAAATACCGAAAGTACTGTTGTTTTTATTCTCAAAAGTTCTGGTGTTTAGTTTTTCGATAATATCATACATAATTTTTCTGTCAAGGGAGATAAGCAGACAAATAAAAGGTTCTTCTTTTGTAGCATAAGTCTCACACTCCAAAGGCAAAGTAGTAGGAACAACTAAATAATTGTCACAGTCAAAAGTGAAACTGTTGCTTGCCAAATTTGCTATTTTTTTACCTTGAAGAACTAAAATCAGACATACATCGTAAATCAAAGGACTTTTAGGCTCATAAGTTTGCGTTTTAAAAACCTTTACACTATCTAAATTTGTATCATGTACTCCATCTTCTATATATAATATTTTTCTATTTTCTATAATGCTTTTTTTCATAATAAATCTCTGTTTTTATAATCGTGTAATTTTAGTACAATAATGTGGTGAAAAGGATTAAATTTTAATAATAAAAATAGAATATAAAAATCGTTAAATCTCTTTTTTATATGGGTAAAATAATATAAAACTTTGCCCCTTTATAAACTCTTTTTTCATACTCTATATCTTCATTTTTTACAATAATCTCTCCTGAAAAGTGTTCATGAATAATTTTGGAACTCATATACAATCCTATACCTGTTCCCTGGCTTTTGTGTTTTGTAGTGAAATAAGGATCAAAGACTTTATCTATAATACTCTCTTCAACTCCGCCTGCATTGTCTTGGATTGTAATTATAAGTTTGTCGTTTTGTTTATAAAAAGATATTTGTATCACTTTGTGTTCAATATTTTTTTCATTTAAAATATCTTTTGAATTATTCAGAATATTGATAAAAACTTGAGTTAATTCATTCATTATTCCATCTATAAACAATTCCCCTTTTGATTTTGTAATATCAAGATTAATATCATTGTTTTTTAAAGAAGCAGAAACTATCTCTACGGCTTTGTTAAAACAGTTTTGAATACTAAAATGTTCTTTTTGAGGATTTACTTTCATAAAGTTTCTAAAATCATCAATCGTATTACTTAAATAATTTGCATACTTCATTACACTGTCTGCCGTATCGCTTATATCTTTATCTTCAAGCAAGTCTAACTCTTTTTTTAATTTCAGACTGCTTAATTGAATAGTAATAGCATTTAAAGGTTGTCTCCATTGATGAGCAATATTATTTAACATCTCTCCTATAATTGCCATTCTTGTTTGATGTTTAAGAAGTAAATCCTGCTCATAATTTTTTTCTAGCTGGGATTTGAGTTTTTCAAACAACTTTTTCTCTTTTTCATTTGAAAGTTTTAAATTCTCGATATTTTTTTCAATATTTATTGCCATAAGATTAAAAGATTCTTGTAATTGCAAAGTCTCTTTGCTGTCTCCTAAATCAATTCTTTGAGAATAATCGCCAAGGGCAATAGCATTTGCAGTGTGAGTTAATTTAACTAAATTTTTTATTATCCATTTACTAACTGTTATTAATAAAAAAGCAGAAAGCAGCAGTTCAATTAAAGCAATAATTATACTTCGTATAATCATCTCCTCTTTTGCTTGAATATAGAATTTTGTAGACAAGCCTAAATAAACTTTTCCTAAAGTTTGTGAAAAAAGAGTTATAGGAATACTTGTATCAAACCGTTCATCTTCTAAAGAGTTTTCACTAAAAGGATCAAACTCAACTGTAGGCAAATTTTTACAATCACTCCAGCCAACAGAAGAGATACAATTATTTTGATTATCTACAACAACCATATAATCAATAGTCGATATAGCTTTCGTCTCTTTTAAAATTGCATCAATAGTTGCATAATCCATTTGAGCAATAGGTGCAACAAGGGCACTTTGCAATAATATTTTCTGTTCATCAAGTCTGATATAAGTCTGAGTAGATAAATTGTTTTTTAATTGATCTACGTTTTTTATTACCATCAAGGTAAGCATAAGACTCTCTATTAATAAACTTGCAATTACCCATTTCCAAGCTAGTGATATCTTCATTTAGTTATACAGCCTTTTCATAGTTTTATCTACTATTTCATCAAGATTATCCAAATCTTTCGGAGATATTTTTTTAAACCCTTCAAGTTTTGTAATCTCTAAATGATGTTTTCCTTCAACAGATTTTGAAAAAGCTTCCAAAGCTTTTTGCCACTGTTTTAAAGTAATTTTATTTTTGTCTTTTGCCAGATATATTCTACTTGGCTTTGGTTCACTTTTGTAAATCACATGAACCAAAGCTTTATTTTTTTTATTTATCAGTTTTAAATAGTTGGGCAATGACATTATTATCATATCTGCATGATTGTTCATAAGTATAGATATTGCACTATCTGTCGCGCTTGTATAAGTATATTCTACTTTTTCTTTCTCTTTAAATCCTTGTTTTGACAACCACTCCTGCGCATCAAGAGTAGGAAAAGAGACAGGATCCAAACCGACTACATGCAAAGGAAACTTATCTTTTTTTAAAATATTTTTATCTTTTGACAAAATAATAGTCGATAAACCCTTTTTATAAGTCATAATTGGAGTATAACCACCTAATCTTTGAGCAAGAACAGCTAGATTTGGAGAAGTTAAGATTAGATCATAAAAAGTTCCTTTGTCTGAACGTTTTGTAAACTCGCTAAAATTTTTGGCTGTTAAAATTTCTACAGATCTGTGAAAAAACTTCTCTAAAAAAAGTCTTAAATCTTGATGTGATTCTAAAATAACCCTAGTTGACGAATGAGGTGCAATTCCAATGGTAATAGGATTTTTTTCTGCACTTAAACAATTTGTTGCAAACAAAATTGATAGAAATAATAATTTTATTTTCATATTATTTTATTTCCCTAATTAAAAAATATATTTAATTATATCAAAGAAAAAAGCCATTTTCTATAAAATATAACTTTTTTGATTAAATTATTATATCTAGGATTGTAAGAAGTGAACAAACTTTATGAGCATTTAAAAATCTTGATATTAAAAAAGAAGTCTTTCTCATATATACTCTTTTTCTTTTTTATCATAGCCAATGGAAAAAATTAAGAGACATGACTTTGTTATATCTTCTTTATTAGAAAAATTTATGAACTATTTAAATAATCATCGTTTTCTTCCCATAATTTTTCAAAGACTAATTTTCTATATTAACTGTTTTATCAAGCATATAATAATATTCAAGAATTAGAAAGACTTTTATTGACTTCTTAACTATGTAATCTAATTTGAACTGATATGTCTATAATCTAAAAGCCTTCCCTTTTTAATTTATAAATCCTCTATTTCTCCATCGTCTACCATTAACTAAATTTTCAAAATCTTCATTTTCTAAATCTAAATGATCTGCATGATCTATAATTATTATCTGAGGTTCAATACCTGTTTCTTTTTGTGTATTTTTACAATATGATACAAATTGATTAAAAATATTTGTTACAGCTTCCATATCTTCGTCAAGATTACTATTCACATCTCCTTTTTTCTCTTCTATTTTTTGAGCACTAAACTCATCTTCATTATCTTTTATAGTAGTTGGGAAATATACTTGTGTAGGTTGATCTAAAAATAAAATCTGAGGGACTAAAGAGTCTCTACCTCTTAAAGAAAAAAACTTATGTATAGCTAGAAATAAAGTTAAATGACTGTATAACCAATTGGCACCACTTCCCATAGACCTTAAATATACTTTACTCCCATCTTCTTTTTCATGCCATAAATCAAAACTATCTAATGAAAATCTTAAATTTATAGGTTTATAGGATTTTTCAAAATAAAAGTTTTTACCAATTTCTTTCATTTCATTATTAATATAGGTTTCTGTCTCTTGAATTTTTTTATCAATATCAAATTTAGATTTCAAAGAAGTTTTAAAACCTTTAATATCTTTTTTCACTTCTTTTATATCTTTTTCAAGGCTATTATCTCTTTTATTAAGTAAACTTTCAAGTAGGTTTTCTATTTTTAATTTAGCTTTTAATGTTTGCTCATTTAGACTTTTATTTTTTGCTAAATTTTCTGTAATCTTTTCTAAAGTTTCCATTTCTTTTTTTTTATTCTTTAAGTTATTGTCTATTTCAGCAATTTTTCTTTTAACTTCATTTTTATCACTTTCAAAAGAATCAAGGAGATAAGGAGATTTTTTGAGTTCATCATTTAGCCAATTTATAGCTTCTTCTAACTGATTAGCTTCACTCATTGTACTTTTTGATTTTTCATTACAAAATGGACATTTTGAGGAATGAATAATAGCTTTAATTGTATTTTTATTATTGGCTAATTCTTCTTTATATTGTTTAGCATATTTTGTTGATGAATCAATATTTCTGTATTTATAAACTAGTTTTCTTTTTTCTGATAAAAGTTTGTTATACTCCTCTTTTAGTAACAATAATTTTTCGATTGAATTATCACTATCTTCTTTTATTAATATACTTTTAGCATCAAGTTTATCAAGATAGTTAGCAGGATTTGAAAGAATAATAGTAGCATTTTCTTCTAAAAGTTTGGTTCCACTAATTGTTTCATATTCTTCTAAAAGTATATTAAGTCTTCTAGCATTAAAATCTCTTTGATAATTTATACTTTCTTGTTCTTTTTCAAATTTTTTTAATTTTCTTTCACTATCAGCTAAATTTTGTTTTAATATATAGTATTCTTGTGTTACAAAACCAGCAAAAATTTTAAATTGATCAATCGTTTGTTCTCTTCTCTCTTTTTGATCAAATCTATAGAATAGTGAATGTTTATTTGCAATTAAATTTTGGTGTTGTAATAAATAAGGGATAAAATTTCTAATTGAAGGTCGCCCTTTTTTTCTTGTATACTGTAAAACTTCTTTATCTTCATCAATGTCATTTATATCAAGTCCAAAGTAATGTCCTAAATTCACATTAAAATCACTAGTAAAATACTTCGATTCAAAATATTCTTTATTTAGAAACTCAATATCTGGTAATTGCTGCTCCTCTTTTAAAAATATTTTTGTACTATCTTCCATTCTTCCTAAAACTAAAAATACCTCTTTAATAGATAAAACAATAAAGTATATATCTGCTTTATCTGTAATCTCTCCTGATGGGATATTGAACTCACTGCTTCCCATACAATAATCAAATATTTCAATCATTGCGCTTTTACCTGTTGAAGATCTTCCTGTTATAACATTTACACCTTTTGTAAATTCAACACTATGAATATTGTTATTCTTGTCAACTACACCAATATGTTTTACATAACTTTTCATAATTCTTTTACCCCTAATTGTCTATAAATAGATATAACATCTAATTCTTTAAAAATATTACATAGTTTAGAGGATGCTTTAAAAGCATCACTCAAACTTACCATATTATTTTCTTGTTCTTCTATTACTACTATAGATAAATCATCTTCTAATTTCAACCATTTATTCTCAATAGCATATAAAATACATTGATTAGTAATTTCTTTGTACTCTTGAACTCTTTTTTGAAGTCCGTAAACATTCTCTCTTTTTTCTTTTTTATTACTATCTAGGAAGCTAAATATACTACTTGTTTTTTTAGATGTTTTAATTTTTTTCTGGCTTGTTTTATATAAAATTAAAGGTAATACTAAATATGACAATAATAAATTTTTAGAAGTTGGTTTTAAATTTTTGTAAAAAACTAAAAATAGTGGTGTTAATACAAAAATATTGTTATTGATTTTATGAATACTGTCTACATATTTACTCATCACTTACCTCCAATTTCCAAACGAGTTTATTTGGATTTTCCTCATCATTTGCAATTTCATGTAAAAGACCATTACGATATTTTTTAGGAGTATAATTATAATTATAAAAGTCGGGTGAGTTTTCACCAGTTACATCATCATATAAATCTTTAGATTTATCAATACAATTAGAAGAGTTAGCACTTCTCAAAGCTTTTCTACGTTTACTTTCAAAAGTTCTAAAAATTTCATCTTCATAAGAATCATATTCTTTCTTTGATATTTCAAAATTTTTTAACTCTTCATTAAGTATTCTTCTTGCATAAATAAAATCACTAATCACATCACTTTTAACTTCTTTATATTCTATATCTTCTATTTTATTAACAAAGGAGTAAGATTGATGAGTAGATAGGTCCTTTTCTGTTATAGGATTCATTTCAACTTTGGGGAATACTTTAGTTGTGGAAGTATATGTTTCTATTAAAGAAGTTGTTTTTTGTCTAAAATCTTTATTTTTTATTTCCCATCCACCTGATGTAATTTCTGGTTTAATGATATAGCCTACAAGGGAGTCTATATATTCATCTCTTTTAGCTTCAATTATCCCGTCAGTCCTTGTTTCTATAAATTTATCATACAAAACTTCATCATTATCAACTCCACTTTCTATAATAAAAATATCTAAAATTTCTAATAACTTATCATTCTTATTAGCATCTAATACTCTATCTAGTAACATCTGAGTTTTTTTTGCTTTTTTTAGCTGATGATTATACTCATCGGCAATAGAATTTAAGATTTCTAGTTTTTGATTTTTATCTTTAATGTTCCATTCAATAAATTTTGAATTAGGACTAATAGTTTGAGTAGTTAATAAAATAAAACTATGATAATAAGATATATTAAACCCATCATCTAGCCAGTTTTTCATTGTTTTCCAAATATTATGATCTAAGTCTGTTAAATCTTTTTGATAATCTTTAACTTCTATTTGCACACCGTCAGAATTTGTAACATCACCATATTTCTCGATCCAAATGGATTCATCATTTTGCATTTCAAAACACTTTTCCAATGCAACTAAAAACTGATAAATAATAGGTTTAAATGTCTTTGTTGAATCATGATTTAATTTACCACTCATGTATTACAGCCCACCTAAATATATAAAGATTTAATTATAATTCTTTTGAAGAATTACTTTCTAATTTTCTACCAGTTATTTCACCCTGATAAAAATTTTCAAAAATAATTTTTAATAAAGATGTAATATCTTTATTAGTTTTTAAAATATACTTACCATCTGATCTATAAAGTGACAATTCATCTTTATATTTTCTAATATAACTATTCACTTTTCTTGTTTATGATAATACTTCTTTAACCATTCCATTATCTAATGCAAATTTTAATTTTTTTAAGTTTGTTGTTTGCAATTTTAGTTTTGAATCGTCAATCTCGAAATTTTCATGAGAATTAACTTCTTCAATAAATGTTCCTTGTTCTTCATCTGAAGCTTCTTGGTAAAGTTCTATAAAACTATCATCAATTTTCTTTAGATAATTAAAATGTTTGAAATATATCTTTTTTTCATTTTCATCTATAAAAATATCAATTTGATCTTTAAATTCTAAAACATTTTTTTCATGTTTGTATTCAATATGACCATCAAATATTTTTAAATAATTTTTCGATTTTATAAAATATTTTGGCGTTATTGCTTGAATATTAACTTTATATTTATTATTAATTTTTTTACCATAAATTAAAAGTTCTATTTTGTCAAGATTAACTTGAATTAGCGTAGCAATTTCAGCTGTAGAGTCTAATGTATTAAAGTATCTTTGAATTGAGTTTAATATACCTCCTTCACTTTGAGAATAATCTAAGAAATAATATTTTTCTGCTTCTAATTTGTGATCAGGTCTAACCATTGTATAATCAACTGAGTCACTAAAATCAAGTTCAGTATCAAAAAAAACTTCATTATCTTGTTTAATCTGAGTGAACTCACTATCTCTATCAAAGATTTTATTAAAACCACTATTATTTTTTAATTGCCCTATAAAATGCCCCATTACTCTTTCCTTTTTATAAATACAAATTCATCTACTTTTTTTACATTCCCAATTTTGTCAATAGATTTATAGTTTTTATTTTTATGCGCAATTAACGTATAAATTGCTTTATCATTATCTACTTTATAAATTCTATATCCCAGTAAAAACCATATTGGATTCAAATATCCAATATTGCTTATACTAAATAGTAAAAATATACCAAAGAACAAGGAAGAAACGGTAGTTAAGTCATCAATTTCTATAAAATTATTTAAGCTAAAAGCAATTACAATTATTGATAAGAATACAGGCATCAATTCAGTATAAATAGGATAAATTTTCTTCACTTTTAAACTATTTTCAGTATCACTATCAGTATGATTAATTATTACTTTTAAAGAACCCCACCCTAATATAACACCAATTAATAGTAAAATAAAT
This sequence comes from Halarcobacter anaerophilus, assembly GCF_006459125.1. NCBI lineage: Bacteria > Pseudomonadati > Campylobacterota > Epsilonproteobacteria > Campylobacterales > Arcobacteraceae > Halarcobacter > Halarcobacter anaerophilus. The sequence goes on from NZ_CP041070.1 coordinate 1,896,215, forward strand.
ATTGATAAAATTCTATCTATATAATAAGAATCCAATATAATCTTATTTTGAATTAGATAAAAACATATAATCCAGTAGAAGGAAGCTATATTCATCAAAAATTTCAATTTATTTCTCACACATTGTAATTTCTGCAAATATAATATTTACTAAAATTAAGTTCTTTATTTTTTATTATTTTTATATACATAAATATTGGTATCCCTATTTTAATCAAGTTAGACAAATACATTTTATGATTATTTTATCTAAATAAATTTTAATATATAATTATATCTAGAGTTATATTATTAAAACACAGCTTATTCACATTATTACATTATAAATAATATTCAGTCAAAAAGCATCTATTATAATATTTTCTCCTGCCCTATTCTATAAAGAGCAAAATCATATTTTATGGGATCATTTATATCAAACTCTTTTAGCTTTTGTGTTATTAGAAGTGCCGATTTCAAATCATAGGTTTTTCGTGTCAAAAGTCCTAGTTTTTGGGATACTTTAAAAGTGTGTGTATCAAGAGGTAAAATCAAATCTTTTTTATCTATGCCTTTCCAAAGTCCTAAATCAAGATTATCGTCTCTTACCATCCATCTAAAAAACATATGCCATCTTTTATATGGAGCATTTCCTATCTCTTTTATTTCTCCTTTGGCATCTCTTTTCAATCTATTTGAAACCAAAAAAGTAAAACCTTGGGAGGTGTAGTTATTTGAGTATTTGTAAATTGTTTCTATTAAAAAATCTAAGCCTTCTAAAACATTGTTCTCTTTTTTATAAGCTTTAAAAAAAAGCTCTTCCAAAGAATTTTCCTGTTTCATCTTTCTAAAAGTTTTAAAGATCGTTTTTACATCTTGAGCATTTTGAAATCTATAATAAAATTTATCCAGCTCTTTTTCTATTTTTTCTTCATTTTCATCCAATAAAGAAAAATCCAAACTATCCAAAAATTTTACAATCAGACTTGCTTTTCCGTAAGCAAACAAAGCACAAAGCAAAATTATATACTCATCTTTAAATCTGCTTGCAACCAAAAGTGGATCAGGTTTTTCATAACTTAATTCATCTGCGCAGTTTCTACAAAGAATCTCTTTATCCAAAAGTTCTTTGATTTTTTTATCATTTTTTGTCAATTGTTTATATATTCCTCTATATCTTTTTCTATTTTTTTATATGCAGTGTTTGCATCTTCATAATATATTTTATCAAAACACTCTTCTACTATAGCACTGCTTGGTTCAAGATTATTTAGTATCGCTTTTTGCGCAAAATTTGCTAAAGAACTTACATCTATAACATTTCCGCTAGTTCCTATAACTACCAAAAGTCCGCAATCTTCCAAGATTTTATAAAGTTTTTCATACATAGGTGCTGCTTCACCGAAAAATACGATATTCGGTCTCATTTTTGCACCGCATTTTTTGCAAGTTGAGTTTGAACTATTTTGCATCTCATACTTTATATTTACGATATCATCGCAACTCATACATCTAAGTTCTTGCAAAAAGCCGTGAAGATGAATTATATCTTGGCATTTGGCTTTTTCCAGCAGATCATCTATATTTTGAGTGATAACTTCAATTTTTCGGGGATATTTGTTTTTTAACCTTGCAATCATTTTATGGGCATTATTAGGTTTTTTATTTTTTATATCTTCTCTTCTTTGATTATAAAAATTAACTGTAGCTTCATAATTCCAGTTTAAACATCCTGCCATACAGATTTCATTTATATCATGATTTTCCCAAAGCCCGCCTTTATCTCTAAAAGTTGAGATACCGCTGCTTGCACTAAGTCCTGCTCCACTTAAAATGACTACTTTTTTATCCATTTAAAATCCAAAATTATTATTTGTTTTGGTATTATATCAATTATTTAAAAAGGATTTAATAATGGATTTTAAAGAGTTTAAAGATTTAGTAAAAAATACAAGAACAACAAGAAGATTTAAAAAAAACATATCTATATTTAATAAAGATCTAGAAGAGATTATTGACACGGCAAGAGTTGTTTCAAGCGCTATGAACAAACAACCTTTAAAATATATAATAGTTACAAAAAAAAAGTTAGTAGAAAAATTAAGCAGCAGTTCAAAATGGGCAAGCCATCTTGAAAACTGGACTCAAAGTAAAGATGAACAGCCAAGCGCTTATATAATAGTTTTAAACGATAGTTCAATAGACGGTTACTCAATGTTAGATTGCGGTATTGCTTTAAATACTATTATGCTTGGTTTAAAGCTAAAAGGTTTTGCCTCTTGCCCTTTAGGTTCAATAGATAAAGAACTTTGCAAAAATCTTTTCTCACTTTCAAAAAACTTAGAACCTATTTTAGGAATTGCAGTAGGAATTGAAAATGAAACGGTAAAACTTGTAGATTTGAAAAAAGATACAAACTATTATAGAGATGAAAACGATACTCATTGTGTTCCAAAAAGAGTTTTAAAAGATATTTTAATAAAAAAGTATAACTAAAGTAGATTAATGACAGATTTTATAACTGGAATAATCACAATTTTTTTTGGGTTTTTTTGCCATTAACCTTTTTATGTTTTATTTTCGGCTCAAAGATTTTGGGAATACTTGGAAAAAATGGACTCAATATTGTTACAAGACTTATGGGACTTATACTTAGAGTAATTGGTGTACAAAGGCTTATTGAAGGTGCAAGTGACATTTATACAATGTTGATAAAATAGTTTTTCTAATTTAGAAAATATTTATATCTATTTTATATTTTTTTCTTATTCGAAACTCTATGTAGAACATAATCTTTTTTCAAGTTTTTGATAAAAACAATTAAAAAAACTAGAAAAATTGATATTATAAATCCTATTACAAAAGCTACAACTACTATTAATTTTTTCTTTGGTTTATTTATCGGATTATTTCCAATTTTAACATCAGATATTTTTTTTGTCATAATAAAACTTTTATAATATTTAACTTTTTCTTCATGTCTTTGTATGATTGAAAAAAAAGCTTTTTGTAAACTATTTTTAATTTCATCTTTATTTGTTGAAATACTGATTAAAACCAATAACTTATTAGTTTTTTTAGGCAAAGAGACTTCAATATTATTCTGTTTTTCAAGAATAACTGAAAGATCATATGGATTATCTAAAGAAACCATTCCAAAATTTTCACTTTGAATTTCACCTATTTCTACTAATAATTCACCTTTGTAGATGGGTTTTGGATTTTTTAAATAGGTATATATTATACTACAAAGTGTAACAACTAAAGTAAAAACCATTATAAAGTTCTTTTTATCCCAAATTATTAATATCAACTCTTTTAAATCTATTTCATCTTCGTAAATATATGTTCTTTGATCATTCTCATTCATTCAGCAATTACCTTAATTAAATAAACAAAGGAAAATACAAATATTACGAATGAAAAAAATGAAGCACATAAATAATATTTTTGTTTCTTTTTCATAATCACCTTTTTATAGACTATAGTCTGTTGTTAAAAGAAGTATATCTAGTTAAAGTTAAAATTCAAATTAACGACTATGGTATATTAAATGAAAAATATTTATATTGATTTTAGTGAAGAAGAAATTGCGAACTTCTATAAATTAATTGGTAAAAACGTTAAAAGATTAAGAATGCTGCATAATTTTACTCAAATGGATTTAGGTATTGCACTTGGGCATACAGGTATTGGAACAGTTTCTGTTGCAGAAGTTTATTATAATAAGAAACATTTTAATTTAGAACATTTATATAAAATGTCAAAAATATTCAATTGTGAAATTAATGAATTTTTTAAGTCATAAAAAATAAATTTAATATAGATTAAAAACAAAATTATAAATAAAATATTTTAAGGTCTTATAAAGGTAAATAACACCATGATTCTTTTAACAACATCACAGTGCTTCTAAATTGAAGGATTATATCTCTTGTAAAAATCCATCTAAGGATATATCAACTTTCAACTACAACATGGAGTTATTTTCATTTATCAAGTAAATTTAAAATCCACTTAATGTAGGAAACTAGAGTAGAAGATAAAATAATTAATATTATAAATAAAAGGATTTAATAATTAATGAAAAACATACTTATTACAGGATGTTCATCAGGAATCGGACTTGAAACTGCAAAAATTTTGAAAAACAACGGTATAAAAGTTTATGCAAGTGCAAGAAAACAAAAAGATGTAGAGATGTTAGAAGAGCTGGGATTTGAAACTTTTTTACTAGATGTTACAAAACCTCAACATATAACAACAGCTTTAGAGCAGATTATCAAAAACGACAACAAAATCGATGCCGTTTTCAACAACGCCGGCTTTGGACAACCTGGAGCCGTAGAAGATATAAGTGTAGATATTCTAAAAGAGGAATTTGAAACAAACTTCTTTGGAATGCATGAAATGACAAGACAAGTTCTGCCTTTCATGAGAAAACAAGGGTATGGGAAAATAATACAGCACTCTTCGGTTTTAGGAATAATAAGTTTAAAATTTAGAGGAGCATACAATGCTTCTAAATATGCGATTGAAGGACTTGCCGATACTCTAAGACAAGAACTGTCAAATACGAATATTAGTGTTAGCACTATAAATACAGGACCCGTTACAAGTAAATTTAGAGAAAATGCTCTGAATAATTTTAGAAAAAATGTCGATATTGAAAATAGTGCTTTTTCCAAAACTTATAAAAATGAACTAAAACAAAGACTTGAAAACGATAAAGACGATACGCCTTTTAATCTGCCGCCAAGTTCTGTTGCAAATGTTGTTTTAAAAATAATAAATACGCAAAAACCAAAACCTAGATATTATGTTACAAAAGCAACATATATCTTAGGTTTTGCAAAAAGAGTTTTATCAACTTCTTTACTGGATAAAATTCTAAATAGAATATAAAAGAGGGTTTAATAAGCCTCTTTTATATACGGTTTTCCGTAAAATCTTAAAACTAAAAAGATTACCAAAAATCCCAAAGGCAATAAAATATAAGTTGAAACTCCAAAGGCTGCAGGTAAAAAACCACAGACAATAGCTACAATTCCTACAAAAAGCGCATAATATAACTGGGTTGAGATATGATCCATATGATGGCAAGATGATGCCATTGAGGATAAAATAGAAGTATCTGAAATCGGAGAACAGTGATCACCGAAGATTGCTCCTGTTAATACCGCACCGACATTTAAAACAATATAATCATGCAAATCCGCACCTTCAAGTCCTGTTTGAATTCCAACCGCATTTGCCAAAGGAATTGTTAAAGGCATTAAAATTCCCATTGTTCCGTATGATGTTCCTGTCGAAAATGAGATAATAGAACCTAAAACAAATATTATAGTAGGAAGTATGAACTGAGGAGTAGAATCAGAAAGAATAGTTACCAAATAACTTGCCGTACCAAGCTCTTTCATAACAGCAGATAAAGACCAAGCTAAAATCAATATCACAGCAGTTATAACTAAAGCTTTTACACCGTGAACCCAAGTCTCTATAGCTTCATGAAGTGAAAATATTTTTTGTTGTAATCCCATTGCAATAGCCACAAGAGAAGCAAATAACGCTGCTTGAAAAATTACCACTGAGGCATCAGCAGAACCGAAAGACTCTCTTATTGCATAAAAAGAGAAAGGATCTGCTTCAACAGCTTTTAAAACTTCACCTTCTAAAGCAGAAACTCCGTTCATATAAAACCCTACAATAGCAACAATAATTAAAACAAAAATCGGAATAATTGCATTAAAAATAGAGTAAGATACACCCTCTTTTGGCAGCATAAAAGAGTTTTCCTGATTCATTAAAGAACTCTCGTTTTTTGGATCTGTTAAATGTCCTTTATGATGGGCTCTTTTTGCAGCTTTATACATCGGTCCAAACTCTCTTAAAGTAAGTGCCGAAAAAAGAACGAAACCTAACATTAAAATATTATAAAACCTATAAGGCAAAGTCTCAACAAAAATTGCAAAAGCGTTTATATCAGGCTGACCGATTGTTACATAAGCATCTTTTATTAAAGATAATTCATATCCCACCCAAGTAGAAATTAAAGCAAGTCCCGCAATAGGAGCAGCCGTTGCATCAATTACAAAAGCCAGTTTTTCTCTTGCTATTTTAAGTCTATCCGTTACGGGTTTCATAATAGGACCAATAACCAAAGAGTTTGCATAATCATCAAAAAATATAAAAAATCCCATAATCCAAGTATAGATTTGCGCACTTGCAGGTGTTTTTGCCCTGCTTGCAAGTTTTTCCGCAATTGCTCTTGGTCCTCCCATTTTAGTAATTACGGCAATCATACCACCAATAGTTAAGACTTGCATAACAATTCCCGCATTCCAAGAATCGGCTAAAGAGCCGACCATTTTTGATGACATATCCACAAAAGCTGCAAAAAATGAAACAAAAATATTCGAGCTAGTTACATTTACTATAAATGTACCGACAAATATTCCGACAAACAGTGAGAATACTACATTTCTTGTAATAAAAGCCAAAACAATCGCAACCAAAGGAGGTAAAAGAGTGAAAGCTCCAAAAAGTGTAGAATTATCACTTACATTAGAAGCAAAGCCCGAAAAAGGGACTAAACTTAAAAATAATATAGCAATAAATATATTTTTCAAAAATATCTTCCTTAAAAAAAGTTAGAGAAAATTATAACATATAAGCAGTTAAAAGTATCAAATTAATTATATATTTATTTTAGATAAATTTCATAAGTATCAAGTTTGCTGGATCTCTTTTTCATTTGTTTTACTTTGTAAAAAGTCAGATATCTGCATTAAACAAAAAGTGACGATAAAGATCATAAGACCGGGGAAAAAACTCACCCACCAAGCTATATCTATAACAGCCTTTCCGTCACTTAAAAGTGTTCCCCAAGACATTTGGGGCGGATTTATTCCTAATCCTAAAAAAGAGAGTCCTGATTCTGCTAAAATTGCGCCTCCTACTCCAAAAGTAAAAGAAATTAAAAATATCGGAGCCAAAAGAGGAGCAAAATATTTGAATATTATCTTTAGTTTTGAAACTTTTGCCAATTTCAAAATTTTTATGTAAGCTTTATTTCCTATAGCAAAACTTTCACTTCTAATAAGTCTTGCCATTCCCATCCATCCGGTAATTGATATAACTACGATAAGAACAAAAGAGGAAGCTTGTATATATGAAACTAAAGCCAAAAGAAGAAAGAAAGTAGGAAAGGTTAAAAACAGATCAATCAAAATAGTAATTGTTTTATCTATTTTCCCTTTAAAAAACCCTGCATTAATACCGATAAAAAGTCCTACCAAAGAGGCTATTGCGGCACTTATAAAACCGATTAATAAAGAGGTCTGACCTCCTGCTAAAATTCTTGCTAAAATATCTCTTCCTAATCTATCCGTACCCAGAATATGTTCAAAAGAAGGTGCCTGCAAAATTTTTTGGGGATTTAGTTCAAAAGGAGAAACAGTATAGAAAAAAGGCATTATGAAGATTATAAGAATTAATGAAATTAAAATAAGAAATGCCGTTTTTGCCATGTTTTTACTTATAAGTATAGTAAGACAAAGAACTCTTACCGAATTTTTTTGTTTTATTCAAAATAAATTTACCTAAACGTTCAGGCATTTCAAGAGTCGAAACATGTTCAAATATAATCATAAAGATATTTTCATTTTCAATATTTTCAATCATATCAAAACTTTTTTTATAAACTTCATCCATCCCTTCTCTATAATCAAAAGGAGGATCTACGTATAAAATCAATTCATCATTTGAGTTTTTCAAACTATTTAATATACTTGGAGTTTGAATAAAAGTATCTCCCATAAAAGTTTGACATTTTTGAGGTTCGATTGCATTACAATTTTTAGTTAATATTCTATAAGAGTTTTTGTCTAATTCAACAAAATATGCTCTTTTTGCTTCTCTGCTTACTGCTTCAAGTCCTATGCTTCCGCTTCCTGCAAAACTCTCAATAAAAATTTTATCTATAATATCAAATTGGAGGACATTAAACAAAGACTCTTTTAATCTAGCTTTTGAGCTTCTTGTTACTTCCAAAGAAGGCAATTCCAAAAGTTTGCCTTTATATTTACCCGCAATGATTTTTGTAGTAGGTCCGTTGTGTTTCATTCATTTTCACCATTAAATTTTGGCGTATTATAGTAAAAAATTGTTGAGGATTTAATTTGGAATTGATTTTGTTAATATTGTATTAATATAAAGTTTAACTTTTGTAAAATTTATCGCTTATAATTTCATTAGATAAAGTAAGGAGAAAAAATGAAATTTAAGTTAAGAGATATAGCAACATCAAGTACGACCGTTGTATTTTTTATAGTAGGACTAAGCGGTGTTATGCTCTATTTTAAAATATTTGACTCTCAAGTAAAAGAGTTGCATGAGATATTGGGATTAGCTTTTGTTGCAGCTGCCGTTTTACATGTTTTTGTAAACTGGAAAGCAATGAAAAACTACTTTAAGAAAAAGACTTTTATTAGTACTTCAGTTATTGTTTTAGCTATAAGTGCTCTATTTATTTCACAAACTTTTAATCAAGGGCAAAACCCTAAAGGTTTAGTTTTAAAAAGTGTAATCAATGCCCCTATAAACACTTCACTTCAAGTTTTAAATATAGATTATGACAGTGCATTAAAAAAATTGGAAAATAGAAACTATAAAGTAGCAAAAGAAGAGACTATTATGGCAATTGCAAAAGCAAATAGCATAAGTCCCTTTAAAGTTATTGCAATTATAACTTCTAAATAAATTTTGTAATTAAAAAATCACCCTTTGTTTGATAAAATTCTACAATTTTAACAAAGGGGTCTTTTTGCCGAGAAAAAAATTAAAAAAGATTTTACCGACGCATGAAAAAATAAAAGAGCAGAAACTCTTAAAAATCTTTGGGGACTTTTTACATAAAAGAGAGATTTGGAGTCTAAGCAGAAAAAAAGTTTTAGGCGGAGTATTTATAGGTATTTTCGTTGCAGCACTTCCTATGCCTTTTCAAATGGTTTTAGCCTCTTTATTGGCAATAATTTTTAATGTAAACCTGCCTATTAGTTTTGCACTTATTTTTATAAGCAATCCTCTTACAATGCCTTTTATGTTTTATATAGAGTATGAAATCGGAAATTTTATATTAAATCCGCCAAATCCGGTGGAGTTTAATTTTGACTCAATGTATGAAAACTTCGATCAAATTGCACTTTCATTGTATCTTGGTTCAATAATACTTGGATTAAGTTCGGCTGTTTTTTTAAGAATGCTTGTTAATTTTTTATGGATAAGAACTGTTAGAAAAGATAGAAAAACAAATAAGAGATATAAGTGAGAATTACCTCACTTATATAATTAGAATACTAAAATAACGCTTGAAGCTTTAAAGATTGCATATGCAATTTCACCCTCTTTAAAACCTAAATCATCAACCGCATCATTTGTAACAATCGCACAAATTGTATTATCACCTACAGATAATTTAATTTCAGTATTTACTTGCCCTTTAATAAGCTCTTTAATTTCACCTTTTATAACGTTTCTAGCTGTAGCTTGTAGAACCTCTTTTGAAAGAATCACAGATGATGATTTTATTAAGGTACATATATCTGAACCTACTGTTAAATCTAAAGAATCAGTAGCTTCTTTTGTAATTAAAGCCGATATAACAACTCCTGCTGCAACTTCAACTTTAATCTCAGACATAACTTGCCCTGATTTTACCTCAACAATTTTCCCCGCTAATTCATTTCTTGCACTTGTTTTCATCCCTACTCCTTTTTTAAATATTGTAATTAATTATAATCCTTAAAAACTTAATTACTTATAAAAAATAACTGTAAAATAAGAATTTTCATTATCTACATAAAGCTATAAAGAATCCCTATATAACGCACTTTTAAAGAAAAAGATTTCCTAAAGTGTTGAAATAATAACCAATTTTAAATTATTTTAATAAATGATATATTTTATATACAGATTTTTAGAAGATTATTTAAAAAAGACGAGAAAGCTATAAAGATATAGCTTTCCTAACGAGCATAAGATTGAGCTCTAAGCTCTCTTATTACATTTACTTTGATTTCACCTGGATATTGAACTTTTTCTTCAATCTCTTTAGCTATCTCAGTAGCCAGTAAAATTGCTTCATCATCGTTAACTAACTCTGCTTTTACTATAACTCGGACTTCTCTTCCCGCATTTATTGCATAAGCATTTAAAACTCCTGTTTTAGAAGTAGAAATATTTTCAACCTCTTCAACCCTTTTTAGGAAACTCTCTAAAACTTCTCTTCTAGCTCCCGGTCTTGCCGCACTTAAAGCATCAGCAGCACATACGGCAGCAGATTCGACGTTTATAGGTTCTTCATGTCCGTGATGGGCATAAATTGCATTTATAACAGTATCAGGTTCATCATATCTTCTACAGATCTCTGCACCTAAATCAACATGAGATCCAGGCATTTCATGAGTTAAAGCTTTACCTATATCATGAAGTAATCCCGCTCGTCTGGCTAAAATTGCATCTCCGCCCATTTGAGCAGCCAAAAGCCCTGCCAAATTTGCTACTTCCAAAGTATGAGCTAAAGCATTTTGTCCGTATGAAGCTCTATATCTTAATCTACCTACTAATTTTATAAGTTCAGGATGCATTGACTTGATTCCAAGTTCCATGACTACATCTTCACCCTCTTTTAAGATATTATTGTCAAATTCTGTTTTAACTTTATTATATATCTCTTCAATTCTTGCAGGTTGGATTCTTCCGTCTTCCAAAAGTTCCTGTATAGTTCTTGTTGCTATTGCACGTCTGTAAAGATTAAAAGATGAAATTGTAATTGTATTTGGAGTATCGTCAATAATAATATCAACTCCCAGTAACATCTCCAATGCTTTGATATTTCTTCCCTCTTTACCGATAATTTTCCCTTTTGTCTCTTCATCATTTAAAGGTAAATTATTTATAAGTCTTTCAGCTGCAAACTCACCTGCGTATCTTGTAACTGCCTGTGCAAGCATATTATTGATTTCATCTTTGCACTTTTGTTCTGCTAATTTATATTTTTTTCTGAAAATTGATGCGATTTGAGCTCTACTGTCCTCTTTTACTTTTTCAAGCATTAACTCTTTTGCTTCATCTTCGGTAAGTCCTGAAGCATTTTCCAAAATTTTTATTGCTTGTGAAATTTTTTCTTCATAAGTTTTTTGCTGTCTTTTTAAGCCGTCTTTGATTGTTGTGATTTTCTCATTTTTTTCAACAATCTGCGCTTTTTCTTCTTTAATAGATTTTAATTCCGATTCCAAATGATGATTTAACTCTTTCTCTTTTTTCTCTATTTGAGAGAGCATCTCATCATAATCCCTTTTTGCACTTTTAAATTCTCTGTCATAATCCCTTTTTGCCCTGATTTGAGCATCCTTTAAAAGTACTTCCGCTTCATGTTCTATAACTTTTGCTTTTGCTTTTGCTTGTTCAATATAAATCTCAAATTTTTCTTTATAGATTTTCTTTAAAACAAACACGGTTATTATTACACTAAGAAGTGCAACAACTAGCCCGACTATTACTAATTCCATATTCAAAACCTTAACTTGTTATTATATAATCAGCTTGAATATCGTACTTATCTGTTAGAATTTTGTTCGTTTTGCAAAGCGTTAATTGAGTAAAAACAATAACAGGCTTATAATTTAACCTATAAAAAAACCTATCATACATTCCCTTGCCAAAACCGATTCTTTTGCATACTTTATCAATTCCCACCACAGGAACTACAGCTAAGTCTATTTTTTTATGTATGCTAAAAGAGTTTCTAGGCTCTTTTATCCCAAATCTTTTGGTTTCTAAAGGTAATCTATACTTTACTAATTTAAAACTGTCCTCAACCATAAAAGGAACGTAGACGTTTTTTTGTTCCTTTCTTAAATAATTTATCAAAGGAAGTACATCGACTTCCATATCCATAGGAATATACAACAAAATATTTTTCGCATTATATTTGTCAATAATTCTTTTAATTTTTTCTACTGTTTTTTTCTCTTTGCTAAACTTTAAAAAACGGCTTGTAAATTCTAATCTATTTATACACGATTTTCTAAAATCACCTTTGTGATTTCTTTCCTCCATATTTAAGCCTTACTTGGGTAAAATTCTTACCTTAAATTATTTTACCAGCAAGGAATTAAAATGCAGTTTAAAAAAATAGCATTTTTCATAATTTCAGTTATCTTACTTATTACTGGATGTGACTCGAAAAATGATGAGAATAAAGAGACAATAGAAAAAAAACAGACTAAATTTATTATCTCATCACAAATAACACCTACTATTACTTTAGAAAAAATCGATAATGGAATTGACTTTAAAGAGTTTAAAGGAAAAGTTGTTTTATTAAACTTTTTTGCTACATGGTGTCCTCCTTGCAGAGCAGAAATTCCACACTTGAATAATCTTCAAAAAAAGTATAAAGAGAGCTTTGAAGTAATTGCTCTTAATATGGGAGAACAAACGGGCGGACAAACACCTAAAGAGAAAATAGATGAATTTATACATGAACATTCAATAAGTTATAATGTTTCAAATGAAGAAACAAACTTCAAAATTTCGGATATGATAGGTAATATTAAAGTTATTCCTACAATGTTTCTTTATGATACAAAAGGAAAATTAGTCCAAAAATACGTAGGTATAGTTCCCGAAGAGATGATGGAAACAGATATAAAAAGAGCATTAGGAAAATAAAATATGTTTAGTTTTTTTAAAAAAAATGATAAAGAAAAAGAAGAAACACCTTTAGAAGAAGAATCTGAAAATAAAGAGATACAGCAGACACAAGAAGAGGAAACAAAAGGTTTTTTTACAAAAGCATTATCTAAAACTTTTGAAAATATCAAAGCCGTAGTTCCCCAAAAAAAAGAGAAAATAGCCTTTGATGAAATAGAAGAGCTTCTAATTGAAGCCGATATGGAGTATGAAATTATAGAAAAGGCAATGGACGGTCTTCCTGATATGATTACAAGAAAACAGTTAAGACATAGACTAGTAATGCTTTTTGAACATGCTCCTGATGTAGATTTAACAAACCTTCCAAAACCTTTTGTAAGATTAATTATCGGCGTAAACGGTGCAGGTAAAACAACAACTATCGCCAAACTTGCCAAAAAATGCAAAAATGAAGGTAAAAGTGTAATTCTTGGAGCAGGTGATACTTTTAGAGCAGCTGCTATTGAACAGCTTTCTACTTGGGCGCAAAGATTAGATGTGCCGATTATAAAAACAAAACAAGGTCATGATGCAAGTGCAGTTGCATATGATACAATTTCTTCTGCTCTTGCTAAAAATATAGATAATGTAATTATCGATACGGCAGGACGTCTTCAAACTCAAACAAATTTAAGTAATGAATTGAAAAAAATCGTAAAAGTCTGCTCTAAAGCTATGGAAAATGCTCCACATCAAAAACTTATGATACTTGACGGAACGCAAGGAAACTCTGCAATTGCACAAGCAAAAGCCTTTAATGAAATGGTAGGAGTTGACGGAATTATAGTTACAAAGCTAGACGGTACGGCAAAAGGCGGAGCACTATTTTCTATCTCAAATCAACTCGAACTTCCTATTTTTTACGTGGGAGTCGGTGAAAGTGCCGATGACTTAATAGAATTCAGTCCTGATGAATTTGTAGATAGTCTACTTGATGAAATTTATATAGAAGAGAAATAATATAAATAGAATATGCACTTTTTATATTATTTATGTTAAATTTAATATATAAAAAAAGGATATGCATATATTTTGAAAATATTTAACTATATTATTAATCGATATATTTTTAGTATATTGATTGTTACTGCTATTCTTCTGTCATTTATTTATTATAAATTGAGTTTGATAGATAGAAGTAACAACTTATTATCCCAATTAGAAAACGGTCTTGCTACGGCAAGATACCTTTTTGAAGAACAAAAACGTTATGCCTTATCACTCTCTCTTCTTTTATCCCAAGACAAAGAGATACAAGAGAGTTTTATAAAAAAAGAGAGGCAAGAGAGTTTTAAAATTGTAAATAAAAAAATAGATCTTCTCAAAAAATTACAAAATAGTGAAATGGATGTCCAAATACACAATAAAAATCTAAGCACTTATATAAGAAGCTGGGATTTTAGTAAAAAAGATATTCCTTTAGAAACTTTTAGAAAAGGTTTGGTTAAAGTAAAAAAGCAAATGAAACCTTTAGTTTCAATAGAGTTAGGCAAACGTCTAAATATAAAAGCTATTTCTCCTCTTATTCAAAACAATCAATTTATAGGTTCCCTAGAAGTTATAATAGGTTTTGATTATTTGGAAAAAGAGTTAAAACAAAAAGGATTTGATACTTTTATTTTATTAAAAAACAAATTCCTTAATATAGCAGATACTCTAAAAACAAATCCTAGCTTTAAAGGTTTCACTTTGGTAAATAATCAAAATCAGAATATAGACTCTTTGGAATATTTCAACCTAAAAGAGTTAAAAGATTACGGATACTTTACAAGCCAACACAAAGCATTTAGTTATTTTTCAATCTACTCTTTGGATAGGGAAAAACTGGGGTATATAATTATCTCTTTGGCAAATAAAGACAATATCTTGATAAAATACTCTTATGAAAAAAGAAGAACAGAAGAAAACAGCGGGATTATAATAGAATGAATATACTTTTATTAGAAGACGATTATGACTATAAAAATAGTATAAAAGAGTATTTGGAAGCTTTAAATTACAGTGTTGATGATTTTGAAAACGGAAGTGAAGCTTATGATGCAATATATGAAAAAAACTATCATCTGCTTATACTTGATATCAGAGTACCCGGATTAAGCGGATATGAAATCGTAAAAAATTTAAGGGAAAACAAAAATAATATTCCCGTTATATTTATCACTTCCCTTACGGATATAAATAATCTTAGTATGGGATATGAATTAGGTTGTAATGATTATATAAAAAAACCCTTCTCTCCCAAAGAGCTTAAATATAGAGTAGAACAGCTAATCAAATCTTTTTATTTTACTCTAAACGAAAATAGAATTAAAATAAACGACGAATTTTCATATGATATTTCAACCATGCAGTTATACAAAAAAGAAGAGCTTGTAAATCTTACAAAAAAAGAGTTGGAAATAGTCTTTTTACTTATAACAAATAAAAACTGCTATGTAAGTATAGAGCAGCTGCGATGTGAAGTTTGGAATGAAAAATATATGAATGAAGCCGATATTAGAGTATTTATTAAAAACATAAGAAATAAAACTTCAAAAGATTTTATAGAGACAAAACGCGGTTTAGGATATAAAATTGCAAGACTTAATCAATAAAAAACATCTTTTTAAACTATCTTTTGTTTACTCTTTTTTAATAATTATTCTAATTTGCATTCCTGCATATTTTTATATGCAAAGTGAGATTCAAAGTTATAAATATAACCAAGCAAGCCAATTAGAACAACAAGGTTTAAATATTCAAAGAGCAATTTATGACTTTAACAACTCAAAAAGCGATATTTTTTATTTTCCCAAATCATTTAGTTTTAATGCCTACGTATATGATAAAAACGATAAAATCATCTACTCAACCGCAAATAAAATTTTAAACGGAAATAATGCGATTTTAAAAAAATACAGTTTAAACGAGAATCGTTTAAAAGCAAAAACACTTCTTCTAATTAAAGAACTGAATTTCAAAAAGATTTATTTGAAAATTTCCCTTCTTACTATTAGTATGGGTATATTTGTTTTTATAAGTGCTTATATAATATTAAAACAGACAATAACTCCTTATAAAAAAGCCAACAGTTATTTAGACAGATTTTTTAATGATGCTATGCATGAGATAAAGACTCCTTTGGGGATTTTACAGTTAAACCTTGAACTTTTAGAAGAAAAAGATAAAAAAGCAAAAGAGATAAAACGATCTTTAAATGCGGTAAAAACACTTCTACTTACCTACGAAGACATAGAATATATGATGAAACAAAAAAGAGTTTCATATACAAAAGAGATTGTCGATTTTACTATTTTTCTAAAACAAAGAGTTGATATGTTTGAAAGTTTAGCTGCTTCTAAGAAGATGAAATTAAAAAGAGAAATTAAAGATAATATCTTTTTAGAGATAAATAGAGTTGAATTACAAAGAATAATAGACAATACAATATCAAATGCAATAAAATATTCAGATGAATCTTCAGAAGTTATAATAAGACTAAACAGTAATAACGAACAGATAATTTTCAGTGTAGAAGATTTTGGGAAAGGTATAAAAGATACAACTAAAATATTTAATAGATACCACCGTGAAGAGAGCATTAAAGGTGGATTTGGAATCGGATTAAATATAGTAAAAAACATATGCGAAAAAAACAATATTAAAATAGATGTTAAATCAAAATTAAAAGAAGGCTCAACGTTTATTTATCTATTCTCTTAAATTTATCTTAAATTATATATTTAAAAACCAACTTTTAATTTATATTTACTCGGTATAATACAAAAAAACATAAGGAGATAGAATGAGAACTCTACTTTCAATGCTACTATTGGCAACATTTGCATGTGCAGCTCAAATGCCGACATCTGCACCAAAAGAGTATCCGGCGGGAGAACTTGGAAAATTAGTTAAAACAGGTGAAGATATTGTAAACAATACAGATACACATCCGTTAACAAAAGATTTGGTAGGAAACAAATTACAATGTAAAAGCTGTCACTTAAAAGGTGCCGACGGTAAAGTTGGAACAGGAGAAGGTATATCAAGCTGGATTGGTACAGCTGCAACATTCCCTGCATGGTCAAAAAGAGAAAAAACAGTTCAATCACTACAAGATAGATCAAATAACTGTTTTATGAGAAGTATGAACGGTAAAAGACCTATTATCGATACTAAAGCTAGTATGGCAATAGCAGCATACATTACTTGGTTATCAACAGGTGTTCCTATGAATATGAATGCTATAGGACCTTGGAGTGAGCATAATACTAAACTTTATCCGAAAAATGTAAAAAAATTTAATGCGATTCAAAAAAAAGCAACTCATAAAAATTATTTGGCAGGTAAAGATGTATATACTAAAAAATGTGCTTCATGTCACGGTATGAACGGTGCAGGTATTCCAGGAGCATTCCCTCCGTTATGGGGTAAAGATGCAAACGGTAACTGGCTAAGCTACAATACAGGTGCCGGTATGAGTAAATTAGACAAAGCAGCAGCTTGGGTACAATCTAATATGCCTCTAGCTCAAGGTGGAAGCCTTTCTGATCAAGATGCAGCAGATGTAGTTATCTACATGAATGCACAAGAAAGAGCACCTTTTGATCTTAAAAAAGGATTATTACCAAAAGAAGAGATGGGTTATTATAACTCAATTGTTTTAGAAGAAAAACATACAGTACAAAGTAATTTCAAAGCTTTAGGTCTTGATTTTAACACAATCAAAAACGGTAAATAGTAAGCATTAGCTTACTATTTAACTTTAATTTCAACTCTCTCTTTACCTTTACCGATATTTTTACGTTTTAAACTTATTTTTCCTATTTCAGAAGTTCTTTTTAAATGCGTACCTCCACAAGGAACTTGCGAGAACCCCTCTATTTTCCAAAATCTTCTTCCTTTACTTTTATCTGAGAAATCACTTTGTATAGGCAAATCTTTATCTATCAGCTCTTGTGCTTTATTTTGAATCTCCGTTAATAATGGTGAAATGTTTTCTTCCCATTCAAAATCAATACGGCTTTTATCTTCGGAAATATGTGCTCCGATTTTTTGTATGTATTTATATTTTTTATAAAATAGTTCCAAAACCACTTCTGCGGCAAAATGAAGCTTCATAAGTCGATATCTTCTTTTCCAGTCTATAATTGTATGAACCTCGTCACCTACTTTAAAATTCGGTTTACAAGCAAGAGTATAGATTATGGAATCATCTCTTTTTTCAGCTTTAATAACAGGAATATTGTTTATAGTTCCCTTATCACTCTCTTGTCCACCGGATTGTGCATAAAATATTGTTTGTGACAATTCTACTATATTGTCTTGTATAACTGATACTTTTGAATCTAATTCTGTTTTATAAGGGTCTATCCAAAACAGTTTTTCACTCATATTAAGTCCTATGTTAAATAATTTTTTGTTTTTTTAAGTTTATATTATCAAAAAAAGATATGTCAGTAAATATTTAAGATCATTAAAAGTAAGTTTTGACTTACTCTTTAGACTCTAAAAAAACAGATATTTTTCTAAAATAACTCTCTATATCTTCAAAAGAGTGATTTCCACCCTCTTCAATTATTAATTCACTTTGAGGAAGTTTTTCAACTGCTTCATTATAATCCAGAATTTCATCATCGGTTTTTAATAAAACCATAAAATTCTCTTGATTTTTTAATTTTTCTATTTCAAATGCTTTTAACTCATTCATGTGCTCTTCTATTACTTCAAAAGAGCTACCGTCATAATAGTTCATCTGCATTCCGATTTTATTTAATGTTTTATACGGATAAATTGCAGGATTTATTAAAACAGCTTTTAAATCATATTTATTTGCTAAATATATTGCATAATATCCCCCTAAAGAGGAACCTACTAAACCGACTTTTTCATCTCTTTGCAAAAATATTTCTATTATCTGTTCTAAAGTATCAATTGCTAAATTCGGTACATAAGATAAAGACGGAGTTACTACTTCATCTTCAAAATATTCTCTAAAAAGTGTAGCTTTCCCACTATGTCCGTTACTTCCAAATCCATGTATATATATAATCATTTAATTTTCTCTCCGATCTATTTGTTATCATTATCAAATAAAAGTTTTAACCCTACAATCGCAAAAGTAGCACCTACTAAACTATCAATATATCTCTTTAAATCGAAATATTTTTTAACAACTTTTTTTGTTGAAAACATAAAAGCGTAACCTATAAAGACTATTATCCCTAAAGGCAGACAGACTAAAACAGGCAGATATACAGAAACTGAATTGCTGTTTATAGGTAAAGCAACTGCAATAATAGCTACCCAAACGGCAATTGCTTTGGGATTCAATAAATGCATCATAACACCTGAAATAAAATATTTAAAAAAGGAGTCGTTATTTTGAACGGTTTTCACTCTCTTATCTTCTTTTTTAAGAACCAAAGAGAAAGAGATATAAGCCAAATAAAGAAAATACAATCCACCTAATATTTTAAGAAAATATAAAAAATTTCCATATTCAGTAAGTATCGGTTTTAATCCTGAAGCAGCAAGAACTCCCCAAAAAAAAGATCCGAAAGTTATACCAAGAGCAAAAAAAACTCCGGCTTTTCTGCCTGCATGAATTGAAGTATGTGCAATAGCAAGATTACTTGGACCGGGACTTGAGATTCCTAAAATATATATAGAAACTGCAATGAATAGATCATAAGAAAAGAATTCCATAATTTACTCCTTAAAGGCAATTATACTACAAAAAATCCCTTAATGCTCTTCTTGAAGCCTTATCTACTAAATTAAAAAGCTTATCTACTTCATTTTTCAGTTCTGTTTTTTTATGTCCTTTAACTTTTTTGAAAAGAAGAGATAATTTCTCATTTTGTCTATAAAAATCTTTATAAAGTTTATAATTTCTAATTTTTTTACCGCTTTTAGTAAAATAGTTATTTTTTTCCAAGCTTTTTTTTCTATCAAGAAGAGTTAAAATATTTTGGCAGTCCGTATAAACTATTATTTTACCCTTTTCTAAAAAGTTATCTTCCAAAGCCCAAAGTAAAACCTCTAATTCCAGCTTTGTAGAACTCGTATTCTCAAATCTTTTTATTTTTATATTTTGTCTTTTCAGTTTCTCATCAAAAATAAAATATGCACCGAAGCCTGTTTTTGTTTTAGGATCAACACTTCCATCACAAAAAAGTTTTATAACTTCTTCACTCATTGACAATAGCTTTATTTCTTATTTCAGATCTTTTTGCACACTGTAATTGATACTCAACCATTTTGGAAAAAGGCTTTAAAAAATTATTGAAATTTTTCTCTTTTATAGATTCGATTTTTTGTTTATCTAATAACTTTAATATACAAAAAACAGACTCTATAGTTGAGAGACAATAAAGATTCGGTTGTGTTTTTATTTTAAAAGCCGACTCATTTTTATAGTCAAAACTGAGTTTAGGTAATTTTTTTAAATTTTCACTCAATCTTATCATCTTTTTAGAACAAGACCAAGTTGAATCAACAATAAATATTACGTTTTTTTTATTGTTTAGACTTAATTTTTGGCTGTCTAGATTTATACTCTCTTTTGAAGGATAAAGAAGATATGAATTAAGTTTTGGATTCTCTATTATTTTATTTATCTCTTTATGCTTTGAAAAATCAATGCCCACATAAATCTCTGAGTTTTTCAAAGAAAGATTTGTTAAATGCCCTGTTCCGTTTTTTGTTTTTCTATACTCTTTTGGATGCATTAATATCACAAATTTCGTATTTGTATCAATTTTATCAATAAAACTGCACATGCAACTGCTTTTTGGTCTATAACATTTATAACAAACTTCTCTACTAATCAATTCAAAATTATCCAATATCATCAACTTTTTTAAATTTTAAGAGAATTTTATTGCTTTATGCCTTAAAAAAGCAGATTTTTAATATAAATTACAATATTTCAAAGCATTATCTTGCTTTTTATTAAAAATTAGGCTATAGTACACCTACAAAAAGATGATTCGAGTTACATCTTTAGTCTGCTTTACATAGATGACTTCTAGTTCACGGTACATACTAAAAGAAAAATCTCATATTATATTTTTACAAAGCCTTAGAAATTTGGCACAATTAATTAATCAAGGAAAATAATGGCAACATTAGTAAATGGAACAGTAAAATGGTTCAATAGCGAAAAAGGTTTCGGTTTTATCGAACAAGAAAACGGTGGTAAAGATGTATTCGTACACTATAGACAAGTTAATCACAGTGGATACGGTAGAGTATCTTTAGATGAAGGTCAAAAAGTATCTTTTGAGATTGCTCAAGGTGAAAAAGGTCCACAAGCAGAAAACGTTACTGTACTGTAATTTCATCTAAACAAGCAGTCTAAAAGCTGCTTGTTACTTAAATATTTTTCTCTTATTTTAAAGAGTTTCTCCACTCTTCATATAAAGATTTTTTTTGCTTCTCTTTTATAAAAGCCCAAGTTTGACCCTTTTTTATAGCCTCTACTCTTTGAGTATATTTTTTTAAAGCCCTTGAAAATACCGATTTTATATCTATATCTTTCTCTTTATTTACAGCTATTAAAATATTTAAATAATCCCATAAAATATCACCTAATTCATCTTCTAAAAAACAATTCCTGTTTTTTTCATACTCTTCAAGTACTTCGTCGACTTCACTTTTCAGCTCATTTAAATAGATATTTGAACCGCCTTTCCAAGTACCGTTTTCATCGATTTTTGATTTCTGTTTTGCAAGTTCCAATAATTTGTAAAAGTCTTCCATTTTTTAATAATCTTCTTTTTATTATAATTTTTTATTTTATCTACTTTATACAAAATATTGCATTTAGTCATATTTTTTATCTTCTTAAATTTTTTTCATTATAATTTCACTAGAAATTTAAAAGGTAAAAAAATGGCAAAGAAAAAAACTTCACTTTTTGAGTGTCAACATTGTGGAGAACAGAGTACGAAATGGCTTGGAAAATGTCCTAGTTGCGGCTCTTGGGACTCTTTTATTGAATTAAACCAAGAGCAACAAGAGGTTTTAAAACAGAGTGCAAAAGTTGCAAACTCGGCATCAAAAGCAACTCCCATTACAAAAATAGAACAAGATGATGTTACAAGATTTTCCTCTTTTAATGAAGAGTTTGATTTAGTTTTAGGAGGAGGAATTGTTCCCGGAAGTTTAACCCTAATAGGAGGAAGTCCAGGAGTCGGTAAATCTACACTTTTATTAAAAGTAGCAGGAAGTATTGCAAAATCGGGTAAAAAAGTTTTATATGTTTCAGGAGAAGAGAGTTCAGGACAAATAAAATTAAGAGCAAACCGTCTTGAAGCAAATCACGACAGCCTTTATCTTTTAAGTGAAATAAAACTTGAAGAGATTTTAGAAGAGCTTTTAAAAGAAGATTATGAAGTATGTATTATAGACTCTATTCAAACTATATATTCAAGTGCTTTAACCTCGGCTCCGGGAAGTGTTTCACAAGTAAGAGAGATAACTTTTGAATTAATGCGTAAAGCAAAAGAATCAGATATAGCAATGTTTATAATAGGACATATTACAAAAGACGGGAGTATTGCAGGACCTAGAGTTTTAGAGCATATGGTTGATACGGTTTTATATTTTGAAGGAGAAGCCAGCAGAGAGTTAAGAATGCTTAGAGGATTTAAAAACAGATTCGGTTCTACTTCGGAAATAGGTATTTTTGAGATGACAGGAGAAGGATTAATCTCAGCAAAAGATATCTCCTCAAAATTTTTTGATAAAAGTAAAGCACAAAGCGGTTCGGCTTTAAGTGTCGTTATGGAAGGAAGCCGCGCACTTATTATTGAAGTACAGGCTTTAGTAACGGAAAGTACATATCCAAATCCTAAAAGAAGTGCCACAGGATTTGACGCAAACAGATTAAATATGCTTTTAGCACTGCTTGAAAAAAAGATTGATTTACCTTTAAATCATTATGATGTTTTTATAAATATAAGCGGAGGAATAAAAATTAAAGAAAGCTCTGCCGATCTTGCAGTAATTGCGGCAATTATCAGCTCTTTTAGGGATAGACCCGTCTCTAAAGAATCAATATTTATAGGAGAAGTTAGTTTAACAGGCGAAATAAAAGATGTATACTCTATAGACCTAAGATTAAAAGAGGCTCAAGCCCAAGGTATAAAAAAAGCCGTTGTTGCACAAAAACCCAATTTAAAACTCTCTTTAAAAAGTTTTGCAGTAGATGAAGTAGCAAAAATGATAGAACTTTTTTAATAAAACTTGGATATAATCCCCAAAAAATAATGGGGATAAAGTGATTGACGTAGAGAATCAAACCAATAAAGAGATAGACCTAACTTCTTTGGAAGAGATTGCTAAAGATCTCACCTCCAAAGATATAGAACTTATATTCGTAAATAATGAAACTATAAAAGAGTTAAACAAAGAGCATCGAAATATTGACAAAGCAACAGATGTTCTTAGCTTCCCTCTTGAATTTGAAATGCCCAATATGCCTTTAGGTTCTATTGTTATTTCTACTGATTTTGTTGAACAAAAAGCAGAAGAGTATGGACATAGTTTTGATAATGAGTTAAAACTTCTTTTTATACACGGACTTCTTCATCTTTTAGGTTTTGACCATGAAATTGATAACGGTGAACATAGAAAAGAAGAAGAGAGATTGATAAGTAAATACAATTTACCAAAAAGCTTAATAGTAAGGAACTCTTAATATGGATATTTTAATTTTTATTGTAGCAATGACTGCTTTAATTTACGGAGCAGATTTTATCATTGCACAAAGTGAAAAAATCGCCCTTCACTACAAAATTTCTCCTTTTGTAATAGGAGCAACGTTAATTGCAGTAGGTACTTCTCTTCCTGAAATGGCAGTATCTATTTCAGCTTCCGCAAAAGGAAGTGGAGATATTGCAGTTGCAAACGTAATAGGAAGTACTATTTTTAACATAGCTTTGGTTTTAGGAGCAGTATTTTTAATCTCTAAAAAAATTCAACCAAACAGAGACCTTTTTGCAAAAGATTCGGCATGGGCACTTTTTCCTATCTTAGTATTTATTCTAATGTCTATTGACGGAAAACTTAACTTTGTAGACGGTCTTTTATTTGTTTTTTTAATGTGCGGATATCTTATGTTTCTTATCAATTCAAATCAAATGGAAGAGATTGATGAAGATATAAAAAAAGAGAAATTTGCCTGGGGAAGAACTTCCGTATTACTGTTAATAGGTTTTGTTCTTACTATTGCAGGAGCCGATTTTGCAATAGACAGTGCAGGAAATATAGCTAGAGATTTTGGAGTTAGCGAATGGGTTATCGGACTCTTTTTGGTTGCTTTTGGTACCTCTTTACCTGAACTAACCATCTCTATAAAATCTGCTTTAAAAAATAATGCCGATTTGGCAATCGGAAATATAATCGGTTCAAACGTTGCAAATTTTACAATGGTTTTAGGTGTCAGCTCTATGGTTAATCCTTTAAATGTAAATTTATCGGCAAACTTTTTTGATATTGCAGCTGCATTTATTCTTTCTCTTATGTTAGTATTTATAACAGCAAATAAACTATATAATAAAAGTGCCGGGATTGTATTAATGGTAGTATTAGGATTGGTAATTCAAAATAGCCTTTAAGCTATTTTGAACTTTTTTGGCAGTCTGAACAAGTTCCTGAAAAGACTACTTTTGTATCTTTTACTTTAAAATCTGAAATTGTTGCTACAGAATCATTTAAAACAGATGTATCAATATAAATATCTTCTATTTTTCCACATGATGAACAAATTAGATGAGAATGTTCCTCTTTTGCTAATTCATAAACAGATTTAGCTTCGGGAATTTTAACCTCATTTAAAAAAATCTTCTCAACCATTGCATTAACATTTTTATATATTGTAGCAAGTGAAATAGAAGGAAATTTTTTCAACAAACTTTGATATAACTCATCAATGTTCATATGTCCATTTCTGTATAATTCTTCAACAATTGCAACTCTTTGTGGAGTTACTTTTAAATCATACTCTTTTAGTAAAACTGAACTATTGAACATATTTTTTCCTTTCCCGCATAATTTTACATAAAATTTAATAAATTTTACTTATATACGGAGCGTTTCATAATGAAATAGTATTATAAAAAACTTTTTTCTCTTTTATTAATTAATATTAGTAAAAGATAATAATTTTCTTTTAAGATTAAAAAAGCTGTAAGTTTTATTAACTTATAATCGTAATAGATAAAATTTATTATAAAATAAGTCTTATTAAAATTTTAAGAAGGAGCTAAAAATGAGACAATATGAATCATACAGATGTAACAAATGCGGGAATGTAATAGAAGTACAAAATGTAGGAGGAGGAGAACTTCACTGCTGTGGTCAAGCTATGGAAATGATTACCGAAAACTTAACTGCCGTAAACCTTATGAAGGCATTTGCAGGGGAATCTATGGCAAGAAACAAATATGAATATTTTGCAAAAGTTGCACAAAAAGAAGGGTATAGAGATATTGCCGAACATTTTCAAAGAGCTGCAAATAATGAAAAGAAACATGCAAATTTAGAATTAAGAGCCTGTAACGAAATGCTTAAAGGAAAAGAGTTAGGTGATACCGTAGAAAATCTAAAAGAAGCTATAGCAGGTGAAAGTTATGAAAACGTAACTATGTATCCTGATTTTGCAAAAATTGCAAAAGAAGAGGGTCTTTCTAAAATTTCAACTATGCTTAAACTCATAGGTAACATCGAAGTAGAACATGAAAATATGTATAAAATGCTTCTTGAAAGACTTGAATCAGGTAAAGAGTACGAAAGTGAAGATAGTGAAGAAGAGTGGATTTGTGAAGTCTGTGGACATGTACACAGAGGGAAAAAACCGCCTAAAAATTGTCCTGTATGTAAACATCCTCAAGAGTACTTTTCAAGACTTAATACAAAAAAATAGCCATCAAAAGAGTAGATTTTATCTACTCTTAGATAAAATAGCAAATTAACTCTATAATCCGGAGAAAATTTGATAAAAATTATTCTATTTCTTCTTTTAAATCTTTGTTTATATGCCAAAACTTTCAATATTTCAACATATAATGTTGAAAACCTTTTTGATTTAAAAAACAACAGAAGTGATTATAAAGAGTATATTCCAAACGACTACTCTAAATGGGACAAAAAAAAATTTACTCTTAAATTGGCAAATCTAATAAAAGTTTTAAAAGATTTAGATAGCGATATTATAGCTTTACAAGAAGTTGAAAACAGAGAATTAATGCAGCTTCTTTTAAAAAAACTTCCGAAATATAAATACTACAGCTTCTCAAAATATGAAAATGCTAGTGTAGGAATTGGCTTTTTAAGTAAAATCAAGATTATAAAAAATCAAGATTTGAATATAAAATTTCCAAATAAAATATACAGACCTATTTTAGAAACAACTTTTAAAATAGATAATTACAAATTTAAAATTTTCAATAACCATTGGCCCTCAAAAAGAGTTGCCGAAAGTTATAGAATAAAATATGCAAAAAAACTCTTTGATAGAGTAAATGAACTTCCCAAAGATTATGACTATATTCTTTTAGGAGATTTTAATTCAAATTATAATGAATTTGAGACCATATATTATGAAAAAAGATTGAATAATACTCAGGGAGTAACGGGAATAAATCAAGTTCTTAATACAACTGTTGATAAAAAATATATCACTGTTGATGATATTTTAAGAAGAGACAAAAGAGTTCATTATAATCTTTGGCTTCAAGTAGATTATCCAAAAAGATTTTCAACCATATTTAGAGGAAACAAATATACTCCCGATAATATTATTTTATCCCCTGCTCTTTTTGATAATAAAAAACTCTCGTACAAACTAAACAGTTTCAAAGTTTTTGCTCCCCAATATTTGTATAAAAACGGGAAAATAAACAGATGGCAAATAAAAGACGGTATTCACACGGGAAAAGGGTTTTCAGATCACCTTCCACTTACGGCAACCTTTAGCTCAAAAAAAGAGGATAAAAATCCTTTAAAAAAAATTCCCGAAAAAACTTTTAATAAAATCTCTGATTTTTATAACACGAACAAATTACTAAAAGATGCGGATTTAAAAAATGTTGTAGTTATTTATAAAGATTCCAAAAGTGCAGTAATAAAACAAAAAAATGACAGAGCTATATATCTTTACAACAATGTTGCAAAATTAAAAGAGGGGTACTCTTATGATTTAAGAGTCTCTCAAATAAAAGAGTTTTTTGGATTAAAAGAGATAAAAAAGTTTAAAATACTTGAAAAAAATAAAAAAATTCCTGATTATAAAAAACTCTATTTAGAGGGCAAAGATATTGATATTTTAGATTTAAAATATCAAAATGAAATCGTAACGAACATACAAGGAGTTTATAAAAACAAAAAACTCCTTTTTAACAATAAAGAGATAAAACTCTACTTTAGAAAAAAGAGTATTAACCCAAAAGAGGGAAGTTTTATAAAAATAAAAAGAGCACAAATCGGTTTTTTTAAAAACAGTGCTCAATTAGTAATTCATAAAAAAAGTGATATAGATGTTAATTAAATCAATTTTTACAAACAGCAGCGGTATTTTATTATCAAGAATTTTAGGATTTTTAAGAGATCTTCTAACAGCTTCGATTTTAGGAGCAAATATCTACTCCGATATCTTTTTTGTAGCTTTTAAGTTGCCCAATCTTTTTAGAAGAGTATTTGCAGAAGGAGCTTTTACCCAAGCTTTTATGCCCTCTTATGCAAAATCAAAATATAAAATCAGATTCTCTTCTCTTATATTTTTACAGTTAATCTCTTTTTTGATAATCTTATCTTTGTTTGTAACTCTTTTTTCTTCTTTGATAACAAAAGCAATTGCCTTTGGTTTTGATAAAGAGACTATAGATTTAGCTTCTCCTCTTGTAGCTATAAATTTTTATTATCTCCCTTTGATTTTTATAGTTACTTTTATGGCAGCATTACTTCAATATAAAAACCATTTTGCAACAACGGCTTATTCAACGGCACTTCTAAATCTAAGTTTAATTGCAGCTTTACTAATCTCCAAAAATTTAGATAAATATGAAATTACCTTTTATCTTTCATATGCCGTATTAATAGGCGGTGTTTTACAAATAATTGCCCACTTAATTGCTATAAAAAAACATAATTTATGTAAAATTTTTACTCTAAAAAAACATAAGAAAAAAGAAGAAAACAGATTTTACAAAAACTTTTTCGCAGCCACGGTAGGAAGTTCAACGGCACATATTTCAGCTTTTTTAGATACTTGGCTTGCCTCTTTTTTAGTTACAGGCTCAATCTCTTATTTATATTATGCAAACAGGGTTTTTCAGCTTCCTTTGGCACTTTTTGCAATAGCTACTTCAGTTGCTTTGTTTCCTATGATTTCAAGAGCAATAAAAAATAAAAATGAAAAAAGAGCTTTATATCTGATGAAAAAATCATCTTTGATTCTTTTTTCTCTTTTGTCTCTTGCTACACTTATAGGAATTGTTTTTAGTAAAGAGATTATCTGGCTTTTATTTGAAAGAGGAGCTTTTGATTCAAAAGATACGGCAAATACCTCATTGGTTTTAACCATGTATTTAATCGGATTGATTCCTTACGGTCTAGCTAAAATTTTTTCTCTTTGGTTATATGCAAATGAAATGCAGTTTCTAGCAGCAAAAATATCAATGAAAGCTTTAGGAGCAAATATAGTTTTTTCTCTATTGCTAATCTCACCTTTTGGAGCTTCAGGATTAGCTTTTGCAAGCACTTTAAGCGGATTTATTCTTTTCTTTTTAACCCTAAAGTCTTTTGGTTTCAAAAGAGTAAAATCTCTGTATTTTATGTAAATTTAGATAAAATGCCATCTTCAATAAAAAAATAGGATAGAAATGAGAGACTTTTTTAAATATTACATGCCCTTTTATAAGAATTACAAATTAAAAATTTTTTATGCATTTATAGGTATTGTATTAGTAGCAGGAGGAAGCGGAGGATTAGCTTATATAGTTAAACCTTTGTTAGATGAAGTCTTTATTGCAAAAGACCAGCAAATGCTTTATATCGTTCCTGTACTTCTAATTTTAGTTCAATCGGCACAAGGTTTCGGGAAATATATCCAAGTCTATTATGTATCATATATAGGACAAGATATTATCAGAATTACAAGAGACAGACTTCTTGCTCATATTCTTACTTTGGATATAGCCTTTTTTCAAAAAAAACACGGAGGAGAATTAATATCAAGAATTACAAATGATATTAATAAAATCCAATCGGCAGTATCAAGTCAAATTGCAGGTTTTATAAGAGAAATATTAACAATAGTTGCCCTAATCGGTGTTGTAATCTACCAAAGTGCAGAGCTTGCTTTTTATGGACTTATTGTTATGCCTCTTGCTATTTACCCCCTCTCTGTTTTAGCAAAAAAAATGAAAAAATTATCATTTAAATCTCAAGAGAGTGCCTCTGATATTACTTCTCATTTAAGTGAAACTTTTAATAATGTTGAAATTATAAAAGCAAACTGTACGGAAAAAATCGAACTTGAAAAATTTGAAAAACATAACAGCCGTTTTTTTAATATAAATATAAAAGCCGTTAAAACTTCTGAATTAACCTCTCCTATAATGGAGCTTTTAGGTGCTATTGCAGCTGCACTTGTTATTATTTACGGAGGTTCGAAAGTTATAAATGCGGAACTCACAACAGGTGCATTTATGTCTTTTATAGCAGCTTTATTTATGCTTTATACTCCACTAAAAAGAATTTCAGGGATATATAATCAACTTCAAAGTGCAATTGCAGCTCATGAAAGAGTGCTTTCAGTATATGCCATAAACCCTACTATACTTACAGGAGATAAAAATTTTCCTAAAAATATAGAAAAAATCGAGTTTAAAGACGTGATGCTTAAATACAATGATTTAGTTGCTTTAAAACATATCAACCTTACGGCAATAAAAGGTGAAAAAGTTGCTTTAGTAGGAGACAGCGGCGGTGGAAAATCTTCACTTATAAATCTTTTAATCAGATTTTACGATACAAATGAAGGTAAAATACTCTTTAATGATATAGATTTAAAAAATATAGATATTAAATCTTTAAGAAACAATATCTCAGTAGTAACCCAAAGAGTCTATATTTTCAACGATTCTGTTGCTTCAAATGTTGCATATGGGTATGAAATAGATGAACAAAGAGTAATAAAAGCTTTAAAACAATCCCATGCTTATGATTTTGTTTCAAAGATGCCTGAAGGTATTTACAGCAAATTAGATGAATTTGGAACAAATTTAAGCGGAGGTCAAAGACAAAGAATTGCCATTGCAAGAGCTTTATATAAAAATCCTCATGTTTTAATACTTGATGAAGCAACATCAGCACTTGATAATGAAAGCGAATCGATTATTTCAGATGTAATTGATGAAGTAAGTAAAGATAGAATAACTTTCGTAATAGCCCATAGATTGAGCACTATTAAAAATGCAGATAAAATCGCCGTATTCAAAAAAGGCGAAATAGTTTGCATTGATAAAGAAGAAAATCTACTAAAAAATTGTTTAGAATATCAAAGATTATACAACCTTGCAAACATATAATCTTTTTGACATTAACTTTTTTTCAATAGTTTTTAGATAAAATATTAAAATTTTTTGATAAAGGATCTCTTTGTTTAGTTACAAAACATTAAAAAAAGGACTTTTTTTATTTCACCCCGAAACTGCACATAATCTTGCGGAAACTGCACTTAGATTATTGCCTAAATGTAGATTACTAAATAATTATCTGGTAAATAGAAACTTTATTATGGATCCTAAATTAAATCAAGAAATATACGGAATAAAATTTCCTAATCCCGTGGGTTTGGCTGCCGGGTTTGATAAAAATGCTACAATGATAAAATCAATGATGGCATTAGGGTTTGGTTTTACGGAAATAGGAACAATGACTCCAAGACCTCAAGATGGAAATCCAAAACCAAGAATGTTTAGATATCCGAAATTAAATTCTGTTCAAAATGCAATGGGATTTAACAATAAAGGCTCTTCTCAAGTATTAATGAATTTAAAAAAAGTTTACCCTTTTTCTATTCCAATCGGAGCAAATATAGGGAAAAATAAAACAACTTCAGAAGAGTTTGCACTACAAGATTATAAAATATTAATTAGAAAATTTGAATCTTTTAGTGATTATTTAGTAATAAATATCTCTAGTCCAAATACGCCGAATCTAAGAGATTTGCAAAATGAAAAATTTATCACCGAACTTTTTTCTATGGCAAAAGAGTTAACGAGTAAACCTATTTTCCTAAAAATTGCTCCTGATATGGAAACTAATGCTGCAGTTGAACTTTGTAAAACGGCAGTAGAAGCAGGAGCTTCGGGAATTATTGCTACAAATACAACCATTGATTACTCTTTGGTTCCAAATGCACAAGATTTCGGTGGACTAAGCGGTGCTTGCTTAAAAGAAAAATCTTATGAAATGTTTAAAGCAATAGCAAAAGAGCTTTACGGTAAAACAGTTTTAATCTCCGTAGGCGGGATTTCAGATGCAGATGAAGCATATAAAAGACTTAAAGCAGGTGCTTCATTGATTCAAGCTTATACGGGAATGATTTTTGAAGGACCTTCAATGGTGAAAAACATCAATGAAGGAGTGTTAGAACTTATGAAAAAAGAGGGTTTTAACAATATATCTGAAGTTATAGGTTCAGATTTAAAATAAAGAATAAATAATGAATTATGCAAAAAATATAAATAAAATGAAAATTTTCATTTTCTATTTTTCATTTTTCATTTTATCAGCGGGAGTTTTAATGGGTCAAAGTTTACCAAAATATTATACTGAAACTTTAGAGAACGGATTAAAAGTTGTTGCAATTCCTATGGATAACGGTTCAAATGTAGTTTCTACAAATATTTTTTACAATGTGGGAAGTAGAAATGAAACTATGGGAAAATCAGGAATTGCTCATATGTTAGAACACCTAAACTTTAAATCTACAAAAAATTTAAAAGCCGGTGAATTTGATGAAATAGTAAAAAGTTTCGGTGGAGTAAATAATGCTTCGACCTCTTTTGACTATACGAAGTATTATATTAAATCTAGCTCTAAAAATATGGATGAATCTTTAAAACTTTTTGCGGATTTAATGGAAAATCTTACTTTAAAAGATGAAGAGTTTCAACCCGAACGTGATGTTGTAGCAGAAGAGAGAAGATGGAGAACAGATAACAATCCAATGGGATATTTACAATATAGACTTTTTAACAACAGCTATATTTATCATCCCTACCACTGGACTCCAATCGGTTTTACATCTGATATAAAAACTTGGACTATAAATGATATTAGAGATTTTCACTCTACTTTTTATCAACCTAAAAATGCAGTTGTCGTTGTAGCAGGAGATATTACAAAAGAGAAAGTTTTTGATTCAACAAAAAAATATTTTAAAGAGATAAAAAACGAAAAAGCAATTCCTACCGTTCATACTGTTGAACCAAAACAAGACGGAGAAAAAAATCTTGTAGTCTATAAAGACACGCAAGTTCAAATGCTGGCAATCTCATATCATATTCCAAATTATGAAGATAAAGACCAAGTAGCATTATCGGCTTTAAGTGAACTATTAAGCTCGGGAAAAAGTTCATATCTTCAAAAAGAGTTAGTAGATAAAAAAAGATTGGTAAACTCTATTTACGCATATAATATGGAATTAACGGATCCCGGAGTTTTTATCTTTATGGCTGTTTGCAATGAGAATGTAAAAGCAAAAGATGTTAAAAAAGAGATTGATTTAATAATAAAAAATATTAAAGCGGGAAAAGTAAGTAAAAAAGATATTGAAAAAATAAAAATAAATACAAAAGCCGATTTTATTTTCTCTCTTGAAAATTCAAGTTCGGTTGCCTCTTTATACGGAAGCTATTTTGTAAGAGGAAATATCAAACCCCTTTTTGAATATGAACAAAAAGTGGAAAAACTTACAAAAGATGATATTATTAATGTTGCAAAAAAATATTTAAATAAAGAGAATTCGACAACAGTAATTTTAAAGAAGAGGAAAAGTGAATAATGGAATACAAAATTACAAAAACAAAATTTGGAGAAAGGCCCGATTATGAACTTCCCAAGCCCATATTTCTTGAAGAGATGGGTGAAGAGGGTTTGGTAAAGCTTTTTGACAAATTTTATGATTTGCTAGCAGATAGCGATATCGGTAATTTTTTTCCGCAAGATGAAGAAGAATTGAAAAAAGTAAAAGCACATAACGTTAAATTTTTTATTGAAGCTTGCGGAGGAGAAAACTATTATTCTCAAACAGTAGGACACTTTGATATGATCAAAGCCCACGAACCTTTTTCAATCACTGAAAAAGCAAGAACAGAATGGCTTGGCTGTATGGAAGAAGTTTTAAAAGAGTTTGATATTTCAGATGAAGCAAAGCAAAGCTTCTGGGAATATTTGGAAACTTTTTCAAAACATACTGTAAATGTAGATACTGGTTTAAAATTGCCCGAAGATATAGTAAAAATTTAAATAGAAAAAAGGAAAAGATAATATGGAGATTATTACAGGTGCGATGACCGCACTTATTACCCCATTTAAAAATGGAAAATTAGATACATTAAAATATGAAGAATTGATAAAAAGACAAATTGCACAAGGAATTGATGCTGTTGTTCCTGTAGGAACTACAGGAGAGAGTGCCACTTTATCTGTTGAAGAAGATAAAGAGTGTATAGAAATTGCAGTAGCAACATGTAAAGGTACAGGCGTAAAAGTAATTGCCGGTGCAGGTTCAAATGCGACCCATGAAGCTTGTAATATAGCAAAACATGCTCAATCTGTAGGAGCAGACGGACTTTTATCAGTAGCTCCATACTATAATAAACCTTCTCAAGAAGGAATTTATCAACACTATAAACAAATTGCACAATCTGTAGAAATTCCTTTTATCTTATACAATGTACCTGGAAGAACAGGTTCGGATATTTGTGCCGATACTGCAATTAGACTATATGATGATGTAAAAAATATTTATGCAATAAAAGAGGCAACAGGATCAATGGAAAGATCTGTTGAATTATCTTCAAGAAGACCTGAACTATGTGTATTTTCAGGTGATGATGCAATTGATTTTCCTATGCTTGCAAATGGAGCAAAAGGAATTATCTCGGTTACTGCAAATCTTCTTCCAAATATGAAATCAAAACTTGTTCACTCTGTTTTTGAAGGAGATTACGAAACGGCAAGAGAGATAAACAATAACTTATTTCAATTAAATAATACGCTTTTTATAGAACCAAATCCTATTCCTATAAAAGCAGCTATGTATTTAGCAGGGCTATTAGATACTTTAGAGTATAGACTGCCTTTAACTGCTCCAAGTGCAGAAACAATGAAAAAACTTGAAAATGTATTAAAAAATTATGAGGTGATTAAATAATGAATGATTTTATGAAAGGGAAAACATTAGTTATTAGTGGAGGAACTAAAGGTATTGGTAAAGAGTGTGTTTATAAATTTGCAAGTAATGGTGTTAATGTGGCTTTTACTTATAATTCAAATGCTCAAATTGCTGAAGATATATGTAAAGATGTAGAAGAGAAATTCGGTGTAAAATGTAAAGCTTATGCTTTTAATATTTTAGAACCTGAAAAATATAAAGAACTCTTTTTAGAAATTGACAAAGATTTCGACAGAATTGACTTTTTTATCTCTAATGCAATGATTTACGGTAGAGCCGTTGTAGGCGGATACGGTAAATTTATGAAGCTAAAACCAAGAGGATTAAACAATATCTATACTGCTACTGTTAATGCTTTTGTTTGCGGAGCACAACAAGCGGCAAAAAGAATGGAAAAAATCGGTGGAGGATCAATCCTTTCTCTAAGTTCTACAGGAAATCTAGTATATATTGAAAACTATGCGGGACATGGGACAAATAAAGCCGCAGTAGAAGCAATGGTTAGATATGCTGCAACAGAACTTGGTTCAATGGGGATTAGGGTTAATGCCGTTTCAGGCGGTCCGATTGATACAGATGCTTTAAAAGCATTTACAAACTATGAAGAGGTAAAAGCAAAAACTGCTGAATACTCTCCTCTTAATAGAATAGGACAACCTCAAGATTTAGCTCAATCTTGTTTCTTCTTATGTACACAAGATGCTTCTTGGATTACAGGTCACACATTAATTGTTGATGGTGGGACAACATTCAAATAATGAAAAAACCTCTAAATCTCCCAAACTCTTTGGCACTTTTCAGAGTGGCATTAACTCCGTTAATGTTACTCTTTCTAATAGAAAGAGATGCAGCATTTTTTCAAAGTTGGCATGTAAGCTGGCTTGATTATTTTGCCGGCTTAATATTCGTAATAGCTTCAGTTACGGATTTCTTCGACGGATATATTGCAAGAAGCTGGAATCAAATGACCAAGCTAGGAGCAATTTTAGATCCACTTGCCGATAAAATGCTTATGCTAGCAGGCTTTTTAGGTCTTATGGTAATTGACAGAGCCTCAGGATGGGCAATATTTTTAATCCTTTCACGAGAATTTTTTATCACAGGATTAAGAGTAGTTGCCGTTGCAGAAGGCAAAAGTGTTGCTTCTACAATGGCAGGTAAAGTAAAAACTGTTTTTCAAATGATAGCAATAGGTTTTCTAATAATGAATTGGCCTTTTGCAACAACTCTTTTATGGGTAGCTGTTATTTTAACTCTGTATTCAGGGTATGAATATCTAAGAGACTACTTTAAAATATAAGGAATATTTTTGGGTACAATTACTTTTTTATTAGTACTTTCTTTTTTGGTATTTTTCCATGAATTAGGGCACTTTACCGCAGCAAAATTTTTTGGTGTAAAGGTTGAAGTTTTTTCTATAGGTTTTGGGAAAAGACTCTATGCAAAACAGTGGAAAGGTACAGTTTGGCAGTTTGCATTGATCCCTTTGGGGGGATATGTAAAAATGAAAGGTCAAGATGATACAAAACCCACATTAAGAGAGCAAGGAGATGATTCATACAATAACAAAGCTCCCTGGCAAAGAATAGTTATTCTTTTTGCGGGACCTTTTGCAAACTTTATTTTAGCGGCAATTTTATACTTTATAATTGCCATTGCGGGAGCAAATTCATTGAGTCCTACGATAGGGAATATCCAAGCAAACTCACCGGCACAAAAAGCGGGAATACAAAAAGGTGATGTTATTTTAAGAATAAATAACAATGATATTAAGACTTGGGAAGAGTTAGGAAAATATATTAAAGACTCAAAAGGTGCACTTAAATTTCATATAAAAAGAGATAATAAAATTTTAGTAAAGATTATAAAACCTTATATCTCCGATGCACAAAATATGTTTAAAGAGAATATCAAAAAAAGAATGATAGGTATCTCCCCTGCCCCAAAAATAGTAACAATATATCATGACCCTATATCTGCCGTTTCTTATGCCTGGGATAAAACGGTAGAATCTTCAAAAATGATATTTTTAGGAGTACAAAAACTTATTCAAGGAATAATTCCAAGTTCAGAGATTGGAGGAGTTATTACTATAGGAAAAGTTATCTCAGATGCCAGTCAATCTTCAATTATCGCACTGCTTGCAATTACTGCTTTGATTTCAGTAAATTTGGGAGTATTAAATTTACTGCCTATTCCTGCTCTAGACGGTGGACATATAATGTTTAATATTTATGAAATTATAGCCAGAAGAAAACCAAGCGATCAGGTATTTATGTTTTTAACTCTTGCAGGTTGGGTAATATTAGCTTCTTTAATGTTACTTGGAATATATAATGATATAAATAGATTATTTAAATAAGGGGAAACAATGCAAAAAGAGCTTGCAGTAAAAAATCTTGATAAAATAGTTACAAAAGTTGAAGCAGCAAGACTTAGAGTTTCGCAACACCATATAGTAAAAATCATAGCTATTTCAAAATACTCAACAGCAGAAGATATTTCAGCACTTTATGAAGTAGGACAAAGAGCTTTTGGTGAAAATAAAGTTCAAGATTTAAAAACAAAAGAAGAAAAACTTGACGAGCTTCCGATTGAATGGCATTTTGTAGGAAGATTACAAAAAAATAAAATCAATAATCTAATTGATTTAAATCCTACATTAATGCACTCTTTAGACTCTCTTGAATTGGCAGAAGAGTTAAATAAAAAATTAGAAGCAAAAAACAAAAAGATGTCTTGCCTTTTACAAATCAATTCAGCATATGAAGAGAGTAAGGCAGGAGTTGATCCAAAAAACGCAATCGAAATTTATAAAGAGATTTTAAACTCTTGTAAAAATATAAGATTAAAAGGTGTAATGAGCATTGGAGCTCATACCGATGATAAAGAAGTTGTAAAAAAATCTTTTTTAACAACCAAAAATATTTTTGATGAAGTAGTTCCTTTAGGAGCAAAATATTGTTCAATGGGAATGAGTTCAGACTTTGAATTAGCCATTGCCTGTGGCTCAAATATGGTTAGAATTGGCTCGTCTTTATTTAAATAAAACCATTTCTATCTCTAAAATATTTTATGCTATAATTAAAAAATAATTTTTTACTTTAAGAGTAAGACTTCTGCGAAAAAAAGGTGCCAAATGAAAACTTTAAGTGATATAAGAAAATGGTTAAAAAGCAAAAACGTTGAAAATTATACTGTATCTGAAGATTTATATATCACTGTCCATGGAAATGTTGATTTGTCGGGGAAAATAGTAGAAAGCGAGCTACCTGTCAAGTTTGATGTAGTAGATGGCTACTTTAATATATCAAATAACAATTTAGAAACTTTAGAAGGATGTCCTAAAAAAGTAGCAAAAGATTTTAACTGTTCTCACAATAAAATAACAAGCCTTTTCGGTGGTCCGTCAATTGTCGGAGACTTTGACTGTTCAAACAATGAATTAAAAAATAATTTATCTTACGGTCCTAAAGAGGTGTACGGTTATTATAACTGTTCAAATAATAGATTATCTTCAATTGACGGTGCGCCAAGAAGTATTGTTGAATATTTTAACTGCTCAATAAATCTTCTTACTAGTTTAAAAGGCGGACCTAAATATGTTGATGGGTTTTTTGACTGTTCTCAAAATAGATTAGAGACCTTAAAAGGCGGACCTATTACCGTTGGCCAAGATTATATGTGTTATTGGAATCAATTAAAAAATTTAAATGATGTTGCCGATGAAATAGGATGGAATCTTATTACGGATATCTCTTTAAATCATATTACAAAAAGTTTTGATGAAGAGAAAAAAATCTGGAAATATAAAGGTGAAGAGGTAATAGGTCATATCTACAAACCTCTTCTTGATTTAACGGATAAAGAAGATATCAGAGTCTGGCTTAACAAACATGGAGTAAAAGATTTTCATATTTTAAAAGATAATTCGGTAAAAGTACAAGGTGACGTAAATTTTTCTAAAAAGTTGGAAAACCTTTCAAAATTACCTCTTAGATTTCATGAAGTTACCGGAGATTTTGATATAAGCGATAATGTATTAATGACTTTAGAAGGTTCTCCTAAAAGAGTAGGAGGAAGTTTTCTAGCCTATAAAAATGAATTAACATCTTTAAAAGGAGGTCCCATTGAAGTTGGGAAAAACTTTATTATTTTAAGAAATAATATAAACTCTTTGGAATACTCCCCTGTTAAGGTAAAAGAGGATTATATCTGTTCTCACAACCCTTTAAAAAGTCTGGTAGGAATTGTTGATGTAGGCGGGAATATTTTTACGAATCTTTTAATTGACGGACTAAAATATCAAGAGTTTACATACAATTCCGTAAAAACTTATAAATATGACGGTGAAAGCATTTTAAAATACATAGAAAGAGAGTGTAAAGTTCTTACAGAAGAGGAACAGGTTTTTGAAACAACAAGAAGAAATATTCAAAATGCCATAAATAAAATGATAAATAACGATACTCTAAAAAAAGAGATGATAAACGAAACTTTACTTAAAAATCTGACTAAATATAATCTTCATGATTTAAAAGAGATGGTTCTTCTTATCAAAAATCCTCCTATTGAGACTAAAAAGAAAGAACTTAGTGAAGAAGAAATTCTTCAATCGGTATTTGATAAAGAGATTTAGAGTTTAAAATGGAAATTTCAAATAAGCTTAACAGATATGACTCTACAATACAGCCAAACCAAATCAGACAAGCTACAAAAGTAGCTTCAAAAGGTAGTATAAAAGAGTTTACTGAAGCTTATAGAGTTGATATAAGCCAAAGAGCAAGGCAAAGTGCAGAGTTTAACGACAACTCAATAACTTTTCCTATTCATGACTCTGAGATTCTTCAATACAGCCAAAATCTTGATTTAACTTATAAATCTTAGTTTAAAGCACTTTTGAATTTTTTAAGTTCTTCTTCTATTGAGGGAACT
This sequence comes from Halarcobacter anaerophilus, assembly GCF_006459125.1. NCBI lineage: Bacteria > Pseudomonadati > Campylobacterota > Epsilonproteobacteria > Campylobacterales > Arcobacteraceae > Halarcobacter > Halarcobacter anaerophilus. The sequence continues at coordinate 1,935,341 of NZ_CP041070.1, forward strand.
CTCATAAAATGTTCACCTATTAAAAAAGCATCTGCTCCTATTGAACTCAATCTTTTAATTGTTTCCACATTTGAAACTCCGCTTTCGGCAACTATTATTTTCCCGTTTGGAATCATTGGAATCAATTGGTCGCATAAAGTCATATCCATTTCAAAAGTTTCCAAATTTCTATGATTTATGCCTATTATATTTGCTCCGCATTTCATAGCTTTTTTCAAATCTTCTTTATCGTGAATTTCAACTAAAACTTCAAGCCCTAAATGCAAAGCATAATCATAAAGTTCTTTTAGCCCTTTTGTACTTAAACTTTTTGCAATAAGCAAAATAAAATCTGCACCGTAAACTAAGGCTTCGACAATTTGATATTTATCTAAAATGAAATCTTTTCTAAGCAAAGGGGTTGGAACATATCTTCTAATTTGAGTAAGATACTCTTTATCTCCCAAAAAGTAATGAGGTTCAGTTAAAACGGAAATTGCATTTGCTCCGTTTTTTGAATACTCTTGAGCTATTAACAAAGGATCAAAATCTTCTTTTATCACCCCTTTGCTTGGACTTGCTTTTTTAACTTCCGCAATAATTCTAATAGGCTCTTCTTTTGTAGAAGTCAAATAAGGTTTTACGTCTCTTGGAGGAAAAGGATTAATACTTAAACTTCTTCCCAACCATTCCATCGGGTAATCTTTTTTTCTTTTTTCTACATCTTCTCTTGTTATTTTGTTTATTTCATCTAAAATCACTTATTGCACTCCTTAATTTTTTCCCAGTGAAGTCTTATTTCATCATCATTTAATCCCGTTGCATCAATCACTTTTTTCATATTTATATAGGCATTTTCACAATCTTTTAATTTATATTGCCCCCAAGCCAAAGAGTCGATATATGCCAAATTATTAGGAGCTTTTTCCAAAGCTTTTTTCACAAAATAGAGACCTTTTTTTACATCAATATCGTAATCTATTAACAAATATCCCAAATAGTTTTGATAAACATGGCTGTCAAGTACGGTTAAAACATATTCAAATTTTTTGATAACGCCTTTTAGAACTTTCCTCTTATCTTTTGCCATTTCAAACTCTATTATTGCAATTTGAGCCAAATAATCAATATTTGAACTCTTTTCATAAAGTTTATTTGCTAAAGTATAAGCTTTTTTATACTCTTGTGTAGCTTTATACAAAGACAAAAGTTTTTCATCGTTTGCTCCGCTCTCTTCTAAAAAAGATATTGCCTCTTTTACGTCTTTTTTCTCTAAATAAAACATCAAAAGTTTATAGATTTTTTCTAAAGCTTGAGCATTTCCTTTATCTTTAAAAGTAATATATGTTCTTTTTAATATTGAAATTACTCCGTCAATATTATTCTCATTTTGATAAAGTTCCAAAAGCCGTGAACATATAATATTATCACACCCTCTTATTGTAATATAAGATTCTAAGAGATTTATTGCTTCTGCTCTTTGATTCGTATATCTGTACATTATGTCTGTTAAACTAAGTAAAGAGCTGATAGAGGAAGTTCTTTCATAAATTTTTCCGAAAAGTTCTTTTGCTTTGTTATACTCGCCTTTTCTAATATAAACACTTCCTAAAAGTTCGTAAATTGAATCATTTTCTTCTATTTTTAGAAGATTTTTTATCTCTTTTTCCGCTTTTTCAAACTCACTTTTTTGAACTAATGCCAAAATATAAATTTTTAATATATTATCTTCCGAATTAGTGATTTTTTCTCTGTTTTTTTCTATTATCTCTATTAAATCATCATATCTTTTAAGAGCAAAACTTAATCTTGAATACTCCAAAAGATACTCATTATTAAAGGTATTTTCATAAAGTTTTTCAAAAAGATCAGCTGCCTCTTCTTTGTTACCTTCTCTTAAATACTCTAAGGCATACATAACATATCTATCTTCTTGGGCAAAAGTTTTATACTTGAAATCAGGATTTATTAAATTACTTTTTTGCGGTTCATTCAAAAAACTGCACCCTGATATAAAAAATGAAAAAATTATTAATATTACAATTCTACTATAGCCGGGCACTCTTCTTTCACCTCATCTTTTCTTGTTTTAAAATATTCCCAGAACGGAAATGTTCTGCATTGTATCGGTCTTACATCATAAATAGAACACTGTTTTTTCTTTAAATCAAAGAAAAAACACGCATAATTATCTTCTGCAAGTTTTATCTCTTTTATACTATATTTATAACCTCTTTTTTCTAAATATTTAACTCTTAATTCATCTAAAGAGATATTTAAATATTCACTTAAGTTTTTCATTTCCTCTTTACTTATCCAGATATTTCCGCTTTCGCCTATACAGCAATTACCTTCACAGGTTTCACACCCTTTTGGATTAAAAGCAAAATCAAAACCCTCTTTTTTTACAATATTCATATTTCTACTTTTATACTGTGAGTTGAACTCATTTCATAAATTTTTTTAACTTTTTTTGAAAAATCATCATTTTCAAAAACTACTAAAGGTTCTAATACCCTTAAAAGTGATTTAGAATTTTTTCTTGCATATATTAAAACCAATGTGGCATCTTTACTCTGCTTAGGATGAACAAACTGTAAAGCTTCAATATTTAATTTTGCCTCTTCTAAAAGTTTTATTATATCTTTTAACTGTTTTACATCATAGCAGAAAAAGAATTTACCGTCGGTTTTTAAAACTTTTGAAACTTTTTTTATAAACTTTTCCAAAGGTAAACTATCATTATACCTTGCAATTTTTAAATTCTCATTTTCACTTTTTATTACATTTGTATGATAAAAAGGAGGATTTGATACACAAATATCAAACTCTTTATCAAAATTCAAATTCAAAAAAGAGCCTTTATACATAGTTGTATCAATGCCGTTACATTTTGCATTTTTCAAAGAAAAATCTTGGAACAGAGTCTGAATTTCACACTGATTAAGAGTTATCTTTTCATAATCCCTTGCTAAAAGCAATCCTAAAATACCACTGCCGCTGCCGATATCTAACAACTGCCCTTTTATATTTTTAAATTTCTTTAAATTTTCTACTATAAAACTATATAAAAAATGGGTGTCGCTATTATAACAATATCCGTTGCTAGGCTGATATAGAACCAAAAAGAACCTTTTTTTAAATTTTGGTGATTATATCAAATCTTAGATTTAAATCAAGTGAGTCATTTCATATAAAAAAAGTCTGATTTCTCTCATTTTTATATAAATTATTAATAGATTTTATATAACTTTTATTTATATTTCTATTTGTATCGGATAGTAACATGGACGAGATTAAAAATTATTTATCTCATATTTAAATTAACTTTAATTCTTTAATTAGTTATCATAATTCAAGAATATTTGATATTTTTTAAAATTTTTAAGCTTGGAAAAAGGAGAGCAAATGTCAATACTAAAAGCTCCTGAAAATGTTCCTGTTTGGGTAGATGAAACAAGATGCAAAGCCTGTGACTTATGTGTATCTGTTTGTCCTGCCGGAGTTCTTGCCATGAGACCCGAAGCCTCTTCAATACTTGGGGCTATGTTGGAGATTGAAAATCCCCAATCATGTATCGGATGCTGTGATTGTGAGTTATCATGTCCTGATTTTGCTATTCATGTTGCAGATAAAAAAGAGTTTAAATTCTCAAAACTTACAGATGAGGCAAGACAAAGGGCAATAGATATTAAAAATAATAATTATAAAGTACTTAAAGTATAAGGAGAGAGAATGGCTAGAGAAGTAATTTCAACGGGAAATGAATTGGCAGCACAAGCAGCAGTTGATGCAGGATGTGAATTCTTTGGAGGATATCCCATTACTCCCTCAAGTGAAATAATGCATAAACTCTCGGATTTACTTCCCAAAGCAGGAGGTGTTGCAATTCAGATGGAAGATGAAATTGCGGGTATCTGTTCAGCTTTAGGTGCAGCTATGTCAGGTAAAAGAGCAATGACTGCAACTTCGGGTCCAGGAATCTCTTTAAAAGCGGAAAATATAGGTTTAGGATATATTGCGGAAGTTCCTTTAGTAATAATTGACGTAATGAGAGGCGGTCCCTCAACGGGTCTTCCCACAAGAGTACAGCAGGGAGATATAAATCAAGTAAAAAATCCCACACACGGAGATTTTAAATCAATAACTCTTTGTGCCTCTTCACTTCAAGAGTGTTATACCCAGACAGTAAGAGCTTTTAATCTTGCAGATAGATTTATGCAACCTGTATTTGTTCTTTTAGACGAAACAATAGGTCATATGTCAGGCAAAGCCGTAATTCCCGACATAGAAGAGATAAAAAAGAATATAAGATTAAGAAGAGTTTTTAAAGGAGAGCCAAAAGAGTACAAACCCTATAAAGTACCTAAAGATGAACCGGCTATCCTAAATCCGATGTTTCAAGGGTATAGATACCATTTTACAGGTTTACATCATGATTACAGCGGTCATCCTACAGAAGATGCAAAAATGTGCGAAGATTTAATACAAAGACTTTTTAATAAAGTTGATGCACATTTAGATGAAATAGAATCGTATGAAGAGTATTTGCTAGAAGATGCCGAAATTATGATTATAGCCTACGGTTCTCTTGCTTTATCTGCAAAAGAGGCAATAAACAGATTAAGAAAAGAAGAAATAAAAGTCGGAATGTTTAGACCTATTACCTTGTGGCCAAGCCCTGAAAAAAAGATTGAAGAGTTATGTGACAAATTTGAAAAAATCTTAGTTGCCGAACTTAATATGGGACAATATATAAACGAAATTCAACGAATCAGCGGAAGAAAAGATTTTACAACAATGTTTAGAGCAAACGGTAGACCAATAGCTCCGCTTGAAATAATGGAAAAAATAAAAGGAATGTAAAATGGCATTTGATTATGATGAATATTTAAGAGTAAACAAAATGCCTACACTTTGGTGTTGGGGCTGCGGAGACGGAGTTATTTTAAAAGCGGTAATCAGAACTATTGATAAACTAGGATGGAATATGGATGATGTTTGCGTGGTGTCAGGAATCGGCTGTTCCGGTAGATTTTCATCTTATATGAACTGCAATACAATACACACCACTCACGGTCGGGCAGTTGCTTATGCAACAGGAGTAAAACTTGCCAATCCCGATAAAAAAGTTATTTGCGTAACAGGGGACGGTGACGGTTTGGCAATAGGAGGAAATCATACTATTCACGGATGCAGAAGAAATATTGACATAAACCATATCGTTATCAACAATTTTATATATGGTTTAACCAATTCTCAAACAAGCCCTACCACACCTCAAGGAATGTGGACGGTAACGATGAAAAAAGGAAATATTGACCCTACTTTTGATGCCTGTAATTTGGCAATAGCGGCAGGTGCCTCTTTTGTAGGAAGAGAATCTGTAGTTGATCCTAAAAAACTGGAAAAACTATTTATAAAAGGCTTTGAACATAAAGGTTACTCTTTCTTTGATATTTTTTCAAACTGCCATATAAATCTGGGAAGAAAAAATAAAATGAACTCTGCACGCTCACATTTGGATTGGATAGATTCAATTACTCTTTCAAAATCTAAATATGACAAAATGGAAGAGGAAGAAAAAAAAGGACTTTTTCCTACTGGAGTTTTAAAACAAGATAACGAAGCAAAAGAGTATACGCAAATGTATGAGAAAGTAAAACAGGCACATCAAAATAATACAACAGTAGAATTTTAGGAGATAGGATTATGGCTAGAACTTTAATGAGATTTACGGGTGTGGGAGGACAAGGTGTACTTCTTGCAGGAGAGATATTCGCAGCAGCAAAAATAAAAAACGGTGGATATGGATTAAAAACGGCAACCTATACTTCTCAAGTAAGAGGAGGTCCGACTGTTGTTGATATTACTTTAGATGATGAACCTATTTTATACCCATACGCAAATGACGGAGAAATTGATTTTATGTTATCAGTTGCACAAATCTCTTATGACCAATTTAAAAAAGGTATAAAAAAAGGGGGGATAATAGTAATTGAGCCCAATTTAGTCACTCCTACAAAAGAAGATAGAGAAAAATGGGAAATATACGAAATTCCTATTATTACAATAGCAAAAGAAGAAGTAGGAAATGTTATTACCCAATCGGTACTTGCCCTTTCTATCGCAAATTATATGACAAAGGAGAGTGTAAAAAATGATATATTAAGAGAAACAATGCTTAGTAAAGTTCCTAAAAAAGTTCATGATATAAATAACAAAGCCTTTGATCTGGGAATTGATTATGCAAAAGCGGTATATGATAAAGCTTTAAATTCTAATACAAAATAAATAATTTTTTCCTAATTTTATTTAAGCTATAAACTTTAAGTTTAATAACAATAAAATTATTATATTGCATTATTAAAGTTCTTTATTAATAATGTAAAAAGATAGATAGAGTTTAAAAAGGAAGTATAAATGAGCGAATTCAAAATACGAGATATATCTTTTTATAACTTTCTATTTCTAATATTCGGACTAATATTAATCAGCGGAATTTTATATCTCTCCTTAAAAAAAATAAAAGATTTAAATGACAAAATCTCAATAGTAACTACCACTCAAAACTCTTTTCTTGAAATGAAAGTAAATAGTGAAAGTCTTCTTCAAACAACAAATTTTGAAAATAGAAAAAATAGATGGAAAAATAGCATAGAAAAATTTGATAATGATTTAAAAAAACTAAAAACTCAAAGAAAAGAGTCTCTTTTAGAAATATGGAATATGGCAAAAGAGAGAATAAAAAGAATAAACAATCTACTTGACAAAGAGGTTTTAACAGTTATATATATGGATAGAAAGCCCTTATTAGTTTTGGAAAATGAACTTTTCATCAAAAAAGATACAAAGCTATATATAACAATATCTTCTTTAACAAAAGAGATAAAAAGTCTTATTCAAGATGAAATAATGATGTTTCAAGAATTCAAGAAAACATACAAATTGGAAAAAGAGGATATTGATGAACAAATATACAATACCGTTTATATTACAACCTCTTTAATAATTTTTATTTTATTTACACTTATAGGATTAATCAGCATATTTACTTCAAAAATTTCGAAAATAGAGAAAAAACTTATAAATACCCAGAATAGATTAAATGAAAATCTATTAAAGATAAAAGATTCAAAAATACTTCTTCAAAATATAATTGATTCTATTCCTGCCGCAATTTTTTGGAAAGATACAAAAAACAGATACTTAGGCGTAAATAAGTATATTCTTAATAATGCAGGTTTCAAAAAACAAGAAGAGATGATAGGAAAAACAGATCATGAAATGCCATGGAAAGATGAGGAAGCGGAAGTTTTTATAGCAGATGACAAAGCCATAATTGAAAGTGGCGAAGCAAAACTTCAAATAGAAGAAGAGTTAACACAAAAAAACGGCACTACAATAGAAGTTATAACCTCAAAAGTTCCTTTAAAAAACAGTAAAAACGAGATTATCGGTATACTTGGAATTTTTATGGATATAACAGAAAAAAAAGAGATGGAAAAAATGTTAACTCAAAAAAACCAAATGCTGACTCAGCAATCAAAAATGGCAGCTTTGGGAGAAATGCTGGAAAATATAGCACATCAATGGAAACAACCTCTATCTTTGATTTTAAGTACAACAACGGGAATAAAATTAAAAAAAGAGTTTAATCAGCTAGATGATGATTTTTTATTTGAATCAATAGAAAATATTATAAATTCAGTTGAACATATGAATCAAACAATGAACGATTTTAGATACTATTTCCAAGTTGACAAGGCTCCAAGATATTTTAATTTTGAAAAAGTTGTAGATAAAGCCCTGCTTTTAGTTCAGTCAAAATTAAAAAATCATTCAATAGAAGTTATAAAAAATATTTCGGCAAAAGACATTTACGGGCTTGAAAACGAGTTTATCCAGGTTTTAATGAATATCTTAAGCAATTCAATCTATATCTTAGAAAAAGAAGAGTCTGAAGATAGATTTATTTTTATAGAATCAAAAGAGCTTAAAGAACCTTCAAAATACATAGAAATAAAAATCTATGACAACGCAGGAGGAATTCAAAAAGAGATTATTGATAAAGTCTTTGATGCACACTTTACGACAAAAGGAGAAGAAGGTACGGGTATAGGTCTTTATATGTCCGAACAAATAATATGTAACCATATGAAGGGTTTAATTAAAGTCTCAAATAAAGAGTTTACATACAAAAATATAGAGTGCAAAGGTGCAGAATTTACTATTACTATACCCTCGGAAAAATATAATTAATTTATATAAACAATATAGTTATTAATTTTATCTTCTAATCTTTTTGATAAATAAACATTACAGTTTTTCAAGCAAGACAAAATAAATTTTGCCTCTTTATGATAATTGAGTATTTTCAAATTATCCCAGCTTTCAGGCGGCTTTTGTAAGTTTGTTATTCTATCTGCTAGTTTTACCATCTGTACTTCGTAAGGTTGTGACATTAACCTATTTATACTATCTGCCATCTGATCTTTTTTTGACAAACTAAAATCTTTTGTTAAAGCTTCTACACCCTCAGCTATTTTGGCATCAAACTCATTATATAAATCATCATAAGTAATATTCGTATCTTCTATTGTATCATGCAATAAAGCAACACTTATAGCTAAATCACTTTTTTCAATCTCTAGTTTTGACTCTTCGCAAGCATGAATTACTTCCATTGCAACTGAAGTTAAGTGAGTTAAATAAGGTAAACCGTAAGGAGTTTTTTGTTCTTTATGGGCTTTTGCCGCAAAATTTAAAGCTTTTAAATATTTTTCTTGTGAAAACATTACTCTTCTTCCTTTCTTTTCTCTTTTTTCTTTCCGTTATCAGCCTTTACTTTAGGCATAACAGGATTTGCATTTTTTGAAAAGTATATTAAATCTTCTACTGTTTTTATACTACTGTCCAGACGAGAAAAAGCCTCTTTTAAAAGATAAGCCGTACTAAGAGCATCACTATATGCTCTATGATGATTTTCTATATTTATATGAAGAAGCTCTTTTAAAAATCCTAAACCGTATTTTTCCGCTTTTATTGTTCGTTTTGCAAGATTTATCGTACATAATTTTCTATTTTCCAAAACTCCCAAATCATACTTTTTAAAAGAGTTCGATACAAAATTATAATCAAATTTTATATCATGGGCAACAAAAACATCATCTTCCAAAAAAAGTTTAAACTCTTTTAAAACAGCTTTCAAAGTAGGAGCATCCTCTAGCATTTCTGGAGTAATATTAGTAACCTCTTGTATATACTCAGGTATACTTTTGGCATAAACCAAAGATTCAAATTTGTCGATTATTTGACCGCCTTTTAGTTTTACCGCACCTATTTCGATTATTTGATGCCCTTTACTTACCTGAGAACCGTTTGTTTCAATATCGACTATGCAAAAAGTCTGCTCTTCAATTAATGTTCTTGTAGTCTTTAAATAGACTTTGTCATTTTCAATTTCCAAAGGAAAACCATTTGTCAAAAGCAATTCAAACTCTAATTCAGGAGAATCAAAAAATCTCTCTTTGTTTTGTTTTAGCTCGTCTAAAAACTCTTCGAAAGCTATGGGAGCTTTTTTTAATTTTTCTACTAATTTTAAAGTGAAAGTATTTAGAGGTCTAGATTTCATTGGCAGCTTTTACAAAGTTAAACATTTTTTGTTTATCTTTTTTCCCTTTACTAATTTCAACCCCTGAACTTACATCAACTCCAAAAAAGTTATACCCTTTTAACTCTTTTAAATTTTTTTCATTTAATCCGCCGGCTAAAATAAATTTTGAACAATCTACATTATCAAACCACTGCAAAGCTACCCTTTTTCCTGCTCCTCCAAACTCTTCAACAAAAGCATCGACTAAAATATATTCATTTGCATTTTTTAAAATATCATCTTTTGATTTTGCTCTTAAAACCTTTATATATTTGGTTCTTAGTTTTTCATACTCTATTAAAGAGTTATCGTCATAAACCTGAGCTAAATTTATTAAAGCCTCATCACAGATTTTGTTTATATTTTCAGCTGTTTCATTTACAAAAAGTCCTACCGTTTGAATAAAAGGAGGAAGTTTTTTTACGATTTTTCTTGCCTCTTTTGCTTCAATATATCTAGGACTTTTTTTATAAAAAACAAAACCTATAGCATCTGCTCCCGCTTCTATGGCATCAAGAGCATCTTCTAAATTCGTGATTCCGCAGATTTTAATTTTCATTTTATACCTGAAGTGATTTTATAGCTTTTGAGTAATCTTCATTTCCAAATACATAAGAGCCTGCAACAACAACATCAACTCCGGCATCTTTTAACTGATGAATATTTTTATCGTTTACTCCGCCGTCAACTTCTATTAGACAAGCAGGATTTCTTTTATTAATAAGCTCTTTTAATTTTTTCGCTTTTTCAATTACGCTTGGAATAAATTTTTGCCCACCGAATCCGGGATTTACCGACATTAATAAAACCATATCCAAATCTTCCAATAAATATTCAATACTCTCAGGTGTTGAATGGGGATTTAAAACTATTGCAGGTTTAATCCCCAAACTTTTTATTTTTTGAATAAGTCTGTGAGGATGTTTTTCACTCTCTATATGAAAAGAGATATATTCAGGCTTTAAAGGAGCGAAAAGCTCTACAAAAAAAGTGTTATTTTCAACCATCAAATGTACATCAAGAGGTTTTGTAGCTATTTTTGCAACAGGATTTACAACAACAGGTCCTAGTGTCATATTAGGTACAAAGTGACCATCCATAACGTCTACATGGATAAGATCACAGCCCCCGTCACAAATAGCTTTTATCTCTTCATTTAATTTTCCGAAATCTGCTGATAAAATCGAAGGTGCTACTTGCATCAAAAACCTTTATATTAAAATTGAGGCGATTATACTATTTTATAGTTTTATTTTTCTTTTTATGATACTATTTCAACAGATTATAATAGGAAAAAATATGAATGCAATTAAATTTCCGGGCTTTTTTCTACTTTTTGTCTCTTTTTTGCTTGCAAATGACCAATTAGAAGATTTATATAAACAAGCCTCTTTTTACGAAAATCAAAAAGAGTATAAAAAAGCAATGGAAATTTATAAAAAAATTGCCATTGAAGAGAAAAATGCAAATAGAATATATTTTGACGAAGAGAAACAAATTGCCCATAAAATTGCAACTGAAACTTTAGATAAAATAGATGATGAAGAGACGGAAAAGACTATTCAACAAATTTTGGCAAAATCTTTTGATTTGTACGCTTATGAAGAGAATTATTTTCTTCCTTTTTCTTATGATTCAAGACAAAGAGATGATAGGAAACAAACAGAAGCAAAATTTCAATTTAGTGTAAAAAAACCTATTATTTCAAACTTTTTAAAGATGAATGAAACTTTTTATTTCGGATATTCCCAAACATCCTTATGGCAGCTTTATGAAGACTCCTCGCCCTTTAGAGAGACAAGTTACAGACCAGAATTATTTGTAGAACTTCCTTACGGCAAAAAAGGCAAAACTGTTATAAAAGGTTTTAAGTTCGGTTTTCTGCATGAATCAAACGGACAACCCGTTGAAAAATCAAGATCTTGGAACAGACTCTATCTTACAAGTTATTTTCAATTAGGAAATCTATTTATTGCCCCAAAAGTTTGGTATAGAATTCCCGAAGAAAAAAATGATGATGATAATCCTGATATTGAAAAATATCTTGGATATGGGGATTTAACTTTGGTACTTCCTTATAAAAGTCATACTTTTAAACTGCTTTTTAGAAATAATTTAAGATTTAACAAAGATAATAAAGGTTTTGTTCAATTAGACTGGACCTTTCCTCTTCTTGGTTCAAAAAGTCTTTTTGCTTATGTACAAGCCTCAAGCGGATACGGAGATAGTCTAATAGATTATGATAAAGAGATAAATAGGTTTAGTTTCGGTATATCTTTATCAAGATAGTTTATTTTTCATCTAATTTGTTTTCCATAAACCAAAGAAAAGAGAAAAGAAGTCCAGGAGTTTTTGCTTTACTTTCATCATACATAAACTCTTTATATTCACCTATGGGTAAATACATTAAATCAATCTCTTCATCATGTATTCCTCCGCCTTCATGTATTTTCATTGATTCGTCAATCTCTGCATAATACAAATTTTGAGCCCCGCCGCTTACTCCTACGTTTGTATAAAAAGAGGTGATTTTTTCAATTTTTTCTAAAGGTACGTTATATCCACACTCTTCGTCAACTTCCTCTTTTACAATCTGTTCAAGGGATTTATCTTTATCCACAAGTCCCGCACACAATTCATATGTACATAATTTTGATTTATCGTTTAGAAAAACAGGAGCCCTAAACTGCTTTACCAATAAAAATGCGTTTTTTGTTTTATGAAAAAGAAGTATTGCAACAGAATCAAAACTTTTTACGGCTTCCCATACTTTTTGTGTTCCATTTTGTTTATAAGTTATTTTTACGGGATGTACGAACTTTGTTTCTTTTAATTCAGCAGTTTTAAACTCTTCAATTTTATTATTCATTTTAAACCTTTTGTATATTTTATTGATATTTCAATAAAATAGTAGTAAATTTAATTCTCCAATAAAAAAAGGCTTTTTACATGGTACTAAAATATACAGGTCCCAAAGAGATGATCTCTGCTCACGGGATAAACTTCAAAAGTGGGAAAGATGATAAATATGTATATATCTATCCGGCTTATCAAATATATAATGCACTTCACCATGATTATGAAAAAGGGCATGTCTACTCTCATAATATTCAAGGAAAAAGATTAAATGACGAAGAGCTTTTACATAATATATTATCTATCAATCCCGATTTAAAAAGAGATATTGAAAAAAAGATTGAAGAGTATAAAAACTGCTTAGACGATGAGATTGAAAAGGCAAAAGAGCATAAAGAGTATAAAGAAGAAGAGAAAAAAGTTTTTAGAAACAATCTTATTATTATGAAAAACTATAGAATACAAAGAGAGATAAATAAAATTGTCTATTATGAGTTAATCAAAACAATAGTCGATGAAATTATTGAACATAAAATAAAAGTAATAAACTCACCGTTTAGTGAAAGATATTGGCATATTTTACAATCTCTTCAAGGTGAATTATCTAATCATAATCATCGTTCGATAGCCTCTTCAATCGAGACTTTGCATAATGAAGATGGTATTAGAATAAAACTTAACATAAACTCTATCGGGAAATAATAATTTTACTAAAATCGACAAAAAAAGTTGAGCCTTTGTCGGTTTTTGATTTAAAAAAAAGATCTAAAGAGTAATCATTACAAACTCTTTTTACAATATCCAAACCTAAACCGAATCCGCCTTCATTGTTTAATCCCCTTTTATATCTTTTAAATATCTCTTCTTGTTCCCCTTTTGAGATGCCTATTCCGAAATCTTCTACACTAAAAAGCCCCTCTTTTTTTAGACTTACAACTATTTTAGAGTCTTTTTTACTGTATTTAACGGCATTTGAGATAAGATTATTAACTACTTTTTGAGCTTTTGTTTTATCCATTAAAATTTCACACTCTTCTAAAAAAGTCTCAATTACGATATTTTTGGTTACCGAAATATCGCTAAAAAACTCTACACTTTCATGTATTAAAAGATCTAATCTAATATTTTCATCTACACTCTCATATAAATTTTTAAAAGTTGAAAACTGTATATCGTTATAAATTTGAGAAATCTGTTTAGAACTGCTTAAAATATATTTCATCATTTTTTCAGGGTTTTTACCCTTTTTTAACATACTAACAGAAGTCATTAAAACAGATACCGGAGTATTTAATTCATGGGCTGAATCTTTTATAAAATTGTCTAAATGTATAACTTTTTCTCTTACGGGTTTTAATAAAATTCTTGCTAAAAGATAAGCTATAAAACCTACAAATATTGAACTTAAAATAAAAGCTATAACCGTATAAATTTTCAGTTTATCTCTGCTTTGAACCCCTCTGCAAGTCTCTAAAACTATATATTTAATAGGGATACCTACTTCATCCAAGCTGGATATAAAATAGTGATAATCCCCTTTTTCATAAAAATTCTCTTTAAATTTAAAATCTTTTCCGTCTAAATAAGAGAAAAGGACTTTTCCGTTTTTATCAAAAAGAGCATATTTAGTATCTTTTTGTTCTAGTTTTTTAGGTACAAAAGTTTTATGTCTCATATATGAGTTTAAAATATCCGTTTTTATCTTCATTGATGAGTTATTTAACTCCATACTGCAAGTTTTTTGTAAAGATTCAATCTCATCTTGGTAATAGATATAAAGCAAAATACCTATTAAAAAAAGTGCCGAGCCCATATAAACAGATAAAAAACTGATTAAAGCTTTTTTTTCGTCTTTATTCAAATTTGTACCCTATTCCTCTTATTGTCTGAATTGAATCTTTTCCTAAGATTTCTCTTAAATTTTTTATATATACTCTTATTGTGGCATCACTTGGCATCTCTTCATATACCCAAATATTTTGCAAAAGCTCTTCACTTGAAATAACTCTGTTTCTATGTCTTAAAAAATATTTTAAAATATCCCTCTCTTTTTGCGCTATATTTTTCACTTTTTCATCTATTTTTATTTGGCAGAAATCAGGAAGAAATTTAATCCTTGAACTTATCTCTATCTCGTTCTCCTGTTCTATAAAAAACTCTTTGCAAAGTTTCATTACTCTTTGGTCTAACTCTTCAAGATCAAAGGGTTTTTTAATATAATCATCGACTCCGTTTTCAAAAGACTCTTTTAGATGTTTTGTATCTTGATAAGCTGTTAAAATAATTATAGGTGTTCTGTTTTTATACTCATGTCTTAGACTCTTTAAAACTTCGATACCCGTCATTAAAGGAGTATTAATATCTAATAAAGCCAAATCATAAATATCATCAATAAGATTTTCTAAAGCCTCTTGACCGTTTGTGCATAAGGTTACTTCATAACCTTTGTCGATCAAATGTTCATTTAACAGATCGTTTAAAGCGGGATCATCTTCTAGTAACAAAACTTTCAATATAAATCCTTTTGGTTAAAAGAAGATTATACTAAAAGTTTGTTTATTACGTGTGTATTATAGGTTCAAGACTTTTTTTACTATATTATAAAGAGATTTTTCCGCTTCACTTAAAGTTTTTCCAAATGCCACTATAGAAAAATCATGCCCTTCAATAAAAAAAGAGTTATTTAAAAAAGGATCGACATTTTCATAAAGTTTGTCTAAGACTTCACTATTGTCAAGATTTTCAAAGCCAACCCTTAAAGCTTCATTGTTAAACATATAATCCCAGACTCTTTCATTGTTTATTACTATTACTGCTTTTATATTCATATCAAGTTTATACACATAAGAGTGGATAAGCCACTCGTTTGAAGGTTTGTTTACGCCTAAACAAAACATTTTTCCTTTTTGATAATCTACTTTTTTTACAAAAGAGTAATAATTTGCACTCAATTTAGGAAACTCTCCCGTATCTTTTCCCGTTATTACAAAAGAGTTTTTATTTTTATTATATCGATAAGAGATACTTCCAAAACTGCTTCCGTTTGAATAGGCTCCTATTAAGCCCAAACAAAAAAGGCGTGATCTTATCTTTTCAATTTTATTACACTCTTTTACGGCAATTTCTTCGGTTTTGGTATACTTTATTGTATAGTTAAAATCTTTTATCATAATAATATCCTTAAATTAAAGAAGTCTAACAAAACAAAGTATCAATTTGATTTCAAAAATTACTTAAAGTTATCAAATACCAAAGGAGATTTTAACTCCAAAGATTTAAGATGTTTCATAATAGTCTGCAAATCATCGATATTTTTCCCAGTTACTCTTATCTCTTCTCCTTGATTTACCGCTTTTACTTTTAATTTTAGTTTTTTAATTTCGCTTTGAATAAGTTTTGCTTCATCTGCTTTTATAGAATCGATAATTGCATAAGTATATTTTCTGTTTCCACCTGAGCTGTCCTCTTTTTTAGACTCTTCCAAAGAGTTTATTGATAAACCTCTTTTATTCATTTTAGAGATTAATATATCATACATAGCATCAACTTTATTATCACTTGAAGAGACTAAAACTAAAGTTTTTGCTCCTTGATTTAGATCAATCTCTTTTGAAATTCCTTTAAAGTCATATCTGTTATCTATCTCTTTTTGAGCCTGTATTACTGCATTTTTCATCTCACTCATATCAAGCTTAGCAGAAATATCAAAACTGTGTTCTTTTGCCATTTTGTAATCCTAATTTTTATTTTATTATAGATAATTCAAAGTTTTATAATAATTAAAAAAGAAAAAAAAGAGAATAAAAGGAGAAAATTCTCCTTTTAAAGTTTAAAGTATATGGTCGCTTTTACGAGGTTGAGGCAAAATAAGATTTAATAGAATTCCGGTAATTGCTCCAAGACCTATTCCTGAAAAAGGAACTCCACCGAAATTAAAAATCATTCCTCCAATAGAAAATACCAAAATCATAGAAACAATAATTAAATTTCTAGGACAATTAAAGTCCACATTTGCTCTTGTCAAAGTAGAGATACCGACACTTGCTATAATTCCGAAAAGAAGAAGCATAACTCCACCCATAACAGGTACGGGAATAGTTGCCAAAACTCCTCCTAATTTTCCTACAAAAGCCAAAACAATAGCAAAAATTGCCGACCAAGTCATAATTGCAGGATTAAAAGCTTTCGTAACGGTAACTGCACCTGTAACTTCCGAATAGGTTGTATTTGGAGGACCGCCGAATAAAGATGCAATAGAAGTTGCCAATCCGTCACCTAATAGAGTATTTTTTAATCCCGGTTTTTTCAAATAATCAGTTTTCGTTACATTTGAAATTGTTAACATATCACCTATATGTTCAATTGCAGGAGCAATCGCGATAGGTAAAATAAATAAAATAGCCTGCCAGTTAAATTCAGGAGCCGTAAAACTAGGAATTGCAAACCACGCAGCATTTGAGACAGGAGAGAAATCTATAATCCCCATAAAAAGTGAAACAGTATAACCTACTATAATAGCACCTAAAATAGGAATAAGTCTAAAAATTCCAGTTCCTAATAAAGAGATAAATACCATTGTAAAAAGAGAAATCATCGAAACAGTGATTGCCGTATCAAAAGGGATTAACTCAATTGCTCCGTCACCTGTTTTTCCCATTGCCATATTAACTGCAACAGGAGATAAAATAAGCCCGATAGAGATAATAACAGGACCTACAACAATAGGAGGTAAAAGTTTATGAATAAAATTATCTCCTTTTAATCTAATAATCAAACTTAAAACAACATATAATAATCCTGCTGCTACAAGCCCCGATAATGTTGCTGCCAAACCCCAAGTTTTTACCCCTTCTGAAATGGGAGCAATAAAAGCAAAAGATGAAGCTAAAAATATAGGCGGAACTGCACCTCTATTTACAAACTGAAAAACCAATGTACCGATACCTGCCGTGAATAGTGCTACATTTGGATCAAGTCCTGTTAAAATAGGAACTAACACTAATGCACCAAAAGCCACAAACAAGAACTGTAAACCTATAATCGAGTCTTTGACTCTAAAATTGTAATCCGTGGGTTTCATACGTCCTCTTCGTGTAGAAATTAAATGTTAAATAATATCGAAACTAAGATAAGAATCACGGTAAATAAATGTGTAATTTATAAGCAATTTTTTGATAATATAGACAAAATTTCAAAAGAGAGTAAACTAATGTATAAAGAGAGCACAAATGTTGTGGTTAAACATCTTGTAAACAGATTAAGAGATGTAAGGACTGCTTCAAATGAATTTAGACTAACAATTGAAGAAATATCAAGAATCGTAGCTTCAGAAGCTTTAAGTGAGTTTAAAACAATTACTACAAATATCGAAACTTGGCAAGGACCTTTAGATGTTGAGATGATAGAAGTACAAAAACTTGTTTTAATACCTATTTTAAGAGCAGGAGAACCGATGCTTACGGGAATTTTAAGAACGCTTCCTTATGCAAAAAGCGGTTTTTTGGCAATGAAAAGAGATGAAGAAACAGCAGAAAGTAAACTTTTTTATGAAAATGTTCCGCCTTTAGAAGATAAAACGGTAATAATCCTTGATCCTATGGTTGCAACAGGAGGTTCTTTAATTGATGGAATTGATTATCTAAAAAATAAAGGGGCTCAAAAAATTATTTCATTAAATATTTTAGGTGCTCCAGAAGGTGTAGAAGCAGTTACAAAAGCTCACCCTGACGTTAATATGTATATTGCTCAAATTGATGAAAGATTAGATGAAAAAAAATATATCAGACCAGGACTTGGAGATGCAGGAGACAGAGCTTTTAATACTCATATTTAATACTCTAGAGGATTTGGATATTTATATTTAAATCCTCTTTCTTCTATTTTACTTCCATCTATAATTCTATTGAAATACTCTTTTTTATTCTCAAATAGAGGTTTTTTAAATCCATACTTTAAAGCATTTTTGCAATATATCTCTTTTCTTGTAGGATGTTCACTACTGCATAAATTAAAAACTCCATTTAAATTATTTTTCAAAGCAAATTTAACCGCTTCAATAACATCTTTTTGATGGACATAATTAACTTTTACATCTTCACTATCTAAGGTTTTTCCAGAGAAATATCTTCCTGCAATTCTGTTTTCGCCCATTAATCCTGCACATCTAAAAATTAAATCTGTTTTATCTTTTATAAACTCTTCAATATCGAATATTTTTTGAGATTTTGGATTAATGATTTTTATATCTTCTCTAAAAATATTTTCAGTATCCGGATAAATAGAAGTTGAACTAATAAAAATGATTTTTTCTATCTTAGCTATATTTTTGTGATTATATATTTCCCCCAGAAATTTTAAATAGTCTTCAAATTTTGAAGGAGGAAAATTTATAAAAAGATAGTTTGTATCTAAAAGTTCATCTAAACTTTTTGTATTTTTTTCATCTAATAAATAAGAGTTTAAACCCTTATTTATCAAATCCTTTAGTTTTTCTTCACTTCTTACGGATACTTTTACTTCAAACTCTTTTTTTAACTCAAAAGCCAAAGGAAGTCCAAGCCACCCTGCTGCTAAAATAGAAAAAGTTTTCATTACTCTTTATCTTTTAACTGATTAACTTCAACTCTTAAACTTTTAATTTCATTTAACAAAGTATCCAATTTTTTACTGTCTTCATGCATTTCATCATGAAAATTTGATTCCTGAATTTTTTGCATCTCTCCTATGATTACTGCAACAAAAAGATTGAAAAATACAAAAGCCGCTATTATTACAAAAGATACGAAATATATCCAAGACAGAGGATAAACTTCCATTGCTTCATACATAACATCAGTCCAGTCCTCAAAAGTCAATATTCTAAAAAGAGTTAACATTGAAACTAAAAAATCTCTCCATAACCCGGAAGGCAAATCATGAAAATAGAAGTTTCCAACAATTGCATAAATATAAAAAATAATAAACATTAAAATTACGATATCGATTATTGAAGGAATAGCTCTGATTAACATATCGATTATTGCTTTAAGTTCGGGTCTTGCAGTAAAAAGTCTTAAAACTCTAAATACTCTTAAAACCCTTGCAACAGCTGCAAAACCTGATTGTTCCAAAGGTAATAGGGTTACGACTACGATTATAAAATCAAAAACATTCCAGCCTGATTTAAAAAAGTTTATAAATCTCTTTTCTGCAACCATTTTAATAGCGATTTCAAAAACAAAATATATTGTTACAAAATAATCTGCCAATCTTAAAAAAAGCGCATAATTTTCTTCAACCTCTCCTAATGTTTTAAACCCCAATACGGAAGCGTAGGCTAAAATTATAAATGTAGTTAAATTGGAAAACCACCTGGCATCTCGGATCTCCTCAATTTTAGCTATTACCGTCATTATAACTCCTTGATAACGCTAAATGCCGCTAATACCCATCCAATAATCATCAAAGTACCTCCAATAGGAGTTATAGCACCGATAACAGGTATATTTAAAAGAACTAATAAATAAAGGGAAAATGAGAAAATTATCATACCAATAAATATCAACCATCCAGAAATAACACTTCTTTTTGAATCACCTTTTAAGTAGATAATAAAAGCAATGGCAAAAAGCCCTAAAGTATTATAAAATTGGTATTCAACTCCCGTGTGATATACGGTTAACATAGCAGGTTCGACAATTGATTTTAAACCATGAGCACCGAAAGCACCTAAAGCAATGGCTAACGCCATCATAAAAGAGGCAATAGTTAAAAATAGTTTAACATTTTTATTAGTTTTCATTATAAACTTCCTAATTTTTTTTGGAAGTATATCTAAAAACTATTTGAAAGTATATTTAAAAAAATTTGACGAAATTTATTTCAAACTACTTTTTATCTTTCTTCTTAGAAGAGAATCCTGCACCCTTTTTCTGCTTTTTCTTTAAATCCAAATCTTCAATTAAACTTCTGTAATCAATACCCTCTTTGTTCATCATGGCAAAACAGGCTGCAACCGCTGCGATTGCATTTGGAACTTCTTCTTTCTTTTTATAAGATTGAATGTTTTTTTCACTAACTTTAATTAAAGCGGTAAATTTCGGTATTGTTAATTCTGCATCTAGTAATAATTTTTTAAATTCGATAAATGTCATTATTTAGTCCATGTATAATTTAGTTAAACTTATTATACACTATAAAGACTTGAAGTTTTTCTAAAAAAGTTATCTTTTATGTATTTTATATATATTTTATAGATAATATAGAAAACAGTTTTACTGTTTTCTACTTTACATCAACTTCCCAAAAGAAATCAATCCACTCTTTTGCCTCTTTTACGGCAAAGTCAGGTTGTAAACATGCGGTTTTTTTATAAAAGATTGTAGCAAGTTTGAAGTCAACGCTAGGAAATTTATCTCTTAGCACTTTTAAAATCTCTTCCATTGTTTCACCTGAGTCAACAATATCATCAATCAATAAAACTCTTTTTGCATGAGAAACATCAGGAATATTAAAAATATTAAAACTATTTAATTTTAATTCACCCTCATAATGTATTGAATTCAAAGTATATAGATTTCTCATATCCATTGCCTGAGACATCAAATGAGCAAGAGTTAAACCTCCTCTTGCTATTGCCAATAAAATATCCGGTTGATAATCTCTACATTTGTCAACCAAAATTTGCGTATCTTTTGTAAACTCTTCGTATCCGTAATAATATTTTTCCAAAAAAATTCCTTATAAAATAAAAGCTAAAGCACTAATAAAAGTAATAACAAAAATACCTAGATTTAAATCCTTAGTCTCTCTTTTTGCTAATTTAATAATAGTGTAAATCAAAAATCCGGCAGCAATCCCGTTTGTAATCGAGTATGTTAAAGGCATAAATATTACCATTAAAAATGCTCCTGCACTTGTTGCCAAATCTGAATCTTCAAAATTTATTTTACCAAGTTCCGTAAACATTAGTACTCCTACTACTACAAGTACCGGATAAATAGCATTACCCGGTATTGCTTTAAAAAGAGGAAGCATAAACAGTGTCGTAATAAAAAACAGTGCCGTAAATACTGCTGTAAGTCCTGTTCTTCCTCCCTCTTCTACTCCTGAAGCACTCTCTATAAAAGAAGTTGTTGTTGATACTCCAAGCAAAGATCCTGCTGTTGTTGCTATTGCATCTGCTTCTAAAGTTTTTTGTAAAGATTTATCATCTTTATTATTCTCTTGAAACAAGTTTGCTCTTGTTCCTACTCCTGTTAAAGTTCCTAAAGTATCAAACATATCTGTTATTAAAAAGGTAATTATTACAGGAAGTAAAGAGAGAGTAAGGGCACTTGTTATATCAAGTTCAAATGCTATTGGAGCAATTGAAGAAGGTGTTGAAAGAATACCTTCAGGAAGTTTTCCTATTCCTAAAAACCAAGCCACTGCGGAAGTTATTGCAATTGCTAAAATAAAAGCTCCTTTTATTCTATATGAATAAAAAGTAAAAGAGAGAAGCAAACCTAAAACACCCAAAAGTACGTTTTCATTTGAAAAATCTCCTAATGAGACCAAGGTTGCGGGATTATCTACTATCATTCCCATCTGTTTTAATCCGATAAAGGCAATAAAAGAACCTATCCCTGCACTTATTGCACGTCTTAAATTCATAGGAATCGAAGTCATTATCCAAATTCTAAAATTTGTAAAAGATAAGAGTACGAAAAGCAATCCTGATATAAATACTATTCCTAAAGCTGTTTGCCAAGGTATTTTCATTCCTAAAACCAAACCGTAAGAAAAATATGCGTTTAATCCCATACCTACTGACATTGCTATTGGTGTATTTGACCATATACCACTAAATAGTGTTGCTAAAATCGTGATTAATGCAGTTGCCGTTACTACTGCATCCATAGGCAGTCCTGCATCTGCTAATATAAAACCGTTTACAGGTACTATATACATCATTGTCAAAAATGTTGTAAAGCCTGCACTAAGTTCGGTACTTACACTTGTATTATGTTCTTTTAGTTTAAACATAATTGTCCTTCATATTTAAATATTAAGAGCTTATTTTACTTAATCTAAGGTTTATTTATACTAAAAAATTGTATAAAATATATAACTAATATATAGAAAAAGAGTAACTAACTATGAATATTACAGATGATTGCGTTAAATGTATTGTAGGACAAATAGAAAAAGCAACAAAAACACTTAAACTTGATAAAGATCTTGCAAAATCAATTATGTTTGAAGTAAATAAAAGAGCAGAAAATTTTTCTTTTAAAGAGACTCCTCCTTTTGTAGCTAAAGATGTTTATGAATATTTGGCACAAAGAACAAACTTGAAAGATCCCTTAAAAAAAATGAAACAAGAATCTATAAAAAAAGCGACAGGATATCTGCCTTTTATTCAAAAAAAAATAGATAAAAGTGAAGATAAACTTTTTACTGCAATTAAAGCAGCCGTTGCAGGTAACGTAATTGACTTTGCTACAATAAAAGAGTTTTGTTTAGATGAAGAAATAAACTCTATTTTTCAAACAGATTTTGCAATAAATGATTATAAAGTTTTTAAAAATGAACTTGAAAAAACCGATTCTTTAATTATTCTTTCGGATAATGCAGGAGAAAATATTTTTGATAAAATTTTAGTTAAAACTTTAAAAAAGTTATATCCTAAGCTTGAAATTTATTATGCAACCAGAGGTAAAGCTATAATAAACGATGTAACATTAGAAGAAGCAATACAAAGCGGTATTGATAAATACTGTAAAGTAATCAGCACAGGTGTTGATACTCCGGGACTTGAAAAAAAACAAGCTTCAAAAGAGTTTCTTGAACTTTTTGAAAAAACACCTTTGATTTTATCAAAAGGAATGGGAAATTTTGAATGCCTTGAAGGTTTTAATGATAAAAGAATTTTCTTTTTATTTAAAGTTAAATGTGCAGTTGTAGCAAAAACGATTTCAAGAAGTTTGGGAGAAATCGTATTAAAAAGAGGATAGCTTTTAAGCTATACACTCTTTTTTTATTTCGTTGTTAGGAGATAACAGTTTTGCCAATCTTATAATACCTTGTTCAATCTGTTCAAAAGTAGAGTTTGTAAAATTGAATCTAGCTTCGTTTGAATCTTGATTATTATGAAAAAATACTTTTGCAGGTACAAAAGCAACATCAACTTCTAATGCTTTTTTTGCCAATTCAAAAGAATCCTCTTTAAAACTTCCGTAAATAAACATTCCCCCTTGAGGTCTTTTAAATTCAAAACTCGGAATATATTTTTCAAAACATTCTGCCATATATTCCATTTTTGATTTATACTCTTTTCTTACAAGTTTGATATGTTCAAATAGATCAAACTCATTCATATATTCATCTAAAATCATTTGATTAAAAGTTGAAGTATGTAAATCAACAGCCTCTTTTGAAACCATCATTTGGTCAATATACTCTTTTTTTGCTCTAATCCAACCTACTCTGAAACCTGGAGCTACTATTTTAGAAAAAGATCCCATATGAAAACTTTTTTCATATAAAGCACTAATAGGTTTTCTGATAACCCCATTAAAATCAATCAAAGAGTATGCTCCGTCTTCTATAAAATAGCACTCTTTTTTATTTAAGATTTTAGCAACATCTTCTCTTCTTTTTTGATCTATCACTCTTCCTGTAGGATTTGTAAAATCACTCATTGCATAAAAACCGTTTGTGCTGTTTAGTTTATTTTCCAAATCATCTAAATCATCAAAAGATTTAATATCCATATCTAAAACTTTATAAGCACTTAAAGCACCTATATATGTAGGTTTTTGTACATATAACTCTTTATCTAAAAATGTTTTTGCAATTATGTCAAAAGCTTGTTGGCTTCCTGTTGTAATTAAGATTTCATCTTTATTTGTCGGAAAGTCAAATTTATTTGTATAAATGTCTGCAATTTTTTCTCTTAATCCTTCTACACCTTGTGATTTAGAGTATTGCAAACATAAAGGATTTTCCAAAACTTTATTTGTAGCGACCTTTAAATCTTTGACAGGGAAGAGGTTCTCATTTGGTAAACCTCCTGCAAAAGAGATTGTTCTTTCATTTATTGCATCTAATATTTGTCTTATATAAGACCGTTCTAGTTTTTTCATCTCTTACCCTTATTTAAAAAAATACGACATTATACTAAAAAATGAATAGTTATTCTTTATTTTAAATTACAAAATACTTGTCTTATATTGCTATTTTTGTTATACTTTTAGTATGAAAAAAGATACAAAACATGCTAGAGATGATATTATAAACACGACTTTTTATTATATCTACAAAAATTTAGAGTATAAAATTACCCTTGATGAGTTGGCAAAACTAAATCATTTGAGCAAATATCATTATCATAGAATTATAAAAGAGGAGACGGGGAAGACTCTTTTTGAACTTATTGCAGATGAAAGATTAAAAAAAGCAGCAAATCTTTTAATTACCAATAAACACTCAACAATAAGCGAAATAGCAAATAAATGCGGTTATATTTCCCATTCATCTTTTATCAAAGCTTTTAAACTGAGATATAATTATACTCCTACACAATGGAGAAAAGGAAAGTTTAAAGAGTATTCAAAAGAGTTGATAGAGAAATTCCTTACGGCAAAAGATTTTTCAAAAATTGAACCTGAAATAAAAGTTTGCAAAGTTATTCATTGTGCTTATATAAGACACAACGGTTATGATAAAACAATCAAAAAAAGTTGGGAGAAACTTAAAGCTATTGCTTATGAAAACGGAATTAAAGAGTATAAACAGATTGCACTTTTTCATGATAATCCCGTAATTACTCCCCTTAAGAACTGCTCTTATGTAGCTTGTATAAATGTAAATAAAGATTTCAAAGCAATAAGCACTTTTGATATACCCGAGTCTTTATGTGCGGTGTTTAACCTAAAAGGAGTTTACGGAGATGTTTTAAATTTTATTAGATATGTGTATCACTATTGGCTTCCAAACTCAGGATATGAAGCAAAAACAATTCCCGCTTATGCAATTTATCATAAGAATTACTTTACCACTGAGCAAAAAGATTTTGATCTAGACTTTTACCTTCCGATTAATGTTTTATACTAAATAAATAATCTTTATATTTATACTACAATTATTTTTTATATAAAAATAATTTATCTATTATAGTGATAACTGTTATTATAAATTTCCTATATATAGCTATTTATAGAGTTTTAATAAAATCAATGATTTAATTATTTAAGCAATAAAAAATTATATTTATACATAAAAATAACTTTTTTATTTTAGATTATTTTTAAGTTATTTAATATAAAATATTTTTATGATGTGACAGTATATAGAAAGGAGTCACTATGTTTAAAAATTTATCAATAAAAACAAAACTTTTAGCTACCGTAATCGGTTCAATAATTTTAATTGCACTAATTATGCTGTTTGAAATGTCGACAACGATTTATAAGGAAGTGAATCTTATTTTAAATGACAGCGAAAAAAGTGCATTTGATACAAAAGAGAAAGAGTTAAAAAATTATGTATCTTTAGCTTATAAAACTGTTGAATCTTATTATGAAAGAACTTCCAAAGAGAGAATTAGAAGTGAAGTAAAAGATTATATACAAGAGCAAACAAACTTTCTATTTTCAATTATTAACGAAGAGTATGAATAAAACAAAAATAAACTTTCGGAAAATGAATTAAAAAATAGAATAGAATCTATTGTCTCATCGACACGATACGGAAAATCAGGATATTTTTGGATAAATGATTTTAATTATAAAATGATAATGCATCCAATTAAAAAAGAGTTATCAGGAAAGATATTTAAAAATACACCTAAGACTCCATTTGTACAATTAGGAATAGAAGAACTTAGAAAAAGTAATAAAGACGTAGGTTTTATTGAATACTCTTTTTACAATCCTAGTACAAAAAAAGATGTATTTAAAACGTCGATAGTAAAAGTATTCAAACCTTTTAACTGGATAATAGGAACAGGTGCATATATAGATAATATATCCGAAAAAATGAAAAAAGAGGCTTTAAATGCAGTCTCAAAAATGAAGTACGGTGAAAACGGATATTTTTGGATTAATGACTCAAACCACGTTGTATTAGCTCACGGAATAAAAGATTCTTTGGTTGGGAAAAATCTCTATAATCTAAAAGACAAAAAAGGGAATTACCTTTATAGAGATATAGTAAAAACGGCAAATGCAAAAAAAGAGGGAGGAATCGTAAAATATTATTGGACAATTCCCGGAAGAGAAGGAGACTTTCAAAAATTTTCTTATGTAAAAAAATTTGAGCCTTGGGATCTGATTATAGGAACGGGAGCTTATGTAACGGATGTAGAAGATGCGATAAAAGAGATGCAAAAAAGAACACAAGAGAATGTTGTTGAAATTATAATCACTAATATAATTATGATTTTGGTTTTACTTGTAATAATCTCTTTTGCACTAATCTTCTTTATGAAAAAAGTTCTATTCAATCCTTTAATGAACTTCCAAACAGGACTCTTGAATTTCTTTAAATATATAAATAAAGAGCAAAAAGAGATTGAACCTTTAAATATAGAAGCCAATGATGAAATCGGTAAGATGGCAATTCTTATAAATGAGAATATAGATAATTCCAAAAAAATCATAGAGCAGGATAATGAACTTATTCATGAAGTAAAAGAGATAGTAAACCATGTAGGACAAGGATATTTAGATAAAAAAATTTCAGGTTCTACAAATAATGAATCTCTTGAAGAGCTGAAATCTCTGCTTAATAATATGTTAGAAAATCTTCAAGCTCTTGTGGGAACAAATATCAATGCTTTAACAGATGTTTTAGAAAAATATGCAAATAGAGACTTTACCGAGAGATTACAGGCAAATCACGGGAAAATAGGTAACAGCATTATAAATATGCATAAAATGATTACAAAAATTCTTCAAGATAATCAAGAAGACGGCTTACTTTTAAAAAATAAATCGGAAGAGTTAACTTCAAGTGTAAGAACCTTAAGTGAAAATGCAACATCTCAAGCAGCTTCACTAGAAGAGACTGCTGCTTCTATTGAAGAGATAACAGGAAATATCAGACAAACAAGCGAAAAAGCACAACAAATGTTAAAAATCTCTTCAGATACTCAATCTTCTGCAAATAAAGGTAAAGAGTTAGCTAGTAAAACAGCAAAATCAATGGATGAGATAAATGATACGGTAATGAATATCAATGAAGCAATAACGGTAATAGACCAAATAGCTTTCCAAACAAATATTTTATCTCTTAACGCAGCAGTTGAAGCGGCAACAGCGGGAGAAGCAGGAAAAGGTTTTGCAGTAGTAGCCCAAGAAGTAAGAAACTTAGCGGCAAGAAGTGCAGAAGCAGCAAAAGAGATTAAAGATTTAGTTGAAAATGCTACAGTTAAAGCAAATGAAGGTAAACAAATAGGTTCATCTATGATAGAAGGCTTTAATGAATTAGACGCTAAAATAACACAAACAAGTAACCTCATAGATGATGTTACAAATGCAGCAAGTGAGCAAAATACGGGAATGACACAAATTAGTGATGCAGTAAACCAACTTGATAGATTTACACAAGAAAATGCAGCGGTGGCTGATAAAACAAATACCATAGCACAAGAGACAAATCAAGTATCCCTTGATATTGTTGAAAATGTAAATATGAATAATTTTGAAGGGAAAGTTAATAAATAACTTTTCCCTGCAATGAAACTTTTAGACAAAACCCACAAAATATACCTTCTTGACAATGATAATTTTGATTTTCCTAGCTTAGAAATGATGAATGATGATTTAGTGGCAGTTGGAGGAGATTTTCATCCCCAAAGATTGATAAATGCCTATGAAAACGGTATTTTCCCTTGGTTTATAGATGATTACAATCATATACACTGGTTTAGTCCAAACAAAAGAATGGTTCTATATCCAAATGAGTTTAGGCTTACAAAAAGTCTGAAAAGAACAATAAACAACAAAGGGTTTGTAGTAAAAACAAATAAAAACTTTGAAGAGGTTATAAGAAACTGCTCAACCATAAAAAGAAAACATGAAGATGATACCTGGATTGATGAAAACTTTATTATAGCCTATACAAATCTATATAAATTAGGCTTTGCCTACTCTATTGAAACCTATTTAGATGAAAAGTTAGTAGGAGGTCTTTACGGAGTTTTAATTAATGACGTATTTTGTGGAGAGAGTATGTTTGCAAAAGAGAAAGATGCTTCAAAAGTAGCATTTTATCACCTTTGCAAACAAGCACAACAAAATGGAATCAAACTAATTGATTGCCAAGTTCATAATAACCACTTGGCATCACTTGGTGCAAGAGAGATTCCAAGAGTTGAATATTTTAAACTATTAAAAGAAGATTAACATGGCAATCGAAGATAAACAAAAATGGAATGAGAAGTATAAAAACACTCCTAAACTTTTAGAAGATAGAACTCCTAGTGAAAAATTGGTTGATACTATAAAAAACTGCAAAGGTAAAAAAGCTTTAGAAATAGCCTGCGGAAGCGGCCGAAACTCTATATTTTTAGCCCAAGAAGGGTTTGAAGTTGATGCTTTGGATATTTCAGAAGTTGCTTTAGAAAAATTAAAACAAAAAGATTTTCCAAATATTCATGTCAAAATTGTTGATTTAGATGAGTTTATTCCTGAAAAAAACAGTTATGATTTGATAGTTATGACAAACTTTTTGGATAGAAAAATCATCTCATCTTTAAAAAATGCTCTTAAAAAGGACGGTATTTTATTTATTGAAACCTATATGGAAGACAAAGAGAATGAAAAACCCGATTCCAACCCTGATTTTCTTTTGAAAAAAGGTGAACTAAAAGCTTTCTTTGAAGAAGGTTTTGAAATTTTAAATTATGATGAGTTTTTTAATGAAACTTATGAACTTTACAGAATGAAAAAACAGTCAATTTCAGTAAGAAAATTTTAAAAACTTTTCCACATCTCTTAATTTCTTGACAGAATTAATATTAATTTGAATTAATAGAAAATCCCCTTAAAAAAGAGGATTTTCTTAGATTTTTTTAGATTTTTTTAGATTTTTTTAACTTTTTATAAAAAGTACTATGTAAAATTTCTACTTCTTCTTCCTCTTTATATCCGGTTATTATACTGTGAATTGCACCTTTAATTGCAAAAACAGACATATATACATGGGTCATAAATAGTGCTGCTACTGCCATTCCTAAGACATTATGCACTATTGCGCTTGCTCTTAATAAATCAATTTGCGATATTCCTAAAGATGTAATAAATTCTAGTTTAAAATCTTGAAAGAACATAATTGCACCCGTAAGAATCATAATAATTCCGCCAAAAGTACAAATCCAAAACCACATTTTTTGACCCGCATTAAATCTTCCTGCAGGGATAGGGTCTTTTCTTTTATTTAAATATCCTCCTAAAATCATCATCCATTTGATATCATCACTTGTAGGAAGCATATCTTTAAACCACATCAATAACATCGGTATTACAGAAATCACAAATAATATTGTTGCAATGCCATGAACATCTTTACAAAATCTTACAAATCCACCACCGCCGAATGTTGTGCCAAAAACAAGTACAAATCCTGTTGGAATAATAAGAATAAATGCAATTGCGGCAATTGTGTGAACTATTCTATTAAAAACCGAAAAAACAAAGATCTTTTTTCTATCGTGTGAAAAAATCATTGGTCCTATAATTTTATAGTGTATAAAGAAGACTGCGGGTACTCCAATTAATACTCCAAAAAATATAGGTTTAAAATATGTACTTTGTAAAAGAGTAAACCATTTACCTAAATGTAAAGAGTTCTCTTTATCATACGCCAAAATATTTGGAATTAAATCTTTTCCAAATATTGCACTTTCACTAGCTATTGCTAGTGAAGTTAATGTTAGAAATAAAATTAATATATATTTAAATTTCATAATAGTACTTTCTATGATTTATAAGCCGAACTCCAAGCAACAGCAGAGTCAGTATGCTTATGTCCTCTAGATATTACTCTTTGTCTATATATTTCAGAGACTTTTTGAGAATCACCTACTAAAAGTGCATTTGTTGAACAAACGGCTGCACATATTGGAACTTTACCTTCAGCAATTCTATTTTGACCATAAAGTTCTCTCTCTTCTTCACTATTTGTTTCTAGCGGACCACCTGCACACATTGTACATTTATCCATTGCTCCTTTTGTTCCAAATGCACCGTCTCTTGGAAATTGAGGTGCCCCAAAAGGACAAGCATAAAGACAATATCCACATCCGATACATTTATCTTTATCATGAAGAACAATTCCGTCTTCTCTAATATAAAAACAATCTACGGGACACACTTGTTCACAAGGTGCATCACTGCAATGCATACAAGCAATGGATAAAGAGTATTCTAATCCTTCAATACCTTCATTTAATGTAATAACTTTTCTTCTACTAATTCCTGTTGGTAATTCATGAGCTTCAGAACAACCTACAGTACAAGCATAACACTCAATACATCTATCTTCATCGCAATAAAATTTCATTCTTGCCATTTCACTCATAACTTACTCCTACGCTCTTTCTATTCTGCAAAGACCTGCATTAAACTCAGGTATTTGTGTTATTACATCAAACCCGTAATTTGTAATAGTATTTGAACTTTCACCATTTACATAAGGTTTTGTTCCTTTGGGATATCTATGAGTTAAATCAACTCCTTGCATCATACCTGCAAAATTATATGGCATAGCTACACGGTCGGGAGTCACGCTATAGTTATAATATGCTTTAATTTTAATCTTAGTTCCTTGAGGTGAATGTAACCACATATCATCTCTGTCTCTAATTCCATGTTTAGCTGCTAAATCCGGATGAATATTTGCAAACATTTCAGGAGTTATATGAGAAAGATATTTACTTGTTCTTTCAAGCATACCTGCACCGCTTAAGTTTACGAGTCTCATAGTAACAATCATTGTCGGGAACTCTTTAAACCAATCTTTTTCACTCTGTTCTGATTCAAATTTCACATCAACCCTAAAGTTATTTTTTTGATCTGGATAAGTCGGATATTTTTTAACTAAATCAAATCTTGGTGAATGAATTGGTTCTCTATGTTTTGGAACAGGGTCGGGGAATGTCCACACAATTGCTCTTGCTCTTGCATTTCCATACGCACAAACACCTTTTTCTCTACATTTTTCTTGAATAATTCCACTTAAATCAACTTTCCAGTTTGCTCCCATTTTTCTTTTTTCATCTTCTGTTAATTTAATATTTAA
This sequence comes from Halarcobacter anaerophilus, assembly GCF_006459125.1. Lineage (NCBI taxonomy): Bacteria > Pseudomonadati > Campylobacterota > Epsilonproteobacteria > Campylobacterales > Arcobacteraceae > Halarcobacter > Halarcobacter anaerophilus. The sequence continues at coordinate 1,967,097 of NZ_CP041070.1, forward strand.
AACTTCTTCAATATTATCTTTGGTAAGTTCAGGATATCCACCTTTAACCTCTGATTTTTTAACAGTTGTAGCACTACTAGCTAATTGACTTATACCATCATGTTCCAAACCAAATCTATTTCTAAATCCCATACCACCTTCATTTACCGGTACATCGGGATTATACAAAATAGGACTTCCAGGATGTTTTGTATCCCAACACGGCCAAGGTAATCCATAGTATTGACCTTGCATTTTTCCATAACCTTTTAAAGTAAGAGGATCAAATAGATGCCAGTTCTCTTGATGTTCTTTAAGTCTTTTTGCAGTCCAACCGCCAAGACCGATAGTTTTCACTGTTCTTGCTAATTCATCTGCTGCATCATCAGGCCAAACAAAATCATCTTTTACTTTTTTTATTTCACCGTCAACAATATCGTGTTTCATCCCGCTTACAAATTCATCATAAAACCCAAATTTTTTAGCAAATTCAAACATAATTTCATGGTCAGGTTTAGACTCATATAGTGGATCAACAACTTTACTTCTCCATTGAGAAGATCTATTACTTGCCGTTACGCTACCTTCTGTTTCAAACTGCGTTGCTGCAGGTATTATATATATTCCATCTTTTCTATCACTCAAAATTGCAGCTTCATTTACAAAGGGTTCTGCAATAACAAGCAAATCAAGTTTTTTAATTGCTTCTTGAATTTTCACTTGTTGAGTCATAGAGGTAATTCCCGTACCTTGAACCCATAAAGCTCTAATTGGACTTGAAGAGTAAGTTTTCTCTTCTTGTAAAACACCTTGCCACCATTTTGCTAATGAAAATCCTTTTTCATTCATCCATTTATGAGAGTGAAATCTTCCTTTCAACCACTCATAATCAACTCCCCAGGCTTTTGCATAATATTTCCAAGCATCATCACTTAATCCATAATAACCTGGAAGAGAGTCTGCTAGATTACACATATCAGTAGAACCTTGAACATTATCATGTCCTCTAATAATATTACATCCTCCACCTTTTTTACCTGCATTTCCTAATACTAATTGAAGTATTGGAATAATTCTAGTATTTGATGTACCTGTACTATGTTGAGTGATACCTAATGCCCAAACTGCCGTTGCAGGTTTGGTAGTTGCAAATAATCTAGTGATTTGAATAATTTTTTCAGCCGGGATTCCCGTAACATCAGCTGTTACTTCCGGTGTCCATTTTTTAGCCTCTTCTCTAATCTTATCCATTCCGTAAACACGGCTTTCTATAAAGTTTTTATCTTCCCAGCCGTTTTTAAATATTAAATGAAGCATTCCATAAACAAAGGCAACATCGGTACCGGTTCTAATTCTTAAATAATGATCAGCTTTTGCAGCGGATTTTGTATAAACAGGGTCAACAACAATTAGTTTAGCATTATTTCTATCTTTTGCTTGAAGAAAATGCTTAAATCCGATTGGGCAAGATGAAGCTGAATTTGCTCCAATCATTAATATAGCTTTTGAGTTTTCAACAACATCACCGAAATGATTCGTCATTGCACCATAACCCCAAGTATTGGCTGCTCCTGCAACAGAAGCACTATGACAAACTCTTGCAACATGATCAATATTATTTGTTCCCCACATTGCAGCAAATTTACTAAAATAAAAAGATTGCTGCAAATTAAATTTTGCAGAGCCTAAAAACATTGCTATATCAGGACCGTTCTCTTTTCTTAATTCAAGCATTTTTGATGATATTTCATCTATTGCTTGTTCCCAAGAGATTCTTTGCCACTTTCCATCTACTTTTTTAAGTGGATGTTTTATTCTTTGTTTACTTTTTACTAAATCAATTTGGTCAATCCCTTTACAGCAATGACTTCCTTCACTAATAGGATGATCCTGTGCCACATCTTGTCTCACCCAAACACCATTTTGAACTTCTGCTATAATGCCACATCCAGCAGAACAAATACTACAAATTGTTTTAACTTTTTTCGAACCTGGAAAAGGATTTCTTATCTCTTCATTTGTTGCTTCTCTAACACTATTATTTGAAGCGAACATTGAAGTCACACCTACTCCTGCGCCAATTGAAGCAAGTTTAAGAAAATTTCTTCGTCCAAGTTTCAAAGATAAATCGTTAAGTACATTTTTACCCATTATCTTTTACTCCTTTTTTAGTAGCTAGCTTTATAAAAAGCTTCCCATTCAGCGGTTTGTTTATATAAAACCTCTTTTTTAGGAGATTTTCCTACAACTACACCATTTGAACTTGCACCTTTATCACTTTTAGTACTTGCCATTGAAACAGTAGAACTCCCAACAGCCATAAGTGCACTTGCACCTAAAGTTTTTTTAATAAAACTCCTTCTATTTGTATTCATAACTTCCTCCGTTCATTTTTTCTCCTTCTTTTAAAAAAAGATAAATCAAAAAAGATTTTTACTTTTCTCATTTATCTCTTTTTATATAAAAGATTAGGAAAAGAGTTAAAATTAAACTTTATAAACTTGAAATCTCATCAAAATTTCTTTTTGCTCTTTTTGTAAAACTTTTTCTCTTTTTATGAAATATTTCATATTGTTTTCTAACTTTATGCTCTATAGGTTTTTTTATATTTAATAGTGTTCTTTCTAATTCTACAAATACTTTTAAAATCACTGCAATATTTTTATAGAAATGGCTATCTTCATGATTATAAACATCTTGAATAAACGAATCTATAAAACTATTTAGAACTACACTAAAAGTTTCTACTACCAATTTATTATCTATTTTTGAATAATCTTGTTCTAATAATTTTTGAATAAAATTAAAAATAAAACATACATGATCTTCAGCTTCTTTAAAATTTGTATTATCTCTTCTATAAATTGATTTTAAAACTATATTTGTCATTTCAACTCTTTTTTGCCCGTCATCTCTGTCTTCATTATAAAAAGAGGCAGTTACAGGAATAAATGTTGTACTTGGACTATAAAAAATTTGATTATTTTCATCAATTAATCCATCCATCCCTTTTTCATTTAAAAAAGAAGTTATTTCATCAAAAGATGTTTTACTATTTTCATCAATTGGAGCTTGACTTAAAAGTTCTATTGATTGTTTTATATTATTAAAATCTTTTTCACTGTTAATATATGAAAATAGAGAACTAAACAATCCGTAATAAATTGCTCTTACTTTATTTAATGCTACAGTATTCATACTATTTATCCTTTCTTTCATTATTTGCAAACATCACTCTTGGTTTACAATCTTCACAACAGTAAAGTGTTCTTTGTTTTACCGGATCATTCGCAAAAATCGGTTTCATAATATTTGCAATTTTTTCTATTGATTTTTTTGTAGCAAACTCTTTACCACATTCAACGCAAGCAAATAGTTCATCTTTTGCAACAACTCTTTCAAAGAACCATTTTGGATTTAATTCTATAATATCTTGCTCTATTGTCAGACAATCATTTTCAGGACAAGAAAGCTCACAATAACCGCATCCCGTACAAATTGATGGATTTAATCTTAAAGTATTATCTTCGGGATATGCTTTTAATGCATCTACATTACAAGCACCGACACAAGAAAGGCATAAGGTACAGTTGTCTTGATTGATATTAACTTTTGCATAATGAATATCTTCTCCTGTTTTTACTGTACCTAAATCATCATTTTCCACAAGTCCCAATAATCTTACTGCAAAAGCTTCTCTTTTTCTTTCATCTATTTGATTATATGAAAAATGTGAACCTTCAATTAAATCTGCATTTTCCATAGCCTCTTTTAGCTCTTCTTCATTCATTGCAACAAAAATAGCCTTCTTCCCATATTTCTTTTCATAAATATCATTTAATATTCGAATAGAATCCTTAGTTCCTTTTGATAAAAAGTCAGTATAGAAAATCACTTGAGAACCGCTCTCTTGTAAAATAGTTAAAAATGAAGTTTCATGTAAAAATTTTTCACCGTCTATTTTAAAAGGAAGAACATTCTCTTTTAGTTCAATATTTAAAGTTGAGATATTCATCTTATTTGGAACAATTAAAGGTATTGTATTCCTAAATTTTTGTGCTATTTCATAAATGGAATTTCTTGTCATCGGTGCATAATCTAATGCTCCTGAAGGACAAATGGAGATACAGGCTCCACAACCTTTACAATCTATTTGAGAAAACTCTAAATGTTTTTTATCTTCAATTTTTATAATTGCACTTGTGGGACATATATCTTCACATCTACCGCAAATCTCTTCTCTTCTTTCATGATATTGACAAAGAGTTTCATCATATATTGTTATTTTCTTATACTCATACTCTTCAATATTTTTTCTTAATATTTTTATTATTTCTTCAATTGAAGAAGTCGTCGGGTCAAAACTTCCACTTTGTTTTAAACCCATCTCTTTTACATTAAACCAAACAATTTGATCTACTTTTAGAGTTACATCTTTCCCGTCATTATCGACAATAACAGTTAAATTTCCAATATGCCCGTCAATTGATTTAATTATATCTTCCGATATTTGATACATATCAAACTCATTTGGTTTAATATAAGAGAAAAAGTTTTCTGCATCTTCTTTATTCGCAATAAGTAAAATTTTATTTCCCACTTTTTGAGTATATGTTATATCTTGAGCATTATCAAATCTAATTGCTGCGATTTCATAGAGTTTATAAACATTCTTTATTTTATCAGAAATCAAGTCTTTACTATTTTTAATATAAAAGTCTATTTCATCGGCATTTGTTTCACTGTCAACGGCAGAAGTATTAGAGATTAAGAAATTAGTACCCTTTGTTTCATCAATAGTTTTAGAAACAAAAATTGCTTCATTTAAAGGAAAATCCAAGCCCATTGGATTGTAGTATACAAAATCTTGCATATTAACCTCTCTTTTTTGGTAAAATTATTTTTACCTAATAGTATTCCTTAAATTATTAAATTAAACTTAATAATTAAAAAAAGTTTTACCAAAATTCAAAATTAAATAAAACTTTAGAAAAAATATTATTTTTATAAATTCAATATTTTAACTATTCTTTTTGTACAATTAAAGATGGATAAAAAATTATTAATTTTAATATCAATACTTACGGTGTTTTATCTTTTTTTTAAAGATAAAGAATATACAAAATCAGAAATAGTATTAGGCGGTTCTATTCCCAAAACAGGAATACTAAAGCAGTGGGGAGAATCTGTACTTATTGGTGCAAATTCATATTTTAATTATGCAAATGAAAAGAATCTCATTCCTAATAGAAAAATAAAATATATTACATATGATGATAAATATGAGCCAAAATTAACGGCAAATAATACCAAAAAACTTCTATATCAAGATGAAGCATTTGCACTTTTTGGATATGTAGGAACTTCAACTGTAAAAAACATATTAAATCTATTATTAGAAGAGAATATCCCTTTTATTTCTCCTTTTACCGGAGCTAGTTTTTTAAGGGAACCCCAAGAAAAAAATTTTATTAATTTTAGAGCATCTTATGCACAAGAAATTGAAGCAATTATTAAACATCTACATTATAATAAAAAAATTTCTAAATTTGCCGTTTTTTATCAAAATGATGATTTTGGTGAAGAAGGATATGTAGCAGTTATAAAATCACTTAAAAAAAGAGAGCTGAAACTTATAGCCGAAGGAAGTTACAAAAGAAATACCTTATCAATAGGACATGCTTTTAATGAGATAAAAGATGCAAAACCCCAAGCAATTATTATGATAGGAGCAAATAAAGAAAATACTCTATTTATAAAAAAAGCTAAACATAACAGCAACTTTAAAGATACACTGTTTTGTAATATTTCTTTCGGAGATGCAAATGCTATGATAAATGAATTAGGAGAAAATACAGATAATTTAATTTTTTCTCAAGTTGTACCCAATTATAACGATATTTCTATTCCTGTTGTAAAAGAATATCACAAAGTGGTTAGTAAATATTATAAAGATTTTAAACCTGGATTTATATCTTTAGAAGCTTATTTATCTGCTAAAATAATAGTAACCGGATTGGAAAACGTAAAGGGTTCTCTAACAAGAAAAAGATTTTTAGAAACAATGGAACATCTTCCTAAAAATATATTAAAAGGAATACCTATTAATTTAAAAAATAGACAATATTTAAATAATATCTATTTATTTACATATAAAAATAATAGATTTGAAGAGATTAAGAAATAATGTTAAAAAAAATATTTCTTTACTTCGATAATTTCAATTTTACATTAAAAACAAATTTTCTTATATTTATTATTTCAAGTAGTATGTTAGGAATAGTCATACTTGCATTAATAACCACTTTTTCCATTAGATACGACTTTGACAGACTTTATGAACAAAGAACAAAACCTCTTATAAAACTGGAAAATATCAAAGATACATATAAAGTAAATATTCAAGATACTCTTTATGATATTGAAGATAAAAGTATTAGTTTTAAAAAAGCAAGTGACGTAATAAATCTTGCATTACAATTAATAGAAACAAACTGGGAAGAGTATAAAAGACCAAATGAGATGACTCCCCCTACTATATACATCGGGAATATTATAAAAAAATTTTTAACTACACAACAACAATATTATAAAAATGAGATTTTATATAAGAGTATTTCTAAAAATATCGATAAAAAGATGATAAATATCAATGCGACCCTTCATAACCTAGAGTTATCGCATAAAGATGAAAACAATCTCAAAGAAGAGTTTAATAAACTTCATTTAGAGATTAATGCAATAAATATTTATATTACAAGTTTAATTAACTATGATTTAACACTTGCTTTAAATGAAAAAAGAGACACAGAAAAAAGTTTTGATGTAATTATTGCGGTTTCAATGATTTCTATTGTATTAATATTCCTGTTTTCTATTATCCTTTCCGTTCTTTTAATCAACCACTTTAAAAGATTACATAAGTTACTTGAAGAAAAAGTAAAAAGTAAGACAAAACAACTTGTCAAACTAAATAATTCATTGGGAGAGAGAGTATTACAAGAAGTTAAAAACAATCGAAAAAAAGATATTATAATGTTCCAACAAGCAAGACTCGCAAGTTTAGGAGAGATGTTGAATAATATAGCACATCAATGGCGCCAGCCCCTTGGTTCTATCACTATGATTATTCAAAGTTTCCAAACAAAAAGGCAACTTGGAAAATTGACAGATGAGTTTATTGATGAAAAAGTTAAAGATGCCTTATTCTTAGCCCAAAATATGTCCAATACCTTAGACGATTTTAAAAACTTTTTTTCTCCGGATAAAACTAAAGAGATTTTTAGTATAAAAGATTGTATTGAACACTCTTTTGAATTATCTAAATATGCCTTAGAGAAAGCAGGAATAAAAGTAATACTTATAATAAAACAAGATATAAAGATCAATAGTTATTACAATGAACTATCTCATGTTTTTTTAAACTTGATTAATAATTCAAAAGATGCTTTATGTTCTAATGTAAATAAAAATGATAGAATTATTAAAGTAATTGTAAAACAACATAAAAACAATATATTAATTAATTTTATTGACAACGGCGGCGGTGTCCCTGAAGAGATAATACACAAAATATTTGAGCCGTATTATACTACTAAATATAAAAGTGCAGGCACGGGAATTGGACTTTATATGTCAAAACAAATTATTGAAAAACATATGTATGGATCAATCTATCAAAAAAATATACGTCATAAAATTGATAAGATAAATGATTACTCTTGTAGTTTATTTATTATAAAAATTCCAATATTAAATGAGGTGATAAAAGATGCAGAATAGAGATTTAAATATATTAAATAAGTTTAATATTTTATATCTTGAAGATGATGAAAATTTGTTAAAGCATACCCATGATGTATTAATTGATTTTGTAAATGAGATTTATGCGGTAAAAACTTCAAAAGAGGCTTTAGAGGTTTTAAGAAATAAAAAAATTGATGTAATTATTTCAGACATATTACTTAAAGATGAAAATGGCATTGATTTTTTAAAATATTTGAAGGAAGATAAAAATATCAATATTCCGACAATATTAACAACAGCTTACACAGATACGAAATATCTACTTGATGCAATAAAGTTAAAAGTAGAAAATTATATAGTAAAACCAATAAATATTAAAGAGTTGTTAACTACTTTACATGACATATTATTACCTATTGTTCAAGAAAAAGAACTAAGAAGAAATAATTGTGTAATTAAAACAATATCGGCAATTACAGATAGTAAACAAGTTGAAGTTATAAAGTATATTATAAATAATTTAGATAACAATAATACCTTTACTGCTTCATATAGTGATATTATGAATAAAATTAATATTTCAAAACCGACTTTAATTAAACTCTTTAAAGAGTTAGCAGAAAAACATATTTTAGTTAAGATTCAACATAAAACTTACAGATTTAATGAGAATGCCTTAGATAATATCTAATCTAAGGCTATTTAAAAACTTTCCCACTGCTCTTCATCTTTTTTCTCTATTTTCTCTTTTTTATCTTTAAATATTTTACTTTCTGCTTTTTGATTTTTTACAGATTTATCTTTTGAAACATTGATATTTATTTCATTTTTTCCTAAAAACTCTTTTTTATCTGCCTCTTCTATAATTTTTTCTGCAATTTTTGACGTTGTATTTGCTATTTCTTGAGTTTGATTTGCTATTTGGGCATTTTGTTGAGTCTGCTGATCAAGAGAGTTAACTGCATCATTTATCTGTTTTATTCCCGTAGATTGTTCTTTACTTGCCGTTCCTACATTTGATATAAGTTCAATAGTTTTTGAAACATTTTCATTTAAACTATTAAATCCTTGAATCATACTATCTGCTATACTTTTTCCGCTGTTTGCTTTTTGTGTTGCCTGCTCAACCAAATCTTTAATCTCTTTTGCCGCTTGCGCACTTCTGTTTGCCAGATTTCTAACTTCTTGTGCAACTACTGCAAAGCCTTTTCCTGCTTCTCCTGCCGTTGCCGCTTCTACGGCTGCGTTTAATGAGAGAATATTTGTTTGAAAGGCAATTTGGTCTATTACCGTAATTGCTTCATTGATTGCAGTTACTTCACTGTTTATTTCATCCATTGAAACTGTTGTTTCATTTGCCAGTTTTTCACCTTCATTTGTAGCAGATGTCAATTCTTGTGCATATTCCGTCATTTTTACAATATTGTTTGTATTACTTTGTATATTTCCCGTAATCTGCTCTAAAGCTGCGGCTGTCTCTTCTAATGCTGCAGCTGCTTTATTTGAATTTGTATTAAGAACTTTTATATTTTCAAGAAGAGAATAAGATGAATTATTTATTGTTAGACCGCTTTTTTTGTTTTCAACTAAAATTTCACTTACGGAATCAGCTAAAGTATTTACTCCTTCTGCTAATTCTAAAACATGTTCTTTTAAACCGTTTGTAGGAATTCTGTTTAAAAAGTTATTGTCAGAATACTCTTTTAAAATATTTAATATAATTTCAATATTTTTTTCAAGATTTACTGCCATTTGATTTAATAGATTTGTTAATTGATTTAAAGAGGGATTTGATGAATGAGATTCAACTCTTTGGGTAAAATCACCTTTTTCAAACTCTGCTAATACAGATATCGTATCATCAATAGCTATTCTATCTTCTTCTATATTTTGTTTAATACTTTTTATGTTTTTATTTACAACAGCAGACATTATACCTATCTCGTCTTTTGAAGAATCATCAAGATGTTTAACATCTTCAATCTCTTTATTTAAATATTTAAAAAAGCTTAATAATCCTTCTTGAAAATTTTTAATCTTATTTGAGATAGCATTTGAAACAATAATTGAAAGCGCTAAGATAAATAAAATCATAATAAAAGAGATAATAATAACGGTACTCTTTTTTGAACTAATCTCCTCTTTAATAATCATAGAACTGTCATTTATCATCTTATTTAATAAAATTTCCGTTTTATGAACGGTATTTCTCATTTGAGCTTTAATACCTTCTTTACTGTTAAGTCCCAGCTCTTTTTCAGCTTCTATTAAAGCTAAAAAATCTTTTTTATATTTAAGCAAATAATTTTTTCTTTCACTATCAAGCATATTATCGGAAGATAAAAGAGTATCAATTTTTTTTACGAATTTATCTACATATTTTATATCTCTTCTTAACATAAAATCTTTTTCTTGTTTTCTCAAATCATAAACGGTTGCAAGAAGTTTGTCATTATTTGACTCTTTTGCACTATCTTGCACTTTATGAACAGCATCCCTTAAACTTCCATATAGTCCGTCATTGTGGCTAAGACCTATTTCTTGTTGTTTGGAAACTAAATTAAAAAAGATTTTTTCATAGTCATTGATGATTTTATTAAAAACATCTACGTCCGAAGTATTAATAGAAAATTCAGATAAAATTGCTTCTAGCTGTTTTGAATTGTTGTGCAGTTTTTTTACGTTTTCTTGAAATTCTGCTTTATATTTTAAATCTTTTCTTGCTAAAAAATCTTTTTCATTTCTTCTTAACATCAACATATCCGAATCCAAAGCTTCTACTAAAACCCTGCCTTCACCCAATTTGTTTATACTATTTACAGAATTAATCAATAAAAAGGTCAAGATAAATAACCCTAAAATCGATACAACTGCCAATAAATACAATTTTGCTTTTATTGAAATATTATTCAACATTCTTTTTCCTCTTATTAATGGCTTAAATTATAATATATAGTTATGATAAGTTCAAGATAAATTTGTATATTTTATTATAACTAAAAGTAAGTACAAGATTTAATAATTTAGAATCTTGTAATAAGTGCGAAATCTTATTAAATTAATAATTTATATAAAATTAATAAAAAAATTTAATTTTATTTTTTATAAATAAGATTTTTTTCTAAATAAGTATACTCTAAAAGTGTAGAAATAGTTCTTGTATAAGGAGCATCCGAATTTAATTTTTCGCACTTTTCTACTACTACATTACAAATTTCATCTAACTCTATTGCTCTGTTGTTTTCCACATCAACAAGCATTGAAGGTTTTATAGAATCAAAATCTTTTATAAGTTCAAACATCTGTTTTACATCATCTTGTGATATTTCAATCCCGTCATATCTTGCGGCAATTGCGGTTTCACACATTAGTCCGTAAACTATTTTTGAAAGTTTTTTATGGGACATGATTTCACCTGTTTTTACTCTAAGCAAAGCACAAAGAGCATTTACTCCATTGTTTATTATAAGTTTTTTCCAAAGTTCAAATTTAATATCTTTTGTTATCTCACACTTTGTTCTTGCTTCAATCAACTGCTTTTTAAACTCTTCTAAAAAATTTCTGTTTTTATCACTCTGTTCAATAGCACCTATAATTGTCTCAACATCCCCTGTTGCTTCTATAACTCCGAAAGATATAATGTGCGCACCTATTTTTCTTGATAAACCGCCTATAACTTTGTTTTTAGGGAAATATTCACAAATAATATCTTCATTTTCTACACCGTTTTGCAAAGAGAGTAAAAAAGGATATTTTTTATCTTTATTAATTTTTTTGGCCAAATCTTGGGAAAGTTGTTTTGTAGAAGCTGATTTTGTAGTAAAAATAACGGCATCACAATTTTGAATTTTACTGTTTTCAAGCTCTTCAAAAGAGCAAACATTAATTTTCCCGTTAAAAGTAAAGGTTGGATGAGTTAAGCTCAAACCGTTATTTTTCAAAGCTTCAAGCTGTTTTCCTCTTGCTATAAAAGTTACGTTATTACCGATACTTTGAAGTTTCGCTCCGTAAAAAGCACCGATACCGCCTGTTCCTAAAATAATAAAATCCATCAAAACTCCTTGAAAAAATCAGGATATTATAACATTTACAAGGATATTTCTAAATTAAAAAAAGATTCAAATAAAGCGTTAAAAGAGTATTTTTCTTATTTAAAAGTTATATTTAATAACCAATATATCTGATAATTTATTATTCATTAAAATAGTATAAAAAATATAATTTAATTATAGAACTTCAATTTTATTATGATTTAGTTACATATATTAACATTTAAAGTCTCTAGTTTACAAGTTAAAAAGATTTTTATATTAAGAAGATAAAAATTCTTAATAAAAATAAAAAAGTAAATTGTATATTTTATATACATTATTACTCTTTAACTTTTTTCTTATTCTTTTATAATGGGTTACAACAAAACATATTAGAGAGGCATTTGCCTCTATGACTACAAAAGGCGGCTAGGGTTCCGATCTAAATAAAGATGACTGGTCCGAGAGCTACCGACTCTTAAATAGGAGTTACACGGAGGGATAAAAGCCCGGGAGGTTTATGCCTCCTAGTGTGTTTTAAATTCTATTTAGGAGAGACTAAGATGAAATCATCTAACTTTACGAAACTTTTCAAGTTATTGTCCGTGATTGTTCTGTTTGCAGGATTATCAACAACTTCGCTTTTTGCCAAAACAAAAAAAGATTTCAAAATAGCATGGAGTATTTATGTAGGATATATGCCTTGGCCGGTAATTGATTCACAAAAAATACTGGATAAATGGGGGAAAAAATACGGAATAAATATTGATGTGGTTCAAATAAACGATTATATTGAATCAATAAATCAATACAGCGCAGGAAAATTCGACGGTTGTGCAATGGCAAGTTTCGACTCACTAAGCATCCCTGCTGCAGGTGGTGTTGATTCAACTGCTCTTATTTTAGCTGATTATTCAAACGGTAATGATGCTATCCTTTCTAAAACAGCTAAAACAGTTAAAGAGTTAAAAGGTGAAAAAATAAATCTTATTGAACTCTCTATTTCCCACTACCTTCTAGCAAGAGCTTTGGAATTAAACGGAATGAGTGAAAGGGATATTAAGACTGAAAATACCAGTGATTCTGATATGGTTGCAGCATACGGCACTGATGATGTGACAACTGTTACAACTTGGAAACCTCAAGTAAGCGAAATTGAAAAAATACCAAATACAAATAATGTATTTAACAGTAGTAATCTTCCGGGTGAAATAATGGACTTTTTCATAGTTAATACTAAAACATTAAAAGATAATCCTGCTTTTGGTAAAGCTTTGGTGGGTGCTTGGTATGAGATGATGGATTTAATGACACAAAAAAATGAAAAAGCAAAAGAAGTTTTAAGCCAAATGGCAACAGACAGCGGAACTGATTTAAATGGATTTTTAAGTCAAGTTAAGACTACTCATTTCTTTTATACTCCTAAAGAAGCAGTTGAATACGTAAACGGTAAAAAAATCAAAGATACTATGAAATTTATGGCTGAGTTCTCATTTAATCATGGATTATACGGTGATGGAGCAACTGATTATAAATTTGTAGGAATTGAGTTTCCAAACGGAGAAGTTATTGGAGATAAAAATAATATAAAACTCAGATTTGATGATACATATATGAAAATGGCAGAAAATAACAACTTATAAAATAATAAAATAAAGGGAAAAGATGGAAAAGAAAAAAAGTATCATATTAAGTTTAATTGTTGCTTCATCTATTGCAACATATGCACAGGCAGAAGAAATTGGTATTAGTACAAGTATAACAGCAGCAAGTAACTATATCTCAAGAGGTATGACCCAAACTGATGATAAAGGTGCAGTTTTTGGAGAGGTAACTCTATCTTATAAAAATTTTTATGCAGGGTTATGGGCTTCAAACGTAGATTTTGAAGATGTTGATGCAGATGTAGAACTTGATACATATATAGGTTATGCAACCTCATTTGATAATTTTAATATTGATGCTTCTTATATAAGATATTATTATCCTAACTCTGATGATCTTTTATATTATGATGAAGCAGTACTTGATTTAAGTTATACTTTTGATAAACTAACTCTTGGAGCAGCGTATTATTGGGGAACATATACAGAAGATGACGGAGATAAACTTGATTATTACGAAGGATATGCTTCTTATGATTTTGATGTAGTAACTGCTCATGCTAGTGCGGGAGATTATGAAGATCTTGGAGATAACTACACTATTGGATTAACAAAAACTTTTGCATTAAGTAATGATGATTCTCTGACTTTAGATATTTCATATGCAGATTTTGATGCCGAAGGCTCAAGCGGATATGATGACGAAAGTAATCTTTTTGCTACGATTACATACACTTTTTAAAAAGTAAAAGAGGGGAACCCCTCTTTTATTTTAAATAATCAAGATAACGATTCAACGTTCTTGACTCTTTTTTAAACCAACTTTTTGCTTCTTCCGTAGTATCTGTTTTTGTTTCAAAGTTAAAATCCGAATCTATTATATCTATTTCATAAATTCTTTTAAACTTTTTACCGTTTTCTTCAAAAAGCTGAGATACCTCTCCCTCTTTGTTTTCTAATTGAAAACCGTCTAACTTGGTCAGTTCTTCATCATATCTATTTGGATTAGTTGAAGCAAAAATCTTATACCCTTTTTCCAAACTTCCTTTTGCAATTGAAGTTTCAAAGTTTAGATACTCTTTTTTTTCATCAAGAGAATACTCTTTATTTAATAAAATATCTTCAAGGGTATAATTCATTGATGAAAATCTATCTTCAAGTGATTTTTCTCTTCCTAAACAAATAGCGGCAAATTCACCGCAAATAATCAAACCGCCGTCGCTTCTTCTACTTTCATTTGTCTCTAAATCAATCTCTTGAACTACTCTTAGACCTATTAGATAATCGTTTTTACTGTTTTGAAGTCTCCAGTCCTCTACATAAACATTACTAGGACAAAACTCCAACATACAATTTCCGATCTTTTTCATAAATGCAGGTTCAGGCCATTTATTTCTATTTTGGTAAAATATTCCACCTTCCCAAAATAGTTTTTCTCCGTCAAAAATCGAATCGGCAACCCATCCTTCATAATTAGCTATTTCAGACAAATTTTCTTTTGTATAAGCTGCTAACTCTTTTTTTTCGATAATCTCTTTAGGCAGTCTTAGATCTATAGTAAAATTTCTACTTTGAATCCAAAAAACATCGGTAGTATTATCACTTAAACCGTTGTAAAAAGAGATACTTCTTCTTTTAAAAGTTCCCAACATCCAGTTGGGAACACCTTTTTTATCTTTTTTATTTATATCTTTGACTAATTCTAATAATTTCATAGACACCCTTTTTTACATATCTTTGAATTTTCCGTAAGAGGCTATCTCTTTTGAACTTTCAGGTAATGATATTTCATTGTTTTTTAATCTGTTTTTTAAATATGTGAAAGTATGTATTGTTTGAGCATAAAGATGCTCTCCACATATAACTTCATCATATTTTTTATCTTTAAATCTAGGTTTGATTGAATCCAAAGGTTTAATAACGGTTTCATAATCACAAGTAAAAAACAGAGGAAAAGCATATCTCTCTTCTTTTACTTTTCTAACTCTATGTGAAGTTGCTACAAAGTTTCCGTTACTTAAAACTTCCAGCATATCGCCTATGTTTATTACAAAAGCATCCTCAACCAAAGGAGCATCAATCCATTCCTTGTTACCGTTTAAAACTTCTAATCCCGGTGCTGTAGGTAAAAGGATAGTAAAACACTCATAATCGGTGTGTTCACCTATCCCTTTTTGAGTATTTGTTTCATCAAGGTTTGCCGGGTAATGTATAAGTCTTAACTGATTTGGCGGAGTAGTGATAAATTTATCAAAACTGTTCTCATCAATATCAAGAGCTAAAGCAAAACCTTTTAATAAGACTTTTCCAAGTTCCATTGCACTGTCGTAATACTCTTTTACATTCTCTTTGAAACCTTCCATTACAGGCCATTGATTTGGTCCAAGCAAAGGATATATTTGTTTTGATTCCGTATAATCGTAATTTACGTCGTAAGCTTCTTTTTTATCCTTTTTACCGCCGTAAAACATCTCTTCACCCTCAGGAACATATCCGCTGTGGTTTGTAGATTTTCCGATATAATTTTCCATTTTCGTATCATAATCTTGTGCAAAATATTTTTTTGTAGTATCTTTTAATTTTGCAATCTTTTCTTTATCTATTCCATGACCTGTTATATATAAAAATCCTACTTCTCTTGCTGCTTTTCCAAGCTCTTTTGCCACTTCTTTTCTATCTTCTAAATCAGATGAAAATAGTTTACTGATGTTAACTATAGGTAACTCTTTAAATGCTGTATGACTACTCATAAAAATTCCTTTTATCTTAATCCAAAAATTCCGATTATTATCAGAAAAATTGAAAATATTTTTATCCAAGACATTTGGATTCCAAAAAAGAAATATTCAATTGCGGTTAGACAAAGTATAGAGATACCTGTCCAAACACAATAAGCAATTCCCGTAGGCAATACTTTCATAACTTTAGAAAGCATATAAAAAATCAGTATTGTAAAAACAACAATCATAACTGTAGGAAATAATTTAGTAAAGCCGTCACTGAGTTTTAGGCTTATTGCCCATAAAGCTTCAAGAACTCCGGCTATTATTAAAACTGTCCATGCTAATGTTATTGACATTTGTATTCTCTCCAACTTCCGTATTTTGAAATCTCTTTTTCACCTTTTGTGTAATAAGGTTCACATAAAAATCCGTGAACACTTTCACCCTCTTCTAAAAATATAGTTCCAATACCAAGCGGTGAAGCAATTAGCTTCATAAATTTTCCGAAATTGTGTATTGGCATAGACCAAATCTCTAAACCGACATAAAATTCACTGTTACCGTCAAAAAACATTCCAGGTCTAAAAGGCTTTTTTCTTGTTAGTTCAAACATTCTATATCCTTTTACGGTTTTTGCCTCTTTTATAAATTTTGCATCTAAATCAAGAAGTTGATAATTTAGAGGCAAACCTCTCATATGAGCTCCGCAAACACCTACTAGAATTTCGTTTTCAGACATTTTATTTTCCTAAATATTTAGAAGAGTACTCAAATAAAAGCTCTTCATCAAACTTGTCACCTACTATTGTTACTCCAAAAGGAAGAGAGTTTTTTCTAAATCCAGCAGGAAGTGCAAGAGCACTTAAATCAAGCAGATTCATAAAGTTTGTGTAGTATCCAAGATTTGTATTTAGCTTTATTGGATCTGCATTTACCTCAGCAATTTTATATATCGTTCCGGTAGTCGGAGTTAAGATAAATTCAAACTTTTTTAAAACTTTGTCCACATATTTTCTATTTTTTTTCAAAGTGTACTCTGATTCAAAATAGTTTACGGCATCGATTTTTTCACCGCTTTTTATAATAGTTCTAACAGTAGGATTTACAACTTCTTCATTTTTTGTAATCACATCTTTTATTGCAATAAATCTTTCAGTTACCCAAGGTCCGCTGTAAAGTAGATTTGCACTCTCTATAAAAGGAGCAAAATCTATTTCCACTGCTTTTCCTCCAAGAGATTCAAACTTTTTAGCTGCTTCAAAATATAACTTTTTAGCCTCTTCATCGCCAAAAAACTCCAACTGCTCTTTTTTTGGAATTGCAAAAGTGAAGTTTTCTTTTGATTTTTTATTTGTTGGAATATAAACTCTGCTGTAAATATCCTCTTCGTCATATTTGTTTGCTATCTCAAAAACAGTTTTTGCCTCAGTCAAAGATTTTGTAAAAATCGTAACGCAGTCCAAACTTCTGCAAGCAGGAACCACACCGCTTGTACTAACAACTCCTTTAGAGGCTTTTACTCCAATTAAGTTATTAAAAGCAGCAGGAACTCTTCCTGAACCTGCTGTATCGGTTCCTAAAGAGAAACTTGCCATTTCAAGAGCAACACTTACGGCACTTCCAGAACTAGAACCTCCTGAGATATATTCAGGATTTATTGAGTTTTTGCACTCACCGTAATCACTTCTAGTTCCAACAAGTCCCGTTGCAAACTGGTCCAAATTTGTTTTTCCTACTGGAATTGCTCCTGCATCAATCAAGCTTTGTACTACAAAAGCAGACTTTTTGGGAGTATATTTATACTCCTTGCAAGCAGCAGTTGTGGGAATATCTTTTAAATCAATATTATCTTTTATTGCAAAAGGGATACCGTAAAGAGGAAGTTCTTCTATATTTTTATTTTTTAGATTCTCTAAATAAGGAGAAAGTTGCTCATCACTTAAAGTATAAATCCAAATATTATAATCTTTTGTTTGTTCAATTTTCTCTTTAATAGAAGATAAAACCTCTTCTACGTTAAGCTCTTTTTTTAGATATTTTTCTCTTAATTTTTGAATATTTAGATTCATTTTTTATCCTTTTTTATTACAACTAAGATATCTCCGCTTTCTATATTATCACCCTCTTTATACAAAATTTTAGATACGGTTCCTGAAACTTCAGTTTCAATTTCAACTTCCATTTTCATACTTTCAAGTACAACTAAAACTTCCCCTGCTTTTACTTTCTGCCCTACTTTAACCTCAATTTTCCAAATATTTCCGGACATGATAGATTCAACGGCTTCTTCATCGTCTGCTAATATAATTTCATCTTTTATCTCATGATGCAGCTCTTCAACTTTGAAACTGTCTAAACCTTTTGCTTTCCACATTGCTTTTTCATCATTAAAGGCTTTTTGTCTCTTTTTATTAAACTCTTCAATCTCATCTGATTTTGATTTTAAGAACTCTTTATACTCTTTAAGATTAAAACTTCCCTCTTCTATTTTTAAAGGATATTTTCCAAATAAAAATTTACTTCTAATATCCATTAATTCATCATGGCTTACAGGATAAAATTTAACAACATCAAAAAATCTAAGCAACCAAGGTTTTTCAAACTCTTTTGTTTTTTTAAAGCTATTCCACATTTGTAAGGTTCTTCCGAAAAGTTGATAACCTCCAGGTCCTTCCATTCCGTAAACACACATATAAGCTCCACCGATACCTACTGCATTTTGAGGAGTCCATGTTCTAGCTGGATTGTATTTTGTTGTTACGAATCTATGGGTTGGATCAAGCGGTGTTGCAACAGGAGCACCTAAATAAACATCACCTAATCCCATAACAAGGTAATCTGCATCAAAAATAGTGTCATAAACTTTTTGTGTATCTTTAACACCATTAATTCTTCTGATAAATTCAATATTGCTTGGACACCAAGGAGCATCTTTTCTAACACCTTGATGATACTTTTTAATTGCTAATTGAATCCCTTCGTCATTCCAAGATAGAGGTAACCAAACAGTTCTTGATTCAACTTCTAATTCCTCAATACCTGTTAAAGAACTTAATGCCTCATCAAGCAAAATTAACAACTCTTCTCTTTTTATCTCTTTTGGATTAAAATGAATTTGCAAAGATCTGATTCCCGGAGTCACATCCACAAGACCATTAATCTCTTTTTCTCTGTAAAACTTCATAAGAGCATGAATAAAAAATCTAAGTTCAATATCAAGTTTTAGTTCACCCGCTTCAATCAAAATAAATTTATCCCCGCAAACTCTTACATTTACATCAATATCAAGCTCTTCAAATCTAGCTTTTTTTATAATAGGTGTTTCATTTATAATATTTTTTTCAATAGATTCATAATCTTTGATATCAGGCAGACTTGTATTCTCTTCTAATGCTTTTTCATAAGCTTTAGTAAGTTTATCCGCTTGCTCTATACTTAAAGGTATAAATTTTATTTTGTCTCCTGCTTTTAACTGCCCTACTTTATATAATTCGCTTGAAATAACCGTTGCAGGACAAACAAAACCACCTAAACTAGGACCGTCAGGTCCTAAGATAATCGGCATATCTCCCGTAAAATCAATTGTTCCAAAAGCATAAGCATTATCATGAATATTTGAAGGATGCAGTCCTGCATCACCTCCGTCTTCTCTAGCCCATTTTGGAGCAGGACCTATAAGTCTAACTCCTGTTCTACTAGAGTTAAAATGAACTTCCCATGAAGCATTAAAAAACTCTTTTATATCTTCATTTGTAAAAAAATCAGGACTTCCGTGAGGTCCGTAAACTACACCTATTTCCCACTCATTACAAAGTTTTGTTTCTAAATTTAAAGGTTCAAATTCATCTTTAATAGCAGGTGAAAAACTTAATACATCTCCCGCTTTTAAAGCACGTCCACCGTGACCTCCAAACTCACCTAAGGTAAAGGTAGAAGAACTTCCTAAAAATTCAGCCTCATCAAATCCACCTTGAACAGCAAAATAAGTTCTATTCCCGTTTCCTGTAACTTTTTTAAACTCTAAAATATCTCCTGCTTCTACAAAAATCGGTTTATACATTTCTATAGTTTCACCGTTTAATTTTGCCTGCATATCAGCCCCGCCAAAGGCAATAACTGTTTCTTGTCTGAATTTAAAAGTTGCCCCTATAAAAGTCATCTCTATAAAAGATGCTTTAACGCTGTTATTTAAAAGTCTGTTTAAAAGTCTCGGAGTTAAACTATCCATAGCTCCAGAAGGCGGGATTCCCACATTCCAAAAACCTTGTCTTCCCGGATAGTCTTGGATTGTCGTCATTGTTCCGGATTTTAAAATATCTACTTTATACGGTTTATAATCAAAACTATCTAATACTTTTGTATAAAAAGAGGCATCTTTAAAAAAGTTTTGCTTGCTAATCTCACCAAGATATGTCAAGTTTGACTCTATTCCGTAGATTTTACTCTTTTCCAAAATCTCTTGAAGTTTTAAAATATTCTCTTCTCTACTGCTGCTTACGGTAATTAGTTTTGCCAATAAAGGATCATAAAAAGGACTTACTTCACAACCGTCTTCAATCCATGTATCACATCTGACATTTTCGGGAAACTCAACTTTTGTAATAAGCCCCGTACTTGGCTGAAAGTTTTTACTTGCATCTTCTGCATAAACCCTAACTTCTATTGCATGACCTTTTGGATTATGTTTATACTCCAAAAGAGGAGTATTGTCTTCTGCCGCAATTTTAATCATCCACTCAACCAAATCAACACCGCAAACCTCTTCGGTGATACCGTGTTCAACTTGAAGTCTTGTATTTACTTCAAGAAAATAGAAATTTTGAGTTTGCGTATCATAAATATATTCTACTGTTCCCGCACTTTTATAGTTTACTGCCTTTGCTAATTTAAAAGAGGCTTCAAAAAGTTGTTCTCTTACTTCATCACTTAAGTTTGGAGCAGGAGTCTCTTCTATTACTTTTTGGTTTCTTCTTTGAATTGAGCAGTCTCTCTCACCTAAAGTTTTAACATTACCAAGTCCGTCACCGAAGATTTGAACTTCTATATGTCTTGCAGTTTGGATATATTTTTCTAAAAATACTCCGCTGTTACTAAAATTTGAACCTGCAAGTTTAATTACACTGTCATAAGCATCAATCAATTCATCTTCACTAAAGCAGAGTTTCATTCCTATTCCTCCGCCTCCTGCCGTACTTTTAAGCATTACGGGGTATCCAATAGAATTTGCAGTCTCTTTTGCTTCATCTAAACTATTTAAAAGTTCACTTCCTTCCAATAATGGAACACTGTTATCTTTGGCAATTTGTCGAGCTGTATGTTTTAGTCCAAAATCCTCAATATGTTTTGAAGTAGGACCTATAAAAACAATACCGTTTTTTTCACACTCTCTAACAAACTCTACATTTTCGCTTAGAAAACCGTATCCCGGATGAATAGCATCTACTTCATACTCTTTACAAATATCTATAATTTTTTTATGATTCAAATAAGTTTCAGATAAACTGCTTCCGTTTAAAGAGACGGAAATATCTGCATTCATTACAAAAGATGCATCTTTGTCTGCTTCACTATAAACAGCTACAGACTCGATATTCATCTTTTTTAATGTTCTTATAACTCTGTTTGCAATCTCTGCTCTGTTTGCAATTAAAACTCTTTTAAACACTATGCCTTTCCTTAATCTTCCCAAACAATCAATTGAATTGGTGTCGGGTTATATCCGTTACAAGGGTTATTTAGCTGAGGACAGTTTGAAATTAAAACCAAAGTATCCGTTACAGCTTTCATCTCCACATAATCTCCAGGTTTTGAAATCCCGTCAACAATAGCCAAATGTCCGTTTTCTTCAACAGGCACATTCATAAAAAAGTTGATATTGTTTGTAATATCTTTTGGATTCATCTCAAGTTGGGCAACGATTGTTAAAAAGTTGTCTCTACAAGAGTGCATATATTTTTTATCAAGTCCAAATCTAACAGAGTTACTCTCAGCACTGCAATGTCCGCCTAAAGTGTCATGATTTCCGCAAGTATCGTCTACTACTTCCATTAAAACATTATCATCAGTACTTAAAAGTTTTGTTCCTGTTGTAACAAAAATACTTCCTTGTTCTCTTATTGTGTCATTTGCACTATATCTATCATTTATATTATTTGCATTGTAAAATAGTGTATCGACTGCCTGACACCCTTCTAAATCTACGATTCTAAAAGTCTGACCTTTTTTTATCACTCTTCCCCAAGGAAGACCTGAAGGTAATTTTTCATTATAAATTGCATTTTCTATATTTTTTGACATCTTTTAATCCTTACACAAAATATCTGTTAGTATTTTTGAAGCCTCTTTTTGCTTCATCTGAATAATCTTTATAATCTTCGTCTTTAATCTCAACACTTTCAAAAATAGAGATTTCAACATCACTTGGCTTATAAACTCCGCTTTTATCCATAGCATGAGGAGTATTAGATAAAACAAGTAAAATATCCATATGAGCAGTCAAATCTATATATTCACCCTCTTTGGCACATCTTTGGTTTAATACCAAGTTTGAGCCCTCTTTTACGTCAACTTTTCTAAAAAGATTAAGTGCTTGAATCAAATCTTTCTTACCCATTCCATATTTTCCAAGTTCAATTAAGAAGTTCTCTTTATCTGATTTATGGTATCCGTTTCTACAACTTTGATAAGTTGCTTCTCCTCCGAAATTCTCTTTAATAACTCTTTCATTACTGATTCCGCCTAATACGTCAAGTAGACCCTCAGTCGTATCATCTGTAATTGCAAAAAGAACTCTTCCCATCTCTGAAAAAAGAACTTTTCCTTTTCCTAAAAATGCATTCCATTGAATTTTAACAGTATCTGCACTGTTAAATCTTTCAGCTACGTTTGAAGCGTTGTAGAACATTGCACTTAAACTTGCATTTTCTCCTAAAGCTTTCAGTCTTACTGTTTGCCCTCTTTTTATAATTTTAGACCATTTTACACTTGAAGGTAAAATCTCTTTTAATACTACATTCTCACTTTTTATCATATTTTCTTTCCTTTAAAAATGTCCCGCCTTTAAAAGGGACACAATATCAATCATTACTTTTATAACCGTGAATAAATCACACTTGAAGAAGCAAACTCTAAAGAGAGATATTTCTACCTCTTTTATTGCTTGAATCTATATCATTTACAATTGTTGAGCCGTATCTATTCGGATATTTTTCATCAACTTTTACTTTATCAAAGACTAAAACTCTTGTTCCTAATTTAAAAGCTTCACTAATATCGTGAGTTACCATTACAACAGCAAAGTTTAACTTTGAGTGAATATCTAAAAGCAACTCATGCATGTCCAGACTAATCCCCGGATCCAATGCTCCAAAAGGTTCATCTAACAGAAGAAGTTTTGGTTTTTTGACCAAGGATTGTGCTATTGACAATCTTTGTTTCATCCCACCGCTTAATTCATGTGGAAATTTGTTTCTTGCATCTTGCAATCCCACGGCTTTTAAAATTTCATCCGCTGTCTCTACGGCTTTTTTCTTTTGCTCTCCGAAAAGTTTTCCAAAAAATTTCGACTTTTCAAATTCTAAACCTATAATTACATTATCAATTACATTTAAGTGATTAAGAGTTGAGTATCGTTGAAATACGATTCCTCTCTCATCACTTGGCTCTTTTGGATAATCTTCCCCTTCAAAAAGAAGTTCACCTTTTGAAGGTTCTTCAACTCCCAAAAGCATTCTTAAAAAAGTTGTTTTACCGCATCCCGAAGGTCCGACAAGAGTACAGAATTCACCCTCTTTCATAGAAAAATTCAGATTTTCTAAAATAATACTGTCCCCGTATGTTTTCCATATATTTTTTGCTTTAACTAAATTCATAATCACTCCTTACCAAACCAAGGGAAAAGTTTATAATTAAGCTTGTTAAGGAGATAATCCATTAAAAAGGCAATTAAAGTAATCCATATAACATAAGGAATGATTACATCCATTGCCAAATATCTTCTTACTAAAAAGATTCTATATCCTAATCCTTCAGTTGAAGCAATAGCTTCAGCCGAGATTAGAAATATCCAAGCTGTACCTAAAGTAATTCTAATTGCATCAACTAACCTCGGTAATATTTGAGGAATAATAATTCTTACAATTATTTGCCAACTGTTTGCACCCAATGTTTGAACTTTAATTATTTGTTCAATAGGAATTTCACGTACTCTTTGATAAATTTCCCTTATCATAATTGGAGCAACTCCAAAAATAATCAATACAATTTTAGACAATTCCCCCAATCCAAATATTATAAATAGTATCGGTAATATTGCCATCGTCGGTATTAATGAAAATGTCCATACCAAAGGTGAAAGCAGAGAATTCATATAAGGAATCATTCCTAAAACAATTCCGAATACCAGAGCAATAACAGCACTTACGGTTACTCCAATAACTAATCTTTTTAAACTTGATGTTGTATCATTTAATAATACATATTCTCCTGTTCTTTTACTTGGTTCAAAAATATATTTATGCATAGTAGTTGCACATTTTTCAAAAGACGGTAAAATCTTTTGATTTGGGTTTTCTTTTGTCATTTCATTAGATGAAAAGGTATAAATTAAAATTATTAGTAAAAAAGGCAACAAATTTAAAAAAAGATTTGTTGGTTTAGCCGGTATCTGATTAATAACTCTTCTCATATTTTTCCTTTGTATTATAAGCTGTTGCTTTCTGCCATTTTCATATATGTATCATCAAATCTAAGTTTTATATTATTTTTATCTCCAACAACTTTTCCGTTTGGAAACTCTATTCCGACAAAACTATAATCACTTGCTCCTTCACCATATAATCCATGATTAAATGAGAACTCAGCCATAAATTTCATAGTGTCTCTAATCTTTTGTCCTCTATAGTATTCAACTGCCTCTTTTGCAGTATAAAAGAAATGAGTAGTCTTAACTTGATCCAAAAATCCTTCCAAATCAGTCCCGCTGTCTTTTGCCATCATTGTCATATACTCTTTTGATTTTGGTGTATTTTTTGTCATTAAATCCATAATCTCATACCAAGCACCAACCAAAGATTTACCAAAAGCAGGATTATCTTTTAATGTTTTTGTATTAACTACAAATAAATCCATAATCTCACCTGGAATTTGGCTACTATTAAATATATTATTTGCTTTTGGCATTTTTTCAATTTCACTTACTTGGGGTTTCCATGCTGTAACAGTTGTCACATCATCAGTACCGTATGCTGCAACCATATCGGAATCACTTGTATTTTCTATTGTTATATCCCTTTCACTCATTCCGTTTAATTCCAAAGCTCTTGCTAGTAAATAATGAGAAACAGATAGTTCAATAAGATTTATCTTTTCACCTTTTATCTCTTTAACTGTTTTAGCTGTTTTTGAAATAATCGCATCATTTCCGTTTGAATAATCGCCTAAAATAAGTGCTGTTGAATCAATTCCTCCGGCAGCAGGAATACTAAGAGCATCAAAACTAGCCATTGCACAGCCATCAAATTTTCCTGCGTTATATTGATTTATTGATTCAATATAGTCGTTTATTTGAACAACATCAATATTAATCCCGTATTTTTTAGCCCATTTATCCAGTATCTTTTGTGAATCAATTACAGGCCAAGGCATAAATCCGACATAAATACTCCATGCTATTTTAAAATCTTTTTTTGTTTTGGCAAAAAGAGAAGAAGTAGATAATCCTACAAGTAGAACTATCAAAGACAGGATTTTAATCGGTTTTGTAAAGTTAGATGATTTCATCTTAGTCTCTCCTAAATAGAATTTAAAACACACTAGGAGGCATTTCACCTCCCGGGCTTTTATCCCTCCGTGTAACTCCTATTTAAGAGTCGGTAGCTCTCGGACCAGTCATCTTTATTAGATCGGAACCCTAGCCGCCTTTCGCAGTCTATCGAGGCAAAATGCCTCTCTAATATGTTTTGTTATGAACCATTATAAAAGAAAAAAATTCAAAGTTAAAGGGAGTTACTGTATATCTTTTATACAATTTAACTCTTAAGCCTTTATAACTAAAGTTTTAATTTATTTTAGCACTTAGACTTGACAAGTGCTAAATTTATTGCTATAATTTTTATAACTTATGTAAAGGAGTACTGTAATGAAAGATTTAAATAACAAGTCAAGCTATAAAAATTCAGAATCTATCATTAGTTACTACGTAAAAAATTTAAATGATGATATGAAAAAGTATTTAAAAAGAAGTTCTATTATAGATTTGATTACTAAATATGAGTTATATTACCATATCTCTTTAGGAAATTATGCTTTTGAAACTATTTTGGATTTAGAAGAGACTACAAAAAAACTTCAAGAACTTAATCTTTATGTTACACCTGACATGGCACTTTTTAATATATATAAAATAATTGAAGAAAAAATAGGTGAAAAAGATTTAGAAAAGAATCTTGAAGAATATATAAGAAAAAGAGCGGCATTACACGCTTTAAGTGATTTTGTAAGAGCAGATAAAGAGTTAGTCGGAGCAAAATATTATGAAAAAAGTAAAAAAGAGATTATTTTAAATGATAAATTCTTTAGTGAAAATATGAAAATCAATTTTGAATCAAACTACCAAAAAACTTATGAACACTATAGTATGTTAATAAACGATAAATTTGTAGAAAATATTCAAAATAGAATCTTGGAACAATAATAAAATCAAAGAGAGAGGTATTTTAAATATCACTCTCTTTTGCTAAATATTCATATAAATATAAATATTGTCTCAACTCTTTTGCACTTTGAAGTTTTAAACCGCTTTCAATCCATTTTTTAATCTCTTCGGGAATTTCAAGAGGTTTTAAAAGCTCTTCTTTTTTCTCTTTTGTAAGTTTTTTATGTTCATATAACAAAGTTAAATGAGAAAGTATAGAAGTTATTGCCAAAGCTCTAATTTCGGAAATCTCTTCCAAACTTTTGCCCTCATTTATAAGCTCTAAGGTATCTAAATATGTTTTTGTAAGTTTTTTTAAAGGTGTATGATTTTCTAACTCTTTGGAAAATTCCTCTTTTAATGCTTTTGACAACTCTAAAAATTCTTCACCGTATTTTTCAAATTTTACAAGCCCTACTCCGTTTATATCAATCATTTGCTCTTTTGTTACAGGAAGTTTTGAAGCAAACTCTTTTAAACTCTTATCTGAAAATACCATATAAGCAGGAACTTCAATATCTAAAGCTATTTTTCGTCTTAACTCTTTAAACCTTTCATACAACTGTTCATCAAAAGTCAGTTCTTCTTGCTCTTCTTCTACTTTTTTGGCAATTCCCAATTTATCGCTGTCTATAAAAAGTTTCTCTTCTGCTTTTAATATTTTAAAACCCAAATTTGTTATTTTTAAGGCTCTAAACTCCCCGAAACTCAAAGCTTTTATATCAATAAGTCTATCAACTATTGCTATCCACTCATTTTTGCTTTTATTAATTCCTATACCGTATACGCTTAATTTATCATGACCGAATTCTAAAAGCTTTTTGTTCTTTGAAGCTCTTAATATATCTATAATATGATTAAAGCCAAACCTTTGTTCACTTCTGTAAACTGCACTTAACAATTTTTGTGCATCTACGCTTACATCAATTTGTTCAACTTCACCTTTTGTACAATTATCACACAAAGTTTTACAATCATCAACCTTATCTTCGAAATATTCGGCAATAAGTCTATGCCGGCAACTGTTACTTACGCAATACCTGTACATAGCTTCTAGTTTTTCCAAACCTATTTGTTTGTAGGAGCTGTCTATTGCCTCTTGAATTTGTATTTTTCTTTTTACCTCATCTGATTTTGAGTATAAAAGATAAGTATAAGACATCTCACCGTCTCTTCCTGCTCTACCTATTTCCTGATAATAGTTTTCCAAAGTTTTCGGCAGGCTTGTATGAATTACAAATCTGATATTTGATTTATCTATACCCATTCCAAAAGCAATCGTTGCAACAACTATATCTATTTTTTCATATACAAAATCTTCAAATACCCGGTTTTTTACTTCACTGCTTAAACCTGCATGATAAGCTTTTGCACTAAAACCTTTTTCGCATAAAAAATCAGCCAGGCTCTCTGCTTCTTTTCTGGTAAACGTGTAAATAATTCCGCACAAATTTTTATGTTTTTTTAAAAAATTCAGAATTTGAGGTTTTCCGTTTGATATTCTGGGCTCAACTTTAATTTCAAGATTATCTCTGATAGTTTTTGCTCTGAAATGTTTTGCATTTTGAAGTTTTAAGCTTTGATCTATATCTGTTTCAACTCTTTTTGTAGCAGTTGCAGTAAAAGCGGCAATTGAAGTATTTGGGAAAAGTCTTTTTAAAATATTTAAATTTCTATATTCTGCTCTAAATTCATGTCCCCAACCGCTTACGCAGTGAGCTTCATCTATTACAAAATAGTTTATCTCTACTCTTTGTAAAACTCCTACAAACTCATTTGAAGTAAATCTTTCGGGAGCTACGTAAATAAATTTTAATTCACCCTTTAAAAGCATTTGCAGAGTTTGAGTATTCTCTTCATTGTTTGAAGCAGAACTTATCATTGCTGCATTTATGTTTAAATCATTTAAAGCTTTCACTTGATCTTGCATAAGTGCAATAAGAGGAGAAATAACAACCGTAATTCCACTCATAAGCAAAGCAGGAAGCTGATAACACAAAGACTTACCGCCGCCTGTCGGCAAAATAGTCAAAACATCCTGCTTTGATAAAATCGTATCTACAACATCCTCTTGAAAGCTTCTGAAACTTTCATGACCAAAAACATTTTTTAATACTTCAAATTTATTATTCATTAAAAGATAGTATCATAACTTGAATAAGTTAAGTGTAAAAATATAATTTTACCTATAATTTTTAAAATTATAATACTTCTTTTCTTTTATCTTATATAAGTTCAAAGGTTTTTAAAACTGTTCTTGTTCCGCCCGATGCAATTGACTGTTCTGCTCTAAAAGTAAGGTTAGAAATATCTTTTAACAAGCTATCTATCAAATCATCATAACTATGATTGGGATAATCGCTTTGCAAAGCAAGTTTATTAAAATCCGTATCTTTTATTCCTCTTTGACTCCACTGTTTTAAAGAGTTATGAGATATTGAATATGCAAAATTTTCAAGTCTGTTATCACTCTCTTTCGCATTTAAAACTACACCTTTGTTTATTTTTGAGTTTAGAACTTCAATAAACTCTTCATCCAAAGATTCCGAGTCAATGACAATAGGCATATCTTCAACCAAATCCAAATCCGAAAGTCGTGAAACTTTCAAAGCAATACAGTTTTTATCCATAAAATCTAAAAACTGTACAGGCAGAGAGTACTTAAACCTTCTAAATTTTTTGCACAACTCTAAAGTCTTTTCCAAAGCATCTTTTGAACTTGGGTTTATAACAAAATACTCTACTCTTGTATCTTCGATAAAATCGTCAAGTCCGTTTAGAAACTCTTTATCAATACCTGACAAC
Organism: Halarcobacter anaerophilus; assembly: GCF_006459125.1. Taxonomy (NCBI): domain Bacteria; kingdom Pseudomonadati; phylum Campylobacterota; class Epsilonproteobacteria; order Campylobacterales; family Arcobacteraceae; genus Halarcobacter; species Halarcobacter anaerophilus. Next base: position 1,996,678 of record NZ_CP041070.1, read on the forward strand.
TCAATATTCATATCTAAAATCATCTCACAGCCTTAATAAATTGATTAAACAATTTTCATGCAATTTTTATTCCAAGTATAAGAATATAAATCAAGAATTAAGACTTTTGATAAATTGGATAATTTTTTTCTTTTAGTAATTTTTATTAATATAAGTTTAATATTATTTCTATATACTTTCAATACAAAAAAAATAAATACTTAAAAAAGGAAATAAAATGTTAGTAACAAAAAAAGCTCCGGATTTCACAGCAACAGCTGTACTTGCAGACGGTCAAATCGTTGAGGATTTTAATTTATATAAAAATATCGGTAAAAAAGGTGCGGTACTTTTCTTCTGGCCTTTAGATTTTACTTTTGTTTGTCCTTCTGAAATTATTGCATTTTCAAAAAGAGTTGAAGAGTTTGAAGCAAGAGGAATCCAAGTAATCGGTTGTTCGATAGATTCAGAATTTTCTCACTTTGCTTGGAGAGAAACAGCAGTTGAAAACGGTGGTATAGGAAGAGTTAAATTCCCGATGGTAGCAGATATCACTAAACAAATTTCAAGAGATTACGATGTATTATTCGGAGATTCAGTTGCACTTAGAGGTTCATTCTTAATTGATAAAGACGGAACTGTAAGACATGCAGTTATCAATGACTTACCTTTAGGAAGAAATATTGATGAAATGATTAGAATGGTTGATACTATGTTATTTACAAATGAACACGGTGAAGTTTGTCCTGCTGGATGGAACAAAGGTGACGAAGGTATGAAAGATACTAAAGAAGGTGTTGCTTCATATCTTGCTAAACACGAAGCTGATTTATAAAAATAGATTTAAATCTAAAAGACAAGGGATTCCTTGTCTTTTTTAATCTATAGCCAACTTTATTCCCAAAGCTGCCAACAATGTCCCTGCCACTCTGTCTATATATTTTTTAAATCGTAAATAAACTTTTTGAGATTTTTTTGTTGATAATAAAACTACAACAATACAATACCAAGAGGCATCTATAAAAAAAGCAAGCAGACATAATAATATCTCCCCGTAATCAGGCATACTCTTAGGTAATAAAGCAGCAAAAATAGTTCCTAAGATAATTGCGGTTTTTGGATTGCTTATTTGGGTTATAAATCCAAATAATACTGCTTTGAAAAAACTTTTTGACTTTTTTTCTAACTTCATATCAAGAGACAAAGATTCAGCTGAATGTTTCCATATTTTATAAGCTAAATAAAGAAGATAAAGTCCACCTAAAACTTTAAAAACCTCATATAAAAAAGGAACAACTTTAAAAAGAGTATATAACCCAAGAATCGCTAGTAAAGTAAAAAACACGGCACCTAAACCCAATCCTACAGCTACACCGATTCCTTCTCTAAAAGGTTTGGAAACAGCAGTTTTTGCAACAAGAATAAAACTAGGACCCGGACTCATAGTTCCAAACATAAAAACAACGGCAATTGCCAATAAAAAAGAGTATTCACCCATAAAATAACCTTTGAAAAAAAGATTATACTGCAATTTCTATGATAAATTTGTAAAAAAAACTCTAAACCTATTATTTAAAATTTAATAGCCTTACTTATAAAATGTTATCATTTTAAATAAAAAATTTGATAAAGGAAATTAATGGCAAAAAAAATAAATCAAAAAATATATAAAATAAAAAAAGAATTAATTCTCCAAGAAGCAACTATAATATTTGAAGAAAAAGGGTATGAAAATATGAAAATCTCAACATTGGCTAAAACTGCCGGAGTTTCTCAAAGTACAATATACTCAATGTTTAAAAATAAAGAAAGACTTTATATAGAATATATAAAATATCAAATAAAAAAATTTTTAGAAGATTTAAATACTCGAATTATTCCAACACATACACCTTTTGATAAATTATATAATTTCACGGCATTAAAATTTGAATATTATATAAAAAAAGATAAAGCAATCGAATTTAATATAAAAAATAACCCCTTATTTTTCAATACTTTATATAAAGATTTTTCTAGTCCTTTTGAAGATGTATATAAATTTTTAATCAATACTTTTAAAGAAATTGATTCAAATCTCAATGATGAAAGAGCGACAAAATTAGCGTACTCTTTCAATGCTTTTAGTGATGGGTATATCGCACTTTGGCTGGAAAAACAAAATATTAATCTTTTAAATTTAACAGAAGAAATTTGTGAAAGTTTTTTTTCAATTACAAATTTTATAAAATAATTTCTTGGATACTTATTTTCATATATAGTAACTTAATTACTTTTTAAGTTTTTGATTACTAAAATTATTTAAATAATAATCTTAAGGATCATAAATGTCTGAAAAAATATTAGAAAAATTAAAAACAGATTTAGAAACAGCAAAAGAAACCAATGATTTGACACTAAGTAATATTGGACAAATTGTAAAAGAAGCTACGTCTAAAATTGTTCAAGAATTAAAATTCAATAAAGAGATGTCTGAAGATCTTGCCGATGATGTCATGTGCACCGTAACGGCTACCTTAAAAGAGTTAGGAGAAGATACAAAAGAAAATATTAAAGTGAGTAGTGAAGCAGTAATTGATGGAGTAAATGAAACCCTTAAAAAGCAATATCATGAAAAAAACCAAAAACTACAAGAGATACATAATACTTTATCAAAAGAGATAAAAAAAGATATGGCAGAAACTATCGATAATGTAGAAGAAGTCAGTGAATTATCCTTCGATGTTTTGAAAAAGGCAGTTAGCAATGCTATAAAAGCGGCTAAAGAAGTTTTAGAAGATAAAAAATAGTAAAATGATTAAAATATCTCAAGCTATTAATAATACAAAAAGATTTACACAAATTCTCAGTATTTTATCAAAAAATGGTTTTGATGATATTTTAAGAAAATTAGAAAAACAAGGAGATTTCCAAATCCCTGTTTTTCATTCAAAAAATAATTATTCTTTAAGTAAAAACCAAAGAATAAGATATACTATAGAAGAACTTGGTTCAACATATATAAAATTAGCACAAATGTTATCAACAAGACCTGATCTTATCTCTTTAGAACTTGCACAAGAGTTTGAAAAACTTCAAGATAAAGTTACCCCTGTTGATATAAAATTTATCACCCCGATTTTCAAAGAAGAGTTCGGCAAAGAACTTAATGAAATTTTTGCCCAGCCTTTGAAACTTTTAGCCACCGCTTCTATAGGACAAGTTTATAAGGGAAAACTTCTAAGCGGTGAAGAGGTGGTAGTAAAAGTTTTAAAACCCAATATAAAAGAGATAATTAAAGATGATTTAGAAATCTTAAAACAATTGGCTTTTCTTTTTGATGATTATTTTAAAAATTATGGAATACATTCTATTTATACTATCGTTAAAGAGTTTGAAAACAGTATAAAAAATGAATTGAATTTTAAACTTGAGGCTATGAATATAAATAGATTCAACTCTTTTTTTCAAAATGACAAAAGAATCAAAGTACCCAAAGTTTATAAAGAGTACTCAAGCAGCAAAATCATAACTATGGACTTTATCGAAGGGATAAAAGTTTCAAAAATAGAGCAACTTAAACAACAAAATATAGATACTAAAAATGTAGCAAAAAACGGTTTTGCTCTTCTTTGCGAACAAATATTTGAAAATAGATTTTTTCATGCAGATCCTCATCCCGGGAATATATTAGTAACTTATGATAATAAGATCTCATTTATCGATTTTGGAATTATGGGCACTATTACAAAAGAGGAACAAAAAGTTCTTATAGAACTTATCAGCAATATATCTTCAAAAGATAGTGAAAAAGTATGTTTATCTATTTTAAATATGACAAATCACCCTTTTGAACTAGAAATAAATGAATTTGTAAAAGATATGAGTGTTATCATCAATGGATATATGTATAGTGATTTAAAAGATATAAATATAAAAGATTTATTCAATGATGTTACTATTGTAATTGCTAAATACAATATATCTTTTAAAAATAGTTATTATCTTTTTTTTAAATCCTTATCTACTATAGAAGGGGTCGGTAGAATGTTGGATCCTGATTTTAATGCCGTAAAAAATATAAAACCGATAGTGATAAAATTTTACAAAAACCAGTTTTCAACAAAAAACTTATTTGAGAAAATAAAAAAGTTGCCAAAAGAGATGATTGAGTTTTTGGATTATACGCCCAAAGATTTAAAAGAGATTTTTAAACTTATGAAAAATGGAAAATTCAAGGTGGAACTTGAACATGCAGGTTTACAAAAAATGGAAGAATCCATAGAAAAATCTTTTAACCGCCTGACGGTTTCTATTATAATAGCTTCAATTCTTATCGGGTCATCTTTGCTTTTATTGGCAAAAACACCACCTTTGGTTTATGATATACCCTTATTCGGTATAGCAGGGTTTAGTACGGCGGTTATTATGGGACTTGTATTGGCATATTCAATTTATAAAGGGGGCAAGTTATAATTGTTGCTAAAAATAATATTTTTTGGGATATCAAAAGTTAATGAATTCGATTAAATGTTTATTAAAAAATACCCTTAAAAAAGGAAAATAGTGAGAAAAGATTCACTTTTTTATCAGCCGAGTATAAATGTCTTAAAGAAAAGTCCTCTATTTCAAGGTATTAATTCACAAAGGATGGAAGAGATTTTAAGCCATTTTACACCCTTGACTCTGCTTAAAAAAAATATTATACACCCTTGGCAGACAAAAGATTATTTATTTCTTATTATTAAAGGAAGAGTGAAAGTTTCACAGGTCAATTTAGAATCAGGGCGTGAATATCTTTTATATATTCTAAATGAGGGAGATGTTTTTGATATTATTTCTTTATTTGAGAAAAAAGAAAATGAAGTTATTATAGAAGCAATCGATGAACTTCAACTTTTAAAAACTTCTACAGATATTGCGCGAAATTGGCTTGATTTACATCCTGAATTTAATAAGAATTTTTTACCGTATTTGGGAACAAAAATGAGATTAATTGAAAATTCTGCTATAGATTTGACATTATATGATACGATGACAAGATTATCCAGATTGATTTTAAGATACGTAGATGAAAAAAATTGCAAAAAAAAGCAAGAATATGAGGTAACTTTGATAAATGACCTTTCCCATGAGAGTTTGGCCCAAATGATAGGTTCGGTACGAAAAGTTGTCAATTTACATATTCAAGAATTAAAAAAAGAGGGGATTATTAATTCTAAAAGGGGGAAGCTTTCTATTATAAATCTGCAAAAACTGACTGAAAAAGCTAAGCTTGAGAATATTTAGATGTTACATAAGTAACAGACATAAAGTTTTAAATTGGATAAATTATTTTGTCAAATGATTAAACTTTAAACAAGGATAAATAAAATGTTAGAAACAATGAAAAAAAAGATATCAGAGGATATCAAAAAGATAAAAGAAACTGGTGAAATAACGGCAGAAAAAATAAAATCAGTAGTTGAAAAAGCAGTTTTTGAAGCAGTTCAAAATACCAAAGATGGAGCTACGCAGATTAATACTATTGCCAAAGAAGCTGTAACTGTTACTGTAGAAGAGCTTAAAAATAACGGTATCGAAAAAAAAGAGCTTATAGAAGCTGCGGTAAATGGAACTATCGATGGTATAAGTAAAAAAAGTAAAAAAACTATTGATGAAATCGATATGGAGTTATTAAAAATAAAATATAAACTTCAAGAACAAAAAGAGAGTTTTGTTGCGGAATTAAAAGATGCGTTCGATGGGGCAAAAGAAGCAGCTTCTAATTTTTCGGAAGAAACAAAAGATGAGATAGAAGATTCAGTAACCCATGTCAAGTTAAAAAGTATTGAGATTTTAGGCTTGTTAGAAGAAACGCTCAAGCATAGTGTAAAAGCTATAATTGATGAAGGAAAAGATATCGAAGCAAAAGTTGCCCATCTTACAAAAGAAGCTACCGAAAATGCATTAAAAACAGGACAATTAAGTACGCAAAAAATCAAAGAAGTTACCCAAGCAGTAGTTGTAGCCGCTGCAGAAGCTGCACAAGAGGCTGAAAAAAGTGTAAAAGAAACAACTAAAGGTGCTGTTGAAGGGGCAAAAGAAGGTATTTTAAACAGTATTGAAGAAGCAAAAACAAAACTCTCCAAGAGTAAAGATGATGCAGAAGATTTTGTGGAAGAGAATGTGAAATATGCAATCGAAAACTTTGAAGCCATTGAAGATGCTTTTATCGAAGCACTTAGTAATGCAATAAATAAAGTGGAAGATAGTGCAAAAAGGGTAATTAAAGATACTATTGTAGATCTTAAAAAACATACTTCTCAATTAAAAAAAACAACTTCAGATGCAACGGAGACGGCTATTAATTATTTAAAAGAAAAAGGTTCACAAGCTGCTTATAGCACAAAAGAGAAAGTTTTGGATATTGCCGAAAATACCTACAGTGAGATAGAACTTTTATCGGAAAAAATGATTAAAGTTACTAAAGGTGCATTCTCGGGGATGATTAATGGTGCCCAAAAAGCGATGGAAAAAGAAGATGAAAAATAAAAGATTTTTCTACCATCTAGTAGATCATACAGTCATTATTTAGTGGCAACGACAATAGAAATATATGATTTGAATGATAGAATCGTGATGTTTTTTATTTTAATTTTGAATATAAATTTAATTTGTAAAGGTAGAGAGTTTTAAATGTTATTGTATAAAAAATTACTGTATATACTTAAGATAATAAGATTAAACCCCTTATATTTATCAGCCGCAAGAATTACCATCGGGTTTTTTATTATTATAGGAGTATGGACTTTTATAATAATGATCTATCATTCTAAACAAATATCAACGAGTATAGAAAATATTATAAATAAAGAATCGATGAAATATTCTAAGATTTTACAAAATGTAGATTTTAAAGTTCAAAATGAAGAGTATTGGAAGCTTATTGAAACTACTAAAACAGATTTAAAAAAGAATAATATTGTAGTACTAAACTTGTATGATGAAAATCAAAAGTTATTACTTTCAATAAATGATATTGCACCATTTAATCAAATAAATTCTATATTAGAACTAGATAATATCGCTTTAGATCAAGAGGGATATATGATAATACCTGTTGAGGAAAATTTGGTTTATTTAAGCTTTCATAAAAAACAACTTATTAATAATAAAATATACTATTCAAATATTTTGAAAGAACTTGATACCCAAACGGTAAATTTAGTACAAAAAGATATTTTTACAACAATAACGATTGTTTTTTTCAGTGTTAGTTTTGTATTTTTAGCTATCTTTCCTATTATTTTTAGCCAGTATAATGAATTGTTGGCTAAAAAAAATGAACTCTTAAAAAGTAATATCATATCAATAGTATCTTTAGGAAATGCAATTGCAAAAAGAGACAGTGATACAAATGAACATAACTATAGAGTTACTTATTACAGTATAAAAATAGCCGAAGAGTTGAATTTATCTAAAGAGCAAATTCAATCTTTAATAAAAGGTGCTTTTTTACATGATGTGGGGAAAATTGCAATTAGTGACAATATACTTTTAAAACCCGGTAAATTAACAAAAGAAGAGTTTGAAATTATGAAAACACATGTTATTCACGGTATTGAAATTGTAAAAGACGATATTTGGCTACGTGATGCAACAAAAGTGATACAAAACCACCATGAAAGAATTGACGGCAGCGGTTATCCAAACGGTTTGAAAGGAGGTGATATTCCAATTGAAGCTAGAGTTTTTATGGTTGCAGATGTATTTGATGCTTTAACTTCAAAAAGACCTTATAAAGAACCTTTCGATTTAGAAGAGAGTTTTTTTATAATACAAAATGAGACAAATAAACACTTTGACAAAGAAGTTGTTTCTGCTTTTAAAAAAATTTATAAAATTCTATATTATAATACAAAAAAAGCGACAGAAAAAGAATTAAAAAAAATTCTTAGTGAGAATGTTAATTATTATTTTGATGTAAAATTTACAGACTAATATAACTAATATGAGATAAAGAGAATATTTTGAAAATAAAAAATAATAAAATATAAAATTTAATGGAGGAAATTTAAATGAAATGGCATTATGAAAAAGATATAGCATATGAAAATATTGATATAAATAAGGTAAAAGATAATATTTATCTTTTTAAAACAATGATAATTGCATCTTTTATTGAAATTACTTCTCATATTTATGAAAGAAATCTCAATGAACACTATAAAAATGACGAAGAAACTACACAATGGCTTCAACAAACTTGGGAACCTGAAGAAGTGCAGCATGGAGAATCCATAAAACGATATATCAATACTATTTGGCCTGAGTTTGATTGGGAGAAACATTATAATCTATTTACAAATGATTATCTTCCTTTATGCAAAGTAGAAGCCTTAGAGCCTACAAAAGCGGGAGAAATGATAGCTCGAATGGTAGTTGAAACGGGAACTTCTACTTTTTATAAAACACTCGTAAATTATGCAAAAGAGTTAAAAGAACCGGTGCTTGAAGATTTGGCTTCAAAAATCTCAAAAGATGAAGTTTATCATTTTGAAATGTTTGAAAAAGTATTTAAAAAATATAAAGATGAAGAGAAATTAACGAGAAATGATATTACTAAAGTTTTATATACCAGACTTAACGTAATAAACAATGAAGATATAAAAATAGCCTTTGAAGCTATTCAAAGTGAACAAAGTTATGATGAATATATCAATCAAACTAAACAATTTGCAAAAAAGTATTATCCATATAAAATGGCTACAAAAATGTTTATTAGACCCTTAGGATTACATAAAAGTATGGAAAGTGCCATTGCTACAATTATATCACCGGCTTTTAAAATATTAGGAATTTAAGATATTTATTTATATTACCTAAAAGTAATAAATTATTTTAATTATTACAATGGTAATTTAAATTTAAAGGATATATTTTTGAAAATAAATAATAAAAAAACAATATCTTTGGTTTTAGGGAGTGGAGGAGCAAGAGGATATGCCCATATAGGAGTTATTGAAACCATTGAAAAAAAAGGATACACAATAAAATCTATAGCAGGTTCCTCTATGGGAGCTTTAATAGGAGGTCTTTATGCTGTTGGGAAACTAAAAGAGTATAAACAATGGGTATTAAATTTAAATTATTATGATATTTATAAATTATTGAGTATTTCATCGGTTGAAGGGGGGTTAGTAGATGCAGAAAAAGTATTTGATAAAATCAAAACTTTTATTGGAGATATTAATATTGAAGATTTACCCATAAAATATAAAGCTGTAGCTACAAGCTTAAATACTCAAGAAACAATTGTTTTTGAAAAAGGCAAACTTATAGATGCAATAAGAGCATCTGTTGCTATTCCTACTATTTTTATTCCCATATATAAAGATGATAAAATTTTAGTTGATGGAGGAGTTTTAAATCCCTTACCCATAAATCTAACTTCAAAAGACAAAACAGATTTAAAAATAGCTGTTAATTTAGATGCAAATATTAAAAATAAATATATTATAGATATTCCAATAGAACAATTAACAAGAGAAGAGGTTTTATATAATGAATTTAATAATTTGCTAAACAAAGCTGAAACCTTATTGCCTAAAGAATTATTGACTATTGTATATAAATATCGACTAAATTGGATAAGCAAAAAAAAAGAAAAAAAGAAAGCTCTAATCAAATGTGATATCTCTTCTATTTTACGAATGACGTTAAATACTGCACGAACTGTTTTATCCAAGTATTATATACAAAACAATAAAGTAGATATACTTATAGAAATTTCAAAGGAAAGTTGTTCTTTTTATGAATTTACAAAAGCCTATGAAATGATAGAAATTGGAAAAATGGCAGCTAATGAGGCTGTAAAGTGAGTTATTTTCCTCATATATTAGCCTTTGTTTTTTTCATATTCTTTGTATTATCAGCATTGAATCCTCTTGATAAAACTGTATGGATAGTAGAAATTATACCCATCCTTAGTATATATTTATTATTAATAATGACTTATAAAAAGTTTAAGTTTTCAAATACTTCTTATACCTTAATATTTATAGGATTATTTTGGCATACTATAGGTGCACACTATACTTTTGCAGAAGTACCTTTTGATTTTATAACCAATTTATTTAACTTCGAAAGAAACAATTTTGATAGAATAGGACATATAGTAGTTGGATTTTATGCCTATCCCGTTGCAGAATTTTTAATTAGAAAAAAATATGCAAATAAAGTGATTGCCTCTTTTTTTGCTCTGTTTTTTATAACAAGTATTGCAGCAGCTTATGAAATAGTCGAATGGGGATATGCAGTTATTGAAGGAGGTGATGCAGGCATAGAGTTTTTAGGTTCGCAAGGTGATGCTTGGGATGCACAAAAAGATATGCTTTGTGATATTGTAGGAGCGATAATTGTTTTATGTTTACTTTGGATATATAAATTAAAAGAAAGAGAAAAGAATCATGATAATTGAGCAAAAAAATGTATTTTCCATATTAGCATATCTAGTTATAATAATAATCGGATTAAAACTAAGTAGTAGTATAATTTTACCTTTTTTAATAGCATTTTTTCTATTTATTATATTTTTACCTCTCATTAAGATATTAAATAAATATTCTGTACCTAATTCAATTAGTACATTAATAATACTATTAATTATTATATTTATAATATTTTTATTCAGTTCATATTTTATATCTGCAAATGAAGATATTATACGAAATCTTAATTTTTATCAAAATAAATACCAAGAAATAATTTATAAAATTATCTTATTTTTTGAGCATTTAAATATATCTTTTGAATGGAGTAGCTTAATAAAAGCTGTTGAACCGGGCAAGATCATTCGATATATAACCAATTTTTTTAGTAATATGGGAAATATTATTTTGGACATATCTTTAACTATATTATTACTAATGTTTTTATTATTTGAGTCAAATACAGTTTTAAAAAAAACATCTTATTTTATAAAAACAAAAGAGGGAGAAAATAAAATAGATACTTTTTTTAAAAATATCAATAGATATTTTTTAATTAAAACATTTACATCCTTACTTACAGGTTTTCTTATTTGGATAATATTATCTTATTTTGAACTTCCTCATGCTTTTTTCTTTGCCTTAATTACTTTTTTATTAAATTATATTCCAAGTATAGGCTCTTTTATAGCTGCATTTTTTGCTATATTTGCCTCTTTATTACAATTAAAAGATAAATTTGTTGAATAAAATTTAAAACAATCATATTATTAAGAAAGGTATTTATTGAATAATTCATTTTTAAAAACAGATTCCAAAGATGATATATTAACTCTAATATTTAACGGTGAACTTACCTTATATAAAATCAACAGCTATCAGATATTGCTAAACCAAATAAATTTTTCTAAGTTTAACACTATAGTAATTGATCTAAAAAATTTGAATTTTATGGACACTGCTTCTGCAATTTTCATTGATGATTTATCCAAGGAAATGTTAAAAAAGAACAAAAAAACACAAATAGATATTAATAATAAAGATATATCAGATACTTTAAAACTTGTTCAAAATACAAGGAAAAACGATTTTTCACAATCTTCTGTCAAAAAAAAAGATATCCTAAAAAATATTGGTGAAACTGCATACAAATATTATTTGACTTTTTTATCTTTTTTATCTTTTTTGGGCAAATTATTTATACATTTACTTTATATTTTAAAAAATCCAAAAAACATAAGATACAAAGAGATTTTATTTGAGATAAATGAAAGTGCTATTAAAGCTTTTTTTATAATTGCTTTAAGCAGCTTTCTTGTTGGAATCGTAATTGCCTATCAATCAGCCAATCAGTTAAGTTTATACGGTGCAAACATTTTTATAGTAGATATGATAGGGCTTTCTATGTTAAGGGAGTTGTCTCCTGTTATTACAGCTGTGATAATAGCAGGACGAAGTGGTTCCTCTTTTACTGCTCAAATAGGAGCTATGAAAATTACACAAGAGTTGGATGCAATGCGTTCAATGGGCTTTGAACCATATTTGTTTTTAGTTTTGCCAAAACTCATAGCACTTATTATTATGATGCCAATATTGATTTTTATATCTGATTTTACAGCTGTACTTGGAGGAATGTTAATCGCAAATTTGGATTTGGGAATAAGTTTTAATCTGTTTTTGGACAGATTTAGCAAAGTTATAGAGATAAGACATTTTTTAGTTGGAATTGGGAAAGGACCCTTTTTTGCTGTTTTAATTGCTTCTATTGCAATTTATAGAGGCTTAATGGTAAAAAATGACACCCAAAGTATAGGGTATAATACTACAAAAAGTGTCGTTGAATCAATTTTTGCTGTTATTATCTGTGATGCAATTTTTTCTATTATTTTCACAAATTTAGGTATCTAATGAAAGAGATTATAAAAGTAAAAGGGATAAAAACTGTTTTTGGAGACAAAATTGTCCATGATGGTTTGAATCTAAGTGTAAACAAAGGTGAAATTTATGGGATTTTAGGTCCAAGTGGCTGTGGAAAAACAACTTTGCTTCGACAAATAGTTATGTTGGAGCAGTTTCAAGAGGGAACCATAGAAATATTAGAAAAAGATTTAAACTATATTAGTCTAAAAGATGCCCAACTTTTGAGACAATGTTGGGGTGTACTTTTTCAATTTGGAGCTTTATTCTCATCTTTGACTATTGGTGAGAATATTGCTCTACCCCTTAAAGAATATACAGATTTAAATGATAAAATAATAAAAGAGATAATTGAATTTAAAATACATATTGTAGGATTAAAATTTTCTGATATTTCACTATATCCTTCTCAAATAAGCGGTGGTATGAAAAAAAAAGCAGGACTGGCAAGAGCTTTGGCACTTGATCCAAAACTTCTATTTTTGGATGAACCCACAAGCGGGCTAGATCCTATTTCTGCGAGGGATTTTGATAAATTAATCTTAAACTTAAGGGATTTATTGGGATTAACTATAGTTATGGTATCACATGATTTAAAGTCTATTCACGATACATCAGACAGATTTGCAGTTATTGATAATAAAAAAATTATTTATGAAGGATCATTTGATAATATAGATTCAATTGATAATAGATTTATAAATAACTTTTTTCAAAAAGGTATTTAAATGAACAATAAAGTTAATTATACATTAGTAGGTTTTTTAGTAATTATAGGATTTATATTGATCTTTATATTTTCTTACTGGTTATTAAAACCAAAACAAGAAAATGAAACAAAAAAATATCTTATTCGTTTTGATGAATCAGTTTTAGGATTAAATATCGATTCAGCTGTAAAATATAGAGGTATTGATGTAGGAAAAGTTTCTAATATTAGAATTAATCCAAAAAATACTGAACAAGTAGAAGTATTAATAACTATTTTAAAAACTACCCCTATAAAAGAAAAAACTGTTGCCAAACTGACTTCACAAGGTATTACCGGACTAAGCTACATCAACCTTAATTTGGGGGATAACAATGCACCTTTTTTAAAAACTAAAAAAGGGGAAGAATATCCAATTATAAAAACTGTACCTTCTTTATTTGAAAATATTGAAAAATCTATGAGTACTATTTCTGATAAAGTTTCAAAGGTTTTATCAAAAACAGAACACCTGCTTGATGATAAAAATCAAAAACAAATTTCACTTATCTTAAAAGAAACAACAATCTTTATGACAAGAATGGGCAAACTACTTGATGACAAAAGCATAAAGCATTTTCATCATATTTTAGAAAATCTAGACAATATAACAAAAAAAACAGATAAGTTAATACCAAAAATTGATAATCTAATGACAAACACTACAAATTTTGAAAAAAGTTTGATAAAAGATGCAGATTCTATTGCAAAAAGTTTTATAGCTTTAAGAGCCGCTATGAATGAACTTCAAAAGGCTATCGCAAACGGAGATTTTAATTTTAAAGAGATGACAAAAGATACAATACCAACTCTAAACAGTACTTTAATACAAATGGAAAATCTTATGATAAAAATGGAAGAATCGCTTAAAGATTACAATAGAAGCCCAGCTGATATTATTTTTAAAACAGAAGAGATTAAAAAAGGTCCAGGAGAATAAACAATGATAAAAAATATAAATCTGCTTTTCTTAATGGTATTATTGACAGGATGCAGTATAAAACAACCTTATATTACAGAATATAATATGGAAATAAAAAAATTTCAAAAAATTCAAAGTTCTCAAATATGCAAAGAAAAAACTTTAAAAATAAATCAAGCTTTTAGCGACAATACTCTTATGAGTACAAAAATGAATTATATTGTTGGAAAACATAAACAATACTCTTTTTCAAAAGCCAGATGGAGTATACCCGTTAATCAAATGGTTACTTTTCATTTAAATAATATGATAAATCAATTAGATATTTTTAAAAGTGTGCAAAGCTATAAATCAGTAGCAAAAGATGATTATATTTTACAAAGTGATATTATAGATTTTAAACAATATTTCAGTGAAGATTTAAATTCATCTTATGTAAAAGCAGTTATCCATATATCTTTAATAGATAATCAAACTAATAATATTATAGATTCTAAGACCTTTTCATCTAAAATAGAAAGTGAAACTTTAGATTCATATGGAGGAGTAAAATCTTTAAATAAAGCCTTGTTTGATATACTAAAAGACACCTCTTTTTGGCTTAAAGATATTTGTAATAATAAAAAACTAAAGAATTAAGTACAAAAGATTTTCAACTATGATAAACGCCTCTATTATAAGCTCTAATTGGATAAAATATGCACCTTATAATAACTTTCATAATCAAAAGGTTTAATAATAATGAGTGAACACAAAGATTTTTTACGTACAATAGTTGAAGAGGACTTAAAAGAGGGCAAATATAAAGAGGTTGTCACAAGATTTCCTCCCGAGCCTAATGGATTCCCACATATTGGACATGCCAAATCTATTTATATAAATTTCGGTATTGCACGTGATTATCATGGTCACTGTAATCTTAGAATGGATGATACCGACCCTACAAAAGAAGATACAAAATATGTTGAAGCTCTAAAAGATGCCGTAAAATGGCTTGGATTTAACTGGGGAGAGAATGTATATTTTACTTCCGATTATTTTCCTAAACTATACAATTATGCAGTTCAGCTTATTAAAATGGGGAAAGCATATGTTGACAGTCTAAATGAAGAAGAGATAAAAGAGTATAGAGGAACGGTAACGCAACCTGGGTTAAGAAGTAAATATGCAGACCGTTCTATTGAAGAGAATCTAGACCTTTTTGAAAGAATGAAAAAAGGTGAATTTAAAGACGGAGAACATGTACTTAGAGCAAAAATAGATATGAGTGCCGCAAATATGAAAATGAGAGACCCGCTTTTGTATCGTATTAGACATGTTCACCATTTCAGAGCAGGAGATGAATGGTTTATTTATCCGATGTATGATTTTGCACATTGTTTATCTGATTATATAGAAGGAGTTACCCACTCTATTTGTACCTTAGAATTTGAAAATAACCGTGATATTTACGATTGGGTATTAGATACCCTTGAACTTGAGCCTCCAAGACCCTACCAACATGAATTTGCAAGACTTGGAATCAACTACACGGTTATGAGTAAAAGAAAACTTTTGGAACTTGTCGAAGGTAAATACGTTAGCGGTTGGGATGATCCTAGAATGCCTACAATTGCAGGATATAAAAGAAGAGGATATACTCCTGAATCTATTTTAAACTTCTGCGATCAAATAGGTATTGCAAAAGCAAACTCTATGGTTGATGTTTCACAACTTGAATTTTGTATTAGAGATGATTTAAATAAAAAAGCACCTCGTGTTATGTGTGTACTTGAACCTTTAAAAGTGACAATTATAAATTATGAAGGCAGTGAAGAAATTGACGCTTCATACTACCCTCATGACGTACCAAAAGAGGGTTCAAGAAAAGTTCCTTTTTCTAATGAACTTTATATTGAACGTGACGATTTTATGGAAAATCCCGTAAAAGGATACAACCGTCTTACACTTGAACAACCTGTACGTCTAAGACATGCTTATATTATTACTTGCAAAGAGCTAATTAAAGATGCCAAAGGCAATATCATAGAGATAAAAGCCCAATACCACCCCGACTCTAAAAGCGGTAGTGATACCAGCGGTATAAAAGTTAAAAGTGCTATTCAATGGGTTGATGCAAAAAAAGCAAAAACTATTGAAGTAAGACTTTATGACAGATTATATAAAAACGAAGCACCGGAAGGATTAGAAGATTTAAATCCCGATTCTTTGAAAATCATCAAAAATGCACTTGTGGAACCTGCTGTTATAACAGAGAAACCCGATGAAAGATTTCAGTTTGAAAGACAAGGATATTTTTATGCGGATCCTGTTGACTACACAGAAGAAAACCCCGTATTTAATAAAATTGTAGGATTAAAAGACTCTTGGACTAAAAAATCAAAAACCGAAAATAAACCTAAACAAGAAGTTAAGAAAGTACAAATACACGGTGAAGAAGCACCTATGAATGAAACTCAAAAAGCACTTTTTGATAAATATGTAGATGAGCTTAAACTAAATAATGAGGTAGCAAATATTTTAGCAAGAGATGAGAGTTTATCAAAATTTTACGAAGAAGCTTTAAACGTATTCAACAGTCCCGTACATCTTGCAAATATAGTAGCAAATGAAGTAGCCAAAGAGCTAAAAGAGAAAGAAATAAATAAGCTGAAATTCAATGCAAAGCAAATTGCCCAACTTATTAAAATGGTTGAGGAAGAGACTATTTCAAACAAAATTGCAAAACAAGTATTTGAGCAAATGTCTAAAACAGGAGAGAATCCGACACAAATAGTTGAAGCAAAAGGACTTGTTCAAATAAGCAACCCCGCAGTAATTTTACCTATAATTGAGGAAATAATTGCAAAAAATCCTGAAATGAAAGCCAAATATCAAGCAGGTAATGAAAAACTTTTAGGATTTTTTGTAGGACAAGTACTTAAAACTACAGGCGGAAAGGCAAATCCAAAAGTTGTAAACGAGCTTGTTGCACAAAAGTTAAAATAAGAAGAGAAAAACAGATTATTTAAACCAAAGGAGAACTTATGAATGAAACTTCCCGTTTACTAAAAAATTCGTTCTCCAAAAAAAATATTATAATTGCCTTAATAATCTTTACGGCAATATTTCTAGTCTCAACTTATGTTTTTATTCATTTTGATACTTTTGACAAATTTTATGAATATACAAGAGAACATGAAGATTGGGAGTTAGATGAGCTGATACTTGGAATATTTGCCTTTTTTATCTCTCTGTCTTTTTCACTTTTTTATCTAAGTTATACTTTTGGAAAAAAAGTTGTTGAATTTACAAAAAATGAGATTGAACAGCAAAAAAGAGTACAGGCAAGTCAAAAACTTCAATCTATGGGTAGTATGTTAGGAGGACTTGCACACTCTCTTAATAATCATCTTGTGCCTATAATTACTCTAAGTAAAATACTTAAAGATGATATTCCAAAAAACAATCCCAGCCATGATGATATCTCAAAAGTATTGGAAGCCAGCTATGGATTAAGAGATATTTTAAAACAGGTATTAAACTTCACAAGAGCAGATAACTCTAACCTGACAAATAGCTGTCAGATTGACGAAACCCTGGAAAATGCACTAAACCTTGCAAAAACTACAGTTCCAAGTTCAATAAAGTTTGAAAGTGAAATTGAAAAAAGCGGCTTGATTATCCCCATTTCAAGAATAAATATTGAAATTATTATATTCAATCTTATTACCAATGCAATACACGCTTTAGAGAATAAAAAAGCAGGCTTTATAAAAACCACTTTAAAAGTATTGGAAGACAAAAGTAAAATTGTTATAAAAGTAAGAGACAACGGCTGCGGCATAAGTAAAGAAAAAAGTGACCTGATTTTTGATCCTTTTTTTACCACCAAAGAGCAAGGAAAAGGAACAGGGCTAGGTCTTTCGGAAACTTTCGGCATAATAAAAAGTGCAAAAGGAACTATCAAAGTAGATTCAAAAGAGAATGAATTTACTGAATTCACACTTGAAATCCCAACAATAAGAGAGTATTAGATGAAAAAAGTTTTATTAATAGATGATGATGAATTGGTATTGTATGCACTGAAAAAATATCTTGAGAGAAAAGGTTTTGAAGTTGAAACACTATCCTCAGGACAAAAAGCAGTTAAAAAATACGAAAGTTTTAAACCCGATATTATTGTAAGCGATATAATAATGCCTGATATCGAAGGAATAGAACTTATAACAACAATAAGAAGTATTGATGCAAATATACCTATTATCGCTATTTCAGGAGGAAGTAGACGCTTAGATACTTCATATTTAATAAGTGCCGAGTTAATCGGGGCAAATGCAAGTTTGGAAAAACCCTTTGAAGAAGAAGAGTTGGTTGAGTATATAAACAAACTAACCGCTTAAATAGTCGTTTTAATACTCTTTATCATCTCTTCATCTAAAATATCGGAACTAACTTATGCCCTTGAGTTTGCCAGCCGATTAAAGAGATAAAACCATCGCCTACAAGATTCATCTCTTTTGGAATTGTACTGTTATCAACATGAAAAACTTTTGTCGCTACTGCACAGACTTCCATTCTTACGCCTAAAGCAGCCAATCTTTTTATTGAATTTTGAATCGATTCCAAAGACTCTTCATTTTCCATTTCAAAAGCCTCATCTTGTTTTGTACTTAAAAACTTAACCGTCTCTCCTATAAAAACCAAAACCATATTTGGTTTTACTCCTTGAGAGATTAAGCCTTTATGTGTTCCTTCTATTATATTCAAATAAAATGCTGTTTTTTGAACATTTGTAAAATCAATTAAAAATACGCTTTTTGTCTCTTTTACACCCTTTAAAGCAGCACTGTCATTAATCTCTTTTGCCTGTAAATTTGCAAACAGTCCAAATGCCAGAAATGATAACATAAATTTGAAAAATAAACTTTTCATTAGTTTTCCTTATATTAGATAGATTATAAACTATAATATTTTTTGATAAAGGGAAGCCTGATTTTAGACTATTATTTAATATGAAAATCTAAAAAAGTTTATTTATGAAACATATATAACTATTTCAATCTATCTTTATGAAAAGGTATCTTATCTTTGTGTCTATATTTCTCTTTAAAATAAATATATGTAAAAACTAAAAAAAGAGATAATATCGAATATAAAACAATCTCCAACATCTTTTTCCTTTAAACTATTCTATTCAACTGTTTTAATATCGACTAACTCTATATGAGAACAATCTTTTTTCATAAGTTTTCTTAAATTTGCATCTTCTTCTGCCAATGTAATAAGATCGGCAAAATCATCTTTGTTTACTTCAAACTCATAAATCTCTTTTTTAGTCTCTATATTAATTTTAGAACTGCTATTTTTTGAAAATATATCTATGTTTCTAATCCCTTTTGCAAACTCGTTTTTTATCACTCTTGCCACTTTTTCATTTGAAAGAAGTTTTTCTAAGTCTAATTCTAAATTGAAATCATTTTTGCATAATACTTTATATTTAACCATTATTTTTCCATCCATCTATTTTCCTTTTCAATTATTTCTAACTAAAGTATTATAACACAATATTACATAATGTTAATATATTACATATTGTAATGTTTAATTTTTAAGAAGATTCTTCTAAAGTTGTTGATATGGGATATAGCTCAAATTTTAACTTAAAACTAAAACTTTGGCGAAGCAGTAATTAAAGTTTTGACAACATAACTAAAATAAATGGAACATGATATTTAGGTGCACCTACTATATCAAATACTTTACATATGGCACCTGCAAAGTTTAAAATATCATCTATTGTATATTCGTGTTCATAGGCTTGGTTTAGTAACGCTAAAGTCTTTTGAGATACTTTTTCTAAATTATTGCAATCAACATTATCCTCATCAAGACTTTTGACAAATTTACACGCATGAGGAAATGTTTCAAATAGCTCTTTTAATCCAGCTTCATCAATCTCACCTAAAAGGTGTGGGTATTTGTTGAAAAATTCACTTACCTCCGATAGTTTACAAACCATATGAATCCTTTTGTGTTTATTTTTTTATATACAAAAAGTGTACCTTATATCAAAAGAAAAAATAGGTTTTATCTATCTAAAGTCTGAATTTGAAAATAGATGCAATAATAAAATTACTTATCCCCGTAATTTGCAAAAGCAGTTTCAATGCTTGGAATATTTTTATAAGTCGTTTTTGTCAGTCTTACGTTTTTAGTTTTAAGATCACACACTGCAATTCTAAAACTAGAACCCATAAACGGTTCAACAACACAAATAATTTTATCTTCAATCTGTCGTGTTGCGTAGACAGTGCCTTGTAAAGAATTAAAAAAATATTTTGGATAACTTAACGGCGTTATTTCAACAACATCTATACTTTCTTGATCTTCAAGAGTCTGCACTATATCCATAGCATCTTCATAACTTTCAAACTGAATACACCAGTCATCAAAATTTTTATTAAAATGTTCTAAATCTTCATCTAGAAATCCACCGGCTAATGATTGTAAAGCAAAAATCGACACGAGAAACACCTCAAAATATATCTAATTTAAAAGCTAATTCTAACATAATTTATTTTTGACTTAATAAAATTTGTTAAATCATATTTTTTCTATGCTTTTTAAATTGTTATGTTAAAAATCATATATAAATAAAAATAATGGACAAATATAAAAAATGAAAGAAAATTCCCCAAAAATAATAGAAAATTTTAAAGAACTGGCTAAATTAAGTGATTACTCATTTGTAGAAAAACTTAACAGTGATCCCGATGCAAAATTCAATGCAGAAAATAAAATGCCAAGAGAGGTGTTTAGTGGGCATTATGTAAGCGTAAAACCAACACCAATAAAAGACCCCGTATATATTTCACATAGTAAAAACTTTTTTAAAGAGTTAGGTTTTAGTGAAGCTCTTATAAAATCAGATGATTTCATTAAAATGTTTTCAGGAGAGATTTCTAAAGTACCTCAACCTATGAAAGATACAGGTTGGGCAACAGGATATGCCCTATCTATTTACGGTACTGAATATTATGCACAATGTCCTTTCCAAACGGGAAATGGATATGGAGACGGTAGAGCAATTTCAATTCTTGAAGCGGTTTTAAACGGTAAAAGATGGGAGTTTCAACTAAAAGGTGCAGGAAGAACTCCATATTGCAGAGGTGCCGATGGACGTGCAGTTTTAAGATCAAGTGTAAGGGAGTTTTTAGCCCAAGAGCATATGAACTCTCTAAACGTTCCGACCTCAAGGTCTTTAACCCTATTTACCTCAAAAAAAGAGCAGGTAAGCAGACCTTGGTTTAGGAATAACTCTTATTCAAAAGATCCTGAGCTTATGATAGAAGAAGATGTTGCAATAACTACAAGAGTAGCACCCTCTTTTATCCGTGTCGGACAAGTTGAACTTTTTGGAAGACGAGCTAGGAAAAATGAGCACAGTGAAGCTTTAAAAGAGTTAGAAATGATTGTATTACATCTAATTGACAGAGAGTATAGCAAAGAGATAAATCAAGATCTAAAATTAGAAGAGAAAGTGATACTCTTAGCAAAACAGTTTCAAAATCGTCTTACATCTTTAGTTGCTAACTGGATACGCGTTGGATACTGCCAAGGTAATTTTAACAGTGATAACTGTGCTGCTGGAGGTTTTACTCTGGATTTTGGACCTTTTGGATTTATAGATATGTTTGATCCTAGATATCAACCTTGGACGGGAGGAGGATTACACTTTTCATTTTTCAATCAACCCCAAGCTGCCTTTGAAAACTATCAATCATTTATTAGTGCTTTAAAACCGCTACTTAAATCAACTCCCAATAGTTTACAAGAGCTTGAAATTGTAGAAAAAGAATTCCCTAAAACAATGCAAAGAGAGATAGAAAATATGTGGGCTAATAAACTAGGATTGGATGAATTTGATAGTAATCTATTTAATGAACTAATAAATCTTATGATAGAAACAAAAGTAGACTATACCATATTTTTTAGAGAACTTTCAAATCTACCAAGCAGTATAGAAGAACTTGAAAAAAGTTTTTATAGCAATAGTTTTGAAAATGAAAATCTTAAATCAAGATGGTCTATTTGGCTAAATAGATGGAAAGAAAAAATAGAAAAAGAGTCAAAAGAAGAACTCTCTAGAAAGATGAAACTTGTCAATCCAAAATATACTTTAAGAGAGTGGCATTTAGTTCCTGCCTATCAAGAAGCACAAAATGGAAACTATAAATTAGTACGTGAGTTACAAGAAGTGATGACAAATCCATATGATGAACAAAGTAAAGAAATAGAAGTGAAATATTATG
This sequence comes from Halarcobacter anaerophilus, assembly GCF_006459125.1. NCBI lineage: Bacteria > Pseudomonadati > Campylobacterota > Epsilonproteobacteria > Campylobacterales > Arcobacteraceae > Halarcobacter > Halarcobacter anaerophilus. Next base: position 2,018,989 of record NZ_CP041070.1, read on the forward strand.
CAAAAAAACCATCAGATTATTTTGGACTTGCCGGGATATCTCATGTTAGTTGTTCTTCATAGACAATAAAAAAAGATTACTCAGGAAAAGCTTTTAATATAAAGACAACCCCTTTTTGACCGATTTTATTTTCCTCTCTTAGGGTAATCTCCTCATTTTCTATAATCTCAAACCCATTATTCTTACATAAAGACTTCACATACTTTATAGTATGTGAAACCCTTCCACTTTTTTCTAATTGGCAATTTTCCGTAGTAATTTCCATTAAAGGTTCAATGGTAAAGATAAAATAACCACTATGATTAAGAGACTTCTTAACAGAAGAAAAGATAGTTTGTAAATCTGTAATATATATAAAAACATCAGGAGCTATAATCAGGTCAAATTCTTGTTCATTTTTTAAAAGAAAAGTATCTATATCATTGATATAAAGTTCAGTATATATATCTTTTTTTCTTGTTTCTTTTATCATATTAGAAGATATATCAACACCGACTAAATTGGGAAATACCTCTATAAGAGTCTTTCCTAATAGTCCCGTACCACATCCCAAATCTAAAATTCTGGAATTTTTTGGAGGATTTAAAGATTTCAACTTCTCTTTTATAATAAATGGGACTTTATAGTTTAGAGTATTTACAAGATGATCTTCAAAAAAATCAGCATACCTATCAAAAAGATCTCTAGCATATTCTAAAGAATAGCTGCTTGACTCTCCATTCAATGATGATAATAGATGATTTGCTCCCGGATGGTCAGATCTCTTTTGTAGAGTTTTTTGAAGAAACTCCTGCATCTTTTTTTCATTTTTCATTTTTCTATAGTATTGTGCCATTGAATAAAGTGCTTCATAAAAGTCAGGATTTATTTTTATTGCTTTTTCTAAATAAAAAAAACAAAGCTCAAATTTGTTTAGCTTATCATAGGTCATAGCCATATCATAAATACATATATAAAACTCTCTATTTAATTTAATAGCTTTTTTAAAAAAGACAAGCGCCTTTTCATATTCTTTGTTCTCTTTATATAATAATCCAAGATTATGATACTCTATTGCCAAGTTTTGGTCATACGTCAAATCTTTTTCAAAAGCCTGTTTAATAGTAGGTTGTGTTTTCATATATGCAGCTCCTAATTGGGACTGAGCTGCAGAAAATATTAATTAAGTGGTTAAGTCAAAAAAGATAAAAATAGGCTCTTAAATGAGTATATCATTTAAACTTCAGATAAAAAAAGAATCTTGTATAGATTTTAACACTTTTATATATTCATCTATGATTAATCATTTTTAAATATCTACTTAATAAATATATAACTCGCCATAAATATAAAAGTGATAAGGCTTTTTATAATCTTTGTTGCTTTATGGAACCAAACTATCATCAGCATGAGTTTGATTTAAGAGTTTATCTTACTTATATGGATAGGTTTGGGAAGTTGTATTAGGATAAGATATAACTATGATAAATCAATAAAAATTTATCAAAGTAATAATTAAGTATAATGAATAATTTTATAATATTTTAGGAAATAAAATAATGTCAATAGTTTCATTGAGCTTACCCAAAAATGTTTTACACAATCAATCACAAGTTTTAGAATTTGATAAGATAGCAACTTTTATAGGTGGAAATGGTTCAGGTAAATCTACTATTTTAAAATCTATATTTGATGAAAAACTAAAAGGTTCTACATATCAAGATTATAAGATTGTATGCTTTTCGTCTGGTCAAAATGAAAGTTATTCTAAAAATTTTGGTGATTACTTAAATGCCGAAAGAGCTAAAAGAAATGCATTAAACTTAGATTGCTTTTATTATGATAAATTATGGTCTATGTTATTAATTTTTTTAGCTACTACAAGTAAACAAGATGGAGAAGTACGTACTTTTTTAAAACAAAAGAATTATATTCATGAAAATGATTTTGAAGAGGATGAATCAACAAAACTTTTATTTGATGTAAAAGTGGATGATACATATGCAAATATAGTACAACAATCACTAGAAGATGAAGCTAAAGGTAAAACAGATGTTATTACAAATAAAGCTTACTTTAGAACTTTAGATAATTTTATAACTACATTAGTTAAAGAAGATTATGAATTCAAAGAGTCATTAAAAGAAGAAATTCAATTAGATCAAAATAAACTTTCTAGGGTTTCATTTGAAATAGATGAAGGTGCATCATTTAATCCAAAGGTTATGTTTTTTACACAAGCGGCAGATAACAACTATTTTATTGTAAAAGAGAGTTTTGAGCTTATATTTGAAAAAGATGAAAAAATTTTACATTTAAGTGATTTAAGTGATGGAGAATATCAACTACTTTTTTTATACTCTTTAATAGATTTATTTGATAGTGAAAATACTCTATTTTTACTAGACGAAGCAGACTCACATCTTCACTATAAAAATATTGAAAAGTTGTGGCAAGTATATTTTCAAGCACAGGGTTCTATTATCACTACTACGCATTTATTAGATTCAATTGTAAAAGCAGGAACTGAAAGATTAAAAATGATTGAAAAAGGGAAAATTGAGCCTTCAACTGATCCTTATAAATTACTCCAGAGATTAGACAGTTTATCTGATTTGACAATGATGCAGCATAAAATAGCTTCGATGTATAAAAATGTTGTATTGATGGATAATGCTAATGATTGGGAGATATTTAAATTATTAGTTCAAAGAAAACTATCTGATAAAAAAACTGCTAAAGAAATTGAAGATAGTTTATCTGAATTTATTTGTTTAAGTGTTTCTTCTAGCTTTCACACTAAAGGTATGGATATAAATGAGTTTGGTGATAATAAAATTAGTTGGGTAAGAAGTTTTGAAAAAGCTTTAAATGATTCTTTTGTTAAAGGTATCCCAACAATGACAAAGCATGCTTTTTTAATATGTGATGGAGATGAATTTCCAAAAAATCTTATTAAAGATGATAATTACCCTTCTGAAATTGATAGTCTTAACTTTACTAAAAAAGAGAAGAGTAGAAGAAAAAAAGAAATGGCTAAGCCTACAAGTAATAATAATTTATCTAAAAGAGTATTGTTAACATGGAAAAGAAGAGAAATAAAGCACTATCTTCTTTCTTTCACTGCTTTATCAACATCAGCTAAAGTTATAAATGATAAATTACCTTATATGTGTTATCTAAAACAAAATGATGAATGTGATTATATAGACAAAGATAAAAAAATATATAATGAACAATTATCAAGAATTCCATCTGATATAGTAAAAAATATTATTGATCCTTATATAAATGTAGATAAAAAAGGTTTTTGTTCTATAGAAGCACAAAAATATATAAATAAAATACCTAAAGAGGAAATTAGTGAAGATATTGTTAATATGTATAATTATTTGGTAGGTGAAAATGAATAATATAGAAATGAAATTAAATAAATTAATCGATACAATACGAAAAGATACTGGTATTAACAGTATTATGGATGCAATGGAACAATTATCTGCTATTTTACTTTTACAATATTTTTATGAAGTTGTTTTAAAAGATACACACAAAGAAAAAAATAGAAAAACTTTTAAAAATTTGTTTTATAATTGGGACTATTTTAATAATGCTAAAAATAAAACTGATTTCTTAAAATTTAAAGATATATTACAAACTCTTTTTATAAATGAAAAAAATAGTTATATAAAAAGTGCCACTTGGGATAAAATCAACTCTATTTTAAATGACATACCTTTAAGGATACGTTCTGCTAAGATTTTAGAAATTTTATTATCATATATGGAGGATATTGAGTTTGATGAAAGTCTAGCTGAAGTTTATGATAAATTACTTCTAAAAATGACAAATGAATCAATTGCTTCAGGGGCTTTCTATACTCCAAAAGCAATTGTAAATGCTATGGTTAAAGTAATTGAACCATCTTATAGAGACTTAATCTATGATCCCTCTCTAGGTAGTGGTGGATTTCTTATTGAAGCACAAAAAAGTATATTGGATAATAACTGTCAAAAGTCTATACAAGTTTATGGACAAGATAAATCTCCTTTTGCAATTTTACTTGCTTCGCTAAATTTACAATTAAATAATATGGATATTAATAATATATTAGAAGGTGATCCATTAGTAGACTACAATGATTTACAGTTTGATATTATTTTATCAAATGTACCATTTGGAAAAGTTCCGGATAGTACTAAATATAGAGATAATTATGAAGAACATTTTTTAAATTTTGAAACAATGTTTTTAAAAGATATAATGAAAAAACTTTCTCTGGGTGGTAAATCAGCAGTAATTGTACCAGAGGGACTTTTATTTAATTCAAATAATGAGTTCTTAAACCTTAGATATGAACTTTTAACAAAGTATAATTTACATTCTATAGTAAGTTTACCCTCAGGTATTTTTTTACCTTATTCTGCAATTAAAGTAAGTATTTTATTCTTTGATAATACCAATATAGGAAATGATATTTGGTTTTATGAAGTTCAAACAGATAAGCCTTTAACTAAATCTAATAAAATTAAAGAACAAGATTTTAAAGAAGTTATAGAGTTGTTCTCACAAAGAGTAGAGAGTGAAAACTCTTGTTTAGTAAAAAAGGAAGATATTTTAAATAAAAAAGGATTAAATCTTACGATAGAACTTCCAAGAAAAGAAGATAAACTTAATAGTTTCAAAACCTCCGATGAAATAAAATATATAAAAGATAAAAAAGAGGATTTTGAAAAATTAGTGTTTGAGTTTACAAATTTAATTGAAGAAAATAAAAAAGCTAACTTTAGAGAAACAATGCTTTTAAAGGAACTATGTACTATAAAATCAGGTAAACCGCTAATAAAAAATGAAATAAAAACAAAAGGTAAATACCCTGTATACGGGGGGAATGGCATTATGGGGTATTATGATAAATATACGCATGAAGGTGATAATATAATTATAGGTAGAGTTGGGGCTTATTGTGGTAATGTGCACTTCATTAAAGGGCCAGTATGGCTTACAAATAATGCTTTTAGTATAATTATAAATTCATCAATTGAAATATATTTACCTTATTTAACTCATACATTAAGAAGCCTAAATTTAAATAAATTGGCAAGAGGTTCTGCACAACCTGCTATATCTTATGAAAAGATTAAAGATATAGAGATAAGCCTACCATCTTATGAACAACAAGTAGAATTAGCTAATTGGTTTGATGAAATTCAAAATAAAGAAAAAGAAATAGAAGAATTACTTAAAATACAAAAAAATAAATTTAGTGAATTAAAAAATTATATGATTATAAGTAAATCTATTGGAAATAATTAATTACAAACTATAGTCTAAAGTTTATTTATATTTAAATCAAATCAATGAAAATTGGAAAAATATTATGGAAGTTAACGTCTGTAAATGACTATGATATTTTTTTGATTTGAAGTATAAATCTTTAAAAATATGTTTAGTGATTTGTTTTGTTTTCTCCGAAAACAAAAGTGGCTCCAGCACCTGGGTTCAAACTAGGGACTAAATGATTAACAGCATCTCTTGGTCGCATTTCCAACTTTAATTAAATCTCTTCAAAGCCTTCTAAATCACACTTCTTACTGATTTTACCCTTTTCAAAAATATTCAAATAATTGTATAATTCTTTATAACAAATTGCCAATAGATTACTAAAAATTCAAGCAATAAAGAATGTTAGACTTGGAGAAGAAACAACCTACTTATTTACAACAAGCTCATTAAAAAAATTCTTGGAGAAAGAGTAAGATTTAGTGAAATAACTAGTTTAATTTTAAGGAAGAGGATTAGATCAAGGTAATTCCAACCACTCTTCAAAACTTGCATCACTAGGCATTCTCCAATCAGCTCTAGGGCTTAGGCTAATCGTCCCTACTTTTACTCCGTCGGGCATTGCATTTCTTTTAAATTGTTGGGTAAAAAATCTTTTGATAAAAATATCAAGCCATTTTTTAATCTCATTTTTTGAATACTCTTTAAAAGCTTCATCTGCTAAGAATAAGATTTTTGAAGGTTTGGCTCCATATCTTAAAAAGTGGTATAAGAAGAAGTCATGAAGCTCATAGGGACCTATTATACTCTCTGTTTCTTGTGAGATTTTATCGCTATCATGAGGAAGAAGTTCCGGTGAAATTGGAGTATTTAAAATATCTATTAAGATCTCTTTAATCTCATTTTTATATGTAAAATACTCTACAAGATATGAGATCAGAGTTTTAGGAATTCCACTATTTAAAGAGTACATACTCATATGATCTCCGTTATATGTACACCAGCCAAGTGCAATCTCACTTAAATCTCCTGTTCCTATAACTATAGCACCCTCTTTATTAGCCAGGTTCATAAGAATTGACGTTCTTGCTCTTGCTTGAACATTTTCATAAGTTACATCGTGAATATTTTTATCATGTCCTAGTGCTTCAAACTCTTTTAATGAGATATCACTGATTGGTATCTCTTTTATTGTAACGCCCAAAGTCTCGCACAGTTTTATTGCATTTGATTTTGTTCTGCTTGTAGTACCGAAGCCTGGCATAGTTATGGCTATAATACCTTTAAAATCGTAATTTAAAATCTCATAAGCTTTATAAGTTGCAAGTAATGCTAAAGTTGAATCTAAACCTCCAGATATTCCTATAACTACTTTTTTTGAGTTAATATGCGTTAATCTTTTGATTAATCCATGAGCCTGAATATTCGTAATCTCTTCACATACTTCTTTTTTAACTTTTTCATCATATGGAACAAAAGGGTGTTTATTTATATATCGATTTAACTTTGATATTTTTATTGCAGAAGCTATTTTTATAACTCTTACTTCAGTTGGAATACTATCTCCAAAATATGATTCATGATTTCTAAGCCAAATCACTTTTTCAAGGTCAATATCTGCTCTGATTGTCTGATTGTCTAAAGAAAACCTTTCTGTTTTTGCCAAAATAGAACCATATTCGCATATTAAAGCATCTCCACCAAAGATGGTATCGGAACTTGATTCACCCACACCGCATGAACTGTAAATATATGCACAAACCAATCTTGCACTTTGAGTTTTCACAAGTTCTTGTCTATATGATGATTTTCCGACTAATTCATTGCTAGCGGAAAGATTAAAAATCATATTTGCACCGTTTATTGCCATTTGATTACTTGGAGGCAGAATTGACCATAAATCTTCACAAATTTCTATACCAAAAGTTATATCGTTTTCATCACTAAATAGAAGATCAACCCCGAAAGGTATCTCTTGATTTAACAGTTTTAAGGTTTTTGATTTTATTCTAATTCCTGATTGGAAATATCTTTTTTCATAAAATTCATTTTTATTTGGAAGATAACTTTTTGGAACTATTCCTAATATTTTACCCCTTTGTATAACAGCCGCACAGTTAAAAAGTCTATGCTCGAAAGAGACTACAATCCCGACAATAGCTATCAAAGAGTATTTCTCACTTTTTTGCAACAGCTTTTTTAATGCTTTATTTTGAGAATCTAATAAATTTTGATTTAAAAAAAGATCGCCTGCTGTGTATCCTGTAATACAAAGTTCGGGAAAAAGAACAATTGAACTTTCATTTTTGTTCTCTTCTTCCAAAATTTCAATTATATTTTCAACGTTTTTACTTGGATTAGCAATCTGTACTTTAGGAACACTTGTAGCAATTCTATAAAAACCATACATTTTTTAGATTTTCCTTCTTTTATAGTTTTATTAAAATGATTATAGCCTTTGTTATTTTAATTAACTTAAAAAATATCATTTTATAGTTCTTTTATCTGTTAATATGCTGATTTAAGTATGTATTGGTATTTTTTATAACTTTTCAAAAGGAGAAAAAGGCTCCTAAAGGAACCTCTTTAAAATTTAGGAGGAGAAATGTTAAAGTTCGCATCTTTAACTAAAAAAAAGGCTTCGCGTTTCCTTTTTTTATATTAGAATTATAAGCTATATAAATTAATAAAAATCCAATAATACGTTAATCAATAATTAATACCTAGATTAATCTTTTTTAGGAAATATCTTCTTTACATAAAAATATATTCCAATAGGAATAACAGCAAAAAGAAGTATAAAAGTAACTAAATTTATTTGACTTTGTATAGAAACAAACATAATAAGAGCATATACAAGCATCAATATCATTTTATGTTTTTTTTCAAGTTTTATATTTGATAGTTTATTTATAAATCCATTGATATCCAAATTTGAATCCTTGGTTAACTGAAATATTGTATCATTTTTTTATATTGACTAAATAAAATAAAAAGTTTAATTAAATAATTTCAAAAAAGATTGTTCTATTTTGATAAAAACTTGAAAAGTGGCTCCGGCACCTGGGTTCGAACCAGGGACCAAATGATTAACAGTCATCTACTCTACCGCTGAGCTATGCCGGAAATTAAGAAATAATGTCATTTAAAAGTGAAGTCAAAGTGGCTCCGGCACCTGGGTTCGAACCAGGGACCAAATGATTAACAGTCATCTACTCTACCGCTGAGCTATGCCGGAATCTGTACTTCCCTTTAAATGGGTTGGAATTATAGTAAAAATATAATTTTTTGTCAAGAGTTTTTGGGCATTTTTTATAAAATTTTATAAAAATTCAATCCCCCGCTGTCAACAAGAGAAATTTCACCTTTTTTAAGCAAGTTTTCCAATATATTTTTTGAACTTTCATCAAACATATTTTCAATATCTTCTTTAGTCAGAGGTCTTCTTTTTAACAAAGATTTAATCTCTTCTTTATTGAAACTTTCTGTCTGTTTGGGTCTGTTTTTATATGCTATATTTACGTTTATTCCTTCAAAAGTATTTGCTACTTTTTCAAGGAATTCAAAACTTACGGGTTTTACATCATATGCAGGAGGTCTGTCGATCGTTCCGATATCAACTCTATGTGGATTTATTTTTTTTACTGTTTTATAAAGTAACTCTATTTCTTCGTCTTTGTCATTTAGCGTTTTTACAAACAGTATTTCCAAAACAAATCTGTTTTTTGTCTGCTTTCTAAACTCAATCATACTTTTAATCATTTTATCAATATCAATATTTTCATGAATTCTATCAAGCTTTTTAAAACACTTCTGACTTACACAGTCCAAAGAGAGTTTCACAATATCAAGTTTAAGTAAGGCATCAAATATTTTTTTATCGTAAATTGTACTTCCGTTTGAAAGTATCATTGTTTTTGTTTTGCCTTTTATCTTGTTTATCTCATCTATTAGTTCAGGCAGTTTGGGATATAAAGTAGGTTCCCCGTTTGCCGTTATTGTTATTACATCTATTTTAGGATGTTTTTTTAAAGCCTCTTTTATAGCCGTAACTACTTCTAATACGCTTGGATAAGTTGTCATTGTATCTACAGTTTTAGCTTTTTCTAATTCGCAATAAAGACAATCAAAATTGCACTGCTTACTGCTAGGAGAGAGATCTACGCCTAAAGAGATACCAAATCGTCTTGAAGGAACGGGACCAAAAATAATTGAGTTTGAATATGACATGATTTTTCGCTTTAAAATAGAGTTTGAATAGGAAAAATTTCCTATTCTTTTTAAGTTTGTATTATTTTGCCGAGACTCTGTGGCACTCTTTTACAAAATGGATTGCATTTTCAACGGGTACATCGGGTAAGATTCCATGACCTAAGTTAAAAATATGTCCCTCTCCTTGCATAATATTTTGTAAAGCTTCTACACATTGGGTAGTTTTCTCTTTTGAGTATAATCTGCATGGCTCCATATTTCCTTGAAGTACATATTTGTCTCCTAATTTCTCTTTTGCAAGAGCCATAGGAGTTCCCCAGTCTACGCCAAATACATCAAAGTTTCCGTATACAAGTCCTCTTTCAATAAAAGATGCTACTCCTTTAGGAAACATAATAATCGGTGTTTCAGGATATTTTTCTTTTATATATTCTGCTATTTCAACCATATATTTCCAAGAAAATTCATCATATTTTGAAGGTTCGATTGCACTTGCCCAAGAGTCAAAGATTTGAACAACATCAGCTCCTGCTTCAATCTGTTTTACCATATAAAATTTTACTACATCCGTAACTTTTCTAAGTATTTTATGAAGAAGTTCGGGATTTGAATACATCATCTTTTTACATACATTGTATGTTTTTGTTCCTTGTCCTTCTATCATATAAGTTGCAAGTGTCCAAGGAGCTCCCGTAAAGCCGATAAGTGCTCTATCTTCAGGAAGTTTTTGTTTTAATAGTTTTATTGTTTCATATACATAAGTTAATCTATCTGCCGCTTCTTCACCGCCTAAAAGTGCGTCAACATCGGCTTCAGTTTTAACCGGTTTTTCAAAAACAGGTCCTTCTCCTTTTACAAACTCTAGTTTCATTCCCATTTCGTTTGGTATTACTAGAATATCAGAAAAAAGAATTGCCGCATCTACACCTACTATATCAAGCGGTTGAATCGTTACTTCACAAGCAAGTTCGGGATTATGGCATAAAGATAAAAAATCCCCTGCTTTTTTTCTTACTTCCATATATTCAGGAAGGTATCTTCCTGCTTGTCTCATCATCCACACAGGAGTGTAAGGCGTAGGTTTTCTTAAACATGCGTCTACAAAGATTTTTGACATAAATTGTACCTTTTAATGTTTTTGAACTTTACCTAAAAAGTAAAGCCCTACTGCCAATGCAGTAATAGATAGTGCAAAATACATCATTTCAAGAGGAGTCGTAAACTCCGTATGAATTACTCTTTGAAAAAAGTTTACCACTAATACCATAACTATTACTTTGGCTATTTTATCTTTTAACTGATCTAATGAATGAATTGCTAAAATCGTACTGCCTGTTTCAACATTATCCGCTGCATCAATTTTGGAAATAAACAATTCATATATCCCAAAAGAGAATATCAGCATAACTACGGCAATCAAATACAAATCAACAGCACCTATTATATCTGCAACAATATCTTCATGAAAATTCTCAGGATGAGCACCTGTTACTATTGTAGTGTAAACATAAACAGCAACATCAAAAATATCCTTACTTGCCACAAGAAACAATATTATTGCACCAATCAAACCGAAAATTACGGCTAAAATTGATATAAATCTACTACTCCAAAGTGAATTTTCAAATATTTTTTCCAACATTAGATATCATTCTCCATCTCAATCCATTTAAGAGCTATTCTAACTGCATTTGTTGCAGCTCCTACTCTTACTTGGTCTGCTACGTTAAAAAAGTGTACAATATTTTGTTGGTATACATCTCTTCTAATTCTACCCACATATGTAATATCAGTATCAGTTGAAATTATAGGCATTGGGTAAGCATTGTTTTGTAGATCATCAATTACCTCTACATCTTCAAATTTTTCAAGCACTTCTCTAACTTTGTTTACATCTACCTCAACACTTTCATCAAATGTAACACTGATTGATTCAGAATGAGATCTTAAAACGGGAACTCTAACACATGTTGCAGCTACTTGAATCTCTTTGTGCAAGATTTTTTGAGTTTCATTTACCATTTTCATCTCTTCTTTTGTAAAACCGTTTGGTTGAGGAACATCAATTTGTGGAATTACATTTAAAGCAATTTGATGGGCAAATGCTTTTTTCTCACTCTCATCAAGTCTAAAAGCAAAGAAATCCTGCATCTGTTTTACAAGCTCTTCCATTCCTGTTTTTCCTGCACCTGAAACTGCTTGATATGTTGATACGTCAACTCTTTTGATACCGTACAATTCATCAAGAGGTTTTAGAGATAAAACCATTTGAATAGTAGAGCAGTTTGGATTTGCTATGATTCCTCTTTCTTTCCATGAAGCAATATCTTCAGGATTTACTTCAGGTACTACCAAAGGAACATCAGGATCCATTCTAAAATGACTTGTATTGTCAATTACTACCGCACCTGCTTCAACTGCATATTTTGCATACTCTTCAGATACGCTTCCTCCTGCACTAAAAAATGCAATTTCTACTTCGTTTTCTTCAAAACAAGTTTTAGTCAGCTCTAATACGGTTATCTCTTTACCGTTATATTCTACTTTGCTTCCTGCACTTCTTGAACTTGCTAACGGTACTAAATTATTAATAGGAAAATTATACTCTTTTATTACTCTAAAAAGCTCTTCTCCGACAGCTCCTGTAGCTCCGACTACTGCTACATTAAATTTTCTCATTATTCATTCCCTTTTTCTTCGTTGTTATTCTCTTCGCTTGGTGTATCCAATAAATTAAATTCGTGTAAATCTATTCCGTCCATTGTATCTGCATTTTCAATATCAAGTTCATCGTCCTCTTCTTTAGGACATTTTGCGATTGATACTACTTTATCGTTTTTATCTACATTAACAATAGTTACGCCCGAGGTATTTCTTCCCGCTTTTCTAATTGACTGCATATCAACTCTAATCATTTTTCCTATAGAAGTTAAAGCCATAAGGTCTTGATCTTCATCTACTATTACGTTACCTACAACAGTTTTCCCTGTTTTATTTGATAATTTCATAGAAGCAACACCTGACCCTGCACGATTTGTCAATCTATATGCTTCTACTTCAGTACGTTTTCCTACACCTTTTTCAGATACGGTTAGAAGTTCTTGCTGTTCATTTTCAATAACATCCGCATCTACTACATAATCACCTTTAGATTTAAACTTAATACCTCTTACTCCTCTAGTAGTTCTACCTTGCGGTTTAACTCCAAGATATTGTTCTTTACCGTCTTTATCTAATACAGGATTACCCTCTTCATCTACTTTCTTTTCCCAAATGTAGAATCTAATTACTTGACCAAGAGCAGTAAATATCATAAAGTATTTTGACTCGGGCAATGTAATTTGAGCCGTTACGATTTCATCGTCATCATCTAAAACAATAGCTCTTACACCGTTACTTCTTATATTGCTAAACTCATTTAGTGCTGTTCTTTTTACGACACCGTTTTTCGTAAAGAAAGCTAAAGATTTTTGTTCATCAAAATCCGTAGTCGGAAGAATTGCCATAATTTTTTCATCAGGTCTTAAATTTATCAAATTAACTACGGCTTTACCTTTTGCCGTTCTGCTTCCTTCGGGAATTCTATAAACTTTCAACCAATATAGTTGTCCCATATTCGTAATAAACATCAAAGTATCGTGGGTATTTGATACGAAGAATTTTTCAATAAAATCATCGTCATGAGTGGTAACTGCAACTTTACCTTTACCTCCACGTCTCTGTTTTTCATAAGATTTAATAGGAACTCTTTTTACATATCCGTTATGGGTAATAGTTACTACCATAGGCTCATTTGGAATTAAATCTTCGATATCAATCTCATCATAAGAGTCTTCTATCTCTGTTCTTCTTTCATCCGCATATTTATCTTTTATTTCAACTAACTCTTCTTTTATAATATCGTTTAGTTTTTCTTCAGATTTTAAAATAGCTTCAAGTTCTGCAATAAGAGTTAATAACTCTTGGTACTCAGCTTCTAGTTTATCTCTTTGAAGACCTGTTAATCTTCCAAGTCTCATATCTAAAATTGCTTGAGATTGAATTTGAGATAAAGAGAATCTCTCTTCAAGTTTAGCTCTTGCATCGGCATCGTTTTCCGAGCTTCTGATAATCTTAACTACTTCATCGATGTTATCAACCGCAATTTTTAAACCTTCTAAAATATGTGCTCTGGCTTTTGCTTTTTCCAAATCAAAAATAGTTCTTCTGATAATTACCGTTTTTCTGTGAGAAACAAATACATTTAAAAGATCAGGTAGATTAAATACTTTAGGTTCTTTATTGTAAACGGCTAAAAGAATAATCCCGAATGTTGTCTCCATAGGTGTTGATTTATAAAGGTTGTTTAATACGATTTCACCCATTGCATCTTTTTTAAGCTCAATTACAACTCTGATACCTTCTCTGTCAGATTCATCTCTAACTTCTGAAATACCCTCGATTTGTTTATCTTTTGCCAAATTCGCAATTTGTTCTATAAGTCTTGATTTATTTACCTGATACGGTAACTCGTCAAGTACGATAATCTCTTTTTTACCTTTTGTTTCGATATGGTGTTTAGCTCTTATCTTAACTCTTCCACGACCTGTATTATAAGCATCAATAATACCTCTTCTTCCAAAGATTGTTCCTCCTGTAGGGAAATCAGGTCCTTGAATAAACTCCATTAACTCATCAGCTGTCGCAGTTGGATTATCAACCATATGTAAAACGGCATCTATAAGTTCTCCTAAATTATGAGGAGGAATTTTTGTAGCCATACCAACGGCGATACCTTCACTTCCGTTTAAAAGAAGAGTAGGAACTCTAGTCGGCAAAATATCCGGTTCTTTTAAAGTATCGTCGTAATTCGGTACAAAGTTAACTGTATCTTTATCAATATCTCTTAAAACATCTTCAGAAATTCTTGTCATTCTTGCTTCTGTATATCTCATAGCAGCAGCATTATCACCGTCTATTGACCCGAAGTTTCCTTGTCCGTCAACTAGAGGTGCTCTCATAGAGAAGTTTTGTGCCATTCTTACAAGTGCATCATAAACAGAACTATCCCCGTGCGGGTGATACTTACCGATTACATCCCCTACAATCCTTGCAGATTTTTTATAAGGGGCTCTTGCACTCATATTTAAGTCATGCATAGCATATAAAATTCTTCTGTGTACAGGTTTTAAACCATCTTTTGCATCAGGTAACGCTCTACCTATAATTACACTCATTGAATAATCTAAATACGAAGCTTTAATACTGTCTTCTATATTTATATTTATAATATCTTGATTTTCGAAAAGGTTTTCCATAAAAAAACGCCTTTATTGTAAAATTTAGATATTTTATCTAAATGTGGCTTAGTATAAGGCTTAGTAAGAGGATTTTAAGCAAAAAAAAAGGGATAAAAGCAAAATTGCTTTTATCCCTTTTGAATATATGATTTTTTATAGATTATTATCTTTTTTATACTTAATAATCATATTATATATTTCATCTTTAAGTTTTAATTTCTCTTTTTTCTTACTCTCTATTTCAAACTGATCACCAAGATCTTTTGCCAAAGAAGCAATCTCTTCATCTAAAGCGTTGTGTCTTTCAAAAACTTTTGCAAAACGTGCGTCGTCTTGTTTTAATTGTGCAATAACATCTCTATCTTCATGAAACATTGTATTGTCCTCTCTTTCTTGATATTAAAAAATTATAACAATACAAGGCTTAATTTGAAATATTCTAGGTTCTGTAATCGGCATTTATTTCTACATATTTATAGCCTAAATCACAGCCGTATGCAGTAAATTTTCCTTCCCCTGCTCCCAAATCACATATAACTTTATATTTATCATTTTTAAGCACTTTTGCGGCTTTCTCTTCTTGTGCGGCATCAAAATAGATTTCGCCTTTGTTAAAGACTACTACATCATTATAAGAGATTACAAGTTTTGTTTCATCGCAAGTAACTCTGCTAGCTCCAATTGTCGAAGCAATTCTCCCGAAATTTGGATCTTCTCCGAAAAGTGCTGTTTTTACCAAAAGTGAATTTGATAAAGCTTTTGCCGCAATTTCTGCTTCTTTGTCATCTGCTGCATTTATTACTTCAAAAGCAACTGCTTTTTTTGCACCTTCACCGTCTGCTACTATTAACATAGCCATATCATGCATTACAAGTCTTAAAGCCTCTTTAAAAGCCTCTTTGTCGTAAGCATTTGATTTTTTATTCGCTAAAAGTAAAACCGTGTCGTTTGTAGAGGTATCTCCGTCTACTGAAATAGCATTAAAGGTCGTATGACTGTTTTGTTCAAGTAACTCTCTCATATCCTCTTTTGGAACTGCGGCATCAGTACAGATAAAACAAAGCATAGTCGCAAGATTCGGGTTTATCATTCCGGCACCTTTGGCAACAGAACCTATTTTAAAAGAACTTCCGTCTTCAAGTTTTACTTCATATAGCGAAGTCTTAGAGTAAGCATCTGTTGTCATAATTGCTTGGCTTAAATTTTCACCGTTTTTAGAGCTTAGATCAAAACTATTTGCTCCTGCAACTATCTTTTCAACGGGAAGTGGATTTCCTATAACTCCAGTTGAACTCATAAGAGGATTTGTTAAATCAAAATTTAGTGATGAAAATATTGTATTAATATCTTCAATTCCTTTTTCACCCGTTAAGGCGTTTGCATTTTTTGAATTAATAAGTACGAAATTTGTTTTAAAACCTTTTTCATATCTTTGATAATGTTTTAAAGGTGCTGCTTGAAATTTGTTAAGTGTAAAAATAGCTTCCGTCTCACAAAGAGTGTCACTATAGATAAATCCCAAATCAAGTTTTCCGTTTGGTTTTAAACCTGCGCTTATACCGTCACAAAAAAAACCGTCAATTTTGTCTAAATATCCTTTAATAGGTAAAATTGTAAACATAATATATATAATCCTTAAAAATCTTTTGGCTTGTTTTTCAATAAAACAGTTCTTCTGGCTCTTCTTAGTCCTCTTTGATTACCGACTAAAAGAAGTTTACAACCAGGAGTAATGACTGCATTACCTTTTGGCATTTGAATAAATCTACCTCTTTTTTCCGTAATTCCAATAACCGAAACTTTGAATCTGTCTCTTAATTTTAGCTCTTTTAACTCTTTATTAACAGCCCATGACTCTTCACTTATCAATGCTTCTTGCATATCAATCGGAGTATCAGGCTTATATAAAAACTCTTCTAATACATTTTCCATATCAGGTCTGATAGCCATTGCAGAAACTCTTTTTGCCATAAGTGACGGAGTTGCAACAACTTTATCCGCACCGAGTTTTTTCAGCCTTAGTTTTTCATTTTGACTCTCTGCATTTGCAATAATCAAAAAAGGATTTCTTCCAAGCTCTTTTTCATATAATCTAACAGAAGCTATAAGCGTAATATTGTTTGAAATATTTTTTGATAAGGTTATAGCACCTTTTGCCGAACTTAAGTGTGATTTTAAAAAAGAGGTCTCTTTAAAAGGCTCTTCTCTTACAAAATAGGGATAATTGCACTCTTTTGCAATTTGTTCTATATCTTCACTTGGGTCAACAACTACAAAAGGAACGTGATTTTGATTAAACTGTCTAGCAAGCTGGGCAGTATACTCATTATGATAGAAAAGCACAAAGTGTTTTCTAAGTCTTGCAATTTTATAAAGCATATTTCTTTCCTTATAAAGTTCAAATAATCTACCTTTAATAACGGCATCAATCAAGATTGCCGTAGAAAGAGTAAATAAGGCAAATCCAAAAATAATAAGTGTAATGGTAAAAAATCTTCCGGCAGGTGAGATTGGAGCAACTTCTCCAAAACCGACTGTAGTAAAGGTTATACCTGTTTGGTAGATTGCGTCTAATATTGGAAAATCATCAATTAATATATAACCCAGAGTTCCTATCATCATTACGACTTGTACAAGAACTAAAGGTACTCTAAAAGGTTTTAATTGAGCGTAGATTACCGGATTTAAGTCATATTCAGGCTTTGCTGAACGAAATTCCCATCCTAGGGCTTTTTTTATTCTTCTAAAGATGCTCATGAAAGCACTTTACACTAAAGTGCTCTCTTATGAGTGTTTTTTAAGAGTTCTTAACTCTTTTGCAGAAATTTTGATTCTTTGAGTAGTACCATCTTCTAATGTAACTCTAACAGTTCTTAGGTTTGGTAAAAATCTTCTTTTTTTTCTGTTTTTCGCGTGACTTACGTTGTTCCCAACCATAGGTCCTTTTCCTGAAATTGCACATCTTCTTGACATTTTAGTTTCCTTCAAATTTTTATAGTGAAAAATATTCGCGTATTATACCTTCTGTTTCTTAAAAAAAAGTTAATTTTAAGCTTTTTTTCAAAATAAGCTATCTTTATCTTTTATATAATAATATTTAAGATTATTTATCTCAAAAGGATTTTTATGAGAATAATTATACTACTTTTTTTATCTATTTTATCTTTTGCAGTAGAACTTCAAAAGCCTGAAGTTTACCAAGGAAATGAAAAAATTGATTCTTGGTTAATGAGTGAAAAACTTGACGGTATAAGAGGATATTGGGACGGCAAAGAGTTAAAAAGCAGAAAAGGCAAAAAACTTTATGCTCCTAAATGGTTTATAAAAGATTTTCCGCCTTTTAAACTTGACGGAGAACTTTGGACAAAAAGAGACGACTTTGAACATATCCAAAGTATAGTAATGGATAAATATCCTTCAATAAAGTGGGAAGAGATTACTTATAATATTTTTGAAGTTCCAGAGACTAAAGGAGACTTTATTGAAAGATTAAAAAAGCTTGAGAACTGGTTAAAAGAACATCCAAACAGATATATAAAAATAGTAAAACAAAAAAGAGTAAAAAACAAAAAAAATCTAGATAAATTTTTAGAAGAAATTTTATCGAAAAAAGGAGAAGGGGTAATCTTAAAAGATCCCAAAAAAGATTATCATACTGGAAGAAGTTCCTCTTTTTTAAAAGTAAAAAAAGCTTTGGATATGGAAGGTGAAGTTATAAAAATAAATATCTCAGAAAAAACAAAAGTTTTAAAAAGCCTGCAAATAAAACCGGAAAATGGAACAATTTTTAATCTAGGAACCGGATTTACCAACAAACAAAGGAAAAATCCGCCTAAAATAGGAGATATAGTTACTTTTAAATATTTTGGATTTACAAAAAACGGCAAACCTAAATTTGCCTCTTTTTTACATATTAGAAAAGATTAGATAGTCTCTAAAACAGCATTTACCTTTTCTAACTGTTTTTCTAAAGTAAACTCTTTTGCTTTTTTTCTATTCTCTTTTTTTATTAGTTTCATATCATCTTTATTTTGCAAAATCGCTTCAAGTTTAAACTGCATACTTCTGTCACTTGGAGATTCCATTGTAGAAAAGACATCTATTAACTCTTTTGAATCATTATTAGCAGTAGTAAAAACTACATTTTTACAAAACATTGCTTTAAGAACATTTGTAGCAAAGCTTTTGTTGTGTGTCGGAAGAAAAAAGATATCTGAGACTAAAAAGAGTTCCTCTTTGTTTTTATAATCTTCCAAAAGCAGTAGTTTATCCTCTAATTTAAACTTTGTAAGCTGAAATTTTAAACTTGTAATCTGTTTTTTATCTCCTGCAATGATAGAGATAAAATTTTCAGTTGAAAGTTGCATTATTGTATTTATAAACTCAATTACACCCGAAGCTTTTAAATTTCTTCCTGTGAAAAAAATGATTTTTTTCTTAGGCTCTATTTCAAACTTTTGACAAAACTCTTTTTTAAGCTCTTTGGGCTTTTTATACTCTATATCGACAAAAGGATAGATAACATCTACTCTGTTTTCATCAAGATTAAATTTACTTAAAATCTCTTTTTTTAATCTTTTTGAATTTACTATTACTTTTTTTGCATTTTTTATATTTTCAACAGCTTCTTTATCAAAGTTTCCCGTGTGAAAGTAGATTGAAGCGTACTGCTTTTTCTTTAGCAAGATTTTATCAATCATAGAGCTTTTTTTTACTAAAGAGATATCTTCCTGTTTTAGTAACTGCTCTATTAATTTTGTTTTTGCTTTGAAATTTATCGTATGCATATAAGATTAACTTAACTCATTATCTATTATCTGGCAAATTGTATGCCCAAAAAGTATATGCATCTCTTGAATTCTTGGTGTGTCATTTGAGGGAACAACTAAATTTATATCGCAATATTCATTCATCGCTCCACCGTCTCTTCCGCTAAATCCGACTATTTTACAACCTATTTCTTGTCCGACTTTAAAAGCGTTTATAACATTTTTTGAATTACCCGATGTAGAAATCCCGATAAGTAAATCACCTTTTTGAGCCAAAGATTCTACTTGTCTGTCAAAAACTCTGTCATATCCGTAATCATTCCCAATAGCAGTAAGAGCCGAAGTATCCGTAGTAAGAGCGAGTCCTGGTAAACCTCTTCTTTCAGTTTTATATCTTCCTGTTAGCTCAGCAGCTATATGTTGCGCATCTGCTGCACTTCCGCCGTTTCCAAAAAGTATAACTTTATTTCCATTTTTTAAAGTTTCAACTGCTAAATTCGCAGCTTTTTGTAAAGGCTCTTCCATAGTTTCAATCACTTTTTGGATAGTTTCCAAATGTCCTAAAAACTCTTTTTGTATTGTATTATTCAATTATTTCACCTTTTGTATTTTTTCAATTGTTTTTGTAGTACTTTTTCCATCTACAAAAGTTACTAACTTTGTCTGTTTTGCTATATCTGAACCGACCACTTCTTTTCCTTCATAATCTGCACCTTTTACCAAGATATCAGGTTCAACAAGTTTTATAAGTTCATAAGGCGTATCTTCATCAAATATTACTACAAAATCTACACACTCCAAAGCTGATAAAATAAATGCTCTGTCATCTTGTGTATTTATAGGTCTGTCTTCACCTTTTAATCTTTTTACGCTTTGATCGGAATTTAAACCTAAAATAAGTACATCTCCAAAAGATTTTGCGGTATTCAAATAGCTTACATGACCTTTATGCAGAATATCAAAACAACCGTTTGTGAAGACTATTTTTTTATTCTGTTTTTTTAATCTTTTTGAGAGCTTTTCTATATCTTCAAAGTTTTTGATATGAAGTTCAATAGAACTTTTATGAAGACTTGCTCTATACTCTTCTATCTCATCGATTGTTGCCGTGGCACTTCCTATTTTTCCCACAACGATACCTGCTGCTAAATTTGCAAATTCAACTGCTGTATTTATTCCATATCCCAA
The DNA here is from genome assembly GCF_006459125.1 of Halarcobacter anaerophilus. NCBI lineage: Bacteria > Pseudomonadati > Campylobacterota > Epsilonproteobacteria > Campylobacterales > Arcobacteraceae > Halarcobacter > Halarcobacter anaerophilus. The sequence goes on from NZ_CP041070.1 coordinate 2,039,699, forward strand.
AGACAGAGCAAAACCCAAAGAAGCCAAAACCGTATCACCTGCACCTGTTACGTCATAAACTTCTCTTGCAACAGTCGGTTTAACCGTTACTTTATCTTCTTCTAGAATTGCAATTCCGTGTTCACTAAGAGTTATAACTGAAACTTCCAAAGATACTTCTTCTTTAAGTTTTATCAGAGCCTCTTTTAAATCAGTATCATTTTCTATTTTTATATTTGAAGCTAATTCAGCCTCTTTTTTATTTGGTGTTAGAAGATAGGCACCTTTATATTTCGTAAAGTCATTGCCTTTTGGATCTACCAAAACTTTTTTACTGTTTTTATTTGCATAAGTAATAACTTTATCAAGAAGTTCATTGGTAAGAACACCTTTGTTGTAGTCAGATAAAAGAACTATATCATAACTGTTTATTTTCTCTTGAAACTTTTCATATAAAGCTTTTACACTATCAACTGAGATATTGTTTTTACTCTCTTTGTCATATCTTACAACTTGTGAATGAGAAGCCATAAGTCTTGTTTTTCTTGAAGTTTTTCGTCCTTTTTGCTCTATCAATGAAGCTTTTACTCCTTGCTTTGTAAGCATAGATTTAACCAAAAGACCTACTTCATCATCTCCTATTACGGATAAAACTTCAACATGAGCTCCAAGAGAGACTAAATTGCTTATAACATTTCCTGCTCCGCCAAGTAGTGTTGTCTCTTTTTTTATATCTACAATTTGAACAGGAGCTTCAGGAGAGATTCTTTCACAATTCCCCCAAAGATATTCATCTATCATCAAATCACCAATTACTAAAATATTTGGTATCTTTTCAACTTTTATCATTTTCTTTTCTTTTCTTCAAATTTTCATATATACTATTATTTTCTCTTTTGCCTACACTCAATACTAAAATAACTATTTCTTTATCTTTTACTTCATAAGCAAGTCTATATCCTGCACTTCGTAACTTGATTTTATATACATTTTCATAGCCGCTTAATTTATCTTTTGGAACTTTTGGATTTTCAAGTCTTTGCTTTAAGTTTTTTTTAAACTGTTCTTTTACTGTTGAATCTAATTTATTCCAATCTTTTAAAGACTCTTTTGTAAATTTTAATTTATAAGTCATCAATATTTACTTCAATTAAATCTTCTTTTTTATATTTTAACCTTTTTTCAACTTCTTGGGCTAAATAATAATCATCTATGATGTCCATCATTTTTTCATAAAGTTCACTTGGAACCAGATAAGCACTTGGAACATTATGATTTAAAATAGCTACAGCCTCATCACCTGCATCTTTTAAAAGTTGACTCGGTGATTTTTTAAGCTCTGTTATACTTGCTGTATAGTTTGAAAGAATAGCTTGCATATTTTTCCTTTTTTAGTACTTTATTTAATACTTAATATTATACTTTTTAAAGTCTCTTTTGTCAAACTACTTTTTTACTTCTGTTTCAAATAATCTTTTTATCTCAGGAATATAAGCTTTAATTCCATCTTCCATTGAAAATCTCGGTTCATACTCCAGATTCTCTTTTGTAGTCTCTATATTTGCTTGAGTGAAGAACTGATAAGCTCCTATATATGGATTTGGGATGTATTGTTTTCCATTGTCAAGACTAAGCTCTTTTTGTAGAATATTTACTATATCTTCAAAACTTCTAGCTTTTCCCGTTCCTACATTGTAAACACCACTTTTTTTAGGGGAGCAAGCTTTGATATTTGCTTGGATTACATCTTCAATATAGATAAAATCTCTTAAAATCTTATCACTACCTTCAAAAAGTTTTGGAGTATTGCCTTTTAGAATTTGATGTCCGAATTGTACTACCATAGAAGCGGTTTTATTTTTGAAAAACTCTCTTGGACCGTATACGTTAAAATATTTAAGACCCACAATAGAGATATCTACACCGTCTTTTAAATATTTATAAGTTATATTATCCATCATTACTTTTGAAAAACCGTAAGCGTTGTTTGGTTGTTCAAATCCTACTTCAAATCTGTCACTGTCTCCGTAAGTTGCACCGCTGCTTGCATATATCATATTTGCTTTGTGTTTAATAGCAATTTTCAGTAAATCTTCATAAGCATTTACGTTTGTTTTTACCATTAAATCTTGTTCTAAAACAGTAGTATCGGAAATAGCTGCTTGATGGAAAATATAATCAAAAGTATAAGAACTCTCTAACTCTTTTAAAAGTTCTTTGTCGTTTATATTTCCACTTATAACCACACCTTTAAACCCCAAAAGATTTTTAAAGTGACCAAAGCTTTTTAAGTTTCCGTTTGAAAAAGTCTCACCGCTTCTAAAACAGTCAAGAGCCACGATATTTGCTTCAGGATAGTTTTCCTGAAAATAAAAACAAAGATTTGAACCTATAAATCCTGCCGCACCTGTAATCAAAATATTTTTATTGTTAAAATCTATATCTATATATTTCATAATATTTACTCACTTATTTTTTAAAAGGTTTTATTTTAACAAAATTTTAATTAGAGTTTGGATGAGTACTTTTTTGATTTATTTCATTTTATATTAAAATATTATTTTGCACCAATTTTTGAAAAGACTACATGAATTGTTTTCATAAAAATTACAAAATCCATCCATAAAGACCAGTTATTAATATACCATTTATCAAGTTGAACTCTTTCATCAAAAGTTAAATTATTTCTTCCACTTACTTGCCAAAGTCCAGTAATCCCAGGTTTTACGTCTAAAATAATATCTTGATTGTATTTTCCTATTTTCTCTTTTTCACTAATCATATATGGTCTGGGTCCCATTAAGTTCATATCTCCCCTTAAAACATTGAAGAATTGAGGAAATTCATCCAAAGATGTAGCTCTTAATATCTTTCCTATTTTTGTAATTCTTGGGTCATTTTGATACTTATGATATTTTTCGTAATATTCAACTTCATTTGGATGTTTGGATAAATACTCTTTTAATATTTCATCTCCATTTTCATACATAGTTCTATATTTATAACAACTAAACTTTTCTCCCTTTAGTCCTAATCTTTTTTGTTTGAAAAGAACTTTTCCTTCTGAATCTTTTTTTATCAATATAATCATAAAAAGATGTAGCATAAGTCCAAAAGGCAAAATACATAAAACTAATATTTTTTCAAAAAAAACTTTGATAAAAATGTTTTTATAACTTAAAAGTCTATTTTCAAGATGTATAGTAGATAATCTAACATTAAAATAATCAACAATATCAGCATGGGTAAAGTCAAGATGATAAACATATGGAATAATATATACATTTCTTGTTTTTTTTGAATAAATTTTAATAAGACGCTTAAACTGTTCTACTTCTAAATTCTTAGAAATAAGAATCACCATTTTAAACTTTTTTTTACAAAGATTATAACCAAAATACCAGTTATCTTTTAGTTCATTTTCAAGCTCATCCACTAAATCTGAGTTTCCTACAACTTTTACATTTATTCTAAAAAAATTAAATTTGAATAATATTCTTTTTAAGATTCTTTTTGATGTAGGAATTAAAAAAATAGCTAGTAAATAAAAGATAATAATAAAAGCTCGTGAATACTCTTGCGACATTTTTGTTAAAGTTATAACTGTAAATACAAATACAAAGGATATAAACAAACCTTTGAAAATTCTTTTTGTATCACTCCAAAAATCATATCTTGTAAAATATATTTTTTCAAACAAAAAAATAATAGAAGTCAAAAAAAGTATCCAATAATATTTGTGAGCAGAAGTATTTAAAGTAGGGAAAAAATCTGCAAAGAAATTTACTCTTATATAAAATGCCAGTTTTAAGGATAAAAACATTACAAATAAATCACTTAAAAAAAGAACAATTATATATATACTATTTGCTACAGCCCATCTATTTTTCATCATCAAAACTCTTTAATTATCATAAATTTTAAGATATATTATACAATTATATTACTTAAGATTATTGACTAAAATACAGGTACTACTTAATACTTATTTTCTCTTTTAGCATATACCAGATAAATAAACTATTTGTCACTAAATATCTTTTCCACATTCTCCTTGGCTCTTGCAAAAATCTATAAAACCATTCTAAACCGGCTTTTTGCATCCATAAAGGAGCTCTTGTAACTTTTCCAGCAACTACATCAAAACTTCCACCTACACCCATGATAAAAGGCGTATTTATAATATCTTTATATTTATTTAAAAAAATTTCTTTTGTAGGTGAACTAATAGCAACAAAAAGGATATCTGCTTCACTTGAAGCTATTTCGTTGGCTATACTTTCTTCTTCATCTTTTTTAAAATAGCCATTTCGATATCCAGCGATAATATCTTTAGAATATTCTTCTGTATATCTATCAACCACACCTTTTACTATCTCTTCTTTTGCTCCAAAGAAAAAAACCTTATATCCTTTTTCATGGGATAATTTTACAAGATTTTCCATAAGGTCAATACCTGCAACTCTTTCTTTAAGCGGTTGACCTAAAAACTTACTAGCCCAAACGACAGCTTGTCCATCTGGATTTATAATATCACTATTAACTACTGAATCATATAGTTCTTTGTCTTTTTGCATATGTACTAATTTTGCAGCATTTACAACTACATGATGAAGATGTGTTTTATTTTGTATTGATTCATCTATCATATTAACTGTTTCATCCATAGTATATGTATCTATAGGACAATTAAATATATTTATTCTATTTTTCATTAAAAAACTCTCTCTTAAATGTTGTAAAATTACTATCTTTGTTTTTTTTGATAAATTCTTCTAATTTCTTCAATGAATACTCTGTCATAGCTTTAGGATGTCCAATTATCACAAAATTTTTATTATCAATATTTTTTTTAAAATCAAAAAGAGCTGATTGCAAATATGATATTTTATATCCATCTAAAGAAACTACACTATCTGTCCGCTTAATTAACATCCTTAATTTATCTAATTTTGACCCTCCTACGGCGTTGCCGTCACCAAAAGATTTATGAAAACTTCCTCCAAATTTCTTATAAAATGCAAGTTTCCAAAAAAATAAAGGAGAAACTTTGTAACTACTTATTGGTATTTCCGTGAAATATCCCGTTTTATCTTCTTTTAAAGGATTTTCATCGAATTTCCATATATCTTTTTTGGGCATATTTGAAAAATCAAAATAATGCGTATTACTATTATTTTTACCATTATTAAAGACCGTACAATCCAACCAAATATTATGTTTTTTTAAAGCTTTTCCAATATTAAGAAAAGGCTGAATACACCAACCACCAGCACGATAAGTAAAAATTTTATTTCCTGTTATATCAGTTAAAATTTTTTTGTATTTAAATACGATATTATCAATTTCATTATCATTAAATTCTTGAAGTCTGTACCTTTTTGTATTTATTATCCATTTTTCACCATTAAAGTAACTATCTTCCCAATGAGGGTGTATATGAAGTTGTATATCATGTCCATTATTAGATAAATTTTTTATTTGAGTTACAATATTTTGATAGTTTTCTTCCAAAATATTATATTTCTTTCTGTATTCATCAAGTTTAATAAGATAACCACTATCTACAAAAAAAGATGCCTTGATACCATATTTATTCAAAACTTGAAGAAATCTATTTGTTGGATATATTATACTTTTTTCTTGGGTTCCACTATATGAACCAAAAAAAAGTTCATAATCTAAAGTAATAAAAATGTTCATTTTAATCTTTCCAAAAGTTCATTAACTTTTTCTTTTTGTTTTTTCTTAAGTTTAACTTTGCCATATATAGAATCACCTTTCAACAGCATTTGCAATAACGTTATAGTTAAACCTTTTGCATCTAACAATGATATTTCAGAATCTCCTAATTTATAAGATTCTATATAACCATTTTTGAGAAGGTATTTTCTTGCTCTTTCACAATCTCTTTTTGCAGATAAAAAAGGATTATGTGCTTTTACTTCTATAACTAGATTTTTACCATTATTTTCTGAATCAATTTTATAGATATTCTTTAAATAAACATCAAAGGGTAAATATTCTTCTAACATATCTTCATATACATGAAAATTTGTCACAGAATTAAGATTTACACCAAACATTAAAATTTTTCCATTATTATTTGTAATTTTACTATATGGACTACTGCCAGAAAATGGTGTTTTACCTTTTTCATGATCACTTATGTAATAATTTACATTTTTACCTATTGCTATTACAGAATGAGAAGGGTGAAAACTTCTTTTACAATTATCCTTTTTCATTATCATATTTGATATATTCCCCATTGCATTTTTTGCCTCTTGCAAATTAAAACTATCTAAATTTTCAAGGTATTCTTTTTGGGAACCTAAAAAAGACAAAGCGGGAGCAAGTAAAGTATAAGAGGATAAATCTATCTTAGAGATTATTAAATTCGTAAGTTCTTTTGTCCCACCTTCTATTTTACCTATATTTGAAGTAGAAGAATGAATAATAATATCACTATTTAAGGTAAATTTATTTAATAGATTATCCACTTCTTTAAGTGAAATTAAAACTCTTTTTTTTCGTTCACGATGTTTTCTTAGCTTATTTTTTTCTACTTTATCATCTATTTTTTTCTTTAAAAAATTTGGTAAATACTGTTTTATTTGTTTAACTAATATTCTCATATAATTATACTACTTCATAATTTTTTCAAATTTTTCTTTTAATAATCTAGACACATTATTTGCTTCATATTGATTTGCTTTTTTTATTGCATTTTGTTTCATAATAACTTTTTTTTCTTCATTAAGATTATAATATTTAAAAATTTTTTCATAAATATCTTTTATATCCCCCACTCTTACTAAAAATCCTTCTTTCTCATCTTCCAGATAAGAAGGTACTCCTGCTATATTTGAACCAATGACAGGTACACCACATGACATAGCTTCCAGTCCTACAAGACCTAAACTTTCATCTTCTCTTTTTGTGGGGAAGATATATAAATCAAGTAAATTAAAAACTTCTGAAAGTTCAATTTGAGTAAGCTTTTTATATCTTTTAATATTTTCTTTTACTGTTAGTGTGGACAGTTCTTGCTCAAATTGTTTTTCATGTTGTCCTGTTCCTACAATTATAATTTGTATATCTTTATCAATTTCTTTTTTAAATTTTTCAGTTGCTTGCAAAAATTCATGCCATCCTTTATTATTATTAATATGAGAGACATAACCTATTGTAAATAGTTCTTTTAAATTATGTTTTTTTCTTAAACTTTTCTTATTTTGAGGGTAGAAAATTTTTGTATTTATGCCCCCTGATGGATATATATAAATTTTATCTTCAGATATATTAGGAAATTTATTTATTAATTTGTTTTTAAAATACTTTGATGGGATTATAACTAAATCTATTTTATTTAAAACTTTTTTTTGTAATTTGAATGTAAAAGTAGATATGCCTAATAAGTCAGTACCATGAATATTTACTACTATTTTCTTATTTAATAACCTTAATAAATATATCATAGGAACAGAATAAAATCCAAAAAAATGAATATATGCAACATCGAATTTTTTAAATATCACGTTGCAAAAAAATGAAAGGTACAATCTGATATAGTTAATGATTTTTTTAAACTTATTTTCTGTTCTTCCATATATACTACTTTGTGCTACAAATTCTACATTTTGTTTTTCTAAAAGTTCTTTTGTATTTTTAATAAAAACACCATATGATGGATATGTTTTAGATGGATACATATTACTTATAAGTAAAATTTTCATTTATTCACTTTTATAGTTTAAAATATTTGATAAAATATTAATTTCATGATTCATATCATAATAAAAATTAAGCTCTCTTATTGCTAATACTTTTCCATGTTTGTATGATTTAAAATTTATTATTACACTATTTATATTTTTATTTTTTAAAGCTAATGTCGAAATTCCAAATCGTTGAACATTTGCAATGTGATGCCTTGTTTTATGTATTTGCTTATCTAATAATTTGAAGTTTAATTTTATTTTTTCATTATCTGCTAAAACTGCATATAAATCCATATTCTCATAATCTAAATCTGCCCCTGTAGTTACGATGGTAAACCCATTTAATTTTCGTACAAATCTATTAAAGGACACCTTTAATTTAGTTGGGAATTTATATGTACTCCAGTATTTTCCATAAGTCCAAATAGAATCATCCAAGTTATCCGTACCGTAATTTTTAGGTTCTATTGTATTTGTTGCTTTAATATTTTTTATTCTTTTTTGTAAACCATAATTCAAAGTATCTCCAAAATCTTGCTGAAGGAATTTATGCGCGTAAGACTTAAAATATTCATCTCCTGTTACTGTATATACCCATAATAACTGTGCAATATGGAGGTGATGATATTTCCATCCTGTTGCTGATGCTATAGTATGAAGTTTGACATTTTCAGACATACTATAATAGGAATTAAATCCAGCATCGAAAGATGAAATATGTTCTTTTAATGCCGTAATACCATCCTCAAATAAAATCTTTGCTTTTTCATTTTTTGTGTATTTATAGTAGTCATAAAGTCCAGCCAAAGCAAAAATAAATCCATTTAAAACATGTTTTTGAGGAGTTGTTGGATATTCTTCAAACCAAATATTATTTCCCCAATTACTTGAAATTCCACCATCAACAGTACTTATTTCAAATGAATTTAAAACTTTTTTTGCAATATCTAAATATCTTTTATTTTTCGTTAATCCATAAGCTTCTATCATAACAGATAAGCCAAATCCTTGAGACATCGCACTGATCCATCTAGATGGCAAGTTATAAGAACTCTCTCTAAGATTATCTTCACAATACCATCCCCCCCATTTTCCATTATCAGTAAAATTATTTAGATGCCATTGTGCAAGTTTTAAAAAATATTTTTTACTATTTTCATTGTTTGTTTCATAATAATTTTTATAATAATGTAAAGCAACTTGTGAAATATTTATTGGATAATATATATTTCTGCCTTTAAATTTCAATAATGGTATACCTTTAGAATCTTCATTTTGTTTTGCATATTTTGCAACATTGCTATTTACTAAAGCATAAGGTTTAGGATAATTGAATTTTGAGTAATAATATATAACTATTCCTAATACTAGGATAAAAAATAAAATAAATATTTTTTTCATTTAAACTTTTCCTTCTCTTAAATTTATCATTGAAAATAAAATTGCTATTAGAAATCCAGCTGTACCAGAGGTTAGGATATGTCCAGCTGTAGAACTAATGGCAATCAATAAAAGTATCATAAATATGAGATATTTTGCATATTTATTATTTTTATTAAAAATATTTTTATAAAATAACCAAAATAAAAAAGATATTATAATTAATACCCCAAAAATACCATATGACATTAGAAAATCAATAATATCTATCTCAACCATTTTATTTTCAGAAATAAATATAAACCATGATTGGCTGCTACCAAAAAAATTTTGCATTATATTGTATTTATCAAAAAAAATATTTATTGCTTCTTCTGCCCAAATATTACGATGGCTAAATATTATTGTAATTAAATCCAATTTCCCATATGCATATGATAATCTATCAAATAAGTTAGATACAAATAAAGCATAATACATAGTTAATAATGCTATTAAAGGAAGGAATAAAAAAATAATAACACTAAAAATAAAATCTTTTTTATTTATTTTTAGATTTTTTATTCTTTCCAAGGCTTTAATAAAAGGGAAAACAAAAGTTATCAAAATAGAGGCTAATATTGATACTTTAGATGTTAATAATGCTCCCATTCCCATCATCAAAACGCCAATAATCAAAAAATAAAGATACTCTTTTTTCTCTATAAAATACATTTGTAAGATTGCACCACTTATGATGATAGCTGCACCTATCTCATTTCCTGCATATATTAACCCTCTAGTTCCTATTGAAGCATCACCATGTCCATACATAGGGTAACCAAAATCTAAAAAACCAAATAAAAAGTTTATTAATAAAAATATAAAAGAATATTTTGCTATTTTGATAACTAAATTAAATTTGTTTTGTTTTATTAGTATTGAAAAAAATAAATAAAATATAACGATTGAAAAAAATTTTATTAACCAATCTAAACCTTTGATTCCGAGTATTACATCTTCCAAAATAAAGAAATGAATAACAAAATAAAATAAAATTATTCCTAATATAATTAAAACTTTATTTAACATCTCTTTAAAATTCACTAAATAAAAAATAGTCAAAATTAAAATAAAACTTTTTAATAGTAGAGATATTGATAAATAATTGTTTCTTATTAGATAGCCATTTATCATATCTATTAATATAAAATATGAAAATAGTATAATTAATAATTTTTCAAGATAATTTAAAATTTGATTTTTTTTTACCATTCTAAAGAGATTTCATCCTTTCAAACTTTCCACCATTTATATTTATAATTTCATTATTTATATAACCTTTATCTTGAAACAATAAAAAATAAATTGTTTCTACCACTTTTTTATTTGATAAATGTTTTCACATTAAAAAATATAAACCCCTAAAATTAATTTATCCAAATTTTTTATTCTTTCTATTTCTATTATAAATATTTTTATAACCTAAAAATTCATAAAAATATTTATTTGACATATTAATCAATTTGACAAATACCTTTCTTATAAAATTGATTAAATTGATTTTAGTATTCTTTAATTTTCTATCACACTCTATGTTACTATCTCTAAGTTCTATAGGGTGATGTAAAATATTAGCTGCATAAACCTTCGTATTTAATTGCGGTAAAATTTTATTCCATTCATCTGCTACAGCAATATTTTTTTTATATAATTCTAGTAAACTTATTGCTGTTTGTTTATCAATTGCATAGCAGCATGCTCTCCATAAATGTTTTATTGAAAAAGAGGTTAATAAATATAAACCTTTATTATTAACTTCATGCCCCAATATATATTGAATTGACTTTCTTCCATCCATTCCCCCACAATGAAAGAAAAAATTCTTCCCTACATACTTTTTCGTAAAATCTCTTATTTTTTGAATATCAGCATCACTACCTAGAATGTCATCTTCGAGAATTAATGCATACTTATAATCAGAATAGATAAAAGTATTCAAAGCCTTCTCGTGACTCATTAAACAACCTAATTCACTAGGAGTAATCAATTTACCTGTGTTTTCAAAAAATTTAATTAATTTTGAATAATACTCTTGTGTCATTAAATTTTTGCCATATATTGCCTCAACATAGTTCATTTTAGTAAATTCTTGAGGAAAAAAATTTAACATTTTTTCTCTTCTTTGTTCATCTTTTTTTAATGATATGTAATATATCCCTAATAAATCATCATCCATTATATATTTCATCCTAACTTCAAATTATCAATTAAAAAATTTTTTGATATATTTTTATAATTATCAAGTATTTTATTCACTTTCACCCAATTAATATTTTCTTGAATTATTTTTTCATTTATATCTTCACTCTTTAAAACTAGCCTATCTTCCAATTCAAACATTTTAAGTAAAGAATTAAATCTTGCCATTCCTCTTTTTTTATTACCATAAACTAAAAATGGTTTATTAAATAAAATTGAAAATACACATCCATGAAAAGAATCTGTTACTACATATTTTGCATCATCAAAGCCTTTTATCCATGAAGTCACCGTAGGATAAATTTGCTCTTCAAGTTTCGCATTCGACTTATTTGATTTTACATTTACATTATATGACTTTAAACCAAATTTAGAAGCTACAATATTTTCAAGATACTGTTTTTCTTCATCGTTATCTAAAAAATAAGATAATAATCCTCCTTTAAAATTAGGCTCATTTTCTTGCTTAACAATTTTTCTATAATCTTCTATTTCTAAAAGCATAGTTGGATCAAGTACATGTAAGGCTTTCACTTCAAAATTTTCTTTACAAAGAATTACACCACTATCTTCTCTAACAGAAATTGATTTAAATTTTGATATATCTTTTTTAAATTTTTTAGTTTGCTCATTTGTATATTCCCATTTTTCTAGACCAAAAGAGGCAGCATACGAAAGTAAAATAGCTTTTGGATTCTCAACAAAATCTAAAAATGCTTGATTTATATATTTATACATTGTTGGACGCCAAACTTGATCGCTACCTACAATGTAAGCATCAAATTGATTTTTATATTTTTTAAAATCACTAACTGAATATATTGGTTCTGTTTTAGGAACTATATAATTTTCTGAAAAATATTTAGTATTTTTTTCAATTATTTGTTTATACCTTTCGTTCTTCCATTTAGTTGTAATATAAGAAAGAATAAACTTCTTAAAATATTTTTTTAAAAAAGTTATACAATCATTGTTTTTGGGTTGGACAAAAAGGAGTTTAGGTTCATGCCCAAGTTTTTTTAATATTTGCATTAAAGCATATGCCTGTAAATATCCTCCATAATTATTATTAAAAGTCATTGTCAAAATAGCTATTTTCATATTTCTATACCTTCCATTTCACATCTTTTTTTATAACTTTTGCTGGTATTCCAGCTACAATACTACCAGCGGGAACATCCTTTGTTACTATTGAACCAGCTGCAATAATAGCTCCATTTCCAATAGTTACTCCCTTTAATATCATTGCACGATTTCCTATCCATACATGATTGCCTATAGTTATCGGTTTAGCTATTTGATAACCAGGTGATTCTATATTATGCCCATCATAATCCCTAATAACTACATCTCTTGATATAGTACAACCTTCCCCAATAATAATTTTTGTAGCACATGTTATTTCAACACCTTCATTTATAAATCCGCCATTTAAAACTAAATGCCCATTTTCAATAACTCTTATATAGCTCCCCGCATATATATAAAATTTTCCATTTATTTCAAGTTTTCCCCTTTCTTCTATTAGCATTCTTGTTTCTATATTCGAAGATTTTACTTGTTTTTTCCCTATTATTAGTTTATTTTTTAATAATACTTGTGCTTTATTATTAAGTTGAATTTTCGAATTTCTAAAAACTATAAATTTTAATTGACCTTTTTCCCCCACTTTTGAAGATAAGAAGTTATAATAAAAAATTTGCCACCAACTTATAGGTGATACACCAATTTGTTTTATCAAACCAAAAACACTTTTCAACATTTTTAGTTTCTTTTTTATTTTATTTTCTAATGTAGGCATTGGAAAATATTTTTTGGCTATTTCATCAAAAGGATATTTATCTAAATCTTCATAAAAAGCCTTTCTTTCTTCCCTATTTATAAGTTTTTTTGTATCATAATAAATTGCAGAATTTCCTGGCTCTGCCTCTTTTAAAGTAAACTCTTTTGAGACAATAGCATCACCCAAAGATTCATAATACTCTTTCCCTTTATCAGAATTTATCATTATCAAAGAAGTACCTAAATCTTGATCCATAGATTTATCTACATTTTCTATACCCCAAAAATCCGCAAGTGTAATATCTGCTGGTCTAGGAAAACCTCTAAATTGGCAACTATAACAAGCTTCCATAGTAAAAAGTTCAGTTTGTAAATATCCCACAAAAAAAGGATCATGGTATCTATCTGCAACATATGATTTTCCATTTTCAAAATCAACTCTCATAGAAAACTTGTGCCAACCTGTTGTTTTATCTTTTGCTTTTATTTTTTTTGCTTTGGATTTATATTTATTTTCAAGCCATTCTATATATTTTTGAAATACTTTTATGGAATTTACAGATTTACATATAAAATCACATGTAATTAGATTTTCATAATCTTTTTTCAAAAAAGTATATAAACCACTTATTTGGCAAGGTGCGCCACAAACTAGAACTTTTTCACCTGCCTTTAGTTGTTTTTTCACCTCTGGAAAAAGTTGATCTGTTAGACTAAAAATATATTTTGAACTTCTAATTTCATCTAACTTATTTCTATCATTTGTTAATATATGAGAAACACTATAGTCTTCATTGTAAACAGCTCCACCAACATAACCATTTTGATCAAACATTTTAAAAGCTAGTTCTGAAAAAATACCTCCTGAAGTACTATCAACTCTTACTTCATGATTTTTACTATATGAAGCATAAACTAAAGGTTTGTCATATCTTTGAGGTTCTTTTTTCCTCATTTCAAATTCAGGTATATAAGGACACACTTTTTCACATTTATCACAATCTACACAAGTATCCATGTTTACTTGAGGAAATAAAAATCCTTCTTGATCTTGATGCATAGTAATGCACTCATCAATAGGACATGCAACAGTACATGTATTACAACCATTGCAAAGTGCTTTATCTGTTATGTTTATCATTTCATCAAACTTTATAATAATCTACAGTATCAGGATTATAACGAACTCTATAATCTTCATTAAGATTGTTTATTTGCTCAACTTCATCACTTGTTAATTTAAAATCAAATATATCTATATTCTCAATAATTCTATTTTTTGTGCCTGATTTTGGTATTGTAACTATTTTATTTTCAATATTCCATCTTAATATTATTTGTGGAACCGTTTTATTATATTTTTTGGAAAGATTAACTAAAAGTGGATTTTCTATTAATTTAGGATCCATTCTTGCAACAGGAGAATATGATTCAATTTGGATCCCTTTTGATTTACAATAATCTCTTAATGGCTCTTGTGTTAATAAAGGATGAAGTTCTATTTGATTAATTGCTGGAACTATTTCTGCTTCTTTAAGAAGCTTTTCTAAATGATGCTTATGAAAATTACAAACACCAATAGCACCTACGAGACCTTCTTTATAAAGGACTTCCATCTGTTTCCATGAGGCGATATAAGTATCAGGATTTGGCCAATGCATTAAATATAAATCTACATAATTAACACCTAGTCTATCCATACTTTCTTTTAATGCTTTTCGAACATTTCCTTTTCTTTGATCAGAATTTCCTAATTTTGTAGTGATAAACAATTTTTGGTTATTGAATAAATTTATTAATTTCAATGATCTTCCTATCCATTTCTCATTTCCATAAGAACGACTAGTATCAATACTAATATATCCATTATTTTGGGCTATCCAAATACTTTTTAATAATTTTAATCTATTTAATGGATATGTTCCTAGTCCTAGCATTGGCATTTTCAGGCCATTATTTAATGTAATAAATTCCAAATTCATCTCCTGTATTGTTTAATTTTTATCTTCAACATATCTAATGTTTTATATTTCATATCTTTTGTAAAATCAAAAACAAAAATTGATAATAATACTATAAAAATAATACTAAAAATATTTAATATAAAATTGAGTTTTAGTAAATGTACAAAAAAGACTAATATTACTACACTGAATATTACTTTTATTATTGGTAGTATAATTCGATATAAATATTCACTATATCTAATATTTGCTATTTTATTCAATAAAATAATTTTTACCACGAAAGACACTATTATTACAGCTGCGATTTGAACATAAAAAACAATTCTAGGATCCAAATTATAAAAAGAAAATAAGATATAGGATAATGGTAATACTAGTAAATACACGCCCCCACTTAATATCTGATTTTCTTTCATTTTCCCTATAGCCTGGAAAAGAATACCAAAAGACATGTCAAAAGTTTGAATTAAAGAAAATATTAAAATTAGTTTACAAAATTCAATTGTCCATAAAGGAATATCAACTAACCAAATACCTAAGAGTGTGTCTATCTCAAAATATATAGGAAGTACTAATATTAAAGCTAGATAGAATGTATATCTAGCGCTAATAAGAGAAATTTTTTTCATTTCATTATTGTTCTCACTACTAAACATTTTTATAATTTGAGGATTTACGGCCGTTCTGAAATTTCCAACTAAAGAGAATATTGCTGTATTTACTTGCATTGATATTGCTCGTGATGCAACTATAGCAGGACTAAAGAATATACTTAATAAAACATTAATTCCATAATTCATTAAAATCCATGCAATACTACCAAATAAATTCCATCCTGAAAATTGCATCATACTTTTCATAATTTTTTTATCAAAAACAAATTCAAAATGTGATTCTTTGTAGTTTTTAATAGTGTATATTCTATAAAAAGAAGCTATAAGTATAGAAGTTATAAACATAAAAATAGCATAACTTATAAGTTTATCTGTTGAGACAATAAGTAATAAATAAACAACAAGCAACTTTAAAATAGCTTCTACAATACTGATATATGCAAAAATATGCATTCTTTCATGGGCTATAATAAGTGCGTTATACGGCACTTGCATAACAGTGATCATAGTTGAAAATATAGCAAACTGATAAGCCCAAAAAGCTGCATCAAATCTTTCAATTGGAATATTCATCTTTTCATACAAAAACCAAAGACCAATAGTCTCGCCAAAAATTAAAATAATAATAGCAAGAATAAAATGTATAATAACAGCTGTAGAAAAAGTGTGTTTAAGTTTTACAAAATCTTCTTTGCCTAGCTCGAAAGTTAAAAATCTTTGGGTACCAGAAGTAAGAGTACTATTTAAAAAAGCTAAAATCATTACAAAACTAGCTACAAGATTATAAATACCATAATCTGTTACCCCCAATACATCAAGAACAACTCTTACTGTATAAAAATTTACAGCCATTATGATTAACATACGGAAGTAGAGGAACAGTGTGTTTTTTGCTATTCGCTTATAGTTTTGCTGCAATTCATATCCCAATCATATTTTATATATTTCATCAAATTTATTAAACTTTTGTTTATTCAAAATATACTGTTTTCTCTATATATTCTGAAATAAAAAATTTGCAATAATAATACATTTATTAATAATCTTGGCAGTTGAATCAAATACAATAAAAAATTTTTCGTAAAAATATATAGGTTCAATCAATTTAATATTCCACAAAAATCTAAATCAGTATTTATATCTAAATCTTTAAACTCTTTATGCGCAACCAAAAATGCTACTATATCTGCTTGTTCTAAAGCCTTTTTATAATTAACTATCTCAAACTCTTTATGAGAATTGATATTTGGCTCTACTGCTAATATATCTAATCCATCTGCTTTAAGTCTTCTAGCTATATATAAAGCTGGTGATTCTCTTAAGTCGTCAATATCAGGTTTAAAAGATAATCCCATACAAGCTATTTTTGCTTTTCTTTTATTTTTTACTTCAAATTCCAAACTTGCATTTTTTATTTTTTCTATTACCCATTCTGTTTTATATGTATTTACTTCTCTTGCCGTTCGTATCATTTTTGCAGTTTCACCGCCTGCGTGTACAATAAACCAAGGATCCACGGCTATACAGTGCCCTCCTACCCCTGCTCCAGGTTGAAGGATATTTACTCTGGGATGTCTATTAGCTAAGCTTATTAACTCCCATACATTTATATCAAATTTATCACAAAGCATAGATAATTCATTTGCAAAAGCAATATTTGTATCCCTAAATGAATTTTCTGTTAATTTTGCCATTTCTGCTGTTCTAGCATCTGTACTAAGGACTTCACCTTGTACAAAAGTCTTATAAAAATCTACAGTTTTTTGTGTAGATTCAGGAGTTATTCCTCCTACTATCCTATCGTTTTCAACAAGTTCTCGCATAATTTGTCCAGGTAATACTCTTTCTGGACAATGAGAAATATAAAGTGTTGAAGTATTTACTCCATTTCCTTTTAAAGTAGATTCTACAAGTTCTGTAGTTCCTACAGGAGAAGTTGATTCAAGAATTATAATATTACCTTCTCTCACATATGGGGCAATAGATTTTGTAGCAGATACTACATAATCTATATTTGGTACAAATCCGTCATGAAAAGGAGTAGGCACAGCTATAATAAATACATCTGCTTGAGTTGGTTTTAGATCAGCTTTTAGCTTTTTACTATTTACAGCAGATTTTACAAAGGTATCAAGAGCAGGTTCTACTATATGAATTTTCCCTTGATTTATTGTTTCCACTGTTGAAGGTACAACATCTACGCCATGCACTTCATAAC
This sequence comes from Halarcobacter anaerophilus, assembly GCF_006459125.1. Classification (NCBI taxonomy): domain Bacteria; kingdom Pseudomonadati; phylum Campylobacterota; class Epsilonproteobacteria; order Campylobacterales; family Arcobacteraceae; genus Halarcobacter; species Halarcobacter anaerophilus. The sequence goes on from NZ_CP041070.1 coordinate 2,057,604, forward strand.
CTCTATTTGCTAAAAGTGCTGCTGTAGGAAGTCCTATATATCCCAACCCCACAACACAAATTTTTTCAATCATCTAATTATCTTCCTTTATATTTTTTATAAAATTTACAATTCTTTCACAAGCTTTTCCATCACCATAAGGATTATGAGCTTTTGACATTTTTTCATATTCATTTTTGTCATCTAAAAGCTTTTGAGCTTCTTTTATAATAGTTTCCCTTTTTGTCCCCACTAACTTTACAGTTCCAGCTTCTACTGCTTCTGGTCGTTCTGTTGTATCTCTCATCACAAGTACAGGTTTCCCTAAGCTTGGAGCCTCTTCTTGAACTCCTCCACTGTCTGTTATTATAAAGTATGATTTATCCATCATATATATAAAACTCTCATATTGAAGAGGTTTTATCAAATAAACATTTTTAGTATTTGACAATATTTCATGTACTGGTTTTTGTACATTTGGATTTAGATGCACAGGATAAACAATATCTACATTTGGATTATTATCAGCAAGAGTTTTTAAGGCTTCGCAGATATTTATAAAGCCTTCACCAAAATTTTCTCTTCTATGTCCTGTAACTAACACTAATTTTTTTTCTTTTTTTATAATATATTGCGTATTTATATTCTCTAATATTTTATTTTTTAACTTTGTATTTTTTTCTATTTTTTCTAAAGCCAAGAATAGAGCATCTATCACAGTATTTCCTGTAACTAAAATGTCTTTTTCACTTTTGTTTTCTTTTAAAAGATTATTAGCTGATGTATTAGTAGGAGCAAAATGAAAGTTTGCTAACACTCCTGTTATCTGTCTATTTGCTTCTTCTGGCCAAGGAGAATATAGATCATGTGTTCTTAATCCTGCTTCTACATGCCCTACTTTTATTTTATTATAAAAAGCTGCCAAACTAGCAGAACTTGTGGTTGTAGTATCTCCATGCACTAAAACAATATCAGGTTTAAAATCTTTTAAAACATCCTTTAAACCTAAAAGCACATTTGAAGTTACAGCAAATAAATCTTGACCTGGTTTCATTATATTTAAATCATAATCAGGTTTTATCTCAAACATATTAAGAACTTGATCTAACATCTCCCTATGTTGAGCTGTGACACAAACTTTTGACTCTATTGAGTTTTCAGCTTCAAAAGCCTTAACAAGTGGAGCCATTTTAATAGCTTCTGGTCTTGTCCCAAATACTAATAATACCCTTATCATTTTTTGTTTTCTTCTTTTTTAATACTACTTATAAATTCAATAAAAAACACTAAAAAAATTGATAAAATAAATCCTGTTACAAAAGCTACTGCTATAATAAGCTTTTTCTTAGGTTTAATAGGGTCTTCGTCTACTATAATATTTCCTACTATTTCACTGTTTCTTATACTATCATTTGTAAGTTTTAGTTTTTCTAATTGTAATTTATCTTTAAGGTCATTTATTTTATTTGTTATATCTATATTAAGATGAATATTAAGTTTTCTAATATCATCATTTATTAAATTTTCTTTTTCTATCTCTAAATTTTTTATTGTAATATCTAAAATTTTTTCTTTTTCTTTTTTCAGATTTTCTATTGTATTTTGGATATTTAATATCAAATTCTGCGTGTTTAAAATCTGCATTGCCATAAGCATATTTTGAGTGTTGTCTGATGATTTTCTTTTTGAAATTTTCGATAAATTATCTTCATACTCTTTTAGTTTTTCTTTATTGAATTTAAGTTTATTTTCAATAATCTTTAAATCAACAGTTTTTAGTAAATTTATTTGATTTTCTATTTTAGTGATAGCTTGAGTTTTTATTTTTTCTATGTCTTTTTCAGTATTTACTTTTTCTACATCATTTACATAAGCAATTTTTTCTTCAATATTTTTTATATTTATATTTGTTCTTAGAATATATTCATCAATTTTTGCTTTGTATTCAGTTTGCAAGAAAGTTATTACCTCTTTGTTTTTATTTAGAGCTTCCTTATTTGAATACCCTTGTGTGTATATTTCTATAAAATTATCTACTTTATTTACTGAACTTATGTTTGAAACTATTGGTTTATTTTTTTCAACAATATTCTTTTTACTGTCTACATTAAATATAAGTCTTAGCTTTTTTTCTAAAATTTTGCTGTCTTCTACTAAATTTTCTCCTATATACCCAACTCTTACTACAGATTTAACTTCATATATCGGTGTTTTAATAAACACATAAATTACAGCTAAAATTGTGACAACTACTGTAAAAAATAAAATAAAAACTTTTTTTCTCCAAATTGTTATTATCAATTCTTTTAAATCTATTTCATCTTCATAAAATGATTCTTCTTTTCCCAAACTAAACCTTTTTGATAATCATTATCCATAAATATATAAAATTATTATTTTATCCTAAATACACTTTTTTTTTGCTAAAAAGTGCCCCTTACTATGAATCACTATTAAATATATCTCTAGTGTAAACTTTTTCTTTTACATCAATTATATCTTCAGACAGTCTATTTGCTACTATTACATCTGATACTTTTTTAAACTCATCTAAATCTTTTATTACTTTTGAATTGAAAAAATCTTCTGCATCTAAATTTGGTTCATATACAACTACAGGGATACCTTTTGCTTTTACTCTTTTCATAATTCCTTGTATTGCAGAGCTTCTAAAGTTATCACTTCCTGCTTTCATCACAAGTCTGTATATACCTACTGTTTTAGGATGTTTTGCAATAATTGAATCTGCTATAAAATCTTTTCTTGTAGAGTTTGCATTTACAATTGCTTCAATTAAAGAGGAAGGTACATTTTTATAATTTGCCAAAAGTTGTTTTGTATCTTTTGGAAGGCAATAACCGCCATATCCAAATGATGGGTTATTATAATGGGTTCCTATTCTAGGATCCAAGCCTACGCCTTTTATAATTTGCTCTGTACTTAAGCCATGAATTTGGGCATAAGAGTCTAGTTCATTGAAATATGCAACTCTCATGGCTAAATAGGTATTTGCAAAAAGTTTTATTGCTTCTGCTTCTGTTGAAGCTGTATATAAAACTGAAATATCTTTTTTAATAGCACCTTGGACTAAAAGATTTGCAAAAGTTTCGGCCCTTTTTGATTTTTCTCCTACAATTATTCTACTTGGATATAGATTGTCATATAAAGCTTTTCCTTCTCTTAAAAACTCCGGAGAAAAGATTATATTATCGCAATTAAACTCTTCTCTTATCTTTTTTGTATATCCTACAGGGATTGTAGATTTTATCACCATTGTCGTATTTGGATTTATTTCTAAAACATCTTTGATTACATATTCTATTGATTTTGTATTAAAATAGTTTGTTTTTTCATCATAGTCTGTCGGTGTTGAGATTATCACAAAATCTGCATCTGTGTAAGCCTCTTTCTTATCCAGTGTTGCTTTAAAATTTATATCATCTTTTTTTAAATACTCTTCTATTTCTTTGTCTTCTATTGGAGAGATTTTTTTATTTAAAAGTTCTACTTTTTCAGGAATTATATCTAAAGCTATTACTTCATTGTGTTGAGCTAATAATAAGCCATTTGACAAGCCTACATATCCTGTTCCTGCTATTGCTATTTTATATTTTTTGTTATTATTCAAGTTTGTTTCCCCAAAATCATTATCGTATTTTTTATAATGGAATTTTATCAAAAAGAGGCTTTTTTTCTAGTAAAGTTATTTTACTAGAAACCAAGGATTTAAAAGATTTTCTTTATTATATAAAAGAGGAATCTCTTTTTCAAATTGGTAGATCATTTTTCCTGATTCCCTTACTATTGCATCAGCAGCTGCTGTGTCCCACTCCATAGTATCTCCGATTTTTGGATACAAATCAGCTTCACCTGTTGCCACCAGACAAAGTTTCAAACTGCTTCCTATAGGTTTTTGAACTATTTGTTTTGATTGTAGATTATTTATAAACTCTTGCGTTTGTTTGTTCATATGAGATTTTGAGACTACTACATTAAGTTTTTCTTTTGGGTTTTTATTTATTTGTAAGGGTAATTTTTGTCCGTTTTTATAGGCACCAAAACCTTTTTTTGCCCAATATATATCCTCTAAAACAGGAGCATAAACAACTCCTAAAACAGGTATATTTTTATGAATTAGTGCAATATTTATCGTAAATTCTCCATTTTTTTTAATAAACTCTTTTGTACCGTCTATTGGGTCTATACAAAAATAATACTCCCAATTTTTTCTTTGCTTATATTTTACTTCTTTATTTTCTTCACTTATAAGAGGAGTCTCAGGATAAAGCTTTTTTAATCTGTTGCAAATTATCTCATTTGCTTTTAAATCTGCTTGGGTAAGTGGTGAATTATCTGCTTTATACTCTATATGAAAATTAGTATTATAGATTTTCAAAACTTCTTTTCCGGCTTCCAAAGCTATGTTTTTTATCTCTTCAATATCTATTTTATCAAACTGCATAACTACTCTTTTATCTTTTTTAGTACATCTTCTGCTTTTATAAGTTTCATACAATTATGATGACCTAGTGGACATTTTCTTTTCATACATGGTGCACACTCCAAATTTTTTGTTATTATTATCTCATTTGGATTATTCCATTGATTTGTTTCAGTGAATTTTGTAGGTCCAAAAATTGCAACTGTTTTTACTTTATATGCTGCTGCAACGTGCATAGGTCCGCTATCGTTTGTAATAAAAAGTTCAAGTCCTGCTATATGCTCTATAAGTTCAGGTATTGAAGTTTTACCTGCAAGATTTTGATAATTTGTAATACCGTTTGATATTAGTTCATTTTCTATATCTTTTGCAATATCTGTTTCAGCTGGACCTCCAAAAATTACAATATCATACTTTTTAGATAGTGCAATTGCAACTTTTGCAAACTCTTCAGGATACCATCTTTTAGCACTTCCGTATGTAGCTCCCGGGTTTATCCCAAGTGTTGGTTTAGTATAGGCAAAAGGTTTAAAATATAGTTTCAAATCCCCAGCTTTATTGTCCAAATTTAAAACTTTGTTTACAAAGTCATTGTATCGTAGAACTTGATGTATCTCTTTTTTCGTAAGTCTTCTATAATTGAACTTCTTTTTTGCATCTATAAAAAACATCATAAATTTTGAAGAGAGGCTTCTTCTAAAAGAGATTGCCAAATCTACTTTGCCTACACTTTTTGCTATTTTTATTAAGTTTATATATCTATTACCGCTTTTTTTACTATCATCAATTATTACTTTTTCTATATTTTTAAAGTTTTTAAAAGCCTGAGTTGAGACAAAAGAACCTAAAAGTGTTATTTTTGCATCAGGGTAAGTTTTTATTATATTTTCAATAGCAGGGCTTGTCATAATTGCATCGCCAAGCCAAGTTGGAATCTCTATAAATATTTTTTTAATCATCTTTTTTAATCATCTCTTTATATGCATAAAATTGTGGATATTTTACTATTTTACCGTCTCTATTATCAACCAATCCATAACCTGGTGCTATTAGTTGATGCCAATATACTCTTTTTATCTTTTTACTCTTTTTTGCAATATTGTGATACTGCAACATGTATTTTGTATACTCTTCATTTGAGATACACTCTTTTTGACTTGTGGGAGCATAAGGAGCCGTATCTTTTATGGGCCAGTTTACCTCTGTAATATAGATTTCATTGTTACATTTAGGTGATAATTTAACCAAACCGTAAAGCAGGTCAATTTTATTTTTTGTATCAAAGATTCCATATTGGGTATTTGAAGGTTCTCCTCTTCTATCCACATATAAAAGAGAACTTACTTTGTCATATCTTATTTTTGCAAAATTAAACATCGCTCGGACATTGTAATAGTATTCAAAATCTATTACGCTTGGACCTAGAAGTTTTATATTTGAAAACTTTTCATCCCTTAAATCCTGTGCCGTTTTATAAAAAGAGAGATACTCTTTTACGGAAAAGAAGCCCCATTTTGCTCTGTTTATTGTTGTTGCTATTTGATACTCGGTTGATATATCTTTAAACTTTTCAAAGATTATTTCTAGATTCTGTTTTAAAAGTTTATGATCTTCAATATTTTCTCTATCTTGCATAATATTTATCAAAATATTTTTCTTTGATAGTTTATTAAAACTATTTGCAAAAACTACATAAGAGTCTATATTTTCAATATCCCATAAAGGAACTCTTATAATTAGATTTTTTACTCCTAACTCTTCTACCAGTTCTTGTTGTGTATCGCCTTTGTCTAAATTTACGCCGATACCGTAAAACTCTTCATTTGAAATATTTTCTTTTCCTTTAAAAAGTTTCATAAATAAAATAGCAAGGGGCAAAATAAAAAGCGAACTAAAAATAAGTTTTATAAAATCCAAAAGATTTTTCTTTCTCATAGCTCTTTTGTATGCTTTATCTTTTATAACTTGTGGTTGGTCTGAATATTTATCCCAAAAAAACGGTGCTTTATTCAAATTAAAGCCTTGTAAAAGGTCTTTGACCAAGGGCAGCTCTTTTTACGTCTTTTTTATACATTTGCATAAATTTTGCCCATTGTCTTTTGATTTTATATTTCGTATAAATTTTTGATTTTTGATAAAACCAAAACTTCATACCCATTCGTTTTGCACCTATTCCATCAACAATTATTAGTTTATATTTCCCTTTTTCAATCTCAGGACAAAAAATATTGGTCAAACTTGTATCTACAAAAAGAATTTGATTTTTTTCTAAATACTCTTTTAACTCATCAATCAAAACCTTTTGCTCATCAAGAGACAAAATCTTATTTGCAACCATATAACGAAAAGATTTAGCAGGTGTTTTATCATAATTTAAAACTCTGTCAAAAACTAATCCTTCACCTTTATCAGTTTTTATAAACCCGTAGCAATTTGTTAAATGGGATAAATCTTTCTCCTTTTTTTTCAAATAATTCATATAGATATATTCTAATTTATTTTGGTCGTTATGACTCCCTTTTGTAAATACACTTTTTATAATTTTTGTATCATCATCAGGGTGGATATAGCAAGCCCGTTCCCCACCTTTTGCTATTAATAAATCATCATTTATTTTGCAAAGAAATTTATCGCCTAAAGTTATCCCTATTTTTCTGGCATTTTTTAACAATACTTCTTGGCAATACTCTAAATCTAATCCTGTATTTATATAAGAATAGGTGATTGAAGGTTTTTCTAAATATATTTTAAAATTTAATTTTCTATATTTTTTTATATCCCTTTTTTTAAGTTCCTCTTTTCTTTGTAAAATTATTTTGGGTTTTGCATCAAGATGAATAGTCCAGTAAACTGTCGGAATATATTTTAAAAGATTTTTCCAACGTTTTCTAAGTCTTGTTTTTTTATTTAAAAAAGAGATGTTTTCAAGCAAATAATCGTTAAAAAATCTATCTACAAAAACTGTTTTATCTCTTATAATTGAATTAAAAAGAAGGTATGGATAATAAAACAGCCCTGCTAATATTACTAAAAAATAATGAATATCATCATGTTGATCTTTTTCAGGTTTTTTCCCTAGTTTTTTCTTTAGAATAAATTTATTAATTGGATAAATAATATTATAAATAACTGATCGTCTTACGATTTTTTTAAACCTTTTATACATAAGGTTTTTCTCATTTTTATCAAAAGTATTAGTAAAAAGTGTAGTTTTCCCTACTCCATCAGGACCTATAATTGGGAAAATCTTATATTTTTTGTATTTTAAAACTTTTTTTCTATATTCTAAAATCGTTTTTTCTTCAATATTTTCTAAAAATATGTCTATTTTTCTATCTTCACTTTTTGAGTATAAAACAACTTCTATTTTATCGTACTCTTCTCTAAATATTGAAAAGCAAAAAGAGTTTTTTGAACATAATCTAAAAATTATTTTTAAAAATAATTTTAATTTTTCTTCTTTTATTTTATAAGAGATTACTTTATCTTCATATTTACAAAGAGAAAAACCTTTTTTCCCAAGAGAAGATAAAATTTTTTGAATCAAAGAGTTAATATCAGACATTGATAATCTCTTTTAATCTTTTCTCTATTTTTAGATATTCTTCTCTTGAATAGTTTGAAGAGAGCATAAAGTTGTTCTGATTCTCTTTGTCGCTTATAGTTGCCCATCTTTTTGCACTGGCAAAAGTGGTGTTTCCAAAAAACGACAGAGTCTTCGTATTTGTTGCCCCTGCTAAATGCATAGGACCTGTTGACGTACTTACAAAAAGATAAGATGAAGCTAAATATTTTGTAAATTCATACAAAGAGATTTTTGAGTCAAAAAGTTTGGCATCAAAGTCAAGATGATTTTCTATATACTCTTTTGATTTTCCGTCATCAGGTCCAAAAGAAAAAACTATTTCATAAGAGCTTTTGCTTATACTTCTAGCTAAATTTATATAATCGTCAAGGCTTAAATTCCCGTCACTGCTTCCGCCGAATCCAGGATGAAAAACTACTCTTTTTTCTTTTTGCGTTTTTATATCAAGCAAAGGTCTTGAAAACTCTAGTTTTATATCAGGAAAAAGCTCTTTTGCTAAATCCAAGTTATACTGCCACTCTGTTTTTAAAACTTGGCTTCGTCTTTGAGTCACTCTTTTATTAAAAAAAAGTTGTGCTATTTTTGTTGCAGGGGCTACTCTTTTTTTGATTCTGCTTTTAAAAAGCAGTTTTCCCAAAGTTGTATCTATATAGCAAGAGATGCTGGCATCAAACTTCTTCTCTTTTATCTTTTCCAAAGTTGTTTTTAAATCATTTTTATCAAATAAAATAACATCATCTATAAAATCAACAGTCTTGGCAAAATCAAAATTCACGCGGCTTACAAGTGCCGTGAGTTTTGTATTTGGATATTGCTCTTTTATAGCTTTAAAAAGAGGCAGAGTAACGACAAAATCACCTATTTTATCATGTCTTGTAATAAGAAGATTCACTATTTTTTACCTCTTATTTTTCTTTTAAACTCTACAAAATCTTTTAATTTTTTATCACAACTTTTTAAAATATCAATTGCTTCTTGCTCTTGAACTCCTGCTAATTTTGCATACTCTTTTGCAATAATCAATAAACTATCTTCATCTAACCAAAGCTTTGCAAAATTATCAAGTCCCAGATGTAAATCTATTGGTTTAAACTCCATTCTATTTATATCAACAACACTGAAATCATATTCATTGTCTGTTTTTATAACTAAAATATTTCCTGCTGAATAATCTTTGTGATAAACACTGTTTTTATGAAGATTATAAGTAAATGCAACAAATTTTTTTATAATAATTTCTCTATCTTGAAAATCCAAATTTCTAAGAGGTTCTCTAATCGTAAAAGCGTAATCTTGCTTTTTTGCAATAAAAAAGCTCTCTTTAAATAAAAAGTTTTTATAAAACTCGATGTAGCCTATAGGTGCCGGAGTATTTATTCCAAGAGTTGATAGTTTCATTGCATTTTTATATGATTTTTTAGCTTTTGAATCCCTAAAGTATGCATATACAATTTGGTTTATAAAATTGGGTACTTTAAAAGCTTTTACTACTGTTTGAATCCCTTTGTATTCTATAACTTTTAATTCATTTCTTGCTTTATGAATTGTATTTGAGTTCTCTTTGAAATACTCTTTTATATTTAATAAAAACTCTTTTGTATTTTCATATTTTTTATTTAATTCAAACTTGATATTCAATTTTTTCCTTGCATTAATAAATATAGATATTTTATCTAAAGTTTATTTTTCTTTCTATAAATACTTTTTTAATATAGAAAAATAAAACTCTGTAACTTCTTTTTTATATTCTTCAGCTATATGATTTTCACTATTTCCCATCTTTTTATTCTCAGGATAGATAAATTTTTCTATAAAAGTGATATTTTTTAATGTTTTTAAAATTGCATGTTGTTTAGAAATTGTATCTTTATATTTTTTATAGACATCATAATGTAGAGTACCTTGAACATAGTAAACTTTAACATTTTTATCTTGTAAATATTTATCAATCAAATTTATTTCTTTGATTTTTGAGTTTGCAATTTTATCAAATTTATAGAATTTATTTTTTGCCAATTGTTCTTTTATATCAAGTTTTCCATTCTTATACGTTTTTGTACTTTTTTTATTTTTACGTTCTAGTTGTTTTTTTAACTCTCTTATAGCGTTTATATTAAGATATTTATATTTAAAACATCCAAAAGATTCTAATAAGCCCTCTTTCTTTACTAATTTATTATCTAAATTACCAAGAGTTGAACAATACCCCCCTTGTGAAAATTCAGTATGCCAAATAGATGGATTTTGCATCATCACTATATACTTTACATTTTTATTTTCAGTCAAAATATGTCTTATCATATTATAAGTTGCAGGCAAATTATGGGCATCTGCAGTCAATGCTAAATTGGAAACTTTAAATTTATTGTTTAAAAGTGTCGAAAAATACTTTTCATCAAGTCCATGTTCTAAAGAACTATCCCCTACAAAAACTATTTGACTATTATCTTTCTTTACTTGTTCTAATCTAATTTGGCTTTTTATTGCTAAAGGATTTTTACTATAACTTAAAAAAGCCATTTGGGACAAAATAAGAATAGATAATAAAGATAAAAAAATAAAAAGTTTTATAAAACGTTTATTTGCCACGACAACTTCTCTCTTTAAAAATTAAAATATAAAAATTCACTAAAAGTATTTATTTTAAAAATACTATATACAAAAAGAAATACTACAAAAACTAAATACTTAATATCAGTTTTAAAGATTGATTTTCTTTCATTTGAGTTTTTAAAACATAAAATTAATAAAAACCCTATTATTATCCAATTTAAGACTTCACTTCCACCTGTTATATCATAAGTTACTCTACCAAATACGATTCCATACTCTTCTAAAAAAGCTAAGTTTTTTTCAAATTTACTATCAATCACTATTGTACTAAATCCAAACATCCCTTTCAATACTTTAATAGCATCATCCCACTCTTTAGCTCGGAAAAATACCCATGCTATATTTACAAAGTTAAATGTCACAATCCATGCTATTACTTTGGGCAAAGTAAATCCTAAATATTTCCATACTCTATGTGTACACAATGCTATCCCATGCAGAAACCCCCAGAACACAAATGTCCATCCTGCTCCATGCCACAATCCACCTAGTAAAAATGTTATCATTAGGTTTGAATATGTCCTAAAACTTCCTTTTCTATTTCCTCCTAGTGGAATATAAATATAATCTCTTAGAAATCTTGAAAGTGTTATATGCCATCTTCTCCAGAAGTCTTGTATATCCAATGCTTTATATGGGCTATTAAAATTTATTGGTAGTTTTATATTAAACAATAGTGCTGCTCCTATTGCCATATCCGTATAACCTGAAAAGTCAAAGTAAAGTTGAAAAGTATAAGACAAAGACGTTGCCCATGCTTCAAAGAAGTTCAAAGTTAGGGCTGTATCAAATCCATTTGTTGCCCAAACAGCAAAAGTATCTGCTATTACTACTTTTTTAAACAATCCTATTGAAAAAATAAACAATCCTAGAGCTATATTTTTATAATTTTTTACAAGGTTCCATTTACTTGCAAACTGTGGCATCATCTCTTTATGATGTACTATTGGTCCTGCTATAAGTTGTGGGAAGAATGTTACAAACAGAGCATAGTTTAAAAAATCATATTCTTTTGTCTCTTTTCTATAACTATCTACTAGATATGCTATTTGTTGGAAGCTAAAGAAGCTTATAGCCAAAGGCAGAGCTAAATGAAGCAGGGATATACTTGAATCTAAAGCTAAGTTTACATTTTCTATAAAAAAGTCTGCGTATTTAAAGTATCCAAGCAGTGATAAGTTTGCTACTATTCCAAAGATTAGAATACTTTTTCTTGGAAAAGATTTTATTTTTTCTTCACTATTATTTAGGCTATTGCCTATTACGTAATTAAACAGCATTGAGCTTAATATCAAAGGTAAATATACTATATTCCACCAACTATAAAAAAACAAACTTGAAAATACTAGAAACCCTTTCGCTCCTACTATTAATCTTTTATTTAACAAATAAAAATATACGAAAAATACTATCGGTAGAAATGCAAAGATAAACTCATAACTATTGAATAACAATTATTTCCTTTTTTAGATTTTGCTTTATTATAAATATTTTAAAAATTGAGGATTTTGCTTTATAATACTCTTTTTTTTTATTGACTTTATAAACTTTTCCCAACATATTTCAATTTTTTTTAAAACAAAATAATCACAACTGTAAAAAATTGGATTATAATTACTATGTGCCAAACCATCGATAATTACTAATCTATTTTCTTTACTATTTTCATTTTTCTGATACATAACATTTACTGTATTTAAATCTTTTACATATATTTTATTTTCAAATATATATTTTTTAAAAAAAGGTATACATTTTAATAAATTCTCAATATCTTCAAAAGAACTATTTGAATCATTTAAATATTTATCTACTTCTTTAGAAACTTTTCCATTACTGTCTCTTATAAGTTCAAAAACTTCTGCTTTTCCGTAATTTGTTTCTTCACTGCCGTAGTATCTTGAAAGCATTGTAAAAGGAATATTCTTTTTTTCTAATCTTTTATAATATTTTAATTCTCTTTTCGTCTCTTTATTTTGTTTTAAATCAATTTTTAGACATTTTGAGGATTCTTTTGGATGTTTATAACAAACTCTGTTTGTTCCTTTATTTACAAGTAAATCCTCAGTTAGAAATAGCATTAAAGCTCCTATTTTAATAAAAGTTGATATTTTACCATAATTAAATTTAAGGATATAAACAGAACTTTTTCAATAAAATTGCCTATATTTTAGAGGAAAGACTGTTTAATTAGAATGAATCTCAAACAAAAATTTAAAAATTTTTTATTTAAAAAAATTGCTCAAAAAAAATATGATAAAAGTCTCTCTGATATCAAAATTAAAAAAATTTTAATAATTAGAGATGGTGGTATCGGTGATGCTATATTAAGCTATCCATTAATAAGAGAATTAAAAAAATTCTATCCTGAAGCAAAAATTGATGTATATGCTAGTTTAAACAACTATTTTATGTATAAATATGTTCCTTGGGTTAATACTGTTTATTTAAAACATAAAAAAAGACATTGGTTTAAAACTTGGGTTGAAGTATTTAAAATGAGACAAAACCACTATGATTTGGCTATTGATGATACAGTAATAAGATTTCATAGAACTCTTTATACTAAGATTATAAATCCAAAATTTGTTTTAGCTTCAAGCGGTAAAAAAGAGAGATACGGTTTTGATAGAAGTGAACTTAGCTTTTATTATAAAGTATATGGAATCCCTGATAAAATCATCCATATAGTTGATGAACGATTAAAAGTTCTCAAATTTTTAGGGATTAGAAATCCTAATAATAAAATGGTATTCCCTCTACCAAAAGAAGAAAATAAAGATATTATAAACTATCTTGATAGATTTAAAAGCTATAAATTAATTGGATTGAATACCGATGCTTCTCATGAAAACAGAACATTAAATACAGAACAAATTATCAACTTATGCAAATTTCTAAAGAATGAAAATGTAAAAATAATACCTTTTTGTGTTCCTAACAAATTTAATTACTTTAAAGAGCTTATAGAAAAGAATAATTTAACAAATGTTGAATTACCATTTAAAACAAAAAATATATATGAAGCAGCCCAAATAGTAAAAGAATTAGATTTATTAATTACGCCTGATACAAGTTTTGTACATATTGCATCAGGATTAAATATTCCTACTATCGGTCTATTTTGGAATGATCCAACAAAATATATTTTATGCGCGCCTAGAAGTGATATTTCAATAGCAATAACACCTCAAGGTAAAGAATCAAATCTGAAAAATATAGATTTAAAAGAGATCCAAGAAAAAGCTTTTGAAGTTTTAAATATCTAAAAAATAATTTTTTTTATTTTTTTAGATACTTATTTACAAATTTATCCCATCTTCTGTTTATTCTTCTTCTAGCAAAATATGGGATTTTGTTTGGTAAAGTAAAATGGGATACATCGCCTAAACCATCTATTAAAACCAAATCAAAATCTGTTTCGCTGTTTTTTCTAAGAAGTATATTTTTAGGCATCATTCCATAATTAAAAATAATACAATTATCTATAAAGTATTGTTTATACTTTTCTAACTCTCTTTTATATTTTTCTACATCGTTTTCTTTAAGATAGTATGCAAAACTTTTAGAAACTTGACCGTCATAATCTTTTATTAGCTCAATTATAAAACCATGACCTTTATTGGTTTTAACTTCGCCGAAATATTGAGGTAGATGTTTCCAATTTTTTAAGCCTTTTTTTTGTAACTGCTTATAATAACTAATCTCTTTTTGAGACTGTTTATTTTTCTCTCTTTTATTATTTTCATATGTAACTTTTACTGTTTTATTATTATCTTTTGGATGTAAATAACAAGCTCTTTCGCTACCTTTTGCTATAAAATCTTTATCTTCTAAAATCAGCACCAACTCTCCTATATCGTCTCAAACAGTTTACAAAGTTTAACAAACTGTTTTTTTTCGTCAAATAGTTCATCTGCCCTATTTTTACCGTTTTTTGCCAAATAGTTCTTAAAATCCGGATTATCATAAAGTTTTTCAATTTTTAAAGCTAAATCATGGGAATCTTCACTTTTAAAAAGCAAACCTGTTTTTTCATTTTCAACTATTTCCAAACTTCCTCCGCTGTTAGAGGCTATTACTGCTGTTTGATTTTTCATCGCTTCAATTGTAACTAAACCGAAGGTCTCGTTTTTTGAGGTCATTAGAACTACATCGCAAGCTTGCATAAATTTGTTTACTTCTTTGCTAAAACCTACAAAAGTAATCAATTCATTTAATTTATCATTTGTAACTTTTTGTTTTAGTTTATCTAAATATTCTTGACTCATTGCATGACCTATTATATATGCTTTAATATTTAGGTTTTTCCTTTTTAACTCTTTTATTGCATCTATTAAAAGATGTTGACCTTTAAACTCATTTATTCTTCCAATAAGAGATATCATAAATGAATCTTTAATTTTGAATTTATCTTTAAAGCTTTGAATTTCCTCTTTACTAAAAAATTCTGCATTTTCTGCCCCAAGATATAAAGTTTTAGTTTCAGGTCTTATTTTTTTAGGAATAAACATCTCTATTTGTTGTTCTAATGTTTTTGTTACACAAATAATAGTATCGATATTTTTATATAAAAATTTATGATAAAAATCATCTTTAAATCTTGTCATTGTCATATGACGAGTTTGAACAATTTTCGGTTTTCTTTTTGAAAATATTTTTGCAAAAACAACTATTGGAATATCTTTTGTCCAGTGAAGATGAACAATATCAATACCTTTTTCATCTATTATTTTGGCAAGTTTTAAAGAAGACAGAAGAGAAAAACTACTTTTTCTTTTTAGTTCAAAAACTTCTAAAGCGTTATCAAGATAATCTTTTAATTTAGAACTTTTTGAAACTACGCAAAAAAGTTCAAACTCTTTTGAAAGTTCATTAGAACATCTACTCATATAAAGTTCAAGTCCGCCTAAATCAGGAGATAAACAAACTTCTAAAATCTTCTTACTTTTCATTTTTTTGCATCTCTAACATCAGGGCATATTTCATATAAGAGCTAAAAGAAGAGATAATAGCAACATTCCATCCGTTTATTCCGTGAAAAGCTCCACCTTTTAAAATCAAAGTTTTAAACAAAGCTCCGATTCCGTGAATAATAGGATCAAAACTATGAGCTTTTTTACCCTCTTCCAAAGCTAAAACGGCACCTCTTTTTATAAATTTTTCAGTTGTTCTTATCATATGAGCATAATCTTCATAAGAATAATGTAACATATCTGCATCTAAATCATGTACATTTTCAGTTTCAACTTTTGCATGACCTTTTGCTCTTGAATATCCGCATTTTGTACGATTATACAGTCGTGTAACTCTATCTGGGTACCAAAGTTTTATAAAGTTTTTTCCCACATAAGTTTTTCTTGCAAAAGAATAAGCATCATAAGGTGTGTTTTCCAAATCCAGCATTTTTATTGCTTCTATTGCATTTACATCTAATCTTTCATCTGCATCAATACTTAAAATCCAATCATTTCTGGCAAAAGGAGCGCCAAAAGCTTTTTGTGGACCGTCCCCTAAATACTCTTGTTTTATCACCGTTGCACCCAACTCTTCTGCTATTTGGCAAGTTTTATCCGTACTTAGGGAATCAACTACTACTATATCGTCACAAACACTCTGAACTGATTTTATAACTTCTGCAATATTTTTTTCTTCATTTAGTGTTATTATATTTGCTGTAATTTTCAAAATAAAAAACCTTATTTTTGTATGTAGTCGGGCATTATATAACAAGTTTAATTTAAATAGGATATAATTAGCCTTTCTAAGGGATTATATGAAACAAAAAACAGCCGTAATTTGTCTATCAAGGGTAAATGGAGGTATGGAATTAGCCTCTGTTAAATTAGCAAGAATATTAAGCACAAAAGTTGAGATTGAATTTATAGCAAGAGACAAAAGCTATATTTTAGAAAAAAAAGAGCATTTTGAAGGGTATAAGATAAAAGTTCATAAGGTTTGTTTTTCCAGTAATTTATCTTTAAGCCTTATAAAAAGTGTAAGAGATATATTAATTAAAAACTCTATTAAAAATGTGATTTTTTTAGGAGCTTCAGAGATGAAATCTCTGTATTTTGCCACTCTTGGCTTAAATATCAATTTTATAATCAGACAAGGTTCTAAAAAAACTACTTCAAAAAAAGATTTTTTTCATAAACTTTTTTATTCAAACGTAAACTATTTTGTCGGTAATTGCGAGTATATGAAACAAAATATTATTGATATTTTACCCATTCCTAAAAAAGCAAAAGTCACACGAATATACTCCTCATTAAAACTTGATAAAGAAGTTTCTTTTAAAGAATATGACGGAAAAATTGATTTAGTTCATGTAGGAAGAGTACATCCCGGGAAAGGACAATTAGAGGCTATTAAAGCCTGTGCAATTTTGTATAAAAACAGTATTAATTTTAATATAAAATTTTTAGGCGATATTCAAGATGAAAACTATTATAAAAATATTCAAAAATATTTAGAAACGATAAAGTATAAAGAAAAAATTGAGTTTGTGGGATACACAAATGAAGTAAAAAAATATCTTCAAAAAAGTGATATTTTTATTTTTCCAAGTTTGGGAGAAGGTATGAGTAATGCAATTATAGAATCTCTTGGATTTGGGCTCATTCCTATTATTTATAATGACACTTCATCACCTGAATTCAAAGATTTAGGTTTTCATATACATTTAACAAAAGAGAATAGTTTAAAAGAGTTGGAAAAAATTGTTTTAAATGTAGCACAAAATATAAAAGAAGAGAAAGAAAAAGCAAAAGAAAATCATAAAAAAGCTTTAGAGATTTTTGCACCCAGCAGAGAACAGAAAGAATATTTAGAGCTTTTAAGATAATAAGGACAAATTTATAATGAAAATATTAGTAACAGGAACAGCAGGATTTATAGGAAGTCATTTGAGTTTAAAACTTCTTGAAAGAGGAGATGAAGTAGTAGGCTTAGATAATATAAATGACTATTATGATCAGAATGTAAAATATGGAAGACTTCAAAGAGGTGGCATAATACAAGAAATAGAAGAAGGGAAAGAAATACCTTATGGAAAATTATTAACTTCTAGTACAAACCCAAAATATAAATTTATTAAATTAAATCTTGAAGATAAAAAAGCAATGATGCAACTTTTTGAAAAAGAGAAATTTGATGCCGTTTGTAATCTTGCAGCCCAAGCGGGAGTAAGATATTCGTTAACAAATCCAGATGCATATATTGATAGTAATATTATAGGATTTATGAATATTCTTGAAAGCTGCCGACATAATAATGTCAAAAATCTTTGTTATGCTTCATCTTCTTCCGTATACGGACTAAATGAAGAACTTCCTTTTTCGACAAACCATAATGTAGATCATCCTATCTCACTCTATGCTGCATCTAAAAAGTCAAATGAACTTATGGCACATACTTATAGTCATCTTTTCGGTATAAGTACCACTGGACTTAGATTTTTTACTGTTTATGGTCCATGGGGAAGACCGGATATGGCACTTTTCTTATTTACTAAAGCAGCTATTGAAGACAAAAAAATAGATGTATTTAATAATGGTGAGATGTTAAGAGATTTTACTTATATAGATGATATAGTTGAAGGTGTCATCAGAGTAATAGATAACCCGGCAAAACCAAATAAAAATTGGGATAAAAAAGAACCTTCAACATCAAGTGCTCCATATAAAGTGTATAATATAGGGAATAACAATCCTGTAAAACTAATGGATTTTATAACAGCTATAGAAAATAAATTGGGTAAAAAAATTGAAAAAAATATGATGCCTTTGCAAGCAGGTGATGTACCGGCAACATATGCAGATGTTACAGACTTAGTAGAAGATTTAGGTTATAAACCTGCAACACCGATACAAGAAGGTATAAATAAGTTCGTAGATTGGTATTTAGAGTTTTTTGGATATAACAAAAATTTATAATTATTTAGAAGGAAAGAGTTTTTTAATGAATAAAATATGTGTAATTGGACTAGGATATGTAGGGCTTCCTCTAGCTCATGCATTTTCTTCAAAATATGAAGTAGTAGGTTTTGATATTTCAAAATGGAGAATTGATGAGTTATCAAAAGGATATGACAGGACTTTAGAATTATCAGAAAACCAAGTAAATGAAGCTATAAAAAATGGCATGAAATTTACTTTAAATATTGATGATATAAAAGATTGTAATATTTATATAGTAACAGTTCCTACGCCGATAGATAAAAATAAAAGACCTGATTTAACACCTCTTATAAAAGCCAGTGAAACTGTGGGAAAAGTTTTAAAAAAAGATGATATAGTAATATACGAATCTACAGTATACCCGGGAGCTACAGAAGAAGAGTGTGTACCTGTACTTGAAAAATTCTCTAATCTTAAGTTCAATCAAGATTTTTATTGCGGTTATTCTCCTGAAAGGATTAATCCGGGGGATAAAACACATACCGTAACAAAAATATTAAAAGTAACAAGCGGAAGTACTCCTGAAATAGGTGAAAAGGTAAATAAACTTTATTCTTCTATTATTACGGCAGGAACTCACTTAGCTCCTACAATAAAAGTTGCAGAAGCTGCAAAAGTAATAGAAAATTCTCAAAGAGATATAAATATAGCTTTTGTAAATGAACTTGCTATTATTTTTAACAAACTAGGTATTGATACAAATGCCGTTTTAGAAGCAGCGGGAACAAAATGGAACTTTTTACCGTTTAGACCAGGACTTGTAGGAGGTCATTGCATAGGAGTAGATCCATATTATCTTACATTTAAAGCACAAAGTATAGGATATAATCCGGAAATAATACTTTCAGGACGTAGATTAAATGATAATATGGGTATCTATGTAGCTAATCAAGTAATAAAACTAATGATAAAAAAAGGTCATAGAATAGAAGGTTCAAAAGTATTAGTATTAGGTATTACTTTTAAAGAAAACTGTCCAGATATTAGAAATAGTAGAGTAATAGATGTAATAAAGGAATTACAAGAATTCGGTTGTAATTGTGAAGTTTATGACCCATGGGCAGACAGTGACGAAGTACAACATGAATATGCTTTAAACTTAATTCAAAGTTCAGCATTGAACATTCAAGATTACGATGGAATTGTACTTGCAGTTGCCCACAAGGAGTTCAAAACTTTGGATTTTACAAACAGGGGAAAAGCAGTTCTTTTTGATATCAAATCTATCTCTAATAATAGTGATGGGAAATTATAATTCTGCATTAAGACCTTTAAACTTATTTTCTTAATCTTTTTATCTTTTTTAAGTAAATCAAGATATATACTTTAAAAAAGATAAAAAATTATTTTACAAGTTCTAATATTTTTTTACTTCTCGCTTCATAAGTAAAATTTTTCAAGCAATAGTCGTATGCATTTTCTGAAAGTTTTTTCATATTATTTTGATTATCAATTAAGCTACTTAAAGCTTTTATCCACTCATTTACATCATCATTTTTTACAAAAATAGCATGATTTTCATTTATTGATTCTCTTATTGCCGGTAAATCTGAGCAAATTATAGACTTCTTTGAAGCCATATATTCAAAAATTTTTATAGGTGACATATAATCACTATTTCTATTACCTGCTTTTTCTCCTTGATATGGAGCTAATAAAATATCACACATATTTCTATACTTATAAGTCTCTTTAGGATTGATAAAACCATAAAAAAATAAATTATCTAACTTTTTAGATTTTTCTTTCCAATATATTATATCTTCTTTTTTCCCTCCAATTATATGAAAATCAATATTTGCAAAATGTTTTGCTAACTCAATTATTGTTTCTATTCCTCTACCTTTAAAAAGACTTCCTATATATCCAATATTTATTTTGTCTTTAGAAAATTCAATATCAGGTAAATCTTGATTATTAAAAAGTCCTGTAGCACTTTGGGCAACTGATATTTCATCTTCTTTAAGATTGTAGCTTTTACTGTAAATTTCTCTAAGCTTTTTTGAAATAGTTACAAATTTTATTTTATTTTTTTTAATACCTAAAAATTTTTTAAACATTTTGTGTTCAAAATCATTTTTACGGAAAGGTTCATGTCTTTCAAAAAGAGTAAAATAACCGTTTTTTTGAGTTAAGTAAAAAGCAAACATATCATCTCTACCGTAAACAAAATCAGGATTAATCTTTTGAACTTTTTTTAAACAAAGATAAGAATATATTTTTTTCTTAAGATATTTTATATTTGGTGAATATATCTTCTTTAGAATAAAATTCTCTTCAACACCATAATATTCAAAGATATCATCTATCTCTTTTTCTTCTAATTTTTTAGTCCAAGGTGCCAAAAGTATTACTTCATGTCCTAGAGAAGCAAAGGAACTACACATTTTCATCACATTTATACTATTTGCTGTTCGTGAAGGTATTATTGATCTTGATATATATACTATTTTCATTTTTCTTCCTATCTTGTGATACCGATTATTAAAAATAAAATTACAAATATAAAATATTTTATTAGTAAGTTTCTATTCATATCGCAATATTCTATATTTTGTTCCTTATTAGTAATCATTGCACTTATTAATACGACAAAAAGTGGCAAGGTAAATGTTCCAAAAAACAATCCTGGAAGCATAAATACCAAAGTAGCCAAAGTCATTATAATCATAATATCTTTTTTATGTTTTGTTGTATTTTTATAAAACAAAATTGTATATATCAAATACAAAAAAGAAATTGCACCTAAAAGTCCAGTTTGTAATAATATTTGAATATAGACATTATGCGGTTTTGTTAAAGATAATACTATATATTTATATTTTTCAGGTAAAATGGAATATACTTCATCCATATGATCTCCTGTACCTACACCCCATATAAGATTATTTTTTATTACATCAATAGCATATTTTGAAAATCCTAATCTTAAACCTATAGAAGAATTATAATCTTCATTTTCCAATACTTTATTTATACTATTAATAGTTAAGTTGACTCTAGCATTAACTGTATCCGCATAATTATAAGCTAAAGTACTTATTATTGTTAAAAAAAGTATTGTTACAGCTAAAACTTTAACAATTTTCTTTTTAAAAGTTAGAAAAACTACAACTAAAATAATAAATATATATAGAATATACCCTGTTCTACTTGCGATAAAAGACATATTAAGAGAAGCTGTAGTCATAAAAACAAGACTAAAAACTTTAACTCCTATTGGAATATGCCTCTTATTTAATAATTGATAAAGTAGAATAGCAACAACCAAAGCTAAACCAACATTATGATCAAGATGAGAAAAAAATGGGGCAGGACTAGTTCTACGATAAACCTCATAAATTTCATATTTTCCAATAGAAAATTCTAAAGGAAAAATTCCAAAATGAATTAAATATGAAAATATTTCGGCAACTAGCATCCCTAAAATAAAGGCTGTTACTATTCTCCAAACAAATCTTTTATCCAAAAAAGATAAAAACATTAAAGGGAAAAGCAAATATTTTGCTTTATCCATATGAGATTTTCCATAAGCTATATTATCAGTATATAGCATTCCAAAAGCATTTATAAAATAAAAGAGCAAAAAAGCTTGTACTATTTTATTTGAAAAAGCCTCTTTTAAATAAAACCAATAATCTCGTCTATATAAGAAAAGAACCAGCATAACAAAAAACATAGAGCTTTTTGCCCCATTATGTATCGGTATTAAAAAAGTATATAAAACTAGAAGATGGTTTAACCAAAGGGTTATTTTATCTTTTAATTCTTGAGAGGGTGCACTTAAAATACTTTTCATTATTTTCCTTTTTTATTATATTGCTTTATTAAATATTCAGTAATGGCTAAGTTTGCTTTGTAATACTCTAACATAGGCTCATTTTTAATATTTAAATTATCAAATCTTTTTGCTATATTTTTGTTATTTATTACTAAAGAGCCGTTAAAGCCATAATGTTTTTTACTATTGTCAAAAAGATTTGTTCCTATTGAGATATAATTTTTATCTTTCAGCGTTAAATTATAAAGCGTAGGAAATATATCTTTATGAGAACCTGCTACTTTCATATCAATATTTAATTTTTCTTTTAACTCTTTTGGAATATAAAAATAAAGAGGAATATTTTTTGAATTTAAAATCTGATTATTGTCATATTTCATAATTCCATCTATTGTATTATTATCTGCTGTTATTGCAATTATCGTATTATCTTTATATTTTGTTTTTTTAAACTCATCTAAAAATTTACCTATTTGATCAACGGCATAGGCATATGAAGCAAATCTCTGTTTTGCTAAATCTATATCTCCGGTTATATGTTTTTTTATTTTTTCGTTAAAAATGAGACTATTTCTTTTATAATCTTTTGGAACATTGTAAGGTGGATGATTATTTGTTGTAAGAGCAACTATAAACTGTTTTTTATTGTCACTGTTTTCAAGTTTTTTTAGAATATGTTTCATCAAATATTGGTCGTAAATTCCCCAAGGATGAAAATAATCCTCTTTTGGTTTTGATTTATCATTTAAATGCTCATAAATATTTATTTTACCCTCTACATTTTTATAACCTTGGTATTTAACGAAATTACCTAAATTTCTCCAAGTTAAATCACCTCCATACACAAAAGTGGTCTCATATCCTGCACTATCATATAAAAATGCCGGAGTATAAGTAAAAGGCGTTTGTTTATAAATAGATTGAGAAAAAGCAAAAGATTTAGGTCTATGAGGGATATTCAAAAGTAAAGATTCCAGACTAGAAATTGTTCCGTCACCTTCTGAAATAAAGTTTGTAAATAGAGTATCTTCATCAAAATGCTTTTTCAAACTTCCTAAAATATTAAAATCATCGCTTTGGTATTTTAAAATAGGCATACCGAAACTTTCAACCATAATTACGACTACATTATATTGTTTATCATCTTTTTTTTCTGTTCTATTTGTTATATTTTTTAATAAATCATCTCTATTTATATCTTTACTGCTTTTATAAACTTCAAAAGCTTTAGCTATATTTTTATCGTACCCTACAACTTTTAACAAATCATATTTTCTAGCTAAATACTTTTCTCTGGCACTTAAAGCATTTGTATAAGCTCTAAAACCATTGTGTGATACTTTATTTATAAAAGAATTAGTTGAAACATTCGGTATCATTTTTCCTAAAGGATACATCCCTAAAGTTCCACGAACCGCTAAAAAGTTTAATATAAAGATAATAAAAAAAATCAAAGCCGAAATTTTTAGCCCGAAGAACGAATTATAACTTTTATCTTTTATATTAAATATTTTTTTAACGGAAAAAAACAGACCAGACAGATACATAAAAAAGAGTGCCAAAATTAAAACTATGTGATAGTTTTGCCAAAAAGTTACAAGCAAAGCTTCTGTATCGTCATCAAAAAATCCAAAAAGTAAAATATTTATATGCTCTTTAAAATATGAATAAAAACCAAAATCCGTACATAAAAACAGAGAAACTATAAAATAGCAAATAAAGATATAATAGAGTAAAAACTTGTTAAAAATATTTAATAAAGACTCTTTTTTTATATAATACAAAATTATTAAAAAAAGCGTCGGAAGAACTTGTATATAACCGATTACCGTTAAATCAATTCTAAATCCCAAAAAAAAGGCTTTAGCTATGTCTTTATAAAATCCGTTTAAACTATTTAAAGGAGAATAGTAAATAAAAAAAACTAATCTAAATATAGACATCAGCACTAAAAATATTATATGTGCAAATATTAACTTTTTAAATATATTTAAAACTTTTGACATAATTATAGTATTCATATTAACTCTCTAAATTTTTTAATATCTTAAGAAGTTTAAAAAAACTTTTTCCATCTCTTCCTAAAATTTTATTTATAAATTTTATATCACTTAAGAAGATAAAAAAAGATAATTTATTTGCAAGATTTTTTAATCTTTTTTTAAATTCATAGTTTTTCGTCAAAGTGATATATTTATCTATTATATAGTTGAAATCTAATTCAAAATTTGCTCTTGTTTTTGTAAAAGAGAGAAGTAAAAGAAGAAAATCTCTAAATTGCAACAATTTTAAATCTACATCATCTTTAAAACTATCTTCCAAATCAATGGCATATATTTTATCCTCTTTAAATGTAAAGTTTCTAGCTTGTGCACCACCGTGAAACTGCTTGGAATTATGAATTTTAGAGAGTTCTAAAATAACTTTATCTATGAAAAAATACATTTTTTCTTTTGTAATATCTCTTTTTCTAATATATGAGTTTACGTTTTTACCGCAATCTTCCAAAACGAAAAAATCACTGTTTTGAAAAACTACTAAAGGAGTATTCAATCCCAAAGTTTTAAATTTTTTTATTTTTGATGTTTCATACTCCATAGCCTCTTTTGCTGTTTTGTTTTCAACAGGAAATAGTATCTCGAATTTTGTTAAAAAATAAAAAAATCTATGTGAAAATAGAGATTTAGTAGATCTTGCTTTTTTAAGCCAATATTTTTTATTATCAAAAACAACGGGAACAATCTCTTCCCCGCTTTGTTTACTCTTCTTTATTAAGAAAGTTTCAAACTCTTTATTCATATAAGAATCATTATCCAACAAACTACATGAAGTATAATAGCAAACATAACGGCAGAGGAACCTATATCTTTTGCAGTTTTAGCCAAAGGGGCATACTCTTTTGTAACTAAGTCGACTACATTTTCAATGGCTGAATTTACAAGCTCAATAATCAATACCAAAATTCCGCTAACCAGTAAAATAAGTTTATTTGATATGGAAGTATCTATCAAAATTATACCTGCAATAATAAATATTGCACAAAAAAGTTCTACTTTAAATGAACTCTCTGTTTTTAGTACATGTTTTAATCCACTTAAAGCATATGTTGTATTTTTAAACAGGTGATATTTGGGCTTATTATTCATTATTTATTTCTCTTATATAACTCTTTATAGAATTTTTTCCAACGTTTATGTTGCCAAAACCAAAGTTCAGGTTTATCTTTTATCTGTTTTTCTATTAAATCAGCTTGCATTTGAGTAAGCTCCTTGATTTTATCTTCTGTTTTAAATTCAGTTTTAGAAGGGTCTATCATTTTACCCACTTTTAAAGTATAATCTCTAAAATCATTCATAACACAAAAGATAGGAATAATAACAGCATCTAACTTTAAAGCCAATCTTGAAGTAGAATCAGTAGCCATTGCTTTTTTACCGAAAAACTTAATTTCAACTCCGTTTTTTATATTTTGATCTATTACCAAAGCCACTGCTTTTTTCTCTTTAAAAGCTTTTAACATCCCCTTAGCGGCAACTTTTTTTTCAAGCATTGTAATATTATTTCTATCTCTAGCTTCTATATACATGTTGTTCATATAAGGATTATCCATCTTTCTGTTTACTACTGCTAATTTCCCGTATTTTAAAGCAACATAAGGAAGAGCTAATTCCCAACCGCCGTAGTGAGCAGTTATATATATAATTTTTCTTTTACTCTTAATTGCTTCTAAAATAACCTCTTCATTTTCAACTTTCCCTTTTTTTAGAAGCTGCTCTTTTGAAATAGACTGATTTTCTACAAATTCATACAAATTAAAAACTAAAGATTTATATGAATTAAAAATAATCTTCTCTTTCTCTTCATTTGAAAGAGAATCTCCAAAAGCTAAGTCTAAATTTACTTTTGCTATATGTTTATGTTCTTTATTATATTTATATGCTAATTTTGCAACTAAAATAAGAATTTTTTTTGAAATATTTTTGGGAGTATAAGAAATTATATATTTAAAAATATTGTATAGAGTGTAATTAAGATAGTCCCTTATCTTTCTTATCATTAAGAAGTTCCTTCGCTATTTTTACTATATCTTCTTCATTGATATCATTTATTGAAAAATCTTCTTTTTTTAGTTTAAGAGGA
The DNA here is from genome assembly GCF_006459125.1 of Halarcobacter anaerophilus. Taxonomy (NCBI): domain Bacteria; kingdom Pseudomonadati; phylum Campylobacterota; class Epsilonproteobacteria; order Campylobacterales; family Arcobacteraceae; genus Halarcobacter; species Halarcobacter anaerophilus. The sequence goes on from NZ_CP041070.1 coordinate 2,084,105, forward strand.
TTTACTTTTGATTTTGATTCAATGATTTTGTTTATATTAGTTATATAAGTGTTTCTTTTTCCTGGCGTACATCCAAAAATTGTAATTGAAGGGACATTTAAGGCCCATGCCATATGTGTGGGTCCCGTATCGTTTCCTATTACTAAATCCATTTTTGAGACTAAAAATTTTAAATCATTTAAATTTAGTTTAGGCAGAACTTTTGAGTTAGAATTTGAGCTTATAAATTCTGCACTCTCTTTTTCTTCATTACTTCCCCAAGCAATTAAAACATTTTCATCTAATATATTTGATATTTTAGCGAATTTCTCTTTAGAGTAAATTTTCGAGTCCCAACTAGCTCCGATTATTAATAATATATTCTTTTTATCTTTTGATAGAAATTTTTCAATATCTTCACTGTTTTGGTTAAAAAACAAAAAAGGTTTTTTTTCTAAAATCTCTTTTTTCGTATATGAAATATTTAAAGGTGTTAAAATAACATCCAAATTTCTTTCAATAACGTTTTTACAGTAATCAGAACTTATTCTTCTTTTATATAAATAAGAAGAGACTCCTTCTCTTGTAGAGGTTCTATCGAAACCTGCTATATCTTTTCCAAGAAGTCTTGATACTATTGCAGATTTTGCCAATCCTTGTGCATCGATTACCAAATCATAACTGTTTTTAGAGTAAGTTCTTACTTTAGTAACTTCTGTTGGTAACTTTTTTTTATCATTTTTTAATGCTTTTAAATTTAAAGTATAAATATTATCTATATCAGGATTATTTTGTAAAACAGGTGCAAAGACCTCTTCTACAAACCAATCAATTTTTATATCAGGATTACTCTTTTTTATAAATTGCAAGGCTAGCATGGCATGGATAATATCACCCATGGCAGAGAGTTTTACGATAGCTATTTTCATGAATAAATTTTAACCTTTAAACCCTTTGGTATCTCTAACTTGTCAATATCATTTTCAATCATAAATATAGGTCTGTCCAAACAGACTCTTAATTTATTGTTTTTTAAATTATATTTTACATTCGGCATGGACATATCTTGATTAATCATCAAATTCAATGATATCATAAAAGATAACCACTGCATAACTTCAAAATCAGGCAAAAGCTGTTCATACTCTTTTAAATCTTTTCTTTTAGGCAAAGATTTTTTAGAGAATTTGATAATATGTGCAACAGTTACTCTTGAAGAGTGAAGAAAATCATAATTCAAGCCGTTTAAGATAAAATCAAAAGTATTATCATTTGACTTGTAAAAATTTAGCACTGTTCCTATTGAATGAAGTTTTGAAGCTATAACCAACAGCTGCCTATATTTTTCATTTAAATTATGCAAAGGTGCTAACACATCAAAAATAGCTTTTGCATTACGTCCGAAATATGAACTCTGTTTTGGATCTATTTCAAATCTGTCAAGCATACTTCTAACACTTACATTAAAGTTTGCAGGAAAAATTCCATTTGAATTTCTTAAAAGATCATCTAAATAAATCCCCTCTCTAACCCCTGCACCTGAGGTAATCACTCTTTTTATTTGCAACTCTTCTAAAATTGTTTTAAAAATAAATGTTCCCTCTTTTATCGTATCGACTCTCTCTTTTTTTACACCCAATGATTTTAAGCTTAAACAATCTTTTGCTTCTAAAATCGCATCGTAAATATACATATTCAAATCAGTGCTGTAATTAAAGCCGTGTAAAATATCAAGAGGATAAGAGTTCTTAGCCATAATAATTCTACTTAAAGCTCTTATTGTTCCACCTATACCTACAATAGTATTGGGAATTTCATAACCGCAATGTAGAACCTCTTCAAGTTTTTCCAAAATATATCTTTTAGCTGCTTCAAAATCGTTTTTTTTGAAAAAAAGCTCATTTATTCTGACTGTTCCTATATTTAATGAAATACACTTTTCTATTTTTCTATTTTTTACAAAAGCAAATTCCGTAGAACCTCCACCTATATCAACTGTTACAAATTCATTGTCATGAAGTAGATTTAAGGCTGCTACTCCACCGTAATATGCCTCTTTTACTCCATCAATAACTTTTATGCTTAATCCCAATTCATTTTTTACTTTTTGTAAAAAAACTTTTGCATTGGGAGCATCCCTTAATGCAGAGGTTGCTACACATATTATTTTTCTGGATTTGAGTGCTTTGGAGATATTTAAAAAAGATTGCAAAGAGTTAAATGCTCTTTGCATAGGAGCTTCTTGAAGGTTACCATTATTTTCATAGCAACCTTCTGAGATTTTAACACGACTTCGCGTCTCGTTAATCAAGTTAAAAGCAAACCTACTGCTTTTTTCCAAAACAACCATTCGCATTGAGTTTGACCCAATGTCTATAATAGTTGTTATCTTGGCCATATTATGCTTCTTCTTCCTGTAATTGTTCGTACTTGAATTGTAGTTCTTCCATTGTTTCTTGATTATCAGAATCTACGATAATACAATCAACAGGACAAACTTCTACACATGCCGGTTCTTCATAGTGACCAACACATTCTGTACACCTGTCCGGATCAATAATATATATTGGATCACCTTCTTCTATAGCATAATTTGGACATTCTTCCCTACATGCATCACATGCAATACATTCATCAGTAATTATTAAAGACATCTACCTTTTCCCTAACTAAAATATTCTGTTGGAGTTATAACCTAAATATCTTTAACTTTTTCTTTAAGTAGTATAAAAAAACAATCTTTTTTAGTCACAATTAAGAATTTATGAATTTAAAATACAAAAGGTTACTAAAATATACAAATTTGAAAAGTAAATAAGGAGAAAAAAAGGAGCATAAAATGGATTTTAAAATCCATTTTATACTTAAAAAAATTATGAGATAACTTTGATTATCTCTTTTGCCGCTTCTCTTCCGTCAACAGCAGCAGTAACAGCTAAATGGGCACCTCTTTGGCAATCTCCACCTGCATATACTTTTTTATTTGAAGTTTGATAGTTGTTTGTTACTATTCCACCCCAAGAGTTAAGTTCAACATTTAGTTGACTTAAGAATTTTGGAGCTTCAGGAGAGAATCCAAGAGCAAAAATAATAACATCTGCTTCTTCTACAAACTCACTTCCTTCAATTATTTTAACTCTTTGTCTTCCACTTTCATCGGCTTGGCTTAAAGTTGTTTCTAAAAGCTCAATTCCGACTGCTTTATCACCCTCTTTGATGATTTTATTAGGACTTACATTGAAAATAAACTCTACACCCTCTTCTTTTGAGTTTACAACCTCTTTTTTTGATCCGGGCATATTTGCTTCATCTCTTCTGTAAAGACATTTTACCGTTGAAGCACCTTCTCTAACTGATGATCTTACGCAGTCCATTGCAGTATCACCACCACCTATTACAACAACTCTTTTATTTTTTACATCAATAAAATCACTGTTTTTCTTACCTAGGTTTCTTTTTTGAATTCCTGTTAAAAACTGCATTGCAAGGTAAGCATTTGAAGCATCTTCACCTTGAATTTTAGGAAGTCTACCCTCTTTTGCTCCAATTCCAAGATAAATAGCATCAAACTCTTTTTCAAGAGATTCAACACTTTTATCTTTTCCTATTTCACAATTTAAATGCAGTTTCATTCCTGCTTCAAGCAACCAGTTGATTCTTCTGTCAACAGTTGTTTTATCAAGTTTAAATCCAGGAATACCGTACATTAAAAGTCCACCGGCTCTATCTTCTCTTTCAAACATTTCAACTTCGATACCACGTCTAAGAAGAAAAGTTGCAGCAGAAATTCCAGATGGTCCAGAACCTACAACTGCTACTTTTTTACCTGAAGTTAAAGGTGCAAACTTCGGTTTTAAACCGTTTTCAAAAGCTCTTTCATTTAGGTGTGTTTCAATCGCACCGATTGATATGGCACCGTGTCCTGTATTAAGTGAACATGCACCTTCGCAAAGTTTATCTTGTGGACAAATTCTTCCTAAAATTTCAGGGAAAGGAGATGTCTCATTTGATAAAGCAAAAGCTAAATCCATATTTTTTTCTGCCGTTTGTTTCAACCAAGCAGGAATAAAGTTATGAAGAGGACAACCTGTATGACAATATGGATCACCACATTGCATACATCTGTCTGCTTGTTCTCTTGCTCTGTGTTTTCCAAATATTTGATACACTTCACCGTAATCTTTTAATCTTTGTAAAACATCTCTTTTTTCAGGGTTTATTCTCTCAAATTTTGTAAAATTTAACATCTTCTTAATCTCCCTCCTCTGGATTAAGCGGTAAAACTGTCATATTTTTAGGTTTTACCAACCAGAAGTCTCTTATCTCTGCTCTAAAGTTTTCTAAAATTGATTCTGCTCTTGATGATTCTGTTTCATTTAGATAATCCATTAATAATCTTTTTAAATAGAGTCTCTCTCTTTCCGTGTCATCCGTATCAATTCTAACTGCCTCAATCAACTCTTGGTTCATTTTATCAACAAAATGTTTTTCAGGATCGTAAACAAATGATAATCCGCCTGTCATACCTGCACCGAAGTTAACCCCTGTATTTCCTAAAATAACAACAATTCCACCTGTCATATATTCACAAGCATTATCACCTGTTCCTTCAACAACAGCCGTACATCCCGAGTTTCTAACTGCAAATCTTTCACCTACAGCTGCTCTTACATAAAGTTTTCCGCCTGTTGCTCCATAAAGACAAGTATTACCTGCTCCTGCAAATTCAGGACCTTGATGAAGCGTATTTACGATAATTTTTCCACCGTTCATACCTTTACCCACATAGTCATTTGCCGCACCTTCTAAATAAAGGTTCATCCCTTTAGATAAAAATGCGCCGAAAGATTGACCTGCAATACCTTTTAAGAAGATATTTATTGAACCGTCAGGAAGTCCGCCATCTCCATAATATTTTGCAATTTCACCTGAAATTAACGTACCGAAAGATCTGTTTAAGTTACAGATATTTTCTTTAACTTTTATAGGTGCAGTCGGTTTTTCTATAGTTCTATGAACTTTTTTAAGAAGTTCTTTTTCAAATTTGTTTTTATCGAAAGGTTCATTTTTCTCTTTTTGACATGTATCAAAACCTTCGATTCTTCTTAAGATATTTTGAAAATCAAATTTTTTGGCAAAATCATCATCAATTACTTTTAATAAATCACTTCTTCCAATAATTTCTCCCAAAGATTTATATCCTAGTTTTGCAAGAATATTTCTAACATCTTCAGCTAAAAATGTAAAATAAGAGATAAGTCTTTCAACTGTACCGTTAAAGAATTCTCTTAAATCTTCATCTTGTGTTGCAACACCTACAGAACATTTATTTGTATGACAAATTCTTAAAATTTTACATCCTAAAAGTGTTAAAGAAGCTGTACCGAAAGCATATGATTCTGCTCCAAGCATCGCAGCTTTTACAACATCAAGACCTGTTTTTAACCCACCGTCTGTTTGAACATGAACAGACTCTCTTAAATGGTTTGCTTTTAAAGCATTATGAGCTTCAGAAAGTCCCATTTCCCATGGATTACCCGTATGTTTAATAGAAGTAAGAGGAGCAGCACCGGTACCACCGTCAGCCCCTGAAATTACGATTCTATCTGCATAAGCTTTTGCAACACCTGCTGCAATTGTTCCTACACCTATTGTAGATACAAGTTTAACTGTGATTTTAGCTTCAGGATTAATCTGTTTTAAGTCAAAGATCAATTGTGCCAAATCTTCAATTGAATAAATATCATGGTGTGGAGGAGGTGAAATAAGAGTTACACCTTCAACCGTATGTCTAAGTGAAGCAATAAGGGCAGTAACTTTATGTCCCGGAAGTTGACCTCCCTCACCTGGTTTTGCACCTTGTGCCACTTTGATTTGAATCTCTTGCGCACTTCTTAAATATCCAGGAGTTACACCGAATCTTCCTGAAGCAACTTGTTTGATTTTTGAGTTTTTAAGAGTCCCGAATCTTTTTGGATCTTCTCCACCTTCACCTGAGTTACTCATTCCGCCTATTGTATTCATAGCCATTGCCAAAGCTTCATGAGCTTCAGGAGAGATTGAACCGCAAGACATTGCTGCTGTCGCAAATCTTTTAAAGATATCCTCTTTTGATTCGACTTGGCTTACATCAATTGCTTCTTTATCTGAATTAAATTCAAAGAAGTCTCTGATAAATTTTTTATCTCTGTTTTCTACAAGCTCTTTTAATTTGTTGAAATCAGAAATATCTTCTTTGTTTTTTGCAAGTTTATTATGCATTGCATTTGTTGTAGCAGGACCGTAATCATGGTATTCACCACCCTCTAAATATTTATAATATCCACCTAGATTTAATGGGAACATATGTTTATTGTCAAAATATGCGTTGAAGTGTTGTTTTTCTATTCTATCTTCAATATCTTTATATGTAAGCCCTGCTAAATCAGAATGTGATCCAGTAAAACACTCGTTTATGATTTCATCACTTAATCCGATAATATCAAATAATCTTGAGTTTCTATATGATGCAACCGTAGAAATACCCATTTTAGACATAATTTTAAGAAGACCTGCATTTAATGCTTTTTGAGTATTTTTAAGAACTCTTTGCATTTTATATCTAGATACATCTTTTCTTTCATATAAAGCAACTACTGAAGAGTAAAGCATATATGGATAAATAGCAGTAGCTCCGTATCCGATTAATACTGCTGCCATATGAGGATCATAAACTTCTCCTGATACTGCAACAACAGATGCACTGTGTCTAATACCCTCTTCTAAAAGTTTTTCATTTATAAATCCTACTGCCATTGCCATAGGAATTATTTTTACACCTTTATTTACATCTCTGTCATCTAAAATTACAACAGAAACTTTATCCTCTTTTACTGCTTTAATTACATAAGAAGCCAATTGTTCTAAAGCTGCTTTTAAATCATTTTTAAATGTTGTAGAGAATACTCTGTTTTTGTAATATTCATCATATCTTGGAGAGTCTATATCCCCAAAAGATGTTAATACGTCAAACTTCTCTTTCATCATAATCGGACTTGCAACTTTTAATCTTTTTGCAAATTCCGGTCTTTCTGCTAAGACATTATGGATATGACCGAAGCCTGTCTCCAAAGACATTACTATTTTTTCTCTGTATGGATCAATTGGAGGATTTGTAACTTGTGCAAATTTTTGTCTAAAAAAGTCTGTAAAGTTTCTATCTACTTGAGAGAAACAGGCTAAAGGAGTATCATCACCCATAGAACCTACGGGCTCTTTCCCGTCTTTTGCCATTGGTCCTATCATTTGATCTAATACTTCATACGTAATATTGAAATATTTTTGTCTTTTTTCCAAATCATCGAATTTGTAATCTTCAATATCAATAAAAGATTCATCAATATACTCTTGAAGATATTCCATATCTCCGTTCAACCATTTACTGTAATTTTGTGAAGATTTTAGGTAATCATTGATATCGTCTTCTTTTAAAACTTTTCCGTGTTTTAAGTCGATACCCATCATTTGTCCGGATTGTAATCTTCCTCTTTCAACAATGATTTCTTCATCTAAACTTACCGTACCGTATTCAGAAGTAATATAGATTTTATGATCTTTTGTAATAATATATTTTGCAGGTCTTAAACCGTTTCTGTCAGTCAAACATCCAAGATGTCTACCGTCAGTTAAAGATACAGCCGCAGGACCGTCCCAAGCTTCCATTGCAGTTGATGTATATTCATAAAATGCTCTTAATTCAGGATCCATATGAGGTGCATTTTGCCAAGGTGCAGGAACCATACTTCTTGCAGCTTTAAAGAAATCAACCCCGTTTACAATCAAAAATTCAAACATATTATCCAATGATGCCGAGTCAGACCCGCCGTCTTGCAAAATAGGAAGAATTCTTTCTATCTCTTCTTTTGTAAAAACTTCTGATTCTACTTGTTCTGATTTAATTTGAACATTTACTCTGTTTGCTTCAACCGAGTTAATTTCACCGTTATGGGCAATTGATCTAAACGGTTGAGCCAATCTCCATTGCGGCAATGTATTTGTAGAAAATCTTTGATGAAACACAGCAAAAGAGATTTTGAAATCTTCGTCTCTTAAATCAATATAAAAATGTTTAATATGCGTCGGCATAATTAGCCCTTTATAGGCTATTACCTTAGATGAAAACGTTGGAATATAAAAATCATCTTTGTTAGCTAATTTGTGTTCACACTCTTTTCTTGTTAAATAAAGCATTGCATCAAATCTTTTTAGACTCATTAAAGCATTTGCACTTACAAATACTTGAATAATATGAGGTAAAGTCTCTAATGCTTGTTGCCCTAAAGCATCTGTTTCAACAGGCACTTCCCTTGTTAACAATACTTTTAAATCATTCTCTTCACACTGTAATTTGAATGTCTCAATATCTTCTAAATCTCTGGCAAAAATCATAGCTACAGCATATTTTTCAGGTAAATCAATACCTTTTTCCGAAGCTATTTTTCTCATAAATTTATCCGGCATAGATAGCAATAACCCTGAACCGTCTCCTGTTTTACCATCTGCTGCAACCGCACCCCTGTGCATCATTCGCTCTAGCGATGTTACGGCATCTTCTAAATTCTCATGACTTGGTCTGTTTTTTAAGTCAGCAATAAGACCAAACCCACAATTATCTTTAAAAGAAGTAAGTAAATCTAAATTACATCCCATCATTATCCTTTATAGTATCTTTATATTCCAAAAAAGTGGACGATTATACTCTTATTTTGTTTAAACGCTGGTTAAGATTTTTTTAAAGGATTTTCGCAAAATTCTATTTTTTATACAAAAAAAGACTTGATTTTTCTATTTTTTTTACTTTGTACATAACTTTTACACAATTTTTGATTATACTCTTTTTCTAACTGATATAAGGAGTGAAAATAATGGAAACAAAAGGAATCCTGTCTACAGGTAAAAAACTAGTAATAGGAACAGTTGCAGCAGCAATGATGGCAACTTCTGCAGTAGCAGCAGAATATACGTTAAAGTTCTCACACGTTGTAAGTGCTAATACGCCAAAGGGAAAAGCGGCGGATTTTTTTGAGAAAAGATTGGAAGAGTTATCTGGAGGAAGAATAGATGTACAAGTTTATCCGTCATCTCAACTTTACAACGACAATGCAGTTGTAAAAGCGTTAAGACTTAATTCTGTTCAAATGGCAGCACCTGCATTTTCAAAATTCGGGAAAATCGTACCTCAATTAGCTCTATTTGATTTACCGTTCATCTTTAAAGATATTGATCATTTGCATAGAGTACAAGACGGTGAAGTAGGAACAAAACTAAAAGATATGGTAACTGCTAAAGGTATTATTGCTTTAGATTTCTGGGATAACGGATTTAAACAATTTACATCTTCACAAAAACCTATTCTTATGCCAAAAGATGCGGAAGGTCAAAAATTTAGAATTATGTCTTCTAAAGTATTAGAAGCACAAATGAAAGCTGTAGGAGGTAATCCTCAAATGATGCCTTTTTCAGAAGTTTATTCTGGATTGCAACAAGGTGTAATTGATGCAGCTGAAAATCCTATTTCAAATATCTACACTAAAAAATTTCACGAAGTACAAAAATATCTTACAATTTCAAATCACGGATATTTAGGATATTTAGTAGTTATGTCTAAAAAATTCTGGAACTCTTTACCTGATGATTTAAAAGCTGACGTAAAACAAGCTATGAAAGAAGCAACTGCTAAAGAGAGAGAATTGGCACAAGCTTTAGACAAAGAGCAGTTTGAAGAAATCAAAAAATATGCTAAAGATACAGGAAAACTTGAAATATTCACATTAAATGACCAACAAAGAGAGGCTTGGAGAGAAGCTGAAAGTAAAATCTATCCTGAATTCTACAATAAAAGAAAAATCGGAAAAGATTTAATTGAAGGTGCATTAAACACTAAATAATTTAACTTTTAAACTATCGGCTCTTCCGATAGTTTAAATTCTTATATAAATTCCCGTAAACTGCTATTTTATAGATGATTTTATACAAGATTTAAATTTAAAAATTTCTTCTTATGTACATAATAGCTACATAACTTTTAATTATAATTTATATACAATAGAGGAAGGAGAGAAAATGACAAAATATGCACTAAAATGTGTAATATCAAGTATCATAATCTTACCCATACTGTTTTTTAGTGGTTGTAAAGGGAAAGAAAAAGAGCATAAAGTTGAAGAGAAAAAAGATGCTCCGATTTTGGGTGAATACATTCTTAAGTTTTCTCATGTAGTTAGCCCAAATACACCAAAAGGAAAAGCGGCAAGCTTTTTTGAAAAAAGATTAGAAGAGTTGAGTGAAGGAAGAATTGATGTACAAGTCTATCCTTCATCTCAACTTTATAAAGATAATGCTGTTTTAAAAGCATTAAAACTCGATACTGTTCAAATGGCGGCACCGAGTTTTTCAAAGTTTGGGAAAATTGTTCCTCAACTAGCACTGTTTGATCTGCCGTTTCTTTTTAAAGATATGGCTCATATACATAGAGTGCAAGACGGGAAAGAGGGACAAAAGTTAAAAGATATGGTTAATGCAAAAGGTTATATTGCTTTAGCTTTTTGGGATAACAATTTTAAACAGTTGTCTTCATCTAAAAAACCTTTGATTTTGCCTGAAGATGCAAAAGGACAAAAATTTAGAATTATGTCCTCAAAGGTTTTAGAAGAGCAATTTAATGTAATAGGTGCTAATCCGCAAATGATGCCGTTTTCGGAAGTTTATTCGGGATTACAACAAGGAGTTATAGATGGTCAAGAGAATACTATTTCTAACATCTATACAAAAAAATTCCATGAAGTTCAAAAATACCTGACTATGACAAATCATGGTTATTTGGGATATTTAGTTGTAATGTCTGAAGAGTTTTGGAACTCTTTACCGCAAGATTTGCAAAAAGCTGTTGTACAGGCTATGAAAGAGGCAACGGCAAAACAAAGAGAATATGCTCAAGAGTTAAATGCCAAGCAGTTTAACTTGATAAAAGAGTATGCAAAACAAAGCGGTAAATTAGAGATTATTAATTTAACAAAAGAGCAAAAAGATGCTTGGAGAAGAGCCGTTAGTAAAATCTACCCCGATTTTTATGATTCAAATAAAATCGGTGAAGATTTGATTAAAGGCGTTTTAGCGACGGAGTAAAAAATGATTATTTTTAGAATTTTAGGTAAAATCATCGGTTTTATAAACCAATCAATTGCAGCAATCGGTATTACAGGCGGTGTTGCAATCGCATTTACTAATGTTGTAGCAAGATATGTTTTTGATGCATCATTAGTTTGGGCCACAGAACTAACTATTTTAATGTTTTTGTGGAGTGTATTTTTTGCAGCGGCATACTGTTTTAAACAAGATGCACATATTGCAGTAACAATTATTCTTGATATTGTACCGACAAAAGTTGCAAAAGTAATGTTACTTATATCTCATGTAGTAACACTTGTATTCTTAATTGCAGTTGCATATTACGGTTATGAATATCTTCTTTTGGTAATTGATTTGGATGAAAGATCAATTGATTTATGGGGTATGCCTATGTGGATTCCTTATTTAGTAATTCCTATTGCTTTTTCACTTGCAGCATATAGAGTTTTGGAAAAAATATATATTATTTTAAAAACACCTCACGAAGAGGTCTTAAAAGACAGTGAAGCAGAACAAGTTTTAGCAGGAATGGGAGTTGGAGCAGAAGATAAAAACAATGAAAATGTTAAGGAGCTAAATAAAATGGTTAAAGACGTTGAGAAGAAAACAGGAGGATTACTATGAGTATAGCTTTATTATTTGCAATATTTTTCCTTCTGGTTATTCTTGGAACTCCTATTGCTATCTGTTTGGGAGCATCTACATTTATTACGCTTTTAATCTTTACTGATATTTCTCCTATTGAAGTTTCGGCAATGATTTTTGAAAAAGTTGAACACTACTCATTGATGGCAATTCCAATGTTCATTCTTGCAGGTAATCTTTTAAGTAAAGGTAGTGCGGCACAAAGAATTATAGAATTTGCAAAATCATGCGTAGGTCACTTACCCGGAGGATTACCGATTTCAGCTATTTTTGCATCAATTATTTTTGCAGCTGTTTCAGGTTCGTCTCCGGCAACAGTTGTTGCTATCGGATCTATTATGTTTGGTGCTATTATGCAAGCTGGATATCCAAAAAAATATGCAGTGGGAACTATTGCAACAGCAGGTTCTTTAGGTATTTTAATTCCACCTTCAATTGTATTAATTGTTTACGGAGTTACGGCAGAAGTATCTATCGGTAAACTTTTTATGGCAGGTGTAATTCCGGGTCTTATGCTTGGGATTATGATGATGACTATTACTTATATTGGAGCTAGAAGATTAGGTTTTGAAAAAGAAGAACCGCAACCTCTTAAAATAAGACTTAAAAAGATGAAAGATGCTTCGTGGGGACTTTTTACTATCGTTTTAGTAATCGGTGGTATTTACGGGGGAATTTTTACTCCTACTGAAGCAGCGGCAGTTGCAGCGGTTTGGGCATTTATAGTTTCTGTTTTTATTTATAAAGATATAAAACTTTCAGAACTTTATGCAACAGCTTTAGAGTCTGCTAAAACTACTTCAATGATTATGTTTATTATCGCAAATGCGATGCTTTTTGCACACTTTTTAACAATTGAAAATATACCTCAACAAATCACTGAAGCACTTGTTGCTGCAAATGTAAATAAATATATGTTCCTTTTGATGGTTAACTTACTTCTAATTTTAGCCGGTTCATTTATGGAACCAAGTGCTATTATTATGATTATGGTTCCTTTACTGCTTCCTGTGGCAGTAGCTCTTGGAATTGATCCGATTCATTTTGGTATTTTAATTACGGTGAATATGGAGTTAGGAATGGTGTCCCCGCCTGTTGGACTAAATCTGTTTGTTACATCCGGGCTTACTGGTATGAGTATAAAAGATGTAATAGTTGCAGCGTTCCCTTGGACCATGACTATTTTAGTAGGTCTTATTTTAATTACATATATACCTGAGATTTCTCTGTTTTTGCCTAATTTAATGTATGGGCATTAATTAAAAATTTATAAAGTAGAGAGGGATTTTAACTCCTCTCTATTTTATAATAAAGTTTGTTCTATTAGAATTTTCAATCCGATAAGAATTAAAACAACTCCACCTATTTTTTCAGCTTTATCTTCTAAAAAACCTCCGCCTTTTATACCTATATAATTACCTACTATAGAAAAAACAAATGTTACAAGAGCAATTATAATCATTGATAAATAAGGATTTAGTTTCAAAAGAGAGAGTGTAAATCCAGCAGCCATTGCATCAATACTTGTTGCTATTGCCAAGATTAACAAAACCTTGTTTGTTACAATTTTTATTTCCTCTTCCGTACTCTCTTCAAAACTTTCATAAAGCATTTTACCTCCTATTAAAGTTAAAAGAAAAAAGGCAATCCAATGATCTATTGTTTCAATAAAACTTCCCACTCCAACACTTGCTAGATAACCTATTAGAGGCATAAAACCTTGAAAAAAACCGAAAAACAGTCCGATTTTCAAAGCTAAAAATTTATCAAATTTTTTGGTTTTTACACCTAAACCTATTGAAACTGCAAAGGCATCCATAGATAAGGCAAATGCCAAAAGAAATACTTCTATCATCTCTTATATAATCCTTTATTTTATTTAAAAGTGGGATTATAGCTAAATAATAAAATATACCTCTTTAAAAGAATTTTGCTAAAATATAAAAAAAGGTGGAAAATTATTATGCTTGAATCATATGAATTAAACAATTATCTGTACGCTTTTTTATTAACTTTATTTGCAGGCTTATCAACTTCATTAGGTGCAATAATCGCTTTTTTTTCAAAAAAAAGGAGTGAAACTCTGCTCTCCCTGGGACTTGGATTTTCTGCCGGGGTTATGATTTATGTTTCATTTATGGAGATTTTGAAAAAATCTCAGGACTCTTTTTTTAATCTATATTCAAATGATGTTTTTTCTGAATTTCTAACTATATGCTGCTTTTTTTTAGGCATTGCTTTAAGTGCATTTATCGACAAACTTATTCCCGAAGATGTAAATCCCCATGAACCTAAATCATATAATCAATTAGAAGAGTTAAAAGATTCAAAACAAACACATATTACAAAACTAAAAAGAACAGGTATTTTTACTGCACTTGCCATAGGAATTCATAACTTTCCCGAAGGTTTTGCCACATTTATCTCCTCTTTGGATGATTTGACTATCGGAGTAACTATTGCTTTGGCAATTGCTATACACAATATACCTGAGGGTATGGCAATTTCACTTCCTATCTATCATGCAACCCAAAATAAGAAAAAGGCTTTTTGGTACTCTACTTTATCCGGACTTGCGGAACCTATCGGAGCTGTTATAGGATTTTTCCTACTTTTGCCTTTGATGGGCAGTGCAACGTTGGGAATCACTTTTGCAATTGTTGCGGGAATTATGATTTATATCTCTTTTGATGAGCTTTTACCTGCTGCAAGGGTTTACGGAAATGCCCATACTTCAATCTTAGGTCTTGTTTTAGGAATGTTGATTATGGCAATAAGTCTTTTAACTTTTAAAATATTTTAAAAATACTGTTTTGATACACTTTTGACACACTTTTTATATATAGTTATATATATGGATATAAAGGATTAGTCATGAGCCAAAGTATAAAAAACGGGAAAAATAAAGTTTTAAACATCTCCAATATATTAACACAAAAAGAGAAAAAAATGTTGCAAAACGTGGGGTATGTGCTTTTGTCGGGAAATCTTGTGAAAAAAGTAGCTAACTCACAAAACTTTAAAATAAAAAAAAGTGACAGTGTTTTGTTTTTACAGCTGAGTAACTAAGCTATAAATTAATATAACTTAAGTTACTCTTGAATTTTATCAAACTCCATAATAAATTTAACTCCTACGTTAGAATTTTCCAAAGTTAAATTTCCTTCAAAAGAGTTTTTAACTACGAGTTTAACCATATAAAGTCCTATTCCTGTACCTTCGGCTTTTGTAGTATAATAAGGATCAAACACTTTTTCTAAATTTTCTTCATCTATTCCTCCTGCATTATCGGCAAGAGTTAAATAGTTCTTATCATCTTTTGAATAGACTTCGATTATAATCTTTCTATCTTCTATATTTCTATCTTGAAATGCTTGTATAGAGTTTGTTACAAGATTCATTAAAACTTGTGTCAATTCCATTTCGACACCTTTTAAAGAGAAATCATTTTCAAAATTTATTTCAAGGTCTATATTGTTTTTCTTTATTACCGAATCAACTAATTCAAAACTTCCGTCCAATGTTTTTTTGATAGAAAATGTTTTTTTATCTTTGTTTGATTTAAAAAATTCCAAAAAACCGTCTATGGTATCCCTCATATGATGGATTTGTAATTTCGTATTTTCCGAGAATTCATCTATTGCTTCTTTATCCAACTCACCGTAATCATATGAATACTTTATATCATCACAATATAAAGACAAAATATTAAGAGGTTGTTTCAACTGATGTGAAATCACACCTATCATCTCTCCTATTGATGCCATTTTAGTATTGTGAACAACTAATTTATTCGCCTCTTTTAAAGACTCTTTAGTCTCTTTGTTTTTATGAAAAAGATCAATATATACTTTTAGTTTTGAACTTAAAAGGTTTACATCAATCGGTTTTGAGATATATTCGATTACACCTAAATCATACCCTTTTTGCTGATAAGCATCTTTATCGTATATTCCTGTAATAAAAATAATAGGAATATCTTTTAACTTGTCAATTCCTTTTATATATTCTACAAACTGGAAACCGTCGATATCAGGCATTTGAATATCACTTAAAATCAAATCTACATCATTATCCATTAGAATTTGTATTGCATCTTTTGCATTTAAAGCAGTATAGATATCAACATCAAACTCTTCTATTAAAAGTTGTAAAGAGTAAATATTCTCTTCAACATCATCTAAAATTAAAATTGAAAATCTGTTTTTCATCTTCTTCTCCCTATAAACTCTTCTATATCGGTTATATCTACAATATTACCTTTTATTACATAAATATCGTTTTTAAATATCTCTTTTAAAAGGTTTAACTCATGCTTTGATATGCCTGCACTGTCTAAGATTATTACATCAAAAGAACTGTTTGCATTTTGAAAAAGTTCTTCCAAGTTTGTTACTTGTTTTAAAGTATGAACTTTTTGTAATAATATTACTATATTAATAAACTTTACCGCATCTGTGTTGTAAAGCAGAATATTTCTATGTACTTGTATTTTCGTCTCATTTCTAACTCCTTCTTTTTTATTCACTTTGCTGCTTTGCTCCTCTAAATCAAGAATATCCAAGCATTTGATTGCTTCACTGTTTTTAGGAACTGTTGCATAAAAAGTCGTTCCCTTTCCTACTTCGCTTTTTACAAAAATCGAACCTTTTAAAAGCTCCAACAACTCTTTTGTAATAGCAAGCCCCAAACCTGTACCTCCAAACTTCCTTGTTGTACTGCTGTCTGCTTGTTTAAATCTGTCAAAGATATCGCTTAATCTATTTTGAGGAATTCCTATTCCCTGATCTTCCACGGAGATAGTTACCTGGTCATCTTCATCTTTTGCTTTTAAATAGATTGCTTTGCCTCCTTCTACAAATTTAACCGCATTGCTTAAAAGGTTTTTTACAATCTGTTTAATCTTTTTTTCATCGCTGTAAACTTCTGTTATTTTTTTATCATATTCAAAATGTAATTTGATTTTTTTCTCTTGTGTTTGAGGAAGAAACATTGAATATATCTCTTTTAGAAGTTTATATAAATTTATTTGAGAATAATCAACAACCACCCTTTTAGACTCAAGTTTTGATAAATCCAAAACATCATTTATCAAATCCAAAAGATATTTTCCCGAACTATTTATTATTTGCAAATTTTTAATATCCCTTTGCGTTAAGTTCTCGCTTCTATTCTCTTTCATTACAGAAGAGATTACATTTATAGAATTTAGAGGAGTTTTAAGTTCATGACTCATATTTGCCAAAAAAATATCTTTTGCTTTGTTTGCTAGCTGCAACTGCTCTTTTTGCTCTTTTAAAAGCTTATTTGTATCTTTTAGTTTTTTTATATTTAAACAAGATTTTATACTCAAATTTAATTTGGGAATAAAACTTTTAAACATTTCTAGGAAAAAATCCTTATCTATACTCTCTTTTTCCACTAAAAATATTGAACCGTACTCCAATCTTAAAATTATTACACTCATTTCTTCATCAACTCTGTTAATACTTTGCGTATAATTTTTATAAAGTTTTGGTTCAAACTCAGTTATAGTGCCGAAAGAAGCAATTTCTTCAACTTTTTTTTCATATTCGACGCAATAAAGAGCATAAAAAGCATTTGTCTGTTCAACAAATGTTTTTACTACCTCACTCATCATTTCAGATAAATCCAGGCAATTACCTATTGAACTATAACATTTATAAGTAGTTTCCAAATTACTAACTTGCATAACAGCCTCTTTTAATCTTTATATTTATTTCTTATTTCTACTATTTTATTCATATTTTTAAATAGTAGATCTACAAGTTTAGGTTCAAACTCTTTACCTGCTTTTTCACGCATATACTCTTTTATCTCTTCTAAATCCCAACTTTTTTTATAACATCGTTTACTGCTTAAAGCATCAAAAACATCGGCAACAGCCGTTATTCTTCCGAAAACATGAATCTCTTTGCCTTTTAAGTTGTTTGGATATCCTGTTCCGTCCCATTTTTCATGATGTTCATGGGCTACTATTGAAGAGCTTTTTAATATTCTTCTTTCTGAATTTTTGAACATATTAAAGCCTATTGTGGTATGGCTTTTCATAATTTCAAACTCTTCTTGCGTTAATTTATCGGGTTTATTTAAAATATAATCGGGAATTCCCACTTTTCCTATATCATGCATTGGTGAAGCCATTTTTAACAAAGTTGCCTCATCTTCACTTAAACCGTACTCTTTTGCCAGCAAATATGAATATAAAGCCACCCTTCTTACATGATTTGCAGTCTCTTTACTTCTTGATTCACCGATAGAACCTAAAGTTAAAATCAAATCTTTTTGTGTTTTTTCTATCTCCAACTGTAACTCTATAATTTTACTTACATCGTTTCCTACAGCCAAATACTCAAAAACTTCACTCTCTTCATTAAAAACAGGAGAAAAGGTAAAATCAATATATTTCTCTTTGCCTTTAAACAAAAACTTGATAACTTTTTGTTTAATATTTTTATTTACTAAAGAGTCAAAAATTTCCCCGTAGATTTCTTCATCATTTAATACTTCATCAAAACTTTTGCCTAAATATGCATTTATACTTAAATTCGATAATTTTAAAAATCTACTGTTTACGTTTGATATTCTAAAATTTCTATCCAAATTTATCAAAATCGATGAATTATCCAAACATCTTTTATACTCGTTTAAAAGATGACTTTTACTAACTAAAGTATCTTTAAACTCTTCTAATTCAACTTTTAAAAGTTTAGTCAAACCTTCATCATCCGTAACATCATTGGAAATACATATAAACTCTATTATTTTTTCATTACTATCTCTTATTGGTATAACAGTAGAGTTTAATACATATTTTTTATGATTTTTCCCTTTACAAGAGTGTTTACCTTTCCAAAATTTTTTACTCTCCAATAATTTTAATATATCAGAAGATAAGATAGAAGATTTTTCTATGCTGTTAAAATTAAAAATTTTATCTTTCACATCTTCTAAACTAAACCCTGTTACTTTTTCATATTGAGAGTTTACAAAGGTTATTTTCCCTTCTATATTAAATTTAACGACGATTGTACTCTCATCTATCGCTTCTTTATACTGTTTTAAAATCTTTTTTGATTCTAAAGCTTCAATTTTTTCACATATCGCATAGATTTTTTCAATTAAGATATCCAACTCTATTGGTTTTAAAAGATAACTGTCTATATTAAGTTCTATTGCTTTTATTAAACACTGCGTTTCCGTTCTTGCCGTAGTTAAGATAATAGGAGTATTGCTGTTTATCTCTTTTATCTTTTCAGACATTCTTAAACCGTCTACAATAGGCATATTAATATCACTGATTACCAAATCTATACTCTTTTTTGAAAAAGTGTCAAGAGCCTCTTGCCCATTTAAACAAAGATATACATTATTAAAGACTCTATTTAAAAATTTTACAAGTTTTGTTGCAGCTTCAAACTCATCTTCAACATATAAAATGTTTAATCTTTTTAAAAACTCTTTATTTACCATTTCAAATCCTTTGCCGAATTATAACTACAAAAGGTATTTAAAAAGTATTTTTTTTAAATGAAAGAATAGTACTTTTGAAATATTGTTTGTTGTTATAATTCTCAAAAATAAGGAGGTTATCATGACAATGAAAATGGATGCTTGTGAATTTTTAAAAGAAAAATCTATTTTAATATTGAGTTTCGATAAAGCCATAAGTAATAGAATAGAGAACTCTTTGAGACCATATTCAACAAAAGTGGAAGTTTTAAGAATAATTCCTAATTATCTTAATATTTCAAAATATGATCTAATCATTATTGATTTAGAGTATTATGAAAAAAGAGAGTTGATTAAAACATTTTCAAACGATTATTATAATACGCCTATAATTTTCCTGATATCAAAACTTGAAAATATTGATTTGAACAACTTTAGTAATATTTGTATCAAAAATATTCTATTAAAAGATGATAATTTAAAGAATATCTCTATTTATATTCAAATTATTTTACAAAAAAAAGACAAAATAATTTTTAAAAACGGATATTCTTATTTGTTAAAAGAGAATCGTTTTTATTTCAAAAACAGTGAAGTTCCTTTAACAAAACTTGAGATTAAACTTTTTGAATATTTGATAAAGAATATTAATAGAACCATAGATTATCAGGAGTTGGTATCTAATGTCTGGGATGATAAAAGTTGTACTATCTACAGTATTAGAAACGTAGTAAATAAAATAAGAGAAAAATCATATTATGAGATTATTAGTAACATTTCAAAAAAGGGATATACTATTAATAATGACTATATTTATATTTAAAAAATTATGGTATTATTATTGTAATACCTTTTTTAGTAGAATATATATTATGGAAAAAATTGAAGATTATGAAAAAAACATTAGAATACTGTTAGTTGAAGATGATTATCTGACTCAAGTAAAATTAGTAAAGATTTTAAACAGGGTTTATGATGATATTGTAGTTGCAAAAAACGGTGAAGAGGCTTTAACTATTTTTAAAGCCTATCACTCACAAAATAAATCTTTTGATTTAGTAGTAAGTGATATTAATATGCCTATTATGAATGGAATTAATCTCCTTGAAAACATAAGGCAGATAGATGAACTTCTACCTTTTATTTTCGTAACCGCAAGATTGGATTTAGAGACTCTTCTACAAGTTGTAAAACTTGATATTGACGATTATATTCTAAAACCTATTGAAATAGAACCTCTTTTAAAAAGTATAGAAAAGACTATGAGAAAAAGTCTAAAAAGAAAAGAGAATCTAAATATATCTCAGAAACTCTGTTTAAGTGATGATTTGTATTGGGACAGTATAGAAAAATATATTTATAAAGATGAAAAACAAGTTAAATTAACAAAAAAAGAGATTATGTTTTTAGATATTTTATGTAGAAGAATCAATCAAGTTGTAAACACTGAAGATATCGTATATACTCTTTGGGAAGATGATATTGAAGTAGATTCGAATATAGCAAATCTTAAAAATCTAATCTCAAGAATCAGAGTTAAAATACCTAATCTGAATATAGAAAACGTATATGGTTTAGGATATAAATTAAGGATGAAGCATGAATGAAATTGATACATCAACTTTTAAAGTTCTTTATATTGAAGACGAAGATTTAGCAAGAGAAAAATTCGGTAAATTTTTAAAAAGAAGATTCGGAGAAGTAGTTCTTTGTGAAAACGGTGTCGAAGGTTTTATGAAATTTCAGGAAAGTTTCACGAAAAATGAAAAATTCGATTTGATTTTAAGTGATATAAATATGCCTAAAATGGATGGCTTAGAGGTTTTAGAAAATATTAGAAAATATGACAAAGAGATTCCCGTAATATTTTTAACGGCAAGATCAGAATCTGAACAAATGTTAAAAGCTATAAATCTTCATGTGGAGAGTTATATATTAAAACCCCTTGATTTTGATATGGTAAATGAAAAACTTGATAAAGTTTGCAAAGATATCTATTATAAAAAAATGTTTATAAAACAAGAACAAGAGATGAAAAATTATATAGATGTTTTAGATCAAGAAGCACTTGTTTCAAAAACAGACGCAAAAGGAGTTATAACTTTTGTTAATAACGGATTTTGTGAAGTTTCAGGTTACTCAAGAGAGGAGTTAATAGGAAAACCTCATAATATAGTAAGACATCCCGATGTTCCCAAAGATTTTTTTAAAGAGATGTGGGAAACTATAAAAGCGGGTAAAATCTGGACAGGAATTCACAAAAATCTGGCAAAAGACGGATCCACATACTTTATTAACTCAAAAATCTTTCCTATTTTTGAATTAGGAGGAAACAACGTAAAAGAGTATATGTCCGTAAGATTTTTGGTTACCGATTTGGAACAACAAAAAAGAGAAAGCCATAAAAACTATTTAAGCCAGCTTACAAATTATAAAAAAAATCTGAATGTTATAAATAAAGAAAAAGAGACTTTAGAAAAAACGATTCAAGAACTTGAGTTCTCAATTTCCGCTTTAAATGAGAAGTATAAAGTAAGTGAAATGAAAAGAAAAGAGTTACACTCTCAATTAGAAGCTTATGAAAAAAACAATTTAGAGTATAATAAAATCGATTTAATGACAAAAAGAGACAAAACCAAACAGTTTGAAGAGATATATAAATCTTATAACCTTATAAAAGGGAAATTAAACAGAGTAGAAAAAGAGTTAAAAGAGAAAGAAAAACAGTATCAAAGCAAAGTTGAACAAATCGATGACTTCGTATCAAGAGAGATAAAACTAAATAAAAGAATCTCAGATTTAAAAGATTTAGTAACAAATCTTCAAAAAGAGAATACTCAAGTTTTGAAAAACAAATCAATACTTCCTTTTTAATCTATTTAGGCAAGATTATTTCAAATCTTGCTCCAGCTTTCCCCTCTTTTAC
Organism: Halarcobacter anaerophilus; assembly: GCF_006459125.1. Lineage (NCBI taxonomy): Bacteria > Pseudomonadati > Campylobacterota > Epsilonproteobacteria > Campylobacterales > Arcobacteraceae > Halarcobacter > Halarcobacter anaerophilus. The sequence continues at coordinate 2,106,294 of NZ_CP041070.1, forward strand.
TTTTAATTCCCCTTTCATATTTTTTTCAACAATAATTTTTGACATATAAAGCCCTATTCCTGTACCGTCACTGCCATTTTTTGTCGTAAAATAGGGTTCGAAAATTTTGCTTTTGGGCTCTACTTTTATACCTCCGCCGTTATCTTCTACGATTATAATTATATTTTCGTCTACCTCTTTACTATCTATTTTTATCCAGGGTTTTTTTATTTTGTTTTTTATTAGAATATCTTTTGCATTTGTAATAATATTTAAAATAACCTGTTCAAACTCATTTAAATAGGTATTCAACTTTAGATTATTATCTATACAAATTGTAATACTAATTCTATTGTTTGATAAAGAACTTGAAACTATAGTCATAATAGAATCCATTGCTGTTTTTAAACTAAATTGCTCTTTTGCTTTTTTAGGCATAAAAAAGTTTCTAAAATCATCTATAGTATGAGACATATATTCTAAAACCCTGTCTGCCTCTTTTGATTTTTTTTTCATTAACTCTTCATCAAGCTGCCCCATATTGTATTTGAATTTTATAAACATAAGTATTGTAGAAAGCTCCGACAAAGGTTGTCTCCATTGATGGGCAATATTTGAGATCATCTCTCCTAAAGCAATAAATCTTGATTTTTGTACCAGCAACTGTTCATGTTCTCTGTTTTTTTCTATCTCCTGCTCTACTCTTTTTTCCAAAGTCTCATTTAACTCTTTTAATTCCTGAGATTTTGAGTGAACACTCTCTTGATAACTTTTTAAAACCTCATCGATTTTTTGTGAGATTAAAATAGAGATTACTATTGCCATAGAAAGGAAAAGTAAAAAAAGAAGAATATTTTGGAAAACTTGGTTTTGAACTCTTTTTTTCAGATGCTCTTTGTTTATCGCAATCTCTTTTTCTATATCATCAACATAAACTCCCACGGCAATAACCCAATTCCATCTTTTAAAATATCTAAAATAAGAAAGCTTCATTTTAGCTTCATTGGTATAAACTTTATTATAAGTATATTTAGTAAAAGATTCACCCTTTTGTCTTATATCTTTTAAAAAAGCTTCTCTAAATTTTTTGCCGTTGCTGTCTTTATAGTTTGTTGAGATAGGTTTTCCCAAAAGATCGGGTCTGTTTGGATTTACCAAAAGTTTTGCAAAATTATCTCCTCCTTGCATATTCATAATTTGATATACGAAAATATAGTTGCTTTTATCTCTGTTAAATTTTATATTATTTAGAAGTCTTACGGTATCTGCTTTTAACTCCCTTTCATCTTCGTCACTTTTAGTTGCATTATAATTTATAATATCAATAATAGTGTTAATCTCTTTTTTCAAAGCACTTTTTTGATCATCATATTGATCTTGGACAAATTTTTCCATCTGAATTTCAAAATCTTCATAAGTATTTTTTACATAAAAATAAGAGATTAGAAAAATCATTGTAGTCATAATGATTATAAAAATGTAGATTATCATTTTTGAGATATTTTTTTCGCTAATAAACTTCACTTCAACTTCCGTAAAATGGATTTTTGTTATCATACCATATCTTTAATAATAAGGCTTTATATGGATAAATCACTAATTTCTAAACTTAGTAACTTTTCCCTTTTATATGTGGAAGATGAAGAGGGAATAAGAAATAACATATATGAAATTCTTAGACATCTATTTAAAAAGACTTTTGTCGCAAAAAATGCAAAGGAAGCATATAATATGTATCAGTCAAATCGTCCCGATTTGATAATTACCGATATTAAAATGCCGAATGAAACAGGAATCGATTTAATAAAAAAAATCAGAAAAAGAGACAGCAAAGTAAGAGTTATAATAACTTCTGCGTACACTGATTTAGATTATATGTTAGATGCAACGGAACTGCATTTAGTAAAATATATTATAAAACCTATTACCGAAAATAAATTAAAAGAGGCCTTTGAAGCTTTTATAAAAAGTTATGATGACTCAAAAGTTTTCAATTTAAAAGAGGGATGGCTGTTTGATGCTAGTAAATCTATAATTCAGAATGAAGAGATTGAGTATAAATTAACAAAAAAAGAGAATCTGTTTTTAAAACTTCTTCTTAAGAAAAACAGAATAATCACTTACCAAGAGATGGAAAACGTAATTTGGAACGAAGATAATATTATGACACCAAATGCAATGAGACTCTTTATAAAAAACTTTAGAAAAAAACTTCCTTCTAATGTACTAAGAAATGTTCAAGGAACAGGATATAGATTAGTTTTATAAATCCTGTTCGATTAACTTATTTTTATCTTCCACTTTTTTTAACTTTTCCAATTCTATAAAATATCCATGACCTAAATATATTATAAAAAATACGGCAGAAAAAAGCATTAAAGAAGGAATCATTGATAAAAAGTAGAGTAACAAAGTTCTAAATCTAAAAGTATTTGCCTTTTTTGAGTGTATATATCTATACTCTTGTTCCGTTAAAAGTGTTGAAGCAACATCATAATTTAACATTTTATGAAAAAAGTAGTAAAAAGGCAGATTTATTGCCAAAAGATTTATAAAAGGTATAAAATACAGAGGAATAAAAAGAATAAAAAGTAAAACCATTACTATAAAACTCTTTATTGCAATAAGAACAGGACTTAAAAAAGAGCCGAATCCATTTGTTTGAATATGAGAATAGTGTCTTTTATGCAGTACATTTAAAATTGTAGGAGTTAAAAAACCTATAATAATCACAGTCAAAAAGACAGAAAACATCATAATAAAAATTGTTCCCACAGTATATATTAAAAAGCCTACTAACCATGAGGTAATAGAGTATTTAAATAAAAATGCCATTAAAGAGGTAATCCAGATAAAGTAAAAAGGTGCTTCTTCATCTATCATAACATTTTGCCCGTTTTGAGTCTGTTCGATATATATTTGCAAGGAATCAAACCCGTAACCTGCTGCCGTATAAAACATTACTAACATAATAATCAAAGTAAAAACAAGAGGTAAAAGTGCAATCTTAAGCATAGGTTTCGTAAAAAAATCTTTTATACTTAAAATAATTACTTCTCCTTCTAACATTTCAGAATTCTTCTTAGTCAAATCTTCTCCTATAACTGCATTTTTGGCAAAGTTCTTCTACTACTTCACCTTTTTTAAACCCTTTTTGTATATCTAAAACTCTTTTTGAATTTAGAATATCAAGCAGACTCTCTTTTTGTAAATTTCCTAAATCTATAATACCATCTTTATCCAAACAACAAGGTATCACTTTTCCGCTACTTAAAATCCCAAAATGAGAGTCCAAACCGTAACAAAAACCCTTTTTTGATACAAACTCGTTTTTTAAACTAGGCCATTGAAAATAATCGTCAAAATTTAGAAATACCATTCTTGCAACTCTTATATTTTTCGGTCTGTTTTGATAAACTTCATCAATATCAATACTGCTTTGAAATCTTTTGTTTATTCTTAAAAAAACCTCTTTATTAAACTCTTTTGCACTTTTAGAATCATCTAAATTCCAGATTCTAAGATTTATAAAAAAGTGTTGCTTCTTTTTTACTGCATACTCTATAAAATCCAAAATTGGATTTAAATATTCATCCAAACTTTTTTTATGGGAGTTTGCATTATATGAGTTTATTGAAAAATTTATCTGCTTTATTGCCCTATTCATCAAAATATCAAAATGTTTATTTTCCAAATTATTTGCAGTTGTCGTAATATTTACTTTTAAACCGTTGTTTAAACTTATATTCAAATATTTATCCAAGTTGCTTAAGACCAAAGGGTCTCCTACAATATGATAAGCCAATTCATTGGTTACCTCTTTTAACTCTTTGTTTATTTTTTCAAAAAAATCTAAACTCATAGTATTGTTTGGAAGTAGTTTAGGAGGACAAAAACTACATTTCAGATTACAGATATTTGTTATTTCAATATGAACTTTTCTAAACTTTTTTATATTTTTTCCTATCTTAATAAATAAGGCAAATCTCTTTTTAAAGACTCTAATAAATCTTCATTTATAAAAAACTTGGCATACTCTTGATTTTGATTTTTATAAGCATAAGCACATACATATCTGTTTCTTCTAAGCAGTTCTAAACTCTGCTCTAAAATAACTTTGGTCTCTTCATCGCTATTTTGGTAATACTCGTAAATTGCTTTTAAAGGTTCTTCATAATTTGTATCTTTAAAAAATACTACATTATCTTCTAAAAGCTCTATTACATTCTCTTTATTTGATTTTATATTAAAAAAAGCCTCTTTAATATCATTCATTCTAAGATCAAATTTATATCCTAAAAGCAATAACTCTTTAAAATTTTCAATACTGTTTTTTTGAAAATAGTATTGCAGAAGAAGCGTTAAATAATGCTCTTTTACATCATCTTCATACTCTTCTATATATTCTAAAATATAATCTAAATTTTCAATTTTTCCATCTTCTAAAAGAGCTTTATGTATTATTCCTACTTGGGCTAATACTTCATGCAATCTATTATCATCCATTTTTTGTTCCTCTAATAATCGACAAAGGTAATCTTATTTTAAAACATGCCCCTTTGTAAGTTCTATTTTCATACTCTATAATATCATTGTAAGCTTCAAGTTTTCCATGAATATGTTTTATAATATTTTTTGACATATAAAGCCCTATTCCCGTTCCGTGATATTTATGTTTTGTAGTAAAATAGGGTTCAAAAATTCTATCAAGTATTTTTTCATCTATCCCCCCTGCACTATCTTTAATTTCCAAAATTATTGAGTTTTCGTTTCTATAAGATTTTAAAGATACGATTTTTTTATTTCTTTTTCTAACCAATTCATCAACTGCATTACTTATAATATTTAATATAACTTGCAAAAGTTCATTTTCATAGGTAAAAAGTTCAAGCTCTTCTAAATCTTTTATAAAAATTATAGAAACACTATTAAATCTTGATCTTATAAGTTTGATGGCATTTTCAACCAAATTTTCCACTTTAAAGATATTTTTCTCTTTATCAGGTTTAAAAAAGTTCCTAAAATCATCAATAGTTTTAGACAAATACTGTACTTGTTCGTGAATTGTATTAAGTCCTGAAGTTAAAAGCTCTTTATCTAAAATTCCCTCTTCATTTTGCAATATCATTCCGCTTGCCAATACGGAAACTCCTGATAAAGGTTGTCTCCATTGATGGGCAATATTTTCTATCATTTCACCCATTGCTGCCATTTTTGACTGTTTTTTCATTATAATTTCATACTCAATAAGTTCTTTTTTTACTTTGCTTATTTCATGTTGTAAAGTTCTGTTATACTCTTTTAGTTTCTGATTCAATTCCTCTTTTTTATTCTCAATTTCAATTCTGTCACTTATATTCCTTGAAATTGCCGTAACAAAACTTTTTCCCAAATAGTTTTTTAACTGTAAAGAGGTCTCCACGGGAATTGTAGAACCGTCTTTTGCTTCATAAATACCGAAAGTTATTAAATTCTTTTTAGTTTTGATTTTAGTAAAAATATCTCGGACATCGTTGTTTTTCACATCTTCAAAAGGTTTTCTTATTTGAGAAATTTTCATCTCTTTTAACTCATCAAGAGAATATCCCAAACTTTTACACACTATTTTATTGGCAAACTCTATTTTTTCATTCTCTAAATCAACTAAAAATATCATATCCCTTGAAGAGTTTATCAATTCAAAATAGAGATTTATCTTTTCCGTTCTTTTTAATCTATGAGTAATATCTTTAGAAAAAGAGATAACAAATTCTTGATTATCGATTATTTTAAATTTGGATACAACCTCTACAGGAAAAACTTCTCCACTCTTTTTTTTATGTGTCGTCTCTACAATATTCGAATGAGCTCCCACTTCACCGTTTTTAAATCTTTCAAAAACTTCCAAGTATTTTTCTTTGCTATCTATAACAGCATCTATATCCCAGATTTTAAGCTCCTGAAGTTCTTCTAAAGAGTATTCAAGTTTAACCAAAGCATTTTCATTTGCAAAAACAAATTTTCCGTCTTTGTTAAGCCAAATTATTCCTTGATTGGATAATTCAAAAGAGGATTCTAAAATTTCATTAAGATTTTTTTCTAAAAAATTGGTCATAGTTAAGAATTTCTTTGTTTATAATTTGCATATGATTTTATTTAACTTAAAATTAAAAATAGTTAAAAACTGATAATATAAGAAAAATAGAAAACAAGGCTTTTATATGATAAAAACTCCTTTTTTGGCAACTGACGGAATTATAGAATTATATGATGAAAACAATAATTTTAAAGGTATAGTTTTAATACAAAGATTAAATAAACCTCACGGTTTGGCACTTCCAGGAGGTTTTGTAGATATAGGAGAAAAAGTTGAAGATGCCCTAAAAAGAGAGATGAAAGAGGAGACCTCTTTGGATGTAGAGATAAAAAGACTTCAAAACATATATTCAGATCCAAAAAGAGATCCCAGATTTCATACAGCCTCGGCAGTTTATATTTGTAAATCAAAAGGAGAACCAAAAGCGAATGATGATGCAAAAGAGGTATATATCTACGATTTAGATAAAATTCCTTTGGATAAGTTGGTATTTGACCATAAAAAAATTATAGAAGATTATCTTCTTTCAAAAGAGCAAATTTTGTGATTTGTTCTACTCTTACTAAAAAATAAAAAGAAGTACAAATGTATTCCCATTCTACTCACTTTAAAATAAAAAATTTTTTTTCTTATCTTTTTTTCTCAACTTAAAATCCCCAAAAAATGGAACTGTCTAATTAGTTTATTAATATTGACTATTAATTATACAAGAAAGGTGGCAAAAATTAAGTTTCAAATAAGTTTTTATATGAAATAATTTCCTTAAGTTTAATTTAGTAGTACAAAAAGTAGTACAAAAAAAACTTTATAAGGATTTAAAAAATTGGCTAAGCTTAAAAATAGACGATCTGTGATACAAAAGGTTATTAGTAAACATTCAAAAAGTAAGAAAAAAGAGATTTCTCAACTTACAATAAAAATCGACAGTAGATTGGATGATGCTTTAGCAATTTTAAGTAAAGATTTAAGTATCTCAAAAAACAGACTTATAGAAGACATCCTCTTTGAAAGCGGTATTTTAGAAGAGGTAGATGAAAACTATGTGGAGATTGAATAATGAGTAACTTTCCAAAAAAAGATGAAATTGTTAACGCAGTTTTAAAAGGCATTGAAAATGCAAAAAAAAATTATACCTTTTGGACTTGTGATGATTTATATCTTTCATACGCTCCACCTAAATTTCTCTCAATACATGTAGCCCAGGAAATAGGCGAACTAAAAGATGCTCCCGAACTTTTCATAGATGCAACGATTTCAGATATTCTTAGATGTTCTTTACCCAACAGATCAGATTTTAGAGAGTTTATGAGAAAAAAATATATTATGGATAGAAGCTTATGTATAACTTTAGATGAAAGAAAAGAGCATAAAAGTGATAACGACTCTATTTCAAAAGTAGTTATGTCTTTGAAAAACGGTGTAAGAAACGTCCAACAAGAGTATTTAGACGATGTAGAACTTATATGTAAATTAATAGAAAGAGACAATTCAAACGATACAACCTTAGATTACGGAATATTCGCTTTTTATTTAGATATTTCAAGCAGTGCAAGAAAAAAAGCACAAATCAGACTAGAAGCAATTATAGAATCTTTTGATAAAGTAGTATCGAAATTCAAAAATCTTAAATCAAATTTTAAAGGAGGAGAAATACACAAAATCGACAAAGTTGGAGAGTGGTGTATAGGATGTTATATCATTGAACCATCATTATAATTTAATAGAACAAAATAGTAGGACAACCAAAAAAGTAGTAAAAAATTTAAGGAGTTAAATATGAAAAAGATTGTTAAAGCATTAGCTTTAAGTGGAATTGTAGCTTGCTCATTATTTGCAAGTGATGTAGTAAAAGTCGGAGTACAAGCACCAATTACGGGAAAATATGCAAATGAAGGTCAAAGTATCGATAACTTTGTTAAACTATTAGTTGACGAGAAAAACAAAGAGGGTGGACTTTTAGGTAAAAAAATCGAAGTTGTTACTTGTGATGATGAAGCAAAAGCTCAAAAAGCCGCTGTTTGTGCTAAAAAACTTGTAAATGCAGGTGTTTTTGCCGTAATCGGTTCATATACATCAGGAGCAACAGAAGCTGCACAAACAACATATTACAGAAATAAAGTATTACAAACAAGCGACGGAACAAGTGATTCTTTAATTAAGAAAAAATATTGGACTTTTTTTAGAAACTCATTCCCAAATGAGGCACAGAGTGATTTTACTGCTGACTATTTTGTAAATGTAAAAAAATATCAAAAAATAGTAGTTTTATCTGATTACTCTTCTTACTCAAACGGCTTGGGAGACGCAACAGAAAACTCAATTAAAAAAATCGGCGGAAATGTAATTTTCAGAGGAAAAATCAAATCCGGGACTCAAAACTTTACGGCAGTTCTTACTAAAATAAAAGCTATGAATCCCGACGTTATTTACTACTCTGGATATTATACGGACGGTGGACTACTTAGAGCACAACAACTTCAACTAGGAATAAATGCAGATTTTGTAGGCGGTGATTCAAATGATAATCCCGATTTTTATAAACTTGCAGGTAAAGCATCGGCAGGAACTATAATTATAAACTTCCCTACTCCTGAAATATTACCTTATAAAGAGGCAAAAAAATATCTATCTGCATATAAAAGAGAGTTTGGGGCAAACCCTCCTTCAATTTGGCCTGTAACAAATGCCGACGGATTAAGAGCTATTTTTGAAGCTGCTGAGAAAACAAACTCACTTGATACAAAAACAATCTCTGATTATATTAGAAATACTATGAAAGACTTCCCTGGAATTACAGGTCCCTTTAATATTAGAGAAGACGGAGAAAGAGTCGGAGCTAAATTCGTAGTATATAAATTGAACGATAACGGAACAAAAGACGTTGTTGAGCAATAATAAAATAAAGAGGTAATATGGATATTTTTCTTCAACAGTTAATTAACGGTTTAACTATAGGAAGTCTATATGCATTGGTTGCTTTAGGTTATACAATGGTCTATGGGGTAATGAAGTTAATCAACTTCGCCCATGGAGACCTTGTCGCCTTCTCAGCATATGTAGGGCTTACTATTTTCTCACAACTATTTGGAAGCAGTGCAAGTTCTTTTGTGAATGTAATTATTATTTTCGTATTGACTTCTATTATTGTGGCTTTTGTGGGTGTTCTTCTTGAGCGTCTGGCATATAGGCCTTTAAGAACGGCACCGAGACTTAGTGCTGTAGTTTCGGCATTAGGAGCATCTTTAGTTATTCAAAACGGAATTATGCTTATTTGGGGTCCGAATATGCAAATTTTCCCGGCAGATTTACTTCCAAATACAACTTGGAACTTTGGCGGAGTAATTATTACTTTCACGCAATTATGTATTTTAATTTTATCTGCCGTTTTAATGGCTGCTTTGTTTATTTTTATTAATAAAACAAAAATGGGAACGGCAATCAGAGCAACGGCAATAGACCAAGATGCGGCAAAACTAATGGGTATAAACGTAAATAAAGTAATTACCCTGATTTTCATAATAGGTTCAATGCTTGGAGCAATAGGCGGTTTGTTTATCGGTTTATATTATAGAGCTTTAACTTTTGATATGGGATGGCTTTATGGATTAAATGCCTTTATTGCAGCAATTATAGGAGGTATAGGTTCAATCCCGGGAGCTATGATAGGCGGTCTTTTATTAGGATTGTTTAATGCTTTAATTGCAGGATATATTTCGACGGAATGGGCGGAAACCTTTACTTTTATTTTACTGATTATAATTTTAATTGTAAGACCTACAGGTATCTTAGGTGAAAAAACGGCGGAGAAAGTATAATGAATAAAACAACAATATTAGCAACTATTTTTATAGTAGTAATGGCAGTTTTTCCGTTTTTAGTCGATTCTACCTGGCTTACTATCGGTATTACTTTTTTAGTATTTGCAACGGTTGCTTTTTCTCAAGATATAATTTTAGGAAGAGCAGGAGTATTTAATATGGGACATGCCATTTTCTTTGGTATAGGAGCATATACAACTGCTATTTTAAATGTGCATTTTGGATTTGAGATAATAGAAACAATCCCTTTTGCAATCATTTTCCCTATAATCATTGCCATTTTACTTGCAGGTCCTATTATACACCTAAGAGGAGATTATCTTTTAGTTGCAACTATCGGATTTAATATTATATTTGAACAAGTCCTAAAAAATGACGTATTTGGATTAACAGGCGGTCCAAACGGAATTTTCGGAATTGATGTGGTAAGAATTTTCGGATATGAACTATTCTCGGATACGGCAATTTATTATATGGCTTTTATTCTAATGATTTTAACTCTTATAATTATCAGAAATCTTGACAATTCAAGATACGGAAGAGCTTTATACTATATAAACAAAGATGAAATTGCGGCAAAATCTATGGGAATAAATATTCCTTATTATAAACTTTTTGCATTTGCATTAGGTGCTGCTATTGCAGGAGCCGCAGGAAGTATTTTTGCCGTTCAGTATTCAGCCGTAAGTCCCGAATCATTTAACTTTATGCAGTCTGTTATGTTCTTTGCAATCGTACTTGTAGGAGGTTCAGCCTCACTTCCGGGAGTTATTATAGGTACTTTCGTAATGTTCGTACTGCCTGAACTTTTTACTGAATTTAAAGAATCAAGATATCTGATTTTCGGTGCTGCTATGGTTTTAACTATGGTTTTAAGACCGAACGGTGTCTGGCCTGCAACTTTTGGAAATATACCGAAGTTTTTAAGACCTAACAAAGGAGCTAAATAATGGAATATGTATTAGAAATAGAAAACGTATCTAAATTTTTCCACGGTTTAGTTGCCATTGACGATCTAACAATAAAAGTAAAACCAGGGCAAATATATGGAATCATAGGTCCAAACGGTGCGGGAAAAACTACTCTTTTTAACTGTGTAACAGGTATTTATACTCCAGAAGAAGGAACTATAAAATACAAAGGTGAAAATATCACGGGAATGGAACCTCATAAAATTGCAGGTCGAGGTATTTTAAGAACTTTTCAAAACATAAGACTTTTTAAAGAGATGAGTGTTGCAGAAAATATTATGGCAGGATACCACACAAAATCAAAACAAAAATGGTACCACGCAATTATCCATACGCCTTTTTACAAAAAAGATGAAAAAAAAGCTTGGGAAAAAGTTGAAGAACTAATGAAATTTTTCGGTTTAAGCAAATATGCCATGACTCCTACAGGAGATCTCTCTTACGGGAATCAAAGAAAAGTCGAAATGGCAAGAGCCCTTGCAGCAGATCCCGAACTTTTAATTTTAGATGAACCGGCTGCAGGTCTTAATGAAAATGAGACAAAAGAGCTTACAGAGATTATTAGAAGTATAAGCAAAATGGATATCGGTATTATGATGATTGAACATGATATGGAAATGGTAATGAGTCTAACAGATTATATAACTGTAATTAACTTCGGAAAAGAGATCTCGCAAGGAGTTCCGAGTTTTGTTCAAGATGACCCAAGAGTTATTGAAGCCTATATAGGTTCAGACGATGATGAGGATGAGGAGTAGCAATGGTAAACAATGAAATTCTATTAGAAGTAAAAGATTTAGAAGTTAGTTACGGTGCCATTGCCGCAATAAAAGGTATCTCTTTACATGTAAACAGAGGTGAAGTAGTAACAATTCTAGGGGCAAACGGTGCGGGAAAAACCACAACTCTTAGAACAATATCAGGTCTTTTAAAAGCAAAAGCAGGTCATATTATTTTTGATAAAAACGATATTACCAAATCCGAAGCCCATGATATTGTTGCCCTTGGAATGTCTCACTCACCTGAAGGAAGACGGGTTTTCGGAACTTTAAGTGTAGAAGAGAACCTTATGATGGGAGCATATACTTTAAAAAATCACGATAAGGAGACACTAGAGTGGATATATGATATTTTACCTAGATTAAAAGAGAGAAAAAAACAGCTTGCAGGTACTCTTTCAGGAGGAGAACAACAAATGTTGGCAATCGGAAGAGCAATCATGTCAAAACCGAAATTATTGATTTTGGACGAGCCATCTTTAGGTTTGGCACCGATTTTAATTAAAGCAATTTTCAAAGCAGTAAAACAGATTGCACAAAGCGGTGTTACGGTGTTATTAGTTGAACAAAATGCAAAAGCGGCTTTAAAATTAGCTGATAGAGCATATGTTTTAGAAGTAGGGAAAATTACCCATGAAGGTACAGCGCAAGAGTTATTAAATTCTAAAACAATACAAGAAGCCTATTTGGGTAAAAAACATTAATTAAAAAGAAGAAAAATATCAAGTAGCAAGAGGGGCGTACTTGGCGGTTGTCCCCTCTAAAGCACATTTAAAAGCGTGCGCTTTAAGCTACTTAAACTTTTATTAAACTTTGATAAATTTTAAGGATCGCAAATGAAAAATGAACAAGAAATGATTCAATCGGCTATAAAATTAGCAGAAAAATGGCAAAACAGAGCAACACAGCTTGTAAGTGACTTTGACAAAGAGTTTTACGTAAAAATGAACAAAATGTTGGAACATCCCGAAGATAAAGCTTTATTAATTGAGCTTATGGATCAATGTTTCAGATGTAAATCAAACAAAAGAGTAGCTGACCAAATCTGCTTTTTATTAGAAAAGCACGGTATGGCACATTTTTTTACTACAAAAGATAAAACTCTATTATGGTTGTTTCAAAACTTAGGAAAATATCTTCCTGATATCTCTGTTCCGCTGTTTGTAAAACAAATTAGAGAAGATACTAAAACAGTTGTATTAAAAGGAGAAAAAGAGCCTTTTAATAAACATTTAGAGATGAGAAAAAAAGAGGGAACCAGAGTAAATATCAACCTAATAGGAGAGGTTGTATTAGGTGAAGAAGAGGCACAAGAGAGAATTGAAAAATATTTAGAAGCTTTAAAAAATCCTAATATAGACTATATCTCAATTAAAATTTCTACAATCTATTCTCAAATCAATGCTTTGGATATTGAGCATACAGTTGAAGTTTTAGTAGAAAAACTAAGCAAACTCTATGCACAAGCAAAAAAATATCCATATATAGCTCCTGACGGAACAAAATCAAATAAATTTATAAATCTTGATATGGAAGAGTATAGAGATTTAGCAATTACTGTTGAAGTATTCAAAAGAACTTTAGAAAAAGAGGAGTTTAAAGACTTCTATGCAGGAATAGTTCTTCAAGCATATCTTCCGGATTCTCATCTTTGGCAAAAACACCTTAGAGACTGGGCAAAACAAAGAGTTGAAAACGGCGGAAGCCCTATTAAATTCAGACTTGTAAAAGGTGCAAATATGGAGATGGAAGAGACAGAATCATCTCAAAGACATTGGGAAATGGTAACATATACAGACAAAAGTGATACGGACTCAAACTATAAAAGAATGGCAAGATATGCCCTACAACCCGAAAACGCCCAATATATGAATATAGGAACAGCTTCACACAATCTTTTTGAACAAGCTTTTGCAGTAACAATGGCTGAAAACTTTAAAACAGAGCAATACCATACCGTAGAGATGCTTGAAGGTATGAGTGAAGCTGCAAGATTAGCAGTAAAAGAGATTTCAAAAAATGTAATTTTATATGCACCTACTGCGGCAATGGAACAGTTTACAAATGCTATTGCCTATCTTGTTAGAAGACTTGATGAAAATACGGGAGATGATAACTTTATTAGATATTCATTCGGACTTAAAGTAGGAAGCGCAGATTGGAATATGCAAAAAGAGCTTTTCCTAAAATCATTTGAAAATGAAAAAACTTCATTTGTAGGTTCAAAAAGAAAACAAAACAGACTTACTGAAAAATGGGAAGATTATAATAAAAGTTCATACGATACAAAAGAGTATGCTTCAGAAGCAGATACCGATTTTGTACTTCCTGCTAACCAAGAGTGGGCAAGAGATATCGTAAAAAAATGGAAATTTTCAAAAGATACCCAACATGAAGTTAAACCTATAATTGTTGCAGGAGAAGAGATTAGAGATAGAATTATTGTTGAAGCTATTGATAAATCTCAACTAGAAGAAAAAGTTTTAGCAGGTAAATTTGCAACTGCAACTGCAACTGACCTTAAAAAAGCAGTTGATACGGCAAAAGCAGATGTGGACGGATGGAGAAGTTTAAGCCATGAACAAAGACATGCAGCTTTAAAACAAGTTGCTATAAAGGTAAGAGAAAGAAGAGCTGAACTACTTGGAGTTGCAGCGGCAGAAGTGGGTAAAGTGTTCACTGAAACAGATGTTGAAGTTAGTGAAGCAATCGACTTTTTAGAATTTTATCCATACTCAACCCACTATTTTGAAAAATACGAAAACTTGGAATTTGCAGGAAAAGGTGTAGGTGTTGTTATTCCTCCTTGGAACTTCCCTGTTGCCATTCCTTTAGGCGGTATTGCGGCAACTTTAGCTTCTGGAAATACGGCAATAATCAAACCTGCATCGGCAGCTGCACTTACGGCTTATGAAATGTGCAAATGCTTCTGGGATGCCGGTATTTCTAAAAATATATTGCAATTCGTACCTTGTCCGGGAAGTTTGGCAGGAGAACATTTGATCGGAAACAAAGATGTTGATTTTGTTATTCTAACAGGTGGAGAAGATACTGCTGCAACTATGTTAAAAACAAGAGCAGATTTATACCTAACAGCTGAAACAGGCGGTAAAGATGCAACAATCGTTACTAGTATGGCAGATAGAGAACAAGCTATTAAAAATGTTTGCCACAGTGCTTTTTCAAACTCAGGTCAAAAATGTTCGGCAACTTCACTTTTAGTTTTGGAAGAAGAAGTTTACAATGACGAAGCCTTTAAAAAAGCCTTAGCTGATGCGGCAAGATCTATGAGTGTAGGTTCTGTTTGGAACTTAAACAACAGAATAGGAACATTGGCAAATCCTGTATCAGGAAAACTGAAAAAAGCAATTGATACATTAGAAGACGGTGAAGAGTGGCTTGTATCTCCTGAATTTGCACATAATAATGAGTATATGTTAAAACCTGCTATAAAATGGGGTGTAAAAGAGGGAAGCTTTATGCATATGAATGAGCTTTTCGGACCCGTACTAGCTGTAATAAAAGCAAAAAATTTAAAACATGCGGTTGATATTGTAAATGCTACAGGATATGGACTTACTTCTGGTATTGAATCTTTAGATGAAAGAGAAGTTGAATACTGGAAAAATAATACAAAAGCAGGTAACCTTTATATTAACAGAGGAACCACGGGTGCTATTGTTACAAGACAACCTTTCGGCGGTATGGGAAAATCTGCAATCGGTGCAGGAAGAAAAGTCGGTATTTTTAATTATGTAACTCAATTTATGGATTTTAAAGAGATCTCTAAACCAAAAATTTCGACTAGATATAATAATGATTTAACAAGATTTATCGAAAAAGCAAAACAATCAAATAAAAACAAAGAAGATTTTGAAAAATTAGAGATTGCACTTCAATCATATCTTGATAATTTTACACATGAATTCTCTTTAGAAAAAGATTACTGCAAAGTAAGAGGTGAAGACAATTTATTTAAATATCTTCCTATTAAAAACGTTCTTATCAGAGTATCTAAAGATGATTCTATTTTTGAAGCAGTTTCAAGAATACTTGCAGCAAGAGTTGCAAAAACGCACTTTAGAGTATCTATTGATAACAATGAAGAGGTATTTAACTTCCTTGAAGAATCAAAGGCCCAATTATTTACTGCAAGAGATACTATGGCAAAAGAAGATGATTCCCAATTCTTACAGGCACTTGCTAATTATGAAAGAGTTATCTACTCGGATATTGCAAAAGTTCCGTCAAGCGTATTTGAAAAAGCGGCACAGTCTCTTACTTTTATTGTAAGAGCTAAACCTATGATGGAAGGAAGACTTGAACTTCTTAACTACTTTATAGAACAATCAATCTCTCACTCTTTCCACAGATATGGAAATATCGGTGCAAGAGGAATTAAATAAGAAGGTCTCCTTCTTATTTAAACCTTTGATTATCTACTAACAATCATAACAAACTAGGAAAAAAAATGGAAATATGGATTATAATATTCATATGTTTCTTCATCTTTATATTTGCTTGGTATATACATGATAAATATGTACAAAGAAAACATCAAATTTTAGTAAACTACCCTATTATAGGAAGATTACGATTTGTTTTTCAAGAGTTTAGAGAGCCCTTTAGACAATATTTCGGTGATGAAAAGTTTTATGAATCAATGGATAAATTAGAGTGGGTTTACAGTGCCGCAAGAGATAAAGTTAATTTCTCATCTTTTTCCCCCTCTCAACCTCTGCCAAAACCTAAATTTATGTTAAGACATACGAATATTGTTTTAAACGATAATGAAGTAGAAAATGATTTTAGAGTAACTTTCGGAGAAAAAAGGGAAAAACCTTTTATCACTTCATCTATAATTGCAAGAGCCCCTATGAGTGACGGTTCTATTTCTCCTGAGGGAACAAGAGCTTTTGTTCAGGGTTCAAAACTGGGCAGTTTTCCTATTAACACGGGAGAAGGCGGTCTAACCTCAAACTTTTTTGTAACACACAATAACTATAACGCCAAATATATTACAGAAATAAAAGGGAATAAAAAACAATCTAAAATATTTAAAATTTCAAAAATACTTTTTAATTTACCTGTTGCAGTAGATATCTACAGAAAAATCATTTTTAAAAATGATCCTCTAGCTGATACTTATGTTTTCAACAAAGAAAAAGAGTGCTTTTTCAGACCTAATTGGGATGCGCCCGTGGACTCTTTTCCAAAAGAAGTTCCCGAAGATATGCCTGATATTATTTTACAAAGAAGTTCAGGACTTTACGGAGTTAGAACAATAAACGGAGAATTTGACAAACAAAGATATAAAAAGCAGATGAGTTTTTGTCGTATGACAGAGATAAAAATAGCCCAAGGAGCAAAACAAACGGGAGGAAAACTGATTGCAAATAAAGTAACCCCTGCTATTGCTTATTATAGAAATATTCCTGCTTATAAAGATGCTTTCTCTCCAAACAGATTTCCTTATGCAAACAGTGTTGAAGAGCTTTTTGATTTTATAGGAGAACTTCAAAAAATATCACAAAAACCAGTAGGAATAAAAATAGTAATTTCAGATTATGAAAATATTGTTCCCCTTGCAAAAGAGATAAAAAGAAGAGTCGAATTAAATCTTCCTTATCCTGATTATATCTCAATTGACGGAGGAAGAGGAGGAAGTGCAACGGCTCCACTTGATATGATGGAAAGAATCGGTATGGATATAAGAGATGCCCTTTATCTTGTTGACAAAGTCTTAAAAGATTACGAGATAAGAGATAAAATAAAGATCTCGGCAAGCGGAAAGATCTTGACTCCTGATGATGTTATTATAATACTTTGTTTAGGTGCCGATTTCGTTCAAATAGCAAGAGGATTTATGATGAGTGCCGGCTGCATAAGAGCAAGATATTGTTCAGGTGCTACAAAACATCAATGTCCAGTAGGTCTTGCCACGCAAAATAAAAAAAAGAGAAAACACTATTTTGTAAACAAACACTCAGAATATATAAAAAATTATCATAATCAGATATTAAAAAATATGAAAAGTTTACTTGCAGTAATGGGAGTAAAAAATATAAAAGAATTAGATAAAAACAAACTTATCTTTTTGGATAAAGATTCAAAAATACATGATGATATGGATGCTTTGTTCGAAAGAAGAATATTTTTAAAAAAGGATAATAAAAAAAATGTTTAGATTAAACAATCTTAAAATTGTAAATAAAGTTAACATTTCACCCGTAGTTGTAATGTTATTTTTAATACTTATCTCACTATTTTCCATAAATACTTTAAAAAACGATAAAAAAACTTTTAAAGATATTGTAGAAGTAAAATTTGAGCTTTTAAATTTAGGAAACAAACTTTTAATAGATACAAGTTCATACAATACTTTAGTCTATAAAGTTTTTAATTATGTAACAAATGCTTATGAAGATTCTCAAATCAATGAACAAATAGAGCTTATAGGAAAGATAAAAAAAGTTGTCGCAAAAGATTTAAAAGAGTTAAAACTTTTAGCAAAAGAGAATACTCAGATAAATAAAAACGTTCTTAGTGTGGAAAAATATATTATAAGTTATAACCAAGCAGTAGACGATGCTATGAATGACGTAATGAATATAACTTTAGACAGACTTCTAGATGCAGATATATTTTTTGTAAAAATTGAAAAAGAGTTAAAAAAAATAAATACCTATGTAAATAAAACAAATATTATCGCATATAAACAATCTCTTGAAAATATAGACTGGGCAAGCAATATAATGTACTTTTTAGTTGCGGCAGTTCTTCTTTTATCTTTATTGATTACTTTTTTAGTGGCAAAATCTATAAAAGATCCTCTAAAAGAGTTTCAGCTTGGCTTATTGGACTTTTTCAAATATCTAAATCAAGATACAAAAGAGGCAAAACTTATAAAACTTGACGGAAATGATGAATTAGGACAAATGGCTAAAATAGTAAATAACAATATAAAAAAATCTAAAGTTCAAATTGACAAAGACAGAGAACTGGTAAACAATGCAATTAATTGTGCAAATGAAGCAAAAAAAGGTTTTTTAAATATAAAAATTGAAGGTGAAACAACAAATCCAGCTTTAAATAAATTAAAAGAGGTGATAAACGAAATGCTTGAAAAAATAGAGATTAATATTAAAAATGCAATGAATGTTCTCTCTTTTTACACCCAATATGATTACAGACCTAGAATTGATACGACACATATTCAAGGAGATTTAAAAGACTTAAGTTTAGATATAAACTCTTTAGCAGAAGCAATTAGCTCAATGTTAAAAGAGAATCAAAGCATAGGAACAGTTTTATCTTCAAGTGCAAACAGTCTTTCAAGCGATGTTGAAAATCTTACAAAAGCCGCAAACACGCAGGCAGCTTCCCTTGAAGAGACGGCAGCTGCAATTGAAGAGATTACTTCAAATATGCAAAATAGTTCGGAAAATATAAACAAAATGAATTCTTATGCAAACGAAGTATCAAACTCTGTAACAAAAGGGCAAAATTTGGCAGCGAAAACGACCTCTTCAATGGATGAGATTAATGAAGAAGTAACAGCTATTAATGAAGCAATTACGGTAATAGATCAAATAGCCTTCCAAACAAATATACTTTCACTAAACGCAGCAGTCGAAGCGGCAACAGCGGGAGAAGCTGGAAAAGGCTTTGCCGTAGTTGCACAAGAAGTTAGAAACTTAGCTGCAAGAAGTGCCCAGGCAGCTAAAGAGATTAAAGAGTTAGTAGGAAGAGCAACAATTAAAGCCGATGAAGGTAAAGAGATCTCTTCTGAAATGATAAACGGATATAAAGAGCTAAATGAAAATATTCATAATACTCTTCTTCTTATAGATGAAGTTTTTCAATCATCAAAAGAACAATTTACGACAATGCAGCAGATAAACAATACTGTAAATAACTTAGACAGCGTAACACAACAAAACAGTATTGTCGCCCAAAAAACAGAAGAAGTGGCTATTGAAGTAAACAAAATAGCACAAAAGGTTGTAGAACAAACAAATAATAAAAAGTTTGAAGAAGAAAAAAAAGAAGAAATTCCGGCTTAATCTAATAAAGAAGAGAGAAATAATTTTATCTCTTCTTCTTAAATTATTAATATAAATTATCCAATTTAGACTTGATTTTATGAAATAACAATATTATAATAAACAATAAAAGTTTAAATATAGGGTTGTGCATGAAATTACCTTTATCAAAATTAAATTTTCTGACTCTGTTAACAAGTGCACTACTTTTCTCTTGTGTTACAGCTTTTTTCGTATTTAAATTTTCAAACGACTTTTATGAAAATAGAGTAGAAGAGATTGAAAAAAAGTATATACAAAACAATAAAATTCTTATAAAAAATGAAGTTGACAAAGTTGTCAAAAGAACAGAAACTCTGCAAAACCTTGCTTATAAAAACAACAAAATAATCTTAAAGGATAAAATAGATTTTCTTTTAAGAGTTTTATCAAGCAATTATTCATTGAACAAAAATATAGAAAAAACAATTAATGAATATAAACCTCACCTTGATTATTATAAATGGGATAATAATACGGGATATATCTATATTTTTGATCAAAAAGGGAAAATCCTTTATCATGGAAATAACAAAAACTATATTTCTAAAAATATTTTTGATATTGCAAAAAACAATAAAGAGTTATTAAATCTTTTAAATGAGGTTTTGAAAAAAGATGATTCTTACGGAAGTTATCTCTGGAAAAAACCGAATATAAAAAAAGATGAGCTTTTTAAAAAATATGTTTATATAAAAAAAGATAAACAAATGGGTATTTATATTGCAGCAGGAGTTTATAAAAGTGAAGTAGATAAAAAAATCATCTCCACTCTTTTTGATGAATTAGAAGTTGATAGATTCGGACAAAACGATTACGGATACTTTTGGGTTCAAAATATAGAAAACAAAATGCTACTGCACCCTATTTCCAAAGAGCTTGTAAATAAGGATTTAACAAACCTTGCAAGTAAAAAAGACAAAGACAATAAATTTATAAGTGAAATAAGTAAAAAAGCACAAAAAGAGACTTTTGGTTATATATCATATTTTTGGCAAAGACCGGATTCTTTGAAAATAGATGAAAAAACTTCGTATTTCCATCTTATAAAAGAGTGGGATTTGATAGTATGTTCAGGATTTTACCTTACTGAATTAAAAGAGTTGTTAAAAGATGAGAAAAAAGAGTTAAAAAGACTTTTATTCAATAACTCTATAAAAATTATCGGCATCTTAATTATTTTGACACTTATCACAATCATTATAGGACTTTATATCTCATATAAAATAAAAAGAAACGAAAAAGAGAGACTTGAAAACAACAATATGCTGCAACAATATAAGATGATTTTAGATGCAACTTCCGTGGTATCAAAATCCGATACAAAAGGAAATATTTTATATGTAAACGATCACTTTGAAAAAATAAGCGGTTATAAAAAAGAGGTGATAAAAAATAGAAGTTACAGTATCTTAAGACATCCGGGAAATCATAAAAGCCTGTTTAAAAATTTATGGGGAACGATTAGCAAAGGAAATATCTGGAAAGGAATAATAAAAAACAGAAGAAAAAACGGTGAAACATATTTTAGTAAAACTACCATTGTACCTATTAAAGATTCAAAAGGAGAAATAATAGAGTATATTTCCTCTTCAACAGACGTAACGGAACTTATTGAAAACAGAAGCAAACTTAACGACCTTTTTAAAAATGATCCTCTGACTGGACTGGGAAACAGAGTTAGTTTAATAAATCATTTAGCTAAAAAAAGCAAAGGAGTCTTAGCTCTTATTAATATTGACCGATTTAAAGAGATAAACGACAGTTTTAATCATAAAACGGGAGATGAAGTAATAAAAATCTTTGCAAACAGACTTTTTAACTATTTTGCAGAAAAAGATTGCAAACTATACAGAGTACAAGCAGATATAATTGCCATATATTCTCAAAACAAAAGTAAAGATAAAATAATAAAAGAGTTAGAGACTTTTATGGATTTAAACAGCAAAAAAGCTTATGAAGTAGAAGATACAAAATTTTTATTAACCTATACCTGCGGTGTCGCTTCAGACAGCGAAAACCTTCTTACTTTTGCAGATATTGCCCTTAGTGAAGCAAAAAACAAAAAAGTAAAAATAAAAGAGTATGACTCTTCAATGAAAAGCATAGAAAAATTTAAAAACAATCTTCAATGGGTTGAAAAACTGCATAAAGCTATTACAGAAGATAGGATAATAGCCCATTATCAACCTATTTATAACTATAAAACAGGGAAAATTGAAAAATATGAAGCTTTGATGAGACTTGTGGAAGATGATAAAATCATATATCCAAATGAGTATTTAGGCATTGCAAAAAGAACAAAACTATATCCTGAACTTACTTATAAGATGGTTGAAAAAGTAATAAATAAATTTTCAAATATCAATAAAGAGTTTTCTCTAAACTTGAGTGTAGAAGATCTGATGAATGAAGAGCTTATGACTTATATTTTTGATTTTGCCCAACAAAAAAAGATTTTCCATAAAATGGTATTGGAAATAGTCGAATCAGAAGAGATTGAAGATAGTGATTATATAACAAAACTTTTGGAGAAATTCAAAGAAAAAGGCTGCAAAATTGCAATTGATGATTTTGGAAGCGGTTATTCAAATTATGATTATTTGATAAAACTTCAAGCTGATTATATAAAAATCGACGGTTCTATAATAAAACATATATTAGAAGATGAAAGAACACAAAATCTGGTAAAATCAATAGTCAGTTTTGCCAAAAAATCAAATATGAAAGTTATAGCCGAATTTGTCTCTTCAAAAGAGATTGATGAGTTGCTTAGAAAATTGGGAGTAGATTATGCACAAGGATTTTATTACGGTAAACCTTTAGAAGATTTAATCTAATAGTTAAATATAATCTTAAAATAGGCTCCTTTGTAAGTTTTATTATTATATTCAAACTCTCTGTTTTCTACAAAAATAACTCCTTTGTGCCGTTCTCTTATTATTTTATCACACATAGACAGCCCTATTCCCGTCCCTACAGTAGGATGTTTTGTAGTAAAATAGGGCTCAAAAATTCTATCTATGATTTCTTCTTGAATTCCCCCTGCGGTATCAAGAATAGACAAAAGAAACTCTTTACTGTTTAACTTTTTCGTCTCTATAAAAATAACCCTCTCACTCTTTTTTTCATCTAATAAAACAAGAGCATCTTTTGAATTTTTTATTATATTTATTAAAGCTTGAGATAATTCGTTAATATTACCTAAAATCAGTATATCTTCATCAATTTTTGTCTCTATTTTTATATGATTGGATTTTAAGGAAGCATCTACCAAACTAAGAGTCTTTTTTATCACCTCTGTTATTTTAATCTCTGAATAGTTTTTCTCACTTTTTATAAAATCTCTAAAATCATCTATTGTTTTTGACAAATAATCTGCTTGCTGCAAAATTTGCTTAGAAGCTTCTCTTAGTTCTTTTTCAAAGACTTTTTGCCCGTAATCAAGCTTAAGATTTATTCCGCTTACAATGGTGGTAATTACGCTTAAAGGTTGTCTCCATTGGTGAGCAATATTTCCAATCATCTCTCCCATAGAGATAAGTTTTGATTGATCTGATAGAGTTTTTTCCCTTTTTTTAACTTTTTCATGCTCTTCTAAAATAAGTTTTTTTTGTTCATCGACTTTTTTTTCTAAATTTTGATTTAACTCTTTTAATCTTTTTTCCGTTTTTATAATTCTTTTCACCGATGGAATAACAATTAAAACAGCCTCGAAAAGAATAGTTAGAAGTGTTCCTATAAGAATAAAGAGTTCTCTTTGTTTTAAGGCATAAGTATACATTTCACTCTCTTTTTCATATTTATTAACGGCAAAATCTAATTTGGGCAGTAAATCAAAAGAAAAACTCAAAATAGATTCTACAAGTTTTACGTTGCCGCTATCAAATAAAAAGTTATCAAGCAAACTAAAATATTTTTCAACATCTCCATTCAAATTATATTTTTTTCCGTAATATATTTTATTGATTTCATCACTTGTTAGATTTTCTAATAAAAAATGGTGGTCTCTTTTCATCAAAGAGATTATCTCTTTTAGATGTTTAAAAAGAAGTTTATCTTTGGATTCATTTACTCTTTTTACCATAAGAGCAGTTTTTTGAGAAAGCATTCTTTGTTTACCGCTTATATTTATAAGTTTTGCGTAAACCTCTTGAGTTTTGATTAATTGATTCATTGTAAAAAAAGCAAAAAATGCCCAGAAAATTAGAGAAGCAATCAAAATTGCATAAGTAATTTTTATATTAAATATTGTTTTCATTTTATACACCATTGTATATTATAAAATAAAAATGCAACAAAAAAGTTACATAATTTTTTATTATACAATGATATAATAATCTATATTATAAGACAATTATCAGTTTAGAATTTTTGTTCTGTTTTTACCCTCTTTTTTAGCTTCGTACATAGCTTCATCGGCTCTTTGAACAACCTTTTCGATAGTATCTTCTTGAGAAACCATTGTTAAACCGAAACTTGCAGTAATACAATAGTTGCAAATATTTTTTAATTTTAAATCCTCTTCTAAAGAACTTCTTATTTTTTCACAAACTACTAAAGTATCATCTAAAGAAGAATCTATTAAAGCTACGATAAACTCTTCTCCTCCCCATCTTGCTATTAAATCTGTTTTTCTTACACTTTTTTTCAAAATAGAGGCAATACGTCTTAATACCATATCTCCTTTTTGATGTCCTAACTTATCGTTAATACTCTTAAAATCATCAACATCAAAGAAAATCACTCCAAGATCTGAGTCTCTTCTTCTTTTTAATAAAAGATGAGAATTAAACTTCTCTTCAAATGTTCTTCTATTTGGAATGTTTGTCAAAGTATCGTAAGAAGAGAGATACTCCAATTTTTTACTATAATTTTTAATAATAAAATATATAAGAAACGAAATTATAAAAGTTATAACTATCGAAGTTAATAAGTTTAGATAAAATACGTTTTCTACATCTTCCGTGAAGTCGTTTAAATTTGCTTCAACCGTTAAATACAGATCAAGTTCGGGAATATATTTTGTATTTAAAATATATTTATTCCCCTCTTTTTTATACTCTATAACATTTGTTTTTTTAGAAAGAATCAGCTCTTTATACTCTTTCAACTTCTCATAGTCATCTAAAGTTTTTTTCTTGTTTATCGTTCTTTCCGATAAAACCACTCTTCCGTTTTTATCAAAAAAAGTAACGATAAATTTGTGTTTTAATCTAAAAGATTTAAGCAAATCATCGATATACGAAATCTTAAGTGCCACACCCGTTGCACCTAAAAAGTGAAAATTATGATCAAAAATTTTATAATTTATAAACATAATCATATGATTTGAAAGATGCTCGTTAAAATCCAAATTTATTTCATGTTTATTTTGAATATTTTTAAATCTAAAATACCACTGATTGTCTTTTTTATTTTTATCAATAGTCTCCGTAAAACCGTTTTGAGTATAATAATTTTTTGTTTTGTCCGAAACCAAAAAGGTATTAAACATATCATATTTATTTTTTATAGCTTCAAGATATCTTATAATTTTTTGACTATTATCCTCATCGTTTACCAACCAATCTTGAACGAAAGTATCATTAGCCATCAAAGAAGAGACTAAATAAGGCTGAATTATACTTTTTTGAATATCCGTATAAATATTATCTAAAGAGAGAGGTAAAGCCTGATCTTTTAGTTGAGACTGTGCATTATTTAAAGAAACAACATAATTTATAGTTGAAATTGAAAGCGATAGAATAATTAATAACGTAGTAATTAGAAAAACAACTCTATATTTTGATTTTAATAACATTTTTCCTCTTTTAAAAGATATGCTGTATTGTATTTAAATAAAAATTAAATCAATATTTCAAGGGTTAAAGAGGAAAGAGGAGATTAGAGAAAGCGAGTAAAATCTCCTCTGACATATTGAATTTACTTGACATGTATGCTAGTTATAATTGTAGCAATATTGTTGAATTTTAATCCATATTAATTGTATAAAAAATATACTTTTTATGATTTATCCTTATCAAAAAGAAAAAGTTTTTATATGCTTAAGAGATTTTTTGTGCATATTTATATGAGTATTTTCCAAGTCTCCATTGTAATTATAAAGTTGAAGACCTGCTATTACTATGCTAGGAACTAGACTATTTTCTATTGTATTTAAGAAATTTTTTGTTTTATCGAGTTTTTCGATAAAGTTATCTACTCTTGGATGAAAGAATTTTTCATTAAACATATCCTCTTTGCAAATCAGTTCGCCCTGTTTTTTTGTATTTAAAGCTTCACAATCCATATTTATAAAAAATTGATCAAAATAGGGAGAGATAGGAAACATTCTACAAGCGGGCGGTCTTTGCTCATATATTTGACATCTGTTATTTACATAATATACGCAACTGCTTGAACCGTCATTTATAACCATTAAGATTCTTAACTCTTCTCCTATATAAGCAAACTGTATAAGAAAATTTTCATATACATGTTCAAAATCTTCCAAAATCAAAGGTGCAAATATAACTTTCGGTGCACTGCAACAATCTTTTGAACATTCATCGCATGAGGTGAAATACTGTGTACCCGCTTTTTTTATGTTGATAAACACACTTCCCCTTATTTAAGCGTTTCTAATACACTGTTTGCTTCTTGAGCTTTTTTCTCTCCTAAACAATCTTTAATAACTAAGGTAAACTCTTTTAACTCGTCTTTTGTCCAGCCGCTGTTCATTGAAGCTTTAAAATGAAAAGCTATAGGTCCTTTTACATTTCCAAGAGCGGCTAATACGGAGATAGTAGACAACTCTCTTTGTTTAGGGGTTAAAATATCTCTTACAAATATATCTGCAAACAGATGCTCTTTTAGATAAGTATCAATTATCGGTGAGAAGAGTTGATAACCGCTTGGTTCTGGAATTTTATCCTGACCTGCCAATTTTGCTCTTACCTTTGCACCGTATTCATCTTTATTAAAATTTTCAGGAAGCGGCGATGACTCTTTTCCCTCTTTATCTTCTATTCCTTTGGCTTTTCTATCTTCCATAACTTTCATAAAAGTTCCGATTCCTCCAAGACTTCTGGGAAAACCTGCATAAGCATAAGTTTGAACCAATACCTCTTTTACTTCATTAACGCTTAAACCGTTATCTAATCCTTCATTTAAAACCTGATATAGTTTATTGGTATCTCCTACAGTTGTTAATGCGGAGATTTTTATAATACTCTGATCTTTTTTATCCAATAATTTCAAATCCAACTCCTTTGCATTTAATAAGTTAAAAAGTGTAAAACAACTACATAATATTAAAAATAGATTTTTTTTCATACTTCTGCCTTTTAGTTAGAATTATATTGTTCATCACTAACAGCTTCCATCCACTCTACGTTTTTACCTTTTTCATCTGCTTCCGTAATAACAAAATGTGTCATTGCAATATCTTTTGATGCCCCGTGCCAGTGTTTTACCCCGGGCGGACACCAAACTACGTCACCTGGTTTGATTATAGTTTTTTTACCGCCCCAAGTTTGAGTATATCCTACTCCTGAAGTAACAATTATATGCTGTCCTCTTGGATGAGTATGCCATTTTGATCTGGCACCCGGCTCAAAAGTTACATAAGCTCCTGAATGCATCTTAGTATCGCTTTTAGGATATACGGGATCTATTCTAACTTCACCACCTGTAAAATATTTTTTGAAGTCTG
The DNA here is from genome assembly GCF_006459125.1 of Halarcobacter anaerophilus. Taxonomy (NCBI): domain Bacteria; kingdom Pseudomonadati; phylum Campylobacterota; class Epsilonproteobacteria; order Campylobacterales; family Arcobacteraceae; genus Halarcobacter; species Halarcobacter anaerophilus. The sequence continues at coordinate 2,133,697 of NZ_CP041070.1, forward strand.
TTTTATTTACTATAATTGATTTTCTATTCTCTAGTTTTGTTACTGTTTGTTCTTGTTTTATTTCACTTGCTTCTAATTGAGTAACTGCCAATACTACTGCCAAACTCAGAAAACTAAATACCTTCATTCTTTCTCCTTCTTTTATTTAAGTTTTTTATAATAGTCGTCAGATACGGGTTCTAACCATTCATTGCTTGTTTCAGTGCCGGGAACTTCAACGGAGATATGACTAAACCAACTATCGGCTTTTGCCCCGTGCCAATGTTTTGCTCCTGTGGGGATATATACAACAGAACCCTCTTTTAAACTTTGAGGTTCATCGCCTTCTTTTTGATACCACCCTTCACCTGCTGTACAAATAAGTATTTGCCCGCCGCCTGTTTTGGCATGATGAATATGCCAATTATTACGACATGCAGGTTCAAAAGTTACATTAGCCAAAATAAGAGGTGCTTCACCTGGTTTTAATAAAAAGTTTAGAAAAGAATCTCCTATAAAATATTGTGCATAGTTATCATTAGGAATACCTGTTCCAAACATATTTACTTTTTCAAATTCACTTTTATCTGTATATTTCATTTTATTTCCCTTTTTTAAAAGTGTTTAAATAACATTCATATAGTTATCACTATTTCAAGTATATAAAAATTTTTTACATTTGACTAGCATAATTTTATAAATTGATTGCCTAATACTCTAAATCAAATAAATCATTTTTATTTTTTGGAGTATTAGGCAATTTTTATAGAGAATTTTTATATTAAGATTAAAAAATTTCTTATATAATAAGAAAAAAATATTGATTAAAAACAAGGGTTTTAATGGAAAATTTAGTAGAAAAGCTTCAGAAAGACGCGTTGGATTTTATTGAAACAAAATATACATTAAATATAAACGGTGGATTACAAACTGAAATATCAAATTTAGATTTCTATTTTTCCGATGAGACTACTGAATTTAATGCAATCGTATACGAACCCTCTTTATGTATTATTTTACAAGGGAGTAAAGCCGTAGGATTTGGAAATGAACTTTACAATTACGGACCCAAAGAGTATTTATTATCTTCGACACATGTTCCTGCAAAAGTAAAAGTGCTTGAAGCAAGTAAAGAAAAACCTTTTGTCTCTTTTCGTATTAAATTTGAACTTGAAGATATTTATGATGTTATAAAAAATATTGATACTCAAAAACTGGCACTGGATTCAAAATCCGAAAAAGGTCTCTTTTTTGATGAAATAAATGAAAAACTATATGACCCTATATTAAGATTGATTAAACTTCTTGATAAAGAACAAGAGGAGATTAATTATCTTTCTAGTTTAATAATAAAAGAGATACTTTTTATTTTAATCAATGACAAAAGCGGTTACTTTCTAAATAAATTTGCAATGGAAGGTACAGTTTCAAATAAAATTGTAAAAGCCATATCTGAAATAAAAGATAATTTTAATGAAAAATTAAATGTTAAAGAGTTGGCAAAACTTATTGATATGAGTGAATCCTCTTTATATCAAAATTTTAAAACAATAACATCAATGTCTCCTATTCAATTTCAAAAAAAGATTCGTTTAGAAGAGGCTAAATTAATGCTCTTAAATCAAAATATCGAAGCTTCGGAAGTAGCTTTTGCAGTAGGATACGAAAGTCCTTCTCAATTTAGCAGAGAGTATTCAAGAATGTTCGGTATGTCGCCTAAAGCTCATGCCGAGTTTCTAAAAAAAGAGATTGCCTAAGCTTTAAGCTTTATTAGAAGAGAGGGTAACTTTTTGAAGTAACCTCAACAACTGCTCCGCTTCCTCTTCTTCCAAATTTTCCGTAAGCTCTTTATTTACTTTTACGGCACATAAAATAAGTTTTTCCGTTAAAGCTGCTCCGCTTTGAGTAAGTACGATTTTCTTTTTTCTTTTATCATCGGTGCATTTTTTTCTTTGAAGGTAACCTTTTTTTTCTAATCTATCAATCAATCTTGTAATACTAGTTTCATCACCGTAAGTAAATTTCAATAACTCTTTTTGAGTGGTCACGTTATTCTTATATAAATTTATAAGAATACTAAACTGTAAATGGGTTAGATTATATGATTTTAATCTAATTTCCATCAATCTTTTCGTATTAATAAATATGATGTTAAAGTGGTATCCGAAGGACTCTTCTAATTTAAATTCTTTTTTTTCCATTCCTTATTATATCATAATATATTAATACTTGTCTTTAACAAGTATTTAAGTTTCAAACTATTATACTTGTCAAATGCAAGTATAATAAGGAATAGAAAATGGAAAGATATAGTGTTATTATCATCGGCGGCGGTGTTTCAGGTTTATCTTGTGCTATTACATTAGGATCTGCCGAAACAAAATTAGAAACTATCTCTGAGAATAAGATATTAGTTATCGACTCAGGAGAATCACACTTAAAAAAAGCTCAGTTATATAATGTAGCAGGAGTAGAAGAAGGAACAAAAGGTTTAGAACTTTTAAACTCTCTTTCAAAAAGAGCAGAAGCTTATAAAAATGTATCTATTTTAGATGATACCGTATTATCGGTTGAGGGAGAAAAAGATAATTTTACGGTAAAAACAGAGACTCATACATTTACTGCAAATATTGTGGTTTTTGCCAACGGTATGCAAACAATAGATGTTGAAGGTATCGGTGCACCTGTAGTAGATCATATTAGAGCACCTCGTCCGAAAATGCTTATGATTGAAAATAATTACGGCGTTATTAGTGAAGGAAAATATGTTACGGGTTGTGCAGCAGGTGCTTCATCAATGTTTTCTACGGCTGCCGGTTACGGTGCACAAACGGCTACGGATATTATCAGTTCATGGATAGGTAAATATACCGTTATTCATGATGTACCGAAAAAAGATTAACAAAAAATTTATTTTACAAGGAGTTATTATGGAAAAAAAGAATGTTCTTATAACAGGTGGAGCAAGAGGAATCGGAGCAGCAGTTGCAAAAGAAGTTGCCAGAAAAGGATACAGAGTATTTATAAATTACGTAAACAGCACTCAAGTTGCAAATGAGTTGGCTTCTGATATAAATTTAAACGGTGGAGAAGCTCATACTATTCAAACAGATGTTAGAGACGATGCTCAAATCAAACAAATGTTTGATAAAATCGAAGTTGATTACGGAGGTGTTGATATTCTTGTTTCAAATGCAAATATGAATTTCGTACCTAAATCTTTTATTGAACAAACATGGGCAGAGTTTTCTCAAAAATTAAATGATGAAATGCATGCAGCATATGTTTGTGCCCAACATGCGGCAACATCAATGATAGAAAAAAAATTCGGTCGTATAGTTTTTATTTCTAGTACTTTATCGGAAGATCCTTTACCTAGTTTTATTGCTCACGGTTCGGCAAAAGGAGCATTGGACTCTTTTAATAAATATCTGGCACAAGAGTTAGGACCTCATGGAATTACTACTAATATAGTAGCACCTGGATTAGTTTTAACAGATGCAACAAGTCAGGCACCCGATGAGTTTAAAGAGTTTATCAAATCAACAACTCCTACAGGAACAATTGCCCAACCTAAAGATATTGCAAATGCAGTAGCTTTTTTTATAAAAGATTCTAGCTCTCATATTACTGGAACTTATCTTCCTGTATGCGGTGGAGCTTACCTCTCTTAAAAAAAGGTATTTCAAGTATTTAAAAATACTTGAAATATCCATATTTTTTTAGTTTTTAATGATTTGCTTTTATCAAATCTATGGCACTATGAAGTCTTTTTACTCCCTCTTGTAAAGTTTTCATAGGACAAGCGATATTTATTCTTATAAAATTTTCTCCGTTTTTACCGTAAGTGATTCCCGAAGCAATACGCAGTCTCCCTAATTTTTTAATTTTTTGAGCCAATACTTCTGATTTGATATTTAATTTAGAACAATCAATCCAAAGCAAATATGTTGCTTCTAGTTTGATAACGTTTAATTCAGGTATATTCTTTTTTATATATTCAATAAAAAAATCTCTGTTTTTTTCTAAGTAAACTAAAAGTTCATCCAACCAATCATCTGCAAAAGTATAAGCACTTATCAAAGCTTCAATACCGAAAACATTTGGTTCGATTGCTTCATTTATATTTAAAGAACGATTGATTTTTTTCTTAAACTCTTGATTTGCCACTATTATATTTGATGTTTTCAAACCTGCAAGATTGAAAGTTTTACTAGGAGCTGTACAGACAATAAAATTTTCTAAAAATTCTTTGCTTATAGAGATAATAGGAGTATATACAAAATCGCTGTATACGATATCTCTGTGTATATCATCGCTTACGATAATAACATTGTTTTTAATACACAAATCTCCCATTTTTTTGAGTTCTTCTTTACTCCATACTCTTCCTACTGGATTATGAGGATTACACAAAATAAACAGTTTGACCTTTTCATCTTTGACTTTTTCTTCAAAATCCGAAAAATTTATCGAGTATGACTCTCCTTCATAAACTAATTCATTGCTTACTATTTCACATCCGTTATTTTTTATTGAACTGTTAAAATAGTTATAAACAGGCGTTTGAATCAGAACTTTATCCCCTGCTTTACAAAAAGCTTGAACAATTGCACTTAAAGAGGGAATAACTCCCACCGTAGGTTCAATCCACTCTTTTTCAATTTTAAAGCAGTGTCTGTTTTTCCACCAATTAATCTCTGCATCATAATATTTTTCAGGAATACTGCTATAACCGAAAACTCCGTGCAGAGTTCTTAATAATATACTATCTACAATGGGAGTAGCAACTTTAAAATCCATATCCGCAACCCACATAGGCAAAACATCTTTGGGAGTTGTATCCCATTTATAACTGTTTGTATTTCTTCTATCTATAATTTTGTCAAAATTATATTTCATCTATATCACCTTGTTTTTACTTCTTACTTATTTGTGTGACTATTTTTAAATTTTTTAAATCTACTTTTTCATCGTCAAGTATTAAATTTTTTATCTCTTTTGCTTCTATTGTGCCGCTAATTGGATTTTTTACGCTATGAATTGAAGTTGTTACTTGAGCATTTAAAGTAGAATATTCAAACGCCAAATCCGTATTAAGCATTTCGCAATTTTCCAAAATAAGATTTTTGGCATAACACAAAGGTTGAGTACCTGCTATTTTGCAATTTACAAATTTTAAATTTTTTGAATACCAACCTAAATATTCTCCGTTTATTACTGAATCGTAAACCGTAACATTTTCACTATTCCAAAAAGCATCTTTTGATTTTATTTCTATATTTTTAAGCTTCATATTTTTTGTATGTTGAAAAGAGTAGTTTCCGTCAAGAGTAAAGTTTTCAATATCAATATTACTGCTGTGAAAAAGCAAATAATCTCCTTTGAACTGCACATCTTTGATTTTTATATCTTCACAATCCCATAAAGTTTCATTTGTATTAAAAGCTGTATTTTGTATGGTAATATTTTTTGCATCTCTAAATATTTTGGGAGAATCTACTTTACAGTTTTCTAAAACGACTTTGTTCGTATACCAAATACTTGCTCTAGCACCGTCATAAAAAAAACTGTCTTTGATATTTAGATTTTTATTATGCCAAAAAAGATATTTACTGGAAAATTTACAATTTTTTGCATTTATATTATTTCCAATTTTTACGGCAGACTCTCCACTTATAAACTCACAATCATCTAAGTGTAAAAACGAAGATTTAAATAGAGGTCTTTCCCCTTCAAATTTTTGTTTTTTTATATATTCATATCTTTTGTCAATATAATGATTCTTCATATTTTTTATATTACCTTTCACAAAACGCTTAGATAAATCAATTTTAAAACTATATAAAAATGCCTAAATAAGCTTTTATTAGTATATAAAAAATATGAAATATGTAATAGAATAATAATCTAAATTAATTGCCTAATATTATGAAATCAGAAATTTGATATTTTAAAACCAAACTTCTGAAATAAGTTCATAAGATTTTATTCTCTTTTCAGGATTATGTATCCAAGAATTTATCATAATCTCATTGGCATCTGTTCTTTTTATAAGATTTTCTAAGCTTTTTTTGACAGTTTCAGGTGTTCCCCAGATAGATTCTCTTGTCTTATGTCTAATACTTCTTTCTTCCCAATCTTCCCATAAACTACTCATATTTTCTGTAGGTTTAGGCACTAATTTATCTTCACCTCTATATAAATAAAGAAATTTTTGAAGTTCCGTTGTCGCTAAAAACTCTGCTTCTTCCTTTGTTTTTGCGCATACTGCATTTATACAAATCATCAAATATGGCTCTTTTAACTGTTTTGAAGCTTTAAAATTTGCACGATAAATCTTTATCGCATCTTCCATTGCATCGGGAGCAAAATGTGAAGCAAAAGCAAAAGGCAAGCCTTCTTGTGCCGCTAATTTTGCACTGAATGTACTAGAACCCAAAAGCCAAAGGGGTATATCAAGATCATATCCTGGAACGGCTTTTATTCTTTTTTCATCTGCTTGGTCGGAGAAATAATATTGCAAATCTTTGAGCATCATAGGAAAATCAGAACCGTCGTTATTTATATCTCTTCTAAGTGCCATTGCAGTTTGTCTATCTGTCCCGGGAGCTCTTCCCAAACCTAAATCAATTCTATTTGGAAAAAGAGATTCTAATGTCCCAAATTGTTCGGCAATAACCAAAGGTGAATGATTAGGAAGCATAATTCCGCCCGAACCTAATCTGATTTTATCCGTTTTTGATCCAATATAACTTAATATAACCGAAGTAGCGGCACTTGCAATACTGCTGAAATTATGGTGTTCGGCAACCCAATAGCGCTCAAAACCGAACTCTTCCACTGCTTTAGCCAATTTCGTACTATTTTTTATAGATTCAGAGATAGTAAAACCTTCTCCTATCGGAACTAAATCTAATACAGATAAGGGTATCTTTTTATTATTCATATTTTCTCCTGCTTAAAACTTTAGTATACAAAAATATTTTCTAGTATAGTAGAACAAAATTATGAAAACATTGCCTAAAAATATAAGATGTAAAATTTTAGTTACTTTTATATAAATAGATATTTTTTATTCATCCTTACAGTAAAAAACAGAAAATTGTAGAATTAGACAAGTACAATGGATTATCCTTCTATTAAAAATCAATAATATAATTTATAATAGTTTATAGAAATTTTATAAAATTCAAAATAATTAAAATCTATTTGACTTTTAAATAATAAGGATATAAAAATGAATAAAAATATTATAAAAGTAGGATTTATCGGATTAAATCCAGATAGTCATTGGGCAGCTATGGCTCATATGCCTGCACTTAAAGCTCTTGATAAAGATTTTGAAGTAGTAGGTGTAGCAAATTCAACTCTGCAAAGCGCTCAAAAAACAGCAAAAGCTTTTAACCTTCCTTACGCATTTGAAACTCCCCAAGATTTAATAAATTCTTCCGAAGTTGATCTTGTAGTAGTAACGGTAAAAGTTCCTTATCATTATGAATTTGTTAAAGCCGCACTTAAAGCAGGCAAACATATACATTGCGAATGGCCTTTGGGAAATGGACTAAAAGAAGCAGCAGAATTAGCAGAATTAGCAAAACAAAAAGGTGTCGTAAATAGTGTAGGAACTCAAATGAGAACTGCAGTTGAAGTTAAATATCTAAAAAAACTTGTTTCAGAAGGTTATTTAGGAGAGGTTTTATCTACTACTTTAGTTGCAGACGGAGGAAATTGGGGAGCAGAAACTATTGCCGATCTTGCATATCTTAGTGATAAGACAAAAGGAGCTACGATGCTAACTATCCCTTTTGGGCATACTTTAGCAGGAGTAAGAGAAGTTCTAGGGGAGATTTCCGATATTTCTGCAAGAATGATAAAAAGACGAGAAAACGTATATATAACAGATACAAAAAAAAGTATCCCAAATAGTGTTGAAGATCAAATTATGGTTAACGGTATATTTAAAAGCGGTGCTGCTTTTTCTGCCCATTATAGAGGAGGATTATCGAAAGGAACAAACTTCTTATGGGAAATTAACGGAACCAAAGGTGATATAAAAGTAACAGGAGATATAGGTCACGGTCAAATGACTCAATTACATATTTTAGGAGCACAAAACAGTGATGAAAAGATGAAAGAACTTCTAGTACCGGAAGAGATGTATCTAGAAAAACCTGAAAATGTTATTCCCCGAAATGTTTTTGGAATTTATTCTTTAATTGCAAAAGATATAAAAGAAGGGACAAGAGAAGCACCGAGTTTTCAAGATGCAGTATCATTGCACAAATTGCTTGATGAAATTGAAAAATCATCAAACAATAAAAAATAGATTAAAAACTCAAGGAGTAATAACTTGCAAAAAATTAAAGTTAATTTAGGCTTTATAGCTGCTTCTCTTGCTTTTTTAGTGATTTTTGCCGCTTCTGCCACACCTATACCTTTATATGATATATATCGTAAAGCAGATGGTTTAAACTACAACGATCTTGCTCTTACTGCCGTCGTATATTTTATAGGAGCAATTACGGCTCTGCTTATATTCGGACGAATATCAAACCATTTAGGAAGAAAACCCGTAATTTTTCTATGTTTTGCTCTTGCCGCTGTTTCTAGTATTATATTATTAGATGTAAGCAGTGCAACACCTCTTATTTTAGGAAGATTGTTATTGGGTTTAGCTTGCGGTTTGGCTTCAAGTGCAGTTGCCTCGTATATCGTAGATAAAGGCTCTTTTCTTCCTAACTGGGTACCCGCTGCCGTTGTTAGTAATTCTCCTATGGTCGGACTTACAATAGGTGCAGTCGTGTCAGGCAGTCTTGTTGAATATGCTCCTTATCCAAAAGAATTATGCTATTTTGTTGTTTTGGCAGCACTTGCAATTTGTACGGTTTTAATTACATTTAGTAAAGAAAGCGTTGAACAAAAACCCGGTGTTATATCATCTTTGAAACCGAAATTTTCGCTGCCGCACGAAGATAAACGTTTATATCCTATTGCCGCTTGTACTTTTATAGCAACATGGGCATTAGGCGGTTTTTACCAAGCTTACGGTCCTTCTATAGCCGTAAGCCAATTAGGCACGCACAGCACATTAATGGCAGCTATAGTATTTTCATCGTATTTGCTTCCTTGTGCCCTAGGAGGTCCTCTTACGGCAGGTTTTTCTCCTGCAAATGCCCAACGTTACGGAATGGTTGTTTATACCTTAGCCGTAATAGGTATTTTAATCTCTATTAAATTTTCTTTAATTGAAAGTTTTTTAATCACAAGTGCTTTTGCAGGAGCGGCACAAGGAGCCGTATTAACAGGAAGTATACGTTCTTTACTGGCAGATATTTCAAGCCAAGAGAGAGCCGGAGTTTTATCTTTGATATATGCAACTTCATATGCAGGTGCAGCTATTCCAAGTTTTATTGCAGGACAACTATCTCATTTTATGAATTTATTTCAAATTGCAGTTTTCTACGGTCTTTTAGCCGTTATTGCATGTATTATTACTCTTATGTTTGCCCGTAACCCAAAACATGTAGAGATCAAAATTGATTAAAGTGATTTAGTTATTTACTACTTGGATTTTAGATATTTATAGAATTAGGCAATAATCATAGAGTATTCTTCTACCGCTTTTAAAACTATTAAATTATAATAAAATTATAAACAATCAAAAAAAGTGGGAAGTGAAAATGAAAAAAACAATTAAAAAAGTCTTTATGGTTTTATTATCTCTTCCCCTACTCTCTTGTTTGGCAAATCCAAATAAAGAGATTGATAATAAAATAGAATTTCAAAAAGGAGAAACAATGAAAATAAGTGTTCAGGCAAAAGGAGAGACTGCCGTTTTTAAATTAAACAACTCACAAGCGGCAAAAGAGCTTTATGAACAACTGCCTTTAGAAATTGAAGTTGAAAATTTTGGAAACAATGAAAAAATATTTTATCCGCCAAAAAAACTTTCAACAAACAATACCCCTCTTGCAAAGGCAAAAAACGGAACTCTTGCTTATTATGCACCTTGGGGAGACGTTGTTATGTTTTATAAAGATTTCGGAAGTGCAGGAGGTTTATATGAACTTGGAGAAATCGTATCAGGATTAGAATATATTAAAAATATGTCAGGAATAATTAAAATAAACAAAGAAGAGTAAAAATAGATAAAAAAGAAAGGAGTTATTATGATGTGGGATAAAATTTTTGAAAAAAGTGATAATGTAATAATCCAAAGAGTCTCTTATAGAAATAGATACGGAATAAGCGTATCTGCGGATTTATATCTCCCAAAAGAGATAGATAGTTCAAAAAAATATCAGGCACTTGTTATAGGAACACCTTACGGAGGAGTAAAAGAACAAGGAGCAGGATTATATGCTCAAACAATGGCAGAAAGAGGTTTTATAACTCTTGCTTTTGACGAATCTTATAACGGAACAAGCGGTGGAGAACCAAGAAGAACATCTTCTCCCGAAATTTTTACGGAAGATTTTAGTGCAGGAGTAGACTTCTTAGGAACGAGACCTTATGTTGACAGAGAAAGAATAGGAGCTATAGGAATTTGCGGAAGCAGCGCTTTTGCATTGAAAGCTGCCCAAGTAGACCAAAGAATCAAAGCCGTGGCAACTGCTAGTATGTATGATATGAGCCGTGTTTTAAGAAACGGCTGGTTAGATAGTATGAGCAGTGAAGAGAGAAAAGAGAATCTTACAAACTTAAGTTTACAAAGATGGGAAGATTTTGAAAATTCTCTTCCTAAAATTGCACCAGGCTTTCCCAATAAACCCCAAGAGAGTATTCCCGAAGGTTTAGATTCTATTACAAGTGAATTTTTTGAGTTTTATGCTATGAAAAGAGGCTTTCATCCAAATGCTCCTGCTGCTTTTACCTTAACCAGTCAAATGGCTTTTATGAATTTCCCTCTTTTGAATTATCTTGAAGATATTTCTCCTAGACCTATTCTTCTAATTATAGGAGAAAATGCCCATTCTAGATATTTCAGTGAAGATGCTTATAAAAAAGCAGCGCAACCAAAAGAGCTCTATATCGTACCAAATGCAAGACATATTGATTTATATGATAGAACTGATTTGATTCCTTTTGACAAACTGGAGTCTTTTTTTAATGAAAATTTGAAATAAACTTTAATCTGAAAAAAGGAGAAACAATGAACGGGAAAACTCAAACAAGAAGAGATTTTATAAAAAACTCGGCAATAATCGGTGCAGGTTTGGTATTTTACAAACCTACGGATATTTTAGCAAATGATAAAGGAATTATAATGAATAAAAATTTAAAAGTAAAAGGTTATGCAGCTTTTGATGAATCAGGAGTAATAAAACCGTGGGAATTTGAAAGAAGACCCGTGGGAGATAATGATGTTTTAATAGAGATAAAATATGCAAGTATCTGCCACTCTGATATTCACCAAGAAAAAGGAGATTGGGGTAAACAACAATATCCACAAGTTCCCGGACATGAGATTGTAGGAATCGTTACTAAAGTAGGAAAAAACGTAACTAAATTCAAAGTTGGAGACAGAGCGGGTGTAGGATGTATGGTTGACGGTTGTACAGAGTGCGAAAATGAAGAACAATATCAACCCGATACTCTTTTTACTTACGGATATCCTGATAAAAGAGACCCGACAGGAATTACCCAAGGAGGTTATTCAACACATATCGTAGTAAGAGATCATTTTGTAGTGCATATTCCGGAAAATATCAGTTTCCAAGAGGCTGCTCCGCTTTTATGTGCGGGAATCACCACCTACTCTCCTTTAATGAAAGCAAAATTTAAAAAAGGAGATAAAGTAGGAGTTGCAGGAATCGGAGGTTTAGGACATATGGCAGTAAAACTTGCTGCATCTATGGGAGCAGAAGTTTATGCTTTTACTACAAGTGCCGATAAAAAAGATGATATTTTAGGTTTTGGGGCAAAAGAGGTAATAGTTGTCGACAGCAGTGAAAAACTTGCACCTTATGCAAAAACGCTTGATTATATGATTTCAACTATTCCTGCTCAGTTTGATGTTGCAGCTTATGCCGCTACTGTAAAACCTTATGGTTTTTTCACACAAGTAGGTATGCCTAAAGGTTTTGAACTAACATTAAGCAACATAGGTTTTGCGGCAAACAGAGTTAATTTTAACGCTTCTTTAATTGGAGGTATGAAAGAGACTCAAGAGGTAGTTGATTATTGTGCAAAAAATAAAATCTATCCGCAAATTGAGATTATTGATGCAGAAGAGATAACTCAAGCTTGGCAAAATGTTATAGATAAAAAAGCAAGATACAGATACGTAATAGATTCGGCAACAATTTAATTATGGCAAAAATATTTATTACAGGTTCTTCCGACGGATTAGGTTTATTTACCGCTCAAAAATTAGTAGAATCGGGGCATGAAGTAGTACTTCATGCCAAAAATGACAAAAGAGCTGAACAAACAGCTGCAAAGTTTCAAAAAAAGATGAAAATATTAACTGCCGATTTATCCGATTTAGAAGAAGTAAAACATCTTGCAAAGAAGGTTAACAGCTTAGGAAATTTCGATGTTATTATACACAATGCAGGAGTTTATAATGAATCAAAAGAGAAAATTTTTAAAATCAACAATCTTGCCGTATATATCTTAACAGCTTTAATCAATAAACCCAAACGTCTTATATATATCGGTTCAAATATGCACCCACAAGGTGATACAAATATAGAAAAGTTATCCCTTGAAAAAGGAGTTGATTATTCAACTTCAAAACTTCAAATCTTGATGTTAAGTTTAGCACTTGCAAGACTATGTCCAGAAATTTATACAAACACGGTAGACCCGGGATGGGTAAAAACAAAAATGGCAAACTATAATGCACCCGATAGTTTGGAAGACGGTAGTCAAACACAAATATGGCTTGCTTCAGATGATACTTTAACATTTAACGGAAAATATTTTTATCACTTGAAAGAGAGCGATTACTCTTCAAAAGCCGAAGATATAGAGATGCAAAATAAATTATTAAAGATTTATGAAAAAATTACAGGTATACCTTTACCGAAAGAATAAAAATAAAGAGGAATTTTATGAGAGATTTTACATATTATAATCCAACAAGAATAGAGTTTGGAAAAGATAAAGAGAAGCAAATAGGAAATTATATTTCAGAATATAAAATAAAAAAAGTTTTAATAACATACGGAAGTGACAGAATCAAAAAAAGTGGACTTTTCGACAAAGTTACGGCTAGTTTAACCGCTCAAGGTATAGAATATTTAGAGTTAGGAGGAATTCAAAGTAATCCTCTTTTATCAAAAGTTCATGAAGGTATCCAATTAGCAAAAAAAGAGAAAGTCGATGCACTTTTAGCTGTTGGCGGAGGTTCAGTTTTAGACAGTACAAAAGGAATCGCGGCAGGTGCTTGTTATGACGGAGATGTTTGGGATTTTTATACATTCACTGCAACAATAGAAAAAGCTCTGCCCGTGTTTGATATTATCACCCTTGCAGCAACGGGAAGTGAGATGAACTCTTTTGCGGTTCTTACAAATGAAAAAACAAAACAAAAATATTATATAGCATCACCTTTTGTTTTTCCAAAAGTTTCGGTTATTAATCCCGAACTTCAAAAAAGCGTATCTAAAGAGTATTTGGTATATTCGGCAGTTGATGTTATTGCCCACTCTATAGAAGGATATTTTACTGCAACATATCAATCCGAAATTGTTTGTTCATATATTGAAACAAATATAAAAGCTGCAATAAGAACTGCCGAAATTCTTTTAAAAGATCCTGATAACTACGATGCAAGAGGAGAGTTTGCATGGGCTGCAACACAAGCGCTCAACGGTTCCACTTATACGGGAGTTGAAGGAGCAACTTCACCAAATCATATGATAGAACACGATATCTCTGCTTTATATAACGTTCCTCACGGAGCAGGTTTGTCTGTTGTAATTCCGGCTTGGATGAAATGGTATTATAAACAAAACGAAGAGCAATTTAAAAGATTTGCAGAAGAAGTCTTTGGATTAAATAGTGCCGTTGAAGGTATTGAAGCCTTAGAAAACTGGTTTAAAAAAATAGGCTCACCTACAAGACTTTCAGAGTTTGATATAAAAGAATCAGAATTAGAAAAAATTGCCCAAAATGTAGAAGGAAATACAAAATATTTCGGTCTAAGCGAAAAATACAATAAAGCAAAAGTTTTAGAAATATTAAAATTGGCATTATAAGATTAAAGAAGAAAGCAGTTATACGAATAAAATGAATAATGTAGAAAATAAAGAGGTCATAGATCCTGTATGGGGTGCAGTTTGGGCAATGTCCTTATGTGCCTTTGTTTTAATTGCATCAGAATTTATGCCGGTAAGTTTACTTACGCCTATTGCCTCTGATTTGGGTATCACGGAAGGTCATGCAGGACAAACAATTTCAATATCAGGATTGTTTGCCGTAGCTACAAGCCTGTTTTTAACAACGATAGTAGGTCATATTGACAGAAGAACTATTCTACTGTTTTTTACTATCTTAATGGGAGTTTCAGGAGTAATCGTTGCTTTTGCTCCTAATTCCATAATGTTAATGTTAGGAAGAGCACTTTTAGGTATTTGCATAGGCGGTTTTTGGTCTATGTCTGCTGCAACGGTAATGAGACTGGTTCCTAAAAATTCCGTGCCTAAAGCTTTGGCAATACTCAATGGAGGAAATGCCTTGGCTACTACAATCGCAGCACCTCTTGGAAGTTTTTTAGGTGGAATAATAGGTTGGAGAGGTGCATTTTTTTGTATTGTTCCTATTGCAATTATTGCTTTTGTCTGGCAGTATAAAAGACTACCCGAACTTCCGGCAAGACACGCATACGGACATAGACCCAAATTAAGCAGTGTTTTTAAACTATTAAAACGCTGGCAAGTTACTTTGGGAATGGTTTCTATAATGCTGTTTTTTATGGCGTTGTTTTCACTTTTCACATATTTAAGACCTTTTTTGGAAGTTGAAACAAAACTCGATGTGGATATGGTTTCATTGGCTCTTTTAGTCTTAGGAGTCTCGGGACTAATAGGTACAATATTAATAGGTTATATTGTAAAAACAAAACTCTTTAGCCTGTTAACGATTATTCCTTTTCTTATGATGTTTTTAGTAATTGGATTTATACTTTTCGGACATATAACGGCTTGGGTTTTTATACTTATAGCTCTTTGGGGATTACTTGCAACATCAGCCCCTGTTGCCCATTGGACCTGGGTAAGCAAAACCTTGCCCAATGATGCTGAAGCAGGAGGCGGTCTGATGGTTGCCGTAGTTCAGCTTGCTATTACTTTAGGTTCAGCTCTTGGAGGGCTGTTCTTTGATATATACGGATATGAAATTACATTTGTATTTAGTGCCGTAATATTTGCAATAGCAACTATGATGTCAAGTATAACGGCATTTTATACTTTAAAAAAAATAAGATGAGAAAAAAACTATTAAAAAGCTTAATAGTATTATCTCTGTTTACGGGAATAGTAATGGCAGGATGTAGTCAAAATAAGAAAAATATTCAATGTAATTTAAAACATTATGAAAATGGAAAGTTTAAAAATCTTGAAGCAGATTTTAAGTCGGATTTTAAAGATTTTATTTCTAATGTTTGGGCGGTATTTACGGATACAACCAAAAATAAGATACCTCCTAAAAACGCTATTCCCGTTGTAAAACTTACAAAAGAAGATATTATAAATATGCCTGATAATTCCGTAGTAAGATTAGTACATTCAACACTTTTGTTTAAACTTGATAACAAATATATTTTAACCGATCCAGTATTTTCGGAAACAATAACGCCTTTTCCTTTTGTTGCTCCAAAACGTTTTCATGATTTGCCTATCACTATTGAGCAGTTGCCCAAAATTGACGTAGTTATTATCTCCCATAATCATTATGATCATTTGGATGAACAAAGCATCCTAAAATTAAAAGACAAAGTAGAATATTTTTATACAACTTTAGGTGTAAAACAAAAGCTTTTAGATTTGGGTGTAAATACGATGAAAGTGTGCGAATTAGATTGGTGGCAGTCATGTACGGCAAATAATCTAAAAATTACGGCAACCCCTGCCCAACACTTTTCAGGGAGAGGATTATTTGATAAAAATAAAACATTATGGGCTTCTTGGGTTATTACCTCTACAAAAGCAAATCTCTTTTTTAGCGGTGACAGCGGATATTTTAATACTTTTAAGAAAATAGGTGAAAAGTATGGACCTTTTGATATGACTTTTATAGAAGCAGGAGCATACAATGAAAGATGGAAAGAGATACATATGATGCCAAAACAGAGTGTTCAGGCAAATATTGATTTAAAAGGGAAAATATTATTTCCAGTGCATAACAGCAGTTTTAATCTCTCTATTCATCCTTGGAATGAACCTTTAAACAAAGTTGTAGAAGAAGCTAAAAAACAGAATGTGACTGTAACTCATCCTAAAATGGGAGAAATAATCCCTTTATTATCAAAAAAAGAGACGCAAAAATGGTGGTAACTTTTATACATAATCAAACTAAACAATCTACAAGAGATTAATCTTGCAGATGTTAAGTTAAAGTAAAAAATTATGCTTTTACTTTAATTAATTTTGCTTCTAATTTAAAAAAAGTAGATATAGTTTTATATTGAACAAAAATCAATATTGCCAAAAGAACAAAAAACAGCGGTGAAAATAGAGTTATAATGTCATTTTTCACTAATCCAGCCATAATAAAAAAGAAACATAAAAAGCAACTCCCGGACAAATAATTGCAAAACTTAAATTACTCTTTTCTTCTCCATTGATAAAATCTTTAAAATAATTCAATTTTTTCATTACGAAATATCCTACCAAACCAAATACTATTTCTAAAGAGAAAATAGAAGAAGTAATTAAAAACAGCCATGCTGTAGGAACATGATCATTGATAAGATGATGATAAAAACCAAAAGTCAATCTTATAAATGCAATACTAAGCAGTGTCAAAATAGGAAGCATAATCCAAATACTTACGCTTGTCTCTTTTGTAATACCGTGTTCCAAAATTTCTCTCATTGCTAATATAATTTTTATAAAAGTTAAACTAACGGCAATAACAGCAAAAAATACAGCCATAAAGATTCCTATACTTGAAACTGCCGTATTGGCACTCATAGCACCCGGTGCAGAGAATCCTACAGAAATCATTGCAAAAGCAAAAATTGCAATTAACTGACTGAAATTATTGTTTTCATTTAGATTAAAATCACCGCTTATTATCATATGTGTAAAATATCCTAAATATATTTTAAGAGCATAAAAAGCAATAATAAAAAAACAAATTAATGCAAAAGGGAAAATATACTCGATAATATCGTAAATCCCCGGTACCGTTAATGCAGCTAAAATAAAAACAGTATTCATACTCATTCCGAAAGTAAGAGGCATTGCCATCAAAGAGACTTCACTGTTTGTTCTTTTTAATTTTTCAAAACCTTTAGTGTTTTTAAACTTTCTGTACTCTTTTATATTCCAAAGCAGAAGCTCAAAATGTTTGAAAATAAAGAAAAATGTAGCAAGCATAGCCAAAACAACCAATGCTGATATAAAATCACCCTTTTTTATAAAAGGAAGAAGAAAATCTATGCTTACCATCTCAACACCCTTATGCGGTATCAAAAAATTTAGATATAAAAAAAAAGATACTGCCAAACCACCTGAACCTAAAGAGGCTAAAAAATACATCGGTGAATACTTTTCACCCAAATTACTAACTTTTGCCATAAATTTTTATCCTTTATCATAAACTTAATAGTAGTTATTGTAAACTAAGTTGACATTCTAGTCTAAAAAATATATTTTGTCAAGGAGGTTGACAATATGGAAGAAAAATATTTTGATTTAAAGTTTTTATTGTTGGAAAAACTAAATCTAATTGAAGAACTAAGTTTTATAGAGGCAAAAAAAGAGAAATTTGAGAGTAACGATATAGTTACCTCTACAAGAATACTAACACTGATACAAAATGGAACTTTTACCTCTTCAGAACTGGCCAAAAAACTTAATATAAGCAGACAAGCCATACATAAAAGTATTAATAATCTTTGCAGCAAAGGGTACTTATTGCTACATAATGAAGAAACAATTAAAAAAAACAAACATATCTATATAACGGAAAAAGGCAAAGAATTACTAATATGCAGAAACAATGTAATGAAAAAAGTCGAAAAAACGGTTAAAGAAAAAATAGGAAAAGATGATTTCTTAAAATTAAAAGAATTACTAAAAAAAGATTGGGATTAAATCAAGTGGAGCGGGAAACGAGACTCGAACTCGCGACAATCTGCTTGGAAGGCAGAGGCTCTAGCCAACTGAGCTATTCCCGCATTTAAAAAAGTATAAAGAAGCCTGAAAAAGGCACTTTAAAGTGGTGGGTCATGAAGGACTCGAACCTTCGACCACTCGGTTATGAGCCGAGTGCTCTAACCAGCTGAGCTAATGACCCACGCTGACTTAAAAAGCCAATGGCGGACAAGGAGGGATTCGAACCCTCGGTACCGTTGCCAGTACGCATCCTTAGCAGGGATGTGGTTTCAGCCAACTCACCCACTTGTCCTTGTTTTCAGGGATGTAATTGTACTTACTTTGTTCTTAAATATCTCTTAATTTTTTACATCTTTTAGATATAACTACTTATGTTATCTAACTCTTTTAAGTTAGCTAGGAGTATAATTTTTTAAAGAAGGATCTAATATGGACGAGAAATTCAAAAAAATAGCTCCGTATTTAACTATTTTTATAGTTATATTTTTTCTTATAGGTTCTTACGTTCTTTATAAAAGTGAAGCTAGAAATATAGAAAAAAAAGTTTATAACATTCTTTCTCACAACACTTATCATTTTAAAGAGTATTTTTCTATTTCTGAATCTTTCCTTTATGCTATGAAATACACTATTGAGGACAAATTTGAATTAGGTTATAGTTGTGTCCACCCTTCTTATAAAGATTTAATTTATAAAAAAGATCTAAATTTTTATCAAATAAGAGACAACAGAACTTCTTTGATGGGAATAGGAAATCCAAAAGATTTTTCAGCTGAACTGATAAATGAATTAAACAGCACATTATATTTGACACCTCTGTTTTTTTCCGCTAAAAAAATAATTCCCGATATGAGAAGAATTTATTATAAATCGGCAAATCATTTTATTTTTACCTCTGAAAACCTTCAATATAAAGATAAAAAACAATTTCTATCTATATACAAAAAAAGTTCATGGGAAAAATTTATAAAAAATCAAAATAAATATAAAGATATGATTATCTCAAATACATATAATGGATACTTGAAAAAAGAGCATCTACTGACATTGTCCCTTCCTGTTTACAAAGAAAAAAATTTCACGGGACTTGTTTCTATTGAAAAAAATTTAAATACCTTAACTGAATATTTAAAAAGAGTCGCCTTAAGCGGCAGAACATATCTAGTAAACGGCAAAGATGATATTATAGTATCAAAAGAGAATTCTTCACTTAACACAAAATTAACCGATAATTCGGATATTATAAAAATTCCAATCGTTGAAAATCAACTTTATCTAACCCATGTAATAGATAAATATAAATTAAGAAAAGAGGCTTTTTACAGAAGTTCGGGAAAAATTTTAATACTTCTTCTTCTAATAGTTATCTCTATAATTTTAATATATTTAAAAGTTGTTTTAACAAAAGTTCAATATTTGGCAAATACTGATGCACTAACAAAACTTTTAAATAGAAGAGCTATGAAAGAATCCATTGAAAATCAAATGAAAATAAGCAGAAGATATAATCAAGACCTCTCTTTTTTACTTATTGATATAGACTATTTTAAAAAAGTAAACGATAAATACGGTCATCAAACAGGAGATTTGGTATTAACAAAAGTTTCTGATCTTTTTAAACATTTGATAAGAAGCTGTGATATAGCTGCTAGATACGGTGGAGAAGAGTTTTTAATTGCTTTAGCTAATACAGATATAAATGAAGCATATCTTATGGCAGAAAGAGTTAGAAAACTTGCAAATAAAATAAAAATAAAAGGGATAAATCTAAATCTAACAGTAAGTATAGGCTGCTGTAGTTTAAAAGAAGAAGATGATTATGAATCTATTTTAAGAAGAGTAGATAAACTTATGTACAAAGCAAAAAAAAGAGGAAGAGACAATAGTGTAAAAGAAGAGATAGATTAGATACTTTTTAGTATCTTTTCTACCACTTCTTTTGGATTTTGAGCTTTATAAATCGGTCTTCCCACAACTATAAAATCAACCAAATTCTTTTTTGCAAAAGGTATATCTGCAACTCTTTTTTGATCTTGTGCATCTTCACCGAAAGGTCTGATTCCCGGACACAAGGTTATAAACTCTTTTGAAGTATTATCTTTTATATCTAGACTTTCAAAAGCAGAACATACAACACCGTCAACTCCCGATTCAAAAGTATCAATCGCAAGTTTAGTGGCTTTTGTTTCAATATCTTCATTATAAACAGATCTAAACTCTTCATTATCAAAAGAAGTAAGTGCAGTAACAGCCAAAACCAAGGGTTTGTTAGGAATATCTTTTATCCTTTGCATTACTGTTTGCATAGCTCTTTTCCCTGAACTTGCATGCACGTTAAACATATCTACAAGATTAAACAAAGCTATCTCTTCTGCCGCATCTGCCATAGTATTTGGAATATCATAAAGTTTTAAATCTAAAAATATTTTAAAATTGGGATTTATAGCTTTTAAATCTTCTAAAAATTTTTTCCCGTCTCTAATATAACTTCTAAAACCCACTTTTAACCAAACATCAAAATCTTTGATTTGTTCAACTAAAGCTAAATTCTCTTTTGCACTAGGTAAGTCTAAAGATACGCACAACTTCACTTTTAAGCCTTTTTAACTTTGTCTAGAACTCCGTTTATAAATTTAGGAGCAGAATCTGAAGCCAGCTTTTTAGCCAATTCTATTGCTTCATTTATAACGATTGCTTTATCTAAACCTTTGAAAATAATTTCATAAATAGCAAGTCTTAAAATAGATTTTTCAACACTTCCCGTGTCTTTTATTCCACCTTGATTTAAATGACTTATTATCTCTTTGTCAATCTCTTCCAGGTTTTTAATTACACCGTTAAAAAGATCAAGGGCAAACTCTTTTTGTTTGTTTCTGATTTTTTTATCTTCCAAAATTTCATCAACAAACTTTACGATTCCCTCATTTCCTAAATCATAGGCATAAAGCAATCCGATAACTGATTCTCTCGCTTGTGTTCTTGTTGCCAAATTATTTTCCTAATTCACTATATAAATCTAGCATTTCAATAATTGTAGTCATTGCTTCTGCACCTTTGTTCCCTACTTTGCTACCTGCTCTTTCGATTGCCTGTTCTATTGTATCTGTCGTTAAAACTCCGTTTGACACGGGTTTTCCGTATTTTAAAGTAACATTTGCAATACCTTTGGTAGCTTCTGCACTAATATAATCAAAATGAGGAGTTGCTCCTCTAATTACTGCACCTACGCAGCATACGGCATCATATCTACCGCTTGCCAATGCTTTTTCAAGAGCAAAGGGAATTTCAAAAGCACCCGGAACTAAAATCAAATCTAAATTCTCTTCTTTTCCGCCGTGTCTTAAAAAAGAGTCTTTTGCTCCCTCAACTAATCTATCAGTAATAATATGGTTAAATCTTCCATTTACAATAGCGATTTTTTCATCGCCTTTTAAGCTTAATTTACCTTCTATAATTTTCATAAAAAACCTTTTGTATTTTCCTAAAGTCTATTATTATACTTAAAAATGTGTTTAATATTTATTAAAGTTTCAGAGCATCTTTTATAGCAAAGATCTCATCAACTGTTTTATACAAGTCATCTATTTGAAGCATATTAGGTCCGTCACTTAAGGCAATAGAAGGATCATAATGTGTTTCAAAAAAGAATCCGTCTACACCTACAGCAGCCGCAGCTCTTGCAAGACTTGGAACTATTGCACTGTTTCCTCCTGTTGTTTCACCCGTACTTGGAACTTGTGCAGAATGAGTTGCGTCAAAAATAACGGGAGCAAACTCTCTCATGGCAATTAAATTTTTCATATCAACAACCAAAGCGCCGTATCCAAAAGTATTTCCTCTTTCACAAAGCCATACACCGTTATCTTTAGAATTTTGATAACTTACCTCATCAACACCTCGTGTTTTTAAAACTTTTTCAACAGGATGTTTCATACTGTTTGCAGCTAAAAACTGCCCTTTTTTTATATTTATTTTACAAGGTGTTTTTGCAGCTGCTACAAGTAAATCCGTTTGTCTGCATAAAAACGCCGGAATTTGAAGTACGTCGACTACCTCTGAAGTAGGTTTGGCTTGATAAGATTCATGAATATCCGTAACAACTCTATAACCAAACTGTTCTTTAATCTCTTGAAACATTTTAAGACCTTCATCTAGTCCCGGTCCTCTAAATGAGTTTAAGCTTGTTCTGTTTGCTTTGTCAAAAGAGGCTTTAAAATAAAAATCGACTCTTTTATTTTCACTTAAAGGCTTTAACATTTCAGCTATTTTCATAACCTTGTCTCTATCTTCTAATACACAAGGTCCTGTTAATATAATCATTTTTTGTTCCTTACAAATATTGTTCTTTTTTCTTCACCCGTATATGCATAATAAAACTCATAAAGATTTTGTGCAATATACTCAATATCATCTTTTGCATTTTCATCACAAGCAAATAAGATTTCATCCCCCTCTTTTAAAGGAGTTTCATAAGCAGGTAGAATTTTCTCTTCCTCTTCTCTTATTAATAAAAGCGGTATTATATTGTTTTTTTGTTCTCTATTATATAAAGAACGGCTGAAAATCTTCAATAAAACCTCTTTACCCTCTTTTATCGTATCAATTATTTGAGGCGCTTGATATTTATCTACTTTAAGTTCATAAAGTTTTGGATTTTCATCTATTGTTTGAACTAAATCTCTAACTAATTTTGCACCCCAAATATCATCCTCTTTGCACATCAAAGTAATAAATTTATCAGACAAAGGACTTATCAAAGCATTAGTCGTTTTATTTATCAAAATTCTTGAAGGCATAAAAATATGATCGATTTTTGCATTTTTAAAAATAGAAAAATCTTCCATTTCATTCTCTCTTGCTATTGTCATAATTCTTGGATTAAGTTTTTTCGCTGTTGCCAAGATTGAAAGATTTGTCGTATCATCATTAGTTGCAGAGATAATTGCAACGGCATCTTGAATTCCCACATTAGAGAGCATCTCTTTATCATCTGCATTTCCGTAAGTAATATGCAAACTCTCATTTGGAATAAAGTTTTCGACTTTTAATCTATCTAATTCAACAAATTCTGCTTCAACTTTATCTTCTCTTAGATTTTCATAAATATGCTGTCCCATTCTTCCATATCCGCAGACTATATATTTTCCTTTTGGAAATATTGGCAAATTTGCATTTAAATCATCGATTTTATATATCCACTTTTCAAGTTTCAAAAGATTCGGGGCATTTAAAGCCATCGCTATTTCACTTGAAATTATTGAAAAAGGATTTGCTATAATCTCTACGTTTAAGTCTCTTAAATTTTCACTGTGGTTTAAAGTAGTTGATTTAACGGCAAGTCTTATATGAGAATTTAAAAGTTTGGAAGTAAGCGCAATTCTAAGATTTAAAGAATCATCTTCAAAAATAGAGACTAAACCTTTACAATTATATTTTTTGATTCCGGCTTCCATTAAGACTTTGGGAGTATAAGCATCTGCAACCAAAACAGGTACCGTAGGAGTAAAATTTTCCAAAATCAAATCATTTGCCCTACTCTCGTTTTTTTCAATAACTACTGTTCTAATATTTTGCTCTAACGCCCTGTGTATTATCTCGCTGCTTATTTTATTGTAACCTAAAATAATAATAAATTTTTGTTTTAAAGTTTTTACCTGTCTTTTAAATTTCGCCCTTTTTATCTCCCTTAAAAAGACTTTATCTCCTAAAAGACTAACAACAGAACCGATTCCGTAAAACCATCCAAGAACAGTTAAATAAATAGAGAAACTAACCCATAAACGCTGAGGATAAGTAAAAGTATAAGGAGTCTCCCCGAAACCTATTGTTGTTGCCGTATACGTTACAAAATAAAAAGCATCAAATATTGTCATTTGATAAGGCTGACCTTTGTCATCGACTCCTGTAATAACAAGTAATCCAACTATTGCAATAGTATATGTAATAACAATAATTAAAAAAGGTCCTCTCATCCTTTGAAGGACGATAAATAAAGAGCTATCTTTCACTAGAAAACCTTTTTATCTTTTTGATTTCAGGGTATCTCCCACATAAAGAGTTACGGAAACGATATTTGCCAATAATGCACCGCCTGATAAAGAGATAATAATTCCTATAATCTCAGGAGTTATACTATAAGCATAAAAAGCAATTGTCCAAATTGAAGCAGCTGCTATTAATTGGATATCAGCAACAAGAGAAGTTGCCAGAAGGACGGAACCCATTTGTGTTTTATCTCCAAGCTTCAAAGTTGTTGCAATTATATTTACGACAATAGCAGCCAAAAGTTCATATTTACTGTGGCTTTCCAAAGAGTTCATATCTCCGTAAAAAAAACCGAAGTTTAGGGTCATAGCCAATATAATAAAAAAACCTGATATAACTTTATCTAAATTCATAAAAACTATCCTTCATCTCTTAAATAATAGTTAATTTTATCAAATTGATGATTAAGATTAATAAAACTCACTTTTAATTCTTTTTTGAAGAGACGAAAACGCCGCTTATAACAATTAAAACAATTCCTAAAATAACCCAAATATCAGGAAATTTATCTCCCAAAAACAATCCTACAATTATAGAAAAAGCAATATTGGCATAAGATATTGTTCCTATTATCCCTGCTTTTGCTACAGAATAGGCTTTTGTCATAAAAATTTGAGCTAAAGTCGCAAAAATTCCTAAAAAGACAATAACAATCCAGTCTGAACTTTTAGGCATTACAAAAGTTCCGAAAATATAATCATAATTTGAATTTGTATAAAACTCCGAAATAATCATTAAAAGAAGAGGTCCTATGGTTCCTATTCCCATAAAAGACATAACAATAGTTCTTCCGTCATAATATTTTCTAAGTTCCCTAATAGAGGTATAAGCAAGCCCTGCTCCCACACCCGATAAAATTCCAAGCCAATCTGTTTTATCCAAAGAACTTCCGTCAAATTTAGTAATAAACAAAATTCCGATAAAACCTACAAATACTCCAAGCCAACCTCTAAAAGCCAACTTCTCTTTTACAAAAATATAGGCAAATACTGCACTGAAAATTGTAGAAGTTTTTGAAAAAGTCATAGCTTCACCCAAAGGAATATTTGCAATATTATAAAAGAAAAAAAGTAAAGCAATAAATCCTGCAAGTCCCCTAAAAATAAGTAAAAGAGGTTTTCCACCTTTTTGATTTAAAGGTGATTTATAAATTGATAAAAGTATTAAAACTACGCCGAAAACATTTCTGAAAAAAACAACTTCAAGCGAACTCATAGAACCACTTAATTGTTTTGCAAAAGCTCCCATGCAAGCAAAGCAAAAAGAGGCAAAAAGCATATATTTAATACCCAAAGATACATCATTGGTCATTAAAAATCCTTAAAATAATGGTGGCATTTTATATCTTTTCTTTTTAAATAAAGATTATTATTAAACTTAAATTATAAAATTAATATTTTTAGTATAATTTGGGTAAAATTCAAAGATTTTTATAAATAATGAGTCTTACTCTATTAGGAAAATAATGGAATATCTAAAAATTACCGGTAAAACAAAATTAGAAGGTGAAGTAAAAATATCAGGTGCAAAAAATGCAGCTTTACCTCTTATAGCAGCAACAATCTTGGCAAAAAATGAAATTTCTATATGTAATCTACCCGATGTTGTTGATATTAATACACTTTTAAAACTGATTGGAAAATTAGGCGGAAAATTCAAAAAAGAAGAGGATTGTATCAAAATTGATACTTCAAAATTAAATAAAACAACTGCAACTTACGATATTGTAAAAACAATGAGAGCCTCAATTTTGGTTTTAGGTCCCATTTTGGCAAGATTCGGACACTGTGAAGTATCACTTCCGGGAGGTTGTGCAATCGGGCAAAGACCTGTAGATCTGCACCTTAAAGCGTTAGAAGCAATGGGAGCAAAAATCAATATAAATCACGGATATATAGAAGCTTCTGCTCCAAACGGTCTGAAAGGAACAAAAATTGTATTCGATAAAGTTACGGTGGGTGGAACAGAAAACAGTGTTATGGCAGCAGCTCTAGCAGAAGGTGTAACAACAATCATCAATGCGGCAAAAGAGCCGGAAGTACAACAACTTTGCGAAGTAATAAGCAATGCAGGGGTTAAAATTGAAGGTATAGGAACATCTAAATTAGTAATTCACGGTTCAAACAAAGAACTTTTACATATGCAAGATTTTGATGTTATTCCCGATAGAATTGAAGCCGGAACTTATATGTGTGCCGCAGCTATTACAAATTCGAAATTAAAAATTACAAATGTGAAACCTCTTCATTTAGAAGCTGTTATTGCTAAATTAGAAGAGATGAATTTTAAAGTTCTTCAAGATAAAGATTCCGTTACAATATTGCCGACAGAAGAGATAAAACCCGTAAATATTATTACAAGTGAATATCCGGGATTTCCTACAGATATGCAGGCGCAATTTATGGCTTTGGCTACTCAGGCAAATGGAACAAGCACCATTGATGAAAGATTGTTTGAAAATAGATTTATGCATGTAAGTGAACTTCTTAGACTTGGAGCTGATATTCATCTAAACGGTAATATAGCAAGCATAAACGGAGCAACCGATACTTTAAACGGAACAGATGTCATGGCAACTGATTTAAGAGCATCCTCGGCGCTGGTTTTATCTGCACTTGTTGCAAAAGGAGAGACTTCAATTCACAGAATATATCATCTTGACAGAGGATATGAGGATTTAGAAGGGAAGTTAAACAAAATAGGTGCAAAAGTAGCAAGATATAAAGAATAAAATATTTTATAAATTAAGAATAAATTTTATAAAATAGATTTAAAATAAGCTTAAAGGTTATTATATGAAATTAGAGATCTCACTTTTTAGATTTAATTATAAATCAGACTATTTACCTTACTATACAAAAAATTTTGTAAAAGTAAAAGATGAAAAAACATTACTTGATATTTTAAACAGTATCAATGAGGAGCAGCCTTTTGCATATGAAAATATTTTAGACTTTCCTTTAGTTGTAAACGGTGTTTATACTTATGCTTCAATTACCTTAGAAGAACTTACAAAAGAGTTCGGTTGCGATTTAACTATTGAACCTATTTCTATAAGAAGAGCTCATACTGATTTATTGATTAATGACGCGGATTTTCAAGAAAGATTAAAAATTTTATCTGAGTTTATCGATAATGAAGATAAAAAAGTTTATGAAAGTTATAAATTATATTTCTATGCTTCAAATACAATGAATTACGAATATGATTATATAGGAGACTCTATCCTTCTTCTTGCAGCTGATTTAATTGAAAAAAATCCGGCAGACGAAAGTGAGATTTTAAAAGCGATTATAGAATATGATACTTCAATCGTATATCATACAAGTTTGGAAAAAAGAGTATATAATCTTGATTTAAAAGTTGAAGAAAAAATCCAAAATTTAAAAAATAAACTAAACCTCTCAAAACCTCTAAAAGAACAAAATCTGTTTTTAGATAAAAAAAACAGTATAGATTTTGGAACATTTGAAGAAAATTACGAAGTAAAATATAACTTTGAAGACTTTAACCTTGCATATTTTCAAGGAACAAAAGAGGATTCTCAAACTCTTGAACTACTTGGAAAATTAAGTGCAAAACTTATTGATACACCTTCAATGCACTCAGATTTGGCTTTGGAATCATTTCATGTAAACTCTGAATTTACGATGAAATTAGCTTCAACTGTTATGTTAGATGCTTTTGACAATAGTGCAGATCTACTTATAGTTGATAGTGATGAACTTTTTTATCTATTTGATTCAAACAGAAAAAGTATGGAAAAAGTTTCGGGAAGAGAGATTATAACTCCTGTAATCCATAAAAACGAACTGCAAAAATTAGTCTCAGGAAAACATGACGATACTTTAAAAAGCCAGCTAAAAAAACATATAGTAGATCCTGAAATTATTTAGGCTTAAAAAATGGTATTAGATATAACCTTTACAGTAATAGGCTCTTTGCTTATTTTATCTCTAATACCTCTTTATATATATAGAAAAGAGATTTACCGAAAATTTTCTAAAGCAGGAGATACAAAAACACTTATTAACGATTTAAAAAGTTATTTAAGTGCCAACTGTCCAAAAATCAAATTTGATTATAATGTTTTAAAAAAGTTTGAAAAAGAGAGTGACATAAGAGTAAAACAGACACTTATAGTAGAAGAACTCATCAAACAATTTGCCTATTTCCAATATGAGATGAATACGCAAAAATCGGTTCCTCATAATATGCTTTGGAGTAGTTACGACCAAAACTCAAAACTTTTAAAAGATAATAAACTTCCCAAAGATTGGACTCAAAGAAAAAAAACGGCCTGGGTTAGAGATGAAGGAAAATGCGACAGATGTGGCTGTAAAACGGAACTTTCAAAAACAAATGCTCTATTAGTAAAGCAGATGAAAGACGGAGGCGGTTTTAATCTGGAAAATATAGTGATTTTGTGCAATGATTGTTCAAGAATAATAAAATCTTCAAATCTGGAAAAAACAAGAAAAGATTTGAATCTTTTAGATAAACTTATGGGCAAAATCTTTTTTTAAATTCCGAAATACTCTTTAATCATCTCTTTGTGCAGAGTTTTACTGCTAAGAGTCTCATTTTTATTCTCAACTTTTTTTGTTTTTCTCTTTTTTAGCTTTATTAATACTTTTTCCAAAAACTGATCTTCCAGACTTTTTAATTTTGACAACTCTTTTCTTACATACGTTAAATCTCTGTTTTCAGGAATTATATATGGAGTTATTACCACAACAAGATTTTTGTTTTGTGAATTTTCGCTTCTGTTTTTAAAAAGTTCGCCTATTAAAGGAATATCTCCAGCAAAAGGAACTTTTTGTACTGTTTTTTCATTTTTCTTTTCCATTAATCCTCCTATAATAACACTCTCGCCGTTGTTTAATATGGCTTGTGTTTTTATCTCTTTTTTTGAAGTATCAGGATTAAAATAGGTATTATCTCTGTTTTTTATATTTTCAACAAGGGTTGTAACTTCTAAATATACTTTGTTGTTTTTAGATACTCTTGGCTTAACATTAAGGGTTAAACCCACATCTTCTCTTTCATAACTATTTGTCGTATTTCCTCCGTCAGTTACCGTTGTTCCTGTTTGAATTGAGATAGTTTCACCTACATAAATTGAACTTGCTTTATTGTTTATACACAAAATTGAAGGCTCAGAGATAATATCAAGTCCATAAGTTTTATTAAGAAGATTTAAAGAGGCTCCCAATGCCAAGGTTGAAGTAACATTGGGTATTTCTAGACCTATACTTGAAGTATTTATAGCAATAGCTTCACCTCCGTTTAGATTTGAAGAGAAAGTATATAAACCGCCTGAATAAGACTTTCCTCCTAAAATGCCGAATTTTATACCTATATCTTCAATCAAATCATTATCCAACTCCACAATCAAAGCTTTGACATAAACCTGTTTTTTCTCAATATCCAGCTTTTTGATAAACTCTTTTAGATTTTCAATCTCTTCTAAATTTCCGTCTAAAACAATAGAATTTAACTCTTCATTCACAGCAACAGTAGGTTTTGAAAACTTTTCATAAACTCTTTTTTCAATAATCTTATTAAGAACTTTTTCTACGTTTTTTGCATCGATATTCTCTAAAAATAGAATCTCGCAATGATTTTTTATCTTATCTGTTTTTTTCTCTTTTTTAGGAAGTTCTATATTTTCTTCTTTAGGATCAATTTTTACTACTCTTAAGATTTCTTTGCTTTGAACTATTTTATAGCCTTTTGATTTTAGTGTATATTTTAAAATATCAAGTAAGCTCTCTTTTTTTATTGCAGAGCTTGAGAGAAAATCCAATTTACCCTCGATTTTATTAGTTACTAAAATATTTTTTTCTATCTCTTTTGAAGTAATTTTTATAAGTTCGTTTATATCCAAATCTTTAAAGTTTATATTTATTAACTGGGAGCAGAAAAGAGAAGACGGAAGATGAAAAGACAAAAAGAGAAAAGAGAACAAGAGTTTCATTTAAATCCTTAAATATTATAATTTAAAAGATTATATTTTAAAAGCTCTTAAAGTTTAATTTCCACCTCTCTTGGAAGTTCTGTTTTTAAACTGCTTAACTGTTCATCGCTTATTTGCAGATGAAGTTTTACCTTTGAAGTAAACTCTTTATTGCTAACAATAATATTCAAACTGTTTATAAGATATTCAACTTTTGAAAGAGTAGAATAATCAACTTCTATAATAGCTGTTTGCAGTTTTTCATATTTTAAAAGTTCGGCACTGTTTATTACCAAATTTACAGAATCACTGTAAGCTCTGACTAAACCTCCCGTTCCTAGCTTTGTACCGCCAAAATACCTTACGATTATAACTGCACTGTTTATAAGTTCATTTCCCGCCAATACATTTAATGCAGGTTTACCGCTGGTTCCTTTTGGCTCTCCGTCATCACTGCTGTTTTCAACAATCTGCTCAAACTCATTTAAATATCTATACGCATAAACAAAATGTCTTGCTTTAGTATGTTCTTCTCTTAATCTTTTCATTAAAGAATCAAACAGAGAATAAGGAGTTAAATAGGCTATAAATTTTGATTTTTTTTCTTCATAAGTTTGCGAAAACTCTTCTTTTATAAAATACATGATGAAATTTTACTTAAAATAATCTAATTTAGAGCTTTTTTTTATTATAATCTTTTCATGAGATTAGACCTTTATCTAACAAAAAATTTTGATATTCAAAGCAGAAACAAAGCCCATGAAATTATAAAGTCAAATAAAGTAAAAGTTGACGGTAAAACTGTTTCAAAACCCTCATTTTTAGTAGATGAAACTTCAAAAATAGAACTATTGGAAGAGGATTTTTATGTAAGCAGAGCGGCATATAAACTAAAACATTTTTTAGATGAGATAAAAATTGATTTAAAAAACAAAGAGGCTTTGGATATAGGAAGCAGTACGGGTGGATTTACCCAGATTTTGCTCTTAAACAGTATCAAAAAAGTTACTTGCGTGGATGTAGGTTCAAATCAGTTACATGAAAAAATAAAAAACGATAAAAGAATTGTTTTTTTTGAAAAACAAGATATAAGAAAATTTCAAAGTGATAAAAAGTTTGATCTTGTAACTTGTGATGTCTCTTTTATCTCTATTTTAAATATATTAAAAGAGATAGACTCTTTTGCAAAAAATGAGATTATAATTTTATTTAAACCTCAGTTTGAAGTAGGAACAAATGTTAAAAGAGATAAAAAAGGTGTGGTAAAAGATAAAAAAGCCGTTTTAAAAGCAAGAGAGAAATTTTTAGATCAAACCAAACTTTTAAACTGGAAACTAAAATACAATTCACAAAGTAAACTTGAAGGAAAAGAGGGAAATGAAGAAGAGCTCTTCTATTTTAATAAATAAAAAAGAT
The DNA here is from genome assembly GCF_006459125.1 of Halarcobacter anaerophilus. Lineage (NCBI taxonomy): Bacteria > Pseudomonadati > Campylobacterota > Epsilonproteobacteria > Campylobacterales > Arcobacteraceae > Halarcobacter > Halarcobacter anaerophilus. Next base: position 2,165,389 of record NZ_CP041070.1, read on the forward strand.
ATTACGGCAATAGCCTTGGGAGGTTTTGACGGGATGCACTTAGCACATCAAAAACTCTTTAAACATTTAGGAGAAAAAGGAGCTATTGTCTCTATAGAATCCGAATATGCCAATTTAACGCCTAAAACATACAGACAAGAGTACTCTTCTTATCCTATTTATTACTATCTTTTAGAAAATATAAAAAATTTAAGCGGTCAAGAGTTTATCTCTTTGATAAAAGAGGAATTCCCAAATCTAAAAAAGATTGTAGTAGGTTTTGATTTTTGTTTCGGGAAAAACAGAAAAAACTGTATAAATGAGTTAAAAGAGCTTTTTAAAGGAGAAGTTGTTGTCGTAGATGAAGTAAAAACACACGGCATAGCAATTCACTCAAGAGTTATTAGAGATTATATTAAAGACGGAAATATAAAAATGGCAAACTCTCTTTTGGGAAGAGAGTATAAAATATTCGGAACACAAGTAAAAGGTCAAGGATTAGGCTCTAAAAGTTTTGTTCCTACTATAAATTTAAATATTGAAGATTTTATTCTGCCTACAGAAGGTGTTTATGCAACTAAAACAATAATAAATGAAGAAGAGTACGACTCGGTAACTTTTTTAGGACACAGAGTAACAACAGACGGAAGTTTTGCCGTAGAAACACATATTTTGGGAAAAGAGATAATAAACAAATTTTCATTGGTTCAAATAAAATTTTACGACAAAATAAGAGAGAACAAAAAGTTTGACTCTTTTGAAGCTTTAAAAAAACAGATTGAAGTTGATATAAACAAAACAAAAGAGTTTTTTTCAAAAGCAGTTTGATAAATTGTTATTAATCTTCATTTAGATAAAATATCTCTTATGACAGATAAGGTATTTGAAAAAACAATTACAAAACAGTTTGAATTTGATGAAGACGTAGCATCGGTATTTGACGATATGTTAAGCCGTTCTATCCCTTTTTACAAAGAGATGCAAAGACTTACCATAAATTTTGGACTTAAATTTTTAAAAGAGAGTGACAAAGTCTATGATTTGGGATGTTCTACAGCTTCAACACTTATCGAACTTAGCAAACACTCACCGTTTCCTCTTGAATTAATAGGAATAGATAACTCTGAAGCGATGCTTCAAAGAGCAAGAAAAAAGTGTAAAGCTTTCGGAGTGGAAGTAAAACTTTTAAATGAAGATCTGCATAAAGCAAACTACGATGATGCAAAACTTATAATTTCAAACTATACTTTACAATTTATAAGACCTCTACAAAGAGAAAAATTAGTAAAAAAAATCTATAATAGCCTACAAAAAGATGGAATATTTATTTTTTGTGAAAAAGTTATCTCATCTGATAAAGTTTTAGGCAAACAGTACATTGATGAATATTATGAATTTAAAAAAAGACAAGGCTACAGTGAATTTGAAATTTCGCAAAAAAGGGAAGCTTTGGAAAATGTACTTATACCTTATACTGAAGAAGAAAATAAAAATATGATTTTAGATGCAGGTTTTAGCCATTGTGAAACACTTTTCAAATGGGTAAATTTTGCAACATTTATAGCAATAAAAAAATAAAAAGGAAAAGAATGTTAGAAGTTGGACAAACAGCACCGAAATTTTGCGCACAAAACCAAGATGATATAGAGATTTGCTCAAGGGATCTTTTAGGCAAATGGATCGTTTTATATTTTTATCCTAAAGATTTGACTCCTGGATGTACAAATGAAGCTTGCGATTTTACGGCTGCTATGCCTGAATTTGAAGATTTAGATGCGGTTATTTTAGGAGTTAGCCCCGATGATACGGCAAAACACAGAAGATTTATAGAAAAAAAAGAGCTTACAATTACGCTTCTATCCGATATTGATAAGAAAATGTGTGAAGATTATCAAGTTTGGCAACTAAAACAATTTATGGGAAAAGAGTTTATGGGAGTTGTCAGAACAACTTTTATAATAGACCCTGAAGGTAAAATTGCTGCCGTTTGGCCAAAAGTCAGTGTAAGAAAAAAGAAAACCGTAAAAGGTGAAAAAATAGAGATACTTCATGCAAATGAAGTAAAAGAAAAATTAAAAGAGCTACAAGGAAAGTAATGAAATTTTTAACAAAAACAGTATTTGCCCTATTTGCAACAACGATTCTCTCTCAAGGACTAAGTGCAAAAACAACAATCTGCTATAAAAAAGATTGGAAAACTCCCTCAACAATCGAAGACACAAAACTTGACGGGGGTGAATGCGACGGTGAATTATCTTACAAAGATATGCTTAAGAACGGTTGGTTTCTAAAAGATATAAAAATAGAAAAAGGTACAGTAGGATTAAACTATATTTATGTATTAACAGACCAAAAAATGATTGACATAGATAATAGTACCTTTATGGAAAACAAAGTAGTAAAACTTGATTACAAAGCAATCGCTTCTAAAATTACTAATATTACTGATGAAACGGCAAAAATCAGTATCGGTAACTTAAGAGTCGGACAAAGTGCAATTATTCAACATAGATATGAAAACAGTAAATCACTTATTGTTTCAAGTGCTTATGTAACCTCTTCAAACAGCAACAGTTCAACAATCAAATTTATTCCTTTTCTTGATTTAAAACAAAATGCCCTTCCAACTTCAAACAGAAAACCTCAAGACGGTGATATTGCTATATTAAATTATCTTTATGATGCTTCACTTATAATTGCACCTTCACAAGATGCTTTTACGGCAACAAGACAAAAATTCAAAGAGAATAACTTTTTACACTCTGATCTTTTTGCAGCTTATTTAAAAAAAGAGGGTATTCCTTTTCCTTCAAAACAGATTATTCAAGATTATGCCCTGTCTCAAAACTTGGGAACAATATTTTTTGTAATAGGAAGTACGGTTTATGTAGTAGATACAAGAACTTTTGCAATTTTAGAAAAAGATGCGATATCATATAACTTTGTAGAAGATGAAAAGATGCCTTTTTATACAAGAGTAGAAAAAATCGAAAAAAATCTTGTTACTTCTTTATTAGACGTTTCAAGCTGGTTCTCTTTTCTTGACGATATTTTCGGCGATGATGAAAGATCAGAAGATGAAATTCTTCTTGAAGATGAGATTGCTTCGGGAGAAATTAACGTAAAACCGGAAATCTATAATAATTATTATAAAACTATTTTAGGTATTAAACAATGATGAACCAAGAACATATAGACTTTTTTATCTCTATAGTAGGTAAAGAGAATGTATACAGTGATAAAGCCCACAAAATAGCATATTGCTATGATGCAACAAAAGAGAGATTTGAACCCGATGCGGTAGTTTTTCCAAGAGATGAACAAGATGTATCGAAAGTTTTAAAATACTGCAATGAACATAAAATAGTTATTGTTCCAAGAGGTGCGGGAAGCGGTTTTACAGGCGGAGCTCTTCCTTCAAACGGAGGAATTATTTTAAGTTTAGAAAGACATATGAATAAACTTCTTGAAATTGATATGGAAAATATGGTGGGAGTTGTACAACCCGGACTTGTTAATATGCAGTTTCAAAAAGCAGTTGAAGAAGTAGGACTTTTTTATCCGCCTGATCCTGCTAGTGAAGAGTATTCTACTTTAGGTGGAAACGTATCTGAAAATGCAGGAGGAATGAGAGCAGCTAAATACGGTATTACCAAAGATTATGTTGTTGCTCTAAGAGCAGTTCTTCCAAACGGTGATATTATTGTTGCGGGTAAAAAAACTATTAAAGATGTAGCAGGATACAATACGGCAGGAATTTTAATTGCCAGTGAGGGAACTCTTGCAGTTATTACACAAATGACTTTAAAACTTATTCCAAAACCAAAATTCAAAAAAACATATATGGGAATTTTTCCTGACGTAAATAAAGCAATGAATGCAGTTTTTAAATCTCTTGCAGCCGGAGCAAATCCTGTTGCCATGGAATTTTTAGATGCGCTTGTAATAAAAGCCTTAAAAGAAAAATTTCCTCAAGTAGAATTACCTCAAGATGCAGGTGGAATTTTAGTAGGAGACGTTGACGGAAGTTCCTTAGCCGATGTAAATGCACAACTTGAAACCCTGAAAGAATCTTTTTCTAAAAACGGTTCTATCGGATTTATTATTGCAAAAGATGAAGAAGAGAGTAAAAAACTTTGGTTTGCAAGAAGAAATGCTTCTCCTGCAACTGCCATTTATGGAACAAAAAAATTAAATGAAGATATCTCCGTTCCAAGATCAAAACTTCCCGAAGCTTTAGACGGAATCTATGCAATCGGTAAAAAATACGGTTTTAATGTTCCTTGTTTCGGTCATGCAGGAGACGGAAATATCCATGTTAACGTTATGGTAAAAGATAAAAATAATCCAAAAGAGATGGAAGACGGACATAAAGCTATTAAAGAGATTTTCCAATTTGTAGTTGATTTGGAAGGAACTTTAAGCGGAGAACATGGTATTGGATTATCTAAAGCTCCTTTTATGAATATTGCTTTTACCCAAGCTGAAATCAATCTATTTAAAAACATAAAAAAAGCTTTTGATCCAAACAATATTCTAAATCCTCATAAAATGGGTCTCTAAAATTGTAAAATGGAAGATTCTGATATCGTAAAAAAACCTTTTAGGAGTCTATTAAAAGCTTTAGACTCCTTTTTCAACGATGACACGACATATTATGCCGCAAGTCTAAGTTTTTTTACAATTTTCTCTCTTTTACCTATTATCGCACTTTTGATTTCAATAATTTCAAGTTTGGAAATAGTTCAACAATATCATGATATTTTTGTTGAGTATATTTTTGATATCTTAAATCCTACTCATTCAAAAGCTTTTATCCAAACTTTCACCGACTATATCTCAAACTCAAATAAACTGGGATTTTTGGGTCTTTTATATATGCTTTTCGTATTTATTATGTTTTTTAAAGATTATGAATATATAGTAAATAAAATACACAATGCAAAAAGAAAACCTCTGCTTCAATCTTTCTTTTTCTATCTTGTATTTTTAATTACTCTGCCTCTTATGTTAGCAGCACTAAACATTGCGTTAAGTTTTTATGAAAACAGTTTTTTTAACTGGTTTATAACCTTCATGTTTGCATGGTTTATATTTTTCGGTCTGTTTAAATTAAGCGTTAATAAGCCGATCTCTTTTAAAGCTGCCGCAATTTCATCTTTATTTACTCTAATAGTTTTGTCTATTACAAAAAATCTGTTTGTCTATTATGTAATTTATAATAAAACTTATACGACAATTTACGGTTCTTTGGCTATTTTATTATTTTCATTTTTTTGGATTTATATCTCTTGGGTGATTTATCTTTACGGAATAAAGATGTGTCATAGATTGAATATTCAGGAAAGAATAAAAAACAGAGCAAAAGATTAATCTTTACTCTGCACTACTTTTAAAACATTATCTAACTGCTTTTTTAAATCATTTAATTTTTTTGTTGTTTTTATAAGATTGTCGGAAGACTCTATTGCAATATCTTCACTTCTGTCAATTCCTTTCATAATATCCGATTTATTCTCCAAATCATCAATTATATCTTCAAACTCATCTGTTAAATCCTGAAGTTTTTCAGAAGCCAGTCTTGATTGTTCTAAAGCCACTTGGGAATAATCCATTGCAGAATTTACTTTATTGATAAAAAAGTTAATATTATCTGCCATCTCCACAAACTCTTTTTCGGATTCAACTTTTATAGGTTCGATTTTATTTATATCTGTTGCTCCCATTTTTTTATATTTTTCTAAAAACTCGTTTGCATGAGTCTCTATTTGTTTTAATTGAATCAAAGAGTAAAGAGAAAAAATAAAAAGAAAAGAGAAAGCCAAATATTGAAAGTTTTTAATAAAAGCTGTCTTATGTTCAATATATTCCGTATATAAAGTTACAATTTCATCGACCTCATCAAGAAGTTTATTATTTGTTTGATATATATATTTAATAAGAGAATTAAGCTCTTGAATATCATTACTTAAAAGTGCTTTTTTAAACTCATTCGTATTTTTTTCAAAAGTTGTCCAAAGAACAGTAACTTTTGCAATCTGATTTACAATTTTTTCTGTAGGAGCTTTTGATATTTTCAAAAGTTCATTTCCTTCTCCTAAAGTATTCAAACCAAATTTAAATTCATCAATCGCATTATCTATTTCGGTAAAATTATTCGTTTTTGTTTGATAAAGATAAAATATATTTTTTGTAATTCTTTGAGTAAGCATTCTTTGCTTCCCTGCAATATTTACTATCGTCGCATCTTTTATATTTTTTTGATTTAGATAAATAGTAATTGCTATTACAAAAAATATCGAACCTAGAAGCAAAGCTCCTAAAATTTTAATTTTTTGACTAACACCGATTTTTTTCATTTTATATTCCTAAATAAATACTTCTTAATTCATCTTCTTTTAAAATTATAACTTCACCTTTTTCTATTGAAATAGTCTCATTTCTGACTAATCTTTTTAAAACTCTTGAAAGAGTTTCAGGTTGAATATGAAGCAGTAAAGCCACTTCATTTCTTTTTAGTTGGTTAAACATAGATAAATCATTTGTTAACATAAAAGCAACTTTTGAAGTTGCATCAAAAACCAACTCCCTGTTTACAATACATTGAAGCTGTTGATTTTTATAAATAAGTTCGTTTATAAATTTTAAAACTAGCTCGTTTTGAGATAAAAACTCTTTTTTAAACCTTTTAAAATCTATAGATAGAAGAAGACTATCTCTTAAAAATTCACTATTTGAAAAACAGTTAATTTTATTATCTTTTAAATTTGACAACTCTGAAATCATTGAGTTTGGATATACATAATATAAAAATATCTCATTGTCATATTTATCGATTTTATAAACTTTTAAAAGTCCATCAACCAAAAACAACAATCTATCTGTAGACTCAGTCTCATAAAATAGCACCGTATCGGTGTTATAAGAGGAGAGTTCAGACATTGATGCAATTAATTCCAGCTCTTTATCTTCTAAATGAGAAAAGAGACTTATTGATTTTATAGCTTCTTTTGTTTTAATCATAAATCTATTATATAAAAAAAAACTGAAATATTAATTGACTCAAATCAATTTAATATTTTTTTTATTTTTGTAAAATGGAAATAAAAAGATAAGAAATGACAAAAGAGAAATTTAAAAGTGAAATTCAGATACTAAAAAAATTTTCTGAACTATATTGCAAAAACAAACATTCAAATCAAAACTCTTTTAAATCTGTAATTATATATAAAGATGAAAAAATCCATATAAATCTAAATTTATGCGAAGAGTGTGAAGAGATTATCAATTACAGCATAAAAAGATTACAAGAGTGCCCTCATGAGGAAAAACCAAGATGCAGAAAATGTCCAAATCCCTGTTATGAAAAAGTTTATTGGAAAAATTTATCAAAAATCATGAGGTATAGTGCTCTTAAATCAGGTCTTACAAAAATAAAAAAATTTTTTTCCGAATAAATTCAAAATATTGATTTAAGTCAAGCAATAAAGTTCTTTTTTGGTGTAAGATTTTAAATAGGAGATTATTATGTTAGTAGATAAATTTGACAGAAAAATTGATTATTTAAGGGTGTCCGTAACACAAAGATGTAATTTCAGATGCCAATACTGTATGCCTGAAAAACCTTTTGAATGGACGCCTAAAGAGGATTTACTTTCATATGAACAGATGTTTGATTTTATCAAAGTAGCAATTGATAAGGGAATAAAAAAAATAAGAATAACAGGTGGAGAACCTTTAGTTAGAGATGATTTACATAAATTGATTTCTATGATTTCATCTTATAAACCTGATATCGATTTAGCCATTACTACAAACGCTTATCTTCTAAAAGAGCAAATTTTTAAACTAAAAGAGGCTGGATTAAAAAGAGTAAATATCTCTCTTGACTCTTTAGAAAAAGAGACTTTTTGGTATTTAAGTAAAAGAGATGCACTTCAAAAAGTATTAGACTCAATTGAAGCTGCTTTAAAAGCAGAAGTAAAAGTCAAAATAAACAGCGTAATTTTAAAAAATATAAATGAAAATGAGATATTAAATCTCTATAATTTTGCAAAATCGAAAAATATACAAATCCGTTTTATAGAGTATATGGAAAATAAAAATGCCTATATAGATTTAAAAACAGTTCCAAGTTCCCAAATAATAGAAACCATAAAAAGCAAATATTGTCTTGAAGAGACCAATCTTCCCAAAAGCTCCGCGGCAAAACTATATAAAGATGAAGATGGATATGTTTTTGGAATTATTGAACCTTATGACGACTCATTTTGCAAAGCCTGCAACAGAATAAGACTAAGTGCAAACGGAGATTTAATTCCTTGTTTATATTATGAAGATTCCTTAAATATAAAAAGCAGCCTGCATAACAAACAAAAAACGGAAAATATTTTAAAACAGGTAATAGATAATCGACCTGAAAAAAACAAATGGTCACATAATAAAACAGCAGAAAATACGGAAATATCAAGTAGAGCTTTTTATTTTACGGGAGGATAAAAAACTTTTTATAAGACTCCTTCTCTTCTGCTTTATTAAACTTTATAAAATCTCACTTAATTTTTTTTATTATATTAAAAACAAATCTTTTTTTAATTATTTGACTTAAGTCAAGGTATTAATTTTTATTTGGTGTTAAACTTGTCTTGTTAGAAAAGAAAAATTTTAGAGGGAGGAAGAAGATGTCACTTTCAAGAAGAGATTTTCTAAAAAGCTCTGCAGCAGCTTCAGCAGCTGCTGCAGTGGGCATGAATGTACCAAGCAGTTTAAAAGCTGCAGCTTCTACGGCAGAAGCCGGTTGGCGATGGGATAAAGCTGCATGTAGATTCTGCGGTACAGGTTGCGGAATTATGATGGCAACAAAAAACGGAAAAATTGTTGCGGTAAAAGGAGACCCTGCAGCTCCTGTAAACAGAGGGTTAAACTGTATTAAAGGGTATTTTAATGCAAAAATTATGTATGGAGCAGATAGATTAAGAACTCCTCTTTTAAGAGTAAATGCAAAAGGAGAATTCGATAAAAACGGTAAATTTGCTCCTGTGTCATGGAAAAGAGCTTTTGATGAAATGGAAAAACATATCAAAATAGCTTTAAAAGAATCAGGTCCCGAAGGAGTCGGAGTATTTGCATCAGGGCAATATACTATTATGGAAGGTTATGCAGCCCAAAAAATGATGAAAGCCGGATTTAGATCTAATGCAATTGATCCAAATGCAAGACACTGTATGGCTTCAGCTGTCGTCGGATTTTATCAAACTTTCGGAATCGATGAACCAAGTGGATGTTATGATGATATCGAATTAACCGATACGGTTGTAACATGGGGAGCTAATATGGCGGAAATGCACCCTATTTTATGGTCAAGAGTTACAGATAGAAAATTAACAGATCCAAAAAGAGTAAAAGTCGTAAATATCTCGACATATAGACATAGATGTTCTGACTTGGCAGATATGGAGATTATTTTTACACCTAATACAGATTTAGCTTTATGGAACTATATAGCACATGAAATCGTATATAATCATCCCGAAGCTATTGACTGGGATTTTGTAAAAAAACATATAATTTTTGCTGCAAGTCCCGTAAATATGGGTTATGGAATGAGAAGAGCAGGAGAAAAATCTCTTGTAGAAGGGAAATATACTAAAAAAGAGATGGAAACTATCTCTAAAGAGATGAAAAAAATCGTATCACAAACTGAGGCACCTGCTCTTGCTCCATATGGATATAAAGAGGGTGAAGTGATGGAGAATAAACCAGCTGGATTAAAACACTGGGAAATCTCATTTGAAGAGTATAAAAAATTCCTTGAACCTTATACCTTAGATTATGTTGCAAAAATAGCAAAAGGTAATCCCGATGAAGATATAAATGAATTTAAGAAAAAACTTAAAACATTGGCTTCATTATATGTTGAAAAAGGAAGAAGAGTGGTGTCTTTTTGGACAATGGGAATGAATCAACATACAAGAGGAACTTGGGTTAATACTTTGTCATATAATGTTCACTTCTTATTAAACAAACAAGCAAAACCAGGTTCTGGAGCATTCTCTTTAACAGGACAACCAAGTGCATGTGGAACAGCAAGAGAAGTGGGAACATTTTGTCATAGACTACCTGCTGATATGATGGTTGCAAATCCCGCTCACAGAAAAATTGCGGAAAAAAGATGGAAAATTCCTCAAGGAACACTAAATCCTGTAGGAAATCAACATATTATGAAAATCCACAGAGATATAGAAGACGGCATTATCAAATTTGCTTGGGTAAATGTATGTAACCCTTATCAAGATAGCGCAAGTGCAACTCACTGGATAAAAGCTGCAAGACAAATGGATAACTTTATCGTTTGTTCAGACGGGTATCCCGGAATCTCTGCAAAAGTATCCGATTTGATACTTCCAAGTGCAATGATTTATGAAAAATGGGGAGCATACGGAAATGCCGAAAGAAGAACCCAACACTGGAGACAACAAGTACTTCCTGTAGGTGACGCAATGTCGGATACCTGGCAATGGGTAGAATTGGCAAAAAGATTTACGGTAAAAGATTTATGGAAAGACTATACCTTAAGAAACGGTAAAAAACTTCCTAATGTAATCTCTAAAGCAAAAGAGATGGGATATGATGAAAATACAACTATGTATGATATTCTATTTGCAAACGAAGAGGCAAAAAGTTACAAACTAGATCACAATGATCCAATACAAAAAGGTTATGATAATTCAGAAGGTTTCGGTGACAGCAGAAATGTAGAGGGAAGTGACGGAGAAGTTTGGAAAGGTTACGGATTTTTTATCCAAAAATATCTATTTGAAGAGTATGCTTCATTCGGTAGAGGTCATGCCCACGATTTGGCAGACTTTGATACATATCACAGAGTAAGAGGACTTAAATGGCCCGTAGTTGACGGTAAAGAGACTCAATGGCGATTTAATACAAAATATGATCCTTATGCAAAAAAATACGGTAAAGAGACAGGAGATACAGATTTTGCTTTTTACGGAAAACTAGCAAAAGCACTTCCAAGCGGAGATTTATTAGGAATTAAAAACAAAACTAAAAAATCTTTAAAAAACAAAGCAAAAATATTTGCAAGACCCTATATGGATCCTCCGGAAGTTCCAAATGAAGAGTATCCTATTTGGTTATGCACAGGAAGAGTTTTGGAACACTGGCACAGTGGAACAATGACAATGAGAGTTCCTGAATTATATAGAGCAGTTCCTGAAGCTTTATGTTATATGCATCCCGAAGATGCAAAAAAATACGGCTTAAAACAAGGTGAATTATGCTGGGTAGAATCAAGACGTGGAAAAGTTAAAGCTAGAGTTGAAACAAGAGGAAGAAACAGACCTTCAAAAGGTTTAGTTTTCGTACCTTGGTTTGACGAAAAAGTTTTCATCAACAAAGTTTGTTTGGACGCAACTTGTCCTCAATCAAAACAGACTGATTATAAAAAATGTGCAGTAAAAGTTTATAAAGCATAAAAACATTAAGGAGTACTGCTTTGAACAGTAACAATCCTTTAAAAGAGAAAAAGATGAAGAACGAAGAGATAAGTGACAGAAGAAAATTTTTTCTAACTATGGCAAGAGCGGCAGGACTTGCTGCCCTTGGAGGTCTTATGTGGAGTGCATATGTTGATGAAGTTACGGCTTCACAACTGACACTTAGACCTCCTGGTGCTTTAGATGAAAAAGATTTTCTAAAAACATGTATCAAATGCGGAATGTGCGTAGAAGCATGTCCTTATGATACTCTCAAATTGGCAAAACCGGGAGACAACAAACCTTTGGGAACTCCTTTTTTTGAACCAAGAGAGACTCCATGTTATATGTGTACAGATATACCTTGTGTTCCTGTTTGTCCGACCGATGCCCTAAATTTAGACAAAGTCAGCACAAACGGAAAACTTGATATCAATAAAGCACAAATGGGAGTCGCTGTTGTAGATACAAAAAACTGTATTGCTTTTTGGGGAATTCAATGCGATGCCTGCTATAGAGCCTGTCCCTTATTAGATGTTGCTATAAAATTAGAATATACAAAAAATGAAAGAACAGGAAAACATGCTTTTTTAAAACCGATTGTCGATAGTGATTTTTGTACAGGCTGCGGTCTTTGCGAAAGAGCTTGCGTAACGGAAAAAGCATCAATTTTTGTTCTGCCTAGAGAAGTGGCTTTAGGACGTGCCGGAGATTATTATATCAAAGGCTGGGATAAAAACGATGAAAAAAGATTGGAAAATGCAACAAGCAAAACAACCAAAACAGAACTTAGCAAACAAAAAGCTGTAGATTCGTTAAATGATATGGAAGGACTTTTAGATGATGAATAATAAATTTTTAATTCTTAGAAGATTTACCCAAATATCAATAATGTTTTTATATTTTGCGGCAAATGCCTGGGGATGGAACTTTTTAATTGGAAATTTAAGCTCATCAAAAATCTTAAATCTTATTCCAATGAGTGACCCTTATGCAGTATTACAAATGTTTGTATCAGGAGCAATTATAGCTTCAGATGTTTTCGTAGGTGCTTTAATTGTTGTTTTATTCTACTCTATAATCGGAGGAAGAGCATTTTGCTCTTGGGTTTGTCCTGTTAATATGATAACCGATTTAGCAAATTATACAAGAAGAAAATTCGGATTAAACAGAATTCAAAAAAAACAACCTGCAACTAGAAATATGAGATACTGGATAATTGCTTTAAGTTTAATTATCTCTTTTATTTTTGCAGTACCGGCTTTTGAATTTATCTCTCCTATTTCAATGATACACAGAGGTATTGTTTTTGGATTAGGATTCGGCTGGGCAGCAATTTTAATGATATTTTTGTTTGATCTTTTTGTTTTAAAAAACGGTTGGTGCGGACATATCTGTCCTTTAGGCGGATTTTATTCCCTAATAGGAAGATTTAGTCTTATAAAAGTAGAGCACCAAGAAGAAAAATGTACGCTTTGTATGAAATGCAAAGAGGTTTGTCCAGAGAGTCAAGTACTTTTTATGGTAGGAAAAGAATCGGGACAAGTTTTATCAGCAGAGTGTACGAATTGTGGAAGATGTATTGAAGTTTGTGAAGATGATGCAATGAATTTTTCAATAAGAGATCTAATTGCAAATAAAAAGAAGGAGAAATGATATGAAACTTGTTACTAAACTTGGGCTTGGTTTAGCAGTGACTTCATTTATAGTATTTATAGGTTGCAGTAAAGCTCAACCGACATATTCAGAAGAGTCATTAGGGTTAAGAAAAGATAACCTTTATAATGAAGATAAAGTTGTGCCTGAAGAGACACATTATAGTAAAGTAGCACCTAGTACGGGAGGAAAAACATTTAAAAGAGCTTTTCAAGACGCTCCGCCGATGATTCCACACGATGTTGAGGGTATGTTACCTATTACTATAAACAATAACCAATGCGTAAGCTGTCATTCGCCTGAAGTAGCACCGTCGTTAGGGGCTTTGCCATATCCTAACTCACATATGATTAATTTCAGACCTGATACTTCATTGGCAAAAGATGGTAAAATTACAAAAAACGGTAAAGAGATTGACAACACTTCTAGTGAAAAACTTGCGAATGTTTCAATTAAACATTTAAATAAGTTATCATCTGCTAGATTTAACTGTACTCAATGTCATGCACCGCAAAGCAAAGGAGAATTGGTAGGAAATACATTCCAACCGGATTTTACCGATAAAGAGGGAAATAAAAAATCAAGCTGGAGCGGAAGCAAACTAACCGAAGGGTTAAATACTTTAATGGAATAAAGATGGAAAGAAGAGAGCTTTTTAGCTCTCTTGCCAACTCTTTTTCAAAAAAAGAGGGTCAAGAGAGTATTATTCGACCACCGTACTACAAAGATTTAGATTCTTTTTACAAAGAGTGTCTTGATTGCGATAATCAATGTGCCACTTTTTGCGAAGAGAATATAATTGTTATAAAAGAGGATAAAACTCCTATCTTAGATTTCAGTCTTGGAGGCTGCACTTATTGTGATGCTTGTGCAAATAATTGTCCTAAAGAGGTATTATCCCTTGAAAATAAAAAAAGAGTTAATGCCAAATTTGAGATAGATATACTAAAATGTATGAGTTGGCATCAAACAATGTGTTTTTCCTGTAAAGACCCTTGTTTAGATGATGCTATAAAATTTTTAGGAGTTTTTCGTCCCTCAATAGATGAAAATCTTTGTACAAATTGTGGATTTTGTGTTAACATTTGTCCAAGCAATGCAATAAAAATAGTTGATTAAGGAGAAGAAAATGCCGGTAAAATTCGTATCTCACGTAGATGAAGACAAAGATCAAAATTGGTTTATAAAACTAACCGATACCTTAAGTAATAACAGTGTTATTTGCAAAGATTTAGATGAGTACAAAATAAAACTTGAAGAGTATTCAAGTGAATATGGTTTTGATATAGAAGTGGTATGGACGAAATCAAAGTCACTTTCACCTAAAAATTATCAAGATTTAAACAATCAAATGGCTCTTTTACAAGAAGAGTATAAAAATGAAATAGATGAAATAAATCAAAAATAAGGAGATTAAAATGTATAAAATTTTACTCTTAATCTTTTTTTCTCTAAATCTTTTTGCTACACAAATAATGCAGCCTCAAGAAGTTTTTAAAGCCTCAGGCAGTGTTCAAGATATAAAATTTAAAAACAATAAAATTTATACGGCAACAGATAACGGAAGTATAGAAATTTTTGATTTAAATACAAAAAATAAAATCAACACTATAAAAATCCCCGATATAAAAGATTTTATGGGTGATTCTATTGCCTCAAAAATCTACTCTATTGATCTGCTTGAAAATAAAATTTTAATTGTATCTCAAGGAATGAAAGGTTATAGAAATATCTATATTTATGAAAATAACTCCTTGAAAAAAATTATAGGAATAGACAAAAAGTATTATATTCAAAAAGCATATTTCGTAAATAAAGATGAAATAATCTTTGCCCTTCTTAGCAATCAAATAGGTTTATATAATATAAAAACAAAAACCTTAGAGTATTTAGTTCAAGTTAGTGCTTCATCCTTTTCCGATTTTGTAATAAGTGAAAATAAAAAAAGTATCGCTTCAACAGATGAGAGCGGAATAGTACGAGTATTAGATATTCAAAAAGGAAGTATAAAAAAAGAGTTAAAAGCCTTAAATCTTGATAAAGTATATCAGCTTGACTTTAAAAAAGGAGTAATTTTAACAGCAGGACAAGATAGAAAAGCCGTTTTATACGATAAATTAAACACTTACAGTCTTGATTTTGATTTTTTACTTTACAGCTGTGCTTTAGATAAAACTGCAAAATTCGCAGCAATAGCCTTTAATGAACAAAATGATGTATTAATTTTTAATACAAAAACAAAAAAATATCTTTATGAATTAAAAGGTCAAGATGCAACTATAACAAAAATATTATTTATAAATAAAAATGAAGTCTTAGTAAGCAGTGATAGTCAGAAAATAAACTATTTTAGATTTTAAAAGGAGAGATAAAATGAATATTTCAAGTATAGTAGTACAAACTACTCCAAAATATTTGGATCAGGTTGTAGAAGCTTTAGTAGCTTGCAAAGAGTGTGATTACTATATACATGACGATAAAGGAAGAGTAGTTGTCACAATAGAAGGAAACGGCGTAGATGAAGAACTTGCAAAATTAAGAGTAATAGAAGCAATTCCCCATGTAATCTCGGCAGATATGCAAATGGCATATAGTGAAGAGGAGTTAGAAGAGCATATGGAAGTTTTGGAAAATGCCGATTTAGTTCCTAAAATGTTGAATGATGAAAATGTAGATCCTAAAAAAATTCTTTATAGAGGAGACTTGAAAAAGAAAGATTTAGAAGGCTTTGCAAAAGATTTTAGTAAGGTTGATTAGATGGAATATAATGAGAGTGAATTTCTAATAGAAACAATAGTTCCAAAAAATGAACTTATTATTTCAAGAACAGATTTAAAAGGTGTTATTACCTACGTAAATGACACCTTTGCTCAAATTAGCGGTTATGAAGAAGAGGAATTAATAGGAAATCCTCATAATATAGTAAGACATCCGGATATGCCAAAAAAAATCTTTAGGCAGATGTGGGAAAAACTCCAAAACAAGCAAAAATGGGAAGGAGTTATAAAAAACTTAAGAAAAGATCATGGATTTTATTGGGTCCATGCAATAATAAGCGGTGTTTATAAAGACAATCACTTAGTAGAATACAAATCAATAAGAACTCCAATAACTTACGAAACAAAACTAAAATATCAAAAACTCTATGATCAATATAGAAATATTGATAAAGAGAATATTCGAAGAGTAGTCTATTCATAAAATAGACTGCTTTTTTCTTTTTTTTAATCAACTCTCTTGACTTAGGTCAATAAAAATGAACATTCATTTAGGTTATAATGAAAACGGTGAATCTAACGGTAAAGGAGTACGATGGAAAAGATTAAAAAATCCAAATCCAAAGTCATTGTTCCGTTATCACTTGTTTTAGTCGGGCTTATTGTAGGTCTGATTATTTCGTTTGGTAGCTCAGTCGGGGTAAAACATACAAGCGATAAAAACTACTGTGCAAGCTGTCACACCATGCAACCCGTTGTTGATTCATATAAAATGGATATACATGGAGGAGCAGGAGAGCACGGCATAGAAGTAAAATGTGTTTATTGTCATTTACCGCAAGACTCAATGGCTAATTACTTAATCACTAAGGTTAAAACAGGAATGCATGATTTATATGTAGAAAACTTTGAAGATACTTCAAAAATAGATTGGCATAAGATGAGAGAACACAGAGAATCTTTCACTTATGATAGTGCCTGCCTTAATTGTCACACAAATCTTAAAAATGCAACAGAATCAAATCTAAAAGCATTTAATGCACACAGAAAGTATTTTGCAAAAACTACAGATAAAACTTGTGTTGGTTGTCACGAGAATGTAGGACATAAAGATTTAGGTTTATATTTGCCTAAAAATTAAGTCCCAAAAGAAAAGGAGAAGAGATGTTAAAGAAGTTACTGTTATCAATATTTGCTTCAAGTATTATGCTTTTTGCGGCTAATGTCGGTGACTTAAGTTCAGTTAAAACCCTCAAAGTTGACAGGGATATGACAAAAATTGGAAAAAGCTGTGTAGAGTGTCATGCCAAAGAAACACCAGGCATGGTAAATGATTGGAAAGAGAGCCGCCACGGTCATGTGGGAATCTCATGTATTGATTGCCACCAAGTAAAAAAAGATTCACCAATGGCAACACAAGCCTGTCCAGGAGTAAAAGGGACAGAAGTATATATTTCGTTATTGGTTACTCCTAAAACTTGCCAAAGATGTCACCCTAACGAAGTAAAAGAGTTTGAAGAGAGTGGACATGCAAGAGCAGGTCTGCAAGTTCATGCAAAAGCAGGAATGCAGTCACTAATACACCATTTTGAAGGTGCAGATAATCCTCACACAAAAGGTTCACCCGAAGCAACAGGATGTATGCAATGCCACGGTAGAGTCGTGGAATTAGATTCAAACAAAAGACCGACACCCCAAACTTGGCCGCAAGCAGGAATGGGAACTATTTATCCCGATGGAAGTGTAGGAAACTGTGCTACTTGCCATACAAGACACAAATTCTCTATTGAAGAGGCTAGAAAACCTGCCGCTTGTGCTTCATGTCACTTAGGACCGGATCATCCTGATATTGAGATTTATAATAACTCAAAACACGGACATATTTTTAATGCAGAAGGAAATAAATGGAAATATGATTCAGCACCCGATGCTTGGGAACCGGGAGATTACAGAGCACCTACTTGTGCTACATGTCATATGAGTGGAATCGGAGATTTGAAAACAACTCACAATATAAGCAGAAGATTAAAATGGAATTTGTGGGCTCCAAAATCTAACCTAAGAGACGGCGGATTTGATAATGCCGTAAAAGTTTGGAAAGAAGAAGGTAAATTTACAAAAGGAAATCCTGTTGCAGGACATCCTGACGGACACAAAGCAGCAAGAGCAGAGATGGAACAAGTATGTAAATCTTGTCACAGTACATTACACACTAAAAACTTCTTTGAGATGGCAGATAAACATGTAATACTTTACAATGAGTCTTATTATGCACCTGCTAAAAAAATGTTAGATGAATTAAAAGAAAAAGGTTTGATTGAAAAGGATCAATGGACAGATGAATTCTTTAAAATCTACTATCATTTATGGCATCACCAAGGAAGAAGAATGAGACAAGGTGCATTAATGAATGGACCTGATTATGCTCACTGGCACGGTGTATTTGAACTTCAACAAGATATTAGAGCGATGAAAAAAATATACGAACATAGAATAAAAACCGGAAAAATCGACTAAATTATAAGGGAGAAGTTCTCCCTTATATAATAAGCTAAATAAAAAGGAAAATTCATGAAACTTTTAGTATCCCTGTTACTTATACTTCTTGCTACAAATATATATGCAAAAGAGTTGTTGGCAATTGTAAACGGAAATGAAATAACAACAGATGTAACCCATAATGACTTTTCAACCATGAATATAGATCAAAAGAAAATTGCAATAAAAAGATTGATTGAAAAAGAACTTGCAATAGAATATGCATTAAATAGCGGTATTATAAAAGAAAAAAAATTTATTGATATATTTAATCATATAATTGAAAAAACAAAAAAAAACAATAATGATTTAGCATCAAAAGTTAAAAAGAGTGAAAATAGCTATTCAAAAGAGCAAATAAGAAGTAAAAAAGGCTTATTGGCTTTTGATATGTTATTAGATAAAAAAGCTAAAAAATTAAATCCTGATATAAATACATTAAAAAAATATTATGAAATAAACAAACAAAAATATGATACAAAAAAAATGTATGAACTTTTACATATAGTTGTAAATACAAAAAAAGAAGCATCAGAAATAGAGAAAAAATTACAAAAAAGTAAAAATCCAATAAAAACATTCCAAGAACTAGCATCAAAAGAGTCTCTGGCGCCTACAAAAGACAAAAACGGTTACTTAGGACAATTCTATTATGAAAATATGCCCACAGAGCTAAAACAAGCTCTAAAAGAGCTAAAAAGAGGAGATTACAGTAAACCCTTTAAAACTGATTTCGGTTACCAAATAATATATGTAATGGGATATCAAGATGAAGTAAAAAGAGGATACAAAGAGAGTCAAATCAATGTCAAAGAAGATTATATAAAAGAGACTGTGATTAATTGGGCATTTGAAGAAATAAACAAATTAAAAGAAGAGGCAAAAATAAAAATCATTTTTAAAGGTTAAAGTATTTAAAATGGTGCCCACAGCAAGATTTGAACTTGCAACCTCTCCCTTACCATGGGATTGCTCTACCGTTGGAGCTATGCGGGCAATTAGTAAACAAATTATTAAGGAGAGAATAATACCAAAAGAATAATCAAAACTAATTTAATTTTGAGAAAAAGGGCTAAAAAAAAGCCTTGTCTTAGACAACTAAAGATAAGTTGAGAAAGATAAGGCTTAAAAATAAACTCAAGAGCTGGCAGCGGCTTACGTTTCCACTCCCGTAGGGAGCAGTATTATCAGCGCAGAGGTGCTTGACTTCCGGGTTCGGAATGGAGCCGGGTATTTCCACCTCGCTAAAACCACCAGCAATATGAGTAAAGAAACTATTTTTAATAATATATCTCTTTACTCACATCTTCTGAGTTCTTTAAATTAATGTTAAGTCTTTTGACACTCTTTTGAGTTTAACTCAATAAGATAGTAAACCAAGAAATTTATAAAAAAAGCCAAACGATCTATTAGTACTGGTCAGCTAAATGAATTACTTCACTTACACATCCAGCCTATCAACCAGCTAGTCTTGCTGGGATCTTCAGGGAAAGTTCATCTTAGAGTTGGCTTCGTGCTTAGATGCTTTCAGCGCTTATCTCATCCGTACGTAGCTACCCAACGATGCCCTTGGCAGAACAATTGGTACACTAGTGGTACGTTCATCCCGGTCCTCTCGTACTAGGGACAAATCTCTTCAACTTTCCTACGCCCACGGAAGATAGGGACCGAACTGTCTCACGACGTTCTGAACCCAGCTCGCGTACCGCTTTAAATGGCGAACAGCCATACCCTTGGGACCTGCTCCAGCCCCAGGATGCGATGAGCCGACATCGAGGTGCCAAACCTCCCCGTCGATGTGAGCTCTTGGGGGAGATCAGCCTGTTATCCCCGGCGTACCTTTTATCCTTTGAGCGATGGCCCTTCCACACAGAACCACCGGATCACTATGACCGACTTTCGTCTCTGTTCGACTTGTATGTCTCACAGTCAAGCTAGTTTTTGCCATTATACTCAACTGGCGATTTCCATCCGCCATGAACTAACCTTTGTAAGCCTCCGTTACTTTTTAGGAGGCGACCGCCCCAGTCAAACTACCCACCAGACATTGTCCTGAAGAAGGTTAACTTCTCGCAGTTAGTAACTCAAATATTCAGGGGTGGTATCTCAAGGTTGGCTCCACGTCTACTGGCGTCTACGTTTCTAAGCCTCCCACCTATCCTGCACATGAATATCCAAGCTACAGTGTCAAGCTGTAGTAAAGGTGCACGGGGTCTTTCCGTCTTTCCGCGGGTAGGAGGAATTTTCACCTCCACTACAATTTCACTGGATCCCTGGTTGAGACAGCTCCCATCTCGTTACGCCATTCATGCAGGTCGGTATTTAACCGACAAGGAATTTCGCTACCTTAGGACCGTTATAGTTACGGCCGCCGTTTACTCGGGCTTCAATCAAACGCTTCGCTAATGCTAACGTCATCAGTTAACCTTCGAGCACCGGGCAGGCGTCACACCTTATACATCCACTTACGTGTTAGCAAAGTGCTGTGTTTTTGGTAAACAGTCGGGAGGGACTCTTTGTTGCAACCTCTTTAGCTTTCGAGAGTAAATCTCTATACCAAAGTAGGCACACCTTATACCGAAGATACGGTGCTAGTTTGCAGAGTTCCTTAACCAGGGTTCTTCCACGCGCCTTAGAATACTCATCCCACCCACCTGTGTCGGTTTACGGTACGGGCAATATATAATATACTTAGTGGCTTTTCTTGGCACGACAGTATCATCGATTCTGAATCTCCTCCGAAGAGTGTCATCAGCCTGTAAGATCTCGGTCTATCGTAATCCGGATTTTCCTAAATTACAACCTACTTCCTTCGAGCCACTATTCCATCAGTGACCTCGACTAACTCTATGCGTCCCCACATCGCGCTTATATATTGGTATTGGAATATTAACCAATTTCCCATCGTCTACCCCTCTCGGACTCGACTTAGGACCCGACTAACCCTACGATGACGAGCATCGCGTAGGAAACCTTGGGTTTTCGGCGTTAAGGATTCTCACCTTAATTCTCGCTACTCATGCCTGCATGCTCACTTCTATCCGCTCCACCACTCCTTACCGGTATGGCTTCAACGCTGAATAGAACGCTCTCCTACCACTCGTGAAAAATCACGAATCTAAAGCTTCGGTGTACATCTTAGCCCCGTTATATTTTCCGCGCAGAATCACTAGACCAGTGAGCTGTTACGCTTTCTTTAAAGGGTGGCTGCTTCTAAGCCAACCTCCTGGTTGTCACAGTAACTCCACATCGTTTTCCACTTAGATGTAACTTTGGGACCTTAGCTGTTAGTCTGGGTTGTTCCCCTCTCGACGGTGGATTTTATCACCCATCGCCTGACTCCTATGATTACGCATATAGTATTCGAAGTTTGATAGGGTTTGGTACCGCGGTAAGCAGCCCTAGCCCATTCAGTGCTCTACCCCTATATGTTACTACATAAGGCTATACCTAAATATATTTCGGAGAGAACCAGCTATCACGAAGTTTGATTGGCCTTTCACCCCTATCCACAAGTCATCCGAAGACTTTTCAACGCCTACCGGTTCGGTCCTCCACTAGCTCTTACACCAGCTTCAACCTGCTCATGGATAGATCACTTCGTTTCGGGTCTGCAGCATCTGACTAATTCGCCCTATTAAGACTCGCTTTCGCTACGGCTTCACACTTGGCTTAACCTTGCCAGATACCACAACTCGCAGGCTCATTATGCAAAAGGCAGTCCGTCACCCTGATAAATCATAGGGCTCCGAATGATTGTAAGCTAATGGTTTCAGGTTCTATTTCACTCCCCTCACTGGGGTACTTTTCACCTTTCCCTCACGGTACTTGTTCACTATCGATCTGTAAGTAGTATTTAGGGTTGGAGGGTGGTCCCCCCATCTTCAGTCAAAATATCACGTGTTCCGACCTACTCGTTCCTTAGTCTAGTACCACATTCAAGATTTCGTATACAGGAGTTTCACCTTCTATGCTATATCTTTCCAGATATTTCTACTATCTTAAATATTATCACTAAGTGCCCTAATCCCATTTCGCTCGCCGCTACTTTGGGAATCTCATTTGATTTCTCTTCCTCTGGCTACTGAGATGTTTCACTTCACCAGGTTCGCTTCCTTTAAAAGGATAGTATGCATAACATACTGGGTTGTCCCATTCGGAAATCACTGGATCAATGCCTCTTGACGGCTCCCCAATGCTTATCGCAGTCTAGTACGTCCTTCATCGCCTCTTACAGTCTAGGCATCCACCATTAGCCCTTTATAGCTTTTTAATCTCCTTTAAAAATTTTCATTTTTAAAGGGACCAATTTGAGAATAAAATAACTTTCGTTATTCTACCTTTTTTGAATAATTATTCCTTGGCTACTATCTTATTGAATTAACTTCAATAATATAGTTGTGTCTATCATGTTTTTACTATTTCTAGTAAATTTTAGATATGAAATTTTTTTGTTTTTTAAATCATCTTTATACGAAAGATATTGATTTAAACGAAAAAATTAAAGACTTTAACATTATGTTTTTAAATATCACTTTGACTTTAAAAGTCAAATATAAATTCAACTTTTTTATTGAACTTATATTTGATTTTTATTTCAAAACTCTTTTTCTTGATTTGTTATAGATGGTGGAGATAAGCGGGATCGAACCGCTGACCTCCTGCGTGCAAGGCAGGCGCTCTCCCAGCTGAGCTATATCCCCATCTACTGGATAATCCTTCTATCAGATTATTTAATAATGGTGGGCCTACCAGGACTTGAACCTGGGACCTCACGATTATCAGTCGAGCGCTCTAGCCAGCTGAGCTATAGGCCCATTCTCACCTATTTGTCTTAAATAACCTTTATAAACCGAATATGATAATTAATGCAATCTTTGATTGCTTTGGAGACTTAAAACGAATTAAGTCTCTCTTCTCTGAAAGGAGGTGATCCAACCGCAGGTTCTCCTACGGTTACCTTGTTACGACTTCACCCCAGTCGCTGAATCCACTGTGGAGGGTAGCTAGTTTAGCATCCCCGCTTCGAATGAGTTCAACTCCCATGGTGTGACGGGCGGTGAGTACAAGACCCGGGAACGTATTCACCGTAGCATTGCTGATCTACGATTACTAGCGATTCCAACTTCAAGTAGTCGAGTTGCAGACTACTATCCGAACTGGGAAGTATTTTTAAGATTTGCTCCACCTCACGGTATTGCTGCTCTTTGTATACTCCATTGTAGCACGTGTGTAGCCCTGGACGTAAGGGCCATGATGACTTGACGTCGTCCACACCTTCCTCCTACTTGCGTAGGCAGTCTCATTAGAGTTCTCACCCGAAGTGTTAGCAACTAATGACGTGGGTTGCGCTCGTTGCGGGACTTAACCCAACATCTCACGACACGAGCTGACGACAGCCGTGCAGCACCTGTATATAAGTTTCTGCAAGCAGACACCCATCTATCTCTAAATGGTTCTTACTATGTCAAGTCCAGGTAAGGTTCTTCGCGTATCGTCGAATTAAACCACATGCTCCACCGCTTGTGCGGGTCCCCGTCTATTCCTTTGAGTTTTAATCTTGCGACCGTACTCCCCAGGCGGTGCACTTAATGTGTTTACTGCATTACTGCAATGTCTAGCATCGCAACAACTAGTGCACATCGTTTAGGGCGTGGACTACCAGGGTATCTAATCCTGTTTGCTCCCCACGCTTTCGCGTCTCAGCGTCAGTAATGTTCCAGTAGATCGCCTTCGCAATCGGTATTCCTTCTGATCTCTACGGATTTTACCCCTACACCAGAAATTCCATCTACCTCTCCCATACTCTAGATAGACAGTTTCAAAAGCAGTTCAATAGTTGAGCTATTGGATTTCACTTCTGACTTATCTATCCGCCTACACGCTCTTTACGCCCAGTGATTCCGAGTAACGCTTGCACCCTCCGTATTACCGCGGCTGCTGGCACGGAGTTAGCCGGTGCTTATTCATATAGTACCGTCATTATCTTCCTATATAAAAGGAGTTTACGCTCCGAAAAGTGTCATCCTCCACGCGGCGTTGCTGCATCAGAGTTTCCTCCATTGTGCAATATTCCCCACTGCTGCCTCCCGTAGGAGTCTGGACCGTGTCTCAGTTCCAGTGTGACTGATCATCCTCTCAAACCAGTTATGCGTCATTGTCTTGGTGAGCCATTACCTCACCAACTAACTGATACAATACAGTCCCATCCTAGAGCTATAAATATTTCCCTTGCAAACTTTTGTTTTAAAGGCATATGAGGTCTTAGCAGACGTTTCCATCTGTTATCCCTCTCTCTAGGGCAGGTTAACTATACATTACTCACCCGTGCGCCACTTAGCTGACAATTAAAGCAAGCTTTAATCCGTTCTCGTTCGACTTGCATGTGTTAGGCACGCCGCCAGCGTTCACTCTGAGCCAGGATCAAACTCTCCATAAAAAAAGTTTAATCTGACTTTGATTTATAATATCTTTCAATTACAAATTAAATCTCATTGTGTTATAGACAAGGATATATGTTTTACATTTATCCTGTTTCTTTATTCTTGTTTATCATATTCGGTTTATAAAGATTACTTTCCTCTTAACAAACCTTCGTTTTTAAAGATCTTAATCTCTTTAGAACTTTGTGTCGTTCCTCTGAAATTGGACGGGAATTATAATAGATTTTTTCCCCCTTGTCAAGAACTTTTCCTAAAATCTCGCTTAAATTTTTAAATTCTTTTCTCTTCCTCTCTATTCTATGTACGTATATCCACTCTTTGGTTCTATTATTATCCCTATTTCTCGACCTTCTTCTGATTTTAGCTCTATTTTACATCTCTGTTTTATCTCATATTTATTTTCTTGATTTTCATAATTACTAAGCTTTGAATACACTTTCCCATCATTTCCAAAAGAAATTTGCCCCAAACTTGATGTCATGTTACAACTTATATTTACATCACTTATTCCATACTCTTTTGTAAGAAGAACATATTTACTTGTATTTGAATTTATAATGAATGGCATCTAGCCAAACAAATGGATATATTGAATCAAGTGGTCTACTTTGCAAAGCTTTCACTTTATCAATTATTTTATCTGTAATAGTACTTATTGTTGCAGTTGAGATAGATACTTGATAGATTTATGTGAAGAAATATCTGTATAGCTCATTCCTAAACCATACATTGAGAGTATCTTTTCCCCTATTTCATTACTAATTGTAGTTTGATGTTTTTTAACTATTTGCGGTCAACTGTTCCATTTCTATCTCTTGGTGTTTCAAGTTCAAAGCAACCATCTGATAGCCTTTTGATGTTTTTTTTCAAAGAGAGTGTAAGCACAAGATTGACACCTTTTTTTCTATTCTTATTTCCAAACAGAACATCATTTGCAATATGCGATTCTACTTCAGCTTCTAAAGATGCTTCTGTTAGTTGTTTGATAAGAGGTCCTAAAAGCCCATCTTTACCTGTTAATCTTTTCCCATTTCAAAATTGATCTAATATTTCATTCCTGTGCTTGCACTCTCTTTGAGAAAATCAAATTCAATTTGTTCTACCACTGTCAATCCTTGATCTTATTTTATCAGATTCTAAAATTTAAAATTAATATAAATACTTTACTATATCATCAAATATATCTATATCGACAGAATATTTTTTCAATAAAGAAATCTTAATACAATTCTCAGGTTTTAAAATTAATTTAGCTCCTTTTTTAACATTAAGTTCTAAAAGCTTTTTGTAATATTTTTTAGGAAATATTACAGGAACACTAAGAGAATCATTATAAAAAGATGCACAAATTTTTTCATATTTTATATATGTAGTTAAAGTTTTATAATGAGAAATTGGAATTAACGGTTGATCACATAACATTACCATTGTATTTTCATATACTATTGTATGGCTTATTCCAAATGACAAAGAACTCCCCATACCTTTTTTATATTCTTTATTATAAAGAATATTAATATTAAAATTTTTTATCTCATTTTCACAAATTTCTTTTTCGTGTCCTAACACGACAAAAACATCTGTTGAAATTTTTAAAGCTTTTTTAATAGCAATTTTTAATAAACTTTCATTTTTATATGTAACCAATTGTTTTGGATATCCAAGTCTGCTAGATGTTCCAGCAGCCAAAATTAAAATAGCGAGATGGTTTGTTTTTTTCATTTTATATTTTCTTATTTTTATTTTTTTCAATTTCTGCACAAATTGAAAGAGCAATTGAGTGATCAGTATAACTTCCAAGATCTAATCCAATCGGAGCAAAAAACCTTTCATCATTTTCTAAATTAAACTGTTTTTTTTTACGTTGAACACTTTTTTTATTTCCCATCAATCCTATATATTTCATATTTGTTTTAAGTAAAGCTTCCAAGTAAACATCATCAGTTTTAGGATCATGACTTAAAATGACAGAGGCATCATAAAAACTTAAATCCAAAATTAATATATCTTCTAAATTTGAAAGTTCGATTAATTCATCAGCTTGACTAACATACTCTTTTTTAATTTCCATATCAATAACTGTTGTTTTCCAAGTCATTAAATTTGCCATGGTAACCAATGAACTAACATGTGCTCCACTTCCAAAAATCAAAAGGGAATAAGGGGTTTTTATATATTTTTCAATCCCAAGATAATTATTTTTATAATAAAAAGGAATACTTAAATACTTACTCGTTCCATGTCCAGAAGATTCATTTTTAGGAAAAGATTCAAAAGTTTGACTTTCTCTTTTTTTTAAAGCCTTCATTGAAGTAAGTAATACTTGTTTTTGTAAAAAAGCACTTCCTAAAACACCTATAAACTCTTGTTTTGCGTTAACAAGCATTAAATTGCCTTTTTTTGTAAAGGTAGAACCTTCAGTATTTGTAACTATTGTCAAGGCAATATCAATTTTTTTGTTTTTACAATTTTCAATAAATTTCAAAT
Organism: Halarcobacter anaerophilus; assembly: GCF_006459125.1. Lineage (NCBI taxonomy): Bacteria > Pseudomonadati > Campylobacterota > Epsilonproteobacteria > Campylobacterales > Arcobacteraceae > Halarcobacter > Halarcobacter anaerophilus. The sequence continues at coordinate 2,192,701 of NZ_CP041070.1, forward strand.
ATTGTTTATTTTCAAACATAATCTGCTAACCTATTTTAATGGGCATAGAGTGGTATCTTTTTCCAGTAGCATCAAATAGTGCATTTGGTACTGCTGCTAAGATTGGAGGAACACCTGGTTCTCCTATACCACCTATTTTTTCTCCTGAATTTATAATATTTACTTCTATTTCTGGAGCATCTGAAATTCTACTTACTTTATAATCATAAAAATTATTTTGTGTAGCTTCACCATTATTTATTGTTATTTCACTATATTTAAGTGCGGCAATACCAAAGTTAATAGAACCCGCTATTTGGTTTTTCACATTTTGTGGATTGAAAGCAAATCCACAATCAACACTTGCCCATACTTTTTCTACTTTGAAATCATCTTTTGTAACTCTTACCTTTGCAATTTGAGCACTGATTGTTCCAAAAGATTCGTGAATAGCAACCCCATAACCAACATTTTTCTCTTTTTTTCTTTTTTCCCAATTTGCTTTTTTAGCTACATCTTTTAATATATTTATAAATCTGTGATCTTTTAACATATTTATTCTATATTCAATAGGGTCAACACCAGCTGCAAATGCTGCTTCATCAACTATACCTTCAACTGTTGGTGAACTTTGTGTATGACCAACTGATCTCCACCATAATACTGGTATTGGAGAGTCCATTGTAAATGCTTGCATATCATGATTATCTATATCATAAGGATGATCTATCAATCCCTCTTTTTGAGCTCCATCTACACCATTTTTAAATCCAAAGGCTGCAAAAGGAGAACCTTTAAAAATAGATTGTGAAGCTACTTTTGCATCAAAAGCAGTTATATCTCCATGTTTATCTAAAGCAACTTTTACTTTATTTTTATATTTTGGTCTATAGTTACCCATTTTAATATCATCTTCTCTTGTCCATAAAGTCATAATTGGAAAATCTTCATCTTTTGAAACATAAGCTCCATCTAAAATAAAATCAAGGTTAATTGTCCCTCTTCTTCCAAACGCACCACCTAAATAAGGAGTATTATATGTAATATTTTCACCTTTAACACTTAACACTTTTGATATAGCTTTTAAAGCCATAGTTTGTGATTGAGATGATGACCAAACTGTTGCTTTATTTTTTTCATGGTGAACTACTACTCCTAATGGTTCCATTGGAGCATGTGCTAAAAATGGAAAATCATACTCTGCTTCAATTGTTTTTTCTGCAGTTTCAAAAGCTTTTTTTGAATCTCCATTTTTTCTCATTAAAGCACCATTTTTTTGCATTGCTTTTGAGTATTGTTCATTTAGTTCTTTATCACTTGTATTTTTAAACTCATCTTTATCCCAAACAACATCGATATCAAATAGAGCTTGTTTTGCTATCCACCAATGCTCAGCAATAACAGCAATTCCTGAAGGGATTTGTTTTACTTTTATAACACCATCTTTTTTTAAAGCTTTACTTGCATCATAACTTTTAACTTTTGCTCCAAAAATAGTTGGATGGTAAACTGCTGCATATTTCATATTTGGAACTCTTACATCTATACCAAATTCTGCTTTTCCTGTAACTTTTTCCCACATTTCTTTTGGATGTCTAGAGTGTGGTTTCCCTACAAATTTACAATCTTTTAGTTCTTTTATTTTAGGATTAGTAGGAACTTTCATCGATGATAAATCATTTACTAAATCACCAAATTTAAAACTCTCTTTTGTCTTTTTGTTAAATACTTTTGAGTCTTTTGTATAAACATCATAAGCTCTTACTTTCCATTTTTTAGTAGCTGCTTTGATTAACATTTCATTAACTGCTGCTCCTATTTTTCTCATTTCTAATTGTTTACTAAATACAGAAGAAGAACCACCTGTTATCATCAATGGACCAAAAACACTATAATATACTGGTGCTATTTTTGCAGGTACAATATTGATATTTTTCCAATCAACATTTAACTCTTCTGCTATACACATAGCTAATGTTGTATATGTACCTTGTCCCATCTCGACTTGCCCAACAATAAAGTTGATATTATTATCTGGTGTTATTTCAACAAAAGCATTTGGTTGTAATGCTTTTTCATCTTTTTTAGTTTCGCTAGCTCTTGATTTAATTGGAATATAAAATCCAATAACATATGCTGCACTTACAGCTGAAGTTATTTTTAAAAAATCTCTTCTTTTCATCTTAAACCTCCGCTGTTGCAGCTTTTATAGCTGTTTTTATTTTATTATATGTTCCACATCTACAGATATTGCCATCCATAGCTTTTATTATCTCTTCATCATTTGGTTTTGAATTTGTTTTTACTAAACTTGCTGCATTCATGATTTGTCCTGATTGACAATATCCGCATTGTACAACATCTTCTTGTACCCAGAATTTTTGTAATTTTTGTACAGTTTTATCTGTTTTTGTTTCTATTGTTGTTATTTTTTTATCACCTACCATACTAATAGGAGTTTGACAGGCACGTACGGCTTCATCTTCTAAAAGCACAGTACAGGCTCCACATTGTCCCACTCCGCATCCAAATTTTGTACCTGTAAGATTTAAGTGATCTCTTAAAACCCAAAGTAATGGTGTATCTGGATTAATATCTAAATTATAATTTTTGTCATTTATTTTTATTTTAAAAGACATTTTATTCCTTTTTATATTATATATTTTAATTCTCAATTCAAATTATGATTGTTACAAACTACCTATAATTTATTTTCTACTAATTTTTTCAACTTACTTTTTTTATTGAATAAAATAATAACCCAAATGTACCCATACTTAAGGCTACCACTTGTTTCATTGTTGCTTTCGTTCTAAAGATTATCATAAATAAAAAATATGTAAGCAAAGGGACTAAAGAGGTAACCAGAGTTTCTTTATATCTAGCTTTCCCATCTGCAAGTCCTGCAAAAAAACATATAACTATATACTGCACTTAACAATCCAACTAAATTAGTTTTTAAAGATCTTTTATATAAAAAATTACTGCTATCATCTCGATAAAAGATATAAAATATCTCCAAAAGGATAATACTTGAATGTTTTAGTGTTCAACTGCAACTTTCTCTGAGGTCAAAGAAATTCCCTGAAGTAACATGCCCTAACCATTCCAATGAAGTATATACTTTTATTCTCTTTTTTATACATTAAAATGCTCTAATGTAAGAAGAATCTATAAGCTCTTTTTCTTTTAATTCATTCGCTGCTATAAATGTAAAATTAGGTGAACGTAATAATTCTCTTCCATACGCCACAAAGTCACAATATTTTTCTTCTAAAAGTTTTTCCCCTTGTTTTGCCGTTGTGATTAATCCAACAGCAATTACAGGAATATTTACCTCTTTTTTTATATCTTTTGCAAAATCAGCTTGATAGAGAGGTTTGATCTTTAATGGTTTATTTGTGTTTTCTTGATTTCCACCTGATGAAACATGAATAGAATCAACTCCTACTTTTTCAAGTTCTTTTGATAGGTAAATCGAATCATTAATATTCCAACCCTCTTGCATCCATTCATCAGCACTTATTCTAACAATTATAGGTAAATCTACTTTTTGCTTAAGCTCTTTTGCTATTTCTAAAGTTAGTCTACACCTATTTTCTAAACTTCCACCATAAATATCATTTCTGAAATTACTTAGAGGTGATAAAAATTCACATAAAAAATATCCATGTGCAGCGTGAAGTTCAATTGCATTATAATTAGCAAGTTTAGCTCTAAGTGCTGCTTTGATAAATAATTCTTTTATTCTTTTTATCTCTTCTATTGTTGCCTCTTTAGGCATTTTAAAAGGTTTATCTTCACTAAAAGCAATGGCACTTGGTGCAATTGGAGTTTCGTTTTCAACATTACATTTTCTACCAGCATGTGCTAGTTGTATTGCTGTTTTTGCTCCAAAAGAATGCATTTGTTCATTTAATTTTTTGTGTGAATCTATGAAAGAATCATCCCAAAGGCCTAAGTCATTTGCTGATATTCTTCCTCTTGGTTCAACGGCAGTTGCTTCAAGAATAATAAATCCAACTCCGCCAATAGCTCTTGCTAAATAATGACCCTTATGAAAAGTTTTTAATTCACCACTATTATCACTTTTATACATACACATAGGTGGCATAACAATTCTATTTTTCAATTTCAAATTTTCTATTTGACCTTCTTCTAATAACAAACTCATGTAAACTCCTTTTTAATCTTTAAACTCAAAACCTTGGCTTTTATAATTTTTAGCAATTTTTCTAGAATATATATTTTTATAATAGTTTGCTGTTTGTTCACAATACGATTGTAAATAATCCATATTATGATCCTCTCTAAACTGTTTCATCTGTTTTTCATAAGCAATCACACCATCTTTTACTTTTATATCACTATATGTATCTTCAAAAGAAAAACTATTTATAGGAACTCTTGGTTTTAATGGAGCTTCAAGTGCTTCTTTTGTGGGGACACCAATTGTTGTAGCAACTATTGGAAATGTTTGAGGAGGTAGCCCTAATAATTTTATCATTGATTCAGGTGCACTTCTAATTGCTCCAATAGCTGTTGTTCCATAACCCAAAGATTCAGCAGCAACTTGAATAGCATTTAGCATAATTCCCGCATCAACTGCACCGACTAGTACACCTTCTGCTGATTTTTCTATAAGCTGTGTTTCTCCAGCTTGTTCAACTGCAAAAGCTGTTCTGTTAAAATCAACAACAATTGTGATAAATACATCAGAAGTAGCGATTTGTGGTTGACCTCCACAAAGTTCAGCAATTTTTTTAATTGTTGCTTTATCTTTTGTATATACTAAAGATATTTGTTGTCCATTTATTGATGTTGGACATCTTTGTGCGGTTCTAATAATAAGTTCTAAATCTTCAGATTTTACATTTTCACCTGTAAATTGTCTAATAGATTTTCTAGAACTTAATTGTTTAATAATGTGATTCATGACTACTCCTTTTTTTATGTTTTTATTATAGTGTTATTGTACATTTAAAATGTACGAATAAGTTTTTCATTTACAAATTCTTTAATACCTAGATGACCTAATTCACGACCATATCCAGATTTTTTAACACCTCCCATAGGCATACTTGAATATGTCCATGACATTTGATTTATAAAAGCAGTTCCAGATTCAAGTTTTTGAGCAACTCGTAAACCTCTTTTTTCATCACTAGTATAAACTGAACTTCCAAGACCGAATAAACTATTATTAGCTACTTCTATAGCTTCATCTTCATCTTTTACAATAAATATATTAGCAACAGGACCAAAAATCTCTTCTTCAAAAGCAGGAACACCTTTTGGTATATTTGTTAAAATAGTAGGAGATATAAATGCATTATTCCTTTCTCCACCAAGTAGTAATATAGCACCACCTTCAACAGATTTTTTAATTTGATTTTCTACATCAATTGCTGCTTTTTCATTACATAAAGGACCATAGTGTTCACCTTCTACACTTGGATCTCCTGCTTCAAGATTACCTAGTTTTTCTTTAAGTCTACTCAAAAAATTTTCTGCAATTGATTCGATTAAAATAATACGCTTAGGAGAAATACAAATTTGTCCACTACCTAACATTTTAGTTTCTGCTAAATAATCAGCAGTTTTTTCTATATTAGCATCTTCAAGTACGATAAAAGGATCAGTTCCACCAAGTTCAAGAACAGTTTTCTTAACATTTTTACCTGCTTGTTCTGCAACTTTAGAACCAGCTATATTACTACCGGTAAAGGAAACACCTTGCACTCTATCATCAGCAATTACTATTCCTGCATTTTTTCCAGAAACTACAACATTGGTATAAACACCTTTGGGTGCTCCTGCATCAAGCATAATTTGTTCAAATGCAGCAGAACACTGTTGTACATTTGAAGCATGCTTAGTAACAATTACATTTCCTGCCATTAAATTTGGCGCGGTACCTCTAGCTGGTTGATAAAATGGAAAATTCCAAGGTTGAATACCAAATATAATACCAACTGGTTGATTAAATATTGTTCCTTCTCCATCTTTTGTTATTAATTTTGTAGGTGATAATAATTTTTCACCTTCATCTGCATAATAATCAAAAATATCAGAAACTAAATCAATTTCTGCACGCCCATGCTCAAGTTTTTTACCCATTTCTTTAGCCATTAATATTGACAACTCTTCTTTTTTATCTCTAAACAATTCAGCAGCTCTTTTAAGAACTTTTGCTCTTTGTTCAAAAGATGTATCCTTCCATGATTTATAAGCTTTATTAGCTTTAGTAATTATTTTATTAATTTCTTCTTCTGTCATTTCTTCAAAAGTTGCTAATACTTCATTGTTATATGGATTAATTGATTTTATAGACATTTTTTCTCCTAATTTTTATTATAAATAATTTAGCATCACCATTTATCTATAATATATTCTCAATATCTTTTTTTAAAGAAAGTGGTTTTGTAATAGGTGCATATCTATTTATTACTTTACCTTTTTTATTAATTAAGAACTTTGTAAAGTTCCATTTAATTCTTTTACTTTCTAATATTCCTGTTTTTTCTTCTTTTAGATACTTATACAATGGTGCTTCATTTTTTCCATTAACTTCAACTTTTGCAAACATATCAAATTGTACATTATATGTTAAAGAACAAAAGTTTTTAATCTCTTCTTCATTTCCTGGTTCTTGATTTGAGAACTCATTTGAAGGAAAACCTAAAACCATAAAGTTTTTATTTTTATAAGTTTCGTATAATTCTTCTAATTCTTCGTATTGAGAAGTAAAACCACACTTACTAGCTACATTCACAATAAGTAAAGTTTTATCTTTATATTTTGACATTGATACATCATTCCCATCAATATCTTTAACATTAAAATCATAAATATTCATAACTAATCCTTAATAGTTTTTCTTGTATAAATATAAGCCCAAGCTATAAGTATTAGCTGAATTGGTAATCTTACTAAAAGTGCTGTTTCACTCATATCAGGAAAATCCGTATGATTTAAATACATATTAATATTTGCAGGAAAAATTGCTATAAAAAGTAGTATTATTCCTATTGCAGCTTTTCTTGTTGTTTTGTAGATTACTAACAACACACCTAAAACTATTTCTAATACTCCACTTGCATAAACAATAAATTCATGAAAAGGTAAATATGAAGGCATTGCTTTCAAATAAAATTCTGTTTTTGTAAAATGAGCAATACCACCAAATACTAATAATATTCCTAATAAATACTTAAATACAATATATAATAATTTTTTCATTGTAGTAACAACTTTTATTTTATAAACTCAACTACATTTTTAAAAGGTAGTCTAAAGTGTTCTGATTGAGGATTTAACCTATATCCAAAAGGAAGGATTAATGACAATTGAAATTTTGATGTATCTAATCCAAGTAATTTTTCAATATTTTCTTTTTCAAATCCTTCAATAGGACAAGAATCTATACCTTTTATAGCTGCAGCTGTCATCATATTTGCTGCGGCTATATAAGTTTGTTTCGAACTCCATGCGTAAATATTCTCATCACTTTCAAGTACTTTTGTAACTATTAAATGATTTTTATAGAGATTGTCGTAAAATTCTCTTTTATCTTGGGGCATTTCACGTCTTCTAAATCTTTTAGCAGGAATTCCACTTTCAGGCTTTAAATTTTCTATAGCTGCTAAAATAATAATTAAATGTGAAGAAGTTGTAATTTGTTGCTGATTCCAACAATATGGTTTAATTTTTGCTTTTAAATCCTCATTTGTTATTACTAAAAATTTCCATCCCTCCTGACCAAAGGAACTTGGACTTTTTCTTCCTGCTTCTAAAATATAATTTATATCTTCATCTAATATCTTTTTCGTGTCATCAAAAACTTTACACGCATGTCGAAAATCCATTGCTTCCATAAAATCTTTTTTCATATCTATCCTTTATATTTTCTCTAATTTAGTAATTTCTAAGTTTTCCAATTTGTTTTTTGTATTTTTTATAAATACTTGAAAATGTTCTTTTTTCATATGTATATCTAAAAATTGACTATTCTCCCATGTTTCAATAAAAGTAAAACAATTTTCATCATTTAAATCTTTGTGAAGATCATATTGAATACAACCAAAATCATTATTATGGGTAGTTTTATGTAAATTTACTAATAAAGGATATACATCTTGTGTAAACTCTTTTTTAATTTTAATTTTTGCTACGATTGTTATTTTTGACATTATTGATTCCTTTTATCACCATTATATTTTAAAATATATTTTCAATATGCTCTTCAAACTGCTTCACATCATTTTCAATAGTATTATCTTTAAATATATTATAAATACTAAAGGAAGGAAGTGCTTGCATTCCAAAAAATTGATAAGTTTTATGTATTGATATTAATACTTCATCAACACTTTTGTCATCAAAAAATTGATTTTTATTGTTAAATGCTTCTTTTGGAGCATTCCATGTTGAAGAAAGCATATATTTAGCACCATTTTTCAATCCACCTGAACCATATTTTTTATTTAAGTCTCTTCGTGTTCTACCATCACCTTGACAAAGAAAACCATTAGCATATCCAAACCCATATACTTCATCAATATATTTTTTATATAATGCAGGTGCACTAAACCAATAAACTGGGAATTGAACAAAAATAATATCTGCTTCAATATTCTTTTTTAATTCATCCTCTAAAACATACTCATCTTCAAGTATTGTAGTTTTAACTTGATATCCTTTTTTAATTAAAGTTTTTTCAGCTATTTGACAAAGATTTTTATTTAGTTTACCTTCTCCTATCCCTTTGTAAGTTTCATATGCATTTATTATTAACGCTTTTTTCATTTATTATTCCTTTTTATGCTTTTTCTAGTATTTTCAAAATAATTTCTTTTGAATATATAGTATCCATGCCCCAAACTTTTGCTGTTTCATATGCATTATCTGCCAACGCTTCAATTTCTTTTCTTGAAATATTTATATCATTAAGTGTTATAGGTGCACCAATTTTGTTAAACCAGTTTTCTAATTTTTCTATTCCTACATTTTCATCATTATTATTAAATATTTCTTTGGCAAATCTTTTAAATTGAGATATATTTTTTTCTTTATACCACTTCATCCATGCTGGAATTACAACTGCTAAACCTGCTCCATGTGCTACATTAAATAAAGCTGAAAGTGAATGTTCAATCATATGATTTGGAAAATTACCATCTTTTGTTCCTGTAGGAGTTAATCCATTTAATCCTTGTGTCGCTGCCCACGCGAATTCAGCTCTTGCATCATAATCATTTGGATTTTTTAATAGTATTTCTGTTGTTTCAATAACAGTCTTAATTATAGATTCAACTAATCTTGAATTAAAATGAGGATGAATAGTTGCAGTAAAATATACTTCAATACAATGAGCAATAACATCAACAGCAGAATATGCTAAATACTCTTTACTTACTGTAGCCATAAGTTCTGGATTTATAATTGAAATTGTTGGATTGATAAGAACTGAAGAAATAGAATACTTCTGTTTTGTATCATCATTTATAATTACCGCATTCCCATTCATTTCACTAGCAGTTGCGGAAAGCGTCATAACTGTAAATATTGGTAGGGCTTTTAAAATTTGTGCCTTATTTATAAAAAAATCCCAAACATCTCCATCGTATTTAACTCCTGCTGCAATTGTTTTTGCACTATCTACAACAGAACCACCACCAACAGCTAGAATTGCTTTTATCTCATTATTTTTAGCCAGTTCTATGCCTTCATAAACTTTACTAAGTACTGGATTGCTTACAACTCCTGAAAGTTCTTCAAACTTTATATTATTTCTATTAAGTGAAGTTATTATTTTTTCGTAAAGGCCATTTTTCTTAATACTTCCTCCACCATAAACTAATAATACTTTTTTAATATTAGATTGTTTTAAATATTCACCTATGTTGTTTTCTTTCTCTTTTCCAAACTCTATTTTTGTTGGATTATAATATGTAAATTTATTCATTTAACATCCTTTATGTTTATAAGTGAAAATAATAAACTAAATACACTTAAATATTCCTTACAATACTTTAGGTAAGTAATGATAATTTAAGTATTTTTAGTTACAATTATGATTATAAAGGATTTTAATGTATTATTTAAATGGTAAAAAATATAAATGTTCAGTTTCAATAACTATGGATATATTTAATGACAGATGGAAATTAGCTGTTATTTGGTATCTATTAGAAAAAGATAAAAGATTTAAAGAGTTAAGTGAAGATATAAATGAGATAAGTCAAAAGACACTCACCTTAAAATTAAAAGAATTAGAAGAAAAAAACATTATAAAAAGAGAAGTGTTTGCAGAAGTACCGCCAAAAGTTGTTTATTCTTTAACCCCCATTGGATTAAAATTGAAATTTGTTCTTAAAGAAATGTTTAATTGGGGAATTGAATATGCAAAAGAAAATGGCAAAATTTTTTAAGGATTATATTTTTAAATCAACCGTAGATAAATTAAAAACATGGAACAGCATTGATGATAAAAAGAATATTCCAGATTTTAATTACTTCGAAAGAACTCTAAAGGATTAAAATGAACAATACTAGACGAAGTCAAAAAATTACTATATTTGCAACATTTTTAGCTTTTATGGGTATGGGAGTAGTTGATCCTATTTTACCTGATATTGCTAAAAATTTAGGTGCTAACAATTGGGAAGTTGAACTATTATTTTCTACCTATATTTTTATGATGGCACTTATAATGATACCAGCTGGCATATTAGCAACAAGAATAGGAGATAAAAATGTAATGACTATTGGACTTCTTATAGTTTCTTTTTTTGCAATAGCTTGTTCTTTTTCTGAAAATATTACAATTTTGGCCTTTTTTAGAGCAGGATGGGGATTTGGAAATGCATATTTTTTTGCAACTGCTTTAATTTTGTTAATTCTACTTTCAAAAAATCATTATAAAGCAATTAGTCTTTTTGAAGGTGCGATAGGTTTTGGGATGGCATCTGGCCCTCTTCTTGGCGGTTTTATTGGGCAATATTCTTGGAGATATCCATTTCTTGTTACTGGTATTTTAACGGGTATTGCTTTTATATTAGTAGTAGCATTTGTAAAAATACCTCCTGAAAAAAATAAAAAAAAATCAGGTGGATTTAAAGAACTAAAAGATTTATTTAAAAATAAAAAATTTTTAAAAATTTCATTTGCAGCAATGTTTTACTACTATGGTTTTTTTGTAATTTTAGCTTATTCTCCTCTTATTCTACATTTTACACCCATTCAAATTGGTTTAGTTTTTTTTGCTTGGGGTCTTGCATTAGCTATTGGTTCTATAATTATTTCTACATATTTAGAAGTGCATTTTTCTATAAAAAAGGTCATCCCCATTACCCTTATATTTTTCATTATATTACTGTTATTCTTTTATGAAATAACTTCTCAATTTTTACTTTCAATTTTAATAATTTGTTCTGGCTTTCTTTCGGGAATAAATAATTCATTATTTACAAGTTATGTTATGGATATAAAGTTTGAACGAAATATTATCTCAGGAGGTTATAACCTTTTAAGATGGAGTGGTGCTGCAATAGCACCAATAACTTCTGGTTTTATAAGTGAATATTTTACATTAAAAACACCATTTGTTATAGCTGTGATACTCTCTTTATTATCCCTAACAATTATTTTATTACTCTCTAAAAAGACAATTTACACTCACAATTAAACTGGAGATGTAACTGAAATAAAAACACATATTTATTAGAAACATACTTCCTCTCATCTTTGATTTGATGATATTGCGGGAAAAAGTTTATTTATTTAAATTATCAACTATTTTGATTAAATAGTCAGCTGAAGTTTCTGCACTTGATTTTAAAAATTCATCAAAATCAAATCCTGCATCCATATCTGCACTGTCCGATATAGCTCTTAATATAAAAAAAGGTACTTTTAAAGCATTGCAAATCACTGCTACACTTCCACCTTCCATTTCGAGTGCATCTGCATGAAAAGTTTTTTCAATAAACTCTTTTCTTTTGTTTGAGTGAACAAATTGATCGCCTGTGGCAATAGTTCCTTCTAAAACATTTAAAGAGTTTTGTTTTGCAACTTCTTTGGCAACTTCTCTTAGTTTTTTTGATGTTTCTATAAAAACAGAACCGCCCGGTACAAAACCGCTTGGATGTCCAAATGCCGTAATATCCAAATCATGTTGGCATAATTTATCGGCTATAATTAAATCACCTATTTTTAGTTTTGGATTAATTGCCCCTGCAACTCCTGAAAAAAGTAAGGTATCACAAGTGAATTTTTCTATCATTGTAGCAGCAGTTAAGCTTGCAAATACTTTTCCTATTTTTGAATATGCAACTACAATATCAAGTCCGTTGTAAACAACTTCATAATATTTATTATCTGCATACTCGGTAACTTTTACATTTTCAAAATAAGCTAATAGAGGTTCAATCTCCTCCTCCATAGCTCCCATTATTGCTAGTTTTTTCATAATTATGAGTTCAACTCTTCAATTACTTTTTCTAAAGAGGTCATATCTGAAATATTTAAAGTAGGAGTTCCTTTACATATTTTTCTATTTAAACCTTTTAAAACAACCCCGTTTCCAAACTCTATAAAAGCATCAATTTTTGAAGCGTTAGCTGCTATTGATTGTTTATATTTCACAGGACTTGTTAATTGTGACGATAGAAGTTCTATTGCCTCGTCTTTTGTAGTATACTCTTTTGCCGTTACATTTGAAATCACCGGTAAAAATTCATCTTTTAAGTACTCTTCCAAATAAGGTTTTAAATTTTCAACGGCTGAAGTTAACAATTCACAATGACTTGCTACTGACATATCTAAAACTATAGCTCTTTTTGCTCCGGCTTCTTTAAAAGTATCAACCAAACTCTCTAAGTCTGCTTTAATTCCGGCTAATACTAATTGACCGTCTTGGTTATAGTTTGCAGGCCAAACTTGTTTTCCTTCTTCTCTTTTAGCTTCACAAATATCTTCAACTGTTTTATCATCAATTCCGACTAAAGCCATCATTCCAGCTCCACCGTTTGAGCAAGCTTCTGTCATAAATTGACCTCTTTTATATACTAATTCAACAGCATCTAAATAATCTAATGCCCCTGCACTAACCAAAGCAGAAAATTCACCCAAAGAGTGCCCTAAAAGAAATTCCGGTTTAATATCACATCTATCTTTGAATATTGCATTTGCAATTGAACTAACTAAAAGTATAGCCGGTTGAGTGTATTGTGTTTGTCCTAATTTATCATTCTCTTCAAAAAGCAGTTTTTCAAAATCTATATTTAATCTCTCACTTGCTTTATTAATCATCTCTTTTGCAATTTCACTATTTTCAAAAAAGTCTTTTCCCATTCCAACAGACTGACTTCCTTGACCTGGAAAAATAAATGCTACTTTTTTCATATTTTTCACCTTTTGTAATTTTGTATTATTTAAAATTGAGCAATATTATACTATCTTTTTATACTCTATAAAATAAAAAAGCCCAAAAGCAAAAACTTTTGGGCTTTTCATAAAATATAAGTTGCAATTAGTGACTACAACCACATCCTCCACCGTGAGAATGACCATGGTCATGACCACCTTCACTTGAACAACAACTACCTTCTCCTTGTTCGTGTGAACCGCATCCACAACCACCCATAGCTGCCATTCCACCTACTACACCTGTTTGAATCTCTTCTTCAGTTGCATCTCTTAATGAAAGAACAGTTACAGAAAACATTAAAGTTTTTCCAGCCATAGGATGATTATAATCAATTGTTACATCAGAATCAGAAAAAGATTTAACTGTAACTTGTACAGTTTCACCTTGTTGACCTTGACCGTAAAGAGTCATTCCCTCAGATAATTCGATTCCTGCAAATTGTTCTTTTGGAAGAGTTTGCATTGCTTCTTCACTATACTCACCGTAAGCTTCTTCGGGTTTAACCATTACGTCTGCAGACTCATTTTCCATCATTTCTAATAATTTAGACTCTAATCCAGAAATGATTTGACCTTTTCCTGTTACAAACTCTAATGGAGCTGCACCAACATTTGAATCTAATTGTTCACCTGTATTTGCGTCTTTTAAGCTATATTCAAAACCGATTACTTTTGACATATTATTCCTTTATTAATTTATTTTATATTTGACAAATTTTTAACAGCTATTTTAGCCTCTTTTGAATTCGGATAAATATCAATTAAAGAGTTATAAAAAGTAGCTGCATTGTTAAAATCTTTTATTTTTTCAAAAGATATTGCACTGTGAAGAAGAAGTTTCGGCATATATGAAGCTTTATCATATAACATAGCAGAAGTTTTAAAATGACTTATTGCGTCATCATATTTTTTTCTGTAATACCAAATCTCTCCTAGATAAAAATTGCTGGTTGCAGGCTTATAATTCGAAGCAATCAACTGTTCAAACATTGGTATTGCTTTCGTAAAATAATCCTTTTTAAACAAAGCAATAGCTTCATCTAAAATAGTTGCATTATCTTTGCTTGATGATATCTTTTTACTATTACTCTTTGCTGTTATTTTGTTACTAGTTTGCTTTCCTAAAGATTTTTTTAAGGCTTCAAACTCAGCACGAGTTATAAATTGATTCATATTTGATTTAAACTCTTTTTCCGAAATATATGTTTTATTTATAGAGTTAAGAGTTTTAGAGATTTTTGAAACTGCATTTTTAAGTTTTTTCAAACTTTTAGAATACTCTTCTTGCATTGTTAGCATTTGAGAAGATACAGTTTTTAAACTTTCTATATCTTTACCGTTCTTTTCTGTAAGAGTTGAATTTTCTTCAACATTTTTGATAATTTCATTAATCTTTAATACAGAATCGTTAAGTTTTTGTGAGTCACCTTCATAAATTGACTCTAATCCATCTATTCTTTCACTTATTGATCCAAGAGAAAGTTTTACATCTTTTACTTTAGAATCAATATTTCCTAAAGTTTTTTTATTTTTTAAAATATTTTTTTCTGCCGAACTTAGACCGTAAGGATTCTTAGAGTCTAAATCACCGGCACCGAAAGCTGAAATTTCTTCAGCTTTTACTATAGTGCTGGTGATTATTAAAGTTACAAGTAAAATTTTTTTCATTAAGTACTATTTTACTAATTTATGTTCAGATCTTCTGTTTTTTTGCCAGCACTCTCTATTTTTATCAGTACATACAGGATTTGATTCACCAAAACTTACAACTGAAACAGCAGATTCTGAAATTCCGTCCATTACTAAAAAGTCTTTAACTGCTTTTGCTCTTTTTAATCCTAAAGCATAGTTATATTCATCTGTACCCCATTCATCACAGTTACCTTCAACTTTGATTGTAGTACCTGCTTGAACAGCTGATAATTTTTCTGCATTTGATTTAGCAACAGATTTCATTTTATCTGATAAATTGTATTTATCAAAAGCAAAATAGATATTTTCAATGAAAACTTTTTCTCCATTGATTGTATAATAATAACCATTTTCCGCTTTTTCTAACAATTCGTCATTTACTACTTCATCTTGAACATTTGAGTTATCAACATTGTCTAATGCTGACTCTGATGTTTGCTCAACAGGTGCGGGTTCATTAGTAACTTCAACTTCTTTTTGGCTACAACCACTAAAAAGTACTGCTGCAACTAAAAAAGTGTAAATACTTAACTTTTTCATAATTTACTTTCCTTTAATAAAATTTGCTTTGATTTTACAAAACTTAAACTTAATCGACAATTACTTAAAATCAAGATAGCTTATAATTTTCTTTAATATTTCTAAAAAGTAATTATTATATTGAAGCTTTTCTATTTTTAAAAATAATTTTTACATAATTTGAAATAAAAGAATTATGAAGAAAAAATAGAGAGTTAGATTAACTCTCTATTTCAAACTCTTTTCAATAGCCTCTTTTATTGAAGAATTTTCAAATATAAAACCGCTATCAAGAAGTCTTTTAGGAATAACACATTTTCCGTCCGTTAATACTTTTGCTCCTTCACTGAAAACAAGATTCAAAACAAACTGCGGTACGGGGAATATAGTAGGTCGGTGTAAAGCTTTACCCAATGCTTTTGTCAATCCTTTATTTGTAGTCGATATTGGAGCCGTTAAATTAAAAATTCCTTCTAAACTGCTATTTTCATATATAAATTTATATGCGTTTAATAAATCATCTATATGAATAAAAGAGAAATATTGATTTCCGTCTCCTATTGTTCCGCCTACTCCTAATTTAAAAGGTGTTAACATTTTAGTTAAGGCCCCGCCGTTTCCTAATACTATACCGAACCTAAAAATAGCTGTTCTAATGCCTAACTCTTTTGCTTTTAAAGCCTCTTTTTCCCAATCTTTACAAAGATTTGCCAAAAAATCATCGGAATATTCAAAATTTTCTTCATCATAGCAACTTCTGTTTTTATATATTCCAACTGCTGATGTTGAGATAAATAGTTTGGGTTTTTTGTCCGCTTTTTTCATAGCTTCAATTAGTGCTTTAGTCGTATCAATTCTACTTGAATAAAGCAGTTTTTTATAACTATGTGTCCATCTATTTATAATATTAGCACCTGCAAGGTTTATTATAAGTTCTGATTCTTCAACTATTTTTGTTAATTTTTTTGAATCTTTTAATTCTTCTCTTTTTATACCTACAACTTTAAAACCTAAATTTGAAAAATAATTTTTTAGGTTTGAGCCTACAAATCCACTTGCCCCTGTAATTGCTACTGTTTTCATAATAGACTCCTTTTATATTTTTATTTCATTATATATTAATTTTTGTAATTTAATATATTTTTTTTGTAAGTTAAAATAATTTTTATAAACTTCTTTTTTCTAAACTCTGTCTAAACTCTTTTGCTCCGTCTTTTGAACTTGTAACGACATCATCAATTCCTTCAAACGATATTTCAAGTTTTGATTGTTCTACGCTTTGCATAGATTTTATTTTATCTATGTTTATAATATAAGATCTATGGATTCTAAAAAAGTTTTTATCTTTTAATAACTCTTCCATATCCCCTATTTTCTTTCTTAGATAAGCATCTGCCTCTTTTATTCTGATTATAACTTCATCCAAATCTGCTTTAATATAATAGATATCTTCAATATTTATAAGATATATTTTATTTCCTCTTTTGGCAATTATTTTTTTATTATTTTCCATTTTTGCATATTTAAAAACTTTCTGCAAACTTTTTTTTACGGTCTCTTTTGATATCGGTTTTAATAAATAATCAATTCCTCCTGAAGAAAAGGCTTTTAAAGCATGCTCTTCATAAGCTGTTTGAAATATTATAAAAATATTCGGATTTATCTGCAAAAGTGTATTTGCAAGCTCTAGTCCGTCCATTTGCGGCATTGAAATGTCTAAAAATGCAATATCAAACCTGTTTTTTGCTGCTTCTTTAATTGCTTCAATAGGATTGTTACACTCTACGATATCAGTTATTTTTTCATCATTTAAAAGTCTTTTTAATCTGCTTAAAGCAAGTTTTTCATCATCTACAATCAGAGTTTTCATTATTTACCTTTTAAATATATTATAAAGCTCATCTTATCTTTATAAGTTTTATAATCTAATTTTCCCACATTTAATAAAATAAGCCTTTCTTGAAGATTTGTAAGTCCCGTACCGAAAACTATTTTTTCAATTGTTTTACCGTTGTTTGTTACCTCGATTTTCTCTTTTTCTATCTTAATATCTATTTGTAATCTATTTCCCTTATATCCGTGTTTAATCGCATTTTCCACTAAAAGCTGAATCGAAAATTTCGGAATTTTTATATTATCTTCTTTTACTAAAGAGTAAATATTTAAAACAATATTGTTATCAAATCTGATATTTTCTATTTCTAAATAGGTTTTAACCATCTTGATTTCCGTATTTATTGAAACAAGACTCTCTTTGTTTATTGCATTTCTTAAAAATTTTGATAAATCCAGTGTTACTTTTTCCGCTTTTTCTTGATTAAGGTATATTAACTCGGAGATTGAATTTAAAGCATTAAATAAAAAATGAGGATTTAACTCATTTTCTAAAACTTTTATTTTACTTTGAAGTATTTGATTGTTTATTAACTCGTTTTTATATTTCATAGAGATAAATTGATGAAGAATAAGACCTATTAAAAAGGTTAAAAAGCCTGTTATAATGCTGATATAAATCCAAAAATCATAGATATACTCAATAATTTTAAATCCACTTTTTGAAAAAAGAAAAAAGGATAAAGAAAAACCTAAAAAGCCTGAAGAAAAAGAGAAACAAAAACTAATTAAATACCAAAATTTTTCATTTATTTTTGGAAGTATAATTTCATTTGAAAGAGTAATTAAAATAAAAGCAAAAAAAGAGATAAGAATTGAAGTTAAAACACTAAAAAAAATTGTAGATAAACTTTTTAAAGAGTTATCTATAAAAATAAAAAAAAGTGAAAACAAAAATCCAAACAGTGCTGAAATTATAGTTATATAAAGCCAATCTTTAAAAGAAATTTTAAGTTTTACGCTATTCATTTATTTCCTCGTTTAAAAC
Organism: Halarcobacter anaerophilus; assembly: GCF_006459125.1. Classification (NCBI taxonomy): domain Bacteria; kingdom Pseudomonadati; phylum Campylobacterota; class Epsilonproteobacteria; order Campylobacterales; family Arcobacteraceae; genus Halarcobacter; species Halarcobacter anaerophilus. The sequence continues at coordinate 2,211,203 of NZ_CP041070.1, forward strand.
TTTTACTCCAAGGGCAACTCCAGGCCAGCCTTGACCTGCAAAAACCGTATCACCTATATTATATAATCCTTTAAAAGGCGTTCTACAACTTGGTATTTGAAAAATATTTTTTAAAGTTACAGGTGAACCGCCGCAATTATTTCTATTTATATATCTTTTAAAAGTTTTAGATGTGGCACTTGACAAATTTATTATATCCTCTTTTTTTACAGATTTAAAATGCTTTAAAAAAGAGTCTATTATAAAATTTTGGGTCTCTTCTTTTTTTGTTTTATACTCATCAAAAGATAAATCTTCCCAAAAAAGTGCTTTTGTATGGGTGGAGATTGTTACGCTTAAAGCTTTTTTTGACATCTTTTTATCCTCTTTATCGCTAAGAGAAATAAAAAATGAGTTTGAGACTGTATTTGGTATATTTTTTTCTAAAATTATTTGATAATGGTGTAAAAATTCCTCTTTTGAATTTAGATTAAAATTAAGTACGAAAGCACTTTGATCGCTAAAAGTAAACTTTTTATAATACTCTTTTATCTTTTTATCTTCAAAAAATCTTGCACAATCATAAATAGTTGAGTTTAAAACTACATTTAAACTTTTATACTCACTCTTTGAAGTAATAACTCTAAAATAGTTTTTCTCTTTTAATATTTTTAAAACTTCCTCTTTTTTTCTAACTTCAACATCTTTTAAAAGTTCTTTAAAAAGTTCTCCCATGCCTTCATTTACGTAAAATACTTTATGAAAAGGGTAAGAAAGACCTATTGCCATAGATAAAATCGATAGATCTTTTGAAGTTGTCTGTAAAGTTATTAAAAGTTGCGAATCTATAAAGTTTTGATACTCTTTAGAAATCTCTCCTAAAACCTCTTTTATAAAACTTTTTGCACTTTTAAAACTATAAGTTCTAAATTTTATAAAAAGCTCTAAAAAGGAATTTAACGTTTTTAAATATGAATAAAAACTATATTTTGCATAATATAGTTTTTGAAGCTGCCAGAATTTTTCATCAAGTTCTTTTATCTTTTCCCAAAATATTCTATTGTTTTTATTTGGATAAGCTTTATCAATCTTTTCTAAAAATTGTTCAAAATCTTTTACTCTGTCTATGGTTTTTCCGTTTTGCAAAACTCTTATTGCTATTTTACTTTCACGTAAATCCAAAGCTGCTTCTGCTTTATCAAATATATCTTTTACGATATGATTTTTTTCATAACCGACAAAAGTTGTTGCTCCGGCATTAAAATAGGAACCGTATCTTTTAAAAGTACTTGCACAACCTCCTAAGTTTTGTTCTTTTTCTAAAACTAAGAGATCTCTGTTTTTATTTAAAGAGGCTATCATACTTCCGCCCATGCCTGAACCTATAACCAAAATATCATAAAGTTTCATTTTTTGCCTCTTTATATTTTTCAATTGACCTTTTTCTTGAAAGAGAGATATCAACCATCGCTTTTGGATAGTCTACAAAAAGGTTTCGCTGAACTGCATTTTCTATATGAAAAAGTTTAGAATCAACCTCTTTTAACTCTTTAATTACCGATTTTATAAAAATTCCATCTTTGTCGAATTTTTTTGATTGAGTATATGGATTAAAAACTCTAAAATACGGTACCGCATCAGCTCCCGTACTTGCACTCCACTGCCAGGAACCGATATTTGAACTAGCTTCAAAATCCAATAGTTTCAAAGCAAAATACTCTTCACCTTTTTTCCAGTCTATAAATAAATTTTTGGTTAAAAACGAAGCAACAACCATTCTTAGTCTGTTATGCATAACTCCCGTTTTATTTAGATGTCTCATGGCTGCATCAATTATGGGAATTCCTGTTTCTCCTTTACACCACCTTTCAAAATCCTCTTTATCTTCATTCCATTTTATATTTATCCCGTTGAAATTTTCAAACTGCGAGTTTGGAAAATGAAAAAGAATATAGTTGTAAAATTCTCTCCAAAACAGTTCTCTTATAAAAAAATCACTATTAGGAAATCTTTTTATATAATTAAAAATCATTAAAGGAGAGATAAGACCGAATCTTAAGTGAACAGATATTTTTGAAGATGCTTCTTTATAAAAATAATCCCTTTGAACTTCATAAGTTTCTACTTTTTTAGAAAATTCTTCTAATAAACAAAAGGCATCTTTTTCTAAAAAATCAGGAAGAGTTGTCTTTTTAAAACCCAAACTTTCTAAAGTTGGAGTATTTGAATAATCAAAATCAATAAGTTTTAGATTGTAATTTCTTTTCTTTAGTTCTATATTAGCAGCTTGAGTAATGGCATCTAAAGAGTTGAAAAAAGGAGTAAATACTTTATAAGGGGTTTTGTCTTTTTTTAAATGATCTTTGGGATCTAAAATAAAAGAGTCCAAATACCTTTTTATGGGTATAATTTTTTCAATCTCTTTATCTCTTTTTTTTGCATAAGAGTCAAAATCAACAGAACACAAAACTTCATCTATATTTAATTTTTGTAAAGTTGTAAAAACCTCTTTTGGTTCTGCATAGAAAACTGCTAAATCTAAACCTATTTTTTGTAATTCTTTTTTTAGTTTTATTACGCTTTTATAGATAAAATTTACTCTTTTATCCTCTTTTGGCAAACTATTTAAAATATTTTTATCGAAGATAAAAATGGGCAATACTTTATCTTTTGCATTTTGCAAAAGTGCTGAATCTTCTACTCTTAGATCTCTTCGAAACCACAATATTTGTCTCATTTGAAAGCCTCTATTTTTGAACGTAGTGCAAACTCTTTTGGATATGGAGTCAAAAAAACTTGTGTTTGTAAATACTCTATATTAAACTTTTTAATATATATTTTAATAATTTTAATTGCTGCAATCAAAGGAATTATTCCTTTTTTAAACTCCTCTATAGTAGCTAAAATCTCATCTTTTTCATCTTTTGAAATAACTTTTTTAAAATATCCGTATATATGCAATAACACATTATATGTATTTTTAATAGTCCCTTTTTGAGAAATTGCTTCCATAAAGATTTTTTTATACTCCTCTAAAACTGCAAAAAAAGTTTTATTATCATGATTTGCTACAACATTTCCTAATTTTTTATAAAAATGATGAGATTTTGAATATATTAGATATTTATATGAAGTATGAAATTCTATTAAGTCATTATATGTTGGCTTTGCATTTAAAAATTCAAAAATTGCTTTATATGCAAAAACCTGCATTAAAAAATTTTCTCTAAGCCAAGGATCTGTTAATCTCCCCTCTTCTTCCATAGGCAGATAAGGAAATCTTTTTTTCAACTCATTAGCAAATACTCCCATACCTGTATTTTCACTTTGGGCATTTTTTTTATCCGAATATATTTTTACTCTTTGCATACCGCAAGTAGGAGATTTTGATTTAAAAACAAAACCGCATAATGAGTTTTCGTCTATTTTAGATACTAAAAGTTTAGAAATCTCTGAAAGTAATATAGTCACATCTTGATTTGAATTTGTTGTTTTTATAAAAATTTCATCATTGATTTTAACTTGTCTGATTGCTTCTCTTGGAGTAGGAAAAACTAATTTTTCAGGACAAAAAGATTCAAAATCAAAATATTTGCCAAGTTCATTTAAAACAAATCTATCTTTAGAATGACCACCGTCATAACGACACATAGTTCCAAGTAAACATGAAGATACACCTAGTTTCATTTTTCACTCCTTTGTGAAATTGTAATAAAACTAGGGTTTTTTTATAGGGTTTTTTTGTTAGTTTATAAGATTACCAGTCAATTGATTGGATTTTTCCGTTTCTTAATGGAAATAGGAAAGATTTATCATGATTTAATCTAATAATACCGATAGAACTTCTATTATCTACTGTTTTAAGGAAAATAATAGATTCACCGTCTTGAGAAAATTTTGGAAACTGATTACTTCCGTTTGCCGTTAATCTTTTTAGATAATCGCTTTTAGTAGACATTAGATAAAGGTTAAAGGTGTATCTGCCGAATTCATTGCCTTTTTCTCTACTCGTATATACTACATAATCTTTATATGTAGTTGCCGAAGAGTTGTTTCTTCCGTGATAAACTAATCTTTCAACTCCTCTTGAGTTTATTCTTTTTGCGAATATATTAGGATAATTTAATCTATCTGATACAAACACGATTCTTGAATCATTTTCGACAAAATGAGCTCCAACATCGATTCCTTTATATGTCGTAAGTCTTACTTTTGTTTTTTTTCTAAGATTATAAAGATATATATCAGGTTGATTATTAGGTGCTGCAGTAACTAAAAGTTTATTTCCGTCTTTACTTACATCCGAAGCTACAATCATACCTTCACTTTTCATAATAACTTCTCGTTTTCTTGTATAGAGGTTTGTTTTAACTAAAGTAGGAACGCCCCTGTCATATGTAGTATAAAAAAAACTATCCTGTTTTTCATCTGCCCATTTAGGGAAAATATTTAATCCCCCTCTTATAACGGGTTTTTGAAAAGTCAAAGTATAATCGGCAATTATAATATCTGCTTTTTTTGCCTCTTTATACAAAGAAAAAATTACAAACTTATCCATCCAGTCTATTGAAGGTGCATTTAACTGTTTATTAACCGAAATTGCAACTCTGTGAGCTAAGAAAGGATATCTTTGATCTTTTGACGTACTAAAACTTTTATTTAAAATAAGCTGTTTTGAGTTTATATCATAAAGTTTGATATTTAAAGTAACTCCTTCAAAACTGCTAAGATTTGAATCAATATTTAAAAAAAGATCCGTTCCTCTATTTGACAATGCCAGCATATTTGGAAATTTATTAAATTCGGCATGCTCTCTTTGATCTTCTATTACGTCAAAATGTCCGCTTACTTTTAAGTCTTTTACAATTACTTCTTTAATCTTTTTAGTTAAAAGATTATTCATTGCCTTAGGAGCAATAGAAACCTCAATTTTAGGTAAATTTGTACTTTTTTTAATAATATCAAGTTCAGCATCCGCTGCAAATAAAATTGTAGTAAAAGTTATGATTAAAAATAAAATTTTATTCATAGTTATCCTTCTGATTTAAAGTTCACAATAATATCAACTTTTGAATTAATTTTTGGTCTAGGAAACTCTTCATTTAATTGAGAATCTAAAAACTCTTTTAAAGACTCGTCAAATCTTTGATTATTTGAATATTTCATAATTCTGTAATCAAAACTTCCGTCTGAAGATATCTTTACAAGAACCTTTACGATTAAGCCCTCTTCAAGGAGCATCGGATTCCAACGTTTCCATAAAAGCTCTTTTATTTTTGAAAAATATTCATCATGTTCACCATTTGAAGTTGAACTTGTTGTTGGCATATTTGTAGTAGTTTTTACGTCATTTAAAAGTTTTGAAACGGAAACATTATCTGTTTTTTTCTGTTTTTGAAACTTTGATTTGAATCTACTTGGATCTAAAGACTCTTTAACCGTATTAACATCTTTTTGGGCAATCTCTTTTGCTTTTGTTTCTACATTTGCAAAAAGTGATTTAAAATCTGCCGTTTTTTTTATTGAAGCCGACGTTGATTTTTTTACTACGCTTTGAACTTTTTCGGGAGATTTTTTTGCAACTTTTTTTTCATTTGATTTTGTTGAAATTAAATCAAGTTCCAATACCGTAGTTTTGTTTGAATCATATTTCTTAGCTTTGGGAGCATTAACATAAACAAGAAAAGATAAACATATAAGCAGATATATACCTATAGATAAAAAACCGCCTAGGTAAAAATAACCTTTTTGCTCCATAATCATCCATCAGTAATTAATGCAACTTTATAAAAACCAGCCTCTTTAACTGATTTTAAAACGTGCATTATATCATCATATATTAAACTCTTTTCCGCTCTTATATGTATAGGAGTCTTTCTATCTCTGTTTTTTGCATAAAGGATAAAGTTATCGGCAAAGTTTTCTAAATCGTATCTTTTTTTATTAATTAAAACTTGTCTGTTTTTAGTGATTACTATATCGATTTTTTTTACTGCTTGAATCTGTTTTGAAGCACTTCCTTTTGGAAGATTAATAGGCTCTTCAAATTCAATTACAGGTGCTGTTACCATAAGTATAGCAAGTAGTACCAACATAATATCTACTAAAGGAGTAATGTTTAAATCAGGTTTTTGATTGTAATCGTACATCTTTACCCTTTAGCGATTAAAATTTCAGATTGTGCCTTTAAATAAGTATTTAACTCATAAACTTTTCTAACTAAAATTTGATGAAAAGTATAAGCAAATATAGCTACAAAAATACCTGCTGCTGTTGCAACTAAGGCTTCAGATATTGCAGGTGCAATAATAGAAAAGCCGACTTTTGTTTGATCAGAAAATTTTGCAAATGACTCTAATATCCCTACAACCGTACCAAATAGTCCGACAAAAGGAGAAGTTGAAGCAATTATTGAAAGCCAAGTAATTCCAGAACTTGCATCTTTTATAATATTAATTTCACATGCATGCAAAATCTCTTTTGTATGAACTGAACTTGAACATTTGTTTAAAGATGATAAAGGACTAATTGAAGCATTTCTAGAAGTAAGTGCTTCTAAAGATTTTTTTTCATTAAAGATTAATGAATTTAAACTCATAAATCTGTAAATAAAAAGCCAGAAACATAATATAAAATAACCTGAGAGTGTCAATAACACTAAAAGTGTTATTGCACTACCATTGTTTAAGTAATTTAATACTGTATCAATCATCTACTGTCTTATGCAAATGAGTTGATTTTAGCTTCAACTGCTGCTAATGATACACTTGCATCTTTAACAGAATTAACTAAATCTTTTGCAGCTTCAATATTTTTAGCTATTTCAGAATCTTCTCCTGAAGTTAGAGCAACAGCTCCGTCAACTAAAACATCTACAGAACTTTCAGAAACATTTACATGTCCCCAGTTTATAGCCACTGCATCTGTTGAATCTGCTTTTTCTATAATAATTACGCCAACTGTTAATGATGAAACTAAAGAAGCGTGTCCAGGAAGAACACCGAACTCTCCCTCTTTTCCAGGAAGAGTTACACTCTTTACATCATCACTAAAAATCAGACCATTTGGTGCAACTATCGATAATTTTAATGTATCCATAAAGCCGCCTTTAATTATTTCATTCCTTCAGCTTTTGCTAAAACCTCGTCGATTCCACCAACCATATAGAATGCCATTTCTGGAATATCATCGTATTTTCCGTCTAAGATACCTTTGAATCCTTCAATTGTATCTTTTAACTCAACATATTTACCAGGAGCACCTGTAAATACTTCAGCAACGAAGAATGGTTGAGATAAGAATCTCTCTATTTTTCTAGCTCTAGCAACAACTAGTTTATCCTCTTCAGATAATTCATCCATACCAAGAATTGCAATAATATCTTGTAAATCTTTATATTTTTGAAGTACTGATTGAACACCTCTAGCTACAGAATAGTGTTCAAGACCGATTATATCTGCATTTAAAATTCTTGAAGATGAATCAAGTGGATCAACCGCAGGATAAATACCTTTTTCAGCAATTTTTCTGTTAAGTACTGTTGTAGCATCTAAGTGTGCGAAAACTGATGCAGGAGCCGGGTCAGTTAAGTCATCCGCTGGTACATAAACAGCTTGTACAGAAGTAATTGAACCTTTGTTTGTAGATGTAATTCTTTCTTGTAATTTACCCATTTCAGAAGCAAGTGTAGGTTGGTAACCAACTGCTGAAGGAATTCTTCCAAGAAGTGCAGACATTTCTGAACCTGATTGTGCAAATCTAAAGATGTTATCAATAAACATAAGTACGTCAAGACCTTTTTCATCTCTAAAGTACTCAGCCATTGTAAGACCTGTTAATGCAATTCTGTTTCTTGCACCTGGAGGCTCACTCATTTGACCATAACATAATGCAACTTTGTCAAGTACGTTAGAATCTTTCATTTCGTGATAAAGGTCATTCCCTTCTCTTGTTCTTTCACCAACACCGGCAAATACTGAGTAACCTGAGTGTTTAAATGCAACGTTATGGATAAGTTCCATAATAATAACTGTTTTACCAACACCGGCACCACCGAATAGTCCAACTTTACCACCTTTTGAATAAGGAGCAAGTAAGTCAACTACTTTAATACCTGTTTCAAACATCTCTGTTTTAGTAGATTGTTCTTCAAAACTTGGTGCAGCTCTGTGAATCGACCATTTTGTTGTATCTTCAGCAATTGCTTCACCTTCATCAACAGGATCACCGATTACGTTAAAGATTCTTCCAAGTACAGCTTCTCCAACAGGAACTTTAATAGGTCCGCCTGTAGCAGTACACTCTTGACCTCTTTGTAAACCTTCTGTCATATCCATAGCAATAGTTCTAACTCTGCTATCTCCAATGTGCGCAGCAACTTCAAGTACTAATCTGTCCTTTTTAGTATCTGTCAAAGTAACTTCAATTGCTTCATTTATTTCTGGTAAGTATCCGTCAAACTCAACGTCAACTACAGGACCCATTACCTGAATAATATTACCTTTCATACGGGCAGCTCCTTTGTATTATTTTAATGATTCAACACCACTGATAATCTCTATCAGTTCTGTTGTAATTGCAGCTTGTCTAGCTTTATTGTATTCAATAGTTAAAGAATTAACTCTATCTTTAGCGTTATTTGTTGCAGCTTCCATAGCTTGCATTCTAGCAGAGTGTTCTGCTGCTAAAGAATCAATTAAAGAGTAATACATATTAAAATCAATATATTTACCTGTTAACTCTTCTAACACTTCTTCATCATCATCGGGTTCAATTTCTAGCATAGATGTTTCATTTTTATCTGATTCAACATTTTCTAAGCTAATTGGCAATAACTCTGTTACTCTAATTTCTTGAGTAAGCATATTTAAAAATCCGTTGTAAATTAAAATAACTTTATCAGTCTCTCCGTTTTGGAAATCCTTTACAACATCAGCAATAAACTCTGAAGCTCTGTCATAATCAGGAGCTGAAGATAAATCACTAACAGCTTGGCTTAACTCTTTCCCTTGAAAAGAGAAATAGTCTACACCTTTTCTTCCTGCTACTCTATATCTTACTTTTGCACCTTTGCTTTCATACTCTTCTGCAAGTTTACTAACTGTTTTAATTGTTGCCATATTAAAACCACCACAAAGTCCTTTGTCAGCAGTTACAAAAACTAAATCAACAGTTTTTGGATTTTCAACTGGGATAAACGCTTTATTATGATTACCACCGCCTTGAACTTTGCTAACTCTGTTTGCGATCTCAGAAAGAACTTCATTTATCTTTCTTGCATAACTTCTAGATTGCTCAGACAATTGTCTTGTTCTAGTAAGTTTTGCAGAAGATACAAGCTTCATTGCTTTTGTAGTCTTCTGAGTGTTTTTAACACTTCCTATTTTTAATTTAATCTCTTTTAAGTTAGCCATTTGCTAATCCTTATTTAGCATTAAAAACAGTTTTAAACTCTTCTAATGCAGCTTTTAATGCTGTTTCAGTTTCGTCATCTAATTTTTTCTTAGCTTTAATATCATCTAAGATATTAGAGTATTTTTGTCCAATGAATGCGTGTAATTCTTCTTCATATTTTACAACATCACCGACAGCTATATCATTTAAATAACCTTTTGTACCTGCATAGATAATTACGATTTGTTTTTCAATCACTAATGGTTTGTTAACACCTTGTTTAAGTACTTCAACCATTCTTTGACCAAGTTCCAACTCTTTTCTAGTTGATTCATCAAGATCTGATGCAAATTGAGCAAACGCTTCAAGTTCTCTAAATTGTGCAAGAGACAGTTTTAACGTACCTGCAACTTGTTTAGTAGCTTTGATTTGTGCAGCACCACCAACCCTAGATACAGATAAACCAACATTAATTGCAGGTCTAATCCCTGAGTTAAAAAGGTTAGTTTCAAGGAAAATTTGTCCATCTGTAATAGAAATTACGTTTGTTGGAATATATGCAGCAACATCACCTGCTTGAGTTTCAATAATTGGTAATGCAGTCATAGACCCTGCACCTAACTCATCAGACATTTTTGCAGCTCTTTCAAGTAATCTTGAGTGTAGATAGAATACATCCCCAGGGAACGCTTCTCTACCCGGTGGTCTTCTTAATAATAAAGACATTTCTCTATATGCAACCGCATGTTTTGATAAATCATCATAAACGATTAATGCATGTTTTCCGTTGTCTCTAAAATATTCACCGATAGTAACACCTGTATATGGAGCTAAGAATTGTAATGCTGAAGATTCTGAAGCACCTGCATTTACAACAATTGTATAATCCATTGCACCTGATTCTTCTAAAGTTCTAACAACTGAAGCAACTGAAGAAGCTTTTTGACCGATTGCAACATAGATACAAACAACATCTTCACCTTTTTGGTTAAGAATTGTATCAATAGCAACTGTTGTTTTACCTGTTTGTCTATCTCCAATGATAAGCTCTCTTTGCCCACGTCCTATTGGAACAAGTGCATCAATTGCTTTTATACCTGTTTGTAAAGGTTCATGTACAGATTTTCTTGCCATGATTCCAGGAGCTTTTTCTTCAACAAATCTTGATTCAGAAGACTCGATAGCACCTTTACCGTCAATTGGATCACCAAGAGCATTTACAACTCTTCCTACCATTGCATCACCAACAGGTGTTTCTAAAAGTCTTCCTAATCTTTTACAAGAAGAACCTTCTCTAAGACCGTTTCCAGATCCTAATACAACTACACCTACTGAAGACTCTTCCAAGTTTGAAGCAAGACCTCTCTCACCATTTTCAAACTCTACAATTTCTCCGGCCATAACGTTTTTAAGACCGTAAACTTGCGCAATACCATCTGCAAAAGAGATGATCTTACCTGTTTCATTAACATCTACATTTAATTCAAAGTTTTCAATTCTCTCTTTGATGATAGAACTGATTTCATCTGCTTGAATTTTTGCACCCATTCAATTTCTCCTTTATAAGTTCTAAACTGCTTTTAAAATATGATCAATCATTTGTGATTTAAGTCTCTCTTTAGAGAATGCAATCTCAACCCCAAGACTGTCAATATCAACTTTGATACCATCATAATCACAAACATTTTGTGATAGTGTTAATTTAACATTGAATTTTTTGCTGAATTGTTTCTCTATAGAAGAGACATAATCAGAAGCCAACTCTTTGTTAGTATAAACTACACCTGTATATGTGTTATTCATTTCCGCGATTTTTGATTCTAATTCGGCAACAATATCCGGAATTAATTCTAATCTTTTATTAGACCCTAATAATTTAATAAGATTTTTAATTTCTTCATTGTCATTTTCCAAAAATGAAATAACTAAATTTACTTTATCTCCACTTTTAACTTCAGATGAAGCAAGTATTGAAGTAAATTTCTCATCACTAAATGCTGATGAGATAGTTTTTAAATCATTACAAATAGCAGTTGCAGACTCTACATCTCTACCATCTAATAATGCTTTTACGTATCTTTTTGCTATTAAATCATTCATTATGCTACCTTCTTAAGTACAATATTTGCCAACTCGTCTTGAGTTAAAGAAACATTGTCTGAACTTAATAGCTCATCAAGCACTTCTGAAACAATTTGTCTCTTAGTTTTTGATGTTTCAACTTTTATTCTTTCATCAAAAGTTTTTTCTAAATTTGCGATTTCAACATCAACTGCATCTGAAACTCTTTTTTTAACAGAGTCTACATCTGCTTTAGCATTATCAACAATCTCTGTTGCAAGTGCTTTTGCTTCTTCAAGTCTTTTCCCGGCTTCTTCGACTTTGTCTTGTGAAGCTTTCAGCGTATCTTGAACTTTATCAAGTTCTGCTTGAATTGAAGCAGTTCTGTTAGCAAAAAATGCTCTAACTTTATCAGCAAGTAAATACCATAAAATTCCAGCAAAAATTATAAAGTTAACGGTTCTTTGAACAATATCAGTTTCCGCACCTTCGCTATTGGCAAATAATGCCACTGGAGCTAATAAAGCTAATCCAATTAATAATAATTTTTTCACCTTATCCCCTTTAAATTGAGCTAATCTTAGCTTTTAGGCTCTCATTAAATTGAGGCATTGCAGCTACTAACGACTCTTTTAAAGCTTTTGCTTCTTTTTCTAATTCAGCAGAAAAATTAACTGTTTTTGCTTCAATCTCTTCTTTAGCACTTGCAAGTTTAGCGTCAGCTACTTCTTTTGCTTCAGTATATGCTTGTTCTCTAATAGCCGCTGCTTCTTTTTTAGCTTCTGCAAGTACATGATTTGCTTCTTCTAAAATACCGTCAACATTTGCAGAGTTAGATTGTGCATCTTTTAAATCTTTTTTAATCGATGCGTCTCTATCATCCATATGTTTCAATAACGGTTTGAATAAACAGCTGTTCAATCTAGCAACAACTAGAAGAAAGATGATTGCTGAACTAAGCAACAATACAGGACTTATGTCTAACATTCATTCCTCCATATTTTTTACAGTTTAGTTTGACTAAAACTGACTTTATATTATCTAAAAGAATTATAAATATTTATTAAAATGGGAGTTTTGGTAAAAGAATTTTAAAAAGTGTTACCAAAGTAGTTAGAAATCTTCTCAATATCCTCTTGAGACCTAATTTCTATCTTAAAATAGTTTTTCTCGGCTTTTACTTTTAAGTTTGATTTTTTTAAGTTTTCAATAGCCGTTTGAAGAGGTTTAAAATCATAAGATTTTTTTTCTTTTTTAGAGATTTTTTCTTCAGGTTTATTTTTGCTGTTTTTAAGTTCTCTTACAAGTGTTTCAGCCTCTCTTACAGAGAGTTTTTGACCGTAAATAGAGTCCGCAACTTTTTTTTGTAATTCATCCTCTAATCCAAGCATGATTTTTCCATGACCTGCCGAAATTTTATTATTTGCAAGCATTTGTTGAACATAAGAAGAGAGTTGTAAAAGTCTTAAAGTATTCGTAATTGAAGTTCTGCTTTTAAAGACTCTTTTTGCCAATTCATCATGAGTAATAGAGTGTTCATTTATAAGTTGGGCGTATGAGTAAGCTAGTTCTATAATATTTAAATCATCTCTTTGAATATTTTCAATTAAAGCCAATTCTCTTAATTTGAACTCTTCAATATCTATAATTGCTGCTTTTATCGTATCAAGATTTGCTAGTTTGTGAGCTCTTAATCTTCTTTCTCCCGCAACTAAAATATATCCGCCTTTATTATCTTCTCGTACGGTAACAGGTTGTAATAATCCATGTTCGACTATTGAATCACTTAGCTCTTTTAATTTATCTTCATCAAATATTTTACGCGGTTGGTTTGGATTTGGTTTTATTAAGTTAACATCAAGTTCAATAATAGAGTTATTGCTCTTTGAGTCATTACTATTTGAGTTGCTGTATGCAGTCTCAACTTCACCTAAAAGTTCACCAAGTCCTCTTCCTAACGCCATTGTAAATCCTAAATTTAAATTTAACCTGCAATCGCACGTGCAAGATTTGTATAAGCTTTTGTTCCTACCGCTGCTGCGTCGTAAAGCATAATAGGTTTACCAAAACTCGGAGATTCAGCAAGTTTTATATTTCTGGGAATCACTACATATGATGATTGATCTATTTTGAAAAGTTTGTTTTCAAAATGTTGTGCCAAGTCAGCAAAAACCTGTTTTGATAAATTGTTTTGAGAGCTATACATTGTAGGTAAAAACCCTCTTATTTGTAATTGTCTATTTATAGTCTGCTTTACTAGTTTGATTGTATTTAACAACTGAGCCAAACCTTCTAATGCAAAAAATTCACACTGAATAGGTATAAGTACCGAATTTGATGCACTAAGAGTATTTATAGTAATCGGTCCAAGTGCGGGAGGTGAATCGATTATAACATAATCATAATCTTTTTTTACAGGATCAATTTTTCTTTTTAGAACGAGTTCTCTATCTTTTATATTTTTATAGAACTCCTTTTCTATACCGACTAATCCGATATTTGAAGGTGCTACTTTTAAATTTTCAATTTCAGAGTCTAAAATGATTTCATTTAACTCTTTTGTACCTAACATAACATGATAAATGTTATATTCGTAAGTATCTCTATGAAAACCTAAAGAAGTAGTTGCATTAGCTTGTGGATCTGCATCAATGAGTAGAACTCTTTTACCTTCTAAAGCTAAGGCTGCACTCAAATTAACCGCAGTCGTAGTCTTTCCTACACCGCCTTTTTGATTTGCAATTGCAATTATCTCTGTCATCTTAAACTAAATACCTTTGTGTTATTTATTTCGATAGAACCGTCGCTAAACAAAACGGCATTTTCCAAAGAAATTTTTTTATTATTTATTGTAGCTTTGAATTTTCTGCTTTTTTGAAATTCTACCTTAAATTGACTAAAAACTTCCTTCCAAGAGTTTTGTTTTTGCAAAGAATCAAAATAAATTTTTAAACACTCATTTTTATCTATTTGTATATCAAGTTTCCCGTACTCTTTTGAAACTTCAATAAGATTCAGACCAATACCGCAAAATATCAAATCTTTTGTAGCAGTTGTAATTGTGCCTCCAATTTTTTTATTTTCTATATAAAAATCATTGGGCCATTTTAACCATAAAAGGGAACCTTTTTGGGCTAAAACTTTTTTTAAAATATATGAAAAATAGATTGAAGCACTTTGAAGTTGTAAATCTTCGGGTAAAGCATCTTTTTTTATTACAAAAGAGAAAAAAAGGTTTCCCTCTTTTCCAATCCAACTGTTTCCTCTACTTCCCACTCCGTCTGTCTGAACTTTTGATGTTATACAAACTGGATAAGAATAACCCTCGTTTTTGATTAAGTCTCTTAAATATGTGTGAGTCGAATTGACTTTTTCTAAAAAAATAATTTTCATGTAATATTATATCTTATATTTTTTCAAGAAAGAATTAATTATAATAATTCTAAAAAGAGAGTTTATGTTAGATCCTGTTTTACCCATAGCAATGTATTTGTTCATCGGGTATTTTTTTAAGTTGTTTGTAAAAGACCATTCTCACGCTTTAGTTGATTTTGTAATCTATTTTTCACTTCCTGCCATGGTTTTTATAAAAATCTATCCGCTAAAACTTGATTTAGAAATTTTAAATTTGATTTTAATGTTTAACACAATAATTATTGTAAATTTGTTTTTATGCTATTTTATAGGAAAATTTTTCAAATTTGACAAAAAAACCTTAGCTACTTTTATAGTCGTGGGAGCTTTTGGAAATACCTCTTTTATAGGATTTTCATATATTGATGCGTTTTACGGCTCAGATTATGTTGTTTATGCTCTTATTTATGATCTTTTCGGTTCTTTTTTGCTTGTTGTTTCAATAGGAACTATTATTATAAACTGGGGAAGCGGTCAACATGTAAACTTTAAAGCAATGATAAGAAAAGTGATTTTTTTCCCTCCTATTATTATGTTTTTTATAACTGTCTTTTTAAAACTTTTTTCTATTCCCAATTTTATTATGAACACGGCAGAAGTAATTGGAACAACTTTGGTTCCTCTTGCAATGATTGCAATCGGTATGAAACTTGAATTAAAAAACATCTTTTATAAATTTAAAGAGACAACACTTCTTTTAAGTATTAAGATGTTTCTTGTTCCTCTTATTGTTATGCTGCTTTTTTATGCATTTTATAATTTAGATGATACTTGGAGTAAAACAACTATATTAGAAGTTGCAATGCCACCTATGACAACTGCCGTAATACTTGCAATTCAAGGTGGATTGGATGAAAGACTTGCGGTAAACTCTTTAGTTCTTGGAGTATTAATATCTTTATTAAGCGTTACAGGTTTTTACTTTTTCCTAGCCTGAATTCAGGCTAGAATATCATTAATACTTAATCTTTTTCCTCTTATATAATCTACTGCATTTAAAGCTTTTTTTGATGGAGATTGAATTGTCGAAACTGATATTTTACCTTTTTTACATGCAACTGTTATTGAATCCTTTTCAATAGATAAAATTTCACCTTCTTTATTTAAAGAATCTTCATCAAGTAGTTTTATACCTTTTAGTTTTAAACCTGAACTTAAAAAGATTCCTGGCCAGTAAGAGTAAGCTTTATATTTTAAGAAGAGTTTTTTTGCACTGGAAAAATCTACTAAGCCAAACTCTTTTTTTATCTTTTTACAAAAACTGACTTCTCTCTCATCTTGTTTTTTAGGAGCAATTTTTTCAAAATTATCTAATGTAGTAATCGTAAGTTTTGCTGCTATTAAAGATAATTTATCAAATGCCTCTTTTACTTCCATAGAAGGAGTTATTTTCAAATATTCCAAACCTAAAATATCTCCGCTGTCTAAGCCCTCTTCCATAAGCATTGAGGTAACTCCCGTATATTCATCATCATTTAAAAGTGACTCTTGAATAGGACTTGCACCTCTGTATTTTGGGAGTAATGAGGCATGAAGATTTATGCAAGGAGCAATACCTAAAATCTCTTTAGGTAAAATTTGACCGTAAGCAGCGACTACTATAAAATCAGGATTTAACTCTTTTATTTGAGTTTGGGCTTCAATATTTCCCCTTAGTTTTTCAGGTTGAAAAATCGGAAGTTCAATATTATTGTCAATACAAAACTGTTTTATATGAGGAGGTGTTATAATCTGTTTTCTTCCGACAGGTTTGTCAGGCTGAGTAAAAAGTCCTACTACTTCGTATTGACTTTTTTGTAACTCTTTGAAAATTTCCGTTGCATAGTCAGGGGTTCCCATAAATAGAACTTTTTTACTCATATTTATCCTTTTTCGGGTATAAAAAGCGTGCCGCTTTTATGCTCTTCATTAATTAAAAAATCATAAGCATTTGTCAAATCAAATCCCGAACTCAAATACATAGGAATTCCTCTTTTCATCACATAATTTGCAGCTTTCAGTTTGGTAACAATACCTCCTGTAGCAAATTCTGAATTAGGAGTATGTTTCATTTCCAAATCTTCTTGTTCGATTGTTTCAACGAATTTTCTCATTTTTGCATTTGGATTTTCATGAGGATTTGAATCATATAAACCGTCAATATCCGATAATATTACCAATAAATCTGCACCGAAAAAATATGCGGCACGCGCAGATAATTGATCATTATCTCCTATTAAAAGCTCTTTATTTGCTATTACGTCATTTTCGTTTAATATAGGAACAACATTATTTTCAAGAAGAATTTCCATAACTCCTCTTGCATTTTTTGATCTTTTTCTTGAATCAAAATCTTCTTCGACTAAAAGCATTTGTGCGCATTTAAAACCGTGTTCTCTAAGTCTTTTTTTATAATATTTCATTAAAAGAGGTTGCCCTATTGCAGCTAAAGCTTGTCTGTTCAGAATCTCTTTTCTATCCAAATCAAGTTTAATATTACCTGCTGCAACGGCACCTGAACTAACTAAAATTACTTCATATTTTTTCTCTTTTTTTAATTTGGCAATTAAATCAACCAAATTATTAAGTCTGGTAACGGCTAAGAGATCATCTTCTCTTAATACGGCGCTACCGACTTTTATTACCACTCGTTTCATTATCTATTTTGTCCTATCAAGTCATATAGTGCAAATTTTATCGAATTTGTATTTAGATGAG
Source organism: Halarcobacter anaerophilus (assembly GCF_006459125.1). Taxonomy (NCBI): domain Bacteria; kingdom Pseudomonadati; phylum Campylobacterota; class Epsilonproteobacteria; order Campylobacterales; family Arcobacteraceae; genus Halarcobacter; species Halarcobacter anaerophilus. The sequence continues at coordinate 2,228,747 of NZ_CP041070.1, forward strand.
TAACAGAAGATATAGGAAGAATAAAAAAAGGTTTATTTTCATCAAATTTATTAAATGTTAAATCTTGTACATAATATGGAAGAGATTTATCAAATCCATACTCATTTGAAGAACTTACCTCTAAATCCAATTCTTTTATAAAGGATTTTATATCAGCTTCTAAATCTTCACCGTAATAGGCGTCAACTTTGGTTAATGCAATTGCAAAGTTTCTGCCGCTAAGCTCTTCTGAGAATTTTTTAACTTCCTCTTTTAAAACTCTGTATTGATCAATTGTTGTTCTGTAATTTGCAATATCAATCATAAAAAGAAGGGTTTTTGTTCTTTCGATATGTCTTAAAAACTCTAAGCCTAAACCTTTCCCTATACTTGCACCGTCAATAATTCCGGGAATATCCGCCATTACAAAAGAGTTATATTCTCCAACTTCAACAACTCCTAATTTTGGAGTAATTGTCGTAAACTCATAATTTGCAATTTCGGGACTTGCATTTGATGTAGTCGAAATAAGCGTTGATTTTCCCACATTTGGATATCCGACTAAACCCACATCTGCAATAAGTTTCAACTCTAGTTTAATCTCTTGCGTTTGTCCGGGTAATCCAGGTTGAAAATAAGTAGGTCTTTGATTTCTTGAATTCTTAAAGTGAGTATTCCCTAAACCGCCTTTTCCACCTTCTAAAAAAAGCTCTTTTTGTCCCTCTTCTATCATATCAAGAAGAACTTCACCGCTATTGCTGTCAATGACTTGAGTTCCCGGAGGTACAGTTAAAACCATTGGTTCTGCTGATTTACCTGTTCTATTTCTTCCTTCTCCGGGTCTTCCGTTGTCAGCTTTTAATATTGACTTACCTTTAAACCAAGATAGTGTATCAGTATTATTGTCTACTTGAAAATATACATCTCCACCTTTTCCACCATCTCCACCGTCAGGTCCACCTTTTACAACAAACTTCTCTCTTCTAAAAGAGGCGCAACCTTGTCCGCCTTTTCCTGATGATACAGTAAACTTAACACTATCTACAAACACAATAATCTCCTAAACTAAAAAAGGGTGTAGGCAAAAAAGCGCTACACCCTTTTAAAAAATTAATAACCTTGATATTTACGAAGCGTAAACAGATACTTTTTTTCTATTTTTATCTTTTACTTCGAACTTAACTACACCATCAATTAATGCATAAATAGTGTGGTCTTTACCAATTCCTACATTTTCACCGCAGTGTACTTTTGTACCTCTTTGTCTAAGAATGATGTTACCAGCTCTAACTGCTTCACCACCAAATTTTTTAACTCCAAGTCTTTTACCAGCTGAGTCTCTATTATTCTGTGTACTTCCTTGACCTTTCTTATGAGCCATAGTATCTCCTTATGCCGCTATTTTTGTGATTCTAACTTTAGTAAAGCTTCTTCTGAAACCTCTTTTTAGTTTTGAATCTTTTCTTCTTCTTTTTTTGTAAATAATAACTTTTTTATCTCTATTTACACCTGTTCCATCTAATACTACTTCAGCCTCAACTTTTGCAGAAGAAACAGCTTCACCAGTTTTTAATTCACCATCGTTTATAGCTAAAACGTCAGTTATTTCTAATGTCTCTTTTGCAGCTTTTCCAGTATAATCAATATCAAGAATATCACCCTCTTGAACTTTATACTGTTTACCACCACACTTAATAATTGCGTACATATTCCAATCCTCTAATTTATCAATCTTTTAGTAACTATTACATTTAACGGGACGGAATGTTATCTAACCTTAGTTTAAACTTTGTTTAAGCGAATATACTTAAACAAAATAAAACTACTATTAACAGTAATCCTCAGGAAGAGCAATTGCATCCATTACAATCATTGAACCCATTGGAAGTTCTTTTGAAGCAATTGTTGTTCTTGCCGGTTTATGATCACCGAAAGCTTCCGAGAAAAGTACATTTACGATTCCGAAATCATCCATATTTTCTAAATAAATATTAACTTTTACAACTCTTCTAAAAGAACTTTTTGAATCTTCTAATAAAACTTTAAGATTTTCCAAAACTTGTCTTGTCTGTACTTTTATATCTTTTTCAACTAATTTACCCTCTTTTGACAAAGGTACTTGAGCAGATGTATAAATAAATCCGTTTGCTCTAATAGCTTGTGAATAAGGTCCTATTGCTTCAGGTAAATTTTTACTCTCTATTGTTTCCATTTTCCCTCTTTTAACTTTTAAAAAATTTTACAAAAAAAATTATAAATTATAACTTACTAATTTACCCTGCTTTAACTGATAAATATTATCTTTAATTTTTCTAAGAAGATTTGCTTTTTCTCTAAATTCATAACTTTTATTATATTGAATCTCTCTTAATCTGTTTGAGTAAAATTTAATCAAAAATCTAAATAGCTGTCTATGTAACTCTTCATAATTATAATCTAAAATATTTTCATTTAATAAAATACCGTTTAAAAGAGTGTTATCAGGCTCTTTTACAGCCATAATAAACTCATTTTTATGAAATTCAAACATAGTTTCATCAACAATATCCAAAATATTGTCCAAAGATTTTTTATCCTCTAAAATATATTTTATTACCGATAATTCGGCAATATCGATTTTTGTAAGATTTAACTCTTTTTTTCTATTTACATCTGTGGATACTTTTACCAAACTCTCTCTTATATTTAATTTTTGAGCTATATATCTTTTATACTCATCTTGGTAAATAAGCCCCAAAGATTTTAGATAATCGTTGGTTTCCAAAAGAGCTTTTTGTTTTTCGCTTGGATTGTTAATATTATATTTGGAAATAATATAATCTATAGCAAAAGGTATAAAAGGCATTGGATTTGCAAATATTTTATTCAGCTCTTCAACTTTGCCTTCATTTACCATATCAGCAGGATCTTTTCCTCCGCCAAAAATCACGACTCCACCTTCAAACTCACTTTGAGAAAGCATTACAGAAGCTTTGAAAGCAGCATTTAATCCGGCTTTATCTCCGTCATAAGCTACTATTACTTTTGGCTCTCCTCGTCTAAGAAGAGGTAAATGTTCTTTGGTTAAAGCTGTTCCTAGTGTGGCAACAGCTGTATTAAATCCTGCTTGATGAAGCATAATAACATCCAAATAACCTTCAGTAACGATTATTCTGTTTCTTTTATAGATATTCTCTTTTGCAATATTATATCCGTAAAGAAGTCTTGATTTATTAAAAACTTTTGTTTGAGGAGAATTTATATATTTGGCATTGTGCCCTGTTATCGTTCTTCCTCCAAAACCCACTATTTTTCCGTTAATAGAATAAATAGGGAAAGTGATTCTTTCAATAAATCTTGAATAAAGTCCGTTTTGACCCGTATCTATTACCCCTAATTCTTTTGCCTCTGCTAGATTAAAATAGTTGTTTTTTAAAAAATTAATCGTATCTTTTGAACTTGGAGCATACCCTATTTCAAATTTTTCTACGGAGAACTCGGAAATTCCCCTTGAATAGATATACTCTTTTGCAGTTTTATTGGAAACAAAAAGTTTTTGATAAAATTTATTAACCTCTTCAAGAACTCTAAAATCTTGTTTTTTTTGATTTGTATTATCGTAATTAAGCGTTACATTATACATTGAAGCCAATTTTTCAATAGTCTCAGGGTAAGAGAGTTTTTCATGCTCCATTACAAAACTTATAGCATCACCCCCTGCTCCGCATCCAAAACAGTGGTAAATCTGCTTTTGGGGACTTACTACAAAAGAGGGAGTCTCTTCACCGTGAAAAGGACAGCAGGCTTTAAAGTTTGCACCGCTTTTTTTAAGCTCGATAAATTGGGAAATTACATCAACAACATCAAGGTGATTTTTAAGGTTTTCAATAGAATCTTTTGTTATCATTTTGGGATTATACCAAATAAATGTAGATAAGTAGTTTAGATTTTTATTTGCTATGTATTTAAATTATGTTATATTATTTTTTCAAATTAAAAAATAAGGTTTTAATTGGACAGTTTAGTCTTAGAGTATAGAGATCCCCTATTTGGAGTTATTGTTTTTTTTGGTCTCATTTTTATAATTTCCTTTCTTACCTACTCTTTTTCTTTGTATAAAGAGAAAAGAGCCAGAAAAGATTATAGAAGACTTTTAAGAAGATTTGAGATCGGTAAATTAAAAGAAGAGGATTACGTACATCTTTATAAAACCTATAATCTGCCCTTTGATTCTATTATTCTTTTGGCTTCTACTTTTGTTCATAAAGGAAATTATACCAAAGCAATTTCAGTCTATCTGACTTTATTGGAACATGTAACAGACAGAGTAAAAAAAGAAGAATTACTTGAGCTTTTAGGAAGTACTTATTTTAAAAGCGGTTTTATGCAAAGAGCAAAAGAGATATTTTTAAGAATATTGAAATTCTCACCAAGAAATGAAAAGGCTTTAGACTATCTTCTAATAATAAATGAAAAACTAAAAGATTATCAAAGTGCAAAAGATAATATTGAGTGTTTAGAAGAGATCGGTGCAGATATTGAGAAAGAAAAAGTTTATATAGAAACTCTTTCTATAATAAACGATCCTCTTGAATCTTTTGAAAAAAAGAGTGAAAAGCTTTATAAAATATTTCAAACAAATCCGGAAGTTCAAAGATTAGTAGCACAATTTTATCTGCAATTCAACAAAAAATTTTTTTGGGAACACCTAAATGAATTTGATTTTAAAAAAATGGTTGATTTAATGTGGTACTTAAATTTTGATGATATAGATTTTGATGAAGTAGCAAAAAACGATTTTCTAAACGAACTTTATAATGCAAAAGGGTATTTAGACACTTTAAATCACAGTAAAGATTTTGTTTTTGATATTTTAATTGCATTAAATAATCATGACCATAAAATTCCTGCAACAATAGACTTTGAATTTATGTGTAATTCATGTAAACAGATTCACCCCATTTATGATTCAAGATGTCCGCACTGTCATGGAATATTGACCTTAGAAGTAAAATATAATTTAGTAAAGAGTTTAAATGAAACAAATCAATCTCTACAGTGACGGTTCTTCTTTGGGAAATCCGGGTCCAGGAGGCTGGGGAACAATTTTAGAGTATAAAGGCAAAGAGAGAGAACTTTGCGGCGGCAGGGAAGATACAACCAACAATCAAATGGAGCTTTTGGGCGTTATTGAAGGATTAAAAGCTTTAAAAGAGCCTTGTGACGTGACGATTATTTCGGATTCTAGTTATGTTGTAAAAGGGATAAACGAGTGGCTTAAAAGCTGGATAAAAAACAACTGGAAAACGGCTGCAAAGAAACCTGTGAAAAATGTAGATTTATGGCAAGAGTATGTAAAAGTTTCAAAATCACACAAAATTAATGCATTATGGGTAAAAGGGCACGACGGACATGAATATAATGAAAGATGTGATATACTAGCCCGGTCATATGCAGAAAAATTAAAAGGAGAATAAAAATGACAGATTACGCAAAATTAGAAAAGTGTTTGGATTATCAGTTTAAAAATAAAGATCTGATAATCGAAGCACTTACACATAAAAGTTATAAGAAACCTTATAACAATGAAAGATTGGAATTCTTAGGAGATGCCGTATTAAATCTGATTGTAGGGGAGTATTTATTTAAAAAATTTCCTAATTCAAATGAAGGAGATCTTTCAAAAATAAGAGCTAGTTTGGTAAATGAAACAGGTTTTACAAAATTGGCAAACAAAATAAAACTAGGAGAGTATATCTTTATTTCAAATGCAGAAGAGAGAAATAAAGGAAGAACAAAAGCTTCAATCCTTTCAGATGCTTTTGAAGCAATTATGGGAGCTGTCTATTTAGAATCAGGACTAGACACACTTAAACCTATAATTTTGAAACTGCTTGAAAGTTCATACGACAAAATTAATTTGGATGTTCTGTTCAGCGATTATAAAACAGCTTTACAAGAAGTTACCCAGGCTGAATTCGGGACAATACCTGAATATAAAATTGAGGGTTCGTACGGTCCTGATCATAAAAAAGAGTTTGAAGTTTCAATCTGGATTGACGGAAAAACTTACGGAAAAGCAATAGGAAAAAGCAAAAAACTGGCTCAACAAGCAGTTGCCAAGATTGCAATTGATAAATTAAAAGGGAAAAAGGGATGAATAGCTTCGGTCAAAAATTTAGATTTACAACTTTTGGAGAAAGCCACGGAAAAGCTTTAGGCTGTATAGTTGACGGTATTCCGGCAGGACTTAAAATAGATGAAACTTTTATTCAAGAAGAGATGGATAGAAGAAAACCCGGGAAAAATGCTTTTGCTACAGCAAGAAGCGAAGGTGACAAAGTTGAAATTCTAAGCGGAGTTTTTGAAGGATTAAGTACGGGAACTCCTATTGCCATGGTTATTTTTAATGAAAATCAAAAAAGTAAAGATTATACAAATATAAAAGATCTGTTTAGACCCGGACATGCAGACTTTACCTACTTTCATAAATATGGAATAAGAGACTACAGAGGCGGAGGAAGAAGCAGTGCTAGAGAGACTGCCGCAAGAGTTGCAGCAGGAGCAATTGCAAAACTTATGTTAAACGAACTTAATATAAAAGTTCAGAGCGGGATTTGTGAAATTGACGGAATAAAAGCTAGCAAAGCAGATTTTGAATTTGCAAAAAAATCGGAAATTTTTTCATTAGATAAAGATAAAGAGGATTTTCAAAAAGAAGCAGTTTTAAATGCTAAAAAAGAGCACAACTCGGTTGGAGGAGTTGCCCTTGTAAATGTAAAAAACTGCCCTATAGGACTTGGTGAACCGATGTATTTTAAACTTGATTCCCAAATTGCAAATGCAATGATGAGTATAAATGCCGTAAAAGGTGTTGAAATCGGAGACGGTTTTGAAAGTGCAAGTAAAAAAGGTCTTGAAAATAATGATGAAATAAGAAGTACAGGCTTTAAAACAAATCACAGCGGAGGGATTTTAGGAGGAATTAGTAACGGTGAAGATATAAACGTAAAAATATATTTCAAACCGACTCCTTCAATTTTCTTAAAACAAGAAACGATAGATATAAACAACAATGAAGTCGATTGTGAACTAAAAGGAAGACACGATCCTTGCGTAGCAATCAGAGGAAGCGTAGTAGCTGAATCAATGATGGCTTTGGTTCTTGCGGATATGCTTTTACTTAATATGAGTAGTAAAATTGAAAATATTAAAAAAGTTTACAACTAAAAATATTTTTTACTACTTTTAAAGATTTTTTTCGGGATAATAAAACTTCCTTTACTTTGGTTAAGTTGAAAGGAATCAAGCGAAGCTTTTGCTTCGCTTTTTTTTTAGCTTATTTTAGGAGAGCTGTTTGATTTTTGAACTTATAATATACTTTTTGGCTGCCCTTTTTGAAATATTCGGATGTTATAGCTTTTGGATGGTATTTAAACTTCAAAAATCATATATTTGGCTTATACCAGGTTTTATTTCACTAATACTCTTTGCTTTTTTACTAACAAAAATAAATCTGGAATTTGCAGGCAGAGCTTACGCCGTATATGGAGGAATTTATATAGTTTCATCTTTAATTTGGCTTTTTATAATAGAAAAACAAAATTTCAATAAATGGGATATTTTAGGCTCTATTATAGTTTTTATAGGCATTACAATAATTTTATTAGGAAATAAAGGTTTTAGGTTTTAAAACTTTAAAAAAATCTAATAATAAAACTTTCTGTTTTTAATAATATCTTTAGGTTTTACTCCATAATATTTAACAAAAGCCGTACTTAAATTGTGAGCTTGTTTATACCCTACTTCGTAAGCTATTTCACTGATATTTAATTCACTGTTTTCTAAAAGTTTTTTTGCTTTTATCATTCTGTTTTCGATTAAAAAATTTCTAGGAGTAGTATCAAAAAAATTTTTAAACCCGTATTTTAGTTTAAATTCATTTAATTTTATCATTTTGGAAAGTTCCGAGATAGAAGGAGACTCTTTTAAGTTTGAGCTTAATATCTCTTTTGCTTTATATAAAGCTTTTATATCATAAGAACTAAACTTTACATTTTGCTCTTTTTTATCCTTATTATTCTCAAATAAATCAATTAACTCATAAGATAATATCTCTAAAACTTTGCCTTGAACAAATAAAACATCATAAGCGCTGCTACATAAACAATTATAGATTTCAAGGGCACAAACTTTTGTTTTAAGATCGGTTTTTTTTACCTTTATTGATTGACAAAATTCCTGAGTTTCAATACTTTTGATACTTCGTTTTGCTTTTTCGTTATTTCTAAAAAACTCTTTTAAAAACTTCGGTTCAAGATATATCATAATATTTTTTATCTCAGAATCTTTTTTATAAAAAATTTGTCCTTTGTCTTTTGTAATATAATTTACAATAGTATGATTTGCAAGAGGGTTTATCCTAAAATCCGATAACTCGCTTATATAAAAGTGGTTTGCGTTAAAACATATATTAATAGTAATTCCACTAAAATCCGATTCATAGTTTGCCACACTATCTTTATAGATTTTAAAATCATTTTTATATATTTTAATTCCACTGTTTACATTTATCGCTTCACTTTTTATAAAAGCACTCTCTTTGGGAAGTTTAATTCTGCTATTAGATTTTACGGTATTAAAAATACTCTCTTTTATACCTGTTGACAAAAATACTCCTAAGGTAATTTTTAATTCTTTTTTAGTAATTTCAATATTGATTTTGATTATTGAAATTTGTATTATACACAAAAAACTTAAATAGGAGTTAAATGGTATGAATAAGACAAAACGATTAATGTTCTCTTTTATAGCTAGTTCTTTATTAGTTAGTTGTGTAAATGCAGAGAAAATAAGTAACACTAAAAAAATAGAGGAAGTTACCGTTACGGCACAAAGAACGGAACAATCTTTAAGTACAGTAAGCAAAAGTGTTTCAGTAATTGAAAATGAAACAATACAAAGAAGACAAAGTGTAAATCTACCTCAACTTATGAATGAAGAAGTAGGAGTCTCTTTTGCTCCTGACGGTATGCAATCAGGACAAGTAGTAATAAGAGGATTTAGTACTCAAAACTTTAGGGCTCCATTATTTGTAAACGGAGATAGATTTAGAGGAAGAAATACTTTAGAATATATGCTTTTAGATCCAAATCAAGTAGAAAGAGTAGAGATAATAAGAGGTCCGGCTTCTTCTTTATATGGAACCGACTCATTTGGCGGGGTTATAAACGTAATAACAAAAAGAGCAACAGGGGACGTAACTGCACCTTTTCATATGACAGACTCATATTATAATGTAGAGTATCAAAGTGTAAATGACGGCTTGGCACATAGATTACAATTAGGAGGAATAGGTAACGGTTTTGATGTTCTTTTAGGCTTAAATTACAGGGATGCAAATAATTATGAATCAGGTGACGGAATAATCCCCAACTCTGATTATAGATCAAAAGGATATGATGCAAGAATCGGTTATACGATTGCTCCTAATCACAGAGTTGAATTTATAAGCAAATATACAACAGTTACAAGAGGAAGAGCAGGAGGTCAATTTGCAGCACCTGGAGCCGGTAATGCAAAAGGAGAATTGCAAAGAGTACAAAGAGAAGAGCCTATGAAAGAGCAGTATAACTCTTTTAGGTATGAAGGTGAGATTCCCTCTTTAGGTTTAGACTCTTTTGAAGCTTCTCTTTACAGAAGAGAGTTAAATACTCATGTAAGTGTTATTCCAAATCTAAATAATCCTTCCGTTTATGTTGATTCATACGTAAACGGACCTACAGTTTACGGAGGTAAATTCATAGGTGTTCACGGAAAACATAAAAAAGCTCTAACCTCAACTTATGGAATGGATTGGTACTTTGAAGACAGAGACAGTAGCGAACAAAGTACAAAAGGAGCACCTAGAGTTAAATCTTCTCCTCAGTCAGAACAGTTAAACATAGGTGCTTTTATGTTGCATGAATATACTTTTGATAATGATGCAATTTTAAGCGGAAGTTTAAGATACGACTATGTAAAAACAAGTCTGGATACAGGTTATATAACCGACTCTACTACAAAAGAACTTTTTAATAAAGCAGGAGATACCACAAACTATAAAGCAACCGGAGGTTTGGGATTGATTTATCCTCTTTGGGACAATATAGATTTAAAAGCAAATGTAAATACTTCTTTTAGGGCTCCTTCCACGGCAGAAGTCTCAGCAGTAGGAACAGGTGTTTACAGTGACTTTAGAGTTCCAAATCCCGATATTAAACCTGAAGAAGGTATTACTTATGAAGTAGGAGCCAGATATACAAATGATAATCTAATATCAAATTTAACCTTTTTTACAAGTGATTATGACAATTTAATTACTACAGAAAATATTACGTACAAAGGATTAGCCGCAAAACAGATTCAAAATATTGGAGAAGCAAGAATCTGGGGGATTGAGTTTGATTTGGATTATGACTTGCCTTATGACTTAAGTTTTAAAACAAACGTAAGTTATTTAAAAGGGAAAGATAAAACTACAGATGAACCTCTTGAACAAATTATGCCTTTAAACGGATTTTTAAGTCTGAAATATGAACCTGAATCTTTACGCAACTACTATATTGAATTAACTGCACAATGGGCTAAAAAAAGAACAAAAGTAGACAAAACAAGTGAAAGAGAGAGAAGCGGTTATTTTGTTCCCAATATATATGCAGGTTTTGATATGGGAAAAGTTAATGCTTTTGATAATGTAAGTTTTAATTTCGGTATTGAAAATATTTTCGACAAAGCTTACTCAATGCCTACGGTTCCAGAAAATATCGCTTATGATACAAGTAAAACAAACCCTTTGCTGCAACCTGGAAGAAATTTCAAAATTGCCATGAAAATTGATTTTTAGGAGATTAAAATATGAAAGAAAAAATTTTATTTGTAACTTCTATTCCAAATCAAGCCAAAAGATTTTGGGATAGAAAAGAGTATGAAAATATAGTTGAAGCTATTAGTCAGTATGAACTTGAAAATATAGATTTAAAAGAGTACAAAGCAATAATTTTCAGTATGTATATCGATCAATATATTCTTTGCAATATAGGAAATAAATTAAAAGAATTTTTAGAAAACGGAAAAAAGATTTTTCTAAACGGACATATAATAAAACCTTTTTTTAAGGAACTTAAGACTTTTATTCCTATGAAAAGACCTACATTAGAAGAGTTTAAAATAATTAAATTACAAGAACATTTAGTTTATAAAAACATAGATATAGAGAAATTAAATAAAAGAAAAGGTGTAGCAGGATTTTTCTCAAGAGGAGGAAATCCTGCTCCAAAAGGAGCAGAACATATTATTGCAGTAAAACAAAAAGAAGTAATTGTTGATTGGGAATATAGAATCAATAACGGAAGTTTATATGTACATTCAGGAAATGATTTATGGACTTGCATGGAAAAAGAGGAAGATAATTATGCTCTTTTTAACAATATTATAAACTGGATTCAAGGAGACAAAGATGAATAATATTGCAGCTTTAAACAGCGGTACGGCTTTTCATATAGTATCTTTAACAAAAGAGCCTTTTAATAAATATTTCAAAAAAGTTTTATATCTGCCTACTTTAAGTTTTGAAGAGCTTAAAGATATCGATATTTTACTTATTACCTGTTCAAGTATGTATGATCAACTACAAAAGAAAAAAGATATTTTTTACAAGTTTTTACAAGAAGGAAAAACGTTGGTTGTAATGGGAAGAAATGAGACAAAATATTGGTTAAAAGATATAAAAGAGGTGGAACTTCCTTTTAACTTTTGGTGGTGGTTAGATGAAAAAAACAGTATAGATTTAGAAGTCGTAAAACCTGAGTATCCTCTATTTAAACATATAAAACTAAAAGATATGTCTTGGCACTACCATGGAGGCTTTGAAATTCCTAAAAATGCCTTAAACGTAATAGAGCAGAAGGATAGTAAAAAGAGTGTTTTTTTTGAGTTAGATAATTATTACGGAGGAAAGCTAATCGTAACTTCCCTTGATCCTTTTTATCATCACGGAAGTTTTTTTATGCCAAATGCCACAAAATTCGGTTTTGGTTTATTAAATTATTTAAAGGATTTAAAAATCAAATGAGACTTATAAAACTACTGTTTTTTTTAACTCTTTCAAGCTCTTTGTTATTTGCAAAAATCGAATTTTACGACCAGACAAATACTAAAATTATTTTAAAAAATGAAGCTAAAAAGGTAGTAAGTATTCCTATTCCTTTGGCTTCACTTAGTATTAGCATTGATAAAGATATTTCAAGACTAAGTTCAATTAACCCAGTAGCAAAAGAGGCAATAAAAAACGGAATTTTAGGAAAAATTTTTCCAAAGAGTTTAAATCTTTCTACAAAAGGAGTAGGAGAAAACTTTATCCCAAATATTGAAGAACTTTTAAAATTAGATCCCGATTTGATTTTCCAATGGGCACACTTCGGTCAAAACTCAATAGAACCACTAAAAAATGCAGGTTTAAATGTTGCTCTTTTAAAATACGGCAAAGAGGAGTCAATTGAAGAATGGTTTAAAATATTAGGAAAAGCTTACGGCAAAGAAAAAAGAGTTAAAGAGATTTTAAACTATAGACAAAGCGTAAAAAACAGATTAAAAAAGCTAACAAAAAATTTAAAAAACAGACCCAGAATTTTATACTTTTTAAGAGTAAATCAAAGCTTAAGAGTAGCAGGAGAAGACTCTTTTAACGATTACAGTATAAACTTAAGCGGAGGAGAAAATATAAAAAACTTTAAAAGCTTTAAAGAGGTGGGTATAGAAGAGATTTTAAAATATAATCCCGAAATAATACTTCTAAATAATTTTGAATCAAACTTAAGTTTAAATAAGATCTACGACAATCCTCTTCTTAGTCTTACAAATGCCGCAAAAAACAAAAGAGTCTATAAAGTTCCTCTTGGAGGTGCAAGATGGGATCCACCGGGGCAAGAATCTCCTTTGATGTGGCTTTGGCTTTTTAAACTTTTACATCCTAAAACAGCAGATTTTGATTTTAAGCAAGAGATGAAAAAAGCCTACAGACTGCTTTATAATTATGATTTAAAAGAAGAGGAGATAAAAACTATTTTGCACTTTAATATAAATAAAAACAGTAAATATTATAAGGATTTAATTCAATGAAAATTATACAAAAATATCAAAATATTATTCTAATATTTTTTCTTTTATTCCTTTTTTTCTACTCCTTGAAAGTAGGAAGAATACAAATAGATATAAAAACTATTTTTTCTATACTTCTAAATAACTTTACAGATTTTAAATCAAACTATCAAGAGTTGGAAGAAAAAATAGTAGAACTCGTAAGACTTCCAAGAGTCTTAATGGCACTTGTTATAGGAGCAGGTTTAGCTGTAGCAGGAGCCTCTTTACAAAGTATATTTAGAAATCCTTTGGCAGGTCCCGAAATCTTAGGAGTATCTTCAGGGGCAGCTTTTGGAGGTTCTTTGGCTATTTTACTCTTTGACAAAGCCATTATGATAATTTCTCTTGCTTTTATTTTTGGCTTTTTATCTATTTTATTAATCTCTTTTTTAAGTAGGATAAACGGACAAAATCCTGTTTTAATGGTTGTATTATCAGGAGTCGTTATTGGCGCTTTATTTTCGGCTTTAACTTCGCTTCTAACTTTTATTGCAGATCCTGAGGATAAACTTCCTGCTATAGTTTATTGGCTTTTAGGAAGTTTAGCAGGAGCCGATTTTAATAAACTTTTAATAGTTTCAATTCCGACTATCTTTGGAATAATATTAATCTATCTTTTAAGATATAGGTTAAATCTTCTATCTTTGGGAGAAGAGGAAGCGAAATCTTTGGGAATAGATATAGAAAAAACCAAATGGCTGATTTTGGCTACTATTACTCTAATAATCTCTTCTTGTGTGGCTATTTGCGGAATAATCGGCTGGGTCGGACTTATAATTCCTCATTTTGCAAGAATGTTAGTAGGAGCAAATCATAAAAGATTAATTCCCGTATCTATTTTTATAGGTTCTTCGTATTTACTTATTATTGACAATTTTGCAAGAACATTAGGACAAAGCGAAATTCCTTTAAGTATTTTAACGGCAATAATAGGAGCCCCTATATTTATCTACCTTTTAAGAAAAATGCAAAACAAAGGATGGAACAATGCTTAAAATAGAAAATGCAACACTAAAAAGAGCTAAAAAAACAATCTTTGAAAACTACTCCTTTGAAATACATAAAGGTGATATAGTAGCAATTTTAGGTCCCAACGGAAGAGGTAAAACCACACTTTTAAAAGCTATTTTAAATCTTTTGCCTTTAGATAAAGGAGAGATTAAAAATAATGCACAAATTGCTTATGTACCCCAAAGTTCCCAATTAATATTTGATTTTACGGTTTTAGACGTAATCTTAATGGGAAGAGCCAAACATCTAAAACTTTTTTCAAACCCTTCAAAAAAAGATTATAATTTAGCCTATGAAGTTTTGGAGTTATTGGAGATCAAAGAGTTTGCCAATAGAAACTTCAGTGAACTTTCAGGCGGGGAGAAGCAACTTGTTTTAATTGCAAGAGCAATAGCTTCCCAGTGTGATTTTTTGATACTTGATGAACCGGCTTCCGCTTTAGATTTTTCAAATCAAAAAAAAGTTTTAAATCAACTGAAACTTTTAAATTCTGAGAAGAAAATTACAATACTTTACACCACCCACTATCCTCAACACGCTTTTTATCTTTCAAATAAAGTCTTACTAATGTTTAAAGATAATTATCTTTTTGATACAACGGAAAAACTTATGACAAATGAGACTTTATCGCAACTTTATGGTATTGATATAAAAAAAGTCTGTTTTGAAGAAAAAGGAGAAAATATTCAAAGCGTAATTCCTATTTTTTGATAAAAAGCAGTAATTTTAATAATAGTTATTTAAATAACTATTTAAGCTACTGTTTATTGATTTTCATATACCATTTTAATAATTACTATCAAAAGGATAAATATGGAAAAAAATAGTACAAAAGATACATCTTCAAAAAAAGGTGAACTGCTTATCGTAAGCACGGGAGCCGGCGATTTGGATAATATGACCCTTAAAGCATATAAAGCTATAAAAAACGCTGATATTGTTTTCACAATGAAAGGAGAAGCGGGTAAATATAAAGAACTTATCGGCGAAAAACCTGTATATACAGCAGGGCATACCCTTTTTATGGAAGAAGGTGACACCAAAATGAGTGAAGATGAAACAAAAAAATTAGAAAATGAAGTAAGAAAGACTATAAGAGAAGCCTACGATGAGGGAAAAAAAATTGTTATATTAGAAAACGGTGATACAACGGTTTACGGTCCTCAAATGGGGTATATGAAAGAGTTTAAAGATTTAAATCCGAAAATAATTCCGGGAATTTCAAGTTTTAACGCAGCAAATGCAGCTTTACAAAATTCAATTATAGGCGGAACAAAAGATGAAAGCGGCGTTACCTTAACAGTTGGAAGAGCAGAAAATAAATTAATAGATAAACTATCACAAGCAGGGTCAACAATGGTATTTTTTATGAATAGAGAGTTTGACGGTTTTATAGAACATTTACTCACCCTTTATCCAAAAGATATGCCAATCGCCGTTGTAAGTGATGCCGGTTTTAAAGAAGAAGAAAAAGTTGTTATAGCAACACTAGAAACAATCAAAGATAAAATCGGCGATAATCTACCTTTTTACAAACTTATTTATGTGGGTAATTTCCTTAAATAAAAAATAAAACTTCTTAGAAAACAGATACTAAAAATCCTAAAAACAAATCAGCTTAAATAGTTATTCAAATAACTATTTAAGCTATAATTTATCTAAACTGCTGTACATTTTCATATCAATTTTAATAATTACTATCATAAAAGGATTAAGAAATGAATCTTAAAAAGCGAAGTCTATTTTTACTTACTGTTGCTTCAAGTACAATGTATGCACAAAACGATGCAGATAAAAATGTTCAAAAATTGGTTCCTCTAACCGTAGTGGAACAACAAGAAAAATCTTTAGATTTAATAGATGCTAAAAGATCAAATCCAAGAAACTTAAGTGAACTATTACGGCATGACACTTCTTTAGATATTGCAGGAGGAAGTCCAAATGCAAAAAGATTTTACCTAAGAGGAATAAGTGAAGCTTTAACAAATATCACTATTGACGGAGCAAAACTTAGCAAAGATTTACATCAGCACAGAGGTGGATTAAGTAATATTGATACGGATTTGCTTAAATCAGTAAGTGTAAATCCAGGCGTAGCAACAGCAGATTCTGGTCCAGGAAACCTTGGAGGTAGCGTAAAATTAGAGACTGTCGATGCACAAGACCTCTTAGAAGACGGGAAAAATATAGGCGCTTTTATAAAAAGCGGTTTTAGCAGTATTGACGACTCTTATAAAAACAGTTTGGCACTTTACGGGAAATATCAACATTTAGGAATTTTGTTTTACGGAAGTAAAGGTGACGGAGATGATTATAAAACAGGAAACGGAAGAACAGTTGAAGGCTCATCCGAAGAAGTTGACAACTATTTGGCAAAAATTTCTCTACTTAATTTAAAAAATCATGATTTGAGAATAAGTACGGAAAAAAATACTCAGGAAGGATTATATCAAGCAGGCGGTCCGGGAAGTGATATGGGATATTTTGATCCAAATGGAACAAATGAATTAGAGAGACAAAGAATTGAAAGAAAAACTACTATTTTAAACCATAAATACAATCCTCTAAATCCCTATATAAATACAAATTTTAAACTTTATAAAAACGATACAACTCTTAGTTATTTAGAAAGGGATAGTTCAGCAGATATAGAAACCGAAGGTAAAGGTGGAGATATTAGAAATAGTTTTGAACTTGATAATAATCTTTTTTTAAACAAATTAACTCTTGGTGCAGATTATGAAGAAGAGGAAGGGATAAGCGATACTGGAAGAATTAAATATAAAAACAAAGGTTTATTTGTACAAAATAGAATGGCTTTTGAAAAAATCAACCTATCTTTTGGGGCAAGATACGATGATTTTGAAAATGATTTAATCTATAAAAAAGCAAGTGATGAAAACAGTTCTTTTAATATCAATGCCGATTACTCTTTAACCGATAACTTAGTACTTTTTGCAGGATATGGAGAGAGTGTAAGCGGAGCAAATACTATTCCTGTAGGCTGGCTTAGCAATTTATCTCCTAATCTTACTTTTAACGGTTCTTCTACAAAAGATTTAGATCCTCAAAAAGCTAAAAAAATTGAACTAGGTGCTACTTGGCAAAGCTTTAATGTTTTTTCAAATAATGATAATTTAGGTCTAAAACTTACACTCTTTAAAACAGATATTATGGATCCGATAATAGTTGGAACAGGAGGTCAAATGGGAGCACCCATCAGTGATATTATAAATGACGATGATATCCAATCAAAAGGTTTTGAAATAAGCGGTGACTATAAAATTGAAAATTTCAAATTATCTCTTAGATATTCTCATGTTGATGTAGAACAAGACGGCAAAACTTTTATAGGAACAACAAAAAGATTAGCAGGGAGTTACGGGGATAAATTAATTACGGACTTTAGATACTTTCCAAGTGATAATTTAATGCTTGGTTACACAATTACGGGAGTTTTTGAAAATGATGATGCACCGGATAACGTAAATAATAAAGCAGGATATGCAGTACATGATATTTCAGCCTCTTTTACTCCAAGGGAGTATAAAAATCTTACTTTTTCTCTAGCTGTTAACAATTTGTTCGATAAAGAGTATGTTGCACAAACCTCACTTACAAGCGGCGGCATAGCTGTAGCAGAACCCGGAAGAGACGTAAGAGTAAGCTTAAAATATAGTTTTTAAACTTAAATAAAAAAATATAAAACAAGGAGTTGAAAATATGAAAAATATAAAATTACTAATACTATTTTTTATATTAAATAGTTTTGCTTTTTCAAATGAGATAAAAATAAAAGATGTTCTAAACAGAGAAATTACGATAAATAAACCCGTAAAAAAGATAATTGCTTTAGGTACAAGTTTAAGTTATGTAACATATCTAAATGCAAAAGATACTGTTTTAGGTATAGAATCTATTGAATTAAAAGATATAAAAAAAAGAACTTATACTTATGTAAATAGAAATTGGGCAAAAAATATACCTATAGTAGGTCAAGGAGGAAGAGCAAAACGCCCTAACCTTGAAGCTATAAAAGTCTTAAATCCTGATGTTATTTTTACAATAACTCAAGATAAAAAAGAGGCAGATTTGCTCTCTTCCCAACTAAATATTCCGGTAATTGTTGTAGGATACGGCTTAAACCAAATTGATTTTGAGCATATTTATAAATCTTTTGAAATCATGGGAAAAGTTTTAAACAAAGAAACAAGAGCACAAGAGTTAGTTAGTTATATAAAAGATCTGCAAAAACAGTTTAAAAAAATAGAAAATCCTAAAAATGCCTATATTGGAGCAGTTGCATATAAAGGTTTACAAGGAATTACAAGCACCCAAGCTGATTTTATGCCTTTTAAACTGGCAAATATTTCAAATATTGCCAAAGATATTCAAAAAACAGGTCATCTTTTTGTAAATAAAGAGTATCTTCTTTTAAAAAATCCTCCTATTATATTTTTAGATTATGCAGGCTGGCAGTTAGTCAAAACAGAGTTTGACAAAGACAAAGAGTATTTTAAAAAACTTAAAGCTTTAAAAAATCAAACATATATTACTCTTCCCAATACTTTTTATTATGTAAACCTAGATCAAATGCTGGCAAACAGTTTTTTTATAGCTAAACAGATTTATCCTGAAATATATAAAGATTTGGATCCTGTAAAAAAAGCAGATGAAATTTTTACTCATTTTGTAGGAGAACCTTTATATAAAATGATAAAAGAGGACACAGGAGGTTTCCAAAAAGTAAAACTTGAAAATAACCAACTTCAAACAGAGAGTATAAAGCTATGATATCACAAAAGAGTTTTTGGTTTTTTCTTTCTATTTTTGCCTTTTTAATTTTTGCTTTAACTCTAAAATTGGGCTATGTGGAGATGAGTTTTAAACAGAGTTTCAATGCACTATTTTTTAATTCCCAAAACAGTAATCTAACATATTTAATCTGGGAACTTAGAATTCCAAGAATGTTATCGGCTTTTTGCGTAGGTGCAGTTTTAGCCCTCTCAGGGGCAATCTTACAAAGTGTTCTAAAAAATCCCCTAGCCTCGCCTTTTACCTTAGGACTTTCTCAAGGTGCGGCTTTTGGAGCCTCTTTTAGTATTATTATTTTAGGCTCTGCAACTTTTAGTATAGCAGGTGAAAATATCAGCTTTATTGTTATTGGAGCCTTTGTAGGAGCATTAATCTCTTCTTTGTTTGTTTTAATCTTTTCTACAATTAAAAAGATAAATTCCCAAGGTCTTATTTTAGCAGGAGTTGCTATTGCCGCATTTTTTAATGCGGCAACAATGTTGCTTCAATATTTTTCAAACGATGATCAATTAGCAGCAGCAATTTTTTGGACTTTTGGAGATTTAAGCAAAGGGAAATGGACAGAAATTATTTTCGTATCTTCTTTCTGGCTTATTGGGATGTTTTTTGTTATCTTAAGAGGCTGGGATTTTAACACTATTGTTTGGGGGGATAATCATGCAAAAAGTCTGGGAGTAAAAGTTTTTACCCTTAGAATTTATGCTCTTTTGTTTTCCTCTTTACTTGCGGCAATTGCAACTGCATTTTACGGAATCATAGGTTTTGTAGGTTTAATTGCTCCTCATATTATAAAACTTCTTTTTGAAAATCCCAAACATCATTTTTTGTTTTTTTCATCATCAATCTTAGGAGGAGTTTTTCTTATGGGAGCGGATTTACTTGCAAAATTAGTTTTATCTCCAATTACTATACCTGTAGGAATTTTAACCGCTTTTGCAGGAGTTCCCCTATTTTTATTTATTCTTATTAAAAGGTCGTTACGTGATTAAAACAGAAAATTTAAACTATTTTTTAAAAAACAGACAAATCTTAAAAGATATAAGTCTAAACTCTGTAAACGGTGATATTACTGCAATAATTGGACCAAACGGAGCGGGGAAAAGTACTTTTTTAAAACTTCTTAGAAAATTCATAACCCAAACTTCAGGAGAGATTCTAATAGCTAAAAAAAGAGTAGAACAATATAACAATAAAGAGTTGGCAAAACTCATTTCATATCTTCCACAAACAACAAAAGCCGTTCCATGCAGTGTTGAAGATTGCATCTTATTAGGAAGAAAACCTCATATGAGATTTTTCCCGAAAAAAGAGGATTATATAAAATGTGAAGATATAATAAAAGAGCTTCATTTAAACGATTTTAAAAAGAAAAACGTCCTAAATTTAAGTGGAGGAGAATTCCAAAAAGTATTAATTGCAAGATCTTTAGTACAAGAAGGAGATATCCTTTTTTTGGATGAACCCATAAACCACTTAGATATAAAAAATCAGCTTGAAATTATGGATATAACAAAAAAAATGACCAAACAAAGAGTTCTTACGACTTTTGTAGTTTTACATGATTTAAATCTTGCTTTTAAATATGCAAATAAAATCTTGCTTCTAAAAAACGGCGAAAAGGTTTTTTACGGAGAAAAAGAGCAATTAAAAGAAGATACACTTTCAACTGCCTATGAAGTAGAGCTTAACTTAATAGATTTTAAAGGAGAAAAAAAAGTAATTTATTAGATATTTTATTGTATTATATTTTTTATGGATAAAAAAAGAGATGACGACAAAGCATGTTTAGGTTTTTTAATTGCCAGAGTTCATTCGAAGCTGCGACAAAGATTAAATCAAAAGCTTCGTAAATATGAAATTACTATTGAGCAAAGACAAATAATCTTAAAACTATTTACTTACGGGGCTATGTCTCAAAGAGAATTATGCGAAAAAACGCTTACTGAACCCTCAAACCTTACCATGACTTTAAAAAGAATGGAACAAAAAGGTTATATCCGTAAAATCAAACATCCAAAAGATAAAAGAGCCCTGCTTATTGAAGCTACGCCTAAAGCTTTTAAACTAAAAGAAGAACTTGCACAAGTGGGTCAAAACAATATAGAACAACTCTTAGAGGGTGTAGAACAAGAAAAAATAGATACTACTTTTGAAGTACTTCAAGAAATATATAAAAAAGCTTTGGAAGAAGATATTAATAACTCACTAAAGATTGAAGCGCTAATATAATTACTTAAATACTTTTGTTTTAGAAAGACTTTTTCCACACTATAAATTGATAAAGATTATTATAATAAATACCTATTTTAATTTACAACTAAGTTGCATTTTGTATAATTCCGAAATTTAATGCAACTAAGTTGCAAATATACAAAGAGGTAAAAATGAAAAAATATATAAGTCTATCAATTCTTCTTTCTAGTTCGCTATTTGCGCAATCACAGACTTTAAATGATGTTGATGTAATTGCCCAATCATCAGAGGCAGGAAATATCCAAATAGATTTGCAAAGAGCTCAAAATACTCAGGTAAATTCCCTTTTTGATTTGTTTAAAAACAATTCTTCAATTGATGTAGGAGGAGGAGCAATAAATGTTCAAAGAATTTATATAAGAGGTATTGAAAGCAGTAACTTGGATATCAGTCTAGACGGTGCTAGACAAGGTAAGAATATGTTTCAACACAGAGGAAATGAACTTGGTATAAATCCCGATATTTTAAAACAAGTAGAGGTAAAAACATATACTGATGCTTCCGATAACTCGGGAGCTTTAGGCGGTTCTATTATAATGACCACAAAAGATGCCCAAGATTTTGTTAGCCACGGGAAAAATTACGGTGGAATTATAAAAACAGGTTATGGAACAAATGCTAATACAAAACATGGAAGTTTAATAGCCTATGATGTAGTAAACTCTTATTTTGGAGTATATGCAAATGTATCTGCCGTAAATAATGACAACTACGAAGATGGAACAGGTAAAGATCAAATAGCAACGGCATATAAAGATAGAGATTATTTGGTTAAATTTAGTTTGCTTGATGTAAAAGACAATGATCTAAGAGTAACAATAAGTCAAAATGAAAACAGTGGTGACTCACAATGGAGAGGAACCGATGCCATTCCTAATCCTACTGATTTAGAAAAAATCACTTCAACAACCACAAACTATGCACTACAACATAACTATAATCCAACTAATTTAATAAACTTAGATACAAATTTAAACTTAAGTCAAATCGTATTAGAAAGAGAAGAGATAAATACGGAATACAAAAATAAGACCTTTGGTTTTAAAATTCAAAACCACTTTAACTTTGATTTTTTAAATACAAAAAATAAACTTTCCTTAGGTGCTCAATATGAGAAGCAGCACGGTATTTCAGATTATTTCTACTCTGTTCATGATAAAACATATACGGATTTTGTATCAGATACATATTCAAAAAATAGAGCCCTTTTTCTTCAAAACAGAATGAATATTGAGAATTTAAACATCTATTACGGTTTGAGATTTGATGATTATGAATTTGAGACGGGCTTTGGGAAAGCAACGGATAATACAATCTCTCCTAATATAGGATTTGATTATGAACTAAATGAAAATTCAAAAATCTATGCCAATTATAGTCAAAGCAGCAGAATGACAGGAATTATTCCTTTCACTTGGCTGACAAAAGTTAAAGAAAATACCTCTTATTCGGATAATCTAGAAGCAGAAACTGCAAAAAAATACGAAATCGGATATAAATATAATACAAATAATCTTCTTACGCAAAACGATTATTTCACTTTTGATGTAAGTCTTTTTAAAACTACTATTGAAAATCTAATTTTAGCTAGAGATATTGACGGAGGAAGCGGAGAAGGTGGAAGAACCTTAGCAGATATTTATAATAACTCAGATGATTTTAAAACAAAAGGTTTTGAGATTAAACTATTATGGAATTATGAAAACTATACAACAAATCTTTCATACTCATATATTGATGCTCAAGAGATAAATGATAACTCTACAAGTACAACAGGAGTTGATGAAGCAATAGCAATTAGAAGAATAGGAGCATACGACAGCAAAAGACTTGTTTGGAATAATTATTATGATATAAATGAGACTCTAAATTTAGGATATACCTTAAATGCCATAAAAGGAATTGATAATCAAATAGATAGACCCGGATACGTTACCCATGATATCAGTTTAAAATATACTCCAAAAGAGTACAATTCTTGGACATTTTACGCAGGAGTTGATAATATTACCGATAAAACTTACGGAAAACACTCTACTATTGCATCTAAAAGCGATGAAGATTACTATAGATATGAACCTGGAAGAAACTTTAAATTCAGTTTGAAATATACTTTTTAAAAAAGAAAAAGCTTAGCTCCTAAAATTAAGAGTTAAGCCTTTCTAATTTATCTTGAACAAAATCACTAAAAATATTTAATACTTTTTTATTTGTATCAACTTTATAAACAGATATACCGTTTTCTTGTAACTCTTTTATAGGTAAATGATTCTTTTTGGGTGACATTACGACATTTATATGTTCGTCTTTACACATTTCCATAAATTTATTTTCATTGTCCAAATAAGGATTTTGAATAATATCCACAGAATCAATCTCTTGTCCAATGCACGATAATATCGTTAAATATTCAGAATCTTCAAATCCAGATTCAACAGGAGATATATAACTTAACTGCTCTTTTGTAGGGAATACAAACTTAGTCATCTTTCATTTCCTAAAAGTTTAAAACATCAGCTTGGTGTCAGGATGAGTGAAAAAAAGTAATGACTAGGGAAAAGACAATTATGTGTTATCCTAACAAAACTGATGCTTAAAAATATATTCTGTTAAAGCTAATATTTATATACAATTTGTACAATAACGGAAACCAAAAAGGTTACCACTGAGAGAAGATCACTATTTTTTATTGTACAAGTGCACTAAAAAGTCAAACTAAATACTACTTAATGAACATATGACAGAATTGTATCAGTTTTTTGAACATATGTCAAGTATTATTTAATTAATATATGATATTATTAAAATTATTGAAATAAGGTATAAAAATGGCAAGAGAGAAACTGCAAAGAAAGTTAGAGTTAAAACCCGTTTCAAAATATTTTGGACCTAAAGATATAAAAGCGAAACAAGATGTAATACTACTGCATGAAGAGCTTGAAGCAATCCATTTAATGGACTCTTTTTGTATGTATCAAGAAGATGCGGCAAAAAAAATGAATGTCTCAAGAGCAACATTTGCAAGGATTATTAAAAGTGCAAGGAAAAAGATATCTTTAGCTTTGATTACAGGAAGTAATATAAAAGTTCATGAGATTAAAAACGAGTTTCATGTTGCAGCCTGTTCAAACAGTAATACGGAACTTGATTATGCAGGACCTGAAGCTAAATATATTTGGATATTTTTTATTAAGGATTATAGATTAAAATCGTCTAACTGTATTCAAAACCCGGCATACAACAATGAAAATGATGCTGCATGTAATGTCTTACCCGATGTGTTATACGATTATACGGTCAACTATTTTTTAATAGAAGATATTGATTATGATTTAAAGATTTCTTTGATTGCAAAGGGAATTTATCCTATTTTGCAAGAAGAGGTTACAGAAGACAAACTTGTAAGTATTTTTCAATAGAAGCTAAAAAAAGCTTCTATTTTTATAATTCATGTTTTAACTCTTCTAACCTTGCAATTCTATCTTCTGTCGAAGGGTGAGTTCTAAATAAAGATCCAAAAGCATCTTTCATCCCTGAAAAAGGATTTATAATAAACATATGTGCTGTTTCTTCCGTTGCATTATGAATTGGATGTCCGCCTTTTGCGTAATTATCCAATTTTGCCAATGCACTTTGCAGCCCTTCAACATTTCCCGTTAATCTTGCAGCGCCTTCGTCTGCCATAAACTCTCTGCTTCTGCTTACCGTCATTTGTATAATTGAAGCTGCCAAAGGAAGCAAAATTGCCATTAAAATCATAATAATCGGATTTCCGCCTTGTCTGTTGTTATTTCCTCCAAACATTGCAGAAAACTGCATCATATTTGCAATCATTGCAATAGCTCCCGCAAAAACTGCCGCAATCGTTCCTATTAACATATCATAATGTTTTATATGAGAAAGTTCATGGGCAATTACGCCTTCTAACTCTTTTTCATTTAACATCTCATATAATCCCATTGTAACGGCAACTGCCGCATTTTCATAGTTTCTCCCCGTTGCAAAAGCATTTGGAGTATGATCGGGAATCAAATAAACCTTCGGCATAGGAAGATTTGCTTTTTGCACCAATTTTTGAGTTATTCTGTAAACAGGATGTCTTACATCTTCTATAGGTGTTGCATTGTAGTGTCTTAGAACCTGTTTATCAGAATAGTAGTAAGCATAAAAATTCATTCCTCCTGCTAATAAAAAGGCTATAAGCATTCCATTTGTTCCACCGAAATAAAATCCAATTGATACGAATAATACTGTCAAAAGAGTCAATAAAAATATTGTTTTAGCTTGTTCCATAAATCTCCTTTCAACATTTTTTTAATATTCTATCATTTTATGGTTAATAAAAATTTAATATTTTTTTCATTTTTGCAACGCAAACTGTAACGCAAAAGTTGTAGAATATATCTATAGGAGAAATAAGATGAAAAAAATTACGCACAAAGAAGACTCTTTTAAATTTTATGAGCATAGTAAAGATTTTGATTTTGAAAAAAGTATAGTCACAAATTTTATTGAAAAATTTTTACCGATAATTTTTTGGCTGGGATTTTCTATTATTATATTTAATGCTCTTAATGAGAGTATAGGCTTATTCAAATGGAATTTTCTAGAAGGAGTATTTACTTTTTGTAAAATTTTTGTGCCTTATACCATTGCATATTTAATTGTTTTTTATATTCTTTTTTTATTAAAAGGGATAAGAGACTCTCTTGATAAAAAATAGATTATTTTAATTTACAACCAAACCCCGGAATAGTTTCGATTAAATTAGGATCGGTTTTACAACGCAATCTGTGAATCAGACTTCTTGTTGTACTATCACAAACAACTCTTTCGGGCCAAATATAGTTTTCAATCTCTTCAAAGGTTAGGATTTTTCCTTTTGTATTTACTAAAAGGGTTAATAAAATTTTTTCGTTTTTACTTAATTTTATAGGAATATCATCATAATATAAAGACTGGGATTCTTTATCATAGTAAAATTTGTCGTAAAGAAGTTCATATCCGTTTTCTTTAAGTTTTTCTTCTCTTTTTTGTAGTCTGTTAATTGCAATTTTTATCGTAGAATTAAGTTCATTTTTATTAAAAGGTTTTGTCAAATAACCTACGGGATCACAAGAGACGGCTCTGTCTATAGTCTCTTCATCTGAAAATGCCGTTAGAAAAATAATAGGTAAATTTTTAATCTTTTTTACCTGTGCTGCGGTAAAAATTCCGTCTTTTTCACTTCCTAAATTTATATCCATTAAAACAATATCTATAACTTTAGTTCTTACGCAAGCAAGGGCATCTTCACAATTTCTTACGCAAGCTACAATTTCAAAACCCATTAGTTTTAATGCTCTGCTTATATCCAATGCCACGATACTTTCATCTTCTACTATTAAAACTTTTACTTTGTTCTCTTTTTTCAATAACTACCTTAAATAAGTTTTACACAATTATTATATCAAAACTATCTATAATTTATTTTTTAAAGTTTTTTTTAAAAATAAAATAAAATGTTTATTTTTTTATAAAATTTTTATAATAAAAACAGATATAATGGAAAAACTTTTAAAAAGGGATAATATGAAAAGACTCTATTTAATAAGACATGCAAAATCTGATTGGTCCAATAAAGAACTTGAAGACTTTGATAGACCTTTAAATAATAGAGGCAAAAAAAATGCACCTTTCATGGGTGATCTTTTATACAAAAAAAATGTTTTCCCTGATGTAATTATCTCTTCACCTGCTTATAGAGCAAGAGAAACAGCAAAAAAAATTGCAAAAAAAGTCGGATATCATGAAGATATTTTATATAACGAGTATCTATATGAAGCTTCATTAAAAACTCTTTTAGAAGTTTTAAACTTTATTGCGGACGAGTATGATGATGTTTTTTTAGTAGGACATAATCCCGGATTAAACCTTTTGGCTTTTTATTTAGTTGATTTTAATGAAAGACTGCCTACTTGCGGAATTGTTGAGATTGAGTTTGATTGCGACAGTTGGAGAGAAGCTACCAAAAAAAATGCAAAACTTATCTCTTTTGAGTATCCTAAGAAGTTTTTAAAAAAATAATTTTAAAAATCGGTTTTTTCAATTTTTTTTTATCATAAATGTTTTAGAATCTGCTTATAGTTTTATATACAAAGAGGTTTTATGAAAGAGTTATATATTTTAAGACATGCACAAAAAGAGATTCAAAACGACTATGAATATGATTATGATATCTCTCTTAGTAAAAAAGGTTTTGAAGATGCCAAAAAAATAGGAAAACTTTTAAAACAAAAAGAAGTTCTTCCTGATTTAATAGTTTCAAGCCCTGCAATAAGAGCAAGACAAACAGCTCAAATAGTAGCTCAAGAGATTGGCTATGATAAGAATATCATGTTTAACGAAGTAATTTACCAAGCTTTTTTAAATGAATTAATTGAATCAATAACTTATACATATGATAGTGTAAACTCACTTTTAATTGTAGGGCATAATCCTGCTCTTACAGCACTTGCCCTTACCTTCGGTAATCTTAAAGAAGAACTTCAAATGGGAAATGCCGTAAAAATAGAGTTTAACTGTAATTCATGGATAGATATAGATAAAAGTAATTCAAACTTTGTAGAACTTATTAAAATTTAATTATTTTAAAAGTTTTCCTGCCAAGTTTCCGCTTGCAAAAGACCATTGCAAATTGTAACCGCCGCAAGGACCGTCCAAATCCATTACTTCACCGCAAAAATACAGACCTTCAATTATTTTACTCTGCATAGTTTTTGGATTAATCTCTTTTAAACTAACCCCTCCTCTTGTAATCATCGCTTTTTCAAAGCCTACGTGATCAATCACCGTAAGAGGTGTCCAAACTATAGTTTTAACAAGTTTTTCTCTTGTAGAACCTTCTAAATCTTTAAACTTTTTCTTAAAATCTGCACCAACTAAAGTACAAATCTCTTTTATAACAGAAACCGGCAGCAATTTAGACAGAGTCTCTTCTATATTTAGTGTAGAAAACTTTTTAAAGTGTTGAAAAAGTTCTTCTTCATTTTTCCCTTTTATCATATTGACAAAAAGAGGAACCTCTTCATACTTTTCTAACAAAGGTGTTATCTCTCTTGAAAAATCCAATACAACAGGACCTCTGATTCCTTTTGGAGTAAAAATCAAATCCCCGCAGGCTTTAAGTTTTTTTGCTTTTTTTAAATTTATTCTAATTTCCGCTTTTGCTATAGTATCGGCTTTACAATTTGCAACCCATTTCTCTTTTGTAATTAAAGGCAACATAGCAGGATATAACTCAGTTATTTTATGCCCCAAAGATTTAGCAAATTCAAAACCGTCTCCGTTTGCTCCAAGAGATGAAAAACCTAAACCTCCCGTAGCTACGATTATATTTGGAGCATAAAAATTTTTATCTTTTGCTATTACACCTTTTATAGTCTCATTTTCACATATCAGATCATTTACTTTTGTAGCTTTTTTTATCTCCACATTTACTCTTTGCAACTCTTTTTGCAAAGCTTCTATTATAGTTAAAGAGTTGTGGGTTACCGGAAAAACGCGAAAACCGTCTGGAATATGAGTATCAACTCTTATCTCTTTTAAAAAACTTATTAAATCATTATGATTGAAAGCTAAAATTGCTTCACTCATAAATTTTCCGTTTTTACCGAAAGAGTTCATAAAATCTTCATTTGAAAGGGTATTTGTAAGATTACACTTACCTCCGCCTGTTGCTTTAAGTTTAGGTCCTAATTTATCTTTTTGCTCACACAATAATACTTTTTTGCCCTCTCTTGCAGCGATAATCGCAGATATCATCCCTGCTGCACCTGAACCGATAACTATTAAATCATACTCACTATTTTTCATGGCGATATATTATCCAAAATCTTTTAACAAGTAGTTTTATTGCTTAAATTATATTTTAGATTATTTACTATACAATTCTTAAATATAGTTTAAAAGGATACCTTATGCTAATTGAATCATATAATGTGAATATGGAGTCGGCAAGTAGTTTTGTTCAACAACATGAGTCATCAGTAAGCCAAACTTTGGTAAGCCAAAGACTCAATGATACTCAAAACCAAGAAATTGAAAAAAATATGAGTATATCTACAGAGTATTATTACTCCAAAACTTTGGTTTATAATTCCGAAGATTTAATGTCAGCAGAAGATAGAATTAAAAAACTTATTATTGAGATACTGCTAGGCAAATTTCAAGGTAAAAAAGAGAAATTTGAACTTTTCCCTTTTGCAAATGTTGAGAAAAACAAAAATTATGATTTTAATCCCGGTTTTACAAGGGATATGAATATTAATACTTTTGCCGCAAGTTATGAAAGTACGGAAATATACTATCAGAAAAGTAGTATTGATTTTTCTTCTTCTGCACAAATAAATACAAATAACGGCTCTTTTAATATAGACCTTAATTTATCTTTTTCCCAAGAGTTTTATGAACAGCATAAAACAAAAATAGATATTGCAGGTATTAATTTACAAGATCCTCTTATTATAAATTATGAGGGAGAAACAAACCAATTTGATAATATCAGCCGGAATTTAACATTTGAGTTTGATTTAAACAGTGACGGAATAGAAGAAGAGATTCCTTTATTAAAAAAAGGAAGCGGTTTTTTAGTATTGGATAAAAACAATAACAATAAAATAGACAATGGAAAAGAACTCTTCGGTCCAAACAGCGGTGACGGTTTTGAAGAGTTAAGAGCTTATGATGAAGACGGAAATAATTGGATAGATGAGGCAGATTCAATCTTTAATAATCTAAAAATCTGGCAAATAGACGAAAAAGGAGAAAATAAATTAATCACAATGTCCCAAAGCGGAATAGGAGCAATATATTTATCATCTATTGCAACGGGATTTAATTATTCAGACGGTTATGCAGACCAAACTGCAAGTTTAAAAGAGTCTAGTATTTTTTTAAAAGAAAACGGGGAAGCAGGAGTTGTTACAAGCGTGGATTTAGTAGTGTGAAATAGTTTAATTTAAACTATTTCCCTAAACAAAAAGCACCAAACATTACATCTAACATCTCATCGTTTTCATAAGGTCTTGTAATATTTGAGATATTTAATAAAGCTTCATTTATATGATAAGCGAAGAACTCTAATTCACCGCTTTGTAGGGGCTCTGCAGCTTTGTTTATATGATGAAGCGTTTGTTCAACCGCTTCTATTTGTCTTGTAGAAACTAAAGTCATATCATCGCTATGAGTATTTGAATCCAAAATTATTTCAAGCTTTTTAATTAAAGGATTAATTGTCTCTTTTGTACTTAGTTCTATAAAATTATCAAGTTTTGTTTTATCAAAACAGTTTTCTAAATCTGCTTTGTTTAATACCTTTATTATCTCTTTATTACCGCTGTTTTCCAAAAGTGTAAGAATTTTTTCATCTTCATTGTCACACTCTTTGTTATTATCAAACAATGAAATAATAATATCAGCCTCTTCAACAGCTTTAATAGATTTTTCAATACCTATTTTTTCGATTATATCGTCAGCTTCTCTTATTCCTGCCGTATCTACTATTTTGATAATATGAGTTCCGATTCTTACACTCTCTTCAATCGTATCTCTGGTAGTTCCCGCAATATCTGAAATAATTGCCCTGTCAAAGTTTAGAAGTTTATTTAATAAAGAGGATTTCCCTACATTGGGTTTTCCGATAATTGCTACTTTAAAACCTTCGATAAGACCTTCTCTTCTCTTACTAGCTTCCAAAGTATCTTGTAGTTTAATTGTGATTTTATTAAGTTTATTTTCGATTTGTTGAAAAATGTCTTCGGGTAAATCCTCTTCGGCATAATCGATATTAACTTCCGTATAAGCCAACATAAAAAGTAAATCTTCTCTAATATCATTTACAAAATTCGTTAATTCGCCTTTTAACTGTTTTGCCAGCAGTTTTACTGCATCTTCACTTCGTGCTTCTATTATATTGGCAATCGCTTCTGCTTTTGTAAGATCTATTTTTCCGTTTAAAAAAGCTCTTTTTGAAAACTCTCCCGGTTGGGCTAATCGTGCACCGCATTTTAAAATTTCATTCATAATTATATTTGAAATAGCAATACCGCCGTGACATTGAAACTCAAGAACATCTTCACCCGTAAAAGAAAAAGGATTTTTAAAGTATATAAGAAGTGCTTCATCTATAATTTCACCGCTTAGATTATAAACTGAACACAAAGTTGCAAGTCTGTTTTTTAACTCTTTTTTCTTGGTAAGTTTTAAAGCTATATTTAATGCTTCGTTTCCGCTTACTCTGATTATCGATATAGAACCTATACCGTTTGCCGTAGCTATTGCTACAATTGTATCATCTTCTAACAATTTTTATTGCTCTTTACTTCTGTACTCATTTACAAGTACGTATTTATCTCCCCTAATATTTGTTTTTACTGCAACATATTTTTCAGGGAACTCTTCTCTTAGTTTTTTCAGCGCTATATGAACCAATATTCCGTCAAGAGGTTTTGTCTTGAAACTCCCTTTTTCTTTTATTATTTCAATAATAGGTTCTAAATAGTTATGAATTGCAGATTCTTGATTTTTCAAAAATTCTGCTACTTCAAGTCTTAACATAAGCCCATATTTTTCATTTATCCAATTAAATAAAATATATGAAAGGGCTTTATATCTATAACCCTCTTTTCCTATTAAAAGTGCCGAGTCTTCACCTGTAAATTCAATATACAAAGTATTATCGTCGTAGAACTCTACTTTTATATTATCAATTCCGTAACAAGTATCTTTAAATAAAGAGATTAAACCTTCATTAACCTCTTCTAAGATTTCATCTTTATCTTTTTTTACAATGATTTTCGAAACTTCTCTTCTTCCGTTATCTTCATTATAGAAGTTATCAAAAATTTTTTCTTTTGTTTCTACTTTTGGAACAGAGTGTAATTTCTGCTCCTTTTTTCTCTCTTCACTTCTTTTTCTTTGTTGAGCTTTTTCATCTTTTTTATGAGACTCCTCAACTCTTTTTGAAAACTCTTCGATTTTTATATCTTTTTTTCTAAATTTATGTTCTTTGTGTTTTCTAAGATCTTTTCTTCGGCTCTTTTTAGGAATTGCCTCAATAACGGCACTCTTTTTCCCTATTCCTAAAAAGCCTTTTGCCGGTTGCTGAATTATATCTATGTCCAATTCCGTTATAGAACAACCAAACTCATTTGATGCTAACTCATAAACCTCTTCTAAACTTTTACCTTCGAATTGTTTCATAATAGTCTCCTACTACTTTTTAGCAGCTCTTTGTCTCTCAAATATTTTATTTATAGAATATTGTTGAGCAATAGTAAATACGTTATTTACAAACCAATAAAGAGTCAAACCTGCAGGGAACCATAAGAAGAAGAATGTAAATATTACAGGCAACATTTGGAAAATCTTCTTTTG
Source organism: Halarcobacter anaerophilus (assembly GCF_006459125.1). Taxonomy (NCBI): domain Bacteria; kingdom Pseudomonadati; phylum Campylobacterota; class Epsilonproteobacteria; order Campylobacterales; family Arcobacteraceae; genus Halarcobacter; species Halarcobacter anaerophilus. The sequence goes on from NZ_CP041070.1 coordinate 2,261,378, forward strand.
CATCTCATCTTGCATAGTATTAGGTGTAATTTTTTGTTGAATAAACATAGATGCACCCATCAATATCGGTAAAATAAAATATGGATCCATCTCAGCTAAATCGTGTATCCATAAAATCCATTCGGCACCTTTTAGTTCAATAGAGTTCAATAAAACTCTATAAATTGCGAAGAATACCGGAATTTGAAGAAGTAAAGGCAGACAACCACCCATCGGATTTGCTCCGTGCTTCTTGTAAAGCTCCATCATATGCATAGATTGTTTTTGTTTATCATCTTTGTATTTAACCTGGATCTCTTTCATTTTAGGAGCAAGATCTTTTAGTTTTTGCATAGATACCATACCTTTGTATGATAACGGATATAAAATAAGTTTAATAATAATAGTCAAAACGACAATGGTCCATCCCCAGTTTCCTACATATGAGTGAACAAACTGTAAGAAAGTAAACATAGGTTTGGCAATAAAAGTAAACCATCCATATTCAATTACGTCTGTTAACTCTGGATTTAAAGCTTTTAAATCATTGAAGTTTTTAGGTCCCATATATCCTGAAAAATCTATTTCTCCCAAAGCATGTACAAAAGATTGTGGATTGTCGTTATTATCAGGCATTAATGATATTTGCATTGAATTTTTAAAATTATAAATCACGGTTGCATAATATCTGTCAAAATTTGATACGAATTTAATTCCTGTATATGATTTAACTTTTTCTAATTTTTCATCAGAAGTTAATTCCATTGTTCCGTCGTTTAATTTTACGTAAGCTCCGTGGTCTGCATACATATCTGCTAAAACATTGGGTCTAAATCCGTTTGTAATAAAAAACTGCTCTTTTTGAGAAGTTTTAACTTTTAGGTCATAATGTCCGTCAGGATAAACCGTAAAATCTTTTGTTAAGATAAGTCCATCTATATTTTGAGTTAAAGTGAAAGTTTGAGGCTGTTTTGTAGCATCAACAGAAGATGAAGTTGTAGTATATGCAACTTCAAAAGCTTTGTTATTTATATCGGTGTTTGCAAATCTAACTTCCAAAGGTCTTAACTGATCAGCTTCGAAAAGTTTTATTTGATTTCCCTCTTCATCTTTATATTTAGGTTCTAAAAGGGTAACTTGTGCCACTCTACCTAATTTGTCTATTTCAATACTATTTTTTGCCGTTGTTATTGTTGTTATAATATCCGCTTTACCGATTGATTTGCTAGATAAAGCATTTATCGATTTTGACATACTATCTTTTGTCGGTGCATTTTGAACCATTGAATCACCGGTTGCAACATCAGGAGCCGCATTCTGTTTTTGCTGTTTAGCTATTTCTTGTTGTTTCAGTTTTTCCTCTTGTTGAGGCTTTAATACTAAAAATTCATAAGCTATAAAAAAGATAAACACGACTAGCGTCATGATTAACATTCTTTTTTGCATACCGTTATCTTGATTAAAATTATTCATTACTACTCTTCCACTCCCGATTTTTTACTATGAGGTATCTATCGTTAGATATCGGAACAAACCAATATTTAACTTTTATTTTTTTAAAATTTATATTATTATGTTTTGCAACTTTTACTATGGGATAGTCAAATCCACCTTCAAAAAATTGATTACATTTTAATATGCGCAATATTGTAAAATAAATTGCCTTAAAGAAAGTATTGTTCTCAAACTGCCAAAGAGCATAATTTGAACATGTTGGATAATATCTGCAGCTGCCGTGTGAAATAACCGACAGATATTTTTGATAAAATCTTATTAGATATTTAAAAAGTCTTTTCATTTTTAAATAATTGCAGCTTTTTTATTGCAAACAAAAAATCTTTTTGAAGTTCTTTGGAACCCCTATTAATTGCACTGTTTTTTGCGACAATAATATATTTCCCCGTTTGTACTTTGTTTTCATAATTTAGATACAAAGCTCTTAATCTTCTTTTTGCCCTAGCTCTTTGTACTGCATTGCCCACTTTTTTTGAAGCGACAAAGGCTATTTGCAACTTTTCACCAGGCGTAAAAAAAGCGACAAAAGAAGCTGTGTGCCACTTTTTGCCGCTTTTATATATCTGATTGAAATCTTTAGAATTGTTAAGACGGTGTTTTTTGCTTAAACAGCTAATCTTTTTCTACCTTTAGCTCTTCTTGCTTTGATAACTTTTCTTCCGTTCTTAGTTTTCATTCTAATTCTAAACCCGTGTGTTCTTTTTCTTGGCGTGTTATGTGGTTGATATGTTCTTTTCATAATCTAAGTTCCTCTATTCACAAATTAAGTCGCGTATTATATTTAAACAATACTTAAACTTTCTTTAGTTTAAGTATTTTATAATAATTAACTTATATTTGTTATTACTTGATCGTTTTGAATATCAAACTCTACTTTAGACCCTTCAGAGACTTTATCTTCTAAAATAAGATCTGCCAATCTATCCTCAACTACTTCATAAATGGCTCTTTTAAGAGGTCTTGCTCCATATACAGGATCAAATCCTACTTTTGCTATATACTCTTTTGCTTTGTCGGTTAAAGAGATCTCAATATCTTTTTGTTCAACTCTTTTTTTAATATTAGCAAATAAAATATCTACTATATTGGTAATAGCTTCTAATCCTAATTGTTCAAAAATTATAATATCATCAAGTCTATTTAGAAATTCAGGTCTGAAATAGGCTTTTAACTCATTTAATACCTCTTTTCTTCTCTCCTCTTTATCACTTATTTCAATGATTTTTGCACTTCCTATATTTGAAGTTAAGATTATAATCGTATTTTTAAAGTCTACTGTAACACCTTTGTTATCGGTTAACCTACCGTCATCTAAAACTTGTAAAAGTATATTAAAGACATCTGGATGTGCTTTTTCAATTTCATCAAACAAAATTACGCTATATGGTTTTCTTCTTACAGCTTCGGTTAATTGTCCGCCCTCTTCATATCCTATATATCCGGGAGCTGCACCTATAAGTCTACTTACGGTGTGTTTTTCCATATATTCACTCATATCAAATCTAATAAGTGCTTTTTCATCATCAAATAAAAATCTTGCCAAAGTTTTTGCACTTTCGGTTTTACCCACACCTGTAGGTCCTAAAAACATAAAAGAACCGATTGGTCGACTCTCTTCAGAAAGTCCCGCTTTATTTCTTTTAATGGCTCTGCTTATAGCTTTTAAGGCTTCATCTTGTCCTACAACATCTTTTTTAAGTTCATCTTCTACTCTTAAAACTTTTTGTTTTTCAGAATCCATCATTTTATTTACGGGAATTCCCGTCCATCTGCTCACAATACCTGCAATTGCTTCTTCATCTACGGAATTTCTAAGTAGAGTCCCCTCTTCTTGCATTCTTTGCCATTTTTCTTCATTCTCTTTAATTTTTTTCTCTAAAGCTGGGATTTCACCGTATTCGATTGATGCAGCCTCTTCGAAATTCGACTCTCTTTTTGCTCTTGCAGCTTTTACTCTAAGCTCTTCAATTTTTGATTTTAATTCACTTGCGGCATTAAAAGTCTGTTTTTCATTCTCAAATCTTGCTTCAAGATTTTGTTTTTCTTCATTTAAATTTGCAAGTTCTTTTTCAATTTCGGTTAATCTTTCATCATTTTTTTTAGATTTTTCCATTTTAAGAGCCTCTTTTTCCACATTAATAGTTTGTATTTCCCTTTTAATGTGTGATAAAGGTGTCGGCTCACTCTCTATTTGCATTTTAAGCTCTGCTGCTGCTTCATCAATTAAGTCAATAGCTTTATCAGGTAAAAATCTGTCCGTAATGTATCTGTCACTTAGTTTTGCAGCTGCTACAAGAGCAGAATCGTTGATTGTCACGTTATGGTGTGTTTCAAGTCTCTCTTTTATACCTCTTAAAATTTGTAAAGCTTCATTTACGCTTGGTTCGTCAACATTTACAGGCTGGAACCGTCTTTGCATTGCTGCATCTTTTTCAAAATATTTTCTATACTCTTTTAAGGTAGTTGCACCTATTGTATGAAGTTCACCTCTAGCCAAACTTGGTTTTAAAATATTTGCCGCATCCATTGAACCTTCGCTGGCACCGGCTCCTATTATTGTGTGAATCTCATCAATAAACAGAATAATATTTCCTGCTTTTTTTACCTCATCAATAACTTTTTTTAATCTATCTTCAAATTCACCTCTATATTTTGCACCTGCAATCAAAGAACTCATATCAAGTGTTACGACTCTTTTATTTAGTAAAGAAGTTGGAACGTCTTTATTTACTATTCTTTGAGCAAGTCCTTCTGCAATGGCAGTTTTACCTGTACCCGGTTCTCCCAATAAAATCGGATTGTTTTTTGTTTTTCTTATAAGAATTTGCATCATTCTCGTAATTTGTTCATCTCTACCGATTACGGGATCAAGTTCACCGTCTATTGCTTTTTTGTTTAAGTCAATTCCGTATTTTTCCAAAGCTTCAAGGTTTTCATCGGCACTTGCACTGTCAATGGTAGTTCCCGCTCTCATTGCTTCAAGCTCTTTTTTTGCATCAAGTAAATTTACATATTTACCTAAAACCTCTTTCATAACTTTTGAATCAAAATTTGCCACAAGCCAAGTATCTACGGCAATAAATTTATCTCCGTTTTTTGCCATTTCTCCTTCTGCTTTTTGTAAACTCTCTACAAAAGCCCTTGATAGTTTAATATTCTCTTTCGTTAGGTTTGAAACTGACGGCAGTTTACTTGCATAAGATTTTGCTTCAAGCTCAATCGCAGCTTTGTCAATATTCATTTTATTTAAAAGTTGGTTTAAAACAGAATTTGTATTTGTTAATAATGCCCACAATAAGTGTATTACTTCAAGTTCTTGATTTTTATTATGTAATGCCAAAGCTAAAGAAGAATCTATAGTTTCAGCCAGTTGGTTAGTTAATTTCTCGAATAATTTGTTCATTTAGCACTCCTAATCTTTAATTGCTAATTAGATTATAGCAAGTTGAGTGTTATTTTGTCAAGTTAAATTTCATAAATATAATCATTTAGTGAATTTTTAGGAAGTTTAATTGTAAAACAGCACCCCTTAAAATTTTGATTTTTATCTCTGTAATTAATATTTCTTACATAAAAATCACCTTTCATATGATCTACTATAATTTGGTGTGACATATAAAGTCCTATTCCTGTACCTTGAGACTTATGTTTTGTAGTAAAATAGGGATCAAAAACTTTATAAATAATACTATCGGGAATTCCTCCCGCATTGTCAAGTATTCTAAGTTTATAACATTTTTCATGTATCTCTTCTCTTATTTCGATTATTCTATTTTCTATTTGATTAGACAAAAAAGCGTCTTTTGCATTGTTTATTATATTAATCAAAACCTGAATAAACTCATTTGGATAACCTTCGACTATTATTTTTCTATTAGAAAATTTTGTTATAACTTTTATATTATGATTATATATACTTGAATGAAGAAGTTTTAAAGCCTTTTGAACAACTTCTTTTAACTCAAAAGATTCCAAACTCTTATCTGTTTTAAAGAAGTTTCTAAAATCATCTATTGTTTTTGACAAATATAAAGCATTTTGCACAATTGTATCCATAGAATTGTTTAATTGTTTATCATCTAATACTCCAAACTCTTTTTCAAGTTTTACGCTGCTTGCACTTGTACTTATTACATTTAAAGGTTGTCGCCATTGATGAGCAATATTTCCTATCATTTCACCCATAGATGCCATTTTTGTCTGTTGAAAAAGAAGTTTATCTTTATTTTTTACTTCAGTAATATCAATTAAAGCCGATACTCTTACTATTTTTGAATTTAATTCTAAAAATTTTCCTTGCACTAATGCATGAATAATAGTACCGTCATCTTTTATGCACTCTATTTCATAAGGCTCTTTTACATCTTTTTTAAGATTCTCTTTTATCACATCTTTGTAATCATCAACAATATAATCAAACATATTTTTACCGATTACATCACTTTTTGATTTAAATCCAAAAAGTTTTACAGTAACATCATTTACATCTATTATTTCATCACAGTTTGACAATACGACAGATTCCATTGTTGAATTAAAAAGAGATTTAAAACTCTCAAGTGATTTTTCTAAACTATCCTCTCTTTTATCTATTTCTTTCTGCATTTTGTAAAAACTCTTTAAAAGTTTATTAAATTCATCAAAAGAGGATTCTTCTACTTTTTCATCATAATTGCCGTTTGCAATATGCGAAGTAACAGCTTGAATTTTATCAAAATTAAGAAATATTCTTTTGGAAATTAAAAAAGACAAATACACTGCAATAATTATAAAAAAGATAATAAGAATAACATACGTTAAAATAACACTTTTTAGAGATTTTAATATCTCGCTAAAGCTCTCTCTTACAATAATATACCAGCCTGTTTTACTGTTTTTCAGATATGAACCGAATTGTTCTTCCTCGTCTAAAGCGGAGAAAAATATATCTTGTTTTAAAGGGCTGTTTTCTTTTACCAATTTAGTGAAAGTCTCTGTTGAACTGGCATTATATCTTTGCAATACGTATTTTATATCAACCGGGTTTATAACCAAAACAGAATTTCTGTCAAAAACCCTGATCATATAACTCTCGTCTTGATTTCTAAATTTACCGATAAAATTTGAGATTTGGGTTATATCAATTAAAATAACACCTATTTTATTTCTCATCTTAAAACTATAAGAAAGTGTGGGAGTTTCATCAATAGAAGATAAAAACAGATTTGACCAATAACTGTTTTTATCTCTTAACTTTTTATAATAGACTTTATTTGAGTAATCAAAACCTTTATATATATGATGTTCTCTCGTCTTTGCTTTTATATAAAAATTTTCTAAGATTCCATCTTTATTTAGTATAAAAATTGAAGAGATATCTCTATTTGTCTCCAATAGATTTTGTAAAGCTTGATTTGAACTATTTGTAGAATATTTTTTTGAGATATACTCTGAAATATATTCAATATTGTGTACCATAGAATAAATTTTATTATTTACTTGGTTTAACACTAAGTTTTGATTAAATTTTATTAAATCAACTTTTGAATTATATATATTGATAATTGATAAAATTCCGATTATTACAATTACGGACATGGTAAAAAAGATTAAAACTTGTAAAATCACTCTTTTCAAACTTCTATTTTTCATATTCACCTAATAATTATATATTTTTTTAAATTCATTATCTTTAACAACGGTTAAATATTGTTCTCTTTGGATATCACCGTATTTGTCAAAAAGAAGAAATCCTTGCAAACCTTCAAATTTTTTAATTGACAAAAGATTTGTTTTGAAATTTTTCAAATCTGAATCTTTTTCTAAAATTTTTAAAATTACTTTTCCTGTTTCATATGCCTGTGCAGAAAAAATAGTAGGTTCTATTTTAAATTTTTCTTTATATCTTTTTATAAAATCAAGATATTTTTTATTTACTGAATTTTCATTATATGAACTTAAAAAAAGAGTTCCGTTGACTGCCTTTCCTCCGTCTTCAAGAAATTCATGGTTTTTAGCCCATCCCGAAGCACAAAACTTTTTATTTATATTGTTTAACTTTAGAAATTGTATTAATCTTGAACTATCTACGGAATTTGCAACAATAAACACTCCGTCCAAATCTTTTTTCTCTTTAATCTTTTTTAGAATTGTTTCAAAACTCTCTTTCATAGAGATCGTTTCTATAAAACTTTTTCCGCCTGAAGATATGAAAGATTCTTGAAAACTTGATAAATAATTTTTTGAATAAGAGCTGTTTTTATAATCATATACAGCCAACAAGCTTTTTATATTGTGTTTTATAAGATATCTGGAGAGAATATCAAATCTCTCTTTGGAAAGTGCTACTTGCGTTCTAAAAAAGTTATCATCTTTACCGGAAAATTCACCGCTGCTTGAAGTAACTGAAAAAAGAAAAGTTTTACTGTTTTTTAGAATTTGAGAAAGGGAAATTTTAGTCATTGCGCTTGTTGTATTTCCCACAATCAAGTCTATATTTTCTTTTATAAAAAAGTTAATAATACTTTTTGCAGACTCCTCGTTTTGTTTGTCATCTTTTACTATTATTTTAATTTTTTTATCATTTACTTCATAATCTACATCATCAAATGCCAATAAAAAGCCATTTAAAACAGAATGACCAAGGGTCGAATATTTGCCGCTTAAAGTACCTGAAAATCCTATTTTTATAGTTTCATCTTTTTTCAAAAAATATGTAAGGAATAACAGAATTACAACAATTATCACAAGTATTAAGAAAACATATTTTTTCATTTCTTCTCCGATTCTGTTTTGATATTATACAATTAATAAGCTATAATTTGGCTACATATAATAATTTTTTTATTATTTATTTTAGGAGAGTTTATGTTTTGCGGTATTGATGAAGCAGGTCGTGGTCCTATTGCAGGTCCCCTTGTTGTTGCAGGTGTTATTATTTTAGAAGAGATTGAAGGATTAGATGATTCAAAGAAATTAACTGAAAAAAAAAGAGAAAAGTTGTATGAAGAGATAATAAAAAAATCTAAGTACCATATAGTTTTTAAAGATAATCAAACAATAGATGAAAGAGGTATTAGTTATTGTCTTAAATCTTCTATTGAAGAGATAATAAAAGAGTTAGGTGAAAATAGTTACTTAATGGACGGAAATACCTCCTTTGGAATAAAAGATTTGGAGCATAAAATAAAAGCAGATGCAACAATAAAAGAGGTAAGTGCAGCCTCAATTTTGGCAAAAGTAAGCCGTGACAGATATATGTGTGAGGTTTCTTCAAAATTTCCAAATTATGATTTTGAAAAACATAAAGGGTATGGAACAAAAGCCCATGTTGAAAAAATCAAGAAATTTGGAAGATGCAGCCAGCATAGATACAGTTTTAAATTAAAAGCTTTAGGAGAAGAGAATATAGGATTTCAAAAGAGTCTGTTTTAGACTATTTTGAAACTTCACCTATTTTATTTTCAACAGATTTTATTTTCCCCGTTAATCTGTTTTCATGACCTTTTCTAATATCAAAAGTTATAGGAGAATAAACTCTATTGCAACCCAAACTTTCAAGTTTGTCATAAGATTTTTGAATTATTTCCAAAGCATCACAAAGATTAGGAGTCTCTACAATTGTAGCCATTGAAGTTAATTGATAAGGGAAACCCGATTCTCTTATTACTTTTATAACTTGGGCAACATATTCACTTTTGCTCTCACTTTTATCAGTAGGGAACATTGCCATTTGTAATAAAACGCTCATTTCTTCCTCTTTTGTAATTTTCAAATATGAAAGAATAATACACAAAGTGTAATTATAGTTTATTAAAAAATTTTAATTTAATTCTTAATTTATTTTTTAGAGCATAAAAAATATACTTTATAAATATTTCAAGACAGATTCATAAAGTTTACGTTAATATTTAAAAATAAAAATACAAAAGGAGCATTATGCAAATAGAAGTTTCACCTGAAGTTTTACTTTCACAATTAGGTTATACAAAAAGTGAATCATCTTTAAAACAAGCAGAAAATATAATGGAGCAAACAAAAGATTTTAATAAGTTTTCAAAACATGTTATCAGTTTAAACGATAACTTGAAAAAAATGAATGCTTATGTTGCACTATCAAATTCATCAGAACATTTGAAAATCAAATGCGATGAAAATGATGCAAACGAGATTTTAGAAGAGTTTCATAATGAAGTAAATAATTGGGCGGACAAATATAATGTGAGCTTACAAAAACTTGACAATAAACCTGTTTATTATATTCTAGGAATAAAACAATAATCAAATTTTTATAAAAGAGCGCCCCAAAAAAAGGCGTTCTTATACTACTGTTTTAAGTTTTCACTTTTAAATTTTTACTTTTTCTTGACAAACGTTATGTATTATAATATACTACGTTGTTCATTTACTTAACCTACTTGCTTTTTTTCTACAAAGTTAAGTAAAGGAACACTTTCATGAATACTAAAAATTCATACATCAATTTAAAAAACGAACCCCTCCCGGATATAAAACAATTTAGCCAATGTGACATATCTCAAAAATTTAATCCAAACGGAATTAGAGAATTAATGGTTGACTTTGTTTTCCCGCCTGTTGCTTTTCCGCCTGATGAAATATATGAAAAATTTGGAGAAGAAAATATTATAAAGATGGTTTTTCACCACCATGGTTTATTAAAGAAAAGTTCCATTAAAAATCTCTTTACGCAAGATGAAGAGGAGTTTAAAACAATGACTTACAGAACTGCAGAGTTTTTTATTGAAGCTTTGGGTGGCGGTTCCAGATACTCTTCAAAACACGGGCATCCCCATTTACGTTCAAGACATTTCCCTTTTACAATAGATGAACATGCAAGAGAAGTCTGGCTTATGTTTTATAAAAAAACATTAAAAGAGATAAACTTTCCAAAAGAGTATTTAAAAGCTTTTTGGGAATGGATAGAGTCTTTGTCTATTAGAATGATAAATAGAAGAAGTTCTATGGAACCTCCCAAAAGATTCCCTTTTGAAGAGATAAAACATGAATTTTTTAAAGGAGGAGAAAATGAAAAATAAATTCCTTTTCTTTATTCTGTTTTCATTTATATGCCTTACTCAACTCTCATCAAAAACAATAACAGATATGAGTAATAACAAAATTGTAGTTCCGGACAAAATTGAAAGAGTTTTCGGTTCTGCTCCTCCTACTACGTTTTTAATCTCGTTATACAAACCTGACCTTCTTGTGGGTCTTAACTTTCCCTCTTTTAATATGAATAATTTTGGAGATTCATACTATTTAGGTGAAAAATTTATGAACCTTAAATCATTGGGAGGTTGGCAAGGAAGTCAAAAAGGTGCAAGCGTAGAGATGCTTTTAAAGCTAAAAACTCAAATTATTTTAGGCTGGAACAATGACTTTTTACTAAAAAAAATGAACAAAAGTCTAAATAACATAAATATTCCCACTGTAATGGTAAACGGTGATGATTTAGAAAAAATGCCTGAAACTTTTGAATTTTTAGGAAATCTTTTTGATATGCCAAAAAGAGGTGAAGAGTTGGCAACTTATGCACAAAATTCTTTAGAATATATCTCTAATATGACAAAAAATATTGAGAAAGGCAAAGAAGTTACTTTTTATTATGCAGAGGGACAAAACGGATTAACAAGCGATTGTACTTACTCTTTTCACACAACGCAGTTTAGATATATTCATGCAAAAAATATTTACGAGTGTCAGCAAAAAGATATTATGGGAATGGAAAGCATAAATTTCGAATCTATTCTAAAAGCAGATCCTGATGTAATAATCGTACAGTCACCGAAATTTTATACAAATATTTTTAAAAATCCGAAATGGAAGATGCTAAAAGCAGTAAAAGCAAAAAAAGTGTATCTAGTTCCTAGAATACCTTTTAATTGGATAGACAGACCGCCTTCATTTATGAGACTTCTTGGAATACATTGGTTAAGTTCTGTTATGTATCCCCAATATTACAAAAAAGATATAAATGAAGAGATAAAAACTTTTTATAAAATATTTTTTAAAGTTGATCTTGATGAAGAAAAATTAAAAGAGATTAAAAAAAGAGCCTTTTAAAAGAGGATTTTTCCTCTTTTAAACTCTCCAAACTAAAACACCGATATTTGAAAAAGTCTCCCTTAGAATTTTCCCGTCCTCTTTTATATGAGGCTTTAAAAGCTCCTGAATTTTTTCTTTATCTTCGCTAATTTCTCTTAACTTTAAATGCTGCAGCACATCATTAGTCATTTCATCCAACGTTCCTTCATTTGACCAATTATGTTCAAAATATTCATCTTTTATTTCATACCCTAAAGAGTTAATATACTCTTTTGTATCAAAAAATTTATTTGACATTTTACTTGCATATCCAAGTGTTTCAAGAATATTATCCATTAAAGGGCTGTGTCTTTGTTTTGAAAAAGAAATATAAATACAGATATCTTTTGATAAATTAATCATGCTGTCAATATCTGCAAAAGAGCTTATTGCAGGTGTCATTGCACTTAAAACAATATCATACTGATTTTGTTCGTTAAACTCTTTAAAATCCATTTTTTTCAACTCTATATTTTTTATGTCATTCATTTCTATAAAATTTTTAAAATGATTTAACATCCCGTTTGAAAGGTCGACTCCTAAAATCGAATTTGCCTCTTTGCACATCAAAGAACTATAAAGCCCTGTTCCACAGCCGATATCTAAAATATTCTTTGATCTAAAATCAATACCGAACTCTTTTACTTTCGATAAAACTCTATTTGGGGTAACAAGACCGTACTCATCCATAGGCGTAGGATAATTTTTTGATTTAAAATCCCAAAACTTTTCCATTTTATTCTCCTTCTAATAAATTTTTTACTTGATTATCACTTAAAGAAACATTTAAAAAAAGTTTGTAAAACTCTTTTACTCTCTTTTCTATATCTATATTATAAATATCTTTATAAACAATATTTCCCAACCATTGCGCACCTAAAATCTTCATAAATGACGGAGGTCTGTCAAACCAGCTAAAAGGTGATTTCGGAATAAAGTATATATTTCTGTTTTTTACGGCTTTAAGCTGTAACATTTTTTCATCTTTATAAACATTTTTATAAAAATTCTCTTCTTGAGTAATAATAATATCAGGGTCATAGAGTATTAACTGTTCCAGTGAAATTCTTTCTCTTCCAAAACCGGCTTTATTAGGACATTTATGGGGATTTATTGCACCTACATACTCTATTAAATCAGCATGAACGGAACTATCACATTCTGTTTGTAGACCATCAGCTCCTTCTGCATAATATACTGATTTTTTCTCTTTAACTCTTTTTTTCAAACTCTTTAACTCATCCAAACTCTTTTTTGTATATAAAGATAATTGCTCTGCCCTACTTTTTAAGCCTAAAGTCAAACCTAAATCTTTATATGCTTTGCTATAATCTTCCAAAGAGTTTATATTTATACTAAAAGTTTTAAAACCCAAACTATGCAGTTTATCATCTACTTTTTTAAAACTGTTATTAAAATTCCAAGTTACTACCAAATCAGGATTTACCTTTATAAGTGTTTCAAAATTCGGTGTATTTCCCTGCCCAAACCAACCGCCTATAAGAGGCAACTTATTCATATCTTTTCTTAAATATTCTAATTCTCTATTTACAAAAGTATAATTTATACCTGCTATTAAATCGGGATTTAAAGAATATAAAAAGTAAGTTGCAGGAGGAGAAGCACCGAAAACAGTTACACTCTGCTTAGCAAACATTACACCTACAATAAAAAAAATAGACAGTATTTTTTTCACAAAAACTCCTTCTTTTTAATTTTTGTATAAAAATTATACAATTTAACAAGTCTTATTTGTTGACTTTTTCCTCGTTATATAATACAATACATAACGAAAAATTGCAAGTAGGTTGGAAAATGAATATAGGTTTAATGCTTTTATATGAAAATTGGAACGAAGACTTTTCAAAAGCTTTTCAAAATCAACATGAAATAATTATGCTAAGCGAACAACTTGGATTTAATGAAGTTTGGATAACAGAACATCACTTCAATAAATTTAGTCTAAGTTCTTCAATTATGACTCTCATGGCATATATTATTGCAACAACAAAAAAAATAAGAGTAGGCACCGCTTCAATACTTACTCCTATTTATAATCCCATCATTGTAGCTGAGGCTATAGCCACATTAAATATCCTCAGTAATAATAGATTTAATTTTGGCGTTGCAAAAGGTGGTCCCTTCAAAAAACAAAATCGAATGTTTGACTTTGAAAACTCGAGAGAGACTATGCTTGAGAATCTTGATCAAATATTTTCATATTTAAAGGATGAAAGCAGTGTTTATCCAAAACCTATTGGTAATATTCCCACGTTTATAGCTTCAAAAAATGAGCAGTCCATAAAGTTTGCAGCCCAAAGAGATATTGGGTTAATGGCTGCCCATCTTTGGTCTACTGAAATTATAAAAGACATTATTGAGCAATATAAGAAAGCCAATTATCTTAACCTTCCTCCCCAAATTATGTGTTCAAGAGGCTTTTATATGGCAAGTAGCAATGATGAAGCTATAAATGAGGCACTTCCTGCTCTAACACGATTTAGAGAACAAATGGAAAAACAAGGAATCAGCAGTCCTATTTTTTATGATGAAGATTATTGGATTGAAAATGGAATAATAGGAGATAAAGAGACCTGTTTAAAAAAAGTAAAAGAGTTAAAAGACTTAGGTATTACAAACTTAGCATTAAAACCGATTTCAAATGAGGTTGAAAAAAATAAAAATTCTTTAGAACTGTTCGCTAAAGAAATTTTGGTTAATTTATAGAATATGAAACCGATTTTAGTGCTTTTTATACTGCTTGTTATTATTGCTGTTTTTTCTTTGTCTTTAGGACAATATGAACTTTCAGTTTCAGAAATAATAAATTTTTTTTTATACAAAATTGGTATAGGAACTATTGATAATGTGCAGCTTATGCAAAATATAATTATTGAGATAAGGTTTCCACGAATCGTATCTTCAATATTAATAGGTGCATCTTTGGCAATTTCAGGAGTTGCTTTTCAATCAATGTTTAAAAATCCTTTAGTCTCTCCCGGGATATTGGGCGTTTTATCAGGTGCCTCTTTCGGCGCCGCACTTGGAATGATATTTTTCAAAGAGTTTTTACTTATACAAGCTTCATCGTTTGTATTTGGTATTGCAGCAGTTTTTATTGCTCTTTTTATATCAATGTTTAATAAACAAAATCAATTAATACTTCTTATTTTAGGCGGTGTCGTAAGTTCTGCATTTTTCAGTTCTATGTTATCTATTACAAAATATATGGCAGATCCATATGATGAACTTCCTGCAATCGTTTATTGGATGATGGGAAGTTTGGCACTTATTGACAAACAGACTATTTATGTAGTCTCTATACCTATTTTATTAGGAATATTTTTAATGATTTTTCTTTCAAAATATTTGAATATTTTAAGCTTAGGAGATGAAGAGGCAAAAAGTTTGGGAATAAATGTAAAACTTATGAGATTTGTAATTATTCTTATTGCAACTTTTATCAGTGCTTTTACCGTTGTACTTGCGGGAATGATAGGTTGGGTAGGTTTAGTAATTCCTCATATCGCAAGATTATTATTTGGCTCAAACAATATTATAATTGTTCCTATATCAGCCCTGCTTGGAGGAATATATCTCTTAATAATAGACAATGTTTCAAGAACAATGTTTAGTGTTGAGATTCCTATAGGTATTTTAACCTCTTTAATAGGAATCCCGTTTTTTGCTTATGCTTTAAAAAACGTCAAAAAAGGATGGGGATAATGTTTAAAGTAGAAGATTTAAAATTCTCATATGGGAAAAAAGAGATTTTAAAAGGAATCAGTTTTGAAATAAATTCATCTGATATAGTCTCAATTTTAGGTCCAAACGGTTGTGGAAAAACGACTTTGCTAAAAATTATGTTAGGTTTTTTAAAACCAAGCCAGGGAAAAGTATATTTCGGCGGAAAAGATATAAGCAAAATAAAACCCAAACATTTTTTTCAAAGAGTTGCATATATACCCCAAATTCATGACGGAGCTTTTGGCTATTTGGTAAAAGATGTCGTCTTGATGGGAAGAATGCCATATAAGTCAATTTTTTCAAATTTTAATAAAGAGGATAAAAAAATAACTCTCAATGCTTTAGAAGTAATGGGAATAGAACATTTAAAAGACGAAATTTATACTACATTAAGCGGTGGACAAAGACAATTAGTTTTAATAGCAAGGGCAATTGCCCAACAAGCCGACATTTTTATAATGGATGAGCCTGTCAACGGATTAGACTTTGGAAACCAATACAAACTTCTTAATAAAATCAAAGAACTATCAAAAAAAGATTTAACTTTTATAAAAACAAGCCATTATCCGGATCATGTCTTTTTTGTATCAAATGAAGCTATTTTTTTAGACAAAGGCAAAATTCTGGAAAAAGGCAATCCCGAAACAATCATAAGAGAAGAAAATATAAAAAAAGTTTATAAAATAGAATCAAAAATTATCAATATTAATAATAGAAATATCTGTTTAGCTGTGTAAATATTTTTTTAATTATCGTTATATACTTATTTATATAAAGAGAAGGAGAATAAATGCAACATAAATCACAAATTTTATTTTTAAGTCTTTGTAGTTTGGCAATTGCTCAAGAAGATATAAAAATAAAACCTATTGATATTAATGAGAATAAAATCAGTCAATTTTATGATTTTACTGAATCTTCACAAAAAAGAGTCATAAATAAAGATTTACTTGAAGTTTTGCAAGGAACTAGTTCAACAAACTATTTTAAAAGTTTGGAATTAATACCTTCTATAAATTTGGAAACTCATGATCCTTATTCTTTAACTGTTGATCAAAATATGTTCAGAGTCAGGGGACAAGTTGCAGATACTTTTAGTAAATTGAGTGCAACTATTGAAGATATACCTTTTGGTGTTAATGTTGGGAATGGGGCAACAGGATATTTAATAGATAAAGAAAATCTTTCACAAGCAGAGTTTATTACAGGGATAACCCCAGCAAACAAGGGACTTGGTTTAGGAGATACAGCTGGTTCTTTAAATTTAAAACTTCTAAAGCCTAAAGATAAAATGGGTGCAACTTTATCTTTGGGAGCTGGAACTGATGCTTTCAAAAAAGCTCATTTTCGTTTTGACAGTGGAAAAATTAAAGACAAAGCTAAATTTTTTATTTCAACTTCAGCTATGGAAAATGATAAATACAAAGGTGAAGGTGATATAAAAAGAAAAAACGTTGAAGCTATGACAACAGTAGATTTAACAGATAATGTTCAATGGGAACTTTTTGGAACTTATAATACCTTTGACAGGTATGAATATAGACCTTTAACATATGAAGAAACAAAATCTTTAAGTTCAAATTATAATCTTGATTATAATACTTCAATAACAGGAAATAGTAAAGAAGATGCTAATTACTATGATTTTTATAAACAAGATTTTCACGAGTATTTTATTTATACAGCTTTAAATTCAAAAATTGGTGAGACTGCTATAAAAATAAAACCTTATACTTTTGGCAGTGCAGGTACAAGATATCAAGGAGATACGTCAAAAGGTACTGTCAAAAAAATGAGTATCGAACAAGAAGCATATGGAATCAATCTTGAATTAAATCACCCTCTTGCTGGTGGTGATTTATATGGTGGTTGGTGGTATCAGAGAATGGAATCAACCCCTCCTCCTAAAATGATGAAAGTTTATAAAATTCAACCTGATGGTAGTTTAAAATATGCTTCAACAGGTATGTTAACTAATGTTGAAGATAGAGTTTCAAATTCTCCTTTTATTGGTTATGAAAAAAGATTTAACAATACTTATATAAATGCAGGATTAAGATATATAATGTTTGATTTTCCTGCCGTTACAGGATATGACACTTCAGGACTTCCAAATCTTTCTTATGATGATGCAAAATCTGCTTCAAGTGGAGTGAAAGATGGAATGAAAGTAGATGCGAGTAGTTATGACAAACTCCTTCCAAGTATAGCAATAGAACAAATTTTAAATGATAATTGGAAAATTGGTGGAGGTTATGCAAAAAATTATGCAAATCCATGGCAAGGTCCCTTGTGGTCAGTTTATAATTCAAATACTGCAAAATTTCAAGCAGCAGGTATTAGTTTACAGGATTTATGGGATGAACTAAAACTTGAAACTTCAGACAATTTTGAAATTTTTGCCCAATACTCTAATGATAAATTTTCTATAAAAAATACATTTTTCTACGGTAAATACAAAAATAAACAAGTTACTGTATATGATTCAAATCTTGATTTAAGTTATTATAAAAGTGACGCAGAAGCTACTTCAATGGGTGCAGAACTTGAAGCAAATTATCAATTAAGTACAAATTCTACAATATTTGCTTCTGTATATTACAACAAATTTGAATTTGAAGATGATATCTTATTAACAACAAATAGCTACTTAAAAACCCAAGGAAATCAAATTCCTGATGTAGCTAAAATAGGTGCAAAAGTAGGAGTTAATTTTAGATATAACAACTTTACAATAACTCCAATCGCAAGATATGTAGGGAAAAGATATGGTGATGCTGAAAATAATGAAGAGGTTGACCCTTATACTGTTTTTGATTTAAATGCAAAATATGTTTTGAAAAAAGATCAAATAGAGCTTTCACTGGCACTTCAAAATATTTTTGACAAGGAATACGTAGGAGTAGTTAAAAACAGTCTTGATGATACAAGAACAGGTTCAACTTCATATTATCAAGGTGCTCCATTCTCAGCAGTTCTAAGTATGGTATTTAGGTTCTAAGATGAAAAAATTTACTCTATTTTTTATTGGAATTCTTTTTTCTTTTAATTTATTTGCCACTTCTATTAAAGATATGGCAAATAGAGACATTGAAGTACCTGAAAAAATTGAAGGTATTGTAAGTGTAGGTGGGACTCCTGCAATAAATGCTTTTTTATTTGCCTTTAAAAAAGCCGACCTAATAAAAAATGGTGTCGAAAATGAAAATTTAAAAAAAATGCCATTTTGGAGACACCAACAATGGTTTATGCCAAATATTTTTGATTTGCCGCAAGTTTCATCAAATCCACCTTCATGGACACCAAATTTTGAAAAGCTTGCCCTTACAAAATTTGATATTGCTTTTGTAAATAATTCATTAGCTGCAAATATGCTTGAAAAAAGAGCTTATAAAACAGCAGTAATAAACTGGCAAGGTGAAAATAATATTCAAAAAAGTATGAATTTTTTAGGTGAATTTTTCAATATGCAAAACCATGCAAAAGAGTATGAAAATTATTATACAAAGATTATAAAGCTGATTGAAGAAAGAACAAAAAAGATAAAAACAAAAAAAACAGCTTTATATATAAGACTTGATAATTTAATGATGCCAATGGTAACAACAGCAAATACAATCTTTAAAAAAGCAGCTGTTATCTCTTCTTCCGAACATATAAATAAAGAACATGTTTCAATAGATATGGAAAAATTATATCTTATGAATCCAGATTTTCTTTTTGTTTGGGGAGAAAAAAATGTAAAACTTGCATTAACTAATCCAAAATTCAAAAATCTAAAAGCTGTAAAAAACAAAAATGTATTCTCTGTACCAATGGGAATACATTTTTGGACACATTATACTCCAGAACAAATTTTATGTATTTTGTGGGTGGCAAAACATGCTTATCCAGAAAATTTCAAAGATATAAATATATTTGAAGAAACAAAATCATTTTATAAACAATTTATGGGAAAAGAACTCTCAAAAAATCAAATAAATGAAATTTTAAATTTAAACACACACAAGGAAACAAAATGAAAACAAAATTATCTTTAATTGCAGCAACACTTTGCTCATTAACTTACGCACAAGAGGTGAAACTATCCGATATAGATATCAATGACAAATTAATTTCCGAACAAACACCCTTAAGTAGTTCAAAAAAAACAATTAATGTAAAAGATGATGTTCAGTCAACTTCAATAAATGATTCTTTAAAAAAAGCATTTTTTGTTGATTTTAAAAAATCAAGTGAATATGAATCCGAACCATATATAAGAGGTAGAGGGAATAAAGGTGTTCCCGTATTTTTAGAAGGAATGAGGGTAAATGAAGGGCATAGTGATTCAACTAATATTTTCGGTTTAAGCGATATTGCCCAAATTGATGTTTATAGAGGAGCTTCAGGAGCAAAGCTTGGAATGGGAGCAATGAGTGGAGCTGTCGTCGTTAAATTTAAAGAACCCATCTTCAGTGATAAAGAAGAGCTTAGTCTATCGGGATTTGCAAATGCAAAAAGTTCATTTTTATCAAAAGAAGGTTCTTCAAATTCAATGGGAGTAAATCTTTATAATAATAAGGTAAATATCTCTTTGAGTGGAGGAATCAGCGATTATGATAATTATGAAGATGGAGATTCCAACGAAGTTTTACATTCAAAATATGAAACAAAAAGCTTAAATGGAAGCGTTTCAATTAAAACAGGAGAGGACAGCTACATTTATGCAAGATATATGAGAGATAGAGCAGATTCAGAAGATCCTTATACAAGGTTTTTAAATGCAGCAAATAATCTTTGGACCTATTACGACAGACCAAATGATGATTCAAAAACTTATTTTGTAGGATTTAGAAAAAAAAGAGTTGCAGGATTTGATAACTTTGATATTCAATACTTCAAAAATGAATCTCACTATGACTACAATGTAAAAAGAGAAGCAACAGTCTCAGAACAACAAGAACTTTTTAGAGAGAGTGATACTAAAGGTTTAAAAATCTCTGCAAATAAAAATTTAGGAAAACATAATCTTGAACTATCTACAAAATATCAAAAGATGGAAGTAGTAAACGGTTTAAGAAGATATGATTACGGTACATCTACTTGGGGAGACTGGACGGCTGCTCCCGGAATTACAGGAGGTGAAATTAAAACATTTATGTTAAATGCCTCTGACGATATTTTTATTGACAAAGCATTTTTCAATCTTGCAGCAGGATATGAACATATAAAAAGAGAAGTTACCTCAAATGTAAAAACAGGAGCTTACTCTTCACTTCTTCCTTCTGAATTATTATCTCAAGTAGTACAAGATGATACTGATGAAAAAGATAATGTTTTATCTCTAAGTGCAACAGCAGGGTATGAAATTTCTCCTGCATTTATTCCTTATATCAAAGTCTCAAGCGCAGCTAGAACACCATATTTTAACGAACAATACGGGAACAATCCAAATAACGGTTCTTTGATACCAAACCAAGATTTAGACAACGAAAAAGTATACGGTATTGATTTAGGAGCGGACGGACAACTCGGAAAGTTTTACTATTCAAGTGCTTTTTATTATCAAAAATATAAAGATTATATCGAGCTTGTAAATACAGGATATAAAACAACAGGAAATCTTCCTATAAAACAGTATGTAAACTTGGACGATGCAGAAGTTTACGGGGTAGAAGCAATGATAGGATATAACATCACAAATGACATTTTTGCACAAGCTACATATACATACACTAGAGGAAAAAATAAAGATGATAATACCTCATTGGCTTACATAGCACCGCAAAAGCTTATCTTGTCTATTGCGCAAGTAAAACCAAAAGGCTTAAACTGGAGATTAGAACAAGAACTTGTTGACAATCAAGACAAAATCTCTGAAGTTAACGGAGAAAAAGAGACAGCAGGATATGGAGTTACGAATGCTTCAATAGCATATAACTTTGATAAATTTTCAATGTTTAAAAGTGCAACACTATCTTTTGAACTAAATAATATCTTTGATAAAACTTATAAAGAACACCTAAGTAAAGTTTCCAGCACTTCTTACTATATACCTTATGAATCGGGTATCAACGGTGCGATTGCTTTAAATCTAAAATTTTAAGAGGAGATTAAAATGAAGAAGAAAATTTTATGTTCAGTTTGTATGGCAACACTTTTATATGCAAATGAAAGTGAACAGTTTAATCTAGGGGAAATAGATATCAGTGAAACAAAAAATGTAAGTAACAAAGAAGAGATTCTAAGTGAAGATATGCAGCTGCATAACTCAACCGATATATCTGAAGCTTTAAGCAATACAGCGGGAGTTTTCTTATCAAACAGCGGTGCAAGAGCTGAAAAAACTATTTCAATAAGAGGGTTTAATTCTACAAGAGTAGCTGTGTTTATGGATGGTATCCCGATTTATGTTCCTTATGACGGAAATTTTGATTATGGAAGATTTACAACGGCTGATTTATCAAAAATTGATATTTCAAAAGGGTTTTCATCTGTTAGATACGGAGCAAATACTATGGCGGGAGTTGTAAATTTGATTTCAAAAAAACCGACAAAAGAGTTTGAAGGGAATATCTCTCTTGGTTCAAACTTTGATGACGATTTTGGAGTAAGTCAATATACAACATCCGTAAATTTGGGAACAAAACAAGAAAAATATTATCTGCAATTTGCAGGAAGCATTAGAGACAGAGACCATTTTGATATCTCAAGTGATTTTAATAAAACTGAAAACCAACCAAAAGATGAGAGAATTCATTCCTCTTCAAACGATAAAAAATTTAGTATAAAAGCGGGTTGGACTCCCGATGATAACAGCGAATATGCAATTATGTATTCAAAAATAGATGCAGAAAAAGAGCAGCCTAAGATTACCGACGGCTCTTTAGGAAGAGAAAGAGAATGGGATTGGCCACAATGGGACAAAGAAGGAGTTTACCTTTTTACGGATAATAACTTTGGACAAAACTATTTAAAAACAAGATGGTTTTACGATAAATTTGAAAACTACTTAATTCAATATA
The DNA here is from genome assembly GCF_006459125.1 of Halarcobacter anaerophilus. Taxonomy (NCBI): domain Bacteria; kingdom Pseudomonadati; phylum Campylobacterota; class Epsilonproteobacteria; order Campylobacterales; family Arcobacteraceae; genus Halarcobacter; species Halarcobacter anaerophilus. Next base: position 2,283,709 of record NZ_CP041070.1, read on the forward strand.
GAAGAGATTCCGACTGGGATACTTTTCAATGGGGAAGCAGATATGATGATTATAGTTACGGAGGTTCGGTAGAGTTTGGAATGCCTTTGAAAAATCATGAAATAGTATCCTCAGTTAGTTATAAATATGATTCCCATAAAGGTTATGATGAGGATGATGTAAAAAATGAAGATTATGCAGATGAAACGATTTCAATTGCTTTGGAAGATACTTATTCTATAACAGATTCTTTGGCTCTTGTTGCAGGTATTAGTTACGACCGATTAGAAGATGATAAAATCTGGGATGAAGACGGGAAATACTCTATTAAAAGTATAGATAGTTTTAATCCGCAAATCGGTCTGTTTTATGATATAGATACCAAACAAAAAATAAGTTTCACGATAGCTAGAAAAACCCACCTTCCTACCATGAAAGAGAGGTATTCGGAAAAAATGGGAGACGGTCTTGCAAATCCAGATTTAAAAGAGGAAAAAGCTACTCATTATGAACTTTCATATACAAACTTTTTAACAGATAATTTTAATTTCAAAACAAATCTTTTTTTAATAGATTATAAAGATGCTATCCAAAGTGTTAGTGTAGGAAGTTTAGATCAAAATCAAAATATAGGTGATTTTAGACATGAAGGAATTGAATTAGAGTTAAACGCTTACTTTGATAGATTTAGCTCGGGACTAAATTATACCTATATTGATATTGAAGATAGAGACGATAGTGACTATGAAAGAACAGGCATCCCTGAACATGCGATATTTGGTTTTGCAAAATATAATTTTACAAAAGATTTTTCTTTTTACGGAAACGTTAAACATGAAAGAGGAACCAAATTAGAGTATGACGATAACAAATATAAAAAGAATAATTACACAACTGTAGACACAAAGCTGATCTACACCTACAATGATTTGACTTTTGAAGCAGGAGTTAAAAATTTACTTGATGAAGATTACTACTATGATTTAGGTTATCCAGAAGCAGGAAGAGAATATTTCGTAAATATGAGATATACCTTTTAGGAGTTAAGATATGAAGCTTTTATTTGCACTCTTAATTACTTGTATACAAATCTTTGCTCTTAATTTAACAGTTCAAGGGGACGTTAAGAACCCCCTTAATCTGTCAGAAAAAGAGTTTAAAAACTTACCTCAGACTACCCTTGAAAACGTAAATGTAGTCTGTGCTTCGGGAGAAGAGAAACAAAAGCCTAAAAATTTAAAAGGTGTTTTACTTATGCAGCTTGTTCAAAACGCAAAAATTGATATAAAAAGTAAAAAAAAGCTTAATCAAATAGTAATTTTGGCAACGGCAACCGATAACTATGCCGTTGCTTTTAGCTATAACGAACTATTTAACACGGATATCGGAAATTATGTTTTAGTAGTTTATGAAAATAACAGCTTCTCTTTATATTCAAAAAAAGACTTTTTAACAGGACCTAGACATGTTTATGATCTTAATAATATAAAAATCAAACTAATCAAATAAGGAGAAGAGATGAAAATCACACACACAAGTTTAATCGCATCATTGTTGTTTTCATCGGCACTTTTTGCTGATGAAAACTATAAATTAAAAGAGATAAGTATAGTAGATAAAACAAATAAAACTATGCAGGATATAGCTTATGAACAGATGAATGAACCTACAGTTCCTACAGCCAGTTCGACATTATCTACAGAAACTTTTACCCAAAAAGATATTGAAGAGATAAAACCTAAAAACGTATATGAGATTTTAAATAATGCTCAAAGTGTAAATATCTCTCAAATGGGAAGAAAACACCCTTATACAATCTCTTTTAGAGGAAGTTCAAGCGGTGTAGGAAGTAGTGCTTTTGGAATTATTTTAGACGGAGCGCTTCTTAGCGATAATAGTGCAATGAGAATATTAGAAGTTTTACCGCCTGAAACAATACAATCTTTGCAAATAGTAAGAGACTCTACAGCATTAAGTTTAGCTCCTATTCAATCATTTGCAAATCCAAACGGTTCTACTCTGCAAGGTTTTATTGTAATAAAAACAAAACAACCTACACAAAACGGAGGAGGAATGAAATTATCATATGAAACCTTCAACACAAAAAAAGGAAATGCTTATTACGGAGGAAAAAGCGGAGATCTCTACTATATGGCAGCCGTAAACGGTATTGATACGGAAGGGAAAGACGGTTTTAATATGGCAAATGAAGGAGGAAGTGCTTTTTTAAAAACAGGTTTGGCAAAAGATGATTTTAATATTGAATTAAATGTTTTTTACTCAAGATATTTTCAAGAGATTCAAACAAACAACTCACCTCTTAGCGGAGCCTATGATGTTTATTGGAAATATGAACCTTTTGAAAATAGATTAGTAAGTTTATCTATGGCTAAAAACTGGTCTCAAAACCAAATAACAAATATAACTCTTTCACATGCAAAAGCCAGTTGGGATCATGACCAAGATACCACAGGAGATACGGACAGTTATTTTGTCGGTACCCAAAAAAATGATTCTATAGATATAAAACATACAATGAAACTATCAGATACAATCTTAAAAGTCGGTGGTCAGGCAATCTGGTATGATGCTCCAAACGGAGAATTATTTTATGAAGGAAGAGAGAGAAAAGAGCAAATTTACGGAGCATTTGTTCAAGCTGAGCATTTTATAAGTGATAAATTAGTTATTGATGAAGCCATTAGAATAGATAAAAAACATACCGATAAATTATATGAAATTTATGCTCCAAGTATGGAAGTAAATAAAAAAATAAAAATGGGTCTTTTACAACTAACTACCATTGACGATCAATGGTCAAAAGCCGCTGTTAATATGGCTTTGGGAGCTTTATATAAATTAGATGACAATAATTCATTGAGTGCAAAATTCGCATACTCTACATATTCACCTGTAGACGGATCTACAAATAGTGAAGGAGGCTCTTTAGAAGATGAAGAGCAATTTAAGTATGAAATAGGTTTTGAAAATGTATTAGGAAATCTTACTTCAAAAATGAATATCTTCTATTATGATATAAGAAATCTAAAATTTGCAGAATACGGTGTTTCTTTAGATAATCCCGTAACTTTTTATCAAGAAGATCAAAAAAGATGGGGAACAGAGATATCGTTTGACGGAAGAATTGATAATTTTAGCTATCTTTTAAATTATGCTTTTGTAAAAACTAATTATAAAGATGAAGAGATACCAAACCATTTAGTCTCTGCAAAATTGGGATATACTTATGAAAATATCACTTCAAATGTTTTAGTAAAATACGTAAGTAATTATGAATCTAATTTCTTGGTAAAAGACGGTTCATACCATGAAGTAGGAGATTTTACTACTTTAGATGCTTCTATTGATTATCATCATAAACTCTACAGTCATGATGCAACAGTTTCTGTATACGGAAAAAATATTACAGATCAAGAGTATTCTACAAAAGTCGGTTGGGAAAATGTAGGTTCAATTTTCGGCGTTAGTTATGCAATAAATTTTTAGAAAGCATAAAAGTGATACTCTTTTAATCAAAAAAGGTACTTTAAAATGAATATGAAAAAAGAAAAAAGAAAAACAAGTCCAAATGGATTTGACAAAATAGTCAGGGAAATTTTTGCACCTATTTATCCGGCAATTGCTAAACAAATTCTTGAAAAAACAAATTTAGTAGAAGGAAAATGTCTTGATGCAGGATGCGGAACAGGGGCTTTGGGACGAGCTTTGGCAAAATATAGTAAAATGGAACTTATCTTTTTCGATAAGTCCCAAGATATGTTGGAATTAACAAAAAAATACGTAAAAGAAGAAAAGTTAGAGAAAAGAAGCTCTTTTCTTCTTGGTGATATTCATAAAATCCCTTATGAAGACGAAAGCCTGGATTTGATAATAAGCCGTGGTTCAAATCCTTTTTGGGAGGATTGGGAACAAGCTTATAAAGAGATATACAGAGTTTTAAAAAAAGGCGGAAAAACTTATATAGGCTGCGGATTCGGCAGTAAAAAACTTTATGATGAAGTAATGGGAAAAATGAAAGAAGAAAATCCAAATTGGAAGCATCCTGAATTTGAAGATTTGCAAACAAAAAAAGAGAGCCTGCCTAAAATAATGCAGCAATTAAAACCTAGCAAATTTGAAATAATCGACAATGAAAGCGGCTTTTGGCTTTTTATGGAAAAATAAAGGAAAAGATGTGATTGATACAATTAAACTCTATATGGAGTACAGTATAATGGGAGTTTTAGCCTTTATGAGCTTTTTAACTCTTTGGTTTACTTTAGAAAGATATTTTTTTCTTTCTAAAGTAAAAATAGAGGAGTTTAAAAAAAAGGGAGAGTTAGAAAATACCCTGACGAATAATCTTACAACCATATCTACTATAGCTTCAAATGCTCCATATATAGGTTTATTCGGTACTGTATGCGGTATTATGATTACCTTTTACAAGATTTCCGAAAGTTCAAACTTTGATACAAGCAGCGTAATGTTAGGTCTTGCTTTGGCGTTAAAAGCGACTGCTTTTGGTATTTTAGTAGCTATTTTTGCAACTATCGTTTATAACGGTCTTGCTAGAAAAGTTGAAGTTTTAATGACTAAATGGGAAGATTTAAATGAGAATTAAAAAATTTGACTCAATGAATGTTATCCCATTTATTGATATTATGCTTGTATTGCTAGCTATTGTGTTAACTTTTTCAACCTTTATAGCACAAGGCAGAATTGAGCTTACCCTGCCAAAATCAAATACTACCGAGCAAGTAGATATAAAATTAAAAGAGATAGCAATAGATGCAAAAGGACAAATTCTTTATGAAGATGAGGTTATTGAACTAGATAAACTAAAAGAGGTTTTGGAACAATTGCCTAAAAATACGAATATCTCTTTAAGAGCTGATGAGAATACTCCTTTTAAACTCTTTGTTCAAGTAATTGATATATTCAAAGAATTAAAGCTAGATAAAATCTCAATAATTACAGAGTTAAATCGATGAAAAATTCTTTGACAGCTTTTATAATCTCTTTATTGGTACATATTTCAGTTTTTGCAGCAATTTTATATACTCCAATACAAATAAAAGAGAAAGAGACCGTTATTTTGAGTATGAATATGATAAGTGAAATTGTTCAGACGAAAAAACAGGTTGAACAAAAACAAGAAGTAACGACAAAAAAGCAAAAGAAGCAAGTAGAAGAGAAAAAAATTGAAAAAATTCAAAAAAAAGTTGAGCCCGTAAAAAAAGAGCCTAAGCCTGTAAAAAAAATAAAAAAGCCTAAACTAAAGAAAAAAATAGTAAAAAAAGAACCAAAAAAAGAGATAAAAAAACCTGTACAAAAAGTAAGAAAAGAGAAACCTGTAGAAGAGGTGAAAAAAGAACCTGTTGAAAAAATCACCTCACAAAAAAAACAAGAAGAGAGTATAAAAAGAGTTAAAAGCGGAGAGAACTATCAAGAAAAATATATTAAAACAAATCTTGAAAGTATAATTGCAGCAATTAAAAAACACAAAAATTACCCTTATTTGGCAAAAAAACGCGGATTTGAAGGGAAAGTAGTAATTCAGTGTACGATTATGGCAAACGGTAAGATAAAAGATATAAAAATTATAGATGAATGTAAATATGATATCTTAAATAAAAACAGTATAAAAATTTTAAAACTTGCATCAAAAGAGTTTGAAGCGCCTAAAAAAGATGTCCAACTAACAATCCCTTTTAATTATTACCTCAACTAACTCTTCTGCTTCTCAAGATTAAAAAATCTTTTTATATGTATGACAATAGGGAGTTTTCCCTGTCTTTGCATAATAATCTTGATGATACTCCTCTGCTTCATAAAATTTTGAAGCTTCATATAAAGAGGTAGCAACTTTATACCCTTTATCCTCTAATTGGTCTATTAACTCCAAAGCTGCTTGTTTTTGTTTTTCATCTACATAAAATATGGCAGAGAGATATTGATTTCCTATATCCGGCCCTTGACCGTCTGTTTGAGTAAAATTATGAATCTCAAAAAAATGTTTTGCCAACTCTTTAAAAGAGACAACGCATTCATCATACTCTACCCTGACTGTCTCCAAATGCCCCGTCATCCCCGTACAAACTGCCTGATAAGTCGGATTTTCAAAATGTCCGCCCATATAACCTGAAACAGCAGAATGAACGCCTCTGAATTTTTCAAATTGATGTTCAACACCCCAAAAACATCCGGCTGCAAAATATGCAAAAGCATGCTCTTCACAACACTTTTCTTTATCTTCAAATTTTAAGGAAATAGAATTAACACAGTGTCTTGTATCTTTAGAAGTGAAACCTTCTCCTTCAAATACATGTCCAAGATGAGCACCGCAAGAAGCGCAGACAATTTCAGTTCTTCTTCCGTCTTTATCGGGAACTCTTTTTACGGCTCCTTTGATTTCATCATCGAAACTAGGCCAACCGCAACCTGAAGTAAATTTACTTTCAGATTTATACAAAGGTGCATTACACTTTTTACAAAGATACGTCCCTTCTTTATAAAAATCATTGTATTTACCTGAAAAAGGTCTTTCTGTTCCTTTATGTTCTATTACGTATGACTCTTCGGGGCTTAATTCATTATATTTCATTTTTTCCTCAAAATTGTAAAATTTAAGGAATTCTAGCCAAAGAAAAACAAAGGCAGGATTAATTTAATATATAGTTTTTTGTTTTAATTGATTTTAAATATTTCTACTTTTTTTATAAAAAATATTTCATAGAAGCAGAATTTTACAAAACTTTAAAACTCTCTTCTACAAGCACTTTTTCGTCAAATAAAATTTTTCCTAAAAAAGTATCTCCTACTTTAAACTCTCCCACACCTTTTGGCGTTCCGCTCATCAAAATATCTCCGTCTTCAAAAGATAAAAAAGTATTTGCCTCTTTTATAATTTGTTCTGGTTTATTTATCATTAAAGAGTAACCGCCTTTTTGTTTTAATTCACCGTTTATATAAAGTTCGATTGAAAGTTTTGTAATATCGTCGTCAAAAGGAACAAACTTTGAAAAAACAGCTGAATTGTCAAAAGCTTTTGCCCTTTCCCAAGGAAGACCTTTTTTCTTTAATTTACTTTGTACTTCTCTTAACGTAAGGTCTAAACCAAAAGCTACGGCACTTATTTTATTCTCTTCAAGTAAAAAAGATATTTCAGCTTCATAATGACAGGTTTTATGCCCTTTAGGAAAAACCAATTTATCACTGACTGCTGAATTTGGTTTTATAAAAAACACCATTTCATCGGGAGTTTCATTATTAAGCTCTTTTATATGTTCAGTATAGTTTCTTCCTATACATACTACTTTTGAAGGATATATTGACTGATTATCCAAAATTATATGATTCATATTTTACCTTTTGCAATATTGTAATATAATAGTTTTCAATATTATATCTAAAGGTTTTATAAATGAAAGAGAATTTATTAATAGTTTGGTCAAGTGGTGATAAAGAGGTTGCAAACAAATTTCCTCTGCTTTACTCATCTGTTGTTTTGCAAAGAGAGTATTGGAAAAAATGCCATCTTATGTTATGGGGTCCTTCAATTCTTTTAGCAAAAAAAAATAAAAAAATTCAAAAACAGTTAAAAAAAATACTAGAAACAGGGGTATCAATGAGTGCTTGTACCGTATGTGTGGATGATTATAAAGCAAATAAAAAATTGGAAAAATTAAATATCCAAATCAATCATACGGGAGAACTTTTAACAGAAGCATTAAAAGATGAAGCTTGGGCTGTAATGACTATTTAAAACTTTTTTAATAAGTCATTTATTATAACAGCTGTCAAGCCCCAGATTATTTCACCTTTGTAATTATATACCCAAACTTTATGACGTCTGTGTCCCCAGGGTTTATGATAAGTTTTGGGTAAGCCCAACTCTTCTACGGGGAAGAGGACAACTTTTTCTCCGTTTTCATCTATTGTATAAGGATGAACTTCATATTTTAAAGTATATTCAACGGGAGGATTTTTTTTAAAAAAATCTATTGGTATCAAAAAAGTTTTTTCAACCTCATTTTTATCAACTTTCATCTTCTTTAAAGCCCTTTTTTTTACTCTTGCGACAAAAGGTTCTACAAGTGCACCGATCGGTGCTACGTAACTGTCAAGCTGACCGAATATTTTTATATCTTTTTTCTTGATTCCAAGCTCTTCATCAATCTCTCTTAAAGCTGTGTGTTTAAAAGATTTATCTTCTTTTTCATAACCTCCGCCGGGAAAACATATATCTCCGCCTTGCCTTATATTTTTTGCTCTTTTTTGAAAAAGAAGATAATACTTTTTATCAATTTTTATAATAGGAATAAGAACAGCCGAATTAAAATATCTCTCTCTTGCCATTACACTTGGATTTTCAGGCAAATTTTTTATTAACTTTTTAAAATCTTTTTTATTCATTTTTACTCTCAAACTAAAATATATAATATATTAAAGCTTTTATTATAGCCTATTTTAGGCTCAACTTCTTTTTTGGATGTTTATATTTTATGGATTGTTTATTATTATGCTTTTAATTTTATTATAAAAGATGCCCCTTTATAAGCTCTATTTTCAAAAGTATATTTTACGTTTTTTGCCTCTAAGGTACCTTTTATATGTTTATCAATAATCTCTTTGCACATATACAACCCTATTCCAGTACCGTGATATTGATGTTTTGTCGTAAAATAAGGATCAAAAATTTTATCCATTATTTCTTTTTTGATTCCTCCTGCATTATCTTTTATCTCAATAGTTACTTCATCGTTGTTTACTTTTGCTTCTATAAAAATATACATTTTATCTAAGCTTGCTTCTTTAAAAGCATCTCTTGAATTATTTATTATATTTATTAAAATTTGAATAAACTCATTTTGAAAACTATTTATAGAAATATCATCGACATTTTTAATAACTTCTATCTCTTTATCATCAACATTACAATTAAAAATACCCAAAGTTTTTTCTATAACATCATCTAATTTAAAGACTTCTTTGTTTTTATTGGGTTTAAAATAGTGCATAAAATCATCAATAGTATTCGATAAATGTGCAGTAGTCGTAATTATTTTGTCCAAAGTTTCATCTAACATTTTATCATCAAGTTTTCCGTCTATCTCTTTTTTTACTTTTAGTCCGCTTGCCCCTGTTGAGATTATAGATAAAGGCTGTCTCCACTGATGGGCAATATTTTGAATCATCTCTCCCATTGCTGCAAATTTTGACTGTTTTGATAAAACTGCATCTTTTTTTAAGTTCTCTTCAACCTCTTTTTTTACCCTTTTTTCAAGGTCTGCATTTATTTTTTGTAACTCTTTTGTTTTCTCTTTTACCATTAATTGTAAAGTATCATTCATCTTTCTAAGAAGTCTCTGTTTATAAATGATAAAAGAGATAATCACCAAAAAGATAATAAGTATTTTCCAGATTAAATCATTATCAAACTCTTTTTTATACTCAATAGTAAGCCACTTTTGAAGAATTTCATCTTTTTTCTCTTTTGAAATAGAATCTACTGCTTTTTCTAAAATTTTATACAAAATAAAATCATCTTTTTTTATAGCTATAGAAAGAGGAACAGAGAGATTCAGTTTTGCGGATATTTTTAACTTTTCAAACTCATTTTCCTGAATTTTATCCCAAGAAGTTAAGAGTAAATCTATATGACCGAAGAGTTCTCCTTTTTTGATTTTTTCAATACTCTCTTCTATACTGTTTACATCTACAAAGTTATGGTTGGGATATTTGTTTTTCAAAGTTTTATTAAAAGAGTAGTACTTATATATTCCTATTTTTTGATCTTTTAAAACAGTAATATCATCAACAAAACCCCTATTATCTTTTGTAATAAGAACCAAAGAGATATCAATAAACGGTTTAGTAAAATTTGCAAAATCCCTTCTCGTTTTTATATCTTCTGCCGAAGAGAGAATATCGCATTTCCCGCTTTTTAGATACTCTAAGCTCTCTTTAAAAGAAGATGTTCTTACAAGATTAAATTTAAAAGAAGTTCTTTTTTCGATAAGTTTTATATAATCTGCGACAAAACCTTTAAATTCGCCTGTTTTTCCAATAAAACTATAAGGTTTGATATTAGGGATTACGCACATATTGATTTTTTTATTGTTATTTAAATATGTATACTCTTCTTTATTTAAAAAAATTTCAGAACTGTTTTTTAATAAAAGTTTTTTTACATCTATTTGTTTGTCAATTAAACCTAATACATTATATAAATCATATATTCTTTGTATTTTCTCAAGTTTTATCTCTCCTAATTTTTCTTTTGCAGGATATGCCAAATCCCTTAAAACTTTTCCCTCATATTTAATAGCATCCAAACTTAGATTTTGTTCATTATATTTATCAAAAATCAACCGGGAAGTTTCATCAATATTTGAAAAAGCATATTTCCAGCCTTTTAATGCCGCCTCTTTAAAAGCCAATACTGTTTGCAGATTATTTTTTACTAAATCTTCATTTGTGATTAAGAAGTCGCTATACATATCAAAACCGTAATCTTTTGGAGAAAAAATATTATATTTGATATTCATTTTCTTTAGATTATAAGGGGACTTTGAAACATATGCCGACATAATATCGACTTTACCGTTGATTAGATCATTTATATTATGAGTATGTTTTATAAAGTTCAAAGTTTTAAAATCAAGATTTTTTGATTGAAGCATAGCTTTTATCGAGATTTCACTTGCATCATCAACTGTTGTCATTATTTTTTTGTTTTTAAATTTTTCAATAGAGTCTATACCCGATTTTTTTAAAGATAGAAGAGCTAAAGGAGAATCTTGGAAAAGAGCATATAAAGCAACAACTTTTTTGCCTGCAACCCTGTCAAGAATCAAAGTTTCCCTGGCTATAGAAAAATCTGCTTTTTTTGAGTCTACATCTAAAACGGCATTTATGCCGAAATGAAAAGGTTTAATAGTAACATCTAAACCGTAATCTTTGAAATAACCTTTCTGTTTTGCTACATAATAACCGGCAAATTGAAATTGATTGAACCATGAGAGTTGAAGAGTTACTTTCTTTAACTCTTCAGCATTTAAGAAGCTAATTAAAAATAAAAAAATAGTTAAAATATACTTGATTTTATACATATTAAAAACCTAAAAATAATATTTCCCAATATTATCCAAAGATTCATAAAAGCTGTATTTATCAGTATTTAATACTTTTTATGGCTTCAATCATTGTTCTAACAACTTTTCTAAGCTCTTCTTCACTTATGATATAAGATACAATAGAGTATATAAGTTTTCCAAAAGGTCTTATCCAGACACCGTGATTAACACAATAGTTCTGAATCTCTTCTGCATAAAAGCTCTCTTTTAACTCAATTACGCCTATTACTCCTATATTTCTAATATCTTCTACAAGTTCCAAATCTTTTGCTTTTTCAAGTTCTTGAGAAAATATTTTTTCAATATTTTGAACTCTTTGCTGCCAAGGTGATTCAAGTAATAAATCTATACTCTCAATAGCAACACTGCATGCAAGTGGATTTCCCATAAAAGTAGGTCCATGCATTAAAGCGCCTAAAGAAGAATTAGAAATTGTATCACTTATTTTTTTGGTAGTAATCATTGCAGCCATCGTCATATAACCGCCTGTCAAACCTTTTCCTACAGTCATAATATCAGGTTTAACCCCTGCCCACTCGCAAGCAAACATCTTACCTGTATGACCAAATCCCGTTGCTATTTCATCTGCTATCATAATTAAATCGTATTCATCGCAAAGTTCTCTAACTCTTTTTACATATAAAGGATTATAGATTCTCATTCCTCCTGCACCTTGAACCACAGGTTCGATAATAATCCCAGCACACTTGGAATGATGAAGTTTTACTTTTTCTTCCAAATCTTTTATCGATTCACTGCAATCTGCATCAAATCCCATTTTTGGTGCTTTTGTAAAAATATGTTTAGGTAAATAAGAGCCATAGATAGAGTGCATTGAGTTTTGAGGATCACATACACTCATTGCTGCTAGTGTATCTCCGTGATAGGCGTGTTCTAAAGCTATAAACTTATATCTTTTTTTTCCTAATGCTTCTTGATACTGTATAGCAGTTTTTAATGCAACTTCAACGGAAACAGAACCTGAATCACATAAAAATACGCTGTGAAGTCCTGTTAAGTCAACCAATTTTTTAGATAGTATTGCTGCTTTTTCATGGGTTAATCCACCAAACATAATATGAGGCATAATCTCAATTTGTTTTTTTAAAGCATTATTTAATTTTTCATTATTATATCCATGAATAGCACTCCACCAAGAACTCATTCCGTCAACAAGTTCGAATCCATCTTCTAATATAATTTTTGTTTTATCTGTTTTTTTTACCGCTAAGATAGATGTTTTTGAAGGAAGTGAATTATATGGATGCCAGACATACTCTTTGTCTATATCTTGCCAATTCATATAAATCCTTATATTAATAAATCATAAAAGTATAACTAAAAAGCGGTATTTAACCGCTTATAGTATTATTTTTGTTTTTTTAACTCTTTTCTAACTAAAATTGCTCCAAAAGTAATTAGAAAATAGCATAAAAGCTCTGTTCCTTCTTCTATTATAATTTTAACTCTGTAGACATAATTTACTGCCATAATATCTTTCCATAATGAACCCATTCCTATCAAACGAGAGTAAAAAAGAAGTAATATTGTTCCTATGATTACAACTTTCATAGCTCTTATTTCAAGAATGTCAGCCATCTGATTTAAACCTTTTCTCCAATCTTTAAAAGCATAATATAAAGCAGAAAAAGTGACCAACAAAGCAGGAACAACCCAAAACCCGTGGTAAACCAAATCAAAAAGAAAATCCAACTCTCTTATAAAAACTACTACAAAAAAGCATCCGATTAAAACGCTTGCTTGTTTTAACTCTTTTTTTTCAAAAGAGAGTTTAATAAATGAATATATAGTTATTAAAACTAAAAAAAGTTGAGTTATCTCAGTTAGAGTTTGCTCTCCGCTTACTATGCTAAAGTTAGTTATATAGTGCGCATCTATACGAATAATTCCGTTTACTAAAAGAATTATAAAAATAAGTCCAAGTATAAATTTTAGATTATCTAAAATTATTGTTTTTGTATTTCTGTTAATTTTTGATGTTATTTCATCATTATTTGAAATGTTTTTCTTCATTCTGTTTCCCCTTAAAAAATTTTGTGTGTGTGATGTGTGTGTAAGTTTTAATAAGAGTAGATAAATAATAAATTTATTATTCTACAAAGAAGTCTTATTCTTCATAATATAATCTTTATACTCTTATAGAAATATAAAAATTATTCTATTTATGGATAATTTTTATAAATAGTTACTAATCTTCATCTATAAAGGTAAAAGTTTTATTGAATGTTCTCTCTTATAAGCTCTATGATTTTTTTGGCACTTTGTTTTGAACCGTATAGTGAACTGTCAAGTGTAAGATGATAATTTGAAGCATCTCTCCACTCTTTATTAGTAAAATGTATACAATAGTTTGCACGCTCTTTATCTGATTCTTCTAACTCTTTGTTCCCTACAGCAGGAGTTACATGATATTCATTATTTATTTTATTTTTTCTATATTCATCATTGGCATGAACAAATATATTTATACAATTTGGGTGATCTTTTAATATAAAGTTTGCACAACGTCCGACTATAACACAAGACTCTTTCATACAGATATCTCTTATAATTTTACTTTGTACTAAAAATAAAACATCTTTAGGCGGCAATTCATCATTTACATAAGCGTAGTTTTGTTCATATAAATCATATAATAAAGAGTTTGTAAGTTTTTGTTCATTTTCCTGAATATAGTCTAAAGTATAACCCGTGTTTTGTGCTGTAAGTTTAATAAGGTCTTTATCATAAAATCCTATATTTAACTCTTTTGCTATAAGTTTTCCGATTTCATGCCCTCCACTTCCGTACTCTCTTGAAATAGTTATTACAAATTTATTTGTACTTTGCATTTGCACTTTTTCTTCAATAGTTTCAACTATTGAAGGAGCGAGCCATTTATCTAAAACAGGTAAAGTATTACTAAAAAATCTTATAATTGCACCCACACTCAAAGCAGCTATTATACTACCTTCTCTAACTCCTTCTAAAGTACCCAATAAAATAAAAGAGCTTGCAGTTCCTATTAGTACCATTGAAGTATCTAATGTTATTTTTACTTTTCCAAACTCTTTTTTGAATCTATGAATAATGGCTATAACTAAACCGTCAAGAGGCAAATAAGTAAGCCTTGTCTTTATAAGTACAAATATCCCAAATGCCAGAACGACACAACCGACTAAACATAAAATAAGCTTTTGAAGATAATTTGCGGGATTTAGATCTGCAAGTAAATACATCGTAATATCAATACAATAACCAAAGACTATAACAACGGGAAGTTGTATAAGTTGTGAAAATTTATACTCTTTCCCCAAAACTATCATCTGAAAAAGAATAAATAAAAAGTTAAAAATAATTGTAATTTCACCTAAAGTAAAAGGTAATTTTAGACTATATACATAAGGTATACATGAAATAGGAGAAACACCCAATTGCGCTCTAACAGACAAAGATACACCTAAAGCCATAATAAATAAACCTATAACAAAAACCGACACTCGTTTTACAATATTCGTATTTAATATCTTCTCTTTTTGTAACATCAAACTATCTTCTTTCTTCTAATTAAACTGTATGGGTATATATCTATTGAAAGTTTTTAATAAATTTCTAATTTCAACACTACACTTTTCGTTAGATTATAATATTAAGTCTTATTACAAACTATTAGGAAGAAATTTATCTTTTTATAATCTCTCTACCCAAAGTTCCAAAGTTCTATCAGGAATAAAATATTTATCTTCGTTTTTGTCTATTAATTCTTTATTAAAAAGTGTATTAATAGAAGATTGCAAAGTCTGTTTTTTGATATTATACTGCTTTAATATTTCAGTATTAAAAAAACCACTTTTATAGTGTCCCACGATTTTCAGTGCTGTTTTTTGATTATTGTTTAATGTATCGTAAAGCAACCTAAAACTGCCATCTTTTGAGTTTATAATCTCATCAATAACTTCATCTGTTTTCTCTTCTGAAATTTTTTCTATCTTATATACATAAAGAAGATGCAAAATATTTTGAATAAGTTTTGTTTCACCTTTTGCTTTTTCATAGATATATTCAATATTTTTTTTAGAAATTTGCAAATATTTTTTTGCATAAACATATATATCTTCAATCTTTAAAGCTTTTAGTTCAAAATGGTTTGCAAGCTCATAAAGAGGAGCCTTATATTCAAAAAAAGAGTTTAGAAGATGCCTTTTTGAGCCTAAAAATATATATGAGATATTTTTTCTGTTTTGAATATAAGTTCTTAAATATGCATCTAATTTTATGTCTTTTATAGTAGCTACCTGCTGAAACTCGTCTATTGCCAAAATGATTTGATTTTTCTTTGACAATTCATTAAGAGAGTTAAAAAAATCTTCCATCATCTGCTCAAAAGTAAGAGTTACAACAACCGGTTTTAAAGAGTATTTTAAAGTTACAGGATCAATAGTAGGCTCTACTCTAACTCTTTTAAATAAAGAAGCAAACATTTTTAGGGCACTTTTTAAATCACTCTTTTGTGAATTTGATAAAGCTTTCAATAAAGAATAAGCAAAATCCTCTTTTGATGTAATATCGAAAATATCTACATAAATACAAAGATAATCTTTCTTATGAATTTCAAGAAAATAGTTTATAAGAGAACTTTTTCCCATTCTTCTTTTTGAATGTATAAGCATATTATTTGAAAAACCTACAAGTTTTTCAATCTCTTTTATCTCTTTATCTCTTCCGTAAAAATGTTCTGTATCACTTATCTTGTCATAAGGAAAAGGTGAAATCATAATATTACCTTTAGTATTTAGTTTTAAGTACTTATAGTATAGTTAAAATATTTTATAAAGTCAATACTAATAGTATTTAATTTAAAATACTAATTAAATATATTTTTTGATTACAAAAAGGTAACAATAAAGTTTATATAATTTAAGCAAAAACTTGCCATTATTTCATCAAAATTTATTTTGGAGAGCAATAATGTCTTTTATACCTGTATCTACACAACTTTTAAATGCTATAAAATCAAACAATGTAAATGAAGTAGAAGAGCTGATTTTAAACTCTGATTCAAGAAAAGAGTTAATAATCGAACATATCTCATATCATGGAAAAGATTTTTTAGTAAATCTTTTACCACAATTTAAAAGTAAAGGTTTAGTTACAAATATCAAAACATTGTTAAATATCGAAGAGTAATTTACAATTTTCTATTTTGGTATTTTGACCAATCAGGCAATTCATGAATATACCCCTCAAAAAGAGGAGAAGAGATTATAAAATCTGCCGTTTGTCGATTTGTAGCTATTGGTATTCTATAAGTATCACATATTCGTCTTAAAGCGGTAATATCAGGTTCATGAGGCTGTTGAGCCATAGGATCTACAAAGAAAAACAAAATATCAAGTTTTCCTTCTGCTATCATAGCTCCGATTTGTTGATCACCGCCTAAAGGACCTGATTTCAGACAATGAACTCCAAAACCTTTTTCCTGTAATAATCTTCCCGTTGTACCTGTAGCATATATCACATGTTTTTGCAGAGTTCCTTTGTTAAACAAAGCCCACTCAATAATATCATGTTTTAAATTGTCATGAGCCACTAATGCAATATTCATTCTTAACCTTTTGTTTCTTTTATTTTAACATAATTAATTCTAAAAAAGAGCTGCTATTTCTTAAGCAAAATATCTCTGGCTTCAGTAATTTTTATAAACATTTCATGACTTCCTCCAACATCAGGATGTGTTGTTTTTACAACCTTTCTAAAAGCCGCTTTTATTTGAGATACGTTAAGAGTTCCTTCTATTGGCAAAGACAATAATTTTCGATATTCTCTTTGACTTTGCTCATTTAAATTTATTTGATTTTCTCTTTTTCTTTTATTGTGATTATGGATATCTTCATAAAATTGTTTTTGTGATTTTCGCTGTTTTTCAAAAGAGTTTCTAAGTAAAAAAGCTTGTTTTTCTTCCCATATTTGCTCACTCATAACAATACAAGCAGCAAAACTAATCTCTCCTTTAGTACAAAGTTCATCTAAACAAAAAGGACCAACCATCTCATAAGGTTCATCTAAATATGCAGTATTAGTTTCAAAATTGATTTCACCGATTGTAACAAAATCTCGAACACAAAGGTCACTATTGAAAATAATAAAATCTTCTTCTAGATACTGCTTATACTTCTGCATGGTAAGCCCTTTTTATAGTATTGATTTTAACTATGCAAGAAGTGTGCGATTGATATATTATTTTTGTTTTTTTGAAAGTTATTTTTCCTAATAAGTCTACATTATTAAAACTCTTATTAGCTTATCTTTTTTATATTATATTCTACTTGTCCAATAATCTGGTTTTCTATTTAATTGCATCACAGCTAAGATTATTATTTGATTTTCTTTTTTGTAATATATGATTCCAAAAGGAAATCTATTTATCAAACATCTTCTTATATCTCCCTCTAATATTTGCCAAGCCTTAGGATGAAATAAATAAGTCATTTAAAATTTTAATCTTTGAGATATTTTTTTAAATACTTCATCCCCTGCTACCAAAGTAACATTTCCAGAGTCAATCTCTTCTTTCCTTTTTCGAACCTCTTTTATCCACAAATCATCTATTGATTTATCTGTTGGAGATATACTTTTTAGTATCTTATCTACTATCTGAGTTTTAATATCAATAGGGAGGGTATCTATTTCATCAAAAAGCTCTTTTTGTGATAATGCTGTCATATAAACTCCTGTATTTTATGTATTTAATGATTATATCATATTTTAAAGAAACAATTAAATCCTAAAAAAAATCAAAATAGAAAAAAGTTTATAAAGAAAGATTGTGTAGAAAATCAATCTCCCTTTAATTTATTTTTTAGTGTAAAAAGTGTCTAATTCCTGTAAAGTATAAAGCCATTCCAAATTCATCGGCTGCTGCGATTACTTCATCATCTCTGATACTTCCGCCTGGCTCGATCACGCATTTTACTCCTGCTTTATTTGCTTCATCAATAGAGTCTCTAAATGGGAAAAAAGCTTCTGATGCAAGTACTGAACCTGTTACGTCTAGTCCTAAATCTTCTGCTTTTCTAAGTGCTGCTTTTGCTGCATCAACTCTTGAAGTCATACCCATTCCAACTGCTACCATTGCAGAGTTTTTAATATATACTACACAGTTTGATTTTGTTCCTGCTGCTACTTTTACAGCTATTTCCATATCTTTTATCTCTTGTGCAGTTGCTACTCTTTTTGTTTTAAGTTCAGCATTTTTAACCTCATCATCTCCAACTCTATCACTGTCTTGATAAACAAATCCACCGTCAATCATTTTAAAGTTGTATGGATCTTTTGATAGTTCAAGTTTTTTTGTACCTTGTTTAAATAGTTTGATTCTTTTTTTTCTGCTTAACTCTTCTACTGCTTCTTCTGTAAAGTCTGCTGCAAATACTACTTCTAAAAAGATTTCATTCATTTTTACTGCTAAATCTTTTTCAACTATACCGTTTACTGCAACAACTCCACCAAAAGCAGAGATTGGGTCACATTTTAAAGCTTCTGTGTAAGATTCTAAGAGTGTATCTTTTATGGCAAAGCCACATGGATTTCCGTGTTTTACAATACAAACTGCATTATCCTCACCGAAACTTGCGGCAATTTTAGCAGCTCCGCTGATATCACCCATATTATTAAATGACGGCTCACCTTTTACTACAATAAATTTATCGCTGAATTGGTTTTCAAATTCGTATAAAGCACCTTTTTGGTGTGGGTTTTCTCCGTATCTTGTATCGAATACTTTAGTTCCTACTATAAACTGTTTTGCACCCATTGAATTGTTGAATCTTTTGTTCATATAGTTTGCAATCATTGAATCATAAGCTGCTGTATGCTCATAAGCTTTTATCATCAAATCTCTTCTAAACTCTTCTGTATTTGTATTGTTTTTAAGATTATTTATAACTAAATCATAATCTGCCGTATCAGTTACTATAATTACAGATGCGAAGTTTTTAGCAGCACTTCTAACCATAGCAGGACCGCCTATATCAATATTTTCGATAATCTCTTCAAAATCATCTGTTTTTTCAATAGTTGCTTTAAAAGGATATAGATTTACACATACTAAATCGATCCCTTCAACTCCTAACTCTTTTGCTTGGTCAAGATGAGATTGTTTGTCTCGTCTGTGTAAAATACCACCGTGAATATATGGATTTAATGTTTTTACTCTTCCTTCAAAACATTCCGGAAATTTAGTAACTTCATTTGCCTCAATTACTGCAATTCCTGCTTCTTGAAGTTTTTTATAAGTACCGCCTGTTGAGATAATCTCATACCCAAGTGCAACCAACTCTTTTGCAAAGTTTTCTACACCACTTTTGTCACTAACACTGATTAAAGCTCTCAAAACTATTCCTCTAATTTCTTTAAATTTTTTGGGATTATACTAAAAAGTTGATTAGTATTCTCTTGCTTCAAAAATTGTCTATTTTATATATAAAAATTTATAATTGCAAACTTTATTACTATGCTATTATATACAAACTACTTTTGGAACTAAATATGAGTGACATAAATCTTCTTTGGATATTAATAAGTTCTTTTTTGGTATTTCTTATGCAGTTTGGCTTTTCTTTAATTGAAACAGGCACTGTAAGAACTAAAAATACAATCAATGTAGCTATGAAAAATCTTATAGATACTGTTTTTTGTATTCTGTTTTTCTGGTTAATCGGTTTTGGATTAATGTTTGGAAGTGACAAATTCGGTCTTTTCGGCGTAGACAGTTTTTTAATTGACGGTTCAGATTTAGAAGAAAATGCTATTTTTCTTTTTCAGTCTATGTTTGCTGCAACTTCTATTACTATTATTTCAGGAGCCGTTGCAGAAAGAATAAAATTTAACGGTTATGTCGTAGTAGCAATAATAGTAACAGCTCTGATCTACCCTATTTTCGGTCACTGGGCATGGAATGAAAACGGTTGGTTAAATCAACTGGGATTTGTGGATTTTGCAGGTTCGACTGTTGTTCACTCAATAGGAGCCTGGATTGGATTAGCAGGGACGATTATTTTAGGACCAAGACTGGGAAAATTTAAAAACGGTGAAGTAAAATATTTTGCACCAAGCAATCACAACTTTATAGTTTTTGGAGTATTTATGCTCTTTTTTGCTTGGTTCGGATTTAATGCAGGAAGTCTTTTACGCTTTGATATTCAAGTAACTTCAATACTGATGAATACTTTAATTGCCGCTGTTATGGGAGGAGCCAGTGCTTGGTTTATCTCTTTGTTATTTAAAAGACGTTTAGAAGTTGAACTTCTAAGCTTCGGAATAATAGCAGGACTTGTGGGAATAACGGCAGGCTGCAACTCTTTGACCCTGTATCAATCGGCTTTTGTAGGTTTTGTTTCAACTATAGTTATGTTTTTATCTGACCAGTTTTTAGCAAAAAAGATGAAAATAGATGACCCCTTAAGCGCAATAAGCGTTCACGGCTTTGCAGGAACCTGGGGAACTATAGCAGTTGGGATTTTCGCCAAACCTCTTGAAGGAATGACAAGAATGGATTTTTTATCTATTCAAATACTTGGGACACTTTGTGCCTTCGGTTTTGCCTTTTTATCCGGACTTATTCTTTTTTTGATTCTTTATAAATTAAATCTTTTAAGGGTTAAAAAAAGATATGAAGTTTTAGGACTTAACAGAAGCGAACACAATGCAAGATTACCTTGGGTTGAAACTATTGAGAGTATTATAGGTATTATGAAAACAGGAAATGTGCAAAAAAAAGTTTATGAAGAAAGAGATACCGAAGTGGGTGTTGTCGCAAGATTTTTCAATATACTTTTAGATAATTTGCGTGCTCAAAATACAAAATTGAGTAAAAGCAATAAAACTCTTCATCAAAAAGCCTATTTTGATACTTTAACAAAAGCTTTAAACAGAGGAGGTCTTTTTGAAGAATTAAATAAAAAATTCTCAAATAAAAGATACTCTCTTGCTATTATTGATATTGATAAATTTAAAACTATAAATGATACTTACGGACACGATATAGGAGATATAGTTTTAAAAGAACTTTCAAACTTGATTTCTGGCAAAATCCGTTCAGATGATCTTTTTGCAAGATGGGGAGGAGAAGAGTTCGTTTTAATTCTTAAAACCCGTGATTTAACAATTGCTCAATCTATTTGTGAAAAATTAAGAATAGAAGTTGAAAATTACGGTTTTTCAAAAGTAAAAAGAGTAACCGTATCAATAGGAGTCAGTAATTTTAAATTACAAAAACAATCTTTTAACGATATTTTTAAAAATGCGGATAAAGCCCTTTATGATGCAAAGAACTCAGGAAGAAACAGAGTGCATGTCTTTTAAAAGAGGTTTTAAACCTCTTTTATCTTCTTGATAGGTAGATTCCTACGGCTTGAAGTTTTTTACCTTTCATATTACCACAAAGTTTATTTTTAGTAATATATGCTTTTGCCTGTGCTGTTGAAGTAAACTTCATATCAGTTTTTTTGCACATTTTTTCATAGATTTTTTCACCCATTTTTTGCATTTTAGCTTGTTTTTGAGCTACCATTTTTTTCTCTTTTTCTAAACCTTTTGCAACTTGGGCATAAACTTCATCAAAGTTTTTAATCTCTCCGCCGTTTTCTTTTTGAAAAGCTTTAGCATCATCAAGATTTTTAAAAGCATATTTACTTGTCATTGTCATAGTTCCGGGTTTAGAACTTCCAACTACGTAAAAAGCCTCTTTTACAGAAATTAGTTTTAATGATTTGTTATCTACAACTCTCATATCTGTTAGTTTTGTACCGTTTAGTTCTTTGTCTTCAACCATACAGTGAATAGAGCAATACTGTTTTTCTTCTCCTTGGGCTTTTGCAGCATGATTTGTTTTATAAAACATCGGCAGAGTCATTCCGCAAATAGGACAGTAATTTTTTTCATCACCTTTTTGAACTATTGTTGCTTTTTGAGCAGGCACTGCTTGATATGCCATTTTTGGTTTATTTTGTTGTGTATTCTCAGCATTTAACATTGTAATTAATGCAAATAAACTAAATAACATAACTAAAATTTTTTTCATTCTTCTTCCCTTATATTAATTTCTAATATAATATAACCAAATAGTTAAATTAATGTTAATTTGCTAACTTATGATTAACTAAAACTTAACAAAAATTGGATACCATATTTTCTTATTTAAACAAAGGAATTTAATGAAAAAAACATTTTTTACTCTACTATTTTTTACTTCATTTATCTTTTCAACAACTCTTTTAGGAAGTAGTTTAAATAAGATAGAGTATCTTCAAAAAGGTGATGAAAAATATTGGTGTCCAATATCAGGACTTAGTTTAAAAGAAAACTATAAAACTTCTCTTAGTTCAACCCTTAACAATGGAAGAAAAAGACAATATGCCTCATTGACTTGTCTTGCAAAGGATAATGAAGAGTACGGTATTGATTTAGATAATATAGAAGCAGTAGATTATAACTCTTTAAAAAGAGTTAATGCAAAAAAAGCTTTTTTTGTAGTAGGAAGTAAAATAAAAGCAAAAATTTCAAAAACTAGTAAACTAGCCTTTGAAAAAGAAGAAGATGCGAAAAAATTCATTAAACAAAACGGTGGAAAACTAATGAGTTTTGATGAAGCCTTTGATCTTGCAAAAAAGAGTCTAAAAGATGATTTCAAAAAATTAAAAACAGTAAATAAAAAGAAAATATATCCTAAAGGGAAAAAAATCTTTGAGAAAAGATGCAGTAAAGATATAGACCCTACAGATTATCTTGAGATAAATGAATTAAAAGCAGATATACAAAAAAACAATTTATGTAAAAAATTAAAAGAGTCCCAACTTCAAACAGTTGCTTTATATCTTTGGGATGTAAAAAGATTCGGTGATTTAGGAGAAGTTAAAAACAGAGTTGTTGTTGAAGAGCATGAAAAATGTCCCGTTTGCGGAATGTTTGTGGCAAAATATCCAAGATGGGCAGCACAGATTATCTACTCTCACGGCAATCACGAACATAAATTCTCTTTTGACGGAGTAAAAGATTTGATGAAATTCTATTTTGATCCAAAAAGATGGATAAATGCGGACTCTCATCTAATAAATAAATCAAATATCAAAGAGGTTAAAGTTACCGATTACTACTCACAAGAAGCAATAGACGGAAAAAAAGCATATTATGTAATAGGTTCGGATGTTTACGGACCAATGGGACACGAACTGATTCCTTTTAAAAATTTAAGTGATGCAAAAACGTTCAAAGCCGACCACAGCGGTAAAGTAATTATTGAATTTAGTAAGTTAAAAGAAGAGGATATATATAAACTTGATGAATAAAAAAAGCAGATATATGTTTTTTGCACTCTTTTTTATGATAGCAATAACAGTAATTGAAGTTTTATATTTATACAAAAGTAAAAGCTTAAGTTTAAAAGATATAGAAGATAAGAATATACTTGTCAGTGCTTTAGAGCTTCCCGATTTGGCAATATCAACGGAAGCCATGTTTATAAGACATAGAAGTTTAAGCGATACCTTTGCAATATTCAAAGAAGATCCACAGTTAAAGGAGTATTTCCCTACAACTTTTGTATACTCCCATTCACATATTTTAAATAATACACCTTCAAAGATTCTAAATGAGAAATAAAATAAATATATACCTAATTGAGTACGCCATAAACTCCCTCTTAAGACAAAAGTTTAAAAATATCTTTATACTTATTGTTTTTACTTTTCTAACCGCACTTCTTTGTTCTATATTTTTTATATCAAACTCTATAAAATATGAACTAAACAGCACCCTTAAATCTCTTCCCCAAATTACCGTTCAAAAACTAAAAGCCGGAAGACATTATGATATTGATACAAGTGCTGTTGATGAGATTTTAAATATTGCAGGTGTTCAAGATGCTGTTGCAAGAGTTTGGGGATACTACTATTTTGAAAATGCAGGAGTAAATTTCTCGGTTATTGGTATTGATGAGTTTGAAAATCAGTATAAAGAGTCTTTAAACAAAGTAGTTAAAGAGTTTGATTTTTCAAAAGCCCAAGAGAGTAGTTCGATGATAATAGGAACCGGGGTTAAAAAAGTGCTTGACGAGAACTACTACAAAGAGTATTTTAACTTTATAAAACCTGACGGAACATTCAAAAAAGTAAATATTGCAGGTGTTTTTCAAGATAATTTGGAACTTGAATCAAATGATACTATTCTTCTTCCAAAAGAGCTTGCAATGGAAATTTTCGGTATGGAAGAGAATAAAGCAACAGATATCGTAGTAAAAGTTGCAAATCCAGAAGAGATATTCACTGTAGCTTCTAAAATAAAACTTCTATATCCTGATACAAGAGTTATTACAAATAAAGAGTTGGAGATTAGTTATCAAAATATTTTTGACTATAAAGGGGGAGTGTTTTTAGCACTTTTTATTGTCTCTATTTTTACTTTTTTTATAATAATTTACGACAAAGCAAGCGGACTTAGCTCAGAAGAGAAAAAAGAGATAGGTATTTTAAAAGCTATTGGATGGAAAGTTGAAGATGTGTTAAAAGAGAAGTTTTATGAAAGTTTTATTATCTCTTTTATCTCTTATATTTTGGGAATACTTATAGCCTTTACTTTTGTATATATTTTCAATGCACCTTTATTAAGAGAGATTTTTACAGGTTATTCTCAACTTAAGACCTCATTTGAACTGCCTTTTGTTTTGGATTTTAATACACTGTTTTTAGTCTTTTTCCTAAGTGTTCCAATCTATATAGCTGCAACTATAGTTCCATCTTGGAGAAGTGCAACAATTGAAACCGATAAGGTGATAAGATAATGATAGAGTTAAAAAATATTACAAAAGATTTTGAAGTAAATAAAAACAACACTGTAAGAGCAGTCAATAATATAAACCTAAGTATAAAAGAGGGAGAACTTATTGTACTAAAAGGAGCAAGCGGAAGCGGTAAAAGTACTATTCTCTCTTTAATCGCATCTTTGAGTAAACCTACAAAAGGAGAAGTAATAGTAAATAACAAAAGAGTATCAAAACTTCCCGATAATTTTGCCTCTATGTATAGAAGAGAGGAGATAGGTTTTATTTTTCAAAAATATAATTTAATCCCTACTTTAAGTGTAAAAGAGAATATTTTACTTCCTTTAATTCCTAAAAATCTTTGTGAAGAAGAGGCTTCAAAACTATTGCACAGTGTTATGAAAAAATTTAAAATCGAACATAAAAGCGATGCAATGGTAAAAAACCTTTCAGGTGGAGAGCAGCAAAGAGTTGCAATAGCAAGAAGCCAAATTAACAACCCTAAAATCATAATAGCAGATGAACCTACGGCAAACCTGGATAAAGAGCTGTCTGAACATTTTATAACTATTTTAAAAGAGCTTAAAAGCAGTGATAAAACAATAATCGTGGCAACCCATGATCCACTCTTTTTTGAACTTGATTTTGTTGATAGAATAATTGAATTAGCAAACGGAGAGATTATAAAATGATTTTATCTCCTGAGGTTTTAACTATAATCATCTTAAACTCTATATTTTTGCTTTTTGGAACGGTAAGTTTTCTTTTAAGTCTTAAAATATTTTTTAACTGGGATATAAACTCTACAAACAAAAAACAGTACACTTTGGAAAGCCAAAGTTTTTTAACGGCAACTATTATAAAATATATACTTTTTGTAAAAATTCTTCTTTTTATATTTTTTATTTTTACTTTAGATAAAATTTCAAATGTACTTACAGGAGCCATGTGTGCAGCAGGAGTTGTAGATGCCACTAGTTACGGTATATATCTTCTTTTATTTAAACTTATAAATATCTACTTTTTTGGTTTTTGGCTTGTAATTCATAACTTTGATATGAAAACCGTAAATCTAAAATATACAAAACTAAAATTCGGCTTTTATCTTTTTATATATTTTTTACTTCTATTTGAAATTATTTTAGAAATAACTATGTTCGCCTCAATAAATGTAGATAAACTTGTGAGCTGTTGCGGAACTTTATACTCTAATAGTGAAGGTTCATATCTATCTTCAATCTTTTTTGATAACAGTAATTATATACTTGCAGGTTTTTATATTAGTTATCTTTTTTTAGTTCTTTTCTATTTTTTAAAAAACGATTATCTATATATAATTTTTAATCTTCTTTTTCTAGTTCTAGCAATAATCAGTCTGATTCTCTTTTTTGGAACATATATTTATGAACTTCCTACCCATCACTGTCCTTTCTGTATGCTTCAAAAAGAGTATCACTATATTGGATATGCCCTTTATATTTTTCTTTTTTTAGGTACTTTTTTTGGATTTATTATAGGAATAAAAGATCTTATTTTAAAAATTGAAAGTGAAACAAAAAAATATTATAAATACTCAATTATCTCTCTTACTATCTATTTAATAATTGTTAGTGCATATCCGATAGTTTACTACTTCAAAAACGGTGTTTTTTTATAAAAATTAAAAAAATTTATAAAAAAATGCCCCTTTTGGAAAACTAAAGATACAAAAAATTAATTTTTTTTCTTAATTTTATATCCTAAAATCGGCACTTTTTTTAATAACTAAAAGCACTTAAGTTTTATTTTAGATTTTTTCTTTTTTTTTGATTTATAATTCCGAAGTAGAATAAGGAATAGTTCAAAGTATTTGGAAGAAAACCAAAATAAGCATTTGGCCGTGCATTAAAATGTTTTCTATAATGTTGTACAACAGTACTTTTAAACATACTTTTTTAGGAGTATATATGTTAAAAAAAATAATCTTTTCTCTATTTATTCTCTCTTCTTTAATACAAGCAGAGGATTTTGAACAAACTATAGAGGATAAATATGCAGCTTGTGAAAAAGCATATGATGAATGTATAACACTTTGTGAAGAGAGTAACTCAAATATTGATGAATGTACAGCAGCTTGTGATGAAAAACTCTATAACTGCAATTCAAAAGTTGAAGAAGAGGCTCAAACACCTGTAGAATAAAACTAAACCTTATTCTACATTTTAATTTATTAGGGCAAAAAATGAAATTTAAGAAACTCTCTGTAAAAAAATCAAGCGAACTTATTGATAATGTTGAAAATTTTACGGATTTTTTGGATACCTTAAAACAACTTATCAGAGTACCTTCTGTTATCGGGTACGAGCACTCTTTTTTCTTATATTTAAAAAGAGAACTTGATGAGTTAGGAATAGATACCTGCTATTATGACGGATTATTAGTTGCAAAAGGCAAAGAGCCCAATAAAGGATTGCTAAGTGCCCATATAGACAGACACGGTTTAGTTTGCACAGGACCAAACGAATTTCAATTTGCAGCTTTCCAGACTAAAAACAGAATCGATTTAAAAGGAAATTCAGTATCAGAACAGACTTATAATCTTATCTCTTCAAGATTTTTAAATCAATATGTGCAAGCCTATGAGCCTTGGTCGGGAAGTTATCTTGGAATCGGTAAAATTGATGATGTTTATATGTGCAAAGAGATAAATAACTTAATGTTTAAAATTGACGGTTTAGAGCATCTTCTACCGGGTACTCCTATTGCTTTTGTGGATAAATTAAAAATCAGCGAAGATCTGATTTCGGCACAATTAGATAATGTCTTATCTACTGCAATAATTATTTACCTTTATCAGCACGGCTTTAAAGGAACTGCTTTTTTTACTGCTCAAGAAGAAGCAGGAAGAAGCTGGAGATTTATTCTTGACTGGTTTAAGAAAAACAGTATTACTACTTCTGAACTTTTGGTTTTGGATACAAGTCCGTATAACTCAAGAGATGAAGCTCAACTACAAGATATTGTTTTAAGAAACAGAGATGCAAATGCAAGATTTAAATCTCCTTTGTTAAAAACGCTTAAAAACTTTTGTCATAAAAACAATATAAATTTTTCTTGTAAGGATGCTTATATCCAAGAGAAAAACAGAATATTAAATGAAAACAACAAACCTCTTTTATCTCTTGGCAGCACGGAACTTGGAAGAATAATAAAAGAGTCAAAAAACAGTGTTCAAGGTACGACTCTTCAAATACCTACGACAGGTTATCACACGGTGGAAGAGACCACATCGATAAAAGCAGTTAAATCTATACTGTATATATTAAAAACTCTATATACATAAAAATTGAGGAAGAAATGAAAATAGGAATTTTATCAAGAAATGCAAATCTTTATTCTACTAAAAGATTAGTAGAAGCTTGCATTCAAAGAGGACATGAAGTGGAAGTTATAGATACGCTTTCATGTTATATGAATATAACGGCAAATAAACCCAAAATACACTATAAAGGGCGAATATTAAATGAATTTGATGCTATAATACCAAGAATTGGTTCTGATATTACATTCTACGGCACAAGTGTAGTTAGACAATTTGAGATGATGAATGTTTATACTCTAAACAAATCAATTGCAATTACAAGATCAAGAGATAAATTAAGATCAATGCAAATACTTGCAGGACATAATGTAAACTTACCGATAACCGGTTTTGCAAGCTCACCCGATGATATCGAAGATTTGATAAAAATGGTAGGCGGAGCACCTTTAGTAATTAAACTTTTAGAAGGAACTCAAGGTTTAGGAGTAGTTCTAGCTGAGACAAGTAAAGCAGCACAAAGTGTTCTTCATGCCTTTATGGAATTAAAAGCCAATATCCTGGTTCAAGAGTATGTAAAAGAGTCAAACGGTGCAGATATCCGATGCTTTGTAATAGATAATAAAGTCGTAGCCTCTATAAAAAGACAAGCAAAAGAGGGAGAGTTTAGATCCAATTTACATAGAGGGGGAACTGCTTCTTTCATAAAAATTACTCCTGAAGAGGAGAAAATTGCGATTGCTTCAGCTAAAGTACTAGGGTTAAATGTAGCGGGAGTAGATATTTTACGTTCAAATAAGGGTCCGGCTGTTTTGGAAGTTAATTCCTCACCGGGACTTGAAGGAATAGAAACAATATCAAAAAAAGATATTGCAACGTTAATAGTAAAATATATAGAAAAAGAAGCAAGTAAACAAAATAAAAAGAGTAAAAACAACTTATAGGAAGAAGAAGAGAAGATGAAAAAAATCAACTATAAAGATTTGGTAAAAAGATATTATGAAGAGCTGTGGAATAAACAAAACAGAGATATGATTGATGTGGTTTTTGACGATGAAATTACTTTTAGAGGTTCTTTGAATATTGAAGCTAAAGGTAAAAAAGAGGTAAGAGATTATATGGATAATATCTTAAACGGTATCCCTAATCTTTATCACGGAATTGAAACTATTATTGAAGAAAATGGAGTAGTTGCCGTAAGAGCCGTATACAACGGTACACACAGAGGAAAACTATTTGATATTGAACCAACAAACAGAAGAATAAAATATAACGGTGCATCTTTTTTTAAATTTAAAGATGACAAAATTTGTGATGTATGGGTATTAGGTGATTTAGTAACTTTAAAAGATCAAATCACTCAAAAATAGGGAAAATCAATAAAAATCTAATCAAAAAAAGCAGATTAATGAAAAAGAGCATCTAAATATAATCTATTTTTTCATTTGAAGTAGCCCCGTAAAATAGGCTTTTTGTAGCTTCGAATAAATTTTAAGTTTTATTTTAGGTTAATTTTTTTCATTTTGTTTTATAATTTTATTACAAATAAGAAGAGAGTTCCTGAAAACAGATAAAGCATTTGGCCGTGCATTGTTATAAGTTTTCAGGAGTATGTTGTACTCTTTTTTAAAGAGTAGGTTTATACTAACAAATTAATCTTAGTGTTTAGTTAAAGAGAAAATAAATGTTAAAATTTTTTGGCACTTGTCTATCTTTTTAATAAACATAAATACATTTTCTTATTTTTTTAGGCAGTAAGTATGGTTTCACGTTATTACAATGGTTTTTCTCACCATAAAATAGAAGAACCTGTAAATAAACTTGTATATGAGATTACAAGTCTTATAAAATTTAAGCAAGACTACAATAGTGCAGTAGATATGATTTTAAAAAACAATTTAAAATTAGAAGATGTTGTATCAAGAACAGCCAGGCTTACATTCGACGAAGTTGTTAAATTGGCAGATTTGCTAATTTCAAGAAAATAGATTTTATAAATTAGGAAAGGGTAATGGAATCTATTATTTATGAATTAAGAGCTAATAATATAAAAGAAGAAGATATTCAATCTATTATGGAAAAGGTAAAAAACAGAATTTCTGAAGAAAATATTGATATAGAACTTCAAAAATTGGGTTATCCTAAACTTTTCACAGTCGATTATGATGATTACGATTTATACGACTATGATGATGGATATGATGATGAACAGTATTAGTAACGGTGCAAAAGAGTTAAATCTAAAAGAGCAAATACATCAAATCATTTATCTAATAAAACATAGAAATGATTATAGTAATGCAGCAAAACTAATGCTTGAAAATGATTTATCTATTGAAGCTTTAAGAAAAAGAACTCTTAAACTTTCTCAATTAGAAATTGCAAAACTTGCTGATTCAATTTATGAGAGTAAAGGATAACTCCTTACTCTCTTAACTCACTTAATCTTTTAAGCAGATATTCCAATTCTGCTCGTTTTTCAACTTTTTCATGTACTTTTTCTTCAAGAAAATCAACAACATTTTGATGAAGTTTCAGTTTAGAAAGTCTGTTTATGTTTGTAATTCCACCGGGATTTAATACATTTACTTCAAGAATTTTATCCCCTATCATATCTAATCCTGCAAAATAAATACCGTCAGAGATAAGTTTTTTACCTATCTTAGAACATATCTTTTTTTGAGAATCAGTAAGAGTATATTTATGGGCGCTTCCGCCTGTTTGTATATTTGCCCTATGGTCACCTTCGGCAGGCTTTCTATGATAAGCCCCTATTGCTTTACCGTTTAGCATTATAACTCTTACGTCACCGTTTTCGGCACCTTCTATGTACTCTTGCAAAATTACGTAATTTTCTCCTGATTCATCAATATAGAAATCCAGTAAAGAGTTAATATTCGACATTGCATTTTTTTCTAAAACAATAACCCCTCTTCCTCCTGAACCGTCAAGAGGTTTTAAAATCAGTTTCTCTTCTTCTGACTCTTCTATTATTTTTTTGATATATTTTTTACTCCCCGATACATGAGTTCTAGGAAGAAAAGTATTGCTAGGATCATGAAAAGTGGTTGTATAGAGTTTATTATTTGCTTTTCTAATACCGTCAACATCGTTTATGATTATTGTTT
Organism: Halarcobacter anaerophilus; assembly: GCF_006459125.1. Lineage (NCBI taxonomy): Bacteria > Pseudomonadati > Campylobacterota > Epsilonproteobacteria > Campylobacterales > Arcobacteraceae > Halarcobacter > Halarcobacter anaerophilus. The sequence goes on from NZ_CP041070.1 coordinate 2,315,068, forward strand.
CATTTTTAACAGAATCCAAGAAGTTAAAAACAAGTGGTGAAATAGGAGGATCTTTTCGTATCATAATACAATCAAAAGCATGCAAAGCAGTAAGTTTTATATCATAAGTGATTTTTTTATAAAAACTATTTACCGAATCGGGTATTTTACCTTCATACTTTAACAATTTGGCAAAGCCGTGAACTATATTGTTTCTTACGGTTAAATCGTGAGTATATAAAATATAAACTTTATGCCCTCTTGTCATGCACTCTTTGATAATTGCAAGAGTCGTACTTTTCAAAGGCTCTATATTTGCCCAATCTTCAATAATAAATGCAACACGCACTTTATAATCCTTTTAATATTAAATTGATATTTAAAGAATTATACAATAATTTAATTGCAAAAAAGTAGTGATTTTTAATATTTTAAAAAAAGAATGAGATACAAAATTTTGTACCTCATTTTATCTTATAAGTCTTGTTCGATTACTCTTTTAAATTTGTTAAAGTAGATATCTTTTGCTTTTTCTAAATCCATAGAAACTTCATTGATAGAGATTTTATCTCCACCTATTGAACCTAATTTCGTATATGGAATTCTTCTGCTTTCACAAAGTTTTTCAAAATTTGAAAGTTCATTAGAAGGAACTTCTACTAAAGCCCTGCTTAACGATTCAGAGAAAAGTTCTTTGCTATCTTCCAAAGAGATATTAGCTTCGATTCCTTTATCTCCAAGCACTGCCATTTTAGCTATTGCAATTGCAAGTCCACCGACATTCACATCTTTTGCAGATTTTAACAGATCTTGTTTATTTGCTTCGATTACAGTATTCCAAAGGTTTAACTCTTTTGCAAAGTTCACATCAGGATGCACTCCCGCAACTTTACCGTATAATTTTTTAAGATATAAAGATGCCCCGTATTCAGGTTTTGTTTCTCCTAAAAGATAGATATAGTTTCCTTCTTCTTTAAAACAAGAAGGTAAAACTTTATTTGCATTATCATTTACACCTACCATTGCAATAGCAGGAGTAGGGAAAACACCCACGCCGTTTGTTTCATTATATAAAGATACGTTTCCGCCTACGACAGGAGTATTTAACTCTTTACAAGCTGTTTTTATTCCTTCACAAGCTTCTGCAAACTGCCACATAACTTCAGGATTTTGAGGATTACCGAAGTTTAAACAATCCGTTATTGCTTTTGGAACAGCTCCCGTCATGGCAACATTTCTTCCTGCCTCCATAACAGCTGCCGCTGCTCCTAACTGTGGATTAATATAACACTGTCTTGTATTACAATCCGCACTCATAGCAAGTGCTTTTCCTGTTTCTTTGATTCTAATTACGGAACCGTCAAGTTTTCCCGGACCTTTTATAGTATTTGTTTGTACCATTGAATCATATTGATTATAAACCCATGATTTATCTACAACCTCCATATCTGAAAAAAGTTGCTCAAAGGCTTCTTGATTTGGAATATCTTGATTCATATCAACAGTTTCAATTCCATCTAAATAAGCAGGTTTTGCAATAGGTCTGTCTAAAATAGGAGCCTCTTCAGAAACAGGTTGAACCGGAATATCAGCAACTTTTTCACCTTCCCAGTATAGTTCCATATTCCCGGTATTTGTAACCTCACCTATTACGGCAACATCAAGTTCCCATTTTTTGAAAATATCAATAATTTTTTGTTCGCAACCTTTTTTTGCACAAATAAGCATTCTCTCTTGAGATTCTGATAGCATAAAATCATATGCAGTCATTCCCTCTTCTCTTGAAGGAACTTTGTCCAAATGCATAATCATTCCAGAACCTGAACGTCCTGCCATTTCAAAAGATGAAGAAGTAAGTCCTGCTGCTCCCATATCTTGAATACCGATAATCAAATCCTCTTTAAAAAGCTCTAAACAAGCCTCTAATAGAAGTTTTTCGGTAAAAGGATCTCCAACTTGCACAGTAGGTCTTTTTGATTCAGAATCTTCATCAAATGCAGCAGAACTCATAACCGCTCCGCCAAGACCGTCACGTCCAGTTTTAGAACCTACATACATTACAGGATTTCCTGCTCCTTCTGCAATTCCTAAAAAGATTTCATCAGCTTTTGCAATTCCTAGGTTAAAAGCGTTTACAAGGTTATTTCCTGCATAACACTCTTCAAAGTTTGTTTGTCCGCCTATTGTAGGAACTCCCATACAGTTACCGTACCCACCTATTCCGGCAACAACACCTCTTAAAAGGTATCTGTGTTTTTGAGCAGTTTGGCTATCTCCTTCAATTCCCGCAAATTGAATTAAATTCATAGAGGCAACAGGTCTTGCACCCATTGTAAATACGTCTCTCATGATTCCACCCACACCTGTTGCCGCTCCTTGATACGGTTCTATAAAAGAGGGGTGATTATGTGATTCCATTTTAAATACAGCGGCATAACCGTCTCCGATATCAATAACTCCCGCATTTTCTCCGGGACCTTGGATTACCCAAGGTGCTTTTGTAGGGAATCCGTTTAAATATTTTTTGCTTGATTTGTATGAACAGTGTTCTGACCACATTGCAGAAAAGATACCAATTTCAACATAATTTGGATCTCTTCCTAAAATTTCTTTGATGTTTTCTAATTCTTCAAGTGTCAAAGAGTGAGCAAGTGCTATCTCTTCAAGATTCATCTCTTTTTTTTGCATTTTACGCCTTAAATATGGTTGTTAAAAGTAAGGCGATTATATCCAAAAAGCTCTTAAGCTTTAGTTTTACCCCTCCGCTAAGATTTCTATTTTGTTATCTTTTAATTCAATGTATAACTCTTTTTTTCCCACAAAAGTATAATATTTTGTTTTATAATCTTCATCCATTACTACTTTAAACATATTTTTATTTAAAGAGTTTGGATAAGGTACGATATTTATATTTGAAAATTTTATTATTTTTTTCTCTTTTTTAGAAAAAATTCTCTCTTTATACTTTTTGAATTTTTCTATATCCATCCCGTCATGTCTTTTAAAAGAGTTTGAATAAAATTTCATATATTCATCTATATCAGATTTTTTCCAAGCATTTTTCCATTTGTAAATTGATGATAAAATAACACTTATATCGTTTCTAGAGACTTTTCTTATATCTTCTTCACTTATAAGCAGAATTGATTTATCATAATCAATACTCTCATCCAACATTTCAAGCTTTGGATTATCTAAAGCTATACAACCTTTTGTAAAGTTTTCTCTATCTTCATTTAAGGGCATTCCGTGTATCCAAATTCCCGAACCGTTTTTATTTCTCACTTTATCAAAAGTATTCGGATATGAAGTAACTAATGCCAAAGGACCGTAAAAGGCATCAAGTTTTGTTAATTTTTTTGTTAAATCATAAACGCCTATAGGGGTTTTAAGATCTCCCTCTTTTTGTTTATCTCCGTCATTTTGTCCGACAATAACATTATCTTCTAAAAGTAAGTTATAGTTATTTTTATCAATTTCAAAAAGTTTTAGCTCTCTTCTTTTCTTTTCTGCTAAAATAAGAAACTTTCTTGACTCATAATAACCGTAATCAACTCTTTTATCAGCTAGATATTTCTGCCAATACTCTTTTTTCATAAGTTCATTCTCAAGCTGCTGCTGAACCGCCTCTAAACCTTTAAGCCTATACACATCGACTAAGTCAGCCACCGCCACATTTACAATTAATATTAAAAACAATAATGTTTTTTTCACAAAAAACCCCTAAAATTTTATATTTCCTTTAGTTGCGCAATTGTATAATATTGCTTCTAATTTTTTAATAAAGAAGGGCAATGCATAGAGTAATACTGATACTTTTTTTGATAATTTCATCACTTTTTTCCATAGAAGTAAAAGAGACTAAGTGGCCGGCAGGCGAATCATTTTTAACTTTTTTAAACAAATATTCCATCCCGCAAAAATTATATTTCGATTTAGAAAAAGAAGATAGAGAACTTTGTTCCGAAATAACGGCAGGAAATTACTTTTATTTAATGGAAAACGAAGACGGAACTCTAAATCAGGTTCTTATACCGGTTTCAGAAGAGATTCAACTTCATGTTTATAAAGATAAAGATAGTTACAAATTTGAGACTCTTCCTATTAGTTACAGAGAATATAATGAAACAATTGCCATACCTATTAACACTTCAGTATCAAATGAATTGCAAGAAGCAACAGGAAATGCAGCCTTAGCAGCAAATTTAAAATCAATCTTTTCAACTTCGGTTAATTTTAGAAGAATGCAAAAAGGTGATTTTATTGCAATAGAATATACCCAAAAAGAGCTATTAGGCAGACCTTTCGGGCAACCTGATATAAAAGCCGCAATGGTTGAGATTTCAGGAAGAAAATATTATAGATTTAAAAATGAAAAAGATGATAAATATTATGACCAGACAGGAAAAGCTTTTACGAAATATTACTTTTTTAGAATCCCTTTAAGATATAAAAGAATATCAAGTAGATTTACAAAAAAAAGATGGCACCCTGTTTTAAAAAGATATAGAGCCCATTTAGGAACAGACTTTGCTGCTCCACGAGGAAGAAAAATCTATGCAGCAGGAGACGGTAGAGTAATATTTGTAGGAAGAAGAGGCGGTTACGGTAATTGTACTATTATACAACATCCAAACGGTTATAGAACCTTATATGGTCACCAAAGCAGATTTAAAGCAGGTCTAAGAAGAGGTCAAAGAGTTAAAAAAGGTGACCTAATAGGATATGTGGGAAGTACAGGGCTTAGTTCCGGTCCTCACTTACATTTAGGTGTATATAAAAATGGAAGAGCAATTAACCCTCTAAAAGTTATTAGAAAACCTGAACATATAGGCTTAAAAGGAAAAGAGAAAAAAACCTTTATTGCCAATGCTAAAAAAACAATACAAGAACTTGACAGCGTTGTAAAGGATGAGAATAGAAGCAAAGCAACAAAACTTGACAGAATAGTCTCGACAAGCGAACTTCTTCCAAGGAAAATTTAATGCCTTTAGAAAATGCTATAAAAAATCCTCATGAGCTTTTATCAAACTTAAATGAGCTTCATCCAAGTGATATAGCATTTTCTTTAAAAAAAATCGAACAAGAATCAACTGATGATTTTTATTATGTTTTAAAAGAAATCCCCGACGAAATTTTGGGGCAAGTAATACTTGAACTTCCCGATAATTTAAGAGAAGATGTTTATGAATTTTTATCTTCACAGAGACTTTGTGATGTTGTAGATGAACTTGATTCGGATGATGCAACGGATATTATTCAAGAAATTGAAGAGATAGATAATCAAAAAGCAAAAGAGATTTTTGACGGTCTTGAAGAAGATGATAAACATGAAATTAACTGGCTTAAGAGATACCATGAAGATGAAGCCGGTTCTTATATGCAAACAGAGCTTTTTTCTGCAAATATTCAGGAAAAAATTCAAGATTCGATTACAAGATTAAAAAAAGCAAAAGAGTCTCATGAACTGGAGAATATTCATCAAGTCTATATTGTAAATGATGATAAAAAATTGATTGCTTCTATACTTTTGGAAGATCTTATTCTTTTTGATTTTGAAAAAACATATGAAGAGATTATAGATTTACATGATGAAAATAGATTTAAACCTTTTATTGTCCATGATAAAGATCATATAGATGAAGTTGCCAAGCAAGTTGAAAAGTACGATTTAAACGTTATCCCCGTTGTAGGATACAATGAAATATTAGTAGGTAGAATTACAAATGACGATATTCTTGATGTAATTGAAGAAAATGCAACAGAACAGATGTATCAATTAGCCGGGGTTAATGATGATTTTGAGCATGAAGATAATCTTTTAAATACCGCAAAAAAGAGAGCTTTTTGGCTTTTTTTAAATTTAGGAACGGCAATTTTAGCCTCTCTTGTAATAGGATTATTTGACGAAACCATTGAATCTTATGTTGCGTTAGCTATTTTAATGCCTATAGTTGCCTCAATGGGAGGAAATGCAGGGACACAGACCTTAGCCGTTATGGTAAGACAATTAGCCTTGGGAGATATTGATTTTGACAACAGCAAAGATGCCATAAAAAAAGAGATTTTCATATCCTTGGCAAACGGTTTTATTTTTGCTTTGATTGTAGGTTTTGTTGCTTATATTTGGTTTAATACGGCACTTCTTGGTATTGTAATAGCCATGTCAATGGTAATAAATCTTTTCAGTGCAGGTTTTTTCGGAGCCTCTATACCTCTTTTTTTAAAAAAAATGGATATAGATCCTGCTATCGGAAGTACCGTTTTATTAACAACAGTAACTGATATTGTAGGTTTTTTCAGCTTTTTAATGTTAGCAAAAATGATTTTACTTTAATTAGTTAGACACTTTTCTTAACTATTTTTTGAACTCAATGCTAAAAAACCTGATGCTCCGATAAGTGCCCCGCCGCCCATCTTATTTATATTCGCAATATTTTTCTCAAATTTATTTAAAAACTTATTTGCACTAAAAGCATAAAACATCACAAAAAAGAAATCCATTAGTGCCATAGTAGGACACATAATTGACATTTGCAAAAACAAAGATTGGTTAAGATCAATAAACTGCGGAAAAAAAGCTGTAAAAAATACAATAGCTTTAGGATTTCCTGCTGCTACTAAAAAACCTTTTATATAGAGTTTTTTTCTAGACACATTTACAATAATTCTGCCGTCATTCTCTATTTTTTTAGGTTTAGATTTAATCATTTTTATTCCCATATATAAAAGGGTTATAACACCAAACCATTTAATAACTTGAAAAGCTAATTCGGAAGTTGAAATAATAGCTCCTAAACCAATAGCAACTAAAAGCATTTGAATAAAGTTTGCACTAATATCACCTAGTGCCGTAAATATCGTATTTTTGGTACCGTAATTTAAAGAATGAACAACTCCAAGTAAAATGCTAGGTCCCGGAGTCATAGTAAGTATTGCACAAGCTAAAACATAAGTTAACCAGATATGTAAATCCATAAATATCCTTTGATTTTAAAGGTACATTATACTACCAAAATCAAGAACGATATATCTTTTTTATGAATAGTTACTATACATATAAATTTTAATTTCAACAATTTTTGCAGATATACCAAAGAGTGTAAGCAAAACTTATATTACGTTTAGTTTTGCTTAACTTATTTTAAATAAATTTTTTATCACTTAAATTATCAACAATCTCTTTTGACAATTTATCGGTTTGAAATGCAATTTCTTTTGTTTGTCCTGCAATAGAAGCATTTTTTTGTGTTTGTTTATCTAATAAGGAAACTGCATCATTAATTTGAGAAATTCCTTGTTCTTGCTCTTTTGAAGCATTAGCTATATTTTTAATTGTTTCATTAGATTTCTCAATTCCATCTAATAGCTTATCGTATCCTTCAATCATTTTATCACTTGTCTCTTTCCCGTAACTTGCTTTTAAATTTGCTTTTTCAACAATATTTTTAATCTCTTTTGCTGCTTGGGCACTTCTATTGGCAAGATTTCTTACTTCTTGGGCTACTACTGCAAAACCTTTTCCTGCTTCACCTGCTGTTGCCGCTTCGACTGCCGCATTTAAAGATAATATATTTGTTTGAAAAGCTATTTGATCAATCACACTGATTGCTTCATTTATAGTATTTACTTGCACTTCTATTTCTGTCATTGCTTCACTTGTATTTCTTGCTAACTTTTGTCCTTCTTTTGCTGATATGTTCACTTGATTCGAATATTCCGACATAGAAATAACATTATTAGAATTTGCTGTAACGGTTGCGGTAATCTCTTCTAAAGCTGCTGCTGTTTGCTCTAAAGAAGCTGCTGCTTCGTTTGAACTTAAGTTTAATTCATCTACATTTTCAATCAAAGTATTTGAAGACTTTCTTAACGTTTCTCCAACTTTTAAAGATTGACTTAAGAGATTAGAAATAACATCACCTAACTCATTTATTGCATTTGCAACATTTGAATAGGTATCAGGGAATCTTGCGGTAAAATCGTGGTTTTTAAACTTTTCTAAAACAGATAATAAAGCAGGAATACTTTTTGCTACGGAGTGCTCCAACGCATATTGCATTTTTGTTAAAATTTCTTTTAATTTAATTAAAGATTCTGTTTGTGTATCTTCTTCAATCTTAGCAAGCAAATTTCCTTTGCCTATCTCATCGGCAAATCTTGCAATATCTTTTACAAACTTTTCATCTTGTAATATTACTTTTTGCGTATTTTGTATATTTACATTAATCATTTGAGCGATATGTCCAAGTTCATCTTTTGTATCTAGATTAATCATTGATGTTTCCGATGTTTTTTTATTTAAAAAATCAAAAAAGGCTTGTAAACCGTTTTGTACTGCCCATAAAGATTTAATTATTTGATTTGAAATTAAAAAAGCAACCAATATACCGATAATTAGAGAAATAATTAAAATTACAACCATAGTATATGAAAAGCTACTTGCAGCTTCACTTGCTTTGGGAGTTGCAATTTGATTTTTATTTTCCTGATAATCAATAAATTCATTTATAACTTGCAACCAAGTTTTAAAGTTTTTACTTACTTGTTGTAATAATAAATTTTTTGCTTCAAGATTATTGTCACTTTTTATTAAGAAAATAATTCTTTCCACTAAAGGTAGTGTTTTCTTCTCAATATCTTTAATTTTGGCTAAGATAACTCTCTCTTTTTCATCTATATTCTCTCCTTTTTTGAATATCTCATCTAAAGGTTTGGCTGACTTAATATAATATGATTCAAGTCTCTTAATATCTTCAACAGTAGTTTTAAATAGTTTGCTCTCTTTATCTGATGATAGAACTAAATCTCTAATAGCAATTGCTCTATCATGAACGCTGCCTCTAAAATTAATTGCATATCTTTGTTTTATTGAATTAACTTCTACAACTTCTTTTAATGTATTATCTATAAAATTCACTTTCAAAATACCTATTACAGTAATTAAAATGATGATTAAAAGCATTAAGATAAAACTAAAATATAATTTTTTTGATATAGTTAGATTATTTAACATTTATTCTCCTTAAATATTTTATATTATAGGAGAATAATTATTATATTATAATAAGTAGTTCTTTTTTTTGACTAAAAAAAACTTGTTGGGTAGAATTTTTACTTTTATGATTAATTATTTATGTAAAGATTGAGCAATTATAGATAAAAACTCATCTTTTGTTTTTTTCTCTTTTTTAAATAAACCTCTAAGTGCTGAAGTAACTGTTGTAGAACATATTTTTTCTACACCTCTCATCTCCATACACATATGTCTTGCATCTATCATTACTGCAACACCTTTAGGATTTAATGCTTCATGAAGTGCATCGCAAATTTGTTCAGTCATCTGCTCTTGTATTTGCAATCTTCTTGCAAATACGTCTACAACTCTTGGAATTTTTGATAAACCTACAACTTTCCCGTCAGGAATATATGCTACGTGAGCTTTTCCTATAATAGGCAACATATGATGCTCACACATAGAGTAGAACTCAATATCTTTTATTACGACCATTTCATCATTTGAGCTTGTAAAAAGTGCTGAATTTATAATCTCTTTTGGATCTTGTTTATATCCGCTGCACATAAACTCAAAAGCTTTCCTAACTCTACTTGGAGTTTTAATTAATCCCTCTCTATTCGCATCTTCACCAATATATTCTAAAATATTTTTTACTGAATCTTCGAACTGTGTCTCTTTGTTCATTTACAATCCTCATTAAACTTTTAACATATCATTTAAACCCCATAACGGAACAAATATGGCAAAAACGATCCATAAAACAAGCGCCATTATGATTATGAAAAATAGAGGTTCTATTAAAGTAGAAAAAATCTTCAAAGAATCATCAAATCTTTTTTTATAAATATTCTTTATTTCATATACCACTTTTGGTAATGAATTGGTAACCTCTCCCGTATTAATCAAGCTTAAGGTTACATCATCAAAGAGATTAGAAGATTCAAAAGCAAATTTTACGCTTTTCCCATTTTTCAACAGATATTCTATTTGCGTAATTCTATCTAAAAGATATTGATTTTTCAGTAAAATTTTTGCCTGTTTCAAAGAATCTAGAAACTCAAACCTGTTTTTAAGTAAAATCTCAAAAACTACAAAAAAAATATATAAAGATTTTAATCTATAAAGATGACTTAGCAAAAACAGATGTCTAACCAGAAGTTTGTCTATTTTTATTTTAAATCTAAGCTCTTTTTTATAAAGAGTTAAAAAAAAAGTATAAAGAAGTATAAGAGAAATTAAAAAAAGAAGAGTATAGTTTTCAAAAAAATCTTTGCATAAAAATAAAACTTTTGTTGCAATAGATAGTTCGGCATTAGAGTTTTTTAAAATAGATTCAAAACTTGGAACTACGAATTTAAAAATAGCAAACAAAGATAGAAAAAAAGTTATTGTTAGAATTATCGGATAAAGCATAGTTTTTAAAAACTCTTTTTTAATCTCATAATTTTCACTGATAATATTACTTAAAAACTCTATATTCGAGCTGCTGTTACCGCTTTTTTGCGTGATTTCAAATAATGATTTTATTAAAGGATTGATTTTATATTTTTTTAGACTTTTTGATAAATTAGAAGAACTCGAAAAAGATTTTTTCAGATCTATTAAAAAACTTTTCAACTCTTGTTTTTTCTCTTTTTTTATTAAAATATCCAAAGCCTCGTTTATAAGAATATCGGAGTTTAACATTAAACTTAATTCATATAAACAATTTTTTATATCTTTATCTTTTATTTTTGAGCGTTTTTGTAAAAAACTTTTTCCGCTTTTTTTTATACTAATAATATTTTTAGGAAGTTCATTTTTTTCAAACTCCTCTTTACTTAATTCTACTGATTTTATTTTATTGTTTTCTTGATAACTTATTTTAAATCTATTCATTTATAACCTTATAAACCTCTTGCATAGTCGTAATACCTTTTTCAACACTTTCTTTCCCGTCATCTAATATGGTTTTAAAAGAGATACTGTTTAAATAAGTTTTAATATCCTTATTTTGCATAATTATTGAAGAGATCTCTTCATCTATTTTTAATATTTCCGAAATACAACTTCTACCGTAAAAACCTGTAAAACTGCATAATTCACACCCTTTTGCTTTACACTTTTTACATATGTTTAAAACTAATCTTTGAGAAAGTATATATCTTAAAGAGGCTGATAGCAAAAATTTATCGGCTTTTAAATCTTTTAATCTTGAAAAAGTTTCAACGGTATTGTTTGCATGAATTGAAGCAAAAACCAAGTGTCCGGTGAGAGAAGCTTGCAGTGCTATTGCTAATGAATTTTCATCTCTTATTTCTCCGATTAAAATTATGTCGGGATCTTGCCTTAAAACATTTTTCAATACTTTTTGAAAAGAGACTCCTAACTTTTCATTTACCTCGATTTGTTGAATTCCTTCCATTTTATACTCAACTGGATCTTCAATTGTAATAATCTTTTTATTCTCTTTATTAAGCTCTTTTAAAATTGAGTATAAAGTGGTACTTTTACCGCTTCCTGTAGGACCTGCAATCAAAACAAGCCCGCTTGAAAGTTTTTCAATCTCTTTTATTGAGTTATAAACTCTTTTTGAAAAACCTAAATCCTGCAATTTTTTTGTAATATTTTTATTATCTAAAACTCTTATAACTATCGATTCACCGTATATTGTGGGCATTGTAGAGACTCTAAAATCAAACTTTTTCTCTTCTAAATACAAAGAGAATCTTCCATCCATAGGAGTTCGGCTCTGTGTTATATCAAGTTTTGAAAGCATCTTGATATACGAACTTAAAACTTTTAAGAACTCTTTTTGAAAAGTATAAAAAATTTTTAAATTTCCATCTATTCTAAACCTTATAATCAGAGCTTTTTCTATACTTTCTATATGAATATCACTGCTTCTTACTTCAACTGCTTTTTTTATTAAAATTTTAAAAAAATCTTCAATATAATTTATATTGTTTTCTTCATTTAAAACTGCATTTTTTGATAATAAAAAGAGAGTTTTCCTTCTTTTTATATCATCTAAAAAGAAAAGTATCTCTTCTTTGTTCAGCTCTTTTTCTCTTATAATATTTCCATCTTCTAAAACTTTTATATTTGAATTAGTGCAAGAAAAAATATCAAAAAAGATTCCATCTTTTTTAATAGGTAAAATAAGATTATTTTTTAAAAATTCTATATCAAGACTATCTATCAATTCATAATCTATTATTGTATTTAAACTATTCATCTTTATGTAACTTTAGTTTGATTTTCTCTTTTTCTTTTTGCAAAATAACCTCTTTTCTTTTTATATCTACGATTTTATAAGAATCTACCGTTTCACCTTTTTTAAACCAGCCGCTATTTATAAATACGTTCTCTCCTACTATTGCATAGAGTTTAAATAAAACTTTTTTCTTCTTCTTTTCAACAAAGTTTCTTAGATCATTTAAACTCTTTTTATAAAATCTATTAAAACTGACTTGCACTGTTAATCCCTCATTTAAAAATTCCAAAGATTCAATTTTGGAAAAGGCATTAAAAGTTTCAAGAAACACTAAAAACTTTAATCTCTTTTCAATATCAGAAAAAAGAGTTATTTTTATATTTTTATCTTCTTTTTTAATTGACTGCAACTTAATATGATTTTTATTTGAAAAACTTTCAATCTCTTTTAATATCTTTACAAAATCATCTTTCATCTTTAAAGAGTTTAAATCAACTTTCTTTACTCTTTTTTCTTCTTTTACTACTTCTTTGTCATAAAGAGAATAACTTATTAAAAAAAGTACAATAAGAGGGAAAAGGAAAAATTCAATTTTCAGCCTTAAAGAGAGTAATTCAAACTTATCTTCTATTGATTTCATAAATTGCATCACCTATAAATCTCTCCTTTTCTTTGTCATATACGATATTTTCAATACTGTTTTTATCCAACTTTTTAAAAAAAGCATAAATATTTTTCTTATTTTTAGATTCAATTTGTACTTTTATTTTTGAATTATTTAGAATAATCGAAGCTATCTTGCTATTATTAGTTTGTGCAAAACTAAAAATCTCTTTGAGCTCTTTACTTACGCTGTAAAACTCTAACTGCTTTTTTAAATCTTTATTTGACCTTTTTATCTCCTCAAAGTTTGTTCTATTTTTTTTGTTATTAAATTCAAAAGAGGAGAAGAGTATAAGCAATATAAAAAAATAGATAATAAAGTATCTGAAACTATAAGATTTGACGGGTTTTATAAAATTGTACTTTTTATTTTTATCAATTTTTGTTTTTGAGATATCTGATGTATGAATATTTTCTAATCCTAATCTTTGCTTTAAAAAAGCACTTATATCGGATATTGAAAACTCATTTTCTAATTTTTGATAATAAAAAAGATTTTTGTTTTTATATACGACCACATAATCTTTGTCAAAAAATATTTCATTTTCATATAAACTTTTAAAAAATAAAAAAGGGGGAATACTTTTTTTAAAAACTATTACCTGATATAAAGAGAGTCTTTTTATATATGAATAAAAAATCCTATTGTTTTTTTCAAAACTAAGCCCTTTTATTCGTAGATTTGTTAGAATAAAAGTATCTATATTTTTAGAACTGATTTCTTCCGTTGAGTTAATTTCATAAAGTAAAATAATAAACACCTTAATTATATAAATAAGGTATTTTATTATTAAAATGTTTTAAGAGAGTTTAAATAAATATATATTTTAATTATTTTTAGAAGGTTACATCGTACCCAAGGTCTTTGAGTCCTTGTTTGTTTTTAGTCCACCCTTTTTTTACAGAAACAAAAAGTTCCAAAAAGCATTTTCTTCCCGTTAGTTTTTCGATTTTGATTCTTGCATCTTTTCCTATTCTTTTTATTGCAGTTGCACCTTTACCTATTATCATCCCTTTTTGACTGCCTTTTTGTACTATAATTGTAGCTTTAACTACATCTATATCTTTTTTCTCTTCTACTTTATTTATTAGAACATCAGTTTCGTAAGGAATTTCATCACTGATGTTTTCAAAAATCGATTCTCTAATAAACTCTTTGAAAATATCTCTTAAGTGCTCTGTTGTCAAAATTTCAGGATCAAAAAGATAGGGATGTTCAGGAAGATATTTTACAACTTCTTTTAAAATATCTGAAGGAGTTGTCTGTTTTTTTATAGATACAGGAATTATCTCTTCAAATTTATCGGAATATTTTCTGTATTCTCTCATCTTTTCTAATACTTCACTGTTTGTTACATTATCAATTTTCGTTAAAAGTAAAATATGTTTTGTATTTTTTTTGTTTTTTTCCAAAAAATTTTCATAATGGGTCAATTTGTCCGTTACAGGAGCTAAAAAAAGAATCAGATCACAATCTCCTATAGCTTTTAAGGCCTCGTCTAACATAAACTGATTTAAAAGCTTTTCTGTTTCATGAAGTCCAGGAGTATCCACAAATACAATTTGGTCATCATTGTGCATTACAATAATATTTGCTCTTTTTCTTGTTGCATTTGCTTTATGGGAAACCATTGCAATTTTTTCCCCTACAAGCCAATTTAGCAGTGAACTTTTACCTGCATTAGGTCTTCCGACTACTGAAACATAACCGCATTTAGTCATTTTTATCCTTACTAGGTCCCTTTTAAGGACTTTAATTTTATAAAGATATTATAACAAAATGTTTCTACTTATCTTCTTCTATAACTTAAGGCTTCTAGTAAATGCTCTTTTGATATTGTTTCCGAGCTTTGTAAGTCGGCAATTGTTCTGGAAACTTTTAAAACTTTGTTTACGCTTCTAAAAGATAAATTAAAATTCTGTGCGGCTTTTTGCAAAATCTCATTTGACTGCTCATCCAAAGTACAATATTTTCTAATATCTTCATCAAAAAGTTTTCCGTTCAAATTTTTTTGCCCTCTTGAAATCTGCATTTTAAAAGCTTCTAAAACTTTTTTATGCATTTGCTCAGAATTTATTGTCGCTTTATCTTTTATATTACTCTCATTCATAACGATATATAAATCAATTCTGTCAAGAAAAGGTTCGGAAAGTCTTGCTTTATATCTTTTTATCTCCAGCTCGTTACATCTGCATGAATTATCGTTTTTTAGAAGATTTCCGCAAGGACACGGGTTCATAGCTGCTACAAATAAAAATTTTGTTTTATAAATGATTTTAGAGTTTGCTCTGCTTACTAATAATCTATAATCCTGTAAAGGCTCTCGTAATGCCTCTAAAATAGAAGAACTAAAATGCGGTAACTCGTCAAAGAACAAAGAACCGTTATTTGCCAAAGCAACTTCTCCTATATTGTTACCTCCTAAAATTGAAGCCTTTGAACTTGTACAGTGAGGTGACCTTTGTTCTCTTAGAGGTTTAAAAGAAGGCTCTTTTAAGTTTAATGCCTGCATCTTAGCTATTTCCAAGATTTCATCCAAACTCATAGGTGCCATAATATAAGGTAACCTTCTTGCTATCATAGTTTTTCCACAGCCCGGACTTCCTTCTAAAATAATATTATGATTTCCTGCTGCCGCTATTAATGCAGCTCTTTTTGCATTTTCCTGTCCTTTTATATCTATAAAATCTTCTTTATACTCTTTTGTATAATAAAATTTATCACTATTTATATTCAGACTATTATAGGCTAAAACCTCTTTTTGATATAAAAATCTATCTTTGTTTTCACTTTTGAAAAACTCTATTGCTTCCAAAAGATTTTTAACACAATAGATTTTTATATTTGGAATTTTTGAAATTTTAAGGGCACTGTTTTCACACACCAATACGTTTTTAACCAATTTCTTTTTGACTAAAGATAGAATTATAGGAAAAATTGAATTACTATCTTTTATCTCTCCGTTTAAAGAGAGTTCGCCGAAAATATGAAATTCTTTAAAATTTATTTTTTGTTCATATAAAGAGATTAAAAGAGCAATAGGCAGATCAAAATGCGTACCGCTCTTTTTTATTTCACTAGGAGCTAAATTAATTGTAATTTTTTTAGGAGGGAATTTAAACTCATTTGTAAGTAAAGCAGACTTCGTTCTGTCTTTTGACTCGTTTATTGCGGCTGAAACCATGCCTACAATTGTAAAGCTAGGAAGACCTTTTGTAAAGGTTGCTTCAACATTTACCTCTTTTGCTTCAATATTATCAATAGTTGCAGATTTTATTATTTTCATTAAGTTAACTTTTTAAATAATTTAATTGATTATATAAAAAGTTTATTTATAAAGTAATTATTTGTATTATTTTAGAAGAAAAGAGGAGAAGTTATTTATTATGTTTTAACTTCTTTTTCCACTCTTTTTCAAATTTTTTTCTTTTTACGATAGATAAGTTTTCAATAAACAAGTGACCTGATAAATGTTCCATTTCATGCTGCCAGGCAACAGCTAAGAAATCTTCACTCTCCATCGTCTGTTTTTGCCCGTATCTATCATAATACTCAACAATAATATGCTGTGCTCTTTTTACCTCTTCATTAAAGCCAGGAACACTAAGACAACCCTCAACAAAGACTTGAACCCCGTCTTTATGCGTAAGAACAGGATTTATAGCCTCTATTAAATCTTCTTTATCTTGAACATCTTCCTCATTTGGAAGATTTATTATCAGAACATTAAGAGGAACGGCGACTTGAATTGCAGCAAGTCCCACTCCGTTGTCGGCTATCATTGTTTCGTACATATCATCTAAAAGAGTATGAAGTTCTTCATCAAACTTCACTACATCTTTAGATTTTGTTCTAAGTAGTTTATTTGGATATGTTATTACTTCTCTAATCATTTTCTTTATTTATGGCTTGTTATTACTTCGTCGATTAATCCATATTCGCAAGCTTGTTCAGCACTCATAAAATTATCTCTATCTGTATCTTTTTCAATAACTTCTAAAGGCTGACCTGTTTGCTTAGCTAATATATCGTTTAAAGTATCTTTGATTCTTTGAATCTCTTTTGCTTGAATCTGAATATCTGTTGCCTGACCTTGCGCTCCACCTAAAGGTTGGTGAATCATTATTCTAGAGTTTGGTAAAGAGTATCTTTTCCCTTTTACTCCACAAGATAATAAAAAAGCACCCATTGAAGCGGCTTGTCCGATACAAATCGTACAAACATCAGGTTTGATATAATTCATTGTATCATAAATTGACATACCACTTGTAATTACTCCACCTGGAGAGTTGATATATAAATAGATGTCTTTATCAGGATCTTCTGCTTCAAGAAAAAGTAATTGAGCAACTATAGATGATGCAACGGCATCATTTACCTCTCCGCTTAACATAATAATTCTATCTTTAAGAAGTCTAGAATAAATATCGTAACTTCTTTCCCCTCTTCCGCTTTTTTCAACTACATATGGTATATAACTCATTTTTTATCCTAAGATTTATTTTCCTAATTTTTCGTCTAATAATTTTGTGATAACTTTATCTTCAATCATTGACATTTTAATAGCAGGTAAATATCCGGCATCTTGATATCTTTTTAATACATCTTGCGGATTTTGACCAGTTTGTAATGCTTCATAATAGATTACTTGAGTAACTTCTTGGTCATTTACCTCTACACCTTCAGCTTTTGCTAATGCATCTACGATAAAAGTAGCTTTTACAGATTTTTCTGCATCTTCTCTTAATTCGTCTCTCATAGATTCAACTTTAGAAGCATCTTCTTGTAAACCTTTAATCTCTTCTTCCGTCATTGTTCTTACTTTGTTGTTTAAAGCAAAGTTAATCTCTTGATCAACTACAGATGAAGGTAATGCAAAGTTTAATTCAGTTACTAGTTTATCTAAAAAGGCAGGTTTTAACTCTTCTCTATAATAACTACCTTTTGCTTCTGCTTTCATTTGTTCTTCAATTTTAGATTTTAATGTTTCAAGTGTAGCATCTTCTTCACCCGGAAGCATTTTTTTAGCTAAATCATCATTAAGTTCTGCAGGAACTTTTTCTTGAATTTCATGAAGTTTTACTTTAAATACTGCTTCTTTTCCCGCTAATTCTTTTGATTGATAATTTTCAGGGAAAGTTACAACTACATCTTTCTCTTCTTCATATTTCATACCGATAATTTGATCTTCAAATCCGGGGATAAATGATCCTGAACCAATTTCAAGAACGTATTTTTCAGCTTTTCCACCGTCGAAAGCTTTGTCATCTACAAAACCTTCGAAATCTATTTGTGCAAAATCTCCCTCTCTAACCATTCTTTTTCTTTTTATTTTTTCTAATGGTGCAGATTGTTTTGCCATATCTTCAAGTCTTGAATCGATCTCTTTTTCGTCAACTTTTTTATCTTCAACTTCAGGAACCAATGATTTATAATCTCCTAAATCAATATTCGGTTTGCAAGCAACTTTGATTTCAACATCAATTGAACCGTCATCTTTTTTATCAAATTTTGAAATTGCAGGTTCACCTACTAAATCTTCATTTTTGATATCAAGTTCTTTTAAACCTTGAGTTAATAGATCTCTTAGTGCATCACTTTGAGCATCTTCTCTTAACTTGCTTCCATATCTTTGTTTAACAACAGCAACAGGAACTTTACCTTTTCTAAATCCTTGAACATCCATTGTTTTTGCAGCTTGTTTAGCTATTTTGTCTATACTTTTTTCTACTGTATCCGCAGAAATTGTTGAAGTAATAACGGCATTTGCCTCATCTACTCTTTTTGCGTTAAATTCCATTAACTCTACTCCGATTTTTTTAATTTTAGTGGTGATTTTATCTAATTTTTTATAAAATACCCATTATATATAAAGAAGAGAGTAAATCACATTGCAATTTCTATACCCTAATGTACTATTTTTAATGCTTGTTCCCGTTTTGTTATTGATGTTTTTAATTATCACAAATAAAGATAGTTTTCAGAAATATTTTTCCAAAGAGATCTTAAGCAGGCTCTCTATATCAAATAAATATATGGGAAAAACCACAAGAAATATTATTCTTTTTTTAAGTTTGATTCTTCTGGTAATTGCTCTTGCAAGACCCGTTACAAATGAAAAAGAGCAGAGTTTTAAACAAGAAGTAGCAAGTATTGTAGTAGCTATTGACGTTTCAAAATCTATGTTAGCAACAGATCTTTACCCTAACAGATTAAGTTTTGCAAAACAAAAACTTCTAAATTTAATTGAGTTATCAAAGAAAAATGCAATAGCCGTTATACTTTTTGCAAAATCCTCTTTTATCCTTTCTCCTGTTACGCAGGATTTTAACTCTTTGAAAATCTTAGTTGAAAATCTAAATCCCGGGATAAATTTTGACAACGGCTCAAATATCTTTTCAACCTTAGAGACTACAAATAAACTTTTAAAAGATTATAAAAGTAAAAATCTTATTTTATTAACCGACGGAGGCAA
Organism: Halarcobacter anaerophilus; assembly: GCF_006459125.1. Taxonomy (NCBI): domain Bacteria; kingdom Pseudomonadati; phylum Campylobacterota; class Epsilonproteobacteria; order Campylobacterales; family Arcobacteraceae; genus Halarcobacter; species Halarcobacter anaerophilus. The sequence continues at coordinate 2,334,401 of NZ_CP041070.1, forward strand.
TAAAGATACGTATAAAGATGAAATCGAATATGCAAAAAACAATAAAATCAATGTTTATACAATAGCAATCGGTACTAAAAAACCGGCACCTATAAAACTATCAGACGGTAATTTCTTAACAAAAAAAGACGGAAGTATAGTAACTGTTAAAGTAAATGAGAATATCAAGAAATTAAGTCTAAATACGCAAGGTGGATTTATAAACTATTCTAACTCTAATGATGATATTAAACAAATCCTTAATAATATTGATATAAAATCCTCAAAAAAAGAGATGGAATCTAAAAAATTCAAAACCTATACGGAACTTTTTTATTATCCTTTAGCAGCAGGAATTTTTCTTCTTTTAATAGCTTTTTCCTCTCTTCCAAACTTAAAAAGAGGTGCAAATATTGCCGTATTGTTTACTCTTTTACTTTTAAATTCAGATTTAAAAGCCTTTGAATTTGATTTTAAAAATATCGATAAAGCCAATGATTATTATGAAAAAGGTGAATATAAAGAAGCCATAAAAGAGTACGAAAAAGTAGCAAAAACTCCTGAAGCAAAATATAATCTAGCTAATTCATATTATAAAAACGGTGAGTATAAAAAAGCTTTAAAAAGTTATAAACAAGTGGTATCTTCAAATAAAGATTTGGAGCATAAAAAACTTCATAATCTAGGCAATACTTATGTAAAATTAAATGATTTGGAAAATGCTAAAAAAATGTACGAAAATGCTTTAAAAATTGAAGCAGACAAAGAGACAAGAGAAAATCTTGAAATGATTGAAAAATTACTGAAAAAACGAAAAAATAAAGAGAATAAAAAGAAACAAAATCAAAACAATCAAAATAATAATCAGCAAAAAAACAGTAAACAAAAAGAGAATCAACAAAATCAACATAATCAAGAAGACAAACAAAATAAGGAAAACAGATCCCAAGAGAATAAAAAAAATCAAAATTCAAAACAAAAAGAAGAAAACAAAAAGAATCAAGATTTAAAAAATTCTAATTCCAATAAAAAAGAGAAGATAAAACAGCAATCCGAAAAGAAAGTAAAACAAAATCAAATTTCAGATTTAGAAGAGAAAAAATGGTTGGAAGAGTTGGAAAAAGATAAAACGCCTGTTTTATTAAAAAAAGTCGAGAGTCAAAAAGAGGATGACTCTTCCACTCCTTGGTAAAAAATTAATAATTTGCAGATTTTCTCATCTGCATTAACTCTTTTTGAACAGAAATATTAACTTTTTCATCATGTTCAAAATCCAAAGTATAATTTCTACCGTCATAATCTACGGAATTTAATATAATTTTCATAGCTTCCAGTCTTGCAAGATGTTTGTTATCACTTCTAATAACATGCCAAGGTGCAGCTCTTGAAGATGTTCTTCTTAACATTTCATATTTTTTTTCAGAAAATTCTACCCATAAATCTTGTGCTTGCATATCAACTTCCGAAAATTTCCATTGTCTTAACGGATCGTTAATTCTTCTATCAAATCTTCTTTTTTGTTCTGCTTTAGATACGGAAAAATATAGTTTAATCAAAATCATTCCCTGTCTTACTAAATCTTGTTCAAAATTTACGACATCTTCCATAAAAATTTCATACTCTTCTTTTGTACAAAATCCGAAAATAGGTTCAACCATGGCTCTGTTGTACCAAGAACGATCAAAAAGAACCATTTCTCCGCCTGTCGGAAAGTGTTGAATATATCTTTGGAAAAACCATTGGTTTTTTTGACTATCCGTAGGTTTTCCTAAAGCAACAACTCTATAGTGTTTGTTGTTCATATATCTTGTTATTCGTCTAATAGCTCCACCTTTACCCGAAGCGTCTCGTCCTTCAAAAATAATTATCATTCTTTTGTTTTCTGCTTCTAAATAATTTTGAAGTTTTATTAATTCGATTTGGTACTGTTTAAGCTCTTCCAAATCATAAATTTTTTGAATCCCGTCTCCTAAAATTTGGGGATCAATATCTTTAAAATTTCCCAATATCGCTTTTAAAGCTTTATTCTCCTCTAAAAGTTCTTGATACTTGTCAGGGTCAATCTTTTGTATAACTTTTGCCTTTGCAATTTGTTTTTCTTCTTTTTGATTGATTATGGAATCTTTAAATTTTTGCATTAGATTAAGTGCAGCTTTTTTTGTAAGATTATCTTTTTTCGTATATCCTAAGACTTTTACATATCTTTTTTTATCATATTGAAATCTTGCAATATATTTTTTACCAAAAGCAGGATGAGCAGCTTTTGAGATATACAATCCGCTATAGTTTGTTTTTTCAAAATCACTTAAATTCATTTTTTATCAAGCCTTTGCAAATTTATTTTCTTGTTCCATTATTTCTAATTCTTCACTTCCGCTAATTAAAATATCAGAGTCTATTTCAACATCTTTTTTATCTACTTTGCTTGGATACTCAACTTGAGACAAAATATGTTTTATACAGTTTATTCTAGCTTTTTTCTTATCATCGCTTCTAATAACCGTCCAAGGTGCAACATCCGTATTTGATGCCATCAACATCGAAAATTTTGTAATTGTATATTTATCCCAAAGTTTTTGAGACTCTTTATCTACAGGAGATAATTTATACTGTTTTAAAGGATCAACTTCTCTTTTTTTAAATCTTCTTGCCTGCTCTTTTTTAGAAACCGAAAAGTAATATTTTAAAAGAATAATTCCCGATTTTACAAGCATATTTTCAAATTCAGGTACCTCTTTTAAAAATTCATGATGCTCTTCTGTGGTACAAAATCCCATTACAGGCTCAACTCCAGCTCTGTTATACCAAGATCTGTCAAATAAAACTATTTCTCCAGCACTTGGCAAATGATTTGTATATCGTTGAAAATACCATTGAGTTTTTTCAACATCACTTGGTTTTCCCAAAGCTACTACTCTAGCACCCCTTGGATTTAAATGTTCTGTTATTCTTTTTATTGTACCACCTTTTCCTGCGGCATCTCTTCCTTCAAAAAGCATAAGAACTTTAAGCCCTTCTTCTTTTACGTAGTTTTGGAATTTAAGTAGCTCAATTTGAAGTTTTGTTAACTCTTTTTCATACTCTAAAGTCTCTTTTTTTACCCAAATTTGAACTTTATTTCCCTTCTCTTGAAGGATTTTTCTCTCTCTTTGATAATTTTTTGGTTTATGTTTTAACTCTTCTTCCGTGTCAATCTCTTCTTCATCTTTAAATTCACTGTTTATTATATTTCTATCTTCACCCATTATTATTTACCTTTAAGAAAGTCTAGACTTGTACTCATTATACCCAAAATTATTTACAATTCGGTAACATTCTTCGTTCTTTTTTAATACAATTGATGGTAACTTTATCCCGTTAAAAGTAGTAGTTTTAACCATTGTATAGTGAATCATATCCTCTAAAATGATTTTATCCCCTACTTTTAGAGGTTGGTCAAAAGAGTAATCTCCTATAATATCTCCTGCCAAACAAGTATTTCCACCAAGTCTATATGTGTATTTTTTTTCATCGGGTAAAGCGCTGTTTCTTACATCGGGTCTATAAGGCATTGCCAAAGTATCGGGCATATGTGCCTCGGCAGAGGTATCTAAAATAGCAATATTCATTCCGTTTTCTACTATATCAAGTACAGTTGCCACAAGGTACCCTGTTTTCCATCCTACAGCCTCTCCAGGCTCTAAATATAGTTCCAAATGAGGATACTTTTTTTTAAAATCTTTAAGTAATTTTATCAGACCTTCTACATCATAATCAGCTCTTGTAATATGATGCCCTCCGCCAAAATTGACCCATTTCATTTTAGGTAAAAACTCTGCAAATTTTTCTTCAAAATTTTTTAAAGCACCTTTCAAGGCATCAACATTTTGTTCACATAAAGCGTGAAAATGAAGACCTTCTACATCTTCTAAATTATCTTCTTGAAAGTTTGCTTTTGTAATTCCAAGTCTTGAAAAAGCTGCACAAGGATTATATAAATCCACTTCAACAGAAGAGTATTCGGGATTTACTCTAAGACCTATTGAAGTTTTACCCTTTGCTTTTTGTCTAAACTGATTTAACTGGTTAAAAGAGTTAAAAACAAGATGATTTGAAATATCTATTATCTCATCTATCTCTTCATCTTTAAAAGAGGGAGAATAAGTATGAACTTCCTTTTTAAACTCCTCTTTTGCCAACAAAGCCTCATGCAAACCACTTGCACAACAACCTTTTAGATACTCTCGGCAAAGATCAAAAGTTGACCAAAGAGCAAAGCCTTTTAATGCTAAAAGAATATTTACATCTGCCTCATCTTGAACTCTTTTTAGAAGTTCAAGATTCTTTTTTAAAAGCTCTTCTTCACAGACAAAAGCCGGACTTGGAAGTTCATTTATACTTTTTACTATATTACTCTTCATTATATGGTTCAAAATCCTCTTTTCCTACGCCGCAATCAGGACATGCCCAATCCTCAGGTAGATCTTCAAATGCAGTTCCAGGCTCAATGCCGCTATCTTCATCACCAACTTCGGGATCATAAATATAATCACATACGGTACAAATATATTTTTGCATGACAAACTCCTAAATAAATAGTTCTTGTCTCTTAAAATTAATCAAATTAATTTTTTTATTCAAGTTCCAAAATTTTCCAAGGTAAACCTTGCGTCATCAATTCATCCATAAAAGGTTTTGCTTCAAACTCTTCAATATTGAACACGCCTTTGCCTTTCCAAATACCTTTATAAAGCATTTTAGAACCAATCATTGCAGGAACTCCCGTTGTATAACTTACAGCTTGTGCACCTGTCTCTTTAAAGCACTCTTGATGATCGCAAACATTATAGATATAGACTTTTTTCTTTTTCCCGTCTTTGATTCCTTCTATAATACAACCGATATTTGTTTTTCCGACTGTTCTTTGTCCTAAACTTGCTGGATCCGGTAAAAGTGTAGTTAAAAATTCAATAGGAATAATCTCTACACCTTTATGCATAACAGGTTCAATTCCCAACATTCCGACATTTTGTAAACAATTCATATGTTGGATATAAGAATCACCGAAAGTCATAAAGAATCTAATTCTTTTTAAACCTTTAATGTTTTTAGACAAAGACTCTAACTCTTCATGGTATAAAAGATATGAAGGTTTAACTCCAACTTCGGGATAATCGTGTTCTACTTTTATCTCTAAAGGTTTTGTCTCTATCCATTGACCATTTTCCCAATATCTACCGTTTGCAGATACTTCTCTTAAGTTTATTTCAGGATTGAAGTTTGTTGCAAAAGCATATCCATGATCTCCTGCATTACAATCCATGATATCTATATAATGGATTTCATCAAAAAGATTTTGTTGGGCATACGCGCAAAATACCCCTGTAACACCTGGATCAAATCCTGAACCTAGAAGCCCCATAATTCCTGCTTCTTTAAATTGATTATCTCTAGCCCATTGTTCTTTGTACTCAAATTTGGCAACATCGGGATGTTCATAATTTGCAGTATCCACATAATCAACTTTGCATTTTGAACAAGCATCCATAATAGTAAGATCCTGATAAGGTAAAGCAACATTTAAAACCACTTTAGGATTGACTTTTTTAATTAAACTTACCAATTCTTCCACACTGTCAGCATCAACTTGAGCAACATCAATATCAACTTTTTGATTCTTTTTTATATCTTCCGCTATTGCTTCACATTTTGACAATGTTCTTGAAGCCAAAGTTATTTTTTCAAACGTATCAATATTCATAGCACATTTGACAGTCGCAACTCTACTTACACCACCTGCACCAATGATTAAAATACCTTTTTTATCCATGAAAATCTCCATTAAAAATATATTATATTATAAGATTTGTTTTTTGAAAAAGTGGTAAATTTATCGGCAAATAGTTGTATATTGCTTCTTTATTACAAATAAACAAAAGTATAAAGAGGACTTGAAAAAGAACTTTAGTTTTGATATAATTCCAAACTCATTTCATATGGGGGTGACATGGTATCGATTAGAGCCTTGAGGATCAGTTGCATGTCGGCCTGAGCATGCCGTTAAGCGGCTCATTTTTTTTAGACGCAAATAATACAAATTACGCTCCAGCTTACGCTAAAGCTGCGTAAGTTTAACAACTTATAAAGGACTCCCCTAACGGGTTGAGACCTTGGAGGTTCACTCTGTAGATTCTATCTATGCAGGTTATAGTGGATTCACCCAGATAGATTATCTTAAAAGGATTGATTGCCCTTTTTTGAGAAATCTTAAATCTTAGCTTTAAAATTGCCTTGCGGGCTGAGCTGTTTTAAAGTGAAATTTTTCAACCCTTCTAAGCATGTAGACGCTGGTAGTAGAGGTTTTAAGACTCCGGTTCAATCCCGGACACCTCCACCATATAACAATCTAACAAAATCTTATTAAATACCATATAATAATACTTCTATAACTATATTTGTCTATCATAATCCAATCTATATTTATCAAATCCAAAAGTTATAGGAATATATTTAAGGGGGTATTTTGTAAAAATTTAAAATATAGTTTTTTAATATATCCCTTAAAGGATTGACAATGGATAGAATAACTGTTCCTCTAACAAATACTGAAATAAAATCTGCAAAACCTAAAGAAAAAGATTACAAACTTTTTGATGGTGGAGGTCTTTTTTTATTAGTTGCTTCAACTGGTGGAAAAAGATGGAGACTAAAATATAGATTTAATGATAAAGAAAAAACAGTAGCTTTAGGTATCTATCCTACTATATCTTTAAAAGATGCAAGAAATTTAAGAGAAGAATACAAATCATTAATAGCTAAAGGTATTGACCCAAATGAAAAAAAGAGACAAAAAAAAGAAGAAATTAAAATAGAAGAAGAGAAAAAGACAAATACATTTTATAAAGTCTCTCAGGAATGGTTAGATAATTATGAGTCAGAAGTTTCAGAAAACTATCATACCAAATTAGGAAAAGCACTAGAAAACTATGTTTATCCTTTTATAAAAAATCAATCAATAGAAGATATTACAAGACTAGATATTATAGAGATATTGCAAGATTTAAAAAATAAAGGTATTAATGAAACTGCGAATAGAGTATATATGTTACTAAATAAAATATATAAATATGCAGTTACTTTAGAGTATGTTCCACACAATATAATTATTGATATTGAACAAAAAAATATTATAGGAAAAACTGAAAAAAAACACTACCCTACTTTTACAAAAGAAGAAGATATAAAAGGATTACTTCTTGCTATTGATGAGTATTCAGGGGATTATACAACTAAAATGGCTCTTAAAATTCTTCCTTATGTATTTGTTCGAAGTTATAATATAAGACATATGGAATGGACTGAAATAAATTTTGATAAAAAAGAGTGGACAATTCCTGCAAATAAAATGAAAACAAAAACAGAATTTATATTGCCATTACCAAAACAAGTTATATAAATGTTAGAAGAAGTACAACAATTTTCAGGTGATGGCAAATATGTGTTTCCAAATTTAAGAGATAAAAATAGACCTATGAGTGACAATACTTTAATATCAGCTATTAGAAGAATGGGTTATTCAAAAGAAGAGTTTGTACCTCATAGTTTTAGAAGTATATTTTCAACAATAGCTTATGAAAATGCAAATCATGAAGCCGGTCACAAATTTACAGGAGAAGTTATTGAAGCCCTACTTGCACACAAAGAAAGAAATAAAATCAAAGATGCCTATAATAGGGCTTCTTATAAAGAGAGTATGAGAATTTTAATTGAATGGTATGCAAACTATTTAGATATAATCAGAACTAGAAATCATATTTTAATATAAGTCGGGAGTGTTAAAAATTCTGTGTCAATCTGATAAAATAATATCAAGGATTGACAATGAAAAAAGAAACAGAGTTTGATTTTAATGAAGCAGTTCAACAACTTTTAGCTGGTAAAAAAATAAGTGGGAAAGATGGTGTACTTGCTCCCTTAGTAAAACAATTAGTGGAAGCTGCATTAGAAGCAGAAGTAGAATCTCATATAAAAGATGATGTATTATCAGGAAATAAGAATAGGAAAAATGGTAAAACATCTAAAACAATAAAATCAACAGATGGAACATTTGAACTAAATACACCAAGAGATAGAGCAGGATCTTTTGAACCACAACTAGTAAAGAAAAATCAAACAACAATTTCAAATGAAATAGAAGAAAGAATAATTTCAATGTATGGCTTAGGATTAAGCTATAGAGATATAATTAAACATATTGAAGAGATATATAGAGTAGAATTATCAACTGCAACAATAAGTGCAATTACGGATAAGATTATTGATAAAGTAAAAGCATGGCAAAGTAGACCATTAGAAACAATTTATCCTTTTGTATGGTTAGATGCAATCCATTATAAAATCAAGGATGGTGGTAAATATGTGTCAAAAGCAGTTTATACTGTTTTAGGACTTCGTTTAGATGGTAAAAAAGAGATACTTGGACTTTATCTAAGTGAGAGTGAAGGTGCAAACTTCTGGCTTAGTGTTTTAAGTGATTTAAACAACAGAGGATTGCAAGATATACTTATTGCAAGTGTAGATGGTTTAAAAGGCTTCCCTGAAGCAATAAAAACAATATTTCCAAAAACAGAAGTACAACTATGTATTATTCATCAAATTAGAAATTCAATGAAATATGTTGCTTCTAAAAACCATAAAGAATTTATGAAAGATTTAAAACCTGTTTATCAAGCAGTATCAAAAGAGATAGCAGAAGACGAACTTCTAAAACTTGATGAGAAATGGGGTAAAAAATATCCTATTGTACTTCAATCTTGGCATAATAAATGGGAAAATCTATCTGTTTATTTTAAGTATCCACCTGAAATTAGAAAAGTGATTTATACGACCAATATTATTGAGTCTGTTCATAGACAATTTAGGAAACTAACAAAAACAAAAGGAGCATTTCCAAATGAAAATTCTTTATTAAAATTATTATATATGGGGATACAAAATGCAAGTGAAAAATGGACAATGCCAGTTAGAAACTGGAATCTAACTCTCTCTCAGTTAGCAATATTTTTCGAGGGAAGGTTAGATGATTTTTTAGAGGTGTAACTTTAGTTACAATTAGTTACTTGACACAGATTTTTAAACAGTCTCGATTAATATTAATTAATCATCCATTAACTATAAATCATTCTGAGTTATTCCACCATCATTATGTTCAATATAACCATTATAATTTGTTTCCCTAATCTCATCTATAAAATTCTCTTGATCTACAGGAAAACCTTCATTTAAATTTGTATCTACATTATATTCATCTACAAAAATAAAAGGATTAATTATATATTTTTCTTTTCTTTTCTCTTTAAGTTTAACATATAAAATATAATGAGGTAAAAATCCTCCTCTTATACTGAATTCTTCTTCCTTTTTATGTAAAGCAGAATAAGAAACTAAATTACACTTTTTAATTAGTTTTGTTAGATAGCCTTTGTTTTTATGAAAAATTCCATAAAGTAAAAAAGGCTTACTTATAAAATATCCAAAAACTATCTGATTATCAGGATTACTATTTAAACTAAATTTTTTTGCTATATCAAATTTTTCCGAAGTAGATAAAAAATATGATTTATCATGGATAATATTACCCTCAGTGTGTAAAAAAGCCATATAATAATCTTTTAACAATAGCTTAGCATTTGATAAATTAATTTTTTCAATAAAATCTTCAATATTGTCTAAATCTTTAAAATATTCATCAAACTCTTTATTATTCTCAATAAATTTTTTTAATTTAGGAGTAGATTCATTTATCAAAATTTTATTAATTTTATTAAAAATATCTCTGAACATATCATCATTAACACAATCAACTCTATATAATTCATTTGAATTATTTTTATTAGAAGATATAAATAAACTATTAGGTTTTTCTCCTAATTTAAAAACCTTGTAAAAAGTTTCATCTAAACCTGAAGAATTAAGTTTAGATTTTATTTTTTCTAAATTCTCTCCTCTATATAAAAACTTCAAAGCTGGATTTTCTTGAGACAATTCAATTTCAAATTTTTTTAAAATTTCTTTAATTTTGTCTAAATCATTTTCATCAAGCTTAATAATTTTTTCATTTTTAATTGTATAAAGTTGTTTATCCTTACCAATTTCTAACATATTTATCCTTTTTCAATAATAGATGATATTATCATTTAACTGAATAATTTATATAATAATTCAAGGATAGATATAATTTGTTATTTAATTTAAAAAGTTTAGGGGGTACTTTTAGGGGTATTTATGATATATTCATATTAAAAGTCCTTAAATATGATATCTTCAATCCCGGACACCTCCACCATATACCAATTCTAGTCAAATACTTAAATTATTTCATATCTACAGTTATAATATCTATCTTGAAATACTTTTATTGCTGAATTATCTAAAATATTTTGATTTGGAACGGCATATTTTAACTTGACAAGCTGTTTTTCTATATTATTCAAATCAATAAATTTTATTGCGTTACTATGAAATACTTTTACATTCTCGTGATTTATACTTTTTATTCCTTTATGGTTTTTGCATTGCACTAATAATTTTATTTGATTTTCTTTTCTGCATATAAGATCTATTCCTGCATCTTTTTTGCCTTTATTAATTCCATAATATTCTACGTCATAGCCTTGTTCTTCATAATATTTTCCACACTTTATCTCATATGCAAGACCTTTTAATCTGTTTTTTTCCATAAGATTTGTATATCTTCTTTTTTTTACTTGAGCTGATAACTTTTTAAAAAATATTTCTATTACTAAGATTAAGAGTAAAAGAGGGAAAAGAGTAGAAAGTTGGGATAAGATTTGTGAAGTGCTAATCATATTTATACCTTTAAATAATAAATATAATTATATTAAACTAAGGATTAATTTTCAAAAATACAAAATAGAAAATATTCTATTTCGTAAATTTTTTAACCAATTTTATTTTTCCAAACTCAACGCCCGGTTGGTCATAAGTGTTTATTTCTAAAAATTGTCCTACAGCAGAAGTCAACAGTTCATAATATAAAATAAGACTTCCTATATTTTCAGCCGTGATTTTATCCAAACTTATACAATCTGCGGGTATATTTTCATCAACTATTGTTTCATATGTGGCTTCACACTCTGCATTGATTAGTTTGTTAAACTTATGTCCGTTTATATAATCAACTTTTTCAAGAAAATCTAAACTTAGTTTCGGAACTTTTACAGGTTTTTTAAAATCTTCTATTTTTATTATTGTTACTGTTTTGTTTTTAGGCCCTTGAATTATTAACTGCAAAAATGAATGTTGGTCAACTGAACCTATTAGATGAATCGGCGTTAATCCTACGTTTTCTCCAAATTTATTTATTTTTCCTAATGATTCTGCCCAGAGTTGTACATACCACTGGTTAAAATAGTTAAATAAAGAAGAGTATGTAAACATTACGTTTATAGGGAAGTTTTTTGCCGATTTTGAATAAAAGTATGCTTTGTCTAAAAGATTATTCTCTTTTTCTTCAAAAAAAGAGTCTACAAACTCTTTAGCTCCTTTTAGAACTCCTTTAATATCTATATCAACCAAAGACAAAGGAACTATTCCAACTGCTGATAAAACAGAAAATCTTCCGCCTACATTTAGAGGGATATTAAACTGTTTTATTCCGTTTTTATCGGCTAACATTGATAAAGCTGAACCTTTATCCGTTATTGCTATAAACTTTTTCATATCCTCTTTGTTTTTAAAAGAGAATTTATATTTTTCCATTATATATTTAAAAATAGAGGTTGTCTCAATTGTAGAACCCGATTTTGAAATCACGATAAAAAGTGCTTTGTTTTTATTTATTTTTTTTAATGTTCTTGTGATATCAAGCGGATCAACATTTTCTAAAAAATATAATCTTTTTTTTGTTTTTACTTGGTCTTTTAAGAGTTCATAAACTGCTTTTGTTCCAAGTGAAGAACCTCCTATTCCTATTACCACTACATCTCTGATTGAATTCTCTTTTAAAAGTGAATTTTTCTTTTTATAATCTTCTACCTCTTTTAATAAATCAAAGCCGTTTTGAGGTAAATCATAATAACCGATTTTCCCAGAGTCCCTCTCTTTTTGCATTGCTTTGAATACTTCTTCAATCTTCTCTTCTGCTCTTTTTCCGATTTTTGCGTCAAACTTATGTTCAAAATGTAGCATATATTTCCCCTTCTTTTATACTAAACTATCTAAAGCCTCTTTACAAAGTAGTGTTATTTTTTCAAATTCATTGTTTAAAATTGCATCTTTAGGAACAAACCAAGTTCCACCAACACATAGTACATTTTTTAAGATTAAAAAATCATTTAAATTATTTAAATTTACTCCTCCTGTAGGACAAAAATTCATTTTAGAAAAGGGTCCTTGAAAAGCTTTTAAAATATCAACTCCTCCGCTGATTTTTGCAGGGAAAAGTTTACAATAAAAGATTTCATTATTTTGGGCAAGCATTACTTCACTTGCAGTTGCAACACCTGGGATTAAAGTTATATCATGTTTTTTTGAAGCATCTATTAACTCTTTTGAGATTCCCGGAGAAAAAACAAATTTTGCACCTGCGTTTTTTGACTGAATTAGTTCTTCTTCATTGCAAACCGTCCCTGCTCCAACATTCATAGAGGGTAGCTCTTTCGAGATTAATTCTATTGCTTTTAATCCGGCTTTTGTTCTTAAAGTTACCTCCATAATATTTACTCCGCCTTTTTGTAAAGCTTTTGCCAAAGGCAGAGCATCTTTTTCATCATCTATTGCAATCACCGGAACTATGGGAGATATTTCCATTACTTCTTTTGCCGTCATCCTCTCTCCTTTCCTACTAAATCAAAAATTGACGCACCCTCTTCTGCACTGCTTATATTATCTCTTATGGTAGAAAAAAGTTCTCTTCCTACTGCAAAATGATTTTTTGATAAATCTATTTTTTCTATTTTTCGTTTATTTAACTCTTCAATATCTATTAAAACATCTATTTGACCCTTTTGAATATCAAATCTTATTTTATCTCCTGTTTTTATTTTTGCTATGATTCCATTTTTGGAAGCTTCAGGGCTTAAATGAATTGCAGAAGGAACTTTTCCCGAAGCTCCCGACATTCTTCCGTCGGTTAAAATAGCAACTTTAAAACCTTTATCCTGTAAAGCCCCAAGAGGAGGCATAAGTCCGTGAAGTTCAGGCATACCGTTTGCTTTTGGTCCTTGATATCGTACAACTGCTATAAAATCTTTTTCAAGATTTCCTTTTTTAAACTCTTCTTGCAACTCTTCTTGAGATTCAAAAACAATAGCAGGAGCTTCTATAAACATTTGAGTCTCTTTTAAAGCAGAAGTTTTTATAACGCTTCTTCCGATGTTTCCTTTTAGAAGTTTTAATCCACCCTCTTTTGAAAAAGGCTCTTTAATACTTGAAATAACCTCTTTGTCTTTTGAGATTGCTTCTGTTTTTTCAAAGATTACTTTTTTATCTTGAAGTTTAGGTTCAACAATAAAATTTTCAAGCCCTTTTCCTACAATCGTTTCTACATCATTATGTACTAAACCCTCATTTAAAAGCTCTGATATTACTACACTCATTCCTCCTGCTTGTCTAAATGAGTTTACATCTGCACTTCCGTTTGGATACATCTTACATAAAAGAGGAATAACTTTGGAAATAGCATCAAAATCATCCCAAGTTAAAACTATCCCCGCGGCTTTTGCCATTGCTATTAAATGAATAGTATGATTACTTGAACCACCTGTTGCCATTAGTCCGATTATTGCATTTACAAAACTTTTTTCAGTAATAAGATCTGCAAGTGAGACTTTTTTTTCAACTAAAGTAAAAAGTGTTTTTGCAGCTTCTTGAGTTAGAGCATCTCTTAAAGGAGTATTCGTATTTACAAAAGAGGAGTTAGGAAGTTGTAATCCCATCATCTCTAAAAGCATTTGATTGGAGTTTGCAGTTCCGTAAAAAGTACAGGTTCCGCTGCTGTGATAAGAAGAGGTTTCTGCTTCAAGAAGTTTATCTTTTCCCACTTTTCCCAAAGCATACTCTTGTCTTATTTTTGCTTTTTGGGCATTTGATATACCTGAAGGCATAGGACCTGCTGGAACGAAAACAGCAGGCAGGTGTCCAAAAGTCAAGGCTCCTATTAAAAGTCCGGGAACGATTTTATCACAAACCCCAAGATAAAAGGCACCGTCATAAACATTGTGAGAAAGTCCTATTGCCGTCCCCATTGCGATATTATCACGACTAAAAAGTGAGAGTTCCATTCCTGGTTGAGATTGAGTTACTCCGTCACACATTGCAGGAACTCCTCCCGCAACTTGTGCCGTTGCACCTAAAGAGAAAAGAGTTCTTTTTAAAAGCGAAGGATAAACACTATAAGGCTCATGAGCTGACAACATATCGTTATAGGCTGTGATTATTGCCATATTAGGACTTTTCATAGAGATCATAGAGTCTTTTTCATTTTTATTTAAAGGGGCAACCGCATGGGCTAAATTGCTACAGCTTACATTTCTTCTGCTGCTTCCTTTCTCTTTTGCTTTTTTAACTCTGTACAAGTAGATTTCTCTACTTTTTTGTGAACGCTGTGTTATATTGTTTGTTACTTCTTCTATAATTTTATTCATGAGTGGTAAACCTCCACATCTGTTTTTTTATTGTTTAAAACTGCACTTATAGGAGTTTTATAAATATCTGTTGAGACTAAAGCTTTTTCATAAACTTTTAGTTTTTCTTCTCCTTGAATATGAAGAATAATATTTTTTGCACTTAAAATTGCACCTAAAGTAAGACTCATCCTCTCATAAGGAGCTGTTGCAGGAGTAATTGAAATACACAAATTTTTATTTTCCAAATCAAAGGCTTCTTTTAGTTTTTCATTATTTGGGAAAAGTGAAGCCGTATGAGAATCATTTCCCATTCCTAAAACAACTATATCAAAAGGAGTCAATTTTTCATAAGTTTTAGAGCACTCTTCTTGGGCTTCATCTGCACTTTTATTCTCTTTATACATACCTATAAAATTTGCTTTTGAGGCAAAATTTTGAAGTAGATTTTGCTTTACTAGAAACTCATTGCTATCTTTATTTGTATTAGGAAGCCATCTCTCATCAACTAAAGCAACAGTTACTTTTTCCCAAGATATATCAGCAGTTGAAAGTTTTTGAAAAAGAGGTTTTGGAGTATTTCCACCTGATACAAGAAGCGTTGCTTTTTCGTTTTGTTCAATGCTTTCTTGTAAAATTGAAACAATATGTGAACATAACTCTTCAAGGAGTTGTTCATTTGAGCTAAAGGATTTAAAATTATTCATCGTTCCAACTTCTTCCATCTTGTGCAATCAGCTGTATAGAAGCAGTCGGTCCGTCTGTTCCTGCTGTATATTTTTTCATTGGAACTAAATTGTTTTCCCAAGCTTCAATAATAGGATCAGCCCATCTCCAAGCAGCTTCAACCTCATCTAATCTCATAAAAAGTGTCGGATTTGCTCTTATTACGTCTAAAATCAATCTCTCATAAGCATCTGATTTTCTTTTGTGAGTGTCAGGAGCATTAAGTTCCAAGTTTACCTCTTGAAGCTGCATTGTTTCACTAAGTCCGGGAATTTTATTCATAAGTCTTAATTCAATACTCTCCTGAGGCTGCAATCTTATAACTAATTTGTTATCTAAAAGAGTACAACAATTATTTTCGGCAAAAATCGAGTGAGGCATGGTTTTAAACTGAATAACAACTTCCGAGTTTCTTTTTTGCATACGTTTTCCGCTTCTTATATAAAAAGGAACTCCGTTCCATCTCCAGTTATCAATATCAACTCTTATAGCGGCAAAAGTTTCCGTATTGCTTTGTTTTATCTCTCCGTCTAAATACCCAAGAACCGATTCTCCCATAGAAGAGCCTGCTGTATATTGGGCTCTAACCGTACTTGAAGCTATTTCAGAACGGCTAATAGGTCTCAAACTTTTTAGAACTTTTAGTTTTTCATCTCTCATATCGTTTGCATCAAGAGAACAAGGAGGTTCCATAGCAATTAAACAAAGAAGCTGTAAAAGATGGTTTTGGATCATATCCCTCATAGCACCGTATTCGTTATAATACTCCCATCTACCCTCGGCTCCTACGCTTTCTGCAACCGTTATTTGAATATGATCAATATGATTTGAACTCCAAAGAGGAACAAAAAGTCTATTTGAAAATCTTAACGCCATAATATTTTGAACGGTATCTTTTCCCAAATAGTGATCTATTCTATATATTTGATCTTCTTTAAAAAATTCTAAGACTTTTTTATTTATCTCTTGGGAAGAGCTTAAATCTTTTCCTAAAGGTTTTTCTAAAACAACTCTGGAATTTGAAGTTATAAGTTTGTACTCTTTTAAAGCTTGGCAAATTCCTGCAAAAAATTTGGGTGAAGTTGAGAGATAATTTATTCTATCTCTTTTTTCATATTCATTTAAAAGTTTTTCTAAAGTTTCATAACCTTTACTGTTTAGAAAGTCTACTTGAACATAATATAACTTTTTTTCAAATCTTTGAAAATCTTCTTGGGTATAACTCTCTTTGGGTAAAAACTCTATTAACTTGTTTTTTACCAGCTCTTTGTGTTTTTGGGCTGAAAATTTAGCTCTGGAGACTGTTATTATTCTGCTATCCTCAGCTAAATATCCATCTTTGCAAAGATGGTAAAGAGCAGGCATTAGTTTCCTAAATGCCAAATCTCCATGCCCGCCAAATAGAATGAAGTCACATAGATTGTTTGTCTTACTCATTTTTTACTCTTTTTTCTTTAACTGATTATAGAGAATAAAAGTTACAGTTTGATTATTATTCTGCTTTTTTCTTCTCTAAATCATAAAAATAGTTTGTAGCTTCTACAAAGCCGTCAACCGAACCGCAGTCAAATCTTCTTCCCTTGAATTTATATGCTATTACCATCCCTTTTTTTGCTTGAGAGCATAAAGAATCTGTAATTTGTAATTCACCGTTTTTACCAGGTTTTGTATTTTGAATAACATCAAAAATATCAGGAGTTAAAACATATCTTCCTATTACTGCCAAATTTGACGGAGCTTTATCGTTATCAGGTTTTTCAACCATATTTGATACCATATAAACACCCTCTTCAATTCTATTTCCCTCTATTACTCCGTATTTATGAACTTCCTCTTTTGGAACTTCCATACAAGCTACAATACAACATTTATATTTTTCATAAAGTTTTACCATTTGCGTTAAGATTCCGTCACCGTCCGGATTTACGCAAAGATCATCTGCCAAAATAACGGCAAAAGGGTTTTCTTCCCCTACTAATACTTTACCTTTGAAAATTGCATCGCCTAAACCTTTCATCTCATTTTGTCTTGTATAAGTAAAAGTGCATTGGTCAATTATATGTCTGATATCAGCCAACATTTTTTCTTTTGAAGAACCTTGAATTTGATGTTCTAATTCATAAGAGATATCAAAATGATCCGTAATTGCTCTTTTACCACGTCCTGTTATAATTGACATTACATCGCATCCTGCATCCATAGCTTCTTCAACACCGTATTGAATTAAAGGTTTGGTTAAAATAGGTAACATCTCTTTTGGCATTGCCTTAGTTGCAGGAAGGAATCTTGTTCCGTAACCTGCTGCCGGGAATAAACACTTTTTTATCATTATTTTTCTCTCCTTAAAATTAAACTCTACCTTTAAGCCACATCATCTGATAAGGCTCTAAAGTAATTTCATTATTATTTTTTTGTGTTTCAGAATCTGATTCCGATATTATACAATTTGAAGTTAAGATATCACACAGTGTTCCACCTATATTTTCAGGTATTTTACATTTTACCTCTTCATCTGAAAAATTATGAATTGCTAAAACTCTTTCTATATTATCTTTACATCTTTGATCTATAGCAAAAAGTTTCTCATCCAAATCCAAAAATTCGAATTTACCGAAAGGATCAAAGGCTTTTTCATTTATTCTAATAGATATTAATCTTTTATAAGAATCCAACATTCTTTTTGGAAGGGCTCCTTGTTTTGCCAACTCCTCTTCTAACCAATCCATATTATATTTTTCTCTGTTTATAGCTCTGTTCACACCTGAATGTTTTACACCTTCATGATAATTTCTCGAACCTACAAGAGAGTGGAAATATATTCCGGGGACACCTGGCATAACCAATACTGTTGCTTGTGCTAAAAGCATTCTTTTAAATCTTAGTTGATCCTCTTCCTCAGGATGGGTTAAAGCATCAATATAACTGCAATTTAGTTCATAAGGAGATTGCGTTCCGTCAGGTTCTGCTCTATAAGAGACTAAACCTCCGTGGCTTTGTACTTTTTCAACTAAAAAATCAATCTCTTCTTTGCTTAGAATATCATTTACGGGTCTTAAACCTATTCCGTCGTGGCTTGCCGTAAAGTTAAAGAAACATACCTTGTCACTTGGAAGAGTTAAGGTTTTAGCCCAAGAAGTAAGTGTTTTTGTATTTTGGTGTAAGATTGAGTGTACCAATAAAGGAGGCAGAGCAAAATTATATACCATTTGTGCTTCATCGTCACCGCTTCCGAAATATGAAACATTTTCATGATGGGGAACATTTGTCTCCGTAATAATTATAACCTCAGGTGCAACTTCGTGAAGAACTTCCCTCATTAGTTGAATAAGCTCATGGGTTTGGGGAAGATGCACGCATCTTGTTCCTATCTCTTTCCAAATAAAAGCTATAGCATCAAGTCTGATTAGAGTTGCACCCTTTTCTATATAATAAAAAAGACAATCCAAAACATTTCTTAAAACTCTATGACTTTTATAATTCAAATCTACCTGGTCTTTACTGAATGTTGTCCAAATATGTCTTATTTTTCCTTCATCATCAGTAAACTCACTTAATAAAGGCGTAGCTCTAGGTCTTGCAACCATACTTAAATCAAGAGAGGGATCTACTTCTATAAAATAGTCTTGAAAATATTTATCTCCTGCAAGATAAGCTTTAAACCAATCAGAGAATTGAGATACGTGGTTAATTACGCCGTCAACCATTAATCTATAATCTCCTGAAATACTCTCAATCTGTCGCCAAGAACCCATTTTAGGATCAACAGCATTATAACTTACGACAGAAAATCCGTCATCGGAAGAGGATGGATAAAAAGGCAGAATATGTACAGAATTTATAACTCCTTTTAAGTGATGGTCTATAAACTCTTTTAATGTTTGTAAGGTTGCTTCATGATCTCTGTTTACCTGATCTCCATAGGTAATAAGAATAATATCTTTTTGACTTAAATGGTACTCTTTTGAAATAATTCTCTGTTTATATTTAAAAATTAAATCAATTATACTATTTACTGCTTTTTCGGCAACTTCGGGGGGATATATTCTATTAATCCTTTTATTTATCGTATGTTCCGGATCTGATATATGTTTATGTTTCATTCTAATCATTATCCTTTCTTACATATTCAGCAAATTTATAAGAGAAATTAGACATAACAGATCTAACCGTAGTCCAAGATGATAAAGAAGGAATTCCCATAGGGTCTTCATAAAACTCTTCTGCTGCTTCTTTTATCGCAACTTGAAATGCTTCAACGGCTTTTATCTCTTTTTCCCTGTTATATTTAAGTCCGTTTAATTTACTAAGAGCGTTATATTTTGAAATTTCAAATCTTGATTCTTGAAAATATGTTGCAAGCAGAGTTTTAAAAGAGCTTTGAGAAAAGACCACTCCTTCTTGTGCCAATACTCTAAAAAGAGTTTTTGCTATATCATTTGCCATTTTATAAATACCGCTGCAACTCTCTTGACTTCCCAGTTCTTGATGTTTGTGTTCATAAGAGTCTAAAATTTGTGTTTGACAGATTCTTCTGTTTGAAGTATTTTTATAAATTTCGCTTAATGTCGAAATTTCCAATCCCCATGTAGGAGAAATAGCTATACCTCTTCCAAGAGATCTTATAAAAGAGAATTCTCCGGATAAGGCATATCTAAAACTCTCCATATAATCCAAATATCTATTTGAGCCGTAAACTTTTATAAGAGAGTTTATTAAAGGAGTATAAAGCAGTCTTGTTGCTCTTCCGTGAAGTTTATCCGTAACTCTTGAATAATAACCTTTGTTAAATTCAAAATCCAAAGCGGGGTGGATTATAGGATAAAAAAGTCTTGCAGGAATTTCTCTGCTGTAATTTACAATATCACAGTCATGCAAAGCAAAAGCATAAGCATCTTTATCCGCAAGACCGTATCCCATCATTGTCCATACGTTTCTTCCTTTTCCCGGAGTATCTAAACCCGGGAAGCCCTCTTTTGTCATATCAGAATAAAGCTCTTTTATTCTCGGTCCGTCATTCCATAAAACATCAACTTTGCAAGGAAGAACCGACATTAGTTTTTTTACCTCTTCAAACTGCTCTTTTGTAGCCTTATCTAAACCCAATATTATTTTATAAAGATATTTGACTTTTTTTAATTCTTCGATAATTTTATGCATAGCAGGGGTTTCAAATTCAGAATATAAAGCAGGTAAAAGAAGTACCATTTTTCTTCTTTCACTAAAGGTTTCTAACTCCTTTTCCATATCTTCCAAACTTCTGTTTCCTAGATTTTGTAATGTTGTTATTACTCCATTTTGAAAAAAATCTGACATTCTACTCTTCTCCTTTTTTTAATACTATAATAAAATCCATTACGTTTGTACCTGTTATTCCCGTTACAAAATCATATCCAACTTTTTTGAAAAACGTATTACTGTCGCTATCAAGCAGAAATTTCTTTGCATCTATTTTTTCTTCTTTTATTTTTGAATAAAGATTAAAATCAATAAAAGCTCCCGCTGCATCTGATTTCCCGTCTATTCCATCACTTCCCGCACATAAAATTGAGATTTTTTTATTTATGCTTTTATTTAAAAGAAGTCTTAATGCAAGTTCTTGATTTCTTCCTCCAAAACCGTTTTTAGCTTTGACTACGGTTGTTGTTTCTCCTCCAAAAAGAAGAACAAAACTTTTATATTTTTTATCATAAAAAGAGATTTTTTCTTTTATATATTTTGCCGCTTCTTCCGAGCTTTTATCTAAAGTTGTTGTAATAATTTCTACTTTTTCGACAAAAGGTTTTGAGTATTTTTTAGCCTCTTTTAGGGCAATTTTATTATTTCCTATAAGTGAGTGGGAAAATTTGCCGTTATTCATCGGCGCAGAGCCTATTATATTTAAATCATCTCCTATAACATCACTTAAAACCAAAACTTTACCTTTGGCTTTTATTTGATCGGCTAACTTCCCGCCTTTTATTTGAGAAATTGATTTTCTTATGGTATTTAATGCTTTTATATCTATTCCCGAAGTTAAAAGTGCATTGGAGGCTTTTATAAAATCTTTTAAGCTTAATCCTTTAATGGGTTTTTCAATCAAAGCGGAAGCTCCTCCTGAAAGTAAAAAGATAAAATAATCGTTTTTCTTCATATCAGAAGAGATTTTTAGAAGTTTTGTTGCAGCTTTCAGACTCTTATTTGTAACTTCGGGGTGCGTTGAAGTAAAATGCTGCAGATATTTTAGTTTGCCTTTTGAAGTTGAGATTACAAGTCCGCCGTTAATCCTCTGTTTTAGAATATTTTCACACGCTTTAGCCATTGCAAAAGCAGCTTTACCTACACCTAAAATATAAAGATTTTCTATTTTTTTTAAATCTACTATTTCATCTACAATTTTTAAAGAGTTATCTTTTAAAACTAGATTATCTTTTATTATCGAATCGGCTTGAACTTTTTTCAAAGCTTTGAAATATATATTTTCTAACTCTTTTTTAGACATTTTTCAACACCATCTCATTCCAACCTTTAGAACCTTTAAAAGTTGATTTTTGAACATTTTTTGAAAAAAACTGCACATACTCTCCTTTATGATTTTTAATAATTATTGCTCTGTTTACATTTTCAAACATTGCAATATCATTCTCGCCATCACCTAAGCCGATTGCATCTATTTTTTCTTTATAGAGTTTTGTTAATATCTCTTTTGCTTTTTTTACAGCTAAACCTTTATCCTGAAATTCACCTATTAGATGATAAAACCGTCCGCCTTTTGTTACTTTTATATTTTGGGTTGATGCCAAATTTTTTAAGTTTTCCAAAACACTTTCATCTTTTAATATAAAAGGTTCGGTAAAATCTCTTTTTTTTGAGATTAGTGCGCTTTGTTTATCTAAACTTGTATGCTCCATAATCTCTTCAACACTCATATCGCTAAAACCATGCATTCCAAACTCCTCTTTATATTTGTTGTAAAAGTTTAGAATCTGTTCGTAGCTCAAACCTAATTGAAATATATTATAATCATTAAAGTTATCCAAAAAGCTTAAATCAAAATTTTGATAATTTTTCGGGAAAAATACTGCTGCACCGTTTTCTATTATAAAAGGCTCTTTTATACCGACTTTTTTTTGCAGGACTTCAACTTCTACTCTCGTTTTACTTGTAGTAAAGATCAAAGGAATATGATTCTCTTTAATCTTCTTTAATGCACTTTTTGCATTATCAAAAGAGTAGTTGTCATGATTTAAAAAAGTTCCATCCAAATCTGTGAATATTACTGTTTTCATATTTTATTATATCATTTTATAAACAATAGTATAAATTTTGTATGTATACTGAGTATACAGTAACAAATTTTATATTAAATAGAGATTTTTTGCCTAGCTTTAAGATATTTTTATTAAAATATTAAATAAAAAGGAGAGTTATGCAACCTGAATATGAAAAGATTATTGTCTTGATAATTGTTTTAACGGCCTCATTTCTAACATGGAAAATGGTAAAAGATTTTTATATAACAAAATTTCATATGGTTTTTGCCCATCTAATAGCAGTAATAACTGCTTCATTTATGTTACTTTCGAGTATGTTTTTATTTATGCCTAAAAATTATCAAAGAGGTGTGACCCCCGAAGTTGAATTAAGTATCAGTTCTATAGCGACTGTTATTGTTATGTTAGGGGTGCTTTATCTGTTTTTTAAATATATTCCTGGCAATAAAAAATAGTATATCAAATTTTCAAAATCTTTTTAGCAGCTTCAAGATTTAAAGGTTTTGAAAAGAAGTATCCCTGCCCTATATCACAACTAATTGATTTAAGAAAATCTTCTTGCACTTTCTCTTCTATTCCTTCTGCAACTACTTTATAGTTTAAACTTTTAGACAAGGCTACTATCGCTTTTGAGATAAGAACATTATTATTATCTTTTGGAATACCGTCAATAAAAGCTTTATCTACTTTTATTACATCAATAGGAAATTTTGTAAGATAACTCATAGAAGAGTACCCCGTACCAAAATCATCAATTGAGAATCTAAAGCCTAAATCTCTAAATTGCTGCATTGAATTTAAATTGCTTTCAGAGTATTCCATAACATATCTTTCCGTAACTTCAAGTTCTATCTCCGAAGGTTTAATTTTATATGTGCTGACTATTTCTAAAATATCATCTACAAAATTTTTGTCTTTGAACTGTACACTTGAAATATTTATTGCTATATATTTTAACGAAGGATTCAAACTTTTAAACTCTACATAGGCTTTACAGGCTGTTTCAAAGATATGTTTTCCTATATCAATAATCAATCCCGTATCTTCCGCAATAGGGATAAACTTATCAGGAGGAATAAATCCTAATTCATCACTCTCCCATCTGGCAAGAGCTTCAAAAGCGGTAATCTTCCTTGAAACCAAATCATATTGCGGCTGATAATTAAGATAAATCTCATTATTGCTTATAGCTTTTTTTAAAGCCTGCTCTATTTGCAACTGTTCATTTACGTTTAAAGAAAGCTGTTTATTGTAGTATTGATAATTGTTTTTTCCCAAATTTTTTGCATGATACATTGCCGTATCGGCATTTTTTATAAGAGTTGTTATATCTCTTCCGTCATCAGGATAAACGGCAATTCCTATACTTGCGCTTGTATTTAAAACATTATCTTCTACTTCTATAGGTTTTTTTATAATATTTAATATTTTTTGACAAACATAACTTGCGGCATTTTTATCTCTTGTAGAATCTAATACGACTATAAATTCATCTCCACCCATTCTTGCGATAATATCAGAATCCCTTAAAACCTCTTTGATTCTTGATGAAATTATTTTAAGCAGTTCATCTCCTACTACATGACCTAAAGAGTCGTTAATCATTTTGAATCTGTCTAAATCTATAAAAAGAACAAATAGATTATGATTTCTTCTTTTTGCTATATTTATTGAAAATTCCAAATCATTTTCAAATTTTACTCTATTTGGAAGTTTTGTCAAACTATCATGATAAGCTAAAAAATCGGCTTTTTTCTGAGTTTCGATAATCTCTTCTAAACTTGTACATACTACTATATATCTGGATACTTGATCTTTTTTATCTTTTATTGTTGAAATATTTACCCAAAAAGGTATTACTCCACCGTTACTTTTTTTACCGAAGATTTTCCCTTTGAATCTGCCTTTTTGAGCTAACTCTTCTTCTACTTTTTTATAAAAAATCATATCATGATATTCTGATTTTAAGAACATAGGAGTTTTTCCTAAAATATTCTCTTTTGAGTATCCCGTCATTGTTTCAAAAGCTTTATTAACGGTTAAGATTTTTTTGCTTGAATCTAAAACCAAAATACCTTCTTGGATATTTTCAAAAACTGTTGCTGAAAGTTTTAAACTCTCATTTTGCAGAATATACTCCGTAATATCAAGTTTTATAGCCAAATAATTTGAAATTTCATCATCTAAAACAACAGGAACAATAGAGGCTTTTTCATAGAAGATAGAACCGTCTTTTTTCTTATTTATAAATTCACCTTCCCACTTTTTACCCGATTCCAAACTCTTGTTTAAATCTGAATATGTTTGTAAAGGAGTCTCTCCTGATTGGAGGATCTTCGGTTTGTTTCCAAAAACTTCTTCTTTATTAAAACCTGTAGTTTTTTCAAAAATATCATTTACGTAAAGAATATTTTTCTTTGTATCCGTTAAAATAATTGAGTTATCACTGTTTTCAACGGCATATTTGAAGGCTGCTAACTCTTTTTTGACTTTTTGAGATTTTCTATGTTCTAAATAGATAATTATAAAAGAAAGAATAATTATTAAAAATGAGAAAATCGATATCATCCACTGATAAAAAAGTTTTTCATTATATCTTTTAATCAAATCTAACTTTAACTCTCTTAGTTTTTTGCCTATTTCTAAATTGTTTGCTTCTAGTTTTATCTCTAAAATAGTTCTAACGTTAGCTTGAATATTTTTTACATGTTTTATCATCAAATCTAATCTGTTGTTATTAAAATTAAATTTTTCTATCTCTTTTAAATTTTGGGAAATTGCTTTTTCATTTAAATTTATATTTATAAACTCTTGCATTATCATAAAAAGCGTACTGTTTATCAAAAGTTTTAACTCTTCATTTAAAGAGACATCATTTAGAAGGTATTGATTTAAATCATATATAAAGTGTGCGGAGTTTAGACTAGATGCCTGCTTTGATTTGAATTTTTCTACCAAATAATCTTTTTTTTTGAAAGATTCATTGATATAAACTATTTTTTTATAAATATCTTTTCCAAACTCTGTTTTAATATTACTTTCAAGCAGTGCGGTTAATGAACTTTCAAAAAGATTTGTCTGGGCTACTATATTATCAAAATTGAAAAACTTCTCTTTTTGACTTAAAAAGTTATCCAATTTCAAATTTGAAATTATCAAATCATCAAGACTGTTTTTATAGTTGTTATAAAGTTCTTTACTCTTCTCTATTCTAAAAAAATATAAAAATATTACGGCTAATATAAAAGCAAAAAAAGTAAGTTTAAAAGTGAAAGTATCTTTGATTCTATTCATTTTTTACTCTATAACTTTCAATTGTCCCGTTAGGGTTTTTAAAAAAGCTACTATTTTATCAATCTCTTCTTTTGTAATAGGTCTTCCTAATTGAACCGAAGCCATAATTTCAACGGCTTTTTTTAGACTCTCTTCTCTTCCGTCATGAAAATAAGGTGAAGTCAAAGCAACGTTTCTTAAACTAGGTACTTTAAAATAGTATTTATCTTCTTCTTTTTTAGTAATATCGTATCTGCCTAAATTATCACTGGTAATCTCTTTGAAAGCTCCAAATTTATTATAATGATTACCTCCTATATTTACTCCGTGATGACAGGCAATACAACCTTTGTTTTTGAAAATTTCATATCCTTCTTTTTCATACTTCGTAATGGCTTTTTCATCTCCTAAAAGATATTTGTCAAATCTTGAATTAGGAGTAATTAAGGTTTTTTCAAATTCACTAATTGCATCGACTAAATTATCTTTTGTTATTAAACTGCCGTAAATTGCTTCAAACATCTCTTTATATTCGGTATTTTGCAGATTTCTAACTAAAATATCCAGCTTATTACCCATTTCAACAGGATTTTCAATGGGTCCTAAAGCTTGTTCTTCTAAACTTTTAGCTCTTCCGTTCCAAAATTGTCTAAAATTAAAAACCGAATTTAAAACAGTAGGAGCATTAACTGTTCCTTTCAATCCTTCTACTCCGAAAGATACGCTTAAGCCGTCATCGCCGCCGTTAGACAAATCATGACAAGTGGCACAAGAAATAGTATTGTCTTTAGAGAGTCTTGTATCAAAAAAAAGTTTTTTACCCAGAATTGCTTTTTGATAATCATATTTAAGCTTTTGAGGTATTGGTGTAATATCTGTTGCATTTAGAATAAAAAATGAGAAACAAAGTAAAAATACTTTTAGCATTTTGGAAGACCTTAAATTAATAAAAAGTTTTTAAATTTTAAATAAGTAAAACAGAGTTTTTAACTCTGTTTTTTTTGACATTCTGAACAAATCCCATAAAGTTGCATAGAGTGGCTAGTGACTCTAAATTTATTTTTTTTAGCTATTTTATCCTGTCTTTTTTCAATTTCATCATCCATAAATTCAACTATTTTTCCGCAATTAGTGCAAATTAGATGATCATGGTGATCTTTGAAATTACTTTCATATTTTTTACCGTCAGTTCCGAAAGTTATCGAGGTTATTAGATTTACGTCTTCTAAAAAGCCCAATGCTCTGTAAACTGTAGCAATACCTATATTTGATTCCGGATTTTTTTCTTTGATTAAATTGTATACTTCTTCAGCAGTTAAGTGTTCGTTTGCATTTAATAATATATTTAAAACTATCTCTCTTTGTTCTGTATACTTTAAACCTTTTTGTTTAACAATTCTTTTGAGTTCGTCAATTACTTCTTCGCTTCTTACCATATATATACCTTACAAAAAACTATTATATTATTATTGCGAAATTATCATCAAAAATACTTAAAAATAGACTCAAACTTATCATTTTTTCTAATCTTTCGTAGGATTTAATAATCTCTACTTATCTTAATTCTTTACTTTAAGTTAAGTTCTTATAGAATTTCAAACGATAATTATTATCACTATGATAAGAAGGTAAGGTATGCGATTAAGTGAATTAAGGAAGGGAGAATGCGGGAAAATAGTCTCAATAAAATCCGATCCTCTATTAAAATCTAGATTTAACTCTTTTGGAGTTATAAAAGGTTCAATCGTAACCGTGATTGAACAAACACTATCAAAAAACACTATTGAAATAAAGATTCAAAACAGTAAAATAGCTATTAGAATATCTGAAGCAGAAACTATAGAAGTAGAAAGAGTTTGATGTCAAAAAACAATACTAAAAAAATTAAAATTGCGTTAGTAGGACAACCTAATGTCGGTAAATCTATGCTTATTAACTCAATTTCAAATTCAAGATTAAAAGTTGGAAACTTTTCAGGAGTTACCGTTGAAAAAACACAAATAGAGTTTGAATATAAAGATTACCTTTTTGAAATAACCGATTTACCTGGTTCTTACTCTTTAAGTGATTATACAATAGAAGAAAAAGTTACAAAAAACTATCTTGAAAAAGATGAATACGATATTATTTTAAACGTGCTTGATTCTACAAATCTTGAAAGAAATCTATATCTTACAAGTGAACTTTTAGTTCTTGATAAAAAGATGGTTCTTGCTTTAAATATGTCCGATGAAGCCAAAAATGAAGGGATTCTAATAAATGAAGTTCAATTAAGCAAGATTATCGGAAAACCTTGTATAAAAACTTCCGCAAAAACAAAGTTAGGACTTGATAAATTATTAAAAAGTATTGTAGATAAATATGAATCTTCAAAAGTTGAATCAAAATTGATTTTTTCAGATGTAATTGAAGAAGAAATTTCAAATATCAAAGCTCTTTTATCTGAAAAAAGATATAGAAGCAATACCCATTATAGAGAGATTGCAATTAAACTTTTAAAAGAAGATAAAGAGACTTTTTTAAAGTTTCACGATGAACCTATCTGGATAGAGTTACAACCTCTTTTAAGCGAAGCTTTTGAACATATATATTTGCATTACGGAACAAAAGATATTAATGAAATATTCGAAGATGAAAGATTTGCTTTTGCAAAAGGTGCAGTAAGAGAAACCGTTAAAATAGAAAATGAAGAGAAACAAAATCATACAATAACGGATAAAATAGACTCTATACTTATACATAAATTTTTCGGTCTTCCTATTTTTCTTTTTTTAATGTGGGGATTATTCCAATTAACCTTTGAACTTGGAAGTATTCCAATGGATTTAATAGACGCATTTTTTGCCTCATTGATTGATGAAACAAAAAATATTTTAGGAGATACGCAACTAGCTTCAGTAATAGGTGACGGAGCTATTGCAGGTGTTGGAGCCGTCGTCCTTTTTTTACCCAATATTGTTATTTTGTTTTTAGGTATTGCCTTGCTTGAAACAACGGGATATATGAGCAGAGTAGCATTTTTGCTTGACGGTTTTTTTCATAAATTCGGCTTGCACGGTAAATCTTTTATTCCTTTGGTTACAGGTTTTGGATGTTCAGTTCCCGCTTATATGGCAGCTAGAACCCTTAAAAATCCAAGAGACAGACTTTTAACTCTTTTTATAATAGGTTTTATGTCTTGCGGAGCAAGATTACCTATTTATGTTCTTTTCACGGGAGCTTTTTTTTCAGAAAAAAATGCAGGAAATGTACTGTTTTTAATCTATATATCAGGAGCATTATTGGGTCTTGTTGCAGCAAAAGTTTTAAAAATGCTTGTTTTTAAAAGTGAAGATGAACCTTTCGTAATGGAGATGCCAAAATATAGAATGCCTTCATTTAAACTTATCTGGCATACTGTTTCAAATCAGGCTTTAATGTATTTAAAAAAAGCCGGTACATATATCCTAGCAGCATCAATTTTAATCTGGTTTGCTTCAAATTATCCTAAATACCCTGAATATGAAGAGATGATGAACCAAAAAATTGAACTAGCCGCTTCCCAAGAAGAAGTTTACCAATTACAAAATTTAATGACTCAATATAATCTTGAAAACTCTTATTTAGGAAAAGTCGGTAAATTTTCAGAACCACTTTTTTCTCCTTTAGGCTTTGATTGGAAAATGACCGTAGCTTTGGAAACAGGACTTGCAGCAAAAGAGATTGTAGTATCAACACTTGGTATTTTATACGGTTTAGGTGAAGATTTGGATGAAAACAATCAAGGTTTGATTGAAAAAATTAAATCAAATATACCTTTTGCTTCTGCTTTGGCATTTATAGTTTTTGTTATGATTTATCTTCCGTGTTTGGCTGCATCAATGGTATTTACAAAAGAAGCGGGAGGATGGAAGTATTTAGTTTATCTGTTTATTTTTACAACAGCAACAGCTTGGGTATTCTCTTTTTTCACCTATACCGTAACAAAACTTTTAGTATAGATTTTTACTCTATACTAAATGAGGTTTCAGTTTCAATATCGCCTTCTGTAACTTTAAATTTCCAAATGCCTTTTTCTCTTCCCTCAATATATCTAAAATCATAAACAGAACCGTGTCCTGCAGGAATTACGATATCTCTTTGTCTTGAAATTTCTCCGTTTGGATCTATCCATTTAACAGTAATTTTAATATCTTCTTCCAAACGTTCATGTTCATATTTACAAATAATCGAGTTTTCATCTTGAAGGATTAAGCAATCCGCACTGTAAAGAGGAGCTTCATCAAAAGTCTCACAAAAACTCATTGTTGAAACCAATAACAAAGAACTTAACAATTTTTTCATATTAACTCACTTTAGTCAAGATTTATTTTTATCATACTTTTCCCAAATCGCTTCTTCTTGTAAACTTGCTCTATTTTTCAAAACTTCAAAAGGTGTATATCCCTCTTTATATCCCATTGAAAAATGGTTTTTAATCCAGTATCCAAGATAGATATAAGGAATATTTAACTCTTTTGCTATTTTTATCTGAGCCAATATTGAAAACTTTCCTATTGATAATTTTTCATAATCGTGATCATAATAACAGTAAATAGATGATATAGATTTGGGCAAAATATCAACTAAAGCCACTCCTATTAGTTTTCCGTCTTTGACATATAAAAACTCTTTTGTATAGTCCTCTTTTCCTTGTACATAAGATCTGTCATATTCAGAAGGTTCAATTGGATGATAAACCCAGTTTTTCTTCTCATTCATATGATTATGGTACTTATCATAAAGTCTTAAATGATCCAAAGTCAAAGATGGAGGCTGAATATAGAGTTTCGTATCTAAATTTTTTTTGAAAACTCTCTTCTCCGATTTTGAAAATTTATAATTTGCAACGTCTATTCGCATAGAGACACATTTTGTACAATTTTTACATTCAGGAACAAAGTGCATTTTACCGAAACGTCTCCACCCATGTTCTAACATGTTTTGATAATCGGTTTTAGTACATTTATGGATATATCTATATCTTATATCTGATACTTCATTATCAAAATAAGAGCACTCTCTGTTCTCTTCAACAAATTCTACATCATGTTCTAAAATATGCATAATTATTCGTTTATTTTTTCTTTAATCTCTTTTGCCGCAAAACATATTTTGGCAATTTTTTCATTGTTTGATAAAGAGTCGTCTATCAAGTGTTTTACAAAAGCACTACCTACGATAACGCCGTCTACACCTTTTGCTTTCTCTTTGCAACTTTTTTCATCAACACCAAAGCCTATATACAAAGGGGTGTCCGAATATTTTTTAACTTTGTTTATTATACCACTTAAATCTTCAGATTTTCCACTTCCCGTAATTCCGGCATATGCAACCATATAAATAAATTTTTGAGAATTTTGCACTACTTTTTTTATTCTATCTTCACTGTGAGTCGGAGCTACAAATGAGACATTGGCTTTTTCATATTTCTCAAAAGAACTTTTCAAAAGTTTTGCCTCTTCATACGGTAAATCAGGAATAATTGTCCCTGCAATACCGTACTCTTTTGCTTTTTGTAAAAAATTTTCCAAACCGTAATGATAAAACGGGTTCATATATCCCATCCATAAAGTATCCATTTGCGGTCCGATTTTTGAACTCACTTCAAACAAATCTTTTAATTTAAAACCACCCTTAAGAGCTATTTGGTTTGCTTTTTCTATAACAGGACCGTCTGCTACAGGATCCGAAAAAGGAATCCCAAGTTCTAAAATATCAACTCCTGCTTCTTTCATATTAAGTGCTAAATCTACTGTAAAACTATTATTCGGAATTGAAGAAGTTATATAACCTACTAATTTTTTCAAAATAAAATCCTAATATTTTTAATGCTATTTTATTTTATCTAATTTTATCTTGAATAGATATGAGTATATTAAACTTAATTAATTTATTTAAAACTCAGACACCAATAAAAAGCATAATTTTGATACAATACCAAAGAGATTATAAAAGGATATTTTAATGAGTATTATAAAAAATGATTTCGAAAAAATGAATATAACAAAAATAAAAAAATCTAAAAACAATAAAAAACTGACTGTAATCACTGCATATGATGCACTTTTCGCCAAACTTTTTAAAAATATTGCAGATATGATTTTAGTAGGGGACAGTTTAAATATGAGTTTTGCAGGAAAGCC
This sequence comes from Halarcobacter anaerophilus, assembly GCF_006459125.1. Classification (NCBI taxonomy): domain Bacteria; kingdom Pseudomonadati; phylum Campylobacterota; class Epsilonproteobacteria; order Campylobacterales; family Arcobacteraceae; genus Halarcobacter; species Halarcobacter anaerophilus. The sequence continues at coordinate 2,366,417 of NZ_CP041070.1, forward strand.
CGACACTCTTTCTGCAACGCTAGATCAAATGATTTATCATACAAACGCCGTTTGTAACGGAGCTTCGGATGCTTTTGTCATAATGGATATGCCTTTTGGAACATATAACAATAAAAAAGAGGCTTTGGAAAATGCAGTAAAAGTTTATGCACAAACAAAAGCTGCGGCAATTAAAGTAGAAGGCGGTAAAGATAGAGCAGAGATAATAGAACATCTAACTAAAAACTCTATTGCCGTAATGGGTCATATAGGATTAATGCCCCAATACGTAAGAAGTGAAGGCGGATATAAAGTAAGAGGAAAAACAAAAGAGGATAAAGAAAAACTAATAAAAGATGCCTTAGCAGTAGAAAAAGCGGGAGCCTTTGCAATAGTTATTGAAGGAACAATGTCTGATGTGGCAAAAGAGATTTCACAAGCAGTAAAAATACCTACAATAGGAATTGGAGCGGGGAAAGATACCGATGGTCAGGTTTTAGTCTGGTCAGATATGTTAGGGTTTTTTGAAGAGTTTAAACCTAAATTCGTAAGACACTATCTAAACGGAGCTGCATTAGTAAAAGAGGCTGTAGGAAAATACAGAAATGATGTGCAAGATTCTACTTTCCCTGCAAAAGAAGAAGAGTATTAAAAATGGAAAGAGTTGTAGAAGTAGAACAGATATCTTTTGAAGATGAAAGTGCGGAAGTAAATTTAAGACCTTCATCGTGGGATGATTATATAGGTCAAGAAAAGATCAAAAAAAATTTAAAAGTATTTATAGAAGCTTCAAAAAAAAGAGGTGAAGCTTTGGATCATATTCTGTTTTACGGACCTCCGGGTCTTGGAAAAACAACTCTGTCTTATCTAATTTCAAGTGAAATGAACTCAAATATAAAAGTTACTGCAGGACCGATGATTGAAAAAAGCGGTGATTTAGCTGCAATATTAACGAACCTTGAAGAGGGAGATATTTTATTTATCGATGAAATTCATAGATTAAGTCCCGCCGTAGAAGAGATCCTTTATCCTGCTATGGAAGATTACAGGCTTGATATTATTATAGGTTCGGGACCTGCGGCACAAACCGTAAAAATTGATTTACCGAGATTTACACTAATTGGGGCAACTACTAGAGCAGGAATGTTAAGCAATCCTTTAAGAGAGAGATTCGGTATGCATTTTAGGATGCAGTTTTATGACCACGAAGAGTTGGCAAAAATCATCCAAAAAGCATCAGTAAAACTTAATAAAAACTGTGAAGATGATGCGGCATTGGAAATTTCAAAAAGAAGCAGAGGAACACCAAGGGTTGCATTAAGACTTCTAAGACGGGTAAGGGATTTTTCCGAGGTTGAAAATGAAAATATGATTCATCTTAAAAGATGTAAATATGCTTTGGATGAATTGGGAGTAAACGAATCAGGTTTTGATGAAATGGATATAAATCTATTAGAACTATTAGTTTCAAATAGAGGTAAACCTATGGGATTGTCTACTATTGCAGCAGCTTTAAGTGAAGATGAAGGAACTATAGAAGATGCCATAGAACCTTATTTGCTTGCGAACGGGTTTATTGAAAGAACGGCAAGAGGAAGAGTTGCCTCAGTAAAAACCTATGAACTTTTCAGACTCTCTTATCCAAATAGTGAAAAACTAGATGACGAAGGAAGGCTTTTTTGAGACCGCAGTATTTCTTAATAGCTTTAACGATTGTAACAATATTTTTTATGTTGCAACTTTTCGATCCTTTTTTAAAGCCGCTTTTTGTTGCCCTGCTTCTTGCTGTTGCGACGAACTCTTTAAATATATATTTTAAACACCATATTTCAAACAACTTTTTATCGACAAGTTTAATTACGATACTTCTTACAACAATATTTTTTGTTCCTGTTTTGTATTGTATCTTTTCTTTTGCTACGTTAATTAATAAAATTGATCAAAAAGCTTTGGTCGAGATATTTAATGTTACAAAAAACTGGGTAGAAAATATACCTGATGATTTTATCTTTTTTAAAGATCAATTAACCAATATGCTTGAAAAAATCGATATTCCTTCACTTATTCAAAACCTCTTCTCTTTCGGGGCTTTTTTGGGAAAAAATTCTGCTAAGTTTATAATTGATATGGTAATGATTTTGATATTTTTCTTCTTTTTTACTTTTTACAGTACAGGATTAGCCCACTACTTTAAAGAGGCTCTGCCTTTAAAAATGGAAGATTCAAATGCACTGTTTTACGAATCTTCAAATGTTATGAGCGTAGTTTTGTACTCAATTTTGGCAACTGCCGTGTTAGAAGGTTTTTTATTTGGAATTTTTGTCTCATTTTTTGATTATGACGGTATTTTACTTGGAGTTTTATACGGCTTTGCCTCTTTAGTTCCCGTTGTAGGAGGAATGATTATGTGGCTTCCTGTTGCGATATATGAAATTTTTGCGGGAAGTAGTGCAAATGCTATTGCTATAGCTCTTTACTCAATTATCGTAATCTCGGTTATTGCAGATACTTTCATAAAACCGATTATAATAAAATATATAAATAAAAGAATAGTTAGAACACCTACAAAAGTAAATGAACTTTTAATCTTCTTTGCAATTGTTGCAGGACTTTCAACTTTTGGATTTTGGGGAATGATTATAGGACCTGCAATGGTAACTTTTTTTATCTCTCTTATGCAGCTTCTTAAAAAATTCAGCGATGATTTTTATAGTTTTGAGCAGACAGTTGAGAATAGGAAATAATCCTATTCTTCTCCTGAAATAATATCACCTTGATAAGTCATAATTCCGTAATCAAAGTTTATAACATTTTTGTAGCCTGAATTTAACATAATTTTTTGACAATATGCACTTCTGCTTCCGCTGTGACAGTATAAAATAATAGGTATCTCTTTTTTATCTTCAATTTGTTCTAAAGATTGATAAAAAGATGTTGTAGGAACTAAATAATCGGTTCCTTTGATTCTTCCTCCTACCCATTCCATCCACTCTCTTGTGTCAACTAAAAGAAAATCCACATAGCCTAAACTTCTAGCTTCAAGTAAGGCTTCAATTTCATTTGCATTTAATTGTGATTTTTTTAACAACTCTTGGCACTGCTCTTTTGAAAGTCCCATTGAGTGTTTTTGCTCATCTATTGAAGGAATCTCTTCTTTTGTAACCTCATCTACATATTCAGGTGTACAAAAAATCGCACAGTGACAATGTCCTTGAGCAGGAATCTCTTTTGTTAAAGCAGGAGTACAGGGACAAAGTCTGTTCTCTTCTTTGTCTCTCTCTTCTTGAGTATTTCCTATTACCATAAAACAGGGACAGTATCTTTTACCGTAAATCATTTTATTTCTTGTAAGTCCCATTTGAATTGATTCATTTACATCATCTTCCGGATTATAAACAAAATTATATTTTTCGCAAACATTATCGGTAAATTGTTTTGTCAGTTCTAGTTCAGTCTGAAATTCTTCACTCTCTATATCAATTTTTTTTATCATACCATTTCCTATTTTTTGGGAAATTTTACAACTATTTACTTTATAATTTCTTATAATAAAGCTCTATTTTATAACTTTTATATAAAAAGTTATAAATTATAAGAATAATTTATATTTATAACTTCTAAGATAATCCATTAATCAATTATTCTAATAAAATATAATATACTCTTTTATTAACTATTTAAATTTTTATTGGTAAGTAAATGAAAGAAAAAGAGCTTAAAAATATTGTAGAGTGCGAACATTGCGGACTTTTTGTAGATATTTCCGAAAAAAAAGAGGATAATTTATTAAAATGCCCCAGATGCAATACAAAACTTCCTTTGACTAATAGCTACAGTTTTGATGCTTTATATTATTGTATTTCCGCTTTTTTTGTTTTTATTTTATTAAATATTTATCCTTTGGTCTCTATTTCAATAGTAGGCAAGGATCTTAAAACTACTTTGATTGATACGGTTTTAATTCTTTATAAAGAGGGCTTCTTTTTTGTATCTTTCGTAATTTTATTTACTATTATTCTCTCCCCTCTTTGCAGTATGTTTATCATCATCTACTCTTTTATTCACAACCATACGAGATTTGAACTTTTTCCCAACTATTATATTTACAATTTGTTTCACTTTTTTAAAAACTGGAGTTTTATTGATGTTTTTATCGTAAGTATTATAGTAACATATATAAAACTAATAGGAATGGTTTCAACTACAAAGTTTGATATCGGGTTTTATCTAATCCTTTTTTATCTGTTTTTATTTTATATGGCAAATAGAAAATTTAATATAAAAAAAGTTTTTGAAGAGAAATAATGGTTTTAATATCGTGTAAAAACTGCCATAAAGTGTATGAAAAAGAGGATTACACTCCTTTTGTTTGTGATAGATGTAAATATAAAGTAAGAAAAAGAAAAAAGAACTCACTTCAAATTTCATTTGCTTTGGTTATTTCTGCAATGTTTCTTTATATACCTGCTATGGTTTATCCTATAATGGATATTACTCAATTAGGGGTTGATAATGAAAGCACTATTATAGAAGGGATTATCAGCTTCTTAGATTATAAAGACTATTTTATTGCTTTAGTTATTTTAGTAGCTAGTGTGTTGATTCCTCTTATAAAACTTGTGGGTTTATTTGTGATTTTTTTATCCTTGATAATCTCAAACAAGATGGAAAACAGAACAAAATTGATGATATACAAAACAATCGAATTAATAGGAAAATGGTCTATGATTGATATTTATGTAGTTGCTCTGCTTGCATCAATCGTTCAATTAGGAGAACTATTTAGTATAAAAGGCGGGCTTGCTGCAACTTCTTTTACTCTGGTTGTAGTTTTAACAATGATTGCCGCAAATAGTTTTGATACTAGAATTATTTGGGACAAAAAGGAAAATGATGGAAAATGAAATAAATGAACCCATAATAGAAAAGAAAAGTTCAATCTCTTTTGTTTGGCTTTTACCGATTATAATCCTTGCAGTTTTAGGCTGGACGGTTTACGAAAGTTATAATAAAAAAGGAACAAATATAACCGTAACATTCAATAGTGCAGAAGGTTTAAAAGAGGGCATCACTCCCTTAAAATACAGAGGTTTGGAATTAGGAAAAGTAACTAAGATTGATATAAAAGATTTAGATAAAGTAGAAGTGAATATCTTAGTTAAAAAAGAGGCTGCTAAGTATGTAGCTAAAAAAGGTTCAAATTTCTGGATAAAAAAACCTACCATTACCCTTACTAAAATTACAGGACTTAATACTTTAATATCAGGTTATGAAATAGAGTTTATGCCCGATAAAGATATTGAAAAAAATCTTAATGCAAACGATGGGAAAACAGATTTTAAAGGTTTAAACTCTCAACCTGAATATCAATATGTAAAAGGAGGTTATTATATTACTTTATTGGCTAAAAACGGAGATAAAGTAAATAATGAAATGCCTCTTTTTTATAACAGTTTTCAAATAGGAGAAATAGTATCAAAAGAGTTAAAAAACAGTAATGTTTATCTAAAAGCCTATATTTATAAAAAGTATGAAAACTTAGTAAACGAAAGTTCAAATTTCGTATTAAACGATGCTTTGCATGTTACTTTCGGAGCAGGAGGTTTTTCTCTTAAAGTAAGCTCTTTATACTCCGCTTTAATAGGAGGAATAACAATCTCAACACCTCTTTTAGATGCAAAAAAGATTACGGAAGAGAAGCATTATCATCTTTATACTACAAGTGATAATTTAGAAGAGAAGATAGCTATTGATATAAGTTTTTTAAATGCCGAAGGTATAGGAGTTGATACACCCATTTTATACAAAGGGATAAATATAGGTAAAATTACAAATATAAGTTTGAAGAAAAACAGCGTAAAAGCAGATGCCTATGTATTTAAAAAGTACAAATATTTATTAACAAATAACAGTGATTTTTTTATAAACGAACCTGAAATTTCCCTTGACGGTATTAAAAATATCGGTACGGTTTTTACAGGTAAGTATGTAACTTTAAATTATAAAAAAGGAGATTTTCAAACAAGTTTTAAAGATAAGAATTTATCTCAAAAAAATAATGTAAATGATTTGGAAATCACCTTAAAAGCAAATAGTCTGGGTTCTGTTACAAAAAAATCAAAAATTTACTTCAAAAATATTGAGATAGGAAAAATAACGGAGATTTCGTTGGCAAAAGATTTTAAAAGCGTTATTATCAAAACTTTAATTTACGACAGATACAAAAAACTTATAAATAAAAATTCGATTTTCTATGATATGAGTTCAAAATTAATTGATATAAAAAATCTAAATATGAGTATTAACTATTCTGGAATAGACTCTTTGCTTAAAGGTTCTATTGCTTTAATTGCCGATAAAAGCTCTAAAAAGAGTAAAAAAAGTTTTAAATTATATAAAAGTTATCAAGAGGCTTATAAAATAAAAAAATTGAGAAATGAAGGTTTTCTTTTAAATGCCGCATTTGAAAACAGTTTTACTTTGAAAAAAGATATGCCCGTATTTTATGAAAATCAGGAAATTGGTTTTGTAAATGATATAAAATTTGAAGAGTACTACTCAAAAGCAAATCTTTTTATTTATAATAAATTTAAAAAATATATAGATAAAAAATCAAGATTTTATAAAAAGAGTCCTCTAAAAATTGATGCCTCTTTAAACGGTATTTTATTTGAAATAGGAGATATTTCATCTTTATTAAACGGTTCTATTTATCTTGACAAAACATCAATTAAAAAGTTGCAAGGGTATCAGATATATGAATCATATGACAAAATGAAAAGTAACTCGGATGTTATTTCCATAGTTTTTGACAATGATGTAGAAGGTCTTATTGAACAATCTTCAAAACTGATTTACAAAGGTATTGATGTAGGAAAAGTAATAGATATTTCATTAAGTAAAAATCAAAAAATAGTAGTAAAGGTACAGATATATAAAGATTTCAAATCTTTTGCAAAACAAGGAAATCAATACTACTTAAAAAAATCAAAAATTTCTTTACAAGAGGTTAAAAACCTTTCATCAGCCATTTTTGCGGTAAACTTAGGCGTTGTAAAAAACAGCAGCAAAAAGATGCAAAGATCATTTAAAGGGTATGATTCCATATCAAAAGTAAGAGATTCAAGTATAGGCAAAATATATAAAGTCGTCTCTTCACATGCTACAAGTGCAGGAGTCGATTCGCCTATATATTATAAAAATGTTCAAATAGGGAAAATCAATAGTGTTGACCTAAGCAGCGATGCTTCCAAAGTGGTTCTTGATTGTTTGATATACGATAAATATACTCACATCATCAGAAAAAATTCAAACTTTTATGATATCAGCGGTTTTAAACTGAAATTCTCACTCTTTTCTGGAACAGAAGTTAAAACAAACACTATCACAAGTATATTAAAAGGAGGACTTATGGTTATAACTCCAAAAAAATATGAAGAAAAAGCGGATAGCAAAAAAGAGTTTATTTTGAAAAAAGAGTTAATGGATGATTGGGAAAAGATAAGCCCAATCATCAAATAAAAGGATTAATTAAAAAGTAGCGATATACTCTGCTACTGCTTGAATATCTTCTTGGGTCATTGTAGAGACTTGGCTTTTCATTACGCCTTTCATAACTCCACCGTAAGTTCCCTCTTTATAACCGTTTAAAGAAGAGATAATCTCTTCTTTGCTCCACCCTTTTATAACTTTAGATTTTCCTAATGCAGGTTTTTCTGCACTTGCCCCGTGACAGCCGGCACATTTAAGATATATAGCTTTACCTTTTTCCAATAAATTGGCAGACTCGTCATTTGCATTTGTTTTTGTCGCAACTATATTGTTGATACTCTCTTCTATTTTATCTTTCGTATCACTTGCAGAGTTAACTACATCTTGAGTAACTTCTTTAGTTTTATCAACTACTTCAGCTGTTTTTGAAGCAACTTTTTGACTTACGCTTTTAACTGCATCACCGCTCACATCAGCAATTTTTTTTGATTCTTCAGCTATTTTTGAAGCAACTTCCGAAGTTGATTGTTTTACTTGGTCTACAAATTTCTCTTCAGGAGTTTTATTTTCGACAACAGATGTTTCAACCTCGGTTTTTGGTTCAGAAGCTTGTTCTTCTTGAACCTTTTTATCCTCACCGCACCCTGAAAAAAGTGCTACAGCAACAATAGAACTTAAAAAAATTTTTCTCATACTCATCCCTTAAATATAATAAGTTAAAATTTTACTTCCTTTTTATTAAAAATAGTTTATAAATTATTTTAATATAAAAAAGTAAAATACTATTTCTTGCTTTCCAATGGTTTGTAAGTAAAATTAAAGTTATCTTTTATAAAATCAATTTTTACGTTTCCGCCTTTTTTAAGTCTTCCGAATAAAATCTCCTCAGTTAGTACATTTTTGATTTTATCTGAAATAACTCTTGCAAGAGGTCTTGCTCCCATCGCTTTATCATATCCCAAAATTGCAAGCTCTTTTTTAGCTTTTGCACTAATTGAAATTTTGATTTTTTTATTTTCAAGTTGTTTTTCCAAGTCTTCTATAAATTTACCTGCTACTTTAGCAACTATATCCATATTAAGAGAACTGAAAGGAACTATTGCATCTAATCTGTTTCTAAACTCTGGAGCAAAGAATTTGTTTATTGCTTTATTTTCATTTAGACTCTCATCTTTTGCAAATCCCATTACGTTTGCTTCTGTTGCACCTAAGTTTGAAGTCATAATCAATATTACGTTTTGAAAATCTGCTTTATTTCCGTTATTATCCGTAAGTTCAGCGTTATCCATTACTTGAAGAAGTACAGACATCAAATCAGGATGAGCTTTTTCGATTTCATCAAGTAAAAGTACACAGTGAGGATGTTTTCTAATTGATTCGGTTAATAATCCGCCGTTTTCAAAACCTACATATCCAGCAGGTGCTCCTATAAGTCTTGATATTGTATGAGGTTCCATATATTCACTCATATCAAATCTTTCAAAATGAATACCAAGCTGAGTCGATAACTCTTTTGCAACTTCTGTTTTCCCAACTCCCGTAGGTCCCGTAAACAAGAAACTTCCTATAGGTTTTTTATCAATATTAAGACCTGCTTTGTTTCTTTTTATCGATTGAACAATAGTTGAGATGGCACTATCTTGTCCAAATACTCTTTTTTGCATATTTTTTTCAAGATTTCTAAGTAAAGTTATATCTGATTTTGTTGTAGATTTAGACGGAATATGAGCCATTCTTGCAACCGTATTTTCTACATCTTTTTGTGTAATTATTATATTCTTCTTATTTACCGTAGAATACTCGATTTTTTTACTAGCCCCAACTTCATCAATAACATCAATTGCACTATCAGGAAGAAATCTGTCGTTTATATATTTTTTACTAAGTTCAACTGCCGTTTCAATAGCACTTTTATTGTATTTAACTCCATGAAAATCTTCATATTTAGATTTTAAACCTTCTAAAATAGTAACCGTATCTTCAAGAGAAGGTTCATTTATATCTACTTTTGCAAATCTTCTGCTTAAGGCTTTATCTTTTGAAAAATCATTTCTATATTCGCTAAAAGTAGTTGCCCCTATACATCTTAATTTTCCGTTTGCCAACATCGGTTTTAAGATATTTGAAGCATCCATCGAACTTCCGCTTACGCTCCCTGCTCCTACTATAGTATGAATTTCATCTATAAATAAGATTGCATTTGGAATTTTCGTAACCTCTTTTAAAAGTCCTTTTAATTTTTTTTCAAAATCTCCTCTGTATTTGGTTCCTGCAACCATTGAACCCATATCAAGAGAAAAAACTTTTGCATCTTCTAAAAACTCGGGAACTCTTTTATTTGCAATTTCCAAAGCCAGACCTTCTGCTATTGCAGTTTTCCCTACTCCTGGTTCTCCTACTAAAATAGGATTGTTTTTCTTTCTTCTGCTTAAAATTTCAATAACTCTGTTAATTTCGCTGACTCTTCCTATTACAGGATCAATTTCGCCTTTTTTTGCCAAAGCGACAAGCTCTGTCGAGTTTTTATCTAAAACTTTATTCTCTTTTGAATCATCTTTGTCTTGCAATTCGTCAAAATCATCGGAATCCTCTTTGTGAGATATCTCTTCTAAGATATCCACTCTTTCTACACCTGCTGATTTTAACACATAAGTTGCATATGATTTTTCATCTTTTAAAATCGCTACAAACATATCTTCAACTCCGGCATTTCTTCTGCCGCTGCTTTGAGTATGAGCAACCATATTTTCAATAGTAGAAGTTAACGTAATTGTTTCAATAGGTTCATCTTCTATATTTTCAGGGAATACAGGAGTATTCTCTTCTATATGTTTTTTTATCTGATTAAAAATTTTATTTTTATCAAGTCCTAAATCTAACAAAAGATTTTCTATAACTTCATCATGGATAAGCATTAAAAAAATATGTTCAATTGTTAAATATTCGTGTCTACTCTTTTTTGCATAACTTACCGCTTGTGCAAATATATTTCTTAACTCTTTACTAATCATTATTCTTCTTCCATTATTGCTTTTAAAGGGAAGCCCTTCTCTCTTGCCAAAGTTTTTACTTGAGCGACTTTTGTAGCTGCTATTTCATGAGTATATATTCCACAAACTTCTTTTCCTTTGTTATGAATATTTAACATGATTTTTGTAGCTTGATCGACATTCTTTCTAAATACCTTGGTTAAAACATCAATTACAAAATCCATTGTCGAATAGTCATCGTTTAGTAAAAACACTTTATACTTCTTTGGTTCTTCAACTTCCAAATCATTATCAAGTTCAATTTCTAGTTCGTTTGCCACAATATACCTTTTTTACTTTTTATTGTATATATTATAACAAAAAAGAACTAAGCTTAGTAAAAGATATTGTTTATAAAATATTTTAAAGTTTATTTTATATTTGGATACAATTACAAATTTATGAAAGGATAACAATATGAATAGAATATTTATAAGTGGTACTAACACCGATGTTGGTAAAACTTATGCCAGCGAACAAATTTTAAAACATTATGCAAAAAAAGGTTTAAAAGTAGGATATTTTAAACCTTGTGAAACAGGAGTAATAGATAAACCTTTAGACGGTTCAAAAATGTTTGAACTTGTAAAAAAGTTAAATCCTGAGTTTAAAGTAACGATAAATGATGTGGTTCCATATCAGTTTAAACTTCCCGCAGCACCATATGTTGCAAAAAAAGAGCAAAATATAGATTTTGAATTTTTAAAAGATAAAATAAAATATTTGGAAACTATGTGTGACCTTCTTGTTATTGAAGGTGCCGGAGGATTAATGGTTCCTGTGTTAGAAGATCTGTTTATGATTGATTTAATTAAAATATTTGAAGCAAAAGCAGTTTTAATAGCGCCTTCTAAACTTGGATGCATAAATGATATTTTATTATCCATTGAAGCTTTAAAAAACAGAAAAATAGATTTTGAATGGTATATAAATCTTTATCAAGATAAAGATAGTTTTGACGAAGTTTCAAAACCCTTTTTAGAAAAACATTTTAAAACCTTGAAATATCTTCATGAGCTGGATTAATCCGGCTCACACCTATAAAAATTTTTTTAACCATTTATAATAAATTGCCACAAGAAAAAATCCTATCCCTAAAAATGCCGTTACAAACTCTAAAGAGATAAAACCTGCCATTATTCCTATAAAAAAAGTTGTAATAACATTTGAAAGCATAAATATCATATCATTGTATGAAATTACTCTGCCTAAATATTTATCTTCTACTTTTTCTTGAATTAAAGCATAAGTATAAGACCAAATAGTAGTAGTCAAAAATCCCGTTAAAAATACCGCAAACAAAGCAAAATAGAAATTAAACTGCAAAAATCCCCAAAAAATAATTGCAATACCTTGGAAAATAAAGATATAAAAAAGATTATCTTTATTTACTCTGTTTGTAATAAAAAGAGGTCCTATCATTAAAGCAAAAGCCCTGACCGCATTTGTAATTCCGATTGACAAAGGAACGGCAATAACATATTTGTACTCATTTTTTGCCAAAAGAGTAACTAAAGTATCAAAAGAGGTTAAACCTACACTTGCATGTAAAAAAAGAAGATGCAGCACAAGTTTATTGTTTTTTATATACAAAAAACCGTCTTTTATCATAGAGCTTATTTTCTCTTTTGTATGAATTATGTCAACTTTAAACTCAATATTCAAAAACAGAACTATTGCTACAACAAAAAACATAACATCTATTAAAATCGAAGTTTTTATTCCATAGGAATTTACTACTATTCCGCTTACTGCCATACCTGCTGCATAGGTAAAAGACCAGATTATCGAATGTATTTCATTAGCTTTTTGTAAAGCTTTTCCTCTGACTAATTTTGGAAGTAAAGACATCTCCGTAGAAAAAAACATTGAAGAACTGCCCATTCTAATAAAAATCAAAATCAGAAGTATCCACAACTCATCTTTACTGTCAATCGTCAAAAAAAGCAGAGTCATACAAAGTTCACTTAAAAGCAAAACCATCATCAAAGATTTAACTCTAAATCTATCAATAATTGCTCCTGAAAGAGGAGCAATAACAACAGCGGGTAAAAGGTGCATTGCAGTTACGATGGAAATTGCAAGAGCAGAAGAGCCGAAGTTTACAAGCATTGTATAAATTGCAACATTTGAAAACCAAGCTCCGAAATAAGCTATAAACTGCAAAAGTGAGAGTTTAGCTATTAAAGGATTGTTTTTTAAAAGTTCACTGTAAGTCAAGTTTTATTAATACCTCTTGAAACATTGCAGAAAAAGCTTGCTCGTCACTTTGATGGTTTGTCAAATAATTTGCTTTTTTATTCCCTGCAAAAAGTACGATGCACTCTTTTTTTATATCTTCATCGAATTTTAAAATAAAAGAGGCTTCACCAAATGAAGATTTTGCAATAACACTATCACCTTCATTAAAGTTGCAATCGGGGTTGATATATAAATAATTATCCTCTTTAAATTGTGAATTTAAGTTGTTCTTTCTTTTTCTAAAAAGAAGATAATATTCGTTTTTCTCTTTTTTTGTATAAAAATTTTCAACTTCAAGCTCTTCTAAGAAGTTGAATTTTTCTACTTTTGATTCATCTACAAACTCTTTTTTTGCATAATAATCAAAAGTCTCTTCAAACTTCGGTAAGGCTTTAAAACCGAATTTTTTACTCATATATAAAGAAAATTCATATTCACTTAAACTATTTTTCTGCTTTTTTTCAACGGCATAAGAGATTGCTTTATATTGATGCCCGTAAGATAATCTTACATCCTTTTTACTTTTAAAATTTGATGCAGGAATTATAATATCGGCATAAGAGCAGGTTTCATTATAAGTTGTTCCGAAAAACACGACAAAACTCTTTTTTAAACCTTCAATTACTCTTTTTGTATTTGGAGCGCTTACGACAGGATTTGCTCCTTGAATAAAGACTAAATCATATTTGGAAAAATCAACTTCGGGTAAAGAGACTTTTTTTTCTACATCTACTTTAAATTTTGCCTCATATGAATAAGCAGAATCTCCTAAATACCAAAGTCCGCCTTTTTGCTTATTATGAAGTCCTATAAAAGCTGCAAAAGAGTCTATTGCCCTTGTTATATTAACGCCTTCAAAATATTTTTGAACTCCTATTCCAAGAAGTATTGAAACTGATTTTCCTTTTATTATTTCAAAAAACTTTGTAATATCTTGCAAAGCTACGCCTGTTGTCTCTTCATAAGAGATAAGCGTTCTACTCTTTGCCAATTCTAGGAACTCTTTTGCATTTGATGTTTTAAAAAGCTCTTCATCTTCCATATGTTCCATATATGCAAATCTTGTTAAAAGTAATGCCAATTCATAATCCGTTTTAGGATTTATTTGCAGATGAAGTTCTGATTTTTTTGCAATAGGTGTTGAGACAGGATCCACAGTAATAAAGATTTTATCTTTTGTTAAGGAATACATATGCGGACTTGTAAGAGTATAATTTCTTCCCCAGACAATAATTACATCGGAAGCTAAAAGTCTCTCAAGAGGAGGATTTACACACTTTCCTCTTCCTTGTACGATTCCTTCATCCCCTGCTCCTTCGCAAAGACTCCCTTTGGTAAAAACTGAACCGTATTGCGCAAAAAAAAGTTTTGGATAAGCTTGCATAACTCCAAGATTTCCCGAACCTTTGTAATAAAGCGTATTTAAAGGATTCAACTCTTTTAATTTTTTACTAAACTCTTCTAAGGCTTCATTTAAACCAACTTTTTGTTCGTTTATATAAGCATCTTCTAAAAAATCTTCTTTTAGTAAATTTGCAAAATTTACGCAAAGTTTTGATTTTGTAGTAGGATGGTTTTTATTACCTTTGATTTTACCTTCAGCTAAAACTGCTTCACAAGCATCAAAGCAGTCAAGAGGACAAGCAATAGTATTATTTGAATTCAATTTTAATCAGCCTTGAAAAAGTTTTTGGCTTATTTATTATGATTTTTACTTTATATGATGAAATATGTTTTGAATCTGCTACATCGTATATTTTATCTATTTTTAAATCTGTTTTTTTACCGTTTAGAAAGATAGCTTTGTTTTTAACTTTTTCTATTTCTAAAATAGGAACATAAATTTCAAGCTTTCCTTGGCTTAAATCTTTTGCTTCATATAACAAAGTACCCGGGGTAACGTAATCCCCCTCTTTTACTTCAATATTATAAATATAAAAATTTTTTTCAATAAGTTTTTTGTTTTTTATACTATCTCTTAAATTTGCAATATTTATCAGAGTATCTGCTTTATTTACCTCTAAATTTACTACGTTTATTTTTTGGCTATCTTTTTCATATCCCGATTTAGATTTGATTTTAAGTAATCTTTGATAATTTTTATTTTGAAGTTTTATCATCTCATTTATTGCATCAAGTTTTTTTAAAGATTGTTCCAAATCTATTCTATCCACATAAGAATCAATTTCGATAATTTTGGTATTTTTTGCTCTTTTACCCTCAATATTTTTATTTGAAAAAATTACTTTTCCACTAACTGATGCTTTTATCGAATAACTCTCAATAGGCTCTAATTTTGCATAATACTCTTCGGCTAAAGAGAACGAAAACAGAAATAAAACAACTAATAAATATCTCATATAAACCTCTTAAATTTTAATCTCTTTTAATCTTTTTAAAATCTCTTTTTTCAAAATTTTAAAATCTTTGTCTGACTCACACTCAAATATAAGTTCATCTAAAACAGAATCTTTTTTCAAATAAGGAACCAAAACTTTCATTAATTCAGTTCTGTTTTCTGTTTTTTTCACCAATTTACCCAATGGAGTATCTTGTGAAACTTTTTTTGAATTTTGAACTCTAACAAATTTATATAAACCCAAAATTAATAGAGTCGTAATTATACCAAACAAAAAGTATTTAAGCTTATTTTCATATGATATTTCCTCTTTTTGCCCTTCATTTTTTTCTACTTTTACAATCGCTTTTTCTGCTTTTTGAAGTATTACTTTCTGCTCTTTTTTACTTTTTTCTACCTCTATTGTAAAACTTTGAGTTCTTTTTTCAACTACTTTTTGCTCTTTTTTACTAAAATATTTTAAAGTAATCCTAGGTATTTCAATAGAATTTTCAGGAACAATAGAAAAAACTTTTGAATATACTCCTTCATAACCTTTGTTTGTATATTTAGTCTTTATATCAGGTTTGTTATCATAAATCGTTGCATTTGGAATATTGAGTTTAAAATCCTCTATATCATCAAAATTACCCGTTCCCGTAATATTTAATTTTAATGAAATTGATTGGGATTGTTTGATTTTTGTTTTATCAACACTTGCTTTTATATCAAAATCACCTATTAGATTCACCCCTTTAGGAAGAGGTTTTACATTGAATTTCAGTTCATTTGAGTATATTTTTTCAACTTTTGGAACTGTTGAGAAGAAGCTAAAAGGATTTGAAGCGTCACTTTGCATCAACTGTGCATCGACTCTTAAAGGATTTATATTAAGCTCTCCGCTTTTTTGTGCAAAAAGAAGAAAATCCAGCTCTTGAACTATATAACCGTTTTGCTCATATCTTTGATTATTGCTGTTTATTTGTTTATACCAAAAATTTTCAAAATGAGGTTTTTCAAAACCAAGATTTGTAATTTGCAAATCTTTTTTATATTTAAATACAAGTTTCAGTAGCAGATCTTCACCTACATAAAGATCTGTTTTTGAAGGAATTAAAGTCAAATCAAAATTTGAAGAATCAGTTTTTGTAACTTTTTTTAAAACAACTTTTTTCGCTTGTGAAAAAAACTCTTTTCCGTCAATTTCAAATTTAAAACTAGGGATCGTAAAAGCAGTTGTAGGAACTATCTTATATCTTTTTTTCAGCTTCTGGCTATAATCTCCGTTTATTATTTGTACAGATTTTGAGGTACCTTGGTTTTCAACAACAAAACCGTCAATATCTTTTATCTTTGGAAAAGTTATTGAACTGCCTTCTACTTCAAACTCAAAAAAGTAAGGTTCACCTTTTACAAAACTTTGAGGTGCATTTAAAACAACTTCTGCATACAAACATATTTGAAAAAGAAAAAAAAGAAAAATAGACTTAAATAATTTCATTAAAATGCCAATGTCCCTTCAATTGAAAAGTTTGCTTTTGAATCAAGTTCTGCATGAGATAAAACGGCAATTTGCAGACCGAATTTTTCATAAATTTCAGAAACTCTTTTTCTTAAAAGAGGGTCAACAACCATTGCAACTTTTGTAAATCCTTTTGCTTCTATTTGCTCCAAAAGCTCTCTTGTTTTTGTAACTAGATTATTAATTTCGGCAATTGAAAGCATAAGCTGAGATACTCCGTGCTGTTCTTGAAGTTTTCCTATAAACTGCTGTTCTATATCCGGTTTTATCGTAATAATATGTAAAATATTATCATTATCTTTAAATCTTTCCGTAATAAGTCTGTACAGTTTGCTTCTTACATGTTCCAATAAAACATCGGGAGCTTTTGTAAATTCAGCTATATCCGCAATTGCTTCTACAATTGTCAACATATCGATAATCGGTATTTTTTCATGAAGAAGATCTTTGCAAACTTTAAGTAAAGAGCCGTAAGAAGTAACTTTCATAGCCTCTTCAACAACAATAGGAAAATCTTTTTTAAGCCCTTCTATAATATCTACGATATCTTGTCTTGTAATAATATCTTCTGCATGTTTTTTTATTAATTCAGATAAATGAGTCGAAATAATAGTAGGAGCATCAACAACGGTAAAACCTTTCATCAAAGCATCTTCTTTTTGTTTTGGATCAATCCAGGTTGCATCAAGATTAAAAACAGGTTCTTTAACTCTTATACCCTTTAATTTTTCATTTGGAACTCCACCCATAGCAAGAAGTTTATTAGTTTCTACTCTTCCTTTTGCAAGGGGAATTCTTTTTAAATATAGTTGATATTCATTCGGAGATAAATTTGAATCATCGGAAATTCTAATCTGAGGTATGATAAAGCCCAATTCAGCTGCTATTGATTTTCTAATACCTCTTATTTTATCCAATAATTCCGAATCTCCTTGTACAAGCTGCAGAAGTCTGATTCCTAGTTTAAGTTCAAGAACTTCAAGCTTCATAAGATTTTCTATAGTTTTTTTATCATCTGTTGAGGCAGCTTTTCTTTTTTTATCTTTTATATCTTTTACATCACCGGAAGGTTCAATTTTTCCTTTTTTCTCTTTTCCTGCAGAAAATAGTCTGGTAAGAGCATTATCCCTGCCCTCTTCTATCATATAGATTGTATAACCTATCAATACCATCAAAAGTCCCATAAGAATCAATATTCCAGTAGGAAATCCCGGTACAAAAGCAAAAAGAATCATACCTATACCTACAAGAATCAAGGATTTTGAATCTTTTACTAATTGGGCAACCGATTGATTTGCAAATTTATCTTCATCCATATTTGAACGAGTAATAATAATTGCCGTTGCAGTAGATAAAATAAGTGCAGGAAGTTGGGCAACGAGTCCATCTCCGATTGTTAAAATCGTGTATATCTGACCGCTTTGAGCAACTGTCATATCATGTTGAAAAAGTCCAATCAACAATCCACCGATTAGATTAACCAAAGTAATAATAATACCCGCAACGGCATCACCTTTTACAAACTTGGAAGACCCGTCCATTGCACCGTAAAAATTTGCTTCTGTTATAAGCTCTTTTCTTCTTTTTTGTGCCTGTTTATCATCTATAAATCCTGCATTTAAATCCGCATCAATAGCCATTTGTTTACCGGGCATTGAATCAAGAGTAAATCTTGCAGTTACTTCCGCAACTCTGGTTGCCCCTTTTGTTACAACCATAAAGTTGATTAAAACCAAAATGATAAATACGATAATACCGATTACCATATTACCGCCCACAACAAATTCACCGAAAGCTGAGATAATAGAACTTACGGCTTCGGGACCGTTATGTCCTTCACTTAAAATTGATCTTGTAGTAGCAATATTTAAAGATAATCTAAACAGAGCCAAAATCAGTATTATTGTAGGAAAAGTAGTTAAATCCGAGGGTCTTTGAATATATAAAGAGATAAGTAAAATCAAAAGAGACAAAGATAAAGAGATAACTAAAAAAAAGTCTAAAGCTCCTTTTGGTAAAGGAATAATAATAATCATTAAAATTGCAACAAAAAGTGCAACTACAAAGAGGTCTTTTGATAAAAATCTTTTTAAGTTCATCTACTATTTTATACTTATTTAATAAATTTTTTTAAAGATGATTTATCTGTTTTTTTAAGAGGCAATCTCTTTTTTATATATGAAAAAGAAGTATTTACAGTTGTTTGTATCATTTAAATACCTCCTTGAATTTTGCAACAATTTCATTGAAATTATATTGCTCTTTCATACTTTGAGTTAAGAAATTTCTTATTTTATCTTTTTTTGCAAGGGCATCATCTAATTCAGCATCCATTCCGGGTTTGTATGCACCAACTCTTACTAAAACTTCATTCTCTTTAATTAGAGATAATATCCTTTTTAGCTTTAAAAAATCATTATAATGATCTTCCGAAACGACTTTGTCCATTACCCTTGAAGCTGATTTTAAGATATTAATAGGAGGATAAAATCCTTGTTCGGTTAAATCTCTTGTTAAGACAATATGTCCATCCAAAATAGACCTGCTTTGATCTGCAATTGGATCATTCATATCATCTCCGTCAACCAATACCGTAAAAAAAGCAGTAATTGAACCTTTTGCATTATTTCCCGCTCTCTCCATAAGTTGCGGTAAAAGAGCAAAAACAGAAGGTGGATATCCACGGCTAACAGGCGGTTCTCCCGTACTAAGTCCTATCTCCCTTTGTGCCATTGCAAATCTTGTAACGGAATCCATCATTAAAAGTACATCATGCCCTTTGTCTCTGAAAAACTCGGCTATTGCCATTGCAGTAAAAGCTCCGTATTTTCTCATTAGAGCAGATTCGTCGGAGGTAGCCGCAACAATAATCGTATTTTCCAAATCATCATTTAAATTATAATGAATAAATTCAGGAATTTCTCTTCCTCTTTCCCCTATTAGAGCAACGACTTTTATCTGGGCTTCACAACCTTTTACTATCATTCCCATTAATGTCGATTTTCCGACACCGGAACCGGCAAAAATACCCATTTTCTGCCCTTTTCCTGCCGTTAGCATTGAATCAATGGCTTTTACTCCAGTAGAAAATCTTTCATCTATTATTCCTCTTTCTAATGCGGGCATTGAAAGTTTGTTTATAGCAGAACTCTCTTCTAAATCTCTTATTTTCCCTTTTTCATCTATTGGTTCACCCAAAGCATTGATAACTCTTCCTAAAAGTCCGTAACCCGCTTTTACGGATAAACCCTCTTTTTGTAAATATACTTTATCTTGAATTCTAAATCCGTCAATAAAAGAGAAAGGAACAATCGTAAAAGATCCCGATTCTATTGAAGCTACCATTCCTAATACTGTATAAAGGTGAGATTGAGACTCTATTTTTACGATGTCTCCTACTGCTACTTCGATACCTTTTGCTTTTATCGTGGTTGAAGAGATATGAATAATTCTTCCAAAAGGGACAAATAAGTTTGTTGAATCTATGCTGTTTAAAATTGAATCTATATCCATCTACATCTCATCACACATTTTTTTATAAAGGCTATCTTTAGTACCTTCTATCTCTTTACATTTATTAATAAATTCATCTCTTTTAATAGAGTTGTCAAAAGATTCGTAAAGTTTGATAATTTCATAATAAGTTTGAGCCAAATCATTGGGTTTTATTCTTCTTGAATAATCTAAAGCATCTAAAAGAAGTTCTAAAGCTCTTTGATTATTATTATTTGTCTGCTCAACTTTTGCAAGTTCAAGCTCGACAAAAGGTGAATAAACATAAGCATTTAACTCTTTTTGTTTTGTATATAGTTTTTTTAAAATATCTTCTGCTTGGGTTTTTAAATCTTTTTTTACCAAATAGAGATAATAGTTATAATAAAAATCTATTATAACAGGATTAGTTAGATTATCTTCAATATATTTAGGATTTTTATTTGCATAATCAAAATATCTATCAAGAGCCGCAGCATCATTTTTTTCATGTAAAATTAAGAATCTATATAAAAACTCTTTACTTAAAACTTTTTTATCATCGACCATATCAACTTTTGAAGAGAAATTCTGTGCATCATCATATCTTTTTAGAGCTAAAGCCATTCTCTCTAAGTAGAGATAAATATTCGGATCTCTGTCATTGTTAAAAGTATTTACAACTTGGGAATAAGATTTTTGGCTTGGAACTTCAATCAAACACTCAAAAAAGTCATCTTTTGTTTTTGGGTCTTTGATTAATAGTTCAAAGGTCTCTTCTCTTGCGGTTTTCAAAGCATCATCAAGAAGAAAACATTTACCTGTTTTAAGGTAACTCTTAATTAAATCTATATTTACCTCATCAAAAATTGCTTCAATAGATTCATAACCGAATCTTTGAGCTATACTATTTGATATCTTTCTATAGATTCTTTTTGATTTTAGTATTAACTCATACTTTTTTTTAATTTTATTATTTAAAAGCTCTTGAAGCAAAACTTTTTGCTGCATTGATTCCGAGGATTGATATTTTGTTGCTAAAACAGCAGGTTCAACCAGACCTTGTCTCATTATTATTTCATCTAAATACATTTTTGATTTTTCAAAATATATTCCTCTTGGATAATCATTTATAATATCTTTATACAACTCTTTTGCTTTTAAAAGATATTTATCTGTACCGTCATACATATCCATATAAGTATTTGCCAATTTATATTTAAAATCTTCAATAGCACTTGGTTTATCAGTTATTTTCAGTAATTCCTGTAATATTTCGACAGCAAACTCCGGCATTCCAACCTTTGTCAGTTTATCAACTTTTTCTAATGCCAAAAAAGAGTCTTGTGAATAATAATCTATATTCTTCTTCAAAACTTTTGAAATAAGATCATAAGCTTTTTCTCTTTGTCCGTCTAAAATATATACATCAAAAAGTTCATCTGCTACAAGAGTTGCAACCAACATATCCGTTGTTTCCGTTAAAATTTTGTATAAAACGTTAATTGCTTTTGTATAATCTCTTTGATATTTATAAATTTTTGCTAAATATATTTTCCCGTAGGCTTTTATTACCGGATTATCGAAATTGTTGATAATGATATTAGCAAAATATATGGCATCATCTGCTTTGTTTATATTCAATTTCAATTCTATTAGAACCATATAAGCTCTTGCTAAATCTTCTTCATGAATTTTAGAATCATTTATAGCATTTTCCAGCTCTTTTGCTGATTGCAAAATAAGTCTTTTTGATTTTTTCTTTAAAGATAGTTCTGCATACAAAATTATTAAATCAGATTCCAAAAGATTTATTTTATTTACTCTTTTAAAAGCCTCTATTTGAGAAAAAGCTTCATCTACTTTTCCCTCTTTTGAAATTTTTCTTGCGTGATTTATTATCTCAAAGCCATCGGCTATCTCTTGTTTTTTCTCTTCTGATATTTGATTTCCCGAAGAGTTTATAAAGCTAAAATAGAAATCTTTTTTTGCTTCTAAAAAGGAGATTAGTAAAAACAATGATATTAAAAATTTCAAAACTTACCTTTTTTTGTTTTTTAGCTCATATACATAAGAGAATATTTCAGCCATTGCTTTATAAAATTCACCGGGTATCTCTTGATCCACTTCGATCTGGGCATATATTGACCTTGCAAGTGATGGATTTTCTATAATAGGAATACTGTTATCTCTTGCAATATCTTTTATTTTTAAAGCGATAAAATCAATCCCTTTAGCTACTACTTTCGGTGCATTATCAACTTGATTGTCATACTTTAATGCAACTGCATAATGTGTAGGATTGGTAATAACTACATCTGCTTCAGGTACATCCGACATCATTCTTTTCATTGCCATTTGCATCTGAATTCTACGGATTCGACCCTTTACTTGAGGATCCCCTTCCATATTTTTAAATTCATCTTTTATTTCTTGTTTACTCATTCTAAGTGATTTGAAGAAATAATACCTCGTAAAATAAAAATCAATTATAGCAAAAATTATTATAATAAGAAGTATAGCTGCCAAAAAGTACCCTGTTAATGTTATTATTGTATATATCGTAGCATGCAACTCTTTATCCATCATCGCCAAAAATGCTTTATACGTAAGCATAAAAACAACACACATAACCGCAAAAATAATAATTAATTTAAGTGTTAATTTTAAAGCTTCTAAAGCTTTTTTAAGTCCAAAAACTCCTTTTAAACCCTTTATAGGATCTAATTTTTGCAAATCAAGTTTCAAAGGAGTTGCTAAAAATCCAAATTGACTCCAGTTTGTCACAAGGGCTAAAATGATAACCAAAGAAAAAAGAGGAAGCAAAGCAATTATCAAAGTTATAACTGTAGTATACCCCAAAGAGTAAAAAGTGTTTCCACTCATATCTTGACCGATAAAACCGTATGTAAAAAGCATCAGTTTTCTTATTCCATCAACTGCTGAGCCTGAAAAAAAAAGAAGATAAATTGAGCCGAAAAGTAAAATTGCGGCTCCTGTCACTTCCATTGATTTTGGAACATTACCCTCTTTTTTTGCATCTTCAATTTTTTTGGATGTGGGTTCTTCTGTTTTTTCTTCTTCGTCTGCCATTAAATTCTACTTTACTGAAATTTCGTTATTAAATAATTAGTAAAACTATCTACAAAGATATCCATACCTAATATTAAAAATATAAATATTAAAGCAAATTTTAGCTGAAAAGTAATAACAAAAGGTGAAAAAGCAGGCATAGATTTAGTTCCGTAACCATAATATAAATCCATAATAAAACCTATAAAAAACAGAGGAAGAGCAAAAGCAAAAGCAAAAGCGAACATTCTGTTTATTTCATCTATAGCAATTTGTATCCCGTCATAAGAAAAAATATCAAAAGTTCCTAAATGTATTATAGAGAAACTTTTTGACAAAATAACTATGGTCATTTCATACATTCCGGTTTCGAAAAATATCATAAGTGCAATCCAATAAAGTAATCTGCTCACTAATCCTTCATTTGAACCTGTTGAAGGGTCAAACATACTTGCCATAGATAAAGCTGTTGCATATCCTACAAAATCCCCGATAATTCTAACCGCACTAAAAACTACATTTAAAAACATTGCGGCAATAAAACCAAGAGTTATTTCACTGATTAAAGAAAGAAGAAATCCTTCTTGGGTAAAATCCCCTTTTAACTCAACAATGGGATATAAAAATATTGTTATAAAAAAAGCAAAAGCAACTCTGATTGAAGAACTTATTGAAGTATGATTGAAAATCGGCAAAAAAACTACAAAAGCTAAAATTCTTGCAAGAAGAAGTAAAAAAGAGTATAAGGTCTGTTCGTTAAGAAGAGATATAAGTTCTTGCATCTACATATAGTTTAAATCTTCAGCTACATCCTGATTTTGAATTATTGATTCCATAATCTCATCTGAAGAGTGTTGTTTTGAATTATTTTGAGTATTTGGATTGTTATCTTCTTGAGAATAAGTCTGACTAGAGTTCCCGCCTTCCATACTAAAATCTAAATTAAAAGAGGTCTGATTTTGACCTGAATTAAAAGTTTTATGAAGAGCATCTCTTAAAGAACTTTGATTCTCAACCATAGTATCGTGAGTAGAAGATTGAGATAGAGTTAAATTAATAGAAAGAGAATTTTCTTTATCATTTTTCATTAAAATTGCGATATGACCTAACTGAGCAGGAATAAGATTTATTCTAAAAGCTGTCACAGGAGGCTTATAATTTTCATACATACTTCTTGCAATATCCGACATCATCGATGATAACTGCTGTTTTGCACCTATAATTCTGTTTTGAATCGATAAAGCAAGATTTGAATTAACATTTATATCCACACTCTCGTCTTTTGAATCTGTTGTATTATTTGCCGTATTTGAAGATGAAACTTGTTTTGTTGTTTGAAGAGCTTCATCTATAACTTTCTCTGTTTTAGTCGTATTCAGTGCTAATTTATTCAAAATAGAACTATTACTCTCTACTCTTTGTTTTATCTCTTTTATTGAACTCTCTTCATCAATTTGAATATCAAAATCTTTTAATCCCAAATCAAGAATTTCCGCACCCTCTTTTACATCTTTTAAAGATTCTGCCTCTTTTAGAGTCTTAACCCCTTCACTTTTATTCATAATCATTTGGGATAAAACAGAACTTTTTTGTGTACTTAAAAAGATATTTGTCATAAAATCATTTGATTTTTGAGAAGAATTTTGTTTTTCACTCTTTTCTATATCGTTTGGATTTTTATTTAGAAGAACACTCTCTTTTTTTTCTTGAACTAAAGGAGTTATGAAATCTTTTTTTTCACTTTTTTCAGCTCTGTTCTCATCTTTTGTTTCATCTAAACTATTTTTGTCTAAATTAACTCTTTGTTCTGTTTTGGAAAGTGCTTCCTCATCTAAAGAGTCTAAAGTTTTGTCACTTTTAATCTCTTTTATCTGTTCTTCACTCTCCTTAATATTCTTATTATTATCACTATTTAAAGTTTCAGAGAGATTTTGTTCTTTTGTAGTTTTTATTTCAGCAGTCTGTCCGGAAGGTTTTTGAAGTTCATTTTGATTTAAAATTTTTTCATCTGCTTTTTTATTCTCTTTAGGGCTGTTTTCATTTTTTTCTAAGTTAAGATCTGGCTTTGCGTTTTTTACTTTTAGATCTTTTTCTTGCTCTTGCTGTAGATTTTCATCTTTTGATGATACTTTATCTTCCGTAACTTTTTTTTCAATATTATTCTTTTCTAAATTTTCTTGAACTTTTAAATCATCATTTTTGATATTTTTGTTTTCTATATTGCTATTTAGATTTTGAGTATTTTCTATATTTTTTTTAGAAAGGCTTTCTTTTTTTATTTCAAAATTATTATCTGTTTTTTCGTTTTTACTATTTTTATCTTTATTTAAAGTGGATTCTATGTTTTTTAAACTTTCTAAAGAAGTTTCATCTTTTAGATCATTTTTATTGTTTATAATATTTTTGTTTTCATTTTGTTCTTTTTTTAAATCATCTTTTTTGGGCACTTCTTCTGTATTTAAATCTTCATCATCTTGGACTTTTTCATCATCACTTTTTAAAAGTTTTTGTTCATCCGTCTCTTTTTTTTCTGTTTCAACTTTTTTTAAATCATTTTTGGAAACTTTTTTATTAGCTTCTAATATCATTCTATCCAACAAAGAACTAGTAGTGTTATCTTTTTTTATTTCACTTGTTTTTGAACTATCTTTTTCTTGTTCGTTTATTATCTCTTTTTTAACCGTAGAATCTTTTTTTGTTTTTAAAGTATCATCTAAATCTTTATTATCTAAATTCTTAGTATCTTCTTTTAGATTATTTTTAGCTTGAGAAGAGATATCTTTTTGTGTTTGAGTTTTTGTAGTATCTTTATTTAAACTTTTTTGTGTAGAACTTTCTTCAAGATCACTTTTACTTTTTATTAACAAAGAATCAAAAAGGGAAATACCTTCTTTTTTAGATGAACTACTTGAAGGAGCATCTTTTTTATTACTAATTTGATCTTTAGCAAGAGGTAAAAGTTCTACTTGTTCACTCATTTTCTACACTTTTATAATATCTAATGTTTTTGTATCAATACCTTTGTGGGTATTAAAAGTTGCAACATTAGCTTCATATGAACGCATAGCTTCGATTAAATCTACCATTTCAACAACAGGATTTATATCAGGATATGCTACATAACCTTCTTCATTTGCATCGGGATGAGAGGGTTCATATCTCATAACAGGACTTGCATCGTCCTCAACAATAGATTTTACCCCCACTCCCCTTAAAGCTAAATCAGAATTTTCATTTAATTTTTTATCTACTTGGCTTGCATGTTTTTGTTTCTCGTTTAAAAGAACCTCTTCAAAAACTACATTTTGTTTTTTATATGGTCCACCCTCTGCCGTATGAGTAGTTTTCGCATTTGCAATATTTGCACTTACGACATTTATACGAGTTCGTTGTGCAGACATTCCTGAAACTGATACGTTATATCCATCAAAAAAACCCATACTAATCTCCTATATTAAACTTGCATACTGTTGATTTCTTTATATGCCGCTATTGCTTTGTTTTTTACTTCTAATGCTAATTTCAAAGAGAGATCTGCTTCTTCTATTTTTTGAACTGCTTCTTGAAGATTTTTAACTTTTCCCGTTGCAATACCTTCCATGGCATCATAACCTTGAATTTGTGAATCATTTACTTCATTTACTGCATCTTTAAGCATATCAGCAAAACTTTTATCCCCTGTGTTCTTAACTAGATTTGATTCTTGTTTAGTCTGTAAGGGACCTATTGAACTAGAAATTGATGATATATCCATTTTATTCTTCCTTAAGTAGTTTTATTACCGACATTTTGTGCCTCTTGCACACCTAACTCTGCCATCATTTCATTGATTTTTTCTTCATTATATTTAAAATCAAGCTCTTTACGCTTGCTATCTAAATCAAAAAGTAAAATTATAAGGGAGAGCATCATATTGGAAACTCCTTTTAGAACTATTGTTACTCCAATAATCCCAAACATCATCTCTAAAGGAGTGTAAAGGTCTGCATTTAGTACAAAGAAAATAAGCGTAGCAAAAAAGCCTGTTGCTATATATAGTCTGAAGATACCGCTATTTATAACATTTTGAGAGAATTTTTCTACTACCATAATATCCCTATGTTAGATAAAAAAGTATTAAATGCCGATGCAAACACCAATAAACCTTACTTAATATTATTTAGTAATGAATCAATCACTTTATGAAATTGTTTTGTTATTTCATCGTTAATAAACTCATGAACAAATAGCTTTCTTAATCTTGACGTCGTGGAAATATTTGATGATGTTGAAACATTACCTATATATTCTACCATAAAATTTTGATTTAACCTATTTTTTTTTGCCAAATTTACCAAAGAATTGGCAATAGTCTCTCCGATTTTATAGTTTTTTGTATGATTAAAACAGATAAAAAGTCTCTCTTTATGTACAGAAAGCATTTTCATTAAAGCATAAACATCCGTAAGTGCTGAAGGATCAGTAGTCGTTAAAGCCAGAACATTATCGGATATTAATAAAAATTCTTGAACATATTCATTTAATCCCGCACCCGTATCAATTAGTATTAAATCATATTTATTTAAACTTTTTAGATCATTAACGACTCTTGTTAAAACTAAAGAATTTTTTAAATTTGCATACTGATAGCCGCTTTTACCTGCAATAAGAGTAATGTTTTCATAAGAAGTTTGCGTTAAGATCTCAGTTATAGTGTTTCTGCCTTCAATATAATCAAAAAAAGTATAACGAGGTTTTAAATCAAATAAAACTTGCATATTTGCAAGTCCTATATCTGCATCTATAACGGCAACTTTAAAGCCTCTTTTTGATAACAAATAAGCGATATTTGCAGTAAAAGTTGATTTTCCTACTCCACCTTTTCCGGAAGTTATAGTTATGATTTTTGTTTTTGAATTAACTTCTTTATTTCTAGTTAGATTTAATAGTTTACTGGCCTGATTAGAGATTGAATTAAACAATAACTATCTCCCTATACAAGAGTTATTCATAAAACAGTTTATTAAAAAAGTAGAATCTGATACAATTAAATCATCGGGCACATTTTGTCCTATTGAAAAATATATAATTGATTTTTTTGTTTTATGGGCAAAAGAGATTAAGTTTCCGAAACTTTTTGTTTCATCAAGTTTTGTAAAAGTTAAGTAGTTAATATTCAGTCTGGAGTAGTTTGTATAAATATCTATTAAATCACTATGTTTCACATTTGCAGGAAGAACAAGAACTTTTTCAATAGGCAGTTCATGCACTTTTTCTTGATATTCGTTAATCATCTCAATTTTATCAACATCATATTGGGAAGAACCTGCTGTATCTATAAATATATAATTACAATCTTTTAATCTAAGTAAAGCCTCTACCAATTCTTCGGGTTTTTTTACAACTTCCAAAGGAAGTCTCATTATATTTGTATAAGCTTGAAGTTGTTCTATTGCACCTACTCTAAATGAGTCTAAAGTTACAATTCCTACTTTATAATTTTGTCCTAATTTATACGCATATCTTGCTGCAAGTTTTGCTATTGTCGTTGTTTTCCCGACTCCTGTGGGACCTACCATCATAATAATTTTTCTTTGATGTTTTCTTAAAGGAACTTCTTGCTTAATAGGGATAATTCTTCTAAGCACTAATTTAAAAAAATCATTCACCTTTTTAGGGTTTGTTTTTAAAGCTATAGGTAATTGTTTAATCGTTTTCTTCATAATAGTATAGGTCATCTCTTGATCAAACTCATTTTGTTCAAAAAGATTATACATATCAACAAATTCGGGAGGTATTGTTAAATCATAAAGTTGACTTTTTGGATCCCATAAAGATTTTTGAACCTGCATTATTGCATCTTGCATTTTCAAGATTTCTTCTTTAAAGTCATAAAACTTT
The DNA here is from genome assembly GCF_006459125.1 of Halarcobacter anaerophilus. Lineage (NCBI taxonomy): Bacteria > Pseudomonadati > Campylobacterota > Epsilonproteobacteria > Campylobacterales > Arcobacteraceae > Halarcobacter > Halarcobacter anaerophilus. Next base: position 2,395,440 of record NZ_CP041070.1, read on the forward strand.
ACATCCATTTTTTGATTCGATTTTGAACCGCTCTTTGAAGCCGAAGTTGAAAGTTTTTTTGTATGTTTCAAAGGTTGTTGCTCATCTTCTAAGGCAACTACAACTTCATACATATCTTTGTTGCCGTCAACTGCACTTGATATTTTTTTTGTTGAGACTACAATAGCATCTTCTCCGCACTCTTCTTGTGCATTTCTTAAAGCTATTGTCGGAGTTTCTCCTAAAAAAGAGAGCATATTCATTCTATTCTTCCATCTTTGTAAATTTTCTCCACTTTGCCGTCGCTTCTCTTTATTTTTATATATTCATCATTTTCAAAAATTATTTTCCCCGGTTTTTCTATTTGGATAGCTCCAAAATTAAATAATACTTTATTATTTTTATCTTCATAAATATCTTTTGTACAAATAACCGTACCTTTTTTCAAATATCTTGAAGCTCTATATTTTTTCTCTTGAAAATCTTTAATACTAAGCGGTGTACAATATTTTCTAACATTGTTCACACTTGTTTTATAGAGTTTAGAAGCGCTTAATTCTTCTTTAAAATTAATATCTTTTTTATTAACTAACACATCTATCGCAAAAAGTTTAAAAGATAAAAAAAATAGAAGAATAAAAACTTTAAGCTGTGACATTAAATACTGTTCCCCCGTTATTATCACTAATATCTTCGACAATATCTTTATACATTTTTTGTATAGGTTCCACAATTTGAGCAAGCTTTCTATTTAACTTATAAAGATTTTTCAACTCATTTTCCAAGTTGTCAACATAATCTCTATAAATATTTACATCAACTCCTCTTTGCATCTCTTTTACGATTTCTTGGTTAAGTTCCTGTTTATATTGTGCAATTTGCTCAATCATTATCTGTTTTTCATCATTTCTATCTAAAAGAGCTTCATGTCTGGCTTTTTTAATATCTTCAATATCCAGATTAATGTAATTTTGCATTTTAACCACTAACTCAATCATGTCATTTACAATTTTTTCAACCATTTTAGACTCTTTTATTTATTTCTTTCTGTAAGAAAATTATATAATAAATCACTAATTCCCACTGTTCCGCTGCTTTGTTTTGAGATAGCTTCCGTATACATCCCTTTTATAATATCAGAACCGCTTCCTTCTCCGGCAAAATTCGTATCTTTTAAGGAGATATCCATTAATTGTTGTAAAAAGAAAGCTTCAAAATCATCAGTAACTTTTCTTAATGCATCATCTTCTAAATTAGAAGTATTTATATTTTCATAAGACTTTGCCGGATTTGACTTAATACTACTCATATTTATTAGATTATTACTATTTATTTCCATTTTTACTCCAATCTATCGAAGAAACTCTCTTCGTCTAAAATGTCACTTTGCTCATTTTCAGTGAAGAACCTCATTTCAACTCTTCTGTTATCTGCTGCCAACTCACTTTTGGGATGATAAGAAGCATATGCAGATACTTTTAAAACAGAAGGATCAATCTTGTTTTTTATCAACTCCTTAACAACCTCAATCGAACGTAAAGCAGATAAATCCCAGTTATCTCTTGGTATTGTATCACTTTTATACATACTAGATGAAGTATGTCCTATAATCTCAATATCATAAGTTTGAGGCAGAGTTCTAATAACTCTGGCAACTTTTGCAATAAATCTTTTTGCATTTGGGTTTACTAATTGATATTTTCCTTCTTCAAACATTATTGTTGAAGGGATATCAAGAGTAAATTCATTTTTCCCTTTTTCTATTTGAATCTGTTCTTCTTGTTCATCGTTATTGTCATTCATCTGTTTTATAACTTCATTGACCTCTTGAATAGCTTCATCCATTACTTCATCAGTTGAATCAACAGAATCATCTTTTGAAACACTTGTCATAGTCGAATATTTTTCAGATTGTGTTTGAACATCCGTCGATGCGTCAATAAATCCCATTGCTTTTTTCATAATATCAAAATACTCTTCAACTTTTTTCTTATCCATTACCGCCATAGATAAAAGAAGAATAAAAAAAGTAAGAAGAAGAGACATTAAATCACCAAATTGAACTAACCATCCAGGTAAGCATTTTGGGCATTCAGGACATTTATCTTTTGCCATAGAAATCCTATGCTACTCTTCAATATCAACTAAAATAGAATTTAATTGCATTTTTATATTTCCTATAGATTCCTCTTCAGCAATCATCATAGTACCTTTAATGATAATTTCGTAAGCATCAACTTCTTTTTTATGTTTTTGCGATAATTTACTCTCAACCAACCCGGCAAAAAGAGTACCGATTAAAGCTCCGTATAAAGTCGTAATTAAGGCAACCGCCATTGCAGGACCTACTGATGCAGGATCAGATAAATTTGCAAGCATGGCAACAAGACCTATAAGCGTACCTATCATACCCATAGAACCTGCTGTTCCACCCATATTACCGAAAACACCTATCATTGTGTTATGACGTTTTTCAATATATTCTAATTTCGTTTCTAACAAAGGTCCTAAGGTTTCGGATCTTGTACCGTCAACCAAGAGTTGAAAAGCCTCTTTAAAAAAATCATTTTTTTCTTCAAGAACTTTTTGTTCAATATGCATTACACCGTGTTTTTTTACTTCTGTTGCATAAAATATCATTTTTTCAACAAGTTCGGGAAGAGTTTCCACGGCAACTTCATTAAAAGCAATCTTCATCGAAGGAATAATTCTTTTTAAATCATCTGCTTCAAATTGCCCTGCCGTAACCGAGATTGTTCCACCCAATACAATAATAAGAGAAGGAATATCGATATAAGGTCCGAATCCTACACCGCCTAATAAAATGGCAAGGGCAATTAATCCCCAACCTCCGGCTAAACCGCCTACTGTACTTTTATCCATCTATTTTAATCCTATGTGACTAAGTTTTGCAGACTCATCGCCTATGCTCTTAATTTTAAGACCGAATCTTCCTTCCACGATAACAGCCTCTCCTTCTCCTATTTTTACTCCGTTTACTAGAATATCCAATGGCTCATTTACCATCTGTTCTAATTCAATTATTTCTCCGATGTCCCATCTTAAAATATCTTTTAAAAGGAAGTTTTTTGTACCTAATCTAACACTTAATTTTAATTTTATATCAAATAAAAGTTGTAAGTTTTTAGAAGATTCTTCTGATAATAAAGAGTTTATTCCCATTTGCGGTATGGAAGAAGAGCTACTATTTGAAGAGCTTGCCGTCGGCGTGTTAACACTTGCCGGTTGAGCACTTGCACTTTGTAAAACTTCTCCTTCATCTCCTCCTGTAATTTCATTAAGGTAAGGTAATGCTAAATCATCAAAAGATATATAAACAGGAAGTTTTTCGCTATCTAAACTTAAATCGAAAAAGTATTTATGTGGATGTGATTTTATATCTTTGCAATCTTTTATTGCAGAAGCAACCACTTCAAATTTTATTGAAGATATATCTGAAAAACCTTGTGCATTTACAGTAGTACATAAACTACCGCATACGTTTGAGATTATTTCATTTACTGCATCTATAATTTCATCATCTATATGCTCTTTTAAATCTCCCATACCGCCTAACATAAAAAACTCGAACTTTGTCGCAGTTAAGGTAGGTATAAAAAAATTCCAACTTGATGAAATATCCGCAAATTCAAATTTTACAGATATATCTATACATTGTGAATCATCTAAACTATCAACATCCAGCTTACTTACAGAGTCTATTGAGACGCTTTTTGAGAGTAACTGTTCTAATGTATTAGCTAATTCACCTTTTAGAAAACTTGATAAATCAGATGCCAAAGACTAACCTTTTTTTCAAATATTTATTAACTTATTTGCTCTTTTTCAATATCTTTTAAAAGCTGAGCTTTAATTCTCATCATATCCTCAGTAGGATATTTATACTCAACATCACCTCTTATAACTTTTACAAAAAGATCCTTAGATTCCTTGTTGTAGCCAAATTTTACATTATCTAAAATAACTTCATTGATTTCATTGTCTTGTGAAGAACCTAAAGTTTTTTTGTATTGTTCTTGATCAATAACTTTTTGATTCTCGTCCACTTCTTGTACAGATTTAACTTTTTCCAAATGATTAGTTTTTGCATTATCTATTTCTGCAATTTTTCCTAATTCCATAAGAGCCTCCTTAAGAAAGTATAGAGTTCATATATTATAGCAAAAAAAAATTAAATAAGAATAGAAATATAAAAAAATAAGAAAAGTACTGATTATTTATTATAAAGATTCTAAAAGTTCATCGAAGTTTTTTAATCTAAAGTCTATTAAATCATCAGTATACGGTTCTCTCATATATTGGCTTATACTAGACAGTTTTAACTCTTGTATTAATTGAACTCCGGTTAAGAAATCCGCACTGTTATCATTTAAAATTGCTTTTATCAATGAAATTTGTAAAGAAGCGTCATTATATCTTTTTTCTTCAAGTAAAGCTGCAACAATTAAATACATTGTATATTTATCTTCTAATTTATATTTTTGTTGTAACTGATTTAAAATTTTAAGTGTCTCTTTGGGATTTGAATTGTGTAACTCTCTTAAAGCTTTTATTCTTAAAT